>NZ_CP187588.1:0-150000 GCF_049860605.1 Aeromonas sp. INTO2
GTGGCGTACCCCGAAGAGATCCGCAATGCGGCGAAGGGACTCTACCTTAAACGATGGACACCCCAGGAGATCAAGGACGAACTGGGGCTCAACTCCTGTCGCATCATCTACTACTGGGCCGAAAAGCTCGGCTGGCGTGACCTGCTGACCGAAGAGGCGGTGGAGGATGCCATCAATCGCCGGGTGCAGGTGTTGCTGCACCGCGAGAAGAAAACCCCGGGCGAGCAAGAGGAGCTGGACCGGCTCATCGGCCACCATGTCAGCCTCAAAGAGAAGGCGCTCAAGTGGGCCGAGCGTGAGCAGGCCCTCAAGACCCAGCGGGCGGAAGGGAGTGAACCCGGGCCCAGCCGTGGCAAGCGTGAGCACAACAGCCTGGGAGGGGGCGGCCGCAAGGGCGGCAAGAAGGCCAAGAACGAGATCGGGCACCTGACGGCCGATGACTTTACCGAGTGGCTGGGCACCCTGTTCGGCTATCAGTTGCGTGTGCGGGAGGCCAAGAACGACCCGGCGCTGCCGCGTACCCGCAATATCCTCAAGTCCCGTCAGATCGGCATGACCTACTACTTCGCCGGTGAGGCGCTGGAAGATGCCATTCTGAATGGTGGCAACCAGATATTCTTGTCCGCTACCCGGGCCCAGGCGGAGGTGTTCCGCTCCTACATCTGCAAGATTGCCCAGACCTTCCTCGGTGTCACCCTGACCGGCAACCCCATCGTGCTGTCGAACGGTGCCGAGCTTATTTTTTGCTCCACCAACTCCAACAGTGCGCAGTCCCGCTCCGGCAACACGTACATCGATGAGTATTTCTGGATCCCCAACTTCGAGAAGCTCTCCGACGTGGCCAGTGCCATGGCGACCCAGAGTCACTGGCGCAAGACCTTCTTCTCGACGCCATCGAGTAAGACTCACGAAGCGTATCGGTTCTGGACCGGGGATCGCTGGAAGGGTCAGAAACCAAGCCGAATTGCTATCGACTTCCCTGGAGAGGATGACCTGCGCGACGGTGGCCGCATCTGCCCCGATCGGCAGTGGCGCTATGTCATCACTGTCGAGGACGCTATCCGCCTTGGTTGCGACCGCATTGATATCGAGGAGCTGAAAGACGAATACCCCGAAGAGGTGTTCGACCGCCTCTACATGTGCCGCTTTATCGACGATGCCCTGTCGGTGTTCAAGTTTCAGGATATGGAGCGGGCAGGGGTGGACCCGACCCGGTGGGAGGACTACAAGCCCGGGCGGCCTGAACCGTTCGGGCGGCGCGAGGTGTGGATGGGCTATGACCCTAGCCGCACCCGCGACAATGCCACCCTGGTGGTGGTCGCCCCGCCCACCGTCGCCGGCGAGCGCTTCCGGGTGCTGGAAAAGCACTACTGGCGCGGGCTCAACTTCCAGTTCCAGGCGCAGGAGATCGAGCGCATCGCCAAGAAGTTCCGGGTCACCTATCTCGGGGTCGATGTCTCTGGCATCGGCTCCGGGGTGTTTGACCTCTTGAAGCCGGTCTTCAAAGGGGTGTGCCACCCCATCAACTACAGCATCGAGAGCAAGTCGCGGCTGGTGCTCAAGATGATCGATGTGGTGGAAGCGAACCGCATCGAGTGGGACAGCACTGATCGGGACATCCCGCTCGCCTTCCTCGCCATCAAGCGCAGCACTACCGGCGGCGGCCAGATGACGTTCCGTGCCGCCCGGGACAACGTGACCGGACACGCAGACGTGTTTTTTGCCATCGCCCACGCCGTGGCCAATGAGCCCCTTGATACCCACCGCAAACGCAAATCCACCTGGGCAACCAGCCAAGAGAAGAAGGCAGCATGACCAAGCGAAAGACACAACAACCGGCCCAGGCGGCCGCTTCATCCCCTCGGCCCTCGGTGGTGTTCAGCATGCCGGAGGCCATCGACCCCACGGCCTGGATGACCGATTACACCGGGGTGTTTTACAACCCCTATGGGGAATACTACCAGCCGCCCATCGACCGCAAAGGGCTGGCCAAGGTGGCCCGGGCCAATGCCCACCATGGGGCCATCCTGATGGCGAGGCGGAACATGGTGGCGGGGCGCTTTACCAATCAACGCGCCACCATCACGGCGTTCGTGCACAACTACCTGCAGTTTGGTGATGGTGGCTTGCTGAAGCTGCGCAACAGTTTCGGCCAGGTGGTGGGGCTGCACCCGCTCTCGAGCGTCTATCTGCGCCGGCGCGAGGATGGCTGCTTTGTCTACCTGCAGCAGGGCAAGCCGAACCTGATTTACCGCCCGGATGATGTGATTTGGCTGGCCCAGTATGACCCCGAGCAGCAGGTCTATGGCATGCCCGACTACCTGGGCGGCTTGCAGTCTGCCCTGCTCAACCAGGATGCCACCCTGTTTCGGCGCAAATACTTCCTCAACGGCGCCCACATGGGGTTCATCTTCTACGCGACCGACCCGAACATGGACGACGACACCGAGGAGGAGATGAAGGAGATGATCGCGAACTCCAAGGGGGTGGGGAACTTCCGCTCGATGTTCGTGAACATCCCGGACGGCAAGCCCGATGGCATCAAGCTGATCCCGGTGGGGGATATCGCGACCAAGGACGAGTTCGCGGCCATCAAGGGGATCACTTCCCAGGACGTGCTGACGGCGCACCGCTTTCCGGCGGCGCTGGCCGGTATCATCCCGATCAACGGCGGCGGGCTCGGGGATCCCGAGAAGTACGATGCCACCTATTCCAGGAACGAGGTACTGCCGCTGTGTGAGTTGGTGCAGGACGCCATCAACAGCGCAGGCCTGCCCCGGGCGCTGTGGGTCACGTTTCGAGAAGCGATAGGCTCCGCTGTATAAAAACACAGTCTCATTGATGTAAGATGCTATCTAGTGATTGAGATTTCGATTTATCGGGAGGGGTGATGCGGGTTTTTTGCAAAGAGTGTGGCCAGCGAGGCCGTATTACCAAGACCAATCGGCTGAGCGATGAGGTCTCCGATCTCTATTGCCAGTGCACTGATGCGGAGTGTGGTCATAGCTGGGTAGCCACGCTGTCGTTCACTCACACGCTGAGTCCATCGGCCAGGACGACAAACCAGTTGGTGCTGGGGCTACTTGGATCACTGACGCCAGAGGGGCGGCAGTTGGTACTGAAAGGACTGGGGGCGCAATAGCGCCCCTTGTTTCATCCGGTCGCTGAGAACCTATCAGCCAGCAGTTGCAATTTGGCGGGGCTGGCAGGCCCGCCAAATGTGCGAATACTGCTTCGTTTATGAACTTGTTTTAACCGTTCACCGAAGTACTTTTCGAAGACGTGAAACCCGGCCTTGGCTTCTGGCTCGCAGGTATAGTGACTCAGCCTGCCATACAGGGCGCATAGCCAGTCAGCACACTGAATCGTCTGATACAGATGGCTTTCTACTTGCGTCGGTGGTTCGATAAGACAACGTCTTCCGTGCTCACCGAACATCTCGATTGACGCTGTTTCGACTATTTTTTTCCGTTCGGTATGCTGGTCGATGATGATCATCAACTTGCTGTTATCTGTACAGCACTCTTGATCGAGCCGTTTGATCACCTCTCTCATCACATCGAGATAAAGCTTGGTGGAGTCCAGTTCCAGCCCTGGTTTCTTCTGCTGCCCGACATAGAAGGCGAAGCCCTCATCGTCTCTGATACGATTCAAGATTCGATTGACTGCTGCTCTGGTTTCACGATAGCGGGTGACATTCTTCTCGGTCAGCACTGATGTCCCTTTTTTCTCCCACTTTGCGGGATGAAAGGGTTGCTGATCCGCTACCGCCTTGGCTTGAGTATTGGCAAGATCAGTACTTAGAAGATGGTTTTTAAGCTGGAAGAAGAAGGAAGAAAACGCCCGTACCTTGTAGTACGGCAACACAAAGCCGCCAATACCAAACACTGGATGGGTATGGTGTTTGGGGTGGTCATTACCAAGGTAGGGGCCTGCGTGGCCAAACTCGTCAAGATAGGCGATGTATAGCAATGTTAGCCTCCATGCTCCAGATACACGAAAGCCCAACCACAAAATGGCTGGGCCTCGGAATTAGGGCGTCGCTGTCGCAACGCGCCTGACCGTCAATATACGCAATTTTTTAATTCTTGCAAGTATACATACGCATCTAATAGCTACTAAGAGCCACCAATAGCCGCAAACTAGTACGCGGTGGGCTGATAGTGCTAGCCGCGGTTCAGCCAGTGGCCGTGCAGCTGCATATGGCTGACGATATCGCGGTTGCTGCGTTGGCGGGCGTGGTAGGTGCGCATGTCCTGGCGCAGGTTCTCCAGCTCCTGGGTGAGGCTCATAAAGCGCGACTCCAGCCAGGCTTCGGCCTGAATGGCTTCCCTGTTTCGCTGGCCCAGCATATGGGCGTAGTTGAGCACGGCCATGGCATCGTCTTGTTGCTTGGCGCTGGGGAGGGCGGCCTGCCGGAGCTGGTCGGCCATCCAGTTGAAGGCGTTGATATAGGCCTCCTTGATGGCAGCAGCCTTCTTGCCGGTGAAGCCCATCACCACGAAGATAAAACCGTCTTTGGTCATCTCATATGCTGGCCGTTTCTCGCCTTTGCCATCTATGTACTCAACCGCCGCAAAATTGCGGGCGTTGAATTCAGATGAACACTCTATGTTTCGAACCTTCTTCAGAACGTCGTCGTGACGCTTACCAAATAATTCTGCCACCTTGAGCGAGGTAGTCATGGGCTGGCCGTGGTGCAGGCTGATGATATCGGATGGGGTAAAGGCATGGATGGTATGCATGGCTTGATTCCTTACGTGTAAGTGAATCGTCACCGAAGAGTCCAACCTTACTGGTGACGAACTGGACAGGATTGGACTTACCGGACACGAAAGGAAACCGGCGCCCCCGAGGGAGCTCCTGCCCAGCCCGTCATAACTGAAATTGCGGGTACTGCTGGGCCGCACAAAAAAACACGCATGGCGCGTGTTGTGCGCTTTCATGTTGCGGGAGTCCAAGCCCGGCAGCGGATTTTGCCGCTGCCTAGGCAGTATGTCGCAAACCCAAGGCGGGTTCAACCATCAGCCACAACACGATGGCGATGGTAGCGGCTGGCAGACCGCTGCGACATGTTTATCTGGGCCGGTCTATACAGGGTCAGTATTGGGAGAGGGCCTGTTCGGCCTCGATGTCCTGGTCGGTACAGGCTTTGATCATGACCCACCCACCGATTTTCCCCATCCGGTCGGCGCAGGATTCCACTATTTTCATGTGCTTGGCGTACTTGTCTTGATTGTTCAAGATGGCCTGCCGCGCCTCAATGTTCTGGTCTGAGCAGGCCTTGACCATGTTCCAGCCAAATTGTTTGGTGGTTCTGATGCAAAACTTGACGAGCTTTTCATGGGGCCGGTAGTTGGCATTTAACAGCTCATAGGCTTCCAGATCCTGATCCACACAGGCTTTCACCATGGTGGCACCGTACTGGTTCATCTGGGTTTTGCAGCGCTCGATGACCGCCGTTTTTTCGGTGTCACTGATGGCCATGGCGGAGGTGGCCAGCAACAACAGGCTGGCCGCGATAACTCGATTCATCTTGTTGTTCTCATTTGGGCGTGAACCAGCATGCTATCAAAACCTCCGCCCCCTTGGCGCGTGACCGGACACATTTCGCGATTTTCGCCATTACAAGGCCAGTGTCTTGTCGCCCTGGGTGTGCCAGCACTCCGCCTCTCCCTTGAATGCCCCGCCGCATCCTTCTGGCAATGCGCAGTCGCAGTTCTGGCAGCTCTGCTGTTTCAGTTCGGCCTCCTGCTCCAGCCAGCGTTCCCAGTCCCGCCGGATCAGGGTGCTGATGTACTCGTCGGCGGAGTAGGGCTCACCGCTGCCAGCCCGGGCGATGCGCAGCGTCTCCAACTGCTGGCGCTCCCGTTCTGAGAGCGCCACTTCCACCCGCTTGATACCGAGGGCGGCCCGCCTGGCCCGATGTTCCTGCTTGCGTTTGGTGGCGGGGTTCATGCTGCGCCCTCTCTTACCACCATGGCATCCTCCTTGGCCCATGCCCGCCAGCTGGAGATAGTTGCCTCCTTCGCCTGCTCGAGATGCGTCTGACCAGGGTGTTCGTACAGCACATGGGTCACAGTGCCGCGGTCGTTCTGCTTGATGGCTGTCACTTCCCTGGTACTACCGAAGCGGGTGATCACATCACCCGGTACCGGATGTTTGCGGGGGTCTCTCATGATTGAGCTCCTGTCTCGATTTGACGGTGGTCAGCCACTACCTGGTGCAGTGCCGGCCGGTATGTTGGGTTGAGCTGTGCGGCGGCCCCCGGGTTGGCGCGGTCGATGGCGCTGCCCGGGGCAATAAAGAGGGTGCGACCGGTGACGGCGCACCGGATGGTGCCGCTCTGGTCGATGGCCACGGGGGTGAGTCCGTCCACGATATGGCGGCGGCCAACCGAGCGGCCATCAGCTGTCAGCACTGGCACGGTGGGGCGGCTGGACTTGGCCTGAAACTGGTTCGGCACCTCGGCGGCGATGGCCGGCAGGGCCAGCAGCGATGGGCGTGGATGGCGACGGCGCAGGATGGCGCAGGCCACGTCTTGCTGCTTGCCCTTGAGCATCCCCACCCACTGGCTGATCTCGTTGGCTGGCCAGCGCTGCTGGAGAATGCAGGTCACCTGGTTATCCAGGCGGCGGTACTCTTCGCGGCTGACGGTCTGTGTGCAACTCATGTTCATGCCCACTCCTCGCTGTAGTCGTCCTGTTCCTGCATCCACTCCGGCGCATCCAGCCCTTCCAGCACGCGCCACATCTCGGACTGATAGGGCTGCGGCAGCATCTCTATCCAGCGGTGCGCCCCGGCGTGGCCCTGTGCCTGGTAGACCTTGCCGCACAGCTCAACCAGCATTGGCCAGTCCTCATCGCCTTCCGGTACCGCGTACTCATCCGGCTGGCCCTGTTCGGCTGGCACCTGGCCTTCCGGTTGCCAATCCTGCTCGCTCGGGATCGCCTGGCTCGACTGCACCTGGCCGTTCTCAAGCCGGAGGGTGTAGCCGTCCGCAGTCACGCTGGCACCTGCCCGCAAACGCCCGATAGAGAAGGGAGATAAACCCCATTGCTCTGCCATCAACTGATCCGCGAACGCCTCAGGATCCGGCTGCGTACAGTTATTGTCAGAGCTCCAAGGTGCCGGGCTGTCGCCCGTCTTAACCCCAACACCCCCAGCCGAAACTCTGGCGGCCTTGGTGGCCTCATAGGTGCCTGCTGGTACCACTTCCCACCCTTGCAGGCGGGTCTTGATACCCAAGCGGGCGGTGTGTAATCCCATCAGGCGCTTGATGTCTTCGCCGTAGCAGTTGGCCTGCTCCTCGATGAGGTGGGCCAGCTTGATTGGGTGCTCGGAGCGGGTCGCCAGAGCGCCGCCCATGGCTTCGAGGTAGCAACGAAAGATGGCGTTATCGGCGGCATAACGGGCGGCCTCAAAGCGCGGGTCTTGCAACACCGGCTTGGGTGGCCCCACCAGATCGCCATTCTTCTTGGCGTTGCTGATGCGGCGCAGCTCGCGCCAGACCCCGACCGGGGCGCCGCCGATCTGCTGGAAGGTGCGGATCCCCCACCAACTGGCCCACGCGCAGGCATGCAGTGCTCCCTGGTCTGCTGGGGTGTTCGCTTCTTCGTCGTCACCGACATAGGCGCCGTCGATGTTCTTGGCGATGTATTTGGCGAGATAGCCGGTTGCATCACCCTTGGTCGGGTCGATCATCTTCCAGTCGAACCGTGGCGTGATATCGGTAAAGGCCGGAGCCGCCACAGGCTTACGCTCCAGCTCAGCTTTGTCGTCATGCAGGGCGTAGTGCTGCAAGGTGCTGATCACCTTGTTGCGATCGCTTGGGCGCATAAACAGCAGCATGTGCCAGTGCGGGGTACCGTCATGGTGCGGCTCGCAGACCCGAAAACCATAAACTGGGGTACCGTTTCGCTTCAGTGCGGCGCGGGTCAGGCTCCACAGCTTGGCAAGGTATGAGCAGGTTTCGCGTGGGGTGGTACCGTCGTACTTATCGTTATCAACAGTCTTGCCGTTGCCGCTGGTCTTCCAGGCGTGAAAGCGGCTCGGTGCTGTCCAGGTGAAGAACACGCCCACATGGCCCTGCTGCTCGGCGTAGTCTTCAAAGCCACGCATGCGGGTCATCATCTCGTTACGGCGGTTGACCGGGTTGGAGACGCTGGCCTCCCAGCAATCCTTCATCGAGATCACCAGATCGTGCTGGCCGTTCATCACTTCCGACTCGGCCAGCCAGCGCATCATGGCCCGCTTGCGCTCGCGCACCACCTTCATTGTGGCGTTCGAGACGTAGGCAGAGACGCCCTTGCGCACCTTGCCCAGCAGAATGGCGATGTGCTCTTGCAGCCGATCCCAGCAGCGGTTGACTCGCTTCTCCCACCACTTGGCAGAGAGCAGGCGCACCATCACGCTCAAGATCCAGTTACTCCGCGCCTCTTTGGTTTGGAATTTTGGTATCTTGCCGATGAACCCCCACTGGTCGGCAGGCTGCTTGATGGCTTCCCATGTCTCCATCAGATCCAGTTCACCGGCAGTTGCGCCCTGCTCGATGTTCTTCCATATCGCTGCTGTCTGGTTGGCGAACTGGTGGGCAACACGCTTGCGGCCGTCATCATCGCGCAGCTGCTGGGCATCGACCGGGATCGCCTGTACGAGAGAGCGAATCCACCCGACCCGCTCACGCAGCCAGATGTTTGCATCGCGGGCTTTTCTGGCGGTGCCACCCTTGCGGCGGAGGATGTACTGCTTGAACAGGGTCTGGGTCAGTGGCATGGAGAAGCCATCGAGCAGCTGCACCGCCCAGACCAGATCGTACTCACCTACCGATCCGGTAAACGAATCAGCCAGGTTGATACCTGGCATGGAGTTGGAGAGCGATTCAATTCGCGACCTGATGGCCTTCTTTGACAGCGGCAGCTGCCCTTTTACAGCAGATGGCAGGCGTTGGATGGCAAAACCAAGTTGGCCAGCCTCGGCGGCTGGCCCTGTGTTGTTCTGGTGGTTCATAGGTGATGGGTACCCGACAGCTCTTTGATGTTGTTCCGGCATGAGGCCAGCGCACGGCGGGCATGGCGCACCATCTTTCTGGCTGCGACACACTGGCGCAGGGTGAGGGCGACCGTGCAGCGGGGGCGAGGGGATAGCTGGCGCATGGCCAGCAGGTCGCGCTGGTAGCTGCGCAGGCGGGCCTCGTCGCCCATCAGGGTGTCGAACCATCTATCCACACGGGTTTGCAGGTCGGTGATCAGGCGGTGGCTCATTTGATGGTCTCCCCCAGCCCGTGGAGCGGTTCGCAGTCTGCCCACCACTCTGCTATTTCTCTCGCCAGCGCCACCTCACCGCCACCCAGCGCCAGCCAGTACACGGCGCGGATGGCGCCAAGGGCCAGCAGCTCCTGGGTGATATTGCGGTTGCGCTTGGCGTCGCAGCCCGAGGTGGCGAACTCATCGGCAGCGGCCTCCCAGTGCTTGGTCAGCGGGCTGACAGGCGCGGGCGGCTGCATATGGGCGGGACCCGCCTCTGTGGTGCCCTGGTCATCCAGCGGGGCCTCCAGTTCAAACAGGTCGGTCATACCAGCGTCTCCTTGTCGTCGCGGTCTGCATTGGCCTCGCTGCAGGCCAGCGCCAGCAGCCCATACATCGCCAGCAGCAGCACTGCTGAGCGAGTGACAACCAGATCCTCACGCCGCAGGCCATCACCCTGGTTCAGCTCTGCCAGCAGTTGCACGACCAGCTCGCCGGTGTCCTCGAAGGCAGCCAGCCGCTTGCTCAGCTCGTCGGCTGACCTGTAGCCAATGCAATGAGCGGCGGCCGACATGGCGACCATGCTGGTGTTTACCTCACCGACAAGCGGCTCTGGGAGCGAATCGCCGTTAACACCGACCCAGTCGCTCAGGCTGGCGGCGGTGGTTTTGACCACCCCATACAAATCCAGCACAGCCAGCTCGGCGGCCAGCCTGGCCCGCATTGCCATCGGGTTTACATAGATGTCGCTCACGCCTCATCCCCCATCACAGAGTCGTCATCGAGCAGATCCGCGGGGCGGCTGGTCACGACCAGCTGCACCTGGATGTACTCATCACCGGAGTAGAGCTCGCCCAGGGCGATGCGGTTTTCCTGCTCGCCGGTGGCCAGCAGTTCGGTCAGCAGTGGCAGCACGGCCTGCTCTGCCCGCTTGGCGATATGAATGGCGTCGATGCTCATGCCTGGGCCCTCCGGTTCATGGTGTGGAATAGCTGGTGCCAGCGCAGTTGCTGGCGGGCCTGCTCGCGCAGATTGCGGCCCTCGGGGCCGCGCTTGGTGGTGTAGGTCTTCGCCCTGATGCGGTGCGGCAGGTCGGCCAAGTCGGCCAGCGCTGCCTGCCGGGAGATGGGGTGGAACAGCTTTTTCATGCCACCCCCTCGATGATGCGAATCGAGCCAGAGTTCAGGCGCTCCATGCGGGCATACCCGTTCTGGCCGCGCAGCCAGGTGGTGCCGCAGTTGATGTAACCGCGTCTGACCAGATAGGCGCTGGCGGCCTTGATGGTCGGTTCGGTGTGACGAGTGATAACGGCGGCCATGATCAGATCCCTCCACGGCTGTTGACGCATGACCAGACCGCACGCCAGGCCATGGCGGCCGGGCGTTCTACTGCATGGATCAGGTCAGGGCTGGCGTTGTAGCGTTGACCCAGGCGGGCCAGCTTGCGGTTTTGCAGGCGCAGGTTGCGCACAGTGTCGAGAATGGCTAAAGTTGGCATTCGACCTCCTAGTCGATAGCTGATTGATGAAAGCCCCGCGGTGTTCCACCACCTTTGCGGGGTTTTTTATTGCCCGATTGCTCGCGGGCCGCTTTGTGTCATCTGGTTGGCCGCCATGACGGCGCGCTTCATGCGCAGCTTTGCGGCGCGTTCCTTCTTCTCTCTCTCGATATCTCCGATGTGTCTGGTCACTGGCGCCGGGTGCCACACCTTGGTGTCACAGCCGCCGCGAAACTCCCCCTGATACTCCAGCGCGATCACTGCCATCCTTACCGCCTCGCGTTGTGCGTGGGGCAGGGCTGACAAGGTTGCCGTCATCAGCTCGCCTCTTGGCTGGCGGGCGATGGCACAGATGGCCGCTTTCTTGGCCTGACTCAGGGCCAGCCAGTCGGTGTCCAGACTGGAGCGCGTTTTGCCGAACAACTCCCGCAGGATCTGGCAGCCGGCGGTGTTCATGGCCACCTGCTCCAGCGGAGTCAGGCCCGCGAGGTTGCGTTCGTCGTGGTTGATTTGCTTCTCTTGCATGGGTTTCCCCTTACATGGTCATGGTTTGCATCAGGATGTCTGATGCGCAGGCGACGGCCGGCACAGCCTGAAAGCGGGCCTCGACGTCGTGGATGAGTAGTGCCAGCGACCCCATGGCGGCGGTGGCGACACTGATGATGGTGTTGCGTTCGGTGCGGGTGACCCGTCCCCGTTCGGCCAGCTCCACCGCACGCAGGCCGATACTGGCCACGTCAGCGTTGAGGCGGATCGCCTGGTGGGGAAGGGATGGCGCCCGGTCGGCGCTGGGGATGGCGATGGCCGTCAGGCCACACTCCATCAGCATGCCGTCAATCAGGGTTTCGTCCCCGTCGGTGGCGTGGTAGAGCGCGATGAGATCAGCCACGGTCAGGTGATGCGGTTGGTCGGGGTTGAGTTTGTTTCTCAACACCTGGGCATCAATGCCGGCCAACGGAGCAATCGCGCTGATCTCGTGATTAGATTTGAACCTGCTGCATGCAGATTCGAGGTGCGGGTGTTTGCAGTCGCCACTGATAAACATGGTTCTCGCTCCAATGAGTGCCATAGTAATCAGGAGGTTGCAGGGAGGTAGGCGGCTGCGGCGGCTTTGTGGTAGAGCGCGACCATGTTGATCAGGACGCGATGCTTGGGGCCTGGTTTTGGCATGATCTGCAGCTCACCACTGGAGATCATCTTCTTGACGGTGCCAACAGGGATACCGGTATCGGCGCTATAGCGCTCGATGGTTTTGACCGGCGAGTCGATCTTGAGTGCAAATTCTGACATGATTGAACCTCTTGATTGAGCGTCAATACGGGGCAATGTGATTCGATATGTTTTGGTCTAACTCAGCGGTTTGATTCTCAACCTATCGGTTTGCCCTGTCAAGATTCCATAGATGGTTTATTTGATCTGAGGGTTTGATGATGGCTGTCGTTTCCAACCAAAACGTTGTTTATGACCACGATGGGTTTGTTGAAAGGCTTGCTGGAGTTATCGGTGCCGAGCCAGTTAGGGCCTTTGCCCGGCGTGCAGACATGAGCGATACAGGTTTGAAACGGTATCTATACGATGGAACCATTCCACCAATAGATAGAGCGATGCGTTTGGCAGAGGCTGGAAATGTCGATCTGGTCTGGTTGCTCTTTGGCATTGGTGACCCGTCGCCAGTAAAAGGTAACTCTTTCCCCAGTGATGCCGCTGCTGAACACCGTGTGACATATCAATCCGATGAGTTCACGACGATTCCGGCCTACCAGGTCGAAGCCAGTGCGGGTCATGGTTCACAGATCACGGATGAGCCTCTGGCTGAGCCCATGGCGTTCCGTACCGACTGGCTGCGCCGTGAAGGGTTTGACCCTGCCAAGATGGCTGTCATCCGTTCCAAGGGCGACTCGATGGAGCCGACCATCAATGATGGCGATGTGATCCTGGTGCGGTTGAAGAACGGGGAAGCGCCGCGCGATGGCCTCTATGTGCTGCGCCTCGATGGCGGTCTGTTCGTCAAGCGCCTGCAGTTCGATCTGGGCGGGGTGCGCATCATCTCTGACAACCCTCTGTATAAATCCCGTGACCTGAGCAAGGCCGAGCTGGCCGAGTTGGATCTAGTTGGCCGCGTAGTCTGGGCCGGGAAGAAGTTTTAAGTTGAAGGTGGACGGTGACAGTCAAAAAGATTGAGGGGCAATCCAAGCCCTGGCGGGCAGACGTGCGCCCTGATGGGGTGAATGGCCCCCGCCTGCGCAAATCCTTTATGACCAAAGGTGAAGCGCTGGCGTGGGAGCGGCACCAACTGATGAACAAGCCCTGGCTTAAAGAGGCCGCCCCTGAGCCAGAACCTGAGCCAGAGGGCCCCCGGTTACTTGACTTGGTGCACCTTTGGTTTGGTCGCCATGGCCAGACCCTTGCGGATGGTGAGCGGCGGCGTGACAAGTTGGTGTGGCTGTGCGAGGCGCTGGATAACCCGCTGGCCAGCGAGTTCACCTCCGAACACTTCTCGGCATATAGAGAGCGTCGGCTGGCTGGCGAACTCTATGTGCCAGGGCAACGCAAGCAGGTGACGCCGACCACCATCAACCGGGAGCAGCTCTATTTGCAGGCGGTGTTCAATGAGCTTTCTCGCCTGGGGGTATGGCACGGCGGTAATCCACTGGCCGACCTGCGCCAGTACAAGGTGCAGGAGAGCGAGCTGGCCTATCTCTCCCAGGATGAGATCGAGCAGTTGCTCGATGCCTGCAAAGAGCAGCGGGATCTGTGGCTTGTCGTGATGCTTTGCCTATCTACCGGCGCCCGCTGGTCGGAGATTGAAAAGGTCAGTCGCTCCCAGATCGGTATGGGGCGAATCACCTTCACCAAGACCAAGGGCAAGCGGAACCGGACTGTTCCCGTGGCTCCCTGGTTACTGACCATGCTGCCTCGGCGAACTGGCCGCCTGTTCGACGATTGCTATGCTGAGTTCGAGAAGGCAATCAGACGGGCTGGCATCACATTGCCCGCAGGCCAGAGTACCCACGTTCTACGGCACACCTTTGCCAGCCACTTCATGATGAACGGCGGCAACATCCTGGTGCTGCAGCGCATCCTCGGCCATACCGACATCAAGATGACGATGCGTTATGCCCACTTCGCGCCCGATCACCTAGAGGACGCCGTGCGGCTGAACCCCATCACGGCGTTGAACAGTGTCCATAAAGAAAAACTCGAAGCGTCTTGATTTAATGCGTTGATTTTTATCGCATTATTTTTCACTCTCTAGTTTTCAAGGCAAAAAAAAAGCACCTTCTAGAGGTGCTTTTTCTTGTCTTGAAAACTTCATGCAGCTTCTTTCGTGCACTTTTTGGGGCCGCTAATCTCAGGACCATTGAACTTGAACTTGTCTTTTTTCAATTCTTGAGCTGCTGCCATTACATGGCCGAGGGCCTCACCCAGGCGGCTGTAAACATCTTGAGCGCCGAGCTTACGTTCTACGGCGCAATGCTGAGTATGTTTCATGTCATGCTCTCTTTTGCGTTGGCCAAAAATTCTGTTACTAACGCATGTTTACTTGATCTGACTTTCTGTCAGTAAAGTCAACCTTTTAATGGTTGTAAAGTGCGTTAGATCTCTCTGAAAGTAACCAACTGTATCTTGCAGGTTTGAGTTACTAGATTTGGTAACTCATCTTGGTTACTAGTTTGGGTAAGTGATTCTACACAGAACCAGGGTGATGTCGAGTGATAACTGCACAACTGGGATGCGCTAACTCGATAGGTTCTATCGGCGTCTTAGTCACCTTCTGTAATCCTAGCGAATGTAGCGGCCAAATCTGCAAGCGACTGATGCATGTTTTGACCATCGACCTGGAAGCCAAACAGACGGTAGTAAGCCATGAGTTCTGGTTCAACATCCATGAGTCTTACAGTATTACCACCTACAGCAGCTACATACAGGAAGGATGCGATGATCATCATCTCAAAGACACGGCCTTTCAGCTGGTGCTGCTCTTCACGTCTGATGAACGACTCAACAAAGTGCATTTCTAGGGTATCTGTTTCGGGTTTAAAAACCCCCAGAATTGCTGCATTGAGCAACCTAGTGTCGGACTGTAACTTTAGGGCTACGTCAAAGGACCACTCCATGTTGCCGTATTCTGTTAGTCCCGCCTCCCAGTTTAGATGTCCGAACCCCCCAGATAAGTAGGCCCAATCGAGCTCATTTACAGGCCCTACTGCGAGTCCTAAGCCCATCTCATCAGTGACAACTTGCATTGCACTCAGGACTGCCGATTTTATCTGGTCTGCATTCATGTAGTTAGGCCGTAGGTTGATGGTTTTTCAATCTTATCACTACTGTGCATACGTACAGAAGGATCTAATGAGAGCCAATCATCTCAGATAGATCTCCGTGGAACAAATTTGGCGGTGGTAACACTCGTCGCATGTCCATAAAGAGTCCACCAAAGCCCCTCATATTTAGCCATATTTGCCCATATTGAGATTTACATGCCTTTTATAATCAGTATGTTATTGATTTTAAAGGTATCCCGTCGGTTTCAAAATCCGCCGTAGCAATACGTGTCGGTTCGAGTCCGACCCCGGGCACCATTAAAACTCTTGTCTGGTCAACAAGATACGGCGTTTAGGCGCTGTCCTTTCTCGGAACAACTGCGGTTGAAACTCTCAATAACGTGCAAATGCGTGCAAGAGGTTTTAACCAATGGCAAACGTTCAAAAAATATCAGGCAAACGTGGCACCAGCTATCGCGTGCAATTCATGCGAAACGGTCGCCGTGTAGGCCAAACATTCCCTCGTAAAAAAGACGCAGAAGCCTTTTTGGCTCAGATTACCGTATCCGATGATCTGGCCGATGCGCTGACGAACGTCACACTAACGACCACAACCCTATCCCAAGCAATCCGCGATTACCTCGACCAGTACAATGGCCGAGACTCAAGCATTATCCAGCGCCTTACGTGGTGGGCTGACCGCCTTGGCTCCAAGCCAGTGGGCAGAGT
Source organism: Aeromonas sp. INTO2 (assembly GCF_049860605.1). Taxonomy (NCBI): domain Bacteria; kingdom Pseudomonadati; phylum Pseudomonadota; class Gammaproteobacteria; order Aeromonadales; family Aeromonadaceae; genus Aeromonas; species Aeromonas sp. INTO2. The sequence goes on from NZ_CP187588.1 coordinate 15,737, forward strand.
TACCCGCCAACAAGTAAAGGCCGCCCTTAACGATCTGCAAGCCGAAGGGAAGCAACCCAGCACCCAGAACCGTTACCGGAGCGCGTTGTCTAGCGTCTTTGTTTGGTTTAACGACAAGCACGACACTAAGCACAACCCCGCCCGTGAAGTTCGCCAGCAGACAGAAGACAATGCCCGAACCCGCTTCCTGAGCGATGCAGAGTTGCCACGGCTACTGGCAGCAGCTAAGGCCAGCAAATGGGAACGGCTGCACCTGCTTATCTCAATGGCTATCTTCACCGGCGCCCGCCGTAGTGAACTCATCGGCCTGCAATGGTCAGATGTTGATCTCAAGGCCAGAACCGCACACCTGCACCACACCAAAAACGGCACCCAGCGAGTGCTGACCCTTCCCCCGGCCCTTGTCCAAGAGATGATGAAGTTCCGGCAAGTGGGCAATTCCTATCTATTCCCCCACCCTAGCAAGTTAAACGCCCCCTTTGAGCATTTTGACTCGTTCTGGCAAGCCTGCCGTGCCGAGGCCGGAATCACCGACTTCCATTTCCATGACCTGCGGCACACATGTGCGAGCCTATTAGCCAAGAGTGGGGCTAGCTTGCTGGAGATTGCCCAGGTATTGGGGCACAAGTCGATCACCATGACCCAGCGTTACAGCCATTTGTGTAATGGTCACAAGCAATCGTTAACCGATCGCGTGTTCGGAGCCATTGCGTTATGACATATCTGAGCCATGACCCGAAAAATGGGGCCCTATCGGCGCACAAGTCGAAGCGTGAGCGTGAGCAGTGGTGCGAGAGTACCGGAGCAGAGGCTATCACCATGAAGCAAGCCAGAGAGCTTAGGCCCACATGGAATGCCGCCGACTGGCGAAGGTTTACAGCCCTGACTGATTACCAGGACTGAAAAGAAGAAGCCCCCGCAACTGGTGGAACAGTTCGAGGGCTATGGGACACAACCGATGAGGAAGCATCGATCATGAACACTCAGATCATACCCGCCAAATCAGCAGCCCAGCAAGCAGCAAGGGCCGCCGTCATTGCTTATCGAGCAGGATTTCAACAAGAGGCCGCCATCCTGTGGCGAGCCGCTATTTTCGCATACCTGGAGAACAACAAATGGCAAGACCAGTAAGTGGGCTTTCCAAGATGGACGTGAAGATCATCAAGTCACTTCAAGATGGGACATCAAACAAGGTGGCGGCGCTCGATGCCGGTGTGCGCATCACGTCCGACACAAAAACACCAGTAAAGCGAGCCAAGGCGAAGCTGAAGAAGTCCCGTTTCAGTGAGGCGATCAGGACTCAGACCAAGGAGGAACGCGGGGTAATCATCATGGGCGAAACACTACACCCATACACCCCAGAGCTTGAATGGTTCGCGAATATAAGCGAGTCACATCTTTGTTTTTATGAGCACTTGCTCTCGCAAGGATGGGAGCTGGATAAGGATGGCACCTTGTTCAACCCCAAGGAGCGCGAGGGCACCAAGGAATGACTGGTCAAATGTTGGGCAATTCATGTCCCCCTCACCTTGATGCTCCGGTCTGCTCATTCTGCGAGAGTGTGTTCGACCCGAGCAAAACCGAAACCGCAGTCCGAGACCACAAGAAAGAGGAAAAGCAATTATGGGAAACCATGAATTAGTAGCTCTCAGTTCAGACCTTAACAACTGGTTGCCAATGCGTGAACTGTCCCAACAGTTCCCGAAATTCACCTACCAGCAGATCAAGGTGATGTTCTGGAGAAAAGAGGACAAGCCCGGCCTGGATCGTTGCGCCCGGATGGTCGGACGAACTCAATACATAAACCATCGTTTGTTTGGTTTGTGGCTGGCTGGACAACTGCCGGAACAGCAGGCAAGGGATGCTTAATCCTACAGGAAACCTAGTAAATACGGGTTTGCCTTGGCTGTGTGTGCGAAACGCAGTGCAAAAGGTGAAAAAAGCCCCCGAGTAACACTCGAGGGCCCCAAGAAGTTGGCCGCCGTGACTTTGGCGAGACGGGGCGGCCAACAACCCAACGAAAGGATAATTGTTGATGCATGAAGACGCTATTACTTTAGCCGACCGATGCTTCCCCGTGAACCGTGACAAGTCGCCACGGGTGAGGAATTGGAAGGCCCATATCGAGGGGGCGAGCGATGCCCGTATGTTTGGTGTCCCTGTGCCTGCCGGTGTCGTTGTCATCGACCACGATTCCTATAAGCAAGACGCCATCAGCAAAGAGGCGCTGGCTGACAATCTCGGAATTTCCCTAGAGACTTTGGACGACGCGCACTTACAAACCACCCGGAGCGGTGGCACGCATTACGCCTTTACCGTTCGACAAGATGCCGACATACCTAACACGACCAATGTGTGGCCGGGCGTCGATATCCGCTCTGCTGGTCGAGGTTATATCGCCTCAGGGCGAGGCTACACGGACGCCGAAGGCGCACCAATCGATCATGCCGCGATTGAGCGAATCACCTGTGGCCCTCTTCTCGATACAGCCCCGTTATGCAAGCGCCCGAGGCTGGCGGAACGCACCGAACAAGTTGAAACCGCTGCCGTTACGCCGTTGGCTGACATTAAGTGTTGCCTCGACCACCTGGGCACCGATGAGCAGTGGCTCAGCGTAGGTATGTCCGTTCACCAGGCTGCGGGGGGAAGCGAGGAGGCTTGGGAACTATTCAACGAGTGGAGCGCCCGATTTCCGGGGAGCTATGACTACGACAACAACCGCAAGCGCTGGGACTCTTTCAAGGTGGGTAAGCCCGGTGCGGCTGGGATGGGGACACTGATCCATTTGGCCGGAGTATCAGCGCACGACCTACCGAGCCACGGCGGGCAGGTAGCCGGAGATGATGATCTCGCTGATGAAGCTCCCCGCAAGCTAAGCCTGCCGCTGTCATTTGGCTCGGAGGGATTCGACCGCGCAAGCCAGTATCTAATCAAAGGCTTGTTGCCTGCCGAGTGCACCAGCTCCATTTATGGCCCCTCAGGTAGCTATAAATCATTCCTCGCTATCTCTTGGGCCTGCCACATTGCCACGGGTAAAAGCTGGGATGGGCGACGGGTGGAGAAGGGCGCGGTCATCTATGTAGTGGGGGAAGGTGGAACCGGTGTGCCTCGCCGAATCAAGGCATGGGAGAACACACACCAGGAGAAGGCCACCAATCTCTGCTGCGTCAATCAGCCCGTGTTCGTGGCTGCACCATTGCAGGTCGAGCAGCTCCGACTGGCCGCCGAGCATGTTAAGCAGTACACGGGGCTGCGGGTGGTGCTGATCGTCATCGACACCCTGGCGCGGTGCTTTGGCGGTGCTGACGAGAACAAAGCCAGCGACATGGGGCTTTTCATTGCGGGTTGCGATGCCATCAAGGCGGCTACGGGGGCGACCGTGCTGGTTGTGCACCACTCGGGCAAGGATGAGACGAAGGGGGCTCGTGGTAGTTCGAGCTTCCGGGCCGCCTTGGACGCTGAATTTCTCGTTAAGCGGGAGGCTGTGGGCGCAAAAGCACTGGTGCTCGCCTGTACCAAGCAGAAGGATGCCGAAGAGGCCGAGAGCCGCGCCTATGACCTAAGCGAGCGGTTCCTATATACCGACAGCGATGGGGAGGACGTTACCAGCTTGGCGGTGTCTGCCACGGGGCGAGAGCCCATAGAGGAAGAAGAGTTGGCAGAGCCGACCCTATCCGCCAACCATCAGGCTATGTATGAGGCTATCACCACCTTGTGGGGAATCTCAGACGGTGTCGCCATGTGGGATGCAGTTATGGCCTCGATGAAGCAGAACGGCACATGGAACCCTAAGAAGGGGCGCGAGTGGCTCGGAAAGCTGGAGCGGGATGGCTTAATCGTGTTTGCCGATGGCGAAATAACGTGCCCAGACGAGGACTAATAGCCCGCTTTTTGTGATGTAAATCACGCCCCGCCCCCGCTTCCCCCCTATACACACAGGGCGGGGCGGGTCCAAAACTGGAGAGTGTTGGTACTAGTGGGCTCACTAATTATTACGCCCCGCCCCGCCTTGTGTACCTAGGGGGAGGCGGGCGGGGCGAGTCAAAAAAACACTGGTTTGCACTCAATATCACCCAGTGGAACGCGCAAGCCGCCGTGTGTCGCTGTTCCTGAGGGATTATCAATCCGTTATCTGTAAATAACAGCTCAATTACAGGACAAAAGCAGTTGCCCTTGATGCAGGCATCTGATCTACTATCAGAAACATTTGGGGACTCGTATGGATAATAGAATTGTAGTAAAAGGTCGGTTTCGCAAAGGTGAAAGTGGTAACCCAGCAGGGCGGCCAAAAGGGGCGAAGGGTAAGCGTAATCAGATCCCAGAAGAGTTGACCGCTGACGCCTTGGCAAAATTGGCCGCACTGGTAGCCGAGGGCGATACCCAGGCTGTCCGAATGGTACTTGATCGAGTAATCCCCACGCTGCGCGCCGTAACGCCGGTCGGGTCGCTGGACGCCGAACTCATCCAAATGAAAATCAAAGAGCTGGGAGAGTTTGAAGCCCGTCTCGCTGCACTGGAGGCCAGCCGTGACCAGTAGACACGCCCGCCTAAAGCGACTTGAACGAGCCTTTGCGCCGCATGCGCTGGCTGGTTATCGGTTCGTCACACACGTCACGGTTGAGCGGAGCGACCCGCTCAACGGGACGAGTGAGCATGTCCCACTAGGGGGGCCAATAGCTGAGCTGTTGGTATACGCCGCCACCCGCGACGAGTACCGGGCCACAGTTGCGGCGTTGCGGCCTCACTTCATCTTACTGGAGGGGTGATATGGCCAAAGCATTGATGGCCCGACTGGCTCGCCTGGAGAGTCTTGAAAGCGTCCAGATGCCCACTGTTATCGAATATCACCGGGTGGTATCCGTGCGCAGTGACGACCACCGGAGAGGCTCCTGTGTGGTTCAGGGCAACGAGATGACGTTCTTCGCCAGCAGCGCCGCCGAATATGAGCAAGCAAGCGCCCGCCAAGCGGCAGGCCGAAACATCATTCTGATTGCTGTGGATGCTCGGTGTATCAATTTCCAACAAGAAGGCACGCAATGACGTTCCTCGTTGTCATCTCACCGCTCAAGTGTGGATACCCACGCTGGAAACAGCAACTAACCACCTAGAGGATTCAAAAAATGGCACTTTCTAAATTCACTGAAACCCTGATTCGCGGATTCCAGACCTCACCCAACGGGGCTGTTGGTCATCATCGTGTGGCCCTGAGAGTCAACCAGGCAATCGATGCTTTCAACGGCCTGAACGCCGATACGACCCGAAGCCGCAGCGAGAAAGCACCACTTTATAAGCAACTACAAGAGCAACACGGCAAAGCCATCAAGGCCGATTTGGACAAGTTCGGCAATGAACTGCTGGCCCGTACTGACGCGCACGAGGCCAAAGTTGCCAAGGTGCTGAACTCCGTCAGCCTCGCCGATGCGGTTCAGATTGTTGCCGGTCTCAAGGCTGCGGGTTTAACTGCCGAGCAGTTCCGCAGCGCGATAGCTGATAGCGGGGAAATCGCCGTTGCAATGGCCCGTGTCCCACAGGCGTTGTCCGGCCTGTCTGCTGACGTGGCAACGGCTGCGGCTCTCAACCACTACCCAGACTTGTTGGCCGAGGCCGCCGCAAATGAGCGCGATTTTAGCGCCTATTCGAGCCTCTCGAATGTCGTAGACCGCACCATCCGCGAAATCGGCCTGAATGTCGATGAGCAGGCTTTAGCCTCCCGATTCGACGAAGCTGCACTGGCACCACGGCCGGAGCCAAAGACCCAAGCCGAGCAGAACGCAAGCGAGTAAACCATTTCCCGGGCCTACCGGCCCGGTTTTGAATCAACTAGGAGAGACACAACATGAAAACTATCACTTTGAACGACGAACAGGCCAGTGCACTGATGCAGATTCTGAAACTGGCGGATAAAACACAAAACGGGCTAGCCCTAGCCTTTGAACAACGGATGCGCGACCTAGAAGACGTATTGAAGCTGCCAGTGGAAGAGCTGAAACGGCTTGGCGAGGAAGGCCATTACCTACCTGGACTAGAAGAGCAGCATCTACAGTGGTGTGAGTGTTGTGAGGTCACGGAGGTTATCTACGACAACCAGATCCGGTTTGATGAAATCAGTAAATTGCTTATTGCGGCCCCACGGTTCGAATACGTGGCGAGCAAGTGAACGTACAAATTCTTGGGTCTTCCGAGACTTTCATAAACCCCTCATTGAGGGGTTTTCTTTGTGTAGAGCTTGGTTAATTCTGCCATACAGATATAGCGGGCGGTGTTCTGTGTGCGCTCAACAGTTTCAGTTTCTTTGGCGCGATAAACCGCGTTAACTGCGGTGTTAATCATTACTTCCGCCTCGGCTCCTAGGCGACCGTCTGCCTCGGTTTTCCGTACTTCCCGTTTGATGTTGCTCGCTACCGTAAAGGCTTCAAAACCAGCTTTCTTAGACTCACGTAGAGACCTGATGAACTTGGTATCTATGTGGTTACAAAGGTCCGTTGCGAGTTCTATCAGTGCGGCCTCTTTAGCCTTTTCTTTCTCAGTGTGCTTCTTGTACGCCACAGTAAGTCCAAGCCCTAGGGCCATTGCAACGGTAAACCAGATAACCTTTTTCATTTGTAATTAGCCTGTGGTTAATGTCGGTAACGCCGCTCTAGGGTATCACCCATCAATCAAACTGGTTGAATGCCTTTCTTCGTGCAATTTCGTGCAACTTGCCTAAAACCATCACAAACCAGAGGCAACCAAAAACCAGTTGAAATGGGGGTTTGCGACCTGTACGATTTGCCTGAAACCGTAGTTTTGGGATTCAAAATCCGCCGTAGCAATACGTGTCGGTTCGAGTCCGACCCCGGGCACCATCAGATTCCATAACAAAAGGCCATCCTCGCGGATGGCCTTTTGTTTTTCCGGGCGGTGCGAAGAGGTGTACCCACAGACCCACAGACCCACAGACCCACAGACCCACAGACCCACAGACCCACAGACCCTCAGACCCTCAGACCCTCAGACCCTCAGACCCTCAGACCCTCAGACCCTCAGACCTTCAGACCTTCAGACCTTCAGACCTTCAGACCCACAGGCGCTCGGGCCATCAGCCTCTCGGACTGCCATCCCCTCAGTCGATATTCTGCGCGATGCGCCACAGCACGCCGGCGGGATCGTACAGACAGAACTCCTTCATGCGCCACGGCTGGGTGACGAGCTCCGTGACCCTGACGCCGTAGCGGGCGGCGACCTGGCTCGCCTCCACTTGGGCCTGCCAGGCGGCCACGTCCTCCACCAGGAGGTGCATCATGAGCTGCTCGGCCAGCCCCGGGGGATTGCCATCCTGCAGCAGGAAGCTTGCGTTGCCGAGATGAAAATAGGCCACGCCGTCGCCATCGGAGGCCAGGGTAAAGCCGAGATCCTGATAGAACTGCTTTGACTGCGTGAAATCCCGGGCAGGCACGAAGGCCTTGATTTCGGTCACGTTGAGATTGGGCATGGGCTCCTCGCGGCGCTGGGAACAGGGAAGATGGCTTGCCAGTATGACCGGGCATTTCGGGGCAGACCAGACGAATGGTGCGAGTTTGCACTCTTAAAGTGCTTGTGCCCCTCGGGTGGGGGGATATTGGCCGTCAGCCTCATTTGATTTCACCATGGTATGGCCCATTTCATTTATTTCATAAATACCTTAGCGGGATAGATAAGCCTGCCAGGGTGACATCACCACGGGTTCGCCCTGTCATTGTGAGGCGATTGGGTCATCCTGGTGCACTTTCCCGGCAATGCACAGCCAAAGTGCGATTTTCCCCCTGTAACCGGGCATCGTGCGCCAAGATGGTGCGTGTTGAATGTGATAAAAACATAAACCAATGAAATAAAAGGATTATTTTTCTTGGCCTGCTTTATGCTTTCCCCATGTCATGTCGCCATGATGTCTCCGTGAGCCACACAGGTGCGGTGGGCAGGTGGCCAGGTTGGAAATGCATATCAGGAAATGGACCCGGATGCCGGGACGACAAGGAGAGGGCTGTATGTTCAAGAGACTCGTAATGACTGGCCTGCTGGCGCTGGCCGCCACCATGGCCGCCCCGGGCTGGGCCGAAGAGGTGGCCGCGCAGGCCGATGTGGTACAGGCGGCCGCGACCGTGACCATCAACAAGGGGGACAATACCTGGCTGATGGTGGCAGCGGCCCTGGTGATCCTGATGTCCGTGCCGGGCCTCGCCCTCTTCTACGGCGGCCTGGTGCGCGCCAAGAACATGCTGAGCGTGCTGATGCAGGTGTTCACCCTGTTCTGCCTCATCACCGTCCTCTGGGTGGTCTACGGCTACTCCCTGGCCTTCACCGAGGGCGGCGCCTTCTACGGCTCCTTCGACAAGGTGCTGTTGATGGGGGTGACGCCGGATTCCATCGCCGCCACCTTCAGCAAGGGGGTCGGGATCAGCGAGTTCATCTACGTGGTGTTCCAGGGGGCCTTTGCCGCCATCACCTGCGGGCTCATCGTCGGCGGCTTTGCCGAGCGGATGAAGTTCTCGGCGGTGCTGCTGTTCGCGGTGATCTGGTTCACCTTCGCCTATATCCCGATGGCGCACATGGTGTGGTACTGGGCGGGTCCGGATGCCTACACGGATGCGGCCGCCGCCGAAGCGGCCGGTGCCACCGCAGGCTATCTGTTCCAGCACGGCGCTCTGGACTTCGCCGGCGGCACCGTGGTGCACATCAACGCCGCGGTGGCCGGTCTGGTTGGGGCCTTCATGGTGGGCAAACGGGTTGGCTATGGCCGTGACCCCATGACCCCCCACAGCCTGACCATGACCATGATCGGTGCCGCCCTGCTGTGGTTCGGCTGGTTCGGCTTCAACGCTGGCTCTTCCCTCGAAGCCAACGGCACGGCGGCCCTGGCCTTCGCCAACACCTGGATCGCACCGGCCGCTGCCGCCCTCTCCTGGACCTTCGCCGAGTGGGCGATGAAGGGCCGTCCCTCCCTGCTTGGCGCTGTCTCCGGTGCGGTGGCGGGTCTGGTCGCCATCACCCCTGCCGCCGGTTTCGTCGGTGTGGGGGGCGCCCTCATCATCGGCCTGCTCAGCGGTGTGGCCGGTCTGTGGGGCGTGCACGGTCTCAAGCGTCTGCTGGGGGCCGATGACAGCCTGGACGTGTTCGGCCTGCACGGGGTGTGCGGGATCCTGGGTGCCGTGCTGACCGGGGTGTTCGCCAGCCCGGATCTGGGCGGCACCGGGGTGTGGGACTATGTGACCAACCAGGTGGCCGAGGGATACTCCATCCTGGCCCAGGTCAAGGTACAGGTCATCGGCGTGGGGGTGACCGTGGTCTGGACCGCCCTGGTCTCGGCCGTGGCCTACAAGCTGGTGGACCTGCTGATCGGTCTGCGGGTGAAGGAAGATGCCGAGCGCGAAGGGTTGGACGTGACCAGCCACGGCGAGAAAGCCTACAGCCATTGATCCTGCTGCCATGAATGTCATACCGCCGGCTCCGTCCGGCGGTTTTTTATTGGGGCGAGGTGGCCAGGCTGCCCGGACCGGGCTGCTGGTGGCCGGGGTCGCTATTTGTGTTTGCGGGGTCTTTTATGCCTGCATTTTGGGCGGATCTCCGCTAAACTCTGCCACCCTTTATTCGGGGTCGCCGGGTCTGCCCCGTCGTCACCCTCTCTTTCATGCCTTCGGAGCCGCTCATGCCGTTAGTGGGACACCAACATCAGATCGATATTCTGGAACTGACCGACAAGGGGGATGGCAAGGGTCGCCTGTTCGATCGCCCCCTGTTTGTCGAGGGTCTGCTGCCCGGTGAGCAGGCGCTGGTCGAGTTGACCGAGGTCAAACCGAACTACCTGCACGGCAAGCTGGTCGAGTTGACCCAGCCCTCTGCCGATCGGGTGGCCGATTTTTGCCCCAACACCGAATGCGGTGGCTGCCAGGTGCGCCCGCTGGCCTATCCGGCCCAGCTTGCCCTCAAGCAGAGCCTGGTGCAGAGCGCACTGGAGCAGGTCGGGCTGGGTGAGGCCGTGGTCAACCCCATCCTCGGCATGGAGACGCCGTTTGCCTACCGCAACAAGGCCCAGTACGCGGTGCGTGGCAGCGAGGCGGGCGCCGAGATCGGCTTCTACCGCAAGCACTCCCATGACCTCATCACCGCCGATGATTGCGCGGTGCAGGACTCGCTGCACGTGGAGCTCAATGCCCGGGTACGCAACTGGATGCGCGAGCACGACATCGCGGCCTATGACGAGGTGGCCCACACCGGCTGCGTGCGCAACCTGATGACCCGCAAGGGCTTCAAGAGCGGCGAGCTGATGGTGGTGCTGGTGACCCTGGGTGAAGCGCTGCCGTTCGAAGCCGAGCTGCTGGCGGCCCTGGCGGATCTGCCGGTCACTACTCTGGTGCAGAACATCAACGAGGCGCGCACCAACCGCATCCTGGGTGACAAGAACCGGGTGCTGCTGGGCAGCGGGGTGATCCGCGACAAGATCCACGAGCTCGAATTCGAGATCTCGCCCCTCTCTTTCTTCCAGAACAACCCGAGCCAGACCGACGTGCTCTACTCCAAGGCGCTGGAGTATTGCGAGCTGACCGGCAGCGAGACGGTGTTCGACATCTATTGCGGCATCGGCACCATCTCCCTGTTCCTGGCAGGCAAGGCAGCCAAGGTAGTGGGGATCGAGTCGGTGGAGAGCGCCATCAGCGACGCCCGTCGCAATGCGGCCCTCAACGGCATCGAGCAGACCGAGTTCCACGTGGGCAAGGCGGAGCAGCTGATGCCTGCCCTGCATGCCGACGGGGTGAGTGCCGACGTGGTGGTGATGGATCCGCCCCGCAAGGGCTGTGACAAGGCGGTATTGCAGACCCTGGTGGCCATGGCGCCGCGCCGTCTGGTCTATGTCTCCTGCAACCCCCAGACCCTGGCCCGGGATCTCGCCTGGCTGGTCAAGCAGGGCTTCGTGCTGGACGAGGTGCAGCCGGTGGACATGTTCCCGCACTCCATGCACGTGGAAGCCGTTGCTCGCCTGAGCCTGCCAGCGAAGGCCTGATCGTCGCTCGGGATCTTCCCCTCGCACGATGCAGGTGGAAGCGGTCGCCTGCCTGAGCCTGCCAGCGAAAGCCTGATCGGGCCGAGGGCGTGGCGTTAGCCAGATGGCTCTGATAAAAACGACTCCTGAGGGAGTCGTTTTTTTTATGGTCGTGGTCGGCAGAACCACCAGGCAGGGAGGTCGGCGTGATGATTCGTATGGCAGGGGTGGAGGATGCGGCGGTGCTGGACAGCTTCTTCGGGCAACTGGACAGGGAGACCCGCTTCATGCTGTATGAAGCGGGAGAGCGCCCCTCGGACATAGCGGGGCAGCGCAGGCGGCTCGAGGCCATGGTCGCGGCCCCCAATCAGGCCATGTGGCTGCTGGAGCTGGCGGGGGAGGTGCAAGGGTTTGCCGCGCTCCTTGGTGGCGGCCTGGCACGCAACCGCCACTGCGCCCTGGTGGTGATGGGGCTGCGTTCGGGGGCGCGCGGGCAGGGATGGGGGGAACGGTTGCTGCGTACCCTGATCGCGACCGCGAGGGATCTCGGTATCCACCGACTGGAGCTGGGAGTGATGGCCCACAACGAGGTGGCCCACGCCTTGTATCGCAAGTGCGGGTTCGTGGAGGAAGGGGTGAGACGGCAGGCCTATCGGCTGGACGAGGGCTATGTGGACGAGATTTCCATGGGGCTGCTGCTGCCGCTGGACAGGCCATGACGCCGCTGGCCCCGAGATGCTGGTCTGGGGAGTTGGATTGGGGCAGGCTTGTGGGGAAACCATCGAGATAAGGAGGCGCCCATGAAGGGGATATTGCTGCGTTGGCTGGCTCGCTACGATGCCTGGTGCCAGGAGTGGGGACTCACACCGGAGAACCGGCGCTGCTGCGCGCCGGTACGCCATGATGAAGACGAGAAGCGCCCGGAGAAGGGCGACGACCTCACTGGAACTGGCGAGTCACGGCGCCAGTGACGCTGTTGTAGTCGAACGAGAGCCCGTCGGGGTATGCCGGGAAGCGGCCCACGGAGCTGCGCAGGGTATAGCGGCAGTTGTCGTGACGAAGGGCGCCGTCAGCCTGAGCGTCTGCCGGGATGAGCCGGGAGATGTAGTCACTGTCTGAATCCTGGTGCAACTCATCGGCCACCGTCAGATCGGTATCGAGCAGGGCGCCAAACAGGCTCTCGCAGTCGTCCCGGCTGCTGACGGAGATCTGATCGCTGTCGCCACCGGGGAAGACGGTATCGGGCCCCTGACCTCCCTGGTCCTCCTTGGTGCCCACCGGCCAGCCATGGCTGTTGATGTCGAGATCCTGCCTGCCCATGCCGCTAAAGTTGTAGAGTGCCAGGGGCTCCCCCTTCACCTTGACCGCCCAGCCGGCGTGGGCGAGCCGGGCGGCACTGGCAAAGCTGCCCGCCGTGGACGAGACGCTGCTCTTGAGCCCGTCGTCCTGGATGTTGATGAAGCGGGGCAGGGCGGTCACGGCCAGGATCCCCAGCACGATGATGACCAGCACCAGTTCTATCAGGGTAAAGCCTCGGGAAACGTGTGTTGGCATGGAATGAACCCATTGAGTACGACAGACAGGTAAGCGCGACATGGAATTGATAGACACCCACTGCCACCTCGATTTTCCGGTCTTTGACGCCGATAGGGAGGCGCTGCTGACCCGGTGGCGCCAGCTGGGGGTGGGCGAGTATATCATCCCCGCCGTGGGAGAGGAAAACTGGGGGCGGGTGATGGCGCTGGCTGAGCGCCACGACGACATCCGCTATGGCCTGGGGATCCATCCCTGGTATGTGGGCAAGCAGCCCCGGGATGCACTGACCCGGCTGGAGACCCTGCTGGCGAGTCGGCCCCGTGGGCTGGTGGCCGTGGGGGAGTGCGGGCTGGATCTGCGCTCCCATGTGTCGCAGGAGGGGCAGGTCGAGATGTTCGAGGCGCAGGTGCGGCTGGCCATGGCGCATGCGCTGCCCCTCATCGTCCACTCGGTGCGTGCCAACGACACGGTCGCCAAGATCCTGCGGCGCTTCACACCGCCACAAGGGGGGGTCATTCACGCCTTCAGCGGTTCCCTGCATCAGGCGGAGGTGTTCTGGCAACTGGGTTTCAGGCTGGGGATCGGGGGGGTCATCAGCTATGAGCGGGCCAACAAGACCCGGGAGGCGATACGCCAGATGCCGCTGGAGGCCTTGCTGCTGGAAACCGACGCTCCCGACATGCCGCTGCAAGGCCAGCAGGGGGAGGTGAACACGCCGGCCAGCCTGCCGACCATAGCCCGCTTGTTGGCACAATTGCGGCAGCAACCGCTGGAGGATGTTATTTCGGTGTTACATGACTCCACCCGGCGGCTGTTCCCCCCGGGAAATCATGAAATTAACATTTGATTATCAAATGATGACCGAGTGATAAAAAACAGGGCCCATAAAAATCGTTTGCGGTCTAATTAAACGATGTTCAGGCCGTTTGTGGCTTATAAAATGTGACCAGTATTCTATTTTGTCGCACCGTAATTAGTATAATGCGCACCCTTGATTAGCGGCTTCAATACACAAATCGTTAACAAGCTGGCAGGTGCTACTAAAGAGGAAGTGTTAATAATGAATCTGATAATGGGTCTGGTAGGGATGGCGACGCTCATCCTTATTGCGGTGCTGTTCTCCAGCAACCGCAAGGCAATCAAAATTCGTACCGTAGGTGGCGCCTTTGCCATCCAGGCCGGTCTGGGGGCCTTCGTGCTCTACGTGCCGGTCGGTCGTGACATCCTGGTGGGCGTGTCCGACGCCGTCTCCAGCGTCATCGGTTATGGCCAGAACGGCATCGAATTCCTGTTCGGTGGTCTGGTTGGCAACAAGATGTTCGAAGTGTTCGGTGGCGGTGGCTTCGTCTTCGCCTTCCGCGTCCTGCCCGTCATCATCTTCTTCTCTTCCCTGATCGCGGTACTCTACTACCTCGGCATCATGCAGTGGGTGATCAAGCTGCTGGGCGGCGGTCTGCAGAAGGTGCTGGGCACCTCCCGTACCGAATCCCTCTCCGCCACTGCCAACATCTTCGTCGGTCAGACCGAAGCCCCGCTGGTGGTACGTCCCTTCATCTCCAAGATGACCGACTCAGAGCTGTTTGCCGTCATGTGTGGTGGTCTGGCTTCCGTTGCCGGCTCCGTGCTGGCCGGTTACGCCTCCATGGGTGTCAAGATGGAATACCTGATCGCCGCCTCCTTCATGGCTGCCCCGGGTGGTCTGCTGTTCGCCAAGCTGCTGGTACCGGAAACCGAGACCCCGAGCTACGACGAGAACACCGCAGAAGGTGAGCTGGACGACAAGCCGGCCAACGTGATCGACGCCGCTGCCGCCGGTGCCTCCGCCGGTCTGCAACTGGCCCTGAACGTGGGTGCCATGCTGCTGGCCTTCATCGGCCTCATCGCCATGATCAACGGCATCTTCTCCGGTGTGGGCGGCTGGTTCGGTTACCCGCAACTCTCCCTGGAGCTGCTGCTGGGCTGGCTGTTCTCCCCGCTGGCCTTCCTGATCGGCGTGCCCTGGAGCGAAGCGGTCGTGGCCGGTTCCTTCATCGGTCAGAAGCTGGTGGTCAACGAGTTCGTGGCCTACCTGAACTTCGCTCCCTACCTGAAGGATGAAGTGCTGATCAACGGTGTGGCCATGTCCGAGCACACCAAGGCGATCATCTCCTTCGCCCTGTGCGGCTTCGCCAACCTGTCCTCCGTCGCCATCCTGCTGGGTGGTCTGGGCTCCATGGCACCGAACCGTCGCGGCACCATCGCCAAGTTCGGTCTGAAGGCCGTGCTGGCAGGTTCCCTGTCCAACCTGATGTCTGCGACCATCGCAGGCTTCTTCCTGGCGCTGTCCGGCATGTAACATCGCCTGACTGACAGGATAAAGACGAACGCCACAGCGATTTGCTGTGGCGTTCTCGTTTGGGGTGGTGACAACCGTTTTCCTGTCAAGACTAATAATAAAGTGAGTCAAATCGGAGGTTCTATGAATGAAGTGCTACTGGCAATGGCGGCCGGCTTTATCGTTGGGGTGTTGTTTTCTTTCCTCAAGTTGCCGATACCGGCGCCGCCCGTCCTCTCCGGCGTCATGGGGATCGTGGGGGTCTATCTGGGGGGCATTGCCTACTCCTGGATCCTGACCCGCTTCTTCTCTTAAGCGCCTTCCAGCGCTGGATTTGCCGGGTGTGAGGTACCTCTGAAATTGGCAAATCCGGCTTGCAAACACGGGGTATCTCGGCTGAAATAGGCGATGCCAGCAGGGTGCTGGCATTGACTAATGCCCGGTGAATCCGGGTGTTGGCGGTCAAATGGAATTGATTGGGAAGTCGGGTCTGCGTAGTCGGCCTTTCTCAAGTCTTCATGGAACCAAGTCCGCACTTTTGTAAGAAAGTGACAGGGCTCTTGCCTTATTTGCAGCCGTATTGCCTGTGCATTTGCGCTGCAATTCCATATCCCGTTGCTCCGGGAACGTCTCTGCCGACCCTTGGTGTTCGGTGAAGCCGCTCGCGGGTGATGGGGCTTAACAAGACTTTGGAGACATAGCATGACTGATCTGAAAGTGGCCGCCCAACGCGCCCTGAACCTGATGGACCTGACCACCCTGAACGATGACGACACCGATCAGAAGGTGATCGACCTGTGCCACAAGGCCAAGTCTCCGGCCGGCCTGACCGCCGCCGTCTGCATCTACCCCCGTTTCATCCCCATCGCGCGCAAGACCCTGCGTGACATCGGCGCAGCCGACGTGCGCATCGCGACCGTGACCAACTTCCCCCACGGCAACGACGACATCGAGATCGCCGTGGCCGAGACCCGCGCCGCTGTCGCCTACGGTGCCGACGAGGTGGACGTGGTCTTCCCGTACCGCGCCTTCATGGCCGGCAATGAACAGGTCGGCTTCGATCTGGTCAAAGCCTGTAAGGAAGCCTGCGGCGCCAAGGTACTGCTGAAAGTGATCATCGAGACCGGCGAGTTGAAGGAAGAGGCGCTGATCCGTCGCGCCTCCGAGATCTCCATCGACGCCGGTGCCGATTTCATCAAGACCTCCACCGGCAAGGTGCCGGTGAACGCGACCCCTGAAGCGGCCCGCATCATGATGGAAGTGATCAAGGCCAAGAACCCGAAAGTGGGCTTCAAGCCGGCCGGTGGCGTGAAAGACGCCGCCGTGGCGGGTCAGTACCTGGCCATGGCCGAAGAGATCCTGGGCAAGGACTGGGTATCCGCCCGCACCTTCCGCTTCGGCGCCTCCAGCCTGCTGGCCAGCCTGCTGGCGACCCTGGGGCATGGCGACAAGCCTGCCAATACCAGCGGTTACTAAGCGGCGGCAGGGGGCGGTGCGCCGCCTCCTTTCGGATCTGGTTCGGTCTGTGTTCGTGCACGGTGCACGGAGGGAATGAAAGATGTTTTTGCCTCAAGAAATTATTCGCAAGAAGCGCAACGGTGAAGCGCTCAGTACCCAAGAGATTCAATTCTTCGTTCAGGGCATTACCAACAACACCATCGGCGAGGGGCAGATAGCGGCCCTGGCCATGGCGGTCTACTTCAAGGACATGACCATGGATGAGCGGGTCGCCCTGACCTGCGCCATGCGCGACTCCGGCATGGTGCTGACCTGGGATCACCTCAACCTGGGCGGCCCCATCGTCGACAAGCACTCCACGGGCGGTGTGGGTGACGTCGTCTCCCTGATGCTGGGCCCCATGGTCGCTGCGTGCGGCGGTTTCGTGCCCATGATTTCCGGCCGTGGTCTCGGCCACACCGGCGGTACCCTCGACAAGCTGGATGCCATCCCCGGCTACCAGACCTCGGTCGACAACGACCGCTTCCTGAAAGTGGTGAAAGAGGCGGGTGTCGCCATCATCGGCCAGACCGGCGATCTCGCCCCGGCGGACAAGCGTATCTATGCGGTACGGGACATCACCGCCACCGTCGAGTCCATTGCCATGATCACCGGCTCCATCCTCTCCAAGAAGCTTGCCTCCGGGCTCGAAGCCCTGGTGATGGACGTGAAGGTGGGCTCCGGCGCCTTTATGCCGACCTTTGAAGCCTCCGAGGAACTGGCCAGGAGCATCGTCGCCGTGGCCAACGGTGCCGGCTGCCGCACCTCTGCACTCCTGACCGACATGAACCAGGTGCTGGCCTCCAGCGCCGGCAACGCCGTGGAAGTGCGCGAAGCGGTGCGCTACCTGACCGGTGAGTATCGCAACCCGCGCATCCACGAAGTGACCATGGCCCTGTGCGCCGAGATGCTGATCTCCGCCGGTCTTGCCAGCGATGACGGCGATGCCCGCACCAGGTTGCAGGCGGTGCTGGACAACGGCAAGGCAGCCGAGATCTTCGGGCGCATGGTGACCGGCCTCGGTGGTCCCGCCGACTTCATGGAGCGCTACGACGCCTACCTGCCCAAAGCCGCCATCGTGCGCCCTGTCTACGCGGCCCACAGCGGATTCGTCACCGCCATGGACACCCGTGAACTGGGTCTGGCGGTGGTCGCCATGGGGGGCGGTCGCCGCGCCGCCGCCGACAAACTCGATTATGCGGTCGGTCTGACCGACTTTATCCGCCTGGGTCAGAGCGTCGATGCTGACAAGCCGCTCGCCCTGATCCACGCTCAGACAGAAGCTCAATTTGCCGAGGCTGCCCGCATGGTGCAGGCTGCCGTGAAGATCGGCGACACCCGACCAGAGGCGCTGCCCGAGGTTTACCGTCGCATCGGTCTGGCTGATTTGTAACAAGGGGAAGTCCCATGAAACGTACCTTTATTCTGATGATGGACTCTTTCGGTATTGGTGCTGCCGCCGATGCCGACAAGTTCGGCGACGTGGGTGCCAATACCCTTGGCCATATCGCCAAGGCGTGCGCCGCCGGTGAGATCGAGGGCCGTGGCGCTCTCAACCTGCCAAACCTCAGCAAGCTGGGTCTGGGCCACGCGGGCGAACTCGCCAGCGGCACCTTCCCGGCCGGACTGAACAAGGATGTCGAGGTGATCGGTGCCTACGGCTTTGCCCAGGAGCTCTCCTCCGGCAAGGACACCCCGTCCGGTCACTGGGAGATTGCCGGCGTGCCCGTCTTGTTCGAGTGGGGTTACTTCCATGACCACCACAACAGCTTCCCGCAGGAGCTGCTGGATGCCATCGTCGAGAAGGCCGGTCTGCCCGGGTATCTGGGCAACTGCCACGCCTCCGGTACTCAGGTGCTGGACGATCTGGGCGAAGAGCACATGCGCACCGGCAAGCCGATCCTCTACACCTCTGCCGACTCCGTGTTCCAGATCGCCTGCCACGAAGAGACCTATGGCCTCGAGAAGCTCTATGAGCTGTGCCACATCGTGCGCGAGCTGCTGGAGCCCTACAACATCGGCCGCGTCATCGCGCGTCCGTTCGTGGGCAGCGGCAAGGGCAACTTCAAGCGCACCGGCAACCGCCACGACTACTCCGTGCTGCCGCCGGCGCCGACCGTGCTGGACTATATGAAGGAAGCGGGTGGCCAGGTGGTCTCCATCGGCAAGATCGCCGACATCTATGCCCAGCAGGGCATCACCAAGCAGGTGAAGGGGACCGGTCTGACCGAGCTGTGGGACAGGACTCTGGAAGAGGTGAAAGCGGCCGGTGACCAGACCATCGTCTTCACCAACTTCGTGGACTTCGACTCCTCCTACGGTCACCGCCGTGACGTCAAGGGCTACGCCGATGCGCTGGAGTACTTCGACTCCCGCCTGCCGGAGCTGTTCGACCTGCTGCAGGATGGCGACGTGGTGGTGCTGACCGCCGACCACGGCTGTGACCCGACCTGGAGCGGTACCGACCACACCCGCGAATACATTCCGGTACTGTTCTACGGCAAGCCGGTCAAGGCGGGCTCCGTCGGTCGTCGCGAGACCTTCGCCGACATCGGCCAGAGCATCGCGGCCTACCACGGCCTGCCCAAGCTGCAATACGGTACCAGCTTCCTGTGATGGTGACCCCGGGCCGGTTCGCCTGCCCGGGGTGCCACAGGGCCCCGGTTTCCTGTAATGTACCGCCGCCGCGCAGGCAGCGGACAATCCATAAAGACAATAAAACTCAACCTAGTGTGAAGGAATAAAGAGAATGGCAACTCCTCATATCAATGCGAAAGATGGCGCCTTTGCTGATACCGTGCTGATGCCGGGCGACCCCCTGCGTGCCAAGTACATCGCCGAAACCTTCCTGGAGAACGTCGAGCAGGTGTGCGACGTGCGCAACATGTTCGGTTTCACCGGCACCTACAAGGGTCGTCGCATCTCCGTCATGGGTCACGGCATGGGCATCCCGTCCTGCTCCATCTACGCAAAAGAGCTGATCACCGACTACGGCGTGAAGACCCTGATCCGCGTGGGCTCCTGCGGTGCCGTGCGTGAAGACGTGAAACTGCGTGACGTGGTGATCGGCATGGGTGCCTGCACCGATTCCAAAGTGAACCGTCTGCGCTTCAAGGACCACGACTTCGCCGCCATCGCCGACTTCGATCTGGTGGCCAATGCCGTTCAGGCTGCCAAGAACAAGGGCGTGGCCGTGCGCGTGGGCAACATCTTCTCCGCCGATCTGTTCTACACCCCGGACCCCTCCATGTTCGACGTCATGGAAAAATACGGCATCCTGGGTGTCGAGATGGAAGCCGCCGGTATCTATGGCGTGGCCGCCGAGTACGGTGCCAAGGCGCTGACCATCTGCACCGTCTCCGACCATATCCGTACCGGTGAGCAGACCACCTCCGAAGAGCGTCAGCTGACCTTCAACGACATGATCGAAATCGCGCTGGACTCCGTCCTGCTGGGTGACAACTGATCCCCCTCGCGCATAAAAAAACGGCGGCCCTCGGGCCGCCGTTTTTTTATGCGAAGCACGGTCAGAGATCGAGGGCGAAGCGCCCCTTGCCCGACTGCTTGGCCTGGTACATGGCGGCATCGGCCCGGTGCAGCAGATCATCGATGTGACAATACTGGCCCGAGTGGCAGAGGGCGCCCCCTATGCTGCCGGCAAGGGGCAGCCGATGACCGCCCACGTCTCCAGGAACCGCCATGGCCGCCAGCAGCCGCTCGCACAGGGCGGGCAGCTCCTGCGCCGGTTGGCGCAAGGCGGGCAGTATGATGGTGAACTCGTCGCCGGCCAGGCGCGCCACCATGTCCCCCGGGCGCACCTCGGCACTCAGCACCTGGGCGAAGCGTTGCAACAGAGCATCGCCGACGTGGTGTCCCAGCCTGTCGTTGATCCCCTTGAAGCCGTCGAGATCGAGGAACAGCAGGCCCAGGGGTTCGGCATTCTGACGCACCCGCTCCAGCTCCCGGGAGAGGCGCAGGGTGAAGGCGCGCCGGTTGGGCAGGCCGGTGAGGGGGTCGTGAGCCGCCTCGTGTTCCAGCTGGCTTTGCAGTGCCTTGAACTCGGTGATGTCGCTGCCGAGGATGTAGACCCCGGGCTCGTCGCCCCGGCTCGGGATCATGGTGATCCTGAGGTCGCGTCGGCTTATGGGGAGATCGAAACGGTGCTCGAAACTCACCTGCTCACCGGCGAGGGCTTTTGCCACATAGGCCATGGCCCTGCCGTGGGCCTCCTCGCCGATGACGTCCCGCACGCTCATCTCCCGCATCTGTTCGGTATCGAGCCCGAAGTAGCGGCAATAGGCCTGGTTGGCGAACAGGTAACGCCCCTCGGGCGACACCATGCTGATGGTGACCGGCAGGCCATCGGTGATGGCCCGCAGTCGGGCACGGCCACGCTCGATCTCCGCGAGCACCTGGCGGCGGGCCGTGATGTCGTGCAAAAACAGGGCGATGCGCACCTTGCCGTCGAACTGGTAACGCTCGGCAATCACCTCGACCGGGATGTGCCGGCCTGTGCGGGTGATGATGTCGCACTCCAGCCGCCGTGGCGGACTCTGCGGGTTGCCTGACAGGCTCAGCAGGGGATGCTCGGCGCCGAGCAGCCCGAAGAGGGGACGGCCCAGCATCTCGTCGGCGTGCCAGCCGAGCAGGGTGGTGGAGGCCGGGTTCCAGCCTGTGATGATGAAATCGGCATCGAGCTCGAGGAAGGCATTGCTGGTGTGCTCCAGCATGTGCTGCAAGCGGCGCTGCTCCTGCCACAGCTGCTGCTGCATGGCGCCGCGCTCGCGCATCTCCTGATGCAGCTGTTCCACCGTGCGGGAAAGCTCCCGGGTCCGTGACTGCACCTGCTGCTCGAGCCCTTGCTGCAGCCGCACGAGTTCGGCTTCGGCCTGTTTGCGCTCGGTGAGGTCGGCAAACACGGCGATCATGTGGGGGGCCATGGTGCGGCTCTGGCAGAGGGTCACGCTGAGCTGGACCCAGCACTGGGTGCCATCGGCCCGGATCATCCGCTTCTCCAGCCGGTAATCCTGCCGTTGCCCCGCGATCAGGGCATCGAACAGGGGCTGCTCCCGTTGCAGATCTTCGGGATGGGTCATGGCGAGCCAGGTCCGGCTCAGCATCTCATGCTCGCTGTAACCGAGCAGCCGCTCCAGCCCCGGGTTGGCTCTCAGCCATTTCCCCTCGAGGGAGGAGAGGGCCATGCCCACCGACGACTGGTTGAAGGTGAGGGTGAAGAGATGCTCCTTGTCTTCCAGCACCTGGTTGAGGGTGCGCACCTGGTGGCGCCGCTCCAAATCGTGCAGGGTGTTCTCCACCAGGCGGCCGAAGTCGTCGAGATCCCGGCAGGCATCTTCGTCGAGATGGCGCGGCACATGGTCCACCAGGCAGAGGGTGCCGAGCACCACGCCATCGAGGGCGCGCAGGGGTCGGCCGGCGTAGAAGACCACGCCGGGATCATCGGTCACCAGCGGATTGTCGGCAAAGCGGAGATCCCGTCTGGCATCCGGTACCTGCATGATGTCGGGGCGCAAAATGGCATGACCGCAGAAGGAGTGCTCCCGGTTGATCTCGCACATATCGATCCCGGTGCGGGCGAGAAACCACTGCCTGTTCACGTCGGTCAGGGAGACCATGGCGATGGGGAGTGCGAAATGCCGGGTGATGAGCCGGGTGAGGCGATCAAGCTGATCGATGGGCTCGTGGTCGAGCAGGCCGAGGATGCGCAGTCGTTCCAGTCGACTGTGTTCATCCAGCGGCAAGGGGGGGGCAATCATGTGGCTCTCCTGCCAGTGATCTTGCCAGTGTTATATACAAGCCGGAGAATGTGATCCACTCCCGCTTATTGCGGAGCGGCGGGTTTGCTCTGTTTCTTGTGCTTGCGCACCCGCATGTAGTTGCGACGCACCCCGTAGGAGATGAGCAGGCCGGCCAGCAGCATCACCAGCAGCATCAGGCGCTGTTTCTCCTGGTTGACCTTGAGATGGGTATCCTGTGCGGCCAGCAGTTTCTGCTCTTCCAGGGTGATCCTCAGATAGCCCAGGGTCAGGTTTCCGTCCTGGATCTCCTGGACGAACTGGATGCGCCCCTTTCCCTGCTCCGGCAGGGATTTGTTGTCGCTGCCGATGGGCAGCAGACTGTCCAGCGGCAGGGCGTTGTCCGACTGGGCGAGGGGAATACCGCGGGCGTCATAGAGGGTGACATCCAGAATGTCAGGCTCGGCGGCCAGATCCTGCGCCAGTCTCTCCAGCTCGTTCTCCTTGTCCTCCTTGATCCAGCGGCGCATGTCCCGGGCGGCATAGGCGACCAGCGCCTGTGCCCTGTCCCGTGCCGCCGCGTGCAGGGCGGCCTGGCTCTCTCCCTGCATGTGGATGAGCAGCACCAGCACCCAGAGACCGAGCAGGACTCCCGCCGCCAGGCTGACAACACGTTTGATGGGAAGATGACGCACAGAACCGGGCCTCTGGTAATGGATGAGCGGGGCTGGCTGGTGCCCCGGTGCCGCGAAGCGGGAAACAGGGTGGTCTGTTTCCATGTCTGCCCGCACCGCAGGCGGGATCTTGGCGCTTGCCTGTACAAAAAGCAATACGCTACTCTGGGCCCGCATGATGAACCCCATGATTTCCAAGGAAGGCGTCTCTCTTATGTTGTTGTCCCAACTTCCCCGCTCCCTGCACGACTGGTCCGGGGCCCTGAGCTGTGCCCCCTGCTGGCAGCTCACCAACGAAGCCCTGCTGCCCGCGGCCAACGCCCACGACAGCGCCTGGATTGTCCTGTTTGGCAAGGGGCTGGAGGCCGGTCATCTGGCCCGCCTGGCCCAGCAGCTGGATGCCCAGGGGCTTGAGTCAAGCCTCTATCCCGCAGGGGAGCAGGCCGGTATTCCGCTGCTGCTGCTTGGCACCAACCGCTTCTCCCCCGAGCTGGTGCAGGCGCTCAAAGCCCAGGAGTGGGACATCGACCTGTGTCATCTGGCCGCCCTGCCTACCCTGAGTGAGCCCGGTCTGCTGGTGATGGACATGGATTCCACCGCGATCAGGATAGAGTGCATCGACGAAATCGCGCGGCTGGCCGGGGTCGGTGAGCAGGTGGCGGCCGTTACCGCGGCGGCCATGCAGGGCAAGCTGGAGTTTGCCGACAGTCTGCGTGCCCGGGTGGCGCTGCTGGAAGGGGCGCCGGTCACCATCCTCGACGAGGTGGCGGCCGACATGCCCTGGATGCCGGGCCTGCCACTCATGGTCGATACCCTCAAGCAGGCTGGCTGGAAGGTGGCGATCGCCTCCGGTGGCTTCACCCGCTTTGCCGGCGAGTTGCAGCGTGCTCTGGGTCTGGATGCCATTTTCGCCAACGAGCTGGCGGTGGAAGGGGGCCTGCTGACCGGCAAGGTGAGCGGCCCCATCGTCGATGCCGCCGCCAAGGCCGAGGCGCTGCAACAGCTGGCCTCGGAGTACGAGGTGGTTGCATCCCAGACGGTCGCGGTCGGCGATGGTGCCAACGATCTCAAGATGATGGGGGTGGCGGGGCTTGGCATTGCCATTCATGCCAAACCCCTGGTACGTGCCCAAGCGGCGGCGACCCTCAATCACCACGATCTGGAAGGGGTGCTCTGCCTGCTCGGCGCCCTGGCTTGTCGCGACCGACGCTGGTGCTGATCCCGCTCAAGGAGGAGCCGATCACGAGATGGAACTGTTACAGCAATCCCTGTTTGTCCCCTGCGGTGAGCATCGACTCCATGTGCGCCATATCCAGCCCGGTGTCGCGGTGCATGCCGACCCCATCCTGATGGTGCACGGGGCCATCGAGAACGGCCGCATCTTCTACACCGAATCGGGCAAGGGGCTGGCCTGCTTTCTGGCTCGCCACGGGTATCAGGTCTATGTGGCGGATCTGCGTGGTCGGGGTCTGAGCACACCGACCATCGCCGAGCGGGCCGGCCACGGTCAGCATGAGCTGATCACCGAGGATCTGCCCGCCCTGCAGCGCTGGGTATCGGCCCGCCATGCCGGTGCCCGGGTGCACTGGATGGCCCACTCCTGGGGCGGCGTCATCATGGCCTCGACCCTGGTGCGCTTCCCCGAGCTGGCGGAGCAGGTTGCCAGCCTGGTGTTCTTCGGCACCAAGCGGGGGGTCTCGGTGCAGAACCCGGAGCGCTGGTTGAAGGTGGATCTGATCTGGAACCGGCTCGCCCCCTGGCTGGCGAGCCGCCAGGGGTTTCTGGCCGCCCGCCGGTTGAAGATTGGGGCCGATGATGAGCCCCTGCGCTACCTGCAGGAAACCATCCCCTGGGTCAAGTGCGGGCCCTGGCAGGATCCCTTTGACGGTTTCGCCTATGACGAGGCGGCGAGCCGGGTCAACTGGCCCCCGCTCTGGATGATCTCCGCCAAGGCGGACAAGGTACTTGGCCACCCCGTCGACGTGCGCCGCTTCAGCGACGAGATGGGCTCGGCCGCCCGCCACACCCGCCTTGGGCGGGACAACGGCAACCGCCTCGATTACGACCACATCAACATGCTGACGGCCCCCCAGGCACAGGAGGATCACTTCCCCGACATCCTCGCTTGGCTGCGCAACCCCCAGGCTGCCTGATAGACAAAAAACGGGCGCTTGCGTGCCCGTTTTTTGTTGTCTCCCGGCCCTGCTGGTTAGCGGGGCCCGGATGGTATGCCAAGGCGGAACAGGGTCGCCTCGGTGGTATCGGTCAGTTCACCCACGCCCACGACACTCCAGAGCTCCTCTTCCAGCTTCTTGGCCTTGTGAATGGCGAACTTGGCGATGTAGTCCAGTTCACCCGCGATGAAGCTGGTGTCCGGGCGGCCGGTGCGCGAAATACCCACCAGTACCGAATAGAACTCGCCCTGTTGCCGGGCCAGCTCGATGAAGCGGCGCTTTTGATCCGGTGAGCTGAAGCTGCTGGCCAGGTGGCTGCGAAACAGGGGTGTTCCCCCCTGAGAGTGGAGGGCGGCGATGTAGACCTCCTCCTCTTCCGGCTTGTCTTCCCGCTCGATGGCGCGCAGGGGATTGAGCAGCAGGGCCTTGAGCAGAGCCCCCTGGAACAGGGGATACAGGTTCAACTGCTGATCCTGCTCGGCACAGATGCGCAGCAGACGGGAAAGGCTGCGTGGCTGTGGCGAGAGGCCGGCCGCGGCCAGTTTCGGGGCGGCCTTGAGCTTGTTCACATAGACGGGGGTGTTGAACAGGTGGTGGGTGTAGAGGTTGCGCAGCGCCCTAGCCATGCCGCGATAGCGATTGAACTCCCGGGTGGTCTTGAGCTTGTTCTGGTTGCTTTCGATAAGCAGGCTGAAGAACTGGTGGCCGGTATGGCGCTCGGCCGTCCCCTCGATGCACAGATGCAGCACTGTTCTGCTCAGGTTGAGGCTGACCAGCCGATAGGGCAGGCGTTGCAGGTCCATGTTCCTGGCGAGCTCCTGCAAGCGGGGCAGAGCCACCGTGATGATGTCTCCCTTCTCCCCGTCGAACGGCTCCTCCAGCTCGATTTGCATGCCGTGGGCCGAGATGTCTCGGGTCCAGCCGACCCAGGAGCGCTCCTTGTGATGCAAGACGATGGCCGTCTTGTGCATGTAGCGCGCCTCCTTGCGCAGTTGCACATAGTGCAGCGTCTCTATCTCGAAGGGGGCGGCATGGATGTCATGGCCAAAGCGCTGCAAGGCGTTGGCGTTGAGCGGATCCTGACCCGTCTCTCGCTGGAACTCGTCACGCTGGTTGTCCAGGTTTATCTCCTGCAGCATGCCCACGTATCCGAGCTGGGCCAGGCGCTCGCGCAGCAGCCTGTCCTGCAACTGGCTCGCCCCGCCCTGGGGGTTGTCGAGGTCGGCCTCCCGCAGGGTGCAGGCTTCCATGCTGAACTTGTATACCCGCCAGCTGGGGCGGCGGGCGCCGATCTGGAAGAAGAGCGCGGTCAGTCCGCTCTGTTCCAGCTCCTCCCGGGTCGCGGAGAAGAAGTAGAGGTGGCTGCGTACCGCATGGGTAAAGCTGTAGATCAGCGTCTCGCGCAGCCCCTCTTTGCCTGGAAGCAACGAGGGCATGCGGGCCGCAGTGAAGAGGCTGGCGAGCATGTCGCGATTCTTGGCGTCGCGCCAGTATTCGAGAATGTGCTGGTTGTTCTCGGTGCGCAGGGCGATCTCGAGGGCGGGGACGCTGC
The DNA here is from genome assembly GCF_049860605.1 of Aeromonas sp. INTO2. Lineage (NCBI taxonomy): Bacteria > Pseudomonadati > Pseudomonadota > Gammaproteobacteria > Aeromonadales > Aeromonadaceae > Aeromonas > Aeromonas sp. INTO2. The sequence continues at coordinate 42,230 of NZ_CP187588.1, forward strand.
CCTTGCCGAAATAGAGGGGCATGCCGGTCATGCGCGGCAGATAGAACTGCTCATACCCCTTGATGACGGCGGCGGAGAGCAGGTAGTCGACGCTGACGCGATAGCGGCTGCGGTTGCGCTCGATGAAGTCGCGCAGGAACTCGTCAAACACCGGATGCTCGCCGTTCTTGAGCAGCCTGAGCCAGAATTTGTCCTCTTTTCTCTCCTCCCCCAGGATCTGGTAGCTGACGGGGTCACGCAGCAGGGGATGGGGATGATCGCGTTCCAGTCCGGTGAAGAAGACGGCTATCAGGTCGCCTGTCTGGTAGTCGGGCAGATAGGGCACGGATACCCGGATGCCGCCGAGGGAGATGTCGGAGCTCTTGGCGAGGATCTTCTCGCCGTTGGCGAGCTGGAGCACCATGGGCGAGCTGAAGTGCATGCGCTCTTCCTGTCGCCCGTAATGGCTGGCGAAGGGGATGGCACTGACATCGAACGGACGAAACGGGCTGATGGGCAGTGCCAGATTGTCGCTGCGCCCCTGGTTGAGTTTGTACCAGGCTTGCAGCGCCTCGTAGACCCCCAGGGTGTAGCTGTCCCGGTAGAGGTAGCACTGGGATTGAAACAGCTCGATGGCCTCGGCGGGCATGAAGTGGGTCACCCCGTCGAACTCATGCACCTGACAGAGGGCGCCCAGCTCGTTGCGCATGTCGATGACGCGCCGACAGGGGGTGCACTTGCGTTTGAGTTCCATCTTCAGCAGGAACCGACTGTTGGTATTTTCGTTCTGGGTCAGACGGTTGAAGATTTCGTCGAAGTCCTTTTCCCGGAGCAGGGGGACAAGTTGTTCTATCAGATGTAGTGGTTGTTCTGAATCCATGTATTCCTGCCGCGGAAAGTCACTTTTCCGATTCTGGGTTTGATCTGCCGGTCGCAAACAAGTATATCAAGCAGGAATTCATCCTGTCCCCGAGTTATCCATGGCCAAAAACAAAACCGCCTATGTTTGTTCCGAATGTGGAGCCGACTTCACCCGCTGGCAAGGCCAGTGCAGCGAGTGCAAGGAGTGGAACACCATCACCGAGGTGCGACTGGGGGTGACGACACCCGGCAAGAGCGCTCGTTATACCGGTTATGCGGGCGCCGTCGGCAGCCAGGTGCAGACCCTGGCGGAGATCGCCACCACGGAGATCCCCCGTTTCAGCTCGGGCTTCAAGGAGCTGGACCGCGTACTCGGTGGCGGCGTGGTCCCCGGTTCGGCCATTCTCATCGGCGGCAACCCCGGGGCCGGCAAGTCGACCCTGTTGCTGCAGACCATGTGCGGCCTGGCGCAGCGCATGAAGACCCTCTATGTGACCGGTGAGGAGTCACTGCAACAGGTGGCGATGCGGGCTGGTCGGCTGGGTCTGCCCACGGACAAGCTGCGCATGTTGTCCGAGACCAGTGTCGAGCAGATCTGCCTCATCGCCCAGCAGGAGCAACCTCAGATCATGGTCATCGACTCCATCCAGGTGATGCACGTGGCGGATGTGCAGTCCGCGCCGGGGTCCGTCTCCCAGGTGCGGGAGTCGGCGGCGCTGCTGACACGCTATGCCAAGCAGAATCATGTGGCCATCTTCATGGTGGGCCACGTCACCAAGGACGGCACCTTGGCGGGCCCCAAGGTGCTGGAGCACTGCATCGACTGCTCCGTGCTGCTGGATGGCGGGCACGACTCGCGTTTTCGCACCCTGCGCTCCCACAAGAACCGCTTCGGTGCGGTCAACGAACTGGGGGTCTTCGCCATGACCGGGCAGGGAATGAAGGAGGTGAGCAACCCTTCCGCGATTTTCCTCAGCCGCGGGGAGGAGCAGGCTCCGGGCTCCATCGTCATGGTGATCTGGGAAGGCACGCGCCCCCTGCTGGTGGAGTTGCAGGCGCTGGTGGATTACTCCCAGCTCTCCAATCCGCGCCGGGTGGCGGTGGGGATGGACCACAACCGTCTCGCCATGCTGCTGGCGGTGCTGCATCGTCACGGCGGGTTGCAGATGGCGGATCAGGATGTGTTCATCAACGTGGTGGGTGGCGTCAAAGTCGAGGAGACCAGCGCGGATCTGGCGCTGCTGCTGGCCATGGTGTCGAGCTTCCGGGATCAGGCCCTGCCCAAGGATCTGGTGGTCTTTGGCGAAGTGGGGCTCTCTGGCGAGATACGGCCCGTACCCTCGGGTCAGGAGCGACTGCAGGAGGCGGCCAAGCACGGCTTCCGCCGAGCCATCGTCCCGCATGCCAATGCGCCCAAACATCCCATCGAGGGGATGGAGGTGGTGCCGGTGAAGAAACTCTCCGATGCCCTCGAGGCCCTGTAATCGACCATGAAAAAGGAGCGTATGGACGCTCCTTTGTTTTTCTGCCCGCCCGCTCAGGATTCGGGGGGGACGTGGTCTCGGTGCTCTTGCAGCAACTGCTCCAGCTCGCGATGGAGCAGTTGTTCCTCTCCGATGTTCAGCTCGATCATCCGCTTGAGGTGAGTGGCGCTGTCGATGTCGATGTGGTGGCAGTAAAACCCCAGCTTCTTGCTGGCTTCGTGGGTCAGCTCGACCTGCATCTTGATCTCGATGTCGCTGCCCCCGAGCACGAAGTAGATTTCGTACTCCTTGTCCTCGCTGGCGACCCAATCCTCGGGTCTGAGCAGCAGGGCTCCTTGCAGGGAGACATCGACCAGCTGGGTGCGCCACTGGTGTTCACCCTGGGTGAGCTTGGCGGCGGTCAAATAGAAAATCCGAGTAAAGTGGCGGCGCTCGGCCATGGTCGTCTCCGGTCTGCGTGCGAGCAAGATGCTCATCCTTCATGTTGCAGAGTGTAATCCAGCTGGCACGCCAGGATATTGAACTGGCTCCGATATTGAATATCAGACCTGCTGATGGCTGAGGGATTCCACCACCTGCAGCGCCTTGACCAGCCGATCCTCCTGTTTGAACCTGTCCTCCAGCACGGGGCCGAGTTGGTTCAGATCCTCGTCCAGTTGCAGCAACTGGGCTTCGTCGGCGTTGCTGTACTTGTCGTTGAACTCCAGCGCGAATTCGGTACAGGCACGGATATGGGGGTAGATGCGCTTGGCCAGCTCCAGTTTGTCCCCGCTGGCTTGCTCAAAGGCGGTGACGACATGGTTGTAGATCTCGAAATGGCCTGCGCTGACGTAATCGACCAGTTGTTCGCAAAAACGTTGCAGTTCGACGTGACCTGGGAGGGTGCGTTGCTTGCACTTGGCGGGCATGAGGCCTGCCAGCCGCATGTACTCGACCAGCAACGCCTGTCTGGCATCCAGCCAGTCATCTATTGCTCTGTGCTTGCCTGCCAGTGCGCGCTTGGTTTTTTCCAGTTCAGTTAACATAGTCCCTCCATGGGCATGACATGCGGCTCTCGGGTCGCATGCCTTCGGTCATTCTCATCGACTGACGACACTCCTATAACTAGGGAAAATCCAGTTGACCGTCAATAGGAGTGTAGGGATATTGTTACATCAGGCGGGGATTTGCATGCCTCTCCCCACCGGAACTTCGCATCCTGTCGCCCATCCAGGGGACAAGGGGGCGATATATGTGACTATTTCCGCAGATCTTGATGAAAACCCCAGCATTCAAGCCAATCCGGCTGATAAAGCCTTTGCCTGAGTGTTTTTTTTTGAATAGAGTGGCCCGGTGCTAAATGCCCGATCATAAAGGAAATGTTATGAACAAAGCTCAACTTGTCGATGCAATTGCCGCCAAAGCAGACCTGAGCAAAGCTCAGGCCAAAGTCGCTCTGGAAGAGATCATCAATGGTATTACCCAGAGCCTGAAAGAGGGCGATGCCGTTCAGTTGGTGGGTTTTGGTACCTTCAAGGTCAACCATCGCGCGGGCCGTACCGGTCGCAACCCGCAAACCGGTAAAGAGATCCAGATTGCAGCCGCCAATGTGCCGTCCTTCGTGGCTGGCAAGGCGCTGAAAGACGCCGTCAAATAAGATCGTCTTGTAATCAAATGAAACCCGGCTTGTGCCGGGTTTTTTCTTGCCATCTTCGTCAAATTTGTTTCAGATACACTCAGAATATGGCATGCGCTGTAGCGAGGTGGATATGGAACAGAAAAATGCCATTCGGCAGGTAGCCGTCCCCTGGGCACCCTCTCGTCAACTCCCTCCCGGCCTGGTCGTGGCCGAACTGCATCAGGATATCTGGAGCGACACCCTGACCGTCATGCTGGGGCGTGCTCGCAGCATCGATCTGCCTCCGTTGCCCCTGTGTCGGGTGAGTTTTCGCCACATCTTCGCAGTGCGGGTGATGGAGGATTGCGATCTGGCGGAGGGGCGTGACAGCCACGTCATCGAGGAGCAGATCCAGCTCATCACCCCGTCCCGTTTCGCCAGCTGGTTCCATCAGGAATCCGATGGACTGCACCTGGATGAAGATTTGCAGCACTACCGCATCTCGACCTGGGATTACTGCGCCGATGTGCTGACCTCTTCTCCCCCTGAACTCCAGTTCATGGTTCAGGAGGAGTAAGCCAGATTGTCGGGTCGCCTCCGTGGTGACAAAAAAGCCGGCGCAGGGGCGCCGGCTTTTTCTTGTTCGGGAGCGTGGGGCGCTTAGCCCAGGATCTGGTCCCGGTGCAGCCCCAGCACGATCAGCAGCCCGATGAAATAGAAGGCGCTGAGCTTGATGCCGAGAATAGTGAGCAGGCCGGCGCACAGACGCACCAGGGCCTTGTGCAGCCAGGATCCGGTGAAGCGGTACATGATCACTCCACCGCGTCGGCCGACGCGAACTCCGGCACCTTGGCCATGGCGTCCAGCACCACTTGAATGTCGGCCCCCGGCTTGCAGGCATTCTCGCTCAGATGGCGACGCCAGGCGCGCGCCCCCTGCATGTTCTGGAACAACCCCAGCATGTGGCGGGTCATGTGGGAGAGGTAGTTGCCCTTGGCCAGCTCCTGTTCGATGTAGGGCAGCATCATCCGCACCACCTCGTGGCGGCTTGGCACGGCATGGTTCTCGCCGAACACCAGATTGTCCACCTGGGCCAGAATGTAGGGATTCTGGTAGGCTTCGCGACCCATCATGACCCCGTCGAGGTGCTGCAGATGTTCAAGAGTCTGCTCCAGACTGGTCACCCCGCCGTTAATGACAATGGTCAGATCCGGGTAATCCTGCTTGACCCGGTAGACGCGAGGATAATCGAGGGGCGGGATCTCGCGGTTCTCTTTCGGGCTCAAGCCGCTCAGCCAGGCCTTGCGGGCATGGACGATGAAGGTATCGCAACCGGCGTCCCTAACCTGCTCGATGAAGGCCTGCAAGAACTCGTAGGAGTCTTGCTCGTCGATGCCGATACGGGTCTTCACGGTGACAGGAATGTCGACCACGTCGCGCATCGCCTTGACGCAATCGGCCACTAGCGCGGGTTCGCCCATGAGGCAGGCGCCGAAGCGGCCGTTTTGCACCCGATCGGAAGGGCAGCCGACGTTGAGGTTGATCTCGTCATAGCCGCGCTCCTCGGCGAGCCTGGCGCAGCGGGCCAGGTCTGCCGGGTTGCTGCCACCCAGTTGCAGGGAGAGAGGGTGTTCCTGCTCGCTGTAGCCCAGATAGTCGCCCTTGCCGTGGATGATGGCGCCCGTGGTCACCATCTCGGTATAGAGCAGGGTCTGGCGGGTCATCAGACGGTGGAAATAACGGCAATGCCGATCGGTCCAGTCCAGCATGGGGGCGATGGAAAAGCGCTGCGCCTGCATAAAAATCATCCGGGTTGGCCAAACAAGGGGCGGGATTCTATCACAACGTGAGACAGCCCCAGAAAATGAATTTTGTCGCCGCGCACTGGGGGCCCTGTGATAGTATCCGGCTAATTGACAGGGTATCTGCGTGAACATGAATCAAGACCAACTTCTACAACGAGCGGAACGCCTCTGCGAGCAGCGAGGGATCCGTTTCACCCCGACACGGCGCCAGGTGTTCCGGCTGCTTGCCGCCCACGGCAATGCCATTAGTGCCTATGATTTGCTGGCCCAGTTGCAGCAGACCGAGGCTCATGCCAAACCGCCTACCGTCTATCGGGCGCTCGACTTCCTGCTCGAACAGGGCTTTGCCCACAAGGTGGAGTCGCTCAACGCCTTCATCTTCTGCTGCCACTTCGACCATGCCCACCCGATGCAACTGCTGATCTGCGATCGTTGCGGTGAGGTAGTGGAGCTGCACGATCCCGCCATCGACGGCGCCTTTTCCGAGCAGGCTCATCAGCATGGTTTTACTATTACCAACAAGACCATAGAAGCCCATGGTCAATGTGCCCGCTGTTCCGTTACCGTAGGAAGTCAAGATGAAGGCTGATTTTGTAAACCCGTTCCTGCTCTCCCTGCTCAACGTGCTCTCCACCATGGCACAGCTGGAACTCAAACCGGGCGCGCCCAAGCGCAAGACGGACGAGCTGGCTCGGGGAGATGTCTCCGGCCTGATTGGCATGGTGGGTCCGCAGACCCGGGGTTCCCTCTCCATCAGCTTCGAGAAGGGGCTGGCATTGGAGATCATGCGTCGCATGCTGGGGGAGGCGCCGGCCACCATCAACGAGGAAGTGACCGACATGGTGGGCGAGATCACCAACATGGTGACGGGCGGCGCCAAACGCATGCTGGGGGAGAAGGGCTATGAGTTCGACATGGCGACCCCGGTCATCGTCTCCGGTCCCAATCACACCATCACTCACCGGGCCGACGGCGCCAAGATCATGATGCCGTTCGAATCGGAGTATGGCCGTGCCACCATCGAGATCTGCTTCGAGTAATCGCCATGTGGAAGATGCTGAAATGGAGTGTCATCGGTGGGGTGGTGCTGCTTATCCTGTCGGATATCGAGATCAGCACCTCTCTCTACAAGTACGAAGACAACCGCGTGGAGATCAACTTCCCGCGCTGGCAGGCTGACCAGCCCTGGGGCACCCTGCGCTGGCATGCGGGCCGATTTGAGCATCACTGGTACGGTCTTGCAGGCAAACCCAAGCCCGCAACCGTCCTCTGAAGAGCGCTCTCCACAACGGATGAACCAGATTGCACCAATAAAAAAGAGGCCAGCGAATGCTGGCCTCTTTATTTGGTCAAGATCTGTTATCAGGCCGCTTCTGCAGCCAGCTTGCCATTGCCACGCACCATGACACCGAGGCCACAGGCCAGCAGGGTCGGCAGCAACCAGGCAAGGCCCTTGTCAAACAGCGGCAGGAAGGCGAAAGCATCCATCTTCATGCCGGCGGCGCCCAGGCCGTCCAGGCAGCCGAACAGGAAGGCGACCAGCAGCACGGAGCGGAACACCAGACGGGGGTGACCGAAGTAACCCTTCAGGAAGGTGACCAGTACCAGCGCCACGGCAACCGGGTAGATGGCGACCAGCACCGGAATGGAGAGGCTGATGAGCTGGCTCAGGCCCACGTTGGCCACGATGCCGCAGATGACACCCAGCAGCACGACCAGCTTCTTGTAGCTCATGCCGGTCAGGTTGTGGAAGAAGTCGGAGCAGGCGGAGATGAGGCCGACGGCCGTGGTGAAGCAGGCCAGGGTGATGATGGCAGCCAGGATGAACTGACCCGGTTGGCCGAACAGACTCAGCACGTAGGCGTTGACGATGGCACCGCCGTTGCTCACATCTGTGGCGACGCCGGCAGCGGTGTTGCCCAGCTGGAACAGGGAGACATAGACCACGGAGAGACCGATGGCGGAGATGATGCCCGCGATGGCTAGGTACTTGAACTGGCTCTGGTAGTCATGGATGCCTTTCTGGCGCAGCAGGTCGACGATCAGGGCGCCGAACATCAGGGACGCCAGGGTGTCCATGGTGTTGTAGCCTTCCAGAATGCCTTTCACGAAGGGGGTGCTCTGGTAGTCACCGGATGCGGTAGGCATGCTTCCTTGCGGTGCGACGAAGACACCGATGGCCAGGGTCAGCAGCAGCAGCATCAGCAGCGGGGTCAGGTACTTGCCGATGGCATCCATCAGCTTGCCCTGGTTGAGGGAGACCAGGATGGCCACGCCGAAGAACAGTACTGTGTAGGCAGCCAGACCGGATGGTCCCATGTCGCCAAGGAAGGGCTTGAGGCCCATCTCGTAGGCCACCAGGCCGGTACGGGGGGCGGCGAAGGCCGGGCCGATGATGATGTAGATGGCGACGGCCAGTGCGGTGGCCACGCCGGCCGGCAGCAGCTTGGTCATGCCGGCCCAGCCGTTGCCAGCCTTGGCGACGGCGATGATGGTGATGAGGGGCAGGCCCACGGCGGTGACCAGGAAGCCCAGCATGGCCAGGGAGAGGTGCTCACCCGCCATGAAGCCGGCCAGGGGCGGGAAGATGATGTTGCCTGCGCCCAGATAGAACGCAAAGGTCATGAAGCCCAATCCGAGTACATCGGACAATGTGAGTGATTTCGTCAAGTTCAACCTCGTCTGTCTTGTAAACTATTGCTTGTTATAGTTTTTTATTTGTCAGTGACCGGCACTTTCCGGGGGTAAAAAAAAGAGCCCCGCTGGTTTTTTCATCGCGACCAGTGGTTTGAACTGGTCTTGAGCGGGCGCTCATTTAGCAGTCAGCATAATGATGTGAAAAAATAGTTCAAGGCAAAATTTACATCTTCAAATAGAAGGGGCTGGTTAGTTGGATATATCTGTCGGAATAGCCTCCAGTGGCAGAATGGATCACAATTTCACCCCTCTCACACTTGTTTAATCCTCTGCCAAGCAGCAATAAAACACGATTTGCCTCTTTCCCCTCTCTGGTAGTAACAGCCAGATAACAACGCTCATACAGATCATAACTCGACGAAATGCATAAAATTTCATCCGCCATCGCCGTGGGCAGCACCAGGGCCAGTTGCCCGGTACGGCTCAGCAGGCGATCGCTGGCGGCCAGCAATCCCCTTGGGTCGAGCCCCCCGGTATGACGGGCCAGAGCCCTGGCCGGATCGCGAAGTGTCTGGCCTGCCGGGAAATAGGGCGGGTTGGAGACGATGAGATCGTAAGGGGGGGCGAGGTGATCCTGAATGGCGCTCTCTATGATGGTGACCCGCTCACGCCAGGGGGAGGCCGCCACATTCTCCTGGGCCTGCACGGCTGCATCCTTATCCAGCTCCACCCCGTCTATGTGGCAGTCGTTCGTGCTGCGCTGGGCCAGCATCAGGGCGATGAGGCCGCTGCCGGTGCCGATGTCCAGCACCCGGCGGGCGCTGTCGACCGGCGCCCAGGCTCCCAGCAGAATGCCGTCCGTACCGACCTTCATGGCGCAGCGGTCGTGATCGATGTGAAATTGCTTGAACGTGAAACCGTTGTTGCGCCCCATTCGGCCCTCCTCCTGTGCCTGCCCGCGGAAAATGGCCGGCGATTATAGCGGCTAAGCCACAGTCACCATAGGAGCCGGCGGCATAATCGCCTATAATCTGCCGCTTCCTTAATGACCGAGTATTGCCATGAGCCAGTCCTTTGATGATTTCGACCTGAATCCAGCCCTCAGTCGGGCCTTGGCCGAGATGGGATTCACCCGCCCCACCACCATCCAGCAGATGGTGCTGGAGCCAGCCCTGGACGGCCGCGATATTCTGGCCTCTGCGCCGACCGGCACCGGCAAGACCGCCGCCTTCCTGCTGCCCGCGATGCAGCACCTGCTGGACTTCCCGCGTCGCAAGCCGGGTCCGTGCCGCATGCTGATCCTGACTCCGACCCGCGAGCTCGCGCTGCAGGTGAGTGCTCACGCCAAGGCCCTGGCGGTGCACACCCATCTCAGCATCGAGACCATCATCGGTGGCGTCAGCCATGAAGAGCAGCTGCCTGCCCTGACCAAGACCACCGACATCGTGGTGGCCACCCCGGGCCGTCTGCTCGAGTACATCGAGAAAGAGGAGTTCGAGAGCCACGACATCGAGGTGCTGGTGCTGGATGAAGCGGACCGGATGCTGGACATGGGCTTCATCAAGGACGTGAACCGCATCGTGGAAGAGGCGCGCTACCGCAAGCACACCATGCTCTTCTCCGCCACCCTGGAAGGGGCCGGCCTCGAGAAGTTTGCGAGCGAGATCCTCAAAGACCCGGTTGAGCTGCACGCCGAGCCGCCCCGCAGCGAGCGCCGCCCCATCACCCAGTGGATCCACCTGGCCGATGATGCCGCCCACAAGTTGGCTCTGCTGGTGCACATCCTGAAAAACCCGGAGACCCAGAAGGCCATCATCTTCGTCAAGACCCGTGAGCGACTGGCGGAGCTTTCCGGCCAGTTGCAGGCGGCAGGCGTGCCCTGCGCCTGGATCCGTGGCGAGATGGAGCAGGCCAAGCGCATAGAGTCTATCCGCAAGTTCCACGAAGGGGAGGTGCCCTTCCTCATCGCCACCGACGTGGCCGCCCGCGGCATCGACCTGCCGAACGTCAGTCATGTCATCAACTACGACATGCCCTACGGCGCGGATGTCTATGTGCACCGCATCGGTCGTACCGGTCGTGCCGGCAACCGTGGCTGCGCCATCAGCCTGGTGGAAGCTCACGACATGGCCATGGTCGCCAAGATCGAACGCTACACCGAGGAGCGCCTCAAGCGCCGGGTGATCGATGAGCTGCGCCCCAGACACAAGGAAGCGCGGGTGCCGGTGAAGAAGAAAAAGCCGAAGGATGCCAAGAAGTCGGCAAAGAAGAAAAAGAAGTAATGCCCCCGAGCACAGTTGAAACGGCCATCCCAGGATGGCCGTTTTGCTGTCTGCTGCCTGGGGAGTGGCCTGAGAGAGGCGCAGAAAAAAGCCGACGCAAGGACGTCGGCCAACAAAAAGTGCTTACAACAGAGGATTCACAGAGTCAGACCCGAGGATCTCCGACTTGGTTCCCTTGAATGTGTAATTAATTTTCAGCGCGCTTGAACATCAGGGTATTGGCGTCGGACTCTTCCGGTACAAAGTAGTAGCCGTCGGCATTGAAACCGGTCAGCTGTTCCACCCGGGTGAGCCGATGCTTGATGATGTGGCGTGCCATCATGCCGCGGGCCTTCTTGGCGTAGAAGCTGATGATCTTGAACTGGCCGTTCTTCTCGTCCTTGAACACCGGTGTGATGATGCGCCCCTGCAGGGCTTTCGGGCGCACCGACTTGAAATACTCGTCGGAGGCGAGGTTGATCAGCACGTCGTCCCCCTGGGCCGCCAGCGCCTTGTTCAGGTGCTCCGTGATGATGTCGTCCCAGAACTGGTAGAGGTCCTTGCCGCGCGGGTTCTCAAGCCTAATCCCCATCTCCAGGCGGTAGGGCATCATGAGGTCAAGCGGCCGCAGTACGCCATAAAGGCCGGAGAGCATGCGCAGGTGGGCCTGGGCGAAGTCGAGGTCGGCCTCGCTGAAATCTTCTACGGCCAGACCAGTGTAGACGTCCCCCTTGAAGGCCAGCAGCGCCTGGCGGGCGTTGGCCGGCGTGAAGTCAGGCTGCCACTCGGCAAAGCGGGCGGCGTTGAGGCCGGCGAGCTTGTCGCTGATCTTCATCAGGCTGGCGATCTGGTCCGGGCTCAGTTGACGAGCCCGGGTGATCAGTGCTGCGGAGTGGTCCAGCAGTTCGGGTTGGGTGAAACGGGAGGTCACCAGGGGTGACTCGTAATCCAGCGTCTTGGCCGGGGAAACCACAATCAGCATAACTGTCCTTTACTAGCGATGACGCACGCCCCTCATTCATCCAGGGTCACGTTGTCGAGAGTGCCTGCGCCCAGCTGCTCGCGACCCGACAGCTTGATGAGCAGTCGCAGGTCGTTGGCGGAGTCGGCATGGGCAAGGGCCTCACTGTAGCCAATTTGGCCGGCACAGAACAGGCCGAACAGCGCCTGATCGAAGGTCTGCATGCCGAGCTCGCCGGATTTGGTCATCACCTCCTTGAGTCTGTGCATCTCTCCCTTGCGGATGATGTCGGTGACGAGCGGGGTGTTGAGCAGGATCTCGAAGGCGGCGACCCGGCGCTGCCCATGAGCGGAGGGGAGCAGCTGCTGGGCGACGATGGCGCGCAGGTTGAAGGAGAGATCGAACAGGAACTGGCGGTGCTTCTCCTGGGGGACCAGATGCAGGATGCGATCCAGCGCCTGGTTGGCATTGTTGGCGTGCAAGGTGGCGAGGCAGAGGTGCCCCGTCTCGGCGAACTGGATGGCGAACTCCATGGTCTCCTGGGAGCGGATTTCACCGATGAGGATGACATCCGGGGCCTGGCGCAGGGAGTTTTTGAGGGCGACATCGAAGGATGCGGTGTCGATCCCCACCTCCCGCTGGGTCACCAGACAGCGATCGTGCTGATGGACGAACTCCACCGGATCCTCCACCGTCAGGATGTGGCCGTCACCGTGCTGGTTGCGAAAGCCGATCATGGCCGCCTGGGTGGTGGACTTGCCGGCGCCAGTGGCGCCGACGAAGAGCACCAGCCCGCGTTTGGCCATGGCGACCTCCTGCAGGATGGGGGGCAGCACCAGCTCGTCAAAGGTGGGGATGCGGGTCTCGATGCGGCGCAGCACCATGCCCGGCATATCCTGTTGCCAGAAGGCGCTGACCCGAAAGCGCCCCAGCGAGCCTCGCTGGATGGCGTAGTTGGCCTCGCGGGTGTGCAGGAAGCGCTCGAAGTGGGTCTCGTCCAGGCTCTCCCTGATCAACGCCAGCGCCGTCGTCTTGTCGAGGGGAGCCGGCCCGAGCGACACCAGACGCCCGTTGACCTTGAGGGTCGGGGGGGCATCGACCGTGATGAAGAGATCCGAGCCCTTTTGTTCAACCAGTGCGGCGAGCAGAACATCCATGTTCATGGCGACTCCTTGGGTGTGCGAGCTTAAATGGTATTGGGATCGACCGCCTTGGCCTTGGCGTCGAGGGAGGCGACGACCCCCCGGTTGACCAGCTGCTTGAGGCTCTGGTCCATGGTCTGCATGCCGTGGGTCATCCCGGTCTGGATGACGGAATAGAGCTGGGCCACCTTGTCTTCCCGGATGAGGTTTCGCACCGCCGGGATCCCCAGCATGATCTCGTGGGCCGCCACCCGGCCGCCACCGATACGCTTGAGCAGGGTCTGGGAGATGACCGCCCGCAGGGATTCGGAGAGCATGGATCGCACCATGTCCTTTTCCGAGCCGGGGAAGACGTCGATGATACGGTCGATGGTCTTGGCAGCCGAGGAGGTGTGCAGGGTGCCAAACACCAGGTGCCCGGTTTCGGCGGCGGTCATGGCGAGACGGATGGTTTCGAGGTCCCGCATTTCACCTACCAGGATGATATCCGGGTCTTCCCGCAGGGCCGAGCGCAGGGCGTTGCTGAAGCTCTTGGTGTCGCGGTGTACTTCCCGCTGGTTCACCAGGCAGCGCTTGTTCTCGTGCACGAATTCGATGGGGTCCTCGATGGTGAGGATGTGGTGGTGGAAGTTGTCATTGATGTAATCGACCATGGCGGCCAGGGTGGTGGATTTGCCCGAGCCGGTGGGCCCAGTCACCAGCACCAGGCCGCGAGGGTACTCCGCAATCTTGCGAAATATCTCCGGCGCCCCCAGATCGTCCAGGGTCAGAACGGTGCTCGGGATGGTACGAAACACCGCGCCCGAGCCGCGCGCCTGCTGGAAGGCGTTGACCCGAAAGCGTGCCATGCCGGGCACTTCGAAGGAGAAGTCCACTTCGAAGTTCTCCTCCAGCTCCTTGCGCTGGTGGTCATTCATGATGTCGTAAATGAGAGCATGGACTTCCCGGTGATCCAGGGCGGGCAAATTGATCTTGCGAACCTCCCCATCAACCCTGATCATCGGGGGGACTCCGGCCGAGAGGTGTAGATCCGAGGCCTTATGCTTTACACTGAATGCCAATAACTCTGTGATATCCATAGATTTGTTATTCTCCCATCACAAGATTACGAACGAAATATGAGCCAGATTGCCCAGCACCTGCTTCAGGTAAAGGAACGTATTGTAGAGGCTGCCCGGCGTGTTGGCCGCAGCCCAGATCACATCCAGTTGCTTGCTGTCAGCAAAACCAAGCCGCTGGGGGACATTCAGGCTGCCTATGCCGCCGGCCAGCGGCGCTTTGGCGAATCCTACGCCCAGGAGGCCGCGCTCAAGATTGATGCCTTGCGCGAGCAGAACGCCTGTACAGACATAGAGTGGCACTTTATCGGCCCGCTGCAATCGAACAAGTCCAAGCTGGTGGCGGAGCGGTTCGACTGGGTTCAAAGTGTCGATCGCGACAAGCTCATCGAACGCCTCAACAACCAGAGACCGAGCGGGCTCGCGCCGCTAAATATCTGTCTGCAAATCAATATTAGCGGAGAGAGCAGCAAATCCGGTACGTCGGAGCAAGAGATTTTCCGCCTGGCCTCCCTGGTGGCCCAAAGCGAGCGGCTGCGGTTGCGCGGCCTGATGGCCATCCCCGAGCATACCCGCGACGAGGGAGTGCTGGCGGCCCAGATGGCGCGCATGCAGGCTCTGTTCACCGAGCTTGCGCAACAATACCCGAGCGTCGACACCCTTTCGATGGGAATGACCGAGGATCTTGAGCCGGCCATTGCCCATGGCAGCACCATGGTGCGGGTCGGGACCGCCATCTTCGGGGCCCGTGACTATTCATGAGCAAGAGCCGGGGCGAGAAACACCCCGGTCGTGCTTTTTTCAGGTAAACAGGCGCGTGTGATGCTGTCAGCCCGCACAGGCTGGGTCGGCATCCGCTGCGATGTCAGTAACAGGAGTGTTTGATGCAGCAGAGAACCCTCGCCTTCATCGGGGCAGGCAACATGAGCCGCAGTATCATTGCCGGCCTCATCCAGGCGGGTTACCCGGCAGAGCGTATCATCGCCGCCAATCCCAGCCGCCCCAAGCTGGACGAACTGGCCAGCCAGTTCGGCATCCGTATCACCCAGGACAACGCCGAGGCGGCCCGGGAGGCCGAGGTGATCGTGCTGGCGGTCAAGCCCCAGCTGATGGCGGGCATGCTGACGGCGCTGGTGGCCGAGCTTGGCTCGCTGGATGGCAAGTTGCTCATCTCCATCGCCGCCGGCATTCGCGTCGCACGCTTGCAGGAGATGGCGGGCGGTCACGATCGCATCATTCGCACCATGCCCAACACCCCCTCCTTGCTGGGGCTGGGGATGACCGGGCTCTATGCACCGCCCGCCATCGGGCAGGCCGATCGTGCTGTGGCCGAACAGATGATGCAATCCGTGGGCAAGACCCTCTGGGTGGAGCAGGAGGCCGGCATCAACGGCGTCATTGCGGCGGCGGGCAGTGCCCCGGCCTACTTCTTCCTGTTCATGCAGGCGATTGCCGAGGAGGCCGAGGCCATGGGCTTTACGCCGGAGCAGGCTCGCCTGCTGGTGCAGCAAACCGCCTTGGGGGCGGCCGCCATGGTGGAGCAGAATCCCGAGCTGTCGCTGCAGACCCTGCGCGAGCAGGTGACCAGCAAGGGCGGGACCACGGCCGAGGCCGTCAAGACATTCCAGGAGCAGGGGCTGATGCCGCTGACCGCAAGAGCCATGCAGGCGGCCGTTACCCGGGCCGGCGAAATGGAAACCCTTTTCTGAATCCCTTTTAGCAAGGAGCCCGGATGAACACGGCTTACTTTTTGATTAACACTGTCTTTGATCTCTACCTCATGGTGGTGCTGCTGCGGGTCTGGCTGCAGTGGGCGCGGGCCGACTTCTACAACCCCATGAGCCAGATGGTGGTCAAGCTGACCAACCCGCTGGTGGTGCCCCTGCGCCGCGTCATCCCGGGTTTTGGCGGGCTGGACATGGCCTCTGTGCTGCTGGCGCTGCTGATCGCCTTTGGCAAGTTGGTCCTGCTCAAGAGCATGAATGTGCTGCAGGCGGACTGGCTCACTCTCTGTCTGTTTGCGACGCTCACCGTGCTGAAGAAGGCGGGTTCCATGATCTTCTGGATCCTGCTTATCCGCGCCATCCTGAGCTGGGTCAGCCAGGGTCGCAACCCCATTGAATACGTGATGCACCAGCTCACTGAACCCTTCCTGGCCCCCATTCGCCGCATCCTGCCTGCATTGGGCGGGCTGGATCTCTCCGTGCTGGTCGCCTTCATCGCGCTGCAGGCCATCAACTACCTGATGGGGGATCTGTTCGGCCAGTTGTGGTGGATGATCTGATGCCCGCCGTCCTGCTGGAAGGGGACGAGCTGGTGTTGCATCTGATGATCCAGCCCAAGGCGAGCCGGGATCAGATCATCGGATTGCACGGTGACGAGTTGAAAGTGGCCATCACGGCGCCGCCGGTGGATGGTCAGGCCAACAGTCACCTGATCAAGTACCTGGCCAAGCAGTGCAAGGTGGCCAAGGGGCAGGTTCGCATCCTGCGGGGGGAGCTGGGTCGGCACAAGACGGTCGCCATCGACGCGCCAAAGCAGATCCCCGCCGAGATTGCCGCTCTGCTGGATAATCAGGATTGATACGAGAGGGATGACATCATGAAAACTGCCTGGATGAGTTGCCTGCTGGCACTCCTGATGACGCTGCCGCTGCGGGCTGAGCAGATGCAGGAGCTGGGCCCCTGGAAAGTGCACTACAGCGCGTTCAACTCCAGCTTCCTCACCCCCGAGGTAGCCAGGACCTATGGCCTGGAGCGCAGCCGCTATAACGGCATCGTCAATATCGCGGTGCAGAACAAGCAGGGGGTGGCACAGGCGGTGGGGATCAGCGGCGAAGCCCGCAATCTGACCGGCACCCTTCGCACCCTGAATTTTCAGGAGGTGAAAGAGGGGAATGCCATCTATTACCTGGCAGTGCTGCCCTATCGCAATGAGGACACCTACCAGTTCACCCTGAAGATCATGGGGGAGGGGCAGCAGCAGACGCTGACCTTCCAGCAGACCTTCTACGTCGACTAGATTGCAGGGGGAATGCAGATGCCCTGCCCCCACGGGGGCGGGGCATTTTTTTGCCCGGTGAACCTGTGCTCGACGTCAGTGGCTGGCCAGGGGATAGGTAAACAGGGCCAGGTGGGCGAAGTTGAACAGGAAGTGGAGCAGGATGGCGATACTGAGGCGCCCGCTCAGCTGGAACGCCAGGCCATAGCAGGCCCCCGCCAGCGCGGCGAACAACACCAGCAACGGGCCACCGGCAAGATGGGCTGCGCCGAACAGCAGGCTGGCGACCAGGAGACCTGCCCAGGGCGTGCTTCGGCTTGCCACGCCTTGCTGGATGCATCCCCGGAACAGCGCTTCTTCCGCCACACAGGTGAACAGCAGGTTGTTGAACGCGAACAGCCACCACCAGTGGGGCAGTCCCGCTTCGGGTTTGAGGGCGCCCAGTTGCCAGGCGGTGATGAGCAGGGCCGCGAGCGGCAGGATGAGCAGGGCCAGCGGCCGCCAGCGCATCGTTCCACCCGGGCCGAGCAGGCCGGGGATGGCCAGCAGCAGGGCAAAGAAAATGAGCGGCTTGTCCAGATTGAGGTAAAGGGTGAAGGGCACGCTGGCCGGGCCCGCCTGTACCTTGTCGAGCACCCTGAGATTGTCAAAGCCGGGCACCAGATGCAGCGTCAGGGCGAGGGACCACAGCAGGATCAGCGTCAGTGCGACGCCGCGCCAGGGTGGGGGCAGGGTGGGGGTACGCCAGGCCATCAGCAGACCGGCGAGGCTGACAAGAGCGGCGAGGGGCGCGAGTCGCTCAAGCCAGAGGGCGGTAAGCAGGGCAAGTCCCAGCAGGAGCATGCCGGGCCTGGTCCGGCGGGCGAGGCAGCAGAGTACGGCGAGCCCCAGGACGAGCCAGATGAGGATATCGGGGTGTGGTAACATCGAGTCTCCTTGTATGAATGAAGGGCGCACCTTAACGATCCCCATGGTCTGGTTCAAGGAAAAGGGACTGGCCGGCAGAAGACGCGCAATGAAAAGCCGGAGCTGGGCTCCGGCTTGGGCGGCGGCAAGATGTCACCGAGAGAGGCGATGGCCTTCCCGTATCAGCGACCTGACTCGGCGATGACCCGGGCGATGATGTCGGCGCGTTTGCTGGCTTCCAGCTCGCCCAGGGCGATGAGACCGGCCTTGAAGATGACGTTCTTCGGCAGACTGACGTCATCCAGGGTGGTGATGGCCTCGACGTGCATGCCGTTCAGGCGGCTGGCATCGCGCGGGCTCAGGTTGACCTGGGTGTTCAGCACCTGCTTGCCCTTCTTCTTGGGCTGGGCGGGTTTCTTCGGTTGATCCAGCTCGTCTTCCGGCAGTTCGTCATCAAAATCGTAAATGGACATAGTCAATCCTGTTGGGTTGCAAGGGGCATGCTCGCCCGAATGGGGGTAATCAGCCCATATCCTCGTTGCGGATAAAGGCGCGCCAGGAGCCGAGTACCTGGGCAAAATCTTCCAGCCCGCACATGGCCAGCTGTTCATCATCGTAGTAGGCGAGATCGTCGAGATCCTCGTCCTGCTCGATATTGAGGACATTGGCCTTCACCTCGGCTTCCTCGTGGGTCAGCAGCAGGGAGTAGTCGCCCCCCAGCAGCCGGTATTCGGTGCGGGCCCGGCTGGAGAGCTGGTCGATGATGGCGAACAGCTCGTCGAGCTTCTCCTCGTCCTTGCCCACCTCGTCGATCAACCACTGGCCGATGGCTTCATGGCCCATGGAGAACCGGGCGCGATAGCCACCGAACGGGTCGCGGCGAAATTCATAATCCATAGCGGAGTCCATATCGGAGGGTGAAACCACCACGGCGCAAAGCGGCATGATGCCGGATCCTTGATCCATGGTGGGGCACTGATAGCGTAAAGTGGCCTATTCTAGCGATCCCCCCCGCGCTTGTCTTGATGATGTGGGATCTTTAACGGGTGATCCCGGTGATGGCGCACGCCGGGGACCCTGTCAACGAATGGTATGGAGAGGCAATGCAGCTCAACGACGCGCTCGCGCATCAGATAGTCAGCCGGGCGATGAAGATCCTCTCGTTCTCGGTCAACGTCATGGATGAGCGGGGACTCATCATTGCGTCCGGCAATCCGGAGCGGCTGCACCAGCGCCACGAGGGGGCCGTGCTGGCCCTGACCGAGAACCGGGTGGTGGAGATAAGCGAGGCCACCGCCCGGGAGCTCAAGGGGGTGAGGCCTGGCATCAACCTGCCCATCGCCTATCAGGGGGAGCTGCTCGGCGTCATCGGCATCTCTGGGGATCCGGACATCGTGCGTGCTTACGCCGAGCTGGTGCGCATGACCGCCGAGCTCATCCTGGAACAGGCGGCACTCACCGAGCAGTTGCAGTGGGACAAGCGCCACAAGGAGGAGCTGGTGTTGCAGCTCATTCGCGGCGAAGGGCGGGCCGATCAACTGCAACAGGTGGCCCGCTTCCTCGAGCTGGATCTCGCCCAGCCCCGGGTGGTGGCCGTGCTGGCGCTGGAGGAGGCCGAGCCTGCCCAGGTGAGGGAGCTGGTTCACCTGCTGGAAAACCCGGAGCGGGACAACCTGGTGGCCATCAACGGCCTGGACGAGATAGTGGTGCTCAAACCCGCCCAGCTCAGCGACGGCGTCTGGCAGTCGGCGCAGGAGCGCAGCCGGATCCGGCAGCTGCTCTCCCGTATTCCCCATTTCAAGGTTCGCATCGGGGTGGGTGATTACTTCGCCGGCATCCCCGGGCTGGCGCTCTCCTACCAGACGGCGCGAGACACCTTGCGCCGTGGCATGCGCCAGTCGCCCCGCAAGCAGGTCTACTTCTTCGAGGATTATCGGCTGCCGGTGCTGCTCGGCAGTCTGGCGGACTCCTGGCAGGCGGATCAGCTGCGCGCACCCCTGCTCAGGCTGGCGCAGGAGGACACAAAGGGAACGCTGCAAAAGACGCTGCGGCAATATTTCTTGCAGGACTGTGATCTGCATCCCTGTGCCGATGCGCTCTTCATTCATCCCAACACGCTGCGCTATCGGCTGACCCGAATAGAGCAGATAACTTGTTTAAGTTTCAACAAGTTAGATGATAAATTCTTGCTCTATCTCGGGCTCAATCTCGATGGGTGATTTGTTCGTTTGAACAAATTTGAAGGTCACGAAAACGTAAACTTTGGCTTTCTCACCAAGGCATTCCAGGCGGGGATCCCCATAATGGCGCCACTCATTACAACAACAAGGTGCCCGTCATGATCCCAGTCTCCGCGCTCGGCGCGCTCGCCGCGCTTTCCATCGCCATCTTCCTCATCCTGAAGAAGGTGCCGCCCGCTTACGGCATGATTGTCGGTGCCCTGGCCGGTGGCCTGATCGGTGGCGCCGACCTGACCCAGACCGTCGCCCTGATGATCGGCGGCGCCCAGGGGATCACCACGGCGGTGATGCGGATCCTGGCGGCGGGTGTGCTGGCCGGGGTGCTCATCGAATCGGGCGCCGCCACCACTATCGCCGAGACCATCGTCAAGAAACTCGGCGAAACCCGCGCCCTGCTGGCGCTGGCGCTGGCGCTGGCCACCCTGATCCTGACCGCGGTCGGCGTCTTCGTGGACGTGGCCGTCATCACGGTCGCCCCCATTGCGCTGGCCATCGCCCGCCGTGCCGATCTCTCCAAGGCGGCCATCCTGCTGGCGATGATAGGCGGTGGCAAGGCGGGCAACGTCATGTCTCCCAACCCCAACGCCATTGCGGCAGCCGATGCCTTCCACCTGCCTCTCACCTCGGTGATGGCGGCGGGCATCATTCCCGGCCTGTTCGGTCTGGTGATGGCCTACTGGCTCGCCAAGCGCCTCAACAACCGGGGCAGCAAGGTGGCCGCCGACGAGGTGGTGAGCTTTGACGGTGTCAAGTTGCCCGGCTTTGCCGCCGCCATCAGTGCGCCCCTGGTCGCCATCCTGCTGCTGGCCCTGCGTCCCATCGCCGGCATCGTGGTGGACCCGCTCATTGCGCTGCCTCTCGGCGGCCTGGTGGGGGCCCTGATGATGGGCAAGTTCACCAAGGTGAACCAGTTTGCCGTCTCGGGCCTGGCCCGCATGGCGCCGGTGGCCATCATGCTGCTGGGGACGGGGACCCTGGCGGGCATCATCGCCAACTCCGGCCTGAAAGATGTGCTCATCAGCGGCCTGACCGCCTCCGGTCTGCCCTCCTATCTGCTGGCCCCCATCTCTGGTGCCCTGATGTCGCTGGCGACCGCCTCGACCACGGCCGGGACCGTGGTGGCCTCCAACGTGTTCAGTGCCACTCTGATTGAACTGGGGATCAGCAGCCTGGCAGGGGCCGCCATGATCCACGCCGGCGCCACCGTGTTTGACCACATGCCCCACGGCTCCTTCTTCCATGCCACCGGCGGCAGCGTCCACATGGGCGTCGGCGAGCGGCTCAAGCTCATCCCCTACGAAACCGCGGTCGGTCTGACCATCGCCGTTGTCTCCACCCTGATGTTTGGCGTGTTTGGCCTCGCCTAAGGAACTGATATGAAAATTGTGATCGCCCCCGATTCATTCAAGGAGAGCCTGAGCGCCATGGCGGTGGCCGATGCCATCGAGGCCGGTTTCAAGCAGGTGCTGCCGGATGCCACCTACGTCAAGCTGCCCATGGCCGATGGCGGCGAGGGGACGGTGCAGTCTCTGGTGGATGCCACCGGTGGTCGCATCCTGCCGGTCGAGGTGA
The DNA here is from genome assembly GCF_049860605.1 of Aeromonas sp. INTO2. Taxonomy (NCBI): domain Bacteria; kingdom Pseudomonadati; phylum Pseudomonadota; class Gammaproteobacteria; order Aeromonadales; family Aeromonadaceae; genus Aeromonas; species Aeromonas sp. INTO2. The sequence continues at coordinate 63,733 of NZ_CP187588.1, forward strand.
CCGCCCCCCTCGGCAACAGGGTACAGGGCTTCGTGGGCCTGCTGGGGGATGGCAAGCGCGCCGTCATCGAGATGGCGGCGGCCTCCGGCCTCCATCTGGTGGCGCCCGAGCTGCGCAATCCGCGGCTCACCTCCAGTGTCGGCACCGGGGAGCTGATCCTGGCCGCGCTGGAGATGGGGGTGAACCACCTCATCCTCGGCATCGGCGGCAGCGCCACCAATGATGGCGGTGCCGGCATGATCCAGGCACTCGGCGGCAAGCTCCTGAAAGCAGATGGTACCCCCATTGCGCCGGGCGGTGCCGGTCTGGCCGAGCTGGCCACCATCGACCTGAGCGGGCTGGATCCACGTCTGACCGGACTCACCATCGAGGTGGCCTGCGACGTGGACAATCCGCTGTGCGGCCCGAAAGGGGCGTCCGCCGTGTTCGGTCCGCAGAAGGGGGCAACTCCCGAGATGGTGGCCGAGCTGGATGCCAATCTGGCCCGTTACGCGGACTGTATCGAGCAGGCGCTCGGCAAGCAGGTGAAGGAGATCCCGGGAACGGGGGCCGCAGGCGGCATGGGGGCAGCCCTGGTGGGGCTGCTCGGCGCCGAGCTCAAACCCGGCATCCGGATCGTCATCGAGGCGCTGAATCTGGCTAAGGCGGTGGCCGATGCGGATCTGGTCATCACCGGCGAGGGCCGCATCGACAGCCAGACCATCCACGGCAAGACGCCCATCGGGGTGGCTCGCTGTGCCAAGCAGTTCGGTAAGCCGGTGATCGGCATCGCCGGATGCCTCACCGATGACTGCGGCGTGGTGCACGAGCACGGGCTGGATGCGGTGTTCGCCGTGGTCAATCGGGCCATGTCCCTGCCGGAGGCGCTGGCCACCGCCACCACCAACCTGCAGCTCACGGCCCGCAACGTGGCGGCTCTCTACCTGCTGCGCAAATGACCCTCTCTCCTGGCCGATGCGGTGCATCGGCCTGACCCTGCCCCGTGCAGCAGAGTGAGCGGCCCGGCGTGGCACCTCTGACGCACTTGCCGATCCTTGGGTCGGCTTTTTTTATTATCCTGCTGTCTTTCATATGGTTTTTGTATTCTGACAAGGGGCTTTGCGGCATAGTGATCTCCCGACAGTGAGGGAGCCACGAGAAACAAGGCCCGCCTGAGGGAGGGCTTCCCATTCCGGGGGGCAATATGCGAGGTGCGAGCCATGATCCTGCTGACCCTGGGGGTGGTGTTGTTCACCCTGACTCATCTTTACCCCTGTTTTGCGGCACAGCACCGCGCCCGTCTGCGGGCTCGGCTGGGGGAGAACCGCTACAAGGGGCTCTTCTCGCTGCTGGTGTTCGTCGCCATCGGCTGCATCCTCGCAGGCTGGCGCAGTGCCAGCCCCATGCCTCTCTATTTTCTGCCTGTCTGGGGGCCCACCCTGGTGATGGGGATCATGCCGATCGCCCTTGTCCTGCTGTGCGCGGGGCAGGTGGCCAACCATTTCCGCCGTTGGCTGGTGCATCCCCAGCTGCTCGGGGTGCTGCTCTGGTCGGGGGCCCATCTGGCGGTAAACAGCGAGGCGCGCTCCCTGGTGCTGTTTGGCGGGCTCGGTCTCTGGACACTCATCAGCATCGTCTGGATTTCGATGCGGGAGTGGGGTCGTCACCCCCGTGCCGCCGCCACCTGGCAGGGGACGGGGATCAGTCTGGGGGCGGGGCTGGCCCTCACGGCTCTGCTTATCTTCTGGGGACACGGCTGGCTGACCGGGATCCCCTTGCACTGATCCCTGAACCAGATTCCAGGGTCTTGCGTATGATGGACAAAACAATGGGAGTCACGTCGATGAAATGGTTCACCCTGCTGCTGATGCTCGGCTCGGGCGCGGTCTCTGCCGCCTGCCCCGATTACTTCAACGTGGAGATGCGGGAGCTCAACAGCACCCAGCGCCACAACCTCTGCCAGTTGACCGAAGGCAAGGTGGTGCTGGTGGTCAACACCGCCTCCTACTGTGGTTACAGCGGTCAGTTCCGGGATCTGGAAGCCCTCTATCAGGGCTACAAGGAGAAGGGACTGATGGTGTTGGGCTTCCCCTCCAACGATTTCTGGCAGGAGGCGGGCAACGAGAACAAAACCGCCGAGGTGTGCCGCCGGGACTACGGGGTGACCTTCCCCATGTTCAACCGGGTGGCGGTGCGGGGTTCGGATGCAGTGCCGCTGTTCAAGGGGCTGGCCGCGGCTGCCGACGGTGATGCGCCCAACTGGAACTTCCACAAGTACCTGGTCGGGCGGGACGGCAAGCTGATTGCGAGCTATGGCGCCAACCAGAATCCGTCGGATGATCCTCTCAAACAGCAGATCATCGATGCCCTGGGGCACTGACCCTACCCCATGGCGGGCCACTCTGGAATAATGCAGCCCCGCCATCCACTCCGGTGACACCGTGCTGCAACGTCTTCCCCAAATGGTGATCTTCGATGCCCTGGTTCGTGAACAGGGCATCTCGGCGGCTGCGCGCCGCCTCGGGGTCTCCAAATCCCACATCAGCAAGCAGCTCGCCCTGCTGGAAACCGCGCTCGGCGCCCAGCTGGTACAGCGCACTACCCGCCGTTTCGGGCTCACCGAACTGGGTCAGGAGTATGCCCGCCACTGCCGCGCTCTGGTGGCGGTGGCGCTGGAGGCGGAATCCATGGTGGCGGAGCGCCGTGGCAAGGTGAGCGGCGTGCTCCATCTGGGGGTTGGTCAATCCTTCGGGCGGTTGCACGTGATCCCGCGCCTCAAGGCGTTTCAAGCACGTTATCCGGATCTGGAGCTGGAGGTGTCCCTGTTCGATCACCGCACCAATCTGGTGGATGAGGGGCTGGATCTCTGGATCACCACCTACGAGGACAAACCCGAGTCCCTGGTAGGGCAGCGACTGGCAGACATCGGTTTCGTGCTGGTGGCCTCGCCGGATTATCTGCTGAGTCACGGCACGCCACTGCACCCCAGGGATCTGGCCCATCACAATTGCATCACCTACCAGAGCCGGGAGCGGCGCTACCACGAGTGGTCGTTTCGCCAGGGCAAGGAGCGCCAGACGGTGCAGGTGGCGGGCAACTATCGGGTGGATCTGGCGGAAGCGGTGCGGGACGCCGCCCTGGCCGGGCTCGGCATCGCCTATGTGGCCAACTACCTGCTGGACAAGGAGCTGCAATCTGGTCAGCTCATCCCTCTGCTGCCCCAGTGGCAACCAAACCAGAAGATGGCGGTGCACGCCGTCTATGCCAGGCGAGAGCATCTGGATCCCAAGATCCGCCTCTTCATCGACTTCCTCAAGGAGAGCTTCGGACCCGGGCCCTACTGGGCGCAGCGACTCGCACCCTGGCTCGGGGGGAAATTGTCCGGCACCGAGGAATAATCGTTTCCATACAAGAACACTGGCGTGAGTGCGGTTTCAAAGTTGTGTCAAATCAGTCAGTTGGCGCAACCGATATCGTGCAAACGTTTTTGCTAACAGGGTTGTAACCCGGCAGGGTTGCGGCGGTGAGGGGAGGGGAGCAGAATCCGCGCCCATCTTCAGCCTCACTGGATGGAATCCCCATGATTGCCCTGCTTGGTATCCTGAGCATCCTGGCCCTGGCCGCACTCTGCTCTGATAATCGTCGTCGTATCCCGTTGCGAACAGTGGGCTTTGCCCTCTGCCTGCAAGTGCTCTTCGCCGCCCTGGTGCTCTGGCTGCCCGCCGGTCAGCAGGTCTTGAACGGTGTCAGCGAGAGCGTCAGCAGCGTCATCGGCTACGGCCAGGAGGGGATTGCCTTCCTGTTCGGGGATCTGGCCAAGTTCAAGCTGGGCTTCATCTTCGCCTTCAACGTGCTGCCGGTGATCATCTTCTTCTCCGCGCTGATCGCCATCCTCTATCACATCGGCCTGATGCCCAAAGTGATCGCCCTGCTCGGCGGCGGCCTGCAGAAATTGCTGGGCACCGGCCGCGCCGAGAGCCTCTCTGCCACCGCCAACATCTTCGTCGGCATGGTGGAAGCGCCGCTGGTGGTCAAACCCTATCTCTCCAGGATGTCCGATTCCCAGTTCTTTGCGGTGATGAGCTGCGGGCTGGCCTCGGTAGCCGGCGGCACCCTGGTGGGCTACGCCAGCATCGGGGTCGAGCTGAAATACCTGATTGCGGCGGCCTTCATGTCCGCCCCTGCCGGGCTTGCCATGGCCAAGATCCTGGTGCCGCCCGCCGCGCAAGAGGAAGATCACCACGAAGACGTGGAGATCCCCCGCGCCACCAACGTCATTGAAGCGGCCGCCGATGGCGCCATGGCGGGTCTCAACATCGCCGTCGCCGTGGGGGCGACCCTGCTGGCCTTCGTCGGCGTGATCGCCCTGCTCAACGGCCTGCTGGGCTGGGCCGGCGACCTGGTGGGGCTGGAGCTGAGCTTCCAGATCATCCTGGGCTGGCTGTTTGCCCCCGTTTCCTGGCTCATCGGCGTCCCCTGGGATCAGGCCCAGGCGGCCGGTGCCCTGATCGGCACCAAGATCGTCATCAACGAGTTCGTCGCCTTCATTGCCCTGGTGCAGGATCAGACCTTGAACGAGTCGAGCAAGGCCATCGTCACCTTCGCCCTGTGCGGTTTCGCCAACATCTCTTCCATGGCGATCCTCATCGGCGGCCTGGGGGCCATGGTGCCGGAGCGCAAGTCCTTCATCGCCCGCTACGGCATGCGCGCCATCCTGGCGGGGGTGCTGGCAAACCTGATGAGCGCCTCCCTGGCAGGCTTGTTCCTCGCCCTCTGATAGACCCTGGAAGTCAGCACCTTCCGGTCATTGCCCGCTTCGGCGGGCTTTTTTGCACCCGCTTGCAGGCAAAAAAAGCGCCTCTGGGGAGGCGCGGGGAAAAGACAGATTGGAAGCGTCACATGGGTGCCACCTGAATGAGGGATGAGCCGTCCCATCCAAGTGTGAAGCCATGATGCCTGATGCTCTCTGAAGCGCTTCTGAGGCGATTCTTCATACTGTGTTCATTTTCAAAATGCTGCTGCAATGTGATTTTTAAATGATTGATGCTGAAATAAAATAAATAATCAGTGATTTATTTTGTTGTGCAGCTCAAAGGAAAGATGAATCGGGGTGGTGGGCACGCTCCTGCCATGGGGCGGATGCGGCGGCAGATTATCCCGGTGACGGCTCAACGCATCACGTAACCATGCTGTCAGATGGCAAACAACCAGTATGTGATTGGGGTGTTGCCCGTCATGGGCAGTGCAACGCCGCCTGCGGTCTGCTGTTGGGCCCAGCAACTCGTATGTGATGGAGATGCCGCTCGTCAGAGGAGCCGCGCGAGTGGCCTGTGGTCTGTGGTGCCTGCACCCGCAACCCGCATTTGACAGGAGGTGCACGCTCTCATGGGGTCAGCGCGAAGTGGTCTGCGGTCTCCTGCTCCAGTGCCAGCAACCAGCGCTTGATGGGGATGCCTCCCCCGTAGCCGGTCAGTTCACCGCTGCGCCCTATGACCCTGTGGCAGGGCACTATGATGCTGAGGGGATTGCGGCCGTTGGCGGCGCCTACCGCCCGCACGGCCCTGGGGTTGCCGATGGCCTCTGCAATCTGGAGGTAGCTGACGGTCTCGCCGTAGGGAATGTCGCACAACGCCTGCCACACGGCCTGCTGGAATGGTGTGCCCGTGGCGGCCAGGGGGAGATCGAAGCGCCGCAGGCGGCCGGCAAAGTAGGCGGCAAACTGCTCGACGAAAGGGGCAAGGGCGACATCATCCCGCTGCCACTCCGGTTGCGGCAGGACGGGGCGCTCCCCTTGCATGAATTCCACGTGGCGCAGCCCGGCCCCATCGATGGCGATGAGCAGGGGCCCCTTGGCACATTCACAAAAGCTGTACTGCATTCTCTTGTCCTCGGGCTTGTGGCAGGTCACTCCAGCACGGGCTTGCCGCGGGTGGATTTGATCTCTCCCTTGCGTTTCTTGGCATCGACCCGCTTGCGTTGGGAGCTGCGGGTCGGCTTGGTGGCGTGGCGGGCCTTGGGGCGCCACGCGGCTTTTTTCAGCAGCTCGGTCAGGCGGATCATGGCCTCCTTGCGATTCATGTCCTGGCTGCGATGGGTCTCGACCCTGATCTGGATGAAGCCGTCGTGAACCCGGCTGTCGCTGAGCCGCTCCAGTCCCTCCTTGTAGAGCGGCGGCAGGCTGGGGGAGTCGCGATAATCGAAGCGCAGCCAGACGGCGGAGTCGGTCTTGTTGACGTGCTGGCCGCCATTGCCCTGGGCCCGCATGGTCTGGAATTGCAGTTCATGCCAGGGGATGATCACGCTGTTGGAGATGACTAACATGGGGTGATGCTCTCATTTGGTGCATCAAGGGAGTCTGGTGCAGCTTGGTGCCTCATTATGGGGCGAGATGCGCTTCCTTGGTGATCCTGAGCCTTTCTGGCTCAGAGTGTCATATCTATCTATATGAAAATAAACGATAAAAATACTTGGCACAAGAATTGATGACCCATTCGTGACATACCATGGATTGGGAGCAACCAGATGAAGCTGATTACTGCGATTATCAAACCTTTCAAGTTGGACGACGTGCGCGAGGCCATCGCCAACTTGGGGGTGGAAGGCCTGACCGTCTCCGAAGTGAAGGGTTTTGGTCGCCAGAAGGGGCACACCGAATTATACCGGGGGGCCGAGTACCAGGTCGACTTTCTGCCGAAGGTGAAGCTGGAGATCGCCACCGCAGACGAGAACGTCGAAGGGGTGATCGAGGCCATCTGCAAGGCGGCCTATACCGGCAAGATCGGTGACGGCAAGATTTTCGTCTATGACCTGCTGCAAGCGGTGCGTATTCGTACTGGTGAGAGCGACGACGAGGCGCTCTGAGTACGCTCCTTTGCCCGGCCGGGTCGGGCAAAGGTCCGGGCAGGTTCTGCCGACAGTGTGAATGGGTGGTCGTCGAAAGACCGGATGGGATTCCATCCGGTCTTTTTGTTTGGCCGCTGATTAAATAGATCGTTCCAACCCAGCAAACCGCCTTGATCCTCTCCTCCCGATTCATGCAGAATGCAAACGAAAATAGTTATCACTCTTTACGCAGACAAGGAACGGATGATGAAAATGAAGATGTTGGCACTGGCTTTCTCCACGCTTGTCGCCCAGTCGGCGTTCGCCGCCCAGGAGGTAAACGTCTATTCGAACCGTCAGGATGAGCTGATCAAGCCCATCATCCAGCAGTTCGAGAAGGAGACCGGGATCAAGGTCAATGTGGTGTTTGCCAAAGAGGGGCTGAACGAGCGTCTGGAACGGGAAGGCAAGCTCTCTCCGGCCGATCTGATGCTGACCGTGGACATCAGCCGTCTGACCGAGCTGGTGGACAAGGACCTGGTGCAGCCGGTGGACAGCAAGACGCTGCAGGAGAACATCCCCTCCATCTATCGCGATCCGGACAACCGCTGGTTCGCCCTGACCACCCGGGTGCGTGCCATCTACTCCAGCAAGGAGCGTCTTGGCAAGCTCGACACCATCCGCTACGAAGATCTGGTCAAGCCTGAATTCAAAGGAAAAATTTGTACCCGTAGCGGCAAGCACGAGTACAATGTGGCGCTGGTTTCGTCCATGATTGCCCATCACGGCATGGCGGATACCAAGACCTGGCTGGAAGGGGTCAAGGCCAACCTGGCGCGCAAGCCCCAGGGCAACGACCGTGATCAGGTCAAGGCGATCAAGGACGGCATCTGTGATGTCTCCCTGGGCAACAGCTATTACCTGGGTGCCATGTTGAAGGACCCGGCGCAGAAGTCCTGGGCCGACGCGGTGGAGATCAACTTCCCGAACCAGGGTGATCGCGGTGCCCACGTCAACGTGAGCGGCGTGGCCATGACCAAGTATGCCAAGAACAAGGACGCAGCACAGAAGCTGATGGAGTTCCTCTCCGGGGATACCGCCCAGCACATGTATGCGGATGTGAATGCCGAGTACCCGGTCAAGGCAGGGGTCGAGCCTTCTGCCATGGTCAAGTCCTGGGGCACGTTCAAGTCTGACCCCATGCCGGTCAGCGATTATGCCAAGCACCGCAAGGACGCCTTGCAACTGCTGGATGAAGTGAAATTCGACTTGTAATCAGATGGGGCCAACGGCCCCATCAACTTCTGTGGACTCATGAAACATTTTGGATGGATTGCCGGCAGCTGGGTCACCGCTCTGCTGCTGGGTTTGCCGGTACTCGCCCTGCTCTTCTCCGCCTTCTCGGCTGATGGGGAACTGTTTGCCCACCTCGCCGATACCGTACTGCCCGACTATCTGCGAAACACGTCCGGCCTGGTGCTGGGGGTGGTCTGCCTCAGCCTGCTGTTCGGAGTGCCCACCGCCTGGCTGGTGGCCATGTGCGAGGTGCCGGGGCGCCGCGCCCTGCAATGGGCGCTGATGCTGCCCATGGCGATGCCCTCCTATATCGTTGCCTACGTCTATACCGACCTGCTCGACTACTCGGGCCCGTTGCAGGCGGGGCTGCGTGCCCTGTTTGGCTGGCAGGGACCTGCCGACTACTGGTTCCCGGCCATTCGCTCCCTCGGGGGCGCCGCCTGGGTGCTGGCGCTGGTGCTCTTCCCCTATGTCTATCTGCTGGCACGGGCCTCCTTCCTGGAGCAGTCGGTGAGCCTCATTCACTCCAGCCGTTTGCTCGGCTGCACCCCCTGGCAGAGCTTTCGCCGCTTGAGCCTCCCCCTGGCCCGTCCGGCCATCATGGTGGGGGCATCTCTGGTCGCGATGGAAACTCTGGCGGACTTTGCCACCGTCCACTTCTTTGCCATCAACACCCTGACCACCGCCATCTACGACACCTGGCTCGGCTACGGCAGCCTGGCGACCGCCGCCAAGCTCTCCTGTCTGATGCTGCTGGCGGTGGTGCTGCTCATCGCGCTGGAGCGCCGCTCCCGCCAGCGCCAGCAGGTGTTCCAGAAGTCCATGGGCTTCGAGCAGCCCCTGCGTTACCCCCTCGGGGGCCTGAGGGGCGTGCTGGCCGGGCTCTGGTGCTGGGGCCTGGTGCTGGCGGGGTTCGCCCTGCCGTTCGTCATCCTGCTCGATTACGGGGTGCGTTACTTCGCGCTGTCGTGGACGCCCGAATTCGTGCGCTTTGCGGGCAACAGCCTCGCCATCTCGGCCCTGACCGCCCTGCTGGCCATGGGCATCGCCCTGCTGCTCGGCTTCTTCCGTCGCCTCGATGGGGGGACTCGCAGCCTGCTGCCCCTGCGCCTCGCCGCCATGGGCTATGCCATGCCGGGGACCGTGCTGGCCATCGGCGTGCTGGTGCCGCTCACGGCCCTTGATTTTGGCATCAACGATCTGGCCGAGTGGCTCGGGATGCCGGGCCCCGGTCTGCTCCTGACCGGCACCCTCACCGCCATCGTGTTCGGCTATCTGGTGCGCTTCGTGGCCATCGCCATCGGGTCGGTGGAGAGCAGCATGAGCAAGATCTCCCCCAGCCTCGACATGGCGGCCCGCTCTCTGGGGCAGGGGGCGGGCGGCATGCTGCGTCGCATTCACCTGCCGCTGGTACGGCGCGGCCTCTTTGCCGGCGCCATGCTGGTGTTCATCGAATCCATGAAGGAGCTGCCCGCCGCCCTGCTGCTGCGGCCGTTCAACTTCGAAACCCTGGCGACCCACGTCTATCAGTTCGTCTCGGACGAGATGCTGGAGCGGGGGGCGCTCGGTGCCATCGTCATCGTGCTGGTGGGGCTGATTCCCCTGCTGTGGATCAACCGTACCCTGGATGGTCCAGGCCATTGAGCGGCCCCGTCCGGCATCACTACGCGAGAGGAAAAGAACCTTGTCCTGCCTGAATATCGAGAAGGTCAGCTGTCACTACAATGGCCGCCCCGTGCTGGAGCAGCTCTCCCTGCAGGTGGCCGACAACGAGATCGTCTGTCTGCTGGGGGCCAGCGGCTGTGGCAAGACCACGCTGCTCAAGGCGGTGGCCGGTCTGCTGCCCCTGGCCCAGGGGGAGATCCGGCTGGGAGAGACCCTGCTCGATGCCCCCGGCGTGAGTGTGCCGCCGGAGGCCCGCCATATCGGCATGATCTTCCAGGATTACGCTCTCTTTCCTCACCTGACGGTGGCCGAGAACGTCGGCTTCGGCCTGACCGGGCAGGATCGCGGCAGCCGCCTGCAGCAGGTGGAAGAGGCGCTGGCGCTGGTCAACCTGCAGGGATTGGGGGAGCGCTATCCCCATCAGCTCTCCGGCGGCCAGCAGCAGCGGGTGGCCATCGCCCGCGCCCTGGTGTGCAAGCCGCGCCTGATGCTGCTGGACGAGCCCTTCTCCAACATCGACACCCAGGTGCGGATGAAGCTGATCCTCGAGATCCGCACCCTGCTCAAACAGCAGGGCATTGGCGCCATCTTCGTCAGCCACAGCAAGGAAGAGGCCTTCGCCTTCGCCGATCGGCTGGCCCTGTTTCGCGCCGGTCGCATCGAGCAGGTGGGGGAGCCGGAGCAGCTCTATCGCCGCCCCGGGAACCGCTTCGTGGCGGAGTTTCTCGGCGGGGTCAACTATCTGGCGGCCGAGGTGGTGGACAGCCACTGCGTGCAGACCCTCCTTGGAACCATCTGCGGTCAGGAGCCCCATGGCCGCGCGGTGGGGGAGCGGCTGCAGCTCATGCTCAGACCCCAGCAGTTGGCGCTGACGGCGGCGGATGACGGTGAGCTCCGGGTGCGTGAGCAACAGTTCCTGGGCCATCACTGCCGGGTACTGGTGGAGTGTGGCGGCCAGCAACTGGAAGCCAGCATCGGTGAGCCTCTGGAAGGGGAGCGCGCGCGGGTGACCGTGGCGCCTCATGCCCTGGTGTTGTTTGACCCCTTGCCCTGAGTGCGTGGTATTGTCGTGAAATCAATGAACTGGAAGCGCGCTGGTTTATAATCGCGCCACGCCCATAGCCAACGCACTTGGAGAGAGACATGAAAGCCCAAGCCGGGATCTGCGCAGAGCCGAATCTGCACGCCCTCTATCTGATGTTCAATCGCACCGGTGACGCCGCTGCCCTGACCTCCCGCCTGGCCAGCCTGCCAGCACTCTGGGAGGCGGTGAGCGCCGACTTCCCCGATGCTGCCTTCAGCGGTCTGGTCGCCGTCGGGGCCGACGCCTGGGATGATCTCTATCCTGCCGCCCGGCCGCCCCAGTTCCGCGGTTTCATGGCGCAATCCGCCAACGGTCAGGAGGCCCCCAATACCCCGTTTGATCTCTTCGTGCAGTTGCGTGCTGATCGGGTGGACGTGCTGCATCATGCCGGTCATCGCGTCATGGCCCTTCTGGCCGGGCTTGTTGAATTGGCCGAGGAAGTCCGCGGTTTTCGCAACCAGGATTGCCGGGATCTGACCGGTTTCGTCGACGGCACCGAGAACCCGCAGGATGAGCACCGCGCCGTGGTGGCGTTGCTGGACGGCGGCGAGTTCGCCGGTGGCTCCTATATCCACGTGCAGCGCTGGGTCCACGCCATGAGCGACTGGGAGAAGCTGGCCCTGAAGGAGCAGGAAGACATCATAGGCCGCACCAAAGTCGACAACATCGAATACGAGTCCGCCGACAAGCCGCTCACTTCCCACATCAAGCGGGTCAACCTCAAGACCCCGAAGGGGGAGTCCATGGAGATCCTGCGCCAGAGCATGCCCTGGGGCACCATGAGCGAGCAGGGGCTCTACTTCATCTCCTGCTGCCGCACGCCGCTGCACTTCAACGCCATGCTGGCCAGCATGTACAAAGGGGAAGGCAGCCACTTCGATCACCTGCTGCGCTTCACCCGGGCGGTGACCGGCGCGGCCTTCTTCGCCCCTTCCGTCGATTTTCTGGTGGCCGAGGGCAAATAAGCCCGGCCTGCCGACCGCTCAAAACAAAAAATCCCGGCCAAGGCCGGGATTTTTGTGCGGATCGCCCAAGGCGACCGGATCAGGGCGTCTGCTCGAACAGCTCGAGGGCGGAGAGGTAGAGCTCCTCGATGTCGGTATCGCTGGTCGGGGTGATGAAGATGGTGTCATCACCGGCGATGGTGCCGAGGATCCCTTCGGCCTTGCCGAGGGAGTCAAGCAGGCGGGCGATCAGCTGGGCTGCGCCGGGGCTGGTGTGGATCACCACCAGAGCGCCGTTGTGGTCGACATCCAGCACCAGGTTCTTGAGGGGGCTGGAGGTGGTGGGCACGCCCAGCTCCACCGGCAGACAGTAGACCATCTCCATCTTGGCATTGCGGGTGCGAACGGCGCCGAAGCGGCTCAGCATGCGCGAGACCTTGGATTGGTTGATGTTCTCGAAGCCCATCTCTTGCAGGGCAGTCACTATCTCTGCCTGGGAGCCGAAACGCTCCTCTTTCAGCAAGGCTTTAAAGGCCTTGGCCAGTTTTTCTTGCTTGTCGTTATGTTTCATCTTGGACTCACGAATGAGGGGAGTGACCGCCTGTCACGCTCAGGCGGCAGATACGAACAGCGCTGCTATTTTGCATTCATATGCCTGTTTTGGCAAGGAAGCGGCGCTTGTTCTGCATATTGATTCAAATATAGCTTGCATCAACTTATGCTGGCGCTAGAATCAGGACGAAATTTTGAAAACTTATTCAATTGGGCTGTATGGGTATCGAATTAATCGGCATCGAAAAATCCTGGCACAAGGTGCCGGTACTGCAGCAGGTGAGCTTTCGGACTGCTCCCGGCGAGACCTTGGTATTGCTGGGCCCGAGCGGGGCAGGCAAGAGCTCTCTGCTGCGCATGATGAACTTGCTGGACACGCCGGATGCCGGTGTGTTGCGCATCGCAGACTGTGAATTTTCTTTCCCGTCCAGCCTCTCTACTGCCGAATTCAACCGTCAGGCACAGGCGCTGCGCCGCAAGGTGGGCATGGTGTTCCAGCAGTACAATCTGTGGCCGCACCTCACCGTGATGGAGAATCTGATTGAAGCGCCCGTCAAGGTGCTCGGCATGAGCCGCGACGCGGCCATCGAGAAAGGGGCCTATTTGCTGGCCCAGCTGCAACTGGCCGACAAACGGGACGCCTGGCCCGCACGGCTTTCCGGTGGCCAGCAGCAGCGGGTCGCCATTGCCCGGACCCTGATGATGGATCCCCAGGTGCTGCTGTTTGACGAACCGACGGCTGCCCTGGATCCCGAAATTACCAAAGAGGTGGCGGAGATCATCCGCACTCTGAGCCAGACCGGCATCACCCAGGTGGTGGTGACCCACGAGGTGGAGTTCGCCCGCAAGGTGGCCAGTCAGGTGATCTATCTGGAGAAGGGGCGGATCATCGAATCCGGCACCGCCGCCATCTTCCAGTCCCCGCAAACCAGCCGGTTTGCCGAATTCTTGATGCATTGATATTGAGTCGATAAGGAAGCTGTCATGAAAAAGAGTCTGTTGCTGATCGCCGCCATGGGTCTGCTGAGCACTTCTGTGCTGGCCAAAGAGATCAAGTTCGCCACCGAGGCAACCTATGCGCCGTTCGAATACCTGGATGACAAGAACGAGTTCCAGGGCTTTGACATCGATCTGGCCCGCGCTGTCTGCGAGCAGGCCAAGCTGGAGTGCAGCTTCCACAACCAGGCCTTCGACAGCCTGATCCCCAGCCTCAAGTTCCGTCGCTATGATGCCGTCATCGCCGCCATGGACGTGACGCCGGAGCGGGCCGCCCAGGTCGACTTCTCCGACATCTATTACGAGAACTCCGCGGTGTTCGTCGCCAAGAAAGAGACCTTCAAGGGGCCGGACGATCTGGTGGACAAGACAGTCGGCGTGCAGAACGGCACTTCTCACCAGTCCTATCTGGTGGACAACTGGGTGAGCAAGGGTCTGCTGACCGTGCCCTACGCCAGCTACCAGAGCGCCTTCCTGGACATGATGAATGGCCGTACTGACGGCGTGTTTGCCGATACGGCGGTGGCCGCCGACTGGCTCAAGCAGCACAAGGAATACGCCGTGGTCGGTACCCCGGTGACCGACGCCAAGTACTTCGGTACCGGTTTTGGCATCGCGGTGGCCAAGGGCAACCAGGAACTGCTGACCCAGCTGAACAAGGGGCTGGCCGAGATCAAGGCCAACGGCACCTATCAGAAGATCTATGACAAGTACTTCGCGCAGTAAGCCATGTTGAGCCTGTTGTTGGATGCAGCCTGGATGACCCTCGGGCTGGCCCTGGCATCCCTGGTCGGTGGCATGGTGCTGGCACTGGCATTCAGTGCGGCTGAGTTGAGCAAGCAGCGTGCGTTGGTGTGGCCCGTGGCCACCCTGACCACCTTGATCCGTGGTCTGCCCGAGTTGCTGGTGGTGCTCTTCATCTACTTCGGCTCGACCCAGGTGCTGTTCCTCATCACCGGGGAGTATGTGGAGTTCAGCCCGTTCGCCTGCGGTGTGCTGGCGCTCTCCCTGCTGTTTGCGAGCTACGCCACCCAGACCCTGCGTGCCGCCCTCAATGCGGTGCCCCCTGGGCAGCGGCTGGCGGCGCAGGCGCTCGGCTTGGGCAAGGGGCACACCTTCTTTCGCATCGTGCTGCCCCAGGCCTGGCGTCACGCCCTGCCCGGGCTCGGCAACCAGTGGCTGGTGCTGCTGAAAGACACCGCCCTGGTCTCCCTCATCGGGGTGAACGAGATGATGCGTCAGGCACAGATGGCTTCGGCCAGCACCTATCAACCCTTCACCTGGTACGCCGCTGCCGCCCTCATCTATCTGGCTATTAGTCTGGTGAGTGAATTCGGTTTGAAGCAGGCGTCCCGCTATACCCGCCGTTACGGAGGCTGACCATGCAGGATTACCTGATGACCCTGCTGGGAGGGCTGGCGATCACCCTGCAGCTCACCGCGTTCAGCTTGTTGCTGGGCGTGCTGATGGCGGCCGGCATGACCTGGGTGCTGGAGCGTCGCATTCCGGTGGCGACCCAGCTGGTGCAGCTCTGGGTACTGGTCTTTACCGGTACGCCGCTGCTCATCCAGATCTTCCTCATCTACTACGGGCCTGGCCAGTTTGAATGGCTCAAGGCGGGGCCGCTCTGGCCGCTGCTCAAGCAACCCTGGTTCTGCGCCGTGCTGGCGCTCGGTTTCAATACCGCAGCCTACTCCACCCGGCTGTTCAAAGGGGCGCTCGACGCCATCCCCGCCGGTGAAGTGGAGGCCTGCCGTGCGCTCGGCTTCTCGGCCGGACAGACCCTGTGGATGAAGACCCGCCATGCCGCCCGTCGGCTGGTCCCCGCCTATTCCAACGAGGTGATCCTGGTGCTCAAGGGGAGTTCGCTCGCCAGTACCATCACCATCATGGACATCATGGGGCTGGCCCAGCGTCTCAACGCCCAGACCTATGACACCCTGGCGGTGTTCACCGTGGCCGGAGCGCTCTATCTGACCATGAATGGATTGTTAACAATTGGTTTCCGCTGGTGTGAGCGTCGGGCACTGGCTTTCCAGTCCTGAAGCAGTCACATTTACCTCTTAATGATGAGGGAAGCACAGGAAATCTGTGTCTTTCCTCCCATTTATCGCATATTCCTCTCCGCTTTCATCGCCGCTTGTTCCCTGGCTCACAGAACCCGTGATTACAACTGTTATCAGATTGTTTTTTAGGAGGGGATCCTTTAAGGTGAGGCGCACAATAAGAATCAGCGTTAACCCAACTAGAAACAACCTTAAACCTACGCTTAGACATGGAGTTGATCATGAAAGTTGCCGTTCTGGGTGCCGCCGGTGGCATCGGCCAAGCCCTCGCTCTGCTGTTGAAAAACCGCCTGCCTGCCGGTTCCGAACTGAGCCTGTATGACATTGCCCCGGTCACTCCGGGCGTGGCGGCGGACCTGAGCCACATCCCGACTGACGTGAAAGTAAAAGGTTTCTGCGGTGAAGATCCGAGCCCGGCTCTGGTCGGCGCCGATGTCGTGCTGATCTCTGCCGGCGTGGCGCGCAAGCCCGGCATGGACCGTTCCGACCTGTTCAACATCAACGCCGGGATCGTCAAGAACCTGGTGGAAAAGTGTGCCGCTTCCTGCCCGAAAGCACTGATCGGCATCATCACCAACCCGGTCAACACCACGGTCGCCATCGCCGCCGAAGTGCTGAAGAAAGCCGGTGTCTATGACAAGCGTCGCCTGTTCGGCGTGACCACCCTGGATGTGATCCGTGGCGAGACCTTCGTGGCCGAGGCCAAGGGCCTGAACGTTGACAAGGTACGTGTCAACGTCATCGGCGGTCACAGTGGCGTGACCATTCTGCCGCTGCTCTCCCAGGTTGAAGGCGCCAGCTTCACCGCTGAGGAAGTGGCTGCCATGACCAAGCGCATCCAGAATGCCGGTACCGAAGTGGTGGAAGCCAAGGCCGGTGGCGGTTCCGCCACTCTCTCCATGGGTCAGGCAGCCTGCCGTTTCGGTCTGTCGCTCATCAAGGGTCTGCAAGGGGAAGCCAACGTCATCGAGTGTGCCTATGTGGAAGGCAACGGTGAGCACGCCACCTTCTTCGCGCAGCCGGTGCTGCTCGGCAAGAACGGTGTCGAAACCGTGCTGGACTACGGCAAGCTGAGCGCCTTCGAGCAGGAAGCGATGGACAGCATGCTGGCCACCCTGAAGGCCGACATCCAGCTGGGCGTCGACTTCGTCAAGTAAGTTGCTACGTCGACCGCAAGGGGAGCCCAGGCTCCCCTTTGTCATTTTCGGGGCTGGGTGTGGCGGGCTAAGGAGATGGCCCTGGCTGCCGATAACAGAAGGCAGCAGGAGATCCCTATGATGAAACCAAGAACCCTCATCGCCATTATCGGTGTGTGCAGCTTACCCTTGCAGGGGGCGGAGTCCACCTCGGCCGCCGCGTCCAGCCAGGCGGTGGCGGCTGCAGCCGCGCCGCCATCCGCGGCGTCTGCCCCCTTGTCACCGGCCTCATCATCGGCCCAGCCAGCCCTGACGCCAGCCTCTTCTGTCGCCACGCCATCCCTCCCTGTGTCAGCAGCGCCAGCCCAGGCGCCATCCGCATCCGCACCTGTACCGTCCGCACCGGCAGCTGCGCCGCTGCCCAGGGCGACGACGCAGGCATCCGCTGCTGCGGGAGAGTTGCAGGCCGTGCCGCTTTATCGCCAGGACGAACTGCTCAACTGGATAGAGCAGGGGCGCCATCTGGCCCGGGTGAAGCAGGACAGGTGCCAGCTCACCCAGGATATCGAGGCGCGGGCCTCGGTGATGAAGATCCCTGCCTATCAGTTCCTCTGGGGAGACATGCTGGCCTGGGGAGTTTGCACCAAGCCGGACGCCCAGATCGGGGTGCAGTACATGTGGGAGGCCGCCAACCAGGGGCTGGCGCCGGCGCTGGAACAGCTTGGCCGCTATTACTGGAAGGGGATCCTGGTTCAGAAGGATCTGGTGAGGGCCGAGACTCTGATGCGGGAAGCCGCGAGCCTCGGCTTCTTGCGGGCACAGATGGAGTGGGTGGAGATGTTGCTGCAGGGCATGGGGAGTCCCCTGGATTACGAGGAGGCGTATCACTGGCTGCACGGCGCCGTCATCGGCGACAAGGCCATGCACCAGAAGGCGGCGAGCCTGCTCAGCCGGCTCGGCAACCGGATGCCCGCCAATGCCATCGCCCGTGCCAAGGCGATGCACTGAGTTCTGGTAGCCCGCTTTGATATTACAAGGCCCACGAAGCTGTGCTTGTGGGCCTTGTGCATTTTCCCGGTCAGGGGAGGGATCAGAGGCCCTGATGGGGGCCGAAGACCTCGTAATGCATCCGCCCTGCAGGCACGCCCACATTCTCCAGCTGAGCTTTGACTGCTTTCATGAACGGGACAGGGCCGCAGAAATAGTAGTGGGCGTTGGCCGGAATGAGGTCGGTGACCTGCTCCAGCGCCAGAGTGCCGCTGAAGTCGTAATCCTCTCCTTTGACATCCTGCTCCCCCGGCTCCCGATACCAGATCCGGCTCTCCAGTTTCCCGTATTGCCTGCTCTTTGCCCGGATCTCGTCCCTGAACGCGTGGTGGGCGCCATGTTCGCAGGCGTGAAGCCAGCGAATATCCATATCCGGGCCCTCGGCCAGCAAGTGGTTGAGCATGCTCAGCATGGGGGTGAGGCCGACCCCGGCGGAGATCAGCACCACGGGCGTGTCTGTCTCCTCTTGCAGGAAGAAGTCACCGGCCGGCGGCATGATGTCGACCGTGTCACCGATGTGAAGATGATCATGCAACAGGTTGGAGGCCTGCCCCCTGGGTTCGCGCTTGACGCTGATGCGGTAGTCGCGGCCATTGGGGGCGTCCGAGAGAGAGTACTGGCGGATCTCCTGATGCTCGAGGGCAGGATGAACCAGCTTGATACTGAGATATTGCCCCGGTTTGAAACGCAACACGGGGTTGCCATCGAGGGGAGCCAGGACGAAAGAGGTGATGAGTTCACTCTCCTGACGCTTCTCCTTGATGATGAAAGGGCGGGTTCCCTGCCAACCACCGTCCTGGCTTGCCTTCTCCCGATAGAGCTCGCTCTCCCGGCCGATAAAGATGTCGGCCAGCACACCGTAAGCCTTGCCCCAGGCGGTAAGGACCTCCTCCGTGACAGCGTTGCCACCCATTTCTTTGAGCGTGGCCAAGAGATGACTACCCACAATGTGATATTGTTCCGGCTGGATCAGGAAACCCGTATGTTTGTGGGCGATGCGTTCAACGGCTCCGGCCAGGGCCCCCAGATTGTCAATGTTCCTGGCATAGGCCGCCACCGCACTGAACAGTGCCAAGGGCTGTCCCCCGCTACGCTGGTGAGCCAGGTTGAAGAGATCCTTCAACTCGGGATTGTGGCTGAACATGCGCTGATAAAAGTGCCGTGTGAGGTCAGGGCCCGCCGATTCGAGCAAAGGAATGGTGCTCTTGATGACGGCGATGGTGGCTTGGTCTAACATAGGAGGTCCTTTCTAATTGAACATCTGGAATGTCACTTATTAAGTTGCATCCTAAATGTTTAATTGATCTGGATCAATCATCAATTCTTCGCGCTAGGCGCTACAGGCACTATGAGACTAACGAGCTATACCGATTTTGGATTGAGAGCCCTGCTCTATCTGGCCACCCTGCCGGAGGGGGAACTGTCGAGCGTGGCCAAGGTATCCGCCTTGTACGACGTATCCCGCAATCACATGGTGAAGGTGGTGAACCAGTTGGTAAAACTGGGCTATCTGCAGTCACAACGCGGCAAGAATGGTGGCATCCGCATGGCGCGCTCCCCCGACGAGATCAATATCGGGCAAGTGATCCGGGCGTTGGAAGGCAATCTGGACGGGATCGACTGCAGCTCCCCGGTCTGCCATATCGTCTCCGTCTGTCTGCTCAAGAGTGCCTTGAAGGAGGCGATGAACGCCTTCCTCGCGGTGATGGATGGTTATACGCTGCAGGATTTGCTGGCAAACCGTGACGAGTTGCAGCAGGTGTTCGGTGAGCTCATCCCCACTCTGGTGCTGGAGCCGGATGACGAGAGCGAGTGAAACAAAAAGGCTGCCATTGGCAGCCTTTTTTCAATCCTCGTACCCTGAATCGTCCCGGTACAGGTGCGGCATGATCCTCGCCATCTTCACCATGTTGTTCTCCACTTCGAGAATCTCGATAGGGTAGCCCGCCAGCCTGACACTGATGTTGGGTTGGGGGATCTCCTCAAGGTACTCCAGGATGGCGCCATTGAGGGTCCGTGGGCCGTCCATGGGCAGGTGCCAGTCCATCTCCTTGTTCAGCTCGCGGATGCTGGCGGAGCCTTCAACCAGGAAGGAGCCGTCCGGCTGGGGATGGATCTCGTCACTCGGGGTTGGTGTCATGGAGGTGGTGAAGTCACCGACAATCTCTTCCAGGATGTCGTCCAGGGTGATCAGCCCCTGAATATCGCCATATTCGTCGACGATAAGGCCAATTCGCTCCTTGTTGCGCTGGAACTTGGCCAACTGCACGTTGAGGGGGGTCCCCTGGGGGATGAAATAGATGGGGTCGACTTCCCGCAGCAGGCTGGACTTGCTGAACTGATCCCGGGCGACCAGTCTCAGGGCGTCCCGTGAGTGCAGGAAGCCGACGACGTCATCGATGTTGTCGCGATAGAGCAGGATCTTGGTGTGGGCGCAGTGGGCCAGCTGGCGCAGTATGATCTTCCAGTCGTCATTGATGTCGATGGCGGAGATCTCGCTGCGAGGGACCATGATGTTCTCCACCGTCATCTTGTCGAGATCCAGGATGCTTATCAGCATCTCCTGGTGGTGCTTGGGAATGAGATTGCCCGCCTCGTTGACGATGGTGCGCAGCTCTTCGGAATTGAGGGAATCATCCTTGTTGTGCTCGAGACGCAAGAGTTTCAGCAGCAGGTTCGTGATGCTGTTGATGAGCCAGACAAGGGGGGCGAACGGCACCATCAGCCCCTTGAGGATCCAGGAGGCAGGGTAGGCTATCCGCTCGGGGAACATGGCCGCCAGTGTCTTGGGGGTGACTTCCCCGAATACCAGTACCACCAGGGTCAGCCCGAAAGTGGCAATGGCGACGCCGAGATCCCCGAACAGCCGGATGCAGACGATGGTCGCGATGGCGGAGGCCAGGATGTTGACCAGATTGTTGCCGATGAGAATGAGGCCAAGCAGGCGGTCCGGCCTGGCCAGCAGCTTCTCGACCCGGCGGGCAGCTTTGTGCTTGGTCTGGGCCAGATGCCGCAGCTTGTAGCGGTTGAGCGACATCAGACCGGTTTCGGAACTGGAGAAGAAGGCTGACAAAAGGATCAAGATAACGAGAACAATCAGCAATGTACTCGTTGAGATACTGTCCAAGAAGGGCTCCTGTAAGGATGGTTGGGGAATGTTCGTATGTCAGCTAAGCAGCACTTCCTTGACGAAGCGGCTGCCAAAATAGGCCAGTGTCAGGATGAAGCTGCCGATGAGGCTCAGCATGATGACCTTGCGGCCGCGCCAGCCACGGGTATGGTGGCCCCAGAGCAGCAGAGCGTAGACGCACCAGGCCAGGATAGATAGGATGGCCTTGTGGGACTTGCCCTGGGCAAACATGTCTTCCAGGAAGAACAGGCCGGATGCGATGGAGAGAGTCAGCAGCAGCAGACCTGCGGAAATGAGCTGAAACAGGCGCTTCTCCACCGTCATCAGGGGTGGCATGGCTGGCAGGTGGCTGATCTTTCTGGATTTCAGTTGCCTGTCCAGGCAGGCAAGCTGGAGGGCAAACAAGCAGGCGATCATCAGTACCGAATAGGCCATCAGCGCGAGGCCTATGTGCAGCAGTAACTGGGGGTGCGCTTCCAGATGGGTGATGTAGCGCCCGGGAATGAGCGCGCTGGCTGCCAGCAGCAGGGCTGAAAAACTGTAGACGACGGGCAGCAGGATCCAGCCGTTGAAGCGTCGGGTGACGCAGGTCATGAAGCAACTGATGATAAGGCTGACCAGGGACGCCACGTTCAACATGCTGAGATTCTGGCCGGAATGGGTGGCCAGCACTTCGCTGCCCACCGCCATGCCATGGGCGGTCAGGGCCAGGCCGACACAGGCGAACAGCAATACTTGCCCGACGGGCTTGGCGCTGAGCAGAAGGTGCAGTGAGGCGATGATGGCCAGCAGGTAAAACGCCAGGGCCAGAACAGAGATCACGATCATAACCAGGTCGTTGTCAAACAAGCTTTATGGATAAGAGGGGCAGTATACCTTGCACAAGATATGCTCGCCAGTTGTGCCAGAGGCTAACTGCCCACATATAAGTAGGCGTTGATGGTCACCCTGCGGCGAATAATCGTCCTCCGGCGTTGACTGGGGTATACTGCCCTCCATTGTTGACCTGCCCGCTCGATGGCAGGCCGCCGCGGCAAGCGGCGAGTAATCGTCCCTAGAGTGCTGACCGGGGTATAATGCCCTCAGTGTCACGCCAAGAACCGGAAAGCGTCATGTTTGAGAATTTGACTGAACGACTCTCGCGCACCCTGCGCAACGTCAGCGGCCGCGGCCGTCTGACCGAAGAGAACATCAAGGATACCCTGCGCGAAGTCCGCATGGCGTTGCTCGAGGCGGACGTCGCCCTGCCGGTGGTGCGCGATTTCGTGGCGCGCGTTAAGGAACGTGCCGTGGGCCAGGAAGTGGCCAAATCCCTGAGCCCGGGCCAGGCCTTCATCAAGATAGTCCATGGCGAACTGGTCACCGTGATGGGGGAGGCCAACGAACAGCTCAACCTGGCTGCCCAGCCGCCGGCCATTATCCTGATGGCAGGTCTTCAGGGGGCCGGTAAGACCACTACGGTCGGCAAACTGGCCAAACTGCTCAAGGAGCGCAGCAAGAAAAAGGTGCTGGTGGTCAGTGCGGACGTCTACCGTCCGGCGGCGATCAAGCAGCTTGAGACCCTTGCGGGCGACATCGGTGTCGACTTCTTCCCGAGTGATGCCAGCCAGAAACCGATCGCCATTGCCACTGCCGCCATCGATCAGGCGCGCAAGAAGTTCTATGACGTGGTGATCGTCGATACTGCCGGTCGTCTGCACGTCGATGGCGAAATGATGGCGGAGATCCAGGATCTGCACGCCACCATCAAGCCGGTCGAAACCCTGTTCGTGGTGGATGCCATGACAGGCCAGGATGCTGCCAATACCGCCAAGGCCTTCAACGAAGCGCTGCCGCTCACCGGTGTGATCCTTACCAAGGCAGACGGTGATGCCCGCGGTGGTGCCGCCCTGTCGGTTCGCCATATCACCGGCAAGCCGGTCAAGTTCATCGGTATGGGTGAGAAGACTGACGCGCTGGAGCCGTTCCATCCGGATCGTCTCGCCTCCCGCATCCTCGGCATGGGGGATGTGCTCTCTCTCATCGAAGAGGTGGAGCGCAACGTCGATAAAGAGAAGGCGGCCAAGCTGGCCAGCAAGGTCAAGAGCGGCAAGGGCTTCGACCTGGAAGACTTCCGTGAGCAGCTGGCCCAGATGCGCAACATGGGTGGCATGATGGGGATGCTCGACAAGCTGCCCGGCATGTCCGGCCTGCCGGACAACATCAAGGATCAGATGGATGACAAGCTCACCGTGCGGATGGAGGCCATCATCAGCTCCATGACGCCGAAAGAGCGTGCCCATCCCGATCTCATCAAGGGCTCCCGCAAGCGCCGTATCGCGGCGGGCTCCGGCATGCAGGTCCAGGATGTGAACAAGCTGCTCAAGCAGTTCACCGAGATGCAGCGCATGATGAAGAAGATGTCCGGCAAGGGCGGCATGCGCAAGATGATGGGCCAGATGAAGAACATGCTGCCCCCCGGATTCGGTGGTGGCGGTCGCGGTCCGTTCTGATTTTCCTGCTGGTCAGGCAGAAAGGCTCACCCTGGTGAGCCTTTTTCATGCCAATCCCTGCGCAAAAAATAGCTGGCTTGGTTGCAATTATTACGAATCCAAGTAGAATTACGCGGCTTATTTTAAGCTAGGGTCTGCGTATTTGCAGGCCTTGTTCATTAGATGTTTATGAGGACGATATGGTAACCATTCGTTTACAACGTGGTGGCGCGAAAAAGCGTCCGTTCTACCAGGTAGTAGTTGCTGACAGCCGTAACGCCCGTGACGGTCGTTTCATCGAGCGCGTCGGTTTCTTCAACCCGGTTGCTGCTGGTAACGCTGAAAAGCTGAACCTGGACCTGGCTCGTATCGAGCATTGGGTTGCTACTGGTGCCGCTGTTTCTGACCGCGTTGCCAAGCTGATCAAAGACGCTGCCAAAGCTGCTTAATCAGCCAAACGGTAGGGAGTTAAGGTGGAAAAACCTGTAGTTCTGGGCACCCTGGGGACCGTTTACGGGATCAAGGGCTGGCTTAAAGTGAACTCCTTCACCGATGTTGCCGAAGCGATTTTCGATTACAACCCCTGGCTGATCAATCAGAACGGGGCGTGGCGTGAAATCCGGGTGTCATCCTGGAAGCGTCACAACAAGGGTCTGATCTGCAAACTCGATGGTATCGATGTGCGTGAGGATGCCCTGGCATTGACCAACGTCGAGATTGGCGTCCCCGCCGATCTGTTGCCTGCGTTGCCCGAAGGGGAGTTCTACTGGCGTGACCTCATTGGTTGCACCGTGGTAACCACCAAGGGATACGACCTGGGCAAGGTGACCGAATTGATGGAAACCGGCTCCAACGATGTGTTGGTGGTTGAGGCCAATGTAAAAGATGCCTTTGGTGCAAAGGAGCGGTTGATACCGTTCCTGGAAGAGCAGGTGATCAAGAATATTGATCTGACTGCTCGAACAATCGAAGTTGATTGGGATCCTGGTTTCTAGTTTCCCGCGCTAACACGGGTGCCGGAGGTTTCTTATGTGGATTGGGGTCATTAGCCTCTTCCCGGAAATGTTCCGAGCCATTACCGAGCACGGGGTAACGGGTCGGGCCGTCAAGAGTGGCCTGCTGCAGATTGAGTGCTGGAACCCTCGGGACTTCACCCACGACAAACACCGTACGGTCGATGATCGTCCTTATGGTGGTGGGCCCGGCATGTTGATGATGGTTCAGCCGCTGCGTGATGCCATTCATGCAGCCAAGCAAGCGGCGGGAGACGGGGCGAAAGTCATCTATCTCTCTCCTCAGGGACGCAAGCTGACTCAAGCGGGCGTGACCGAGTTGGCGACGAATCAGAAACTGATTCTGGTCGCCGGTCGATACGAAGGTATCGATGAGCGCGTGATACAAACCGAAGTCGACGAAGAGTGGTCTATCGGGGATTACGTGTTAAGTGGTGGCGAGTTGCCTGCCATGACCCTGATCGATGCGGTTTCGCGTCTGGTCCCGGGGGTCTTGGGTGATCAGGCCAGTGCCGAGCAGGACTCCTTCACGGATGGGCTGCTGGATCATCCCCACTATACTCGGCCGGAGGTGTTGGATGGGCTGACGGTGCCCGAGGCGCTGACAAGCGGCAATCACGAAGTGATTCGGCGCTGGCGACTCAAGCAATCGCTCGGACGAACCTGGCAGAGAAGGCCGGAACTTATTAACAACCTAGCTCTGACTGACGAGCAAGAATCACTTCTTGCCGAGTATGTCCGCGAAGTGCGTGACAGCGTTAAGTAGAGTTTTCAGTTTATCCTAGGTAAGGAAAGACAATGAGCAAGATTATTCAGCAGCTTGAACAAGAGCAACTGCGTACCGACATCCCGGCTTTTGCCCAGGGCGACACCGTACGTGTTCAAGTTCGTGTTAAAGAAGGTGGTAAAGAGCGTCTGCAGGCTTTCGAAGGCATCGTGATTGCCAAGCGTAACCGCGGTCTGCACTCTGCTTTCACCGTTCGCAAGATCTCCAACGGCGAAGGTGTTGAGCGTGTATTCCAGACTCACTCTCCGCTGATCCACAGTGTAGAACTGAAGCGTCGTGGTGATGTTCGCCGCGCCAAACTGTACTACCTGCGCAACCTGTCCGGCAAAGCTGCTCGTATCAAAGAGAAGCTCAACTAATTCGATTCGAATTGGTGTCGGTATGTCGGCGAAAAGCTCGACAGGTAGTGAAAAGGCTCGCCAATGGCGAGCCTTTTTTGTATCCGTGTGCGGGGTATTGGCTCAACTGGGCTGGCTGACCCGCACCACAGAGTTATCACGCCCGAAGGGGCCAGGCACGTAGTCGTCCGCCTCCCAGTCGTTGTCATAAAGGGTTTCACCATCGGGTTGCACTAGCTGATAGCAATACTCGAAATGGCTGGGGCCATCGGTCGGCAGGTTGAGTGTCGCCTTGAACTCCCCGTTTTTCATCCTCTTCAGTTCAATGGGCTGCCACTGGCTGAATTCACCCAGCAGCAAGACCTGCTCGGCATCACCGGCGGCCTCCTTTTCGACGGCAAAGGTCACCTTGACCTCGGGACGCGATTTGAGGAATTGCTTGTTGATCGGCATATGGACTCCTTGTCACTGGTTGCGAAGAAAATAGCGCTGGTTATTTTTATATCACTTTATGACAAGGATGTGAGTTATGGTGATTTCTGGTGTACGGAGGGATAGAAGGAGTGGCGTATCCTGCTGATTGATTCCTGCAAGAATCTCAATCAACAGAGCGGATACGCCATGAAACATTCTACCCTCACTGTCCTGCCACAACCAGAAGGCAAGCCCGGCGACATGCTCACCGAGCTGCTACGCGCCGGAGCCAGGGACCTGATTGCACACGCTGTGGAGGCGGAGCTCGCCATCATGCTTGAGCAGCATCGAGAGTTGCGACTCCCTGATGGCCGCCAGGCGGTAGTGCGCAACGGGTATCTGCCCCAGCGGACTATCCAAACCGGCATCGGAGACGTTGAAATCAAAGTGCCCAAGGTACGCGACCGCAGCGGCTCCGGTATCAACTTCACCAGCACCCTGCTGCCGCCCTATCTCAAGCGCTCCCGCAGTATCGAGGAGCTGTTGCCGTGGCTCTACCTCAAGGGGATATCCAGTGGGGACTATCAGGAGGCCCTCTGTGCGCTGCTCGGCGACCAGGCCAAGGGGCTGTCAGCCAACACCGTCTGCCGGCTCAAGCAAGGTTGGATTGATGAGCACCAGCGGTGGCGACAACGAGACCTGACCAAGTCTCGCTATGTCTACTGGTGGGCCGACGGGATATACAGCAACGTGCGCATGGATGACCGGCTCTGTTTGCTGGTCATCATCGGGGTGACCGAGCACGGGCGCAAGGAGCTGGTTGCGGTGGAGGATGGTCACCGGGAGTCAGAGACAAGCTGGACGGAGGTGCTGATGGGACTGCGAGGCAGAGGGCTCACCCTCAGTCCCAAGCTGGCCATCGGGGATGGGGCACTGGGCTTTTGGAAGGCGCTGGCCAAGTGCTACCCGGACACAGCCCATCAGCGCTGCTGGGTTCACAAGACAGCGAATGTCTTGTCGGTGCTGCCCAAGTCGGTACAGCCCAAGGTCAAGGAGGCGCTGCATGATATCTGGATGGCCGAGACGAGAGAGGATGCTCACAAGGCGTTTGATCGCACCCTGACCCGTTTTGAAGCGAAGTATCCAGGGGCCATGGATAAACTGGTTAAAGACCGGGATGAACTGCTGGCGTTCTATGATTTTCCGGCGGAGCACTGGGTCAGTATCCGGACGACTAACCCGATAGAGTCAACGTTTTCGACGGTCCGGTTACGCACCAAGCGAGCGAGAAACTGTGGTTCACGGGAGACCACGCTGGCGATGGTTTATAAGCTGCTGGAGTCGGCCCAAAAGAACTGGAAGCGGCTCAAGGGATTTGCGCTGCTGACGTTGGTGGTAAACAACGTGAAGTTCAAGGACGGAATACAGATGCAGGAAGAGTCAGACAGGAACGCCGCCTGACTCCATACACCACATTTGACAATAACTCCAAGGATGTTGATAAGCAGGATCAAAGGGGGAGGGCAAAATGGCGCTGCAGGAGCTGATGGGTGAACTCGATCTTGAGGTAGAAGCCCCGTGGTAGCGTCATGATGGGTTGGCCATTGCGGCCGATGGCGCGGGTCAGCGCTTTGCTGTTGGCCGCCTTGGGGCGCAGCTGCAATACCTGGCCGTGGCGGGCGCTGATCTGCTCCACTTCCCCCAGCACTATCATGTCCATCAGCTCTTCCCAGTCCTGGCGCAGCAGTCCTTCTTCCTCTTCATTCGGGCTCCATAGCAGCGGCATGCCGACGCGACGGTCGCCGACAGGGATGTCGCGGCTGCCTTCCACTGGGATCCAGAGCACCCGCGACAGCTTGTTGCGCACGTTCGACTCCTCCCAGCGCTGGCCGCTGACCCCGATGAGGGGGGCCACGCAGACAAAGGTGGTTTCCAGCGGGCGCCCTTGAGGATCGACGGGGATCGTCTTGAGCTCGATACCGAGATCCGGAAAATCCTGCTCGGGACGGCTACCTGCACTGGCCCCCAGCTGCCACTCGATCAACTGCCCTGTCCAGCCCTTGTCACGCCTGAGATCCCGCGGTACGGGGATGCCCGCCGTTGCGGCAAGCTGGGCCAGAGTGAAGCCAGCCATGGCGTAGGCTCGACTGAGCAGCTCTTGTTCTGACTGGGGATTGGCGGGCATGAGGGCTCCTCTGGAGATAATAGACATCGCAATACGGATCCTTGCATGGTATCGCTGATTTTGTAACCGATCCTCGCCCGACTATACACAGGGAGACATGGGTGACAGAATTCAACATATCTAAATGATTTTAAAGGGTTTTACTTTATTTATCCAGTATGTTGGCCCGCCGGATCCCCGCATAAACGAGTTGTCCAAGGGTTTGTGCGAGCTGTTGCACACAGTTATCCACAGAAATCTTGGATAACTGGCGTAAAGTGGTGAAAGGAAGCGTGGCACCAGAAATAAATGTGAGAGTACGCCGATTTTCAGCGCCATTTCGGTGCAGATAATGCGCCATATCTGTGGATAAATCCGTCTTGGTGGATCTTTGAGCAGTCGAACTTGTTCACAATTGACAGGCTGGATCCTCTTAGGCAAAAGACATGGATCTTGATCCAGCAATTAAACTATAACCTTATGTATTTAAATGTATATTTTGTTTTTAAGTGAATCGGGTATGATATGCTTCCGTGCAATGCCACAGTATAAAACTACTGTATATACCTGCTTGATCACAGGTTTATGCACAGTCTGGGTGGGCAACTTGCCCGGCTTGTGCCTCTGGTTTGTTTATAACTTTGCTTGAAATAGCAAGTTATTCATGAATGGAAGATGACAGT
This sequence comes from Aeromonas sp. INTO2, assembly GCF_049860605.1. Classification (NCBI taxonomy): domain Bacteria; kingdom Pseudomonadati; phylum Pseudomonadota; class Gammaproteobacteria; order Aeromonadales; family Aeromonadaceae; genus Aeromonas; species Aeromonas sp. INTO2. Next base: position 92,320 of record NZ_CP187588.1, read on the forward strand.
CCCTGTTTGCCGCCACGGAGTGAATGTGGAACAATCCCTTTATAGATTCAGCCTTTATAAGGTGATCACGTGATAGATGGTGACGGATTTCGTCCCAATGTCGGCATCGTGATCTGTAACCGTGACGGACAAGTATTGTGGGCTAAGCGCTATGGGCAGCACTCCTGGCAGTTTCCGCAGGGGGGGGTTGATGATGGTGAATCGCCGGAACAGGCCATGTATCGTGAGCTGTATGAGGAGATAGGCCTCAAGCCGGACGATGTGACCATACTGGCGACCAGTCGCAACTGGCTGAAGTATCGTTTACCCAAGCGTCTTGTCCGTTGGGACAGTTCACCGGTCTGTATTGGCCAGAAGCAGAAATGGTTTTTGTTGCAGCTCGATCCCGGCAAAGAGTCCAGGATCCAGTTTGGCTGTCATGGTCACCCGGAATTTGATGATTGGCGTTGGGTCAGCTTCTGGTACCCGGTTCGCCAGGTCGTCTCCTTCAAGCGGGAAGTGTACCGCCGGGTGATGAAGGAGTTTGCCCCGCTGGCGATGCCAGTCCCCGTGGTGCAGGCTAATCGAAAGGATGGGCGGCGCAACCGCTCGCGCTAAGGAGCATGACTAGTTGCTGACGGAACTCAGACGCATCGTGGAGAGCATGGCCGAGGCCAATACCCTCGAACAGGCCCTGCAAGCATTGGTAAGCCAGACCCGGCTCGCCATGACGGTGGACTGCTGCTCCGTCTATGTGGCCGAGCCGGACATGCGCCGCTATCGACTGGCTGCGACCGATGGTCTGGCCGAATCGGCCGTGGGCAAGGCCACCCTGCCGTTCGAGCAGGGTATTGTCGGCCTGGTGGGTCAGCGTGAAGAGCTGATCAACCTGGCCGATGCCCCCTCCCATCCCAGTTTCAAGTTCCTGCCCGATGTGGCGGAAGAGGCGTTTCGCTCCTTCCTCGGCGCTCCCATCATGCATCAGCGTCAGGTGGTGGGGATTCTGGTCGTGCAGCAGAAGGAGAGCCGCCTCTTCGATGAGGGGGAGGAGTCCTTCATGGTCACCCTGGCAGCTCAGCTGGCTGCCCGCATCGCCCAGGCCCAGGCCAAGGGGTGGCTGCAGAAGACCGACTGGAGCAAGCCGCTGCGCGGTATTGCCGGGGCGAGCGGCATCGCCATCGCCAAGGCCTGGGTGTGGCGTCCGCGCAAGGCGCTCAACACCATCACCCCGCGCAAGGACGAGGATCATGCCAAGCAGCTGGCCCGTCTCGAGCTGGCGGTGGCGGAGGTGCGCCACGATCTTGAGAGCCTGGCCCTGCGCTTTCGCGAGAGTTACAGCCAGGACTCGGTCGCCATCTTCGACATCTATCTGCACCTGCTGAATGATCCCGGCTATATCAAGCCTATCCGCAACAAGGTCAGCAAGGAGCACTGGACCGCCATCTCCGCGGTCAAGCTCATCAGCGATCGGCTGATCGAGCAGTTCAAGGGGATGAAGGATCCCTACCTGCGGGAGCGCTCCACCGATGTGAAAGACATCGCCCAGCGGCTCATCAGCCGGCTGGTGCAGGACGAACCCGAGCAGCTCACCATAGGGGAGCCGGTGGTGCTGGTCGCCGACGAGGTGACCGCCACCATACTCGCCGAGATCCCGCGGGAGTTTCTGAGCGGCGTGGTGTCCCTCAAGGGGGGAACCAACTCCCATGCCGCCATCCTGGCCCGTGCCATGGGGGTGGCGGCCATCATGGGGGTGGATCTGCCCCTCGGTGACATCGGCGGGCGCACTCTGGTCATCGATGGCTACAGCGGCGATCTCTTCATCGAACCCAACCAGGTGATCCTGACCGAGTACCGGCAACTGCTGAGTGAGGAGCGGGCACTCGACACCCTGGTGCGTAGCGTCGACAACCAGCCCTCCGAGACCGCCGACGGCACCAAGGTCTCTCTGCTGCTCAACGCAGGGCTGAGTGCGGATACCGAGATCTCCCTCAATCATCTGGCGGACGGGGTCGGGCTCTATCGCACCGAGATCCCCTTCATGCTGCAGGACAGCTTCCCTTCGGAGTGGGAGCAGACTGCCCGCTATCGCGGGATCCTGGAAACCTATCGGGATCGCCCGGTTTGCATGCGGACTCTGGACGTGGGGGGGGACAAACAACTGCCCTATTTCCCCATCGTGGAGGAAAATCCCTTCCTTGGCTGGCGGGGGATCCGGCTCACCCTGGATCACCCCGAGCTCTTCCTGGTTCAGCTCAAGGCCATGTTGCGGGCCAGCGAAGGGCTGGACAATCTGGCCATCATGCTGCCGATGATCAGCAGCGTCAGTGAAATCAAGGCCTCCCGTCGTCTGCTGGATCAGGCGTGGCGCGAGGTGTCGGAAGAAGCGGCCAGCCGCGATGCGGTGATCCGCTACCCCAGTCTCGGGGTGATGATCGAAGTCCCCTCCGCGCTGTACATCCTGCCGGAGATGGCGCCGCTCATCGACTTCTGGTCGGTGGGCAGCAACGACTTGACCCAGTACCTGCTGGCGGTGGATCGCAACAATGCCCGTGTCGCCAGCATCTACGATGCCTTCCATCCCGCGGTGATCCGCGCTTTGCAGCTGCTGGTGGATGCCTCCCGGCGCTATCACAAGCCGGTCTCTGTCTGTGGCGAGCTGGCTGGCGATCCGGTCGGGGTGCTGCTGCTGCTGGCCATGGGGTATCGGCGCTTCAGCATGAATACCCACAACATCTCCCGCATCAAGTACGTGCTGCGCCAGTCCCACCTTGACGAGCTCACGGCCCTGATGAGCGATGGCCTCAAACACGACAACCCCCATGTGCTGCGCGGCCTGTTTGCCCGCTATCTGGAAGAGCACGGTCTGGGAGGCTTGCTGCGGGCTGGGCACAAGGTCAGGCTGCCCGATTGATATTCCGTCTTGTTACTGCGTAAGAATGATCGGAGAATGCGGCTTTTCTTATGATTGGGGCCGCCTATGCAGCACGACGGATATTGGGTTTTCTCGCAGATTGATCCCGTAGCATTCAGTTTGGGACCATTATCGGTACGCTGGTATGGTCTCATGTACCTGTTCGGTTTTGCCTTCGCCATGTGGCTGGCTGGTCGCCGTGCCGATGCACCCAATAGCGGCTGGACTCGCAACGAGGTATCCGACCTGCTGTTTTATGGCTTTCTCGGGGTGATCCTGGGTGGCCGTATCGGCTATGTGCTGTTCTACAACTTCGATCTCTTCCTCGCCGACCCGACCTATCTGTTCAAGATATGGACCGGTGGCATGTCGTTCCACGGTGGCCTCATCGGGGTGATCACCGCCATGATCTGGTTTGCCCACAAAACCCAGCGCCACTTCTTCACCGTGGCGGATTTCGTGGCGCCGCTGATTCCGTTTGGCCTCGGTGTTGGCCGCATCGGCAACTTCATGAACGGCGAGCTGTGGGGTCGGGTGACCGATGTCCCCTGGGCCATCATCTTCCCCGAGGCTGGCCCCGAGCCGCGTCACCCGTCCCAGCTCTATCAGTTCGCGCTGGAAGGGGTGGCGCTCTTCATCATCCTGAACCTGTTCTGGCGCAAGCACCCGCCCCGTGGCGCCATCTCCGGCATGTTCCTGCTGTTCTACGGTCTGTTCCGCTTCCTGGTGGAGTTTGTTCGTCAGCCTGACAGCCAGTTGGGTCTCTACTTCAACGAGATCAGCATGGGCCAGATCCTCTCTACCCCGATGATAGTGGCGGGTGCGCTCATGGTCTGGGCCGCCTACAAGCAGCCCCGTCTGTTCGGCAATGCATCCAAGGAGGCGAAATAATGCGTGCCTATCTCGACCTGATGCAGAAAATTCTGGATGAAGGGACCGTCAAATCCGATCGTACCGGGACCGGGACCGTCTCCCTGTTCGGTCATCAGATGCGCTTCAATCTGGCGGAAGGATTCCCGCTGGTGACCACCAAGAAGTGCCACCTGCGCTCCATCATTCACGAGCTGCTCTGGTTCCTCAACGGCGATACCAACACCGCCTATCTGAAAGAGCACGGTGTCAGCATCTGGGACGAGTGGGCCGACGAGCACGGTGATCTGGGGCCTGTCTATGGTGCCCAGTGGCGCTCCTGGCCGGCGGCCGATGGGTCTGTCATCGACCAGATCCAGAAGGCGGTGGATGACATCCAGCACAACCCGGATTCCCGCCGCATCATCGTCTCCGCCTGGAACGTGGGCGAGCTGGACAAAATGGCGTTGGCACCCTGCCACGCCTTCTTCCAGTTCTATGTGGCGGATGGCAAGCTCTCCTGCCAGCTCTACCAGCGCAGTTGCGACGTATTCCTGGGACTGCCGTTCAACATCGCGAGCTACGCCCTGCTGACCCACATGATGGCCCAGCAGAGCGATCTCGAAGTGGGGGACTTCGTCTGGACCGGTGGTGACGTACACCTCTACTCTAACCACATGGAGCAGACGGCGCTGCAGCTTTCTCGCGAGCCACGACCGCTGCCGCGACTGGTGATCAAGCGCAAGCCTGACTCCATCTTCGACTACCAGTTCGACGATTTCGAAATCCAGGGCTATGATCCCCATCCTGGGATCAAGGCGCCTGTCGCCATTTGAGTAGGTTATGAGTACGGGGCGAGCCCCGTCTCTCAGGTGACGATGAATCTACACTCAGCTATTAGAGGCGCCTGCGGGCGCCTTTTTGCATTTTTGTGAATTAATATGCAATTTTCGGGCTGGGAGGCGGCTCCTGAAAAGGGGAGATAACCTGCTTATAGCAGGCATTATTCGTTTTGCTTTCGGTTTTTTCGTTGTTATCAGCCGTAAGAAACGATTTTTCATTGAGCTACTCGAGCCCTAGACTGAAAAGATGCAATTTTATGGGTAGTTAGATATGAGCGATGTATTCAAGCGTTTTCTCAAACTGGAGTCCGCTTCCGGGATCATTCTGATCCTGGCCGCCCTGCTTGCCATCGGCCTGGCCAATTCGGCGCTGGCGCAACACTATCAGAGCTTCCTCAATACCGAGGTGCAGGTTCGCATCGCGGCCCTCGACATCAACAAGCCGCTGCTGCTCTGGATCAATGATGGCTTCATGGCGATCTTCTTCCTGCTGGTGGGTCTCGAGGTGAAGCGAGAGATGCTGGAGGGGGCGCTTTCCTCCCGGGTGCAGGCAACCTTCCCGGCCATTGCTGCCGTGGGGGGCATGTTGGCACCGGCACTCATCTATAGCTTCTTCAACTACGGGGACGAGGCTACCCGTGCTGGCTGGGCGATTCCGGCCGCAACCGACATCGCCTTCGCTCTCGGGGTCATGGCGCTGCTGGGCAAGCGGGTACCGACCAGCCTCAAGGTCTTCTTGCTGGCGCTGGCTATCATGGACGATCTGGGGGTCATCATCATCATTGCCCTCTTCTACACCCAGCAACTGTCGCTGACTGCGCTGGCGATAGGTGTGGTGGCCACCCTGGCCTTGCTCTGGATGAATCGTCGTGGTGAGGACAGGATTGGACTCTATATGCTGGTCGGCCTGGTGCTCTGGGTTGCCGTGCTCAAGTCCGGTGTCCATGCGACCCTGGCGGGGGTCATCGTGGGCTTCATGATCCCCCTCAACGGCAAGCGTTACGCATCGCCACTCAAGCATCTGGAGCATGTGCTGCACCCCTGGAGCGCCTTCCTGATCCTGCCACTGTTCGCTTTCGCCAACGCCGGGGTATCGCTGGAGGGGATCTACTTCTCGGCTCTGCTCAATCCGCTCCCCATGGGGATCATCCTGGGGCTCTTCGTCGGCAAGCCGCTCGGGATTTTCACCATCAGCTGGCTGGCAGTGAAATCAGGCATTGCCCAACTGCCGCAAGGAGTGAACTTCAGACAGATCTTTGCCGTCAGCATTCTGTGTGGCATCGGCTTTACCATGTCGATGTTTATCGCATCGCTGGCATTCGAGCATGGCGGACTGGACTACGGCAGCTACTCGCGCCTCGGGATCCTGGCAGGTTCCACACTCGCGGCTGTGATCGGTTACATCGCCCTGCGGATATCGCTGCCCAATCGGGAGGCGAATCAAAGTACGGAGGGGTTATGAGAAAACTAGGATGGTTAGTCATGCTGGCGAGCCCTGCAATCTGGGCGAATAGCCTGGTTGATTGTCAGCGGGATGCCACCTCGGCAAGTTGTTCTGCCTATCTCAACGGGGTGGTCGACAGCGCACTCATGCTGGGGGACTCACAGGTAAAAGCCCGGTTCGGAGAGACCTTCGCCGAACGGGCACTGAGCAGTCGTGCCGGCGAGCGAGTCAAGCTGTCCAACAAGCGCTATTGTACCGAGCGAATGCCGGATGCCGGTCGTCTCAAGGCCCATCTGCAGGCACAGTTCGACGCGAACAAGGTTGACTCGATCAGCGACATGTATGACATTCTGGCGGTTGAACTCAGCTGCTACCGGAGCCCGCCTGGCGCGGGAACCCCATCGGATGTCACACCTTAACTACAACCATCTCTACTATTTTTGGATGACTCAGAAGAAGGGCTCCGTCACGCAGGCGGCGGAAGCCCTCTTTTTGACCCCACAGACCGTGACCGGTCAGATCAAACTGCTTGAGCAGCGTCTTGGCGGCAAGTTGCTGATCAGAAAGGGGCGCTCCCTTGAGGCCACCGAGCTTGGCCAACTGGTGTTTCGCTATGCGGACAAGATGTTCAGCCTCTCCTACGAGATGCTGGATATCGTCAATTACCGCAAGGAGAGCCAGATCCTGTTCGACGTCGGCATCGCCGATGCACTCTCCAAGCGTCTTGCCAGCCGGGTACTGCTCTCCGTGATCCCCAATGACGGTTCCATTCACCTGCGCTGCTTCGAGTCGACCCATGAACTGCTCCTGGAGCAGTTGAGCGAGCACAAGCTCGACATGATCCTCTCTGACTGCCCGGTGGACTCCAGCCAGCATGCCGGGTTGCTGTCCAAGCGCCTGGGGGGATGCGGCGTCAGTTTCTTCTGCAAGGCGCCTCTGCCCTCCCAGCCTTTCCCTGCTTGCCTGGAAGAGCGCAAGTTGCTCATCCCGGGCCGTCGCACCGCCATGGGTCGTCAACTGACCCAGTGGTTCGAGCAGCAGGGGATTTCCCCCAGTATTCTGGGAGAATTCGATGATGCGGCGCTGATGAAGGCGTTCGGCTTCTTCAACCAGGGCATCTTCATGGCTCCGACCATCTATCGGGAAGAGATCCTGGAGGGGGAGGAGGTGATGCTGCTAGGTGAAACCCAGGATCTGATGGAGGAGTATTACGTCATCTTTGCCGAGCGGATGATCCAACATCCTGCGGTCAAGCGAGTATGCGAGAGTGATTTCTCCTTCCTCTTTGCCGGGCAGGAGGATTTCACGGCCATTCAGCCGGCAAGCCTCTCGTTTTAAATCGACGGTGACGGCGCTATGATGCCTGTCTTGGAAGAGGAGGGTGAGATGCAATTGGAAGAGATGGAAGCGAATGCCGGGCGTGCCGTCACCCTGCTCAAGGCATTGGCCAATGAACGGCGGCTGTTTATCTTGTGCCAGTTGCTGGATAGGGAGCTGTCGGTCGGCGAGCTGAACGAGGTATTGGGATTGAGCCAGTCAGCCATGTCGCAGCATCTGGCGGTGTTGCGCCGGGATGAGCTGGTGGCGACGAGGAAGGAAGCCCAGACGGTCTATTATTCCCTGCGCAGCCATGAAGTGCGTGAGATGATCGGACTGTTGCACAGACTGTACTGTAGCGACCCCAAATAAAAAACCGGCACTAGGCCGGTTTTTTCAGCTTTCATCAGCGGATGCTGATTAAGCCATGGCTTTGATCTGGGCAGACAGGCGGCTCTTGTGACGAGCAGCTTTGTTCTTGTGGATCAGGCCTTTGGTCGCCATACGATCCATGATCGGCTGAGCAACAGCGAAAGCGGCAGTGGCAGCAGCCTTGTCACCAGAGGCGATGGCAGCGATCACTTTCTTCAGGTAGGTACGGGTCATGGAACGACGGCTGGCGTTGTGCTGACGACGTTTCTCTGACTGAAGAGCACGCTTCTTAGCAGATTTGATGTTAGCCAAGGTAAAACTCCTAAAACTGTCTTAGCGAGTGTATTGAAAAGGCCCGGAAATATGCCTTCCCAACCACATATTGTCAAATGATTTGTGCAAATAAACACCGCCCCCCGGTGGTGTGTCAGATGGGAGACGGTTAAACTGTCGGCCGATTCTAACAGCATTCTTTTCTTTCCGACAGTTCCAGAGGCCTCGTCTTGAGTAAGAAATTGATCAAATCCGGCATGATAGTGTCCGGAATGACGCTGGCATCCCGTGTGATGGGCTTGGTGCGCGATGTAGTCATCGCCAATCTGCTCGGTGCCGGGGTGGCCGCAGACGTCTTCTTCTTCGCCAATCGCATTCCCAACTTCTTGCGCCGCCTGTTTGCAGAAGGGGCGTTCAACCAGGCGTTCGTACCCGTGATGACGGAGTACAAGAAAAACGGTGACGAGCAGGCGCTGCGTGAGCTGCTGGCCGCAGTGGCGGGGACGCTCGGTGGCATCGTCACCATAGTGACCCTGCTGGGGGTGCTGGGGTCAGGGGTGCTGACCGCCGTCTTCGGCTGGGGCTGGTTCTGGGACTGGCTGCACGGCGGGCCTGCGGCCGAGAAGTTCGAGCTGGCGAGCCTGATGCTCAAGATCACCTTCCCCTATCTCTGGTTCATCACCTTTACCGCCATGGCGGGGGCTATCCTCAACACCTTCGGCCGTTTCGCGGTCTCGTCGTTCACGCCGGTGTTTCTCAACATCACCATGATAGGGGCCGCCTGGTGGATTGCCCCCTTGCTGGATCGCCCCGAGCTGTCCCTCGCGATCGGTGTCTTCCTCGGTGGCCTGGTGCAGTTCCTGTTCCAGTATCCTTTCCTGCGCCAACTCAACATGCTGGTCTGGCCCAAGTGGGGTTGGCATCACCCCGGGGTGGTGAAGATCCGTACCCTGATGATCCCGGCCCTGTTTGGTGTCTCGGTCAGCCAGATCAATCTGCTGATCAACACCATGCTGGCCTCCTTCTTGGCCACCGGCGCCATCAGCTATCTGTATTACTCTGATCGCCTGCTGGAGTTTCCCCTCGGCCTGTTCGCGGTGGCCATCAGCACCGTCATCCTGCCAGCCCTGGCCCGCAAGCATGTGGATGCGGATCCGGCGGATTTCTCCCGTACCATGGACTGGGGTATGCGAATGGTGATGCTGCTCGGCATGCCCGCCATGGTGGGCATCGCCGTGCTGCGTGAGCCCATACTGCGGGTGCTGTTCATGCGCGGCGAGTTCGGCCTGCACGAGGTGAGCATGTCCAGCGCCAGCTTGCTGGCCTCCACCACAGGGTTGCTCTCCCTGATGCTGATCAAGGTGCTGGCGCCGGGCTACTATGCCCGCCAGGACACCAAGACCCCGGTGCGGATAGGCATCATGGCCATGGTGGCCAACATGGTCTGCAACCTCATCTTCATTTACCCGCTCGGTTACGTGGGGCTGGCGCTCGCTACCGCCTGTTCTGGCACCCTGAACGCCGCCTTGCTGTTCAAGGGGCTCTATCAACAGAATGTCTACCGCCCCTCCCGCAACACCGGGGTGTTCTGCCTCAAACTGCTGGTTGCCACTGTGCTGATGGGGGGGCTGCTCGCCTACCTGTCACCGGATCTCGCCCAGTGGGGCGCCTGGAGCATGGGCAAGGCCAGCCTGGAGTTGACCCTGCTGCTCTGCCTGGGCGGAGCGCTGTATGGCATTGTCCTCTTGGCATTGGGGATCCGGCCACGGCACCTGAGAGCCGGTCAGCAATAAGGAGCCAGCTGCAAGGGAGGGGACAGTACAGGGTCGATGGGGGCGGTCTCAGGGGCTGTCGGGTTGGCCCGCCAACGAGGTGCGATGCTCCTGGCAGAGTCCGAGAAGTGGGCGGGATGGCTAAATCGGCTCAACGGCAGGGCTGACCCTGCCTGCTGCCTGATATATAATCCGCCGATTTCCATGGCAGCAACGCACAAGGCACTGATGGAGCTTATTCGCGGCATTCACAATATCAAGCCCCGTCACCGGGGCTGTGTATTGACCATAGGCAACTTCGATGGGGTTCATCAGGGGCACCACGCGGTGTTGGCCCGCTTGCAGGAGAAGGCAGCCCAACTTGGCCTGCCCGCCTGCGTCATGTTGTTCGAACCCCAGCCGCTGGAGCTGTTTGCGGGCAGTGCCGCGCCCGCCCGCCTCAGCCGCTGGCGGGAGAAGTACGAAGCCCTCAAGGGAATGCAGATCGATCGCATGCTCTGCGTGCGTTTCACCCATCGTTTTGCCGAGCAGGCGGCCTGCACCTTCATCGAGCAACTGCTGGTGGAGAAACTCGGCGTGCACTATCTGGTGGTCGGCGACGATTTTCGCTTCGGCAAGGGGCGGGAAGGGGACTTCCACCTGCTGGAGGAGGCCGGTCGGCGCTTCGGGTTCGAGGTGATCAGCACCCAGAGTTTCCAGCTTTCCCGCCAGCGGGTCAGCAGCACCCTGGTGCGCGAGGCCCTGAAAGCGGGTCGCATGGCGGAGGTGGAGCTGATGCTCGGTCGCCCCTATGCCATCAGCGGCCGGGTGGCCCATGGTGACAAGCTGGGGCGCACCATAGGTTTTCCCACCGCGAATCTGGCCCTCAAACGCCAGGTTGTCCCGGTCGGTGGCGTGTTTGCGGTGGAAGTGATATGTTCCGGCAAGACTTTCCCCGGTGTCGCCAATGTGGGTGTACGTCCGACCTTGAGCGGTACACAAGCCAGATTGGAAGTACATCTATTTGATTTTTCTGGTGATCTATATGGTCAGCAGGTCAAGGTGCTGCTTCGCCACAAGCTGCGCGAAGAGCAGAAATTTGACTCTTTCACCGCCTTGAAAGAGCAGATCGAACGAGATGCCCTGGCGGCCCGAGCCTGGTTCGGGCTGCCACAATTTCATTTACCCAGCACTCTTTTAGAAAAGAAGGGAACCCAGGACTGATGAGCGACTATAAACACACCCTGAATCTGCCGGAAACCGAGTTTCCGATGCGTGGCGATCTGGCCAAACGCGAACCCAACATGTTGAAACGTTGGTACGATCAGGATCTTTACGGCGCCATTCGCCGCGCCAAAGCGGGCAAGCCTTCTTTCATTCTGCACGATGGCCCCCCCTATGCGAACGGCAGCATTCACATCGGTCACTCGGTCAACAAGATCCTCAAAGACATCATCATCAAGTCCAAAGGCCTCTCTGGCTTCGATTCCCCCTATGTACCGGGCTGGGATTGCCACGGTCTGCCCATCGAGCTGAAAGTGGAAGGCATGGTCGGCAAGCCGGGCGAGAAGGTTTCCGCCGCCGAGTTCCGCGCCGAGTGCCGCAAATACGCCAAGACCCAGATCGAAGCGCAGAAGACCGACTTCATCCGTCTGGGCGTGCTGGGTGACTGGGAACACCCCTACCTGACCATGGATTTTGGGACCGAAGCCAACATCATCCGTTCCATGGCCAAGATCGTTGAAAACGGCCACCTGCACAAAGGCTCCAAGCCGGTGCACTGGTGTACCGATTGCGGCTCCGCGCTGGCTGAAGCGGAAGTGGAGTACTACGACAAGAACTCCCCCTCCATCGACGTGCGCTTCAAGGCCGTCGACGAGGCTGCCGTTGTCGCCAAGTTTGATTGCGCCGAAGGCCACACCGGCAAGGGCGCGCTCTCTGCCGTGATCTGGACCACTACCCCGTGGACCCTGCCGGCCAACCGCGCCATCGCCATGCATGCCGATCTCGACTACGCGCTGGTGCAGGTTGAGGGCGACAATCCCGAGCGTCTGATCCTGGCCGCTGAGCTGGTGAAGGATGTGATGGATCGCGCAGGCATCGAGCACTTCCACAACCTGGGTTACGCCAAGGGTGCCGCACTCGAGCTGCTGCGCTTCAACCACCCCTTCTACAGCTTCGACGTACCTGTGGTGCTGGGTGACCACGTCACTCTGGATGCCGGTACCGGCGCGGTGCACACCGCCCCTGGTCACGGTCAGGAAGACTTCGTGGTCGGTCAGAAGTACGGTCTGGAAGTGGCCAACCCGGTTGGCAGCAACGGCGTCTATCTGCCGGATACCGAACTGTTTGCCGGCCAGCACGTGTTTAAGGCCAATGCGGCCGTGGTCGAGGTGCTGACCGAGCGCGGCGCACTGCTGCATCACAAGGTATTCAACCACTCCTACCCGCATTGCTGGCGTCACAAGACCCCGATCATCTTCCGTGCCACCCCCCAGTGGTTCATCAGCATGGAGCAGAAGGGTCTTCGGCAGCGCGCCCTGGAAGAGATCGAGCGTATCGAGACTCAGGGCATTGCCGAACACGGCCAGAGCGGCTGGGTCCCGGCCTGGGGCAAGAATCGCATCCAGGCGATGGTCGAGAACCGTCCCGACTGGTGTATTTCCCGTCAGCGTACCTGGGGCGTGCCCATCTCCCTGTTCGTTCACAAGGATACCCAGGCGCTGCACCCGGATTCCGTGCGCCTGATGGAAGAGGTGGCCAAGCGGGTCGAGCAGTCCGGCATCCAGGCCTGGTGGGATCTGGACAAGGCCGAGCTGCTGGGCGCTGATGCCGACAACTATGAGAAGGTGCCCGACACCCTGGACGTCTGGTTTGACTCCGGTTCTACCCACGCCTCCGTGGTCGACGCCCGTCCCGAGTTCAACGGCAAGCCGGCCGACATGTATCTGGAAGGCTCTGACCAGCACCGTGGCTGGTTCATGTCCTCCCTGATGATCGGCGTCGCCATGAAGGACAAGGCACCCTACAACCAGGTGCTGACTCACGGCTTCACCGTGGATGGTCAGGGCCGCAAGATGTCCAAGTCCATCGGCAACGTGGTAAGCCCTCAGGACGTGATGAACAAGCTGGGTGCCGACATCCTGCGTCTGTGGGTAGCGAGCACTGACTACACCGGTGAGATGACCGTCTCCGACGAGATCCTCAAGCGCTCCGCCGACGCCTATCGTCGTATCCGCAACACTGCCCGTTTCCTGCTGGCCAACCTGAACGGTTTCAATCCGGCGACCGACATGGTGGCGCCTGCCGACATGGTGGTGGTGGATCGCTGGGCCGTGGGCCGTGCCAAAGCGGTACAGGCCGAGATCGTTGCCGCGTTCGATGAGTACAACTTCCACGGCGTGACCCAGAAGCTGATGCAGTTCTGCTCCATCGAGATGGGTTCCTTCTACCTGGACGTCATCAAGGATCGTCAGTACACCGCCAAGGCTGACAGCCTGGCCCGTCGCTCCTGCCAGACCGCCCTCTATCACATCGCCGAGGCCATGGTGCGCTGGATGGCGCCGATCATGAGCTTCACCGCCGACGAGATCTGGGCCCTGCTGCCGGGCGAGCGCGGCGAGTTCGTGTTCACCGAGGAGTGGTACGACGGCCTGTTCGGGCTGGAAGCGGGCGAAGTGCTGAACGACGAGTTCTGGGCCGAGATCCTCACCGTGCGCGGTGAAGTGAACAAGGCGCTGGAAGTGGCCCGTGGCGAGAAGCGCATCGGCGGTTCTCTGCAGGCCGAGCTGACCCTGTTCGCCAAGCCGGAGCTGGCCGCGCGTCTGAACGCCCTGGCCGATGAGCTGCGCTTCGTGCTGCTCACCTCCAAGGCCAAGGTGGTCAGCGTCGATGCTGCACCGGCAGAGGCAGTGGCAACTGAGCGCGATGACCTGTGGCTCTGCGTTGCCCAGTCTGCCGCCGCCAAGTGCGACCGCTGCTGGCACCATGTAGAGGACGTGGGTACCATCGCGGGTCACGAAGAGATCTGTGGCCGCTGCGTCACCAACGTCGAGGGTGACGGCGAAACGCGTCAATTTGCCTGATGAACATGACTCAACATAAAAGCGGCCTGCGTTGGCTGTGGCTGGCGGTGCTGGCCTTCGTACTGGACCAGGCGAGCAAGCTCGCCGTGGTCAAACTGCTGCCATTTGGCTACCCGGGGGTGGAGATCACCCCCTTCTTCAACCTGGTCCACGTCTACAACAAGGGCGCTGCTTTCAGCTTCCTGGCAGATCAGGGGGGCTGGCAGCGCTGGTTCTTCGCCGTGCTGGCGTTCGCCATCTGCGGCCTGCTGATCCACTGGCTGCGCAAGCAGTCGGTCACCCAGCGCTGGAGCGGTATCGCCTACAGCCTGATCATCGGCGGGGCGCTCGGCAACGTGTTTGACCGGCTGGTGCTGGGCCATGTGGTCGACTTCCTCGACTTTTACTGGCAGCGCGCCCACTGGCCGGCGTTCAATCTGGCTGACAGCTTCATCTTCATCGGTGCCGCCATGATCGTGCTGGATGGCTTCCGTGGTGAGAAAAAACAGGACGCGACCTTATGAGCCAGCTGATTGCTGCGGACAGCAGCGTGCTGTTCCATTTCTCTATCAAACTGGAAGATGGCTCGGTGGCGGACAGCACGGCGCTGCACGGCAAGCCTGCCCGTCTGCGGATGGGAGACGGCAGTCTGACGCCGAGCTTCGAGCAATGCCTGCTGGGGCTGCGCGAAGGGGAGAGCAAGAGCTTTACCCTGGCGCCGGAAGAGGCGTTTGGCCTTTCCAATCCTGACAACATCTACCATCTCGATCGCGCCAAGTTCGGTAACGAAGTTGAGCCCAAGGTGGGTACCATCATTCTGTTCGACCAGCCCAACGGCAGCGAACTGCCCGGGATCATCCGGGCGGTGGAAGGGATGTCGGTCACGGTCGATTTCAACCACCCCCTGGCCGGTCACACCGTCACCTTCGAGGTGGAGATCCTGGGGGTTGATGACGAGGAGAAGGTGCACTGATGGATATTCTGCTGGCTAACCCCCGTGGCTTCTGTGCCGGTGTCGACCGGGCCATCAGCATCGTCGAGAGCGCGCTGGAGAAGTTCGGTGCCCCGATCTATGTCCGTCACGAAGTGGTGCACAACCGCTACGTGGTGAACAAGCTCAAGGAGGCGGGTGCCGTTTTCGTCGAAGAGCTGGACGAGGTGCCGGATGACAGCATCGTCATCTTCTCCGCTCACGGTGTCGCCAAGGTCGTGCGCGAGATGGCCAAATCCCGCGCCCTCAAGGTGTTCGATGCCACCTGTCCGCTGGTGACCAAGGTGCACATGGAGGTCCATCGCGCCAGTCGCAAGGGCTCCGAAGCCGTGCTCATCGGCCATGCCGGCCACCCCGAGGTGATCGGCACCATGGGACAGTACGAGAACAGTGAGGGTGGCATGTATCTGGTGGAGACGCCGGAAGATGTGGCCAAACTCAAGGTGAAGAACCCGGACGACCTCTGTTTCGTCACCCAGACGACTCTCAGCGTGGATGAGACGTCAGATGTCATCGATGCGTTGCGTGCGCACTTCCCCAAGATCCAGGGGCCGCGCAAGGATGACATCTGCTACGCCACCCAGAACCGCCAGGATGCGGTGCGGGAGATGGCCGGGCTGGTGGACGCCATGCTGGTGGTGGGGTCGCGCAACTCTTCCAACTCCAACCGACTGCGAGAGCTGGCCGAGAAGGTGGGAGCCAAGGCCTACCTCATCGACGATGCCTCCATGATTGATCCGCAATGGCTGGACGGGGTTGCCCGTATCGGGGTCACGGCGGGTGCGTCAGCCCCAGATGTGCTGGTTCAGAATGTCATTGCTCGTCTGCGCGAGCTGGGAGGCAAGATAGTGACTGAGCATCCTGGCCGAGAAGAGAATGTGGTGTTTGAAGTGCCGCCCGAGCTTAGAATTATTTGAATGTGGCCAGGATGGCCTGAGAATAAAGAGTTATGTTCCTGATGCCGGATTTGTCGTTGCGACCTATCCGGCATTAGACTATATGAACCGCCAGTCACCAAGGATGGGTTATGATTGGGTTCTATCGAGGCTTTTCTCTCATTGAATTGATGATTGTCGTCGCAATCGTGGCGATTCTTGGCACTATTGCCTATCCCTCCTATCAGCGTTACCTGCTGTCCAGCCACCGAATTGATGCCAAAAAAATGCTGTTGGACGCCGCCAACAGACAAGAAACCTATTTTATGGACTTCAATCGGTATACCTCATCCGCAGCCGACTTGAATATCCCGGAGAACTCCGAATCCGGCTTCTATCATCTGGTCATCTCAGCCGGGGTCAATACATACATCCTGTTTGCCACGGCCTCTGGTGCGCAGGGGTCAGACAGCGACTGCATCATTTTCTCCATCGACCAGGATGGCACCCGGAGTGCCACCCGGCTCGGGGATACCGTCAACAATGCTTGCTGGGACTAGGCGATGAAACCACTGCACCATCGACACACGAGGGGATTCAGCCTGCTGGAGGTGATGATTGCGGCCGTGGTGCTCTCCTTCGGCTTGCTGGGATTGGTTGCCATGCAGGTTACCGCCAAGTTTTCCAGCTACGAAGCGCGTCAGCGCACCATCGCCAACTGGCTGGCCAATGATCTGGTGGAACGCGCCAGGATCAACAAAGACAGCTGGGCTGGTCAGGGAACGACAGTGGTATCCGGCAACGCGATCCTGGATATGCCGAGCTGTGCCAACAACAATGGCACCATGTCGGATTGCAGCAGGACAGAGCGGCAGGCACTGGACCTCTTCTACTGGCAGCAGTCCCTGCTGGGAACCGCAGTATCCGGTGCCGCGTCACCTCTGCAATCTCCGGTCGGCTGCGTGATTCGTGGCGCCAACAACAGTTTGACCATAGGGATCTTCTGGCAGGGGCGGGAGTCTTTGTCCGATGGTGCCGGTGCGGTTGCCGCGGTGCGCAACAGTTGTGGGCTGGGCAATGCGGCAGACAGACAGAGGCGTCAGTTCGTACTGACGACCACACTATGAATGCCCGCGGCTTCACCCTGATTGAATGGCTGATTGCCATGTTGATCGGCGTATTTCTGGTCGGTGGTGGCTTGAGCATCTTCGTGGCTTCCCGTGCCA
The DNA here is from genome assembly GCF_049860605.1 of Aeromonas sp. INTO2. Lineage (NCBI taxonomy): Bacteria > Pseudomonadati > Pseudomonadota > Gammaproteobacteria > Aeromonadales > Aeromonadaceae > Aeromonas > Aeromonas sp. INTO2. The sequence goes on from NZ_CP187588.1 coordinate 109,214, forward strand.
CAACGGAGGATGCTTTCGATCAGAGCGAGTTGCAGGAGAACGGTCGTATCGCGATGCGTCTGGTGACCCAGGACCTGAAGTGGGCGGGCTTCTGGGGGGACTACACCGGTTCCCCCATGGCAACGGGGCAAGGCGTGACTCTCAGCAGCGGGTCTGCGGTGCTTTCGGCGAACGATTGTCTGGACAATTTGGGGCGTGGCAGCTTGCCACCCAGCGTGGGAACAAATCGAGGGGTCTGGGTCGCTCGGGTGGACAACAACAGGGCGATTAACGGTGGGGCTTTTGCCTGTATTCCCGTGACGTCACGTGTTGCCAATACGGATGTCATCAGCATCAAGCGATTGATCGGGCAGCCCCTGGCCGATGCCGCAGCTACTGGCAATCGCTTCTATCTTGCTACTACGACGCAAGCGGCGCTGATGTTCAAAGGGGGAGAAACAGTGCCCACGATGACAGATATGCCGGCTCGTCAGCTCTGGGAATATCAGCACTTTATCTATTATCTCGCTCCCAATGCCGCAGGCAACCCGGAACTGAGAAAGCGTTACCTGACTGCCAATGGGGGCTCGGTTCTGATCGGAGGCCCCATGGCGGAAGGGATTGAGCGCATGACGGTGCTGTTTGGTGTTGACGACACTCCTGTTGCCGATGGGGTCATTGATCGCTATGTCGCGTCTACAAACGTGACCGAGCAGGAATGGAGCGAAGGGCGTGTCGTTGCTGCCCGTGTTTTTATTCTGGTGCGATCGTCGCAAGCATCCAGCAGCTATGTGAACAACAACATCTATCAGGTAGGTAGTACCAGCGTATCAGGCAATGGGGATGGGTTTCGTCGCTTGCTGCTGGAGAGCAGCGTGTCGCTACGCAACCCGGTGGTCATGACTGGAGGTGGTTCATGAAATCACAGCATGGCGTAGCCCTGATCGTCGCGCTGATCATCCTGGTACCTCTGACGCTGATCGCCGTGGTGGTGATGCAGTCCTCCGGGCAGGATCTCAAGATGGCAGGCTCTGCGGCCAATTTCAGGCAGGCAGAACACAGACTGGAAGGCATCATCGAAGCGGCGGTACAGAGCAATAACATATCGACGGTGATTGCAGGCATGGGGTCTGCGCTGGGGGTGAGTGCTGCCATCAGTGTCAATAGCAGCAATAATTCAGCCAGTGTGGCCCTCACCAATCGCACGGAAACTGTCTGCAAACGCAAGGTGGATGCCAGCAGCAGCAATGTGATTCCTGTATGCAAATATGTCGAGCTACAGGCCGGTGTCAATTATGGAAAATATTCTCGCCCGCTGACCTGGACTGCGGGTGTGGAACAGCCACTGCTCACAAAATAGGAGCGAAGGATATGTGGTTACAACGATTCGGTTCAATTTTATGCTGGTGCAGTCTTGTTTTTGGCATGACGTCAACACGAGCCGATGACACCGAGCTTTTTATATACGACTTTAATAAGGCTGGTGATTTCAGACCTAAAGTGCTGCTGGTATTTGATAATTCCGGCAGTATGAGAGATACCATGGAGCAGATCAAAGAGGTTTATAATCCAGCCACGGTATATCCCGCTCTGAGTAATGACCCGGATTCCGGTAATAGCAAAAATTATATCTATTTTTCAACAGATGGAAGCGTTCCTGCGATCAACACCAGCAGGCGATTTTCTGATAGGCTGAATGCCTGTGCGACTTCAAAAGCGCCATTGTCGAACATTGGCTATTTTCAGTCGCAAATGTGGAGCTATGAAGTTACAAATGGTAGCCCACCAAATCGTGGTCGTGGGAAATGGAATTCGCTCAGTGGTGATCAAGAGAACGATATCAATCTGGTAGATTGCAAGCAGGATATTACATCAAGTAACCCGGCTAATCCCTACAGTGGCAGCTGGACGGTCGGGGCTGGTTATCCAGTAGATAAAGACAGTACTAGAAACGGCGAGTGGTTTTATACGGCAAACAAAAATAATGCCGTCAATGCCAGTAATACGGCTGTGACCATTTATTCTGCCAACTATATACGTTGGTATTATGGTCCAACAGGATATTCAGTGGAGTCTAGACTTCGTATTGCCAAAGATGCGGTGAAAGGCCTGATTTCATCCACGCCTGGGGTGGACTTTGGCCTAGCAGTATTTAATAGAAATGATGACACTGATAATAATGGCGGACGTATTGTCAGAGACATATTAGGCAGTGAGGTCACACTGGCAAATGGCAAGACGGGAGAGCAGGATCTGTTGGATCGGGTCGAAGCCCTGACAGCCAGTACCAACACACCATTATGCGAGACGTTGAGTGAGGCGTATCGATTCTTCGGGGGACGAAGCGTTGTTTATGGCTTGCAAGGAGGCACGAGAGATACGACCGCCGAAAGCCCGACAGGTACCTATCAAGCCCCCTATGACAACTGCTCAAACAACGGTTACGTCATATACATCACAGATGGAGAGCCGACTCAGGACGGGGATGCCAATACCTTTGTCCAAGGATTGATAAATACATTGTCCAGCGATGAAAAAGCGGCTTATGGCACTACCGTTACTTATGGGTCAGGGAACAGGTCCAGCAGTTATCTGGCCGCATTGGCGGGCTATATGAAACACAAGGATGTGAATGCCGTTTCCCCTGGTACCCAGACAGTCACGACCTTTACCGTCGGGTTTGGTGACGAGGCGATCAGCGGGGCCGGTAATTTGCTTGCTGAAACAGCCCGTCGTGGTGGCGGCGTTTATTATCCGGCAACCAACGCCTCTGCCTTGAGTGATGCGTTGAAGGCATCGCTGCTGGCGATCCTGCGGATCAATACCTCGCTGGTGTCCCCCGCCATTGCCAGCAACAACTTTGACCGGACTCGCAGTCTCAACAACATCTATTACGCCATGTTTGAGCCGGATGATGGTCCCAGATGGCGAGGCAATCTGAAAAAACTGATCTTTTCTCCTGACGGTTATGTGGCTGACAGCCGGGGACTGCCTGCTATCAAGTTTGATGGCACCATCATCGACAGTGCCCAGACTTTCTGGTCATCCGGCCGTGATGGCAACAAGGTGGCTGAAGGTGGGGCGCAAGAGATGTTGGCGGGGAAAAGCAACCGCAGCCTCTATGTCATCAACAATGCCCAGAACCGTCTCGATCAGCTGACCAAGGCAAATCTGGTGACGCAGGCTGGCAGTGAAGCTGCGCTCATGACCTTCATGCAGGCAGTTACGACGACTGAACTCGATTCCCTGATCAACTGGACCAAGGGGTTGGATGTCGACGATGAGGACTTTGATACATCAACCCTGATCCGCACCCATATCATGGGTGACCCCCTGCACTCACGTCCCCTGGTGCTGAACTATGGCCCGCAATCCGGTAACCCGACAGATGCACCGGACTTGCGTATTCTGTTTGGGACCAATGCCGGTTTCCTGCATATGTTCAAGGACATGGGGAGCACCATAGACGAAAGCTGGGCGGCGATACCTTATGAGTTCATGGCCAATCAGAAGGCACTGCGTCTCAATGCGGAATCAGCCGAACATATCTACGGTGTTGACTCTTCTCCGGTGGCCCTTATCAAAGATGCCAATCGCAACGGGGTGCTGAAATCCTCGGAGAGCGATTTTGTCTGGGTATTCACCGGCTTGAGGAGCGGCGGCAAAGCCTATTATGCATTCAACGTTTCCAGCCCGGATACGCCGACACTGAAATGGCGTCTGAACAGTCTGACGACTGGTTTTGGTGAGCTGGGGCTGACCTGGTCGGTGCCGGAAGTCGCGTTTGTGCCGGGAGTCAGTGATCCCGTGCTTATCTTTGCTGGCGGTTATGACGTGAACAAGAGCGTGCTGGGATTGGGAACCAGTGACAGCATGGGGAGAGGTATCTACATCGTCAATGCCGATACTGGGGCGCTGATATTCAGTGCGACCCCTGCTGCGACTTCAACCAGCAACCTCAGAGTCACGGGGATGACCGACAGTATGCCCGGGTCGGTAGCTACGCTTGACAGCGATGGTGATGGCAAAGTCGATCGCATCTATGTGGGTGATACGGGGGGCAATATCTGGCGCATGGATCTCCCAGGCACCAACAAATCTGACTGGAGCGTCTTCAAATTTGCCAGCCTGGGGTCGGATGTCACTCAAGCAGATGATCGCCGTTTCTTCACCCAGCCTATCGTGGTGCGTACCATCAACAAGCAGGTCACCCGCACTGTTGTGGGGGGGAATGTGGTCTATTCCTATCAGGATCGTCCCTTTGATGCAGTGCTGATTGGGAGTGGAGACCGCAATCGCCCCTCATCGGAAGCGACCGTCCGCAATGGCTATTTCATGTTGCGTGATTATGATGTCGTGCCGCGTGCCGCCAATGCGCAGGCAAGAAGCCCCATCTTGATTACTGACCTTTATGATGTGACCTCTGATCCTTTGTCTGCCCAGACAAACACGGATGGAATATTGGCGACCAAGGCGGGAATTACCACTGCCAAAGGGTGGGTCAATTGGTTGAACGAACCGGGTGAGAAATCCATGGGGGCCGGGGTCGTACTTCAGGGCAAGCTTTACTTCACCTCGTTCCTGCCGCAAGTGCAGTCGTTCCAGCAATGCACCATTCAATCCATCGGGGCTGCACGCCAATACATGGTAGACATGCATTATGGCAGTTCCTTCCGTTATGTGGTTGATCTTGAAGGCAACCAGACACCTGAGCGTTATGTCGAAGTACAGAACAAGGTTGCCGACGATTTGGTGGTGCATGCAGGAGACGATGCCAAGATCCGCATTATTGGAGGCGGTGTCGGGGAAGAGGTCATCCTGAAAGATGAAGGGGATGGTGAGCCTGAGCGTTGTACCGGAGCGGGAGAGTGCAACCAGGGGGCAGAGGAGGCTGAGATGGATATGTCGCCCAAGAAAATTTACCTCTACGAAGGAGAGGCACAATGAAAACACGTAGCGGGGTGTTGGGTTTGTGCCTCTTGTTATCCGGGTCCGTCTTGGCAGATGACATAAAATGTTATGTCGAGCTGGTTAACGGCCAGAAGGTTGTCCTGCACGGTACTGTGGCAGACAACACGCCAAAGGCGGTGCAGGATAAATTCAAACAAAGAGGATACGAGGTGGATGGTGCGGTACAGCCTGTGAAGAAAATCCTGGAATGCCGCACTGCGGAGGAAAATTTCCAGTCAAAAGAGGGTCAGCAACAGGATGCCCGTCAACTGCGATAGCGAAGGACTTCATTCAGAGGCAGATATTTGCCTGGGTAGATTGGGTGGTGCGGCCGGAGGGAGAGATGACCAGATTTATCTGGGCATTTCCTGAACGACACAGCGTGATGGTGGCATTGGTACCCAGGCTGGTGCCATCAGGGTTGAAGGTAGTGGAAGTTCGATTGTTTGCAGCAGTCAGCGAGTCAGATAGCTGAGGGCTTCTTGCCAGAATCTGCTCACCGTTATTGAAAATGTCATTGCCATTACCGTCGACGAACACGAGGAATTGGGTCGGATTGGCGGTGACACAATTGTCACTGGCATTGGCAAGGCACACAGTGACAGATTGCTGGTTGTCGATGGCTTGGCTACGAGCAAAACGCAGATATTTCAAGAGTGTGCGAGATTCAAATTTCAAGGCATTCTCATTGAGCAGGCTCGACATGGCCGGTGCACCAATACCAAGCAAGATGACCCCCAGACTGACGGCGATCATCAGTTCCAGCAGGGTGAATCCTTTCTCGTCCTTGATCATGGCAATATCTCCCTCGATTAGTTACATCTTATCTCCAGACAGCCAGAACACCAGCGCAAAGCCCAAGTGTTGAGCTGGCACAGCCAGCGCCTTTTCTTTATCATTCCCCATCATTTTCGAATTCAAGATGCATCGCCATGGCAAAAGCCCTCTCTCTGATGCTTGCCCAGTTGAATCTGACGGTAGGCGCCATCGAAGATAACTGTGACAAGGTACTGGCGGCGGCAGCCCAGGCCGATCAGCAAGGGGCCGATCTGCTGGTTTGCTCCGAGCTGGCCCTGACAGGATACCCGCCTGAGGATCTGCTGCTGCGCGCCGACCTGATGATCCGGGTCGAAGCCGCGTTGGCTCGTGTTGTCGAATGGCAGGGCAACTGTGCCATTTTGGTGGGGCATCCCTGGCGTGAAGGAGAGGCGCTCTACAACGCGGCTTCCCTCTATGAGCAGGGCCAGCTGATTGCCCGTTACTTCAAGCAGGATTTGCCCAACTACGGGGTATTCGACGAGAAGCGCTACTTCACCGTCTCGACCGAGACTTGTGTGGTTCCCTTCCGTGGTCACAATCTGGGTCTACTCATCTGCGAAGACCTCTGGCAGCCGGGCCCGGCGCTGGCCGCCAAGGCGGCAGGGGCCGAACTGCTGCTCACCATCAACGCCTCGCCCTATGATCAGGAAAAACCCTGGATCCGCCGCGAGCTGATGGCCGAGCGCTGCGATCAGACCGGCCTGCCGCTCATCTACCTCAACCAGGTATGCGGCCAGGACGAGCTGATCTTCGACGGCTGCTCCAAAGTGTTCAACAGCCAGGGCGAGCTGACCCACAAGCTTGCCCCCTTTGCCGAAGAGCTGGCGCTGGTGCGCTTTGCCGATGGTCAGCCGGTGAAGGAGCGGGAACCCGCCGCACCGCTGGAGCCGTTGGCCGAGACCTATCAGGCCCTGGTGCTGGCGGTGCGCGACTATGTCACCAAGAACGGTTTTCAGGGCGCCGTGCTGGGCCTCTCCGGTGGTATCGACTCGGCGCTGACCCTGGCCATTGCGGCCGATGCCATCGGGGCGGACAAGGTGCAGGCGGTGATGATGCCGTTCCGCTACACCGCCCAGATGAGCGTGGAGGATGCCAAGGAGCAGGCCGAGCGGATGGGGGTGGAGTTCAACATCATCTCCATCGAACCCATGTTCGAAGGCTTCATGACCCAGCTGGCACCTCTGTTTGAAGGGACCGCCCGCGACACCACCGAAGAGAACCTGCAGGCCCGCTGCCGCGGTGTGCTCTTGATGGCGCTGTCCAACAAGCGCCGCCGTATCGTGCTGACCACTGGCAACAAGAGCGAGATGGCCGTGGGATACGCCACGCTGTATGGCGACATGGCGGGTGGCTTTGATGTGCTCAAGGACGTCCCCAAGACCCTGGTCTTCAAGCTGTGCGAATATCGCAACAGCGTGGAGTACGTGATCCCGCAGCGGGTCATCGATCGTCCCCCGTCGGCCGAGCTGGCACCGGATCAGGTGGACCAGGATAGCCTGCCCCCCTATGACATCTTGGATGCCATCCTCAAGCGCTACGTGGAAGAGGATGCGTCTGTCGCCGACATGGTGGCGGAAGGTTTCGAAGAGGCGGTGGTACGCAAGGTGATCCGCCTGGTGGATCTCAACGAATACAAGCGCCGTCAGGCCGCCGTCGGCCCCCGCATCACGGCTCGCAACTTTGGTAAGGACCGCCGCTACCCCATCACGTCCGGGTTCGGCAAACAGAACTGGTAAGGAGTCACCATGAAGAAGATTGAAGCCATCATCAAACCGTTCAAGCTGGACGATGTACGCGAGGCCCTGGCCGAGATCGGCATCAACGGCATGACAGTGTCCGAGGTCAAGGGGTTCGGCCGCCAGAAGGGCCATACCGAGCTCTATCGCGGTGCCGAGTACATGGTCGACTTCCTGCCCAAGGTCAAGGTGGAGCTGGTGGTGCAGGACGAGGATCTCGATGCCTGCCTGGAAGCCATCCAGAACACAGCGCGTACCGGCAAGATCGGTGATGGCAAGATCTTCGTCTGCGAGGTGGAGCGCGTCATTCGTATTCGTACTGGTGAAGAGAACGAAGACGCGATCTGATGTGGTGGATGTGCCCTGTGATGAACAGCAAGAGTCTGTCGTTCTGATGTCGTTGTACCGTATCGGGGTCGTGGCGGCGTGCCTGATGGCGCTCACCGCGTGCAGTACCCGGCCGCCGGCCCAGCCGGAAAACCTGTGCCAGATCTTTCGGGAGAAACCCGAGTGGCACGAGGCGGCGCTCAAGATGAACAAGAAGTGGGGGACACCTGTCCAGGTAGTGATGGCCATGATGTACCAGGAGTCCTCCTTCGTGCATGATGCCCAGCCGCCGATGCAGTATTTCCTCTTCATCCCCACCGGGCGGGCCAGTTCAGCCTACGGCTATGCCCAGGTGAAAGACGAAACCTGGGCCGACTACCAGCGGGAAACCGGCAACGGCTGGAGCGATCGCGACGACTTTGCCGACGCCATCGATTTCATGGGCTGGTACACTCACAAGGCACAGCGGCTCAACGGCACGTCCAAGTGGGATGCCTATGGCCAGTATCTCAATTATCACGAAGGCTGGGGGGGCTACCGACGTGGCAGCTACCGCAGCAAGGGATGGCTGATGAAGGTCTCCCGCAAGGTGGAGGCCCGTGCCCAGCGCTACGGTGCCCAGTATCGACAATGCAAGGATCAGCTCTCCAGCGGGGGCTGGTTCTGGTAACCAAATCAGGAGTCAGAAATGCCGTTATTGGACAGTTTTACCGTCGACCATACCCGCATGGCCGCCCCGGCAGTGCGGGTGGCGAAGACCATGCAGACCCCGAACAAGGACACCATCACCGTGTTCGACCTGCGTTTCTGCGTGCCGAACGAGGAGATCCTCTCCGAGCGCGGCATCCATACCCTGGAGCATCTGTTTGCTGGCTTCATGCGTGATCATCTCAATGGGAATGGGGTGGAGATCATCGACATCTCTCCCATGGGTTGCCGCACCGGCTTCTACATGAGCCTGATCGGTGCGCCGGATGAAGCCCGTGTTGGCGCTGCCTGGCAGGCCGCCATGAGCGACGTGCTGACCGTGCAGGATCAGGGCAAGATCCCCGAGCTGAACGAATACCAGTGCGGTACTTACAGCATGCATTCGCTGGAAGAGGCCCATGCCATCGCCCGCCATGTGCTGGAGCGCGGTATCGGTGTCAACCACAATGACGAGCTGGCCCTGCCGGAAGAGAAGCTGAAAAGCCTCTGATCCCGATAAGGGAAGCATGAAAAAGGCCGGTCAATGACCGGCCTTTTTGCATCTGGTGGGATCAGGAGGGCAGTGGCATCACCCGATTGCGTCCCAGCTCCTTGGCCTTGTAGAGCAGCTTGTCGGTTCGCTCGATCAGGGTGTCTGCCGTCTCCTGAGGGATGTATTCCCCCACGCCGAACGAGGCGGTGATGTGATCGATGCGTCGCCCGGATTTGCGATCCAGAATCGACATCCGCTCGATGACGCGACGCAGGCTCTCGGCCATCTGGCGGGTCAGCGCCAGGGCGCGGTTTGGCACCAAGAGGGCAAACTCCTCACCCCCCAGGCGATAGGCGGTTATGCCCTCCTTGCTGGCCTCTCGCAGCCGCTTGCCGACGATGCGCAGCACCTGGTCCCCCAGCAGATGTCCGTATTCGTCGTTGAAGTTCTTGAAGCGATCGATATCGGTCAGGATCAGCGAGAAGGGCTGCTTGCTGCGAATGAGGCTGTCCATCTCGAGATCGAAGGCGCGTCGATTGAGCAGAGACGTGAGCGGGTCCTCGGTGGCCAGCTTCCTCGTCTCGTTCAGGGCCTGTTTCAGCTCCTTTATCTCTTTCTCGGCGCTGCTGAGCTGGTTGCGAAAGTGGAGGGTGGACATGCGTACGTCACGCGATTCGCGCACGAGATCCCGCAGGATCCCCATGGTGTCTTCCAGGCTGAGCCCCTCGTCGTCTATCTTGCTCAGCTTGTCGAAACTCTTGTCGAGCATCTCCTGAAACAGCCCGGTATCGGAGATGGCATCCTGCATCGAGTGACTCAGCTCGCTGGCCATGGCCGCCAGGTTGAGTTTCATCGCCTCGATCTGCTGCTCGTCCTGGGCAGCAAGGTGCTGGTGGTAGAGACGCTCACAGGTGGTCAGGGAGAAGGTCCCCTGTTGTTTTATCGCCTGATCGACGGCATGGTTGAGTTCGGGCATGTCGCCGGAGACATAGCTGTACCAAAGGTGATAGTTGTTCGGCGTGGTGGGAATTTGATACTTGATCATCAGGGGAACCGCCTGTTTCAAATAGGCGGCAGATTGGGCGAACGAGTCCTTGCTCATGAGTTCCGAGTCTCACATACCTGCAAACTGTGTCCAGTATGACAGAGAGAATGGCCAAAAGGCAGTCGATGGATGCCATTAGCTCCCCCCTCCGATATAATGTCTGCGTTATTACCTACCCTAAGGCCTGCTTATGTCTCAAAAAGATCCTTTCCTCCAACGCGAGGCCGAAAAATACGAAAACCCCATCGCCAGTCGCGAGATGCTGCTGGAGCTCATCAAGGGCCATGAGAAACCCATGTCCCGGGAAGAGCTGGCCAAGGTCCTCAAGCTGACCGATGAAGAGCCGTTGGAAGCCTTGCGACGTCGTCTGCGCGCCATGGAGCGCGACGGGCAGCTCGTGTTCACCCGCAACCAATGTTACGCCCTGCCGGATCGCCTGAATCTGGTCAAAGGCTATGTGCTTGGCCACAAAGATGGATTCGGTTTTCTGCGCCCCGAGGGTGGTGGAGCGGATCTCTTCCTGAACAACCGCGAGATGCAGCGCCTGATGCATGGCGACTATGCCCTGGTGCAGCCGACCGAGATCGATCGCAAGGGTCGTCAGGAAGCGCGTCTGGTGCGCCTGCTCAAATCCCGCGAGGCGGACATCGTTGGTCGTTACTTCGTCGAGAACGGCGTCGGTTTTGTGGTACCCGATGACAGCCGCATCGGCCAGGACATCATCATCCCGGAAGGGGAGAACAAGGGGGCTCGCCAGAGCCAGGTCGTGGTCGTGCGCATCAACCAGCGCGCCACAGCCCGCTTCAATGCGGTCGGTACCGTCTTGGAAGTCCTGGGTGAGAACATGGCGCCCGGTATGGAGATCGAGATCGCCCTGCGTACCCACGGCATTCCGCACACCTGGCCGGAAGAGGTGACCAAGGAGGTCGCCGGTCTCGGCGAGCAGGTGCCGGAGAAGGCCAAAGAGGGTCGCATCGACCTGCGCGCCCTGCCGCTGGTGACCATCGACGGGGAAGACGCCCGCGACTTTGATGACGCTGTCTTCTGTGAAGCCAAGCGTGGAGGCGGCTGGCGCCTGTGGGTCGCCATCGCGGACGTTTCTGCCTATGTGAAACCGGGCACGGCCCTCGACACCGAAGCCTATCAGCGCGGCAACTCGGTCTATTTCCCCGAGTTCGTGGTACCCATGCTGCCGGAGGTGCTCTCCAACGGTCTGTGTTCCCTGAACCCGCAGGTTGACCGGCTCTGCATGGTGTGCGAGATGACCATCTCCGCCGCCGGCCGCATGTCCGGCTACAAGTTCTACGAAGCGGTAATGAACTCCCACGCTCGCCTGACCTACACCAAGGTAGCGGCGATCCTGGACGGGGATCCCAAGCTGCGTCAGCAGTATGATCCGCTGGTGGGCCACATCGAGGAGCTGAGCAACCTCTACAAGGCGCTCAAGCATGCCCGCCATCAACGCGGTGCGGTGGAGTTCGAAAGCGAGGAGACCCGCTTCATCTTCAACGCCCAGCGCAAGATCGACCGTATCGTACCGCTGGTGCGCAATGACGCCCACAAGATCATCGAAGAGTGCATGATCCAGGCGAACGTGGCGGCCGCCCGCTACATCGAGAAGAACGAGGCCGCCGCCCTGTTCCGGGTGCACGACCGCCCGGGCGAGGAGCGCCTCACCGGTTTCCGCGACTTCCTGGCCGAACTGGGTCTGGAGCTCAAGGGGGGCCTGGAGCCCGAGCCGAAGGACTTTGCCGACCTGGCCGCCAAATTCGAAGGGCGCCCGGATGCGGAACTGCTCTCCACCATGCTGCTGCGCTCCATGCGTCAGGCCATCTATCAGGCCGACAACATCGGTCACTTCGGCTTGGCCCTGAAGTCCTACGCTCACTTCACCTCGCCAATCCGTCGTTACCCGGATCTCATCCTGCACCGGGCGATCAAGTACCAGACCGCCAAGGAGCAGCAGGGCAACCTGCGCCACAAGTGGACCCCGAGCGGTGGCTACCACTACCAGTTGGAAGAAGTGGACCCCATGGGCGAGCACTGCTCCATGACGGAGCGCCGTGCCGATGATGCCACCCGCGACGTAGCAGACTGGCTCAAGTGCGAGTACATGCTGGATCATGTGGGTGACGAGTTTGACGGCGTCATCGCCAGCGTCACCGGTTTTGGCTTCTTCGTGCGTCTGGCGGAGATCCACATCGACGGTCTGGTGCACGTCAGCACCCTCACCAACGACTACTACCAGTTCGACCCCCTGCACCAGCAGCTGATCGGCGAGAACTTCCGCCGTCGCTACCGTTTAGGTGACAAGGTGCGGGTCAAGGTGATGGGCGTGAACCTGGACGATCGCAAGATCGACTTCGTCATGGTGGAAGAGCCCCTCAAGGCCACCGGCAAGAACGCCAAGGAGATGGCGCGCAAGCAGGCCGAGATCAAGAAAGAGAAGGCCAAGAGCGCCCAGCGCCACGAGAAACGCAAAGAGGGCAAGGACCACGGCAAATCCGACAAGGGTGGCCGTGCCAAGCCCAGCAACAGACGACCGAGCAAAAAGGCTCGCGACAAGGCCAAGAGCACTAAATGAGTACTGAACTGATCTACGGCATTCACGCCGTCTCCGCGCTGCTGGAGCGCACCCCCGAGCGCTTCATCGAGGTGTGGGCTCTCAAGGGCCGCGATGACGAGCGGCTGCATCCCCTGCTGGCTGAGCTGGAGTCCCTCGGTATCAGGGTGCAGAGCGTGAACCGCAAGACGCTGGATGACAAGGCGGAAGGCAACAATCACCAGGGCATCATGGCCAAGGTGATTGAAGCGCCCAAGCTGGCCGAGCACGACCTGGCCAGTCTGCTGGACGATCTGGCGGCGCAAGAGACAGCGCCCTTCCTGCTGGTACTGGACGGGGTGACCGACCCGCACAATCTCGGCGCCTGTCTGCGCAGTGCCGATGCGGCCGGGGTACATGCGGTGATCGTGCCGCGGGACAAGGCCACCGGCCTCACGTCCGTGGTGCGCAAGGTCGCCTGTGGCGCCGCCGAAGTGGTGCCGCTCATCCAGGTCACCAACCTGGCCCGCAGCCTGCGCGAGCTGCAGGAGCGCGGCGTCTGGATCGTCGGTACCGCCGGCGAGGCGGATCACGATCTCTATCAGGCCAAACTCACCGGCCCCATGGCGCTGGTGATGGGCGCCGAAGGCAAGGGGATGCGCCGTCTGACCCGCGAGCACTGCGACGAGCTGGTGAGCATCCCCATGGCGGGGGCGGTATCCAGCCTCAACGTCTCGGTGGCGAGCGGTGTCTGCCTGTTCGAAGCCGTGCGCCAGCGCCGCGTCTGACACGACGATGACCGACAGACCCCCCTTTGTCTGGGAACGGGTTGCAGATGAGCAGGAGGCCGAGCGCCTCCTCTCTTTTGTCCGCTCCCTGACCTTGCCCCCTCGCACCTGCCTCTGGCATGCCGGTGACAGTCCGGCGCTGCTGGTCAGGGTGGAGGAGGGGTTGCTGCGGGCCAAGGTGGTGCTGGCGGATGGCCGCGAGTACATCAAGGAGTTCTATTGGGAGGGGGACGAGTTTCTCGACTTCCACCACCTGCTCAGTGGTGAGCCCGCCCGCTACAGCGTGGAGGCGCTGGAGCCTTGCCGGCTGCAACTTTTCCCGCTGGCGGATCTGCGCCGACTCCCTTGCTGGCCCGCCTGGTATCACCATCTCCTTGAAGTGCAACTGCGCATCAAGGAGGAGAAAGAGCTGTTGCTGCTGACCGGGGGCCCAGAGGCGCGCTATCAGCATTTTCTGCGAAGCTTCCCCGCGCTGGATGCCAGGGTCCCGGATCACCAGATTGCCGCCTATCTGGGGATCACCCCCATCAGCCTGAGCCGCATCCGCAGGCGGCTGAAAACGCGCGATCAGGGTTGAGCCAGAAGGGATTGCCGATGAACCAGGGCAGAGATCGGCTCTTTGCTGGCCATGTCCGCATTGGATGAGAAGGGGGGCAACTTAACCAAGGTTAATGCCCCTCGTCGGGAGCAAGATTATGCTGTCAGACCCCATTAAACAGGAGTCATTCATGAACTGGAGTATGAAATCCTGGTCCGAGCTGACCACGGATGAATTGTATGAGTTGCTTGCCCTGCGCGCCGAGGTGTTCGTGGTGGAGCAGACCTGTCCCTTCCAGGATCTGGACGGGCTGGATCGCCGTGACGGCGTGCTGCATCTGCTCGGTCGTGAGGGGGATCACCTGGCGGCCTATGCCCGCATCATGGCACCCGGCATTGGTGATGACAGCGGCGCTGCCATCGGCCGCGTGGTCACCTCTCCCATGTCGCGGGGGGGCGGACTGGGTCACCGCCTGCTGGCGCAAGCGGTCAGAGAGTGCGAGGTACGCTGGCCTGCACACAGCATCTGGCTCGGTGCACAGGCCCACCTGCAAGGTTTCTACGGCCAGCATGGTTTCGTGGCCGAAGGGGAAGGGTATCTGGAAGATGACATCCCTCACATGGGGATGCGAAGGGAGCCTGCCTGACATCGTCAGGCGCCAGGAAAGGGGTAAGTGGTCCCTCATCCGTGGTGCATCGCATGGTTTTTTGCTACCCCGTGGCCATGTGGTCGTCAGCCCGGGGTGAGATACCGCCGCGCTGATCTGCCTGCGGTCTCTCTGTCGGGACACCGCCCCGGTCAGGGCGGTGCGGCATCAGGAGGGCTGGGGTGGTTCAGGGGGTGACCCGGGTGGTGAGGGTAAATCCCTCTTCACTGGAGGCCAGCGTCACCTGAACCTGGCCCAACTCGGTCAGATTGCCCACATGGGTGCCGCCACAGGGAATGGTGATCTCCCGACCGTCCACCATGCCATGCCAGTAGCGGGAATCGATGATGGCATCACCGGTCCGGCTGCGGCGGATCTCGCCTCCCTCTTTGAGCCAGCGCATCAGCTGCTCGTTGACCTGGAGCGCTATCCTGTCGAGGTCGGCCAGCAGTGCCTCGCTGTTGATTCCCTTTTTTCGAAGGCTCTTGCCGATCCGGTACTGCTCCTTTGATCCTCTGGGCTCGACCCGGGAGTGCTGGATGGCGAGGCGGTCGAAATCCGGCTGCCCGAGAGCGTCCAGCTCGCTTGTCTCCTTTCGCCAATAGGGCGTGAGCGCCCGATTGAGGGCCAGTGCCACCAGGTGGCAGGCGCTGTGGCCCAGGCTCAGGGCATGGCGAGCCTCGGCATCCACTGTCAGTTCCACAGGCGAGCCAATGGCAAGGTGATGGGAACCGGCGAGGGGATGCACCACCACGAAAGCCCACCCATCCGCCCCTCGCTTGACCGGAATCTCCGTATCCACGAACAGCTCGCCCTCGGGACTGATGGCGCCCATGCGGCAGGGGCCCACGGCCGCTTCCCCCCCTTCCCAGCGCACTGTGCCCACGTCACCGGGTTGATCGGGCCAGAGGTGGCTCTGGGGATGAAAGGGGGTGAGGTCGGTGACCAGCAGGGTCGGATCCCCCTGTTTGCAACAGACGACGCTGGCCTGTTCCTGATGGTGGCCCAGTACGAAGCTGGCTCGGGTATGTTCCATGGCAGGGCTCCCGCAACGAGATGATGAGAAGGGAAAGGGGCAGCATACGCGAAAGTGCGAAAAGGCTCATCAACCCGGGTCAATGAGCCTCAAGATGGCGTTAGAGGGTGGTGACCAGCAGATAGGCATTGAGGCCGATCACCAGGGCGACGATGAGGCGCCCCACGGCCTGGGTGACGGGGTGATTGCGATGTGCCCCCATCAGGGCGCGATCACCGGTCAGGATCAGCAGCGGAATAAGAGCGAGGGCGATGCCGAAGCTCAGCACTACCTGGCTCAGTACCAGAATTTCCGTGGTGTTGAGGCCCATGGCGATCACCACGAAGGCGGGAGCCATGGTGATGGCTCGGCGCAGCCAGAGCGGAATGGTGAAGCGCACGAAGCCCTGCATCACCACTTGCCCCGCCAGCGTTCCCACCACGGTGGAGGAGATGCCGGAGGCGACCAGGGAGAGGCCGAACAGGGTGGCGGCTGCCGGGCCCAGCAGGGGCGTGAGGGTCTGGTAGGCCGTTTCCAGCTCGGCCACCTGCTGATTGCCGGAGCTGTGGAAGGCGGCAGCCGCCATGGCCATCATGGCCAGGTTGACGAAGCCGGCGATGGTCATGGCGATGGCCACGTCGACCCGGGTGCTGTGCAGTCGCTGGGTCACCGTGCCCTGCTCCTGGGTATGCTGGGTCAGGGCCGAGTGGAGATAGATGACATGGGGCATCACGGTGGCACCAAGCACGCCGGCGGCAAGATAGACAGCATCACCATTGGGGAGGCCGGGGAAGAGTGCCCCTTCCAGCAGACTCGGCAGGTGGGGGCGCGAGAAGATCAGCTCGACGATGTAGGCGGCGGCCACGAACAGCAGCAGGCCCCCCACCACGAACTCCAGCGGCTTCTGGCCGCGGGATTGCAACATCAGGATCCCCCAGGTGACCACGGCGGTGATGCAGGCCCCTTCCAGCAGGGTGATGCCGAGCAGCAGTTTGAAGCCGACCGCAGCGCCGATGAACTCGGCGAGATCGGTGGCCATGGCGATGATCTCGGCCTGCACCCAATAGGCCCAGACTGCGGGCCTGGGCAGACGATCACGAATGTGTTCCGCCAGGTTCTTGCCAGTGACGATGCCGAGCTTGGCCGAGAGGGTCTGCACCAGCATGGCCATCAGGTTGGCCCACACCACTACCCACAGCAGTTGATAGCCGAAGGTGGAGCCGGCCTGGATATTGGTCGCAAAATTGCCCGGGTCGATATAACCGATGGCGGCGATGAAGGCGGGGCCGAGCAGGGTCAGCTTGAATTTGCGGGCCGGGATGGCCGTGGTGAGCGCAGGTTGCATACTGTCATCCTCCGTGGGGATATGAGGAGAGTATGGATCTAAATGATAATTGTTATCAATTAAAGTTTTGTATCGGGCTCATCGAGAAAAACATCTTGCTTCGCCAGTTGCAGTGGGAGAGGTGATTTCGTACAATACGCCGCCCTAGAAAGCAGCGTCTAAACATCACTATGTTCCTTGCCTCCGAGGTCTGGCTGCACCTGGGCGGAGGCTGAATTAATCCGTAAGGAGCTAAAATGCGTCATTACGAAATCGTCTTCATGGTTCATCCGGACCAGAGCGAGCAAGTACCTGGCATGATCGAGCGTTACACCGGCGCTATCACCACCGCTGGTGGTACCATTCATCGCCTGGAAGATTGGGGCCGTCGTCAACTGGCTTACCCGATCGACAAGCTGCACAAGGCTCACTACGTTCTGATGAACGTAGAAGCTGAACAGGCCGTTATCGATGAGCTGGAAACCAACTTCCGCTTCAACGATGCCGTTATCCGCAACATGATCATGCGCACCAAGCACGCCGTGACTGAAGTTTCTCCGATGGCCAAGGCCAAGGAAGAGCGCTTCACCCGTCGTGACGACGAGCGTCGCGAAGATGCTGTTGAAGCGTCTTCCGAAGAGTAATTCTTAGATCACCGCATTAGAGGATAAAGGCCATGGCACGTTATTTCCGTCGTCGTAAGTTCTGCCGCTTCACCGCCGAGAACGTTACCGAGATCGACTACAAAGATATCGTTACTCTGAAAAACTACGTCACTGAATCTGGCAAGATCGTACCGAGCCGTATCACCGGTACCCGCGCCAAGTATCAGCGTCAGCTGGCACGCGCCATCAAGCGTGCTCGTTACCTGGCTCTGCTGCCGTACACCGATCTGCACAACAAGTAAGAATCGGCCCGGCGCTTACGCCTAACTCAACGAAATTTATAGAGGAAAGGTAATGCAAGTTATCCTGCTCGATAAGATCGCCAAACTGGGCGGTCTGGGTGACCAAGTTTCCGTAAAAGCTGGTTATGCCCGTAACTACCTGATCCCGCAAGGCAAAGCTGTTATGGCCACCAAGGCCAACATCGAAGCCTTCGGTGCTCGTCGCGCTGAGCTGGAAGCCAAACTGGCTGCCAACAAGGCTGCTGCCGAAGAGCGCGCTGCCAAGCTGGGTGAGCTGGCTGCCGTTGTCATCGCCTCCAAGTCTGGCGACGAAGGCAAGCTGTTCGGTTCCATCGGTACCCGTGACGTGGCTGAAGCCATCACTGCTGCCGGCGTAGCCGTTGCCAAGAGCGAAGTCCGCATGGGCAACGTTCTGCGTAACACCGGTGAGTACGAAGTTGTTGTTCAGCTGCACGCTGACGTCAAAGCAACCGTACAAATCCAGGTTGTTGCTCTGTAATAGCGTTCAGTTCTTGCAGAAAAACCCGCGCACATGCGCGGGTTTTTTATTTTCAGATCAAGGGGTAAAGTGAAGGTCTGTTCCTCTGGAGGAGAACCTTTATGGCTGCCTGGGTTGAAGGTCGGGTCATCGAGCGCATCGAGTGGACACCCACCCTGCTCTCCCTGCGTGTGGAGGCGGAACTTGCCCCCTACAAGGCGGGTCAATTCACCAAGCTGGCCCTGGAGCAGGGCGAGCGTCGAGTCCAGCGTGCCTATTCCTTCGTCAATCCTCCCGGCACGCCCTATCACGAATTCTATCTGGTGGAGATCCCCGGCGGTGAACTGAGCCCCTCTCTCGGTTCCCTGCAGGTGGGCGACGGCCTGCTGGTGCAGTCCCAGGCCACCGGTTTTCTGACCTTGGATGAGATTCCCCCGGGACGGGATCTCTGGCTGCTCTCAACCGGCACCGCCATCGGCCCCTTCCTCGCCATGCTGGCAGAAGGACAGGTCTTCGACCGCTTCGAGCATCTGGTGCTGGTACATGGGGTGAGAAAAGGGGAAGAGCTCAGCTATCAGCCGCTTATCGCCAGTTTTGCCGAGCAGCATGGCGAGCGTTTTCGCTATGTTCCCTTCGTCAGTCGTGAGACCTGGCCGGAGGCGATGGCAGGGCGCATCCCGGCAGCCATCGTCGATGGCAGCTTGCAGGCGAGGGTGGGGCTGAACTTCTCCCCCGAGTTGAGCCAGGTGATGATCTGCGGCAACCCCGCCATGGTGAAAGAGACTCAGCAGACCCTGCTCGGGCTGGGGCTTGCCAAGAACCTGCGTCGCGCTCCCGGCAATATCAGCATGGAAAACTACTGGTAGGGGACATGACTCCAGGGGCCACAGGCCCCTCAACCATGTCCATGGGCATGCTGGTCAGTGTTTTTGGTGGCCGTTGCCGCCGTGCTTGTTCCTGGGCTTGTCATGGCCCTGACCCGGGTTGTTGCCACTGTGAATGCTGCGGTTGTAATGGTCGCGGTATTTGCCATCCATGTTGTCGCAGTTGAGCTGGATGCGCTGACATCCAGGCAGTTGTGCTGCCACCACTCGTACTCCTTGTCGTCCCAATCCAGGCTTACCCGGCCCTGGTCGGTGGAGATCCGGATGTCGTCATCGTGTTTGGAAGGGGGGGCAGCAAAGGCCATTCCCTGAACCAGAAGCAGGGAGAGCAGCAGTGCGCCGCGGGAAGTCATGGTCATGTGGGTCATCGCATCAAGGCTCCTGTCAGGGGGATCATTGATCCGGTTGCGTGCTGATCTGATTGGTGCTGGGGGGCTGGTTGCGCTGCGTCTCATCCTCCAGATTGAGGTTGATCCTCTTGCAGTCGGCGGCGGCCGTGTCACCGCTCCCGAGATCGAAGCAGTTGCTCTGGGACCAGTAAAACTGCGTGTCATTCCAGTCCAGATTGAAGGTCAGCGCATCCACGGAGAAGGTCTGGCTCCCTTCGTCCTGTGCCAGGGCGCTACCGGTTATCAGAAAAAGAGAGAGCAACAAAGCCGTCGTTCTGTTCATGATGTCCTCGAGTCGTGTTCGGTGGAAATGAGTGTAATGCGGCGGGCTTAACCCGAGCATAACCGCAGATGTTCTTCAGGTACGGGGTCGATTGTAGTGTTTTTCTGCTGCGGATTTGCACGTTTTGGTCGCACTCTGGGCAGCTGATCGTCCATCGGCGGGAATTCGGGGATTTGCCCTTCTCTCCGGGGGAGTGGCGACTATAATCGGCAGCCAACTTTTCCTGCAGATGTTTCCCGTTTCATCATGACTACTCAGGCTTGCGCCGCATTGCGTTATCCCAAGGGATGGTTCGCCCTCACGACTGTCTACAGTTTTACCGGGCTGGCCATTCTGGCTTCCATCGTCTTCTCCCTGCTGCTGTTTCTCTCCATCGACGAAAACCCCCTGATGAAGTGGCTGTTCGGCGGGCTGGCCATCATCTTCGAGCTGGGCAAGTTCTACGTCTGGTACGAGTACGGCGAGTGCAAGGCGAGGCGGGATCTGGGCGGCGCCTTCTGGTCGCTGCTGTTCTACAGCGTGCTGGCCGCCATCTCCATCGGGGGCAGTATCGGCGGCATCAACAGCGCCACCAACACCATCCTGAGCCAGCAGGCGCGTCACGAGCGGGAGATAGCCCGTTTCGACGAGCAGATAGCCAGCATAGAGCGGCAGATCCAGCTCAACGAAGAGGCGGCCCGCAAATACATCGAGATGGCGCGTATCTCGAGCGGCGTCAGCGGTCTGCAGCAGGCCAACACCAAGCTCAGGCTGCGTCAGGACGAGCTGCGCCAGGAGCGGGACGCCAAGCCGCTAGGGGAGCAGTCCTCCATGCTGGGGCTGATGAGCAGTCTGGCGGACGGGGTGGGCATGAGCATCGGCCAGGTGCAGTTCCTGCTGGTCTGCTTCCTGTCTATCCTGCTCGATGCGTTTGGTGCCTTTTTCGTCAGCCTGATCGGTGAGGAGAACCGCTTCCGCCGTCAATGGATGTGGCAACGAGAGAAGGCGCAAGCCGAGGCCCGGGTCGCAGCGCCGACCCCGGAGCCGTCAGCGTTCAGCAGACCCGTGCCCGAGCCAGCCGTGGTCGCCCAGGTGCGCGGCGCGCTGGAGAGCGGCGAGCTCAAATGCAGCAAACGCAAGGTGGCAGAGGCATTGTCACTGTCTCTGGAGGAGGTGGACCGGGTGTTCCAGCATCTGCTGGCGCAGGGCGTGCTGGGGCAGGGCAGCAATCGTCACTACCATCTTCGTGCCGAGCAGGGATGAATCCGGCTCAGTCGAACCAGATCAGATCCTCATAGGGCTGCTGTCTGAGGGAAGCGAGCCGGCTATCCAGGTTGCCTGCATGGATTTCCAGCCGGTGCCCGTCGGGATCCAGAAGATAGAGTGAATCCCCTTCGCTGCTGTTCTTCTTCCACTCCACGACGCCCGCCGCGCGCAGACGGGCGCAGAAGGCTGGAAACTGTTCAGGCGAGATGCCAAACGCGACATGGCTGTAATCTCTGGCCGGTTGGGGGGGATCGCAGGAGAGACAGAGCCAGAGATCGCCGAGGGTGAGATAGGCTCCCCGTGCCCATCTCACCCTGGGGCGACATCCCAGCAAGTCGACATAAAAGGCAACGCTGCTGTCGAGATCGCCGGTTGCCAGCGTGAGATGGTTCAGTCCATGCAGCATCTTCTCTTCTTCCCCCTTGTCCCCGAACCCTAGTGAGTGAGCACCATCATCAGGCTGAGGAAGGCGGCCAGCCCGCCGCCGATGCCGATGATCCAGTAAAAGCCCTTGGCCCCCTGTTTGAGCGGGATGCGGAAGTAGAGCAGAAACGCCCACCACCCCAGGGCCAGCAACAGAGGAATAAGAAACATTCGAGCCATGGTGTCCTCGCTGTTATTCTGTTGACCCTTGATCAATCAACAGGATGGATTGTGCAATGACGCAGCTACAGATTACCGCATTCGGCGACCCCTCGGTACTCAGGCTCAACCCTTCCCTGGACAAGGTGCCCGCGGAGGGAGAGGTCCGGGTGCGCATCTGCTTTGCGGGGGTCAACCCCATCGATGCCAAGACCCGGGCCGGTCTCGGCTGGGCGGCCGCCCAGAACAAGGACAACCTGCCCTGGACGCCGGGCTATGACGTGGCCGGTGTGGTGGAAAAGGTGGGGCCCGGCGTGACCTCTCTGGCCGAGGGGGAACTGGTGTGCGGCATGGTGGGCTTTCCCCTCGCCGCCGGTGCATATGCCGAATCCGTGGTGGCCCGCGAGGAGGAGCTGGTCAAGCTCGATGGGGTGAGCCTCAGGCAGGGAGCGGCCCTGCCGCTGGCGGGACTCACCGCCTGGCAGGGGCTGCTGGAGCACGGTGGCTTGCAGTCGGGGCAACGGGTACTGATCCTGGCCGGTGCCGGTGGCGTCGGCCATCTGGCGGTGCAGTTTGCCGCCGCCTATGGTGCCCACGTGGTTGCCACGGCAAGCGGCGACAATCACAGCTTCCTTCATAGTCTCGGGGCGAGCCGGATGGTGGATTACCACCAGGCCGGGTGGTGCACCGAGGCGATCACCGATGGTCCGTTCGATCTGGTGCTGGATCTGGTGGGGGGCGAGAGCGGCAAGGCGGCGCTGGCCTGCGTCAAGCCGGGCGGCCGTCTGGTGACGGTACCCACCATCACGGCCCAGCAGATCAAGGACGCGGGGGCCGAGCTCGGTGTCGAGGTTGTCGGCATGCTGGTCCATCCCGATCGAACGCAGCTGACCCAGATGCTGACGCTGCTTCGCCAGGGGGAAGTGAAGATCACCGTCTCCGGTGAATACACGCTGGCAGAAGGGGCGCTGGCCCATCAGGCCATCGAGCAGGGCCATGTGCGCGGCAAGCTGTTGCTGCGCATGTCCGCCGCAGACGGTCAGCCCGGATGATAGACTTCACCGGGATGGGGCTGGGAGGGCTGTTTCTGAGCGCCTTCACCTCCGCCACCCTGTTGCCCGGCAGCTCGGAAGTGCTGCTGGGGGCCATGGCGGTCAAGGGGGAGTGGAGCATGACCAGCCTGCTTTTCTGGGCGACGCTGGGCAATACCCTGGGTTCCATGACCACCTGGTGGCTCGGCTGGCTCGCCACCCACAAGAAAAAACCGGAAGATTTTCAAGGCCGTGGGGAACAAAAAGCCCTTGGTTGGCTCAAACGTCATGGCCACTGGTGTCTGCTGCTTGCCTGGACGCCTGTGGTCGGCGATGGTCTCTGTCTGCTGGCTGGTTGGCTGCGCCTCTCCTTCTGGCGCTCCCTCATCTTGATCGGGCTCGGCAAATTGCTTCGTTATGCCCTGGTGTTTCTGCTGGCCAGTCAGATCTTCTAGCCTTTTTGTTACTCACGAGGTACCCGTGAACAAACTCATTCCATTAAGCATGCTGCTGGGCTTCTCCCTTCCCGTGCTGGCGGCCCCGACCCTGGTGTCCGAGCAGGTCAAACAAGAGGGCAAGCTCGGCATCCCCTACCAGATGTACAAGCTGGACAACGGTTTGACCGTGATCCTGGCTCCCGACCACTCCGATCCCCTGGTGCATCTGGATGTCACCTATCATGTCGGCTCCTCCCGGGAAACCGTGGGCAAGTCGGGCTTTGCCCACTTCTTCGAGCACATGATGTTCCAGGGCTCCAAGCACGTTGGTGATCAGGAACACATGCGGATCATCAACGAGGCGGGCGGTGACATGAACGGCACCACCAACAAGGACCGCACCAACTACTACGAAACCGTGCCGGCCAACCAGCTGGAGAAGGTGCTCTGGCTGGAGGCGGATCGCATGGGCTTCCTGCTCGATGCGGTGAGCCAGAAGAAGTTCGAGATCCAGCGCGCCACCGTCAAGAACGAACGGGCTCAGCGCATCGACAACCAGCCTTATGGCCTGGTGGGCGAGCGGGTGGCGGAGGCACTCTATCCGCGCACCCACCCCTACTCCTGGCAACCCATCGGTTATGTGGAGGATCTCGACCGGGTCGACGTCAACGACCTCAAGCAGTTCTTCCTGCGCTGGTACGGCCCCAACAATGCGACCCTGACCCTGGGCGGCGACTTTGATACCAAGCAGGCGCTGGCCTGGATTGAGCAGTACTTCGGTTCCATCCCGCGCGGTCCGGACGTGGCCGAACCGACGCCTCAGCCTGCCACCCTGCCGGCAACCCGCTACGTGACGCTGGAAGACAAGGTGCATCTACCGCTCCTGTATATCAGCTACCCGACCGTCTCCCTGGGTGACCCGCAGGAGCCGGCGCTGGACATCTTTGCCGATGTGCTGGGGGGCTCTGCCAGCTCCATGCTCTACCAGTCCCTGGTGAAAACCGGCAAGGCCATCGAGGCGGGTGCCTCCCACTCCTGCGAAGAGCTGGCCTGTACCCTGACGGTCTATGCCTACCCCAATCCGGCGGCGGATGGCAGCCTCAAGACCCTCAAGGGCGAGGTGGACAAGGTGATCGGCGAGTTCGCCCAGCGCGGCATCAAGCCCGCGGATCTGGAGAAGGCCATCAGCAGCTATCGCGCGTCCGCCATCTGGGGACTCGACAGTATCGAGGGCAAGGTCAGCCAGCTTGCCATGGGGCAGGTGCTGGCCCGGGATCCCGACTATGTGTTCAAGAATCTGGATGCCATCGCCCGGGTCAAGGGGTCTGACGTCAAGGCTGCCTACGACAAGTTCATCCAGAACAAGCCTGCCGTGGTGCTGAGCGTGGTGCCCAAGGGCAAGAGCGACTGGCAGGCCGCGACCCCGAACTTCACTCCCGCCAAGCGGGAGTTGCCGGATTACAGCAAGCATGACAAGGTGCTGGCCGAGCGGCCGGTGAAAGATGACTTCGATCGCAGCGTGCAGCCCAAGGCGGCCGATGCGGTGAGCGTCAAGGTGCCCGCCATCTGGCGTGGCAAGCTCGACAAGGGGATAGAGATCATCGGCACCCACAGCGACGAGATCCCGGCCGTCTCCATCATGATCGCCCTGCCGGGTGGCATCCGGGCCGAAGGCAAGGGAGAGCTGGGGCTGGCGAGTCTTACCGCCGCCATGCTGGAGCAGGGGACGACGCGCCTCTCCGAGGCCGAGCTGAGCGACGAGCTGCAAAAACTCGGCGCCAGCATCAGCGTCTCCAGCGCCCAGTACAACAACCTCATCACCATCAGCAGTCTGGCGGACAAGCTGCCCGAAACCCTGGCGCTGGTGCGGGAAGTGCTGCTGCAACCCGGCCTGCGGGAAGCGGACTTCGAGCGGCTCAAGACCCAGATGCTGCAAGGCATGAAACAGAGCGAGCAGCAACCCGAGTGGCTGGCGGGTCAGGCGTTCCGCGAACTGGTCTATGGCAAGCAGAACCGCCTCGGCCAACCCTCTGACGGGGTGCTGGCGGACGTGGAGAAGCTGACCCTGGCGGATGTGAAGCGCTTCTATGAGGCCTATTACAATCCGACCAATGCCAAGGTGGTGGTGACAGGTGATGTGACCGCCCAGCAGGTGGAATCCGGTCTCGCTTTCCTGACCCAGTGGCAGGGGGCCGCCCCGACCCTGGGGGATCTCAAGCCCGGGGGAGAGCAGGCCAAGCCAGGCATCTATCTGGTGGACAAGCCGGGGGCCCCCCAGTCGGTGATCCGCATCGGTCGCCGCGCCATGGCGTTTGACACCACGGGAGACTATTTCATCGCCAACCTGATGAACTTCAACCTGGGTGGTAACTTCAACAGCCGCATCAACCTCAACCTGCGGGAAGACAAGGGCTACACCTATGGTGCCAGCTCGGGTTTCCAGGCCAACCGCGAGGCGGGTGTCTTCGCGACCGGCGCCAACGTGCGCACCGATGCGACCGTGGATGCCATCCGCCAGTTCCTCAAGGAGATGGACGGCTACCGCAAGAGCGGGCCGACCCCGGTGGAGCTGGCCTACATGCGCAGCGCCGTCTCCCAGCAGGATGCGCTCTCCTACGAGACCCTGGGGCAGAAGGCTGGCTTCCTGCTGCAGATGATCATGTACGACCTGAAGCCGGACTATGTGCAGGCCCAGAACAACCTGATCAAAACAGTGTCACCCGAGACGCTGAAGGCCAGTGCAGCCCGCTGGCTGGATCCGGCCGAGATGGTGATTGTGGTGGTGGGAGACAAGCAAAAGCTTGAAAAACCCCTGAGTGAGCTTCATCTTCCCATCTATCCACTGCAACTGCCCTGAGGGGCGTCGCAACAATAAGTGCCGCCCCGGGTGGGGCGGCCACACATGAGCCGTGAATATGACTACTACTAGCTTGTCGCTCACCGAGTTGCTGGCTGCGCTGGGCACCCCGGAACGGGTGACCGCCCTCAAGGGGATCCGGCGCGGGATCGAGCGCGAATGTCTGCGCATCACCCCCGAAGGGACCCTGGCCCAGACCGATCACCCCAGAAGCCTGGGGTCG
The DNA here is from genome assembly GCF_049860605.1 of Aeromonas sp. INTO2. Taxonomy (NCBI): domain Bacteria; kingdom Pseudomonadati; phylum Pseudomonadota; class Gammaproteobacteria; order Aeromonadales; family Aeromonadaceae; genus Aeromonas; species Aeromonas sp. INTO2. Next base: position 135,419 of record NZ_CP187588.1, read on the forward strand.
GCCCTGACCCATGCCAACATCACCACCGATTACTCCGAGAGCCTGCTGGAGTTCATCACGCCGGCCACCGACTCCATCGAGAGCCTGATCGAGCAGCTCGGCGACATTCACCGCCACACCATTCATCATCTGGGAGAGGAGCGGATCTGGCCCCTCTCCATGCCCTGCTTCGTCGGTGACGAGGAGAGCATCCGCCTGGCCCAGTACGGCAGCTCCAACATCGGGCGGATGAAGACCCTCTATCGCCAGGGGCTGAAGAACCGCTACGGCAGCCTGATGCAGGTGATCGCCGGGGTGCACTTCAACTTCTCCATGCCGGACAGCTTCTGGTGCGAGTGGCAGGATCTGGTGGGAGAGGGCTGCTGCAGCCAGCGCTTCATCTCCGACAAGTACATGGGGCTTATTCGCAACGTCTACCGCTTCGGCTGGCTGGTGCCCTATCTGTTCGGCGCGTCTCCTGCCATCTGCGACTCCTTCCTCAAGGGGCGCAAGAGCAGCCTGCCGTTCCAGAAGACCGGCAAGGGCACTCTTTACCTGCCCTATGCCACGGCTCTGCGCCTGTCCGATCTCGGTTACACCAACAGCGCCCAGGCGGGGCTCAAGATCAGTCATGACAGCCTGCCCGCCTATGTGAGCAGTCTGCGCCGGGCCATCAATACCCATGATCCCGACTTCGCCAGGATAGGGGTCAAGGTAAACGGCGAGTACCGCCAGCTCAACGACAACGTGCTGCAGCTGGAGAACGAGCTCTACGCGCCGATCCGCCCCAAGCGCACCCCCCGCAGCGGCGAGAAGCCCTCGGATGCGCTGGAGCAGCGCGGCATCGAATACATCGAGCTGCGCACGGTGGACGTCAATCCCTTTACCCCGTTCGGTATCGAGGTGGATCAGATCCGCTTCTTCGATCTCTTCCTGGTCTGGTGCCTGTTGCGCCCGTCCCCCGAGCTCTCGGATGACGAGGTTGCCCGCAACCGCCGCAACCAGAACAAGGTGGTGCTGGAGGGGCGTCGCCCCGGCCTGACGCTTGAAGATGAGCGGGGCAATGCCATCGGCCTCAAGGAGTACGGCCTCAAGCTGTTCGACGAGCTGGCCGAGGTCGCAGCGCTGCTGGATCGCTGCTGCGGTCGCAACCGCTATCGCGAGACGCTGGCGATGCACCGTGAGAAGTTGCTCGACCCCGAGCAGACCTACTCCGCCCGCCTGCTCAAGCAGTTGCTTTCAAGCGGCCAGGACAACGGCTGCTTCGGCGATGCGCTGGCGAGCCGCTACCGGGAAGAGATGCTGGCCGGCGAGCTGCAATACTGGGACGAGGCCTACTTTGCCGGCGAGGCGCGGGACTCCCTGGCCAAGCAGCGGGAGCGGGAACGCAGTGACAGTCTGTCGTTCGACGACTTCCTGGCTGACTATTTCGGTACCCGCCAGACCACGGTCTGAGGATGCCGCCAGGATGACGAAAGCCGCTCCCGGGAGCGGCTTTTTCATGGGCGCCCGGCGGTGGCCTGGCATAAAAAAACGGCCCGTTCGGGCCGTTTTACATGGGGTGGTTCACCGGTCAGAGGATGAGACCACCGAAGAAGAAGCCGAGCGCCACAGCCATGGCGATGGTGGCCACACCCGGGATGAAGAAGGGGTGGTTGAACACGGCCTTGCCGATGCGGGTGGAGCCAGTGTCGTCCATCTCGACCGCGGCCAGCAGGGTCGGGTAGGTCGGCAGCACGAACAGGGCGCTCACGGCGGCGAAGGAGGCGATGGCCGCCAGCGGGCTGACACCCAGTGCCAGGGCGGCAGGCATCAGGGCCTTGGTGGTGGCACCTTGCGAGTAGAGCAGCATGGAGGAGAAGAACAGCACCACGGCCAGCAGCCAGCTGTATTGGCTCAGCAGATCGCCGGCGAACGCCTGGATCTCCACCATGTTGCCCTTCACGAAGACGTTGCCCAGCCAGGCTACGCCCAGCACGCAGATACAGGCGGACATACCGGACTTGAAGGTCGGCATGTTGGTGATCTGGGCCGCGTCCAGTTTGCAGAACAGGACCATCAGGGTGGCGGCGGAGAGCATGATGCCCATGATGGCGCCATCGCGGGGGATCGGCGGATTGCTGATGAGGCCGACATTGCCGGAGATGGCGGTGGCATAGGCCATCACGGCCACGATGGAGGCGACGAAGATGCCGACGGAGAGCTTGGCATAAGGCTTGATCTCAACCTGGCTGGTACCGCGCAGCTTGATGAGTCCCTTGGCTTTGCGCTCCAGATAGACTTCGTCCTGATCCAGCGGCTTGCCCAGCAGGTTGGCGATGAAGGCCCCCAGCAGACAGGCGATGAAGCTGGACGGGATGCAGATGGCCAGCAGGGTCAGGTAGTCGACGCCAAGCGGCTCCAGCATGCCGGAGAAGGCGACCACGGCCGCCGAGATGGGGGAGGCGGTGATGGCAATCTGGGAGGCAACGACCGCGATGGAGAGCGGACGGGAGGGGCGAATGCCCTGCTCCTTGGCCACTTCGGCGATCACCGGCAGGGTGGAGAAGGCGGTGTGACCGGTACCGGCCAGCATGGTCATCAGGTAGGTGACGACCGGCGCGGCGAAGGTGATGTGCTTGGGATTCTTGCGCAGGGCTTTTTCGGCCAGGTGCACCAGATAATCCATCCCGCCGGCCAGCTGCATACAGGCGATGGCGCAGATGACGGACGCGATGATCATGATCACGTCCCACGGGAGATAGGTCACCAGCTGATCGCTCGGGATGGGCATGCCCAGCCCCCAAGTCAGTACCAGTACCCCCAGACCACCGGCAAAGCCGATACCTATGCTGCCTATCCGGGCCCCCAGATAAATAGCGGCGAGCACGACAAGTAACTCGATTCCAATCATAGCGAACACTCCATTTTCCAGTTTTTTTAGGTTTTATTAGGCTGAAAAGCCAATTCCCGATGGGGCTGTGGAGAGACCGCTCGGGAATTGACTTTAAATGGGCCGGGATAACCCCGGCCCATCTGCTCGCTTATACGGTGGCTTCGCGGGTGTAACGCTTGGCTTTGTATTGCGGGTTCATCAGGTTCTCGATGGAGAGGATCTCGTCCAGCTGTTCGGCGGTCAGCAGGCCGCGTTCCAGCACGACTTCGCGGACGTTCTTGCCGGTTTGGGCACAGATCTTGCCGACGATGTCGCCTTCATGGTGACCGATGAAGGGGTTCAGGTAGGTCACGATGCCGATGGAGTTCAGCACGTGGTTCATGCAGATGTCCGGGTTGGCGGTGATGCCTTCCACGCACTTCTCGCGCAGGGAGATGCAGGCTTTTTCCATCAGGCTCAGGGATTCGAACATGGCCTGACCGATCACCGGCTCCATGACGTTCAGCTGCAGCTGACCGGCCTCGGCGGCGAAGGTGATGGTGACGTCGTTGCCGAATACCTTGAAGCAGGACTGGTTGACCACTTCCGGAATGACCGGGTTGACCTTGGCCGGCATGATGGAGGAGCCAGCCTGCATTTCCGGCAGGTTGATCTCTTTGAGCGCGGTGCGCGGGCCGGAGGAGAGCAGACGCAGGTCATTACAGATCTTGGAGAGCTTCATGGCCAGACGCTTGACCGCACCGTGCAGCATCACATAGGCGCCGCAGTCGGAGGTCGCTTCGATGAGGTCCTCTGCCGGCACGTAGGCACGACCGGTGATCTCGGCCAGACGCTTGATGGCAAGACCTGAGTACTCGGGCGGAGTGTTCAGACCGGTACCGATGGCGGTGGCGCCCAGGTTCACTTCCAGCAGCAGCTCCTGGCAACGCTTGATGGATTTGATCTCTTCACGCAGGGTGACGGCGAAGGCGTGGAACTCCTGACCCAGGGTCATGGGCACGGCGTCCTGCAACTGGGTACGGCCCATTTTCAGGATATGTTTGAATTCCTTGGCTTTGACATCGAAGGCGGCGATGAGGGCTTCCAGAGCGTGCAGGGTGGTGTCGGTGCTGTTGACCACGGCCACGCGGAAACCGGTGGGGTAGGCATCGTTGGTGGACTGGCACTTGTTGACGTGATCGTTGGGGTTGATGACGTCGTAGCGACCCTTTTCAAGTCCCATCAGCTCGAGGGCGATATTGGCCAGCACTTCGTTGGTGTTCATGTTGACGGAGGTACCGGCGCCGCCCTGATAGACATCGACCGGGAACTGATCGAAGCACTTGCCGGTGTTCAGCATCAGGTCGCAGGCTTCGACAATCTTGTCTGCGATCTCGGGACGGATGGTGCCCAGCTCACCGTTGGCCAGTGCAGCCGCCTTCTTGGTCAGGACCATGCCACGAACAAACTCGGGAACGTCAGAAATCTTCTGAGTGCTGATCTTGAAGTTTTCAACAGCGCGCAGGGTGTGCACGCCGTAGTAGAGGTCGTTGGAAACTTCTTTGGTGCCCAGCAGGTCTTCTTCAATGCGGACGTTCTTGATGTCGCTCATTGTTATGCCTCAGAAATCAAATAAATGGAAACGATCCTCACCGAGTGGTCGCGATTTCCCTACGCACATTTCATCCTGAAGCACCACACATCGGGTGGGGCAGTTGGGAGCCAGTTGCTCCCTGTGCAATGACTGGTGTTGATGTTACCCCAATTGAGGTATCCGATATTAGACCTGGATCACTAAATTTGAGGCAACCTCAAATTTCTTATGGTCATTAAACAGATATTGCAATCGGGCGATTAACTTTGACAGAACAACCACCTCAATCCCAGTTGGGCAGACAAATATTTATCCGTATTCCGGGGCCTGCGGCAGGAGAGGCTTGAAAAATGATCAACCAGCCCCATGTTAATGTCAGAAGACCTGAACCCGGCGCGTCAGCATCAGCATCAGCGATGTGCGGCTGCCGACCGGACACCCCGGGTCCATTCATTCATCGCTCCGAGGTTGCTATGGGCAAGTTGTTACTGTTGTTGGTCGGGCTGGTATTGCTGGAGCTCACCGTCATGATCAAGGTGGGCTCCGTGATCGGGGCCTTGCCGACCGTTGGCTTGCTGGTGCTGACCGCCGTGCTGGGATCGTCGCTGGTGCGCAGCGAGGGGATCAAGACCCTGCTCACTGCCCAGCAGAAGATGCAGCTGGGGGAGATGCCCGGCCGCGAGGTGATGGGGGGCATGATGCTGGCGCTGGCGGGCTTGCTGCTGATTATCCCGGGATTTGTGAGCGATATTGTCGGCATCCTGCTGCTGCAGCCCTGGCTGCGCAACATGCTGGCCGACAAGCTGATTGGCAGCAATCAGTTCAGGATGCAGATGGGGGGCTTCCAGGCTCGCCAGCAGCCGTTCGAGCCGGGTCCCGGCGATGACAGGCCCGGACAATCCCCGCGAGGGGGTGGCAACACCATCGAAGGGGAGTTCGAACGCAAAGAGTAATCGCGAGCCTCGGGCTGTGCCGTCAGGATCTCCCCTGATGGCACAGCCGCTCGAATCTGTGGCGGGCATACCCCCATGCCAGCAATCCGGCGGCCAGGTTCGCCAGCAGCATCCCCAGATAGATCCCCTGTTCTCCCCCCAGTTTTGCCCCCAGCCAGGCCCCCGGCAGCAAGAAGACAAACAGTCTGATGCCGTTTATCAGCAGTGACACCGCCGATGCCCTGACGCCGTTGAGCGCCGATGCCAGCAGCATCACCATGCCCTGAAAACCGTAGCCAATGGGGACCAGATGCAGATAGAGCACGATGAGTCGCACCACTTGCGGATGATCGCTGAACAGATCGGCGATGAAGGGGGCGAGAAGCCAGGTCAGCGCGTAGACCCCAAGCTGAAACAGCAGGGCGAAGCGCATGCAGAGCAGCAGGGCGGCCTTGGCTCGGGCCGGATTCCCGGCGCCGCAGTTCTGCGAGATGAAGGGAGCCAGCACGGAGGAGAGCGCCATCATCACGATGAGCAGCAAGGCCTCGACCCGGGATGCCGCGCCGTAGGCGGCGACCACCTCGGTTCCCAGCCCGGCGAAAATGATCATCAACACGGCGTTGGCCAGTGGGTTGAGCATGTTGGTAAACGATGCGGGCACCGCCACATGGAGCAGGGCGCGCCAGTGGGCCAGCAACTGCGGGCGCGGGGAGAGGCGCCAGCGCAGCAGGCCCTCGCGGTGGCGCAATATATAGAGGCTGACCAGCATGGCCATCAGCCAGGAGAGGGAAGTGGCGATGGCGGCTCCCCGAATGCCCCACTCGGGGAAGGGGCCCGGCCCGAAGATGAGCAGAGGATCCAGCACGCCGTTGACCAGACCGGCGACCCCCATCACCAGACTGGGGGTCTTGGTATCCCCCGTCGTCCGGATGGCCGCATTGCCGACCATGGGCACGACCAGCATGGGGACGGTCAGATACCAGATGAGCATGTAGTCGTGGATGAGGGAGATGAGCTCGGCGCTGGCCCCCAGCAGGGTGAACAGAGGGGTAATGGTCAATGCCCCCAGCCCGGCGAGCAGACTCACCAGGATGACGGCAAGGAACAGACAGTCTGTGGTGATGCGGGCTGCCTCGTCATGGCGACCCTGCCCCAGGGCATGACCGAGCAGGGCGCACAGGCCCGCCCCCAGCCCCATGGTCAGGGAGGTGACGACAAAGGTGACCGGGAAGGTGAAACTGATGGCGGCCAGCGCCTGGGTACCCAGCATGCCGATAAAGAAGGTATCGACCAGGTTGAAGGCCAGGATGGCGATGATGCCCAGGATCATGGGGCCCGTCATGCGCAGCAGCATGGGTGTCATGGGGGCGGTCAGCATGGGATTGGGTCGGCTCAAGGCAGAGTCTCTAGGTGCTTTGGGCCTGAATGCTGGCCGTCTCCATCCGCCTTCCTGATTGGGGATGGGTGATCCATCGAAGGTATTCATAGTACGTGAAAATATTTTTTTTGTATTTGCCCTTGAAGGGCTAGCCCTGTTGCCCCAGATCAGGGACATGACAAATTTGGCCGATTGCGGCCATTCCTCAAGCAACACAGAGACTCATTTTGGGAGAGTTATCGATGAAAATTCGTCCACTGCACGACCGCGTCATCATCAAGCGCATCGAAGCTGAAGCCAAATCCGCTGGCGGCATCGTCTTGACTGGCACTGCGGCCCAGAAGTCCACCCGTGGTGAAGTTCTTGCCGTGGGGACTGGTCGAATTCTGGACAATGGGGATGTCAAAGCACTGGCCGTCAAGGTGGGTGACAAGGTGATCTTCAACGAAGGCTACGGCGTGAAGACCGAAAAGCTGGATGGCCAGGACGTACTGATCCTGTCCGAGACCGACATCCTGGCGATTGTCGAAGAGTAATCACCCTCCCTCTTTTCCCGAATTGATTTAAGGATTGAAGAACATGGCAGCTAAAGAAGTTAAGTTTGGCAACGAAGCTCGCATCAAAATGCTGGAAGGCGTCAACATCCTGGCCGATGCCGTCAAGGTGACCCTGGGCCCGAAAGGCCGCAACGTGGTGCTGGACAAGTCCTTCGGCGCCCCGACCATCACCAAGGATGGCGTCTCCGTTGCCCGTGAAATCGAACTGGAAGACAAGTTCCAGAACATGGGTGCCCAGATGGTCAAGGAAGTCGCTTCCAAGGCCAATGATGCCGCCGGTGACGGTACCACCACTGCCACCGTACTGGCTCAAGCCATCGTCAACGAAGGCCTGAAGGCCGTTGCCGCCGGCATGAATCCCATGGATCTGAAGCGTGGTATCGACAAGGCCGTTGTGGCTGCCGTTGCCGAGCTGCAAGCTCTGTCCACCCCCTGCGCCGACAACAATGCCATCGCCCAGGTAGGCACCATCTCCGCCAACTCCGACGAGAAGGTCGGCAAGCTGATTGCCGAAGCCATGGACAAGGTCGGTCGTGACGGCGTCATCACCGTGGAAGACGGTCAGGGCCTGGACGACGAGCTGGCGGTGGTAGAAGGCATGCAGTTCGACCGCGGCTACCTCTCCCCTTACTTCGTGAACAAACCGGAAACCGGCTCCGTCGAACTGGATGACCCCTTCATCCTGCTGGTGGACAAGAAAGTCTCCAACATCCGCGAAATGCTGCCGGTGCTGGAAGGTGTGGCCAAGGCGGGCAAACCGCTGATCATCGTGGCCGAAGACGTGGAAGGCGAAGCGCTGGCGACTCTGGTGGTCAACACCATGCGTGGCATCGTGAAAGTGGCCGCCGTCAAGGCGCCGGGCTTCGGTGATCGCCGCAAGGCCATGCTGCAGGATATCGCCATCCTGACCGGTGGTACCGTGATCTCCGAAGAAGTGGGCATGGAGCTGGAAAAAGCGACCCTGGAAGATCTGGGCCGTGCCAAGCGCATCGTCATCACCAAAGAGAACACCACCATCATCGATGGCGTGGGTGATGCTGCCCTGATCGAAAGCCGCGTGGCCCAGATCCGTCAGCAGATCGAAGAGACCTCTTCCGATTACGACCGTGAGAAGCTGCAAGAGCGCGTGGCCAAGCTGGCCGGCGGTGTTGCCGTGATCAAGGTGGGTGCTGCCACTGAAGTTGAAATGAAAGAGAAGAAAGCCCGTGTTGACGATGCCCTGCACGCCACTCGCGCAGCCGTGGAAGAAGGCGTGGTTGCCGGTGGTGGTGTAGCGCTGGTGCGCGTTGCTGCCAAGCTGGCCTCCCTGCGTGGTGACAACGAAGACCAGAACGTCGGTATCAAGGTTGCCCTGCGCGCCATGGAAGCCCCGCTGCGTCAAATCGTCATCAACGCCGGCGAAGAAGCCTCCGTCATCGCCAATGCCGTGAAGAACGGTGAAGGCAACTACGGTTACAACGCCTACACCGAACAGTACGGCGACATGCTGGCCATGGGTATCCTGGATCCGACCAAGGTAACCCGTTCTGCCCTGCAGTTCGCCTCGTCCGTCGCCGGCCTGATGATCACCACAGAGTGCATGATCTCCGAGCTGCCGAAGAAAGATGCACCTGCCATGCCTGATATGGGTGGCATGGGCGGTATGGGTATGATGTAATCCCGTCAAGTCATCAAACGGCTCGCTTTTGCGGGCCGTTTTTTTTAGTGCTACTAAGCTGAAGTTGTTGATAGTGAAATGATCTGAGGTGAACATGCGATACTTAGGGCTTCTCCCGTTACTCCTTTTCCTGGCCTTGCCGGGCATGGCGCTGGCGACACCGCAGGGGCCGGTCATTCTCAGGGTGACGGGGAATCTGGACCCTGCCGATCCGGCAGATGGAGAGGTGCTGTTCGATATGGCCATGATCCAGGCGCTGCCGCAGCATGAGGTGGTGACGAGCAATCCCTGGGTGGACAAACCGCACAAATACGTGGGGCCGAAACTGGCGGACGTGCTGACTGAGGTAAAGGCCAACGGCAAGAGCATCACGCTCACCGCCCTGAACAGTTTCCAGATCCGGATCAACTGGGATAAGGTCAAGCAATACGATCCTATCCTGGCCTGGCAGGATGACGGGATGACCATGCGGGTACGTGACAAGGGGCCGCTCTGGTTTATCCTGCCACTGGATCAGCATCCCGAACTCAGGCGTTCCGAGTTCACCGACATGATGATCTGGCAACTGAGTGCGATCGACATTCAGCAGTAAAAACGGTGGTTTACGGGAGTACTGGGTGAAAGCGAAGACCAGGGCCTGGCCCTTACTCGGCGTTCTTTATCTATCCATTCTGTTGTTCACGGGTAGCACCCTCTATTGCCTGGTGCAGATACAAAATGCGACCCGGGTGATGGAGAAGTACACCTATGACGTCTCCTGGGCATTGATGCAGTTGCAGCTCGAGCTGGGCCGCTTTCTCAATGCCGTCGAGATTTACCACTATGGCGGCATAGACCAGGAAGCCCTGCTGCTCCGCTATGACATTCTCTGGAGTCGTACCCCCATCCTCCTGAGCGGCCAATTGAGAAAAAGCCTCGCGGACAATCCGAAGACGCTGCGGCTGGTGAAACTGACCGAAAGCAGTATCCGCAAGCTGGAGCCTGATTTGGTCAGGCTCAAACCGGGGACGCCGGATTACCAGCAAGTCATGATGACACTGGCGCCCTTGCAGGAACCCCTCTCTTACTCTCTTGCTTCCGTCATGCAGAACAATATCAACGTCTATACGGGCAACGACGCGCGTTTTGGCCAGTTGCGCAATGCCCTGCTGTTCATGGTGTCGGGGCTGGTGGTGTCCGTCATTCTGCTCAGCGGCCTGCTGGTGCGAGAAGCCAGGCGCCATTTCAGGACCGCTAGGATCGATCCCCTCACCGGGCTCGCCAACCGGCTGGCGCTGCTGGAAAAGATGGATGCCTATGTCACCCGTGACACCTCCTTCGGACTGGTGCTGGTCGACATCAACGACTTTCGTGATATCAACAGCAAGTTTGGCTACAACACAGGGGACCTCCTGTTGCAAGAGGTGGCAAAGCGGTTGCGCGCCCTGTGCGAAAACGGGGAGTGGGTGGCGCGTTTGGGGGGAGATCAGCTTGCCATGCTGCAACGGGAGGGGAGCGATCTTCGCCAGGTCAGGGAGCTCGTGGCCAGAGTACTCCACTCCATCAAGCAAGACATCATCATCGACAACTACCCTTTTCGGCTTGAGGTTGGTATCGGTATCGCCTTCTTCCCGACCGACAGCAACCAGACCCAGGAGTTGCTCAGCCGGGCGGAGCAGGCCCTCTCTCACAGCCGCAAGACCCATGTTCCCTATGTCATCTATGACAGTTCCCTGCTCAACGAGACGGCCAGGCGCAAGCATCTTGCTTCCGACATGGTGATGGCACTGGAGCACAATGCGCTCGAGCTCTATTACCAGCCCATCGTCAATCTGGAAAGTGGCCGCTGTGAAGCCGTGGAGGCGCTGCTGCGCTGGCGCCATCCCGAGCTTGGCTTTATCCCGCCCAACGAGGTGATCCAAGTGGCGGAAGAGTTTCAGCTGGCTGAGAAACTGGGTGGTTGGGTATTGAATACCGCATGTGAGCAACTGCATCAGTGGCAGCACCTGGGTTTGGTGGACTTGCAGATGTGCGTGAACATCTCCCCGGGCATGTACCAGCGCAACCTGCTGAAGCTGGTGGCCAGAGCGCTGATGGAGCACCATATTCCCGCGTCCAGCCTGGTGCTGGAGGTGACGGAAGACACCACCATGCGCGAGGTCAAGAACTCGCTGCAGTTGATGCAGGATCTCAGCCAGCAGGGGGTACATCTGGCCCTTGACGACTTCGGCACCGGCTACTCCTCCCTCAGCTATCTGCAGAAGCTGCCGGTGAGCAAGGTGAAGATAGACAGGTCCTTCATTCAGGGTATCGACACCTCTATCGAGGCGGCCGAACTGGTCGCCAACATCTGCCGTATGGGCTCCATGCTTGGCAAGAAACTGGTATGTGAAGGGATCGAGACCCAGGGGCAGCTCGATGTGCTGCGCTCATTGACCGACATACATCTGTATGGGCAGGGATATCTGTTCAGTCGCCCGGAGCATGCTGAAAAGGCCTATCAGACATTGCTGGAGATGGAAGAGCGCTGGTTGGCCCGGCGCTCGCCGGACAAGGCATATCTGCGTTGAACGATATGGCTCATGTCTCACCGGGCCCGGCCGATAGTCTCTTGGCAGGAGGTACACAATGGATATTTCTAGTTCTGCAAATGCGTCGTTCGGTTCTGCACTGATGGTGGCCAGCCTGGCCAAAAAGCAGCAGACCCAGGAAGGCGAATCCGCACTGAAACTGCTGGAAACAGCAGCGCAATCCGCTCCGGCTGCGCCGACATCGGCCAGCGCTTCCCTCGGAAGCAAGATCGATATCCGCGTCTGAGCGATAAAAAAGCCCCCATCTCTCGATGGGGGCTTTCTTTTTATTGGGCTGTTACCTGTCAGGCTCAGACCGGGAAAGGGGCCGGTGCCTCGAAGGTCATCCGCTCGCCGCTGCGGGGGTGGCTGATGGTCAGGCTGGCCGCATGAAGATAAAGGTGCGGTGCAGCCGCCAGCGCATCCGGGTTGGCGTAGAGGTTGTCGCCGAGGATGGGGTGACCCAGCTCCAGCATGTGTACCCGCAACTGATGGGAGCGACCGGTAATCGGGGTCAGCTTGATCAGGCTGTTGCCGTTCTCCACCTTCAGTTTCTGCCACAGGGTGAGGGCATGACGCCCCTCCTCAAAATCCACCTTCTGCTTCGGCCGGTTGGGCCAGTCGACGCAGAGCGGCAGATCCACTTCACCCGCATCCAGCACCGGTTCACCCCACACCCAGGCGAGGTAGTGCTTCTCGGTCTCACGCTCTCGGAATTGCCGGCTCAGCTCCCGGTGGGAGTTGGGGGTGAGCGGGATCACCAGCACGCCGGTAGTCGCCATGTCGAGGCGATGGGCAGCCGCCGCTTTGGGGTGCTGCTGCTTGACCCGATGGAGCACGCTGTCTTCATTCTCGGGGCCGCGCCCGGGGACGCTCAGCAGGCCAGTGGGCTTGTTGACTACCATGATGTCCTTGTCCTTGAACAGGATATCGAGCCAGGGTTCCAGGGGCGGGGAGTATACAAACATAGCGTCTCGCATCTTGGGTCAAAGCGGGGGCAAGCCCCCATCAGTTATGGGTAACCACGATAAAAAGTGCATGGCATCCAGCCTGAGTTGGGTCTGGTCGTTAGCAACCAGATGATGCCTGCACCGTTTTATCAGTTATGGGTAACCACAATAAAGCGGATGGCATCCAGCTTGAGTTGGGTCTGGTCGATCAGGTGGTGCAATTCTGCCTGCAAATTGCGCAGATAATCCAGTTCGCTGTCGCGCACATTCGGGTTGACCGCCTTGAGTGCCTCCAGCCTGTCCAGATCCTGTTGCAGGGTCTGCGCCATCTGGGCACGGGCCTTGTCGACAATCCCGGCTTTCAGTTCGTTGGCAATGACCTCGCCCTTGCCAATCAGGCCGTGGATCACCGGCTGGGATGCAGTCACCAGCTTGCTGCCAAGGTGGCGGTTGACCGGTGTCAGCTGGCGGTTGAAGGCATCAAACGCCACTTTCTCGCCCAGATTCTGGCCGTTCTTGTCCATCAGCAGACGGATCGGCGTCGGCGGCATGAAGCGGTAGAGCTGGGGATGAGCCGCGGACTCGGCAACGAAGATCAGCTCAAGCAGGATGGAGCCGACCGGCAGCGCCTTGTTCTTGAGCAGTGCGACCGAGGTGGCACCGATCTCGGAACCCAGGATCAGGTCGATACCGCCGCGCATCATGGGGTGATCCCAGGAGAGCAGCGCCATGTCATCCCGTGACAGCGCGGTGTTGCGATCGAAGGTGATGGTCATGCCGTCTTGCGGCAGGCCCGGGAAGCTCGGCACCAGCATGTGATCCCCGGGAGTCAGCACCAGCGCATTTTCACCACGATCATCTTGGTTGACGCCGATCTCGTCGAACATCTTGAGGGCGAAGGAGATCATGCCGGTGTCGTCATCTTCGGCGGCGAGCTTGTCGACCAGTTGCTGGGCGGCTGTGCTACCGCTGGAGTGGATCTCCAGCAGGCGATCGCGACCCTGTTCCAGCCGGGCCTTGAGCGGTTCGTGCAGTTCGCGGGTCTTGACCAGCAGGGCGTCGAGGGTGCCCTGCTCGCCGGTGTTGGCGGCCAGCAGCTCGAACAGCTCGTCACGCACCGCTTCGAACACCGGGCGGGCCGTCGGGCAGGTCTGCTCGAATGCATCCAGACCATCGTGATACCAGAGCTGCAGGGCGCGCTGGGCAGTCCCTTCCAGATAGGGGACGTGGATCTCGACGGTATTCTGCTGACCGATACGGTCCAGTCGGCCGATACGCTGTTCCAGCAAATCCGGGTTGAGTGGCAGATCGAACAGCACCAGATGGCTGGCAAACTGGAAGTTGCGACCTTCTGAGCCGATCTCGGAGCAGAGCAGCACCTGAGCTCCCCCCTCTTGCTGGGCGAAATAGGCGGAGGCCTTGTCCCGCTCGAGGATCGACATCCCTTCGTGGAACACGGCGCCACGGATCCCTTCACGGGTGCGCAGCGCCTCCTCCAGCGCGATGGCGGTGGCTGCTTCGGAGCAGATCACCAGCACCTTCTGCTGACGGGCTGAGAGGAGCAGTTCCAGCAACCATTCGACGCGCGGGTCGAACTGGGTCCAGGTAGCGTTGTCGCCTTCGAACTGCTGGAAGATCTTCTCGGGATAGAGGTAGCGCAGGGCACGGGTCTGCAGATCGCCGCCATTGCCACCCATCATACCCATCACCTTGATGGCGGTCTTGTACTGCTCCGGCAGCGGCATGGGGTAGACGTTGAGATGACGCTCGGGGAAGCCTTGAATATTGGCGCGGCTGTTGCGGAACAGGACGCGGCCGGTGCCGTGTTGATCCAGCAGCTTGGCGACCGCCTGTTGACGGGCGGCGGCATCGCCGAGATCCAGACCGGTCAGTTGATCGGCCAGGATGGCTTTGGCGTTTTCGCTCAGGGTCTCGCCATCCAGCAGCTCTTGCGCGGCGCTGGCAACCTGACCGTAGGCCTGCTCCTCGGCGAGGAAGGCGTCGTAGTCGTAGAAACGCTCGGGGTCGAGCAGGCGCAGACGGGCAAAGTGGCTCTGGTGGCCCAGCTGATCCGGGGTGGCGGTCAGCAGCAGCACGCCCGGCACCTGTTCGGCCAGTGCTTCCACCATTTC
>NZ_CP187588.1:155000-310000 GCF_049860605.1 Aeromonas sp. INTO2
GTAATTGCGATGGGGGGACGGAGAAGGCTAGGTGGGCCAGGCGACGGTTGTCCTGGTGAAAGTGCGTAGGTGGTGTTTCTAGGCAAATCCGGAGACACAACACTGAGACACGAGACGAACGCACCACGGTGCGGAAGCCATTGATGCCCTGCTTCCAGGAAAAGCCTCTAAGCTTCAGATTACAAGTCATCGTACCCCAAACCGACACAGGTGGTCGGGTAGAGAATACCAAGGCGCTTGAGAGAACTCGGGTGAAGGAACTAGGCAAAATAGAACCGTAACTTCGGGAGAAGGTTCGCTCTTGATGGTGAAGTCCCTTGCGGATGGAGCTGTCGGGAGTCGCAGTGACCAGATGGCTGGGACTGTTTATCAAAAACACAGCACTCTGCAAACACGAAAGTGGACGTATAGGGTGTGACACCTGCCCGGTGCCGGAAGGTTAATTGATGGGGTTAGCGCAAGCGAAGCTCTTGATCGAAGCCCCGGTAAACGGCGGCCGTAACTATAACGGTCCTAAGGTAGCGAAATTCCTTGTCGGGTAAGTTCCGACCTGCACGAATGGTGTAACCATGGCCATGCTGTCTCCACCCGAGACTCAGTGAAATCGAATTCGCCGTGAAGATGCGGTGTACCCGCGGCTAGACGGAAAGACCCCGTGAACCTTTACTACAGCTTGGCACTGAACATTGAACCTACATGTGTAGGATAGGTGGGAGGCTTTGAAGGCGTGACGCCAGTTGCGCTGGAGCCGTCCTTGAAATACCACCCTTGTATGTTTGATGTTCTAACGCAGGCCCATGAATCTGGGCCGCGGACAGTGCCTGGTGGGTAGTTTGACTGGGGCGGTCTCCTCCCAAAGAGTAACGGAGGAGCACGAAGGTTGGCTAATCCTGGTCGGACATCAGGAGGTTAGTGCAATGGCATAAGCCAGCTTAACTGCGAGACGGACAGGTCGAGCAGGTACGAAAGTAGGTCATAGTGATCCGGTGGTTCTGAATGGAAGGGCCATCGCTCAACGGATAAAAGGTACTCCGGGGATAACAGGCTGATACCGCCCAAGAGTTCATATCGACGGCGGTGTTTGGCACCTCGATGTCGGCTCATCACATCCTGGGGCTGAAGTCGGTCCCAAGGGTATGGCTGTTCGCCATTTAAAGTGGTACGCGAGCTGGGTTCAGAACGTCGTGAGACAGTTCGGTCCCTATCTGCCGTGGGCGTTGGATGATTGAAGGGAGTTGCTCCTAGTACGAGAGGACCGGAGTGAACGAACCTCTGGTGTTCGGGTTGTCACGCCAGTGGCACTGCCCGGTAGCTAAGTTCGGAATCGATAACCGCTGAAAGCATCTAAGCGGGAAGCGAGCCCTGAGATGAGTCATCCCTGACCCCTTGAGGGTCCTAAAGGGCCGTTGGAGACCACAACGTTGATAGGTGGGGTGTGTAAGCGTAGCGATACGTTGAGCTAACCCATACTAATTACCCGTGAGGCTTAACCATACAACACCCAAGAAGTGTTCAGAGACTTGTAGCAGATACCGAGAACGAATAACTAAATCAGCTTTTTCAGATTGAAGATTTTTGCCTGGCGGCAATAGCGCAGTGGAACCACCTGACCCCATGCCGAACTCAGAAGTGAAACGCTGTAGCGCCGATGGTAGTGTGGCATTCGCCATGCGAGAGTAGGACACTGCCAGGCACCCAATTAAACGGTGATGTGAAGAATCACATGACTGGCTGCGAGGATGACACCTCACAAACAAGCAGCAAAAGATTTAGCGAAAGCTAACCGAATGCGGAGCGGTAGTTCAGTCGGTTAGAATACCGGCCTGTCACGCCGGGGGTCGCGGGTTCGAGTCCCGTCCGCTCCGCCACTAAATTGAAAGGCCTTCCCTGACGGGAAGGCCTTTTTGTTTTCTGGCGTCTGGATAAGAGCTCAGGGAACAAGAGGCAACCGACGGGTCTGCCACTTGTCACGGACAACCCGCCTCTTCCCCCCTGTGGTGATTGCGTGTCTGGCATTGTCCCTTTACCCAAGGCTTACCCTTCGCTCTGGTTTGCCTTTGTTCCTCCATCTTTTCCCAACCCGGCCAATCGACCGGGCTTTGTCGTGTCTGGAGATGAGCATCGCAAGCACGCGAATACGCTCTGGCCGAGAGTGCCAGAGGACCATCGGGAGCTCATATGCGGATAAGAGATAAGCAAAGCGCTTTTTCTTTCTTCATGGAATATGCATAAGCGGGCATGCTGTACTCAACCCAACGATATGGAGTATCACCATGAAACTGCGAATGACCGCTCTCACCGTTCTCTCCCTGCTGGCTCTCGGTCAGGTCCAGGCCGCCGAGGTGCGCCTGCTGAATGTCTCCTATGACCCGACGCGGGAGCTGTTCCAGGAGTACAACAGTGCCTTTGCCAAGGAGTGGAAGGCCAAAACCGGCGACGATGTGGTGGTGAGCCAGTCACACGGTGGCTCAGGCAAACAGGCTCGTGCCGTGGTGGACGGACTGGAGGCTGATGTGGTCTCCCTGGCGCTGGCCTATGACGTGGATGCGGTGGCCAAGGCAGGTCTCACCGCCAGCGACTGGGAAGGGCGTTTGGCCAACAATGCCTCTCCCTATACCTCCACCATCGTCTTCCTGGTGCGCAAGGGGAATCCCAAGCAGATCAAGGATTGGGGCGACCTGGTGCGCAAGGATGTCGCCATCATCACCCCCAACCCCAAGACCTCCGGCGGTGCGCGCTGGAATTATCTGGCTGCCTGGGGCTATGCCCTGAAGAAAAGCGGCACTGAAGAGGGCGCCAAACAGTTTGTCAGCGATCTGTTCAAGAATGTGAAGGTGCTGGACTCCGGGGCACGTGGCGCCACCACCAGCTTCATCGAACGCGGGCTCGGGGATGTGTTGCTGGCCTGGGAAAATGAAGCGTTGCTGGTGCTCAATCAGCCGGGCACCAGCGACAAGTTCGAACTGGTGGTGCCCTCGGTCTCCATCCTGGCCGAGCCGCCGGTAGCCGTGGTGGACAAGGTAGCCAAGAAGCATGGTACCGAGGCCGTCTCCAAGGCTTACCTCGAGTATCTCTACTCTGACGAAGGGCAGCGCATCATCGCCAAATACCACTATCGTCCGAGCAATCCGGCGATCCTGAAGGAGACAGCGGCCCAGTTCCCCAACCTGACGCTCTTCACTGTCAAGGATCTGGAAGGAGATTGGGAAAAGGCACAGAAGAAGCACTTCGCCCAGGGCGGATCGTTTGACCAGATTTACCAACCGGGCCGCTAAGAGACGCAGGCCCCTGTGACAACAGATAGGAGTACCACGATGAACAAGATCCTTCTGGTTCCCGGTCTGCACAACAGTGGGCCGGATCACTGGCAGAGCCGCTGGCACCAGCAATTTCCCCAGTGGCAGAGAATGATGGGTCTGCCCTGGGACAAGCCGGATCTCACGGTCTGGAGCGCCAAGCTGGCGAGCAAGCTCAGGAGCCGGCGCAGCCGGGTCCACCTGGTCGCCCACTCCTTCGGCGCTCTGACGGCCATCGCTGCCGCCAGACTGCAACCAGACAAGGTTTCTTCCATCTTCATCGTTGCCCCTGCCGATCCTGCCCGTTTCGGTATCCCGGATGAGGTGTTGGCGGGGTCCATCAAGGTCTCTGCCCAGTTGATCGCCAGCCGCAATGACCCCTGGATGAGTTTCGAGCGGGCAGAGTTCTGGAGCCGGCAGTGGCAGGTGCCCTTGTTCGATGCGGGGGAGGTGGGCCATATCAATGCCCAGTCCGGCCATGGGGAGTGGCACCAGGGGCTCGCTTTGCTCGGCACCCTATACCGCCGTGCCGAAATGGTGGTGGAGCCTGCTCCTGCCGAGTGGGGCAAGCAGGCCGCACTCAGTTTTAGATGAGGGACCCTCGGATTGTCTCGGCACGATTTCCAGACGGGCTGGCAACTTGGCCAGCGTGACTGACTTTGCATGTTCCCGGTTTTACCGCTCCGTCTTTTAGGTCTTTTATTTATATAAAAGACCTTTTTTTATGCTTATCGCTCTAAAAGCCTTGTTCCACCATTGTTAGATAAAAAAGTGCTTAGCAAAGGCATTATTGGTGTTTGTTGTCCCTGGCCGCCGTGAGCAAAATCGTCACATCCAAAGTATTTATAACAAACGGATGTGTTATGCGATTCAGTTCTTATTCCGTCCTGCCAGGCCTGGGGCCAACGCTGGGCTTCAGTCTGCTCTATCTGGGCATACTGGTGCTGCTGCCGCTCTCGGCACTGGTGCTGTTTGCGGTCAACAACCTGAGTGCCGCCGAGTTTTGGCAGGTGATCGGCTCCCCCCGGGTGCTAGCCTCCTTTCGCCTGAGCTTTGGCGCCGCCTTCATTGCCGCCCTGCTCAACAGTCTGTTCGGTCTGATACTGGCCTGGGTACTGGTGCGCTATACCTTCCCCGGCCGCAGACTGGTGGATGCGCTGATCGACCTGCCCTTTGCCATGCCGACTGCCGTCTCCGGCATCGCCCTGTGCGCCATCTTTGCCCCCAACGGCTGGATTGGCCAATGGGTCGCTCCGCTGGGCATCGAGCTTGCCTACAACCCCATAGGGGTGGTCATTGCCCTGACCTTTATCGGGCTGCCCTTTGTGGTGCGTACCCTGCAGCCGGTGCTGCGGGAAGCGGAGAGCGAGCAAGAGGAGGCGGCCGCGAGCCTGGGTGCCAACCGCTGGCAGACCTTCATCCGGGTACTGTGGCCGACCCTGGTACCTGCGCTGCTCACCGGTTTTGCCCTGGCGTTTGCTCGCGGCGTGGGGGAGTACGGCTCTGTCATCTTCATTGCCGGCAACCTCCCCATGGTGTCCGAGATTGCCCCCCTGATGATCATGAGTCACCTGGAGGAGTATGACTACGCCGGTGCATCGGCCATTGCGTCCGTCATGCTGCTCATTTCCTTTGTGCTGCTGTTGCTCATCAACAAGTTGCAAGCCTGGAGCTGGGCTCGCATCGGAGGAAGCCGTATATGAACGCCTCTACTGCACATCTCGATCAGGCCCAGGAGTCCGCTCCGGCCACCCCGGCGCGTCATCCCCCGGTGACCCATGAACCGGTCTGGGTCAAATGGCTGCTGGTCACCGTCGGTCTGGGCTGGTTTGCCGCCTTGCTGCTGTTGCCGCTGGCCACCGTCTTCATCCAGGCGCTGAGCCCGGGTCTGGCCTTCTTCTGGCACGCCATCAGCGAGCCGGATGCCCTGAGCGCCCTGGGGCTGACCGCCCTGGTGACGCTCTGCTCGGTGCCCCTGAACTTGCTGTTCGGGCTGGCCTCTGCCTGGGCCATCGCCCGGTTCCGCTTCCCTGGCCGGCAACTGCTTATCACCCTCATCGATCTGCCGTTCTCGGTCTCGCCGGTCATCGCGGGCTTGATGTTCGTGCTGCTGTTCGGCAGTCGCGGCTGGTTCGGCGAGTGGCTCAGCGAGCACGACATCAAGATCATTTTCGCTACCCCGGGGATCATCCTGGCGACCACCTTCATCACTGTGCCCTTCGTGGTACGCGAGCTGCTGCCCCAGATGGAGGCGCGGGGCCCGGAGGAAGAGGAGGCCGCCATCATGCTGGGGGCGAGCGGGTTGCAGATGTTCTGGCGGGTGACCCTGCCCGGCATCCGCTGGAGCCTGATGTATGGCCTGCTGCTCTGTACCGCCCGGGCGGTGGGGGAGTTTGGCGCTGTCTCCGTGGTTTCCGGCCACATTCGCGGCCAGACCAACACGCTGCCGCTGCACATCGAGATCCTTTACAACGAGTACCAGACCGGTGCCGCCTTCGCGGTGGCCAGCCTGCTGGCGCTGTTCGGGATCTTCACCCTGCTGGGTGAGACCCTGCTGGCCAGGCTGCGCGGCCAACCGACCCAGTCCCATTGATCCCGAATTAACGGTTATAGGAGAGGCATTCATGAGCATTCAGGTTCAAGGGCTCAACAAGCATTTCAATCAGTACGCGGCGCTGGCCGACATCAACCTCGATTTTCACGACGGTGAGCTGGTCGCCCTGCTCGGCCCCTCCGGCTGCGGCAAGACCACCTTGCTGCGGATCATCGCCGGGCTGGAGCAGGCGGACAGTGGCAGCGTCATCATCCGCGGCGAGGATGCCTCGGATCTCCATGTGCGCGAGCGCAACGTTGGCTTCGTGTTCCAGCACTACGCCCTGTTTCGCCACATGACGGTATTCGAGAACGTGGCCTTTGGCCTGAGGGTCAAGCCGCGCAGCGAACGCCCGGACGAGGCGGCCATCCGCACCCGGGTCAAGGAGCTGCTGGATCTGGTGCAGCTCAGCCACGTCGCGGCACGCTACCCAACCCAGCTCTCCGGTGGTCAGCGCCAGCGGGTCGCCCTGGCCCGGGCCCTGGCGGTGCAGCCCAAGGTGCTGCTGCTGGACGAGCCTTTCGGCGCCCTCGATGCCCAGGTGCGCAAGGAGCTGCGCCGCTGGCTACGTGAGCTTCACGACGAGCTGCATGTCACCAGTCTGTTCGTGACCCACGATCAGGAAGAGGCCCTGGAGGTGGCGGATCGGGTGGTGCTGATGAACGCCGGCAAGGTAGAGCAGATTGGCACCCCTGCCGAAGTGTATGATCAGCCCGCCAGTGCCTTCGTGCACAGCTTCCTTGGCAGCGTGAACCTGTTTCGTGGCAGGGTGGCCGGGCAGGGGCTCGGCATCGGTGAACAGCAACTGGGTGGCCCCATCCCCTCCCATCTGGCAGAAGGGAGTGCGGCCATCGCCTATGTGCGCCCCCACGAGCTGGAGATCCTGCCCTCGGATGCCCCCGGTGGCATTCGCGCCACCATTACCCGCCTGCTGCCCATGGGGCCGCGCATCCGGGTGGAACTGCGTGGCGATGGGGAGACGGGAGGCGCCCACTACGAGGCCGAACTGAGCAAGGAGGCCGCCCGGGCCTTTGCCCCCGGCCAGGGGGTGCGTCTGGTGGCCAGGCAGGCACAGCTCTATCCCGACTACCAGATCTGAGGGCAAGCCGCGAGGTGCGGCCCTCTTTCAGGCTTGCTGCCGGGCTATGATCCCGGCAATCCATAACAAGAGGACGGTGGCACGAGCCACCGCCACTCAGCGCAGGAGGCGATGAGGTGAACTTTCAGCAATTGCGAATCATTCGGGAGGCGGCACGGCGGGATTACAACCTGACCGACGTGGCCAATGCCCTCTTTACTTCCCAGTCCGGGGTCAGCCGCCACATTCGCGAGTTGGAGGAGGAGCTGGGGCTCGCCCTCTTCATTCGCTATGGCAAGCGCCTGCTCGGCATGACCGAGCCGGGCAAGGAGTTGCTGGTGATCGCCGAGCGTATCCTGGGGGATGCCGACAACATCCGCAAACTGGCGAGCACCTTTGCCAATCGCGACTCGGGCCGGCTGCTCATCGCGACCACTCATACCCAGGCCCGTTATGCCCTGCCGAGGGTAGTGAAGGCGTTTCGGGAGCAATTTCCCCTGGTACAGCTGGAGCTGCGTCAGGGGAGCCCGGAGGAGATAGTGCGGCTGGTGCAGACCGGTGAGGTGGACATCGGCATCAGCAGCGAGCAGCTCGACAAGAGCGAAGGGGTGGTGGCCTTTCCCTACTACCGCTGGCACCACAATATCGTCGTGCCGGAGCAGCACCCCCTCACCGCCGAGCGGGAGCTGACCCTGGCCGCTCTGGCCTACTGGCCCATCGTCACCTATCAGGCCGGCCTCACCGGTCGGGCACGGGTGGATGATGCCTTTGCCGAGGCGGGCATAGTGCCGCAGATCCTGCTGACCGCCCAGGACTCCGACGTCATCAAGACCTATGTCGAGTTGGAGATGGGGGTGGGCATACTGGCGGACATGGCGTTCGATTCCCAGCGGGACAAGGGACTGGTGCAACTGGACGGCAGTCGGTTGTTTGCGCCGCACACCGCCTGGATCGGCCTCAAGCAGGGGCAGTTCCAGCACAACTTTGCCTGGCAGTTCATCCAGCTCTGCAACCCCGAGCTGGCGCTGGCGGAGATCCAGGCCCGTGCCATGAGCAACGAGCCCCTGCTCGATTACCAGATTTGAACCGAGGGGTGGATGAAAAACGGGGAGCCATGGGCTCCCCGTTTGTTTGATGTTGACCTGATCTGGCACGGGAAACGCCGAGCGGGTTCTCGCCAGGTCGGAGACGTCCCATCACTGCGCTGTCCAGGCCTCCTGCCAGTGGGAGCCTACGCCCGGTTCATACTGGGTGGCCGTGCTCGCCCACTGGCTGCACCAGCCGCTGTAGGGGAAGGGTTTGCACTGATAGACCTTGCCGTTCTTCGGCTGCAGCACCCGGGTTCCGGCGGTGTAGGACTTGAGGCCGTCCGGGAAGGTGAACTGGTAATCGCCCCCGCTTGCCGGATCCTTGAACATGAGGTCCAGGGTCTGCTGCACCGCGTCACCACCGGCCTTGGGTTTGCCCTCGATCACCAGCTGATGGTGGCCTGCACTCAAGCCGGTCAGCGCCATGGAGAAACTCTGGCTGCCGTCCTTGATGTCGGCACTGCTCTGTCCCCTGGCGACACCGCCGTGGTCATAGAGGGTGTTGGTGATGGCGAGATCCCCCTGGGCCGTGACGGTGAAAGTCAGGGTGAGCTTGCCGTTGTCGAGCGTGTAGTCGCTCGCCAGACCGCTCACGCTGATCCCGTTCTCCACCGGGGGCTGCTGTTGCTCAAGCTGGATCTCGACCCGTTGCAGGTTGCTGCCAGCCTTGAGGTAGACCGGGTTCTGGCCATAGACGGGGTTGAACTGGCCGTCCGTGCCTTGCTGGCCCGCACGGATCTGGCTCTGCTCGGCGTTGATCTTGCTCGCCAGGGCGTGGGCCCAGTTGTTCTTCTGGCCCTGCCCGGCGCTGGCGATGGTCAGCTCGGTCTGGAGATCGGTGCGCTCGCCATTGGCATCGAACACCCGGGTTCTGGCTTTGTCACCCGCCACCAGGTCGATGGAGGGATAGATGGTCCCTCCCTGGCTCCAGGTCAGCGGGGGCTGGGTGCCATCCTTGAACCGGGCGTCGATCAGGTTGTAGAAGCTGTTGGCGGTATCCCCTACCTCCCACACCCCGAGAATGACCTGATAACCGGTACGTGCGGGCAGGGTGCACTGATGGGTCACCTGTTTGGGGGGCTGCACCATGTTGCCCTCGATGACGCAGAAGGGATTGAGATCGAACGCATCCCGGGTGAGGGGCTGGTTCGGGTTCCAGTCCTGCTTGGTGAGGTAGTAGCGCCAGTTGCGGGTCACGTGGTTGGCAGTGAAGGTCCAGCTGATGGCGAAGGGACCGGCCTGCACCTCACGTTTGGTCCAGCGATCGAGGGTCTGGGTGTTGAGCTCGCCGAATTGGGGGTGACCGGCCGAGGCTATCTGGCCGTCGGCGGGGCCGCCATCGGGGAAGCCGGAGGGGGCTTCCAGGCTCTGGGGTTCCCACTGGATGGCGCCACACTGGCTGTTGCCCCCTGTCTTGCACAGGTAGTTGCGCCCTTCGGGCTGGCTGATGTAGCCGTGAGCGAGCACGCCGCCACTGGCCAGCAGCGCCAGCGCTGCCGCGAGATGGGTGAGTCGGATATTTGCTGCCATACATTCCTCTGTTCGGTGATGTGGGCAGTCACGTTGGCAGGGGAGTTCCCCGAAACACGGTGCTGCAACCCCGCTATCCTGGACAGCTTGTCTTTAGACCGGAGGCTTTGCGTCCTGGCCTTTCAACCAGTTTGCCAAATGACTACAGAAAGGATCATGGTGCCGCCTGTGGCGACCACTCATCATGACTATATTTTGTTAAAAAATTAAGTGTAAAAATTGACAGTGCCATCTCATCGGAGCAGCGCATCAGCGGCAGATCACTCCATCGGGATCTGCGCGCTGGTTCAGTGCGAGAGGGTGGCCCGGGAGAGGCTCCAGTGGCCATGACAGGTAAGGAGCCCCTGCAAGCCTGGCAGGGGCTCACGGGGCCACTCAGTGGCGGGGTTGCATGCCTGCTCGGGAAGAGGACGCCTGGGTCGGTCGCATCATCCTGTCCTGGGCTTGGGCGTTGTCCAGCTTGAACACCGCCAGTCGCTCGTCGAGGCTTCGGGAGAGACCGGCCAGCAGTTCGCTCTCCTGGGCCAACTGGGAGGCCGCCTGGGACATCTCTAGTGCCGAGTCGTTGATGCCGCTGACGTTGCGGTTCATGTCTTCCGCCACCATGCTCTGCTGCTCCGCCGCCGTGGCGATCTGGGTCGCCATGTCACTCACGTGCTGGATGTGATTGACGATGAGGGAGAGATCCTGCCCCGCCTTCTCGGACTGGTTGACGCTGCTCTCCGCCAGCTTGCGGCTGGCGTCCATGGCGTTGGCGGCGGTGACAGCCCGTTGCTGCAACTGGGTGATGGTACCCTGGATCTCCTCGGTGGAGTGGCGGGTGCGACTGGCCAGCTGGCGCACCTCGTCGGCCACCACGGCGAAGCCACGACCCTGCTCGCCGGCCCGGGCCGCCTCGATGGCGGCGTTGAGGGCCAGCAGGTTGGTCTGCTCCGAGATGGCGCTGATGACCGCCGTCACCTCGCTTATCTGCATCACTCCCTCCTTGAGCTGGTTGACCTGCGAGGTGGCCTGATCCACCTCGGTGGCCAGCGCCTGGATGCCGTGCACGCTGGCATGGACATCCTGGTTGCCGAGCCCGGCCTCGCTGGTGGCATCCTGGGTGTCGCGGGCCGTATTCTCGGCGTGACCCGCCACGTCGGCGATGGTGGCGCTCATCTCGTTCATGGCGGTGGCGAGCTGGGCGAGCTGATCCCGCTGACTGTTGACCGCCTGGTTGGTCTGTTCGGCGGAGGCGGCGATGCGCAGGGCGGCATCCGCCACGTTGCGGGCCCCCTGGCTCGCCTCCAGCAGGGCGCGGCGGATGGCATCCAGCCCCTGGTTGGTGGAGCTGGCGACGGCGCCGAGCTCATCCCTGCCCAGCACCGGGATGCTGACCACCAGATCGCCGGCCGCGACCCGGGCCATGGCCTTGTTGATCTCGGCCAGGGGATTGACGATGGAGCGGCTGATGGCGAGTCCCAGCAGCCCCATCAACAGGATCACCAGCAAGGTGGCGCCACCCATCCACTCATATTGCGACCACATGGTGGCCTCAATGTCCTGCAACAACACACCGGAGCCCAGGATCCAGCCCCAGGGCTGGTAGCCCGTCACCAGCGACATCTTCTGGGCCGCCTCGCCGGACGGGGAGACCCACTGATACTCCAGCCTGCCCTGGTGGCCGCCCTTGCCGAGATCCACCATGTGCTGCCAGTGGGACTCGGCAGGGTTGTTGCCCATCTGCTGGCCGACCAGCTCGGGTTTGGCAGGATGCACCACCACCCGACGATCTTCATCCAGCACGAACAGGTAGTTGTCCCCGTCAAAGCGCATGCTGTCGAGCATGGCCTTGGCCTGTGCCTTGGCCTGCTCCGGGGGGAGGGTGGCGGCCAGGACCTGGATCCGGCTCATGGCCAGATCCAGCACCGCCTGCAGCCTGGCTTCCCGTTCACTCATCAGATTGCGGTGCAGGGCACTGGCCGAGATGAGCAGCAGTGCGATGAAGCCGACCAGGGCCAGTGAGAGCAGCAGCATCAGTTTGCGACTCACGGCAATATCACCGAGCTTGAACATAGTCTTATCCTTACTTTCCCATGCGGGTCTGATTGTGGCCGAACTGTCGGCCGGATCTGATTGTTGTTATTTTTAACATGTCATTAACTTTCAATGGGTTGCGATGAAAAACTGCCAATTGAGCCGTTTGACAACCAGTATAGCCAGCAGACAGAAACCCTCGCTTTTGATAGCGTGATGGCGCGCATCCCGGCGCACAATTTGTCTACTCCATTTGCAAGAAGTGTGAATGGGTTGGCATTTCACCAAAAAGGAGTGGGCGCCCCCGTGGTTGCCCCATAACAAGAGGGAAGTTATGAGTTCCATTGCCAGGAATTATCTCAACCAGCTCAATGCCGATTACCTGCAGGTGCACAGACGCAAGGAGGACCTGTTCTGGTCCACCTACATGGGCACCAGCGACGATCAGGCAGGCTTCACCGCGGCCGAACAGGCCTACAAGGCGTTCTGTGCCGATCCTGCCCGCCTGCCCGTGCTGCGGGAGATGCATGCCCAGGCCGAAGAGGCGGATCTCAGGCGCGGCCTGGGGGGCTGGATCGCCTTCTTCGAGTGCAACGTCATCGAAGATCCCGGTGCCTCCGCCCTGATGGACGAGCTGGTGGCCGCCGAGGCGGATCTCTTCGCCCGTCGCAAGGGGTTGAAGCTGACCTTGCTGGACGAGCAGGGCCGCCAGGTGCCCGGCAGTCTGCCCGCCGCCAGCACAGCGCTGGCCGCAAGTCGCGACGAGCCGGTGCGCCAGAGCGCGCTCGCCATGTTCCACACCCTGGAGCAGTGGGTGGTCGACAACGGCTATCTGGCCATCGTCGCGCTGCGCAACCGCTTCGCCCGTGCCATGGGCTATCGCGACTACTTCGATTACAAGGTGCACAAGAACGAGCAGATGAGCCCGGAGCAGCTGTTTGCCATTCTCGACGACTTCATCGCCCGTACCGATGCCCGCTTGCACCAGAGTCTGGCGGAGCTGAAAGCGGCCAAGGGGGAAGCAGCCCTGCTGCCCCACAACCTGCGCTACAGCGTGAGTGGCGACGTGACCCGCCAGCTCGACCCTTACGTGCCCTTCTCCCGGGCGCTGAAGGATTGGGTCGAGAGCTTCCGCCGGCTCGGCATCCAGTATCGCGGTGCCACCCTCACCCTGGATCTGCTGACCCGGGAGGGAAAATACGAAAACGGCTTCTGTCACGGCCCGGTGCCGAGCTTCTGGCAGGAAGGGGAGTGGGTGCCTGCGGTGGTCAATTTCACCAGCCTGGCCAATCCGGCCCAGGTGGGCAGCGGCTGGAGCGGGCTCAACACCTTGTTCCATGAGGGCGGCCACGCGGCGCACTTTGCCAACGTCACCGGCAACGCCCCCTGCTTCTCCCAGGAGTTTCCGCCCACCTCCATGGCCTATGCCGAGACCCAGTCCATGTTCTGCGACAGCCTGCTGGACGACGCGGACTGGCTCAAGCGCTATGCCAGGAATGACGCGGGGGAGGCGATCCCCGATGCGCTTATCCAGGACATGATTGAAGCGCGCCAGCCATTTCGCGCCTTCACCGAGCGCCAGATCGCGCTGGTGGCCTACTTCGAGCGGGATCTCTACGCCATGGCAGAGAGCGAGCGCACCCCGGCCGCCGTGCTGGCCCTGGCCCGCAAGTGGGAGCGCAAGATCCTGGGGGTGGAGAGCCCGCGCCCTCTGCTGGCCATCCCACACCTTCTGAACCAGGAGTCGGCCTGCGCCTATCACGGCTATCTGCTGGCGCTGATGGCGGTGGAGCAGACCCGTGCCTACTTCCTCAAACGCGACGGCTACCTCACCGACAACCCGCGGATCGGGCCGGATCTGGCCGCCCACTACTGGGGACCGGGCAACGGCATGACCCATGACGAGACGCTGCAGAGCCTCACCGGCGAGGGGTTCAGTGCGGTGCCGCTGGCAGAGGCGTGCAACCGGAGTGCCGCCGAGGCGTGGCAACAGGCGCAAGCATGCATGGCGGCCGCGCGGCAGCGCCCACCGGCAGGGGAGGGAACGCCCCTCGACGCCCATATCCGGGTGGTACACGGGGCCGAGCTCATCGCCGACAACAGCGAGTCCGAGGCGCGCATGCTGGCAGACTTCGAGGCCTGGATCCGGCGCCTTGAGACCGCCGAACCAGTGACCCTGGCCTGAGCCCTGTGTCGCACTGTCAAAAGAGCCCCATCAGGGGCTCTTTTTTGTGGGTTGAGATGGCCTGATCCCATGGTGCCAGCCGGGGATTGGCTGGTGGACAGGCTCAAGTGTCACTGGCGGCGGCGCTGCCCGCTGGTTTTTCTCCCTGCGCCATCTTCTAGGCCTTGACGATCAGCGCTGAGGCGCCCGGTTGCGGGCAATAGGCGACGCCCTACCCTTGGCAGGGTGTCTGCATGGCGGGTTGACGGCCATTTCCCCCCTGCTGGCCACAGATATGTTTCTCCCGATATATTGAGTATTCACGGCGATCCCATATCATGGCGCTCGCTCGCCACCAGAGGGTGGCGGCATTCAGATGATTTGCTAACAAGAGAGCCCAGAAGGCTCGCAGAGGGATGGATAGTGAGAGCCGTATTGCTGTGTTTGCTGGGGCTGTGGCCCGCGTTGAGTTTTGCCACTCTGTCCGCCGATATGGTGGTGGTGAAGAAGTCGAGTTACAGCCTGACCCTGATGAAGGATGGCAAGGAAGTGAAGCGCTACTGGATTGCCCTGGGCCCGGCTCCCAAGGGACACAAGCAGCGTGAGGGGGATCAGCGTACCCCGGAAGGTCGCTATACCCTGGACTACAAGAAGAGCAACTCCGGTTTCTACAAGGCCATTCACATCAACTACCCGAATCTGGATGACATCAAGCGCGCCAACGAGCTGGGTGTGAACCCGGGCGGCATGATCATGATCCACGGCCAGCGCAACAGCCTGGGGGATCGCAGGGTGCAGCCGTCCAACTGGACCAATGGCTGCATCGCGGTGCTGAACCACGAGATGGACGAGATCTGGAACGCCATCGAGCCAGGCACTCCCATCATCATCGAGCCCTGATCCCGCCTGCCAACGCCCGCTCTCATGCGGGCGTTGCATTTGTTGCAGACCATGGCGTGACACTGTCTCCTGCGCCGTGCTAGTTTTCCCGGTTCGCATTGGCTGTGACAAGGATGATCCCATGATGTCGGAAACCCGCCTCCCTGCGCCCGAGCGCACGGGGGCACTCTGGTGGCGCGCCACCCTGGATATGCTCCCGCTCTCCATTTCCGTCATCCCCTGGGGGATACTGTGCGGCGCCCTGGCGCTTCAGGCGGGTATGAGCCCGCTCCAGGCACAGCTGATGTCGCTGCTGGTCTATGCGGGGGCGGCCCAGCTCTCGGCCACCACCTTGTTCGGGGCGGGGACGCCGCTGCTGCCCATCATGGGCTCCACCATGGTGATCACCTCCCAGCATCTGCTCTATGGCTTCACCTTCCGGCGAGACGTGCTGCCGCTCTCCCTGCGCTGGCGGGCCAGTCTCGCCTTCTTCCTGACCGACGAGATGTTTGCGGTGGCGCTGAAAGAGAGGGAGCGCAGCGGCGCCTTCAATCCCGCCTATGCGCTCATCGCGGGCTTTGTCTTCTATCTGTTCTGGAACCTGGCGACCCTGCTCGGCATCGCCGCCGGCCAGTACATTGACGGGCTGGACAAGATGGGGCTGGATTTTGCCATCGCCGCCACCTTTATCGCCATGACGCTCCCCGCCATGAAGAACCTGCCCATGGTGGCGGCCACCCTGGTGAGCGGCGGGACGGCGCTCGTCACCAAGCCGCTGCTGGCGGAGATCCATATCATCGTCTCGGCCCTGGCCGGCATGGTGGTGGGCTATGTGCTGCACCGGATGAGGAGGTGATCATGGGCTGGCTGATGATAGGGCTGCTGGCTCTGATCACTTTCTTCAACCGTTTTGCCTTCTTCTCGCGGTTGACCCGCTATCAGCCGGGGGCCGAAATGGGGGCTTTCCTCAGCTTCTCGGCCCAGTCGGTGCTGACCGCCATCTGGCTGCCCATCGTCTTCAGCTATGAGCCCGGCCGCGGGCTGGACTGGGATCCGGACTACCTGGCCGCCACCCTGCTGGTGACGGTGTTGACCCTGCTGCGCCTGCCTACCCTGGTGGTGGTGGTCGTCGGCATGGGGGGCTTCTTCCTGCTGCGCTGGCTGGGGGGCGTGGCCCTGTTCTGGCCCTGGTGAAGGATGTGCCGTGATCCTGCATGTCGGATGTCTTGATGGGATATCCGCCCTGTTGGGAATGTCACTTCAAAAAAGGCCTCTCAAGTGTGAGGATTTTGGTTCCACCCGCCACGGAGTGAACCATGTCCTTCACCGAAACCTGCCAGCGCATCGTGCGCGACCCCCTGCTGTCACCGGCCCAGAAGAGCCACGTCCTGGCGCTCGCCGCCGAAAACGCGTTGCCTTACCCCGAGTTGCCTGCCGCCGTGCAGGATGCCATGGCACAAGGGGTGCTGTGCGACATGTTCGAGGGACACGCTCCCCACAAACCGCGCTATGTGCTGCCGGATTACGAGCGGTTTCTGCGCCAGGGCTCGGCCTGGCTGGAGCTGGCGCCACCCCTGGACTTCGACGAGGCCCTCGATGCCCTGCGCATCCTCTACCATCACGTGCCCTCCGTCACCGGCATGCCGGTCTGGCTGGGGCGCCTCGATCACCTGCTGCTGCCCTTCGTCGGTGAGCTGGATGATGAAACGCTCCATCGCAAGCTGAAGGCCTTCTGGATCTATCTGGACCGGGTGCTGCCGGATGCCTTCATGCACGTCAACATCGGCCCCGAAGACAACCGGATCTGCCGGCTGATCCTGCGCATCGACAACGAGCTCAAGCAGGTGGCCCCCAACCTCACCTTCTTTCACGATCCGGAGCAGACTCCCGACGATCTGCTGCTGCTGGCGGTGAAGAATATCGCCGAGTGCAGCAAGCCGCATATCGCCAACTACCCGATCCATCGCGATACCTTCGACCAGCGTGGGTTTGGCATCGTCAGCTGCTACAACGCCCTGCCGCAGGCCGGTGGCGCCAACACCCTGGTGCGCATCTCCCTCAAGCGAGTCGCCGAGCAGGCACAGGGGATCGATGATTTCCTCGGCAGTCTGCTGCCCCACTACT
This sequence comes from Aeromonas sp. INTO2, assembly GCF_049860605.1. Classification (NCBI taxonomy): domain Bacteria; kingdom Pseudomonadati; phylum Pseudomonadota; class Gammaproteobacteria; order Aeromonadales; family Aeromonadaceae; genus Aeromonas; species Aeromonas sp. INTO2. The sequence goes on from NZ_CP187588.1 coordinate 171,769, forward strand.
GCCGTCTCACATCCCAGCTGATCGCGGTGCGCGCCGCCTTCCTGCACGAGGAGTCCGGTTTCTTCGACAGCTTCCTGGTCAAGGAGGGGCTGCTGGATGAGGATCGCTTCGTCCCCATGTTCGGCATCTACGGCATGGCGGAAGCGGTCAACATCTTGATGGATAAAGAGAATCTGCCGGGCCGCTACGGTCACGACGAAGAGGCAAATCAGCTTGGCTATCGCATCTCGGCCCAGCTTTCGGAATATGTCACTACGACGCCGCAGGCCCATGCCTGGGGTGGGCACGCTCTGCTGCACTCACAGGGCGGCCTCAGCATCGATGTGGCGGTGACCCCGGGGGTGCGGATTCCCTACGGGCAGGAGCCGGATCCGGCCAGCCATGTGCTGGCGCTGGCGCCGCACCACGGCTACTACCACTCGGGGATCAGCGAGATCCTGACCCTGGATCTCACCATCCGCCAGAATCCGCAGGCACTGCTGCAGCTCTGCAAGGAGGCCTTCGCCCTCGGTATGCGCGAATTCAGTGCCAACGTGGCCGACAGCGATCTGGTGCGGGTGACCGGCTACATGATCCGCAAGCGCGATGTGGCCTGCTTCGCGGCAGAAGGCTCGCGGCTGCAGACCACCTGCCTCGGCGCCGAGGCAAGCGAGCTGACCGGGATCCGCCAGCGGACGCCACGAGTGGTCGCCAATGAGTCGACCATCAGTCAGTACTGAGCCAGGTCCGATGGATGAAGCTCTGCTGACGCGCAGCGCCCTGGTGAGCAGGGTGCTGCCCTTCTCCTGCGTAGGCGGGCCGGGCAACCGGCTGGTGCTGTTTTTGCAGGGCTGCAACTTCCGCTGCCCCGGCTGCCACAATCCCCACACTATCAGGCTGTGCGACGATTGCGGCGACTGCCTTGCGGTCTGCCCGAGTGGCGCCCTCGCCATGAGCGAGGGCAAGGTTCATTGGCAGGAGGCGCTCTGCACCGATTGCGACGCCTGTCTGGAGGCCTGCCCGCGCAGTGCCAACCCCAAGACGCGCCAGATGTCGGTGGCCGAGGTGCTGGCCCTGCTGCGCCGCTATGGCCCGCTGCTCACCGGCGTCACCGTCTCCGGCGGGGAGGCGACCACCCAGTTGCCCTTCGTGATCGCCCTGTTCACGGCCATCAAGGCTGCGCCGGATCTGGCCCGTCTCACCTGCCTGCTCGACAGCAACGGATCCCTGGGGGAAACGGGTTGGCAGCGGCTGTTGCCGGTACTGGACGGCGCCATGATAGACCTCAAGGGGTGGCGCGAGTCTGTGCATCTGGCCCTGACCGGGCGGGGCCGCGAGCGGGTGCTGGCGTCGCTGCAACTGCTGGCGCGGGCGGGCAAGCTGGCGGAGGTGCGCCTGCTGCAGGTGCCGGGGCAGAGCGATTATCTCGATGCCACTGGCACGCTGGATGGCGGGCTCGCCGCCTTCTTGCAGGCACTGGGGCCCGTGCCCATCCGCCTCAACGGTTTTCGCCACCATGGGGTGCGAGGAGAGGCGCTGTCATGGCCAGAAGCCGGGTCGGCTGATCTGACAGTGCTGGCCAACGCATTGAAGGCCAAGGGGTTTGGGTCGGTGATGCTGCCTGCGATCTGAGCTCTGCGGCACGTAGGGATGCTGAGACCCGATATGACGCAACTGTGAACTCTGTCTATAGGGGCTGTCCGAGGGGACGGCTAGAATGGGCAAACCGTCCATCACCAACAGATACCCATGAGTGAATCCAACGCCCTTTATCGAGTGCAGTTCATTTGTCACAGCGAGCGTTACGAAGTCTATGTAAGAGAGGTGAATCAGGGCCAGCTGTTCGGGTTCATCGAGATCGCCCACTTCGTGTGGGACAACCACACGGCGCTCATCGTCGACCCCAGCCACGAGAAGCTGAAGAGCGAATTTGCCGACGTCACCCGCACCCTTATTCCCATGCACCACGTGCTGCGGGTCGATCAGGTGCGCAAGCAGGGGGCCGCCCGCATCACCGAACTGGGCAACAACGTCACCTCTTTCCCAGGCCCCATCTATACCAAGAAGCCCTGAGTCCTGCCGCCAGGCATCATTATGGGGCGCCCAGCTCCCGGGCCAGTTGCAGGATGCGCTGACGGAACCAGCACAGGGCGGGATCTTCCCCCAGGGGGCCATACCACACCAGGCTGTGGGTCACGGCGCCGTAATCGAAGGGAACGGGGCGGCTCACCAGCCCCTGGGTACAAGCCCGGGTAGCCCAGCCCTTCACGGCCGTGAGAATGAGATCGCTCTGGCGCAGCAGGGCGGCGGCGCTGCCAAAATCCGGCAGGGTGGCCCCCAGTCTGCGCCGTACCTGGCGCTGGGCCAGACTCTGCTCGAAGAAGGGATCGGCCAGCTCCTGATCGCGAATGGCGATGTGGCGCCAGCTCAGGTAGGCATCGAGATCCCAGGGGCGCGTCAACGCCGGATGATCCGCGCGCATCAGGCAGACCAGCTCGTCCTCCCGCAAGGTTTCCCAGACGAGGCCGGGCTGATTGACCCCGGGCTGGCTCTGATCGTGGGGCAGGATCACGAAGTCGAGCTTGCCCGCCGCCAGAGCAGCCAGTCCCTGCTCGTCCTTGTTACGCACGACGGGCATCAGCCCCGGCACCTCCTGCATCAACTGACCCAGTACGGCCCCCATGGGCCAGATCATGCTGCTCTCCCGCATCGCCAGGTTCAGCTCCCCCTGCCAGTTGGCAGGGGCAAATCCTTCCTGGCTGGTGAGGCCGTTGAGCTCCCCCAGCAGGCGGCGCAGAGTCGGGCCGAGGCGTTCGGCAAACGGGGTCAGCAGCAACTGATTGCCCTGGCGGTAGAGCAGTTGATCCCCCAGCAGTTCGCGCAACTGGTTGAGGGTCTTGCTGACAGTGGAGGGGGTGGTGCAGAGGCGCTCGGCGCTGCGGGTGACACTGCGGGTGTCGAGCAGCAGATGCAGGGTCACCAGGTGGCGACCGCCGAGGCGGGAGAGGGCAATGAGATCCATCACGGTTCCACGGGCAAGGGGACAAATGAAAAGCCCCGCCTGAGCGGGGCTTGCGGGCTTAGCCCTTGAGCACGGCGGCCATGGCGTCGGCCACGTAGTCGACGTTGCGGCTGTTGAGGCCCGCCACGCACATGCGACCGGAGCGCACCAGGTAGACGGCGAACTCTTCCCGAAGGCGGTCCACCTGCTCCGGCGTGAAGCCGGTGTAGCTGAACATGCCGCGCTGGTTGATGAAGTAACTGAAGTCGCGGCCCGGCACCTTGGCACTCAGCACCTCGAACAGCTTCTGGCGCATGGCCTTGATGCGGGTGCGCATCTCGGTCACCTCACCGACCCACATGGCGTGCAGTTCGGGCTGGCTCATCACCGCCGCGGTGATCTGGCCGCCGTGGGTGGGGGGGCTGGAGTAGTTGCGGCGCACGGTGGCCTTCATCTGGCCCAGCACCCGGCTCGCCTCTTCGGCATCCTGGCAGATGACCGACAGGCCGCCGCAGCGCTCGCCGTAGAAGGAGAGGTTCTTGGAGAAGGAGTTGCTGACGAAGAAGCTGACACCGGCGGCCACCATGGCGCGGATGGCATAGGCATCCTCTTCCAGCCCGTCACCGAAGCCCTGATAGGCGATGTCCATGAAGGGGATCAGGTTCTTCTCGACCACCAGGGCGATCACCTGGTCCCACTGGGCACGGGAGAGATCCACCCCGGTCGGGTTGTGGCAGCAGGGGTGCAGCAGCACGATGCTTTTCGCAGGCAGGCTGCTCAGGCAGTCGATCATGGCGTCGAACTGCACGCCGCCGGTGGCCGCATCGTAATAGGGGTAGTCGTGCACCTTGATGCCGGCCCCCTCGAACATCGCCTTGTGGTTGTCCCAGGTGGGATTGCTGACCCACACCTCGGAGGTCGGGAAGTAGCGCTTGAGCAGATCGGCACCGATCTTCAGCGCGCCGGAGCCGCCGATGGTCTGGATGGTGGCGATGCGACCCGCCTTGACCGCTTCGTGCTCGGCGCCAAACAGCAGGTGCTGCACCGCAGTGCGGTAGTTGGCGGCGCCTTCCATCGGCTGGTAGGGGCGCGGGGCCGGGGCGGCGGCGCGCTGCGCTTCGGCCTGCTGCACCGACGGCAGCAGCGGAATGCGGCCCTGCTCGTCGTAATAGAGGCCAATCCCCAGGTTCACCTTCTGCTCGCGGGTATCTTTATGGAAGGTCTCGACTAGCGTCAGTATGGGGTCGCCAGCATAGGCATCGACGTGTTCAAACATGGGGGGTCCTTGAAGTTGACTGTCCAATTCGGCCGGCCATCAGCCGGGCCGATATGATGGCGCAATCCAGAGGTGGCCTCAAGTTGTTCGAGATGGCGACAGGGCTGACAAAGTCTGTCGCAGTGGTAAGCGCGGGGCCCTTGCCAGGATCCTGCATCCCGTCTGCACGTTCCCCCCATTTTGTCAGAGAAGGCTGCCTTATCGGGATCGTTTGGATAATATATGGATACATACGGCCCCTCTCATTCCCCTTACACCCATCCGGGGGAGTCAGGTTCAGCGCCACCTGAGACAAATTAATAGTTGCATAATAGTCAGGCTATTCTTTTGACAACCATTGCAGTGTGCCCGGCCCCTTCGGGGGGCCCACGATAACAGGTGACTCATCGCGGATGACCTGACACGTTTCTGATGCCGATTCTCCCTGGCTGGACTGGCATGGCCTGGGTGGCTGGAATGTCTATTTTCTTGCCAAGTTCGCCCTGCTCTGGGGGGGATATCTCAACTTCCACCCCCTGATCAACCTGGTGTTTGCCGCCCTCCTGATCTTTCCCCTGCAAAGGGCCGGGTGGCGCCGTGCGCGGCACTGGCTGGCGTTGCCGGTGGGGGCGGGGATCTTCTATCACGATACCTGGTTGCCGGGGATAGAGAGCATTCGTGCCCAGGGCAGCCAGGTCTTCTCCTTCACCCTGGATTACTGGGCGGAGTTGCTCGGGCGTTTCATCAATTGGGAGATGGTCGGCGCGGGGTTCGTGCTGCTGACACTCTATCTGTTCATCGCCCAGTGGCTGCGCTTCACCAGAGTGCCCCGCCGACCAACGAGAACCTCAACGCCTATCTCGATGACTTCTATCGGGAGGAGCAGGAGAGACTGGTGCACTTCCCGGAGAGCCTGCCAGCCCAGGCGACCCCCTTCGATGTACTCATCATCAATGTCTGCTCCCTGGCCTGGCATGATGTGGAGGCGAGCGGCCTGACCGGGCATCCGGTCTGGTCCCACTTCGACATTCGCTTCAACCGCTTCAACTCCGCCACCTCCTACAGCGGCCCGAGTTCCATTCGCCTGCTGCGGGCCAGTTGCGGGCAGACCAGCCACCAGGGGCTCTATGTGACGGCGCCGAAGCAGTGTCTGCTGTTCGAGAACCTGGCCCAGCTCGGCTTTGCCAAACAGGTGGCCATGGATCACTCGGGGGATTTTGGCAATTACCTGACCGGCCTGCAGCAGTATGCCGGGCTGGATGTGACCCCCATGGACAAGAAGGGACTGGCCCATGATCTCGCCTCCTTCGATGGCGAGCCCATCTATCGCGGGGATGCCCTGTTCGGCCGCTGGCTGAACGAGCGGACACAGAGTCAGGCGGCACGCAACGTCACCTTCTTCAACCTCATCGCCCTGCACGATGGCAACCGCTATGTGGCGAGCCGCCAGATAGCGCCCTACAAGGCGAGGCTCAAGACCCTGCTGGATCAGCTGGACGACTTCATGACGACGCTGGAGCAATCCGGCCGCAAGGTGGCCGTGGTGATGGTGCCTGAGCACGGCGCCGCTCTCACCGGCGACAAGATGCAGATGGCCGGGCTGCGGGACATTCCCAGCCCGAGCATCACCCAGGTGCCGGTGGGGGTTGCCCTGCTCGGTACCAAGGCGCCCCATGAAGCGACCCGCAACGTGGACACCCCCAGCAGCTTCCTGGCGGTATCAGAACTGGTCTCCAGGCTGGTGGGGAAGGATGTGTTCGGGAGCGAGACCATCGATTGGGATGCCCTGCTGGGCGACCTGCCGCAGACCCCGCCGGTGTCCGAGAACCAGGGCTCGGTGGTGATCGAATATCAGGGCAAGTACCACATCAAGCTGGGGCAGGGGGACTGGGTCCCCTATCCCCAATGAGACCGGAAGTGACGATGCGCAGCGAACGGCAATCAGACATGCAGACCCCCTTCGGCGTCCCGGTGGAGGGCACGGTGATCAATGACGTGGCCATGGTCCAGCAGGCCTTTGGTGTCAGCGTCTCCTATCAGGATATTGCCGCCAGGGAGCGGCTCGCCGCCTTGTGCGCACGCTTCCCCCTGCTGGCGGAGGTGGCTGTGAAAGGGCCCGAGGGGACTGGCGAGGGGAGGTCTGCATGAAGGTGATCGCCCTGCAGGGGATCCGGGGAGGTGTGGGGACCACCGCCATCGTGGCCGGACTGGCCCAGGCTGCCCATGAGCAGGGGGCAAGGGTGCTGGCGGTGGATCTCTGCCCGGACAACCAGCTTGGCATCCACCTTGGCCTGCCCCATGACGATCCGGGAGGCTGGAGCCGGCTGACCCAGCCGGCGCGGGAGTGGCGAGGTGCGCTTCACCGCCGGGAGGAGGGACTGGATCTGCTCTCCCATGGCGGGGGGGAGGGGGCGTCGGCCGAGTGGCTGGCGGGGATCGATGGCTATGATCTGGTGCTGCTGGATCTGCCCCTGGGCATGGCCCCCGTCATCCCCTGCAGGCGCTTGCTGGTGGTCAATGCGGATGCCAACTGCCATGTGCGGCTTCACCGCCACCCCTGGGCGGCCGATGAGCGTCTGCTGGTGACCCAGTTCTCCAGCCAGCGGGCCCTGCAGCAGGGGCTGCTGGATCTCTGGCTGGCAGGGGGGCTCCCTCTGCTCAATCTTCATCTGCACAGGGACGAAGCCATGGCGGAGGCCATGGCCGCCAAGCTGCCGGTCGGCCGCTATGCCCCCACCAGTCTGGTTGCCCACGAGCTGGCCGCCTTGGCGACCTGGTGTCTGGCAGAGGGGGAGGCGCCCCGATGAGAGTGCGGCTGCTGACGCCGGCTGCGGGCCTCTGGTGCTCGCAGCGCTATCGCGCACTGCGCGAGCGGGGGGCTTCCCGCCCGGGGGCGGCCGCATTGACCCTGGGCTGGCTGCTGGCCTGGGTTATCTTCCCCCTCGAGCGTCATGGCTGGCAATGGGTGCTGGGCCATGCCCGGGGGCTCTATCCCCAGCTGACGCACCCCCGGGTGGGAGATCCCCTGCGCGTTCTGTTGCAGAGCCTCTGGATGATAGTGCGTCGCCCACAGCCCATCCCTCTGCGCTGGCCTGCCTCCTGGCAGCGGATCTGGCATAGGGGCACTCAGGCTCTCGGGGGCTTCCTGGCCCGCCAGGAGGAGAAAGGGCTGGCCGCCGCCAGGGCCACGCCCCGCGAGGCGCGCTGGAAGAGCGTGCTGCTCTGCGTGGTGGCCGGGAGCCTCTCCCTGCTCTGCGTCACCCTGCCGTTCACCCTGCAGGCGCAACTGGTGTTCGTCCTCCTGCTGGCGGCCATGGCCTTCATCCTGCGGGCTGTGCCGGGCCGTTATCCCATGCTGATGATGATGGTGCTCTCCCTCACCATCTCCTGCCGCTACATCTGGTGGCGCTACACCTCGACCCTCGACTGGTTCGACCCCGTCAGCCTGGCCTGCGGCCTGCTGCTGCTGGCCGCCGAGACCTATGCCTGGCTGGTGCTGCTGCTCGGCTACTGGCAGACCGCATGGCCCCTGCACCGCCCCCCGGCACAACTGCCGGCGGATCCGGCCCAGTGGCCCAGCGTGGATCTGATGATCCCCACCTACAACGAGGATCTCGCCATCGTGAAGGGGACTGTCTACGCCGCCATGGGGCTCGACTGGCCCGCCGACAAGCTGACCATCTGGCTGCTTGACGACGGGGGGCGGGCGGCGTTTCGCGATTTCGCCGAGGAGGCCGGGATCCGCTATGTGGCCCGGTCGACCCATGAGCACGCCAAGGCGGGCAACATCAATCACGCCCTCAAGATGGCCACCGGGGATCTGGTCGCCATCTTCGACTGTGACCACCTGCCGACCCGCTCCTTCCTGCAGATGACGGTGGGCTGGTTCTACCAGGATCCCCGTCTGGGCGTGGTCCAGACCCCCCACCACTTCTTCTCCGCCGATCCGTTCGAACACAACCTGCAACGGTTTCGCAAGATGCCGAACGAGGGGGCCCTCTTCTACGGCCTGGTGCAGGATGGCAACGATATGTGGGACGCCAGCTTCTTCTGCGGTTCCTGCGCCGTCATCAAGCGCACCGCCCTTGACGAGATCGGCGGCATCGCGGTGGAGACGGTCACCGAGGATGCCCACACCTCCCTGCGGCTGCACCGCCTCGGCTACACCTCGGCCTATATCCGGATCCCGCTGGCGGCGGGGCTGGCCACCGAAAGCCTCTCTGCCCACATCGGTCAGCGCATCCGGTGGGCGCGCGGCATGGTGCAGATCCTGCGTCTGGACAACCCCCTCTTCGGCAAGGGGCTCAAGCTGGGGCAGCGGCTTTGCTACTTCAATGCCATGCTGCACTTCCTCTCGGGCATACCGAGGCTCATCTTCCTGACGGCGCCGCTCGCCTTCCTTATCCTGCACGCCTACATCATCTATGCCCCGGCGGCGGCCATCGCCCTCTACATGTTGCCGCACATCTTCCACAGCGCCCTGACCAACTCCCGGTTGCAGGGCAAGGTCCGCCACTCCTTCTGGGGCGAGGTCTATGAGACGGTGCTGGCCTGGTACATCGCCAGGCCGACCACGGTGGCGCTCTTTGCACCCCACAAGGGGACGTTCAACGTGACCGCCAAGGGGGGTATGACGGAGGAGGTGTTCCTCGATCTGTCGGTCTCCCGCCCCTATCTGCTGCTGATCCTGCTCAATCTGTGCGGGCTGGGGTTCGGCCTCTGGCGCATCGGCACCGGCCCTGCCGACGAGGTGCCGACCCTGATCCTCAGCATGATCTGGACCCTCTACAACATGACCATACTGGGCGGCGCCCTGGCGGTGGCCTTCGAGTCGCGGCAGGTCCGTGCCAATCCCAGGGTGGAGATGGTGATGCCGGCGGCCATCAGGCTGGCGAACGGTCACCTCTACCCCTGTACTGTCAGGGATTACTCCAACGGGGGGGTCGGGGTGCTGCTCGAGGCGCCCCTGCCCCTGGCCGACAAGGAGAGGGTCTGGTTGCTGCTGCGCCATGACCAACGGGAGCAGGCGTTCGCCGCCAAGGTGCAGCGGGTGTTCGGCTGCAAGCTGGGACTGGAGCTGGAACCCATGGCGCAGGCACAGCATGTCGAGTTCATCCAGTGCACCTTCGCCCGGGCCGATACCTGGTCCCTGTGGCAGCAGCGTCTGGGCAAGGATCGCCCCCTCCACAGCCTGATCGACATTACCCTGCTCGGCTGGGGAGCTTACTGGCGTCTGGCCCGTACCTCACCCATCGGCTTTGTTTGTATCCTCCTCGAGAAGCTGGCTCGCTGGCTCCTCTCCTTCGTTCCCCGTCGCGTCTCCCCAGATTTCCGGGCCGGGACTCCGACCTCACAGACAGTGAAAGGATGATGAAACCACAACGCTACCTTATTCCTCTCCTGCTGATGGCACAGGGTGCGACCGCCGCCGAGGTCGTCGGCCCCCTGCCGCCCGTTCCCGCTCCGGTGCGCACCCAGGGGATGAGCTTCGAACAGATGGCATCATCGCCAGGCACCCTGTCCCTGCGCGGCAATGCGCCAGACGGACTGGCCGACTTCACCGTGCGGCGGGACGAGGTGGTGACCCGGGCCACCCTGGATCTGAACTTCACGCCATCGCCCTCCCTGCTGCCGCTCATCTCCCAGGTCAAGGTCTATCTCAATGACGAGCTGATGGGGGTGACGGCCCTCAACCAGGATCAGATGGGGACGATGACCCATGCCAGCATCGAGCTGGATCCCCGCTATGCCAAGGATTTCAACCGCCTCAAGGTGAGCTTCGTCGGCCACTATCGGAAAGTGTGCGAGAACCCGGCGAGCGATACCCTCTGGCTCAACGTCAACCGGGACAGCAAGCTGACCCTGCAGTTGCAGACCCTGCCGGTGCGCAACGAGCTCTCCTTCTTCCCCATGCCGTTCCTCGACGTGCGGGACAATGGCAAGCTGACTCTGCCCATGGTGTTCACGGGCTCAGTGCCCCCGGAGCAGCAACAGGCGGCGGCGGGGCTGGCCTCCTGGTTCGGCACCAAGGCCCAGTGGCGGGGCCAGCATTTCCCGGTGCTCATCAACCAGTTGCCCGATCGCAACGCCGTGATCTTCGCCACCAATGACGCCCGTCCCGATTTCCTGGTCGACTACCCCGAGGTGAAGGGGCCCACCATCGACATGATCAGCTCCCCCGACAACCCCTATGTGAAGCTGCTGCTGATCCTGGGGCGGGATCAGCAGGATCTGCTGACCGCGGCCAGGGGGCTGGCCCAGGGGGAGGTGCTGCTGCGCGGCCAGAGCGTGCTGGTGGACGAGGTGAAACCCCTGGCCCCGCGCCAGCCCTATGACGCCCCCAACTGGGTGCGGCTCGATCGCAAGATGCGGTTCGACGAACTGACCGATTATCCGGGCCAGCTGCAGGCCACGGGCAACCGGCTCTGGCCCATGAGCCTGACACTGCGGTTGCCGCCGGATCTCTATCTGCTGGGCGCCAACGGCATCAAGACGGATCTCAAGTACCACCACAGCGCACCGACCCGGCGGGATGGCTCCCGCCTGGATGTGGCGGTCAACGGCCAGTTCATGAAGTCGTTCCCGCTCGAACCCGGTGAGGCCAAGAGTGAGCAGTTGCTCACCCTGCCGCTCTGGTTCGCCGCCGATGACGGCGCCACTGCGCTGCGCATGCCCGGGCTCAAGACCACCCAGGCCAACAGCCTGAGCTTCTCGTTTGAATATGCCAGGGAGACGATGGGGGGGAATGAGGACGGTCGCTGCGATCTGGTGATGCCCCCAGCCCATCAGGTGCGCATCGACGATGGCTCCACCATCGACTTCAGCGGCTATCGCCACTTCATCGAGATGCCGAACCTCAAGGCGTTCGCCTATGCCGGCTTCCCGTTCAGCCGGATGGCGGATCTCGCCGACAGCCAGGTGGTCATGCCCGCCAAGGCCCACCCGGCGCAGATCACTACCTTGCTCGATGCGGTGGGGGCCATCGGGGCCGAGACCGGTTATCCGGCCCTCTCCCTGCGAGTCCTGGATGACTGGGAGCAGGCCCGCACCGCCGATCTGGATACCCTGCTCATCGGCACCCTGCCCGAGGAGTTTCGAGGGGATCTGGCTCCCGACGCCCTGCTGCAATCCACGCGCAGCTGGGTCAACGAGCCAACCCGCCAGCACAAGGGGGATCTGCTGCACACCATGGCCGATCGCCAGCCCCAGGCCCGGGTGGGCATGACGGGCAACCGGGCCATCGCCGTCATCCTGGGGCTGCAATCGCCGACCCATGATCAGCGCAGCCTGGTGGCCCTGCTGGCGGATGGACCGGCGGGGGTCACATTGCTCAATGAGGCCCTGCAGACCCGGCCCCTGCGCGATCAGGTGGCGGGCTCGGTGGCCATCATCCGGGAATCCGGGGTGAAGAGCCTGGTGGTGGGGGATCGCTACGAGGTGGGCTACCTGCCGTGGTGGGAGCGTCTCTGGCAACTGTTTGCCCGTTATCCGGTGCGTCTTGCCGGGCTGACCCTGCTCTGCATGCTGGTACTGGGCTGGGGCCTGCGGGTGCTGCTTGCCAGTGCCAGTCGCCGCCGTCTGAAGGAAGATTAAGAGATGACTCAGATGAAAAATGTCTGTGGTGCCCTGCTCCTCTGGGCCCTTTGTTCCCTCCCGGCGCAGGCCGTCTGCCACTGGCCGGAGTGGGATCACTTTCGCCAGCACTACATCAGCGAAGAGGGCAGGGTCATCGACCCTGCCGAGGGGCGCCGCATCACCACCTCGGAAGGCCAGAGCTATGCCCTCTTCTTCGCCCTGGTCAACGATGACAGGGAGACCTTTGCCCGCCTGCTCGACTGGACGGAGCGGCAGCTCGCCCGCGGGGATCTGACCGGCTTCCTGCCATCCTGGCTCTGGGGCAGGCAGCAGGACGGCAGTTGGGGCGTGCTGGACGCGAACAGCGCGTCCGATTCGGATCTCTGGATAGCCTACAGCCTGCTGGAGGCGGGTCGCCTGTGGGACAACCACAGCTACTCGGCCCTCGGCACCCTGTTGCTGCGCCGTATCGCCCGGGAGGAGGTCGCCACGCTGCCGGGTCTCGGCCCCGTGTTGCTGCCCGGGGCGAAAGGCTATGAGGGGGAGGGACGCTGGACCCTCAACCCCAGTTATCTGCCCCCACAACTGCTGGCCAGATTCGCTTCCTTCAAGGGGCCCTGGGGCGAGATGCGGGCTCTCTTGCCCAAGCTGCTGCAGGAGAGTGCGCCCCGTGGCTTTGCCCCGGACTGGGTGGACTGGCAGGCCGACAAGGGATGGCAGGTGACGGCGGACAAGGGCGACACCGGTGGCTATGACGCCATCCGCGTCTATCTCTGGCTCGGCATGCTGAGCGAGGAGGATCCCGCCAGGGCTTCCCTGGTGGCCCACTTTGCCCCCATGCTGGCGCAGCTGACCGAATCGGGTCATCTGCCCGAGCGGGTCTCCAGCCAAAGTGGACAGGTTCAGGGCAAGGGGCCGAGCGGCTTTGCCGCCGCCCTCCTGCCCCTGTCACGGGGCTTGCCGGTGCAGGTCACCTTGCGCAAGCAGGTCTCCGATCACGGGCTGGATGCGGATGCCTACTACGGCAGCGTGCTGACCCTGTTCGGCGCAGGCTGGGATCAGGGGCGTTATCGCTTTGCCGCCGACGGTACCCTGCAGCCGGATTGGAGCGAGTCATGTCAGGCAGAGTGACCCTGGGGTGCCTGCTCGCCTGCCTGATGAGCGGAGCCCTGGCGCAAGGGACGGTACAGCCGGTGGCCTGGCTGCTGGAGCAGGTCAGGATTGGCGAGGCCCGTGGGCGGGAAGATCTCGTCAGCAACAGCCTCTATTCTCTCTCTCTGGTGGAGCCCGATCATCCGGAGCTGCTGGCAGCCCAGGCCCGTCAGGCCCTGCGCCAGGGCAAGGTCAAGGAGGCCGGGACACTGCTGGCCCGCCTTGGCAAGCAAGACCCCGGCTCTGCGCTCTATCGTCAGGGCATGGCCAACCTGGCCCTGAACGAACCGGCCAGGCGCCAGCAACTGCAACAAGCCAGGCTGCTGACCAGCGCCGGCAGGCTGGAGGAGGCCGAGCGTCTCTATCGCTCCCTGTTCTCCGGTGACTTGCCCCCCAATCTCGACGTGGCGGTGGATTATGCCCTGTTGCAGACACGGATCCCGGCCATGAAGGCAAAGGGGCTGGCGGCCCTGGAGGCACTCAACCGGCAATATCCGGGTGAGCCCAGAGTGCGGGGCGGGCTGGCTCGCCTCTATCTGGCGGAGGGTCGGCGCCAGGGGGCGCAGAACCTGTTGCGCGAGATGGCGCGAGATCCCTATCAGCGGGACGAGGCCGCCGAGATCTGGCTCGCGGACATCGAATCCCTGCCCATCGGTCCCGGGAGCATCGCTGCCTTGCAGGAGTACATGGTGCTCTTTGGCGAAGGGGATACCACCAAGGCGGAACAGCTGCTCGCTACCCAGGAGGAGAAGTGGGCCTCGCCTGCCTATCGTGCACGCCAGTCGGCGCTCGCAAGCACGGCGGGAGGTGGTGCCTCCATCTCCCGCTTGCAGCGTGCCCTGGCTGCCAACCCGGGGGATCCTGAACTCATGGGCGCCCTCGGGCAGGCCTACTCCCGCAACGATCAGCGAGCGCTGGCCATCGCCCAGTTTGAACGGGTGCTGGCACACCCCGAGGTGACCGACAAGGACAAATGGCGCAGCCTGCTGGCCACCAACCGCTACTGGCTGCTGGTGAGCCAGGGGCGCAGCGCCCTGGAACGGGAGCAGTGGGATGAGGCGGCGACCCTGTATCGCCGTGCCATCGCCCAGGATGGGCGTGAGCCCGAAGCCTGGCTGGGGCTTGGAGACAGCGAGCGTGGCCGCCATCGCGATGCCGACGCGGAGTCTGCCTACCGCAAGGCGCTCGCCATGGGGAGCGCGCGGGAGCGGGCCCTGGCCCGCCTGTTCGATCTCTACAAGGAGCAGGATCCGGCACGTGCCCTGGCCCTGCTGGAGCAGCAGGGCACCCCAGGGATGCAGGCCGAAGGGCGGCGGCTCAAGGCCGGGCTGTTGCAGGAGGAGGCCGATCAGCTCGATCGGGCCGGCAAGGTGGCGGCGGCGCTGCGCCTTCGCGAGCAGGCACTCGCGCTGACCCCGGAAGAGGTATGGCTGGCCTATCGAGTGGCCGATACTCGGGCCCGCCTCGGGGAAGCCGGTAGCGGGGAGCGGCTCTTGCGGGAACGGCTGGCGGCGCACCCGCAGGATGCCACCCTGCGCTACGCCACCGCCCTCTATCTCTCGGGGCAGGACAAGATGGTGGAGGCGAGAGGGGTGCTGGCCGCCATCCCTAGGTCCGGCTGGACACAGGACATGGATACGCTGGATCAGCGCCTCGCCCGTGACGAGGTGCTCGCCAGGGCGAGGGCGCGTCACGAGGCCGGGGATGATGAGGGGGCCGAACGCCTGCTTCAGCCGTTGCAGCCGGATGAAGAGGTAAGCCTGATGCTGGCGGAGTGGGCCACGGATCGGGGGGCCTATGCACTGGCGGAGCAGCGCTATCAGGAGGTGCTTGCCCGCACGCCGCAACAGCCAGAGGCCAGGCTTGGCATGGCCGAACTGGCCCAGGCCAGGGGCGATCTGGCAAAGGCCCGTCACTGGCTGCCCGCCTGGCCGGTCAGCCCGCTGCCCCCGGAGGGGGCCAACTACTACCGCCAGGTAGCCAATCTCTATCAGGCGCTGGGAGAGGGCGAGACAGCCCGCGCCATCTTCACCGACTACGAACCCCTGGTGGCGATGCAACCGGCCTCCCAGCAGACGGCGCTGTTCTGGCGCGATGCCGCCCGTCAGCGCGTTGCCGAGCATGATGTGGAAGGGGCTCTGGTGCGGGATCGCAAGGGGCTGGTGGCCGCAGGTCTGGCCCCCCGCGAGGATCTGGAGGGGGGCGAGCTGACCCGGCTGGCACGCAGTCAGGATGGGGAGGGGTGGCTGGCATCCGGCCTGCGCAGCGATCTCGACAGGCATTACCGGCAGAGCCAGACCACCTTCTCCCTCGACAGCGATTACTGGGGCTCCAGCGGTACCGGGGGCTACTCGGATCTGCGGGCGCTGACCCAGATGGCGCAACTGGATACGCCGCTGGCCGGTGGTACCGCCTTCGGCCGCCTTGAACTGGTCGACATGGATGCCGGAGAGCTGCCGGACTCCCCTTACCGGGCGCAGTTCGGTACCTGTGCGGCCAGGGACTGCCGCGGGGACGCGCACCAGCAGAGCCGGGGGACCACCCTGGCGGCAGGCTGGCAGCGGGGGGCCTGGGCGTTCGATCTGGGGACCACGCCCCTCGGTTTCGAGGTGGTGGACTGGGTTGGTGGCGCCACCTTGACCGGTGACTGGCACACGCTGGGGTGGGGGATGACCCTCTCGCGTCGGCCCGTCAGCAGCTCGCTGCTCTCCTATGGGGAAACGGTGGATCCGGGCACGGGCATCAGCTGGGGCGGGGTGCGGGCGAACGGGATCCGCCTCGATCTCAGCCGGGATCTGGGAGGGGCCGTCGGGTTCTGGGGCAGCGCCCAGCAGCACCTGCTGACCGGCAAGAACGTGCCCGACAACTGGCGCACCCGGCTCATGGGAGGGGGCTATTACAAGTTCGTCAACGAGACCCATCGCCGTGCCAGCGTGGGGCTCAGCACCATGCTGTGGCACTACCAGCAGGATCTGGGGGGCTATACCCTGGGGCAGGGGGGGTATTACAGCCCGCAAGGGTACTTCTCGCTCTCGGTGCCGGTCAGCTACCGGCAGCGTACCCCGGACTGGTCGTGGGAGCTGGGGGGATCGGGATCCTGGTCCTACGCCCGTACCGACGACAGTCGCCGCTACCCGCTGGAAGGCTTGTTGCCAAGCGGTTTGCCAGACAGAAATGCGCCTGTGAAAGGGAGCAGCAGCAGTGGATTCGGCTACACCCTGAATGGCGTGGTGGAACACAGGCTGACGGAACACTGGCGCATCGGTGGCCGGGTGGACATCCAGCAGGCGGATGACTATGCCCCCAGCCATGTCACCCTGTTCCTGCGCTACACCTTCAAGCCCTGGCAAGGGGATCTCGACATGCCGCCAAGGCCTCTCACTCCCTACGCGGACTTCGACTGACAGAGGCGCCCGTCATCACCGGGCGCCCTTATTTCAGATAGGAACGCAGTACCCTCACCACCTGATCCAGATCGTCCAGCCGCTCGGCATGGGTCGCCTCCTCGGCGCCAAGATGCTCGCGCATGTGTCCCTCCAGCACCTCCAGCATCAGGCCGTTGACGGCGCCGCGGATGGCGGCAATCTGCTGCAGGATGGCGGCGCAGTCTGTTTCCTGTTCCAGAGCGCTCTCCAGGGCGCCGGTCTGCCCCTTGATGCGCCTGACCCGTGCCAGCAGCTTCTTCTTGTCGTGAACCGTGTGTGACATCCAGGATCCTCTCGATCAATAAAACTATACTGGGGTATAGTATATAGCATCCTCGTTTTCAGGAGAAATCCATGCCATCCCTCGCCTCATCCCACTGCCACCACCCCGTCGTCCACGAAGGGAATCCCCTGGCCGAACAGAAGACCCGCTGGGCCGTGCTGCTCACTATCGTCATGATGGTGGCGGAGATCGGTGGCGGCTGGTTCTACAACTCCATGGCGCTGCTGGCCGACGGCTGGCACATGAGCTCCCATGCCCTGGCCCTCGGCCTCTCGGTGCTGGCCTATCGCGCTGCCCGCCACTTTGCGCGGGATCACAGGTTCAGCTTCGGTACCTGGAAGATAGAGGTGCTGGGGGGCTTCAGCAGCGCCCTGCTGCTGGTGGGGGTGGCGGGGTTGATGCTGTTCGAGTCGGTGGCCAGGTTGCTGGACCCCAGCCCCATCCATTATCAGCAGGCGATCGGCATTGCCCTGCTGGGCCTGCTGGTGAATCTGGCCTGTGCCTGGCTGCTCAGGGACGATCACGGCCATCACCATGGTCACGACCACCATCACGGTCATCACGACCACTCGCACGATCACCACCACGGCCATCAGGATCTCAACCTGCGCGCCGCCTACCTCCACGTGCTGGCGGACGCGGCCACCTCGGTGCTGGCGATTCTGGCGCTGGTGGGAGGCATGTTGTGGGGGGCGGACTGGCTGGATCCCCTGATGGGCATCGCCGGGGCCGTGCTGGTGGCGGTGTGGGCCAGGGGGCTGCTGCGTGATACCGGGCGCGTCTTGCTGGATGCGGAGATGGATGCGCCCCTGGTGGACGAGATCCGCGAGGTGATCGCCGAGCTGCCTGGCGCCGAGATCCGCGATCTGCACGTCTGGCGGGTGGGGCAGACGCAGTATGCCGCCGCGATGTCGTTGCAGATGGCGACCCCGGTCCCGGCACAGGCGATCCGCGAGCGCCTCGCCATCCATGAGGAGCTGGTGCACCTGACCATCGAAGTGTCTGCCGACTGATACCCCTGGCGGGCGTCAGCGGGGAGGCTCGCTCCCCTGATCCTGCCAGAGGGAGCCCAGCATCAGCCTCAGCAGCAGTCCCGGCGGGTCGTCGAGCAGGCGGCCCGGCTCCAGCAGCAGGTGCCCGTCGGCATGAAAGCCCAGGCTGGCGTGAACCTTGCCTTCCTCGCCACACACCTGGAGGAGGCCGTTCAGGGAACCCCCCTCGCCGGGTTGACAGCGCAGCCGCAGTTCCCGTGGTTCCCCCAGCAGGGTGAAGGCGCGGGCGAGGGGCGGGCTCTCTTCATAATCCGGCCAGTTGAAGAAGTGATAGCGTTCGGCGAGCACGCCGGCCTGCTGGCAGAACTGATCGAACAACTGGGCAATGCCCTGATACTCCTGGTCCAGCCGCCTGGCCTGCTCCTCAATCCGTTTCATCACCCAGCCCCCTCTATCCATTTGATTGGACATTGATTTCGTCACTCGCTCCCCTCTTCCCGCTGGTATGGGCCGAAAGCGGTGCCAGGTCTGTGAGCGCGATCGAATTTTCGTTATGAAAACGTTATCTTGTTGATGCGGATTGGTTTTTTTTGCCCATCCGCTCACATTTACGGCAATTCCCGCTGATTAATATGACACCGCTCGGCAATGACCGGGTACTCGGATATCGAGACTAACTACAGCGGGAATTATAAAAAAATGGATATGAAAAAGACCAAAGTGGCGCTGGTAACAGCCTCACTGCTCGCGCTTTTGTCAGGCTGTAACGACAACAGTTCTTCTGCTCCTGCCCCTCAGGATGAGCCCGTCGCTCGTCTTCCCAACGTCCAGCCCCCGGCCGAACTGCTGACGGCCGGCCCCGACGAAGCGGTCATCGCCCTGGTGGATACCCAGACCAGCGCGGCGCGCGGTGTCACCGGCCCGTTCGCCAGCCACAGCCTGCACCTGTGGAACAACGACGCCTGCAACTCGACCTCGGAGGGCGGCCTCAACACCGGTTGGGATGACAAGAGCAAGACGCCGTCCGCGGCGGACAGTTTTGGTCCGGCCTGGGTCGTGCCGCTCTCCAAGATGGAAGGCTGCATCAACTTCATCGCCCGCAACGGCGATCTCGCGAACCTGACCGGCAGCGACATGAAGGTGGTCTTCAGTGATCACCCGGATCGCACCGTGGCCATCGTCGCCGGCAAGAACGAGATCTTCGGCAGCCGGGCGGAAGCCTTCACCGCCGCCTTCGGCGTGGCGGGGGCCAGTGCCCATCTCATCGACGACAACACCCTGATTTGGCAAGGGGGCAAGGACAAGCCCTATGTGCGCCTCTACTACACAGAGTCAGGCACCATCACCGCAAACAGCGAGGGTGTATTCGATTTCCCCTACCTCAAGCTGACCCCGACCAGCCTGACCGAAGAGCAGCAGGCCAAATACCCGCACCTCAAGGATGCCGCCGCCTTCGCCCTGCCTGCGGGGAAAGATCTCAAGCCCCTGCTCAAGGGTGAGCTGGTCGCCATCGGGACCGATGCGGACGGCATCCTGCAGGGAGCGACCCTGGTGCAGAGTGCCGGTGCCCTCGATGCCCTTTACAGCGAAGCGGCCACCAAGCTGGCCTACGGCGCCGTGGTGGAGGGGGGCAATGTCACCTTCCGGCTCTGGGCACCGACCGCCAAGTCGGTCAAGCTGGCGCTGTTCGACGAGCAGCACAAGTCGCTTGGCGAGCGCGCCATGACTCTGGACGAGGCCAGCGGCAGCTGGAGCGTGCAGGGGGGCAGCGATCTTGTCGGCAAATACTACCGCTACGATATCCAGGTCTATCACCCGGTCAGCCGCAAGCTGGAATCCTATCAGGTGACCGACCCCTACTCCTTGAGCCTGGCGATGAACTCCGAGTTCAGCCAGGTGGTGGATCTCGACGATCCGGCCCTCAAGCCGGAAGGCTGGGACAGCCTCAAGGCGCCCCACAGCCAGAAGAACCCCGCCGACATCACCATCTATGAGGCCCACGTCCGGGATCTGACCGGCAACGACGAGTCGACGCCGGTGGAGCACCGCGGCAAGTTCCTCGGGCTGACCGACAGCGACAGCGTGCCCGTCACACACCTGAAATCCCTGGCCAAGAGCGGCGTCAGCCACCTGCACCTGCTGCCGGTGTTCGACATCGCCACCGTCAACGAGGACCCGGCCAAGGTGGCCAACATCGGTGATGACTTCAGCAAGCTGTGCGAGGTCAATCCCGAGGTCAAGAACTCCAGGTTTGCCAGCCACTGTGGTGGCGGCGAGACCATCGAAGCCGTGCTCGGTGATCTGCAAGCCAGCGACAGCAAGGAGAACCCCGTGGTGCAGGAGCTGTACGGCTACCTGCGCGGGGTGGACTCCTTCAACTGGGGCTATGACCCCTACCACTACACCACCCCGGAAGGCTCCTACGCCACCAATGCGGAGGGGACGACCCGGATCAAGGAGTTCCGCGAGATGGTGCAGGCCATCAAGCAGAACATCGGCATGAACGTGGTGATGGACGTGGTCTACAACCACACCAACGAAGCGGGTCTCGGTTCCAAATCCGTGCTCGACAAGATTGTGCCCTGGTACTACCAGCGCCTCAATCCGGAGACCGGTTCGGTGGAAAACTCCACCTGCTGCTCCAACACGGCGCCGGAACACGCCATGTTCGCCAAGCTGATGGATGACTCCCTGGTCACCTGGGCACGGGACTACAAGATCGATGCCTTCCGCTTCGACCTCATGGGCCATCACCCGAAAGATCAGATGGTGCAGGCCCTGGCCGAGGTGAAGAAGGTCAATCCGGACATGTACTTCTACGGCGAGGGGTGGAACTTCGGCGAGGTACAGGATGACAAGCGGTTCGTGCAGGCGACCCAGAAGCACCTGGCCGGTACCGGCATCGGCTCCTTCTCCGACCGGCTGCGTGACGCGGTGCGCGGCGGCAGCCCGTTCGACGGCGGCGAAGCAATTCGCAAGACCCAGGGCTTTGGCAATGGCGCCCTGGTGGATGCCAACGAGCTGGACGGCGTCGATCTCGCCACCGCCCTGCATCAGTCCGATCTGGTGCGCCTCGGCATGGCGGGCAACCTCAAGGAGTTCGTGCTGACCGACAAGGACGGCATTCCGAAGAAAGGCTCCGACATCGACTACAACGGTCAACCGGCGGGCTATGCCCAGGATCCGACTGAAATCCAGAACTATGTCGACAAGCACGACAACCAGACCCTGTTCGACAACCTGGCGTACAAGGCACCCGCCGGGGCCGACCTGGTGCGGATGCAGGGGGTCTCTCTGGCGACTGCCATGCTGGGTCAGGGCATTCCCTTCACCCACGCGGGTGTCGAACTGCTGCGCTCCAAGTCCATGGAGCGGGACAGCTACGACTCCGGTGACTGGTACAACCGGGTCGATTACACCCTTGGCGACAACAACTTCGACAAGGGCTTGCCGCGCAAGGACAAGGACGAGGCCAACTACGAGCTGATCGAGCAGGTGCTTGGCCAGCACGCCAAGCCGGGTTCGGCCGAGATGCATCAGATGGTGAACTTCTACCAGGAGCTCTCCGAACTGCGTCAATCCTCTCGTCTGCTGCGTCTTGGCAGCGGCGCCGAGGTGATCAAGCGGGTCGACTTCCGCAACACCGGCCCTGAGCAGATCCCGGGTCTCATCGTGATGAGTGTGGATGACGGGGTGGGCGCCGGTGCGGATCTGGATCCGGCCATCGACGGCCTGGTGGTGATGATCAACGCCACCAATCAGCCCCAGAGCATCGGCGATTTCCGTGACGGCAAGGATCAGCCCATCGATCTGACCGGCATGGTCCTGAGCGGTGCCCACCGTGACTCCGACAGCATCGCGAGCGGGGCGGCCAATGACAGCGGTCAGCTGACCCTTGGCGCCTGGTCGGCGGCGGTGTTCGTCAAGCCGCAGAGCGGTGCCCAGGGCGCGGGGCTGCCGGTGAGCAAGAAGACGGATCTGAGCACCTTGCCTCCCTTTGGTGACACCGAGGTGTTCGTGCGCGGTTTCCTGAATCAGTGGGATCCGGTCAACAAGATGAACTTCAGTGGCAACTTCACCTATGAGTTCACCACCGAGGTGACGGCGGATCAGCTGGGGTCGACCCAGGTGAAGATCGCTGGCAACGAGTGGAGTGGCCCCGTCAATTACGGCAAGTGCAGCGATACTGACCAGCTTGCGACCGGCCAGGTCAATACACTCTGTGCCAATGGCGGGGATCTGCCGTTCAACGTGGAGAAGGCTGGCACCTACAAGTTTGTCTTCACCGCCATGAACAAGGACAAGCCCACCCTGAGCGTCAGCTACACCGAACCGGCGCAGAGCTGCAAGGTGCTGGATACCGTCGCGGGCAATCCGCTCGGCTTCCCGCTCTATGTGCGCGGCAGTCTGAGCGACTGGAACGCCCAGCCGGCCTACCAGCTGAGCTACAAGGGGATGGAAGGCAACCTCGCCATCTATCAGGCCGCCTTCAACTACGCGGGCAGCTTTGACTTCAAGTTTGCCAACGACGATGGCAACTGGAGCAAGCAGTTCTTCGTGAAGGATGCCGGTGGCACCCTGATCGCACTGGAGCCCGAGCAGGTTTACCCGCTCCAGCACGGCGACGGTGGCATGGGCAACAACAGCATCACGCTGGAACAGGGTCTGTGGAGCTTCCTGGTGAAGGTTGACCCGACCCAGACTTCCGGCGAGGTGGGCAGCGTCATCATCCAGGAGTGCAGCGCCAAGTAAGTCTTTCCCATCGAGCCCGGGGCTGGCTCGGCAGCCCCGGGTTGAATTCCGCCTCGCCAAGGGCGGGATAACACCGAGAGAGTAAGCAAAGCGCGACTGCCGACCGGCAGCCGCGCTTTTTCTTTGCTCGTGGGCGAGGCAATAAAAAAGCCGCCCCGTTGGAGCGGCTGTTGGTTGTACCGTTAACGGCCGGCCTAGCGTTTTCGCAGCAGGCGCAGGGCGTTGGCGGTGACCAGGGCGGTGGCGCCGGTGTCGGCCAGCACCGCAATCCACAGGCCGGTGATGCCGAGCAGGCTGGTGACCAGGAAGATGGCCTTGAGCCCCAGCGCCAGCGCGATGTTCTGGTGGATGTTGGCCAGTGCCGCGCGGGAGAGCCGGATCATGGCGGCGACCCCGCCGAGCTGGTTGTGGGTCAGCGCCGCATCGGCGGTTTCCAGCGCCACGTCGGTGCCGCCTCCCATGGCGATGCCGATGTTGGCCCGCTTCATGGCCGGGGCGTCGTTGATGCCGTCGCCGATCATCGCGACTTTCTGGCTGAGGCCGAGCTTGGCGATCTCATCGACCTTGCCCTCCGGCAGCAGGCCGGCGCGCCAGCCCATGCCGAGCTCGCCGGCGATGGCCTCGGCGGCGCGGGGGTTGTCACCGGTCAGCATGATGCTCTTGAGACCAAGCTCGCTCAGCTCTTGCAGCGCCGCAGCCGCCTCCGGCCGGATCTGGTCGCGCAGGGCCAGCAGGGCGGCCGGGGCGACGTCAGGCTGACCGAGCACCACCACTGTCTTGCCTTGCTGCTCCAGGGTGGCGACCCGGGCCTGCATCGCCGCATCCAGGGTGGCGACCCGGCTCGGTGCCAGCAACTGCCAGAGGGTACCGTCGATGCGACCCTCTACCCCCATGCCGGGCAGGGCGCGCAGATCCTGGGCGGCGGCGAGGTTGAGGCCCCGTTCACTGGCCGCCGTCACCACGGCGCGGGCCAGCGGGTGGTGGGAGCCCTGTTCGATGGCGGCCGCCAGTGCCAGCAGGTCGGCCTCAGGCTGGCCATTGAGGCTCACCAGTTCGGTCAGCTGCGGCTTGCCCAGGGTCAGGGTGCCGGTCTTGTCGAAGGCCAGGGTATCGATGTGGGCGAGGCGCTCCAGCGCGGCGCCCCCCTTGATGAGGGCCCCCTGCCGGGTGGCTGCCGCCAGCGCCGAGGTGACCGCCGCCGGGGTGGAGATGACCAGGGCGCAGGGGCAACCGATGAGCAGCAGCGCCAGCCCGCGATAGACCCACTCGTCCCAGCTCTGGCCGAAGGCGAGCGGCGGTACCAGCACCACCAGCAGGGCGACCAGCATCATGGCCGGGGTATACCAGCGACTGAAGCGGTCGATGAAGCGCTCGATGGGAGCGCGCTGGGTCTCGGCCTCCTCGATGAGGTGCAGGATGCGGTCGATGGCGTTGTTGCCGGGTTCGGACACCACCTCGAGGCGCAGCACCCGATCCGCCGCCAGACTGCCGGCGGGGACCTTGTCACCCCGGCGGCGCTCCACCGGGATGGATTCGCCGGTCAGGGCGCTCTCGTCAAAGGCGCCGAGGGGGTCGAGCAGGCGGGCATCGGCGGCCAGGCGGGCACCCGGGGCGATTTCGATGATGTCACCGGGGCGCAGCTGGTCGGCAGCGACCTCTTCCCGCACTTCGCCATCGGCAGTGGTGCGGATGCGCAGCGCCTTGTCGGGCACCAGCGCCATCAGGGCGGTGACCCCGGCGCGGGCACGGCCGGCGGCGTAGGCTTCCAGATGTTCCCCCAGCATGAACAGCAGCAGCACCATGGCCGCTTCGGCGGTTTCGCCGAGGAAGAGGGCGCCGATGGCGGCGACCGTCATCAGGGTCTCGATGGCGAAGGGGGAGCCGCTTCTGGTCAGTGCCCACGCCTTGCGGGCGACGGGCCACAGCCCCCAGAGGGTGGCCAGGGTAAAGAGCGGCTGACCGATCTGGCTCGGCAGCAGGGCCGCCACCCCCATCAAGCCGGCGAGCGACAGGGGCTGCCAGTATTTGCCGAGCAGGTTGCTGACCCTCTGCATCTGCGGGCTGCGGCCCGGTTCGCTGCGAGCCGTGTTCTGAGCGCCTCCTTTGAGCTGGAAGCCGGCGGCCAGCACGGCGGCGGTGACGGGGTCGGGGGAGAGGCCGGGGGCCAGATCCACCACCAGCTTCTCGGTGGCAAACAGCACCCGAGCCTGTTGTACGCCCTCCACCCGGCTGACGGCGGTCTCTATCTTGCGGGCACAGCTGGGACAATCCATGCCCAGCACCTGCCAGCTGTGGCGGCGGCTGTTTTGCTCGGGGGTCGTCAGCGGCGGCTCGGTCGCGGCGGCCGTGTGGGCGTGCTCGTGCCCCTGCTCATGATGATCGTGGTCGTGGGCTGTGTCGGTGGCGCAAGCGCCTCTGGGGGGCTCTTCATCCCCCGGGCCGTCTGCGCCACTTTGCCCCTGATGATCGTGGCGGGTCGGGTTGGCGACGCCACTGGCCTGTGTCGCGTTGTCGCAGCAGTGGCTGGTGTGGCTGTGCCCGGCCTCTGGGGTGGCGGCCTTGCTGACGGCCTTGATGGGGGCGGCGGCGTGTTGATGGCTGCAGCAGGATTTGCTCATGATGCGTTCCTCTTGAGGGATCCCGCCCCTGCGGGATCCTGGATGACTGAGCCGAGTGTAAACCTTGGTGTAAAGTCCAAGGTCAAGCCCTCTTCTCCTCTTTGTCCGGGTCCATGTCAGTGGCCGCTGATCTGCCCCTGGAGCAGGGGGGACGCTAAGGGATGCCAAATCCCTTTCATTAGCGGGTGTTTGTCATCCCGTGGCGGGCCTATACTGGGGACCCTGGATCCCACATCAATCATCAAGGACCTAACATGAGCAATACCGTCACCCTGCAAGGCAACCCCGTCTCCGTCTCCGGCCACTTCCCCGTTGCCGGTGAGCAGGCCAAGCCCTTCTCCCTGGTTGCTGGCGATCTGTCCGATGCGACTCTGGCGACCTTCGCCGGCAAGCGCAAGATCCTGAACATCTTCCCGAGCGTCGACACCCCGACCTGCGCCACTTCCGTGCGCAAGTTCAACGAGCAGGCAAGCGCCCTGAACAACACCGTCGTGCTGTGCATCTCTGCCGACCTGCCGTTCGCCCAGGCCCGTTTCTGCGGCGCCGAGGGTCTGGACAAGGTGGTGAACCTCTCCACCCTGCGTGGCGTCTCCTTCCTGCAGGACTACGGCGTGGCCTTCTCCTCCGGCCCGCTGGTGGGTCTGGCTGCCCGTGCCATCGTGGTACTGGATGAGCACGACAAGGTGTTGCACAGCGAGCTGGTGGCCGAAGTCGCCGACGAGCCGAACTACGCCGCCGCCCTGGCCGTTCTGTAAGTCGCGCCACAGGCTGATTGCCTGACGGCCTGCCCCGTTCACACGGGGCAGGCCGTTTTTATTGCGCTCCCGAACCTTTTACTTATGGGGTGGGTCTGGCTAGACTTCGCCTCCACATCCTCGTTCAGCCTGTATCTGCGATCCCCATGACGTTTGACGAACTCGCCCTTGCCCCCGCCCTGTTGCCCCTGCTGCCCGCCGCGCTGGAAAAACCGACCCCCATTCAGCAGCTAGCCATTCCTGCTGCCTTGTCAGGACGGGATCTGCTTGCCCTGGCCAGGACCGGCAGTGGCAAGACCCTGGCATTCGGCCTGCCGCTGCTGCAGAGGCTGGACGCAGCCAGCGACCGGGTACAGGGATTGGTACTGGTCCCCACCCGGGAGCTGGCAAGCCAGGTGAGCGCCGCCCTGCAGGAGATTGCCGACGGGTTGGGGGTGCGCCTTCTGACCCTGTGTGGCGGGGTGGCCCAGGAGTGGCAGGAGCGGGAACTGGCTCTCGGCCCCCAACTGCTGGTGGCGACACCCGGACGGTTGCGGGACTTGCTGGCCCAGCAGACGCTGGGACTGGGTGCCCTGCGCATGCTGGTGCTGGATGAGGCGGATCGCCTGCTGGAGATGGGGTTCTGGCCCGATATCCAGTGGCTGATGAAGGCAATGCCGGAGGCGCGGCAGCAGTTGCTCTTCTCCGCCACCTTGCCGGTCGAGCTGGAGAGCCTGGCCTCGGGCCTGCTGCAGGATCCGGTGCGCATCGAGGCCGAGCCGCTCAACAGCCTGGTGAACGACATCGAGGAGCGGCTCTATCTGGTCAACAGGAGCAGCAAGGTGCCTGCGCTGATCGCCCTGCTGGAGGCCGGAGAGTGGCCCCAGGTGCTGGTCTTCATCAGTGCCAGGGACGACGCGGACGGGGTGGCCAAGAAACTCGCCAGGGCTGGCATGACGGTGGCGGCCCTGCACGGAAACAAGGATCAGGCCACGCGGGAGCAGGCGCTGGCGGATTTCAAGGAGGGCAGGGTGCGGGTGCTGGTGGCCACGGACCTGATGGCGCGCGGCATCCACGTGGAGGCATTGCCCGTGGTGATCAATCTGGATCTGCCGGAGCATGCGCCCGTCTACGTGCATCGTATCGGTCGTACCGCCCGTGCCGGACAGAGCGGTCTGGCCATCTCCCTTACCTGTCACGGGGATGGGGAGGCGCTCGAGGGGATCCGGGCCCTGACCGGTCGCCCCCTGCCCCTGGCGGCGCTGGCAGGTTTCCCGGTGACCGACAAACCCGCCAGCGGGGAGAGCAAACGGGCGCCAAGAGACAAGCAGGCGAACCGTCGCACCCAGGGCAAGCGCAGCATCAAGCAGTTCAAGGGCAAATCCTGAGACGGACTTCCTGCCCCCGGCGGGAGCCTGTCGTCGTGAAGGAGAGGAGAGATCGGCAGCGCGCCTGGGGGCGCGCCAAACTACACGGCAAGGGGGTCAGTCGTGGAACTGGTTGATCAGGCGGGAGAGGTTTTGCAGCCGCTCCACCAGCAGGGTGATGCCATCGAGGGCTTGACGGCTGTTGTCCGCGGTGTGGCTCGCCAGTTGGTGGATCTGGTGGATCCCCTGATCCAGGGTGCTGGTGACATCCGCCTGCTGGCTCACCGCCTGGGCTATCTCGTCGCTGGTGTGGGTCACCCGGGCCAGCATCCGGTTGATCTGGTCGAGCACCTCGGCGGTGGCCCCCATGTGCTGCTGACAGAGCACTGATGTCTGGGCCCCCTGCTCCATGCCATCGGACAGTTGCCGGGTGCTCTGTTGCAGCGCCCCTATCATGTCGCTTATCTCGCCGGTGGAGCTGCGGGTCTTCTGGGCCAGGGCCCGTATCTCGTCGGCCACCACCGCAAAGCCGCGCCCCTGTTCACCGGCCCGTGCCGCCTCGATGGCCGCATTGAGGGAGAGCAGGTTGGTCTGATCCGCAATCTGCCCGATCACCTCCAGAATGCCGTTGATCTTCTGGCTGTCCTGGGTCAGGCGCGCCAGCACGCCCTGGCTGGCGTCCAGCTCCTGATGAAGCCTGTCGACCGAATCCCGGGTGGTGGCCAGCGCCTGCTGGCCACTGGCGGACACCTGCTGGACCTCGCCCACCAGCGCATTGGCCTGGTGGGCATTGTCAGCCACATCGCGGATGGACTGACTCATCTGGGTGATGGCCGCCGCCAGTTGCTCGCTCTGGGCCCGCTGCTGTTGCAGGTGAGTGTCTATGGTCTGGATATGCCCCCTGTCATCCTCCGCCGCCTGCAGGATCTGCTGGTTGGTGTCCGCGCTGCGACCCACCACGGCGCGCAGCTCCGCCTTCTTCATGCGCAGCAGCAGTTCAAGGGCGGCCAGGCTGTCCTGACGCCTGGCATAGAGTACCTGGCAAAGGGCGCTGCCCTGCTCCTCGCCCGCCGTGGCCAGCAGTCTGGCCAGCCGCCGTTGCAGATGCCAGCCATGTCCCATCTGGGCCAGCAAGCAGAGCAGGGTGATGACGCCCCACCCCGGCTGGCCGGTGACCAGACTGGCCCCCATGCCGAGCAGGGCGGTGCCAGAGAGCAGCAGACACAGCTGCCCCGGCTCCAGGGTCAGCCGGGTCAGCCAGGGCAGTGCCTTGCCGTCACGGATCCGGGCATAGAGCTGCTCTGCCCAGGCGATGTCGTGATCCTGGGGACGGGTGCGGACAGACTGGTATTCGATGATCTGCTGCTGATCGTTGAGAATCGGCGTGACGTAGGCGTTGACCCAGTAGAACTGACCACTCTTGGCGCGGTTCTTTACCAGCCCCATCCAGCTCTTGCCTTGTTGCAGGCGGCGCCACATGTCGGCGAACGCGGCCTTGGGCATGTCGGGGTGGCGGACCAGATTGTGGGGCTCCCCTTCCATTTCGGTCGCGCTGTAGCCCGCCACATCGCAAAAGTGCTGGTTGGCATAAGTGATGTGACTGGCGGGATCCGTGGTCGAGATCAGTGATATGTGATCGGGGAAACGGATCTCCCCTTCGTGCCGGGTTGTGGTCATGTGCGCATCCTGAATGAGCCAAGTAACTGATAAATTTATTTTTTATTTTTGTGATTGTTACGGCGTCATTGTAGATGCGGACTGTTACACCACCTTGGCTTGGGTCAATAAATCAACACGGGAAAGGCTGAAAAAAGTCGTAGATGGCGGGTTCAGCCGCGGGGAGTGAAGTCGTGGATCTCCCCCGTCCTCGGTTTGAAGCGGGGGTCATTGTCTTCTGCGCTGGCGACCCAGGCCATGGCCTGGCAGAAACTCTCCTGCTTGGCGAAGGCATCCCGGGCCTGATCGATGGCTCGCTCGGCATTGCGCCGCTCCATCTTGCTGGCCTTGCGGTCGCTGAACTGCTTCTGCTGGCTCAACATCCATTCGAGGAAGGCCTGGCGGCATTCGGTTTCATCGGCGGCCTTGGCGGGAAGGGCAACAAACAGGGCAATCAGGAGCAGAGCACGCATGGCAGGATCGGATCACGGGGTTGATGAATGAAAAGAGGCGGCATTTTATGCCGGGAACTTGAACAGGAACAGTGCCAGGAGGGGTCAGATGCCCCGACCCCTCCCCGGACTCAGTGTTTGACGAGGTAGAGCTGACGGCTGTAGGCCACGTCTTCCGGGTTGTTGATGGGATACCCCTTGAGCCAGGGCTTGATGAGCCGGGCATTGGTGTACTGGTAGATGGGGGCGATGGGGGCCTCCTTCTGCAAGATGGCCTCGGCCTCATCGAACAGGCGGGCCCGTTCTGCGGGATCCTGACTGTTGGCCGCCTGCGCCAGCAGCTTGTCGTAAGCCGGGTTGGCGAACCGGGCCATGTTGCCGCTGTGGCCCGATCCCCAGAGCCCGAGGAAGGCGGAGGGGTCGTTGTAATCGGCGACCCAGGAGGAGCGGATCACCTCGAACTGGCCGCTTTGACGGCTGTCGAGATAGGTTTTCCACTCCTGGTTGGTGAGCTCGACCCGGGCCCCTAGCTTCTGTTTCCACAGGTTGGCGATGGCCAGCGCCATCTTCTTGTGAATTTCCGCCGTGTTGTAGAGCAGGGTCAGCTTGAGGGGATTGCTTGGGCCGTAGCCCGCTTCTTTCAGCAGGGCTCTGGCACGCTCGTCCAGCGCCTGCTGACTGCTGGTGGAGAGCAGATTGGGCTTGGGGTCGAAGTCGGCGGTCACGTCCGGGGTGAAGTGGTAGGCCGGTTTCTCCCCGGTGCCCAGCACCTTGTCGGCAATCAGGCCCCTGTCGATGGTGTAGGAGAGCGCCTGGCGCACCCGCACATCATTGAGGGGCGGGCGCTGGGTGTTGAAGGCGTAGTAGTAGGTGCCAAGCTGTTCCGGGGTATAGACTTCCCCCGGGATCTGGGCCATCAGGCTCTGGTACTGCTCCTTGGGGAAGGATTCGGTGATGTGCAGATCCCCGGCCAGATAGCGGTGGGTGGCTGCGCTCTCCTGGTTGATGGGCACGAAGGTGACGCGGGTCAGCACCGTGTGGGCGCGATCCCAGTAGTAGGGATTGGGCGTCAGCTCCAGTTTCTCGTTCACCACCCGGTGACTCAGCACGAAGGCGCCGTTGCCCACCAGCTTGCCGGGCTGGGTCCACTGGTTGCCATATTGTTCCATGCTGGCCTGGTGCAGGGGCGACAGGCTGGGATGGGTCAGCAGGCTCAGGAAATAGGGCACCGGCTGGGAGAGGGTCACCTTCAGGGTATGGTCATCGACGGCCTCCACCCCGAGCGCATCGGGGGCCAGCTTGCCTGCCACTATGTCGTCCACCTTGTCGAAGCGGGCAAGCTGGGCAAACCAGGCGAAAGTGGCGGCTTCCCTGGGGTCAACCAGCTTGCGCCAGCCATAGACGAAGTCGGCGGCGCGCACGGGGTCGCCGTTGGACCAGCGGGCATCCGGCCTCAGGTGGAAGGTGAATGTCTGGTTCCCCTCGTTGTCCCAGCGGGATGCCACCCCGGGCAGCACCTTGCCGTCCGGCCCCTGGGTCAGCAGCCCCTCGTAAAGGTCTCTGAGGACCTGCAGCTCCGGCAGTCCCACTAGCTTGAGAGGGCTCAGGCTCGCCGGTTCATCCTTGAGATGACGGACGACGGCCTGTTCGGCGGCGAGTGGGGTGCCGGGCGGCACATCGGCGGCCTGGACGCAGGCACAGCCCAGCAGGGCCAACAGGGGGCTCCATCCTTTCATGGTGAATCCTTCAAAATGTGTGAAGCGGGGAGAAAACTCGGCGAGAATGCATCGCCGGCAGATGGGAAATCATGATATCCCCTTTGCTGGTCAGACCGCCAGCATGAGTCCCATTGATATCCGATGCGGCTGTCAACGAAGGGGCGCCGTGAGCGCCAGGAAAAGGAGAGAATGATGAGAGCATGGATCTTGTTGGTCTGCGTGCTGAGCCAGGGCGCTTGGGCGTTGGCCCCGTGCGAGAAGAGCAGCCCGGTGGGAAGCTGGTGCGAGGTGAACATAGAGGCGCTGCACCCCACCCAGGGCGGCGTGGGGCAGTTGCAGGTGGATACCACTGCCCGGGAGCTGGCGGACAAGAGCGAGAAGCAGCTCGACAAGCTGATGAAAAAGAAAGAGATCCCTATCGTCATCGCGCCGGATGGGGGTTACTGGCTGGTGGACAGGCACCACCTGACCAAGGCGCTGTGGCAGCAGGGGGTGAAGCAGGTCAGGGTCAAGGTGATTGCACGGTTGCAGGACAGGGCCAATTTCTGGAGCCAGATGCAGAACAACCACTGGGCCTGGCTCAAGGATGAACGGGGTCAACCCCTGACTCCCGAGCAGTTGCCTGGTCATATCGGTGAATTGCCGGATTATCCCTACCGCACCCTGGCGGGGCTGTTGCAGGATGCGGGCTACTTCAGCAAGAAGGGTCAGGTCTACTTCGTCGAGTTTGCCTGGGCCAGCTGGCTCGGCCAGCAGATGGCCTGGCAGCCGATCGATGAGGTCAACCTCGCGGATCGCCTCGCCGAAGCCAAACGGCTGGCGTGCAGCAGCAAGGCGGCGGATCTGCCTGGTTACCCCGGCAAGCAGTGTCGCGTCAATCAGCCCAGAACGGCGGGTTAAGGGATCCTGCACAAAGGGTCTGGTTGATATTTGTTCTCGATTGGCCATGATACAGACTCCACTCGTGTCGGCAAAGGAGAGGAACATGGAACATCAGAACTGGCAACGTTACATGCTGGAGGCGGAGAATGCCCTTGGCATGGGGGCTCTGGGCACGGCGATCTGCCTCTATCAGCAGGCCCTGGGGGAAGTCTATGAGCTGGCCTCCGGGGATCTGGACGAACTGGCCAGCATGCGGGTCGCCACCTGTCACCGCATGGCTGACTTCTGGCGTGCCATGGAAGAGCCCGCCTATGAACTGCGCTACCTCAAGCTCGCCTCCGAGCTGGTCACCGCCCTGGTGCCCCAGTGCCCCAACCGGGAGTGCGAATCCCTCATCAGCGAGCTGGGCTGCTGCCGCGCCGCCCTGCTCTCCTTCTTGAAGCGCCACCCCAATCCGGAGATCGCCCGGCTTATCCAGGTGCAGGACAGGGTGCAGGGCTGCGAGTTGATAGGCCGGTTCCGTCTCAACTGAGTTCAGCGCCGTTTTTGCAGCTTGCTGGCGATGCGGCTTTGCGCCTCTTCCCCTTGCAGGGCCTGGGCGAAGGCGCGCGCTTCCAAGTCGATGACGAAATGCACTGCCTGTTTGAGCTCCTGCTTGAGCAGCGCCTTGCTCTTCTGGAGCGCCATCGGCGGCTTGGCCGCTAGTTTCAGTCCCTGCTCCCGAGCGAAGGGGAGCAGGTCCGCCGGGGCCAGCACCTGGTTGGCGAGCCCGAGACGCAGCGCCTCTTCCCCATCGATGGCCTCTGCCAGCAGCAACAGCTCCGCCGCCTTGAGGTGACCGACGGCGCGTGGCAGCAGCAGGCTGGCGGCAAACTCCGGCACTAGTCCCAGCTCGACGAAAGGCAGTTGCAGCCGGGCGTTGTCACCCAGATAGACCAGGTCGCAGTGCAGCAGCAGGGTAGTGCCGATGCCGACTGCCGGGCCGCCCACGGCGGCGATCACCGGTTTGGGAAAGTCGGCCAGGGTGTGCAGAAATTGCAGGATGGGGTCGTCCGGCTCAAGGGCGTGCTTGCCAACAAAGTCGGCCAGATCGTTGCCGGCGGTGAAGCACTCCGCCTGGCCCTGCAACAGCAGCACATGGACCTCTTCGTCCCGGGCGGCCTGGCGCAGTGCGTCGGTCAGCGCCAGATACGTCTCCGTGTTGAGGGCATTGCGCTTTTCCGGGCGATTGAAGGTCAGGGTGAGCAAGCCGTCCTGCTGTTCGGCCAGAATTGTGAGGGCCATGTCTGAATCCTTGTTGTCGGGGGCTGTCAAAAGCTTGCCACAGGGGTAAGCTTTGTCTCGTTTAACAACATCATAAAAGGATTTCAACCATGTTTAAACGTGCGTTTTATTCCACCATGGCACTGCTTCTGGCCACCCCGGCCCTGGCCAAGGTCGACGCAGTCGATGGTTATGTGCGCCTGCTGCCCCCTGGCTCGCCGAACACGGCGGCGTTCATGGTGCTCAGGAACGATGGGGACAAACCGGTGAAACTGGTGGCGGGAGCGTCCCCTGAGGCGGGCCGTGTCGAGCTGCACACCCATTTGCACGAGAACGGCGTCATGAAGATGCGCCAGGTGGAGAGCATCGAGATCCCGGCCAAGGGGGAGGCCGTGCTCAAGCCTGGCAGCCTGCACATCATGTTGTTCGACATCCATACCTTGGCCCAGGGCACGCCCTTCCCGCTGACCCTGACCCTGGACGATGGGCAGACGCTGTCACTGAGCCTGCCCGTGAAGCCGGTCGAACCCATGAAAGGGATGAAGCACTGACATTTATGGACGCTTGTTCAGCTTTTTACTCTAGGTATTCCTTGCCCAGCGGGTAAAATGATGGCCTTTCCAGTCCAAAATGGAGCGAAGTGATGAAGAAGACCCTGATTGCCGGCACTGTGATGGCTCTGCTCAGCCATGGGGCCATGGCCGCCAATGACTGGCGTTTTGCGGCGGGTGCCGATCTGTGGAATGCCCAGGGAAGTGGCCAGGTCAGCAGCGTGGGTGCCGATGGCAGCTACGACGAGAACTACAACTGGAGCGGCTACCTGCAACTGGAGCACGGCATCCTGCTGCTGCCCAACGCCAAGTTCGAAATGTCCGACTTCAGCAGCAGCGGCGGCAGCTTCAACAACGATCTGCTGGCTTACGACCTGAGCCTCTACTATCGCCTGTTCAACAACGACCTGTTCCAGATCGATCTGGGTCTGACCGGTCGTCGCTACGACGGTGATTTCAACACCCAGCACTACTCCTATGACAAGGATGTGCTGATGGCCTATACCGGCGCCGAAGTGCGCATCCCGGGGACCGGCTTTGCCGCCTTCGGCGATGCCCGCGTGCAGGATGCCGACAACTACGACTACCGTCTGGGCGGCTCCTACAAGTTCTCTTCCGTGCCGCTCAAGATCCGCGCCGGCTGGCGTGAGGCCGAGATGGACTTCGATCGCGTCGATCAGACCATCGACGGCTGGTTCATCGGTGGTGAATTCACCTTCTGATCTCCCTGAGGAGCACACATGGGCCACATCATAGTGACTGGCGCGGGGTCCGGACTGGGCCGCGCCCTGACCATAGGGCTGGTTGAACGCGGCCATCAGGTTTCCATGATGGGTCGCCGTTACCAGAAACTGCAGGAGCAGGAAGAGCTGCTCGGCAAGGCGGTGATCGGCATTGCCGCCGATCTGGCGCACCACGAAGAGGTGGATGTCGCCTTTGCCGCTGCGGTGGAGTGGGGCGGCCTGCCCGACATGGTGATCCACTGTGCCGGTGTCGGCGAGTTCGGCCCGGTGGGTGTCTACACCGCCGAGCAGATCCGCCGGGTGGTGGAGAGCAATCTCATCTCCACCATACTGGTGGCCCAGCAGACGGTGCGCCTCATCGGTGACAAGGGCGGCGTGCTGGCGAATGTGCTCTCCTCCGCCGCCCAGACCGGCAAGGCCAACGAGAGCCTCTATTGCGCCTCCAAATGGGGCATGCGCGGCTTTCTCGAATCCTTGCGGGCCGAGCTGAAGAGTGCTCCCCTGCGACTGGTGAACCTCTATCCGAGCGGGATCCGCAGCGAGTTCTGGGAGAATTCGGATCACGTGGATTCGAGTGGCTTCATGACGCCGGAAGACGCTGCAGCCTACATGCTGGATGCGCTGGCCGCGAGAAGCAGCTGCCATGTGACCGATCTCTTTATCGGTCGCAATAGTTGAGATAGTGGGCTCCGGCTCTTGCCGCCCAGAAGAGCAGAAACAAAAGGCGCGCCACTTGGCGCGCTTTTTCATTGATGTGCAGTGCTAAATTATCTGCTTGCCTGCCTCTCTTTACGCCGGGCCATCATGGATGTGAAGGCGGGTAAATTCAGTGCCGACATGGCATGGATGATTGATGATGCATGTCGGCACATATTATTTCCGAGTCGCATATTCCCGCAGGAAGGATGGAATCACCTGTTTTGGCTTCTTGCCAAGGGTCAGCAGCAATTCAAAGTCCGGGTCGATAATGCCATGTCGACACGCCAGCTCTTCCAACAAGGCAAGCCAGAGGTGGGCCGTCACCTCGGCATCCGCCAGGGCACGGTGAAATACCCCGTCATTGGGCAGGCTCCGGTATTGCACCAGGGTACCCAGCTTGTGATCCGGGGCATCGGGAAACAGGCGCCTCGATAGCAGCAGGGAACAGGCGAACTGGCCGCGGTATTGCGCCGGCAATCGCTCTATTTCCGCATCCAGAAAGCGCTTGTCGAAGGAGGCGTTGTGGGCGACCAGATTGTCATCACCGATAAAGTCGACGAAATCCGCCATCACCTCGTTACAGGGGGGAGCCTGTTTCAGCATGGCATTGCTGATCCCGGTATATTGCTCGATGAAGCTGCTCACGTTGAAGCCCGGATTCATCAATGCCGAGAAACGCTCACTGATATGGCCATCCTTGATTCTGACGGCACCGATCTCGATGGCTCTATCCCCTTGTCCGGGTGAAAGCCCTGTGGTCTCGAAGTCGAGCACGACAACGGTATTGGCTGAGGCGATGGACATAACTTCTCGGGCAAGCTGGGTAAAGAGCGCCAGTCTAGGAAATCAGCCGTGCCGTGTACAGGGCAATGCAGTTATCTCATTGGTTCACGCTGGAGACGCATTTTTGTGCATCATGGCTGAGAGCCATATAAAAAGCCCCGAGTGCCGTGGCACTCGGGGCTTTCCTATGAAAAGCGAAAGGCGGTGTCGGCGTTATCAGCGACCCAGCTTGGCCTTGAGCATGGCAACGATCTCTTTGATCGCCACTTCCTGCTTCTCGCCGGAGCGGCGGCACTTGTACTCCACCACGCCGTTGTCGAGACCACGGTCACCGATGACGATGGCGTGGGGCACACCGATCAGCTCCATGTCGGCGAACATCACACCCGGGCGCTCCTTGCGGTCGTCAAACAGCACGTCCACACCGGCGGCTTTGAGCTCGGCGTAGAACTGCTGCGCCTGCTCGGCCACGCGCTCGGACTTGTGCATGTTCATCGGCACGATGGCCACTTCGAACGGGGCGATGGCATCCGGCCAGATGATGCCGTACTGGTCGTTGTTCTGCTCGATGGCGGCCGCCACCAGACGGGAAACCCCGATACCGTAGCAACCCATTTCCATGGTGACGGACTTGCCGCCTTCGTTCAGCACGCTCGCCTTCATCGCTTCGGAGTACTTGGTGCCCAACTGGAAGATGTGGCCCACTTCGATACCGCGCTTGAGCAGCAGCTTGCCCTGGCCGCACGGGCTGGGGTCGCCTTCTACCACGTTGCGCAGGTCGGCAACCTCAAAAGAGGTGATGTCGCGATCCCAGTTGGCACCGGTCAGGTGGAAACCGGTCTCGTTGGCGCCGCAAACAAAATCGCTCAGATGGGCGGCGCTGCGATCGACGATGATGCGACCGGCAAAGCCGACCGGGCCGATGGAGCCTGCGTCGCAACCGGCGGCAGCCTTGATCTGCTCGTCATTGGCGAAGGTCAGCGGGTTAGCCACGCCAGAAAGCTTCTCGGCCTTGATTTCGTTCAGCTCGTGGTCACCACGCAGTACCAGGGCGATGACGGCCTGTTTGCCGTGCTCATCTTCCTCGGCCAGTACCAGCAGGGTCTTGGCGATGGCGGTCGGCGCCACGTTCAGGAAAGCGGCCACTTCATCGATGGTGTGGACAGCCGGGGTGGCCACCTTGGTCAGGGCTTTGGTTGCGGCAGCGCGCTCGCCAGCCGGTGCCAGGGCTTCGGCCATCTCGATGTTGGCGGCGTAATCGGATGTATCGGAGAAGGCGATCAAGTCTTCACCGCTCTCAGCCAGCACCTGGAATTCGTGGGAGCCGGTGCCCCCGATGGAGCCGGTATCGGCCTGCACCGGGCGGAAGTTCAGGCCCATACGAGTGAAGGCGGTGCAGTAGGCCGCGTGCATCTTCTCATAGGTATCGACCAGGGAGGCCTTGTCGATGTGGAAAGAGTAGGCATCCTTCATCAGGAATTCGCGGCCACGCATCACGCCGAAACGGGGGCGCACTTCATCGCGGAACTTGGTCTGGATTTGGTACAGATTCAGCGGCAGTTGCTTGTAGCTGTTCACTTCGTAACGGACCAGCGCGGTGATCACCTCTTCGTGGGTCGGACCCAGCACGAAGGGGCGGTTGTGACGGTCGGTCAGGCGGCACAGCTCGGGGCCGTAGTCATCCCAGCGGCCGGACTCCTGCCACAGCTCGGCGGGCTGTACCACCGGCATGGATACTTCGACGGCACCCGCATTGTTCATCTCTTCGCGGACGATGTTTTCAATCTTCTTCAGGACCCGCAGGCCGGTCGGCAGCCAGGCGTACATGCCGGAAGCGAGTTTGCGGATCATCCCGGCGCGCAGCATCAGCTGGTGGCTGACAACTTCAGCGTCGGAGGGGGTTTCCTTGAGAGTGGAAAGCAGATATTGGCTGGTACGCATCGCGGTAGACCTTCGCTAGTTCGGGCGGCTTGGCCCTGGAAAATTTCAAGTGCGGAATTTTAACAGGCGAAGTCCCCCGGCCCAAGGGCTAAATTCAGCGGCGCTGGGGGGAGGGCGGGGGCCTTGCCCCGCCCGCACTAGACCCGAAATTGCGACAGCAACTGCTGTTGCTGCTGGCTGGCCTGATGGAGGGAGGAGGCCAGTTGCAGGCACTCCTGGGCTTCCTGTTCGCCCGTCTGGGCTTGCAGGCTGATATCCGAAACCTTGCCCGTGGTGTGCCCCAGGGTGTGGGAGAGCTGGCTGGTCGCCTCTGCCACCTGTTGCACCATGTCGGCGAGCTGATCGATGGCCTCTTCTACCTTGAACAGGATCTGTTTGGTGTTATCGGAGTCCGCCATACCCGATTCCACGGTTTTCAGGTTGCGTTGCATCATCAGATAGGCCTGCTCTGTCTGCTGCTGGATGCTGTTGATCACGTCCGTTATCTCGGCGCTGGAGGTGGCGGTGCGATTGGCCAGGGTGCGCACCTCGTCGGCCACCACGGCAAAACCGCGCCCCATCTCGCCCGCCCGGGCGGCTTCGATGGCGGCATTGAGTGCCAGCAGGTTGGTCTGCTCCGAGATATTGCTGATGGTGGAGATGATCAGGCCAATCTGCCCTGCCTGCTCCTTGAGGGCGTTGATGGCGGCGGCACATTCACCCACCTCCATGACCACCCGCTGCATGCCGGCGGTGGCGGAGGAGACATACTGGCTGCTTTGCGTGGTGAGCTGGCGCACCTCGTTGGCGTTGTGTGCCGCCAGGTTGCAGTTGCCCGAGATGGTGGTGGCCACCTGCACCATCTGCTCGCTGTCGTGGTGCAGCGCCTGGGCATGCGCTGCGGTCTGGCGGCTGCTCTGGCTGATGGCCTGGACCCGGTTGACCGAGGTGTGCACGTGCTGGTTGATGTGCTGGTTGTTGTCCATGGTGGCGCTGATCATCTTCTGCAGCTTCTCGATGAAGCGATCCACGCTGCCGGCCAGGGAGCCAATCTCGTCGTCGCGTGAGAGGTTGATGCGGGCATTGAGATCTCCTTCCCCGGCGGCGATGTCCTGCATGCGCTTGTCGACCTGGAGTAGCGGGCGAACAATGGTGCGTACCAGCCAGAAGCCGCAGCAGGTGACGATCAGCAGGCTGAGCAGCAAGCCCCCCAGGATGAGTCCCCTGGTGTAGTCGATGATGGCGTTGAGCAGGTGAACCTGATCCTCGACGGTGGCGTCCCCCTGGGCTTCGACCTCGACCAGCGCCAGCCTGAGCTGGTCGGCACTGTGTTCGTAACGGGTCAGCTGGTTCTGATAAGCGCTCAGGGCTGTGGTCCATTCACGGATCTGGCGGGCATTGTCGGCTTGCAGGGCACGATACTGGGTGGAGAGCATTTGGCCTGCAAACTCCCCGTCACCGGGCACATCGAACTGGCCGGTTGCCAGCATGCCGTCAACCGCGTCCTGATAGAAGCGGGTGGCTTGTGCCAGCTCGGCCTGGATGGCAGGAGTGAGGCCTTCGCTCTGCATCTTCTCCAGCGCATAGAGCTGGCGCAGGAATCCGATGTTGGCCTCCATGCCGCCATCGGCCGCCTGCCAGCGGGTCGCGAGGCCGCCGTTCCAGCTGATGGCCTGATCCGGTGAGCGGGTGAGGCTCTCGACGGCCTCGTCACCGATCACCTCCAGCCTGGTCGAGAGGCGTGACATGCGTTCAGAACTGGCGCGCAGCGCCTCATCGGCGCTCGTGAAGGTGCGATAGAGGGTCAGCAGCTGTGCCTGCTCTTGCTGATAGGTCTGCTCATGCTGCTTCAGCGTGGTGATGGCCGCCGCATCGATGAGCCCGCCTTGCTCCACCCGGCGCAAAGCGTCGCTGGCCGCCTCTTTTGCCCGTTGCAGCTCCGGTGCGTCGAGGGGGATCCCCGAGAGCATTTTCTGGATATAGAGCGACTGGTTGCCGAGTTCGATGGAGCCTTCCATGGCACCGTCTGCCAGGCGGCACCCAGGACGTAGGAGAGCAGATCAGCCAGCCGCTGGCTGCCATACCAGCCGATCGCCCCCATGCCCAGGGTGCAGCCGAGCAGAATGGTGAGTCCGAGGTTGGATGTGGTGACGATTTTCATGATTCAAGCCTTCCCTAGTGCCGAACAAGACCATTTCAGTGTTCAATCAATGACGAAGATGTGCCATCCCCGATGGAAAATAAAGTGACAGACAGTGTTCTGAACGAGGGAAATGGCCGGGTATGAAGAGCGGGTCATCCCATGATCTGCATGGACCTATGCTGGATACTTATCCAGTTATTCTTTATGCTATGACCCAATTTGCGAGAGTCTGCGTGGCGAGGAAAAGAACATGATCGGTCGCTTGAGAGGCGTCATCATCGAGAAGCAACCCCCCGAGGTGTTGCTGGAAGTCGGAGGGGTGGGATATGAGGTTCATATGCCCATGAGCTGCTTCTATGATCTGCCCGAACTCGGGAAGGAGGCCGTCATTCACACCCACTTCGTGGTGCGTGAAGATGCCCAGCTGCTCTACGGCTTCAACCACAAGCAGGAGCGGGCGCTGTTTCGCGAGCTGATCAAGACCAACGGGGTCGGCCCCAAGCTTGCCCTGGCCATTCTCTCCGGCATGACGGCCACCCAGTTTGTGATGAGCGTCGAGCGCGAGGAGATAAGCTCCCTGGTCAAGTTGCCCGGCGTGGGCAAGAAGACCGCCGAGCGCCTGGTGGTGGAGATGAAAGACCGCCTCAAGGGCTGGGTCAGCCACGATCTCTTCTCCCCGGCCGAAATCACCCTGCCCGCGAAAGAGAGCCCGCTGCGTGCCCCAGATGCGAGCGAGGAGGCGGCCAGTGCACTGGTGGCCCTCGGCTACAAGCCGCAGCAGGCCAGCCAGATCGTCAGCAAGGTGGCTGCCGACGGCATGTCGGTAGAGGAGATCATTCGTGAATCCCTGCGCAGCCTGGTGTGAGGTAGACAATGATTGAAGCGGATCGCCTCATCTCGGCCGGTGCCGCCCGTGAGGACGAGATCATCGATCGGGCCATCCGGCCCAGAAAGCTGGCCGATTACACCGGACAGGATCACGTCTGCGATCAGATGGAGATCTTCATCGAGGCCGCCCGCCAGCGCGGGGAGGCCCTCGATCATCTGCTGATCTTCGGGCCTCCCGGCCTTGGCAAGACCACGCTGGCCAACATCGTCGCCAACGAGATGGGGGTCAACATCAAGACCACCTCGGGCCCCGTGCTGGAGAAGGCCGGCGATCTGGCGGCGCTCCTCACCAACCTGGAACCGAACGATGTGATCTTCATCGACGAGATCCACCGTCTCAGCCCGGTGGTGGAGGAGGTGCTCTATCCGGCCATGGAGGACTACCAGCTCGACATCATGATAGGGGAGGGGCCGGCGGCCCGCTCCATCAAGCTCGATCTCCCTCCCTTCACCCTGATCGGTGCCACCACCCGGGCCGGCTCCCTCACCAGCCCCCTGCGTGACCGGTTTGGCATCGTGCAGCGCCTCGAGTTTTACAACGTCAAGGACCTGACCGACATCGTCTCTCGCAGCGCCCGCTGCCTCGGGCTCGACATGACGGAAGACGGCGCTCTCGAGGTAGCCCGTCGCTCCCGGGGGACACCGCGGATTGCTAACCGTTTGTTAAGGCGGGTACGGGATTTTGCCCAGGTGAAGTCTGACGGGCGAATTGACGGACCCATTGCGGCCCGTGCCATGGACATGCTGGACGTGGACAACGAAGGTTTCGACTTCATGGATCGCAAGCTATTGTTGGCCGTCATCGACAAGTTTATGGGGGGGCCAGTCGGGCTCGACAACCTGGCCGCCGCCATCGGTGAGGAGAAGGACACCATAGAAGACGTGCTGGAACCTTATCTGATCCAGCAAGGCTATCTGCAACGTACACCCAGAGGGCGGATCGCAACTCAGAGAGCCTACGCACACTTTGGCCTGGAACGACCGGCAGATCAGTAGACGTTGCGATATGAACCAAAAAGCCGCCCTTGAGGCGGCTTTTTGTTTTGCGGGCAAAAAAAAGCCCACGGCACAGGCGGTGGGCAAAGACAATTCAGGATGGATGTTCACAGACAGTGAGCGCGTCTGCAGACCGGTCGGGAAAAAACAGAGGAGCCGTCGCGAGGCTTCAGAGTCGGTTCATTTGATAGAGTTGAACGAAAGAAAGCTTGTAGTAACGGATGGTCTTGGCAACAAACTTTTTCATCATTAATCCCAACAAACAGGTTCGAAATGTTCATCGAATACGTACCGGGAACCCGGAATGACCGGCCTGTATTCAGAGGTATGCCCTCACTGCGAGGCGCATTGTAGGAGCTCTTTCCGGGTGGGACAAACAAGAAAATCTATGGGCTTTTGATTAGATAAACTAATGATTTTGGT
The DNA here is from genome assembly GCF_049860605.1 of Aeromonas sp. INTO2. Lineage (NCBI taxonomy): Bacteria > Pseudomonadati > Pseudomonadota > Gammaproteobacteria > Aeromonadales > Aeromonadaceae > Aeromonas > Aeromonas sp. INTO2. The sequence goes on from NZ_CP187588.1 coordinate 214,019, forward strand.
GGGGGTGTCAATCCGCATAAACATGTGTTTTTACTGGGTTTAAATTGATTTTTGGATGAGCCTGGCCATTTATTGAAATAATCGAGATGCGAGGGCTTTATTTCCGGGGTTGCGTATTTGTTTAACAGAATTGAAACTATTTCGGTATGTCATAAAATTGATTTAAATCAATTATTTACGACTTGTCGTTTTTTGTGATGAAGCTCCCATAATTAATGGGAAAAGCCCTATAAGTTACCTTGAAAAAACATGTATTGAGGGTGGTTTTACATTGATTTCAATCAAATAAAGGTGATATAAAACAGCGATCATTATAGGCGGGAATAGAACCCTGGTTATTGTTTATTAGATGTTAAACATTAGCTTTTTTTGTTCCTGTATATTGCCTTGTTGTTAATGTGGTGGCAGTCGAATCCGGTCAGTCCGCGAGGGGTGACCGACCGTTCGGGGACTTCCAATGGAAGCTTTGTCCTTAAAACTTAAAATAGCCGTGCCAATAATCGGTGAGGAAACATCATGATTGCTGAGCATGTGGTAGACCTATCGCGGTTCCAATTTGCTGCGACGGCCCTTTATCACTTCCTGTTTGTACCCTTGACGCTGGGGATGGCCTTCATCCTGGCGATCATGGAGTCTGTCTATGTGATGACCAACAACACAGTGTACCGGGACATGACCAAGTTCTGGGGCAAGTTGTTCGGTATCAACTTTGCCCTCGGGGTTACCACCGGGCTCACCATGGAGTTTCAGTTCGGTACCAACTGGGCTTACTACTCCCACTATGTCGGCGACATCTTCGGGGCCCCGCTGGCCATCGAAGGCTTGATGGCCTTCTTCCTGGAGTCCACCTTCGTCGGTATGTTCTTCTTCGGTTGGGATCGTCTCAGCAAGCGTCAGCACCTGGCGGCTACCTGGCTGATGGCGCTCGGGACCAACCTCTCCGCACTGTGGATCCTGGTCGCCAACGGCTGGATGCAGAACCCGGTGGGTGCCGAGTTCAACTTCGAATCCATGCGCATGGAGATGGTGAGCTTCGCCGACCTGGTGTTCAACCCGGTTGCCCAGGTCAAGTTCGTCCACACCGTGGCGGCAGGCTATACCACGGGCGCCATGTTCGTGCTCGGGATCTCCTCCTATTACCTGCTGAAGAATCGTGATGTGGCATTCGCTCGTCGCTCCTTCGCCATCGCGGCCGCGTTCGGCATGGCCTCCATCCTCTCCGTGCTGGTGCTGGGTGACGAGTCCGGCTACGAGACCGGGGAAGTGCAGAAGGTGAAACTGGCGGCCATCGAGGCCGAGTGGAACACGGAGCCGGCTCCGGCATCCTTCACCCTGTTCGGGATCCCGAACCAGGAGGAGATGCGCACCGACTACGCCATCAAGATCCCCTATGCCCTCGGCATCATCGCCACCCGTTCCCTGGACGGTCAGGTGACTGGTCTCAAGGATCTCAAGAGCGAGCATGAGCTGCGCGTGCGCAACGGCATGACCGCCTACGACCTGCTGACCAAGCTGCAATCCGGTGACAAGTCCGACGATACCCGCGCCCGCTTCGACGAAGTGAAGCAGGATCTGGGCTACGGTCTGCTGCTCAAGCGTTACACCCCCAACGTGACCGACGCCACCGACGAGCAGATCAAGGCCGCCGTGGATGACTCCATCCCGCAGGTACTGCCGCTGTTCTTCGCCTTCCGCATCATGGTCGCCTGCGGCATCCTGATGCTGGTGCTGATCGGTCTGGCCTTCTATGACAGCACCCGCCACAAGATCGGCGAGCGCAAGTGGCTGCTCAAGGCGCTGCTGTACGGCATCCCGCTGCCCTGGATCGCCATCGAGGCGGGCTGGTTTGTCGCTGAATACGGTCGTCAACCCTGGACCATCGCCGAGATGCTGCCGACTTATGTCTCTGCATCCAACATTCCTGCGTCCGAGATCTGGTTCTCTCTGATCGGGATCTTCCTGTTCTACACCGTACTGCTGATCATCGAGATGTACCTGATGTTCAAGTATGCGCGCCTGGGCCCAAGCAGCCTGAAGACGGGCAAGTACCACTTCGAACAGAGCAAGGCATAAGGAGAGTGACCCATGTTTGATTACGAACTGTTGCGTCTGGTCTGGTGGGTGCTGGTCGGCGTGCTGCTGATCGGGTTTGCCATCACCGACGGTTTCGATATGGGGGTGGGCGCCCTGCTCCCCTTCGTCGGCAAGAAGGATGTGGAGCGTCGCGTGATGCTCAACACCATGGGGCCGCACTGGGAAGGCAACCAGGTCTGGCTGGTGACCGCCGGTGGTGCCCTGTTCGCTGCCTGGCCCATGGTCTATGCGGCGGCCTTCTCCGGCTTCTACATCGCCATGATCCTGACCCTGATGGCGCTGTTCTTCCGTCCGGTCGGCTTCAAGTACCGCTCCCTGCAGGAAGATGCCAAGTGGCGCTCCAACTGGGACTGGGCTCTGTTTGCCGGTAGCGCCATTCCCCCTGTTATCTTCGGGGTGGCGTTCGGCAACCTGCTGCAGGGTGTACCGTTCAGCTTCAACCAGTTCTTGATGATGACCTATCACGGCAACTTCTTCGGTCTGCTCAATCCGTTCGGTCTGCTGGCCGGTCTGGTGAGCCTCTTCATGATTATCACCCAGGGTGCAACCTGGCTGATGATGAAGACCGAAGGTGAAGTGCTGGCGCGCTCTCGCACCGCCGCCATGATCTTCTCCCTGCTGACCCTGGTGCTGTTCGCCCTGGCCGGTGTCTGGGTGAGCGGCATGGATGGTTATGTGATTGTGGGTTCCGTCGCCACCGACGCCGTCACCAACCCCCTTCACAAGGAAGTGGTGGTGCAGGCCGGTGCCTGGATGCAGAACTACAACCTCTATCCCTGGATGATTGCCGCACCCGTGCTGGGTCTGGTGATGTGTCTGCTGACCGCCGTGGCGGCCAAGCTGGACAAGGGGTGGGTGGCGTTCCTGTTCTCCTCCCTGGCCATCGCCGGCATCATCCTGACCGCGGGCTTCTCCATGTTCCCGTTCGTGATGCCCTCGAGCCTCGAGCCGTCCCAGAGCCTGACCATGTGGGATTCCACCGCCTCCTTCAACACCCTCAAGGTGATGACGGTAGTCGCAGTCGTCTTCGTGCCGACCGTGCTGGCTTACACCATCTGGACCTACATCAAGATGTTCGGCCGGGTGAGTAACAAGCACATCGAAGACAACCAACAATCGCTCTACTAAGAAGGTGCCCTGATATGTGGTATTTCACCTGGATCCTGGGGCTGCTGCTGGCCTGTGCGTTTGGGATTATCAATGCGCTCTGGCTGGAGCACACCGAGAACCTGGATCGTCAGATTGATGAAGACAAGTGACAGGCTCGCCCGGCTGGCCGCTCCTCTGGAGCGCCAGCCATGGCAAGGTCTGATGCTGCTGGCGGCGGCCCTGCTGGCTGTCGCCATCTTGCAGGCGCCCAACCTGGTCGCGGCCAACACCAGTGAGCACGGCCTCTGGCTTGCGCCCTGGCTGATGTGGGCGGTCTGTTGCGGTGTCATGCATGGACTGGGGTTTCACCCGCGCAGCCTGGTGGGTCGCGTGCTGTTCTTCCCCTGGCTCGCCCTGCCCAGCCTGCTCTGCGGGCTCTGGCTGACCAGCAGCTACTACCTGCCATAAATGATGAAGGAGGTCGGCATCAGCCCACCTCCTTCTTCTTTTTTGACGGGCGTGTCGTCGCCCGGTCAGAGCAACCGAACCTCGCTCGTCACGCCGCTCGCAGCCACTTCTCTTTTCCGCTTTTCTTGCGATGCTGACAGCCCTGTGGTCTTCGGCCTGTCGGCGCCGCAGCACGCCATAAAAAACGGTTCATCGCGGCTTTCCGGGGAAGGCCGCCTTGATTTTCAGAAAAAAGTATTCTGAGTCCCTAAATCCATATGCCATACGCTTTATCACTTTGATCTTGTTGTTCACCCCTTCCAGCACACTCGTGTGCATCGGGTAGTTTGCACTCGCCAGGATCCCCCGCATATATTTCGATAAATTTCGACCAAATCGTTGCAGCGGCGCTAGCCCGCTTTCCTTCACCTGCCGCATCCAGCTCCGCCATCGTCGCCATCCTTCCCACACGCTCGGCGCATACCAGATGCCCTTCAACGCCTCTTTCAGCACGTACACCATCGCCAGCGGTTGATTCGCCGCCAACAGCTCCTGCAACTTCACATCCTGTTTTTCACTCAGCTTCGCCCGATTACGTAGCAGCAACCAACGCGCACTTTTGACCACTTTTCGCGCCGGTTTATCGCTTTTCAGTGCATTCGCCTGCTCCACTCGCACCCGGTCCACCACCTCTCGGCCATAGCGAGCCACCACGTGGAACAGGTCGTAGACCACCTCCGCCTGCGGGCAGTGTTGCTTCACCTCCAGGTCGAACGCCGTGTTCATGTCCATCGCCACCGCCTCAATCTGCTGGCATCGCTCGCCGAGCTGCTCGAAGAAGGGACGGATAGCGGCCCGGCTGTTGCCGTGCCCCACCCACAGGACGCGGGTTCGCTCGGCATCCATGATCACGGTGGCATAGCGGTGTCCCTTGTGCAGGGCAAACTCATCCATCACCAGCCGCCGCACCTCCCCAAGTTCGATGGTGCCCACACTGGTCTGCAAACGGCGCTTGTCGATCTCCTTGATGGTGTGCCAACCGACCCCGGTGAGCTGGCTGACATGGCGGATGGGGAGGTACTGAACGAGCGCTTCAATCCAGCACTGCATGCGCCGGGTGAGGCGGGAGCCAGAGGGGAGCCAGTCGATATGTTCACTGACGCGACCACAGCGCAGACAGTCGACGCGGCGAACAGGCAGTTGTAACCAGACTTGTCGGTCAAATAGGTCTCGCTCACGCACCCGGCGGATACGTTGGTCGTGGATCAATGGCGTGGGTTGCAGGCATCGGCGACAACGGGGCAACAGGTCGGCGCGAGGCTCAAGGGTAAACAGGGTGTGATGGTTGGCAGAAAGCGCTTGGGCGATGACGGTATAACCTGGCCAGAAGGAGGCAATATCAATATGATGCACGGCGACAGCAGGGTGATGGTGGTGGTGTGTTTGGAGACAGCCAGTTTACCAGCACCCTGTCTGTCAACTTCCACTTCCCCAAGATCCCGCGAAGAACCTAAAAAACAGGAAGAGACGGGATTTCCCTGTCTCCCCCTGCTTCTTTCCTATTCAGCCCTGCGCTATGATAGCCCCCCATCTGACTGTCGAATGGATCACAGATTTTTATGGGGGAAGTCTCTGAGTTTCCGGTGCGTGTCTACTACGAAGACACGGATGCCGGAGGCATCGTCTACAACGCCAATTATCTCAAGTTTATGGAACGGGCCCGCACCGAATTCCTGCGCGCAGGCGGCATCGAACAGGATGTCCTGCTGCAGGCAGGGATCGCGTTTGTGGTGAGTCGCACCGAAATCGACTTCCGCGCGGCGGCCCGCTTCAATGAACTGCTGACCGTAATGACGCAAGTAACTGAAGTGAAACGCGCTTCCATGCGTTTTTCACAGCAGATCCTGGCGGCTGATGGACGGCTGATCACTCAGGCCATGGTACAGATCGCCTGTGTCAGTCATCCGCAAATGAAACCTGTTGCAATACCTGAAAAAATCAAGGGAGTGCTGTTAAGTGCACGCTGAAATTTCGTTTATTGGCCTGTTCTGGCAAGCCAGTCTGTTGGTGAAACTGGTCATGATGACCCTGATGGGCATGTCGGTCGTCTCCTGGGCGCTGATCATCCAGCGCTCCAAGGCCATCAAGGCGGCCAACCTCGCCTCGGAGCAGTTTGAAGACAGATTCTGGTCCGGGGTCGACCTCAATCGTCTCTACCAGGAGTCCTCCTCCCGTCGTGACGACATCGAAGGCATGGAAGACATCTTCTACTCCGGCTTCAAGGAGTATGCCCGCCTGCTCAAGGCCGGTGCCCGCGGTCAGGATGCGGTGATGGACGGTACCTATCGTGCCATGCGCGTCTCCCTGTCCCGTGCAGTGGACGATCTCGAGTCCAACCTGCCGGTCTTGGCGACCATCGGTTCCATCAGCCCCTATATCGGTCTGTTCGGTACCGTCTGGGGGATCATGAACGCCTTTATCGCTCTGGGTCAGGTTCAGCAGGCGACCCTGCAGATGGTGGCACCGGGTATCGCGGAGGCTCTGATCGCCACCGCCATGGGTCTGTTTGCCGCCATCCCGGCCGTTATCTTCTACAACCGCTTCACCAACAAGGTCGAACGGCTGGAAAACGCCTACGCCAACTTCATGGACGAGTTCACCACCATTCTGAACCGCCAAATCGCACAGCAGGGTGAGAAGTAATGCAAACCTATCAGCGGCTCAAACGCAAGAAGGTCGCCGAGATCAACGTGGTGCCCTATATCGACGTCATGCTGGTGCTGCTCATCATCTTCATGGCGGTCACGCCCGTGATCACGCAGGGGGTCAAGGTCGACCTGCCCCAGGCGGAGTCCGAGCAGTTGCCGGAAGACTCCAAGCCGCCTTTCATCGTCAGCGTCAATACCGAGGGTGAGTACGTCATCAAGGCCGGCGAGGCGGATGACGAACCCGTACCGAGCGGCACCCCAGAGGCGATGCAGCAGTACATCACCGAGAAGGCCATGGGCTATCTGGCCATCAACCAGAACGCGCCCGTGGTGGTCGCCGGTGACAAGTCCGTGCGCTACGAGGAGGTGATCCTGCTGATGGTGGCCCTCAAGAAAGCCGGTGTGCCTCAGGTTGGTCTGATGACGGATCCGGTGAACTGACGGAGATGGATGTGAAGCGTGGTATTTCCGGTTATCTCGTCGCGTCGCTGCTGCTGCATCTGATCATCGGCATCATCCTGCTGGTCGGTGTCGACTTCAGCAAACCCAAGCGCCCCGAGTCCAAGGGACAGATCGTCAATGCGGTCATGATGGACAGCGAAATGCTGGAGCAGCAGATGCAGCAGGTCCAGCAGCAGAAGCAGGCCCAGCCCAAGGCTGCACAGCAGCAGAAGGACAAGGAAGACGCTGAGCGCGTCAAACGCGAGCTGGCACAGGAGCAGGAGCGTCTGCGTATCGCCGAGACCAAGCGCAAGCAGGCCGAAGAGGCGACCCGCAAGGCCGAAGCCGACAAGCAGAAGAAAGAGGCTGAACAGAAGCAGGCGGAAGAGAAGGCCCAGAAAGCCGAGGAAGCCCGCAAGCTGGAAGAGCAGAAGACCAAGAAGGCCGAAGCCGAACGCAAGGCGGCGGAAGAGGCCAAGGCGCTGGCGCTCAAGAAGAAAAAAGAAGAGCTGGAGAAGAAGCAGGCTGAAGAGAAGGCCAAGGCGGAAGAGGCCAAAGCCAAGAAAGCGGAAGCCGAGAAGAAGGCCAAGGCCGAAGCCGAGAAAAAGGCGAAGGCGGAAGCCGAGAAGAAAGCCAAGGCCGAGGCCGAGAAGAAGGCGAAGGAAGAGGCTGACAAGAAGGCAAAAGCTGACGCAGAGAAGAAGGCGAAGGCCGAGGCTGACAGAAAGGCCAAGATTGAGGCGGAGCGCAAGCGCAAGGCGGCCGAAGAGGCCAAGTTGCAAAAAGAGATGGAAGCCATGATGGAGCAGCAGCTGGCCGCCGAGGCCAATGCGCGCAGTCAGGCAGCATCGGCAGCCGCCAAGGGCGAGGTCGACAAGTATGCCGCCCTCATCAAGGCCACGGTCGAGCGCTACATGATTTTGGATCCCACCATGCGGGGCAAAACATGTACTATCGGTGTCAAGTTGGCCAGTAGCGGCTTCGTCATCTCGGTGGACAACGGTCAGGGTGATCCTGCGGTCTGCCGCTCCGGCAAGGCGGCGGTGCTGAAGGCCAACCAGTTGCCGGTGCCGAAGGATCCGGCGGCATTCGAATTGATGAAGGATCTACGCCTTCAGCTAGCGCCAACGATTTAAGAGAGTGTTTCTGCTTTGATTGGCAAGGGTTGTTGATCAGAGAACTGAGTCTCAAATTGGAACTGAGAGTTTAAGCCATGATAAGAAAAGTGTTTTTTGCTTTGGTTGGCTGTTTGTTGCTGGGCCAGAGTGCTCAGGCGGCCTTGGATATCGTCATCACCGGCGGTATCGACAGTGCACGTCCCATCGCCATCGCCCCCTTCAAGTGGGAGGGCAATGGCCAGTTGCCGCAAGATATCGCGGAAGTGGTCTCCAACGACCTGATGCGCAGCGGCAAGTTCAAGCCGCTGGCCCGTGGCCAGATGCCGCAGACGCCGAGCACCAGCGGCGAGATCAACTTCGCACCCTGGGCTTCCCAGGGGGTCGAAGCCGTGGTGGTCGGCTCCATCGCCGCCGTGGGTGATGGCACCTACAAGATCAACTTCGAGCTGGTCGACGTCCTGAAAGGCCAGCTGGCCAAGACCCAGGGCGGTGAAGCGAACGGTTACATCCTGGACAGCCGCATGGCGACCATCCCGGGTGCCCAGATGCGCCAGTTTGCCCACCGCATCTCCGACATCGTCTACGAGCGTCTGACCGGTGAGCGTGGTGCCTTCCTGACTCGTCTGGCCTATGTCTCCGTGCAGCAGGGCACCCAGTTCCCGTATCAGCTGCGGATCTCCGACTACGACGGCTACAACGAGAAGACTCTGCTGCGCTCCCGTGAACCCCTGATGTCCCCGGCCTGGTCGCCGGATGGCAGCAAGCTGGCTTACGTGAGCTTCGAGAACCAGAAGTCCGAGATCTATGTGCAGGACATCTACACCCAGCAGCGCAGTCTGATCACCAGCTTCCGTGGCATCAACGGTGCGCCGGAGTGGTCTCCAGATGGTCGTCGTTTGGCTATTGTTCTGTCCAAAGATGGACAGCCTGACATCTATGTCGTTGATGTTGCTAGCAAGCAACTCACTCGAGTCACAAATAACCGCACCATCGACACCGAACCCTCCTGGATGCCGGACGGTCAAACTTTGCTGTTCACCTCTGAACGTGGTGGCAAACCCCAGATTTATAGCGTAAATTTGGCGACTGGCATGACTCGCCGGATGACCTGGGAAGGGGATTCCAACCAGGGGGCATCCATCACACCGGACGGCAAGTCCATGGTGATGGTGACCCGGGTTCAGGGACAATATCGCATCGCTCGCCAGGATATGGAAAATGGAGCCATGCTGGTACTGACCCAGAGTGCTCTGGATGAATCGCCAAGTGTGGCTCCCAATGGCAGCATGATCATTTATGCCACCATCTATCAGGGTCGTAAGAGTCTTGCATTGGTGTCGACCGACGGTCGCTTCAAGGCAGTGCTTCCGACCAGTAGCGGTGAAATTCGTGCACCAGCTTGGTCGCCCTTCTTGAATTGATAAAAATCGATTGTTTTTTGTTTTGTTATAAAGGTTTAAGGAAATAGCATGCAACTCAATAAACTGCTCAAGGGTCTGGCCATCGCACTGCCACTGTTCACCCTGGCTGCCTGTAGCTCCTCTTCTGACTCCGACGCCGCTGGCGCCGAGTCCGGCATGACCGACGGCATGGGCGGTGTACAAACCGGCGGCGCCAATGGCATGTTGTCCCCGGAAGAGCAGATGCGTCAGAAGTTCGAAGCGCTGCAACGCGACAACGTGATCTACTTCCCGTACGATGGTTACGACATCCAGGGTCAGTACGCCGACCTGCTGGATGCCCACGCCAGCTACCTGCGTGAACGTCCGAGCGTCAAGGTACTGATCGAAGGCCACGCCGACGAGCGCGGTACGCCGGAATACAACATCGCGCTGGGTGAGCGTCGTGCCAAGGCTGTTGCCAAGTATCTGCAAACCCTGGGTGTGCAGGCCGAGCAGCTCTCCATCGTCAGCTATGGCGAAGAGAAGCCGCTGGATCTGTCCCACACCGAGGAAGCCTTTGCCAAGAACCGCCGTGCGGTCCTGGTTTACTAAGGTTTGAGTCGAACGAAGTTCGTTTATATGCAAGCGGCCATTTCGATGGCCGTTTTATTTGCACTAAACGTCAAGGTTTGATCCGAATGAAATCTGTATCAGCGAGCGACTATGCGCTGGCCGTTTTATTTGCACTAAACGCTAAGGTTTGATCCGAATGAAATCTGTGTACAAGCAAGCTGGTGTTGCGCTGGCCGTGTTGGTTGCTTTGAATGCGCAAGCGGCGGCACCGGTGAGCGATCTGAGTGGGGATTCTGGCAGCAGCGGCGTGGTGCTGAGCGGCAACAATGGTGCCATCGTACCGACCGGCAGCCTAGAAGACCGGGTTGCTCTGCTGGAGCGTACCCTCAATGCCCGTCTGCGTCTGCAGGCCGAACTGCAGCAACAGGTCGACTCCCTGCAAGGGGAGGTCTCCGAGCTGCGTGGTCAGCTGGAACAGCAGACCTACCAGATGGAGCAGTCCCAGGAGCGCCAGCGCCAACTCTACCAAGAGCTCGACAAGGTGGCCAACAGCCAGCCTGCCGCCGCGCCCGCAACACCTGCTGCAGGTGCTGCAACGCCTCCTGCCGCGGCTGCCAACTACTCCACCAACCAGGATGAGAACCAGGCCTACGACGCAGCCGTGAACATGGTGCTCAAGGAGAAGAACTACGACAAGGCCATTCCTGCCTTCGAAGGATTCATCAAGCAGTTCCCGAACTCCAGCTATGTTCCCAATGCCCACTACTGGCTCGGCCAGCTGATGTTCAACAAGGGCGACAGGGCGGGGGCCGCGAGCCAGTTTTCCACGGTGGCGAACAAATACAGCAAGTCACCCAAGCGGGCCGATGCCCTGCTGAAACTCGGCATGCTCGCCCAGCTTGACGGCAAGAAAGCAGAGGCCAAGGCCTTCTATGAGCAGGTGATCAAGGGTTACCCCAACACCTCGCCGGCCCAGCTGGCCAAACAGAGTCTGGCCAAGCTGTGACATTGCTGCATGTCACTGTTTTCGTAACACTCTTGTAAATACCGCCGTGCTTTGTATGCGCAGTGAACAATCAGATTTAATTTAAGATTTTTCTATTGCGCCAGGATGATAAATCCGTAATATAGGCCGCCGTCAGAGCCGGAGCAGTAATGCAGTCGGCACTGGTCGTGGTGAGGGTCGTTAGCTCAGTCGGTAGAGCAGTTGACTTTTAATCAATTGGTCGCTGGTTCGAATCCAGCACGACCCACCATTTCTTCACAGCAGGTGAAGACAATATTCCCAGGTCGTTTAGCTCAGCTGGGAGAGCACCTCCCTTACAAGGAGGGGGTCACTGGTTCGAGCCCAGTAACGACCACCATGTTGTAACACTGGCCGCCACATGCGGTTCGTGAAAGGTTCAGGATGTGGGTCGTTAGCTCAGTCGGTAGAGCAGTTGACTCTTAATCAATTGGTCGTAGGTTCGAACCCTACACGACCCACCACTCTGAACATTGAATCCCAGGTCGTTTAGCTCAGCTGGGAGAGCACCTCCCTTACAAGGAGGGGGTCACTGGTTCGAGCCCAGTAACGACCACCATGCTTTAAAAATGATTTAGATGGGTCGTTAGCTCAGTCGGTAGAGCAGTTGACTTTTAATCAATTGGTCGCTGGTTCGAATCCAGCACGACCCACCATCATTTCAGTCTTATCCCAGGTCGTTTAGCTCAGCTGGGAGAGCACCTCCCTTACAAGGAGGGGGTCACTGGTTCGAGCCCAGTAACGACCACCATGCTTTAAAAATGATTTAGATGGGTCGTTAGCTCAGTCGGTAGAGCAGTTGACTTTTAATCAATTGGTCGCTGGTTCGAATCCAGCACGACCCACCATCATTTCAGTCTTATCCCAGGTCGTTTAGCTCAGCTGGGAGAGCACCTCCCTTACAAGGAGGGGGTCACTGGTTCGAGCCCAGTAACGACCACCATGCTTTAAAAATGATTTAGATGGGTCGTTAGCTCAGTCGGTAGAGCAGTTGACTTTTAATCAATTGGTCGCTGGTTCGAATCCAGCACGACCCACCATCATTTCAGTCTTATCCCAGGTCGTTTAGCTCAGCTGGGAGAGCACCTCCCTTACAAGGAGGGGGTCACTGGTTCGAGCCCAGTAACGACCACCATGCTTTAAAAATGATTTAGATGGGTCGTTAGCTCAGTCGGTAGAGCAGTTGACTTTTAATCAATTGGTCGCTGGTTCGAATCCAGCACGACCCACCATCATTTCAGTCTTATCCCAGGTCGTTTAGCTCAGCTGGGAGAGCACCTCCCTTACAAGGAGGGGGTCACTGGTTCGAGCCCAGTAACGACCACCATGCTTTAAAAATGATTTAGATGGGTCGTTAGCTCAGTCGGTAGAGCAGTTGACTTTTAATCAATTGGTCGCTGGTTCGAATCCAGCACGACCCACCATCATTTCAGTCTTGTCCCAGGTCGTTTAGCTCAGCTGGGAGAGCACCTCCCTTACAAGGAGGGGGTCACTGGTTCGAGCCCAGTAACGACCACCATATAGAAAAGCCCGCAGCGATGCGGGCTTTTTCGTTTCCGTCTCCCATCAGGTTCGCAGTCGATCCAGCTCGCTTGCCAGGGTGGTGGCCGCCTGTTCCAGTGCCTCGCTCAGGCGCTGGCTGGCATTGGCCTCTTGTCCCAGGGTGGTGGCGGCGTCGCCGATGCGCATCAGGTTCTGGTTGATGGTGTCGCTCACGGCACTCTGCTGCTCGGCGGCGGTCGCCACCTGGCTGATGTGATCATGGATCTGCTGGATCTGGGTGACCACCTGATTGAGTGCCTCGAAGGCCTGCTCCGTGCCTTCAACCGTGCTCACCGAGCGGGCGATCCCCGTGCTCATCAACTGCTGGCTACTGGTGACCTCGGTTTGCAGGCTGCCGATGAGCTGCCCTATCTCGTCGGTGGATGAACGGGTCTTGTTGGCCAGCGCCCTCACCTCGTCCGCCACGACGGCAAACCCCCTGCCCATGTCGCCGGCCCGCGCCGCCTCGATGGCTGCGTTGAGGGCCAGCAGGTTGGTCTGTTCGGCAATGGCCCGGATCACATCGAGGATGTGGCTGATATTGGTGCTGCGCTGGGCGACCTGGGCGACTGCCTTGTCGGCCTGATGCATGTCCTCAACCAGGGTATGGATCTCGTTGCGGGCCCTGCTCAATGTCTGCTGGGCCGTGCTGACATGGTGGGTCGCCGCTTCCGACTCCTGCGCCGCCTGTTCCGCATAGCCCGCCACGCTGACTGCCGTGGTGCTCATCTCGTGCATGGCGCTGACCACGCTCTCCAGCTCCAGGCTCTGATCATCCAGGCTGCTGCGCATGGCATCGGCCGTCTGTTTCATGCCCCTGGCCTGCTGATGCACCTGTTGCCCAATCTGCTTGCTGCCCTGCACCATGGCCCTCAGCTTGCCGAGGAAGGCATTGAGATGCCTGCCAAGCTCGATGAGCTCCTGGTGGGTGTCGATGCGCATCTGCTGGGTCAGGTCGCCCTCATTGCTGGCGAGGTGGGAGACGTGGCGGCTGATGAGGGAGAGGGGCGCCGTGATGGTCTGGATGAACCAGACAAGCAGCCCCAGGGCCACCAGGGTGATGACAACGATGGCGATCAGCTGCTGCTGCTGGGTCGCCTGCAACAGGCTGCCGAGCTGCTGGCTGATGGTGTTGGCCTGGCTGAGGGCGAGGGCCTTGGGCACCTTGATCATCAGCCACCACTGGTTGTCGGCAGCCTCGATCCGTATGGGCTGCTGCAGGATGAAATCACTGTCGGTATCGGCGGGGTGTCCATTCGGGGCAACCAGTCCGGCCTCTGTCAGGGGGCGCCCCAGTTTGTCCGAATGGCGGTTGCTGCCGACGATGAAGCCCGTCTTGCTGACCAGGGTGACCTCGGCCTGGTTGTCATAGAGGCTCTTGCCAAGGTGCTCGGCCAGTTGCTGGAAGATGGGCAGGTTCATGTCGACCCCGGTGATCCCGGCAAACTTGCCATCCTTGAGGACGGGCACCGTCAGGCTGGTCATCAGCATCTTCTGACCAGGGCTTATCTCGTAGAGGTAGGGTTCCATCAGGCAGGGGCGACGTGTCTCGCGACCGCAGAGATACCACTCGCTGTTGCGAATGTCGAATTCATTGCGCGAGGTGTCGAACTTGGCGTCACTGGTGGCGGCATCTATGGTCTGCTGCGCGATGTTTCCGTTCTGTTCCCGGGTGAAGTAGACCTCGAGACTGCCCTTGCCGGCAACCGAATGGCTGGCGCCCGTCTGCCAGTCGGCGTCCTGTTCGTCGTAACCGTTGGGTTCGAACTGGGCGTAGATGGAGCTGATCCCGTTTGCCTGGTGCAGGCGGCTGCCAAGTAGGAGCTCCACTTGCGGGCGACTCAGCCGCTGGTCCGGCTGGGCCATGCTTCCTTCAAGCTGCGCCGCCATGCCGAGCGGTATCTGATAGGCCTGCTGCAACTGGTCTTCGATCTGCACGGCATACCGCTCTGCCTGGAATTGCAGGGAACGGGAAACCTCCTGCTCCAGGGCGCCACGGGTCTGCGCCATGATGTCATCGCGCAGGCCGTTCAGCGAGGAGGACTGTATCCATGTCATGGCGACGCCACTGGCGAGAAAAAGTCCCAGCGTGAGCAACAACAACTTGGTCTTGAGCGAACGTTGTTTCATTCGACAACTCCTTTTGGCAAGAATGACAACGATATGGTCGGAGCGGGTCCTGACAGTTGTACTGTACTGGATTTGTTGATGGGTTTGTGCACGGCTTCTGGTTATAATTTTGGCCTTCCCGAGCGTTGATGGAACAGTCGCAATGAGCAATGCACTGAGCAGTATTCCGCCGGTAGTCGAGATGGACTACCCCTTCCCGGCCAAACCACAGCCCCTGACTCCCGAGCAGAAGGCGACCCTGATCGCCGAGATCAAGGTGCTGCTCGAGGCGCGCCAGGCCGTGCTGGTTGCCCATTACTACACGGATCCCGAGATCCAGGCCCTGGCAGAAGCCACCGGTGGCTTCGTGGGTGACTCCCTGGAGATGGCCCGCTTCGGTCGCGACCATGCGGCCCAGACCCTGATCGTGGCCGGTGTGCGCTTTATGGGAGAGACCTCCAAGATCCTGAGCCCCCACAAGCGGGTGCTGATGCCGACGCTGGAGGCCGAGTGCTCCCTCGATCTGGGTTGTCCCATCGACCAGTTCTCCGCCTTCTGCGATGCCCACCCCGATCACATCGTGGTGGTCTATGCCAATACCTCGGCAGCGGTGAAAGCGCGGGCCGACTGGGTGGTCACCTCCAGCATTGCGCTGGAGATCGTCGAACATCTGGACAGTCAGGGTCACAAGATCATCTGGGGCCCGGACAGACACCTCGGCGCCTACATCGAGAAGAAGACAGGGGCCGAGATGCTGCGCTGGCAGGGTCACTGCATCGTGCACGACGAGTTCAAGGCCAAGGCGCTGCGCGAGCTCAAGGCCCAGAACCCGGATGCCGCCGTGCTGGTGCACCCGGAGTCCCCGGCCTCCGTCATCGAACTGGCGGATGCGGTGGGTTCTACCAGCCAGCTCATCAAGGCCGCCAAAGAGCTGCCCCAGCAGAAACTGATCGTGGCGACCGATCGCGGCATCTTCTACAAGATGCAGCAGGCCTGCCCGGAGAAAGAGATGGTGGAGGCGCCCACCGGCGGCGATGGTGCCACCTGCCGCAGCTGCGCCCACTGCCCCTGGATGGCGATGAACGGCCTGGTGGCCATCAAGGAGGCCCTGACCGACGGCGCCGAGCGTCACGAGATCCATGTGGATGAGGCACTGCGTCTCAAAGCGCTTGTCCCGCTCGACCGCATGCTGGATTTCGCCGCCGAGCTCAAGCTCAAGACCCAGGGCAACGCCTGACTGACGCTGATGGCAAGATGCAAAGAGGGCTCCCGCGGGAGCCCTCTTTATTTATCCGTCATCTGTATCGTCAGATGATGACGGTGGAGAAGCTGTGCTCCTCGTCGGGCGGGACGGTGATCCCGTCCTCGGCGGTGATGGCCGCCTCGACACAGAGCATGGTGCGATAACCGTCGTCACTCATATCGGCCATGGCGCTGGCCCCTTCCTGCCAGGGGGTCCAGACCACCACGCTGTCGTGGTTGCCGCTGACCACCCGGGTGGTGCGCTCACCATCCTGCACGCTGACCATGGCATCGGGCTGGCGGTAGATGCGATCCATGGCTGCGGTGACGGTCAGCGCTCCCTGTTGCAGTTCGTTGCGGCCGGTCAGCTTGTCCAGATAGGGTTCGCCGAGGCCGGTCACGGTTACCGCTTCCGGCGCACTGATCTGCAGGTAGGTGTGCAGGGCGGCATTGTAGGTGAGCGCTGACTTGCCGGTGTTGCGGGTGGTCAGCACCAGGGAAAGCTCCTTGCCGACCAGTACGTCCAGCTCCAGCTCGAAGGCATGGGGCCAGAGCGTCCTGCTGGCATCGTTGTCACGCAGGGAGAGGTGGACGAGTGTGCCATCCCCGTGATCGGAGACCCCATCCAGCGTCCACAGGCAGTTGCGTGCGAAGCCATGAGCCGGCTTGCCGCTGCCAACGCGAGCGGGGGAGGGGCCGAACCAGGGCCAGCAGAGGGGAATGCCGCCGCGAATGGGCTTGCTGCCATCCAGTATCGCCTTGTCGCTGAGCCAGAGAGAGGCCGGTTCACCATGGCGTTGGTAACGCAGCACATGGGCGCCAAACAGGCTTATCTCGGCCCTGGCGTGCTCATTGTCTATGGTCAGCAGGGGCAGGCCATCCTGGCTCAGGGTGCAGTGGGCAGTCAGCGTACGTGTCGGTGTCATAAAGGCTCCAGTGCTCGGGGACATTCAGAAAGGGTCCGTGATTCAGAATACAAAAAGGCGGCCATTGGCCGCCTTTTTTCAAGCTACGCGATTGCGCATCCCAAATTACTTGGAGATGTGAGCGATCAGGTCCAGAACCTTGCTGGAGTAGCCCATTTCGTTGTCGTACCAGGAGACGACTTTCACGAAGGTCTTGTTCAGCTGGATACCAGCCTTGGCATCGAACACGGAAGTCTGACGCTCACCCAGGAAGTCGGTGGAAACCACTTCGTCTTCGGTGTAGCCCAGCACGCCCTTCATGGCGCCTTCGGAGGCAGCCTTCATGGCCTGGCAGATTTCAGCGTAGGACGCTTCTTTCTTCAGGTTGACGGTCAGGTCAACAACGGACACGTCCGGAGTCGGAACGCGGAAGGCCATGCCGGTCAGCTTGCCGTTCAGTTCCGGGATGACCACGCCAACAGCCTTGGCAGCACCGGTAGAGGACGGGATGATGTTCTGAGCCGCACCGCGGCCACCGCGCCAGTCTTTGGCAGACGGACCATCAACGGTCTTCTGGGTAGCAGTGGTAGCGTGAACGGTGGTCATCAGGCCGGATTCGATACCGAAGGTATCGTTCAGAACCTTGGCGATGGGGGCCAGGCAGTTGGTGGTGCAGGAAGCGTTGGAAACGATGTCCTGGCCAGCGTAGGAATCCTGGTTGACGCCCATGACGAACATCGGGGTAGCGTCTTTGGACGGACCGGTCAGTACGACTTTCTTGGCACCGGCAGCGATGTGCTTGCGAGCGGTTTCGTCGGTCAGGAACAGACCGGTTGCTTCGGCAACAACGTCAACACCGATTTCGCCCCATTTCAGGTTGGCCGGGTCACGTTCAGCGGTAACACGTACGGTTTTGCCGTTGACGATCAGGTTGCCGTCTTTGACTTCAACAGTGCCCTTGAAGCGACCGTGAGTGGAGTCGTACTTCAGCATGTAAGCCATGTAGTCAACGTCGATCAGGTCGTTGATACCAACCACTTCGATGTCAGCACGCTCAGCGGCCAGACGGAAAACGAAACGACCGATACGGCCAAAACCGTTAATACCTACTTTGATAGTCATAATTGGTTACCTAACTGTTCAGTAGTCAAAGAAAATTCCGTTTGTAAATTTACTAGAACTCCCTCGCGAGTCAACCAACAATCTGCGCGAAATTGCGCTATATCATGAAAAACTGTGAAATTTATTTTCGGTTTATGTAACTGGCTACCAACTTTTGTTGAATGCATCATCAGCAAAGTCGGTGGCAGAGAACAACAATAGTGCCTGCCCGGTCACACATCCAGCCGGGGAGATATGTAAAAATGTGCGCGGTTTAGCATGGCCAAAGAGCCACTGTTCAAGTACCAACCATAAAAATTAATCACAAAATAGCGTAGACAGAATCCACAGCGGGAATTCTCAAACTATGACCACCCTGATTGAACAGCTGGCTGCCGCCAAAGGCATTGCCAGTGAGTATGTTGATGCCTGGGGCCAGCCGGCCCTGGTATCGGAAGAGAGCAAGGCCGCCATGCTGGGCGCCATGGGCTACCGCGTCGATGACGAGGCCGCCCTGTCCGAACAGCTTGAGCAGGAGCACCGCCAGCATTGGCTGCGCGCGCTGGATCCCGTGATGGTGGTACGCAGCGGCGACGCCGTTACTCTTGAGGTTCGCCTCCCCATCGAATTTGTCAACGATGCCCTCACCTGGCAGCTCCAGCAGGAGCAGGGTGCAGTGCTGTCCGGTCAACTCACCCCCATCGAGGGTGAGCTGGTCGGGGTGGCCGAGTTCGAGGAGATGGAGTGTCAGGCCTATCGCGTCACCCTGGATGTGCAGCCTGCGCTGGGTTATCACCAGCTCATCCTGCTGGAAGAGGGCAATGACGAGCCGCTGGCCACCATGCGTCTCATCGTCGCCCCCAAGTCCTGCTACAAGCAGGCACCCATCGCCAATGGTCGCAAGGTGTGGGGCCCGAGCGTCCAGCTCTACTGCCTGCGCAGCCGCCACAACTGGGGCATCGGCGATTTCAGCGATCTCGGCCAGCTGGTTGAGAATGCCGCCGCCTGGGGAGCCCACTTCGTCGGTCTCAACCCCATTCATGCCCTCTATCCGGCGAACCCGGAGAGTGCCAGCCCCTACAGCCCCTCTTCCCGTCGCTGGCTCAACGTCGCCTATATCGATGTGGAAGCGGTGCCCGAATTCCTGGGCAACGATCGCCTGAAAGCGGAAGTGGCGAGCCCGGCCTTCCAGCAGCACCTCACCTCCCTGCGGGTCAAGGACAATGTGGATTACACCGGCGTCATCCAGACCAAGATCGGGATGCTGCGCCAGGTGTTCGACCAGGCCAGCTTCAGCGCCGAGCGTCAGGCTGCGTTCGATGCCTTTGTGGCTGCAGGCGGTGACAGCCTGCAACAGCAGGCAGCGTTTGACGCCCTGCAGGCCCACTTCTATGCCAAAGGCGAGAATGCCTGGGGCTGGCCGGTCTGGCCCGAGGCGCTGCGCGATTACCACAACCCCGAAGTGGCGGCCTGGATGGCCGAGCACCAGCAGGATGTGGCCTTCTATCTCTATCTGCAGTTCCTGGCTGACGAGCAGCTGGCCCGGGCCGATGCCCGCGCCAAGGCCGCCGGCATGGTGATGGGGATCTACCGGGATCTGGCGGTCGGCGTCTCCGAAGGCTCCACCGAGATCTGGGCAAACCGGGACCTCTACTGCCCGAAAGCCTCGGTCGGTGCACCGCCCGACATTCTCGGCCCCCTCGGCCAGAACTGGGGCCTGCCCCCCATGAACCCGAACCAGCTGTTCGAGGCCGCCTACCAGCCCATGGTGGATCTGTTCCGTGCCAACATGCGCTCCTGCGGCGCCCTGCGCATCGACCACGTGATGGCCTTGCTGCGCCTGTGGTGGGTGCCGCCCGGAGAGTCCGCCGCCAAGGGGGCCTACATCTATTATCCGGTGAACGATCTGCTGGGGATCCTGGCCCTTGAGTCTCATCGCAACCAGTGCTTGCTGATCGGCGAGGATCTGGGGACCGTGCCGGAGGGGATCGACGTGACCCTGAAAGAGAACGGCGTCCACTCCTACAAGGTGTTCTTCTTCGAGCGCTCCAAGGACGATGGTGGCTTCATCTCCCCGGCGCACTACGCCGAGCAGGCGATGTCCGCCCTGACCACCCACGACATGCCGACCCTCAAAGGCTTCTGGCACTGCGACGATCTGGCGCTGGGACGCGAACTGGGCCTGTACCCGGATGAAGACGTACTCAAGACCCTGTATGCTGATCGCCACCAGGCCAAGCAGCGGATCCTTGACAGCCTGCATGCTCATGGGGTCATCTCTGGCAATATCAGTCAAGACGTGAACTGGGTCGGCATGAATACCGAGCTCAACCACGGTCTGCAACTGCACATGTCCCGCGGCAGCTGTGCCCTGTTCAGCACCCAGCTCGAAGACTGGCTGGAGATGGACAAGCCGGTCAACGTGCCGGGTACCAGCTACGAGTACCCCAACTGGCGTCGCAAGCTCTCCCGGGATCTGGAGGATATCTTCGCCGACGAGGCGCTCAAGAATCTGGCGGGCAAGATGAGCCGGGCCCGTGACGAGGCCAGCCGTTGAGCCTTGAACGCCAACATGTGACTCACTTTCATCCGCTTCGGCTTCGGCCGAAGCGGATGTTCAGCCATCAAAGGAAATGTCGATGCCCGTTGAACGTTTGGTTGCCGCCCGCTGTGCCGATCCCTTCTCCCATCTAGGCCTGCTGGCCAATCCGGATGGGCCAGGCCTGAAACTCACCGCCTGGTTGCCCGATGCACTCGAGGTCCGGGTCAGGGATCTCAAGTCAGGCAAGATAGTTGCCACCCTGACCGCCGCTGACGAAGCGGGCCTCTTTGAAACTGTTTTCACCCGCCGCAAGAATCCCTTCCCCTACCAGCTCATCGCGACCTACGCCGACGCCAGTGCCGACATCATCGACCCCTATCAGTTCCAGGCTGCCGCCTGGGAAGGGTTGGCGGAACTCACCTGGCAACCGGAAAACCTCTACCACACCCTCGGCGCCCAGTTGCGCACCGTGACGCACCTCGGCCAGCAGGTGGAAGGGGTCCGTTTTGCGGTCTATGCGCCGAGCGCCACGGCGGTGAGCCTCATCGGCGATTTCAACTTCTGGGATGGCCGCCGTCACCCCATGCAGCGCAGCCAGTGCGGCCACTGGGTGCTGTTCGTGCCGGGGCTCAAGGCCGGGGATCGCTACAAGTTCGAACTGAAGGACCCGGCGGGCAATCGCCTGCCCCACAAGAGCGACCCGGTGGGCTTCTACAGCGAGCAGTACCCCTCGTTCGCCTCCGTGGTCTATGACCATGGCCAGTACCAGTGGCAGGACGCCGCCTGGCGCGAGAGTCAGCTCAATGACAAGCGCGAGCAGCCCCTTTCCATCTACGAGCTGCACGTGGGTTCCTGGAAGCGTCACTCCAACGGCGACAGCCTGAGCTGGCGCGAGCTGGCGGTGGAACTGGTGGATTACATCAAGGAGATGGAGTACACCCACATCGAGCTGCTGCCGGTCTCCGAGCACCCCTTCAGCGGCTCCTGGGGCTACCAGCCGGTGGGCATGTTCTCCCCCACCAGTCGCTACGGCACGGCCGACGATTTCAAATACTTCGTGGATCAGTGCCACCAGGCGGGGATCGGCGTGATTCTGGATTGGGTGCCCGCCCACTTCCCGTCCGATGCCCACGGCCTGGCCCGCTTCGACGGCACGCCGCTCTACGAGTACGAGGATCCGCGCCGTGGCTGGCACCCGGACTGGAACTCCTACATCTATGACTTCGGTCGCGACACCGTGCGCCAGTTCCTGGTGGCCAGCGCCCTGTTCTGGCTCGACAAGTTCCACATCGACGGCCTGCGGGTAGATGCGGTCGCCTCCATGCTCTATCTGGATTACTCCCGCAACGCCGGTGAGTGGGTGCCCAACGTCGATGGCGGCAACCACAACTACGAGGCGATCAGCCTCTTGAAGTGGACCAACGAGGAGGTGTACGGCAAGTACCCCCACGCCATGACCATCGCCGAGGAGTCCACCGCCTTTGCCGGGGTCTCCCGTCCCACCTTCCTCGGTGGCCTGGGGTTTGGCTTCAAGTGGAATATGGGCTGGATGCACGACACCCTCAGCTACATGCAAAAAGAGCCCATTCACCGTCGCTACCACCACAACGACATGACCTTCTCCATGGTGTACCACTATGACGAGAACTTCATTCTGTCCCTCTCCCACGACGAGGTGGTCCACGGCAAGCACTCCCTGCTCTACAAGATGCCGGGGGACGAATGGCAGCAGGCCGCCAACCTGCGCGCCTACATGGGCTTCATGTATGCCCACCCCGGCAAGAAGCTCAACTTCATGGGCACCGAGATCGCCCAGAGCAACGAGTGGAATCATGATGCCCAGCTGCCCTGGCACCTGTTGCAGTACCCCAGGCACGGCGGCCAGCAGCGGCTGATCCGGGATCTCAATCACCTCTATCGTCATGAACCTGCCTTGTATCAGGCGGATTATGAACAGGCCGGTTTCCGCTGGCTGGATCACCAGGACGCGGACAACAGCATCTTCGCCTGGCTGCGGGCCGACAAGCTGGGGGCCCATCCGCTGGTGGTGGCCTGCAACTTCACCCCGGTGCCGCGCATCGGTTACCGTCTCGGGGTGCCGGCTGCCGGTCGCTATCGGGTGGTGCTCAACACCGACAGCGAGCATTACTGGGGCAGCAACTATGATGTGGGTCTGGTCTTCGTCGCCGAGGCGACCCCCTGGCAGGGGATGGCACACAGCCTGGTGCTGGACTTGCCGCCGCTCGCGACCTTGTTCATCAAACAGGAGTCCTGATGTTTGAAATGGAAAACGGGGTAGATCACCCGCTTGGCGCCCGTCTGGACGAGACGGGCTGCCACTTCTGTGTCTGGGCTCCCCAATCGGACAAGGTGGAGCTCTGCCTGTTCGACGAAGAGGAGCAGGAGCTGGCGCGTCTCCCCTTGCCCGGTCGGCGCGGCCAGTACTGGTTCGGCCACGTGCGCGGCGTCAAGGCCGGTCAGCGCTATGGCTACCGGGTGCATGGCTCTCCCCAGGATGGGTTGCTGTTCGACCCGGACAAGCTGCTGATAGACCCCTATGCCAGGGCGCTCAGCCGTGCCACCCACTGGGACGACGCCCTCTACGAGGGGGACAGCGCGGCCATGGTGGGCAAGTCGGTGGTGGTGGACGATGCCTTCGACTGGCAGGGGGTCGGCAAGCCCGGCATTCCGCCGGAGCGGGTCGTGCTCTACGAGACCCACGTCAAGGGGTTCACCCGCCAGCACCCTGGCATCCCCAAGGCGCTGCAGGGCACCTATCTGGGCATCAGCCACCCGCTGATGATCGAGCATCTGCAGGGGCTGGGGGTGACCTCGGTCCAGCTGATGCCGGTGGCGGCCTTCATGTCCGAGCCCAGGCTCGAGCAGCTGGGGCTGACCAACTACTGGGGCTACAACCCCATCGCCTTCTTCGCGCCCGAACCGCGCTACGGGGCGCAGGATGCGGTGACCGAGTTCAAGACCATGGTGCGCGAGCTGCACCGGGCGGGGCTCGAGGTGATCCTGGATGTGGTCTACAACCACACCGCGGAGTCGGGCTTCGACGGCCCCATGCTCTCCCTCAAGGGGTTTGACAACGCGGGTTACTACGCCTTCGAGTCGGGGGCCCACGGTCCGGATTACCATCGCCACGCCAACGTCACCGGCTGCGGCAACAGCGTCAATCTGGATCACCCCAATACCCTGCGACTGGTGCTCGATGCCCTGCGCTACTGGGTCACCGAGATGCAGGTGGACGGTTTCCGCTTCGATCTGGCGGTCACCCTGGCGCGGGAAGCGGGGGAGTTCGATCCCATGAGCGCCTTCTTCAAGGCCATGATGGCGGATCCCGTGCTGGCGCGGGTCAGGCTCATCGCCGAACCCTGGGACATCGGCCCCTTCGGCTATCGTCTCGGCCAGTTTCCGAGCCAATGGCTGGAGATCAACGATCGTTACCGCGACACGGTGCGCGCCTTCTGGCGCGGGGATGCGGGCAAGATGGGGGATTTTGCCACCCGTCTGGTGGGCTCGCGGGATCTCTTCCCGAAGAACTGGCGCTCCCCCCACACCAGCGTCAACTACCTCTGCTATCACGACGGCTTCACCCTCGAGGATCTGGTCTCCTACAACCAGCGCCACAACCAGGCCAACGGCGAGGACAACCGGGACGGTCACGGCAACAACCTCTCCAGCAACCACGGGGTGGAGGGGCCGACCCTGGACCCGCGCATCAACAACCTGCGCCAGCAGCAGAAGCGCAACCTCATCGCCACCCTGCTGCTGTCACAGGGGACGCCCCACTTCCTGGCCGGGGACGAGATGGGCCGCAGCCAGCTCGGCAACAACAACGCCTACTGTCAGGACAACCAGATAAGCTGGGTGAACTGGCAACTGCGCCCGGAGGACGAGCGGCTGCTCGCCTTCACCCGCCAGATGATGGCGCTGCGGGCGGAGTCCGGGGTCTTCTCCAACCTGCAACTGAGCGACGACGGCTGGAACGGCAAGGCGACCAGCTGCCACCAGGTGAACTGGTATCACCCGGACGGCCATCAGCTCACCGATCAGGACTGGCACGCCCCCATGGGGCAGGCGTTTGCCATGGACATCGGCATGATCGGCTGCACCGGGGAGCGCTGGTACGTGCTGTTCAACGCCAGCGACTATGACATCCAGTTCCGCCTGCCGCCGCCGGGGGAGGGCATGGAGTGGATCCAGACCATCGACACCGCCACCAACGACGGCCTGCCCTTCCTGCCGGACGACATCAAGCGGCAGGTGGCGGTGGGGCGTGCCCACTCCCTCAAGCTGCTGGAGCGGGTCGCCCTGCCGGCGGCGGTGCTGGCGAGTGAAGGGGTGGTGGCAGCGGATGTTGTCGCCGTGTTGCCAACGGGATCACAGTTCCCGCTGGCGGGGTAGAGCCAGGCGCCCTGACTGGGTATGCTGGGCACCGTTATCAGTGGTGAGGAGCCGGAATGAGCAGTAACAACCCTGAACAGTGGCGCGACAAGCTGAGTGCAGAGCAGTTCCACGTCTGCTGGGAGAAAGGGACCGAGCGTCCCTACAGCGGTGCCCTGCTGCACAACCGCAAGAGCGGCGATTACCACTGCGTCTGCTGCAAGCAGGTGCTGTTCCACTCAGGAGCCAAGTTCGACGCGGGCTGCGGCTGGCCCTCGTTCGACCGGGCCATCGAGGGGACGGTGACCTACACCGAGGACAACAGCCACGGCATGAAGCGGGTGGAGATCACCTGCAGCCAGTGCGGCTCCCACCTCGGCCACGTCTTCCCCGACGGGCCGACCGAGACAGGCCAGCGCTACTGCGTCAACAGCCTGAGCCTGGATTTCGAGCCCGACGCCTGATCCCCGACACGACCAGCGGCGCCTCCCTTCGGAAGCGCCGCTTTTTTATCTCCCCCTGTCAGGTGCCGGGCTATGCCAGCGGCAGGTAGATGTCGGTGACCAACTCATGGGTGGGCACCTCGTGTACAAAGTTGTGGTAGTGGAAGAAGAGCGGAAAATCCCGCAGCTCTTCGCCGCTGGCGGGCAGCCAGTCGCGGTAGAGCGCCCGGGCGCAGTCGGCCAGGAGGTCGTGGGAGCCGTGGTGGCGTACCACGGCGCAGCGCCCGGCCGGGATGAGGGCATTCTTCACGCCCCACTCATTGTCCTCGGCGACGGGGGCCTCGACGCTGCCACAGAGGGTAAAGCGAAACGCCGCACCCTCCGTCGTGGCGGGGTCGTCCGGCGCCAGGCCATAGGTCCGGCTGGTGGCGACCGGGGAGCCGCCCGTGGCCTTGAGCCACTGGATGAAGCGCGCCGCGGTGTCGTTGATGCGCTCGGGCAGGCCCTGATGGGTCAGGGCGGCGACGGCGGCCTGCGGGAACTGGATGATGTCGACTCGCATGGGGTCAATCCTCTTTGTGGGGGGCCGTGGCAGGCAGCGATGCCAGCTGGCCCAGTCCGGGTGCTGTCTGAACTGGCTGGGCGTCAGGCCGAACGTCTGCTTGAAGGCGCGACTGAAAGATTCGCCATGCTGGAAGCCGGCATCGAGGGTGATATCAGTCACCTTGTCCAGAGGAGCGAATGCCAACCGGTAAGAGGCCCGCTTCAGCCGCAGCAGCTGGATGTAACGCCCCAGCGGCACGCCGCAGTAAGCGGCAAATTGCCGATGAAAGTGAAAGGGCGAAAAGTGCGCCACGGCGCTGAGCCGCTCCAGCGACAGGTCGTCGTCGAGATGGCGCTCGATGTGCTCTGTCACCGTTTGAAAGCGTCGGCGGTAGGACTCTGTCTGGTTGTGATCCATGGTCTCTCCTCTGTGCTGCCCACTATCGGCCAACGGGCCCGAGCTGTCCTGACGTATCTTGCTCTCTTTGCCTCCCCTCGGGGATAAGAGCCATGACCGCCAGCCCGGCGGGCGTTGCCTGACTTGTCGCGGGTTCGTCAGGCCAGCAGCAGGGCTGCCCCCGTCAGCAGGGCGGCGAGGGGCAGCACGGGGAGCCGTGGCACCCGCAGCAGGTAGAAGCCGACGGCGGCCAGCGCCAGATCGGTGGGGGAGAGCACGGCGCTCTGCCACACCGGCTGATAAAGGGCCGCCAGCAGCAGCCCCACCACGGCGGCGTTGATGCCGGCCACGGCCCCCGCCAGACGGGGGCGGACCAGCCAGTGCTGCCAGCAGGGGCCCAGCGCCCAGAGCAGCAAGAAACCCGGCAGGAAGAGCGCCAGGGTCGCCAGCAGCGCCCCGATGAGGGGAGTGGCGGGCAGCAGCACGGCGCCCAGGTAGGTGGCCAGGGTGAACATGGGGCCGGGTACCAGCTGGGCCAGGCCGTAGCCGGTCAGGAACTGCTGCTCGCTCAGGTGGTGACCCAGGCTCTCCTGCAACAGGGGCAGCACCACGTGACCACCGCCAAACACCAGGCTGCCTGCCCGGTAAAAGTCGGCCAGCAACTGGCTGACGGGGCCGCTCGCCACCAGGGGCAGGCCGACGAACAGCAGGGCGAACAGCAGCAGGGTCGGCCAGTGAGGCTGGCGAGCAGGAGTGGATGCGAGGCCCTGACTCCCCGGGTGCGGCTCGCGCAAGGCACAGAGCAGGGCCGCGCCGAGCAGCATGGCGACCTGGGTCAGAAGACCGGGGGCGCACCAGAGGGCGGCAGCGGTGGCCACCATGACCCCCTGTTGCAGCGCCGTCTTGCAGAACTGGCGGCTCATGGTGAGCACGGCATCCGCCACCACGACGAGCGCCAGCAGCTTGAGGCCGTGCAGGGCGGCGTCCAGCCAGAGGTTGCCCGCAAGCTGACCCAGACCGACGGCGGCCGCCAGCAACAGCAGGAAGGAGGGGAGGGTAAAGCCGACGAAGGCAGCCAGGGCGCCGCCGATGCCGGCGCGGTGGCGGCCGATGGCAAAGCCGAGCTGGCTGGAGGCCGGACCCGGCAGCAGTTGGCACAGGGCCAGCAACTGGGCGAACTCCGCCTGGTTCAGCCAGCCCAGCCGCTGGACAAAGGTGCGCTGAAAATAGCCGATATGGGCGGCCGGCCCGCCAACACTGATGCATCCCAGCCACAAGAACTGCATGAATACCTGTCCCATCTTCCCCTCCTCGTCATCATCCTGGCCCGGATAATATGACAAAAAAGTGACAGTTTGGTGACGGTACGCCCTCCCGCGCAGCCTGCCATCAACAGGGGCTGGCGGGGTGGCTGGTCGCCTCCGCCAGCTGACGAGAGGTACCGGGGTGACGCGCGGCAGCCTGCCGGTGAGGGTCAGGGGGCAGGTTGTGCCTGGGGCAGGTAGCATTGTCCCGCCAGCCAGCAGGCGATGGACTGGCGACTGGCTGGATTTGACCCCATAGATCCAGACACTTTTTCCCGCTTAGGGTTGTGATACCCGACTGCGCAGAAATTCCCGAGGTGAACGGTATCCCAAGGCGCTGTGCGGGTGGTGTTCGTTATAATGCTCAAACGCGATGGCCAAATTGCCTACCGCTGTTCGGCTATCTGGTTTCGGCATCATCTCGATATAGTCTCGCTTCATCGTCTTCACGAAGCTCTCCGCTATACCGTTGCTCTGTGGGCTTCTCACCGCCGTCGTTCTGGGCTCCAACCCGATTTCTCGTGCAAACGCGCGGGTCTCATGGGCTCGATACGCCGAGCCATTATCAGTCAGCCACTCCACCGGTGATGCCGGCAACGCATCCCCGAAGCGTCGTTCGACAGATCTCAGCATGACATCTTGCACCGTGTCACTGTCGTAACCCCCGGTGCTGGCAGCCCAGTCCAACGCCTCCCTATCGCAGCAGTCCATGGCGAACGTGACTCGTAGTTTTTCACCGTTATCGCAGCGAAACTCGAAGCCATCCGAGCACCAACGTCGATTGCTCTCTTTGACGGCAACACGCCCCTTATGTGCCTGCTGGGCCAATGGTGCAGCCGGTTTTCTTTCCAGCAGCAGGCCATGCTCTCTCATGACGCGATATACCCGTTTGGCGTTTACTACAGGCTGTCTTGTTGCCTCTGACTGACGCCGTAACAGCGCCCAGACCCGGCGATAGCCATAGGAGGGAAGTTCTGCCATCGCCTCCATGATACGGCCAAGTAAGGCTGCATCATCACGCTGGCGATGATGACGACCATCTTGCCAACCTGGTTTGCGATGAACACGAACGGATAGCTGCGCACGCGATACATTAAGGGCCTGGCTCACAGCACTTAATCGTCGTCCCCCGGCAACAAGGGCGCATGCGCAATCCATTTTTTTGCTCGACCATACTCCACGGCTTCTTTGAGGATCTCGTTCTCCATGGTCTTCTTCCCGAGCAGACGCTGGAGCTCTCGGATCTGCTTGATGGCAGCAGCCAACTCGGAGGCTGGAACAACATCCTCACCGGCGGTGATCGCCGTGAGAGAGCCTTCCTGGAATTGTTTACGCCATTTGAAAAGCTGGTTGGCGTTGACGTCGTGCAAGCGAGCGACATGAGATACGGTCATTCCGGGCTCAAAGGTCTGCTGCACGATGGAGATCTTTTCCTGCGGAGTCCGGCGTCGACGGCGCTCAGCCCCTGTTAACACTTCGACCATTTTCTCGTTGCGACTAGTACTGAACATAGTTCCAAGACTACCTCTTAAATTAAGAGGGGCGAAGTGTCTGGATCTTCAAGGGGCCAATCTACTGGCATCGAAGTGAGGCTCGGGCAGATTGTGCGGGTCGCACCAGATCCAGCCCTCGCATTTTTCCGGCTCCAGCAGTTGCGGCTCCCCGTCCACCTCTGCCAGCAGGGTGACCGAGATGTAGTGCAGGCCGCTCTCGCGCCAGGTCTCTAGGTTGTTGGTGACGGCGATGACGCGAGGCTGGCGGATGACGAAGCCGGTCTCCTCCGCCACCTCCCGGATGGCTGCCGACTCGAAGGTCTCCCCCAATTCCAGATGACCGCCTGCGATGGACCAGTAAGGGGCATGGCTGCCCTTGCGCTTGCCAAGCAGTACCTGGCCCTGGCCATTGGTGAGAATGACGCCGACACCGACGCGGGGATAGGGGGTAGACATAGGGGAGGCTCCTTGCTGAGACGGCGGGGTGCGCCAGGGAAAACGGGCCCACCTTAGGGCAATGCTGTTCACTTAAGCGGAGCCGCATTGCGATTTACCGGAAAACGGGTCTTTGATATCTTCACCGCCCTGGGTCTCGATGGCCTGGGGCGTTTTTCTATGAACATGACGCCTATGCAGCCCCGCAACTCCGCCAACCTCCGTGGCGTATGGGCTGGCGATAACGCGCCCGCCATCACTGCCATCTGGTTCGCGATGAACTGACAGGCAAACTTAAAGCTCACCTCATTGGGCGCTCGCTGATGGGCTACGGCGGCCTGGCTGGCCTCCCGCCTGACCAGATTGTATCCAAGCAGCAATCCCCACAGCTCCTGATAGACCAAGTCCACTTTCTTGCTTCTCAGCGTGATGGCGTTGTGCTGCATCGCGCTTTTGATATCCCGGTATCCCAGCTCGATTTCCCAGCGCTCGTGGTACAGGGTCGCCACCTGAGCTGCACTGAATCGCGCCACGGGCAGGGAGGTAAAGACCGTTTTCTCCTTGCCTGCCACCTCATAGGTCACTGCGCGAACTTGCCAGTGTGTCGGCAACGCCGGGTTTTTCTTGCGAGCCTGAGGCGAGACCGTCATTTGCAACAGACGGTCACCGTCGCCATAGCGCTCAAGTTCCGTGTATACCAGCCCCTTGCGTTCCGGGATGAGCCAGTGACGGTCGGTGTCTTCGGCCTGAATACGCAGCAACAGGTCGGCACCGAAGAAGCCTTTATCCAGCAGGGTCACTGACTTGTCCGGCAATGAGTGAATGAACTCGCTGGCCAGGGGGATTTCCCCTTTGCGGTACGGGCTGATGGCCGCGTTGGCAATGACATGCGAGCGGACATTCATGAGCGTGACCAACCGCAGCATCGGGTAGGGTGTCTGCCGGTTGGTTGAGGTGTTACCCGAGCCGAAATGTGCTCTGAGTTCAGGCATATCCTGGGTTCGGAACAGGGCCCCATCGATGGCAAAGACCTGTAAACCGTGCCAATGGTCTTCAGGATAACGTTCCCGCCCCCACACATCGGCGCACTGTTTGAACAGCCACTCGAGCGGCTGTTTGCCGAGTCGCTGACGGGCCTGAGACAGGGCACTGTCCGCGAGCAAGGCATCATTGGCCAACCCTTCTGCACAGATGTTGAGGCGCCGAGCGACCTCGGAGATGGGCTCATTGCGGAAAAAGGCCATCCCCACGACGAGCCACAAGACCATATCAGAAGGTAAGCGGCGTCGGCGGATAGTGGCCTTTTCAGACAAGGTGGCAGCGGCAGTAATCCATTCGTCGGGAATATGGTCGGCAAAAATGGCCAGCCGAGCCAGCATGTCGCCAGATGCCTCAACAACATCGTTCAGATCGTTTGCAATAGACATAAAAAAATCCGGAACCAGTGATTGGTTCCGGATTGTCCTACAGCAGAAGGATCGGTCAATGGATCCTTAACTGATCAGCATTGCCACCTTAGGGGGGATGGGCCCGTTGCGCAAGACGCCTGTTCAAGGGCGATCGGATGCCTATTTTCCATCGCTTAAACGGATGGTTCTGGCGACATTCTATCTGTTAAATAGATGGGGAATGCCCCCGGATCAGGGCAGTTTGACCAGCATCTTGCCGGTATTGCGGCCCTGGAACAGTCCGATAAAGGCTTGCGGCATGCTGGCCAGCCCCTCGCTGACGGTCTCCTCGGCCTGGAGGGTGCCCGCCTCGAAGGCCGGCATGGCCTCTGCCAGGAACGCCCCGTAGTGCTGCCAGTGATCGGAGACCAGCAGCCCCTGCATGAGGATGCGCTTGCGGATCATCTGGGAGAGGTTGCGCGGGCCGCTGGCCTGGCCGTTGCTGTTGTACTGCTCGATGAGGCCGCACAGCACGATGCGCCCGTGCACCACCAGGTGGTTGAGGGCGGCATCCAGCATGGTGCCCCCCACGTTCTCGAAGTAGACGTGGATGCCCTCGGGGGCGAGGCGGGCCAGCTCGGCGTCGAGATCAGGGGTCTCCCGGTAGTTGATCACCGCATCGGCCCCCAGGGTCTTGAGATAGGCGACCTTGTCGGCCGAGCCGGTGGAGCTGATGACCCTGGCTCCCGCCTGCTTGGCGAGCTGGACCACCATGGTGCCGACCGCCCCGGAGGCTGCCGAGACCAGCAGGGTTTCACCGGCCTTCAGGTGCGCCACCTTGTGCAGGCCCGCCCAGGCGGTCATGCCCGGCATGCCGAGGGCGCCGAGGAAGCGCTGGGGCGGCAGGGTGGTGTCGGGCAGGCGGGTGAGCTGGGCGGCGTTTGCCACGAAGGCATCCCGCCAGCCCAGCATGCTGCTCACCTTGTCCCCCACCTTGAAATCGGGATGGCGCGATGCCTGTACCGTGCCGATGGCTCCGCCGTCGAGGGGACCGTTGAGGGGGAAGGGGGGAACGTAGCTTTTTGCCTCGCTCATGCGGCCGCGCATGTAGGGGTCCACCGACAGCCACTGGTTGGCGACCTGCACCTCTCCCTCCTGCAGGGCGGGCAGGGGCACGTCCCGGAGGGCGAAGTCCTCCAGGGTGGGGAGACCGGTGGGGCGACGCAGCAGTTGGATTTGATGGCTGATGGCATTCATGGGCATTCTCCGGCAGTGGGGCCGCGCGTCGGGCGGCGGCCTGGTATTTTTGTTTGTGTGCAAACTAAAATCAGGGTAGTCCTGAACGCGGGGGCTGGCAACTGTTTTGTGTGCAAACTATTCAGCCCCGAAGTTGATGGGGTATACTGCCCCCCTTGTCGTCAGCGAGGTCCTCCATGAGCGAATTGAAAAAGCAGGTCTGTTTTGCCCTCTACAGCGCCTCCAATGCGGTGATGCGTGCCTATCGGCCGCTGCTGGACAAGCTGGATCTCACCTATACCCAGTACCTGGTGATGCTCTCGCTCTGGGCCCGGGACGAGGTCAGCCTCAAGGAGATAGGGCAGGAGACCGGACTGGATGCGGGCACCCTGACCCCCATCGTCAAGCGGCTGGAGAGCAAGGGGTGGCTGACCCGCACCGTCTCCCACGAGGATGAGCGGCAAAAGTGCATCAGTCTGACCGAGGCGGGACGCCAGTTGCAGCAGGAGGTCAGGGAGTGCTGTCTGGCGGACAGCTTGCGCAACCAGGTGGATCTGGCCGATGCTGAGTTGGCCCAGCTCAAGCAGCTTTGCGATCGCGTGGCGGCGCAGCTGGGGCGCTGATCCCTTTTCCCGTCAGGAGTGACCCGATGAAACCCATGCAATCCCTGCTGCCTCTGTTTGCCATCCTGCTGTGCGCCTGCGCCGATACCTCCTATCCCCGTTCCGAGCTGCAGATCGACGATGCCGATGCCTGGCAGGCCATCTGCAAGGACGGGGTCCGGGTGAGGGCGGTCACCGACGAGGGGATCTGTGCGGATCACCGCGGGGTGGCCATGTGGACAAATAAACCAAGGGCTGCACGGATGGCAGAAGAAGCGGCCAAGTAGTGTGACCTGTACGACATAAAATGACATGACCGGCCATGGGGCCGGTTTTTTTCGCGATCTTGCCAGCACTTTGGCACCTTGTTCATGGTGCACTCATTTTTCTCTTCCCATACTGGCCCTCAAGGTAGCAAACCAACAGGAGAGAGAGATGCAATCATCCATCGTCGGGCTCTCCATTCTGTGGGGGCTGGCCAGCTTTGGTGTTCAGGGGGATTTCATCGAGAGCCGTGATACCGCCTCCCCCTCCTGGCAGGCCGAGTCCAGAGTGGAGATGGAAGGGTACTTGATGGAGTCGTTGGGCGCCGATCGCTGGGTGTTCGACAACGGCAGCGAGAGCCTGGAAATCTCTCTGCCCAAAGGGCAGTGGGTGTCGACCGGTGAGCGGCTGCGCGGCGAACCCCTGCAGGAGCAGAGCGGCTGGTTGCTGCAGGTGCAGGACGTCAGCCAGGTCGAGGCATGACGAGGCGTCCACCACCTGGCGGCGCGATGGCGCCCGCGGGCTGTGTTGACCGCGAATGCCCTTGATAGCAGAGACAAGAAGAGGAGGCCCGGGCCTCCTCTTGCTTTTGGTGCTCCTCGGATGCGGGGTGGGTTGTCAGCCCAGGTGGTTGAGGGGCAGGGCGGTCTTGTGTTTGATGCGGCGCAGCACGAAGCTTGAACGCACCCCGGTCACGCCGGAGATGTGGGTCAGCTTGTCCAGCAGGAAGTGCTGGTAGTGCTCCATGTCCCGCACCACCACCTTGAGCTGGTAATCCGCATCGTTGCCGGTGATGAGGTCGCACTCCAGCACTTCGGGCAGATCCTTGACGGCGCGATCGAAGTTCTCGAACCGCTCCGGAGTGTGCCTGTCCATGGAAATGTGAATGTAGGCGGTGAGGGTCAGCCCCAGCTGGCGGGCATTGAGCAGGGTGACATGGGTATCGATGAGACCGGCATCCTCCAGCGCCTTGACCCGGCGCGAGCAGGGGGAGGGAGAGAGCCCGACCAGCTCGGCCAGCTCCAGGTTGCTGATGCGGCCATTTTCCTGCATCAGCTCCAGAATATGCCTGTCTATACGATCAAGTTTCAGCATTCTCCGTACCTCTTCGCAATTACTAATCCACTTTTCCTAGATTAAGGGTGAACTATTGCAAAAACAACTGAAAATACCTGCTACTTCACAACCACTCACCGCACCGCGGGGAGTACCATGGTTACATCTTCCGGTGGCAAGACAGGCGCCCGACCAGGCACCTGTGGTGAAGGACCTTACCGGGTCAAGAGCCCCATCAGCCGTTCGACCTTATCGGGAAACAACGGGCTGGAACGAGAGCACCCCCTCCCCGAAGGCAACAAAGCAGGCATCCCGGCGCCTGCTTTGTTGTTTTTGCGTTCCGCCCGCTCAGGGGCGGGGCGGCCGGATGCGATAGAGACAGCGGCTGTCCCCCTCCAGCAGATACTGCTCCCGCTCCACCTCGGCCGGCGCCAGCAACCGGCGAAACAGCGCCAGCTCGCTGCGGCAAAAGCCCCGACAGGCTCTGGCCGCACTGCAGATGGGGCAGTGACTCTCCCACCACAGCCAGCTGCCGTCCTCCTCCTGCGACATGTCCGCCATATACCCCTCCTGGGTGCGCAGCGCCTTGAGCGTCATCAGCCTGTCTGCCAGCGCCGGCTGGGTCAGCCTGGATTCATAGCGTGCCTGCATCTGCTGCTCCCGCCGCGTGATGAGCTGCTCCATGCCCGCGTCGCCAAACACCTGCCGGATATCGTCGATCAGCTGCAGGGTCAGATCGCCATGGGTGTCGGGGAAGCGTTGCCAGGCCTGGTCGGTGAGGTGCCACAGACGCACCGGGCGACCGCGGCCGCGGGCCTCGTCGCTAAACCCTACCCAGCCCTCGGACTCCAGGGCCATCAGGTGCTGGCGCGCGCCCATGGACGTCATCTGCAACTGGTCGCCGAGTTCGGCGGCGCTCTGGGGGCCGCGGGTTTTCAGCAGATAGAGGATCTTGTCGGTACTGGCGTTCATGGGGGCTCCGGTGGTGGGTATCGGTGCGGTGACCGCCTGGATGAGGTCATTATGGTTAGCAGGGATATTTAAATCAACAATCTGCTTTACTTAATGGACGACCCCTCACAATATAAATAAACCGATAACTTTATTTAATGAGGCGAAGATGGAAGGGATCAAGGGACAGGCGACCCTCTGGGTATTGGTGATGACGGTGACGCTGGCGGTGGCGGGGTTCAGCCTGCCTTCCCCCGTCCTGGCGCCGCTGCTGCTGGATCCGGCCCAGGGCATGTTGACGCCACAGGCGTCGGACTGGAGCCGCAAGGTGTGGCTTGGCGTCATCATGGGGCTCTATCCGTTGTTTCAACTGCTGGGGGCCCCCTTGCTTGGCCGTCTCTCCGATCGCCATGGGCGCAAGCCGGTGCTGACCCTCTGTCTGGTGGGGGTGCTGGCGGGGTATGTGCTGATGGCTCTCGGCATCACCTGGCGTTCCCTGCCGCTCTTGCTGCTGAGCCGGGTGGTGGAGGGCTTCTTCAACGGAGACATCGCCATCGTGCAGGCGATGGCGGCGGACATGAGCACGGCCAGGACCAAGGCCCGCAACTTCGCCCGCATCAACATCGGCATGAACCTGGGCTGGGTGGTGGGTCCCATGATCGGAGGCTATGCGGCCGTGGTCTCGGGAGATTACAGCCTGGCGGCCTGGCTGGCGGTGGGGATGACGGTGATCAACCTGCTGCTGGTGCTCTGGCTGCTGCCCAATCGTCCCCCGGTGCCGGCGACCCGGGATGAGGCCCCTCTCTCGACCCGCCAATTGCTGTTGCAACCTCGTCTCCTGCCCTACTTTGTCCTGACCCTGGCAAGCTACGGGGCGGTGCAGCTCTACTTCACCTACTTCAATGTCTGGCTGGTGGAGCGGCTGGCATGGGATCCGGTGCAACTGGCCCAAGCCGCCGTGCTGGTGAGCGTGCCCATGATGCTGGGCTCCTGGATCGGTGAGCAGCTGGCACGGCACTGGCGCGGCAGCTCCCTTGGCATCGTCGGCCACCTGGTGATGGCGGCGGGCATGCTGATGTTCATCCTGCCGACCCATTGGTGGGGGCTCGCGCTCACCTTCATCCCGGCCGGCATCGGCATGAGTCTGGGGGAGCTGGCCACCTCGGTGGCGGTCTCCAACCGCAGCCATGCCAGCCAGCAGGGGCAGGCGATGGGGCTCTACCGCGGTCTGGCGGTGGGCAGCGAGATCCTGGCGGTGGTGCTGGGCAGCCTGGTGCTGCTGGCGGGGACCGAGTGGCCCTTCTACCTGGCCGGCCTCTGCGGCGTGATCTGTGCCTTCGGTTTCTACGGATTGCGCAGACGGGCGGACAGGCGAAACGCCGTGGCCGGGTGCGCCGAGGCGGGCTGACGAAGGGCGCGGGGATCACAGTTCGGCGACGGGATGACGGGCCGGACTTGCATCGCGGCGCCGAGTCTGGGACGGTATGGCTCTTTGCTCCGCTTTTCCCGACCCCCCGGCGAGCGCGTCTCCCATCATGGGCCTTGCGATGCCCAGTCCGCATTCCCGGCGGTGAGATGTGTCGTCATGGCACTGGAAACGGGGGGGATGGCGCCGCACCCGTCTCGACATTCCTGGAGGTGATATGAGTCGTTATCAGGCCATTGCATTGGACATGGACGGTACCCTGCTGAACCGGGATCACAAGATCTCGTCCGCTACCCGGGCGGCCCTTGCCCAGGCCCGGGCCCACGGCATCAAGGTGCTGCTGGTGACGGGTCGCCACTTCATGACGGCCCGTCCCTTCCACCACGAGCTGGCCCTCGACACCCCCATCATCTGCAGCAACGGTGCCTACCTCTATGATCCGGTACAGGAGAGGATCCTCGCCGGGGATCCCCTGGCCGTGGCGCCCCTCACCGCCCTGCTGGAGGAGGTGCAAGCCCAGCAGATGGGGGCGCTGTTCCACCTGGGGGACGGCATCGGCTACCTGGGCTGCGAGGAGCACGTGGGCCGGATGCGGCGCTGGTCGGCAACCCAGCCGGATCACCTCAAGGTTTCCCTGCTGCCCGCCGAGGATATCGAGCTCTGGTTGCAGTCCCCCATCTGGAAGCTGGAGTTGTTCAACCAGGACCCCGGCCGGTTGCACCGTTTCGTCGGGGAGGTGGTGGAGAGACTGCCCTTCACCCGTGACTGGGCGGCCCCCTATGCGGTGGAGCTGGTGCAGCCAGGTTGCAGCAAGGGCAACCGGCTGGCCCAATGGGCGGCGAGCGAGGGGATCGCCATGGAGAACCTGGTGGCCTTTGGCGACAACAACAACGACATCAGCATGTTCGAGCAGGTGGGGCTGGCGGTGGCCATGGGCAATGCGGCGCCCCAGATCCAGGCCCATGCAGATCGGGTCACCGCGGATCACAACGAGGATGGCATCGCCCTGGCGTTGCAGCGCTGGGTCCTGCCCGCCTGAGGGGAAAAACAGTCTGCGGCATAAACAGAAAGGGGCCATGTCGGCCCCTTTTTGTCAGCTCCCGAAGGAGAACTGGATCACCCGATCCGGGAAGCGCAGCCGGTTGTAGTCCCGGTATACCCCTTCGTAGTGACGGATGGCGCGCTCGCGCTGGGCACGATAGTAGTCGCGCTGGCGGCTGTCGCTCTCGCCCCGGATCTGCTGATCCAGCTGGTGGATGCTCCGCTCGGTGCGCTCCAGCTCCTGCTGCAATTCGCCGAGGCGCTGCTCCAGCAGGTACTCCTTGCGGCCGCGCTCGAACTGGGTGAGGAAGCTGGTGTCGTTGGGGCAGACCCCCAGGTATTCGCTCCCCTCCCGTCCCTTGCTGTAGGCAAGCTCGGGGATGCAATAGAGCTCCAGCCCCTTGGCGTAGCCGCGCTGCCACTCCGCCTCATCCACTTTGAGGCCGTACTCCCCGCAGGTCTTCTGATAGTCGCGGGTGGCGCTCCGGGTCTTGCCCTGCTCCCCGTCCTGATAGCCCTGGTTGTACCAGCTCATGGCACGGCACTCCTCCTCCGAGAGGGAACTGCACCCGGCGAGCAGGAAGGGAAGGGTCAACAACAGGATCTTGGGGGACATGAGGGGGCTCCGACAGCAAAGGGGGTGGGGCATTCTAGAAGAGGAGGCCCGTCCGGGACAAGCTCCGGGCGAGGGGGCCGTATCATGATGTTTTTATCAGTATTTTCAAGCCGTTGTAGACGGGCTTCTGGCAGCCTTTTCTTGCCGGGGGAGGCAGGGTAAACTGCGCCTACTTTTAACTGGCATGTAACATAAAAACAATGAAAGTCCTGACCGTCGATTATCGCTCCCCCGATGCGGCCGAGCGCTTCACCGAATCCCTGCGCACCACCGGCTTCGGAGTGCTGACTCACCACCCCATCCCGAAGGAGCTGGTGCAGTCCATCTATGACAACTGGTATCGCTTCTTCATGAGCGAACAGAAGCAGGATTTCCTGTTCAATCGCGAGACCCAGGACGGCTACTTCCCGCCCTCGGTGTCCGAGGTGGCCAAGGGTCACAGCCAGAAGGACATCAAGGAGTACTTCCACATCTATCCCTGGGGCCAGATGCCGGCAGAGCTGAAAGAGCAGGCGATGGAGTACTACCGCCTCGCCAACGATCTGGCCGCCGAGCTGCTGGGCTGGGTGGAGCAGCACACCCCGGGCGACATCGCCGCCCACTACAGCTGCCCGCTCTCCTCCATGATCGAAGAGAGCCACAAGACCCTGCTGCGGGTGCTGCACTACCCGCCCTTCGACGGCACCGAGGAGCCGGGTGCCATCCGCGCCGCCGCCCATGAAGACATCAACCTGCTGACCATTCTGCCCGCTTCCAACGAGCCGGGCCTGCAGGTGAAAGGTTCAGACGGGGAGTGGATGGATGTGCCCTGCGATTTCGGCACCCTCATCATCAACATCGGTGACATGCTGCAGGAGGCCTCCCGCGGCTACTACCCCTCCACCACCCACAGGGTCATCAACCCGACCGGGGGCAGTGCCGCCAAGTCCCGCATCTCCTTGCCGCTCTTCCTGCACCCCCGTCCGGACGTGGTGCTCTCGGAGCGTCACACCGCCCACAGCTATCTGATGGAGCGGTTGCGGGAGCTGGGGGTGATCTAATCCCGCCAGACCCGAGCAGACAACAAACCGGAGCATACCCGCTCCGGTTTTTATTTTGTGGCACGATTGGTTGGTTATCCGAATTTTATTGGTTAATGATGCTAAAAACTGAGTTTTATATCGGATATACGCCGAGTGATTGCGCGCCCGCGGGCGTACTCTGAGCGCCATTTCGGGCCTCGCTGGCAGGCCTTTCGCGTGGAGTTCTTATGAAGCAGTCCCAATGGTCATCCCGGCTCGGTTACATCCTGGCCGCCGCAGGTTCCGCGGTCGGTCTCGGCGCCATCTGGAAGTTCCCCTATGTCACCGCCGCCAACGGTGGCGGCGCCTTCCTGCTGGTCTTTCTGCTGTTCAGCTTCACCCTGGGGGTGGCGGTGCTGATGGGGGAGACCCTGATCGGCAGCCTGACCCGGCGCGGGGTGGTGGGCGCCTTTGGTGAACTGATGGGCAGGCGCTGGCGCTGGGTCGGTGCCATGGGCTTGCTGTGTAGCCTGCTCATCTTCTGTTTCTACAGCGTGGTGGGCGGCTGGACCCTGGGGTACACGGGCATGGCCCTGGCGGGGGAGCTGCAACAGGGGGACGGCGCGGCACTGACCGCCCGTTTCAACGACTACGTCGGTGATCCGCTCTGGCCGGTGCTGACCCACCTGCTGTTTGCCGGCTTGACCTGGTGGTTCGTGCGGGGCGGCGTGCAACAAGGGGTGGAGCGCACCCTGCGCTGGATGATGCCGGCCCTCTTCATCATGATCCTGCTGCTGGTGGCCTTCGGCCTCACCCTGCCGGGCGCTA
This sequence comes from Aeromonas sp. INTO2, assembly GCF_049860605.1. Lineage (NCBI taxonomy): Bacteria > Pseudomonadati > Pseudomonadota > Gammaproteobacteria > Aeromonadales > Aeromonadaceae > Aeromonas > Aeromonas sp. INTO2. The sequence goes on from NZ_CP187588.1 coordinate 253,752, forward strand.
TGGCCGGGGTGCGCCACTTCCTGATGCCCGATTTCAGCAAGCTCGGCATGTCGGGTGTGCTGGACGCCATGGGGCTGGCCTTTTTCTCCCTCTCCATCGGCCTTGGCATCCACACCACCTATGGCGCCTACCTGCCTTCCAGTGAAGGGGTCGGTCGCTCCAGCCTCTGGGTGGTGCTGCTGGCGAGCGTCATCGCCGTGCTGGCGGGCCTGATGATCTTCCCGGTACTGGCGGCGACCGGCATTGATCCGGCCTCGGGCCCGGGCCTCACCTTCATGACCATGCCGGCGGTGTTCCAGCAACTGCCCTTCGGCCAGGGGCTGGCGGTGGTGTTCTTCTCCCTGCTGGTGGTGGCGGCGCTCTCCTCCTCCATCTCCCTGCTGGAGCACTTGCAGTGCTTCCTGTGCGAGAGCCTGGGCTGGTCCCGCCGCGCGGCGTGCAACCTGGTCATTGCCCTGGTGATGGCGGGTGGCATCCCGGTGAGCCTGTCGTTCGGTCCATGGGCCACCCTGACCCTGTTTGGCAAGAACATCTTCGAGTTGCTGGACTTCATCACCTCCAACCTGATGATGCCCCTGTTCGGGCTGGCCCTGACGCTGCTGCTGGGCTGGCGGCTCGGTCGCCAGGCGCTGCCCGAAGGGCTGGCTCCCCACTGGCGAGCCCTGCTGATGGGCTGCTGGCGCTGGCTGGCTCCCCTGCTCATTGGCGGCATTCTGGTGCGCGGCCTGGTGTAGGGAGGGGTGGTCATCTCTGCCACTCCCCGGCCGGGCTGGCCGGGGAGTGGGGTGGCAGGATTGACTCTTTATAAAATTCTTTTAATTAAAAATAAACAGAGTAATGATCTGAAATTTCGATATTTTATTTTGGTTAAATCTGTTTTTGGTTCTGTTTTAGACTATTTCCTGTCAACTTCTCTTGCCATGGTTTAGGCTGTGGCTCCTTTTTACCGTGCAGGCGTCGCCCTCCCATGTCACCCCTTATCGCTCTCTGTGGCCGATTTAGCCCCTTCCTGGAGAGGTGACCTTGCAGGTGTCGTTTGTCTGACTGTTCATTGCAAAGGTCGCCCTCAGGCGGCCTTTTTTGTTGCGGCGCACACCGCGTCTAGCCATGGAGTATCGAACTGATGTTGTCTTGCCCGGAGGTTGTATGAGCCAGGTTCAGTGGTCTTCCCGTATTGGTCATGTGCTGGCGGCCGCCGGCTCGGCGATCGGCCTTGGCGCCATCTGGAAGTTTCCCTATGTGACAGCCACCAACGGGGGCGGTGCCTTCCTACTGGTGTTCCTGCTCTTCAGCTTCACCCTGGGGGTCGCGGTGCTGGTGGGGGAGACCCTGCTCGGCAGCCGCAGCCAGCGCGGCGTGCTCGGCGCCTTCCACAAGCTGGTGGGGCCGAACTGGCGCTGGATGGGTTACATGGGGATCCTGTGTGGCTTCTTCATCTACAGCTTCTACAGCGTGGTGGGGGGCTGGACCGTCGGCTATGCGGCCCTGGCCGTGGGCGGCGAGCTCAACCTGAGTGAGGCGAGCACCCTCACCGCACTCTTTACCGGTTATGTGAGCGATCCCCTCTGGCCGGCCCTCACCCATCTCGTCTTCGCCGGGCTCACCTGGTGGTTCGTGCAGGGAGGGCTGCAACAGGGGGTGGAGCGGGCGCTGCGCTGGATGATGCCGGCCCTGTTCGTGATGATGCTGCTCCTGGTGGTGACCGGGCTCTCCATGCCGGGGGCCATGGCCGGGGTACGCCAGTTCCTGATGCCCGACTTCTCCCACCTGACGGGGCAGGGGGTGCTCGACGCCCTGGGGCTGGCGTTCTTCTCCCTCTCCATTGGCCTCGGGGTACACACCACCTATGGCGCCTACCTGCCGAGCAGTGACGGAGCGCTGCGCTCCGGGGTCTGGGTAGTCACCCTGGCGAGCTGCATCTCGGTGCTGGCGGGGCTGATGATCTTCCCGGTGCTGGCCTCCACCGGCATCGATCCTGCCGCCGGCCCCGGCCTCACCTTCATGACCATGCCGGCGGTGTTCAACCACCTGCCGTTCGGTCAGGGGCTGGCGGTGATCTTCTTCCTGCTGCTGCTGGTGGCGGCGCTCTCCTCCTCCATCTCCATGCTGGAGCACCTGGTGCGCTTCACCACCGAGGAGTGGGGCTGGTCGCGCCGCAATGCCTGCCGGGTGCTGACCCTGCTCATCATGGCCTGCGGCATTCCGGTCAGTCTGTCGTTCGGGCCCTGGGCGGAGTACACCCTGTTTGGCAAGACCCTGTTCGATCTGCTGGATTACCTCACCTCCAACCTGATGATGCCCCTGTTCGGTCTGGTGCTGACCCTGCTGCTTGGCTGGAAGCTGGGGGACAGTATTGTGCCTGCGGATCTCTCGCCGCTGATGCGTGGTGCGCTGCTCTGGTGCTGGCGGCTGGTCGCCCCCCTGCTGATCGCGGGGATCCTGGTGCGGGGCTTGTTGTAACACACCTGCCAGGGCGGCATGCACCGCCCTGGATGGCTATAGGCCCTGATGGGGACCGAGGGGCGGCAGTTTGGGGGCCAGGTGGGATCTCACCTGTTGCAGGGTCTCCCGATAGGCGTTCCCATGGTGTTCCAGGAAGGCGGCACTGTGGTTGAGACGCTGCTCCAGCCTGTCCACCAGGCGGGCCACCGCCGGGGCCGCCATGCCTGCGGGCCAGCACTGGGTCAGCAATACCAGCAGTTGCCAGGCATCCCCCGCCTGGGCCGGGAATCGCTCCTGCAGGGTCAGTGCGCTCTGCACGGCGAGCTGGAGCTGACCCGTGGTCATGGCCCGTTGCCGCTCCTCGCGCAGCTGGGTCAGCTGCTGCTCCCGCTGCGCCAGTTGCCGCGCCAGATCGTCGACCACCTGCAAAATGAGCCCCTGCAGCAGCGGGGTCTGTGCCACCGGTCCCTGATACTGGCCGAGCTGGGCCAGATAACGCTGGGCATGGTGGGGAAGCCCGCAGAACTGGCTGACGGCCACTCCGAGCAACTGGTTGAGGTGATTGTCCCGCGCTGCCTCCGGCGGGTGCTTGGCCAGCAGCATCAAGGCGTCATCGAATCGATAATCCAGACCCAGCATCAGGGCGCGCAGCAGCCCCTCCTCGTGGGCCCGCAGGGTCACGGCCTGCTGGCCGAGCTCCTCCAGGGCCTGCTGCAGCTCATGAACTCTGGCCTCTCCCGGTGGATGCCAGAGCACCGCCAGGGTCGCATCCAGCAGGCAGCGTTCGACGGAGTGGCGAAACGTCTGTTTGGGGAAGTAGCGCAGGATGAAATCGCTGGCCTGCGCCAGCACCTGACCTTCATCCCTTCGCAGCAAGGCCAGCAAAATGGCCACCTGGCGCCACTGCGGCTGCCAGGGGCAGCGTTGCAGCAAGCCTGACAAGGTTTCCCAGGCAGGATCCCACTGCGCCTCGTGCAGTTGGCAGGCGAGAACCAGCGCCTGATGGATGACGGGGGGCAGTCGCTCCCGGTTGCGGGCCAGATCCTTGTGGGCACTCTCCACCCGGTTCAGCCCGAGCAGGGCCTGGTTCAGCCCCTGGCGTGGCCACCAGGCATCGTACTCCGTAGTGCAGATGGCGTAGTGCTGGGCGGCCTGCACCCGTTCCCCGGCTTGCAGCAGCATGTAGCCCTTTACCCTGTCCATCTGTGCTTCCAGCCCCTTGTGACTGGCGTGCCGGTAAAGCAGATCCTCGCACTGGGCGCAGGCGCTGCGCCACTCCCTGAGCGCCATGGGGGTGGCCAGGGGGCGGGTCACCGTGGTCAGTGCCAGCAGCGCTTGCAGGCTGTGCGCCAGCTGCTCCGTGGTGAAGGGCACGGCCAGACGCAGGGCGAAATAGAGGTCGGAGGGGGGGAACTGGCCGGTGTCCTCGTCCTGCTCCAGCAGCAGGAGCACGCAGCCGGGCGCGAGCAGGCCCAGGTGGTGTGCTTCATGCAGCAGCCTGACTCCCTCGTGGGCCTGGTGGTGATACTGGCGGCAAAGAATGGCATCGAAGGCGTGCTGGCGCAGCAGGGCGGGCAGGCTTGCAATCTCTTTGCAGTGGAACAGCTCGGTGGGGGGCAGCCCCAGATCACTCAGTCCCTGGGTGAGGGTCGAGCCCATCATGGCATCGTCTTCGATGAGGAGGATCTGCATCTTTGACGCTCCTTCGCCGGTCGGGGGTGGCGAGGTTGGATTCAAAGTTAGCCTCCACTCTCCCGCGAGAGCCAGAGGGGGTCAATACCCCACCTGGGTCAGGGATGGCTCAGTGCCGGCCTTGGGCGGGGCAAAGATAGCATCACTGAAGGCCGTGCCCCCTGGCCGAGAAGGGGCAGTCCCGCTGGGGGACACGCAGCTCCCCGGCTCCCGCCTTTCCCTGCCAGGCGAGCTCGAGCTGGCCCAGGCGCCCGAGGCGGCGCAGCTCGAACTCGTAGCGCAGGCAGGGGTTGTCGGTGGGCAGCTGCGTCATTCCGGCGGGCAGCCGGTAGTCGTAGCGCAGCAGAGGGCCATCTTGCAGTCGGCTCTGCACGGGCACCAGCCCCTCTGCCGTCGGTGCGGGGGCCTTGAGATAGCGGCGCAGCGCCACCGGGGCGTCGATGGCTTTTTGATAGTGAAGGCCGTTCATGGCTGCCAACTCCTCCTCCAGCCGCGTCAGCTCCCCCTCCAGTCCGCTCAGGGCGGCGCCAAGCTGTTGATGGGCCGGGGAGGCGCAGCCTCCCAGCAGCAGGGTCGCGATCAGCAGGGCGGGACGGACGGCAGACATGAAGGCTCCTCGGGTGCCAGGGTCAATGACTATAGCAGGGGATTGGTGGGCGGCGTGCCCCTCAGCAGCCCGGCGAGGCGCTCCAGCCCTTCGGCGACGAGGGCGTCGGTGGCGGGCTGGCTCAGGCTGAGGCGTACTCCCTGCGGGGCGGCAAACTGGCCGGCGGCGAAGTGTTCTCCGCTGGCGACCCCCACGTCAAGGGCGTTGGCGGCCTCCGCAAACTCCTGGCTGCGCCAGGGCTCGGGCAGCGGCAGCCAGGCGTGCATGGACCCCGCCTGCCAGCGCGCTCCCGGCAACAGGTGGCGCAGGAGCTCACCCCGGCGCGCCAGGATTTTTCGCTGGTGTTCGATGAGCGGCATGATCTGGCGCTGGCTCACCAGCTTGCAGGCCAGCTCGATGAGCAGCGGACTCACCATCCAGCTCGACAGCCGCATCGCCTGGGCGAAGCCGTTGCGAAGGGCGGGAGGGGACAACACGAAGCCGACCCGCAGGCCGCCGCAGGCGATCTTGGCGAGACTGCCGAGGTAGATGACCCGCTCCGGTGCCAGGTTGACCAGGGGAGGGAGCGCACTTTCGGGCAGCAGGCCGTTGACGTCATCCTCGACGATCAGCAGATCGTGGCGACGGGCGATGGCGACGATGGCGTCGCGTCGCGCCAGGCTCATGGTGGCCGTGGTGGGGTTTTGCAGGGTGGGGGTGAGGTAGAGCAGCTTGGCCCGGCGGGTACGGCACGCGGCATCCAGCGCCTCTGGCAGCAGTCCCTCCTCATCCATCGCCAGTCCCACCACCTGATTCTTGAGCTGGCGTGCATTGCCCAGCATGCCGGGGTAGCTCAGTCCCTCGCAAAACAGGGTCTCTCCCACGCAGCCGGTGGCAAGCAGGGCCAGCATGATGCCGTGCTGGGCCCCATGGCTGAACAGCAGGCGATCTTCGCTCGCCGTGATGCCCTGCTCGGCGAGCCAGTCGACGAACAGCTGGCGTTGTGCGGGGCGTCCCGCCTCCTTGTCATAACCGAGCAGGCCGTTGAGATCCCCCTGCGCCAGCTCGGTGAGCAGGGGCCTGATGATGGCGCCCCTGTCCAGCTGGACCGGGAGGTTCTGCCACAGCTCGATGCGCTGGCTGTCTTCATTGCGGATCACCCATTCGTTGGCGGGATCCGCCGCTCCCCTGACCCAGGTGCCGTGCCCGACCCGGGCCGCCAGCAGGCCCCGTCGCTCCGCCTCGGTGTAGGCGCGGGTGACGGTGCCCACGGTGACCCCCAGCTTGTCTGCCAGGGCCCTGTGGGTCGGCAGCCGGGTCTCGGGTGAGAGGATACCGGTGGCGATGGCCTGCTCGATGGCCTTGACCAGTTTGAGGTAGAGGGGCCCCTCGAAAGGGGTGAGGTCGGGCGTCCAGATTGTCATGGTGACAATAAATCCATTGATCCAAGATTGTCCGCAATATAGCGTGATTATCAGCCTGTACACAACCAACAAGCACACATTGTATCGGTACAATGTGGCGAGAAAGGAGTCTCCCCATGACCATCGAATGGTATGCCACCCTGTTTGGCTTCGCCCTGCTCACCTGCGGCACGCCCGGGCCGAATAACCTGATGTTGACGGCGTCCGGTGCCAACTTCGGCGTGCGTCGCACCCTGCCCCATCTCATCGGGGTGGCGGTGGGCCAGCCTGTGCTGCAACTGGTGCTGGCGCTCGGCTTCTATCCGCTGTTCGAGCGCTGGCCCTTGCTCAAGCTGAGCCTGCAGGTGCTGGGCAGCCTTTACCTGCTGTGGCTGGCGTGGCGCATCGCGGTGGCAGGCGCCCCCGGAGATCCCGCCAGCCGTGCCCGCCCCTTGACCCTGCTTGAAGGGCTGGGCTTCCAGTTCCTCAATCCCAAGGCGTGGATGATGGGGATCTCGGCCATCAGTCTGTTCAGCCTGCCGGGGAGCGACTACTGGCCGAGCATGTGGGGCATCATGAGTGTCTTCCCCATGGCGGGGTTCCCGGTCTGCTTCGCCTGGGTGATGTTTGGCCATCAGCTCAGCCGCTGGATCAACTCGGACAAGGGGTGGCGTCGTCTCAACGGCAGCCTGGGTGCCTTGACCGCCCTGTGCGTGGTGATGCTCTGGTATTAACAGCGTCTTGATTATTCATGCAAAGAAAATGCATTGCTGACCTTGTCGTCAGGGCGTCGGCTCTGCATATTAGGAGGCTTGCCGTATCTGAACGAGGTTGAGATGGATCTGAACTGGTTGCTCCCCCTGGCGGGCTTTGCCCTTATCACCTGTGGCACGCCGGGCCCCAACAACATGCTGCTCACCAGTGCCGGGGCCGCCCAGGGGTTTCGCCGCTCCGTGCCTCTGCTGGTGGGGGTGGTGGGGGCATCAACCTGATGATCCTGGCCACGGCCCTGGGGCTTGGGGTGGTGTTCGAGCGTCTGCCCCTGCTGCACGACGGCCTCAAGCTGGTGGGGTCGGCCTACCTGCTCTGGCTGGCCTGGAAGGTGGCCAACGCCAGTGGCCCGGCGGAGGGGAACCGGCCGCTCATCCCGGCCCATCAGGGGGCCATGCTACAACTGCTCAATCCCAAAGCCTGGATGATGGCGCTCTCCGCCATCAGCGGCTTCACCCTGGCGGGGGAGGCTTACTGGCCGTCCGCGGGCTGGGTGCTCGGCATTTTCTTCGTGACCGGCCTCTATACCGGTGCCTTCTGGGTGCTGTTCGGTGCCCAGGTGCGCCGCCTCATCCGCACCGCCACCGGCTGGCGTCGTTTCAATCTGGGCATGGGGCTCGCCACGGCGGCCTGCGTGCTGATGATCTGGGTTTAGGCCTCGGCCTGAGCCTTTACCGGCTGTCTTGTTGGCCCTTCGGGGCCTTTTTTATTGCTGGGGCGGTGCGATCAAACGCGCCCCCTGAGGGATTGCAGCATTGGTTTGCACCATCGGGTGACATAAGGAGATCCCATGAAATGTATCGGTCTGCTGGGTGGCATGAGCTGGGAGTCCACCGTCAGCTATTACCAGGCCCTCAACCGGGGAGTACGCGAGCGGCTCGGCGGTCTGCACTCGGCGCGGGTGCTGCTGAGCAGCGTGGATTTTGCCGGGATAGAGCGGTTGCAGCACGCCGGTGACTGGCCCGCCACCGCCCGTCTGCTGGCGGCCGAGGCCAGGGCCATTCAGGCCGGTGGCGCCGATTTCCTGCTGATCGGGACCAACACCATGCACAAGGTGGCGCCGGAGATCGAGGCCGCCATCGACATTCCCCTGCTCCACATCGCCGATGCCACGGCCCATCGCCTCCAGGCCGACGGGGTGACCCGGGTGGGTTTGCTCGGCACCCGCTTCACCATGGAGCAGGATTTCTACAAGGGGCGGCTCCAGGAGCGCTTCGGGCTGGAGGTGCTGGTGCCTGATGACGCTGCACGGGAGCGGGTGCACCGCATCATCTATGACGAACTCTGCCTCGGCGACATTCGCGAGTCGTCTCAGGCCGAGTATCTGGCCATCATCGCCGATCTGGCACAGGCCGGTGCCCAGGCGGTGATCCTGGGTTGCACCGAGATCGCCCTGTTGGTGGGGGCGTGCCAGGCCGCCGTGCCCCTCTATGACACCACCGCCATCCACGCCGAAGCCGCGGTGGCACTGGCCCTTGCCTGATGTGGTGCGGGCGGGGTGACCCTCTCGGCGCCCCGCCTGTTTTTTCCTCCTTTCATAACTGTGAGTCAGCCTTCATTTCAGCAGGGCTGAAGCCGTTTTTATTGTCAATCGGCTCACATTTCCTCCGTTTGTCTCTTGAGTCCGGGGCGTCAGACGCCTAGTTTTCGATCACTGAAACGATTCAGCTTTCACAAAAACAAGAGACACGAGGATAAATCCATGTTGAAGAAACTCTCCATTGCCGTGCTGCTCGCCCTGGGCGCCACCGCGGGTCACGCCGCCGAATTTCTGCTGACCGACTCCCAGCAAGGGCTGGATGTGGGGGACTGGAAGATCACCAGCGAGAAGCTCGGCATCAAGAGCCCGGTTCCCTTCACCATCGAGAAGAAACGCCTGCACGGCGGCCGCCAGGAAGGGGTGGATCTGCTCATCGTCGACAACGGCGTCATGAAGATCACCCTGGTGCCGACCCGCGGCATGGGGATCAAGGAGGTCAAGGCGGCGGATCTGCGCCTCGGCTGGGATTCACCGGTCAAGGAGGTGGTCAATCCCGCCTTCATCGATCTCGAGAGCCGTGGCGGCCTCGGCTGGCTCGACGGCTTCAACGAGATGCTGGTGCGCTGCGGCTACGAGTGGACGGGTCATCCCGGAGTGGATGACGACGGCCGCCTCAAGAGCCTCCATGGCCGGGTGCAGAACATTCCCGCCTCCGTGGTCAGCGTGACCGTGGACGACGAGCCGCCCTATGCCATCCACGTGCTGGGCCGGGTGGACGAGCGCACCTTCAAGATGAGCGAACTGGTCACCTGGACCCAGCTGAGCGTGGTGCCCGGTCAGGCGGAGTTTGCCCTGCAGGACAAGCTGACCAACCACGCTGACTACGAGAACGAGTACCAGATCATCTATCACGGCAACTTCGGGGCCCCCATTCTGGAGGAGGGGGCCAGGGTGAGCACGCCGGTGAAGCAGATCTCCCCGTTCAATGACTACGCCAAGGCCGGACTCAAGGGCTGGCAAACCTATCTGGGGCCCACCAAGGGCTTCGACGAGATGGTGTTCAACCTGGTGCCCTACAGCGACGCCGACGGCAATACCCTGGCAGTGCTGAACAACCGGGCCGGCAACGCCGGAGTGGCGGTGGGCTACAACACCAGACAGCTGCCGGTGCTGACCCTGTGGAAGAACACCGACACCCGGGCCCAGGGCTATGTGACCGGCATCGAACCCGGTACCAGCTATGCCTACAGCACCAAGTACCAGCGCCCGCTCGGGCTGGTCCCCAAGATCCAGCCGGGGGAGACCAAGACCTTCGATCTGACCTATCGCCTGCTGCAAAATGCCGACGAAGTGAAGCAGGCCCTGGCCCAGGTGGAGAAGATCCAGGGCGGTCGGGCCACCGAGCTGCGCGAGCAACCCCTGGTCAAGCTGCCATAAGGGAGAGACGCCCAGCAAAAAGCCGCTCCATGAGCGGCTTTTTCATATCAGGCCCGTCGATCAGACGTGGCTGTACATGGCTTCTATCTCGCGCTGGTACTTGGCCTCGATGATCTTGCGGCGCAGCTTCATGGTGGGGGTGATCTCCCCGAGCTCCATGGAGAAGGCGCTCGGCAGCAGGGTGAACTTCTTCACCTGCTCGAACTTGGCCAGCTCCTTTTGCAGATCCTGAATGCGGGCCTCGAAGAACTCCATCACCCGGGAGTGGCGGAGCAGCTCGGTCTTGCACTGGTACTGCAGGTTGATGGAGCGGGCATACTCCTCCAGGGACTCGAAGCAGGGCACGATGAGCGCCGACACGAAGTGGCGGGCATCGGCGACGATGGCAATCTGCTCGATGAAGCGATCCTTGCCGAGGGTCCCCTCGACCAGTTGCGGCGCCACGTACTTGCCGTTGGAGGTCTTCATCAGCTCCTTCAAGCGCTCGGTGAAGTAGATGTTGCCCTCGTCATCCAGCTCGCCTGCATCGCCGGTGCGCAGGAAGCCATCCTCGGTCATCACCTCGGCGGTGGCTTGCGGCTTGTTGTAGTAGCCACGCATCACGGTGGGGGCGCGCACCAGCAGTTCGTTGTTCTCGCCGAGTTTCACCTCGATGCCGTTTAGCGCCGTGCCGATGGAGCCCAGCCTGAACTGGGTGTCTTCATAGCAGCAGACGGTGGCGGTGGTCTCGGTCATGCCGTAGCCGTACTTGAGGTTGAGCCCCATGGCCTGGAAGAAGAGATTCACCTCGTCCGCGAGACGGGCGCCCGCCACCGGCAGGAAGCGGGTGCGACCGCCGAAACGGGCGCGCAGTTTGCGAAACACCAGGCGCTCGGCAAGCCAGAGCTGGCCATAGAGCAGGGGAGAGGCGGACTTGCCCGCCTGACGGGTGGCGACCATCTGTTTGCCCACCCGGGTGGCCCAGCCGAACAGGGCGCGGCGCAGGCGCGGAGCCTGGGCGACCTTGGCCTGGATCATGGCGTAGGCCTTCTCGTAGAGGCGGGGCACGGCGCACATCACGGTGGGCTTCACCTCGCCGATGACATCCATCACCTTCTGCGGGTCGCGAATGTAGACGTTCTCGGCGCCGCAATAGAGCACGTAGTAGCTCCAGGCACGCTCGAACACATGGCTCAGCGGCAGCATGCAGAGGGAGACATCCTGCTCGCTGAGGTCGAGGCGAGCGTCATGCATCTCGAAGCAGGCGGCCATGTTGGCGAAATCGAGCATGACCCCCTTGGGTTCGCCCGTGGTGCCCGAGGTGTAGATGAGGGTCAGCAGGTCGTCCATGCGGTAGTGGCGCTCGCGCTCGCGCAGCACCTGCTCGCTGGGTTGGTGGTTGCCGGAGACGAGGAAGGCCTGGAAGTGGCTGGCCGAGGCGCAGCCGCGCAGATCGACGGTGCCGTCCAGGGCGACGATGTGGCTTATCTCGCCGCTGTCGATGAGGTGCAGCGCCTGATCGAACTGGGGCTGCTCCCCCACGAACAGCATCCTGATGTCGGCATCCTTGACGATGTAGCGCAGCTGATCGAGGGTGCTGGTGGGGTAGATGGGCACGCTGACGCCACGGGCGGCCAGGATGCCGAGGTCGGCCTGGGTCCACTCGGGCATGTTGCGGGCATAGATGCCGACCATCTCGCCGGACTGGTGGCCCGCCCGGATCAGTCCCTGGGCGCAATAATCCATGGCCTGACCCAGGGTTCGCCAGCTGATGGCGCGCCACTGGCCATCCTGCTGGACGCGCAGGGCGGCCTTGTTGCCAAGGCGGGCAATACGCTCACGCATCACTCTAACCAGATGAAACTGCGACATCTCACGCATCCTCAAGTAACAGTTGTGCGCCCGCAGGGGCACCAAAATCGGGGCTGGAGTTTAAACTCTAACATTACAGCTTACAAGTGTGCGCCATTTGTCCTGGATCACAAAGTCGTCAACCAGATGAGAGTGAGGCATGATAGGGGGCAGGGATCGGATTCATTCAGGGAGTTGCACCATGAATATCGGGATCAAGAGCCTGTTCACCGGCGTGTTGCTGCTGTTGGCGGGGGCAGGCGCCCTCTGGTATCTGCTGGGGGGCGCGGGGGAGCAGGATAATCCCTGGCTGAGCGGCGCCGAGGGCTATGAGCAGGCGCAGCGGCTGGCGCTGAGGGAAGGATACCCCTTGCTCTACGTGATCGAGCGCGCCAAGTGCCGACGCTGCAAGGCGCTGAATACCAGGCTGTGGCGTGCCCCCGAGATGCAATCCGCCCTGGCGGGGCTGGTGAAGGTGCGACTCAACCCGGATGCGGGGGATGGCAGCGAGCACATTCTGCGCCGCTTCCCCCAGGTTGTGACGGCCCCTGGCATCTATGTCCAGCGACCGGGTGAGCCGCTTCGCCCCATCAAGATCGCGGTGGATATCGAACAGATCTGGATGCCCGGCGTCACCTACGGCCGCGGCTTCTTCATGCCGCTCTCGGGGGCGGCCTTCGAGGCGGTGCTGAGGGTCACCCTCAGCCTGGAGGATCCCGCCATCGACAACGCGCCCCTGCCCTGAGGGGCGACTGGGGAGTGGGATGAGGGTAGAAACGACAAGGGGGCTGCATGCCCCCTTGTCCGTTGTGGATGGCCTCCCGGCCCAAGTCGGGCGGCTACGGGATCAGCCGAAGTCGAACAGGCGGGACATCAGCACGGCGTCTTCCCTCTCCTGCCCGGTGCCATAGTAGTCGGCGCGGCGGCAATATTCGGCAAACCCCTCGCTCTCGTAGAGGTTGATGGCGGTGCGGTTGCCGGCCCTGACCTCCAGGAACCAGGCCTCGGCCTTGCCGGCCTTGCTGCGGACCAGGTACTCCCTGAGCAGCGCCCGCCCCAGCCCCTTGCCCTGAAAATCGGGATGCACGCAGAGATTCATCAGGGAGCTGTCTCCCGCCACCAGATCCGAGATGTAGAAACCGGCCGGTCGTCCGTCCACCAGCATCAGGCCGTTGAGATAGCGCGGCCCGAAGCAGGAGAGCAGGTTGGCCTGGCTCCAGGGCTCCTGGTGGGCGGCCTGCTCGATGGGGTAGATGGCTTCGAAGTCGGATTCGAGCAGGGGGCGAAAGTGGGGCAAGAGGTCAGACATGGTCACTCCGGACGGGATTCAGGCTTGCGATGGACACCATGGCCGTGCCATGGTCGTGAGCATCAAGGGGTGTGGCGCTGCCGGCACTGCTGCCAGAGGGCGCGCTTGTGTGCCCCATCGGGCTTGAGCGGGCAGACCAGGGCATCGGGCCAGCGAGGGTCCGGCGCCGTCAGCCAGAGCAGGGGCGAAGTGGCCCCCGCGGGTAGGGAAGGCATCTCGGACAACAGGGAGACCTCGTCCGTGCCAAGGCCGAGCCAGCGGCAGATGTCCCCGAGCAGGGAGGGCGCGGGCAGCGTCTCTGCCAGCAGCCAGAGCTTGCCGGTCGGCAGAGGGGCAGTCTCCTGCGGGGCCAGCACCTCGTCGGCGGGCGTGTTTGCCGGCTGTGCGGCGCCGTCGGGGCTGGTGCCTCCCGCCAGGAGTCGGCCTCTTTGTTGCCAGAGGGGGATGCCCATGCGGGCCAGAATGCGCTGGCGCAGCGGGTCCAGCAGGGGATCTTGCATGGCGAAGGCTCACTCTTGATCTGCGTTGGGGTAAATAATGATGCGCAGAGTACACTCTCGCGGGATTTGCTGCACCCCGGACGTGCGCTTTTCGCCCTGTGGCGATGGCAAACGAGCGCCCCCCGGGGGCAGAGATGACAGACAATGAGAGTGGGGCGGGGCCAGAGGCCGGACCCCGACACCACGGATGACCTATCAGCTTCGGAACTGTGCCTATGCCGCCTTTAGCCCAGAATACTGTTCGTGCCACCCCCATTCATGAGCGCCTGCCACGGCTCCTTTCCGCCCTTGGTGAGGGACTGTATGAGCGCCAGGATGCCCTGCGGCTCGGCCTGCTGGCGGCCCTGAGTGGCGAGAGCGTCTTTCTGCTGGGCCCCCCGGGCATCGCCAAGAGCCTGATCGCGCGGCGCCTCAAGCTGGCGTTTCAGGATGCCCGCCATTTCGAATACCTGATGACCCGTTTCAGTACGCCGGAGGAGGTGTTCGGCCCCCTCTCCATCCAGGCGCTCAAGGAGGATGGCAAGTACCTGCGGTTGACCAGCGGCTACCTGCCGGAGGCCGAGGTGGTCTTCCTCGACGAGATCTGGAAGGCGGGCCCCGCCATCCTCAACACCCTGCTCACCGCCATCAACGAGCGGCAGTTTCGCAACGGCGACAGCCAGCACCCCATTCCCATGCGGCTGCTGGTCACCGCCTCGAACGAGCTGCCGGCCCCGGACAGCGGGCTGGAGGCGCTCTACGACCGCATGCTGGTGCGGGTCTGGATGGACAGGGTGCAGGAGAAATCCAACTTCCAGGCCATGCTGGCGAGCGATGGCCAGTCCCATCAGAACCTGACCCCCTCGGTGCAGATTCGGGGGGAAGAGTACGACGCCTGGCAGGATGCCATCGAGCAGGTGCGCCTGCCGGACGCCTGTTTCGAACTCATCTACCAGCTGCGCCAGCAGCTCGACAGTCAGCTCGGGCACGGCTGCTATGTCTCGGATCGGCGCTGGAAGAAGGCGGTGCGGCTCATCAAGGCGAGCGCCTTCTTCAATGGCCGCGACGAGGTGGCTCCCCTGGATCTGCTGCTGTTCAAGGATTGCCTCTGGCACGACGAGGCCTCCCGCACCGCGCTGCTGGAGATGATCGGCGAGTTTTCCCGCCTCTACGGCTACCAGCAGCTGGCGCTGACCCGGCAACTGCTGACCCTGCGCGAGCGGTTCAAGCAGTTGAAGGGGGCCGTCGCCCAGCGCATCGGCAGCAAGGCGGTCAAGCGCAAGCAGTGGTTCGGTCGCCGCGCCCGCGGCACCGAGCTGCCGCTCGCCAACGCCAGGGCGTTCGGCAAGCAGGTGCACTTCCACCTGCTCACCCCGGCGCCCCTGGACGGCGGCGATCCCGACCGCCTGACCGAGACCCTCACCTTCGATCGCACCCTGCTCTCCCACTGGCACCCCACCGGGGAGGCCCTGGTGGGCTGGCAGCTCGGCAATCCCAAGGAGGGGCACTACGAGCTGGTGCTGGACGAGCAGCTGCGGCTGCACGTGCTGGATATCCAGCGCCAGCCCGTGCCCCTGGTGCTGGTGGAGCGGACCCCCATCCCCGAGGTGGTGATGAGCCCTTGGCTGGCGGAGCTGGAGGAGCTGGCGAGCCAGGTGGTCCGGGTGCAGCAGAGCCTCAAGGGGCAGCGCAGCCTGTTCGATCGCCACCAGCCCCATCTGTTCGTGGGGGACCACTGGCTGCGCCAGGTGGAGGACAGCTTCTTCGTGCTGAACCGGGATCTGGAGCGGCTGGGGGCTGAGCTGCAGCAGTGGCGGGATCGTCTGCCTCTTCTCGATGCACAGGGGTGACGTCGCGTCTGACGTGGGGCTGGTGAAATAAACAGGATGAAAAACATGTTTAGTCAGCATGATATTCCATCACATCTCAACGCCCGGGGTGGCCCATGCTAGAGATCGGCATGATGGATCTGGGGCTCCTCATCGGCGAGGGGGAGCTGGCGGGGGAGATGGCGCTGCTGCTGGCCTCCACCCCGAAGATCTCCGAGTTCCTCAAGCGCTCGCCCCTGCAGGGGAAGCTGCTCAGAAAGCGCATCCAGACCTGGAGCGAACAGCTTGGGGAGGAGATGCGTCACAAGCCGGTGCCGGTGGCTCTCGAGCGGGAATACCTGCTCTATCAGGCCCACCGGCAACTGCCCCTGCCGGAGCTGGTGGGGCGACTGCCCGCCCTGCTGGAAGCCCTTGAGCAGCACAGCCCCTTCGCGGGGGATGCCCGCAGCCTGGTGCGCCAGATAGTGGCCCAGCCCACCGAGGGGCTGCGCCAGCTCTTCATCGAGAAATGGCGCGCCAGCCTGGTGGGCAGCCTGTTGCAGTTGCAGCAGCAGATAGCGGAGGCGGAGCGGGAGAAGCAGCGCCAGGAGATAGAGGATCAACTGCTGGCCAACCGGACCCTGGCCGATGCCCTGGATCCGCACCAGATCTCCGCCGGGGGGCTCTGGGATCTGGCCCAGGGGAGCTGGCACAAGCGCAGCCTGGCGCTGGTGAAGCAGTACGCCCGCATGTTGCAGCAGGAGCCTCTGCTCGCGGAGATCGCCGCCCTGCTTGGGCGCAGCGAGCGGGAGCGGCGCAGCGAGGACAGGACGCTGCCGCCGGTGCCTGTGCACGAGCTGGAGGAGGTGCAAAGTGACGATGTGCCCGACGATCTGGTGGGGGTGCACCCGGCCAGCGATCTGATGCGCCTCCTGCCGAGCGAGGCGGTGATGCTGGCGCTGCCGGAGCTGGAACTGGAGTTCTATCGCCGTTATCTGGAGCGGCGCCTGCTGAGCTACCAGTCGCGGGGCACCCTGCCGCGCCAGCGTCTGATGCTGCGCTCCCCCGAGCAGGGAGGGCAGGAGGTGCAGCCGCGTGGCCCCTTCATCGTCTGCGTCGATACGTCAGGTTCCATGGGGGGCTATCCGGAGGAGTGTGCCAAGGCGCTGTTTCTCGCCCTGCTCAAGGGGGCGATGGAGGAGAAGCGGGGCTGCTATCTGATGCTCTTCTCCACCGAGGTGGCGACCCTGGAGATCACCGCCGACACCGGGCTTGAGAAGGCGGAGCGCTTTCTCTCCATGAGTTTTCACGGAGGGACCGATCTGGTGCCCTGCCTGGAGCAGGCCCTGACCCAGCTCGAACAACCCGCCTTTGCCAAGGCCGACGTGCTGGTGATCTCCGACTTCATCGCCCAGAACCTGCCCCACCCCCTGCTCGAGCGGATGAACCGGCGACGGGCGCAGCAGACACGCTTCCATGCGGTAGCCATGTCCCGTCACGCCAAGGCGGCCATTTTGCGGGTGTTCGACAACAGCTGGCTGCTCGATTGCGGCCTGCGTGGACGCCTGCTGCGGCGCTGGCAGCGCCATTGAGGGCGCTCAGGCTCAGAGAGTGGGCCTGTGGTAGAGGCCCCGTTCGTTGACCTGCTCCTGATCCAGCAGCGGTTGACCGCTTGGCTGGGCAATGTAAAAACCCCGCTTGCCGCTGCGTTTGACCCTGTACATGGCCTGATCCGCCCGGGCCAGCGCCGCGCCGAAATCGTCCTGGGGCCGGATGGCCGCAATCCCCATGCTCAGTCCCACCGAGGCGTCCCCGTTGGGCAGCTCGAAGGGGGTGGCGATGGCATCGATGCACTGGCGGGCGAGGTGGCTGGTGCGGGGATCGTCGCACGCCCAGGGCAGCAGCAGCACGAACTCGTCCCCGCCGATGCGCCCCAGCCGTACCTCCTCGCCGCAGCAGTGGCGAAGGCGCTGGGCAAGGGAGACCAGCAGTTCGTCACCTGCCCGGTGGCCCAGGTTGTCGTTCACCAGCTTGAAGTCATCGAGATCGATGAAGCAGATGGCCTGGTACTCCCCGGGAAAGTGGCGGTGCAGCGCGGTGCGGTTGAACAGGCCGGTGAGGGGATCCCGGTGGGCAAGCTGGGCGAGCTGCTGCTCGTACTCCTTCTCGTGGGTGATGTCGATGTGGGTGCCCATCACCCGGACGGCGTTGCCCTGATCATCCCGCTCCACCACCCGGCCCCGGTCCAGCACCCAGGTGGTCTTGCCATCCTTGGCGATCATGCGGTGCATCGCCTGATAAAACGGGCTCTTGCCCTCCAAATGATCGAAGAAGGCCTGCAGCACCTGCTCCCTGTCCTCCGGGTGCAGGTGGGCGCGCCAGACGTCGAAGTGGGCCGACAGCTCCTTGGGCTGGTAACCGAGCATGGAGCCCCAGCGCCGGTTGAAGATGATGAGTTTGCCGGTGGGCACATGGTTCTGCCAGATGCACAGGCCGGTGCCGTCCATGGCGGCGTCCAGCTTCTCCCGCGCGTCATCCGCGATGCGTTTGAGACGCTCGTTCTCCAGCAACAACCTGTCGTAAGCCTCCCTCAGCTCCTCGTAGGTCATTCCTCATCCCTTCCCCTGTTCGAAAGCATATATAGTCGATGCACTCTACTCCTTCTGTAAAGAAGGGGATAGGGGAGGCTCTCGTCCGATATGAGGCGTTTTCCCACCCTCTGACGGCTGTGCGCCCAGAGTCTGTGGGGATATGATGACAGCGATGAGCGTGGCGTCCGGCCGGTGAAGAGGAGAAAACGTCCGCATGAAGATCCTGATGGGATGTGGCCTGTTGCTGTGGCTGGGGGTTGCCCTGGCCCAGGCGGCGCCACTGGCCGGGCACGAGATGCAGCTGGCGTTGCAGCAGCTGGAAGAGTCGGCGATGCCGGTGCAGGTGTTTCGCGAGCGCGTCGCCGCCCTGGTTGCCGGACAGGCACACTATCCGCCCGAGGTGCAGGGGCGTCTTGCCCGGCTGCAGTGCTGGGCCCTGCCGGGTGAACGGGACGAGGAGTTTCGCCGCGCGGTGGCGTTTGCCGAGCAGGGGCTGGCACAGGCCCGTGCCCGCAAGGACAGGGTCACCGAGGTGGGGTTGCTCGCCTGTCGCGGCTATCACCGGCAACTGCTCGGCAACATGGCCGGGGCCGGGGAGGATTACGACGCCGCCCTGACCCTGGCTCGCCGGCTCGGGGATGAGCGTCAGCGTGCCGACATCCTGAGCCTGCGGGGGGAGATGTACTCCTACCAGGGGGAGCTGGCGGAGGGGCTGATGGATCTCATCGATGCCCACCAGCGATACGAGGCGCTCGAGCTGGAGGCCAAGGGGCGCGAGGTGCTCGCCAATATTGCCAATGCCTATCGCAGGATGGGGCTCTATGAGCGGGCCGAGAGCTATTTCAAGGAGCTGGAGCACGACTACCGGCAGCTCGGGGTCGAGGAGTACCTGGTGGACATTCACAGCCAGCAGGGGCTCCTCTACATCGACACCGAAGAGTACGACAAGGCGCTGCCCCTGATGGCCGAAGCGGAGCGTTACTATATGGGATCAAACCAGGAAGGGGTCCTGGCCTGGAGCCGGATAGAGCTGGCCACCATCCTGCAGAAACAGGGCAAGCCGGACCAGGCCATGATCAAGCTCGATCAGGCGGCAGCCTCCCTTCATCAGGGGGAGGGGGCGGACAGCGTCACCCTGGGCCACTGGCACCTCGTCATGGCCGAGGTCCTCGAGGCCCTGAACCGACCCGGCGAGGCGCTGCGGCACCTGGACGAGGCCGAGCCCATCTTTACCCGGGAGCAGAACCTGCGCTTCCTCGCCCGGGTGCATGAGACACGGGCCCGGGTGCTGGAGCGTCAGGGGCACATCCAGTCGGCCCTCACCAGCCTCAAGACCTATGTCGAGACCCGCCAGGCCCTCGAGCTCAGATTGCGGGAACAGCGCTCCTTGCAGATGCGTTTCGAGTTCGATCTCGCCCGCAAGGAGCTGGAAAACCAGACCCTCAGGTCCCAGCAGCAGTTGCAGGCGGAGAAACTCAAGCAGTTGCAGGAGCGGCGCTACTGGCAATACCTGGTGGTGGCCCTGCTGCTGGTGGTGATGGGTACCCTGGTGGTGCACCAGCGCGGGCGCACCCGCAAGATGCAGCGCCTCGCCATGACGGACGAACTGACCGGCATCCACAACCGGCGCCAGATCCAGGCCAAGGGGCGCAAATGGTTCACCCAGGCCCGGGAGGAGGGCAAACCCCTGTGCGTGCTGCTGCTGGATGTGGATCACTTCAAGAAGGTGAACGACCAGCTGGGCCACCACGTGGGGGACAGGGTGCTCACCGCCGTGGCCCAGTGCATCGAGGAGCAGTTGCGCAGCCTCGACAGGGTGGGGCGCAACGGCGGCGAGGAGTTTCTGGTGCTGCTGCCGGATACCCTCCTGAACGAGGCCGTCGAGGTGGCGGAGCGGATCCGCCAAGCCGTCGCCCGTCTCGAGATTGAGGGGGTGCCTGCGGATCACCCCATCCGCATCAGCATCGGCTGCGCCCAGTACAAACCCGAGGATGACAACCTGGGCGAGCTGGTACGCCGGGCCGACGAGGCCATGTACGAGGCCAAGCTGGCGGGGCGCAACCGGGTGATGACGGCCCGGTGAGGCCGACCCCGGGCCCCCGTGATAGCGGGCTGGGTATTTTTCACTCGCGCGGGTATAATGCCGCGCAATTTTGCTTTGATCCGGGGCCAGACCCATGTAATGCAACGCGCTTCTCCTGTCTCCACCGGCGGTCACTGACCCGCCCGCGTGGTGTCGTTGTCTGCATGGGCGCCCTGATTCCAAGGTGCTGTCCCGCATTTTTCCCACGGTGGCTCCAGGCCGCCGCTCAATAGAAGAACGTCGAATTATGTCAGCTGAATTTCTGAGTGAAGTCTCCAAGAGACGCACTTTTGCGATCATCTCGCACCCGGATGCGGGTAAAACCACCATCACCGAAAAGGTCCTGCTGTTCGGACAGGCCATTCAGCGCGCCGGTACCGTCAAGGGCCGTGGCTCGGGCCAGCACGCCAAATCCGACTGGATGGAGATGGAGAAGCAGCGCGGTATCTCCATCACCACTTCCGTGATGCAGTTCCCCTATGCCGATTGCCTGGTCAACCTGCTCGATACCCCGGGTCACGAGGACTTCTCCGAAGATACCTATCGTACCCTCACGGCGGTCGACTGCTGCCTGATGGTCATCGATGCCGCCAAGGGTGTTGAAGACCGGACCCGCAAGCTGATGGAAGTGACCCGGCTGCGCGACACCCCCATCCTCACCTTCATGAACAAGCTGGACCGCGAAGTGCGCGATCCGATGGAGGTGATGGACGAGGTGGAGCGCGAGCTCAACATCATGTGCGCCCCCATCACCTGGCCCATCGGCTGCGGCAAATCCTTCAAGGGTGTCTATCACCTCTACAAGGACGAGACCTACCTGTATCAGAGCGGTCAGGGCCACACCATCCAGGAGAAGCGGGTGGTCAAGGGGTTGAACAACCCCGAGCTGGATGCCGCCATCGGCGAAGATCTGGCTGCCCAGCTGCGTGGCGAGCTGGAGCTGGTGCAGGGCGCCTCTCCCGAGTTCGATCACGACGCCTTCATCGCTGGCGAGATGACCCCGGTCTTCTTCGGGACCGCCCTCGGCAACTTCGGTGTCGACCACATGCTGGATGGCCTGACCGACTGGGCGCCAGCCCCCATGCCGCGCAAGGCCGAGAGCCGCGAAGTGGTGGCGACCGAGGAGAAGTTCTCCGGTTTCGTGTTCAAGATCCAGGCGAACATGGACCCGAAACACCGCGACCGTATCGCCTTCATGCGTATCGTGTCAGGCACTTACTCCAAGGGCATGAAGATGCGTCACGTGCGCATCGGCAAGGACGTGAACATCTCCGACGCCGTCACCTTCATGGCCGGTGACCGTGAACAGGCGGTCGAGGCCTGTGCCGGCGACATCATCGGTCTGCACAACCACGGCACCATCCAGATCGGCGACACCTTCACCCAGGGTGAAGATCTCAAGTTCACCGGCATCCCGAACTTCGCGCCGGAACTGTTCCGCCGCATCCGCCTGCGTGACCCCCTCAAGCAGAAGCAGCTGCTCAAGGGGCTGGTGCAGCTCTCCGAAGAGGGGGCGGTGCAGGTGTTCCGTCCGCTCATCAGCAACGACCTCATCGTCGGTGCGGTCGGTGTGCTGCAGTTCGACGTGGTGGTCTCGCGCCTCAAGAGCGAGTACAACGTCGAGGCCATCTACGAGGCGGTCAACGTCGCCACCGCCCGCTGGGTGGAAGGGACCGACGTCAAGAAGTTCGAGGAGTTCAAGCGCAAGAACGAGGTCAACCTGGCCCTCGATGGCGGTGACAACCTCACCTACATCGCGCCGACCATGGTCAACCTGCGCCTGGCACAGGAGCGTCACCCGGACGTTCACTTCCGCCAGACCCGCGAACACTGATCACCCCGCCCGCACCCAGCGGGTGGCGGATGACCAGAGAGACCCCGCTTCGGCGGGGTTTTTTGTTATGGGGCGTTTCATTGGAAGGGGCGTAGATCCCCATCCGGGGCTTGATGATTGAATAAAAACCCAGGATAAGTGATTTTAATTTCACCCATAGAGAGGGACATGTCCGTCACCCAACCCGTAAAGGCGCAGTTTGCCGCCTACAATGCCCACGACCTCGACGCCTTCGTGGCCTGCTTTGCCCCGGATTTCAAAGGCTATCGCATGCCGACCGAGACGCCGAGCACAGTCGGCAAGGGGGCGCTGCGGGCCTTCTATGCGGAGCACAGATTCAACAACCCGCTGCTCAAGGCCGAGCTGCTGTCACGCACCATCTTGGGCAACAAGGTGTTTGATCACGAGCTGATCCACGGCCTCTCCCCCGAGCCCATCGAGAGCGTGGCGGTGTTCGAGGTGAAGGAGGGTCTTATCCAGACCGCCTGGTTCTATTTCCCTTCCTGAGCGCCGCGACACGGGCCTGCCGGCGACAAAGCTGGTATAAGAGAAAGTTCCCTGCGGGCATCCCCTGGTCTGCCCGCGTCTGGACAATAACAAGGAGTACACCATGCTTGGACGCATCACCCACCTCTTCCCGCTTTGGGCCCTGCTGTTTTCCCTGCTGGCCTACTGGCAGCCCGAGCCCTTCGTCGGCCTCAAGGGCCAGATAGTGCCGCTGCTGACCATCATCATGCTGGCCATGGGGCTGACCCTCAAACCCCAGAACTTCCTCGACGTGGTGCGCAACAAGAAGGCCATCGGCCTCGGGCTGGTATTGCAGTTCAGCGTGATGCCGCTGGCCGCTCTGCTGGTCAGTCTGTTGCTGGGCTTTGATGCCGAGTTGACCGTGGGCATGGTGCTGGTGGGCAGCGTCGCCGGTGGCACCTCTTCCAACGTGATGTGCTATCTGGCCAAGGGCGATGTGGCTCTCTCCATCACCATGACAGCTCTCTCCACCCTGCTCGGGGTCTTCGTCACCCCCCTGCTGGTGCAGCTGCTGGCTGGCAAGAGCGTCGACGTGCCGGTGCTGGACATGCTGCTGAGCCTGGTGAAGATAGTGCTGATCCCCGTGGTGTTCGGGGTGGTTGCCAATGTCTTCCTCCACTCCCTGACGGCACGTATCGAGCCCGTGCTGCCGCTCGTCTCCATGGCCGCCATCGTCATGATCATCGCCATCGTGGTCGCCCTCAACGCAGGGCAGTTCGCCAGCATCGGCCCCATCGTGGCGCTGGCGGTGATCCTGCACAACGGCATCGGCATTGCGGCGGGCTACTGGGTCAGTCGCTGGCTGGGCTTTGAGGAGCGGATCTGCCGCACCGTGGCCTTCGAAGTGGGGTTGCAGAATTCTGGCCTCGCCACGGCGCTGGCCATGAAGTTCTTCACTCCCGCCTCGGCCATGGCTGGTACCCTCTTCTCGGTCTGGCACAACCTGTCCGGCTCGCTGCTGGCCGGGGTCTGGGCCAAGCGGCCGCTTTCCCGGCCTGCTGGTACCCTGGAGCAGCGCGCTGGCTGATCAGGGGGCGACAGATGAAACAACAAGGGGCCATGGGCCCCTTGTTGTTGTTTGAGCTAGTCGAGCGCCAGCACCATGCAGATCTCGCAGGCGTCGTGGCCCGTGCAGCCAAGGGGCCCCGGCAGGTGTTCGAAGCCCAGGGATTCATAGAGGGCGGTGGCTTCCCGCAGCACGGCGGTGGTCTCCAGATAGCAGCGCTGGTAACCCAGGGCGCGAGCCTCGGCCAGCGCCTGCAAGACCAGCCGCCGTCCCAGGCCCAGCCCCCGCAGGGCGGGCAGGAAGTACATCTTCTGCAGCTCGCACACATCCGGTGCCCCCGCCAGCGGCGCTATGCCGCCCCCGCCAAGAATGGTGCCGTCCGGCCCCTCAATCACCCAGTAGCGGCTGCGTTCCCCCTGATAGGTCTCGTGGAGAAAATCGAGGTTGGGATCCGCCACCCCGTACCCCTTGTCGGCGGTGAGGCCGTATTCGGCGGAGACGGCGCGCACCACGGCGGCGATCCGGGGATTGTCGGCCGGGGTGATGGGGCGGATGACGAAGCCCTGCTGGCGGCGGGCGCGGGAGAGGGCGCTGCGATAGAGCCGCATGCCCTCCCAGATCTGCTCGCACTCGGCGGGGGAGAGTTGGGCCAGGGCCCCCGCCATGGTCTCGTCCATCTGCCGGTGCAGCTCCTCAAGCTGTGCCTTGCCCGGCTCGGTGAGGCTCGCCTCCTTGCTGCGCCCGTCAGAGGGGTGGGGTTGCCAGGCGATCAGCTCCCGCTCGGCGAGGCGGGCCAGGGGGCGGCTGGCGTTGGATTTGTCGATGCGAAGGCGCTCGGCAAGCTGCTGGTTGGTGGCGGGACCGTTCTCCAGCTCGATGAGCAGGTGGGCCTCCAGTGGGCTCAGGGCCAGCGAGCCGCACTGCTGGGAGAGCATGCCGAGTTCGCGTACCAGTTCCCTCGACAGGGCGCGCAGGGGGCGGGGATCCATGGGGTTGTCTCCTTGTGGTGGCATTTGGTTGTTATGCGCAACCAATACCATCTTTTGGTTGTTGATGACAACCATTTACGTGAAAAAGGGCGAAAGACAGGCAGAAAAAAGGGCCCGGGAGAGGGCCCAAACATTGGAAACCCGCGCGGGGGCGCGGATCCCATCCTTGGTCAGTAGGTACAGCCCGCGACTTTGGCACTGTCGACAGGGGTCGGCAGCGGCGCTGTCAGGGGAGGATGACACCCGTGCCAGTGGCAAAGGGTCGACCCGCGTGCGGCGCCTGGGCGCGGTTTATACCAGCTCCGCCAGCATGGTGTCGGCATAGGGGGTCAGCGCCTCTCCCTGCTTCACCTTGGCGAGGTAGTCCGGGTTGGCGATGAGGGGGCGACCGATGGCGACGAGGTCGAAGCGGTCCGCCTCGATGGCCTCGAGCGCGGTCTCGGCGCTGTAGTTGCCCACCCCCACCAGGTGGCCGTCGTAGCGGGCACGCAGGTAGTCGGAGGCGCGGCCGTCCAGGTAGTCGAAGGTGAGGCTGTCATCGAAGATACCAAGGTGCAGATAGGCCAGAGTACGCTGGTTCAGCTCGGCCAGCAGGTGGTCGAACACGGCGCGATCCCGGGCATCCCCTTCCAGGTGCACATAGGCGCCGGGGGAGAGACGAAGGCCGGTGCGATCCCCGCCAATGCGGGCGGCGATGGCATCCACTACCTCGAGGGCGAAGCGGCTCATGTTCTCGGGGCTGCCGCCGTAGTTGTCGGTGCGCAGGTTGCTGGCGTGGTGCAGGAACTGATCGATGAGATAGCCGTTGGCACCGTGGATCTCCACCCCGTCAAAGCCCGCTTCGATGGCGTTGGCGGCGGCCTGGGCGTAATCCTCGACCAGCTGGGCGATTTCGCTCCCGGTCAGGGCGCGGGGTACCTGATAGACCAGCTCGCGCATGCGCGGCACCGTGCCCTCATGGGCGACGGCGGAGGGGGCCAGCACTTCGGCGTGGTGGAAGAAGGGGTGGGAGAGACGGCCCACGTGCCACAGCTGGGCGAAGATCTTGCCGCCGTTGGCATGCACGGCGCTGGTCACTTTCTTCCAGCCGGCGATCTGTTCGGCGCTGTAGAGCCCCGGGGTATTGGGGTAGCCCTGCCCGTCCGGACGGATGATGGTGGCTTCGGAGATGATGAGGCCGATGTCGGCGCGGCGGCCGTAGTAGGCGGCCATCTGTTCGGTGGGCACCAGACCCGGGCCCGCCATGCAGCGGGTGAGGGGGGCCATCATGAAACGGTTCGCGAGGGTGAGGGTGTCGTTGAGGCGATAGGGCTGAAACAGGGTATTCATGATCGTCTGTCCTGAGGGAGTGATTCTTGAACGGGCATTCAAGACGTTTTTTGGTTTGTGTGCAAGTATTTTTTGAACAAGCATTCAACATGGATTGACGGGGGAGGCTGGGGTAAACTTGCCGCCCTGTTTTTTCCGTCCCGCGGGACCTTGCCACCGGAGACCCCATGCGCAGCGCCGAATACGATCGGGATGCCGTCTTGCGAAACGCCATGGAAGCCTTTCGCGCCAAAGGCTATGCCAAGACCACCATGCAGGAGCTGGTGGCCGCAACCGGCCTGCACCCCGGCAGCCTCTATGCCGCCTTTGGCAACAAACGCGGCCTGCTGCTGGCGGCGGTCGATCACTATGTGGCAGAGAAGGGAGCCCTGCGCCGTCGCTGCCTGGCACAGCCCAGTCCGCTGGCGGGGCTGCACGCCTTCCTCGAGCAGGTGGTGGACGATGCCCTGCAGGGCTCCTGCCTGCTGACCCGCACCCTGATGGAGCTGGCGGAGCAGGACGAGGAGCTGCACCTTCGCTTCAAGGCCATCTACGGCGAGCTGGAACAGGATCTGGCCGGGCAGCTGGCCCTGGCAAAGGCGCAGGGAGAGCTGGCAAAAGAGGGGGACATCCCCACCCTGACCGCCTTCTTGCAGGTCCATATCCAGGGACTGGTCACCTTCGCCCAGTGTCACCCCGACCGCCCTCTGCTGGCCGGTGTCGTCGCCCGGATGATGAGCGCCCTGCGGGCGTGATGGCTAGGATGGAAACAACAAAGGCTCCCGCGGGAGCCTTTGTTGTTGCTGGGAATGCCCCTCGCAACAGGGGGTTTGCCCCCTTCTCCCGCTCATTTACAAAAGAATGGGAGAAGGGTTGGGGATAAGGGGGAGGAACTGCCAGCCGCAGCCGCTTAGCCCGGATTCACCACATCCTTCATCAACGCCTTCAACCAGATCAACGCCGGTTGCTGGGCGTGGACCGGGTGCCAGACGCAGTTGAGGTGATAGTCCGGCACGTCGTCGGGCAGGGGCAGGCTTTTCAGCGGCCAGTGGCTGGCGAGCAGCTCGGCCACCATGCTGGGCAGTACCAAGAGGTGGTCGCTTTGGCTCACGATGGCGGCGGCGGACATATAGCTCTGACTGTTGACCGAGATGGTGCGGCTATGGCCCAGGCTCTGCAAATAGCGGTCGAGGCTCGCCTCCGAGGTGCCGAGCGGCGAGTGGAACACATGGGGCATCTCGATTAGCTGCTCGAGGGTGATGCGTTCCTCTTCCAGCTCCAGGGTGGCGCGCACCAGCCCGGCCAGGGGTTCGGTGAGCCAGGTCTCCTTGCCCAGATACCCCGGCACCTGCATGTACTCGTCAAACCCCAGCACGAGATCTATCTCGCCGCTCGCCAGCTCGGCTTCGGGCAGGGTATCGCGCAGGATGCGGATCTCGATGGTGACGCCCGGCGCCAGCTTCCTGAGGCGCTGGATAAGGGGGGGGATCAGCACGCACTCCACGTAATCCGTGGTGCAGAGCACGAAGCGGCGCTTCGACTGACGCGGCGCGAACTCGTCCTCCTCCCAGAGTTGCTGCTCCAGCAGCCGCAGTGCCTGCTGCACCCCAAGGTGCAGGCGCTGGGCCCGGGGAGTCGGCAACATCCCCTGGGGCGTGCGCACCAGCAGCGGGTCGCCGAGAAAGGCCCGCAATCGGCCGAGGGAGTGGCTCATGGCGGGCTGGCTGATAAAGAGCGATTCGGCGGCGCGCGTCACGCTCCCTTGCGTCATCAGGGCGTCAAAGGCGAGCAGCAGATTGAGGTCGAGCTGGTGCAGTTTCATGGGGGGGATTATTCGCCGTGTTTATGGGACAATTAATCCTATTCATTTGATGGATGGGCGCGCAACTTCTTACACTGCGACCCACTCTTATTTTTTCAGGGTTCCCAGGCAAATCGGGGGCCTCAATCCATGCAAGGAGCCTTGCGATGAGCATCAAGACCATGAATTCCACGCCGGCCGCCGACGGCTTCACCATGCCCGCCGAGTGGGCTCACCAGCAGGCCGTCTGGATGATCTGGCCGTTCCGCCCGGACAACTGGCGGGAAGCCGGTCGCTTCGCCCAGGCCACCTTCGCCAAGGTGGCGGATGCCATCGGTGGCGCGACGCCGGTCTTTATGGGGGTGCCGGCCCAGTTTATGGAGCAGGCCCGTGGCATCATGCCCGCCCACGTTACCCTGGTGGAGATGGCCAGCGATGACTGCTGGGCCCGCGACACAGGTCCTACCATCGTCACCAACGCCGCAGGCGAGTGCCGCGGGGTGGACTGGGGCTTCAACGCCTGGGGCGGCCACAAGGGGGGTCTCTACTACCCGTGGAACCAGGATGAAGAGGTCGCTGCCCGGATGCTGGAACAGCACGGTATGGATCGTTACGACGCGCCGCTCATTCTGGAAGGGGGCTCCATTCATGTGGATGGCGAAGGCACCTGCCTGACCACCGCCGAGTGCCTGCTCAACGAAAACCGCAACCCGCACCTGAGCAAAGAGCAGATCGAAGCTCACCTGCGCGACTATCTGGGCGTCACCAGCTTTATCTGGCTGGACGAAGGGGTCTACATGGACGAGACCGACGGCCACATCGACAACATGTGCTGCTTCGTGCGTCCGGGTGAAGTGGCGCTGCACTGGACTGACGATGAGACAGATCCCCAGTACGCCCGCTCCCTGGCTGCCCTCCAGGTGCTGGAAGCGGCGGTCGATGCCAAGGGTCGCAAGCTGAAAGTGTGGAAGCTGCCCCAGCCGGGCCCGCTCTACTGCACCCAGGAAGAGTCCGCCGGCGTCGAGAGCGGCAGCGGTGTGCCGCGCGAGGCAGAAGGCCGTCTGGCCGGTTCCTACGTGAACTTCCTTATCACCAACGATCGCATCGTCTACCCGCTGCTGGATGCCGCCACCGATGGCGAAGCCCAGCGCATTCTGGAAGAGATCTTCCCGGAGCATAAGGTCGTCGGCGTACCGGCCCGGGAGATCCTGCTGGGGGGTGGCAATATCCACTGCATTACCCAGCAGATCCCGTCTGGCAAATAAGCTGGTCGAAGAGTGTAGAAATTCAAAACCCCACGCCGTGGGGTTTTATCTCTTGATAATGTGATGGTCGCCGGCGCCGATGCGGCGATCATCATGACAAACAGTCACCCTTTTACAGGAGATCCCCATGATCGAAGTGACCGAGGTTTCCATTGCCGATCTGCGTGCCGCGCTCGAATCAGGCCGCGCCACTGCGGTCGAACTGGTCGAGGCCTATCAGGCTCGGATCGCCGCCTATGACGGCCCCGAGACATCAACCCGCCTCAACGCCGTCGTGGTGCCCAACCCCGATGCACTGAAAGAGGCCGAGGCGTCTGATGCGCGCCGCGCCCGTGGGGAAACCCTGGGGCCGCTCGACGGCATCCCCTACACCGCCAAGGACAGCTATCTGGTCAAGGGGCTGACCGCCGCCTCCGGCAGCCCGGCCTTCAAGGATCTGGTGGCCCAGCGCGATGCCTTTACCGTTGAGCGCCTGCGCGCCGCCGGTGCCATCTGCCTTGGCAAAACCAATATGCCCCCCATGGCCAATGGTGGCATGCAGCGCGGCGTCTATGGCCGTGCCGAGAGCCCCTACAACGCCGACTACCTGACCGCGCCCTTTGCCTCCGGCTCCTCCAACGGGGCCGGTACTGCCACCGCCGCGAGCTTCGCCGCCTTTGGTCTGGCGGAAGAGACCTGGTCGAGCGGCCGTGGCCCGGCTTCCAACAACGGCCTGTGCGCCTACACCCCGTCCCGTGGCGTCATCTCGGTGCGCGGCAACTGGCCGCTGACTCCGACCATGGATGTGGTGGTGCCCTATGCCCGCACCATGGCCGATCTGCTGGAAGTGCTGGATGTGGTGGTCGCCGACGATGCCGAGACTCGTGGTGATCTCTGGCGTATGCAGCCCTGGGTGCAACTGCCCAAGGCCTCCGAAGTGCGTCCGGCGTCCTATCTGGAACTGGCTGCCAAGGCCGATGCCCTCAAGGGCAAGCGCCTCGGCGTGCCGCGCATGTTTATCAACAAGGATGAACTGGCCGGCACCAGCGACAACCCCGGTATCGGCGGCCCGACCGGTCAGCGCATTCATACCCGCGAGACCGTGATTGCGTTGTGGGAAGAGGCGCGCAAAGCGCTGGAAGCCGCTGGCGCCGAAGTCATCGAAGTGGACTTCCCGCTGGTCTCCAACTGCGAAGGGGACAGACCCGGCGCACCGACCGTGTTCAATCGCGGTATCGTGAGCCCGGAGTTTCTCAACGACGAGCTGTGGGAGCTCTCCGGCTGGGCGTTCGACGACTTTCTGCGCGCCAACGGCGATCCCAAGCTCAATAAACTCGCCGATGTGGATGGCCCCCAGATCTTCCCCCACGATCCGGGCACTTTGCCGAACCGCGAGGGCGATCTGGCTGCGGGCATGGACGAGTACGTCAAGATGGCCAAGCGCGGCCTCAAGCGCTTCGACGAGATTGCTTCTGTGCCGGACGGCCTGCGTGGGCTGGAGCAGACCCGCAAGCTGGACTTGGAGGACTGGATGGACGAGCTCAAGCTCGACGCCGTGCTGTTCCCCACCGTCGCTGACGTGGGCCCGGCCGATGCGGACGTGAATCCGGCCTCCGCCGATATCGCCTGGAGCAACGGCATCTGGGTGGCCAACGGCAACCTCGCCATCCGCCACCTCGGCGTGCCGACCGTCACCGTCCCCATGGGCGTGATGGCCGATATCGGTATGCCGGTGGGCCTGACCTTCGCCGGCCGCGCCTATGACGACAACAACCTGCTGCGCTTTGCTTCGGCTTTCGAGTCCACCGGCAGCAAGCGAATGGTGCCGCCGCGGACGCCGCCGTTGGGGTGAGGGTGATTACCAGTAGGACTAGGGAAGGTGCGAACAAGTCCCTGATATGAGATCATGTTTGTCATCTGGAGCCATGGAACAGGGTTCATCATGAGTCATCAACTTACCTTCGCCGACAGTGAATTCAGCAGTAAGCGCCGTCAGACCAGAAAAGAGATTTTCTTGTCCCGCATGGAGCAGATTCTGCCATGGCAAAACATGGTGGAAGTCATCGAGCCGTTTTACCCCAAGGCTGGTAATGGCCGGCGACCTTATCCGCTGGAAACCATGTTACGCATTCACTGCATGCAGCATTGGTACAACCTGAGCGATGGCGCGATGGAAGATGCTCTGTACGAAATCGCCTCCATGCGTCTGTTTGCCCGGTTATCCCTGGATAGCGCCTTGCCGGACCGCACCACCATCATGAATTTCCGCCACCTGCTGGAGCAGCATCAACTGGCCCGCCAATTGTTCAAGACCATCAATCGCTGGCTGGCCGAAGCAGGCGTCATGATGACTCAAGGCACCTTGGTCGATGCCACCATCATTGAGGCACCCAGCTCGACCAAGAACAAAGAGCAGCAACGCGATCCGCAGATGCATCAGACCAAGAAAGGCAATCAGTGGCACTTTGGCATGAAGGCCCACATTGGTGTCGATGCCAAGAGTGGCCTGACCCACAGCCTAGTCACCACCGCGGCCAACGAGCATGACCTCAATCAGCTGGGTAATCTGCTGCATGGAGAGGAGCAATTTGTCTCAGCCGATGCCGGCTACCAAGGGGCGCCACAGCGCGAGGAGCTGGCCGAGGTGGATGTGGACTGGCTGATCGCCGAGCGCCCCGGCAAGGTAAGAACCTTGAAACAGCATCCACGCAAGAACAAAACGGCCATCAACATCGAATACATGAAAGCCAGCATCCGGGCCAAGGTGGAGCACCCATTTCGCATCATCAAGCGACAGTTCGGCTTCGTGAAAGCCAGATACAAGGGGTTGCTGAAAAACGATAACCAACTGGCGATGTTATTCACGCTGGCCAACCTGTTTCGGGCGGACCAAATGATACGTCAGTGGGAGAGATCTCACTAAAAACTGGGGATAACGCCTTAAATGGCGAAGAAACGGTCTAAATAGGCTGATTCAAGGCATTTACGGGAGAAAAAATCGGCTCAAACATGAAGAAATGAAATGACTGAGTCAGCCGAGAAGAATTTCCCCGCTTATTCGCACCTTCCCTTGTCACAGGGGTGGCGAGGGCCAACGAGAGGGGAGCAAGACAATGAAATCCTGGATCAAATACGGGTTGGCCGGGGCCTTGATACTGGTGGCGAGCTTCTGGGGCGGCAGCGTGCGGGCGGCGCAGATGCCCCTTGGCCGGGATGCTGCCCTGCCGGTACAGATAACCGGGCAAGATGCGGCGGGTCTGACGGTGGCCTCTTTCCTGTCGCTCGGGGAATAGCCATCGGTTGCTGCCGGGCTCAGCACCTCAGGGCAGGGATTGGGGCCTGTTTATCCGGACCAGGGCGGTGAGGGCGCGGCATATGGCGTATCAACACAGGCCGGGTTGGTCACTGAGCCCGATATTGCGCATCCAGCCAGGCGATGGCCTCTTGGGGGTCGTTGAATGCCCGGATATGGTCCGGATGGGTGAGAGAGAGGCAGGAGAGGGCGATGTGATGGAGCACCTTGGCCGAATAGAGGGAGGCGATGGCCACCAGATTCTTCTGTGTCAGCCACTGATAGGTCTCTTGCAGATGGGGCAGGGCGGAGAGCACCACCCCCTGATGCTGGCGATGGTCCACCAGGGCGCAGAAACGCTTACCATCAAGACTGTTTACTACGCGCTTAATCTCCGTAATCCACGTCAGCATACCCTCTTCATTGAAAGGGCCGATCAGCTCGCAGGTGACCAGGTGTTCCTGCACATTGAAGATGAACTCACCGTGCTTTTTATCAAAGGACATACAACATTCTTATCCATGACCAGGGGCCGCAAGATGATATTGATTCATTCAACCTGCATCAATATCCGAATGAGGGTTTTGGTCATGGCGTCGTATTGCTGCGTTGACGCCGATGAGGGAAGGGGTCTGCCTCTGGTACCGAAGCGAACCATGGGGAGTGTCACTTCGGGCACAAGACCCTGTTGAGGATAGTCAGCCCATGGCGAAAATGACCCGAAAAGGCCGGTGAAGCAGTGCCCGGCCTGTGTCTTCTCAGTTGCAGTGCCATTTCATCGGTGGTGTTTCACCGTTTTTGGCGTGGGCAATTGACCTGCTCAGCCAGCCAGCGGCAGGTAGACATGCAGGTAGGCCAGGGCGATGGCGCTGTAGAGCAGCAGGGCGGCCATCAGCAGGTTGAAGTACCTGAACCAGCGAGGATGTTGAAGATGACGTCCGATGAGACTGCCCGCCATCGAGTAGCTGCCGGGGGCGCCGGCGGCCAGCAGGCCGAGCAGCAGGGACCAGGGCAGCAGGCTCCAGCCGTGGATCTGGGCTGCCGGGAACTGGATGCTGGTGATGGGCAGGGTGGCGATCATGGCCTTGGGGTTGAGCAACTGGATGACGAAGCCGCTGCGCACCCCCAGAGGGCGGGCAGGCGCCTCGTTGGCACCGAGCTCGCCGCTGTCGCTGGCAATCTTGATGGCGAGATAGGCGATATAGAGGCACCCCACCAGGCTGACATAGATCAGGGTATCTTCCCGCACCAGGCGGGTGCCCGCCCAGCCAAAGAGCAGCAGGAGCACGAACATCGCCAAGCCGACCCCGAGGAAGAAGCCAAGGGAGGCGCGGGTGCGGCCACCCAGGCCTGCATTGAGGCCGATAAGGTTGACGGGGCCAGGGGTATACATGATGCCGATGGCATAGGCGAGAAGCTCAATCATGGGGTGTTCCTTGGGCTCAGCGGATCAGGCTGGCACTGTATTGGGTGGGAGTCATGCCATAGATGCGCTTGAAGCGACGGTTGAGGTGACTGAGATCGGTGAAACCGTAGCGGTACACCAGATCCTGCGCCGACTCTCCGGCGGCCAGGGCGCGCCGTGCGGCATTGATGCGGCAGTTGATCACGTATTGATGGGGTGTGATGCCAAGCTGTTGGCGAAACAGCCGCAGGAAGTGGTACTTGGAGATGTTGGCCGCCGCGCTGATGTCGGCCAGGGAGATATCCTGCTGGAAGTGGGCGTGGATAAAGTCCCTGGCCTGCAACAGGAGGCGATCGATGCGGCTCACCCGGCCATTGGGCTCAAAACGTCCCGCCTGCTGCATCACCCGGGTGGCGAGGCGATAGAGGGCAAACTCCTGCTCTATGCTGTCGGCCTGGCCGCGCACCGCCTGGGCCAGCTCGAGGATGCAGGCGCTCAGCGCCTCATCGCGCACCAGGGGCTGCAACAACCGATAGGTCCCCA
Organism: Aeromonas sp. INTO2; assembly: GCF_049860605.1. NCBI lineage: Bacteria > Pseudomonadati > Pseudomonadota > Gammaproteobacteria > Aeromonadales > Aeromonadaceae > Aeromonas > Aeromonas sp. INTO2. The sequence continues at coordinate 287,613 of NZ_CP187588.1, forward strand.
TTGCCCGCTCGCCCGCGGCATCGGCAAACAGCGGGGTGAGTTCGTGGGGCGGAATGTAGAGCATGGTGTAGTCGAGGCTGGCGTTGTCACCGGCATGACCGTCGTGGACATCCCCGGGATTGAACTGGATGACGCTGCCTGCCGGGCTGGAGTGGGCTCCGCCGTGGCAGAAGAAGTTCTGCCGCCCGGCCAGAGTGACCCCGAAGGAGTACTCCTCGTGGGCGTGACGGTCGTAGCGAAATTCCGTCATGTTGACCCGCAGCGCAGTCAGGCTCGCCAGGTGCTGACTGTGTGCGAATATGAACTGGTTGTCCTGCGCCATCTTTCCCTCCTGTACCAGACTGCCCCCCTAATCTAGCCCCAAGCCTGTGTCGCCCGCTTGGACAATCTTGCTGTTTGCCGGCCCGCCTGCGCCCCGCACCGAGAAAAACGGCGCAGCCGATGGCTGACTGCGCCGGCTGGCCCGTCAGCGAAAGCGAAACAGCTCCCGGTGCAGCGGGGTGGCCAGATGGGCATCCAGGGTGTGGGCCATGGGCTCGGGGCCGCAGAACCACACCGGGGTGTGCTGGCGTTGGCCCAGGGCGGCGAGATCCAGTCGGCCGCGCTCGGATTCCAGGTGCAATTGGTACTCGACCCCGGCCCGGCGGCACAGCTCGGCCAGCCGGGCGTGATAAGGGGCGGCCTCGGCGGTGGGGGCGCACTGCAGCAAGGTGGTGCCGGGGCGTTGTTCGCCACGGCGCACCAGGGCCTCCAGCCAGGCGACGAAGGGGGTGATGCCGATACCGGCGCCCACCCAGAGCGCGGGGGCCGGATCCGGCAGGGCGAAGGCGCCATAGGGGCCGGTCACGGTGACCGTATCCCCCACCTTGAGGTGGCGGTGCAGCCAGCGGGTGTGATCCCCGAGGGCGCGCACCGCCAGTGTCAGGGTGCGGCCATCCGCCGAGACATTGACCAGGGTGTAGGGATGGGGCTCGCCGCGCCCGGCGAAGTCGAAGAAGGCGAACTGCCCGGGGCGGTAGCCAGTAATGGGAGAGGCCAGGGTGACCCTGATCTCCAGGGTGCACTCGTCCAGAGGGATGAGGGCGCTGACCGTCCCCTGGCGGCGTGCGTCCCGCCCCACCCGGCCAAACAGGGAGTAGAGCGCCCCCAGAGCCCCCAGCCCGCCGCCGATAAGTAGGGTCAGGCCGACCGGGGTCAGGGCGCCGATGCGCGGCAGCAGGCAGAGCCCGTGCAGCCAGCCCATCAGATAGATGACCGGAGCCAGCCGGTGAACCACCTTGAAGCGCTCGTAGCGCACCACCGCCAGCAGGCTTACCACCACCAGCGCCAGCAGCAGATAGAAACTCCATTCCCCCAGGGTATTGCCGAGTTCGTGCCACAGGGCATCGTTACCAGCACCAGCACCAGCACCAGCACCAGCACCAGCACCGCGGCGCGCTGGCCGGGTCAGCCAGTCGACGGCGACGGCCCACTTGGGGGCTTCCACCAGCAGCCAGTGGGCCACCAGGGTGCCGGTGGCCCAGAGGGCGCTGCTGCGGTGCAGGTGCAACATGCGATCCAGCCCGCCGCACCAGGCTTCGAGCCTGGGCAGGCGCAGGGCGAGCAGCAAAGAGAGGGTCATGGCGCCAAGGCCAATCAGGCCGGTCAGGATCAGCAGCTCGTGGCGCCAAGGCCAGACGCTGGCGGGCCACTGGGTGAGGCCAGCGAGCCAGAGCAGGGTGAGGGTCAGGGGCAGGGCCCAGACGAGGGATGCGGGTTTCATGATGTCCTCCTTGTCCATGCCTCCATTGCACGCCTGCTTTGTGGCGAAAGTGTGCCCCCTGACTACCTCTTTTGTAGCAGAGTGTGGCAAAGGGTCGCCGGGTCAGGGCAAGCGGACTGAGGAGGAGGGCGCGGAGCAGAACAGGGGGGCAGGAAAGCGGTTGGCGTCACCCCACAGGCCTGGGTCTGGAGAGGGGTGATGCTGGGGCAGCCGCATGGCTGCCCCAGCAAACCGTCGTGTCAGGATTTTCGTCCCTTACCGCCCTTGTTGCCCGCGAGGGCCTGCTTTCTGGCCTTCTGCTTCTGGGCGCCCTTGCTGGCGCGGCGCGGCTCGGGGTCGAAGCGGGTCAGATCCGGCTCAAAGCCCGGGAACCACTGCTGGGGCAGACGGGTGTCGAGCACTGCCTCCACCTTCTCTAGAAGCGGCGCGTCTTCCGGGCTGAACAGGGTGATGGCGAGTCCCTTGTTGCCGGCGCGGCCGGTGCGCCCGATGCGATGGACGTAATCTTCGGGCTGATAGGGGAACTCCAGATTGATCACATGGTTGAGATCGCTGATATCGAGGCCGCGAGCCGCCACGTCGGTGGCCACCAGCGCCTGCAAGGTGCCGGCGCGAAACGCCAGCAGCACGTTTTCCCGCGCGCTCTGTGATAGATCCCCGTGGAAGGCCAGCGCATTGATGCCCCCCTTGCCAAGCTGCTGGGCCAGCTTGTCGGCCCCTTGTCGGGTGCGGCTGAAAATCAGGGCCGGTGCCCAGCCTTTCACGGTCAGCATGTGTTGGACCAGTGCCACCTTGCGATCGCTGTCCACCGCATAGACCCGCTGCTCCACCTCAGCCGCCGTGGTGTTGCGCGGTGCCATTTCCACCAGCGCCGGGTCGCGCAGCAGCACCTTGCAGAGGGCAAAGAGGTTGTCGTCGCAGGTGGCCGAAAACAGCAGGGTCTGGCGATCCGCCGGGATTTGCTTCAGCAGCGCCTTGATCTCGTCCATAAAGCCCATGTCGAGCATCCGGTCCGCCTCGTCAAACACCAGATGGCGCAGGGCTGCGAGGCTCAGCGCCCCCTGGCGCAGGTGATCGAGCAGGCGGCCCGGGGTGGCGATGAGGATATCCACCCCTGCTTTCAGCGCCTCCACCTGTGCGGCGATGCTCACCCCGCCGTAGACCAGCGTGCTGGTGAGAGTGGTGCCCCTGGCGTAGCGAGTGACGCTCTCGGCAACCTGCACCGCCAGCTCGCGGGTCGGCACCAGCACCAGGGCGCGAATGGGGCGGGGGGCATCGCTCGTCGGGTGTTGCAGCAACTGCTCCAGCAGCGGCAGCACGAAGGCGGCGGTCTTGCCGGTGCCGGTCTGGGCGCCCGCCATCAGATCCCGCCCCGCGAGGATCAGGGGGATGGCGCTGGCCTGCACCGGGGTGGGGGCGGCGTAGCCAAGCTCGGTCAGGGTTTGCTGCAAGCGGGGGGAGAGGGCCAGTTCGGCGAAGGAGGCAATGGACATAGGGCACCAGTATGGGGTTATCCCGCCCCGTTGCAGGGACGGAAACAATCAGCGTGGCGGGATGGTAACAGATAGCGGGGGCGCGGCAGAAGCCGGAGCGCTCAGGGGGCCGAATCGGCGCCCGGATCGCGGACAAGACGGATGGTCTGCCCCTGGTAATAGGCGATATTGCGCTTGCCGTGCTGCTTGACGTGATAGAGCAGGTCGTCGGCCAGTTGCACCGCCTCGGCCACCGTCAGGTAATCGCGAATGCGGGTCACTCCGGCGGAGAAGGTGATGGGGGCGGGCAGCTCGGGGATGCGCAATGGCCGCTCCAGCAGACGGGCGGCGGAGTGATGCATCATGTTGTCATCGTCCATCCCCTTGAACAGCACGATGAACTCTTCCCCGCCCCAGCGAATGGCGACATCGCCCCTGCGGATATTGGCCTTGAGGTGAGCGGCGAAGGCGACGAGCGCCAGGTCACCCACCCCGTGGCCATGGGTGTCGTTGACGGACTTGAAGTTGTCGATGTCGAGGATCATCAGGTAGTCGTGCTCCTGCAGCAGCGCCTCGTTCAGGATGTCACGGCGCGGCAGTCGGGTCAGGTGGTCGGTCTGGGCCAGGGTGCGCAGGCGGGTAACCAGGCTGCGCCCCGTCAGCATCAGCAGCAGCATGACGATGAGATAGATCTTGAAGGCCGGCCCGTAGAGCACGGCCCGGGCAAAGTCACCGTAACTGTATGACCACTTGAGATAGAGGTCGCTGCCCGCCTTGGTGCGCATCAGCGGCGTGCTCAGGCAGAGGTGGAACGGGCGGCAGGGCTCGACCTCTTCGAAGGAGAGGACGGTCCGGGTCGGGTTGAGATGTTCGAAGGGGCGCAGCACCTCCTTGAACGCCCGGTCGACGGCGATGTCGATGCCCTTGAGCCCATAGCGGTAGTCCTTGATGGCGGGTTCGTAATAGATGAAGGGGAAGTAGAGGGTGATGGCCTGCAACCCGGTGAAGGTGTCGGTATAGAGACCGGAGACCCAGGCTTCATCCGTGCTGCAGGGGACATGGGTGGCCGCGAAAAAGGCGCAACCGAAATAGTGGGTCCAGGGCTCGATGTCGCTGAGGTCGGTGTTGATGGGCAACAACTGGCTCGGCAGCATCCCCTTGCTGGCGACCATGCCAAGCATGCGGCGATCATCATAGAAGGCGTAGAGGTTGAGGACCTCGGGGTTGGAGATGACGTACAGGTAGGCGAGGAGCATCTGGTTGGCCGGGGGCAACACGGGAATGACCGCCAGGCGCTTCAGGGTGGGGAGATCATAGCCATAGGCATAGGCCGTCGCATCCCCGTTCTCGCTGAAGATGGGCATCTTGATGCTGCTGTTGTCGATGAAGGCGGCCAGTTTCTCCGGCGCCAGGATGCGGGCCCGCTGATAGAACACCTCGAACAGGTTGGGCTGCTTGGCGGTGATGATCGCCATGTCGTGCCTGATACGAAGGTAGGTGTAGTTGCACACCAATCCGAGCCCCATCAGGGCCAGGCAGAGCCAGCCAAGCCGGGTGAGCCATCGACGGGGGAGGAAACGCAGCAGTGAGGCGGCCATGGCGTGAACGCTCCCGTGGTGACAGAGGCCTTTTTTGTAACTGATTTTACCGGGCATCACCAGATGAAGTTGGTGGGGTGCCATGGGGGGTGCACAAAAATGAGCCAGTAATATCAAAAAGATAGACGATAAGATCGCATTCGATGGTGGGCGGGGAAAAGGGGGGGGGGCTGAAACAAGAGGGCATGGCGCCCTCTTGTGTGGACTGTGACAGGCGCCTTAGCGAGCCTGGTATTTCGGCGAGCGGGGGCCAGGGAGGATGCCGTTGGGCATGTCGGCACTGAGCAGCCTGACGCTGGTGATGCCGGCGATTTCATGGCCCTTGTCGGTCAGGGTGTTGGCAATCTGATTGACCACCGCCACCACCAGCATGCCGATGAGGCCGCCCCCCGAATTGCCCTGCTGCTCGGCACTGCTGGCGCTGGCACTGCCTTCCCACAGCATCTTGCCGGTGCGCAGATCCACCAGGCGGGCACTGGCGGTGACCACTGTCTCGCTGGAGATGACCAGATAGCTGGTGCCGTACTCCTTGATGTCGAGGTAGAGGGCGGTATCGGCACCGTAGATCTCGTGGAGCTTCTTGATGGGCAGCGCCTGGATGTCGGCGGGCTCGGTCACGCCGTTCTGCCGGAACGTCTCGTTGGTAACCGCCACCGGCAGCACGTAATAGCCGGACTCGGCGAGCGGATAGGTGATCTGGGATTGCAGGCTGGGGCCCGCCTTGATGTCCGGCGAGTGATTCACCGGCGGCAGCACCAGAATGGAGGTTGGTCTGCTCTCCTTGAAGTTGCTGTAGTCGTAGCCGGGGCCCTGTGCGCAGCCGCCCAGGAGGAGGGCGCCCAGCGTGAGGGCAAGGAGGGGGCGCAGGGTCATTGGGTCTCTCCCTTCTTGTTGGACATCAGGAAGTTCATGAAGGGGGCCGATTCGGGGAAGAGGCGCTTCTCGGTTTCGAACTGCTCGCGAGTCTGGGCATCCTTGCCGAGCTGGGCGTACAGCATGCCGAGGTGAGCGTGAAAGCCCGGTGGCACAGCCTGCCCCTTGGCGCTCGCTTCTTGCTGGTTTTTCTCCAGCGCATCGATCTGCGCTTCGACCCCGGTGTCGTCACCCTGCATGTGCTGGTAAACCACTCCCTGATATTGCTCCCAGTTGTAGAGCGTCTGCGGCCCCTGGGCGCAGGCGCTCAGCAGCAGGCCGCTGACCAGCAGCAGAGAAGGACGGAACAGCGTCATCTCGTCTCTCCTCATTGGGCCGGGCGCCAGGCACCGGTCTCGATGCCGTTCACCAGATTGTTGACGGCCTCGCGGATGGCGAGATCCAGCACCTTGCCGTTCAGGGTGGAGTCGTAGCTGGCGGTGCCGCCGAAGCCGACGATCTCGCGGTTGGAGAGTTCGTACTCCCCGGCACCCTGGGAAGAGAAGACCACTTCCGAGGTGGTGACGTTGACGATGTTCAGGTTGACCTTGGCATAGGCGATCTGTGACTTGCCGCGACCCAGGATGCCAAACAGCTGATGATCACCGACTTCCTTGCGACCAAACTCGGTGACGTCGCCGGTGACCACGTAGTCGGCGCCCTTGAGTTGCTGAGCCTGTTGCTTGATCCCGGCTTCGGCCTGGATCTCCGCCATGTTGTCGCGATCCAGCACGCTGAAGCGGCCGGTCTGCTGCAGGTGGGTGATCAGCACGGTTTTCGCCTGGTTGCCCAGCCGGTCCACGCCGTCGGAGAAGATGCCACGCATGTAGCTGGAACGGTTGTCGAACTTGCCGACGGCGATGGGGCTGCGTGCGCCCTGATAGTGGCTCTGATAGGAGGCAACCTTGGGTACCTCCAGGGTGCGCGACGACTCGCTCGCACAGGCTGTCAGCAAGCCCGCCATCAGGATGACACTGGATGAAACAACAAACTTCTTCATGTAAGGCCCCGTTATCAAAGGAAAAAACAGCGGCGGACTCTAACATGGTTCGTTGCGAAGAAAGTGCCCCGTATGGGGGGCATACCCGCTCAATCCCTGTGCGTTTGACAGGGGGTGGCGGAGGGCTGGGTCTGTTGCAGGGGCTGGAACACCTCCTCCAGGGCTGCCACCAGGGCGCGCATTCGGCCCGTCTTCTGCACGTCCGGGTGCAGCACCATCCAGATGTCGATGGGATCGTGCTGGTCAGGCAGCAGGCGCACCAGGGCGGGATCCTCCTCGGCGAGGAAGGTGGAGAGCAGGGCGATGTCGAGCCCCTGCCGGGCGGCGGCCATCAGCACCAGCTGGGCATTGCTCTGCAGGACCACGTTGGGCTCGTGGAGCGGTTCGCCGCACAGACTCAGCCAGTGACGGGCCACCAGCTCTCTGGGAAAGAGCAACAGGTCGTGCTCTTGCAGTGCCTGACCCGAGCGGGGCGTGCCTCGCCTGGCCAGGTAGTCGGGAGAGGCGTAGAGCCCCATCTTGATGGTGGCGAGCCGTTTGACCACGAGATCTCCCTGCTCGGGGCGCACGCTGCGAATGGCGAGATCCGCCTCCTGATTGGGGATGTCGCTCACGCTGACGGCGGTCAGCAACTTGAGGCGGATGCCGGGGTGGCGCTGGCGCAGCAGGGTGAACGCGGGCAGCACGAAGCCCTGGGCAAGGGTATCCGTAGTGGCGATACAAACCTCCCCTTCCAGCTCCCCCAGGCTTGCGGTGCGCATCATGGCCAGGGCCGCCTGCGCCATGGCCTCGGCCTGGGGCTGCAGCGCTTCCCCGAGGGGGCTGAGCCGATAGTGTCTGGGGGTGCGGATAAACAGCTTGGCCCCCAGCTGCTGCTCGAGCAGGGTGATCCGCCGCCCGACGGTGGCCTGATCCACCCCGAGCTCGAGTCCGGCCTGTCGCAGGCTGCCCCGCCGTGCCAGGGCCAGGAAGAAGCGGGCATCGTCCCAGTTGATCATGCTTGCTCCTCACTCAAGCAGAACGCCCGATTGGCGCCGCAATATTAGATGCCAGCGGGGATGGCAGCACAAGGGGATAGACCGGGTCCGGTGCGTGCCTGCGGCTCCCCGGCCAAGGGCGCGCGCCACCTCGACGTGATGCAGGATTGAGTCGGCGTGATGCAGAACTGCCGCAGTCCGGGGTGGGCGGGATCGCTATGATGTCGCTCCCGATTGCGGCTTCATTCGTCTGCCACTGGAGTGTCCATGTCTGTCTCAAGCGTCCCGGCTTGCGAGCCAGGTCAGGTTGTCCATCCTCGTCTGCGCTGGTTTCTCTCCCTCGCCCTGATGTCGGCCCTGCTCAACAGCAGCGTGCCTACCCCGCTCTATCCCCATTACCAGGCGGCGCTGGCCCTGAGCGATCTCGGCCTCAGCCTCATCTATGGCGGCTATGCGGGGGGCGTGCTCATCGCCTTGTTCGGGGTGGGCAACCTGGCAGGACGCGTGGCGGATCTGCGCACCCTGATCCTGCCTGCCCTGGTGGCGGTCGGGGGCGAGGCCCTGCTCTTCTCCCTGGCCGACAGCTTCTGGACCCTTTTGCTGGCGCGGCTGCTGGCCGGGATTGGCACGGGCAGCCTGACCGGTGCCGCCAATGTGGCGCTGCTGCGTTTTGGCCCCAGGGATGGGGGTAAGCGGGCGGCGCTGAGCGCCACATTGTCTTTCACCGCCGGGCTGGCCCTTGGCCCCGTGTTCAGCGGGCTGGCGCTGCAGCAGGATCTCTACCCGACCACGCTGCCGTTTCTGCTGATCCTGGGGATGGCGGCCTGCGCCATCGGGGGGCTGGTGTTGAGCTGGCCCAAAGGGGTGAGGGCGACGGAGGCCGCCCCGAGCGGGCAGAGTGGCGGCTCCCTGGGAGAGGGGCTCAGGGCCACGGGGGCCGGGTTCTTCCTTTGCGCCCTGGCGCTCTTCACCGCCTGGGCGGTGGCGGCCAGCTTGCTGGCCATGGGTCCCAAGGTGGTGAGCGAGATGCTGGGCATGACGGATCTGGGGCTGTTCGGCTATCTTGTCGCGGCCTATCTGGTCTTCTCCGGGCTTTGCCAGCTCTGGGCCCGTCGCCTCGATGCCCGCCATACCCTGCAAAGCGGCGTGCTGGCCCTGGCGCTGTGCGTGCTGCTCTTTGCCGGGGCCGTTCACGGCCTGCCCAGCTGGCTGGCGGGACTCGGGCTGCTGGTGGCGGGCTATGCCCAGGGGGCCGTGTTCGTGGGCAGTGCGACCCTGATCAATCGCATCGCGCCCCCGGCCAGCCACGCGCGGCTGCTCTCCCTCTTCTATGTGATCGCCTATGTGGCGAACTGGGTACCCGTGTTGCTGGGCTGGGTGAGCGACGGGGCCGGTCTTGGCGTCGCGCTGGATCTGCTCTTCGTCGGCAGCACCCTGACAAGCCTGGGGCTGGCCTGGGCGGTGTCACGGCATCCCTTCGAGCCCGCTGTGTGACAGGGCATCACCCATCGACCAGGACGACGCTCCCGGCATCCAGGTGGTGCATCCACTCCCGCAGGATCAGCAGGGCTGCTGCGATGCGCCTCTCCCTCGGCAACTGGGCCGAGGCCAGGGGATCCCCCTCCACCATGGCGGCAAGCTGGCCGAACAACCGCTCTATGTTTTCCCGGTTCTGCACCCGGTTGCCTAGCACCTCGGCCAGGGGCTCCGGGCTTTGCAGGTGCAGCACGGGGTGGGGCGGGATCCGTGCCGCGAGGGGCATCAGCACATCCTCCACCACCATGATGGCTTGCTCAAGCTCCAGGGGCGTCGGCGGATCCCGGCGAAAGGGTCCCGGGGTCAGGGCATCGAGCCCCAGTGTCAATGCAAATGTCTGGCTGGTGCCATCGGCCGCGGTGAGCGCGACCTGGCTTCGGGTATTGCCCAGGCTCAGCAAAATGGTGTCGTGATGCTCTCTGGTCATCTGGTGTGCTCCCGGCGTTGGATGCCCCATGGATACACCCGCACGGGGCGGATTGGCGAGTCATTTCGCCCCCCATTCGGGCATCAGGGGTTGCAAAGATCCCCATGAGTGGCAATCTGGACGTCCAAACGTCTTTAAAGGAGCCCTGACATGGATATTCGTATCGTCCCCCGCGCCCTCGTGCTCGCTCTCTCTCTGGTGGGGGCGAGTGCCCTTGCCAACGAGGCTCTGGTGTTCCAGACCGACTTCGGTCTCAAGGATGGCGCCGTCTCGGCCATGAAGGGGGTCGCCTTCGGGGTGGACCGCACCCTGCCGCTCCATGACCTGACCCACGAGATCCCGGCCTACAACATCTGGGAAGCCTCCTACCGCCTCTATCAGACCCTGCAATACTGGCCCGCGGGCACCGTCTTCGTCAGCGTGGTGGACCCCGGTGTCGGCACCGAACGCAAGTCGGTGGTACTGAAGACCAGGAGCGGCCACTACATCGTCAGCCCGGACAACGGCACCCTGACCCTGGTGGCGGAGCACTTGGGCATCGAGGCGGTGCGCCAGATAGACGAGAAAACCAACCGCCTCAAGGGCTCCGAGAAGTCCTACACCTTCCACGGCCGCGACGTCTACGCCTACACCGGCGCGCGCCTCGCCTCCGGTGCCATCAGCTTCGAGCAGGTGGGGCCTCTGCTGCCCGCCGAGGTGGTGACCATCCCCTATCAGCCGGCGGTGGCCGAGCAAGACGGTACCCTCAAGGGCACCATTCCGATCCTGGACGTGCAGTACGGCAACGTCTGGACCAATATCGACGACAGCCTGCTGACCAAGGCGGGTATCCACAAGGGGGACAACGCCTGCATCAGGATCAGCGAAGGGGATGCGCTGAAATACGAGGGCAAGGCCCCCTACGTCAGCAGCTTTGGCGATGTGCCGGAGGGCCAGCCCCTGGTCTACCTCAACAGCCTGTTGCAGGTGTCGGTGGCGCTGAACATGGACAGCTTCGCCGCCAAACATCAGGTGCAATCCGGCGCCAACTGGCATATCAGCCTGAAGAAGTGCGGCTAGAAGGGAGAGCTTCTGTCGGCGATGTGTCTTTCGGGGCGGTGGGACTGGTGTCCACCGCCCCTTGTCGTTGGCGGTGGCGTCTTGCCGGGCCAGCCGGTTATCTCATCATTTGTCATTCTCGTTTAATAAAGCGCTGCCATGCTGTGGCCGGACGCCGTGATGACGCAATGATTGCGCCGAGATAACAAGGAAAAGCCGATGAGCCGTTTTGACGAGAAAGACAGTGCCAACCACCCCCGCGAGCAGGAGCCGGCGTTCAACCGCCTCATCGAGGCGGATCTCAGCCGCCGTGGCTTCCTCAAAGGGGTGGGCGCCGCCAGCATGGTGGCCTTCTTTGCCGCGAGCCCCGTGGCCCAGGCCGTGGCCGCCGCAACCCAGCCGCTGCTTGGCTTCCAGGCCGTGCCCGCCTCGGTGGCCGACACCATAGTGGTGCCGCCCGGCTACAAGGCCGAGGTGCTGATCGCCTGGGGAGATGCCCTCTTCCCCGATGCCCCCGCCTTTGCCCAAAGCAACGATGCCAAGGCCCAGGCCCGCCAGTTTGGCGACAACAGCGACGGTATGAGCTTCTTCTCCCTGGGCCCGGATCGCGCCCTGCTCGCCGTCAACAACGAATACACCAACTACGAATACCTGTTTGCGGATGGCGGCAAGGCCCTCAGTGCCGGCGCCGTCGCCAAGGCCCAGGCGGCCCACGGGGTCTCCCTGGTGGAGCTGGTGCGCGTCGATGGCAAGTGGCAGGCCAACCCCAAGGGGGCCCTCAACCGCCGCATCACCGCCACGACCCCCATGACATTGAGCGGCCCGGCGGCGGGCCATGCCCTGCTCAAGACCCAGGCCGATCCCGAGGGGCGCACCGCCCTTGGCACCTTCAACAACTGCGCCAATGGCCAGACCCCCTGGGGGACCTACCTCACCTGCGAGGAGAACTTCAACGGCTACTTCGGCAGCGAGGGCAAGCCGGTGCTGGACCAGCGCGCCGCCCGCTACGGCCTGGCCGCCGAGGATGCAGGCTTTGGCTGGCACAAATTTGACGAGCGGTTCGATCTCGCGAAGCATCCCCAGGAGCCGCACCGCTTCGGCTGGGTGGTGGAAATCGATCCCCGCGATCCCGCCTCCACCCCGAAGAAGCGCACCGCCCTTGGCCGCTTCAAACATGAGAATGCGGCCTTCACCGTCAACAAGGATGGCCGCGCCGTGGTCTACCTGGGCGACGACGAGCGGGGCGAGCACATCTATCGCTTCGTCTCCAAGAACAGGGTGGCGCCGGGCAATGACCCCGCCAACCGGGATCTGCTGGACGAGGGCACCCTCTATGTGGCCCGCTTCGAGGCCAAGGAGGGGGAGCTCAGGGGCACAGGCCAGTGGCTGCCCCTGGTACACGGCCAGCACGGCCTGACCCGGGAGAATGGCTTCGCCGATCAGGGGGAGGTGCTCATCTTCGCCCGGGAGGCGGCGACCCGGCTTGGCGCCACCACCATGGACAGGCCCGAGTGGGTGGCCGTGCATCCCCACCGTGCCGAGGTCTACTGCACCCTGACCAACAACAAGAACCGCGGCATCAAGGAGAACCAGCCCCTGGATGGCGCCAACCCCAGGGCCGAGAACCCCTATGGCCAGATCATCCGCTGGCGCCCGATGGGGGACGATCACGGGAGCGACCGCTTCGAGTGGGATCTCTTCCTGCTGGCGGGCAACCCCGGCGTGCACAAGGAGGGGCTGATGGCGGGCAGTGCCAACATCCATCCGGACAACATGTTCAACAGCCCGGACGGCATCGGTTTCGACGAGGCGGGGCGGCTCTGGATCCAGACCGACGGCGACTACTCCAACGAGAAGCAGTTTGCCGGCATGGGCAACAACCAGATGCTGTGCGCCGATCCCGCGAGCGGCGAGGTGCGCCGCTTCCTGACCGGCCCCGTGGCCTGCGAAATAACGGGCCTCACCTTCACGCCTGACTGGCGCACCCTGTTCGTCGGGGTGCAGCACCCGGGTGAGGAGGGGGCGCCCTCCCATTTCCCGGACGGCGGCACCGCCATTCCCCGCTCCGCCGTGTTGCGGATCACCCGGGACGATGGCGGCATCATCGGCGCCTGATGGCCCGGATAACCGCCTGGCCCGTGATGACAAGAGCCGCCTTCGGGCGGCTTTTTTGTGGGTGTGGCGGGCGGGAGACAAAAAAAGACCGGGTACGGGACCCGGTCAAAGAACCCGCGCAGTCTGGGAAGAAGTGCGGGCGTTCAGGCTTGGTGGCGGGGCCGGGCATCGGCCCCCGATCCGGTGTCGGGGTGAGTGGCGTCACCCCGGCGTCAAGGCGGGCTATTCGCGCTCCAGTGCGTGGATGGGATCCAGCCTGGCGGCCTGGCGGGCCGGGGCGAAGCCGAAGATCACCCCGATCAGGCTGGCGCAGAGGCAGGCCACCCCCATGGCGGCAAGGGAGTAGCTCATCCGGACGCCGCTGCTGAAGTGGTCGAACAGTTGGCCCAGCACCAGGGAGAGGACGATGCCGAGCACGCCCCCCAGCAGGCAGATCAGCACGGCTTCAATGAGGAACTGCTGCTGGATGTCCCGGGTCCGGGCGCCGACCGCCATCCGCACCCCTATCTCCCGGGTGCGCTCGGTGACCGAGACCAGCATGATGTTCATCACCCCTATGCCCCCGACGATCAGGGAAATGAGGGCGATGAGGGCGATCAGCGTGGTCAGGGTGGCGCTGGTCTGGCTGATGGTCTGGCGGATGCTGTCGGTGTTGAGCAGGAAGAAGTCCTGGCTGCCGTGGCGCAGGGTGAGCAGGCGGCTGATGCCATCCTGGGCGGCGTCCAGGCTCACCTCGTCCCGCACCCGCACGCTGATGCTGCGCAGATGGCTCTGCCCCAGCAGGCGGCTCATGGCGGTGGTATGAGGGATCCAGACGTTGAGGGTCTCGTCGCTGCCAAAGCCGCTCTGGTTCTTGATGGCGACCCCGATCACCCGGCAGGGCAGATCCCCCAGCAGGATCACCTGGCCCAGGGGGGACTGGGTCGGGGCGAACAGCTTGTCCCGGGTGTGCTCGTCGATCACCACCTCCTGGGCCAGGCTCTCCTCGCTCTGGCGATCGAAGCCCATGCCCTGGGCCAGGCGATAGCCCCTGACCTGGAAGAACTGGGCGCCGACCCCGTTGATGGTGCCGGAGACGGCGGTGCTGCCAAGACGCAGGGTGGCGCTGGTGCTGAGGCTGGGGGTGACGCTGTGCACGTAGTCCAGCCCGGCGATGGCCTCGGCGTCCCCGATCCTCAGGGTCTGTATGGTGGCGGAGCGCATGTCCCCGAAGCCGCGGCCGGGGAACACCTCCAGAGTGCTGGTGCCCATGGCGTTGATGTTCTCCAGCACCCGCTCCCGGGAGCCCTGGCCGAGGGCCACCACGGTCACCACCGAGGCGATACCTATGATGATGCCGAGCATGGTGAGACAGGTGCGCAGACGCTGGGCGACCATGGCCCACAGCGCCATGCGCAGGGCATTGCCGAGCCCGGCCATCAGAGGGATCTTCCCCCTGGCGTGCGGCGCAGCGGCGGTCTGGAGAGTCGGGAGGGCCTGTGGCTGGCGGGTGCGGCGATCGGCGATGACCCGGCCATCTTTCAGCTCGATGATCCGCTCGGCGTGGCGGGCAATGTCCATGTCGTGGGTGACGATCACCAGGGTGTGGCCCTGGCGATGCAGGGCCTGGAGGCTCGCCATCACCTCGGCGCCGCTCTGGCTGTCGAGGGCCCCGGTCGGTTCGTCGGCCAGGATCACCTCGCCGCCGTTGATGAGGGCGCGGGCGATGCTGACCCGCTGCTGCTGGCCGCCGGAGAGCTGGCTCGGCTTGTGGCTGAGCCGGCTGGCGAGGCCGAAGCGGGTCAGCAGGGCCACGGCCCGCTGGCGTCGCTCGGCCGGATCCAGACCGGCGTAGAGGGCGGGCACCTCCACATTGGTGCGGGCATCGAGATCCGCCAGCAGGTGATAACGCTGGAAGATGAAGCCGAAGTGCTCCCGGCGCAGGGCGGCGAGCTCGTCCCGGCTGAGGGTGGCGGTGTCGCGCCCGGCCACCAGATAGGCCCCCTCGCTCGGCTGATCCAGGCAGCCCAACAGGTTCATCAGGGTGGATTTGCCGGAGCCCGAAGCGCCGACGATGGCCACCATCTCTCCACGGGCGATCGCCAGATCGATGCCGTCGAGCACGGTGACGGTGCGCTCACCCTCTCCGAAGTGGCGGCGGATGCCCCGCAGTTGCAACAAGGCGCCCATGGTCACATTCCCATGGGGGGCGGCATGCCCCCGGCGGCGTCGCTCTGGCCTGCGCTCACTTCGCTGACGATCACCCGTTCACCGGCGCTCAGGCCCGACAGGATCTGGGCATCCACCTTGTTGTTCAGGCCGACCTTGACCCGGCGCAGGCTGACCTTGCCCCCGTCGTCGACCACCCGGACCTGGTCCCCCAGCAGGGCGATGGCCGGGATCACCAGCGCCTCTTTGAGCCGGGCGACCACCAGATAGACCTGGGCCGTCATGCTGATCCTGAGCTGACCGTCCTGATTGGGCACCTCGAACAGGCCGTGATAATAGATGGCGCTGCTGTCGCTGCTGCTGGTGGTGTCGTCGTCATTGATGGTGTCGGGGGCGGGCTCGATGGCCCGCAGAGATCCCTCGAAGCGGCGCTGGCTGTTGCCAAGAATGGTGAAATAGACCGGCATGCCGACCCGGACGTTGATGACGTCGGCCTCGGAGATCCTGGCCTCCACCGTCATGGTGTCGAGCTGGGCAATCTTGAGCAGGGTAGGGGTGCTCTGGCTGGCGTTGAGGGTCTGCCCCTCCTCCACCGGCATGGCCACCACGGTACCGGAGAGGGGGGCCAGGATCCGGGTATACCCCAGGTTGACCCGGGCTGTGTCCACCGCGATCTCGGCCTGCACCCGCTGGGCGTTGAGGGCCCGGATATCGGCCAGGGTCTCGTCCAGGGTCGCCTTGGCGCTGTCATGGTCGGCCGTGCTGCCAAGACCTCTTGCGACGATCTGCCGCTGGCGCTGGTACGCCAGGCGAGCATTGCGAAGGGTGGCCTCTTTGGAATCCAGCTGGGCCTGGAGGTTGTCGCGCTGGGCCAGGGCATCCTTGAGGGCGTTCTGCTGGGGCAGATCGTCTATCTCGACCAGCAGCTCCCCCTGTTTGACCTCCTGCCCCAGAGTCACGTGCAGTTTCTTGATCTGGCCCGACACCTGGGCGCCCACGCTCACCTGCTTGCGCGCCTTCAGGGTGCCGTCCGCCATGATGAGCTGCTCCAGATCCCGGGTCTTTGCGCTGGCGGTGATGTAGTCGCTGGCGGGTGCCTTGGCTTGGGGGCGCCAGGCCAGCAACAGGGCGAGGGCGCACAGGGGCAGCAGCCAGAAGAGACGAGGGGAGAACGTGGGCATGACAACCTGTATCCTGAATGACGGTAACGGCGGCACTCTACCCCAGAGCCGGGTTAAGGCTCTTTGCGCCAAGCGTAAGGGTTTCGTAAAAATGGCTGCCAAGTGCGTGGCAAGCGGCGAAAATGGCCGCCGACAAGGGAGACCGCATATGAAGATCCTGCTGGTGGATGACGATGCCGAACTGGGCGCCATGTTGAGTGAATACCTGGGGGGAGAGGGGTTTGATACCACCCAGGTGCTGACCGGAGGGGAAGGTGTGCACCATGCCCTCTCCGGCCGTTACAGCGCCCTGCTGCTGGATGTGATGCTGCCCGACTTGAGCGGCACCGAGGTGCTGCGCCAGGTGCGCCAGCGCAGCCGCCTGCCGATCATCATGCTGACCGCCAAGGGGGACAACGTGGATCGAGTGGTGGGACTGGAGATGGGGGCCGATGACTATGTGCCCAAACCCTGCTACCCCAGGGAGCTGGTGGCCCGGCTGCGGGCCGTTCTGCGGCGGGTCAACGAGGGGGGGAGCGCAACCCCCTCGCCGGATGCCCTCATCCTCGGGGATCTGACGGTCACCCCGGCCAACCGGGTCTGTCTCTGGCAGGGGGAGCCGCTGGAGCTGACCGCCACCGAGTTCAACATGCTGGTGTTGCTGGTGCGAGCACCGGAGCAGGTGGTCACCAAGGACACCCTCTCCCTGCAAGGGGTAGGGCGCCCGAGGGAGGCCTATGATCGCAGCGTCGATGTGCACATCTGCAACCTGAGGCAGAAACTGCAGCAAAAAGCGGGGGAGGCCGTCACCA
This sequence comes from Aeromonas sp. INTO2, assembly GCF_049860605.1. NCBI lineage: Bacteria > Pseudomonadati > Pseudomonadota > Gammaproteobacteria > Aeromonadales > Aeromonadaceae > Aeromonas > Aeromonas sp. INTO2. The sequence goes on from NZ_CP187588.1 coordinate 304,570, forward strand.
TAGAGACGGTGCGCAGCATAGGGTACAAGATACGGTGATCCTCAAGGGACGTTTGTTCTGGAAGATTCTGCTGGGGTTCTGGCTGGCCATCGTGCTGGTCAGCCAACTGCTCTGGCTCGGTTTTCGTGCCGAGCGTGACCCCCCGGAAGAGCACCTGGCCCAGCAGTTGGCGAACCAGCATCTGGAGATGGCGGCAGCCGTGCTGGCAAAGGGGGGAGTCGAGGCTGCGACGGCATTGAGCCAGGCCATGTCGCCGCCGTTGCTGCAGATAACACTCCTCGATGTCTCCGATGCGCCTCCCCGGCCAGCGCCCCGGGCATCCAGGTTGACAGCCTCCGGGGAACCTGGCCCGGGCATCGTGCTGACACGCACCGTGATTGCCAGCGACGGGCAGACCTATCTGCTGCAGACCAGAGTGGACCCGCGCGTCCTCCCCGGCGGGCCGGCTCCCGGCCCCCTCTCCTGGCTCAACATTCCCCCGCCCATGCTCTGGATTGGCGGCCTGGGGGGACTCTTGTTCAGCATTCTGTTCGCCTGGCACCTGACCCGGCCCATGAACGCCCTGCGGCGCAGCTTCGATCGGGTAGCCAGGGGGGATTTGGGGGTCAGACTCTGGCCCGCTCTGCGCTGGCGCCGGGACGAGCTGACGGAGGTGGCGAAGGAGTTCGATCTCATGGTGGAGCGGTTGCAGCAACTGGTCGAGGGGCGCGAGCAACTGCTTCACGACGTCTCCCACGAGCTGCGATCCCCCCTGGCCCGCATCCAGATGGCCATCGGCCTGGCGGAGCAGCGCCCGGAGAAGGCGAGCGACGCCCTGGCGCGGATCCGGCTCGAGACGGAGCGGATGGACAGGATGATAGGGGAGCTGCTGACCCTCTCCCGTGCCGAGCAGGGCCACGGGCTTGAGCAGAGCCACTACGACCTGCTGGCGCTGGTGGAGACCGTCGTCCAGGATGCCAGGTTCGAAGCCCAGCAATCCGGGGTCGAGATAGGGCTCGAGGCGGCGCTGGAGGAGGGTTGTCTCCTGCTGGGGCATGCCGAGCTGGTGCGCCGCGCCGTGGAGAACGTGGTGCGCAACGCCCTGCGTTTCTCGCAGTCGGGCCAGATGGTGAATGTTCGCTTGCTGCGCCTGGGCCAGGAGGTGCAGCTCTCCATCGCCGATCGGGGGCCCGGGGTGGAGGAGGGGAAGCTGGCGGGGATCTTCGACCCCTTCGTGCGCATCGGCTCACCCCGCATGGGCAAGGGCTACGGGCTCGGGCTCGCCATCGCCCGCAAGGCGGTGAGCCTGCAGGGCGGTACCATCCAGGCGCGCAATCGCACACAGGGGGGGCTGAGAGTGACCATGACGCTGCCCCTGCATGAGCCGTCCTGAGGTACGCGGCTCAGACCTGAGTGGGGTAAAACCCCGGAAATGAAAGAGGGGGCCAAGGCCCCCTGCTCGTATCTGTTCCTCCGTGCGATTCAGCGCAGCGCCGCTGGCGGCGGCACCTCGGTGTAGCGCCCGTCTATTTCTCGCAGGTAGTAGTGACCCTCCCTGACGTAATAGCGGCGACCATCCAGATCCAGGGGGATGAGCCCTGTCTCTGCCACCACCAGGACCTGAGGAGGTGGGGAGACCACCACATAGTGGTTCTCCTGCCGGCGGTAGAAGATGCCGTCGAGCACATAGTAGGTGAGCCCGGCCAGCAGCAAGGTTTCCACCCCTCCCGGCAGCCGGTCGACGCGGTGGCCGAAGCCGGGACCAGCCCCATGGCCGTACTGCGGGGCAGGGCTCTCCCATCCGCCCGGTCTGCCCATGTTCCCCGGACCCGCCATGGCGGGCAGGGCGATGGCCATGGCAAGCAGCCAGAGTGAAGGGCGGTGCAGACTCATCTCACTGCCCCTTGAGCGGTGCACCGGCGGGCTGGGGTTTGAGTGGCTGGGGCGGCAGTTCGCGCACGCTGACCGTGACCTCGTAGCGGGTATCCGGCTTGGCGGCATCAATGTTTTTGGACAGCGCCTGGACCAGGGCCTGGGGATCCGCCCCCTGCTTGCTGGCGTGATAGAGCACGGAGGGGGGCGGTGTCATGGGGCCTCCCTGGCGGGCGCCTATCGGGGGAGGCATCTCGCCGGCATGAAGGAGCGTGGTGCCCAGCAGCAGGGCAAGGGCGACAGGATAGCGTGACATGATGATGACTCCATTGATGGGAACGCCCCCATCAAACGCGACGCGTGCACTCGGCTCAACCACCTTTACACCCTCTTTTCGCCCTCTTTACAGTTGTGACAACGGGCGCCGTGGCGCCCGTCGTGTCTCGTGAACCGCTCGCCGGATCAAAACTCGTTGGAGAGCGCCTTGTAACCCCTGACCAGGTCGATATTGGTGTGAGCCACATCCTCGGAGAACTCGGTGGCGTCCACGGTGACGCGCGGGATCTGCGCCAGATCGCTCTGCTGGTTGATGCGGGTGGTGGAGGGGACATAGAAGCCGGGGGGAATATCGCAGCCATCGACCACGGAGTTGTGGCGCACCACGGACCCTTCGCCGATGTGGCAGTTGAACAACACGCTGTTGAAGCCGATGAAGACCCGGTTACCCACTTCGCAGGGGCCGTGGACGATGCTGCGGTGGGCGATGGAGCTGAACTCGCCGATGGTGACGGCAGCGCCGGATTTGGAGTGGATGACGACGCCATCCTGAATGTTGGAGTTGGCGCCGATGACGATGGGTTCCATGTCACCACTCTCGTCCACTTCGTCTGCGCGGATCACGGCATAGGGGCCGACAAACACGTTCTCCTTGATGATCACCTTGCCACAGATGATGGCGGTCTTGTCGATATAGGCGGATTCGTCGATAACGGGCAGGTGACCTGAGGGATTCTTGCGGATCATGTTACGTCCTGTTGCTGATGAAATCGGGGAAACGTGGCGCGTCATGAAGGCCCGCCGGAGAGCCAGCTTACGCCTCTGATCCGGCAGGGGAAACCTTTTACTGGTCTGACCCACAGTGAGTAAGGCCATTTTGAGCGATTGTTCTTTGACTCCCTGTTATGGGAGCATGAGGGCGCAAAATGGGGCGCCACCGGGTGCAAAGAGATGAGGGGGAACGAGAGATGAAGCAGGTCATGGTATGGCTGGTGGGGTCGCTGTTGTGGATCTCCGCCGCCCAGGGCAAAGGCTATGCGGGGGAGTTTGACTATTACGCCATGGCACTCTCCTGGTCGCCCGAGCATTGCGCCATCAAGCCAGGGGATCGGGAGCAGTGCGCCCGCAAGCTGGGGTTCGTGCTGCATGGGCTCTGGCCCCAGTATCAGCGCGGCTACCCCGCCAGCTGCACCCGCGAGCGGCTGGATGCGGATATGGAGCAGCAGTTTGCCGGGCTCTACCCCAGTCGCTTCCTCTATCGCCATGAATGGGAGAAGCACGGCACCTGTTCAGGCCTCAGCCAGGCTGACTTCCATCAGCTGGCCAGCGACCTGCGCCAGAAGGTACGGATCCCGGCCGCCTATCAATCGCCGGAAGAGCCGCTGCGCAAAAACAGCTTCCAGCTCAAGGCCGATCTGGCGAGCGCCAACGAGTGGCTGGCCCCCGATAACATTACTGTGGCCTGCGCCGATGGGGGCCGTTTCCTGCGGGAGATCTACATCTGCATCAACAAGCAGGGGACGGATGCCGTTCCCTGCTCCGACGAGATGCAGAAGCGGGAGCGCCGCTCCTGTGGCCAGCCGGACTTCCTGCTGCGCAGCGTGCGCTGAGCTCGTTGTCTTCATCAGGTCCCTCGCGGGCCTGATGTGCAATGAACCTCAAGGAGCCTGATGGATGAAAGCGAAGACAGGATGTCTGGCCGGGAGCTGGACAGGCGATATGGCCAGACGACGTGTCAGCACGTCAGGTGCGCTATGCCGACTCAACCCGCCTCTGGCGCACAATCAGACTGACCATCAGAAACAGGAAACCGTCATATGACGCTCTTTGCCGAACTGGGGATGCGCTATCCCGTCATTCAGGCCCCCATGGCGGGCGTGCAGAACAGCGCCCTGGCGATGGCGGCGACCAGTGCGGGGGCACTGGGCTCCCTGCCTGCCGCCATGCTGAGTGGTGCCGAGCTGCGCCAGGAGCTGAGCCGCCTCGCCGCCAGCGGGCCGGGCCCATACAACATCAACTTCTTTTGCCATCGGCAGCACGAGCCGGAACCGGCTGCGGAGCAGCGCTGGCGCCAGGTACTGTCACCCTATTACACCGAGTTCGGGGTGGATGCCGCGGCGCCGTCGCGAGCCCCCTCTCGGGCCCCCTTCAATGACGAGCATGCGGCCCTGCTTGCAGAGTTCAGACCTGCCGTAGTCAGTTTCCACTTAGGCTTGCCCGAGCCCGAATTGCTTGCCCAGGTAAAAGCCACAGGCGCAAAAGTGTTTGCCAGCGCCACCACGGTGGCAGAAGCGCAGTGGCTTGCTGACCACGGAGCCGATGCCGTCATCGCCCAGGGGCTGGAGGCGGGTGGCCATCGCGGTCACTTCCTGAGTGAGGATCTCAGCTTGCAGCAGGGCACCTTTACCCTTCTGCCACAGGTAGTGGCGGCAGTAGCGATCCCGGTCATCGCCGCCGGGGGCATAGTCGACGGCAAGGGGATCAAGGCTGCTTTGGCACTGGGGGCCAGCGCAGTCCAGGTGGGAACGGCGTTCCTCTGCTGCCACGAGGCGACGACCTCGCCCCTGCACCGTGCGGCGCTGCAGGGGAGGCATGGCCAACACACCGCACTGACCAATCTGTTCAGCGGCCGTCCGGCGCGGGGGATGGTCAACCGCTTGATGCGGGAACTCGGCCCCCTTTCGGTGCTGCCGCCAGACTTCCCGTATGCCAGCGGCGCATTGGCTCCGTTGCGTGCCGCAGCCGAAAAGGCGGGTGACCGCGGTTTCTCGCCACTCTGGGCCGGGCAGAATATATCGGGTTGCCGCTCCATGGCGGCAGCCGAGCTGATCGCTGCCTGGGTTGCTGAGGCAGGACTGGTCTGAGCGTCACTTTGTGATTCTCTTCCTTTGTATATGGATTGATATGGTCAGCAACCCTTCGAACAGGAGACGGGCAGAGAGGAACGGGAGGTAATAGGGTGTATAATGAGCCCTTTTCGGGCTTGTCCTGTGGGTAAGTCTGTATAAAAACTGTGTTTTGATATGAATAACTAAGAATTGGCATTTTTTTGCAATTTTATTGCGATGAAGGCTTGCCAATGTGATCTATGTCTCTATAATGCGCCTCCATCGACAGGGCAAGCGGTAACGCAAACAAGCCTGTCGGTGCCTCGAAAAAGCCTCGTAAAATAAGGCTTGACTCGAGAAGGCGGTTGAGTAGAATGCCACTCCCGCAGCAGCCAAAAGCTGTGTCGCTCTTTAACAATTTGAATCAAGCAATCTGTGTGGGCACTCACAGCATCGAGCATCAAAAACAATTTTTG
>NZ_CP187588.1:312500-3365000 GCF_049860605.1 Aeromonas sp. INTO2
GGGATTAGCCCTTAAGCATCTTGGAAGTTAGTGGAACGGTCCTGGAAAGGCCGGCGATACAGGGTGATAGCCCCGTACACGAAAACAACCTTGATGTGAAATCGAGTAGGGCGGGACACGTGACATCCTGTCTGAATATGGGGGGACCATCCTCCAAGGCTAAATACTCCTGACTGACCGATAGTGAACCAGTACCGTGAGGGAAAGGCGAAAAGAACCCCTGTGAGGGGAGTGAAATAGAACCTGAAACCGTGTACGTACAAGCAGTGGGAGCCCTTCGGGGTGACTGCGTACCTTTTGTATAATGGGTCAGCGACTTACATTTTGTAGCGAGGTTAACCGTATAGGGGAGCCGTAGGGAAACCGAGTCTTAACTGGGCGTCTAGTTGCAAGGTGTAGACCCGAAACCGGGTGATCTAGCCATGGGCAGGTTGAAGGTTGAGTAACATCAACTGGAGGACCGAACCCACTAACGTTGCAAAGTTAGGGGATGACCTGTGGCTGGGGGTGAAAGGCCAATCAAACTCGGAGATAGCTGGTTCTCCCCGAAAGCTATTTAGGTAGCGCCTCGGACGAATACTACTGGGGGTAGAGCACTGTTTGGGCTAGGGGGTCATCCCGACTTACCAACCCCATGCAAACTCCGAATACCAGTAAGTACTATCCGGGAGACACACGGCGGGTGCTAACGTCCGTCGTGAAGAGGGAAACAACCCAGACCGCCGGCTAAGGTCCCAAAGTTCTGGTTAAGTGGGAAACGATGTGGGAAGGCTCAGACAGCTAGGATGTTGGCTTAGAAGCAGCCATCATTTAAAGAAAGCGTAATAGCTCACTAGTCGAGTCGGCCTGCGCGGAAGATGTAACGGGGCTCAAACCAGGCACCGAAGCCGCGGATTCACGCTAAGCGTGAGTGGTAGGGGAGCGTTCTGTAAGTCTGCGAAGGTGTGTCGAGAGGCATGCTGGAGATATCAGAAGTGCGAATGCTGACGTAAGTAACGATAAAGGGGGTGAAAAGCCTCCTCGCCGGAAGACCAAGGGTTCCTGTCCAACGTTAATCGGGGCAGGGTGAGTCGACCCCTAAGGTGAGGCCGAAAGGCGTAATCGATGGGAAGCAGGTTAATATTCCTGCACGACTTGTAATTGCGATGGGGGGACGGAGAAGGCTAGGTGGGCCAGGCGACGGTTGTCCTGGTGAAAGTGCGTAGGTGGTGTTTCTAGGCAAATCCGGAGACACAACACTGAGACACGAGACGAACGCACCACGGTGCGGAAGCCATTGATGCCCTGCTTCCAGGAAAAGCCTCTAAGCTTCAGATTACAAGTCATCGTACCCCAAACCGACACAGGTGGTCGGGTAGAGAATACCAAGGCGCTTGAGAGAACTCGGGTGAAGGAACTAGGCAAAATAGAACCGTAACTTCGGGAGAAGGTTCGCTCTTGATGGTGAAGTCCCTTGCGGATGGAGCTGTCGGGAGTCGCAGTGACCAGATGGCTGGGACTGTTTATCAAAAACACAGCACTCTGCAAACACGAAAGTGGACGTATAGGGTGTGACACCTGCCCGGTGCCGGAAGGTTAATTGATGGGGTTAGCGCAAGCGAAGCTCTTGATCGAAGCCCCGGTAAACGGCGGCCGTAACTATAACGGTCCTAAGGTAGCGAAATTCCTTGTCGGGTAAGTTCCGACCTGCACGAATGGTGTAACCATGGCCATGCTGTCTCCACCCGAGACTCAGTGAAATCGAATTCGCCGTGAAGATGCGGTGTACCCGCGGCTAGACGGAAAGACCCCGTGAACCTTTACTACAGCTTGGCACTGAACATTGAACCTACATGTGTAGGATAGGTGGGAGGCTTTGAAGGCGTGACGCCAGTTGCGCTGGAGCCGTCCTTGAAATACCACCCTTGTATGTTTGATGTTCTAACGCAGGCCCATGAATCTGGGCCGCGGACAGTGCCTGGTGGGTAGTTTGACTGGGGCGGTCTCCTCCCAAAGAGTAACGGAGGAGCACGAAGGTTGGCTAATCCTGGTCGGACATCAGGAGGTTAGTGCAATGGCATAAGCCAGCTTAACTGCGAGACGGACAGGTCGAGCAGGTACGAAAGTAGGTCATAGTGATCCGGTGGTTCTGAATGGAAGGGCCATCGCTCAACGGATAAAAGGTACTCCGGGGATAACAGGCTGATACCGCCCAAGAGTTCATATCGACGGCGGTGTTTGGCACCTCGATGTCGGCTCATCACATCCTGGGGCTGAAGTCGGTCCCAAGGGTATGGCTGTTCGCCATTTAAAGTGGTACGCGAGCTGGGTTCAGAACGTCGTGAGACAGTTCGGTCCCTATCTGCCGTGGGCGTTGGATGATTGAAGGGAGTTGCTCCTAGTACGAGAGGACCGGAGTGAACGAACCTCTGGTGTTCGGGTTGTCACGCCAGTGGCACTGCCCGGTAGCTAAGTTCGGAATCGATAACCGCTGAAAGCATCTAAGCGGGAAGCGAGCCCTGAGATGAGTCATCCCTGACCCCTTGAGGGTCCTAAAGGGCCGTTGGAGACCACAACGTTGATAGGTGGGGTGTGTAAGCGTAGCGATACGTTGAGCTAACCCATACTAATTACCCGTGAGGCTTAACCATACAACACCCAAGAAGTGTTCAGAGACTTGTAGCAGATACCGAGAACGAATAACTAAATCAGCTTTTTCAGATTGAAGATTTTTGCCTGGCGGCAATAGCGCAGTGGAACCACCTGACCCCATGCCGAACTCAGAAGTGAAACGCTGTAGCGCCGATGGTAGTGTGGCATTCGCCATGCGAGAGTAGGACACTGCCAGGCACCCAATACAAGAAACCCCGCTTACTCGAGCGGGGTTTTTTATTGCCTGAAATTCAGCCCTCACTGGAGGGCAAGCGGGCACTATGGTGCTGTTTCCCGCCGTGTTTTCTGATACTCGCATTCATCATCCCAGCTAATATCGACTTGTTTGTGGCCTGTTTCTGTTCAATATCTGTTCGAAAGCCTGCATTCTGGATATAAAAAGCACAGAATGTGATGCTTCTACCTTTCTTGTCATGCCTGCTCTGGTTTAATTCCCGGGTCCACATCGATGGACCAAGGAATCACAATAATTTGAGGAATGGACACATGTTCAAAAGAACAGTAACGATGATGCTGGCGGCGGGAACCCTGGTATTAGGCGGTTGCGCATCCAATGGTGGTGCAGAGCAGGCGGCGGCGGACAACAGCGACTTCGGCGGCAAGTCCATCTACCTGCGTGGTGAGATGAACGACTGGATGGCCACCGACGAAAGCAAGGTCGTCAAGGTTGCCGACAAGCTCTACATGGCCAAGGGGACGCTCAAGAAAGAGTGGGCTCCTTACAAGTTCAAGTTTGCCGACTCCGGCTGGAGTTGTGGCACCAACTTCGGCTACAAGAGCCCGAGCGATGGCGTTGCCGTGCTCGGCGGGGAGCCTGTACCGGTCAATCCGTGCTCCAAGTATGAGGACATGAAGTTCTCGCCCGAGGCGGATGGCGTCTATGAGTTCTATCTGAATATGGCGGGTGAGACTCCGAGCGTATACGTCAAGAAACCCTGAGATAGTCTCTCGCTTTAAATCTCTCGGAAATTGAACCGGTTAAATGCCCTGGCCCAGAAATCTGCTGGCCGGGGCATTTTTTTAGGATAGAATCGGCGCCCTTATGACGGATGAATCACAATATATTGTGCTTTGAGTTCTTAAATTCACTACTGGTAGTATTTTTGTCACGATATTGCCCCATTCACAGGAGGTTGATTGACCATGGCTAAATCCATTCCGGTACTGGAGGGCGTCACCGCCAGCCGCCAGATCCCTCTGCAGGAGACGTCTCTCGAGATCTGGGACAGCAAGTATCGTCTCAAGAGCAAGGATGGCGCCCCCATCGACGGCTCCATCGACGAGACCTACCAGCGTGTCGCTCGCGCGCTGGCTGCGCAGGAGCGCGAACCCGACACCTGGTATGAACCCTTCCTGTGGGCCCTGCGCAATGGTGCCATTCCAGCGGGCCGTATCACCTCCAACGCCGGGGCGTTTGAGCACAAGCCGGCGACCTCCACCATCAACTGCACCGTCTCCGGCACCATTGAGGATTCGATGGACGATATCCTCGGCAAGGTGCACGAGGCGGGGCTGACCCTGAAGGCGGGTTGCGGCATCGGTTACGACTTCTCGACCCTGCGACCGCGCGGAGCCTTCGTTTCGGGAGCGGGGGCCTATACCTCGGGGCCGCTCTCCTTCATGGATATCTACGACAAGATGTGCTTTACCGTCTCCTCTGCCGGTGGCCGTCGTGGCGCCCAGATGGGCACCATGGATATCCGTCACCCCGATGTCGTCGAGTTCATCCAGGCCAAGCGGGAGGATGGTCGCCTGCGTCAATTCAACCTCTCCCTGCTCATCACCGAAGAGTTCGTCAGTGCGGTGAAGGAGGATGCCCCCTGGCAACTGATCTTCCCCTACACCGCCAAGGAGGTGGAGCAGGATGGCATCGCGCTGGATGACCCTGTGAGGGTGGTCTGGGCGGACTGGCCCAACAAGGAGGGTGTGGTGATCAACGAGCTGGGCCAGGTGGCCTGCAAGGTCTACAAGACCCTGCCCGCGCGCAAGCTGTGGAACGTCATCATGACCTCTACCTACGACTATGCGGAGCCCGGTTTCATCCTGATCGACAAGGTGAACCAGATGAACAACAACTGGTTCTGCGAAGAGATCCGTGCCACCAACCCTTGCGGTGAACAGCCTCTGCCGCCCTATGGGGCCTGCCTGCTGGGCTCGGTCAACCTGACCACCTTCGTGCGCGATCCCTTCACCGAGCAGGCCGCCTTCGACTGGCCCGCGTTTCGCAAGGTGGTGGCCATCTTCACCCGCATGCTCGACAACGTGGTGGAGATAAACCAGCTGCCGCTGGCCAAGCAGCGCGAGGAGATCACCGCCAAGCGTCGCCACGGCATGGGCTTCCTGGGGCTGGGCTCGACCCTCACCATGCTGCGCATCAAGTACGGCTCTGCGGCCTCCGTCGCCTTCACCGAACAGGTCTCCCAGGAGCTGGCGATGACCGGCTGGCAGGAGTCTCTGCGTCTGGCGAAGGAGAAGGGGCCGGCCCCCATCATGGAGCAGGAGTTCGAAGTCACCGGCAAGATGCTGCGTCTGCGCCCCGAAATGGCGGCAGATGGCATCAAGCTCGGCGACAAGGTGAAGGGCAAGGTGTTGCATGCCCGCTACAGCCGCTATATGCAGCAGGTGGCCGAGGTGGATCCCGCTCTGGTAGCCGAGCTGGCCGAGGTGGGTGGACGCTTCACCCACCACAGCAGCATAGCACCGACCGGTACCATCTCCCTGTCGCTCGCCAACAACGCCAGCAACGGCATCGAGCCGAGCTTTGCCCACCACTACAGCCGCAATGTCATCAAACCGGGCAAGAAGAGCAAGGAGAGCGTGGATGTCTACTCCTTCGAGCTGCTGGCTTATCGCGAGCTGGTGAACCCGGCCGCCATGCCCTATGCCGAGGAGGAGGGTAGCCGCCTGCCGGATTACTTCATCACCGCGGACGACATCACGCCGACCGGGCACGTGGATATCCAGGCGGCGGCCCAGCGCTGGATCGACTCCTCTATCTCCAAGACCGCCAACGTGCCGACCGATTTTCCGTTCGAGCAGTTCAAGGATATCTACCTCTATGCCTCGGACTCCGGCCTAAAGGGCTGTACCACCTTCCGCTTCAACCCGGCCGCCTTCCAGGGCGTGCTGGTGAAGGAGAAGGATCTGGAGAACACCAGTTACGAGTTTACCCTGGAAGATGGCACCGTCATCACGGCGAAGGGGAACGAGGAGATCGAATACGATGGCGAGCTGCACACCGCCGCCAACCTCTATGACGCCTTGAAAGAAGGCTATTACGGCAAGTTCTGAGGACGAGACATGGTCAAGAAGATCGACAGAAAAATCGTCGCCTACAAGGTAAAAACCCGGGATGAGCCGCAAGATGCGCCGACGCCCCAGGATGACGTGGTGCACATGCATGAAACCGTGCTGCGCCCGGAACGGTTGATGGGCACCACCTACAAGCTGAAGACGCCGGAGCACGTCTCCGAGCACTCGCTGTTCATCACCATCAACGACATCATTCTTAACGAGGGCACGGTGCACGAGACCCGGCGCCCGTTCGAGATCTTCATCAACTCCAAGAGCCTGGAGCACTATCAGTGGATAGTGGCGCTGACCCGCATCATCTCGGCGGTGTTTCGCAAGGGAGGGGACGTCACCTTTCTGGTGGAGGAGTTGCGCTCCGTGTTCGATCCCAAGGGGGGCTACTGGAACAAGGGCAAGTACGTGCCTTCGCTCATCGCCGAAATTGGCAACGTGATCGAAACCCATCTCACCGAGATCGGCATGCTCAAGGTGCCCGGGCTGGACGAGCACCAGCAGGCGTTCCTGGCCGAGAAGCAGGCGCAATTGCAGGCACAGCAACAGGCAGAAGAGCAGCCGGCGGGCAGCGGTTTCCCACCCAGTGCCGCGCTCTGCTACAAGTGCCACACCAAGGCGCTGGTGCAAAAGGATGGCTGCATGACCTGTCTCAACTGCGGGGATTCCAAGTGCGGTTGAGGTGCTGATTGCCACCAAAGGCCGGCAACATGCCGGCCTTTTCGTTGCTGATTTTATGTTCGAACGACGCCCATGATGGCAGCGATTTGTTGCGCACCGGTAAATTCGGGCGTAGCGTTGGGGGTAATAAAACTGTCACGGCCGTGTGGTTTCAATGACATCTGAGATTCACACACGTGGCACCTTCAGTGCCAAGGAGGATGCTTATGGACAACACGGACCGAAAGCTGTTTATCCTGGATACCAACGTTCTGCTTCACGAACCCCTCGCCATCTACTCCTTCCAAGAGCACGACGTGCTCATCCCCATGACGGTGCTCGAAGAGCTCGACAACATCAAGGATCGCCAGAAGGACGTCAGCCGTGATGCCCGCATCGCCATCCGTGCCCTGGAAGATGTCTTCCGCGATGCGACTCCGGAGCAGATAGTGCAAGGAGTGGCACTGGCCGGCGAGGCGAGCGGCCGTATCTCCATCTTCAGCGATCATCATCTGCCCCAGGATGCCGAGGTGTTCACCGACAAGGAGGCGGACAACCGCATCATCAACGCCGCCCTCTATCTGCAAAAGCACGAGATGAAGCGTCAGGTGGTGCTGGTCACCAAAGACATCAACATGCGCCTCAAGGCCAAGGGAGCAGGTCTTGCCCATGTGGAGGATTACCGCAGCGACCAGCTCATCGACGACATCCGCCTGCTCGCCAAGGGCTTCCAGGTGGTGCCCGGCAGCTTCTGGGAGCGGGTCGGTGAGTGCGACAGCGAAACCCATGGCCGCGATACGGTCCACGTCATCGATGCCAACCTGCTGGAGGGAGTCCACGTCAACCAGTACCTGCTGGACGAGGAGAACTTCTTTGCCGCGCGGGTGCTGAGCCACGACGGCAACAAGATCCGCCTGAAAGATCTCGGCCGCGAGCGGCTGATGTCCCGCAAGGCCTGGGGGGTGCATCCCAAGAACGTCTATCAGGGCATGGCGCTGGATGCCCTGCTGGATCCGCACATCGACCTGGTGATCCTGACCGGCCCGGCGGGCTGCGGCAAGACCCTGCTCGCCATGGCGGCGGCGCTGGAGCTGGTGATCGAGAAGGGGATCTACGAGAAGGTGATCGTCACTCGAAATACCCCGGAAATCGCCGAGAGCATCGGCTTCCTGCCCGGCACCGAAGAAGAGAAGATGATGCCCTGGCTGGCGGCGGTCACCGACACTCTGGAGGTGCTGCATAAGCAGGACGAGAACATGAGCGGGTCCCTCAGCTACATCATGGAGAAGGCCAATATCCAGTTCAAATCGGTCAACTTCATGCGCGGGCGCAGCATCCAGAACACCTTCGTGCTGCTGGACGAGTGCCAGAACCTGACCGCGTCCCAGATCAAGACCATCATCACCCGCTGCGGGGAGGGGACCAAGATCGTCTGCTCCGGCAACCTGGCTCAAATAGACTCCAACTACCTGAGCCCGGTGACCTCGGGTCTGACCTACATCGTCGAGCGGTTCAAGGACTTCGACGGCAGTGCCAATATCTTCCTGAACGGGGTGGTGCGCAGCCGGCTGGCTTCGTTTGCCGAGGAAAACCTCTGATCCCCGGCCAACTGGCCACTCATGAAAAGGGAAGCCAGGTGGCTTCCCTTTTTTGATCCCTTCTATCTCATGTCTCTCTCGGTCGGCCCAGGTAGCGCAGCAGCCCCGGGTGATCGCTGCTTTGCAGAATATCCGGCTTGCCCTGCAAGGCGATGCGCCCCGCGTCGATGAAGAGCACCTGATCGGCGATGAGCTGGGCATCCTCGGGGTTGTGAGAGACCATCAGTACGGTGATGCCCTGCTCGCAGGCGAGGCGGGCGACCTCCGCCAGCATCTCCCGCCGCAGGGCCGGATCGAGGGCCGAGAAGGGCTCGTCCAGCAGCAGCAGCGGCCTGCCCCGCACCAGTGCGCGGGCCAGCCCCACCCGCTGCTGCTGGCCGCCGGAGAGCTGCTCCGGCAGGCGCGTCAGCATCTCCCCCAGGCCCACCTTGTCAGCGGCCTCCTGCACCTGCCTTTTCTGGGCCGGATTCAAGCGCAGGCCGGGATGCAGGCCGATGGCGATGTTGTCGAACACCGACAGGTGCAGGAAGAGGTTGTGATCCTGGAACAGGGTGGTGACCGGGCGCTCGGCGGGGCCCAGTGACAGCAGATCCTGGCCGTCGAAGGTGAGGGTGCCCGACTCCACCGGCACGAAGCCCGCGATCATGCCGAGCAGGGTGGACTTGCCGGCGCCGCTCGGACCGATGAGGGCGGTGATCTCCCCTTTGGGCAAGGTCGCACTGAAGGTCACCTGCCAGTCGGGATAACTGGTGACCAGTTCCTCAATTACCAGCATGTTTGGCTCCTGAATGTCGTTTTATAGAACAACAAGTAAGAAAAATTGATGAAAGGCAGCGTGAGTGACTGCCCCAAGGGGCGCCCCAGGGACGTGCCCGGCCGGATCCTGGGGGCGGGGAGGCGGCAATACCGCCGGGGATCAGTGATCCACATGCCTGCCTCCCAGTCCCCGCTCCACCAGCCAGAACAGGGAGAAGCAGAGGGTGAGCAGCAGCAGGGCGGTGGCGGCCGCCTCGGTCAGCCGGTAGCTGCCGAGCTGCTGATAGAGCAGCCAGGGCAGGGTAGTGAGGGTCTGGCTGCCGAACATGGCGATGGCCCCGAGATCCCCGAGGGACAATATCATCGAGAGCGCCATGGCCAGGGCCAGCGGACGGCGCAGCAGGGGCCACTCCACCAGGCGCAGGCGATGCAGGCCGCGCACCCCCAGGCTGTCCGCCAGCCGATCGTACTGGCGCACCACCAGTTGCATGGGGGCCGAGAGGGTGCGCAGCACATAGGGCAGCGCCATCAGGGCGTTGACCAGCACCACCAGCCAGGGGCCCAGGGCAAAGACGTCGGTGAAAGGCATGAACAAGATGAAGAGGCCGGTGGAGAGCACCACCGCCGGGATCATCAGGATCATGGAGCCGCTGGCCTCCCACAGGGCGGCGGCCCGCCGTTTGCGATCCCGCACCCTCAGATGCCGGCTGGTGAGCAGCAGCCCGGCACCGAGCAAAGTGGCCAGGGAGCCTGCCGCCAGGGCTATGCCCAGGGACTGCCCCCCTGCCTGCCACAGCCGGGGTGAGCCGAGCGCCGCCAGCAGACCGGGGTTGAACCCGGCGACCACGATGGCCAGCAGGGGCGGCAGGAAGATGGCGAGCCCCATGGTCAGGGCCAGGCCATCCACCAGAGCGCTGCCCTTCTGGTGTCTGTCGGGACGCAGGCAGGGGCGACGGCTGGTGAGGCGACTGGCCGGGGTGGTCTGCAGCTTGTGTTGCAGCAGGAGCAGGGCCAGGGTCAGCAGCAGTTGCACCAGGGCGAGCCCGCCAGCGGTGGCGAGATCGAAGTCAAAGCGCAGCGCCTGGTAGACAGCTACCTCCAGTGTGGTGGACTTGGGGCCGCCCCCGAGCGCCAGCACTGTGGTGAAGCTGGTGAAGCAGAGCATGAAGATGAGGCTGGCGAGCCCCGGCAAGATGCCGCGGATGAGCGGCCACTCCAGCAGCCGGAAGATGTGGGAGGAGCGCATGCCGAGCTGGCTGGCGAGGCGCCAGGAGGATTCGGGGATGCTCTCTATGCTCTGCAGGATGAGGCGGGCGGCCAGCGGCATGTTGAAGAAGACATGGGCCAGCAGGATGCCGAACAGGCCATAGAGATAGTTGCCGGGATCCAGGCCCAGGCCGTGCAGCAGTTGCGGCAGCCAGCCCTGACGACCGTGCACCGCCACCATGCCGAAGATGGCGATGATGACCGGCAACACCAGGGAGAGGCCGAACAGCTTGAGCAGCAGGCGGCGTCCGGTGAAACGGCGTCGCGCCAGGGCTCTGGCCACCGGGATGGCAAGCCCCAGGCTCAGCAGGGTGGAGAGCAGTGCCTGCCAGAGGCTGAAACCCAGCACGTGGCGCAGGTAGGGATCGCCTAGCAGGGCGCGGGGGGAGAGGGCCCCCGCCTGCCACAACAGGGCGACCAGCGGCCCAATGGAGAGCAGCAGGATGACCAGGGTGGCTGCACTGCCGGGCAGCCACCAGAGGGAACGACGACCTGAACTCACTGGGTGACGGCTTGCAGCCATTCGCGGATCCACCCCTTGCGGTTGGCGGCCACCTCGTCAGAGCTGAAGGTGAGAGGCTTAGCTACGGTGATCATCTGTTCGAACCCCTTGGGCAGCACCACGTCTGTCACCGGATACATCCAGTTGCCGCCGGGGATCTCGTTCTGGAAGGCGGGGCTCACCATGAATTGCAGGAACTGGTCAGCCAGTTTGCCCTGTGTGGCGCCCTTGAGCTTGGCCGCCACTTCCACCTGGCGGTAGTGACCCTCCTCGAACGCGGCCGCCCGGTACTGGGGCTTGTTTTCGGCAATCAGGTGATAGGCGGGGGAGGTGGTGTAGGAGAGCACCATGTCCGCCTCGCCGTCGAGGAACATGCCGTAGGCCTCTGACCACCCCTTGGTGACGGTGACCGTCTTTTTGGCCAGTTGCGCCCAGGCGGTCGGTGCCTCATCCCCGTAGACCGACTTCATCCAGAGCATCAGGCCCTGACCCGGGGTGGAGGTGCGGGGATCCTGATAGATCACCTTGATATCGGGACGTGCCACCAGCTCCTTCAGGCTCTTGGGGGGCTGCTTGAGCTTGTTGCTGTCATAGACGAAGGCGAAGTAGCCGTAGTCATAGGGGACAAAGGTGTCGTCCTGCCAGCCACCCGGCACCTTGAGGCCATCGAGCCTGGTGGAATGGGGGGCGAACAGGCCGCTCTGCTTGGCCTCGCTGATGAGGGCATCGTCCAGCCCCAGCACCATGTCGGCCTTGCTGTGCTGGCCTTCCAGCCGCAGCCGGTTGAGGATAGCGACGCCATCCTCGAGGGGTACCAGATTGAGGGTGCAGCCGCACTCCTTCTCGAAGGCCTGCTTGATCTTGGGGCCCGGCCCCCATTCGGCGGCGAAGGAGCCGTAGGTGTAGACGGTGAGGGTGTCGGCGGCAAACGCCTGGGCAGAGAGCAGGCTGGTGGCGATCAGCAGCAGGGTCTTCATCAATGGCACTCCTGTGGATGTCGGGGTGCTCATCAATGGCACCTCGCGTGTGGTGAGCGCCGGCGGATGAGGGCACAAAAAACGCGCGCCATGCCTCAAATTCCTCCGCCAGCATTATCTGGATCAGGTTCACGGGTATAATCTCAGCGGTAAACCGCACCCCGTTTGAGCAACGCATCGCATTGTATTGGCGTTCCTGGGGGGAGGCCAGCACTATGTTTCACGGGCCGCATCGTGCGAGCCACCACCAAGGAGGAAGTCCCCAGTGATCACCAGCACCAAGGAAAGACGTGCCTTCCAGCGCATGGTCATCAATGCCCCCGTCACCCTGTTCCAGCATCAGCAGGTGCTGGAGGGGGTCTGCCGGGATCTCAGCGCCAACGGCATGGGCGTTGAGGTGAACAAGCACGCGTTCGATCTGGCCCAGCCCATCCGGGTGAGCCTGGCGACCAGCAGCAATCTTCTGCCTCCCTTCGAGGCCCAGGCCCGCATCGTGCGGGTGCTGGAGGAAGAAGACGGTCTCCTGCTGGCGCTGGAGTTTCTCTCCCTCACCTGAGACCCGGGCGCCCGTCCTCCTCGAGACAGGCCAGCCATGGGCTGGCCTGTCTCATTTCCCCTCATCCTGCACCTGCTGCACGCTCAACTGGCCGCTGTCGACCAGCGTCTTGCTGGTGGGTGCGAGCTGGCCCATGGGCAGCTGGGCCGGGCCGGTCGGCTCCATCAGGAGGTAGGTCTCCCCCGCCCGGCTCAAGGTGGCGTCCCCCGGTTTGGCTGGCAAGGCCACCCCCAGCAGGGCATGTCCCGGCACGAACACCATGGCCTGCTTGAGATCGGGATACCCCTGGGCCAGCAGGGCGGCCATCAGGGTCACCTTGCTGTCGCAATCCCCCCGGTTCTGCTCCAGCACCTGGCGCGGGCTCAGAAACCCCTTGCCAGAGCGGCCCGACTGGCTGTCGAGCAGTTGATAGGGGATGGCCTGGATGAAGTCGAGCATGTAGGCCACCGTCTTCTGGCGCGCCTCGGTCTCGGTGGCCCCTTCCTGCTTGAGCTGCTCCATCAACGGGGCCAGCTCGTCCCGACTCTCCAGGGCGATGCGCACATGATCCTGCTTGATGGCGGGAGCGCCGTCGGGGGCAGTGAAGGGCTGGAAGTAGTGCTGCGTGAGCCAGGCGGCCTCCAGTTTGGCCTGCTCGGGCTTGACCCATTGGGAGGCTTCCCGCGCCTTGTCGGCGTTGCGGCTCTTGATGCTGAGGCTCATGGCGGGGCGAACGAGGGAGAACTGCACCTCGGGGAACGCCAGGGGTGCCTGCTGCAGCAGGCTTTGCAGTACGTCTTCCTGCATCCTAGCTGGACGGTAAGCGATGAGAGGGGGCAGCTTGCCCGCCTCCAGCCGATAGCTGAGCTGCTGCGCCTTGCCCTCTCTGTCCTGCCAGCCGACATTGAGCTGACCGCCACTGTTGGTGAAAGAGGTCTGCCCGCCCAGGGCCGGGAGGCTGATCAGCAGGCAGAGCAATGAAAGGGCGCCCCTTGCGGACATAGGTGTCTCCTGTCGGACATGCAGAGGTGGCGGGCTTTGTACAGCGACCCGACAATAAAACAGGGAGCCTCGGCTCCCTGTTGATTCTACTCGCTTTCTTGTCGCAGGCTCGTCAAATCCAGCTTGGCTGCTTCGCCTCGAAGGCGCTGATGGCGGCCTCGTGCTGCAGGGTCAGACCGATGGCATCCAGCCCGTTGAGCAGACAGTAGCGACGGAACTCGTCGATTTCGAAGCCGAACGTGAGGCTGCCTGCACGCACCTGGTTGGCCTCCAGATCCACTTCGATCTCGATGCCCGGCTGGGCGGCGACCAGCTGGAACAGGGCGTCGACCTCCTCCTCCTTCAGACGAACCGGCACCATGCCGTTGTTGATGGCGTTGCCGTAGAAGATGTCGGCAAAGCTCGGGGCGATCATGGTCTTGAAGCCGTAGTCCGCCAGCGCCCAGGGGGCGTGCTCGCGACTCGAGCCGCAGCCGAAGTTCTCGCGGGCCAGCAGGATGCTGGCACCGGCGAATTGCGGTTTGTTCAGCACGAACTCCGGGTTGGGCTGCTCCCCTGCATCGTCCAGGAAGCGCCAGTCGTGGAACAGGTGCTTGCCAAAGCCGATGCGGTTCACTTTCTGCAGGAACTGCTTGGGAATGATGGCGTCGGTGTCGACGTTGGCGCTGTCGAGGGGAACGACGATCCCTTTATGCTGTTTGAAACCTGTCATCATGTTCTCCTTGTCGTTACAGCGCACGAATGTCGGCGAAGCGGCCGGTGACGGCGGCGGCGGCGGCCATGGCCGGGCTCACCAGGTGGGTGCGACCGGCACGACCCTGACGCCCCTCGAAGTTGCGGTTGCTGGTGGAGGCGCAGCGCTCCCCCGGTTGCAGCCGGTCGTTGTTCATGGCCAGACACATGGAGCAGCCGGGCAAGCGCCACTCAAAGCCTGCCTCGATGAAGATCTTGTCCAGCCCCTCGGCCTCGGCCTGGGCCTTCACCTGCTCGGAGCCCGGCACCACCAGGGCCTGTACCCCTGCGGCCACCTTGCGACCGCGGGCGATGGCGGCGGCAGCGCGCAGATCCTCGATGCGGCTGTTGGTGCACGAACCGATGAACACCTTGTCGATGGCGACGTCGGAGAGCTTCTGACCCGGTTGCAGGTCCATGTAGGCGAGGGCCTTGCGGGCGGACTGCTGCTCCACCGGATCGGCGAAGGATTCCGGTGCAGGGATGGGCTCATTGACGGCAATCACCTGGCCCGGGTTGGTTCCCCAGGTCACTTGCGGGGCGATGTCGGCGGCGTCGAGCACCACTTCGGCGTCGAAGTGGGCACCTTCGTCGCTCTTGAGGGTCAGCCAGTAGGCGATGGCCTGTTCCAGCGCCTCCCCCTTGGGAGCGAACTCCTTGCCACGGATGTAGTCGATGGTGGTCTGGTCGGGGGCAATCATGCCCGCTTTGGCGCCGAGCTCGATGGCCATGTTGCACACCGTCATGCGCCCTTCCATGGTGAGCCCCTCGATGGCTTCACCGGCGAACTCCACCACGTAGCCGGTCCCGCCTGCGTGACCTACCTTGCCGATGATGGCGAGCACCACGTCTTTGGCGCTGATGCCTGCGGCCAGCTTGCCGTTGACAGAGATACGCATGGTCCTGGCGCGGCCCTGTTTCAGGGTCTGGGTGGCCATTACGTGTTCCACTTCGGAGGTGCCGATACCGAATGCGAGCGACCCGAAGGCACCGTGGGTGGCGGTGTGTGAGTCACCGCAGACGATGGTGGTGCCGGGCAATGTGATGCCGAGCTCGGGGCCCATCACGTGGACGATGCCCTGGTACTTGTGGTTCAAGTCATAGAGACGAACCCCGAACGCCTTGCAGTTGGCGGCGAGCGTCTCCATCTGGATGCGGGCCATCTCGCCGGAGGCGGCGATGTCCTTGGTGGTGGTGGAGACGTTGTGATCCATGGTGGCCCAGGTCAGATCCGGGCGACGCAGCTGGCGGTTCATGGCGCGCAGGCCGTCGAATGCCTGGGGGCTGGTCACTTCATGCACCAGATGACGGTCGATGTAGATGAGAGGGGTTTCCCCTTCCACTTCCCGCACCACGTGGGCGTCGAACACTTTCTGATAGAGGGTCTTGGACATTGCTCGGTTTCCTTGTTATCGATGCCGTGGGATCAGATGCGCGCGGCGATCTGGCTGCCCATGTCGGCCGTGCTCTGCACCGGGTGCGTGGCGCTGGCCTGATGCAGGTCGGCGGTGAAATAGCCTTCTGCCAGGGTCTGGGCCACGGCCTGCTCGATGGCCTGGGCGGCGGCTTCCTGGCCGAGACTGTAACGCAGCATCAGGGCGGCGGAGAGGATCTGGGCGATGGGATTCGCAATCCCCTTGCCGGCGATATCTGGGGCCGAGCCACCGGCCGGCTCGAACAGGCCGAAGCCGGATTCGTTAAGGCTGGCGGAGGGGAGCAGGCCCATGGAGCCAGTGATCATGGCGCACTCGTCGGAGAGGATGTCACCGAACAGGTTGGAGCAGAGCAGCACGTCGAACTGGGACGGATCCTTGATGAGCTGCATGGTGGCGTTGTCGATGTACATGTGGTTCAGGGCCACGTCCGGGTAGGACTTGGCGACCTCGGTCACCACCTCGCGCCACAGGATGGAGGAGGCGAGCACGTTGGCCTTGTCGATGGAGGTGACCCTGGCCTTGCGCACCCGGGCCGATTCAAACGCTATCTTGGCGATGCGCTCGATCTCGAAGCGGTGGTACACCTCGGTGTCGAAGGCCTTCTCGGTGGCGCCTTCCCCTTCACGCCCCTTGGGCTGGCCGAAATAGATGCCGCCGGTCAGCTCGCGCACGCAGGCGATGTCGAAGCCGCGATCGGAGATGTCGGCACGCAGCGGGGAGAACTGCTCCAGACCGGTGTAGATGCGGGCCGGGCGCAGGTTGCAGAACAGTTTGAAGTGGGCACGCAGGGGCAGCAGGGCACCGCGCTCCGGCTGATCGTTGGGCGGCAGGTGCTCCCACTTGGGGCCACCCACCGATCCGAACAGCACCGCATCGGCCGCTTCGCAGCCTTTGATCGTGCTCTGGGGCAGCGGTGTGCCGTGGTTGTCGATGGCGATGCCGCCGACGTCGTGACGGTCATAGTCGAGGGAGAAGCCGAATTTGGTCTGCACCTTTTCCAGTACCTTGATGGCCTCAGCCATCACTTCCGGGCCAATGCCGTCACCCGGCAATACTGCGATCCGATAACTGCTCATACTCTCTCCGTCTTGATAGTGTGATTCCGTTTCATCCGGGAGGCCGGTCCGGGCCACTGCCCTGGCCCCGGTCCTCCCCATGTCATGCTGTCATCTTGTCCGGCGGCGGGCTCAGACGGTTTCCGATTTGATGGTGTGGTTGCGCTCCATCTGCTCGGCCACCTGGTCCGCGCGCCAGATGCTGTTGATCACGTGGACCAGGGCCTGGGCCGAGGATTCGATGATGTCGGTGGCCAGCCCCATGCCGTGGAACTTGCGCCCCTTGTACTCGGCGACGATGTCCACCTGGCCGAGGGCGTTCTTGCCCTCGCCCTTGCCCTTGAGTTCGTATTTGTCGATGCGGATCTCGTAGCCGGTGATGCGGTTGATGCACTGGTAGACCGCATCCACCGGGCCGTTGCCGGTGGCGGCTTCGCACACCAGATCCTGGCCTACCTTGAGCTTGACTGAGGCGGTGGCGAGCACCGAGCTGCCGCTCTGCACGCCAAGGTACTCCAGCTTGAAGTGCTCGGGTTCCTCATGGATCTGGCTGAAGAAGGCGAGGGCCTCCAGGTCGTAGTCGAACACCTGGCCCTTCTTGTCGGCCAGGGTGAGGAACTTGGCGTAGAGATCGTCGAGGTCGTAGCTGCTCTCGGCGTAGCCCATGGACTCCATCCGGTGCTTGATGACGTGGCGGCCGGAGCGGGAGGTCATGTTGAGGTTGTTCTGGGTGAGACCGATGCTCTCGGGGGTGATGATTTCATAGGTGTTCTTCGCCTTGAGCACCCCGTCCTGATGGATGCCTGAGCTGTGGGAGAAGGCGTTGGCGCCGACGATGGCCTTGTTGGGCTGCACCGGCATGTTGCAGATTTGACTGACGAGGGTGCTGGTGCGGTGGATCTCGCTGTGGCGGATGTTGGTGTGTACCCCGAGCAGGTCGGCGCGGGTCTTCAGGATCATCGCGACCTCTTCCAGAGAGCAGTTGCCAGCACGCTCGCCGATGCCGTTGATGGTGCACTCGATCTGGCGGGCCCCCATCTGCACGGCACTGATGGAGTTGGCCACCGAGAGGCCCAGATCGTCGTGGCAGTGCACCGAGATGATGGCCTTGTCGATGTTGGGTACCCGGTTGAACAGGGTGTGGATGATGCCGGAGAATTCGGTCGGCACTGTGTAGCCCACGGTGTCAGGAATGTTGATGGTGCGGGCGCCGGCCTTGATGGCGGCTTCCACCATGCGGCACAGGTTGTCTATCGGGGTGCGGCCCGCATCTTCGCAGGAGAACTCCACGTCATCGGTGTAGCGCAAGGCGTGCTTGATGGCGCCGACCCCCATCTCCAGCACGTCTTCGAAGCTCTTTTTCAGCTTGCTCTCCACGTGGATGGAGGAGGTGGAGATGAAGGTATGGATGCGAAACGCCTCTGCCACTTTCAAGGCTTCGCCGGCGGCATCGATGTCTTTTTGCAGGGCGCGAGCCAGGGCACAGACCCGGCTGTTCTTGATGTGGCGGGCGATGGTCTGAACCGATTGAAAATCGCCGGGGGAGGAGACGGGGAAACCCACTTCCATGATATCGACACCGAGCCGCTCCAGCGCCTGGGCGATCTGCAGCTTCTCCTTGACCGTCAAGCTGGCCGACAGCGCCTGCTCACCATCACGCAAGGTGGTGTCGAATATGATGACCCGATCTGACATGTGACTTCCCTCTTCCTAAGTTCGCTGCGTGCATCCTGCATGGCATAAAAAAACCCGTGCGGGGTGCACGGGTTTCTGTAAATTCCGGCTATGCCTTAGCCCGGCTACAAGGATCCCGCGCGAGGAGTCGCGATTAGGGATAGCAGTAGTAGCGGAGCGGCAATACGCATGATGTCTCAATCCTTCCAGTCGATAACGCTACTACCAATAACGAGATTTTTATGCTGTGTCAACCGGAATGGACAGGTTCAATCCACTGGTTTATTTAATCGGATTGTAAAGGAGTGCAAATTCTCTTGTCCCATATTCGGTTCATGCCTGATTATCTGGTCATTCCTGCTGTACTCGATCACCCGCACAATCAGATCGACTTATCAGCCCTTGCTGAATTATCTGAGGTATTCCATGGAAAAACGCAGACCTGGCCGTCCAGTCGGACGTTCCGACATTCGTGACAAGCTGCTTGCCGCCGCACGCGAACGTTTTCTCAACACCCCCTACAGCAAGGTGACGACCCGCGAGATTGCCGAGCTGGCAGGCTCCAATCTGGCGATGATCCACTACTACTTCGGCAGCAAGGAAGGCCTCTACAAGGCGGTGCTGGGGGATGTGGCCGAGCCCCTCGAGCAAGCCTGGCACGACGAGAGCAGCAACCGCAGCCTGACCGATCTGCTCAATACCTACTATCAGGTGATGGCGCCCAACAGCGAGCTGACCTCCGCCATCTCCAGCGCATTGTCCACTGAAAAGAGCCCGGGGCGTGATTTTGTGCTGAGCCGCCTGCTGGATCGCCAACTTCCCCAGTTCGATGCCCTGCTCGAATCCATGCGCTCCAACGGCCAGCTGGCGGACAACCTGGACCCCGAGATGCTGAAGATCTCCTTCCTCAGCATGATGTGGCAGCCTTTCGTGATGAAGGATCTCTACGAACAGGTGTTTGGTCTGACGGTGGACGAGCACTTCATGAGCCGCCTCGCGGCCCACAACTGCCGCCTGATGGAAAACGGCCTGCGCGGTGCCCTGAACTGACTTTTTCGGGATGACGGATGAAAAAGGGCCCCTGGGCCCTTTTTTTCATCAATCTGTTATCTGGGCGTCAACGAAGTGTCATGCCGCCCTCCTAGTCTGCACTCAGGATGCAAGGGAGGGCCGTGATGAACAAGATCCAGCAATGGGACCTGCGGGTGTGCCGTGCCTGCCTGCTCCACCCCTACAATCAGCCGCAGGCCAGGATAAGCCGGCTTGTCTCCCGTACCGGTGATGGCCCCCTCTATGCCGTGGCGGCCTGCCTGCTCTGGTGGCAGGGGAGCGCCGGGCAGGAGGCGGTCAGGGTGGCGCTCTGGGCGTTTGCCCTCGAGTTGCCACTCTACCTGCTGCTCAAGAATGCCCTCAAACGCCAGCGCCCGGCAGGGCTGCCTGTCTTCATCACCCCGTCGGATCGTTACAGCCTGCCCTCGGGCCATACCGCGGCCGCCTTTCTGATGGCGACCGTACTGGCCGCCAGTTTCCCGCTCTGGGCACCGCTGCTGTTTGTCTGGGCCGCGCTGGTGGGGGCGTCCCGCCTGCTGCTCGGGGTGCATTATCTGAGTGATCTGGTGGCCGGGGCGCTGCTTGGCGGTGGTTGCGCCCTCTGGGCGCTGGGTTGGAGCCAGGGATGAGGATACTGTTCGGCGTTCAGGGGACCGGCAACGGCCACATCAGTCGTAGCCGGACCCTGGCGCGCGCATTGAAGGGCAGGGGCGTGGCGGTGGACTATCTGTTCAGCGGGCGCGCCGCCGACGGCTACTTCGAGATGGGGGAGTTCGGGGATTATCGCACCTTCCCCGGTATCACTTTCGCCAGCCATCAGGGGCGCATCTCGGGCTGGCGCACCCTCAAGGGACTCTCTCCCCTGCGTTTCTGGCAAGATCTGCGTGCCCTCGATTGTCGCGAGTACGATCTGGTCATCAGCGACTTCGAGCCGCTCAGTGCCCATGCTGCTCGCCGCTGGGGCAAACCCAGCCTCACCATCAGCCATCAGGCGAGCTTCGACTGGCCGATCCCGCGCTGGGGGGAGAGCGGCTTCAACCGCCAGCTGATGCGCCATTTTGCGCCGGTACGCCAGTCCCTGGGGCTGCACTGGTTCCATTTCGGCCAGCCCCTGCTGCCTCCCATCGTCGATCCCCTCGAGCCGGTGCCGGACAACCAGCAGATCCTGGTCTATCTGCCATTCGAGCAGACAGAGACGATCGCGGCCCTGTTGTCGCGTTTCAGCCAGCAGTCGTTCATCTGCTTCCATCCCGAGGTGCGCAAGCGTAGCGAGTGGCGCAACATCCGCTTTGAACCTCAGGCCAGAGAGGGGTTCAAGCTGGCGCTGGCAGGTTGTCGCGGGGTCATCAGCAATGCGGGATTCGAGCTTGCCTCCGAGGCGCTCTCCCTTGGCAAGAAGCTGCTGGTCAAACCCCTGGGTGGCCAGTTCGAGCAGTTGACCAACGGCAGGACCCTGGAGCTGATGGGGCTGGCCCAGTTGATGGACAGCCTGGATGCCAATGCGGTGCGAAGCTGGCTGGAGGCCCCTTCTCCTGGCAGAGTACGCTATCCCGATGTGGCAGGAGAGCTGGCCGACTGGTTGCTGGCCGGTGCCGGGGAGGAGGTGGGGGCGCTCTCCCGCCGCCTCTGGGGCAGGACCCTCTTTCCGGAGGAGGTGTGTGACAGCCTGGGGGAGCTTGCCAGCCGCACCGGCCAGGAGCGTCCCTGGTTATCCCAACTCAGCGCCTTTGACTAAACTGAGTCGATCCCACCACGGAGAGGACGGACACCATGCGCTTTACCAATGAAAACGGCGACACCATGACTCTGGCAGACAATCTCACCCTGCATGAGCTGCTCGACATGGGTGTCAGCATTTCGGTCTGCGAAGAGACGGATCCGGATCAGCAGATCTGGCTGGCAGAACCCGAAGACGAGCAGTGAAACCAGCCAGTTTTTGACGGCCCACCCCCTCGGGGTGGGCCGTTTATTTTGTTCCTGACCGACGCGGGCAGCATGATCCGCTGGTTGTTCCCCCCAGGGCCCCTCTTTGTTGCCCGTCTGGTGGCCAAGTCACTGAATGTTAATAGCTGTTTGAAATTTATGACTGTTATGGCCAGACAAAGCCGTGGACAAGCGTTCACGGGCGGGTTAAGTTGGTTTTTCACCCGCTTTTCGGGTGAATGATGGAAAACCCCTATTTTTCTACTATCGACGGCTCCGGACTCGCCTGATCTGCCTGCAGACAACAACAAGACTCGGATCGGCGCTGCCGGGAAGCAGCGGACTGTCGATAGCTTTCGCTTAACGGAGCAAAGCCTGGAGGGCTTTATCATGGAGATGTTATCAGGCGCCCAGATGGTGGTTAGAGCGCTGGAAGATCAGGGAGTGGAACACGTTTTCGGCTACCCTGGTGGCTCAGTGCTCGACATCTATGACGCTCTCTTCGAAAACGGCAAGATGGAGCATGTCCTGGTGCGGCACGAGCAGGCCGCAGTGCACATGGCGGACGGTTACGCCCGCTCCACCGGCAAGGTGGGCACTGTGCTGGTGACCTCGGGTCCCGGCGCCACCAACTGCATCACGGGGATCGCCACCGCCTACATGGATTCCATTCCCCTGGTGATCCTGTCCGGCCAGGTGCCGACCAGCATGATCGGGGAGGATGCGTTCCAGGAGACCGACATGATCGGCATCTCCCGCCCGGTGGTGAAGCACAGCTTCCTGTGCAAGAAAGCCAGCGACATTCCCGAGGCCATCAAGAAGGCCTATTACATTGCCGCCAGTGGCCGCCCGGGGCCCGTGGTGGTGGATCTGCCCAAAGACGTGCAGAATCCGAAAGAGAAGTTCCCCTATCAGTATCCCGAGTCCGTTTCCCTGCGCTCCTACAATCCGACCAAGGCGGGACACAAGGGCCAGATCAAGCGGGCTGCCAAGCTGCTGACCGAGGCGAGCCGCCCGGTCATGTACGTGGGTGGCGGCGCCATCAACGCCAATGCTGATCACCTGGTGACCAAGCTGGCGGAGCTGCTGAACCTGCCGGTGACCACCACGCTCATGGGGCTGGGCGCTTTCTCCGGCATCCATCCGCAGTTCATCGGCATGCTCGGCATGCACGGCACCTTCGAAGCGAACAAGAGCATGCACAACGCGGATCTCATCTTCGCCGTGGGTGCCCGCTTCGATGACCGCGTCACCAACAACGTGGCCAAGTTCTGCCCGAATGCCACCATAGTCCACATCGACATCGATCCCACCTCCATCTCCAAGACGGTGCAGGCTCATGTGCCCATCGTCGGCTCGGTGGAAACCGTGCTGGAGCAGATGCTGGAAGTGATCCGCGAGTGTGGTTTCGACAACGACAAGCAGGTACTGGCGGACTGGTGGAGCCAGATCGGCCAGTGGCGCTCCCGCAACTGCCTGGCCTACGAAACCCATCCCACCCTGATCAAGCCGCAGCAGGTCATCGAGACTCTCTACAAGGTGACCAAGGGGGAGGCGTTCGTCGCCTCCGACGTGGGCCAGCATCAGATGTTTGCCGCCCTCTACTACCCGTTTGCCAAACCGCGCCAGTGGATCAACTCAGGTGGTCTCGGCACCATGGGGTTTGGCATTCCGGCCGCCATGGGCGCCCAGTTTGCCAACCCGGATGCGGTGGTCTGCTGCGTCACCGGCGACGGCTCGGTGCAGATGAACATTCAGGAGCTCTCCACCTGCATGCAGTACGGGGTGCCCATCAAGATCATCTCCATCAACAACCGTGCGCTGGGCATGGTCAAGCAGTGGCAGAAGATGTTCTACGGTGGCCGTCACAGCCACTCCTACATGGAATCCCTGCCTGACTTCGTCAAGCTGGCGGAAGCCTATGGCCACGTCGGCATTGCGGTGAGCGATCCGGCGGAGCTGGAGAGCGCCATGGAGAAGGCCTTTGCCATGAAGGACAGACTGGTGTTCATGGACATCTCGGTCGATCCGGACGAGCACGTCTATCCGATGCAGATCAAATTTGGTGCCATGGACGAGATGTGGCTGAGCAAGACGGAGAGAACCTGATGAGACATATAATTTCCGTTCTGCTGGAGAACGAATCCGGTGCCCTGAGCCGTGTGGTAGGTCTCTTCTCCCAGCGCGGCTACAACATCGAGACCCTGACGGTGGCCCCCACCGAGGATCCCACCCTGTCCCGCATGACCATCGTCACCATGGGGGATGAGCGGGTGCTGGAGCAGATCCAGAAGCAGTTGCACAAGCTGGTGGACGTGCTCAAGGTGTGTGACCTGAGCGAGGGTGAGCACATCGAGCGGGAGATCGCGCTGGTCAAGGCGCGCGCCGCCGGTGGTGCCCGTGACGAACTGAAGCGGCTGGCGGACATCTTCCGTGGCCAGATCGTCGACGTCACCCCCGAGCTCTACACGGTGCAGCTCGTCGGGACCAGCGAAAAGCTGGACGCCTTCATCAAGACGGCTGCCCAGACCAACGAGATCATCGAAGTGGTGCGCTCCGGTGTCTGTGGCATCTCCCGGGCGGACAAATCCCTGCGTCCCTGATGTGGCCGGATGTGAAAATAGCTGTTCAAGGGCTCTTCGGAGCCCTTTTTCGTGTCTGGCAGCGTTGCGGGCAAGTGGGGGGGCCGGTAGGGATGCAGGCCACAGCATCAGGAGGTTATCGAGGGGGTGAAAGAGAAGGGGGAAGGGAGGGTCTTCACCTGTCATTTTCTTTCAAATGATCGGTAAACTATCCACAAAAGCTGTGGAAAACTCTGTAGATTAGCGGTGTGTCTGGCGTTAGTCGCATGATCTTAAAGGGATATTTCAATTTGATCCTGGCTGGATCGCATTTGTGCAATCCCCAGGCGAGGGGGTGAGCGTTTGCTTATCCCTCGAGCCTTGCCAAGGGCGGAACGCGGATCTGTCCGTGGATCCGGACGGGATCCCGACCTGATCTTGCGGATCAACATTTCTGGGCGCGAGCCATAAAAAAACCCGCCTTTCGGCGGGTTTTTCATTGCATCGGACTGCGGGTCGATTACTCGGCCTGGGCTGCCTGGATGCCGGTCAGGGCGATGGTGTAGACGATGTCGTCCACCAGGGCGCCGCGGGAGAGGTCGTTGACCGGCTTGCGCATGCCTTGCAGCATGGGGCCGATGGAGACCAGCTCGGCGGAGCGCTGTACCGCCTTGTAGGTGGTGTTGCCGGTGTTGAGATCCGGGAACACGAACACGGTGGCCTTGCCGGCAACCGGGGAGTTCGGTGCCTTGGACTTGGCGACGTTCTCCATGATGGCCGCATCGTACTGCAGCGGGCCGTCGATGATGAGGTCGGGACGCTTGGCCTTGGCCAGCTCGGTGGCTTCACGCACTTTCTCCACATCCGCGCCGGCGCCGGAGGTGCCGGTGGAGTAGGAGATCATGGCCACGCGCGGCTCGATGCCGAAGGCGGCAGCGGAGTCGGCGGACTGGATGGCGATCTCGGCCAGCTGCTCGGCAGTGGGATCCGGGTTGATCGCGCAGTCACCGTAGACCAGCACCTGATCCGGCAGCAGCATGAAGAAGATGGAGGAGATCAGGGAAGAGCCCGGGGCGGTCTTGATGATCTGCATCGGCGGACGGATGGTGTTGGCAGTGGTGTGCACGGCGCCGGATACCAGACCGTCGACCTCGTTGCGCTCCAGCATCATGGTACCCAGTACCACGTTGTCTTCCAGCTGCTCGCGGGCAACCACTTCGGTCATGCCCTTGTTCTTGCGCAGCTCGACCAGACGGGCCACGTAACGCTCGCGTACGGCAACGGGATCGATGATCTCGACGCGGTCGGTCAGGATCACGCCCTGCTGCTCAGCGACGCGGCGGATCTCGTCCGGGTTGCCCAGCAGCACCGGACGGGCGATACCGCGCTCGGCACAGATGGCGGCCGCCTTGATGGTCCGCGGTTCTTCCCCTTCCGGCAGCACGACGCGCTTGTTGGCCTGACGGGCCAGCTCGGTCAGCTGGTAGCGGAAAGCCGGCGGGCTCAGGCGACGGGAACGGGTGGACTTGGCGGAGAGAGACTCGATCCAGTGCTTGTCGATGTGACCAGCAACGTAGTCCTGCACCAGCTCGATACGCTCGCGGTCATCTTCCGGGATGTCGACGTTGAAGTTCTGCAGGCTGACGGCGGTCTGCCAGGTGTTGGTGCCGGTGATCATGATCGGCAGACCGGTGGCCATGGCCTGTTGGCACAGTGCCATCACCTGCGGTTCCGGGTGGTAGTTGCCGGTCAGCAGCAGGGCACCCAGCTTGACGCCGTTCATGGCGGAGAGGCAGGCGGAGACGATGACGTCGGAGCGGTCGCCGGAGGTCACCAGCAGGCTGCCCGGACGGAAGTGCTCGATCATGTTGTGGATTGAGCGGGCGCAGAAGGTCACGGTCTGCAGGCGGCGGCTTTCCAGCTCACCCTTGTTGATGATCTTGGCGGCCAGGTGCTTGGCGAGATCCTTGGCGCGCGGTGCGATCAGCTGGGTGTTCCAGGGGATGCAGCCGAGGATGCGCAGCGGACTCTTGCCGAAGACCTGCAGCACTTCCAGGTTGTGGCCGGTATCGGCGCCGTGGTGGTGCGCTTCGAACATCTCGGTCAGGTCGGGACGGGTCACGCCGTGCTCGTCAACCGGGGCACCCACCTTGTTGATGACGCAGCCCACGATGCGCGGGTTGTTGACGCCACCGAAGTTGGAGCAGGCCAGCTCGATGCGCTCTTTGAGCTTCTGGCTGGAGTCGTTGCCCGGATGGGTTACGAACACCATGTCGGCGTCCAGCGCCTTGGCGACGTCGTAGTTCAGCTTGTTGGCAAAGGGTTGCTTGTCGGTCGGAACCAGGCCCTCGATCACCACCACTTCGGCACCGCTGGTCTTCACGTGCTCTTCGAAGCGGGCCACGATCTCTTCCAGCAGGATGTCGGTGTTGCTGGAGGTGATCATGTTCTCGGCGTAGGAGAGGGCGAACGGCTCGGGCGGGTTGATGTTGGCAGCGGCGCGGATCACGGCGGTGGAGCGCTCGGTACCGGTTTCACCCGGACGCGGCTGGGCGACCGGTTTGAAGAAGCTGACATTGACACCGTGACGTTCCATGGCGCGAACGACGCCAAGACTCACGGAGGTTACGCCGACACCAGTGCCGACCGGGATGAGCATAATAGTGCGTGCCACTTATTACCCCTTGTTCATTTTTTGGGATCAGGAAAAGGCCGCCCTGGGGCGGCCTTGCTCTACAGCTAATTTATGCGCCGACCAGTTCCAGCGCGTCGTGGGCGATGACCCACTCTTCGTTGGTCGGGATAACCAGGGCCTTGGTAGAACCAGCCTTGGTGATCTCGCCGCCCTTGCCGAAGCGAGCCTTCAGGTTGGCGTCGTGGTCGACGTCAAAGCCCAGCAGGCCCAGCTTGTTCAGGGTGATCTCACGGATCGGGGCGGAGTTCTCGCCGATGCCGCCGGTGAAGACCACAGCATCCAGACGACCGTCCATGGCGGCGGCGTAGGCACCGATGTACTTGGCCAGACGGTAGCAGTACACGTCCATGGCGCGCTTGGCTTCTTCCTTGCTGTCGTAGTTGTCTTCAACGAAACGGCAGTCGGAGGTGACTTCGGTCAGACCCTGCAGGCCGGATTCCTTGGTCAGCATGGTGTTGATCTCGGCAACGCTCATGCCCAACTTGTCGTGCAGGAAGAAGATGATAGCCGGATCGATGTCACCGGAACGGGTACCCATCACCAGGCCTTCCAGCGGGGTCAGGCCCATGGAGGTGTCGACGGACTGGCCGTTCTTGATGGCGCAGACGGAGCCGCCGTTGCCCAGGTGGCAGTTGATGATGTTGAGCTCTTCCACCGGCTTGTTCAGCTGCTTGGCCGCTTCCAGGCTGATGTAGTAGTGGCTGGTGCCGTGGGCGCCGTAGCGACGGATGCCGTTCTCTTTGTAGAGCTTGTACGGCAGGGCGTACAGGAAGGCTTCTTCCGGCATGGTCTGGTGGAAGGCGGTATCGAACACGGCGATGTTCTTCTCGGCCAGTTCCGGGAAGACCTTCAGGGCGGCACGGATACCGATCAGGTGAGCCGGGTTGTGCAGCGGTGCGTAAGGAATGGCGGCTTCGATGCCGGCAATGACGTCATCACAGATGCGAACGGAGGAGGTGAAACGCTCGCCGCCGTGTACCACGCGGTGGCCGATGGCGATCAGGTTCTTGGACAGTTCCGGGTTGAGCGGCAGGATCTTGTGAACGATGAAGTCCAGCGCTTCCTGGTGAGCGGCACCGGCACCCAGATCAGCGTTGCCTTTCTCGCCGTTCAGCTTCCACTTGATGCGGGCGTCGTCGAGGTTGAAGCATTCGGCCAGGCCGGACAGCAGGTCATCACCGGTGGTTGCGTCAATGACAGCAAACTTCAGGGACGAGCTGCCACAGTTAAGAACAAGAACCAGCTTACTCATGAATAAATCCTATCGCAGATTGGGTTGGGTTGGAGGATGCGCCGGACGCGGTGCGTCCAAAAACTATCAACTTATCCTTATGAGGGTTGGCAATCTGTTGCTTGCCCCTTGTATAGTGATACAAGACCCGAAATTCAGACGTCCCTGACTGGTCAGTGGCCGTGCCCCTGCGTAAAAATGGGCGTACAAAGGATAACCTGATTGTTGAAAAATAACAAAGTCATCCTCAACCTTTGTTATTGCCTCTCAAATATTGTCGAGGTTTTGCCGTTAATGCGTTCGAAAAGAGCTCGGAGGTAGCATGAGCATGAACATTTTTGGAACTAAATTACAGCAAGGCCGTCATTATATGACTCTTTGGCCGCGCCGTCCCGAGCTTAATTCCATGTTCCCGGAGAATCGGGTGATCAAGGCCACCGAATTCGCCCTCAAGGTGATCCCGGCACTGGCGGTGCTCAGCGTCATGGTGCAGTTCCAGTTTGGCGAGCTTCATTACTGGCCCTCCGTGATGGCGTCCGTGCTCTTCCTGCTCAGCCTGCCGCTGCAAGGGTACTACTGGCTCGGCCAGCGCGCCGATACCCGGCTGCCCCCCTCCCTCGCCACCTGGTATCGGGAGATAAACGGCAAGATGAACGAGCAGGGCGGTCAACGTCAGCTGGTGGCCCGTCCCCGCTACGAAGAGCTGGCCGATACCCTCAACGCCGCCTTCAAGCAGCTGGACAAATCCTTCCTCTACGAATGACTTTCCGAAGTCAGACTGACGACAAAGGCGCCCTCAGGCGCCTTTTTCACATTCAGGCGGCCAGCACCTTGCTGATCTCCTGGATGGAGAGCTTGTACTGACGGGGGCACTGACGCCAGACCGCCAGCATGCGCTGGTACTTGTCCCGCATGGCGATGTCGCTGGAGAGCTCATCGCAGGGGCAGGGCAGTTCGGGGAAGCGCTTGTCCACTTCCAGCAGGAAGCAGACGTAATCCGCCAGTTCCCGCTCCTGGCTGCGGCTGTAGCCGTTGAAGGCAAGGCGGCTCTCGTTGACATCGGCCCGGGCGCTGGCATCCAGGTTACCCCAGGAGATGGCCAGTGCATGGTGCAGCTCCAGAGTGTCCAGCACCTCCTGGCAGGTGGCGAGATCCAGATGGCCGAAGCTCTTCTCCAGCTCGAGGATCTGCAGGCAGTAGCCGCGCTCGACTATGGTGCTGGCACGCTGGTAAAACGCCGCCTTTTCCGGATTGAGTTTGGCCAGGATCTCGTACTGGTTGCTCAGGATCAGGCGTTCGGTGTGGCTCATGTTCATGGGCTGTCTCGCTGGAAAATGAATCTGGGGTCACGTTAACCCATATCCAGGATGAATTTTTTGATCTGAGAGGGGAGGTTGGCGAGAAAAGGGGGGGAAGAGGCGCCCTGGTGAGCCGCCAGAGAGTGGGGCTGATGCCGTGGTGAAACGAGCAGGGCCCGCCATGGCGAGCCCTGCAACAATGCCGCTGGCGGCTTAGCCCTTGACGAGGTCGAGCACCACCTGATGGTGATCGCTGGTCTTGAACTTGTCGAAGCGATGGGCAACCTTGCCCTCTTCGTCGATGAGGAAACTCAGGCGATGGATGCCGTCATACTCCTTGCCCATGAACTTCTTCGGGCCCCAGACGCCAAAGGCATCGGCCACCGCGTGATCCTCATCGGCCAGCAGGCGGAAGTTGAGGTTGTCGCGCGCCTCGAACTTTTTCAGGCGCTTGGCGCTGTCCGGGCTGATGCCGAGCACCACCACATTGAGGGCAGCCAGCTCGCTATTGACGTCGCGCAGACCGCAGGCCTGGGTGGTGCAACCCGGGGTCATCGCCTTGGGGTAGAAATAGATCAGCACCTTCTTGCCGCGCAGGTCGGCGAGGCGAACCTGATTGCCGTCCTGATCGGAGAGGGTGAAATCGGGGGCCTGGGTACCAGCTTCTAGTGGTGACATGGGGTCTCCTCGGATAAACGCCGTCAGGCGTACTTGTGATTGACGATGAATTCGAACGACTCGGCGCCCAGTCCACGACAGAAATCGGCGAAGGCTGTCTTCGAGCCAGGCTCTTCTCCCTGCTTGGAGAGATTCAACTGAAAGTTCGCCTTGAGCAGGTTGAAGGGCTGCTGTTCCAGGGTGATGGTCTGCATGGCCTGGATGTCCCAGCCGTGATCGCTGAAGAACTGGGTGCACTGACTTACGATGCCCGGCTGATCCCGGATCAGCACCTCTGCGCTGGCGCTGATGTCATATTGCAGGGAGTGGTGGCGCTCGGTGCGTTTCATCATGGTGATGAGATCCCACTCCTGGCTGCGCAGTGGGAGGCTGATTTCCAGTTGCATCAGGCTGTTCCAGTCACCGGACAGGAGCATGATGAAGGTGAATTCGTTGCCGAAGATGCCAAGACGGCTGTCGACAATGTTGCAACCGCAGCCACTGACGTGACGGGTCACCTCATTGACGATGCCAGGCCTGTCCGTGCCGATGGCCGTTACGACCAGGTAGTGAGTCATAAATCGTCTCTCGTCCATTATTGAGAATGCGTTGACCGCGGGTGCCGGCACCCTGCCGGGAGGCCTCTTGTGCGCTCGTGCATTCATACGTTTTGTGCCGGATGGTAACACGGCTTGTCCCGTGCCTCCCTTGTTTTTCAAAAGGGGCAGCTTTACCATTACGCCCCTGAAAATCGGGAGAATTATCCATGTTACGCGGTAGTATTGTTGCGCTCGTTACCCCCATGCTGCCTTCGGGCGACATCGATTGGGTCAGTCTGGCAGCGCTGGTGGAATATCATGTGGATGCCGGGACCAGCGCCATCGTCGCCGTGGGAACCACGGGAGAGTCGGTCACCCTGAGCGAGCAGGAACATATCGCCGTGGTTGAGAAGACGGTGGAATACGCCGCCGGACGCATTCCCGTCATCGCGGGCTGCGGATCCAACAATACTGCTCACGCCATCGCCCTCTCCCAGCGTTTCGCCACCATGGGCGTGGTGGCGGGTCTCTCGGTTACCCCCTATTACAACAAACCCACCCAGGAAGGCCTCTATCGTCACTATTGTGCGATCGCCGAGGCTAGTGGTCTGCCTCAAATTCTCTATAATGTGCCCGGTCGCACCTGCTGTGACCTCAAACCGGAGACGGTGGCCCGTCTGGCCAAGGTGCCCGGCATCATAGGTTTGAAAGAAGCGACTGGCGATCTTGGCCGTACCCCGCTGCTGCGCGAATTGTGCGGGCCGGATTTTGCGCTTTATAGTGGCGATGACGCCAGCGGATGTGATTTTATGCTGCAAGGGGGCGATGGTGTCATTTCGGTCACCACCAATATTGCGGCGCCCCAGATGGCCGACATGTGTCGTGCTGCCCTGGCCG
Source organism: Aeromonas sp. INTO2 (assembly GCF_049860605.1). Lineage (NCBI taxonomy): Bacteria > Pseudomonadati > Pseudomonadota > Gammaproteobacteria > Aeromonadales > Aeromonadaceae > Aeromonas > Aeromonas sp. INTO2. The sequence goes on from NZ_CP187588.1 coordinate 343,500, forward strand.
GTGATGCCGGGCAGGCTCATGACATCAACAATCGATTGATGCCGTTGCATCAGACTCTGTTCTGTGAACCGAGTCCCATTCCGGTGAAATGGGCCTGTGCCCGGCTGGGATTGATGGCGACGGCGACCTTGCGTCTGCCCCTGACCGATCTCACCCCCGAGGGGGAAGCGGCGATGGCGCGAGCACTGACGACTGCGGAGTTGATGGCGAGTGTTTAAAGCAAATGGAAAGGGAAATGCAGTGCGCCTGGTACTGAGTGTCGCGACGGTGGCCGTGCTGGCTGCCTGCAGCTCACCCCAGGAACGCAAAATGGCCAACCGTGGCTTCGAGTATGAAGAGAGCCGCCTCGAAGGCCGCGCCTTCCTTGTGCCCGCCGGGTTGAGTACCCCCGCCTTTAACAGCAATTTCGACATTCCGGCCCTGCCCGAGAGCAGCCGTGAGGGCGCCCTCGGGGCCAAGGTGGACGTGCGTCCACCCGCCCAGTTGCTCACCGTGGTGCCCGGCAGCCAGGTGGTGGCCAATGCCAGCGAGCCAACCGTTGCCTTCTATGCCCTCAGCACTTCCCAGAGCGTGGAGCGCGATACCTGGGCCTTCCTGATGAACTTCCTGGCCGAACACAAGGTCACTACCGAGAAGCTGGATCAACAGGACGGCGTCTTGCAGACCGGCTGGTTTGACAACTCAGCGGTGCTCGATGGCTGGGCGGAAGATGACGATGACTTCAAGATCCGTCAGCGTTACCAGTTCACCCTGCGCAACGATGTGCAGCGCCACGCCATCAAGATGTCGGTACGGGTGCTGGATCACGAAGAGACCATCGACGGCGAGACCAGCACTGTGCTGACGCCGGCGGACGCCCAGCGTTATGCTACCCGCGCCCTGAACCAGTTCTCCCTCTATTACGACAAGCAGCTCAAGGCCCGTGAACAGCACAAGTCCAGCGATGGCATGGGGCTGGAGCTCGGTCTGGACAACAACGAGCTGAGCGCCTGGATTGCCGAAGGGTCGTTTGACCAGGTATGGCGCCGCCTCAATCAGGTGCTGCCTGCCTATGGTTTCACCATCAAGGATACCCAGCAGTCCCTGGGCTGGATCGACGTGGAGTACGATGAGCCGGACAGCGAGTTCTGGAAGGCCAAGGGAGCGGAGCCCTTCAAGCTCGAGGAAGACAAGTATCGCTTCCAGCTCGGCGAGATGACGGGCGGCAAGACCTCCATCACCCTGTTCGACAAGGACAAGAAGCCTGTCGCATCCGGTGTCATCTCCCAGATGTACATCAGCCTGTCCGAGGCCTTTGCCAAGGGCTTGGCCGATCAGGGGGCGAAGTAAGCATGAAAACAGGGGCCTCGCGCCCCTGTTTTGTTATGTCCGGGTTGCCGCAGGGCCAGCGTGCCGAGCCGGTTGCCCCGGGCCTGAGTACCTGATGATGTGAATCCCCCACAGACAGGGGTCTGGTGCCCCTGCCTAACTAGTCCCACAACAGGAAGTGTTATTAGCCATGAGTCTTGCAGATCAAGTATTGGCGGTGAACGACGATTTGCCGATCCGTACCGATAAACCTGTCCATTCCGGCAAAGTGCGCAGCGTCTACTGGTTGACCCCGGCAGACAGTGCCCGGCTCATTCGGGAGAAAGGCTATGATGTGCCGGCCGATACGCCCCTGGCCCTCATGGTGATCAGTGATCGCATCTCGGCTTTCGACTGCATCTGGCAAGGGGTGGACGGTCTGAACGGCGTGCCGGGCAAGGGCGCGGCGCTCAATGCCATCTCCAGCCACTGGTTCAAGCTGTTCAAGGAGCAGGGGCTGGCGGACAGCCACATCCTGGACATCCCGCACCCCTTCGTCTGGATCGTGCAAAAAGCCCGTCCCGTGATGATCGAGGCCATTGCCCGCCAGTACATCACCGGCTCCATGTGGCGTGCCTACAAGGATGGTGAGCGGGAATTCTGCGGCATCACCCTGCCGGAAGGGCTCAAGAAGGATCAGAAGCTGCCCGAGATCCTCATCACCCCGTCCACCAAGGGGATCCTCAAGGGGCTGGATGGCGTGCCGGAAGCGGACGACGTCAACGTCTCCCGCGGCGACATCGAGCGCCACCATCAGGCCTTCGGCTTCCGCTCCCCGGCGGACATCGACCGCTACGAGGCGCTGCTCAAAGAGGGCTTCAACGTCATCAGCGAGGCGCTGGCTGCCCTGGATCAGGTCTTCGTCGACACCAAGTTCGAGTTCGGTTACGTGACCGATGCCGCCGGTCGCGAAAAGCTCATCTACATGGATGAAGTGGGCACCCCCGACAGCTCCCGCATCTGGGACGGCGCAGCCCTTCGCGGCGGCGAGATCATCGAGAAGTCCAAAGAGGGCTTCCGCCAGTGGCTGCTGAACCACTTCCCGGATCCGGACATCCTGCTCAACAAGAACCGCATGCCCGAGCGCTTCGCCCTGGCCCGTGACAACAAGCTGCCCACCGAGGTGATGATGGATATCTCCCGCACCTATGTGGGGATCGCCGAGAAGATCATCGGTCAGCCGCTGGTACGCAGTGCCAATCCGAAGCAGGAGATCATCGAGGTACTGCGGGAGCAGTACGGCCTGATCGACTGAGGCCGACCGCTTTTTTTGCCGCAGGCGAACAAACGTTTGCCGGTGGCAGGGGAGGCGTTTGCAACGCAGATGACAAAACGGGCCCCATGGCGGGGCCCGTTTTCATTGGGTTGTCCGGAGCGCTCAGCCATTGACCCGGAAGATCTGACCGGTCTGTACCCCCAGTACCGATTTCTTGTAGGCCTGGGCCACCCGGGCGGCGGGTACCGGCACGAAGCCCGGGAAGAAGTCGGCATACTTTCCCATGGACTCTTCCAGCACGGTGGGGCTGACCACGTTAATGCGAATGCCCCTTGGCAGCTCGCAGGCGGCCCCTTTCACGAAGTGCTCGATGGCACCGTTGATGGTGGTGGCGCTCACCCCCCAGTGGATGGGCTCCTCACTCAGAATGCCGCTGATGAGGGTGATGGAGCCACGGTCACTCAGGTGGGCAATGGCGGCCCGGGTCAGGTTGATCTGGCCCATCAGCTTGCTCTGAAGCCCCACCTGCCACTGCTCGTCCGTCATCTCGGTCAGGGCATTGAAGGCGACGCTGCCGCTGGCGACCACTAGGGCATCGAAGGATCCGACCTGCTCGAAGAGCGCCCGGATGGAGGCGGGGTCGCGCATGTCCACTCTGGCATCCCCCTGGCTGTGACCGACCCGGATCACCTGGTGATCCTGGGCAAGCAGTTCGCTGACGGCGGCGCCAATGGTGCCGGAGGCACCCACAATCACAATCTTCATATCTATCGCTCCTGGTTGAGATGAGTTGATGATAGCGGGATAAAAAGGGATAAAAAGCGCTTATGATGAACCCATTGTTTCCATATTGGAGCTAATGATGGATATCACTCACCTGGCCAGTTTCTATGAAGTGGTGCAGCGGGGCAGTTTCTCCGCCGCTGCCGATGCCCTGGGGGTGAGCAAGGGGATGCTGAGTCGCCATGTCAGCGCCCTGGAGTCCGCCCTCAATGCCCAGCTGCTCCAGCGCACGACCCGCAGACTCAGCCTGACCGAGGCGGGGCGGGTGCTTCACCAGCAGGCCGGTGAGATCTTCGCCCTGGCCCGGGAGGCGGAGGAGGGGATCCGCGCCCTGACCGAGGAGGACAGCGGCCGCCTGCGCTTCACCTGCCCGGTCAGCACGGGGGACCGCATGGTGAGCGAGCTGCTCGCCCGTTTTGCCGAGCTCTGCCCCGGCGTCCAGGTCGAGCTCAACTTCACCAATGCCATGATCGACATGAGCCAGGGGGAGAATGACATCGCCCTGCGGGCCATGGAGCTGATCCCCGACAACCTGGTGGCCCTGCCGCTCGGCAGGCTCAAGGATGTGGTGGTGGCAAGCCCCGCCCTGCTGGCGCGGGAGGGGATCCCCGCCACTCCCTATGAGCTGGGAGGGCGCTCCTGCCTGCTGCAGGGCCATAACCCGGACTGGGAGCAGTGGCACTTTCGCCAGGGGGAGGAGGAGGCGCACATCCTGGTGCAGGGGCGAGTGCGGGCCAACCACTACAGCACCCTGCTGCAACTGGCCCGGGCGGGCATGGGCTTTGCCAAGTGTCCGTTGATGCTGGTGGAGGCCAGCCTGGCCCGAGGGGAGCTGGTGGCCGTGCTGACGGAGTGGCAGACCGGCCTGCACCCGATCCATGTGCTGCACGCCCAGCAGCGCCGGGTGCCGCGCAAGATCCGGCTGTTCAAGCAGGTGCTGGCCCAGTGGTTTGCCGAGCGGCCCCATTATCTGCTGGGGTGAGCCTGCATCCCGTTATTTTTCTGTCATCTGGGGCTGCTACCCTGCGCCCTTCATCGCGAAAGGAGAGTCAGGGAATGAAGCGTCATCAGGGTTGGGCAGGGGTTGCGCTGCTGTGCTGCGGCGGTGTGCAGGCCGAGGTCAGGGTCGAGGTGCCCCGGGATTTCCAGATCCTGGCGGTGAGCGCCGGCAAGGTGCAGGACGAGCAGCATGCCGTGCTGGCCGACGGGGAGCAGCAACTGCTGGTGCGCTACGAGGGGGTGATCCCGAGTCGCAACAGCAGCGACAACGATCGCCAGGTTCGCTCCGAGCCTCAGGTGCTTCGCTATGAGGCCCGCGGGCAGTCGGTGCGCCTGCAGGCTCCCGTGCCTGCGGACGAGGCCGGGATGGAACGCTACGCCAGGGCCCCTGTCCTGGGCCTGGTGGCGGGGGGGCAGCCCCTCGAGGTGCGCCAGGATACGCTGATGGTGCAGGGGATGCAGATCGGCATGGACTGGCATGCCAGGCTGATGGAGTACAACCGTGGCGAGGGGCCTGCCGTGCTCGCCGGTGCGGCGGATGTGACTGCGGCCGCCGTGGCGACGCCCCGGGCCTCCTCCGTGCCGGCCAGCGCCCTGGAAGGGCAGTTGCAACAGCTTTTCCTGCAGGCGGACCCCGCGCTTCGAAAGCGCTTCATCGGTTGGGCCGTGCCGCGCCTTTCAGTTTGCTCCCCGTTGCAGTAACGTGGGCACATCTTTGATTCCCGATGTGCCCATGTTGATCAGCGAGGCCCCCATGTTTGAATTGCACCCCCGCCTTCAGGCGGATACCCGGATACTCGGGGATCTGCCCCTGTGCCGCGTCCTGCTGGCCAAAGACAGCCAGTATCCCTGGCTGATTCTGGTGCCCCGGGTCGCCAACCTGCGGGAGATCCATCATCTGGCCCCCGAGCAGCAACAGCAGTTGATGCAGGAGTCCTGCGCCGTCGCCACCCTGATGGAGCGGGCACTCGGCCCGGACAAGATCAACGTGGCGGCCCTCGGCAATCTGGTGCCTCAGCTGCACCTGCACCACGTGGCCCGCTTCAGCTCGGATGCGGCCTGGCCCGGTCCCATCTGGGGTGCCTGTCCCGCCATTCCCTATGAGGAGCAGGCCTTGCAAGGGGCGGCTGCCAGTTGGCAAAGCCGTCTGGCTACCCTGGATGGATTTCAGCCATTTCTGACTGATAATCCAGTCAAGTGAGAGGTGGCTCGCGCTTTGGGCACCGGGATCACGCAATCTGTTAGCGTATCGCGCCGGTGCATGGTGACATGGGCGACACGAGTGACAGCCCCATTATTTCGATCAGCAGGAAGGTTCCATGATAGTGACAAGATCCGAGGATGATGCCGTATTGACCACAGAGGACGTACTGCTGAGCCTGTGCAATTCGGTGACGAGCGTATTGAGTGCGGCGACCCAGACCCAGGTGCGCTTCTCCGGCATGGTGCAGCGGATCAGCAAGACCTGCCTCAAGCCTGACATCGGCTGTTTCGTGCTGTTTGACGGCGGCTTCTCCGGGCTGGTGGTGATCAACTTCTCCGCCGCTGCGGCCATGGAGCTCTACCAGAGCTACATGCTGAGCATGGGGCTCTCCAAGGAGGATCTCGCCATCTCCCACACCTCGGACGAGGTGAGCAACGTCATGGGCGAGCTGATGAACCAGATCGTCGGCAGCTTCACCACCAAGGTGGGGCGTGAGCTGCAGACCCACATCACCCAGAACCAGCCCAAGATGCTGGCGCTCAACAAGCAGGTGATGCTGAGCGTCGACACCAACCTCGACAATCCCGAGACCCGCCGGGTGACCTTCTTCACCGCCAGCAACAACATCTTCTATCTGGAGCTGGCCATGGACAAGACGGAGTTTATCCGGATCCATGATGGCGGCGTGCAGGAGGAGGTGGATCCCGACGAGCTGATCGCTCAGGCCAAGCAGTCAGCCAAACCGGCACCGGCGGCCGCGCCGGCGAGCAACGAGCACGACGATCTGCTGGATTCCCTCGGCATCTGATGGTCGAGGGTTGTGCAAATGAAGAGGCCACCCCGGGGGTGGCCTCCTTGCTTGGTACGGGTCAGAAGTTGTAAAGCAGCCCGGTACTGAAGCGAAGCGCCTCGGCATCGTAGAAGTCGATGTCGGAGTCGGCGCTGGAGTAGGCAGCGGTGAAGGTGGCGGCAAGGGGTTTGATGCCGAACAGGTTGTGCCAGAAGAAGGTGCCATTGAGGGCGAACTCGCTGGCATCGGCGCGCTGGCCGAACAGGGGATTCGCCTCGTCATACTTGCGCTTGCCGGCGTAGAGGTTGCTCACGATGGACCACTGGGAGGCGTGCTTGGCATAGGTCAGCTGCAGACCGGTGTTCTTGAAGCTCTCCGCACTCCCGTCCAGGCGGGCCTCCTTGTAGAGGAAGGCGGGCTCCAGCAGCTGGTCGCCGCCGAAGTGGTACTGGTAGGAGACAGCCAGGTCGTGGACCTTGCCGTTGCGGCTCAGCATGGAGGCGTAGTGGGTGCCGTGGGTCAGGTCATATTGCTGGCCGCTGCGCTCCTCGTCGAGCTCCACTTCCCGGCTGGTCAGGGTGGCGTAGACGTTGCTGCCCCAGATCCTGTCCCAGGCAAAGCGCACCCCTTTCGAGGTGAGATCGGTGGCGCTGCGGTCCACGCCGGTGGCGAAGGGATCGCTCCACACTTCCACCGGCATGAGGTTGAACACCAGGGAGGTGGCGACGATACCCTTGTCACCCATCTCCTGGCGCAGACCGAGTTGCTGGGTAAAGTCGAAGCGCACCGCGTCCTGGATGAGGTTGCCGAGGAAGACCTGGGTGCGGGTATCGGCGAAGGTGTAGCGGATATCGGCATTGAGCAGCGGGCTCAGACCGCTTTCGCGGCCGGGGGAGCCCAGATCATCGATACGGCTGTTGCTGTCGTCACCGGCATAGAAGTTGGACTTGTGGCTGCCGGCATTGACCCCGCCCAGCAGAAAACCGGACCAGCCGGTCTGGCGGGGGATCTCCCCCAGATCGGCGTGGGCGGTGGTGGCGACCAGCAGGCCAAGGCTCAACAGAACATGATTTCGCATCGGGTATGCTCCTGACATAACGAATGAGAAGGGTGACAGTGTGCCCCGGTATTCCGGTGGAACCGGTGCTGACTGAGGCATGGCAGGCATGCTACCCCAGCCGGAGTGTGACGTTAATCAATAATTGAATACGCGACGGACAAGAGTTCATGGCGCCGTACTGGTATCCTGTTTGCGCAAGAAAAGGGGAGAAAACAACGAGATGAAGCAGATCAAATCCTGGGCGCAATATTACGTCGACCTGATGACCAAGCTGGGACTGGTGCGCTTCAGCATGTTCCTGGCCACCGCCATCATAGTGCTGGCCGTTTCGATCCAGATGGGGGTGACCCTGTTTTTGCGCGGCACCGTGGACATTGTCGACCTGGTGCGCTCTGTCTTCTTCGGCCTGCTGGTGACCCCCTGGGCCGTCTATTTTCTCTCCATCGTGGTGGATCAGCTGGAGGACTCCCGCCAGCGGCTGACCCGGATGGTGCGCAAGTTGCAAGACATGCGCGAGCGGGATCTCGAGCTCAACAGCCAGTTGCAGGAGAACATCAGCCGCCTCAATGCCCAGATCGCCGAGACCAACCGGGCCGAGACCCTGCGCCAGCAAGCCATCGAGGATCTCGAAAACGAAGTATTCCAGCGGGAGAAGGCCCAGTTGCATCTGGGGGAGCGTACCGCCCTCTTGCGCTCCTTCATCGACTGTTCCCCCGATCTGGTCTATTACCGCAACGAGGACGAGCAGTTCTCCGGTTGCAACCGCGCCATGGAGGAGCTCACCGGCAAGGTGGAAGCGGAACTCATCGGCCTGACCCCGTTCGATGTCTACAAGCACGACATCGCCAGCAAGGTGGTGGAGACCGACAAGCAGGTCTTCGCCCAGAACGAGCCGCTCACCTATGAGCAGTGGCTGGAGTATCCCGATGGCCGCAAGGCCTACTTCGAGCTGCGCAAGGTGCCCTTCTTCGACCGCTTCGGCAAGCGACTCGGCCTGCTCGGCTTTGGTCGCGACATCACCGAGCGCAAGCAGTACCAGGACAAGCTGGAGAAGGCGAGTCGGGACAAGACCACCTTCATCTCCACCATCAGCCACGAGCTGCGTACCCCGCTCAATGGCATCGTGGGCCTGAGCCGGATGCTGATGGATACGCCCCTCGATGCCAGACAGCAGCAGCAGCTCAAGACCATCCACCTGAGCGCGGTGACGCTCGGCAACATCTTCAACGACATCATCGATCTGGACAAGCTCGACCGTCGTCGGCTGGAGATTGCGCCGGCTCCGCTGGATTTGCCCGCCTTCCTCGACGAGCTGGAGACGCTGTCGCGCATTCAGGCGGAGCAGAAGGGGCTCTATCTGCACTTCGACCGGGACGGCGACATGCCCCAGTTCGTGATGGCGGACGGCACCCGGCTGCGTCAGGTGCTGTGGAACCTGGTGGGCAATGCGGTCAAGTTCACCGATGAAGGGGGCGTCACCATACGCTGTCTCGCCCACGCCGCTGATGAACCGGGCAAGCTGGCGCTGCACTTCGAGGTGGAAGACACCGGGGTGGGCATTCCCCGTGCCCAGCAGGAGAAGATCTTCGCCATGTACTATCAGGTGCAGGGCAAGAAGCACGCCACCGGTACCGGCATCGGTCTTGCGGTCTCCCGCCAGCTGGTGCAGGCCATGGGCGGTCAACTCTATGTGGACAGCGACCTGGGCGAAGGCGCCTGCTTCACCGCCGAGCTGGAGGTGGACTGCGTCGAGCCCAGGGCCGCGGCCCCGGAGCCCGAGATGCCCTCCCTCGACATCCTGCTGGTGGAGGATGTGGAGCTCAACGTGACTGTGGCCTGCGCCCTGCTGAACAAGCTCGGCCATCAGGTCAAGGTGGCGCGGGATGGTGCAGAGGCGCTGGCCATGGCCAACCCGGATGATTTCGACTTGATCCTGCTCGACATCCAGCTGCCGGACATGACGGGGTTCGATGTGGCGGAGCAACTGCTCGCGCGCTACGGCGACAGCCTGCCCCCCATGGTGGCGCTCACCGCCAACGCCACCGGCGATCGCCAGTACTACCGGGATCACGGCATGCAGGATGTGATCAACAAGCCGCTGGGCTCCAAGGCGGTGCGGGAGGTGATAGGCCACCTGTTTGCGGATCTCGCCGGGGACGAGGCGGACGAGCAGGACGATGTCCACCATCAGGATGCCCTGCTGGATCTGCCCTTCCTCACCGATTACGCCAGCACGGTCGGCAAGCCGGTGCTGCTCTCCAGCGTCGAGCTGTTCGAGAAGATGATGCCGGACTACATGGCGGTGCTCGACTCCAACATGATTGCCAGGGATCAGGCCGGTGTGGTGGAGGAGGCCCACAAGATCAAGGGGGCGGCGGGCTCCATCGGCCTGCGCCGGTTGCAGCAGACGGCCCAGCTTATCCAGAGCCCGGATCACCCCGCCTGGTGGGAGAACGTGGAAGACTGGATTGAAACCCTGCGTCGGGAATACCCGGGTGACATCGCCCGCCTGCGGCGCTGGCTGCTCTCGTAGACACGACGCCTCAGGCAAGGAGCCACGACATGTATGACCGTTTGATCCCCCCCGAGCGCATTCACCCCTGGGGAGACGAAGACCTGCTGGAGGCGACGGAGCAGGACCGCACCCGCATCGTGCAGGCGGCGCCGGTGCGTCGGTTGCAGCAGAAGACCCAGGTCTTCCCGCTCGATGTGAAAGCCTCGGTGCGCAGCCGTCTCACCCATTCGCTGGAGGTGCAGGAGACCGGTCGCCAGATCAGTCGCCGCATCCTGGCGGCGCTGCCGGCCGGAGTGGTGTGCGAGGGGGCCTTCATCAATCTGGTGGAGATGTCCTGCCTGTTGCACGATGTCGGCAACCCGCCGTTTGGCCATTTCGGCGAGCAGGTGATGAGTCAGTGGCTTGCCCAGGAGCTGGACGGCCTCTTCGCCCGTGCCCACGACCAGTTGCCGAGCCCCCAGTGGGCACCCCTTCGCCAGGATCTGCTGGTGTTTGACGGCAATGCCCAGAGCCTGCGACTGGTGCACAGCCTCCATGAGCTGAACCTCACCCTGGGGCAGCTGGCGGCGCTGTGCAAATACCCGCAGCAGCCCCTGCCGGGCCTGCACCATCCACAGGGCTATGGTCAGCACCACGGCTGGACCAGCAAGCGCGGCATCTTCTTCAGCGAACAACCCCTCTATCGTGCCCTCGGCCAGAGCCTGGGGCTGGCCGAGGGGTGCCGTCATCCGCTGGTCTACATCATGGAGGCGGCGGACGACATCTCTTACTGCATCGCCGATCTCGAGGATGCGGTGGACAGGCGCATCCTCACCCAGAGCGAGCTGCTGGCAGCCCTGCGCGAGGCGGACGAGGGCGGTTACATGACCGACCTGCTCGATGAGGCGCTTGCCTCCGGTCGGGGGTTCTTCCCCCATTTTCGCCAGCATCTGACCCGGGATCTGGTGGCGCTGGCCGCCCATACCTATGTGGCCGAGCACGATCAGATCCTGAGCGGGGCCTATCCTCAGGCGCTGCTGCACGGTCAGGCTCCGGCAGCCCGGGTACTCGATACCCTCAAGCGGGTGGCTCGCGAGCTGGTGTTCATGCGCCCGGAGGTGGAGGCGCTGGAGCTGGAAGGCTATGCCGCCCTGCGCGGGGTGCTCTCCACCTACGCCTGCCTGCTGGCCCTGCCCGCCAGCCAGTTCGAGCGGCTGCTCGCAGGTAACGGCGGGAGCGAGCTCTTCTTTGCCCGGCGGCTGTTCCACCGCCTCTCTGCCCGCCACCTCAAGGCGTACCGGCTGGCGGTGGCGAGCCGGGATCCCCGTTTCGAAAAGGAGAGCGAGCAGGAGTGGTACTACCGGGTGCGGCTGCTGCTCGATTATGTGAGCGGCATGACGGATACCTATGCGCTGGAGGAGTTCCGGCTGTTGTCAGGGATTTGACTGAACCTCTTTTTGGCCGTATTCCACCCATATGGGTGGGAGAGATATTGCGTAAAATTCGGTGTTTTTTTACACTGCGGCAACTTGTTCAACTTTCACACGGTAAGGAGACGACCATGCAACATTCCATGTTCAACGTTGCGTTCGATCGCTGCTCTGGCAGCGCGAAGACTCGTGCTCTTTATTTGCCGCGTGGAGGGGACAGGTAACACCTGCTTTTTTCATCACCCGCGGTTGTCCCGCAGGGTGATCACCTCTCTCCGGGGGAACCGCACGTTCAACTGGAGAATATTATGTCTATCGAACTCGCCCTGCTGCGCCACGTAGAGACCCTGGTTCAAAAAAGGATCACCCGGCTGGAGCGTCGCGTCAGCTACCTGCACCTTTCGCCAGCCCTGCTCAAAGACATCGGGCTGGAAGGGCAAAATGTGCAGATCGCCCACATCCGTGAGCGGGAGTTTCAAACCGGTTTCCGGCTCGGGAATCGAATAACCTGATGGGAAGGGGCCCGGCCCCCGACCTGGTGGATGGCAGGCCTGGGCCTGCCATTTTTCTTTCCTGATGAGCATTGTCTCAATTTAGTTGTCGCACATTGCGCCAAACACTCTATGATCCCCCTCCGTTTCGTATGGGAGTTGATAATGTTCCGCCGCTGCTGTCGTCTCATCCTGCTATGTGGTCTGGCTTTCTGGAGCCTGATGGTTGCGGCTGCGCCGGCGCAACTGGACCAGAGCAACTTCACCCTGGACGAACTGCACTGGCTTGCCACCCATGATGAACTGGTTGTCGGCATGCCTTCGGCGGCCTGGCCACCCTATGTCTATACCGATGGGCGCGGCAATTTCACCGGCCCCCTGGATGAGTTCGCCTCCCAGATTGCAGCCAGGCTGGGAGTGAGCCTTCGCTACCGTGCCTATGCCAACAATGCGGCGGTCCAGCAGGCCTTGCTGGATGGCAAGGTCGACATGTTGATCGGGGTGGCTCCGAGCCCGACTCGCACCCTGCAGATGCAATTTACCTCCGAGCTGATGGCACTGCCCCGGGCCGTGCTGTTGACGGGGGGACGCGAGAGCCTCTCCCTGGAGGAAGCCTATGGGGTGCGCTGGGTCTGCGTCTTCGGTGTCAGCGCCTGCGATGAGCTGCTGCGCCTGGGGATCTCGAATCTGATCACGGCCGACAGCCGTGACGAGGCGATCTTCATGCTCAAGGAGGGCAAGGCGGATGCCTATCTGGCCGAGCTGCCCATGCTGAACAGGCTGCAAGCCATGGCGGGCATGGCGCTGGCCAGGATCGACTGGATGAGGGATACCTCCCTCGCCATGGCCGTGGCGCCCGGGAATGATGTCTTGCAGGGACTGCTGGAGCGGGCCCTCGAGGATATCTCTCCCTTGGAGCGTCGCGCCATTCTGGAGGCGGGGGACATCCTCGACTATGCCCTGGTGAAAAGGAGCAGGGAGATCGTCTTCAATCCGCAGGAGCAGGCGTGGTTGCAAGCACATCCGGTCATCCGCTACGGGGTTGCCCCGGATTGGCCCGGGATGAGCGAGGTGGACGACAGGGGGCGGCTCAAGGGGCTCATTGCCGATCTGCTGACACTGATGAGCCAGCGTGCCGGGCTCCAGTTCACCCTGGTGCCGACCCGGAGCTGGGCCCAAAGCATAGCGCTCTTCCAGGATCGCAAGCTGGATCTCATCCCGGCCATGACTCCCACCGCGGAGCGTCAGCAGTTTGCCCGGTTTACCCCCAACTACGCGTCGATCAACCGGGTGGTCGTGGCGAGGCAGGGGATGGCCGAGCTCACCGCCGCCAGGGCACTGAAAGGGCACAGGGTGGGCATGGTGGGGGGCTCGGTGGAGCAGGTCTTGCTGAGCGAGGTGGGGGCCATCGCCGTGCCGGTGGCCAGCGATGCCGAATTGCTGCCCCTGCTGGACCAGCAGAAGGTCGACTATGTGCTGATGAGCACCACCACCCTGGAGCAGTCGCTGCAAAAGGGATTCAGCGACCGCTACCAGGTGGTCTTCTCCGGCAGCGACCTGCGGGTACCCATCGCCATGGCGACCCAGTTGCAGGACCCCATGCTGCAGCAGATCCTCACCAAGGTACTGATCGCCATTCCCCCCGACGAGCTCTCCGCCCTGGAGAAAAAGTGGCTCTCCCTGACCATACAGACGGGACTGGATCCGAAGACGGTGCTGCTCTGGTCCTCCCTTGGCGGCGGCATTTTCCTGCTCTGCCTCTTGCTGTTCATGGGCTGGAACCGGACGTTGCGCCGCCAGATCAGCCAGCGGCGGGAGGCCGAGCGGCGGCTCGAGGAGCAGCTGGTGTTTGTCCAGATGATGCTGGATGCCCTGCCCAACCAGGTGGTGCTGACCAACGAGCGCTATGAAGTGGCAATGACGAACCGGGCGTACCGGCAGATGTTTCTCGGCGGGGAGAACCTGACGGGCTCCTATGAGCGGTTGCTCCAGGATCGATTGCCCGAGTCGATCCGCGCCAGGGTGATGGAGGAGGATGCCAGCGTCTGGGAGAGCGGAGAGGAGCTTCATGGCCGGGGCGAGATCCGGTTTGATGACGACCGCCTGCACCAGATGATCTACACCAAGCGGCTCTTTGCGGGGCCCGATGACAAGCGGCTCGGGATCCTGACAGTGCTGACCGACGTGACCGAGCTGGAGCAGGCGCGGTTTGCGGCCCAGGAGGCGCAGACCCGGCTGACCCAGATCACCGACAGCATGCCGGGTCTGGTCTATCAGTATCACTGGCTTGGGCCGGGCAAGGGGCACTTCCTCTACACCTCGCAAGGGGTCAGGGAGATGGTGGGGGTGGAAGAGGACCTGGTCGGCATGGCGGTCACCGGTGCCTCCATCCTGGGGCTGACAGGCAAGGTGCACCAGGACTTCGTGGCCACGGTGGATCGTCATGCCCTGAGCATGCAGCCGCTGGATCTCGAGGTGGAGATCCGGCGCCAGGGGGAGGCGGGCTATTTGCAGATCCGTGGTCACTTCGTTCACCAGGAGGGGCTTGAAGGGGTCATATTGAACGGCGTGGTGCAGGACATCACCAAGCTCAAGCGCCAGGAGCTGGAGCTGCGCCAGGCCAGGCGGGTGGCGGAGGAGGCGACCCAGGCGCGCAGCCGCTTCCTCGCCACCATGAGTCATGAGCTTCGCACTCCCATCTCCGGCATGCACGGCATGCTGGAGCTGCTGCAAATGAGCCCGCTGGATGACGATCAGCGCTACATGTTGCGCAATATCTCGACCTCCACCAACCACCTGCTCTATCTGGTGAACGACATCCTGGACTTCTCCAAGATGGAAGCCGGGCAGTTGCAACTGCATCCCCATCACTGCCGCCTGACCTCGGTGATTTGCGATGTCATCCGGGGACATGCGGCCCTGGCCTATGGCAAGGGACTCATTGTGACGCTGCGGTGGGGGAATACGGTGCCGGATCTGGCCTGCATCGACGGGATCAGGGTGGGGCAGGTGATCTCCAATCTGTTGAACAACGCGGTGAAGTTCACCGAGGCAGGGGCGATCGCCATCCAGGTGGATTATGAAGACGACCGGCTGGCCTTCCGGATCCGGGATACCGGGATAGGCATCGCCCTGGAGCAGCAGCGCACCCTCTTCATCCCGTTCAAGCAGGTGGAGTCCGACACCAACCGCCGGTTTGGCGGCACCGGGCTTGGGCTTGCCATCTGTCATCAACTCACCCAGAAAATGGGGGGGAGCCTGACCCTGGAAAGTACCCCCGGAATGGGCACCTGCGTGACCTTCACGCTGCCCCTGGCCGAGTGCCAGTGGGAAGCGCCCCCCCTGACCGGTCAGGTATGGTGGTGGTTTGGGGAGGATGAGGGGCTGGAATCGGTGATGGCCAGGCTGGGCGCCAGACTGGTACGCATGGAGGCACACCATTGGCAGCAGCCCCTCGAGGGGCATCTGCTGGCGCAGGAGAATCACCTGGAACAGGCCCTTGGCAGTGACTGGCTGGCCTGTTTGCAGCGTTCGAACCTCAAGGGCATAGTACTCTCTC
The DNA here is from genome assembly GCF_049860605.1 of Aeromonas sp. INTO2. Taxonomy (NCBI): domain Bacteria; kingdom Pseudomonadati; phylum Pseudomonadota; class Gammaproteobacteria; order Aeromonadales; family Aeromonadaceae; genus Aeromonas; species Aeromonas sp. INTO2. The sequence continues at coordinate 358,873 of NZ_CP187588.1, forward strand.
CCCATGAGGCCCTGCGAGGGCGCATGGGGGGCGACGCCTGGTGGCGACTGGGACAATCGCCCCTCTACCCCGATCTGTTGCTGGAAACCTGCCAGTCACTGTTCAACCAGCAGGCGAGCCAGTCGAAGGGGATGGAGGGGGAGAAGCTCAAGGGGCGGGTGCTGGTGGCCGATGATCACCCCGTCAACCGGGCATTGCTGACGAGACAGCTCGCTATCCTGGGGCTCGAGTCCGAGGTGGTGGAAGATGGCGAGGAGGCGCTGCGCGCCTGGCAGGGGCAGGACTTCGCCCTGCTGCTGACCGACTGCCACATGCCGGTGATGGATGGCTATGCCCTCACGCGAGCCTTGCGGGATGCCGGGGACAGTGCTCCCATTATCGGGGTGACGGCCGATACCTCTGAGGAGGCGAGCCAACAGATGCGTGATGCCGGCATGAACGACATGCTGTTCAAGCCCTACAGCCTGGATGCCCTGAGCCAGACCCTGGGACGCTGGTTGCCGACTCAGGAAGAGCAGCTCGCCTCGGAGGCGCCCCGGCAAGCCAGGGTTCAGCTGCCAGGCATAAGCTGGTTGACCCTGTTCGGGGATGAGGCGGTGGCACGCAGCATGGCCAGCGAATATCTGGACGCCAACGAGCAGGATGGCGAGGACATGAGGCTGGCGCTGGCCAGCCAGGATACCCAGGCGCTGGTGGAGACGGCACATCGCATCAAGGGGGCCGCGCGCATGGTAGGACAGCAGGCATTGGCAGAGGAGGCGGCCCGGCTGGAGGCGGCGGCCAGATTGAAACAACTGGACAAGCTCGATGACCTGGCCAGGGCGGTACAGGCATTGATGGACTCTATCAGAGGTGAAACGGGGTTATGGCTCGATGAATAGCGCACGGCATGAGTTGGCGATCATGGTGGTGGAGGATCACAACTTCCAGCGCAAGGCCCTGATGCACCAGATCCGTGGACTGGGCTACGGCAACCTGCTGGAGGCGCAGGACGGGGAGGAGGCGCTGGCACAGTGCCAGCACCACAGGGTCGACATCCTGTTCTGCGATCTGCGCATGCCCGGCATGGATGGCATGGCGCTGCTGCGCCGCCTCTCCCTTGGCGGGTTCCGCGGCGGCATTGTGCTGTGCAGCGCCCTGGAGGATGACGTGGTCGATGCCGTGCTGCGCATGAGCCGGGCCTATGGCCTGCAGGTGCTGGGGCGCATCGAGAAACCCGCGTCTCCCCAGCAGATCGCGCAGCTCATCGGTGCCTGGCGGCCCCAGCAGGTGCGTAGCCAGGAAGAGGATGGTTATCACCTGACCCTGGATGAGCTGCGCCGGGCGCTGGATCAGGACCAGTTGCTGCCCTGGTATCAACCCAAGGTGGGTTTTCACAACGGGGAGTGGCTCGGCATGGAAGCGCTTGCCCGCTGGCAGCACCCCGAATATGGCCTCATCTCGCCGGCCCGTTTCATCCCGCTGGCGGAGCACAACGGGCTCATCGACCCGCTCACCGAGGTGATCATCGGCAAGGCGCTGCGGGACGGCCACCTGTGGGAGAAGACAGGGCTCTCCCTGAACCTGTCGATGAACCTGTCCACCACTTCCCTCATTGAGGGGGATCTGTGCAACACCCTGCTCAGCCACTGCCAGCGCTGGAGCATCAACCCCGAGCTCATCACCCTCGAAGTAACCGAGAGCGCTTTCGTCAAGGATCTCGGCAAGTCGCTGGAGGTGCTGACCCGCTTGCGGATGCACGGTTTTGGTCTCTCCATCGATGATTTCGGGACCGGCTACTCCTCCATGCAGCAGCTCGCCCTGCTCCCCTTTACCGAGTTGAAACTGGACAGATCCTTCGTGGATCGCTGCTATGAAGATCCCTCTCGCCTAGCCATCATCGAGTCCAGCATCGAGCTGGCTCGCAAGTTGGGCTTGAAATCGGTGGCCGAGGGGGTCGAAGATGAGGCGACCTGGCAATTGCTGGCGAAGCTGGGGTGCGATCAATGCCAGGGCTTCTTCTCCGCCCGTCCCATGCCCCGCGAGGAGCTGCTGGGATGGCATCAGGGTTGGCAGGCTCGTTTGCCCGCGCTCATCAGACGCTAATCCCGGGCAGGATGCCCGACGAATTCCAAGGATGGCCATGAAAATATCAAGCAAGTTGTTGTTGAGCTTCTGTTTTATCAACCTGCTCATCATTCTCTCCTCCGCCCTTGTCTATCATCAGCTCGGCCGGATCGAAGGCTCGCAAGATGCCTTGCTGGCCCAGGCCCTGCCCGCCCTGCAGCGGGACGAGGCGAGCCAGAAAGCCCTGATTGCCACCGTTTCATCCCTGCGGGCCTATCTCATCCTCGGCAAGGATCCGGCACAGGGTGATCGCATCAAGCAGGAGTGGGAAGAGGCCTGGCACGCCATCGAGCGCCAGCGTTTCACCCCCGACCTGACCCGGGCACTCAAGGATTTCAAGGGGGCACAGTCACAGGTGTGGGCCCTGGCTCACACCGAAGAGAACCTGCCCGCCCACACCCTGATGCTGCTGGAGGCCGGCCCCCTGGCGGAGTCGGCCCTCGATCAGTTGCAGTCTTTTGCCAATGAAGAGGTGGCGACGCCCCAGGCGACGTTGCCCGGTGACAGGCGCCTGCTGCTCAAGCAGGTGGGGGATGCCTACAACAGCCTGGGCAATGCGCTCTCCGCCCTGCGGGATTTCCTCATCTCGGGGGAGAAGGAGTACCTGGACAAGTACCGGGACTACTACCAGTTTCACCAGCAGCGGGTGGCCGAGCTGAAACAGCAAGAGGCCAACTTCACCGAGGCACAAAAGGGGCTCTGGACGCTCTTTGAAGAGATGTCAGCCCCCTTTGCCGAGCTGGTCGGCCAGGTGATCGAGAAGCGCCAGGCCCCGGACTGGGACAGGGCCAACCACCTGATGGCCACCGAGATAGAGCCCGCCCTGACCCGGCTGGCGGATCAGCTGGCGACCCAGGTGACCCATACCCGTGCCGAGGTGGACAAGATGGCTGGGGAGATGGCGGCCGCCAGTCAGACCATTCACCGCACCCTGCTGCTCGCCACCACCAGTGTCATCCTGCTGGGCACCCTGGTGGCCCTGCTGTTCAGCCGGCGCCTGACCCGGGACATCGCCAGCCTGGTGAAACGGGCGGGCCTGGTGGCCGATGGCCGCCTCCCCGTCACCCCCTTGCCCGTGCTTCGTCAGGATGAGCTGGGAGGGCTCACGGGCTCCATCAACCGGATGTCGGCACAGTTGCGCGAGCTGGTGGGGGAGATCCAGGGGGCGGTCGGTCAGGTGGAGGGGGCTGGCCGCGAGGTGGGCCAGACCACCAATGCCATCGTGGATGATCTGGCAAGCCAGAATCAGCGGCTCGATGCGGTGGCAGCCGCCATCGAGCAGATGTCGGTCAGTACCCGGGATGTGGCGGGCAACATTGCGGACGCGGCGGGAGCGGCTCGCCAGACCGAGCAACAGGCAAGGGAGGGGGAGCAGGCCCTCGCCCGCATGGGGACCACCATGGCGCAGATTGGTGCCATGATTGCCCAGGCAAACCAGGCGATGACGCAGCTCAGCAGCCAGAGCGAGCAGGTGGGGAGGGTCACCGAAGTGATCGCCACCATCGCCGAGCAGACCAATCTGCTGGCACTCAATGCGGCCATCGAGGCGGCGCGGGCCGGTGAGCAGGGACGGGGATTTGCCGTGGTGGCCGATGAAGTGAGGCAGTTGGCCAGCCGCACCAGCGCATCGACCATGGAGATCAACCAGACCATTGCCAGCATCCAGCAGCAGACCCGGGAGACCGCGGATACCGTGGGCAGCGGCACCCTGCTGGTGGAGCAGGGGCGCGGCGCCGTGGCCTCGGTGACCGAGACCCTGGAGTCGATGGCGACGCTGGTGCAGGATCTCAGCGGCCAGCTTGCCGCCATCGCCACCGCCACCGAGCAGCAGTCAAGGGCGGCGCAGGAGGTGGCGGGCACGGTGGAGGAGATTGCCGGGCTCAGCCATCAGTCCAGCGAGCATGGCCAGCAGGGGGAGCAGATCGCCGCCCGCCTGACCCGGGAGACGGGGAGACTGACATCGGCCATCAGCCGCTTCGAACTGGATGCCTGACGCAAGGGAGAGAAAAACGGGGCAGACCTCTGGGTCTGCCCCGTTTTTTTCGGCCCGACAACCTGGTGGTGGAAGGATGCACGACGCAGGTGCGGTCCTGACCGATCGGGAGCAGAGGAATGGTGTCTTGTGTACTGCCCTGTGGCTCTTTCTGCCGGCAGGACGGGTCACTCCAGGCGGCGGAAGGCCTGGTTTTCGAAGCTGCTGCAGGTCTCCTGGTTGAGCAGGTTGACCAGCAGGATGGCCCGCTTTTCGCCATCCGGCTCCAGATAGATGGCTTCAAACCCGGCGAGGGGGCCGGATTCGATAAGTACCTTGTCTCCCTGGGTCGGCAGACGGGCATAGCTGGCGCGCGCCTCGTCGCTGTCGTCCCGGCTCATGAGCCGGTAGATCAGCTGGCTGCTGACGGGGGTCCACTCCTTGCCGAAGTGGATGATGCGACTGATGCCCCGGGTCGATTTCAGGGTGACCGGGGTGACCTCTTCCAGATCCACGTAGATGAAGAGATAGTTGGGGAACATGGGCTCGCGCTGGGGTACGCGCTTGCCTCGCCGCAGTTTTTCAATCTCGACCATGGGGTAATAGGATTCAACGCCCTGGGCTGCCAGATGGGCGCGGGCGCGGGCCTCTTCCTTGGGTTTGCAGTAGGCCAGATACCATTTCTTCATTGTTGTTCTGTTTTTCGTGTTGCCGTGCTTGCGGCTATCATAACGGGGGTAAAAAAAAAGGCCACGCTTGACGTGGCCTTTTTTCCAGAGTGAGTGATTACCAACCTTTCACCAGACCGCCCTTGAACAGTTCGGTCCCCTTCTTGAAGACCTCGTCGGTCTGGAAGGACTGGACGAACTCCTTGACCTTCTCGTCGTCCTTGTTGTTCTCGCGAGCAACGATCAGGTTGACGTAGGGGGACTCCTTGTCTTCGACAAAAAGGCCGTTCTCGGTCGGGGTCAGACCAATCTGACCGGCGAAGGTGTTGTTGATGATGGCCAGATCCACGTCTTCCAGGGAGCGCGGCAGTTGTGCGGCTTCCAGCTCGACGATCTTGAAGTTGCGCGGGTTGCTGGCGATGTCCAGCACGGTCGCTTCCAGACCGGCACCCTCTTTCAGCTTCAGCAGGCCCTGCTTCTCCAGCAGGATCAGGGAACGACCCAGGTTGGTCGGATCGTTCGGCACCGCGATCTGGGCACCGTCTTTCAGCTCGGACAGGGCCTTGACCTTCTTGGAGTAACCGGCGATCGGGTAGACGAAGGTGTTGCCGACCGGCACCAGCTTGAAGCCGCGATCACGGATCTGGGCATCCAGGTAGGGCTTGTGCTGGAAGGCGTTGACGTCGACGCTGCCGTCGTTCAGGGCCACGTTCGGGGTGACGTAGTCGGAGAAGGTGACCACTTCGACGGTCAGGCCGTATTTTTCCTTGGCAACCTTGGCCGCGGTCTCAACCAGCTCGGTCTCGGGACCGGCGATGGCGCCCACCTTCAGGGTCTTGTTCTCTTCCTTCTGGCCGCAACCGACCAGTACCAGGGTTGCCAGCAGCGCAGCGGCTGCGGATTTGATGCCCAATTTCATAAAAACCTCCTGTCAGAAATCGACGATTAACGATGATCACATTGTTTGACCAGGCGCTCACCCGCGCTCTGGATGAGTTGAACCAGCACCACCAGAATGACCACGGTGACCAGCATGACGGTGGGATCGAAACGCTGGTAGCCGTAGCGAATACCCACATCACCGAGACCACCGCCTCCGATGGCACCTGCCATGGCGGAGTAGTTCACCAGGGTGACGAGCGTGATGATGATGCTGTTGAGGATCCCCGGCAGGGCCTCGGGCAGCAGCACCTTGGCGATGATTTGCAGGGGCTTGGCCCCCATGGCCTTGGCCGCTTCCAGCAGGCCGTCAGGCACCTCCATCAGGGCCCCTTCCACCAGGCGGGCGATGAAGGGAATGCAGCCCACGGTCAGCGGCACGATGGCGGCGATGGTGCCGATGCTGGTGCCGACGATGAAGCGGGTCAACGGAATGATGGCGACCAGCAGAATGATGAAGGGCACCGAGCGGCCGACGTTGACGATGACGCCCAGGACCTTGTTGAGCAGAGGATTGGCCAGGATCTGGCCCGCCTTGGTCACGTGCAGCGCCACGCCGAGCGGCAGGCCGAGCAGGCAGCCGAACAGGGCGGAGGCAAACACCATGATGAGGGTGTCGCCCAGAGCCGAAATCAGCAGATTAATCATTGCTTCGGACATAACCCATTACCTCCAGCTGAATGTGGTTGTCGATGAGGAACTGCTGGGTGGCCTCGCACTGGGCCTCGTCCCCGAACAGTTCCGCCAGCAGGAAGCCGAACTTGACGCCACCGGCGTATTCGATGTCTGCGCTCAGGATGCTGATGTCGATGTTGAAACGGCGGCTCGCCTCGGAAATCAGCGGTGAATCCACCGTGGTCCCGGTAAAGCCGAGCTTCACCAGGGGATAGCTGCCGGGCACCCGGTCGCTACTCATCCGATCCTGATACTCCTGGGGCACTTCCAGGTGGATGGTGGAGTGGATGAAATCCCGGGCCAGCTGGGTCTTGGCATTGCTGAAGAACCAGGCCACTTCCCCCTGCTCGATGAGACGGCCGTCGCTGATGATGGCCACTTCGTCGCAGATCCCCTTCACCACGTCCATTTCGTGGGTGATGAGCAGTATGGTGAGCCCCAGCTTGACGTTGATCTCCTTGAGCAGGGTCAGGATCGAGCGGGTGGTCTGGGGGTCGAGGGCCGAGGTGGCCTCGTCACACAGCAGGACCTTGGGAGCCGGTGCCAGGGCACGGGCGATGGCGACGCGCTGCTTCTGCCCGCCGGAGAGCTCGGACGGATAAGCGTGGGCACGGGCTTCCAGCCCGACCAGGGCCAGCAGTTCGCTGACCCGGCTCTGGATCTTGTCTTTGCTCCAGCCCGCCAGCTCCAGCGGGAAGGCGATGTTGGCGGAGACGGTGCGAGAGGCCAGCAGGTTGAAGTGCTGGAAGATCATGCCAATCTGGCGACGAGCCTGAGTCAGATCCCGCTCGCTCAGGGCGACCAGGTCCTGGCCATCGACGATGACCTGCCCCTCGGTGGGGCGCTCCAGCAGGTTGACGCAGCGGATGAGGGTACTCTTGCCGGCACCGGAGGCACCGATCACCCCGAAGATCTTGCCTTGGGGCACATGCAGGCTCACGTCACGCAGGGCGTGCACGGCATCACTGCCTTTACCGTAGACTTTGTTGAGACCGATCAACTTAATCATGGATTTTTCCGTGCTAACAGCCTTAAAGCACAGGGCGCTACAGGCGGGTAAATTGGGCAGAGGTTTCACTGGGTAGCTCTGTCATCATGGAGGATGATGCTAAGATGTCCGGATGGCTGTGTCAACGCATGTTTTTACGTCTAGACGTCTAAAAAATGGATAAGGATTCCCGCCATTTGACTATGGTGTGGAGGTATCACCACCAGTATCAATATTAGATTCCGATTTGATGACTCCAGTCCGAATATAAGCTGGTAAATATCTTTTATGTCGTCGATTTGATGCCTCCCTTCGGGCAAGGTGCCCGGTTGTCCGGGCAGCATCGCTGCCGGTTTCCCCTTCCTCCTGCTATCTCTTTTTCTGCTTTCTTTTCCATCTCCTTGATGCAGAACAATAAATGACCAGTTCGTGGCCGTGTCGACATGCCAGCTCCCTATACTGGCTGCAGGTAGATGCCAGGAGGGAGGCGAGATGCGATTCCAACAGATCAAGGACCTGATGCTCTATCTCGAAGAGCTTCATCATCGGCAAGGGCACATTTACGGGCGCCAGATCCCCCGGGTGGATGCTGAGCGCAGCAGGATGTTGCTGGCCTATCTGCAAGGGCGGGAGGATGCCGCGGCGGCCCATCTGCACGATTATCGCGAGCAGATGGGCAGCGCGGTGAAGGAGACCTGGCTGGATCAGGGGTTTGGCGAGGATCTGCTGGCCGAGGGGGATCGTCTGGCGCTGCCCGCCACAACCCAGCCCGCGGAGATAGTGGCCCTGGTGTCACGCCAGGAGGAGAGGCTCATCGGCGAGCTGGAACGTCTGGCCCGGGAGTGCCCCACGCCCGACACGGCGGCGCTGCTGAAAGCCCTGGCCTCCATGGCCCAATCCCGCCTGACCCGTCTGGTACACGGTGCTCATCGCCTCGACGATCTCTGAGCCCGGATGAGAGAGACCCGGCACGGGCCGGGTCTTCTGATGTTGCTGGCGGTCAGCCCCCTTGCCGGGACGCGCCATAGAGGGCGGCGCCTATGATGCCGGCCTGGTTGAGGTTCGCGGCCGCCACCAGGGGAGCCCGGGTCTCAATCTTGTCGATGAACTTGTCGAGCTTGGCGGCGCTGCCGCCCCCCAGGATGAAGAGGTCGGGGGAGAACAGAAACTCCAGGCGAGCCAGGTATTTGTTGAAACGTTTGCCCCAGCGGCCCCAGGAAAGATCCTCGCGCTTGCGCACCGCATCGGAGCAATAGTGTTCGGCCACCATGCCTTCCAGCATCAGGTGACCCAGTTCGGTATTGGGCAGCAACTGGCCATTGACGAAGACGGCGGTACCGATGCCGGTGCCGACGGTGATGAGAATGATAACGCCCTGGCGATCCTGCCCGGTGCCAAAGCGCATCTCCGCCAGACCGGCCGCATCGGCGTCGTTCAGGACATGGCAGGGCAGGCCGGTCACATCGGCAAACAGGTGGGCGGCATCGGTCTCAATCCAGCTCTTGTCGATGTTGGAGGCATTCTTGGCGATGCCGTTGTGGATGGTGGCGGGAAAACCGCACCCCACGGGCCCCTTCCATTCGAAGTGCTCGACCAGCGCCTTGAGGGTGTGTGCCACGGCGGCCGGGGTTGCCGGTTGCGGTGTGGCGATGCGGTGGCGTTCGCCAATCAGCTCCCCGGTTTCGGTGTCGACCAGGCAGCCCTTGATCCCGGACCCCCCAATATCTACTCCCAGCATCTGCATCAGAATCTTCCTTTTATTGTGCCGATGTTCAATGGTCGGCAGAGCATGAAAAAATGGCTGCGATCCGGCAAGGGCCAGATCACTTATGCGTGATCCGGCAGACCTTTTTCGATGCAGCGGATCAGCAATCGCGTCTTTTTATTCTCTTCCTGCTGACGCCTGGCCAGGGTCGCCAGCGCCCACTCGATATGCTCGGCCACCATGGGCGCCGCCTCAGGCAGCGCCTGTTGCAGGGCGGCCAGGACCTCGCTGCTGGCCGGTCCGTTGCCAAGGGCTACCGCCAGGTTGCGGCGCCAGCGCTGATAGCCGATGCGGCGGATGGGGCTGCCTTCAGTGTGCTTGAGAAATTCGGCCTCGCTCCAGCCCCACAAGGTCAAGAGGGGCGGGCGGTGCAGATTGGGGCGCGGGCTGAAGTCGGGCTCCGGGCTGGCATCGGCATAGCGGTTCCAGGGGCAGATGAGCTGGCAGTCGTCACAGCCATAGATGCGATTGCCCATGAGCGGCCTGAACTCCTCGGGAATGGGGCCGTCATTCTCGATGGTGAGATAGGAGATGCAGCGCCGCCCGTCCACCACATAGGGGGCGATGATGGCACCGGTGGGGCAGATGTTGATGCAGGCCACGCACTTGCCACACAGCTCCTTCTCCACCGGGGCATCCACGGGCAGCGGCAGGGCGATGAGCAATTCTCCCAGAAAGAAGAAGGAACCGGCGGACTCGTTGAGCAGCAGCGAGTGCTTGCCCACCCAGCCAAGGCCGGCCTTGGCCGCTAGCGGCCTTTCCAGAATAGGGGCCGAGTCGACGAAGGGGCGCCACTCGCCCAGGGTTTGTCCCGCCGCCTGCAACAGGGTTTCGCACCGCAGCTCGATGCGCTCCCCCAACTGTTTGAGCCGATTGCGCAGCACCTTGTGGTAGTCGCGGCCGAGGGCATAGCGGCTGATGTAGCCGAGGGTGGGATCGCGCAGGGTGGCGGCAAAGCCCGCCTCGAACGGCAGATAGTTCATCCGCACCGAGATGACCCGCAAGGTGCCCGGCAACAGCTCGTGGGGGCGGGCCCTCATCATGCCGTGGCGCGCCATGTAGTCCATGGTGCCGTGATAACCGGCATCCAGCCAGGCCTGCAACCTTGGCTCTTCCAGAGTGAGGTCGGTGTCGGCGATGCCGACCTGGTCAAATCCTAGCTCCCTTGCCCAGAGCTTGATATCGTGGGCCAGTTGCGCAAGTTCGGCAGCCGTCATGCAGCATCCCCCCTCTGCCTGCAGGAGTGTGGCAGGCGCAGGGCGGCAATATGGCGTGCCAGTTGCCGGGTCATGGGATGATGAAACGTGGGGGCCGTCATGGTAGAGGTGTTCGGGGACGCTATCCGCAAAAATGAGTGGGAGAGTCTAGCACAACCCCTGTGGCGGGCCGAGCAGATCCGCAGCATGGAACGGCGCTGGGCCGAGCAGGAGGGGTTGCCCCTCTATGTGCTGATGGAGCGGGCCGGGAGTGCGCTGTGCAACTATGCCTGTCACCACTGGCCCGACAGCCGTCAGTGGTGGATCTTCGTCGGCCCTGGCAACAACGGTGGGGATGGCTACGTGCTGGCCCGCCTTGCCCGGCGCATCGGCCTCGAGCCTTTGGTGATTGCCGCCCGGGCTCCCGGCCTGCTGAGGGGAGATGCCAGGCGGGCTGCCGAAGAGTGGCTCGCATCGGGGGGGAGCGTGACCATGGCCGAGGATCTGCTGCCCGCCACGCTGCCGCCGCCGGATCTGGTCATAGACGCACTGCTCGGTACCGGCGTCCAGCTTCCCCTCTCCTCGTCAATGACAAAGATCGTCGCAACAATCAATGGCTTGAACGCGCCCGTGCTGGCGGTGGATCTCCCCTCCGGGCTCAATGCCGACACCGGCCGCGCCATGGGCGCACTGGTGCGTGCCACCCGCACCCTCACTTTCATCGGCATCAAGCAGGGCATGCTCACCGCCGACGGGGTAGACGGAGTCGGCCACCTCGACCGGGATCCCCTGGGAGTGACGCCGGGGGAGGAACGGGTTCCCGCTGCCGAGCGGATCGATTATCCCAGCCTCAAGGGGTTGCTGACCCCGCGCAGGCGCTCGGCTCACAAGGGACACAGCGGCAAGGTACTGCTGACGGGGGGGAACCTCGGCATGCAGGGAGCCATCCTGCTGGCGGGTCAGGCCTGTCTGCGGGCGGGGGCGGGATTGGTACGCCTGCGCCAGCACCCGGATTGCCCGGCGGCCAGCCTGGTTCAACCCGAGCTGATGGGATGCCCGGCGGACATGGATGAAGGGTGGGCGTCGGTGCAGGTACTGGGCCCCGGGCTCGGTCAGGATGGGTGGGGCCGGGCCCGGTTCGAACAGGGCATCGGAGCCGCCGTGCCACTGGTATTGGACGCCGATGGATTGAATTGGCTGGCGCAGGCCCCCCGTCATCAGGATAATTGGGTGCTCACGCCCCACCCCGGGGAGGCGGCTCGCCTGCTGGGTTGCTCCATCGCCGAGGTCGAGGGGGACAGGTTTGCGGCCGTCTCGCGACTGCAACAGCGCTACGGTGGTGTGGTGTTGCTCAAGGGGGCGGGGTCGCTCATCTGCGACGGCAGGCGCATTTCCCTGTGCGACGAAGGCAACCCCGGCATGGCCAGTGGCGGCATGGGTGACCTCTTGTCTGGTATAATCGCCGCCCTTCTGGCTCAGGGCTGGTCTGCGGGCATGGCCACCCGACTCGGGGCCGTGATCCACGCAGAGGCCGCCGATCTGGCCGCTGCCGAGGGTGAGAGGGGCATGCTGGCATCGGATCTGCTGCCCTGGATCCGTCGTCTGGTCAATCCGACACAGTAACAAGTAACAAGAAGAACATGGCAAAAACCTTGATGATGACACTGCCGGACGAGGCAGCAACAGTGGCGCTGGGTGGCCGTCTGGCAAAGGCGTGCCAGCAGGCCACCACGGTATTTCTGCACGGTGCCCTCGGGGCCGGCAAAACCACCCTGACCCGAGGCTGGGTGCAGGGACTGGGTCATGAGGGCAAGGTCAAGAGTCCGACCTATACCCTGGTGGAGCCCTATGAGCTTGCCCAGTGGCAGGTCTATCACTTCGATCTCTATCGACTGGCGGACCCGGAAGAGCTGGAGTTCATGGGCATTCGCGACTATTTCGCCGCCGATACCCTCTGCCTGGTGGAGTGGCCAGAGAAGGGCGACGGCTGGCTGCCAGCCCCGGATCTCGAGATCACCCTGAGTTATGCAAACGAGCAGCGCGAGGTGCAGATTGATGCCCGCACTGCTATCGGCGAAGCCATTCTGGAACGGTTGTCATCTCAGTGCGCGTGATCCTTGTCTTTGTTCTCTCCTTGATGGCATTGCCCACCTGGGCCAATCAGCTCAAGAGTGTGCGGGTGTGGCCATCACCGGACAACACCCGGGTGGTGCTCGACATGAGCAGCGCCCCCAATTTCAACTACTTCACCCTGACCGGTCCGAACCGTCTGGTCATCGACCTGAAAGGGGCGAGCAACGCCACCAACCTGGCCCGCATCGAGAACAAGAGCGAGCTGGTGCGCAAGATCCGCGAGAGCACGCCGCTGGAGAAGGGGGGCCTGCGACTGGTGCTGGATCTCGGCTCTGCCATCAAGCCGGTGGTCTTCCCGCTGGCGCCGGCAGGTCCCTATGGCCATCGTCTGGTGATCGATCTTCCCTATGAAGAGAAGGGGAGCGCTGCGGCGCAGCCCGCTCCCGTCGGGGGACAGGGCAAGGCCATCGTCATCGCCATCGATCCTGGTCACGGTGGGGAAGACCCGGGCTCCATCGGCCCGCTCCGCACCTACGAGAAGCGGGTGACCCTGGCGGTCTCCCAGAAGCTGGCGGCCCTCATCGACCGGGAACCCGGCATGCGAGCCGTGCTGACCCGCCGTGGCGACTACTTCGTCGATCTCAACAAACGCTCCGAGATTGCCCGCAAGGCCAAGGCTGACCTGCTGGTGTCGGTGCATGCCGACAGCTTCCACAACTCGACTCCTCGCGGCGCCTCCGTCTGGGTGCTGTCGACCAACCGCGCCAACCGCGAGATGGGTAGCTGGCTCGAGAAGCAGGAGAAGCAGGGGGAGCTGCTGGGGGGCGTTGGCAAGGTATTGGCCGAGTCTGATCCCAACCCCTATCTGGCGCAGACCTTCCTGGATCTCTCCATGGACAAGTCCAGGGCCGAAGGCTATGACGTCAGCCGCCAGATCCTGCGCTCGCTCGGCCGGGTGGCCAGATTGCACAAGAAGGCGCCGGAACATGCGAGTCTGGCGGTGCTGAAGGCGCCGGACATCCCCTCGGTACTGGTGGAGACGGGCTTTATCTCGAACCACGCCGAGGAGAAGCTGCTGGCCACCGCCAGCTATCAGGATCAGCTGGCCCGGGCCATCTTCGAGGGGATCCGCAACTATTACCGCAGCCATCCGACCAAGGGGCCCATGCTCACCGGCAAGGGCCAGGTTGCCGCCCCGCCGCGTCAGGCGCCTGCCAGCAAGCCGGTCGCCGTCAGCAAGCCGGTTGCCCAGCCAACGCAGCAGGTCGTGACCAACCGGATGCCGGCGAGCGAGCCCTATCGCGTTGGTGAGGGCGGCGCCCCGGTCAGCAGCGTCGGCAGCGCCTCCGGTGCCGGCGTGATCAAACCTTACAAGGTCGCAGCCCAGGAGCCGAGTGCGCCGGTAGCCAGCGTGCAGAGCAACGACAAGTCCAACATGATCCGCCACGTGGTCACCCGCGGCCAGAGTCTCTCCCGTCTCGCTGAGAAACATGGGGTGAGTCAGGCGCGACTGGTGGAGATCAACAAGCTCAAGTCACGGGACATCCAGATAGGGCAGGTGCTCTATATTCCGCGAAAATAGCGCGGGCTGAAGAACGCTGCCCTTCTCTGCCGATGGCAGGGAGGGGCGGTGAGCGTTGATGGCGCCAGGTCCACCTCTTCCCCTTTTTCATCTGCAGGAGCAAGCGATGCCAATCCGTATATTGCCGCCGATTCTGGCCAACCAGATTGCTGCCGGTGAGGTCGTGGAGCGGCCCTCCTCCGTGGTGAAGGAACTGGTGGAAAACAGCCTGGATGCGGGCGCCGACCGGGTCGAGATCGACATCGACAAGGGAGGCGCCAAGCTTATCCGCATTCGTGACAACGGCTGCGGTGTCGCCAGGGATGAGCTGGTGCTGGCGCTGTCGCGCCACGCCACCTCCAAGGTGGCGACCCTGGACGATCTGGAAGGGATCAACAGCCTGGGCTTTCGCGGGGAGGCGCTCGCCTCCATCAGCTCCGTCTCCCGCCTCACCTTCACCTCCCGCACGGCAGAGCAGAGCGAGGCCTGGCAGGCCCAGGCGGAAGGGCGTGAGATGAGCGTCACCGTCAAGCCGGCAGCCCACCCGGTGGGCACCACGGTGGAGGTGGTGGATCTCTTCTTCAACACCCCGGCGCGGCGCAAGTTCATGCGCAGCGAAAAGACCGAATTTGCCCACATCGACGAACTGGTGCGCCGCATCGCGCTCTCCCGCTTCGACGCCACCCTGATCCTGCGTCACAACGGCAAGGTGGTGCGCCAGTACAAGGCGGCCAACACGGTGGCGGAGCAGGAGCGCCGCCTCGCCGCCGTCTGCGGCTCCCCCTTCATGCACCATGCCCTGGCGGTATCGAGCGAACACAGCGACGTGCGGTTGTGGGGCTGGCTGGCCACCCCGGCAGGAGCCAGGCCGCAGAACGACCTGCAATACACCTATGTCAATGGCCGCATGATGCGGGACAAGCTCATCAATCACGCCATTCGCCAGGCCTATGACGAGCTGCTGCCCGCCGATCGCTTCGCGGCCTATGTGCTTTATATCGAGCTGGATCCCCGCCAGGTGGACGTCAACGTCCATCCGGCCAAGCACGAAGTGCGTTTCCATCAGGCGCGTCTCATCCACGATTTCATCTTCCAGGCGCTGTTTACCGCCCTGCGCCAGGACGGGGCAGGGAGCGCCACCGATGCCCCCCTGGCCGAGACCCAGGTCGAGCTGCCGGGCAGCCCGGAGATCACCTATCCGGGTCAGGCGCCGCGCACCGAGTGGTACGGTGCCGAACACGGCTATCGGGCTCCTGCCCCTGCGCGAGATGGCGACGGCGTGCGGGAAGGCGGTGGTGGCAGGGGAGGACACTACCAGCCTCCCGAGCCCCCGAGCCGGGCCGCGATGCGAGGCATGGGGGCCTTGCTCACCACCCTGCCCGAGGTGGCGACGCCGGCATCCCGGCCCGGAGCCGAGAGCGGTGCCGTCGAGACGCCAGCCCGAACGGGGGATTGGCGTGCCCTGAGCCTGGTCGAGCAAGCCTATCTGCTGATGGAGCGTCAGGGGCAGCTGGCGCTGCTCTCCCTGGTGCGTGCCGAGCGTCTGTTGTTGCGCCACTGGCTGCTGGATGCCTGGGGCCAGGGGCTGGCGGCCCAGCCTCTGTTGCTGCCGGTCTCCTTCAAGCTGCCGAAAAACCTGGTCGCCCTGGTGGAGGAGCGGGAACGCCTGCTCAAACGCATGGGGCTGGAGTTGAAAAGCGGGGGACGCGACACCATGATCCTGACTCGGGTGCCTGCCCTGCTGCGCCAGACCGATCTGGCCCGTCTCTTACCCGAATTGTTGCAGCTGGTCGAGAGTGGATCTGACAGTGATGCCGACGCACAGGCTGGGGTACTATGCCAGTGGTTGGTGGAACAAGGCATAAGTGCCGAAAAAATATACGATTTTGCCACTGCCACCCGGTTGTTGACGGAACTTGTTGCCGATTTCAGTGACCAACTGGCAGACGTTCGCATGGTGCGCCCGTTGCCGCTGGCGAACGTGCTGGCCGAGTTTGCCGATGGCAACTGACGGCGTCTCGTCGTCTGTTGCATCCATATGACCAGTTTTATGCTGGCTCGCCCGTGAAGGGGCGGCCGAAGGGAGTGTTTAACGTGGCTGACTTGCCGACTGCAATTTTTCTGATGGGGCCGACGGCCTCCGGCAAGACGGATCTCGCCATTGAACTGTGCCAGGCCCTGCCCTGCGACATCATCAGCGTGGACTCCGCGCTCATCTATCGCGGCATGGACATAGGCACCGCCAAGCCGACGCCAGCCGAGCTGGCGCAGGCCCCGCACCGGCTCATCGACATCCTGGATCCCGCCATGAGCTATTCGGCGGCGGATTTTTGCAAGGATGCCCTGCGGGAGATGAAAGAGATCGCCGACCGTGGCCGCATTCCGCTGCTGGTGGGTGGCACCATGCTCTATTTCAAGGCGCTGCTGGAGGGGCTCTCTCCACTGCCTTCCGCCGATCCCGCCATTCGGGCCGGCATCGAGGAAGAGGCTGCCCGCCTCGGCTGGCAGGCGCTGCACGACGAGCTGGTGCGCATCGACCCGGTGGCCGGTGCCCGCATCCACCCCAACGATCCCCAGCGCCTGTGCCGGGCGCTCGAGGTTTACCGCATCAGCGGCAAGACCCTCACCGAGCTGACCCAGGTACAGGGAGAGGGGCTGCCCTACCGGGCGCTGCAGTTTGCCATCGCGCCGAGGGATCGGGCCGTGCTGCACCAGCGCATCGAGCAGCGGTTTGACAAGATGCTGGGCAGCGGCTTCGAGCAGGAGGTGAGGGCGCTTTACGAGCGGGGGGATCTCACCCCGGATCTTCCCTCCATTCGCTGCGTGGGATACCGCCAAATGTGGGACTACCTGGCGGGGGAAGTGGAGTATGATGAGATGCGTTATCGCGGCATTGTTGCCACCCGCCAGTTGGCCAAGCGTCAGATGACCTGGTTGCGCGGTTGGCCTGATGTGACCTGGTTGGAATCTGGTGAGTCTGGCAATCTGGCCAGGGTCGTCGCCCAAGCTGGTCCGGCTTGACACTCCTGTATAATCAGGTTGTTATATTGAATATCCGGTGTTTAAAAACAACAAACTATAAGGAAAAGAAAGATGGCTAAGGGGCAATCTCTCCAAGACCCGTTTTTGAATGCGCTGCGCCGTGAGCGTATTCCTGTTTCTATCTATTTGGTGAACGGCATCAAACTGCAGGGTCAGATCGAATCGTTTGACCAGTTTGTCATTCTGCTGAAGAACACCGTGAGCCAGATGGTCTACAAGCACGCCATTTCCACCGTGGTGCCGGCCCGTGCCGTCAACCATCACCAGCACGCCCCGGGCGCCGCCGGTGAAGAGCAGGGTGAAGCCGAGGCGTGATATCCTGCGGCGAGTTCACTCGCCAACTCAGATCCATCATGATACCTGTCAAGGAGCAAGCGCTTGTTTGACCGTTACGAAGCTGGTGAACAGGCCGTTCTGGTACATGTCAACTTCAGCGATGAGGGCGAGCGGGAGGATCTGGACGAGCTCAAGATGCTGGTGAGCTCGGCCGGGGTCAATGCACTGGGGGTGATCACCACCAGTCGCAGCGCACCCAGCGCCAAATTTTTTGTCGGCAGCGGCAAGGCGGAAGAGATCGCGTCCCAGGTCCAGATGCTGGACGCCGACGTGGTCATCTTCAACCATGCCCTGACCCCTGCCCAGGAGCGCAACCTGGAGCGTCTGTTCCAGTGCCGGGTCGTGGACAGGACTGGCCTTATCCTCGATATCTTCGCCCAGCGCGCCCGCACTCACGAAGGCAAGTTGCAGGTCGAACTGGCCCAGTTGCGCCATCTTTCCACTCGTCTGGTGCGAGGCTGGACCCACCTTGAGCGACAAAAGGGGGGGATCGGTCTGCGCGGCCCGGGTGAAACCCAGCTTGAAACCGACCGACGCCTGCTGCGTGAGCGCATCAAGGCCATTTTGCGCCGCCTCGACAAGGTGGCCAAGCAGCGGGAGCAGGGGCGCCGTGCCCGCAACCGCAACGAAGTGCCGACCGTTTCTCTGGTGGGGTATACCAACGCCGGAAAATCCACTTTGTTCAACCAACTTACAGATGCCAGCGTGTATGCTGCCGACCAATTGTTCGCAACCCTGGACCCCACCCTGCGTAAATTGGTGATTCAGGATGTGGGTGATGTGATCCTGGCGGATACAGTTGGATTTATTCGGCACTTGCCCCATGATCTGGTCGCGGCCTTCAAGGCGACCCTGCAGGAGACTCGCGAAGCGGACCTGCTGCTGCACGTGGTGGACTGTGCCGATGAACAGATGCAGGAGAATATCGAGTCGGTCCAGCGTGTGCTGGCCGAGATCGAGGCGGATGACCGTCCCCAACTGATGATCTGCAACAAGATCGACAAGCTGGGGGATCGTCCGGCTGGTCTTGAACGGGATGAGGCTGGACGACCGGTGCGAGTCTGGTTGTCGGCCCAGACTGGCGAGGGTAGTGAATACCTGTTCCAGGCACTGACCGAACTGCTGGCCGGCTCCATGGTGCATCACACCCTGCAACTGCCCCCTTCCGCCGCCAGACTGCGCAGTGCGCTCTATCGGCTGAAAGGTATCGAGCAGGAAGGTTTCAGCGAGGAGGGGGACTTTGTGCTGGAAGTACGCCTGCAACTGGCTGACTGGAACCGCCTCATGAAACAAGAAGGTGAGAGTTTACAACGCTTTATCAGGCATTGATGGGTCGATGAACATAAATGGTTTGCTGACTTCATCGCCCCTCTGTGGCCCGATAGAGATGATATCCATCCGCATGTATTAATGGAGACGCTGATGGCTTGGAATGAGCCTGGTAACAATGGCAAAGACCGTGACCCCTGGGGGAACAACGGCAAGAATCAGGGCCCCCCTGATCTGGACGAGATGCTTCGCAAGGTGAGCCGTCGTTTTGGCGGTCTGCTCGGTGGTGGCAAATCCGGTGGTGGTGACGTCGGCAAGTTCGGCCTCTCCATCGCCTTGGTGGTGGCCGTGGTGGTGTGGGTCGTCAGCGGCTTCTACACCATTCGCGAAGCCGAGCGAGGCGTGGTGCTGCGCTTTGGCGAATACTCCCACAACGTGGATCCCGGCCTGCGCTGGAAACCGACCTTCATCGACCGGGTGATCCCGGTGGACGTGGAGTCTGTCCGTTCCCTGCCGGCGTCCGGTTTCATGCTGACCCAGGATGAAAACGTGGTGCGGGTCGAGATGGACGTGCAGTATCGCGTGGTCGATCCCGAGCAGTACCTGTTCAGCGTGACCAACGCCGACGAGAGCCTGAGCCAGGCCACCGACAGCGCCCTGCGCTACGTGGTGGGTCACACCCGGATGGATGATGTGCTGACCACGGGTCGTGAGAAGGTGCGTCAGGAAACCTGGCAGGTGATCGACAGCATCATCGAGCCCTATCAGATGGGTCTGCAGATCGTGGACGTCAACTTCCTGCCGGCGCGTCCGCCGGAAGAGGTGAAGGATGCGTTTGATGACGCCATTTCCGCCCAGGAAGATGAGCAGCGTTTCATCCGTGAAGCGGAAGCCTATGCCCGTGAAGTGGAGCCCAAGGCTCGTGGCCAGGTCAAACGTCTGGAGCAGGAGGCCGAAGCCTACAAGTCCCAGATCGTGTTGAAGGCCAAGGGTGAAGTCGCTCGCTTCAACGAGCTGCTGCCCCAGTATCAGGCCGCGCCCGAGCTGACCCGTGATCGTATCTACCTGGAAACCATGGAAGAGCTCTATCAGCAGGCCAACAAGATGGTGGTCGACATGCCGGCTGGCAACAACAGCATGATCTACCTGCCGCTCGACAAGCTCTCTGGCAAGGCGAATGCCGTGCAACCGGCACGTCCTGCGGGCACCCCAGCAGTCGAGGCGGCCCAGCCGTCCAACGAAGGGGCCAACTCCACTCCGACCCCGCTGCGTGGCGGTGATCGTTTCAGCACAGGGAGAAACTGATAGATGAAAAAGCTAGCTATTGGTGTCATCGCTGTGGCCGCCATGGTCTGCTTCTCTTCCATCTTCATCGTCGATGAAGGACAGAAGGGGATCGTGGTGCAGTTTGGCAAGGTGAAACGGGTCGACTCTGGTGAACCGCGCCTGTACGAGCCGGGCCTGCACTTCAAGGTGCCGCTCATCGACCAGGTACGCAAGATGGATGCCCGCATCCAGACCCTGGAAGGCCAGGCGGATCGCTTCGTTACGTCCGAGAAGAAGGATCTCATCATCGACTCCTACGTGAAGTGGAAGATCGAGGACTTCTCCAAGTACTACCTGGCGACCGGTGGTGGCAACAAGATCCAGGCTGAAGACCTGCTCAAGCGCAAGATCAACAACGGCCTGCGTTCCGAGATCGGTAACCGCACCATCAAGGACATCGTCTCCGGCGAGCGCAGTACCGTGATGGAAGATGCCCTGATGAAGATGGCGCGCTCCTCCGAGCTCGGCATCAAGGTGGTGGATGTGCGCATCAAGCAGATCAACCTGCCGGTGGAAGTTTCCAGCTCCATCTATCAGCGGATGCGTGCCGAGCGGACTGCGGTTGCCCGTGAACACCGTTCACAGGGTCGCGAGCAGGCCGAGATCCTGCGTGCCGACATCGACCGCAAGGTGACCGTGATGATCGCCGACGCCGAGAGTAATGCCCGTCAACTGCGTGGTGAAGGGGATGCCGAAGCCGCCAGGATCTATGCCGACAGCTACAAGAAGGACCCGGAGTTCTTCAGTTTCGTGCGCAGCATGGAGGCCTATCGCAAGAGCTTCGCCGGTGGCAACGACCTCATGGTCCTGAAACCGGACAGCGAGTTCTTCCGCTACCTCAAGTCGCCGCACGGCAACAAGCAGTAAACATGTGTTGATATGACCCAAGGGCCTGATGATTCAGGCCCTTTTGTTTGCCGGCCACAGACCGGCAGGGGAACAGGGATAGGGAGAGGTGATGCTGACATCCATGTTGATGGGGCTGGGGTTGCTGCTGCTCTTCGAAGGATTGGGGCCCTTGCTCGCTCCCAGGGCATGGCAGCAGATGCTGCGCCTGCTCGGGGAGTTGCCGCCGGAACAGCTGCGCCGCATCGGCGGCTGTCTGGTGGTGGCAGGTGGCGTCATCTTGTGGGCGTTGGCCCGTTAGAGCCTGTGTTGATACGACAGTGGCACGGGGAATTCGGACAATAAAAAAGAGGCCAGAGGGCCTCATTTTTATTGTCCGCCGGCTGGCATCAGGCGCTGCGCTGCACCGCCATGTGGGCCAGGGTCTCCAGCGCTTGCTTGTGCCGGGAGTCCGGCAGGATGGCGAGGGCGGCGATGGCCTTGTCAGCCTCTTCCCGAGCTCGCTGGCGGGAGTATTCGAGAGCTCCGGTGCGATCCAGGATGCCCAGAATACGCTCCAGGTGATCCATACCGTTGCGGTGCTCGATGGCATCGCGCACCAGTTGACGCTCTTCCGGGGTACCCACTTCCATGGCGCGCAACAGCGGCATGGTCGGCTTGCCTTCGGCCAGATCGTCACCCACGTTCTTGCCCATCTCCTCGCTCTGGGAGCAGTAGTCCATCACGTCGTCGATGATCTGGAACGCGGTACCCAGGTACTTGCCGTAGTCGGTCATGGCCTGCTCGACGGGCTCGGGCTGATGGGTCAGCACGGCGGCGAGTCGGGTCGCGGCTTCAAACAGCTTGGCGGTCTTGCAGTAGATGACCGTCATGTAGCTCTCTTCCGTGGTATCCGGATCGTTGCAGTTCATCAGCTGCAACACTTCCCCTTCGGCGATGGTGTTGGTGGCATCGGAGAGGATCTCCATCACCTTCAGGTTGGAGAGTTCGCTCATCATCTGGAAGGAGCGGCTGTAGAGGTAGTCACCCACCAAGACGCTGGCGGCGTTGCCAAACAGGGCGTTGGCGGTTTCCCGGCCGCGGCGCAGGTCGGATTCGTCGACCACGTCGTCGTGCAGCAGGGTGGAGGTGTGAATGAACTCGATGATGGCGGCCAGTTTCAGGTGATCTTCACCCTCATAGCCCAGTGCGCGTGCGGCCATCACGGTCAGCATGGGGCGCATCCGTTTTCCGCCTGCACTGACAATATAGAAACCCAGCTGGTTGATCAGGCTGACATCGGACTGGAGTCTCGCCAGGATCAGTTCATTGACCGCCGTCATGTCGGCGGCACAGAGCGCACGGATAGTCTGTTGGTCCATAAGTCTCGTAACGTGACGGCAGCATTTACTGCGTTTTTAGCAATGGCGGGGATTCTACACGATTTCACAATGGGTTACAGTTAGGCGTTTATTCACGGGGGCAGATATGCGCACAAAATAAACTTTTTGCTAAATTGGCCTTGCCTCGGCAAATCGTTCTGCGTAGAATGCCCGCCCATTGTTATAGGTTTTTGTGCGTGTCTGGCCTTGAGCAAAAGACACGCCTTTACGGAGTTAATCAAATGTACGCGGTATTCCAAAGCGGCGGAAAACAACACCGTGTGGCCGAAGGTCAAATCGTTCGTCTGGAAAAGCTGAACGTTGAGACTGGCGCTACCATCGACTTCAACGAAGTGCTGATGGTTGCTGCAGGCGACACTTTCAAAGTAGGTGCTCCTTTCGTTGAAGGTGGCAAGGTTGTGGCTGAAGTTGTGGCTCACGGCCGTGGCGAGAAAGTGACTATCGTCAAGTTCCGTCGTCGTAAGCACCACCGTAAGCAAGCGGGCCACCGTCAGTGGTTCACTGAAGTCAAAATCACTGGCATCAGCGCTTAATTAGAGGAGTCCGATAGATGGCACACAAAAAAGCTGGCGGTTCATCCCGCAACGGTCGCGATTCTGAAGCTAAACGCCTGGGCGTGAAGCGTTTCGGCGGCGAAACAGTTCTGGCTGGCAGCATCATCGTTCGTCAGCGCGGCACCAAGTTCCACGCTGGTGAGAACGTTGGTCTGGGCAAGGACCACACTCTGTTCGCTACCGCGAACGGTAAAGTGCAGTTCGAAGTTAAAGGTCCGCAGAATCGTAAGTACGTCAGCATCGTTGCTGAGTAATTACGGACCGCAAGGATCCGAAGCCCCGCCAACCTGGCGGGGCTTTTGTTTTTCTGATGAGTTTGACGAAAAAACGGCACGCGGATGAGCCGGCGCTGACAGCCCTCATCGGCCAGATGCGCCTCGCCCGAAGGGGCCCGTATCACTATAATTGCGTATCGGTTTTTCGAATTAAGGTGACGGTTACCTATGAAGTTTGTTGATGAAGTCCAGATTCGAGTCGATGCCGGTGACGGTGGTAACGGTTGTGTGAGCTTCCGCCGCGAGAAGTACATCCCGAACGGCGGCCCGGACGGCGGTGACGGCGGTGATGGTGGCGACGTGTATCTGGTGGCCGATGAAAACCTGAACACCCTGATCGACTACCGTTTCGAGCGCTTCCACGCCGCCGAGCGTGGCGAGAACGGCCAGAGTGCCAACTGTACCGGTCGTCGCGGCAAGGACAAGATCCTGCGAGTACCGGTCGGCACCCGCGCCACCGATGAAGACACCGGCGAACTGCTGGGGGATTTGACCAGTCACGATCAGAAGCTGCTGGTTGCCAAGGGCGGCTTCCACGGCCTTGGCAACACCCGCTTCAAGAGCTCGGTCAACCGGGCGCCGCGCCAGAAGAGCAACGGCACCCCGGGTGAAGTGCGTACCCTGAGGCTGGAGCTGCTGCTGCTGGCGGATGTCGGCATGCTGGGTCTGCCCAACGCAGGCAAGTCCACCTTCATTCGCGCCGTTTCTGCGGCCCGTCCGAAAGTGGCAGACTACCCCTTCACCACCCTGGTACCGAACCTGGGTGTGGTACGTGGCGAGAACTCCCGCTCCTTCGTCATTGCAGACATTCCCGGCCTCATCGAAGGGGCTGCCGAGGGTGCAGGCCTGGGGATCCGCTTCCTCAAGCACCTGGAGCGTTGCCGCGTCCTGATCCACCTGGTGGACATCTGCCCGGTGGATGGCTCCGATCCTGCCGAGAACGCCGTGACCATCGTCCGGGAGCTGGAAAAATACAGCCCCGAGCTGGCGGGCAAGCCGCGCTGGCTGGTCTTCAACAAGATGGACCTGATCCTGGAAGAAGAGGCTCAGGAAGTGATGGACAGAGTCAAGGCAGCCCTCAACCACGAAGGTCCGGTCTACGCCATCACCGCCATCAGCAAGGAAGGCACCAAGAAGGTGTGCTACGACATCCTGGATCTGCTGGACACCATGCCCCGTCAGCTGGCGGAGGATGCCAGAGACGCCATCGAGAAGGTGGAGTTCAAGTGGGACGACTACCACAAGAACCAGCTTGCCAAGGCGGAAGCCGACGCCCTGGCGGCTTCAAAGGCCTTTGATGACAGCCTGGATGACGATGACTGGGACGATGAGGACGACGACGGGGTCGAAGTGATCTACGTCCGCGACTGAGCCTCTCTCTCGTGACAAGACCGGAGCCAGACAGGCTCCGGTTTTTTTATGGGAGGATCGACGGGATCACCCTATAGATATATTTTTCATGTCTCTTATTGCCTGACAATGGCTGCGGATTATACTGCGCACCTGAATGTAACCTGTATGAAACATTATGCTAACCATTCAAGTTGAATCGATATGCATGACTGTTTTGGTTTGTTCTTATGGATGGTTCGCCTGATAAAATATTTATGCTTGAAATGATCAATTAACAGCTTGTTTGTGCAGTTTTTTGGGTTATTCTTGCGCCCGTTTTCCGGGCGAGGGCATGAGTATGCAGGCGGCCCGGCTGAAGGAAAAGTCACATTTAAGGCTGTTTATATGTTGGAAAAGACCCTGGAAGCACCGGCAATCCGTACTCGCCGCAACGTGCTGATGTTTTTGATCCCGTCACTGATCGGGATCCTGCTGTTCATGACCCCGGTCATCTATGACGGCAATGTCACCATTCCCGTCGCCGTGCTGGCGAAGCTGGTTCAAACGGTGTTTGCCGATCATCTGGTGGCCATGGTCAGCGCCATCATCACCACCACCATGCTGATGACCCTGATCGCCTGGCTGTTCAAACCGGCGATCCTGGTAAAACGCCCCTTCCTCAACAGCCTGTTCAACGTCTCCCCCTTCTGGGCGTGCGTGCGGGTGCTGGGCGGGGTCTTCGTGCTGTTGACCTTCTTTGAAGCCGGTCCCGAGGTGCTGCGCTCAGGGGCGACCGGCGGCCTGGTGCTGCATGATCTGTTGCCGGTACTGTTCTCCGTCTTCATCTTTGCGGGCCTGCTGCTGCCCTTGCTGCTGGATTTTGGTCTGCTGGAGTTTGTCGGTACCATGATGACCCGCATCATGCGTCCGGTGTTCCGTCTGCCGGGTCGTTCTGCGGTGGACTGTTTCGCCTCCTGGCTCGGTGATGGCAGCGTCGGGATCCTGCTGACCAGCAAGCAGTATGAAGGCAAGTTTTACACCCAGCGGGAAGCGGCCGTCATCGGTACCACCTTCTCCGCCGTCTCCATCACCTTCTGTCTGGTGGTGATCTCCCAGGTGAAGCTGGAGCACATGTTCGTCCCCTTCTACCTGACCGTCTGCCTGGCCGGTGTGGTGGCCGCCATCGTGGTACCGCGCCTGCCGCCGCTCTCCTGGAAGAAGGATGTCTACAGCGACGGTACTCCCCTGTGCCGCAAGCAGGAGGCCATCCCCCATCAGCACAGCGTGCTGAGCTACGGCTACCATCGTGCCCTGACCAAGGCCGACAGCATGACGGATCTCGGCGCCGTGGCGCGTGAAGGGGTGAAAAACGCCCTGGACATGGTATTTGGCGTGCTGCCGGTGGTGATGGCCGTCGGGACCTGTGCCCTGATGCTGGCGGAGTACACCCCAGTGTTCAACTGGCTGGGGGCGCCCTTCGTGCCTTTGCTCGAGCTGCTGCAACTGCCGGAGGCGGAAGCCGCTTCCAAGACCATCATGGTGGGCTTCGCCGACATGTTCATCCCGGCGGTGCTGGCCTCCACCATCGAGAGCGACATCACCCGCTTCGTGATCGCCGCCATGTCGGTCACTCAGCTCATCTACATGTCGGAAGTGGGCGCTCTGTTGCTGGGCAGCAAGATCCCGGTCAAGTTGTGGGAGCTGTTCGTCATCTTCCTGCTGCGCACCCTGGTCACCCTGCCGGTGATTGCCGGTGTGGCGCACCTGCTGTTCTAAGGGGCGCAGTGGAACGAAAAACGGTCAACCCAGGTTGACCGTTTTTTTTATGGGCGAGTGCCAGCGGAAGGTCAGTGTGATCCTGCCAGCAGGGCCTGGCATTCTACCTCGTCCAGCTGCTCGGGGGCGAGGAAGCGTCTGGCGTAGTCCCGCCAGATGCCGCTCTCGATGAAGAGGGCAAACAGGGCCGGGTCTATGTGCTGTTCCTGCACCATCTTCACCATGATGGCCAGGGACTGGGAGACCGTCTTGCCTGACTTGTAGGGGCGATCGCTCGCCGTCAGCGCCTCGAAGATGTCTGCAATGGCCATGATGCGGGCTGGAATGCTCATCTGTCCCCCTTGCAACTGGCGCGGATAGCCCGTGCCGTCCATCCGTTCGTGATGGCCCCCCGCAATCTCCGGCACCTTGCGCAAATGGCGGGGGAAAGGAAGCTTCTCCAGCATGCGGATGGTCTGGATGATGTGATCGTTGATCTTGTAGCGCTCCTCTTCGGTGAGGGTGCCGCGGCCGATGGCGAGGTTGTAGCGCTCCCCCCTGTTGTAGAGGTGGGTGGGCACCCGCACCTTGAAGCCCCATGGGTTGTGTCGGGCGAGATTGTCGTGCTCGGGGCGAGGGATGAGATGGACCGCCTTGTCGGCGAGCAGCGACTCTCGGCAGGGGAGGGGAGAGGGGGCCTCCTGGTGGCGCTTGCGCTCCTCCTGACTGATGCCGAGCCGATCGTCCAGAGTGCGCAACCAGGTGCGGCTGGCAATGGTATCCAGCCTGGCGAGCTTCTCCGGCGCCATCCACTCGCCCCCCAGATTGCACTCGGCCACGAAGGCGAACTCCTGATCCAGGGTGTGCCAGAGGGGGGTTACAGCCTTGAGAGCGGCCTGCTGCCCGGATGGAGGCAGCAGGGCGCAGAGCGCCTCAATGTGAGCATCCCGCTTGAGCACCTCGAAGCGGGTGCGGATCTCGTGGATCCTGTCGTAAATGGTCTCGAGTTTGGTCGCCTTGTCCACCACGAACTCCGGGGTGGTGACCTTGCCGCAGTCGTGCAGCCAGCTCGCGATATGGATGGCCTCCCACTCCTCTTCGTTGAGCCGGAAATCGGCAAAGGGCCCCGTCTGCTGTGAGCAGGCAGCCTGGGTCAGCATCCTGGCCAGTTCCGGCACCCGCTGGCAGTGGCCGCCGGTGTAGGGGCTCTTGGCATCGATGGCACCGGCGATGAGCTCGATGAAGGCTTCCAGCAGCTGCTTCTGCTCCTCCAGCAGGCGCTGGTTTTCGATGGCGGAGGAGGAGGTGCCCGCCAGCGCTTCGATGAGGCTGATGCGCGAGGCCAGTTCGCGGGCCGAGCAGTCTGGCAGGATCAGCAGCAGGCAGCCGATCAGCTCCTGACGGTGGTTGTGAAGGGGTTCGACCAGCAGTTGGCAGGCACCGGGGAAGGGGCCCCAGTCGCTGAGGTAGCGGGCCCACTGTGCCTCGTCGAGGGGCAGGCAGAGGCGCTCCGTGTGGTAGAGGCCACCGAGCAGCGCCGCCTGCCACTGTACCTGTTCGCACGCCAGCGGCTGCCCCTGCCAGATAGCGTGAACGGCCTGCATCTCGCTCTCCTGGGTCAGGAAGAGGCAGCCGCCCTCGGCCTGGGCAGCCGCCACCGTCTCGTGCAGGATGCGGCTGAGCAATGAATCGAAGCGATGCTCTGCCGCCAGCGCCCGGCCCATGTTCATGAAATTGCCGAGGGTCAGGCGCATGCTGGACATGGCGCGGGCGAGGTCGTCAATTTCGCGGATTGCCGAATCCGGCCCCGGGCTTTCGCCAAAGTCGAAGTGCTGGATCCGCTCAGCCTCCCCGGTCAATACCAGCAAGGGGGCGGCAGTGCGCCGGGCAGCCAGCCAGATGACGGGCAGCAGGAGCAGCAGACCGGCAAGGGCCCAGGCGAGATTGTGCAGCGCATCCTGGCGCGCCGGGGCGGTGAGCACCTCGGTGGGCACCAGGAGGGCGAGATAAAACGGGGACTCTTCCCCGAGGGAGGAGAGGTTGACCAGCCACTCCTGACTCTGAACCGTTGCCAGGGTCAGCTCGGCGGGGTGATGCAGCAGGGTAGGCCGCGCAGCCATCTCCTGTTGCAGCCTGGTGAGAATGGGGTGATTGAGGGCCGACAGCATGGGCAGGCGGCTCAGTTGCTCGAAGCTTGGGAGGCGCTCGGGATCCGTGGCCAGCAGGGTCCCGACCTCGTCAAACAGCACCAACTGGCTGTGACCGGGCAGGGGCAACTCGCCGATGAGGGAAGAGAGCCCCTCCATGCCCGCATCGAGTCCGATCACCGCCCGGCGATCGTCGCTCTCCACCGCCAGTGTCATGCCTGGCTCCCGGGTAGTGAAGAAGAGGTAGGGGTGGGTCACTATGATGCCGGTGTTCCAGCGCGCCTCCTTGTACCAGCCCCGATCTCGCGGATCGAAACGGTAATCCGGCATGGGGCGCCGCTCCAGCAGCCGCAGCCGCTGGTCGAAATAGAGGAACTCTCCCTGTCCCTGATGCAGGCTCTGGACCAGCAGGCGGCTCTCGGGCGGAGGCGCCTCCAACGCCCCTCTCGCCCGTTCGGTCAGCTTGCGTACCAGAAAGAAATCGCCGTCCTCGTAACCGGCATAGATGGCGCCGTAACTGGTACTGTTGGCCAGTACTTCTGCCAGCTGGGGCAGGAAGGCTAGCCGCGTCTCCAGCCCTGTCATGGCGGACAGCTGGCCGCTGCGCAGCAGATTCAGGGACATGCGGGCCGGTCGCTGGTTCAGCTTGATGGCGAGGGCAAGCTGCTCCCGGTATTGCTGGAAGCTCTGACGTTCGTGCTCCAGCCCCTGCTGCATGCCCTGCTGGAACTGCAGCACGATGAGGGCGCCCCCCAGCAAGGAGAAGAGCAGGATGAAAAGGGTGGCAATGTATACGTAAAAGGGTCTGCGACTGAGACTTGCGTTTGTCATGGACGGATCCTTGTCCCCTGGCGATCGCCGTATTGGTCACCTAACAGTGTGCTTGCTGGATGACAAAAAGCCTAGGACTCGATCTTGCGCTCTTCAGCCCCAAATCAACAGCCGGCCTTCGCGCTGCGTCCTTGCCCCTGTGGTGAGATGATTCGTTCAGATATCTCGTGCTACATTGCTCCCCTGATAAACGCCCTGTGAACCAATGGAGTGTCCCATGTCTGTCGTCCCCTATTCCGTGCTGGATCTGGTGCCCGTTCCCGAAGGTGGTCTGCCGGCCGAGTCGTTTCGCCACTCGCTGGATCTGGCTCGCCATGCGGAGCGCTGGGGTTACCATCGCTACTGGCTGGCGGAGCACCACAACATGCCGGGCATTGCCAGCGCCGCCACAGCGGTGCTGATTGGCCACCTGGCCGGGGGCACCACGACGTTGCGGCTCGGGGCTGGCGGCATCATGTTGCCGAACCACTCCCCCCTGGTCATTGCGGAGCAGTTCGGTACGCTGAGTTCCCTCTATCCGGATCGCATCGATCTCGGCCTGGGCCGCGCCCCTGGCAGCGATCAGCGCACCATGCAGGCGCTGCGCCGCCAGCGCAGCGGCGAGGTGGATGATTTCCCGGCGGATGTACGCGAACTGATGAGTTATTTTGGCGACGAGGTCGGTGCCGTGCAGGCGGTGCCGGGCCAGGGACTCCATGTGCCCATCTGGCTGCTGGGCTCCAGCCTCTACAGTGCCCAACTGGCTGCGGCCATGGGGTTACCGTTCGGCTTTGCCTCCCACTTCGCTCCCGCCATGTTGCTGCAGGCGCTGGAGATCTACCGTACCCAATACCGCCCCTCTGCCCGCTGGCCCAAACCCCATGCGGTGGTGTGCGTGAATCTGATCGCCGCCGACACCGACCGTGAGGCCCGCTTCCTGTTCACCACCCTGCAGCAGCAGTTCCTGCGTCTTTACCGGGGGGATGCCGGCAAGCTGCCACTGCCGGTGCAGACGCTGGGGGATGAGTGGTCTCCCCGCGAATTGATGGCGATGGAGCAGACCCTGGCTCGCTCCCTGGTGGGGGAGCCGGATCGGGTACGCCACGGCCTCAAGGCTCTGCTGGCAGAGACCGGAGCGGACGAGCTGATGTTCAACGGCCCCATCGTCGATCATCAGGCGCGCCTGCGCTCCTTCGAGATTGGTGCCGAGCTGATGCAGGGGTTGTAACCCCCCGTGACGTCTGGTCGCCAGCGGCACGCCAAGCCTGGCTGCTCGGGGCGTAAAAGCCACGATTGCGTGGTAGTAACTTTATGATTTTTAAAGGAAGTCAGGTGAGTGTCGGCCATCTGTCGTGTCGCCTCTCATCCCCTTCCCCTATGCTGGCCCTGTCAATCACCACAAGGAGCGCAAGATGATCGTCAGGAAGTTGAGATTGCAACGGGGATGGTCCCAGGAACAGCTGGCGACCCTCACTGGCCTGAGCGTTCGCACCATTCAGCGAATAGAGCAGGGCCAGCAACCCGGACTGGAATCCCTCAAGGCCCTGGCCGCCGTCTTCGAGCTCGATGTGACCCAACTGCAGGAGAGCGAGATGAAAGGGAATGAGGGCGAAGATCGGGGACGCGTGCAGGTGGCGCGGGATGAGCGGGAGGCGATGAAGTTCGTGGAGGGGCTCAGGGGCTTCTACGGCCACCTCATGAGCTATGTGCTGGTGATAGGGGGGCTGTTTGTCATCAACTACCTGAGCAACCCGGACTATATCTGGGCCTGGTGGCCCATGCTGGGCTGGGGGTTGGGATTGGCTTCTCACGCCATCAACCTGTTCCAGCCCTTCAAGCTGTTTGGCCCGGAATGGGAGCGGCGCCAGGTCGAGAAACGGCTGGGGCGCAGGCTCTGATCCGCTCATCATGAAAAAACGGGCCCGGCATTGCCGGGCCCGTTCTGTTTTCAGCTCCATTTCGCAGGAGAGGGCATTGCTCTCCTCTCAACGGCGGATCATTCCCATGTTCCGCAGAGAGCCGCTCTACTTGGCATAGGCCGGGCAGGGGGTGGCGATCAGGGCGTCGTCCTCGTAGCGCCACAGGGTGAGGCTGTTGCCCCAGACACACCCGGTGTCGAGTCCCTTGATATCGGATTTGCCGGTGTTGCCCATCAGGGCCGCCCAGTGGCCGAAGACCAGAATGGGGTCATCCACATGGTGCTCGCGCTGCTCGAACCAGGGGCGCAGGCCCGGGGTCGATTCGGTGGGGCCCTTCTTGCATTTGAAGTCGAGGCGCCCGTCGAAGTAGCAAAAGCGCATCCGGGTGAAGCTGTTGATGATGTAGCGGTAACGCTCTATGCCTAGCAGGTTGTCGTTCCAGCTGTCGGGCTGATCGCCATACATGTTGTGCAGCAGCCAGCTGTACTGATCCCCGCGCAGCAGGCTCTCCACCTCCCGGGCACAACTGCGGGCGGTGTGGGCGTCCCATGCGGGGGAGAGGCCCGCATGCACCATCATGATGGGCAGGTCGGGGTGTTCTGCCAGCAGGGGACGGTGACGCAGCCACTCCAGCAGCTCGTCCCGATCCGGGGCCTCCATCAGCGCCTGCAGCTTGTCTTTCTTCTTGAGCGGGGCGACCCCGTGGGCTACCGCCAGCAGATGCAGGTCGTGGTTGCCGAGCACGGTGACGGCCTGCTGCCCCAGTGATTTGACGAAACGCAGGGTGTTGAGGGAGTCCGGCCCCCGGGCGACGAGATCGCCGCACAGCCAGAGCGTGTCGTTATCGAAGTCGAACTCGGCAAGATCCAGCAGACGGCGCAAATCGTCGTAGCAGCCCTGGATATCACCGACGAAACAGTTCGCCATGAAACCTCAGTTGATTATGTTGGGGACGGCCAGCGTGAAGGGGGCGATGGGGGCTTCGAATTGTTGCCCCGATTCATCCTGCAGGATGTAGCTGCCTTCCATCACGCCAAGCGGTGTGGCTAGGGGAACGCCACTCTGGTAGGAAAAGGTCTCGCCGGGGGCGATCAGGGGTTGTTCACCGACCACGCCGGGACCTTCCACTTCCAGCATCTTGCCATTGGCATCCGTAATGAGCCAGCGTCGATGCAGCAGTTGCACCGTGCCCGGACCCAGGTTCTCAATCTCGATGCGATAGAGAAAATGGTAGGGATCTGCGGTTCCCGCCACATAGCTGGGGTGGGGGCGGACCACTATCCGGGCTTGGGTCATGGGATCAGGCCTGTTGCTGGTCGGCCAGCCAGTTGGCGATCGTGACGAACTGCTCGAGGGAGAGATTCTCCGGGCGCAGGTTGCCATCGATGCCAAGCTCGGTCAGCTGGGCGTCGGTGATGAAGTTGGAGAAGCTGTTGCGAATGGTCTTGCGACGCTGGCCGAAGCCTTCGGTGCAGACCCGGTTCAGGCAACGAATGTCTTTCGCGACGATAGTCGGGTTCTTGTGCGGGATCAGACGCACCACGGCGGAATCCACCTTCGGCGCCGGCTTGAAGGCGCCCGGGCCCACTTCCAGCACCGGCACTACCTGACAGTAGTACTGGGTCATCACGCTCAGACGGCCATAGGCCTTGCTGCCCGGGCCGGCGGCCAGACGCAGCACCACTTCCTTTTGCAGCATGAAGTGCATGTCCTCCACCCGGTCGGCAAATTCGCACAGGTGGAAGATGAGCGGGGTGGAGATGTTGTAGGGCAGGTTGCCGAAGATGCGCAGTGGCCCCTTGCCTTCCCCCATCAGGGTGCTGAAGTCAAAGCGCATGGCATCGGCTTCGATGACGGTCAGCTTCTCTTTCAGGGTGGGGTGTTCGCGCAGACGTGCCGCCAGATCACGGTCCAGCTCGACCACGGTCATCTTGTCCATCTGGGCAGCGACCGGCTCGGTGAGCGCGGCCAGACCCGGGCCAATCTCCACCAGATTCTGACCCGGTTGCGGGTTGATGGCGGCCACTATCTGGTCGATCACATACCGGTCGTGCAAGAAGTTCTGACCGAAACGCTTACGGGCCGTGTGGCCCATGTGCACCTTACTGCTCATATCTTTTTTTCTCTACCATCTGGATGGCGTGGTTGATCGCGGTGGTGAGGCTGCCGGGGTCTGCCAGGTTCTTGCCTGCCAGATCCAGCGCGGTGCCGTGGTCCACCGAGGTACGGATGAAGGGAAGTCCGAGGGTGATGTTGACCGAGTTGCCAAAGCCCTTGTACTTGAGCACGGGCAGCCCCTGATCGTGGTACATGGCGAGTACCGCATCCGCATCCTTGAGGTATTTGTCCTGGAACAGGGTATCGGCCGGCAGCGGGCCGACCAGATCGATCCCTTCCTGGCGCAGGGCGGCCAGGGCGGGTTCGATGACATCGATCTCTTCACGGCCCAGATGACCCCCTTCCCCGGCATGGGGATTGAGGCCGCAGACATAGATCCGGGGCTGTTCGATGCCGAATTTGCGCTTGAGATCCGCATCCAGGATGCGGATCACCTTGCCAAGGCGATCCTCGGTGATGGCCTTGGCCACATAGGCAAGGGGAATATGGGTGGTCGCGAGGGCCACTCTCAGCCCTTCGGTGGCCAGCAGCATCACCACATCGGCGGTGTCGGACTGCTGGGCGAAGAACTCGGTGTGACCGCTGAACGAGACGCCAGCCTGGTTGATGATCCCCTTGTGCACCGGCCCGGTCACCACGGCGGCAAATTCGCCGTTCAGGTTGCCGTCGCAGGCGCGCTGCAAGGTAGCCAGCACATAGGCGCCGTTGCCCTCATCCAGCTGGCCTGGCACCACGGGGGCGCCGAGCGGCACGGGGCAGACGGTCAGAGTCCCCGCCCGCTGCGGACGGGTGGGGGCGCTTTCGTCATAGGGTTCAAGCTCGACGGACAGCCCCAGCAGGGCGGCCCGTTCGCGCAACAGGGCGGGATCGGCGATCACCACCAGCTGATGGGGCCAGGCCCGCTGGGCAATCTGCAGGACCAGATCCGGGCCTATGCCAGCCGGTTCACCCGGGGTGATGGCAAGCCGGTGGCAGCTCAGTTGTGCCTCGGCGTGCCCTGGATGCACCTTGTTCATCTGAGTGTCGCCCATCAATTGGGTTCGATCTGGATGTAGGCTTCGTCGCGCAGCTCATCCAGCCAAGCCTGGGACTCTTCGGCGAAGCGGCGGTTGAAGATGAGCTGGTAGGCGCGTTGCTCCTGGGCCTTGCCGGTGGCGTCCTGGCTGCGGCGCTCCTCGAGCTGCACGATGTGCCAGCCGTGGCTGGTGCGGAAGGGTTCGCTGATCTGGCCCGGTTGCAGGCGACCCAGCATGTCGCGGAATTCCGGCACATAGACGTTGGGATCAGACCAGCCCAGCTCGCCACCCTGCACCGCAGAGCCCGGATCCTCGGAGTATTTCTCTGCCATGCTGGCAAAGCTGGCCTTGCCGCTCTTGATGTCGTGCAGGATGCCGTCCAGGGTGCCCTTGGCCTTCTCCTCGCTCAGGATGATGGAGGGCTTGATCAGGATGTGGCGCGCCTTGACCTCGGTCTGCATGACCTGTTGCTGACCCTTGGTGTCGAAGATCTTGATGATGTGCAGACCGGCGCCGGAGCGCAGCGGGCCGACGATGTCACCCTTGCCGGCCCCTTGCACGGCTTCCGCCATCAGGGTGGGCATCTCCTGCGGGCTCAACCAGCCCCAGTCACCCCCTTCCAGCGCCTTGGGACCGTTACTCTCGGCAATAGCCAGCTTGCGGAAGTCGGCACCCTCTTTCAGGGACGCCAGAATGCGCTCGATCTTGGCCTTGGCAGCGTTGAGCTGCTCGGCATTCGGGTTGTCCGGCAGCGCGACCTGGATATGGCCGATATGATATGACGTCTGCTGCTGGCCCTGTTTGCTCAGGGCCTCGACCACCTGCTTGACCTCCTGATCGGAGATGTTGATGCGACGGCGGACCTGGCTGCGGCGCACCTCGTTCATCAGGATCTCGCGGCGCACCTCCTCACGGTACTGGGCGTAGGTCAGGCCTTCCCGCTCCAGTTGGGCGCGCAGTTGCTCCAGGTTCATCTTGTTGTCGGCGGCGATGCTCTGAATGGCCTGTTCCAGCTGGGTGTCACTGATCTTGAGCCCCTGGCGCTCCGCCAGCTGCAGTTGCAGGCTCTCCTGGATCAGCCGATCCAGCGCCTGCTTGCGCAGGGTGACGTCATCGGGCAGGGACTGGCCGCTCTCCTGGGCGGAAGCCTTGACCTTTTGCACCAGGGCCTCCTGCTGACTGGCCAGCACCACATCCTTGTTGACCACGGCAAGCACCTTGTCCATCAGCTCGGGGGCGGCGAGGGCACCCTGGCTCATGACTCCGAACAGGCCTGCGGTCAGCAGGGAAATCAACGTCTTCTTCATATCCATCTCTCAAGGCGTTTGCCAGACCGGTTACTGGTCTCGCAGGTTAAACGGACGAATGTAAGGCAGTGCTTCGGTGTCCAGGGAAGTGCCCTTGGAGCCGGTACCCACGCTACCCAATCCTTTCATTTCAAATTGAATGCCGAGGCTGCGCTCGGAGGTCGGGGTCAGGTTCACGTTGTCTGGCGTGTTGACCCATTCCAGGTTGAAGTTGATGCTCCAGCAGCAGGAGTCGTATTTCAGACCCACCTTGCGGTCCACTTTGACGTTCTGATTGAGCTCCTGATAGTAGCCGCCATAAAGGTGCCAGCGATCGTCCAGCGGGGTGGTCAGCAGCAGGCCGATCTGGTTGAGATCCGTCACCTGGCCCTTGTGGTCGAGGTCGTAGTTGGCATCTCGCACGAAGCGGTGGTTCAACTGGCTGATCAACTTCTCGTGACGGTACTCCAGGGCGCTGTTGGCAGAGCTTATCTGGCGCTGTTCCATATCATATTGTGCTCCCGCATGGGCATACCACTGCTCGTTGATCTTGGCGTCACCCTCGAACGACAGCGGGGAGCGGGTATTGGTGCTCAACTCATCGCTGCTGTAAAGCTTGACCCTGGGCGCCACGAAGTCGAAGGCTTGGGCAACGGCCAACCGGATTCGTTCATCCCCGGCCGGATCATAAATGCGGGTGGTGACCCCCAAGGAGAGCCGGTTGGAGTCGCTGATGCGGTCCAGACCGGCGAAGCGGCGATCGCTGAACAGGCTGTAGTAGTCCTGGCGCATGGTGGTGGAGTCATAGACGCCGATGTTGTCCTGATCTTTATAGGGCACATAGAGGTACTGGAACTCAGGTTCCAGGGTCTGGTTGGCTCCCTCGCCAAACCACTGCTGATCCCGCTCGAAGGTCATGCCACCCTTGAGACGGAACGAGGGCAGTACCCGGGTGATGGTCCCCTCTTCCAGGGTGACGTCGCCGCCCTCTCTCGGGGTGAAACGATTGGTGAAGGTGCTGCTCATCTGGTCAGGCACCGTCTGGTCGTAACGGGTGTACATCAGCTTGTACTGGCTGTCGAGGAAGTAACCCGCCTCGTCAACGAGGGGGATGGTCAGGGTGGGGGCCGTGTAGACCCGGGTGCCGGTGTAGGCTTCACCCTTGTTCTGCTCGATGGCCTGATCGTTGTTGTAGCCGAAGTTGGTCAGTTCGGTATTCCAGGCCAGATCGTACCAGCTTCCCTGCTGGTAGTAGTTGTGGTTGATGCGCGGCATCAGCTCGTGGGGCTGCTGGGCGCTGGCCAGCAGGATCTGGTAGGTCCGTACCTCGGCATCGAGGTTCCAGTTCTGCTGGTAGTAACCCGCCTTCAGGGATTGCTGCAACTGGTTGTCGACCTGGGTCCCCACCTTGGGGGTGAAGTCGTTGAAGTAGTTGTAGTCCTGGTCCCGTACCTTGGTGTAGTCCACCGACACCCGCATGGCGTTGTCCATGAACATGGAGGTGTGGCGGGCACTGAGCAGGTAACGGTGACCATCAGAGAGATGCTGATTGAGGCTGGCCGTCTCGTCGTACTGCTTGTCGTCTGCCAAGTTCTCGAAGTAGAGGTTCCCCACGTGGGCCGGGTCCGGCATGTAGCGGAACTCGACCTGTTCCATCAGGCCCCGTCTGTCCATGAAGCGGGAGGTGATGGTGGCATCGTAGTTGGGGGCGATGTTCCAGTAGAACGGCTGGGTGATGTCCATGCCGTTCTTGGAGCTTTGGGTATAGCCCGGGTAGAGCAGACCGGTCTTGCGCTCATCCTTGATGGGGAAGTTGATATAGGGGAAGTAGAAGACCGGATAGTCATAGAGCCAGAGGCTGGCGTTCCAGGCCTCCCCGAATACCTCGGACTGATCGATGTCGATGCTGCCGGCCTTCAGGGTCCAGGCCTCCTGGCCCGGTGGGCAGGTGGTGTACTGGGCCCCTTCCAGAGTGATGTTCTGGTTGTTGTTGGTCATGGTCACCTTTTCGGCGAAGCCGCGCACCGGTGAGCCATGGACCTGATATTTGCCCTCTTCCAGCTCGGAGTTCTTGGTGTCCAGGTTGGATTTCAGGGTCTTGTCGCTGGTGACCGTGATCTGGCCATCGTTGTAATAGATGTTGCCGATGGCGATGACATCCCGGCTCTTCTGGTCGAGCTGGGCATAGTCGGAGTCGAACTTGCGCACGCCCTGGCGCACCTTGACGTCACCCTCGTAGACGGCGGTACCGCCCTGCTTGGCCTCCAGGCGATCG
Source organism: Aeromonas sp. INTO2 (assembly GCF_049860605.1). NCBI lineage: Bacteria > Pseudomonadati > Pseudomonadota > Gammaproteobacteria > Aeromonadales > Aeromonadaceae > Aeromonas > Aeromonas sp. INTO2. The sequence goes on from NZ_CP187588.1 coordinate 396,504, forward strand.
GCATCCACCTCGACGGGCTGGGCATTGGCGTCCTGGTCCGCACTGGGCTTCTCTATCTTGGGAACATAATCATAGCAGAGGCTGTCGAGGATCCCGGTAGCGGGTGGCGCATTGAGTGGCGCTGCCTGGGCCATGAGCGGGCTCAGGGCAGGAACAAGGCTGATGGTCAGGGCGATGGGACAGGAGTATCCCAGTGTCCATTTTGTCATGTGAAAGGCTCGCGCAATCCGTAGTAAAAACGGTGGATTCAGGGCATGCATTTTATGTCAGGATCCATCGAGTTGACATTGCATGTCATTGCTTTATGTTAGCCGGCAATGATAAAGCATTATTGCGGCCAGGGCTAACAGCCAAGTGCTGCTTTCCAATTTGGTTCCCGACTCATGCACGATCGCGCTTCCCTGCTTTTGCAATGGGCTCGCCGGATTTCCGGTGACGCCAACCTCTCGTTGACGCTTATTTCCGGTGACGCCAGTTTCCGCCGCTACTTCCGGGGCGGCGGTCTGGTGTGGGTGGATGCTAATCCGAAAACCGAAAAAAATCATGAATTCGTTCGCAATGCGGCCGCCCTGCACGATGCGGGGCTGCTGGCCCCCGAGGTAAAGGGGGTCGACTACGAGCAGGGATTGCTGGCGGTGACGGATCTGGGGGATACCCAGCTTATCGGCTGCCTGAACGAAGAGAGCGTACTGGCCTGGTATGGCAAGGCCATCGCCCTGCTGCCAGGGCTCGGCGCCGTGGCGCTCGAGCTCGAGCCCTTCGATGAGGCCTTCATGGCCCGTGAAAATGCCATCTTCCCCGAGTGGTTGCTGGGGCATCACCTGCAACTGACCCTGAGCGATGAAGAGCAGCAGTTGCTGGCGGAGACCTTCGCCTGCCTCACGGCGAGCAACCTGGCCCAGCCACAAGGAGTAATGCACCGGGACTTCCACAGCCGCAACCTGATGGTGTGCGGCGGGATGAACCCGAAGGAGAGCGACCTCGCCCTTATCGACTTCCAGGACATGGTCATCGGGCCGCTGAGCTATGACCTGGTTTCCCTGCTCAAAGATTGCTACGTGCGCTGGCCGGACGCGGTGATCGAGCAGGGCATGCGACTTGGCTTCGACACCCTGCAAGAGGCCGGCCTGCTCGGCAATCTGGACTATGCCGCGTTTCGTCGCGCAGCCGATCTAACCGGCATGCAGCGTCATCTCAAGGCGGCGGGCATCTTCACCCGCCTCTATCACCGCGATGGCAAGGCCGGCTACCTCAAGGACATTCCCCGTACCCTGGGCTACGTCGTTGATGTCTGTCGCAGCCATGGCGCTACCTACCCGGCGCTGGCCCGCTTCGGCCAGTGGCTGGAGCAGGTGGTGCTGCCCGGATTGGCGCGCACCGGGGTGACATCATGAAGGCGATGATCCTGGCCGCCGGGCGGGGGGAGCGGATGCGCCCGCTCACCGATCTGCTGCCCAAGCCGCTGCTGGCGGCGGGGGGCAAGCCGCTCATCGTGCACCATATCGAAAAACTCAAGGCAGCCGGCGTGACCACACTTGTCATCAACCACGCCTGGCTCGGACACAAGCTGGTGGCGGCCCTCGGCGATGGCAGTGCACTCGGGGTATCCATCCACTGGTCGGCCGAAGAGAGCGCGCTCGAGACCGCCGGCGGCATCGTGCAGGCGCTGCCCCTGCTGGGCTGCGAACCCTTTCTGGTGATCAACGGCGATACCTGGCTCGACCTGGATTATCGCGCTCTGGTGAACCAGCCGCTTGGGGACGATCTCGCCCACCTCTGGTTGGTGCCCAACCCTCCCCAGCATCCGCAAGGGGACTTCTCCCTGCAAGCGGGTCGGGTGCTGGACACCCCGGCCCTCACCTTCAGCGGCGTCGGCCTCTATCAGCCCGCCGCCTTTGCCGGCTTGCCCTGCGGGGCGCGCAAGCTGGCCCCCCTGCTGCGCGACTGGATGGTGCAGGGACGGGTGGGTGGCAGCCTGCTGGCAGGCGAGTGGCGCGACATCGGCACAGTGGATCGGCTGCGCGAGCTGGACGAGCAACTGCTCGCCGGCACCCATTAACATCACGAGGTCTTGAACCATGCGTATTTGGGGCAAGGTGCTTGGCACCTTCTTCGGTTTTTTGCTCGGCAACATCTTCGGTGCCCTGCTGGGCCTGTGGATCGGCCATCGCTTCGATCGGGGCATGGGGATCCGCGGTGCCTTCCAGCGGGCGCCCAGCCAGCAGCAGCAGGCCGTCTTCTTCCATGCCACCTTCGCCGTCATGGGCCACATCGCCAAGGCGAGCGGCCAGGTCACCGAGCACGAAATACGGGTCGCGTCCAACCTGATGGACAGGATGCGGCTGGCCGGAGAGCAGCGGGTACGGGCCCAGGAGTCATTCCGCCAGGGCAAGGAGGCAGACTTCCCCCTGCGCGAGACCCTGGCGGAGTTTCGCCAGGCGAGCCTGGGGCAGCGTGACATCCTGCGCTTCTTCCTCGAGGTCCAGCTGCAGGCCGCCTTCGCCGACGGTCAGGTGGAGGCGAACGAGCGGGCCATCCTGCAAACCATCGCCGACGAGCTGGGGTTCAGTCGCATCGAGCTGGCCCGCATTCTGGCCATGGCCGAGGCCCAGATGAACTTCTTCCACCGCCAGCAACAGCAGGGCGGTGGCCAGGGGCAGCAATACCGTCAGGAGCCCCCCTCCCGGGATCGCCTCAAGGATGCCTATCAGTTGCTCGGGGTGAACGAGAGCGACAGCGATCAGGAGATCAAGCGAGCCTATCGCAAGGAGATGAGCAAGCATCACCCTGACAAGCTGGCCGCCAAGGGATTGCCCCCCGAGATGATGGAGATGGCCAAGGAGAAGACCCAGGAGATCCAGCAGGCCTGGGAGTGGATCCGCGAGGCCCGCGGCATTCGCTGAGCCCTGAGCCCGCCATAAAAAATGCCCGTCGATGACGGGCATTTTTGTTTTCAGAGTCTGGTTTTTCTTTTCATGGAAGAAAAATCAGTGGGCATCGACCCAGACAAACTTGAGGACGAAGAGCAGGGCCACCACCAGCACGCAGGGGTTGATCTCGCGCCAGCGGCCGGTGCCCGCCTTCATCACGCAGTAGGAGATGAAGCCCACGGCGATCCCCTCGGTGATGGAGAAGCTGAACGGCATCATCACAGCGGTCATGAAGGCCGGCACCGCTTCGGTCAGGTCTTCCCACTTCACCCGGGTCAGCTCGGAGCACATCAGCACGCCCACGTAGATGAGAGCCCCCGCTGCGGCATACGCCGGTACCATGGCGGCGACCGGAGAGAAGAAGATGGCCAGCAGGAAGAGGATGCCCACCACTATGGCGGTCAGGCCGGTGCGACCGCCGACGGCGACGCCGGAGCTGCTCTCGATGTAGGCCGTCACGGACGAGGTCCCCATGAAGGCGCCGCCGACGGAGCTGACGCTGTCCACCACCAGGGCCTGCTTCATGCGCGGGAAGTGCCCCTTGTCATCCGCCAGCTTGGCGCGGTTGGTCACGCCGATCAGGGTGCCGGAAGAGTCGAACAGGTTGACCAGCATAAAGGAGAAGATGATCCCGGCGAGGCTGATGTCCAGCGATCCCATCAGGTCCAGCTGGCCGAAGACCGGTGCAATGCTCGGCGGCACGGAGACGAAGCCCTTGAAGGTGACGTCGCCGAACAGCCAGCCCAGGGTGGTGGTCACCACGATGGCGATCAACACGGCGGAGTGGACGCCGCGGGCGGAGAAGATGCAGATGAGGAAGAAGCCGAGCAGCCCCAGCAGGCAGGGCAGGGAGGTGAGGTTGCCCACGGTCACCATGGTGGCGGGGCTCGCGACCACGATGCCGGCATTGTGCAGGCCGAGCAGGGCGATGAGCAGACCGATGCCGGCGGTGATGCCGACCCGCAGGGTCAGGGGAATGTTGGCGATGAGCCAGTAGCGTACCCGCAGCAGGGTCAGGATCAGCAGGCCCAGCGCACCCCAGAAGATGGTGCCCATGCCCACTTGCCAGGAGTAGCCCATGCCAGCCACCACCACGAAGGCGAAGAAGGCGTTGAGGCCCATGGCGGGAGCCAGGGCGATGGGCAGGTTCGCCAGCAGACCCATCAGGATGCTGCCGACACCGGCGATGAGGCAGGTGGTAACGAACACGGCCTGGGTGTCCATGCCTGCCGCAGAGAGGATCTGCGGGTTGACGAAGACGATGTAGACCATGGTCAGGAAGGTGGTGATGCCGGCGATCACCTCGGTGCGGGCCGTGGTGCCATGACCGCGCAGGGCAAACAGGCGCTCGAGCAATCCCTGCCCGGCAGCCGGGCTGGCGGTCTGCCCGGTAGCGTGATGTGGTTGATTCATGTTGGATTCCAATGGGTGACGTGAAATAGGCAGCAGGGGGCCCGGCCCATCCATGCGGGGCGACGGACCCTGATTCTGGCGGTGAAGTGACCAGACTCGTTCTGATACCGTGACAGCGCGCACATTTTCACACAGGCGGCCAGGTTTACAAACCCCGGATGTGCGAGGCGGATCAATGAATAGAGTAAAAACTCAAACGTTTTCCCTCGGAGGCCGGAAAAAGGGGACCAATAGAGCCCCGTTTCCACATCGGGATCAACGGTTTTTCTGGTAGCGTTCGATAAGCTGGCTCAGCACGGCATCGCTCTGCTCCAGCAAGGGAGCGAGGGCGACCCCCATGCGTTGCAGCAACAGGCCGGCTTGCGCCTCGCTCAACTTGCGCCCCTCGATGAGGAACTCCTGCTCCGGCAACTGCTTGTCGTGGCGGGGGAGCAGCACCCAGCTGACCCGCCCGGGTTCGATGGCGGCAAAGACCCGGCTGGCCGCGGTGCAGAAGGTGTCGATGTGCTGCTTGCCATCCGGACCCAGACAGCCGGGTTCGATCCGGATCTGGATGGTGAGTCTGGTCGTGGTGGGTTGGGTCATGGTTCTATGCTGCCAGGGTAGGGAGGGGAATTGTAAGCTAGGAGGCGATAAAAAGGGGAGCCCGGGCTCCCCTTGTCCGCACATGCAGCTCGCTTGTCGCAATGGACACGGTGCGGCTGGCCGCACCAATCGTTCCCTTTACTTGGCGATGCGCTTGTTGCAATGGACGCGGTGCGACTGGCCGCACCCATCGTTCCCTTTACTTGGCGATGCGCTTGTTGCAATGGACGCGGTGCGGCTGGCTGCACCCATCGTTCCCTTTACTTGGCGATGCGCTTGTACTTGGCGCGGCGCGGCTGGACGGCCTCGGCGCCATAGGTCTTCTTCTTCCACTCTTCGTATTCGGTGAAGTTGCCCTCGAAGAACTCGATCTTGCCCTCGTCCTGGTAGTCCAGGATGTGGGTGGCGATGCGGTCGAGGAACCAGCGGTCGTGGGAGATGACCATGGCGCAACCCGGGAACTCCAGCAGGGCGTTCTCGAGGGCGCGCAGGGTTTCGATGTCCAGATCGTTGGTCGGTTCATCCAGCAGCAGCACGTTGCCGCCGGTCTGCAGCAGCTTGGCCAGGTGCAGACGGCCACGTTCACCACCGGAGAGCTCGCCGACCCGCTTCTGCTGGTCGGAACCCTTGAAGTTGAAGCGGCCGATGTAGGCGCGGCTCGGGAACTCGTAGTTGCCGATGCGCAGGATGTCCTGGCCGTCGGCGACTTCCTCGAACACCGTCTTCTTGTCGTTCATCTGGTCGCGGAACTGATCCACGGAAGCCAGCACCACGGTGTCACCCAGGGTGATGGAACCGGAATCCGGCTGCTCCTGACCCGACATCATGCGGAACAGGGTCGATTTACCGGCACCGTTCGGACCGATGATGCCGACGATGGCACCCTTCGGAATGGAGAAGGAGAGATCGTCGATCAGCTGGCGGTCGCCATAGGACTTGCAGAGGTTGGCCACCTCCACCACCTTGTCGCCCAGGCGCGGTCCGGGCGGAATGAACAGCTCGTTGGTCTCGTTGCGCTTCTGGTAGTCGTTGGTGTTGAGCTCTTCGAAGCGAGCCATACGAGCCTTGGATTTGGCCTGACGGCCTTTCGGGTTCTGACGAACCCACTCCAGTTCCTTCTCGATGGACTTGCGACGGGCGGCCTCGGAACTCGCTTCCTGGGCCAGACGGGCATCTTTTTGCTCCAGCCAGGAGGAGTAGTTGCCCTCCCAGGGGATGCCTTCGCCGCGGTCCAGCTCCAGGATCCAGCCCGCCACGTTGTCGAGGAAGTAGCGGTCGTGGGTGATGGCCACGACGGTGCCTTCGTAGTCGTGCAGGAAGCGCTCCAGCCAGGCCACGGATTCCGCATCCAGGTGGTTGGTCGGTTCGTCCAGCAGCAGCATGTCCGGCTTTTCCAGCAGCAGGCGGCACAGGGCCACGCGGCGGCGCTCACCACCGGAGAGGTGCTTGATCTGGGCATCCCAGGCCGGCAGACGCAGGGCGTCGGCTGCGCGCTCCAGCTGGTTTTCCATGTTGTGGCCGCCCTGGGCGGCGATGATGGCTTCCAGCTCGCCCTGTTCGCGGGCCAGCTTGTCAAAATCCGCATCCGGGTCGGCGTAGGCTGCATAGACCTCGTCGAGGCGCGCCATGGCGCGTTTGACGTCGCCGACCGCCTCTTCGACCGCTTCGCGTACGGTCTGCTCCGGATCCAGCTTCGGCTCCTGGGGCAGGTAGCCGATCTTGATGCCGGGCTGCGGACGGGCTTCCCCTTCGATCTCGGTGTCGATGCCCGCCATGATGCGCAGCAGGGTCGATTTCCCGGCGCCGTTCAGACCCAGCACGCCTATCTTGGCCCCCGGGAAGAAGGAGAGGGAGATGTTCTTGAGAATATGACGCTTGGGTGGCACGACCTTGCCAACCCTGTTCATGGTGTAAATAAATTGAGCCATTGGCTAATTCTCTTCCTTTCAGCAGTTTAATGTCTTGGCATTAACAAACTGATGTCGTGGTGGGGCCGGGTCGACGGGCCGTCAACCCGGTTCCAAAAAACCCGTCGATTGTAAACCAATGGGAGAGGGGCGGCAAAGCCGGGCGCCGCAGGCCGGGACGGCCGACAGGCGCGAGGGAAGAGGGGCAACCGGGCAAGATCAGCGCGGTGAGCTGCGACGGGCAGGTTTGTCAGGATCCTGCCCCGAGTAATAGAGCACCCGCTGCACATACTCCTGGGTTTCCTGATAGGGCGGCACACCGCCGTGGCGCAGCACTGCCTGCTCCCCGGCGTTGTAGGCGGCGCTGATCCTCACCCAGTCCGGACCGAACTGCTTCTCCAGCCACTTCAGGTAGATCATGGCACCACGGATGTTCTGCTGGGCATCGAACGGCCGGGTCACGCCGAAGCGGGCCTGGGTTTCGGGAATGAGCTGCATGACGCCCTGCGCCTGCTTGGGGGAGACGGCGGTGCTGTTCAGATTGGATTCGGCGATGGCGATGGCCAGGGCGAGCTGGGGGTCCACTTTGTGACGCTGGGCGGCCTGGCGGATCATGACGGCCAGCTTTTGCTTGGCCTGTGACTGTCTGGCCAGGTAGCGCTCCTGATCGAAGGGGGTACTGGGGCGCACCCAGGGGGCTCCGCCACCGCCTCCAATGCCGCAGGTACCCAGGGGCGCATTGCCGACCCGCTCGTTGTAGTAACGGGCGGCTTGCTGGTTGCCAAGGCGCATGGCCATGGCCAGGTAGGCGTTGGCGCTGCGGGCATTGCGGATCCCCTGGGGGCCGCGGGCAAGCAGGCGGCCGATGCGGTAATAGGCTTCCGGGTTGCCAAGGTTGGCGGCGGTGCAGTAGTGGGCGATGGCCTGCCGCGGGTTTCCCTGTTCCATGGCGGCACCCTGGCGCAGTGCGCTCATGGCCTTGGGGGCCTGACGAAAGGGATCTGCGTGGGAAGTGGTGGCGAGCAGTATCAGGAGTCCCCAGCCCCAGAGTCGTTTTTTCATGGAAACCTCGTCTTTGGTATCCGCAACATATAGGCCCGATCCGGGGAGGGACGCCAGCCAGCAGATGGAACATCTGGTTATGTGGGTGAGCAACAGAGATGAAAACGGTATGGAACTTTTGGTGCAGGGGAGAGGCGGTATGACTCCCGGGTCAGTGACTGCTTTGACAGATTTGTTAATTGAGGTTCAATATGCTGACACAGTTGTTTTCTAACGCCTTGTATTTGCATGATGTCAGCCAGGCCACGATGCAATGTCGTCGGGTCTGCCGGGTGAATCGATAGCGCCTCTGATGAGGGCAGGATGTGCATATGGTCGAATTGGTCGATATCTCTGTCGTGGTGCCTGCCAAGGATGAGCGGGATAATCTGGCCCCGCTTGTCGGCGAAATAGATGCCGCCCTTGGGGGCAGGTTCGAGTACGAACTGATCTATGTGGACGATGGCAGTGTGGACGACAGCCATGTGGTACTGCGCGATTTGCAGACGCGTTTCCCCAGGCTGAAGGTGCTACGCCATGTCCATGCCGTGGGCCAGAGCATGGCGGTGCTGAGCGGAGTGCGCCACGGGCGTGGCGACTGGCTGGTGGTACTCGACGGCGATGGTCAGAACGATCCCGCCGACATTCCCGCCATGCTGGAGGAGGCGATGCGCCGTTACCAGAGCGATCCATACCAGGTGGGCCTCATCGGCCACCGGGTCAACCGCCGTGACGACTGGGTCAAGCGCCTCTCTTCAAAGCTGGCCAACGGCTTTCGCGATCTGCTGCTGCGCGACGGCATTCCGGATACCGGCTGCGGGCTCAAGGTGGTGCGTCGCGACTGGTATCTGACACTGCCCGCCTTCAATCACATGCACCGCTACATCCCCGCGCTGATCCAGGCACAAGGGGGGCGCATGGCGCCCTGGCCGGTCAACCACAGGCCACGCCAGGCGGGCATCTCCAAATACGGGGTCTGGAACCGGCTCTGGGTCGGGCTGGTGGACGTGGTCGGGGTCTGGTGGTTGCAGCGCCGATCCAAGGTGGTTGAAATCGGGGAGATACTGGAGTGATGGACGCCTGGCTGTCTGCCCCCATCGACTGGCTGGACTGGACCGGGGTGCACGTCACCGGCTGGAAGCTGATCGGCTACACGGGGGCGCTGATGTTCGGCGGACGCTGGCTGGTGCAGTTTCTGGCGTCCAGGCGGGCGGGACGACCCGTCATCCCGCGCCTGTTCTGGTACATGAGCGTGATCGGCAGCCTGATGACGCTCAGCTACTTCACCTTCTCTCCCAAGCAGGACTCCGTCGGCGTGCTGCAAAACCTCTTCCCCACCTTCACCGCGCTCTACAGCCTCTATCTCGATATCCAGCATCGGGGCTGGCGGCGGGACAAGGCAGTGACCGGGGAGGCCCGTCATGGTGAGTGATCGCACCCTGCTCAATCAGACGTCCCTTGGCTGGTTGCTGCTGATCGCGCTGGTGGTGCTGGGGGCCGGGCTGGGTCTGCGGGATCCCTGGCCGGCGGACGAGCCGCGCTTCGCCCTGATCGCCCGGGAGATGGTGGAGAGCGGCCAGTGGCTCTTCCCCATGCGTGGCGGGGAGCTCTATCCGGACAAGCCGCCGCTGTTTATGTGGGGGATCGCGAGCGGTTATGTGTTGACTGGCTCCATCAAGGTGGCCTTTCTGCTGCCCTCCCTGCTGTCTGGCTTGCTGACCATCTTGCTGGTGTGGGATCTGGGGCGCCGCCTGTGGGATCCGGCGACGGGATTTCTGGCGGGCTTGCTGCTGCTCTTTACCGTCCAGTTTACCCTGCAGGCCAAGACGGCCCAGATCGACGGCCTGGTCACCTTCTTCATCACCCTCGGTCTCTATGGTTTTCTGCGCTTCCTCCTCTGTGGTGGCGGGTGGCGCTGGTACTGGCTCGGCTGGTTTGCCGCGGGGCTTGGCGTCATCACCAAGGGGGTGGGAGTACTGGCCCTGCTGGTGCTGCTTCCCGCGCTCTGGACCCACAGGTCGCAAATCCGCGCCGCGCCCTTGTCAGCCTGGCTGAAGGCCCTGCTCGGGCCGCTGGCCATGGCCCTGGCGATGGGCCTCTGGCTGGTCCCCATGCTGGAGGCCGTGACCCGAAGCGGAGATCCCCTCCTGCTGGCCTACAGAGATAACATACTGCTGCGCCAGACGGTGACTCGCTATACCAGCGCCTGGCATCACGTCAAACCCTTCTGGTACTACCTCACCTCGGTGATCCCGCCGTTCTGGCTGCCGCTCTCCCTGCTGTTGCCCTGGCTGGTGGTGGCCTGGCGGCGCGCCATCCGGGCGCAGGACAGGCGTATCCTGCTGCTGCTGGGTTATCTGGTGCTGGTGGTGCTGTTTTTCTCCTGCTCGCCGGGCAAGCGGGGCGTCTACATCACGCCCGGTACGCCCGCCCTGGCGCTCCTGACCGCACCCTTCATCGGCACCCTGCTGGTCCGGGTCTGGCCGGGGCGACTGCTGGCCGGGCTCGGCTGGCTGCTGGGGGGGGCAGGGCTGGTGGGGGCTCTGGTGCTGGCATTTAGCGACAGAGTGGCCAGCCGTCTGGGGGAATTGGGGCCGGATCCCTGGCTTCCCCTGCTGGTGCTGGGGGGATCCTTGCTGCTGATCAATGCCTGGCTTCGCCGGGCGCCACTGACCGCCATTCTCAGCTCCCTGGCAGTGGGGTGGCTGATCTACTCCTGCTGGATAAGCGTGCGCCTCAACGAGGTGCGCACCCCTCAGGGAGTCATGGCATTGGCGGCGCAGAAGGTGCCTGCGGGGGATGAGCTGCTGCTGGCGGGCTTCAAGGAGCAGCATCTGCTGTTTAGCCTGCAACCAGTGAAACATTACCCTTATCTGATGGGAGACGGGGAGCAGGCTCGGGAAGCTGCCGCCTGGATAGGGGCTGCCCCCGGGCGCTGGGTACTGGGGAGCGCCGACCTGATGGTGAGGTGTTTTGACCCCGCGAAGATGGAAAACCTCGGCAACCGTCACCGCACCGACTGGCTGCTGGCAGGCCCGCAGGCCCTCAAACCCGCCTGTCGTGGGCTCTCCCCCACCATGGTGCCCTTCAGCTATACCCCTTCATCCTGAGCGCAGGGTCTGAGCCAGGGGGCCCTGCCACCTCGTTTGGCTCAGACCCGGTAGTAGTCCCGATACCAGCGGACAAAGCTGTCTACCCCTTCCTTGAGCCCGACACGGGGGCGATAGCCCGTGGCGTCAAACAACGAGCGGGTGTCGGCCCAGGTGGCGAGCACGTCGCCGGGCTGCATGGGTAGCATGTTGCGGATGGCCCGTTTGCCGAGGGCCGCCTCGATGGCATCCACGAAGTCCAGCAGCCTGACCGGGCTGCCGTTGCCGATGTTGAAGAGGCGATAGGGGGCCGGGCTGGCGTCCGGGGCCCCCTGCCAGTGGGCATCGCCCGCAGGGGGGATGTCTGAGATGCGCACTATCCCCTCGACGATGTCGTCGACATGGGTGAAATCCCGGCAGAGCTGGCCCTGGTTGTAGAGGTCGATGGGGTCGCCGTTCAGGATGGCGTGCACGAACTTGAACAGGGCCATGTCGGGCCGACCCCAGGGGCCGTAGACGGTGAAAAAGCGCAGCCCGGTTGTGGGCAGGCCGTAGAGATGGGAGTAGGAGTGGGCCATCAGCTCTCCCGCCTTCTTGCTCGCCGCATAGAGAGAGACGGGATGATCCGCCCCATGGGACGGCTTGAACGGCATCTGTTCGTTCAGCCCGTAGACCGAACTGGAGGAGGCATAGATCAGGTGCTGCACCCGGGTCTGGCGACACCCTTCCAGCACGGTGAGGTGGCCGGTGAGGTTGCTGTCGGCATAGGCGAAGGGGTTGTCCAGGGAGTAGCGCACCCCGGCCTGGGCCCCCAGATGGATCACCCGGTCAAACTGCTCGTGGGCAAAGAGCGAAGCCATGGCCGCGCGGTCCGCGAGATCGAGGTGTTCGAAGCGAAAGCCGGGTAGAGGCGTGAGCAGGGCGAGGCGCGCCTCCTTGAGACTCACCGCGTAGTAGTCGTTGAGGTTGTCTATCCCCACCACCTGATGGCCGTCGCCACAGAGCCTGCGCGCCACATGAAATCCGATAAACCCGGCGGCGCCGGTGACGAGGTACTTCATCGCTCCTCCTGATGAGCCAGGCTGTCGCCACGGCCGATGGCATAGTAGGTGAAACCGCGCTGGCGCAGACGGGCCGGATCATAGAGGTTGCGGCCGTCGAAGATGATGGCCTGCTTCAGGGTCTGGCGAAGCAGGTCGAAATCCGGTGCGCGGAACTGTTGCCACTCGGTGCAGACGAGCAGGGCATCGGCCCCCTGAAGGGCGTCTTCCTGGGTGTCGCACAGGAGCAAATCTGCCCGCTGGCCATAGAGGCGGGCGGCCTCGGTCATGGCCTCGGGGTCGAACGCCTGCACCTTGCCTCCTGCCGCCCAGATCGCCTCCATCAGCACCCTGCTCGGGGCTTCGCGCATGTCGTCGGTATTGGGTTTGAAGGCGAGTCCCCATAACGCGAAGGTGCGCCCCGACAGACTGGCACCAAAATGGTGGTGCAGCCGGGTCATGAGCCTGTGCTTCTGCGCCTCGTTGACCTGCTCCACCGAGCGCAGCAGGGGGGTCTCGCACCCCGCCTCCTTCGCGGTGTGGATCAGCGCCCTGACATCCTTGGGGAAGCAGGATCCGCCATAACCGCAGCCTGGGTAGATGAAGTGGTGGCCGATGCGCGGATCGGCACCGATACTCTTGCGCACCTCCTCGATATCGGCGCCCAGGGCTTCGGCCAGGGTGGCCATCTCGTTCATGAAGGAGATGCGGGTCGCCAGCATGGCGTTGGCGGCGTACTTGGTCAGTTCGGCGCTGCGTGCATCCATCCGCAGGATGCGGTCTCGCTTGCGGTTGAAGGGGGCGTAGAGCTCCTCCAGCAGGGAGAAGGCGTGATCGGAGTCGGTGCCGATGATGATGCGATCCGGCCGCAGGCAGTCGGCGACGGCGGCGCCCTCCTTGAGAAATTCGGGGTTGGAGACCACGTCGAGCGGAAGGTCGAGACCACGGTCGGCGAGGCGCTCCGCAATGTGTCGCCGTACCCGGCTGGCGGTGCCGACAGGCACAGTGCTCTTGTTGACCACCACCTTGCCCCCTTGCATCAGGCGGCCTATGGTGTCCGCCACCGTCATTACCTGATGGAGGTCGGCAGACCCGTCCTCGTCCGGCGGCGTTCCGACCGCGATGAAGATAAGCTCGGCAAACTCCACCGCCCGGGCCGGGTCTGTGGTGAAGATCAGGCGACCGGCCTGATGGTTGCGCTGCACCAGGGGGGCGAGACCGGGCTCGAAGAGGGGAATGCGCCCCTCTTTCAGGCCCGCGACCTTGTCGGCATCCACATCCACGCAGGCCACCTTGTGACCCATCTCCGCCAGTACGGCGGCCTGAACCAACCCGACATAACCTATTCCGAATACGGTGACTCTCATCCGCTGTTGTTCCGCTGGCAGTGACAAGCGACTCATTCTAGAACGATTCGGGCGCGGGGGCAGCGGCCCGTTTCAGGTTTTTCAGCATCAGGCCGGCGGTGAGTGTGGGACATTTTGGTGCAAGGATTGTAACGCCTGGATGACGCGCACCATTTTGGCGCGTGAAGGGCGGGACTTGTGATCCATCTCACTCAAATTGGAGACTGTCGGCATAACGAAGCCCCGGTTAACGGGGCTCGCTCCGCCCGACGGGCGGCCAACACTCTCTTGCTTCGCGACTGGATACCTGGTTATGGACAACACTTCACGCTCTGCGCACCCGCTCTATGAGGATGTGCTCGCCTTGCTGACCGCAGCAGGCTTCGTTTCCCTCGGCATCTTCCTGTTCCATCAGGTCGGCCTGCTCACCGGTGGCACCGCCGGCCTGGCGCTGCTGCTGCAACAGGTGACCGGCATCAGCTTCGGCCTGCTGTTCTTCGCCATGAACCTGCCTTTCTATGCCCTGGCCTGGCTCAGAATGGGGCCGCGCTTCACCCTCAATACCTTTGCCGCCGTGGCCACCGTCTCCTTCATGACGGATCACCTCAACGCCGTGCTGCAAATCGGCAAGATCGAACCCGTCTATGCGGCGCTGATCGGCGGCACCCTGATCGGCATGGGGCTGCTCATCATGTTCCGCCACAAGGCGAGCCTGGGGGGCTTCAACATCCTAGCGCTCTTCATTCAGGACAGATGGGGTGTGCGGGCAGGCAAGCTGCAAATGGGGCTGGATTGCGCCATCGTGGTCGCCTCTTTCTTCGTGGTCTCCCCCTGGCTGCTGGCGCTTTCCGTGGTGGCAGCCATCATCTGTAATCTGGTGTTGACACTCAATCACAAGCCGGGGCGCTACCAGATAGCCTGATGTGTCCAGGGGATTACCCTGCTGGTCAGCCCAGGGCTGGATACCGCAAAAAGACAGAGCGCCTGATGGCGCTCTGTTGCTATCTGCCCCCGGGTGTCACACCACCATGGGGACGCCGCTCTCGGGGTGGTGGATCACCTGGGCGGGGTAGTCGTAGAGGCGCGCGATGAGCGCTGGAGTCAGCACCTCGCCTGCGTTGCCGTCAGCCATCAGCCTGCCCTGCTCCAGCATCACCAGCCTATCGGCGTAGCGGGCTGCCAGATTGAGGTCGTGCAACACCACCAGCACGGCGGTGTTGCGACCGGCCAGCGCCCGGGCCATGGCGAGCAACTGGTGCTGGTATTTGAGATCCAGCGCCGAGGTGGGCTCGTCCAGCAGCAGCAGCCGCGCTTGCTGCGGTTCCTCCGGGGCCTGCCAGATCTGGGCCAGCACCCGGGCGAACTGCACCCGTTGACGCTCCCCGCCGGAGAGGCCGGGATAGAGGCGGTTCGCCAGATGGTCGACCCCGGCGTGGGTCATGGCGGCGCGGACTATTTCGTCACGCCGGCTGGCAGGCTCGCTGTGGGGCAGCCGACCCATGGCCACCACCTCTTCGCACAGGAAGGGGAAGCTCAAGGAGGAGCTTTGCGGCAGCACACCGACCCGGTGTGCCAAAGCGTTGCCGGCCCACCCCCTGCGGGTCTGGCCGAACAGGTGGCTCTCCCCTTCATGTTCCAGCTCGCCGGTCAGGCACTTGAGCAGTGAGCTTTTGCCCGCCCCGTTGGGGCCGAGCAGGGCGGTCAGGCTGCCGGCATGCAGGTCGAGATCCAGGCTGTCCAGGATAAGCCGGTTGCCACGACTGAGGCGAAGACCCCGGCAACTGAGCAGGGGGGAGGGGGATCCGGGCAAGGTGGCGATCTCCTGTTACAGGGTTCGGCGGCTCTTGACCAAGAGCCAGATGAAGAAGGGGGCACCCAGCAGGGCGGTGATGATGCCGACCGGCAGCTCGGCCGGAGCGAGCAGGGTGCGTGCCAGCATGTCGGCCCCCAGCAGCAGGCCAGCCCCCAGCAGGGCAGACAGCGGCAACAGGCGGACATGGTTGGGACCGGCCAGCAGCCGTACCAGATGGGGAACCACCAGGCCGACAAAGCCGATCATGCCCGCCACGGCCACCGCCACGCCGACACCGGCAGCGGTGAGCAGGATGAGGCGACGCTTCAGCGTCTGCACGTTCACCCCCAGATGCCGGGCCTCTCCCTCTCCCAGCAGCAGGGCGTTGAGGGGATTGGCATCGCGCATGAACAACAGCAGCAAAGCGGCCAGGGTCAGCAGCGCCAGCGTCACATCGACCGGCTTGCCTGCCGCCAGGGAGCCCATCTGCCACAGGCTCAGGTTGCGCAGCATCTGATCGTCGGCGAGATAGGTGAGCAGTCCGATGACGGCGCCGGAGAGCGCCGTGATGGCCACCCCGGCCAGCAGCATCACGGTGACCGAGGTGCCCCCTTCTCGGGTACCCAGCAGATAGACGAGGGTGGTGGTGAGGGCTCCGCCGAGAAAGGCGAGCAGGGGCAGCAACCCCAGGCCGAGCAGGCTCTGCAGGTGCGAGCCCAACGGGGCGAGCAGCACGATAGCCAGGGCCGCGCCGAGTGCCGCCCCGCCCGACACCCCTATGATGCCGGGGTCTGCCAGGGGGTTGCGAAACAGTCCCTGCATGACGGCGCCGCAGAGGCCGAGAATGCCCCCCACGGCGATGCAGAGCAGGGTTCGTGGCAGACGGATCTCCTGCACGATCAATAATTTGTGAGCCTCAATCCCGCTCTGTGGTCCGGCAAACAGGGCGCGCAGGCTCTCACCAAGGGAGAGGGACATGGGGCCGGTCGCGAGGGACCCGACCAGCAGCAACGCCAGCGCGCAGCCGGTCAGGGCGAACAGCCAGGGCAGAGGCAGGCGCATCAGGAACCCTGCTTGATCCACTGGGCGATCTGGTTCGCCTGTTGCAGGGAACGAAGGCTGAGGCCCCCTTGCAGGGCATGTCCGTCGATGGCGTGGATGGCCTTGTTCTTGCCTGCCGGGGTGGCTGACAGAGCCGGCACCTGGCTCAGGACGGCGTCGGGATCCTGATACTGCTGCCAGTCGCGGCCGCTCACCAGCACCAGATCAGGTTGCAGCTCGATGAGGGATTCGGTGGAAACGGGCTTGTAGTCGTGGAGCCCAGCCACCGGATTGACGCCGCCCGCCAGGGTGACGAGGGCGCTGGCGGTGGTGTTGCCGCCAGCGATGCTGGTGGGCTGACCCTTGTGCAGCAGCAGGAAGGCGACCTTGAGGGGCTTGTTCTGCTTCGCCTGCGCCGCCAGGGTGTCGCTCTGGGCGGCAATCTCCTCCTTGAGCTTGCTCCCTGCCGCCTGGTCACCCAGGAGATGGGCCAGGGTATCGATACGCTCGTTGAGGTTGGCCAGCGTAGGGGCTGTGGCCATGACCTCGACCTTGACGTTGGCACGGCGCAACTGATCAAGCGTGCTGTTCGGGCCCATCTCGTCGCTGCCGACCACCAGGGTCGGAGAGAGGCTCAGGATCCCTTCGGCGGCGAGGGCGCGGTGATAGCCGACCTTGGGCACGCCTCTGGGCTCCGGACTGCTGACATCGGTGGCGACCAGGCTCTGCTCGCCCCCCAGCGCCAGGATGAGTTCCGTGGTGGCGGGGCCTATGCTGACGATACGCTCCACCGCCATGACGGATGGGGAAGAGAGGGAAAGGGCACAGCCGAGCAGGCTGAATGCGAGGGCAATACGACGGCCCATGCGAACCTCCGAAGGGTGAATGAAATAGGGTTGCCGCCGAGAATATCAAGTCGTCCATCAAAATGCACTGAGAATGAAATCGATTATCAATTGCGTTACTTGGGGCGCTTTATTACAGTATCCGCCGCGACACCGAGCACCATCGCCAGATCATCCAGGGAGAACCGATGAGCATTGCACAACGCATTCACGCGCTGCTGGAGCAAGACCCGAGCGCCCACCCGTCCACCCTCGCCACCGAGCTGGCCGTCAGCGAATGGGAGGTGGTACGCCATCTGCCTGCCGCCCTGATGACGCAAGTGCCGGCCGTGGAGGCCGAAGCCCTGCTGGCGGACCTGTCCAGCTGGGGTCAGGTGACCACCATCGTCGAATCCGATGGCTCCATCTTCGAGGTGAAGGCTCCCTTCCCCAAGGGCAAGAACGCGCGCGGCTACTACAACCTGATGGGGCGGGACGGCGAACTGCACGGCCACCTCAAGCTCGACAACGTGGCGGGCATCGCCCTGGTCAGCAAGCTCTTCATGGGCAAGGAAGGTCACTCCTTCCAGTTCTTTGGCCACAGTGGCCGCTGCATTTTCAAGATCTACCTGGGCCGGGACGAGCAGCGTCAACTGCTGCCTGAGCAGGTGGAGCGTTTCATGGCCCTGCGCCGTCAGTATCAAGAGGAAGTGAAAGCATGAGTGAACGTCAGGAGCGCCTGCAAAACCGCCTGCAACCGGAGATCCGCGAGTTCCGCGACGGTTGCCGTACCCTGCAGCTCGCCACTGTGGATGGCGAAGGCAACCCCAATGCCAGCTATGCCCCCTTCGTGCTGCAGGAAGATGGATACTATGTGCTCATCTCCGAGATAGCTCGCCACGCCCGCAACCTGCAACAGGTGCCCAAGGTATCGCTGATGCTGATCGAGGACGAAACCGGTGCCCGCGAGCTGTTTGCCCGCAAGCGTCTGACCTTCGATGCGGTCGCCGAGGTGGTGGCCCGCGACGACGCACGCTGGGAGAAGGCCGTTGCGGCGCTGGAAGGGCGCTTCGGCGAGATAGTCAAAGGGCTCTCCAACCTCAAGGACTTCGTGCTGTTTAGGCTCAAGCCCGAGCAGGGACTGTTCGTTAAGGGATTCGGTCAGGCGTTCCGTGTCTCCGGCGACGAGCTGGTGGACTTCGTTCACCTGGTGGAAGGGCACAAACGCATCGACAATGGCGCCGAGCTGACCAGCCCGGCGGATGAACCCGTTTGAGGGAACAATTAGCGAGATGAGAAACGGGCAGCCTGGGCTGCCCGTTTTGTTGTTATGTCCCGGGTTACTCCTGCCAGCCTGCCTGGTTGGGGAAGGCATCGCGATCGACCTGGCTGGCGCTCTCGTTGCATTCTCCGCGGATCTTCCAGGAGGTCTGGCTGAGGACGATATAGCCGCTTCGGCAATACTTGCGCGTGGCCAGCATCTGGGTGAGCTGCTCGTCCTGCAGGGCTTCCCGGCGTTCCAGCAGGCTCTTGTCGCGGCGGCTCAGTCGGTTGTCATCTCCCTCCTGCAACCGGGTGGGCAGGACGTCGAGAGGGGCGGCCTCGAAGGTGAAGCGCTTGCTCCCGTCGTCGCTGATATGGGTGTGGAACAGGGGGGCCGGGCCATCGGGTGCTGCCCCCGGCAAGCCGGAGCAGGCGGTGAGCGCCGGTAACAGCAGCGTGAGGGCAACGGCAGAGAGTAGACGCACACAAGACTCCAATCGGGTGTTCACATCAGGACGGGCAGCTTAACACGCCCGCTCGGGTTAAATGGTGGCCAGCAGCTCATCCGTCGTGAGCAGGGTCACGCTTCTGCCTTGAGGCAGGCTCAGATGCTGCCACATGAAGTGGTGGTGCTGGATGATCTGCTCCGCACTCAGGTGCGGCCTGTCCGCCGTGGTATGGGCGTCGGTCACCGCAAAGGCGTCAAAGCCCCTGGCGGCGGCGCTGCGCAACGTGGTATCGACGCAAAAGTCGGTGGCACAGCCGCAGATAAGCAGTCTGTCTACCGACTGCTCTGCCAGCAGGAAGCCGAGCTCGGTATCGAGAAAGCTGTCACAGGCGGTCTTGCGCACCCGGCTGTCGTGGGGAGACGGGGCCAGATCGGCGTGCAGTTGCCAGCCCGCACTGCCAGGTTCCAGTTCGGAACCCGGTTCGTCGTGTTGCACATAGATGACCCGTCCGTGTTGGCCCCGCACGCGATCGGCCAGACGATTGATGTTGGCGATGACCTGGGCATCCTGATGGCGGGGGTTATCGAACAACCCCTGTTGCATGTCGATGACGAGTAACACATCCATATGAAATCCTTGGGCTATTTTGAGGGTTGCAACCATTGGCTGCAGTCACGGCTTCGGGATTGATGCAGTGCGCCCATATCTTGCTTCATTTCCTTTGCATTTAGCCAGCGTTCCGGCAGGGGAGCGATGTGGACCCTGACATCGGCGTCTCTCCCGGGGGCTGTCTCGTCATCGGTTTGCGGCACGATGAGTGCCACCTTGAGTGCCGGATTGCGGCTGGCGATGCGACTGGCGATCCCGAGTCCCCCCTCCACGTGGAAGTTGCCTGCGATATGCATGATGCGCCTGCCGGGATGCTTGCCCAGATAATCCACCATGCTTTCGGCCATGGTGTCGTCCCAGCTGGTCTGGGCGGCGAAGCGACGGGCGTTGCCGTCCGCATCCCCATGGTGCATGGAAGCCATGAACTTCTGGCGGTAGCCGTCATCCCCCAGAGTCAGCTCGCGGGCAAGCTGGCTGCGGCGATTGGCCGGCAGTTTGTCGAGCCAGGCCGATCCCTCCTGACCGACGCAGCTCACCAGAGGTTTGGGGGCATTGGCGGCAATCACTGGCAGGTGCTGCGCCTTGGCGAACTCCACCAGAGGGCGGTAATCACTCTGGTAGTTGGGCCAGGCATGGCCATCTCGAATGAGGGCCGATTCGCCGATGCGTCCGGCCAGGTAGGCATCCAGCACCGGCTGATCGGCGCGGCTGAACTGCTCCATGGAGAGCACCAGGGCCTGGCCATCGGCTTGCGACATCTCGTCAAGCCCTGCCAGCAGACGGGCCTGCAACAGATGGATGGCCGGGTGAGTGTGAAGCTCCCCCACCAGCACGATGTCGGCATCCGCCACCTGCGTCACCGCCTGCTCGAAGGTCAGCGCCTGCCCCTGGGCTGTATCGAGCCGAGCGTGATAGAGGGTCTCGGGTGGGGTGTTCTGTGGCGTGGTGGCGCAGGCGGCCAGCAGCAGGGGCAGGGCGAGCAGGGGGAGTCGTCGGATCATGGTTACTCACTCAAGAAACAGGGGATGGGAAAAGGCTGCACCATGGGATGGCGGCATGGCGAGCAAAAAGTGGCGCCAGTGTAAGGGGGAATGACGATAAAGCGAAATGAGAATGATTCACTTTATTATTGATCTTTGTCTCTGGCGGGGTAATATGCCTTCCGCTTGATAATAATTCTCAATAAGGACTTTGCAGTGGCGCACAACAACCCCCCCTCCCTGATAGCCCTCGCCGTGGCGGCCGGGCTGATCTCCCCCGCTTTCGCCGCAGACAAGAAAGCCGATGAAGTCATGGTCGTCAGCGGCTCCCGGATGGAACAGAAGCTGGAAGATGTTTCCGGTCCCATCGCCGTCATTACCTCGGCGCAGATTGAAGAGCAGGTCGTCAGCAACGTCGCCGATCTGTTCCGCTATGAGCCCGGGGTGAGCGTGCAGGGAGGCGCAGGAGATGCCCAGACCTTCACTATTCGCGGCATGAGCGAAAACCGGGTCAAGGTGGTGCAGGACGGTGTGCGCCAGAACGATGCCTACAAGAATGGCGGCGTGGGTCAGACCTACTTCGACACCGACATGATCAAGCAGGTGGAAGTGGCCAAAGGGCCGGCCTCAGCCGCTTACGGTTCCGATGCTCTGGGAGGCGTCATTGCCATCACCACCAAGGATGCTGGCGACTTCCTCAAGGGCCGCGACAGCTATCTGGATGCGACCACGGGTTATGCCTCCAGCAGCCACCAGAGAATGGCCGGCATCACGGGGGCGCTGCGCACCGGGGAAGTCGAGAACCTGCTGCGCTACACATGGCGCGATGGCGGTGTCACCCAGAATTATGACGGCGACAAGAACGAGTTCGACATCGTCAGCCAGGCCGTGCTGTTCAAGAGCAAGTGGAATCTCTCCGATGATCAGTTCCTGAAACTGACGGTGGATTACTTCACCGAGGGGCAGGATCCGGATGCCATCGTTCTGACCAAGGCGGGCTCCGTCTTCAACCAGCCCATTACCGACAAGGAGACCGACAACCTCTCCCTGGTACTGGATCATGGCCTCACCCTGAACGCCCCCTGGGCGGATCGCGTGGACAGCAAGATCTACTACAGCCGCGCCAAGCAGACCCTGGATCAGTACGCTTCGTCCAAGTATCCGGTCATGCCGGGCAACCCCTATGTGACCAAGAACTCCCTGGATCACAACGGTTTCGAGCAGGAGAGCCTGGGCGCCCAGGTGAAGTTCAACAAGGCGCTCGCCAGCCAGCGTCTGGCCTGGGGCCTGGAATACGAGCACACCGACAACGAGCGCACCCGCTTCAAGGGGCCGACCGTTCCGGGTGACTTCGTTGGCTACAACGAGCTGAGCTTCCCCTCCACCACCAGCGAGCGCAGTGCGCTCTGGGCCTTTGACGAGATCAAGTTCGGCGAGCGTTGGGTGCTGACCCCGGGCGTGCGTTACGACTACTACAAGATGACCCCGGACGAGGATCCCGCCTACACCGGCGAGAACATGAAGAAGATCTCCGAAGGGGAGTTCTCTCCCAAGCTGGGGCTGGTGTTCAAGGCGCACGAGGCGGCGAACTTGTTCGCCCAGTACAGCCACGGCTTCAAGGCGCCCATGTATGACAACGCCTTCTCCACCCTGAACCACCAGGCGTATGGCTATCGCATCGAGCCCAACCCGAACCTCAAGCCAGAGAGCAGCGACGGCATCGATCTGGGGGTGCGCGGCAGCCGTGGCGGGTTCAGCTATGAAGTGGCCACCTTCTACAACAAGTTCGACGACTTCATCGAGCTGACGGCCGTGGGCACCGAAGGCCGTACCGCCCTCTATCAGTACCAGAACCTGGACAAGGCGACCACCAAGGGGGCCGAGGCCAAGGCGGACTACTGGTTGAACGAGCTGGTCAACGTCTGGGGCAACCTGGCCTACATCGAGGGCAAGGATGGCGAGGGCAACTACATCAACAGCCTGAGCCCCCTGAACGGCAGCGTCGGGGTGCGTCTGGAGCAGCCGAACTGGAACATCAACACCGCATTGCGCTTTGCCGACGACATGGACAAGGTGGGCAAGGATGCGCGAGGCAACGACAACATCAAGAGCGCAGGCTGGGGCGTGGTGGATCTCTATGCCCAGTTCAAGCCGGTGCAGGACCTGCAGCTCAACGTGGGGGTATTCAACCTGTTTGACAAGGAGTACGTGAGCTACGAGAGCATCACCGGCCTTGCCGCCACCGCGGATACCAGCAAGCAGACCGAGCCTGGCCGCAACCTCAGTGCACGGGTCAAGTACGTGTTCTGATGGTCGTGGACCAGCATGAAGGAAAAGGGGCCCTCGGGCCCCTTTTGACATGAAGGTCGGCGTCTGCAAAAAAGAAACCCGCCAGGGGCGGGTGGAAGGATTGCAACACTCATCAGGAAGCGGTGTTACCCAATAGACAGGGGGATGTGACAAAGGTTCAACTTTATTGATATTTATGGTTTTTATCTGTCATGCCGCCTGGGGATCCCCGTCCCGAAATCGGTTATCATTTGTGCCCCTTGTCATGCAACCCGAGCCTCTATGCCCGCGTTCTCCTGGTTAGCCCTGTTTTTTGGCGCCTTCTACTTCGTTTATGGCGCCTATCTGCCGTTCTGGTCGCTCTGGCTGGAAGGCATCGGGGTGAGTACTGAACAGATAGGGTTGTTGCTGGGGGTGGGCATGGCCATCCGCTTTGCCGGCAACCTGATGGTGATGGGGCGAGTCAAGGGGGCCGGCCAGTTGCTGCCCGTCACCCGGCTGCTCTGTCTGCTGAGTCTGCTGGCCTTCCTCGGTTTCTATCTGGGCCACAGCCTCTGGTGGCTGGTGGTGCTGACCCTGGCGGCCAACTTCATCTACCCGACCCTGATGCCCATGGGAGAGGCGCTTGCCACCCGCATGGTGGTTCAGACTCACCTCGACTACGGCAAGGTGCGGCTGTGCGGCTCCTTTGCCTTTATCGTCGCCTCCACCCTGGTGGGGGCCCTGGTGGGCAACTTTGGCAGCGACTGGGTGCTGCACACCATGGTGGCCGGGCTGCTGATCATGCTGGGGCTCAGCCTGCTGCCGCTGCGACCCGCCCCCCGGGAGCTGCAAGGGGAGCGGGCCAAGGCCTCGCTGCTCGTCACGCTCAGGTCGGCCCCGGTGCGCCGCTTCCTGCTCATCACCGCCCTGCTGCAAGGGAGCCACGCGGCCTACTACGGTTTCAGCGCCATCTACTGGAAAAGCGCCGGCTACAGCGGCACCCTGATCGGGTATCTCTGGGCTCTGGGAGTGGTGGCGGAGATCGCCATGTTCGCCGCGGACAAGCGCTTCCTCCAGCGCTTTGGCGCCCAGACCCTGTTTCTGGTGGGGGCCCTTGGCTGCGTGGTGCGCTGGGTGCTGCTCGGCAGTTCTACCGATCTGGCGGTGCTGGTGCTCGGCCAGCTGCTGCACGGGGTCACCTTCTGCGTCAGTCACCTCGGCGCCATCCGCTTCATGACCCGCCAGTTGCCCGCAGAGCAGCAGATCCCCACCCAGGCGCTCTATGCTGCCCTGGGCCTTGGCATGACGGTGGCGGCCCTGATGGCGATCTGCGGCGTGCTGTTCGAGCCGCTGGGAGGCGGGATCTTCTTTATCATGGTGCTGGTAGTACTGCCGGTCTTCGTGTTGCGGCTGCGCGAAGAGAGCCCTGAACAGGGCCGATGACACAGGTCTGCCGGTCTCTGGCGCGGCAGGCCTCCGACTTATCTGGACAAGGGAAGTAGAGAGATGCACCAAGGATGGCTGCTGATCGGGTTGTCGCTCGCCTATCTGGGCTTGCTGTTCCTCATCGCCTATGTGGCGGACAAGAACAAGCGCCGTCGCCCCAAGGGGCAGCCTCTGCTCTACAGCCTGTCGCTGGCGGTCTATTGCACCTCCTGGACCTTCTTCGGCACCGTGGGCCAGGCCAGCGAATCTCCCTGGTCGCCAGTGCCCATCTACCTGGGCCCCATGCTGGTGTTCCTGTTTGGCTGGCGCTTGCTGGCCCGCCTCATCCTGGTGGCCAAGCGTGAGCACATCACTTCCATCGCCGATTTCATTGCCGCCCGTTATGGCAAGTCCCAGCGCCTGGCCATGGTGATCAGCCTCATCGCCGTCATGGGGATACTTCCCTACCTGGTGCTGCAGCTCAAGGCGATCGTCACCGGGCTCGATCTGCTGATGGCCAACAGCACGGGGGTCAGCCCCACCAGCAACATGGCGGAGCTGGCGCTGGGTGTCACCCTGCTGCTGGCCCTGTTCAGCATTCTGTTCGGCACCCGCAACCTGGATGCCACCGAGCACCACAGGGGCATGGTGGTGGCCATCGCCTTCGAGTCCGTGGTCAAGCTGCTCGCCTTCATGGCGGTGGGGGGCTTTGCGCTCTGGCTCATCATCGCCAGACCGAGCGAGGCGCGTACTCTGGTGGCGGGCGACTTCCTCGATGCGGTGGTGGCGGTGACGCCGGGCAGTCTGCTGGAGCTCGCCATCTACACCCTGATCGCCATGTGCGCCGTCATCTGCCTGCCGCGCCAGTTTCACGTGACCGTGGTGGAGAACAACCAGGGGCAGGATCTGCACTGGGCCCGCTGGATCTTCCCCCTCTATCTCTTCCTGATGGGGCTCTTCATCTGGCCGCTGGCGCTGGCAGGCAAGCAGTGGGTCGGGGCAGATATGGCCTCGGACACCTATGTGATAAGCCTCCCCATGTCCCTCGGATTCGACGGCATGGCGATGCTGGCATTTCTCGGCGGCACCTCGGCGGCCACCGGCATGGTGATCGTCTGCACCATCGCCCTGGCCATCATGGTGAGCAACGATCTGGTGTTGCCGGTCCTGCTGCGCCGGGTCTGGCAACAGGGGCGGGACGAGCGCCTGATGCGGTTGCTGCTGCAGGTGCGTCGGGGTGCCATCTTGCTGATTTTGCTGGCGGCCTGGGCGCTCTATCTCTGGCTCGGGGATCTCACCAGTCTGTCGCGCATCGGCTATCTCTCGTTCGGGGCCGTGGCCCAGTTCGCACCGGCCCTGCTGCTCGGCCTGTACTGGCGTCATGGCAATCGCAAGGGCGTCTATCTCGGGCTCGCCCTCGGGGTCAGCCTCTGGTTCGTGACCCTGCTGGCGGAGAGCGGACTGCTGGCTGGCTCCCCTCTCGAAGCCCTGCTGGCGCCCCCAGACTGGCCGGCGGTGCGGGATCTGAGCCTGGGGGCCTGGTGCCTCTTCCTGAGTCTTCTGCTCAACCTCGCCGGCTATGTGGCGGGCTCCCTGCTGTCACGGGCGGCGGTGAGTGAGCGGCTGCAGGCAGCCAACTTCGTCGGCAAGACGAGCCGGGATACCTCGGCGCTTTATCATGCACGGGTCTCGGTGAAGGAGCTGGAGATGCTGGCGGCCCGCTTCGTCGGTTCCAGCCGCGTCAAGCGGGCCTTCGGCCGCTTCGCGGGCGAACGGGGAGGCACCCTGGCGCCCCAGATGCAGGCCTCCGCCGAGCTCATCGCCCACACGGAGCGACTGCTGGCCGGGGTGTTCGGTACCTCGTCCGCCCGCCTGGTGCTGGCCTCTGCCCTGCAGGGGCGCAACATGCAGCTCGAGGAGATCGCCACCATAGTGGACGAGGCCTCCGACATGTTCCGCTTCAACCGCGGCCTGTTGCAGGGGGCAATCGAACACATGGGGCAGGGGATCTCCGTGGTGGACAGGGAGCTCAGGCTGGTGGCCTGGAACCGACGCTACATCGAGCTGTTCTCCTATCCCCCCGGTCTCATTCAGGTGGGCCGTTCCATCGAGGAGATCATCCGCTACAACGCCGGACAGGGGTTGTGCGGTCAGGGAGACATCGAGGCCCAGGTGGCGCGGCGGGTTGCCTTCATGAAGCGTGGCAGCCCCCATGTCTCGGCGCGGGAGCGTCCCGATGGTCGGGTCATCGAGATGCAGGGCAACCCCATGCCTGCGGGGGGCTTTGTCATGACCTTCACCGATATCACCCCGTTCAGGGCGGCGGAGCGGGTGCTGCGGGAAGCGAACGAGCACCTGGAGGCGCGGGTGGCCGAGCGCACCCACGAGCTCTCCGAACTCAACCGCCAACTGCTGCTGGTAAACCAGCAGGTGGAGCGGGCCAACCAGTCCAAGAGCCGGTTCCTTGCGGCGGTGAGCCACGACCTGACCCAGCCGCTGAACGCGGCCAAGCTCTTTACCTCCTCCTTGCTGGAGATGCTGCCCCCGGAGGACGAACCGGCCCGCATCGCTCGCCACATCGACGACGCCCTGGGGGCGACCGAGGATCTCATCACGGATCTGCTGGACATCTCGCGCCTCGAGGCGGGCAAGTTCAAGGCGAAGAAGCTCGATTTCGCCCTGAGCGATGTGCTGGACAATCTCAAGGCGGAATTCGGCGTGCTGGCCCAGGCCGGTGGGATCCAGTTCTCCGTGGTGGAGAGCCGCCTTGCGGTCTACAGCGATGTGCGCTTGCTGCGGCGGGTGTTGCAGAACTTCCTCACCAACGCATTTCGCTACAACCCCGGCGGTCGGGTGCTGCTCGGCTGTCGCCGCATGGGTGATAAGGTGCGCATCGAGGTGTGGGACAACGGCCCCGGCATCCCGGAGGGCAAGCAGGAGGCGATCTTCGACGAGTTTTCCCGCCTCGATCACTCCCGCACCGCCAGGGAGCAGGGGCTTGGCCTCGGGCTCGCCATCGCCCGCGGCATTTCGCTGGTGCTGGGTCATCAGCTCTCCCTGCGCAGCTGGCCCGGAGCGGGGTCCGTCTTTGCCATCACCCTGAACCTCGCGACCCGGCCCGTCATCCCCAGCCAGGTGACGACCCCGGCCCTGCGAGACAGTCAGCTGGAAGGGGTCAGGATCCTCTGCATCGACAACGAGGAGGATATCCTCATCGCCATGGCCTCGCTGCTGGGACGCTGGGGCTGCGACGTGCGCTGTGCCCAGAGCCTGGAGCAGGCGGAAGAGATCATCGGCGGCGGCTTCCTGCCTGCGCTGGTGCTGTCGGATTATCACCTGGATGACGGCAAGACCGGGTTGCAGGCGCTGCACATGATCAGGCTGGCCCACGGCAACGGTATCGGCGGCATCATCATCAGTGCGGATCGCAAGAGCGAGTTGCAGGCACAGATCCGTGAGCACGGCTTCGGCTACGTGAGCAAACCGGTCAAACCTCTCAAGCTGCGCGCCCTGATGAACAGCCTGCTGATGCCGGTTCAGTGACTGGCCTCACAGAATCGAGCATTGACTGAACATTTTCTGGATGCCATCCAGACGTCATGATCGACGATGATGATGCCTATTTCGTCGCCATTTTCCGGATTTGGTGATAATTGAGTCTTGCCGGGTGTCACTTTTGGCAGGTGGCACCCGGGCGACTCTCCTCTATAGTCATTCGGCGATTATTTTTGTCGCAAATCAAGTTGTGCAAAAAGGCAAACCGGATGAAAGTCCGGGACGCAAAGCTTCCGGTCTAAGGGTCTGCGTACCTAGGATAGCGGGGCCACCACAGGTTGTATCGTCCATGGGCCAAGCCATGGTTGCGATGTTGTCTGCGTTACCTGGCAGGTTGCGTTGCCTTTTTCGTTGTTAATTCCAATAACGAAATAAGGAAGTTCAAATATGTTAAGTCCAAAACTTTCCCTGCTGGCGCTTCTGGTCGGGGGGCTTTGCACTACCTCCGCCTTCGCCGCTGCCCCGGGCAAACCCACCATTGGCTCCGGCCCCACCAAGTTTGCCATCGTTGAAGTCAATCAGGCCGCTTCGGCCTACAACCAGCTGGTGACCGTCCACAAGGATGGCGCTCCCGTCAGCGTGACCTGGAACCTCTGGTCCGGTGACGTCGGACAGACCGCCAAGGTACTGCTCGACGGCAAGGAGGTGTGGTCAGGCCCGGCCTCCGCCGCGGGTACCGCCAACTTCAAGGTCACCAAGGGGGGGCGTTACCAGATGCAGGTGGCCCTGTGCAACGCCGACGGCTGCACCCTCTCCGACAAGAAGGAGCTGATGGTCGCCGATACCGACGGCAGCCACCTGGCGCCGCTCAATGCGCCCCTCAAGGAGAACAACAAGCCCTACGCCAACAAGTCCGGCAAGGTGGTGGGGGCCTACTACGTGGAGTGGGGTGTCTATGGTCGCAAGTTCACCGTGGACAAGATCCCGGCCCAGAACCTGACCCATATCCTCTACGGCTTCACCCCCATCTGCGGTGGCAACGGCATCAACGACAGCCTCAAAGAGATCTCGGGCAGCTTCGAGGCGTTGCAGCGCTCCTGTGCGGGTCGCGAAGACTTCAAGGTCTCCATCCATGATCCCTGGGCGGCGATCCAGATGTCTCAGGACAACCTCAGCGCCTGGGATGAGCCCTACAAGGGTAACTTCGGCAACCTGATGGCGCTCAAACAGGCCCATCCAGACCTCAAAATCCTGCCGTCTGTCGGTGGATGGACCCTCTCCGATCCCTTCTATTTCCTGGGTGACAAGACCAAGCGCGATACCTTCGTCGCCTCGGTCAAAGAGTTCCTGCAGACCTGGAAATTCTTCGACGGCGTGGACATCGACTGGGAGTTCCCGGGCGGACAGGGGGCCAACCCCAGCCTGGGCGGCCCGAATGACGGCGCTACCTATGTGGTGCTGATGAAGGAGTTGCGAGCCATGCTCGATGAACTGGAAGCCGAGACCGGCCGCCAGTATGAGCTGACCTCGGCCATCAGCGCCGGCGGTGACAAGATTGCCAAGGTGGATTATCAGGCGGCCCAGCAGTACATGGACCACATCTTCCTGATGAGCTACGACTTCAGCGGCGCCTTCGACCTGACGAATCTGGCCCACCAGACCAACCTCTTTGCCTCCAGCTGGGATCCGGCCACCAAGTACACCACCGACAAGGGCGTCAAGGCGCTGCTGGGTCAGGGGGTGACACCGGGCAAGATTGTGGTAGGGGCGGCCATGTATGGCCGTGGCTGGACCGGAGCGAAGAACTACCAGGCCGGCAACCCCTTCACCGGCACCGCTACCGGACCGGTGAGCGGTACCTGGGAAAATGGCGTGGTGGATTACCGCGACATCGTCAACAACCGCATGGGCGCAGGCTGGGAGCAGGGCTATGACGAGTCGGCCGAGGCCCCCTATGTCTTCAAGGCCAGCAGTGGCGACCTCATCACCTTCGACAACGACCGCTCGGTCAAGGCCAAGGGGCAGTACGTGCTGGCGAACCAGCTCGGCGGTCTGTTCGCCTGGGAAATTGATGCGGACAACGGCGACATCCTCAACGCCATGCACGAGGGGCTGGGCCACGGCGAGGGTACGCTACCGCCGGTCAACAAGCCGCCGGTTGCCAATGCCGGCAGCGATCTGAGTGCCACCGGCCCGGCCGAGGTGACCCTCAACGGCAGCGCCTCCCATGATCCGGAAAACGGGGCGCTGACCTACAGCTGGAAACAGGTCTCCGGACCCCAGGCCAGCCTGCTGGATGCCACCCAGGCCAAGGCCCGTGTGGTACTGGATGCCGTCAGCAGCGACATCAATCTGGTGTTCGAGCTGACCGTGACCGACGATCAGGGGCTCTCGGCCAAGGATCAGGTGGTGGTCACCAACAAGGCGCCGCAGCCGAACCTGCCCCCCGTGGTCAGCGTACCGGCCAGTGCGACCGTCGAGGCCGGCAAGCAGGTGAGCATCAAGGCCACCGCTTCCGACCCCAATGGTGATGCCTTGAGCTATCAGTGGACAGTGCCGGCCGGGCTCAGCGCCACCGGTCTGGACAGCGCGACCCTGGTAGTAACGGGCTCGAACGTGACCAGTGACACGGCCTACGATCTGACCCTGGTGGTCACCGATGGGGCGCTGGATGCCACAGCCGTTACCCGCCTGACCGTCAAGCCGGCCAGTACAGGTGGTGGCTGCGAGGCCAGCGATCCGGATGCGGCCAACCACCCGGCCTGGAGTGCAGGTACCGTCTACAACACCAATGACAAGGTGAGCCACAAGCAACTGGTGTGGCAGGCCAAGTATTGGACCCAGGGCAACGAGCCGAGCCGCACCGCCGATCAGTGGAAACTGGTGAGCCAGGTACAACTGGGTTGGGATGCCGGAGTGGTCTACAACGGCGGTGATGTCACCAGCCACAACGGCCGCAAGTGGAAGGCCCAGTACTGGACCAAGGGCGATGAGCCCGGCAAGGCCGCCGTCTGGGTCGATCAGGGCGCGGCGAGCTGCAACTGATCTGCCGTGATGAGAAATGGGGCCGAGGGCCCCATTTTTGTCTTGCTGCGTGGTTGGGTGTCTCTTCCCTGTCAGGGAAAAGGCGCACTTGCTTTGTCAAAAAGGCCCGTCAGGGCCTTTTTTCATGGTATATCACCGGTTCACAGCGGTTTTTGCCACAGGCTGAGCAGCAGATCCTGCTCGAGGGCGTCGGGCCCCTGGTGGGTGAAGGCGTGGCGCTGCTCGCCGCTGGCACGCCAGCCGAGGCGACTGGTCTCCAGAATGTGCTCGCGCAGGCCCTGATCCAGCGCCGTACTGAACTGGGCGCGTTGCTGGGCAACATTGACAAGCCCGGTGAGGGCGGGCCAACTCAGGGGATGTTCCATGCTCACCGGATTGAGGCTGACGCGCAATTGCCACTGATGGCGAGGGCCTGGCTGCACGTGGAGCAGATAGCCGCCCGGCGCCAGCCAGCTGACCAGGAGTTCCGTCTTGACCTTGAGGTCGTTGACCAGCAGCACCTGGGCCGTGCCAGGCAGCAGCGGGGCGCGCGCCGGGTCGGCGATGACGAACTGGCCTTCCGGTTGCGCCTTGTTGGCAGCGAAGATGGCATTCTTGGCCAGATCGAAACCGCCGACCTGCCAGCCGGGCAGCCGCTCAGCCAGGGCACGGCAGTAGTACCCCTCGCCACAGCCGAGGTGGACAAGCTCGCGCTCGCCAAGAGGAGCGAGCAGGTTCGCCATGGCGTCCACCAGAGGCAGCTGGTGGCCTTGTTCCAGGAAGCGGCGCTTGGCGCGCAGCAGGGCCCGGCTGTCGCTGTCCTTGGGGTTCTTCTTGCCGGGGATGAGGTCCAGATAGCCTTCCGGTGCGGGATCGAAGTGGTGCTTGTTGTCGCAATAGACCCCGCGGGAGGCGGCATGAAGGTGCAGGGGGCTGCGGCAAAGGGGGCATTGAAGGTGCATAGGAGTTCTCTTGGCGAAGGCCATGACGGCGGGGCGCTCGGGATTATAGGGGAGAGGATCGGAAAAGGCTGCCATGGGCAGCCTTTTTATCCAACGGCGCTGTGCGGGCGCCGTCGGCGGAACCCGGTCAGCGGGTACCAAACACCACTATGGTCTTGCCGTGGGCGGAGATGAGCTCCTGCTCTTCCAGCATCTTGAGGATGCGGCCGACGGTTTCACGGGAGCAGCCGACGATCTGGCCGATCTCCTGGCGGGTGATCTTGATCTGCATGCCATCCGGATGGGTCATGGCATCCGGCTGTTTGGCCAGGTTGAGCAGGGTCTGGGCAATGCGGCCGGTCACGTCCAGGAAGGCGAGGTTGCCGACCTTCTGGCTGGTGTGCTGCAGGCGTTTGGCCATTTGACCGGATAGACGCATCAGGATGTCCGGGTTGACCTGGATCAGCTGGCGGAACTTCTTGTAGGAGATCTCGGCGACTTCGCAGGCGCCTTTGGCACGTACCCAGGCGGAACGCTCCGGATTCTCGTTCTCTTCGAACATCCCCATCTCGCCCAGGAAATCCCCCTGATTCAGGTAGGAGAGGATCATCTCCTTGCCTTCGTCATCCTTGATCAGGACGGCGACGGTGCCCTTGACGATGTAGTAGAGGGTTTCCGCTTTTTCACCGGCGTGGATCAGGGTGCTCTTGGCGGGATACTTATGAATGTGGCAATGCGACAAGAACCACTCAAGGGTGGGATCGCTTTGCGGTTTGCCAATGATCATGAGACTTCCTCTGTAGTGTCATTTTTATGGACTGTGCGTCCAGGCAAGTTGCCAAGCTTGCCATTCCTTACTCTTTGGTCGCAGTAGAATAAGAGCCTTTGCCTGTGCTGACAAGGCTTTGGGGTTTTGCCGTCCACCGGTGAGCCGCCATCTGCTGCGTCGTCCGGGGCATTCTAGGCAAGAAGAGGAGGTCGGATGTTGATTTCGATCTATTTCCCTTTGGGTCGTCGTCCGTTTCGCAGGAGAGACTGCTGTCGCCACAAACGGGGCTTTATCGCCGGGAACGGGCAAGATCCTGGCGCATGTGCCACTCGACCCCGGCTTGAGGTATGCTATGGGCGTTAGAACCGTCGTCATTGAGAGGAAAGTGAGAGATGAAAGCCAAGGTCAGCTGGGTGGAAGGCATGAAGTTTGTGGGAGAGAGCGAGTCCGGTCATCAGGTGACCCTGGATGGCGCCAACCCGGGTGAAGGTGCCAGCCCGATGGAGATGATCCTGCTGGCTGTCGGCGGTTGCAGCTCCATCGATGTGGTCTCCATCCTGGAGAAGGCCCGTCAGTCAGTGACCGCCTGCCATGTCGAACTGGAAGGGACCCGCGCCGATACCGTTCCCCGGGTATTTGAGCAGATCCACCTCAAGTTCGTGGTGACCGGCAAGGGGCTGGCGGAGAAGCAGGTCGCCCGTGCGGTGGATCTGTCCATGGAAAAATATTGTTCAGTTTCCCTGATGTTGGAAAAAGCGGTAGAAATTACCCATAGTTATCAAATCCTTGAGGGTTGACCGCTATAGTTTGTCCCGTCGATAACGCCATGACATAAGGAAAGTGCGATGAAAAAAATGATGATGTTGCTTCCCCTGTTCGGTCTGGCCGCCTGCAGCATGCCGCAGCCGACCCAGTATCAATACAGCCAGTATCAGTGCGGGGAAGAGTTGCTGGCCATCACCTATGATGCCCAGGCCGACATGGTGCAGTTCCCTTATGCCGGTGTCTATCACAAGCTGGGGCGCATCGAGTCGCCCAAAGAGACTGCCAGCTATTCCGACGGGGTGACTACCTTCTCCCGTCAGGACAAGCAGGCCACCCTGGTCAAGAGCGGTGTGACCCAGCTGACCTGCGAGTTGAAGTGACCCTGATGCCGTCACGGCGTGCATGGAAAACGGCCTGCGTGAAGCAGGCCGTTTTTGTTGAAAGAGACATCAGTCTGACGGTAGCGAGCCCAGCAACTGGGCGGCCAGTTGCTGGCTAAGCTGGCCACGGGCTTCCTCTGCGACAGGCACGTCGCTGGCGAGCTGGATGGCGCTGCTCCATACAGCTTTCTGGCTATGCCCGTCGAGCAGCACGATGGCCAGGGTCCCCTTGCGGGCATTGGTGGCGGCGTTCAGGCCCGGTGTCATGCCGAGGCGGGAGAAGATCTCGCCATCGCTCATGTCCTGGCTGCCAGCTACCCCGATGGCGACCCAGACGTCGGCCTCATCCAGGGGAACGCTGCGCCAGCCTTTGCCGTCCAGCTGCCGGATGACGGCCTGCTGTACCGGCTCGAGCCAGGGCGCGGCGCTGTTGCCCGCATACTGGAATTGTTCGGCCAGCGCATAGCGTGGTGTCGCCCCGTAGGTCCAATGCTCCGCCGGGCGAACCACCATGGTGCCCGTTTCGACCGTCGGTGCGGCGGGGCCGGAGCTGCAACCGCCCAGCAGGGTTGCCAGCGTGAATGAGAGAAGTGCAGCGCGCATCGTTAAGCTCCTTGGCTCAGGTGATCTTGCCCGTTTCGATCAGTTGCTGGATCAGGGGGCGCAGGATCAGTTCCATTGCGAAGCCCATCTTGCCACCCGGCACGACGATGGTGTTCATCCTGGACATGAAGGCGCCGTCTATCATCGACAGCAGGTAGGGGAAGTCCACCTGCTTGATGCCCCGAAACCTGATCACCAGCATACTCTCGTCCAGGCTGGGTATCACCTTGGCGCTGAAAGGGTTGGAAGTATCGACGGTCGGCACCCGCTGGAAGTTGATGTGGGTGCGGGAGAACTGCGGCGTGATGAAGTTGATGTAGTCATCCATGGAACGCACGATGGAGTCGGTCACCGCCTCGCGGGAGTGGCCGCGTTCCGAGGTGTCGCGAATGAGCTTCTGGATCCACTCCAGGTTGACGATGGGCACCACGCCGATGAGAAAGTCCACGTGCCGCGCCACGTTGTGCTCCCCCGTGACCACGCCGCCATGCAGTCCTTCGTAGAACAGCAGATCCGTCTCGCCGGGCAGATCCTGCCAGGGGGTGAAGGTGCCAGGCATCTGGTTGAAAGGCACTGCCTCGTCGAAGCTGTGCAGATAGCGCCGGTACTGGCCGGTGCCGCTCTGGCCATACTCCTGGAAAAAGGACTCCAGCAGACCGAAGTCGTTGGCCTCCGGGCCGAAGTAGCTGATATGCCGCCCCTGCTCCCGGGCCTTGCGGATAGCCACGTCCATCTCGGGCCTGGTGTAGCGGTGAAAACTGTCCCCCTCGACCACGGCCGCCTTGTATCCAAGCTGGTGGAACATGGAGCGGAAGGCGTTGGTGGAGGTGGAAGTACCGGCACCGGACGAACCGGTGACCGCGATGATGGGATGCTTGGCGGACATAGAATTCTCTCTTCCTTGGGAGTTCCGTTATAAGGGGTGGCCCAAAGTGCGGTCAAGTGCGCCGTCATCCTCCCGCTGCCCCCACGCTTCCCGGCAATAGCTGTGAACAAGGGCTGCCTTGTGCTCTGGGTACGTTGGAATAGGTGCTGCTGGGTGGCGAACTGGTCATGCGGCCTGATGATGTGTGCTGGATAGGGGGAGGGCGGGGTGAGCCGCCCGATAAGCCGTGACCGCGTTACGCCTGGGGGAAGTCGTCAGTGGGTGACTTGCTTAAATGAGTCTTTGGGACGACATTGACACTTTCGTGCAGCTCGCTGTAGACAAGCACGGCGCTACCTTGTAGCAATTGTTGCCTGACTGCTTCGACCTTGTCGGTCAGGCTGACATCCTGTTCACCGTATTCGGTGCCTTCTTGCAGCACAAAGTGTTCGAGCAGGTTGGTGAGGGTGTCCGGCTCCAGTTCTTGCCAGGGGATAATCATGATTTCATCTTCACTCATTGGATTGCGGATATTGTCGGTGTCTGGTCGGCAAGCGCAAGGGATTTGTCTCGTTTTGGACGAGGGGTGCCATGCCATCCATTGACGAACGCCGACCCTCCAGTCAATTCGAACAGCACCTGTTCGATGCCCGCCGCCGCGCCCTGAGCGCCGGTTTGCGCTGGTACTGGGTCATCAATCTCATCGCCCTCGTATTTCTGCTGACCCGCTTCTACATCTATCGGGATGCACACCTGGTACTGGTCGGCAACCTGCCCTGGTCCTACAAATGGCAGCTCTTTGCCATGATAGGTGTTGGCCTGCTGCTGCCGCTCGGGTGGGGCTGGCTCTCCCGTCAATCCCATGCCATCTGGCTGGTGTCCCTGTGCGTCTGTGCCCTGGCCTGGGGGCTAGCCTGGGCCATGGTGGGTTACACCATCTCGATCGTCGACTTGAAGGGGGGCTTCAGTTTCATTTTCAACATGGTCAGTCTGTTGCTGCTGACCGGTCTCGTCGCCGCGTATTGCGATGTGCGGCTGTTTTACGCACTGGTTTCTGTCCCCCTGCTGTTCTTGTTGATGAGAGCCTCCTGGAGTCCTGAGCCCTTTGTTTTGGTCAACACCATCGTGGTCGGGGTCTTGCTGGTGGTGCTGGAGACGGGGCGGCGCATGCTCAACGGCTGGTTCGAGCTTGCGGTGTCAAGGGAACACGACAACCTGATGCTGGCAAACAAGATGAATGCCATGGCCAACCGGGATCCCCTGACCGGCATAGCCAACCGTCGCCACTTCGATCAGGCGTGCAAGCGTGCCATTGCGCAAGGCACCACCCAGGATGTACCGCTCACCGTGATCCTGCTCGATGTGGATTTCTTCAAGCGCTACAACGATCGCTATGGTCATCAGGCGGGGGATGAGTGCCTGATCCTGGTGGCCGAGTGCCTGGAGGAGAGTGTGCGGGAGCCCGGCGATCTGGTGGCGCGCTACGGGGGAGAGGAGTTCGTGGTGTTGCTGCAGGAGACGACGCTGGCCGGTGGCCAGGAGGTGGCGGAGCGCATTCGCGCCACTCTGGCGGCCAGGGCTCTGCCCCATGAGGATTCCGACGTAGCCCCCCACCTCACCCTGAGCCTGGGGATAGCCCAGTGGCGAGCCGGGGAGAGCCTCGTCATGCTGCTCGAGCGAGTCGATGGCGCCCTCTATCAGGCCAAGGAAGAGGGGCGCAACGGTTATCGGCTCGCACCCTGAGTCTGCTCCCGCAACCACTGGCTGATGCGCTCATCCAGCCAGAAGCGGGGGCGCCAGGGAGAGCCGTGCAGGAAGCCCACGTGGCCGCCCTGTCTGCTCAGCTCGTAGCGCACCAGAGGGGAGAGCTGCTCCGCCGCCGGAATGACGGCATCGGTCATGAAGGGATCGTCGGCGGCGTGAATGACGAGGGTCGGGATGGGAATGCGGGCCAGCAGGCCCAGGCCGGAGCAGGTCTGGTAGTAGTGATCGGCGCTTTCGAAACCATGGAGCGGTGCCGTCACCAGCTCGTCGAACTCCCTCAGTGTGGCGATGCGGGTGATCTGGGCCGGCTGCCAGCGCGCCCGTGCCGCGCTCTGGCGCCGGATCTTGCTTTGCAGGTTGGTTCGCATGGTCCGCAGCAGGTAGTTCTGATAGACCCGTGAGAAGCCCTGATTGACCCGATCGGCACAGCTTGCCAGTTGCAGCGGGGCCGACACTACCACCGCCGCCTTCAATGGTGCCGGGCAGGCCCGCGCCAGCAGATTGACCAGCATGTTGCCCCCCAGGGAATAGCCGATGGCGACCAGGGGGCGGCCAGGAAAACGTCGCCCCAGCTCGGCAATCACCGCCTGGGCATCCTCGATGGCGCCTGAGTGATAGGCCTGCAGCAGCCGGTTCGGCTCGCCACTGCACCCCCGAAAGTGCATCAGCACCGCCTCGTTCCCTTGCCGCTGCAGGTGGGCAAAGAGCCCCTTGGCATAGTGGGAGTGAATGCTCCCCTCCAGTCCGTGGAACACCACCACCAGGGGTTGTTCATCCTGGCCGGGTTCGCCGCTCCAGGCCAGATCAACGAAATCGCCGTCCGGGAGTTCGAAGCGCTCCTGGATGAAGCGGGCAGGCGAGCGGCGCAGCCACTTGGGCAAAATGGTTTGCAGATGGGGGTTGCGGGCCCACCAGGGGGCGTGAAAGTGGCTTTCTGTCAACATGCAACGACTCGGAAGAGCAGGGAGGAAAAGGGGGCGGCGAGCCCTTGGCTCGCCGCGACATCAGGCCATCAGACGATCGTGGTGCTCGGCGCCGCGCAGCATGGCCTGGATCAGTTCGTTGGCTTCAAACTTGGTGAGCGCCTCGTGGGCGCCGACCTGATGGGCCCGCTCCACGCTGATCTCGCTGGAGAGGGAGGTGTGCAGGATGATGTAGGCTCCCGCCAGCTTGGCATCGCTCTGGACCTCGAAGGCCAGCTCGTAACCATCCAGCCCCGGCATCTCGATATCGCTCACCAGGATGTCGATCCGCGTGCCCTGGGAGACCCGGGTCTGCATCAGGGTGAGGGCGTCGCGTCCGTTGGTGCAGACCTCGTAGGGGATGTTGATGTAATCGAGCGCCGCCATGAGCTGGCGACGGGCGACAGAGGAGTCGTCCACCAGCAGGATCCGCATCGGCTTGAGCCGCTCGCGCTGCACGTCGGTCAGCACGGGGTAGAGATGGCTGGGATCGTCCGGATAGACCCGCGACAGGATGAGTTCCACATCCAGCAACTGGATCAACTGATCTCCCACCCGGGTCACACCGGTGACGAAGACGTTCTGTCCCAAGGAGGGAGGGGGCGGTTCGATGTCACGCCAGTTGCACTCGGTGATCTTGTCGATGCCCCGCACCAGAAAGCCCACCAGGGTGCGGCGGCAATCGGTGATGATGATGAAGCAGTGGGGCATCTCCTCCCGGGTGATGGGGCGGTAGCCCACGGCCATTGCCATGTCGATCACCGGGATGGTGGTGCCGCGCATGCTGGCGGCCCCGAGCACGGTGGGATGGGATTGTGGCAGGGCGGTGAGCTGGGTGTAGGGCACGATCTCCTTCACCTTGAGGGTACCGATGGCGAAGGATTGTCTGGCAGAGAGGTGGAACAGCAACATGCCCTGGGATTGGTTGGCCTTGCTCGTCATGGCGGATGTCCTGTTGATCTAGTCGGTGACGGTCAATCGGGTGTTCAGCATAAAGGATGGTGACATGAATGACTCCTTTGTTGTTAGCGGCGGTGAGCCGCAAAACTGGATTTCTTTTGCCATCCTTTTATGCCTCTCTTATCGGGTCGCGGATGGCTGAGGGGAGAGGGGCGCCCCGAGCCATTGCAGATGAGCCTCGGCCAGCGCGCTTTCATCCCGATAACCCAGCCTGCTCACCACCTGTGACGGTGTGCTGCCGCTTCGCAGCAGGCGAATCCCCTGCAACAGTTGCCACTGATCCTGCAGTGCCTGGGCGTCCGGGCCCTCGAGACCGCGAGTGCCCAGCAGGGTCTGCCAGGCAGCCACGCTATCCGGCTGCGCTCTGGCCAGGGCTTGCCAGGCATCTTGCAGTGCCTGATCCCCCAGTGACGAGATGGTGCAGCCGTGCAACTCATCTCCCACCACTTGCAGCCGCTGCCCATAGGGGCCTTGCCAGTCGCGTGGGCGTGACCAGGCCGCCAGGCTGTCCAGCAGTGCGTCCATCAACGGGCTTGCCTGCAACCAGCCAGCCTGGGCGGGCTGGGGCACCCGCACGGAGCAGGCCAGCAGATCATGCTGGCAGCCAGCCAGAGGGGTGAAGGCGGCGAGGGCATCGGCACAGAGCCAGAAGTGGCTGCCAGGTGTCAGCAGCAGCTCATGGGCACCCAATTTCAGCAGCGCCACCCCCTGGGTGACGCGCAGCAATTGGCCCATGGGGGAGCGCTTGCGGGGGCCGACCTGAAGGGTGGAAGTGGAAAAATGCTGATATTCGATGGCGTGATGCATGTAAAAACCCTGATATGATGCTGCCTGGAGGTAACAAAAATGGAAACCAGACGTAAAAAACGCTTCATTGCCGGGGCAGTTTGCCCGGCGTGCGGCAAGATGGACACCATGATGCTGTATATGGAGCATGGAGTCGAGAAGGTGACCTGTGTCGAGTGCGGGGATACCCAGGTGCAGACCCAGGAGCAGGTGGACAAGGCGACGCGTGAAGCGGAGCAGGTGATAGGGGTGTTTCGTCCCGAGTGAGTGCCATGCCTCAAGGTGATGGTACGCCGGTCAGGCTGGTCGCTGTTGATGACTTTTTCATCACACTGAAGCCGGGCCGACCATATGCTTGTCTGCCTTTTTGAGGTATTCTGAGCCCGTTTTTTTCTATCCGCAGGATCCCTGACATGAAAGTAGCTCCCCTGAGCGTGGTTACGCTGGAATACACGGTCACCGACGAACACGGTGAAGTCATCGACACCACTGTCGGTAAAGAGCCGCTGGTGTATCTGCACGGTACCCGTTACCTGGTCTCCGGCCTCGAAGCCGAGCTGGAAGGTCGCAGCGTGGGCGAGGCGTTCGACGTCACCCTGACGCCGAACCAGGCCTATGGCGAGTACGACGAGAATCTGGTGCAGGAAGTGCCCGGCGAGCTGTTCGACGGTATGGAAGTGTCTGAAGGGGATACTTTTGTGGCCGAGACCGACGACGGCCACCGCCCGGTGACCGTCATCGAGGTGTCCGAGGAGTTCATCAAGGTGGACGGCAATCATCCCCTGGCTGGCGTGACCCTGGGCTTCAAGGTCGAGATCAAGGACGTGCGTGCCGCGACCGCCGAAGAGCTGGCCCATGGCCATGTGCACGGCGCTGGTGGCTGCGGTCATGACCATGATCACGGCCATGATCACGATCATGACCACGGTGGCTGCTGTGGTGGCCATGGTCACAACCATGCACACGATCACGGCGACGATCACGGTCACGGTGGTTGCTGCGGTGGTGGCGGTTGTGGTGGCAAGGGCCATCAGCACTGATCACGGCCTGGCCGATGATAAAAAAACCCGCGCATGGCGCGGGTTTTTTTATGGCTGGCACTCATCAGTAGTGCGGTGGCGGCGTCTCTTCGGCCATGCTGGCGATCTGGCTCGGCTGTACGCTCTGCAATTTATCCACCAGTAGATGGATCTGGTGTTTGAGCCGGTCCAGCTCGCGACCCTGGGTGGTGACCTCGTCGTTGAGCTGCTCCACCGTGTATTCGGCAAAAGCGAGGCGGCTTTCCAGGGTTTCGAGGCGTTCGTTTAGTTGCTGACTCATGGGCCTTTTGGTCCTTACTTGATAGTCCAGATTTCAGCCAGGCCACTGGAGCTGGCACTGACGAGGTGGTCATTGTCGCGCAAAGCCACGCCATAGACCACAGCGCTCGGCGGTTTCACCTTGGGATGGGGCGAGACGCGCCAGCTCTGCAATGGCTGGCCGTCACTCACCTGCCACAGAGTGAGCTGGCGGGAGGGGGCGCCGGTGATGAGCCAGTTGCCGCCGTTGGCAAAGCGGGCGCTGGTGTAGACCTCGAAGCGGTGATCGTATTGCAACCGGCTGTGCTCCTTGCCGGTTTTGAGATCCCAGATGCTGGCCTGGCGACTGTCTGCGGTGAAGGCGAAGCGTCCGGACGGATCCAGTCTCGCCATCACTACTCGCCCGGCGTGGTTGAAGCGCCACACCACCTGGCCCGTGCGGGTATCCCACAGATAGGCGCTGTAATCGTTGCCGCCGGTGAGGGCATAGCGACCGTTGGGGGAGAGATCCACCGTGTTGACCTGTTCGGTGTGGCCGAGGAATTGCAGCCGGCGTCCGGTCTGGGTGTCGACCACTTCCGCCTTGCCGTCTTCACGGCCGATGAGCACCTGGCGGCCATCCGCCGAGATCGCCGCATCGCGCAGGGGGGATTCTGGCAGGGAGTAGTAACCCTGGGAGCGGCCATCCTGCAAGCGCCAGATGGCGAAGGTGTGCTGGGTGGCGGTGATGGCATGGCTGTCATCGGGGGAAAAGCGGGTCAGGGTGACGAACTCCTCCTGGTCATCGCTCTGGCGCCAGCGCCAGCGCTCCTTGCCCTGTTCCAGATCCCACACCACAGTGCCCTGACCCAGGCTGGAGACGAGCGCGAGCTTGCCGGAACTGGCGAGATCCGCACTCAGCAGACCCTGGTTGGCGAGGCGGATCTGCTGGCTGGGAAGTGAGCGTTGTTCGCACCCCGTCAGCATCAGGCAAATACCGATGAGATAAATGGCACTTTTGATCATTTTTCCTGTCTCATGCTTTCGTTACCTGCGATCACGGCGTTAGTATAAGGCGCTTATCACGATAAACCTCTCATTTCACGAAGGAACCGAGAGCGGTATTTAGAGTTTTGGAGAAACTGATGAACAATTTTCTGAAGGTGTCCCTGTTGGCTGCGGCGGTTGCCGTCGGTCTGACTGCTTGCCAAAAAGATGAGAAACCTGCTGCGACCAACACCGCAGAGGTCAAGGCAGAAGCCAGCAAGCCGGCAGAGGCCCCCAAGGCTGAGGCCAAGAGCTTTGAAGAGCAATCCGGCTATGCGATCGGCCTCTCCATGGGTCGTTATATCGCCAATACCCTGGAGCGCCAGCAGGAGCTCGGCATCAAGCTGGACAACACCGTGATCCTGAAGGGTGTCACCGACGGTCTGGGCAAAGAAGCCAAGATGACCGACGAGGAGATCCAGAAGGTTCTGCAGGAATACGACGCCAAGATCAACGAGCTGACCAAGGCGAAGGCCGACAAGGATGCCGTGGAAAACCTGAAGAAGGGTGAAGAGTTCCTGGCTGCCAACGCCAAGAAAGAGGGCGTGAAGAGCACTGAGTCCGGCCTGCAATATCAGGTCGAGAAGATGGGTGACGGCGCCAAGCCGAAGGCCACCGACATCGTCAAGGTACACTACACCGGTACCCTGACCGATGGCACCAAGTTTGACAGCTCCGTCGATCGCGGCGAGCCGGCTACCTTCCCGCTCAACCAGGTGATCCCGGGCTGGACCGAAGGGGTGCAACTGATGCCGGTCGGCTCCAAGTTCAAGTTCTTCCTGCCGTCCAAGCTGGCCTATGGCGAGCACGGTGCAGGTTCCATCCCGGCCAACGCCGTGCTGGTATTTGACGTAGAGCTGTTGGCCATCGAAAAACCGGCTGCCGATGGCGACAACGCCAAGAAATAAGCTCAAAGCACCATAAAAACGGCTCCCCAGGGAGCCGTTTTTGCTTGTGTATTGTCGCAATCCCCCGGATAAAGCGATGAGGCCGTCTTGAGTGTGTGGCGGCTAGCCCCCAGAATAGACAACAAAATCAAGCGCAAGGATGGATCTCGTGGCTGAAAGCAAACCCCGTGTCCTGTTGGTGGAAGATACCCGCAGTCTGGCGGTCGTCTATGAGCAGTATCTGGCCCAGGATGGCTACGAGGTGCAGCTGGCAGATTGTGGCCAGCAGGCTTTGGCACAATTGCTGGCAAGCCCGCCCCCTGTGGTGCTGCTCGACCTGGAGTTGCCCGACATGTCCGGCATGGACATCTTGCAGCAGATCACTGAGCGGCAACTGCCCTGCTCCGTGGTGGTGATCACCGCGCACGGCTCGGTGGATGTGGCGGTGGAGGCGATGCGGTTCGGGGCCTTCGATTTTCTCACCAAGCCGTTCGATGGCAAGCGCCTGTGCGCCACGGCGCGCAATGCCCTGAAGCACCAGCAGCTCAGCTCGCTGGTGGCCCAGTATCGGGAAAACTTCGAGCGCAGCTCCTTTGCCGGTTTCATCGGCGCCTCCATGGCGATGCAGGCGGTCTATCGCATCATCGAGAGCGCGGCGCCGAGCAAGGCCACCGTCTTCATCACTGGCGAGAGCGGCACCGGCAAGGAGGTGTGCGCAGAGGCCATCCACCAGTGCAGCCCGCGTCGGGATCAGCCCTTCATCGCCCTCAACTGCGCCGCCATTCCCCATGACCTGATGGAGAGCGAGATCTTCGGCCACGTGAAGGGGTCGTTTACCGGTGCCCAAGGGGATCGCAAGGGGGCGGCCAGTCTGGCGGACGGCGGTACCCTCTTCCTCGACGAGATCTGCGAGATGGATCTCGACCTGCAGAGCAAGCTGCTGCGTTTCATCCAGACCGGCACCTTGCAGCGGGTCGGCAGCGGCAAGCTGGAGACGGTGGATGTGCGCTTTGTCTGCGCCACCAACCGGGATCCCCTGGTGGAGGTCAAGGCCGGACGGTTTCGTGAAGACCTTTACTACCGGCTGCACGTGATCCCGCTGGCGCTGCCCCCCCTGAGGGAGAGGGGAGAGGACATCCTGCTGCTGGCCCGGGAGTTGCTGCTGCGTTATGCCGGTGAGGAGAACAAGCGGTTCAGGGACTTTGATGCGGACGCAGTGCAGGTGCTGCTCGACTACCCCTGGCCCGGCAACGTGCGCG
Organism: Aeromonas sp. INTO2; assembly: GCF_049860605.1. NCBI lineage: Bacteria > Pseudomonadati > Pseudomonadota > Gammaproteobacteria > Aeromonadales > Aeromonadaceae > Aeromonas > Aeromonas sp. INTO2. The sequence goes on from NZ_CP187588.1 coordinate 440,293, forward strand.
AGCTGCAAAACGTGGTGCGCAACATAGTGGTGCTCAACGATGGCGAGCTGGTGAGCCCGGATATCCTGCCACCTCCCCTCAACGGGGGGCGTACCCTGGCCCCGGAGCCTGCGGTCGGGATCGCGGATCCCCAGTCAGAATCCGTGGTCGTTCGCAGGCAGGTCCGTCCGCTCTGGCAGGTGGAAAAGGAGGCCATCGAACAGGCCATCGCCAGTTGTGACGGCAATATCCCCAAGGCGGCGGCCCTGCTGGAAATAAGCCCTTCCACGATTTATCGCAAGAAGCAGGGCTGGGAAGAGGCGAGTCCGGCCTGAGCCGTCACCTCTGCTCCCGGGCAGACATGCTGATGTGCGGGGCGGCCAATTGGTCGCCCCGCACGCTTATCAGAGTTTGGCGAGCAGCTTGAGCCTGGCCAGCCGTTCTGCCTCGTTGGCGGTGAACCAGCCATCCTGTGACAGCAGAAACCAGGCGCGGGCAAAGTACTCGGTCGCTGCGGGATCATTGAGCACGAGTGCATTCTCCCCCAGCTCCTCGAACACATAGCCATCCTCGGGGGCGCCTGCGGCGGTCATGTCGTCGCGCAACTGCGCCAGTTCGGCCATGGCCTGTTCATGGCGCTCCTGGGCCCGGCTCAGGCGTGCCAGACTCCAGCGGGCGATAAAGGCTTTGCCCTGGTTGTTGTGCTGCTCGTGCCAGGCCAGGCACTTTTGCTGACAGGCGATGGCCTCGTCGAGGCGACCCAGCTCGAACAGGGTCCAGCCCTGATTGTTATAGAGGGTGGCGAGCCAGCCTCGCGTCCGCTTGTCGTGACTGCGCTCGGCCAGGGTCATCGCCAGCTGGTGCCAGTGGCTCTGCTCCTCCAAGGGGGCGGCGATGGCCACCATGTGGGCCGCATCGATGGCCAGATAGTGCTCTTCGTGCTGCTCTCCCAGTTGCCAGGCCTGTTCAAACAGGGCTTTGGCGCTGACCTTGTCACCGGCGGAGTTGAAGGTGCGGCCACGCTCCAGCAAGGCGCGCAGGCGGGCCCGTGGAGTCGCCTCGGTGAGGCGGGGTTCTATCTCGTCGAGCAGCTGGTGCGCCTGTGCAAACTGGCGTTGCAGTGAATGGGTGCGGGCTATCTGGGTGAGGAGCTCCAGCTCCCATTGCAGGTTGGTGGCACGCGCCTCGGGCAGCAGTGCTTGAAAACGCTGGGCGCTGGCAACGGGATCCTGATAATCCCACAGCGCCATGAAATCGGGCGGATTGTTCATCTGGTCTCCATGCCGGTTATCCGCCCACCAAGATGCCTGAAGGCCATTCTTTGTACAAGAAGGGGGGCTGGCGCCATCGTGACGCCAGCGTTTGCCGATCAGTAGACCATGGCAAGGCTCATCAGCATCAGACCCAGGGCAGCAAAGGCTCCCTCCTTGATAGCCAGGCGCGGTACCAGTGCCTTGGGCAGGGCAGGGAACAGGCTCAGGGCAAAGCCCAGCCCCGGCATCAGCCAGTGGAAAGCAGGGCTTCGCAGGGCGGGATCCGCATTGCCATTGATGACGATGAGCAGGATAAAGAGGGTGAAGGCGGGCAGGATAAACCAGCGGGCATGGCCGGCGGCGACCGCCCGCAGTGGCGAGATGCGATAGAGCACCAGGGTCACGAGGAAGAGGGCGAGGGGAGCCAGCAGATAGAGCGGGGCCGGGTTCATGATGAGTGTCTCCTGACAAGGGGGGCAGAGTGTAGGCAGTCCGGGTGGGGAATGACCAGTCCCCCGCGCCCGGGCTGTGAAGCGGATCGCAGGGCAAAGGTTTGCCTGGGCAGGATCAGCGGAACCAGAACCAGAGCACGGCAAATACCAGCCAGCTCAGCACCAGCAGGATCCAGGGCAGCGGGTGCTGGCGGGTGAGCTCGATGACCTCGGCTTCGCTCTCCTCTTCCCGTGTCTCTTGGGAAGAGTGCCTGGCTTTGGCTTGCAGTTTCTTCTGGCGGCTGGCCTCGCGGGCCTTCGCCTTCATCTGTTTCTTGTATTCGTCTATGCCCTTCTGGATCCCCTGGGCGATGAGCTGGGTTTGCTCCTTGGTCTGCCCCGGCTTCTGGTTGGCACGGGCGATCTTCATCGCCTCCTGCTGGGTTTCGGGGGAAATTTTGTCGTACTTGGCCATTCCAGGCACTCCTTGGCATTGATTGGCGGGCAGTATGCCATAACCGTTACCGGCGGGCTGCCATCATGGGGGAAATTGCTCTGCGAGTGGGGTGCCTCTGTTCCAAATAGGGGAAACAGGTTGCGTGGATGATCACATTTGGCGGAATTTGTGAGTCGCCGATGAAAAACCGTCACATGTTGTTTGTTATATTACCGCCCGATCCTGGATAGGGTCGTCCAATAACAAAATAACAAGGTGATATGGAAATGAATTATAAATTTGTCAAAGGAAGTATCGCACTGGCAGTGCTTGCCGCATTGAGCGGCTGCAATACCTCAAGCAACGACAGCGTCGCCCCCTGCACCGAAAATGTCTGCAAGCTGACCATTTTGCATACCAATGATACCCACGGTCGTTTCTGGCACAACGACAAGGGCGAATATGGCATGGCGGCCCAGAAGACCCTGGTCGAGCGGCTGCGTGCCGAGGCGAAAGCGGCGGGCAGCGAAGTGCTGGTGCTCTCCGGCGGTGACGTCAACACCGGAGTGCCAGAGTCGGATCTGCAGGATGCAGAGCCGGACTTCATGGCCATGAACAGCATCCGTTACGATGCCATGGCGGTGGGTAACCACGAGTTCGACAACCCCCTGACCATCCTCGAGAAACAGCGCCAGTGGGCCCAGTTCCCGATGATCTCCGCCAACATCTATGACAAGACGAGCGGCAAGCGCTACTTCGATCCCTACAAGGTGTTCAAGCTGGAGAGCGGCCTCAAGGTCGCCGTGCTGGGTCTGACCACAGAGGACACCGCCCAACTGGTGGATCCCAACAACGTCCAGACCCTGGAGTTCCGCGATCCGACCACGGAAGCCGCCAATCTCGGCAAGCAGATCCGCGACAACAAAGAGGCGAACCTGGTTCTTGCCATCACCCACATGGGCCATTACGAGAATGGTCAGCACGGCAGCAACGCACCGGGTGACGTGGAAATGGCCCGTGCGCTGCCGGCAGGTACTCTGGACGCCATCATCGGTGGTCACTCCCAGAACCCGGTCTGCATGGAGCCGGGCACCCCGGACAAGTACGCCGACTTCAAGCCGGGCGACGACTGCCAGCCGGATCAGCAGAACGGCACCTGGATCATGCAGGCTCACGAGTGGGGCAAGTATGTGGGTCGTGCCCAGTTTGACTATCAGAATGGCAAGCTGACCCTGACCCAGTACGATCTGATCCCGGTCAACCTGAAGAACGCGGACGGTGATTTCATCCAAGAAGAGATCGTCAAGGATCCCGAGCTCTACAACACCCTGCTCACCTATCAGGAGAAGGGACAGCAGGAGCTGGGTGTGGTCATCGGTGCCACCGATGGCGTACTGGACGGTGAACGCGCCAACGTGCGCAACAAGCAGACTAACCTGGGTCGTCTCATCACCACCGCGACCGCCGAGAAGCTGAGCACTGACTTTGGCATCGTCAACTCCGGTGGGGTGCGTGCCTCCATCGCGGCAGGGGACATCAGCTACCGTGACGTGCTGACCGTGCATCCGTTCGGCAACACCGTCAACAAGGCGACCATGAGCGGCAACGAGCTGCTGACCTACCTGGGTCAGGTCGCGACCAAGACCGCCAATACCGGTGGCTATGCCCAGTTCGGCGGCATCAAGATGACGGTGGATTGCCAAGCCAAGAGTGTGGACATCGCCACCATCGGCGGGAAGGCCTTCGATCCGGCGGCAACCTACAGCTTCTCCATCCCGAGCTTCAGCGCGGCCGGTGGTGACGGTTATCCGAAGATCGACACCATCAATGCCGGTCTGGTGGATGCCGGTGTGCTGAAGGATTATATCGCAGCGAAGAAGACCATTCAGGTCGCCGATTATCAGCCGGCCGGCGAGGTCAGCTATATCAACTCCACCTCGGTAGAGGGTTGCAAATAATCCCTGCACCCCGAGCCAATAAAAAAGAGAGGCAGCCATGGCTGCCTCTCTTTTTATTTTCAATATCATCAGCTGTGTCTCTCGGGAAATATATCCTGCTACGGGAAGCTGCCCCGAAATAGGGCATGACACGATCTGATGACAATAAAAGGGCGACCCTGAGGTCGCCTTGATGAAATGGGTCGGTTGAGCCTTAGAGCTGCTCGATGCCGACGATATGCCAGGGGGCATTGTCCTTGGCGAGATCACGCTCGAGGTGCCACACCTCCTTGATGTCCTCCTCGACCTGCTCCTGACGGTCCATGTAGCGGCCGCTGAAGCGCACGCTCACCTGGGCCCAGTCGCTGCCGTAGTCGGCACGGACCAGCTGGGTGTCCACGTACATCACCTCGGTGTGCTGCTCACCGGAGAGCTCGGCGCGTTCAGCCTTGAGGTGCTCGAACAGCTCGGGGCTCACGTACTCGCGGATCTTCTCCAGGTCGTTCTTGTTCCAGGCCTCTTGCAGGGTGCGGTAGTGATCGCGGGCACCGGCCAGGAAGCCGTTCATGTCAAAGCCCGGGGGCAGACGGAAGGGCACGTCGCTGTCGGCAAAACCGGTGGCCTGCGGGGCGTTGTGGCTCTGCTCGAACTGCTGGGGGGCCGCGCTCTGGGGCGGTTGATAACCCGCATAGGCCGTCTGTGGCTGGGCCGCTGCCGCCTTGTTCCTGCGCAGGGCTCGGAACAGGAAGACACCACCCAGTGCCAGCAGGGCGATCAGCAGGAAGTCCATCCCTTGCAGACCTTCGAAGGCACCGCTGCCCAGCAGGTAGGCAAACAGGCCGCCGGCCAGCAGACCACCCAGCAGGCCGCCCATCATGCCGCCTTTCTTGGGTGCCTGGGCGCCCACGGTCGGGTTCTTGGTGTCGACCGGCTTGGCCGCAGGCTGGGCCGGAGCCGTCTTGTAGCTCTTGCCAAAGGATTTGCCGCCACCAAGTTTCTTGGCCTCGGCGATGGGTGCCCCAAGGCCAATGGCCAGGATCAGGGCAAACAGGGTCAGCATCTTTTTCATTTTGACTCTTTCACTCTCATGTAGGTGGGGGCATGCTCTGCTTGTGCAAGCTCAGCGAGGCGCATGGCAGGCTGCCAGTCCCTTTTTGTGTTGCAGCTTGCGGGTATGATTATCACGGATGGCATGAATTATTCATGAACAGATTGAGTCGTCCGACAGGGGAGGCGCCCATGAAACACAGACGGCCGAGTCGCTCGGTGCGCAGGCTGCGCAACAAACAAAGAGCAAGAACGAAGGATCAGACCCTGGTCTGGCCCTTTCTCGTACTGTGAGGCAGGTCTGCGGCGCAGAAGTGGATGGCGCTGACGAGGCCAGGGTCCCGTCTTGTCGCCGGATGCGATGACGGGACGTATTAGCACTCGCGATGGCGGGGTTTCTTTTGTAAAATTCCCGTCCCCTTCCCGCTGCGGTTTTTATGTGTATGGCAGAGCAAGTGACGGCGAAAAAAGACGCCAAGACACAACAGCTGAAAGTACCTCCCCACTCTTTTGAGGCCGAACAGTCCGTACTGGGCGGCCTGATGCTGGACAACGAGGCCTGGGATCGGGTCGCCGAACGGGTGATCGACAAGGATTTCTACAGCCGTCCGCACCGCCTGATCTTCCAGGCCATGACCCGCCTCTCCAACGCGGGCAACCCCATCGACCTCATTACCCTTCAGGAGGAGCTCGAGCGCTCCGAGCAACTGGAAGAGGCCGGTGGCTTCGCCTATCTGGTGGAGATCGCCAAGAACACCCCGAGTGCCGCCAACATCAGTGCCTACGCCGAGATCGTGCGTGAGCGGGCGGTGGTGCGGGAGATGATCTCGGTCGCCAACGAGATAGTCGAAGCAGGCTACGAGCCCCAGGGCCGTACCTCCAACGACCTGCTGGATCTTGCCGAGAGCAAGGTATTCCAGATCGCCGAGCAGCGCACCAGCGCCAACGAAGGCCCCCAGCCGCTCAAGCTGATCCTCGAGCAGACTGTCGACAAGATTGAAGAGCTGTTCAAGACCCCGCACAACGGGGTGACCGGCGTTTCCAGTGGCTACAACGATCTGGACAAGATGACCGCCGGTTTGCAGCGCTCGGATCTGGTCATCGTCGCCGCCCGTCCCTCCATGGGCAAGACCACCTTTGCCATGAACCTCTGTGAGCATGCGGCCCTCACCGCCGACAAGCCGGTGCTTATCTTCTCGCTGGAGATGCCCTCCGAGCAGATCATCATGCGTATGCTCGCCTCGGTGGGGCGTATCGACCAGACCAAGGTGCGTACCGGTCAGCTCGACGACGAGGATTGGGCCCGTCTCTCTTCCACCATGGGGTTGCTGCTCGAGAAGGGCAAGATGTATATCGATGACTCCTCCGGCCTGACCCCGACCGAAGTGCGCTCGCGCGCCCGTCGGGTGGCGCGGGACAACGGCGGCATCAGCATGATCATGGTGGACTACCTGCAGCTGATGCGGGTGCCGGCGCTGTCTGACAACCGTACTCTGGAAATCGGTGAAATCTCCCGCTCCCTCAAGGCGCTGGCGAAAGAGCTGCAGTGCCCCGTGGTGGCGCTCTCCCAGCTGAACCGAAGCCTGGAACAGCGTGCCGACAAGCGCCCGGTCAACTCGGATCTGCGGGAATCCGGCTCCATCGAGCAGGATGCGGACTTGATCATGTTCATCTACCGCGACGAGGTGTATCACGACGACAGCCCCGACAAGGGGATCGCCGAGATCATCATCGGCAAGCAGCGTAACGGCCCCATAGGACGAGTGCGGCTCACCTTCCAGGGTCAGTTCTCGCGCTTTGACAACTACGCGGGCCCGGCGTTTGATGATGACTACTAAGTAAGCCGGGAGCCTGCTCCCGGCATCCATAAACAGTTTTCCCGGTTCGACAATTCTGCCGGTCCGGCCTTAGACGATGAGATTTGAGGGCTGACACCACCCGGTGCCTGATTATCATGCCCTCGTAAGGGAAAACAGATGAAAGCGGCTATCGCCCAGATCAATACAGCGGCCCTGCGCCACAACCTCGCTGTGGTCAAACGCCACGCCCCCCAATGCAAGATCATTGCCGTGGTCAAGGCCAACGCCTATGGCCACGGCCTGCTGCCGGTCGCCCGCACCCTGGTGGATGCGGACGCCTACGCGGTGGCCCGCATCGAAGAGGCGCTGATGCTGCGCTCCTGCGCCGTGGTCAAGCCCATCGTGCTGCTGGAGGGCTTCTTCAGCGCCGCCGACCTGCCGGTGCTGGCGGCCAACAACCTGCAGACCGCGGTGCACACCTGGGAGCAGCTCGAAGCGCTGGAGCAGGCGGAGCTGCCTGCCCCCGTGGTGGCCTGGCTCAAGCTCGACACCGGCATGCACCGCCTCGGGGTACGGGCCGAGGAGATGCCCGTCTTTATCGAGCGCCTCGGCAAGTGCAAGAACGTGGTGCAGCCGTTCAACGTCATGACCCACTTCAGCCGCTCCGATGAGCTGGAGCAACCCACCACCCGCGAGCAGATCGACTTGTTCAGCCAGCTGACTGCGCCGCTGTCGGGCGAGCGCGCCATGGCCAACTCGGCAGGCATCCTGGCGTGGCCGGATTCCCACTGCGACTGGGTGCGCCCCGGCGTCATCCTCTACGGCGTGTCGCCGTTCCCCAATACGGTGGCGGCGGATTATGACCTGCAGCCGGTGATGACCCTCAAGACCCAGCTCATCGCGGTGCGCGATCACAAGGCGGGCGAGCCGGTAGGCTATGGCGCCAACTGGGTGTCGGATCGCGATACCCGGCTCGGGGTGATTGCCATCGGCTATGGCGACGGTTATCCGCGCATGGCCCCCAACGGTACGCCAGTGCTGGTCAATGGCCGCATCGTGCCCCTGGTGGGGCGCGTCTCCATGGACATGACCACGGTGGATCTCGGTCCCGGCGCCACCGACAAGTCCGGTGACGAGGCGGTGCTCTGGGGGGAAGGGCTGCCGGTGGAGCGGGTGGCCGACCAGATCGGCACCATTCCCTATGAGCTCATCACCAAGCTCACCTCCCGCGTCTTTATGGAGTATGTGTAGGCGAGTCGCCCCTCATCCCCAACCCTTCTCCCGCGAGGGGAGAGGGGAGAACAAAAAGGCCGCCCCGACAAGGGCGGCCTTTTTCATGGGCGTGTCCCAGAGACGAAAGAACAAGCCCCGCATTGGCGGGGCTTGAGTCTCCGTCACTATGCGGCGCTTAGCCTATGGTCATCAGGCTGGCGTTGCCACCGGCGGCGGCGGTGTTGACCGAGAGGGCGTGCTCGATGAGCAGGCGCTCCAGCGGGATGTCGGTCTCGCCGCGATGCAGGCCGTGCACACCGATGATGGCGCCGTTACGGGCTGCCTGGCGCGCGGCGGCGAGCTTGCTCACCTCCCGCAACTGATCCGAGTCGCCGTGGTGCAGCAGGGCATCGAAGTCCGTCTCCCCCGTGGCCCAGTCAGCCACCAGCGCGATGGGATCCCGCGCCTCGGTCGGCAGGGAAGAGAGCAGGGCGCGTGTCTGGGCATCGTCCGGCAGCAGCACCTGGCTGCCGACCGCCAGACAGGCGGCCAGCTGGGCCAGCAGATCCGCTTTCTCTTCGGCGAGGCAGAGCACCGTCTCCCGGGGCAGCAGGCTGTAGCTGTTGCGCTCGCCGGTGGGGCCGGCCAGCAGCTGGGTACGGCCGCTCTGGGAGAGCGTGGCGTAGCGATCGCACAGGGCGGCGAGAGCCGGATCCTGCTTGCTCGCCCAGTTGCGCAGGGCCAGCAGGGGGGCCTTCGCCTCGGCCTGCAGGGCGCCGGACTCCTGGTTCAGCTGGTTGGCCACCGCCTCCTGGGGACGGGCGCCGAGCAGGCGGTACATGTAGAGCGGGCCGCCCGCCTTGGGGCCGGTGCCGGAGAGCCCTTCGCCGCCGAACGGCTGCACCCCGACCACGGCGCCCACGATGTTGCGGTTCACGTAGAGGTTGCCCACCTTGGCGGTGTTGACCACCTGGGCGATGGTCTCGTCGATCCGGGTATGGACCCCGAGCGTCAGGCCGTAGCCGCTGTCGTTGATCTGGGCGAGCAGCTCGCCGAGTCGGGCGCGGGGGTAGCGCACCAGGTGCAGCACGGGGCCGAACACCTCGCGGCCCAGTTCGTCCAGGCTGTCGAGCTCGATCAGGGTCGGCAGCACGAAGGTGCCGCGGCTGCAGGCCTCCCCCTGGACGCGGGCGATCTGGTGCACCTTGCGCCCCTTGTCGCCCATGGCCTTGATGTGCCGCTCGATGTTGGCCTTGGCCTCGGCGTCGATGACCGGGCCGATATCGGTGGAGAGATGCTCGGGGCTGCCGACCTTGTACTCGGCCATGGCGCCCTTGAGCATGGTGGTGACCCGCTCCGCCACGTCGTCCTGCACGCACAGCACCCGCAGGGCGGAACAGCGCTGGCCGGCGCTGTCGAACGCCGAGGAGATGACGTCCATCACCACCTGCTCGGTGAGGGCGGAGGAGTCGACGATCATGGCGTTCTGGCCGCCGGTCTCGGCGATCAGCGGGATGGTGCGCCCCTGGGCGTCGAGGCGACCGGCCAGGTTGCGGGAGATGATGCCCGCCACCTCGGTGGAGCCGGTGAACATGACCCCGCGGATACGTTCGTCCGCGATCAGCGCCGCCCCCACTGTCTCGCCGCGTCCCGGCAGCAGTTGCACCGCACCGGCGGGCACGCCCGCCTCCAGCAGGATGCGCACCGCTTGTGCCGCGATGAGGGGGGTCTGCTCGGCAGGCTTGGCCAGCACGGTATTGCCGGCGGCCAGCGCCGCGCACACCTGGCCGCTGAAGATGGCGAGCGGGAAGTTCCAGGGGCTGATGCAGACCACGGGGCCGAGCGGCCTGTGGCTGTCGTTGGCGAAGTGGTTGCGCGCCTGGGCGGCGTAGTAGCGCAGGAAGTCCACCGCCTCGCGCACCTCGGCGATGGCATTGCTGAAGGTCTTGCCGGATTCACGTACCAGCAGTCCCATCAGGGGTTGCAGTTCTGACTCCATCAGGTCGGCGGCGCGCTCCAGCACGGCGGCGCGCTCGGCGGGCGGGGTCGATTGCCAGATCTGGCCGCTCGCGAGGGCGCAGGCGAGGGCCTGATCGACCAGATCGGTGGTGGCTTCGCTCACCTGACCGACGATGTCGCGGTGATCCGCCGGGTTGACCACGTGCTGGAACTGGGTCGGCGCCTCGGTGTCGCAACCCAGCATGGGCACGGCCTGATAGGCGGTGTTGGTGCTGGCGAGCAGGGCGGCGGAGAGCGAACCCAGTCGGTGTTCGTTGGCGAGATCCAGGCCGGCGGAGTTCGGGCGGGCTTCGCCGTAGAGATCCCGGGGCAGGGGGATGCGCGGGTGCGGCAGGCCCAGGGCCCCTTCACGGGCGGCCATCTGCTCGATCTGCTGCACCGGATCCTGCACCAGATCCGGGAGGGAGATGCTGTTGTCCGCGATGCGGTTGACGAAGGAGGTGTTGGCCCCGTTCTCCAGCAGGCGGCGCACCAGGTAGGCGAGCAGGGTCTCGTGGCTGCCTACCGGTGCATAGATGCGGCAGGGGCGACCCAGCTTGCCGTCGGCCACCTTGCCGACCACCTGTTCGTACAGGGGTTCACCCATGCCGTGCAGGCACTGGAACTCGTACTGGCCCGGGTAGTAGTTCTGACCGGCGAGCTGGTAAATCGCCGACAACGAATGGGCGTTGTGGGTGGCGAACTGGGGATAGATGGCCTCGGGCACCGCCAGCAGCTTGCGGGCGCAGGCGAGGTAGGAGACGTCCGTGTAGGGCTTGCGGGTATAGACCGGGTAGCCTTCCAGCCCTTCCTGCTGGGCGCGCTTGATCTCGCTGTCCCAGTAGGCGCCCTTCACCAGACGGATCATCAGGCGGTGACGGCTGCGCTTGGCGAGATCGATGACGTAGTCGATCACATAGGGGCAGCGCTTCTGGTAGGCCTGGATGACGAAACCGATGCCGTTCCAGTCGGCGAGGGACGGATCGAAGCAGAGCTTCTCCAGCAGATCGAGGGAGATCTCCAGGCGATCGGCCTCCTCGGCGTCGATGTTGATGCCGATGTCATACTGCCTGGCGAGCTGGGTCAGGCCCAGCAAGGTGGGGTAGAGCTCCTCCATGACGCGATCGTACTGGGCGCGGCTGTAGCGCGGGTGCAGGGCAGAGAGCTTGATGGAGATGCCCGGCCCCTCGTAGATGCCGCGGCCGTGGGAGGCCTTGCCGATGGCGTGGATGGCCTGCTCGTAGGAGGCCAGATAGCGCTTGGCATCCTCTTCGGTCAGGGCCGCTTCCCCCAGCATGTCGTAGGAGTAGCGGAAGCCCTTGGTCTCCATGGCGCCTGCGTTCACCAGCGCCTCGGCGATGGTCTCGCCGGTGACGAACTGTTCACCCATCAGGCGCATCGCCATGTCGACGCCCTTGCGGATGAGCGGCTCACCCCCCTTGCCGATGAGTCCCTTGAGGGAGCTGTTCATGCCCGCCTCGTTGTGGGTGGCAACCAGCTTGCCGGTGATGAGCAGACCCCAGGAGGCCGCGTTGACGAACAATGAGGTGCTCTGGCCCAGGTGCTGGCTCCAGTTGCCGCCGCTTATCTTGTCGCGGATGAGGGCATCCCGGGTCGCCTTGTCGGGGATGCGCAGCAGCGCCTCCGCCAGGCACATCAGGGCCACCCCTTCCTGGGAGGAGAGGGAGAACTCCTGAAGCAGCCCCTGGACCAGGCCCTGACGGCCGCTGGCGCTCTTCTGGTTGCGCAGCTTCTCGGCGATGCCCATGGCGAGCTTCTGGGTCGCGTCAGCCTTCTCCTTGGGCAGACGAGCCTGCTCCAGCAGCATGGGGACGGCTTCGGTCTCGGGACGGCGATAAGCCCCCGTGATGGCGGCCCGCAGCACGGACTGGGGCAGAATGCTCTCGGCAAACTCGAGGAAGACCTGGATGCCCTGCTCGGTCAGGGTCTCGACGGCCTCTTCCCCGGCGGCGGCAGCCAGCCCGGAGTGCTCGGGCGGGGTCAGACCGCGATCCAGTTGCTCCAGATAGGTGAAGATGGCTTGCTTGATCAGCCAGTGGGGAGTGCGATCCAGGGTCTGCGCAGCCTGTTTGAGGCGGTCGCGGGTCGCTTCATCGAGTTTGACGCCGAGGGTGGTAGTGGCCATGGGACTTCCTGTGTCTAGAAGGTAACAATATTACCGGGCGGTTAAATTTCGCCGATGATGGTGCAACCAGGTGCAACCTTCAAGCAAGAAATTTTAATGTATTGGTTACATTGTTGAATTCTTCCATGAATCCGGTCTCCATCAGGCTCCTTTCAAGCCCGCCGCTTGTCCGCTTTTCACAGCATTATTAATGGGTTGGCAATGCATCTTATGAATGCCTATATGAGGTGCAACCCACTGTGAATCGGGTTGCGCTTTTGCGTGTTCGACCGAGCCTGGGCTGTGAGCGCGGCTCCCCCGTGCGCAGAAGGGGGCGGAGCGCCACCTGACAGAGCCCCGTGCTCTTCTATGCTGTTAGCTGGCCACAGGGGCCAGCTATCGGTGACAAGGAGAAACCCATGGCGCGTGTCAGTACCTATCTCAATTTTGCCCGGGAGACGGAGGCTGCCTTCCTCTTCTATCGCGAAGTGTTCGGCGGTGACTTCAGCGGCCCCATCCACAGGTTCAAGGAGTCCCCGGGTTGCCCGGGCCAGCCCCCTTTGTCGGAGGAAGACGGGGAGCTGGTGATGCATGTGGCCCTGCCCATCCTTGGGGGTCACGTGCTGATGGGCACGGATGCTCCGGCCAGCATGGGGTTCACCCTGGTGCAGGGCAACAACAGCTACCTCAACCTGGAGCCGGACAGCCGGGACGAGACCGATCGCCTGTTCGCAGCCCTGGCTGAGGGAGGCCAGGTGGAGATGCCGCTGGCGGAGATGTTCTGGGGTGACTATTTCGGATCCCTGGTGGACAAATTCGGCACCCACTGGATGTTCAACTGCCAGAGCAAGACCTGACGGCAGATCCGCAATGAAAAGGGCGCCATGGCGCCCTTTTCATCTTTGTTGCCCATCACTGTCCCGATTTGCTGTGGCCCGCCACCTGCGCTGGTATGCCCCGGGCATGGGATTGCAGTGCAGTGCGCTGCTTTATGGCGTGTGACCCACCATGTCAGCGGGGATCACCCAGGCATCGAATTGCTCCGCGCTGAGGTGGCCAGAGGCAATGGCCGCCTCCCGCAGGCTGAGCCCCTGATGGTAGGCCCGTTTGGCGATCTCGGCCGCCTTGTCATAGCCGATATGGGGGTTGAGGGCCGTCACCAGCATCAGGGAGCGGGAGAGCAGATCGTCGATCCTGGCCTGGTTCGGGGTGATGCCGACGGCGCAGTGGTCGTGGAAGCTCTGCATGCCGTCCGCCAGCAGCCGCACGCTCTGCAGGACGTTGTAGGCGATCATCGGCCTGAACACGTTGAGCTCGAAGTTGCCGCTGGCACCGCCGATGTTGATGGCCACATCGTTGCCCATCACCTGGGCGCAGAGCATGGTGAGGGCCTCGCTCTGGGTCGGGTTGACCTTGCCGGGCATGATGGAGGATCCGGGCTCATTCTCGGGGATGAGCAGCTCCCCCAGCCCGCTGCGGGGGCCGCTCGCCAGCCAGCGCACGTCGTTGGCGATCTTCATGAGGGAGGCTGCCAGCGTCTTGAGGGCACCGTGGGCGTGAACCTGGGCGTCACTCGCCGCCAGGGCCTCGAACTTGTTGGGGGCGCTCACCAGCGGCAGGCTGGTCTGCTCGGCCAGGGTCCTGGCCACCGCCTCGGCAAAGCCGGGAGGGCAGTTGAGGCCGGTGCCCACGGCGGTGCCGCCGAGCGCCAGCTCGCACAGATGGGGCAGGGCGGCCCGTAGATGACGCTCCCCCTGTTCGAGCTGGGCGACCCAGCCAGAGATCTCCTGGCCCAGGGTGAGGGGAGTGGCATCCTGCAAATGGGTGCGGCCAATCTTGACGATGTGGTCGAAGGCGGCGGCCTTGCCTGCCAGGGTCTGCTTCAGGGCCGCGAGGGCCGGCAGCAACCGCTGCGTGATGGCGGTGACCGCCGCCAGGTTCATGGCGCTCGGGAAGACATCGTTGCTGGACTGGCTCTTGTTTACCTCGTCGTTGGGATGCACCAGCCGCGCTTCCCCCCGGGGGCCGCCGAGCAGTTCGCTGGCCCGGTTTGCCAGCACCTCGTTGAGGTTCATGTTGGTCTGGGTGCCGGAGCCGGTCTGCCACACCATCAGGGGAAACTCGGCGTCGTGCAGGCCGCGCAGGATCTCGTCGGCAGCGGCCATGATGGCCTGGGCCTTGCGGGCGGGGAGCAGCCCCAGGGCGTGGTTGACCCGGGCGCAGGCGGACTTGATGCGGGCCAGGGCATGGATGATCTCCATGGGTTGGCGCTCCCCCGAGATGTTGAAGTGATGCAGGGAGCGCTGGGTCTGGGCTCCCCAGAGCCTGTCCGCCGGGACGGCTATCTCCCCCAGGCTGTCCCGCTCCATCCTGATATCCATGACGTGTCTCCTGCCGTTGAGGTGGTGGCACCCAGCATGAACCCAAACGGCTGCCGGAGCCAGTTGCACATGGATACGCTTTGCATATAATAAGTAAAGCTTACTATATGGGTTGCATATCATGAACAAACAACCGGACACCCTTGGCTTTCTTATCGGCGACGTCCAGCGCCTGATGCGCCGCCAGTTCCAGCAGCAGCTGGAGGGAAGCTGCCTCACCCTGGCCCAGGCAAGAGCCCTGGTGCACATTGCACGCAGCGAGGGCATACGCCAGGTGGATCTCGCCGAGCGGCTGGACATCCAGCCCATCACGCTGGCGCGCCAGCTCGATCAGATGGCCGACAACGGTCTGGTGGAGCGGCGCAACGACCCCAACGACAGGCGTGCCCATCAGCTGTTCCTGACCGAGGGGGCGGAACCCTATCTCGAGAAGATCAAGCAGGCCTCCGCTGTGGTGCATCAGCACGCCATCGGTGAGCTGGGGGAGGCGGGCACCCGCGCCCTCTGCGACGCCCTCAAGACCCTGCGCGACAATCTATCGAAGTATTGATCTCATCTTTATCAGCATTGAATGTGGAGTGTTTCTATGAATGCCGAATCTTCCCCTCCCCAAACGCCGGTGACGAACCGCCGCCGGACCCGTCTGCTTCTGCTGGTGGTGGTACCGGCACTGGCCCTGCTCGGCATAGGTGCCATCTACATGCTGGGTGGCCGTTATGTCGAGACCGACAACGCCTATGTGAAGGCAGACAAGGTCCCCATCAGCACCGAGGTGCTGGGCCGGGTGGCCAAGGTGTTCGTCGAGGAAAACCAGCAGGTCCGGGCCGGCCAGCCGCTGTTCGAGCTGGATCAGGAGTCCTTCCGGGTCGCCGTGGCCAAGGCCGAGGCGGAGCTCGCGAAGGTGCGCACCGATCTGGTGGCGCTGCAGACCAGTTATCGCGGCCAGCAGGCGGAGATCGCCGTGGCACGCACCCGCCATGCCTATGCCCTGAAGGAGGAGCGTCGCCAGGCGGATCTGGTGACCAGGCACTTCACCTCCACCGCCAATTACGACGATGCCCGCCAGCTCACCATACAGACCGCCCAGCAGCAGGTGGCGCTGGAGGAGGGGCTCAAGAAGATTGAAGCCTCCCTCAGCGGGGACGTGAACCTGCCGGTGGAGCAGCAGCCCGCCTATCAGGAGGCCGCGGCCGAGTTGGCCAAGGCCAGGCTGGATCTGGCTCGTACCACCATCTATGCCCCCGCCAACGGCATCGCCAGCCAGCTGCCCAAGCCCGGCCAGTACAGTCTGGTGGGCATGACCGCCATGATGCTGGTGGAGACCGACACCCCCTGGGTGGAGGCGAACTTCACCGAGACGGAGCTGACCCATGTGCAGCCCGGTCAAAAGGTGGACATCAGTGTGGATACCTACCCCGATGCGCACTGGACCGGGGTGGTGGAGAGCCTTAGCCCGGCCACAGGCTCCGAGTTTTCGGTGATCCCGGCCCAGAACGCCACCGGCAACTGGGTCAAGATCGCCCAGCGGGTGGCGGTGCGGATCAAGCTGGATTCGGGAGCGGATCAGCCCACCCTGAGGGCGGGTCTGAGTGCCACTGCCGAGATAGACACCGGCCATCAGCGCACCCTGCCTGGCCTGTCAGGTCGAGGTTGATATGACGAGCGCAGCCACAGGGCAGGCCGACCAGGCTTCCCGTCGCACCTTCATCACCCTGTCGGTGATGGTGGCAACCATCATGCAGGCGCTGGACACCACCATCGCCAACGTCGCCCTCCCCCACATGCAGGGAGCCATGGGGGCGACCCAGGATCAGATCTCCTGGGTGCTCACCTCCTACATAGTGGCGGCCGCCATCTTCATGCCGCTGACCGGTTTCATCTCGGCAAGAATTGGCCGAAAAAGGCTGTTCATGTGGTCGGTGGCGGGCTTTACCGTTGCCTCCATGCTGTGCGGCGCGGCCCAGAGCCTGGATCAGATAGTGCTGTTCCGCCTGCTTCAGGGGATCTTCGGTGCCAGCCTGGTGCCCCTCTCACAGGCGGTGCTGCTGGACACCTACCCGCCGGAGAAGCACGGCTCCGCCATGGCGCTCTGGGGGATAGGGGTCATGGTGGGTCCCATTCTGGGGCCGTCGCTGGGGGGCTGGCTCACCGAGTACTACAACTGGCGCTGGGTCTTCTACATCAATCTGCCGTTCGGCCTGCTGGCCTGGTTCGGGCTTGCCGCCTTCATCGAGGAGACGAAGATCGATGCCAGCCGCCGCTTCGATCTGCTGGGGTTCGCCCTGCTGAGTCTCGGCATCGGGGCGTTGCAGATGGCGCTGGACAGGGGAGAGTCCCAGAACTGGTTCGCCAGCCGGGAGATCGTCATCGAGACCGCCCTGATGGTGATGGCGTTCTACCTCTTCGTGGTGCATATCTTCACCCACCCGCACCCCTACATAGAACCGGCCCTGTTCCGGGATCGCAACTTCAGCGTCGGTCTGCTCTTCATCTTCATCGTCGGCATCATCTTGCTGGCGACCATGACGCTGCTGCCTCCCTTCATGCAGGGGCTGATGGGTTACCCGGTGATCGACGTGGGTTACCTGCTCGCCCCGCGCGGGGTGGGCACCATGGTTGCCATGATGCTGGTGGGCAGGCTGTCGGGCCGGGTGGATGCCCGTTACCTCATCCTGTCAGGGCTGCTGCTCACCAGCTTCTCCATGTGGGAGATGACCCTGTTCAACACGGACATCGGCAGCTGGGACATAGTGCGCACCGGCATCATCCAGGGGCTGGGACTCGGCTTCATCTTCGTGCCCCTCTCCACCATCACCTTTGCGACCCTGGCGCCGCGCTATCGCAACGAGGGGACAGCGCTGTTCAGCCTGGTGCGCAACATCGGCAGCAGCATCGGCATCTCGGTAGTGATCACCTATCTGGCCCAGCGATCCCAGATGAACCACGAGGCGTTCGCCGCCTACATCACCCCGTTCAATGTCAACCTGCATCAGGGCGGGGGCATGGCGGAGCTGATGACGCCGAAGGGGCTGGCCATGATCAACGGCGAGGTGACCCGGCAGGCCAGCCTGCTCGCCTACCTGCAGGATTTTCGCCTGATGATGTGGGTCAGCCTGTGCGCCGTGCCGCTGGTGGTGTTGCTGAGGGCTCCCGGGCGCAGCGGCTCTCGGGAGGAGATGGCCATTCTGGAGTGAATCACGAAGGGGCGAGCAACAAAGAAAGAGGGATGGCGCAGGCCATCCCTCTGTCGTTTGGCAGGATCAGCGTGCCGGCGTGAAGGGGGTGAGCGCTGCCAGAGGCGCAGCGTCCCCGTATTCCCGGATGGGTTCGCCGTGCTTGAAGATCTTGAAGGTCTCGCCCCGGGCGCTCCAGTACTCGATGTGATCGCCGCCGATCTGCAACAGGCTCGCCTCGCGCAGGGCCACCACGGATTCGCTCGGGTTGATGGCGCAGAACTCGGCCAGACGCTCGTCCCGGGTCTCCCCCATGTGGCCGCTGATGCTGGCGTCCAGATAGTGTGGATTGATCTGCACGGGGAAGAGCCCCAGCGCAGGCAGCACGACGGCGCTGCACACAGGCATGTCGTTGGTGGTGCGGATGCTGGGGGTGGCCACGTTGCAGCCGGCGCTCCAGCCCACATAGGGCACGCCCCGCTCGCGCACCGCACGCTGGATGGGGACCACCAGACCATACTCGTGCAGCCGCTGGTTCAGGAGCCAGGTATTGCCGCCGCTGATGAAGATGGCGTCGGCCCGGTTGATGGCATCCACCGGATCGTCGAAGTGATGGATGCTGATGGCGTCCACCCCCAGACTCTCGGTGAGCTCCCGGGCGCGGGCATCCCAGTCGCTGCGGATCACCGCGTAGGGGATGAGCAGGATGCGCTTGACCTGGTTGCGAGCGAGCAGGGTTTGCACCCGGTCGCGGGCCCAGCCGAGCAGGCCGGGGTGTTCTGTGGTTTTACCGTTGCTGAGCAGAAGCAGTTCCATGATGTGTCCTCGAAACAAGGCGCAGGACCCGGGCGATCCTGGTGAAGAGAAGAGGGCACTCTACCGCCATCGAAGCGCCAAATGTGTGATCCCTGCCCGTTTTGTACGGTTGCAGGCCACTCAGGGGTGTTCGCTCACCTGCGCGTAGCGCAGCAGCATCTCGGCGAGGGAGTTCACCGCCAGGCGTTTCATCAGGCTGGCGCGGCACACCTCGACGGTGCGCACCGAAATGCAGAGATCCTGCGCTATCTGCTGGTTCTTGTGGCCCCGGGCGATGAGCTGCAACAACTGGCGTTCGCGCGGGGTGAGGCGCTCAAAGGCGGCCAGTTGGGCGAGGCGGGTGGCCGCCGCCTGCGTCGCCTGCTCGGCCCGCTCGATGGCGGCGAGCAGGGGGGCCAGCTGCACCGGCTTTTGCAAGAAATCCACCGCCCCCAGCTTGAGGGACTCCACCGCCAGCGGCACCTCGCCGTGGCCGGTGAGAAACAGGATGGCGATGGGGCTCTGGGCCGCCTTCAGCCGCTGCTGCACCTCGGGGCCAGAGAGCCCTGGCATGCGGCAGTCGAGAATGAGGCAGGCGGGCTGGTGCAGGTCGACCTCGGCCAGAAAGCGCTCGCCATCGGCAAAGCTGAACAGCTGCCGCTCGTCGCAACTCTCCAGCATGAAGCGCAGGGAGTCGAGCACGGCCTCGTCGTCGTCGACCAGATAGAGCGGGGGCGGGCAGGGGGCGGCATCTCAGTTCCTCGGTGTTGGCTGGTGGGTGGGGGTGGCTGAGGTGTGATCCTCGGGTGGCGGCACGGGCAGGATGACCCGGGCCAGGCAGCCGTGGGGGCTCAGGTTCTCCAGGCTGAACTGGCCGCGATGGCTCTCGACCACCTCCCGGCAGATGGCCAGCCCCAGCCCCATGCCATCGGGCTTGTCGCTGTAAAACGCCTGCTGAAGTTCGGTCGTGGGGACCTTCAGGCCGGCACCGTTGTCACAGATCTCCAGCAACAATCTCTGCGCCTCGAAGGCGATCAGCAGCTCAACCCGGGCAGGCTCCTGTGCCGCTGCTGGCGTAGGAAGGCGAGCCCTCTGCGCCGCACTCTCGGCGCCATTCTTGATGAGGTTGACCAGCAACTGCTCCATCCCGGTGCCGTCCAGAGGTAACGGGCGTGGCTGGCCCCGCCAGTGCAGGGTGAAGGCAACGTCGAGGGGCGCCAGCATCTGCTCCAGCAGGGGGTGCAACTCCGCCACCAGGGTGGGCAGGTCGCAAGGCTCGACGCGGGGAGGGCGCTTTTGCAGCCTGGCTCTGAGCCGGTTGACGGTCTGGGTGATGCGCTGGACCTGGAGTCCTATCTGCTCCAGGGCCTGACGCAGGGAGGCCTGGGCGGCAGCCTGGGCCGGATCCTGTGCCAATTTGTCCAGTCGCAACAAGGCCCCCTGGCTGTAGTTGGCGATGGCGCTGAGGGGCTGATTGATCTCGTGGGCCACGTTGGCGCCCAGCTCGCCCAGTTCGGCGAGCCGTCTGGCCTGTGCCAGCTGGCGTCCCTTCTGCTCGAGCTGGTGGCGGGCTTTGAGCAGCCGGCGCTGGCTGCGGTTGAACAGACGTTGCAGCAGCAGGTGGTGGCCCCCCAGCAGCAGTACCAGCGCCAGGGCGCCCCAGCCCCACTGTTGATGCTGGCGCAGCCAGTGCCAGGCCGCTTGCCACCAGGGGCCCTGCAGCGGGTGGCGATCCAGCGCCTTGAGCAGGCGGTCGATGGCGAGCTCGCTGGTGGGCACTGTCCAGCCCGCCGAATCGGCGGCGATGGCCGCCTCGCTATCAGCGGGCAGGTCAAACAGTGCACGGGTCACCGCCAGCGCCAGCGCGGGGGAGGCCCGCTCTGTCTTGGCGAAGGACCAGTTGGGGTAGAGCCGGGTAGAGCTCTGGCAACCAAAGCCGGCCGGCGCCTGATCGTCCAGCACCCGAAACGCTCCCCTGGCGACCTTGCCTTCCCGCTCCATGCGCTCCAGCTGACACACCGGCACGATGGCGGCGGCCACCTCGCCAGCCGCCAGCCGCTCGATGAGCCGGTCCAGCGGAAAGCCGGTGAACTGCACGGTGGAGAAGAAGCGCTCCAGCCGAACTCCCTGTTCGCCCGCCTCGAAGCGATAGGCGAGGTAGCCGCCGAAGGCGTTCTCCGAGACGGCGGCGACCGCTTGTCCCTCGAGGTCACGCCAGTGTCGGTAGGGGGTCTGGGCAGGCACCACCAGGGCGGCGCCGATGGCTAGGTTGTCCCCCCCGGCCGGACTCTTGAGGGTGGCGAGCCAGGCCAGTGGGTACTGGCGCGCCAGGCTCACCGACTGGCCCGGGTTGGTGATGACGAAATCGAGGTGCTCGCGGGCGACGGCCTCGGCCAGTTCATCGAGCCCCAGCGGATGCAGCAAGAAGCGATGGCCGGGCACGCGCTGTGCCAGCCAGTGCAGCAGCGGTTGCCACTGGGCTCTGGCCAGTGCCGGGCCGCGGGTGGCCAGCACGCCGATGCGTATCGGCTCTGCCATGGTCTGCACCGGCGTGGCCTGGGATGGTGTGGGCTGCTGTTGGGCCAGCGCTGGCACAGAGGGGGTTGGGGCGGCCTGCACCCGCAGCGGCAGGGCTGACAGGGCGAGCCAGAGCAGCAGGCTGAGCAGGGGCAAGGGGACTGGGGCGTGCAGGGGGATCTCCTCTCTATGCAAAGGGGCAGTCTATCACCGGGACGTGCGCTTGCATGCGAACGGGGGCCGGGAGGGGCGGCAAACGCCGCCCCGGTCACAGTTCAGCAGGGCTGGGGCATTTTTTATTGCGCTGGATCAACCCGGCTCCCGGTATGTGGAAAACCACAATAGAGGCGACTTCCCGCGTTGAGGACAATCGGCCCAACCCCTTTCAAGCCAGCTCAGCAGAAGGAAAGACGCCATGGAGCCCAGCAAGCGCCGATTGTTATCCGGGATCGCCGCCCTCACCGCAGGGGCGGCCCTGATCCCCGTCACCCAGGTTCAGGCACAGTCCGTTCCCGCTCCCCGCAACGGGCGGGCGGCCATCAGCCGGGGGGATGGCCGCAAGCGTTACGGCATGCTGATCGACCTGCGCCGCTGCGTCGGCTGTCAGGCCTGCACCGTGGCCTGCACCATCGAAAACCAGCCTCCACTCGGCCAGTTTCGCACCACGGTGAGCCAGTACGAGGTGAGCGACGTGGCCGCCCTCGAGGCTCCCGCCTCCCTCTTGATGCTGCCGAGGCTGTGCAACCACTGCGCCGAGCCCGCCTGCCTCGATGTCTGCCCCACCGGCGCCACCTTCCAGCGCGATGACGGCATCGTCGTGGTCAACAACGACTGGTGCGTCGGCTGCGGCTACTGCGTGCAGGCCTGCCCCTATGATGCCCGCTTCATCAACCACGAGACCAACACCGCCGACAAGTGCATCTTCTGCGCCCATCGGCTGGAGGCGGGGCTCTTGCCCGCCTGCGTGGAGAGCTGTGTCGGCGAGGCGCGCATCATAGGGGATTTGAACGACCCCAAGAGCCGGATAAGCCGCTTGCTGCGCCAACACGAGCCGGCGCTCAAGGTGCTCAAGCCCGAGGCCAATACCCAGCCGCGGGTCTTTTATCTCGGCATGGATGAGGCCTTCGTCAGCAAGGTCGACGGCAATCCGGCCCTGCGCACCCTGCTCACCGACGATGGCAAGGAGATAGCCCATGGTCATTAACGAACTGCTGGCCCCGGCTCAGCCCATCACCTGGCTGCCCTGGGCGGTGCAATATTTCTTCCTCATCGGCCTCGCCTACGGAGCCCTCTGGCTCGGCGCGTTTGAGCTGTGGCGCAAAGCGCCGGACCCGCGGCTGCAGACCCTGGCGGCGGTGCTGATGGTGGCGGCCGGCCTGGTGGCCCCCATTGCCCTGACCGCGGATCTGCACCAGCCGGCCCGGGCCTGGCACTTCTACGCCCAGACGCGCTTTGGCTCCGTCATGTGGTATGGCGCCTATCTGCTGCCGCTGTTCAGCCTGTTCTCCATGCTGCTCGGCTGGCTGCTGCTAAGGCCTGCCCTGGCCCGGCGCGGCGCAGAAGGGGGCAAGATAGCTCGCCTTGCCCGGCTGCTCTGCCTGGGAGACTGGTCAGGGAAATCCTGGCAGAGGCCCCTCTCCCTGCTGGCGGCCCTGAGCGGGCTCAGCATCGCCCTCTACACCGGGCTCGAGACCATGGCGGTGGCGGCGCGCCCGCTCTGGCATACCCCCTGGTTGCCCTGGCTGCTGACCCTGAGCGCGGTGCTGGGGGCCCAGAGTGCCCTGCTGCTGCTCAACCGCTTGCTGGCGGGTTGGCATGCCCAGACCGAGTCGACCCTGCTGCGCCAGAGTGGCTGGACGTTAGGCCTGCTGGCGCTCTCCCTGCTGGGCTGGGCCCTGTTGGGCGGTGCCTCGGCGGCAGAGGCTGCAGCCCTCTATCGGCTCGACCCGAGCTGGCGGCTGGCGGCCCACTGGTTGTTGCTGACCCTGGGGCTGGCCGGCCTGCTGATGCTGTTGCGGCGAAGGATCTCTGCCCGCCTGGCACTCTGGGGGCTGGCGCTGCTGGGGCTGCACCTGGTGTGGGGCCTGCGTTGGCTGGTGCTGATCCAGGGGCAGCTCGCACCCAAATACGGTGCCGGCGTCTACCTCTATGAAATCGCCTGGGGCCCGGCCGGTGTGCTCGGCATTCTCGGCACCTTCAGTCTGCTGCTGGCCCTGCTGGTGGCCCTCTCGGAGCTGGTGCGCCCCTCTGTTTCCTCTGCCATCAAGGCACCCACTCTTTTTGCACGCGAGGCACTCTGATGGATCACAGCAAACGCACGTTTCTCAAGGGCGCCGCCATCGCCGGTGGCACCGGATTGTTTGTCGCCGGTTACAGCGACACCCTCAAGCAGGTGGCGAGTGGCATTGCCACCGGCAGCTCGGGCCACCCGACCCGGGATCCCATCCATGGCAACTCGCTGGCCGTGGAGTACCGGGTTGACGAGCGGGGGGAGCTGCACCCCAACCCGGCCCAGCGGGTTGCCAACACCATGTGCCTCGGCTGCTGGACCCTGTGCGGAGTGCGGGCCCGCATCGACAACGAGCGCGACCAGATAGTGCGGATCCTGGGCAACCCCTATCACCCCCTCTCCGCCCGCCACCACATCGACTTCAAGACCCCGGTCAAGCAGGCGCTGCTCGCAACCAGTGGCTACCAGGAAGGGGGGCTGGACGGGCGCTCCACCGCCTGCGCCCGGGGCAACGCCATGCTGGAGCAGCTCGACAGCCCGCAGCGGGTCACCCGTTGTCTCAAGCGGGTGGGGCCCCGTGGCAGCGGTCGCTGGCAGAGCATCCCCTTCGAGCAGCTGGTGGCCGAGGTGGTGGAGGGGGGTGATCTGTTCGGCGAGGGCCAGGTTGAGGGGCTGCGGGCCATTCGCAACCTCGTCGAGCCGCTCGACCCGGCCAACCCGGAGTACGGCCCCAGGGCCAACCAGCTACTGGTGAGCAACGCCTCGGACGAGGGGCGGGATCACTTCATCAAGCGCTTCACCTTCAACAGCTTCGGCACCCGCAACTTTGCCAATCACGGCGCTTATTGCGGCCTGTCGTTCCGGGTCGGGGCCGGCGCCCTGCTGGACGATCTGGAGAAGAACGCCCACCTCAAACCGGACTGGGACGAGAGCGACTTCCTGCTGTTCATGGGCACCTCGCCCCAGCAATCGGGCAACCCCTTCAAGCGCCAGTCCCGTCAGCTGGCGGCAAACCGGGCGCGACCGGGCAAGCCGTTCTCCTACGTGGTGGTGGCCCCCAGCCTGCCGAACACGGTGAACATGCCCTCCGCCCCGGCCAACCGCTGGCTGCCCATCCGCCCCGCCACCGACTCGGCGCTGGCCATGGCCATGCTGCGCTGGATCATCGACAACCAGCGTTTCGCCGAGTCCTTTCTGGCAGCCCCCCATGCCGCTGCCGCCGAGCGGGTCGGCTATCGCGGTTTTTGCAACGCCAGCCACCTGGTGCTCTGCGACGAGTCCCACCCGCGCTTCGGTCAGATGCTGCGGGCCAGCGATCTCGGTTTGCCCTTTGAGGGGGAAGCCTACGGGGAGGGGGACGCCATGCTGGTAGAGGAGGCGAGCAGCGGCGAGCCGAGACCCGCCGGCCAGTGTGAGCGGGCCAACCTCTGGGTGGATCGCACCATTCAGGGCCCCAAGGGGAAGTTCATGGTCAAGAGCAGCTTCCAGCTGCTGGCCGAGGCGTGCCGGGAGCACACTCTCGCGCAATACAGCGCAGAGTGCGCCGTGCCGGTGAGCGATATCGAGGCGCTGGCGCGGGAGTTCACCAGCCACGGCACCCGGGCGGCAGTGGTCTCCCACGGCGGCACCATGAGCGCCAACGGCTTCTACTCGGCCTGGGCCATCATGATGCTCAACGTCATGATTGGGAACTTGAACGCCCGGGGCGGCGCCGTGGCGAGCGGCGGCAAGTTCGATCCCTTCGGGGCGGGGCCGCGCTACGATCTGGCGAGCTTCCCCGGCATGGTCAAGCCCGCCGGGGTCTTCCTGTCGCGATCCAAGTTCCCCTACGAGAAAACTTCCGAATATCGGCGCAAGCGCGAGGCGGGCCAGAACCCCTATCCGGCGCGGGAGCCCTGGTTCCCCATCTCCGGCCCTCTGCTCGGCGAACACCTGACCGCGGCGGTGAACGGTTACCCCTACCGGCTCAAGGCCTGGATCAATCACATGGGCAACCCCCTCTACGGCCAAGCCGGGCTCAGCAAGGCCATAGGCGAAGAGCTCAAGGACCCTGCCGTGCTGCCCCTTGTGGTCAGCATCGACAGCTTCATCAACGAGTCGTCGGCGCTGTCGGACTACCTGGTGCCGGACACCCTCACCTACGAGTCCTGGGGTTGGGCCACCGCCTGGCACGGGGTGATGACCAAGGTCTCCACAGGCCGCTGGCCTATCGTGGAGCCCCGTGTCGCCAAGACCGCCGAGGGAGATCCGGTCTGCATGGAGTCTTTCTTTATCGCGGTGGCCAAACGGCTGGGGCTGCCGGGTTTTGGCGAGGGGGCGCTCAAAGGGGCGGATGGCAAGCTGCATGCCCTGCATAAGGCGGCGGACTTCTCCCTCTACGGGGCGGCCAACGTCGCCTATCTCGGCGAGCCGGTGCCTCCTATCGGGCCTGAGGATCTCGCCTGGTCCGGGGTGGAACGGATCCTGCCGGTGCTGAATGCCACCCTGAGTGCGGAGGAGGCGGGCCGCGCCGCCTATCTCTTCGCCCGTGGCGGGCGCTTCGAGCCGGCGGCCAAGGGGCGCGACGAAGCGGGTCAACCGAGCAAGCGCTGGCCCAAGCCGCTGATGGTGTGGAACCCCGAGGTGGGCAGCCGCCGCCACAGCCAGAGCGGGCAGTTCCTGAGTGGTACCCCGCGCTTCTTCCGCCCCCAGCTGGCGGACGGCACGCCGCTCAATGAGGCGTTCAAGCCGGCCCAGTGGCCGCTGCTGCTCACCAGCTACAAGTCCCACACCATGAGCTCCATGAGCATCGGCTCGGATCGCCTGCGCCAGGTGAACCCCAGCAACCGGGTGCGGCTCAATGTGCAGACGGCGGCGCAGCTGGGCATCGAGAGCGGGGACAGGGTACGGGTCAGCACCCCGGATGGCAGCGTGATCGGGGTGGCCGAGTGCGTGGCCGGGGTGCAGGCCGATGCCATCGCCATCGAGCACGGTTTCGGCCACAAGGAGCTGGGGGCGCGGGAACACTGGATAGACGGCCAGAAAGTGGTCGCCAATCCGCTGCGCGGAGCCGGGGTCAACCTCAACGATCTGGCGGTGCTGGATCCCAGCCGCCATGGCCGCTATCCCCTGGTGGACTGGGCCATCGGCTCGTCGGCCCGCCAGGGGTTGCCGGCCCGGGTGGAGAAGCTGGTATGACAAACCAATGAAAACGGGGCCTGCGGGCCCCGTTGCTTGTCTGCTCTGCGTCACTGTCACAGTGTGACGTCGACCCACACCAGGCGGTGATCCGAGCTGACTCCCTTGGCGATGCCCAGCTTGGGGTCATACACCAGGTGGTAGCCAGGTTCGAAGCTGGCCGGCCAGAACACGCCGGAGGCGACCGCGTTCAGGTTGGCGGAGGGGAGCACGTGGTCGAGCTGCAGGCCGCTGCTGCTGGTAATGCGCTCCGGGGTGGGGCGGTTGTTGTTGCGCTTGCACTGATCCGGCTGGCTGGCGAGGCACTCGGGGCCGCCCTGGCTGATCGGGATCAGGGCGCCGTTGGTGACGGTCTGGTTGACCAGCACATGGTTGTGCAGATCCTGAATGGCGGTGAGATCCCCATCGCCAATCTGGGGGTCGGCGTTGAGATCGCCGGCGATGACGAACCTGGCGCCCGCGGGCAGGCCACCGGCCTTGCCGGCGTCATCCACCATGTAGCTGGCGGTCTCTACATAGTCCTGCCAGAAGGCGACTTCGGCCCGGTTGTGCTTGACGTTGTGGCGCGCCGCGTTGCCGAAGATGGGCGGAGTCGGGTGGGAGATGAGGAAGTGGATCACCTCCTCCTTGTTGCCACGCTTGATGCGCACCGGCACGTCGGCGTGGTTCTTGGACGAGAGCGGGAAGGCCTGCCAGGCGGCGTCGTCATACCAGGCATCGCCGCATTGGCGGCCGGCCGGGATCGGCGCCTTGGCATTGTTGCAGTCGTCGATGACGGGATTCACTTCGCCCGGCATCTCCTTCCACTTGAATCTCTGGAAGGTGCGGATCTGCTTGGTATCGATGGGGTACTGGGACATCACGGCGAAGGCGTACTGACCGTGATAGCTGCCAAAGCCCCAGGCGTCGTCCGGCCCGTTGTTGACCTTGCCGTCCAGGTTGAGGTCATGGCCGCTCATCAGACCGGTGTTGGTGGCGAAGTTCTGCAGCACCGGGTAGCTGATGGCGGCCACCTCGTCGTGCTGGGCGTGGGCCAGGTAGTTGTCGTTGAAGGCTTTGAGGTCCGTGGTGTCGCGGCCCTTGCCGTCATTGTCGAATTCGCTCAGCAGCAACACGTCCGGCCGGGTGCGCTGGATGATTTCGGCGATGTTGCGGATCTGCTGCACGTCGAGGGCCCTGGTCTTCTCGGCGCCGCTCAAGGTGCCGTCGGCGAGGCGGGCCAGCAGGGCATCCTGCTCGGTACGACTGAGGGCCAGTTCACCGGCGAGCATGCCGGCGGCGGTACGGTCGAAGGCGAGATTGAAGGTGGCAAAGCGAACCATGGCGGACCTCGGCGTCAGTGTGGCCGGGACAGCCTGCCATCTTTGGCAGGAAAATGGCAGCACCTTGCCGGATTTCATGGGAAAGGTGCCCGGGTTTCCCCCGTGACACGCAAGCGCTCGGCTCAGGCCCAGCGGGAGAGAGGGGAGGGAATGGCGTAGGCGTAGCCCTGCTGATAGTCGCAGCCCAGCCGGTTCGCCACCTCGATATGGGCCTGGGTCTCCACCCCCTCGCACACCACGGACATGCCGAGTCGTTGCAGGTATTTCACCAGACCCGTCAGCATGTTGAGGGCGTGGGTGCTGCGCGCAGCCTGAAGCAGCAGGGAGCGATCCAGCTTGACGATCTCGTAGGGAAGCATCATCAGGCGCTGGAAATTGCACGCCAGGGAGCCGAAGTCATCACAGGCGATGTGGGCGCCATGGGCCCGCAACACCTCGATCATCTCCCTGTGCTGGTGTTTGATCCTGACGTGTTCCAGCACCTCGAACCAGATGTCTATCCCCAGCTTGCGGGCCTGGAGCAGCACCAGCAACAGCAGATTGCGGTAGGTGGGGCTGGAGAGCGCCGGATTGAGGTTGATGGAGAGTGCATAGGGGCCTTTTTGGGCGAGCACGGGCAGATCGCGCATGATGGCCCTGAGCATGACGATATCCAGGTGCAGGGCATCATCCTCGCCGAGGGCGGCAAAATCGATGCTCTGATAACCCTAGCTGCCGGCATCCCTGCGTCTGGCCAGCACCTCATACCCCTTGACCTGACGATCCTGGCCGATGATGGGCTGGTAAAAGGGGACGACGATATCCGCCATGCTGACCATGGCACTCACGGGATACTCTTCTTTGAACGCAAACATGGCTCTCACCTGACGGGAACATGGCTGCGCATCATACAGGGAGGGTCTAAAGGGAGGCTGTAGGAAGAGTCTGATAATGGGCGTGGGCAGGAAGGAGGGGGTCAGGGAAGGGCATGGCCCTGTGCAGGTGCGGCGCCAGCCAGGGGGGCTGCGTGCATGGCCTGGGCAAGCCAGGACCAGTCGAGCATGGGGGAGCCCGCCTTGAAGCGCTGATAGGCGCATCCCTGACGGATGGTCAGGAAGAGGGTGCTCGGCAGGCCGAGGCGGTTGAGGTAGCGCACCATCACGTCTCCCTGGTAATCCCGCAGCCGCAGTTGCAGCTCGGGCAGTGTTAGCCCGTGCTCGCGACCCGTTTCATCCCAGATTTCAAACATCTGTGTGCACTCCTTGCGACATGAGGCTCTACTGTTTCTAAAAAGTGCGGGAAGGGCAATTGTCAGATCTGACAGCGCCATGTGGATTCTATCCAGAAAAGCGAAAACCCGGCGCGAGGCCGGGTTGTCTGAAGGATGGTGGAGGGAGAAGGATTCGAACCTTCGAAGGCAGAGCCGTCAGATTTACAGTCTGATCCCTTTGGCCGCTCGGGAACCCCTCCACAGGGGCATTGCATATTGTGTTCAGGAAGATGGTGGAGGGAGAAGGATTCGAACCTTCGAAGGCAGAGCCGTCAGATTTACAGTCTGATCCCTTTGGCCGCTCGGGAACCCCTCCCCAAGTGCGAGGCCGCATACTACCAGATCCGGCAAGGTTGTGAACCCCTTGGCCGCATTCTGACGACAAAAAAGTGTCAAGTGGTCATTTTTTGATATGTTTCGCTCAAAATTCACACTTTTCAATGACTTTTATGTCGCTGCCGAAACGGCGAGGGGGCGTAGGGGGCTGGCAGCCAGGAGCCTCGGGCTCCTGGCGGATCATGGGGAGCGGGCGCTCGCTCAGGCGTCGGCGGGGCGGGCCTGCTGGCAACCCTGCACCGCATGGGCGATGAGTTCGAGGGCGCTCTGCTCGCAGGGGGGCAGCACCTCGTCGCAACTCGCGATCGGGGTGACGCGATCTCCCCATTTGATGAGGGCGGCGCCCCAGGTTAGCCCGGCCCCGAAGGCGGCGGTCAGCAGGTAGCTGTTCGGCTTGACCCGACCCTGCTCCAGCGCCTCGCACAGGGCGATGGGCACAGTGGCGGCGGAGGTGTTGCCGTACTGCTCTATGTTGACCATCACCTTCTCCATGGGGGCGTTCATCCGCTTGGCCAGGGTCTCGATGATGCGCACGTTCGCCTGGTGCGGCACGATGAGATCGACCTGCTCGGGGGCGATGCCGGCCTGGGCCAGCACGGCGCCGGTGGCCTCGCCCATGCCGCGCACGGCACGCTTGAAGATCTCCTGCCCCTCGAAGTTGAAGGTGAAGAGGCCGTCGATGTCGGCAAAGCGCACCCGATCGGTGCCGAAGTTCGGCACGTGCAGTATCTCCCGCGCCTCGCTGTCACAACCGAGCTTGCTGGCAATCAGGCCGCTCTCCTGCTCGCTCGCCTCTATGATGACGGCACCGGCGCCGTCGCCAAACAGCACGGCGGTGTCGCGCTTGGCCCAGTCCAGCAACTGGGTCAGCCGCTCGGCGCCGATCACCAGCACCCTTTGCATCATGCCGGTCTGCACCAGGGAGGTGGCGACGGAGAGGGCATAGACGAAGCCGGTGCAGGCGGCGTTGAGGTCGAACACCGCCGCCTTGTGGGCGCCGAGGGCCTGCTGCACGGCGGAGGCGCCATTGGGGACCAGCGTGCCCGGTGTGGCGGTCGCGAGGATAATGCCATCGAGGGCGGCGGCGTCCAGACCTGCGCACGCCAGGGCGCGACGGGCGGCCAGGGTGGCGAGCGCCTGGGTGCTGACATGGGAGACCCGGCGGGCCTTGATGCCGGTGCGCGGGTAGATCCACTCGTCCGAGGTATCCATGATGGTGCCGAGGTCATCGTTGGTCAGCGAGGCGGGGGGCAGGCATTTTCCCCACCCGGTGATAGTGGCGTATGTCATCTTGTCGTCGCTTGTCGTGATGGCCGCCCTGGGGCGGAAAGTGGCGAAATTATGCCGCACGGGGCGTTCACTGTCATCCTGCGGTCCTCCCAGTGTAAGGGGAGTGGCGGGAGCAAGACCGTGATTTTGCTTAAATTTCCGCTTCTCCTTGCCGTAAGATGAAGGCCCGATCCCGGCGACCCCTTCCCGAGGTGACTCCTGTGCACAAAGCGAATCTCAATCTCTTGCCCACCCTCAAGGTGCTGCTGGAGACCCGCAATATCAGCCGGGCGGCGGAGCTGCTGAACCTTAGCCAGCCCTCCATCAGCAAGCAGCTCGGCCAGCTTCGCAGCGAGTTTGGCGACGAGCTGCTGGTGCGGGAAGGGCAGCGCTGGCTGCTGACCCCGCGAGCCGAGGCCCTGGCGGCCCAGCTTGCCGATTCCCTCGGTGCCCTGGAGCGGCTCTACGAGGCGCCTGAATTTGCCCCCGAGCGCTGCGAGCGGGTGTTTCGGCTCGCCTCCTCCGACTACGTGGCCCAGCACATCCTGCCGGACATCTGTGCGGCCCTGGCGAGGGCCGCCCCCCGGGCGGCGCTGGAGTACAGCCTGTGGGACAAGCGCCAGTTGCCCCAGCTCTGGCAATCGGAGCTGGACATGGTCTCCACCATCACGGAGCTGGTGCCGGACCAGATCCGTGGCCTGCATCAGGGGGAGGACAGGCTGGTGGTGCTGATGGGGCGCCATCACCCGCTCTCTGGCATGGCGCTCAGCCTGGAGGATTACCTCGCCTGGCCCCACCTGCAGGTGAGCGGGGGCGGGGACAAGGACAGCCCGGTGGAGCAGGTGCTGGCCCCCCGCGGGCTCTCCCGCCGCTGGTTTGCCCGGGTGCCCTTCTTCCAGGCAGCGGTGGAGGTGCTGCTGCGCACAGACTGTCTGATGACCACCCCGGCCCATATCGCCTGGCAGCTCTCCCGGGAACATGCCCTGAGTTTTTGCGATCTCCCCTTCGCCACCCGGGTCCAGCAGTATCATCTGCTGTGGCACCAGCGCCACCACCTGGATCCGGCTCACCGCTGGTTTCGCGAGCTGGCCTATCCCTTCCTGCGGGATCACCTGCAATTCACCTTGGGGGAGAGTCGCAAGCAGTTGGCAGGAGGGTCGCAGGCGAGCCGCTGATGGCAGCGGGTTGTGCCACTCTATAGCCACTGGCTATGGACTCTATTCATAACTTTCACTTCTGGCATAGCGAGCCACCCCCTACCCTGATCCCGGGTGACAACAATCGACACGAAGGAAGAGAAGGTATGGAGCTGACGAGTTGGCTGGCGCTGGCCGCCATTTGCGTGATGGGGGCCATCAGCCCGGGGCCGAGCCTGGCACTGATCATCCGCAATACGGTGCAGGGAGGGCAGGGCCACGGGGTTGCCACGGCGCTGGGACATGGCCTGGGAGTCGGCATCTATGCGCTGATCACGGCCCTCGGCCTCGCCATCCTGATCACCCAGACCCCGCTGCTGTTCGATCTCATCCGCTACGGCGGCGCGGCGTTCCTCGCCTGGCTCGGGATCAAGGCGTTGCTGGCCAGGCCCGCAGGGGGTGAGGCAGGCAAGGAGGATGGGCACCCGCCACGGGGACGTCAGGGGGCGTTCGAGGGCTTTATGGTGGCCTTCTTGAACCCCCAGCTCGCCATCTTCTTTATCGCCCTGTTCAGCCAGTTCGTGCACGCCGACACCGGCTGGCGTGAGGGGGGCATCATGATGCTGACCGCAGGCGGCATCGATGCGCTCTGGTATGTGCTGGTGGCCCTGGTGCTCTCTCGCGGGCCCGTACTCGCCTGGCTCAAGGCCAAATCCACCGTGATCGACAAGGTGAGCGGCCTGGTGCTGCTGGGGCTGGCCCTCAAGGTCGTGATCTAGCTCCGCGTCGGGTGCCTGCGTAGTCGGCATTCTGTCAGGGCCGGGGAATAAGGGGGCCGCCAGATGTCCTTGTACCTGGTCAATCCTGCATTCTGCGGTGATCTTAAGCGGGATCAAGGCGGGGGGCGGGGAGTCTGGCTAGAGTGGCGGCCATTTGCAGCCCTTTGAACCGGACGTTATGCGCGATCAGAACCATCACAACCGCCTGGAGTTGCTGGCCCCGGCCAAGAACCTCGCCTATGGCATCGAGGCCATCAACCACGGCGCCGATGCCGTCTACATGGGGGGGCCCGCCTTCGGTGCCCGCAGCGCAGCGGGCAACAGCCTTGAGGATATCGAGGCTCTTGCCCGCCATGCTCACCGCTTCGGCGCCCAGGTCTTCGTCGCCTTCAATACCCTGCTGCACGACCACGAGCTGGAGCAGGCCCGGCGCCTGACCCACCAGATCTACCAGGCGGGCGCCGATGCGCTGATCGTGCAGGACATGGGGCTGCTAGCGCTCGATTTGCCCCCCATCGCGCTGCACGCCAGCACCCAGACCGACAACCGCACCCCGGAAAAGGTGACGTTTCTGCAGGACGTGGGCTTCTCCCAGGTGGTGCTGGCCCGCGAGCTCTCCCTTGCGCAGATCCGCGAGATAAGCGCCGCCACGAGCGTGCAGCTGGAGTTCTTCATCCACGGCGCCCTGTGTGTCTCCTACAGCGGCCAGTGCAACATCAGCCACGCCCGCACCGGGCGCAGCGCGAATCGCGGCGAGTGCGCCCAGCTCTGTCGGCTGCCCTGTTCCCTGCAAACGCCAGGGGGGGAGGTGCTGGTGGAAAACAGCCACCTGCTTTCCTTGAAAGACATGGATCAGACCGACAACCTGGAGGCGCTGATCGCCGCAGGGATCCGCTCCTTCAAGATTGAAGGGCGCCTCAAGGGGCTCGACTACGTCAAGAACGTCACCGCCTGGTATCGCCAGAAGCTGGACACCATCCTGGCGAGCCGCCCCGATCTGGTGGCCGCTTCCGCCGGTCGTTGCAGCTACACCTTTACGCCGGATCCCAAGAAGAGTTTCAACCGGGGCAGCACCGACTACTTCCTCCATGGCCGACAGCCAGGCATCGATTCGCCGCGCAGCCCGAAATACGTAGGGGAGCCGCTCGGGCGCGTCACCAGCGTGACCCGCGATGGCATCGAGATCGACGGCCAGGCCGTTGCCCTCAACAACGGCGATGGCCTCGGCTTCTTCAAGCCGGGGGGCGAGCTGGTGGGGATGCGCCTCAATAAAGTGGAGGAGAAGGCACAGAGCAAGCGGTTACTCCTGTCGGAACCCATGCCCGGTCTCAAGGTGGGCACCGAGATCTTTCGCAACCACGATCAGGCCTTCAGCAAGCAGCTCGAAAAGGGGAGCGCGGATCGCCGCATCCGGGTCGATATGCGGCTATCGGAGTGCGACGAGGGACTGCGGCTTGAACTTGTGGACGAGCAGGGCATTGGCGCCGCCGTCACGCTCCCCTGCGACCAGCAGCCGGCCGACAACCCGGAACGGGCGCTGCAACAGGCCAGGGATCAGCTCGGCAAACTCGGCAACACCCTGTTTGTGGCGCGCCAGATTGAGTTGGCATTCACTCGCCCGCTATTTATTGCGGCTTCACAGCTTAACGGCTTGCGCCGGGACGGCATTGCCGCCTTGGAGGCGGCCCGTCTGGCAGCCTACCGGCGACCCGAGCGGCGCATTCCCCTGCGAGGCGCCGTTTATCCCCAGCATCGGCTCTCCTACCTCGGCAACGTGCTGAACAGCGCGGCGGAGCAGTTCTTTCGCGAACACGGGGTGGGGAGCATCGCCCCCGCGTATGAGGCGAACAAGGAGGAGCGGGAAGTGGTGCTGATGACAACGAAGCACTGCATCCGCTACAGCCAGCAGCTCTGCCCCAAGGAGGTGCCCGGTCTCAAGGCCGAGCCCCTGGAGCTCAAGATGGGCAAGGAGAGTTTCCGCCTGCGCTTTGACTGCCATCGCTGCGAGATGCAGGTGATGGGCAGCCTGAAGAGAGGATGATTGCCCGAGTGGGCATGGGGCTGGAGCGGATTTGATGGCAGTATGGGGTGCGGCCTTGTCACGGATATCCCGTGGTGAGGCACCTTCCCCCAGCCTTCTTCTGACAAAGGATCCGTCATGAACATCCATGCACTGCCGTTTTGCACCACGAACTGGGCCGAGGTCCCGCCGACCGAACACAAGGGAGAGCGCGGCGTCGCCCGCTGGCACACCCGGCAGTTCGGGGAGCTGCGGGTGCGAATGGTGGAGTACTCCCCCGGGTATCTGGCGGATCACTGGTGCAGCAAGGGCCATGTGCTGCTCTGCCTCGAAGGGGAGCTGCACACCGAGTTGCAGGATGGCCGCGTCTTCACCCTGACGCCGGGCATGAGCTACCAGGTGGCGGACAACGCCGAACCCCATCGCTCCTATACCGAACTGGGCGCTCGCCTCTTTATCGTCGACTGAGCTGCCCTCTTTCCCGCTTTCCCTTTGCGCTTCAGGAACTTGCCATGCTTGAACTCAGACCCAACTGCGAGTGCTGTGACCGGGATCTGCCCGCCGACACGGCGACGGCCTACATCTGCTCCTTCGAGTGCACCTTCTGCGCCGAGTGCAACGATCAGTATCTGCACCTGACCTGCCCCAACTGTGGCGGCGAGCTGGTCAGGCGCCCGCGCCGCCCGGCGGCCAAGCTGGTGAACAACCCCGCCTCCCTCCAGCGTGTCTTCAATCCGGCTCTGAAAGCGGCGCTGGGCAAGGGGGGCTAGGGCCCTCCCTTCATGGGAAGGGCTGGGCTGGCAACTGGCTCGCCCCTGTGGCTCTTGACCTTCTCCCGGCGGAAGCCCCTATCAAGGGGGCTCACACCAAAGGAGCAAAAGATGACGGAGCGATTCGAAGGAGAAGGGGCGAAGGCCTATGACAGCCGCATCCCCCTGCTGGTGCCAGGCTACGAGCTGCTGCACCAGCTTTGTGCCTCCCGGCTGATGGCCGCGCTGGGCCAGCAGGCCCGGGTGCTGCTGGTGGGGGTGGGCACGGGCAGCGAGTTGCTGCTGCTTGGCCGTCTCTGCCCCCGCTGGACCTTTGTGGCCCAGGATATCTCGGCGGACATGCTGGCCCAGGCCAGGATGCGGGCCGAGCAGGCGGGCATGGGGGAGAGGGTGTGCTGGCACCTGGGCGCATTGCCTGTGGTGAATAAGCCTTGCGATGGTGCACTCTGTCTGCTGGTGCTGCATTTTCTGGCGCAAGATGCCAAAGCCGCGCTATTGGGTGATATTTATCGCCAGCTCAATCCTGGCGCTCCCCTGCTGCTGGCGGATCTGATGGCGCCAACGGACCCGCTCGAGCGCAAGGCCATGGGGTTGCAAGCCGCCCTCGCCGGTTTGCCGCTTCCTGCCTGCGAGCAGATGGTGCGCCGCCTCGGAGAGGACTTCACCTCCCTGGACGAGGGACAGACCCGGCGCCTCTTGCAAGGGGCCGGTTTCGCGGCGGCGCACCGCTTCTTTCAGGCGTTGGGGTTTCACGGCTGGCTGGCGCAGCGGCAGTGAGCCCTGGCCGGGTGGCGCCGGATCAACGAGAGGCCCTCTCCAGCGTCAGCAGTGCCTGCTTGATGGGCAGGCCTCCCGCATAGCCGGTGAGGCTGCCATTCTGGCCGATCACCCGGTGGCAGGGGATGATGATGGAGAGCGGATTGCGGCCGTTCGCGGCACCCACCGCCCGCACCGCGTTTGGCTTGCCGATGGCGCGGGCGATGTCGCCGTAGCTGCGGGTCTCCCCGTAGGGGATGTCGCACAGCGCCTGCCACACCGCTTGCTGAAACGCCGTGCCCCTGGGGGCGAGCGGCAGGGTGAAGCGCTGCAACCGGCCCGCGAAGTAGTCCCGAAACTCGGCGAGGAAGGGGGCTAGCGCCTCGCCGTCCTGTAGCCAGTCCCGCATGTCGGGCAGTGGCCGCAGGCCGGCCACGAAGTCCACATGGACCAGACCGCGCTCGTCGATGGCGACCAGCAGTTCGCCCTGGTTGGTGGGCATCATGTCATAGCGGATCATGGGCTCTTCTCCTCGTCTTGTGTCTGTGTTGGCCGGGTGAGCAGCTCTGGTTGTTCACTCATGGCGTGCCACAGCCAGCTCGCGGCATAGGCGCGCCACGGCTGCCAGGGGGCGCTGCGCGCTGTCACCTCTTTCACCGGCAGCTTGTCACCGCCTCCCAGCGCCTTTTGCAGCACGAGATCCGAGGCGGGGAAGGCATTCGTGTCGAGCCCGCAGCGCAGCCGCCAGTAAGCGACCGTCCAGGGGCCTATGCCCGGCAGCGCGAGCAGTTGCTCGTCGCTTGCCGTGGCGAGGGTGAGTGCGCCGCTTGCGAGCGCCGAGGCCAGCCCTTGCAGGGTGCGGATGCGGCTGCCCGGCATGCCGATGCCGTCGAGATCCAGCTCGCACAGCTGGGTCGGGGTGGGCAGCTGCGCGGTGCCGAACTGAGCCTGGGTGCGCGCCACCAGGCGCCCCATGATGGTGATGGCACCCTTGACCGACACCTGCTGGCCGACGATGGCGCGCAGCATCACCTCGTATTCATCCCACCCCCCCGGCAGCCGCACCCCGGGCCAGCGCCCCTGGATGCCGGCGAGCAGCGGATCCTGCCCCAGGTGTTCGCCGATGCGGCCCATGTCGGCGTCGAGATCCCACATGCGGCGCACGCGGTACAGGATGTCCGGCAGCGCGCCCGGCGGCAGATCCTGCACCGTCAGCCTGAGCCTCTCCCCCTCGACGGGCTCGATGCGGATGAGCCCCTCCTGCTCGCCGACCCGGTGACGGCGTTCGTAACCGTGCTCATCCACCCGCTCCAGCCCCGGAATGGCGCGCAACCGGTAGAACGCGAGCATGGCCTGCGCATCGAATGGCGGGCGATATTGCAGGTGCAGTTGCAGGCTCGTTTGCGGCGTCTCGGCTGGCGCACCGCGCTCCTGCTTGCGCAAGGCGCCCGGCGTCATGCCATACGCCTGCAGCCAGGCGTCGTTGAAGCGACGAATGCTCGCAAAGCCTGCGGCAAACGCCACGTCCGTGATGGGCAGGCGCGTCTCCGTCAGCAGCCGTTTCGCAAGCAGCAGGCGGCGCGTCTGCTCCACCTGTTTCGGCGAGGCGCCGAGATGTTGCTCGAACTGGCGCCTCAGGGTGCGCTCCGTGATCCCGGCCTGCGTTGCAAGGGAACCCAGGCTGTGCTCCGCCAGCTCGCCGCGCTCGATGCGCGCCAGCACCTGGGCGACGAGCGGTGGCAGATCGCCGCTCTGAGCCGGTGCGAGCTCGGGGCGACAGCGCAGACAGGGGCGCAGCCCGTGCTGCTCCGCCGCCGCCGCGAAGCGAAAATAGCGCACATTGTGCTCGTGCGGTGCTCGCGCCGGACACACGGGGCGGCAATAGATGCCGGTGGAGAGCACCCCGGTGAAGAAGCGACCATCGAAACGCGCGTCTCGCGCGAGGCGTGCGGCGTGGCACTGCTCCCGGGTGAGACCCGGGATAATCTCGTCCCGTTGGGATGAATGCGGGGGCGCTGTGGTCATGGCATGGCTCGGGTTGCTGTGGGCATGTCCCAGAGACTAAGCGGGGGCGAGAGGGGTGACTAGCCAAAAACGGACAGGAATAGCAAAAATAGTGCGATCCGAGGAATCCCAGTCCTCCCTTTGTAAGGTAAGGGGGGCAGGACCCCACCCTAACCCTCCCCTTCGTAAGGGGAGGGGACAAACAGCTCCCCTCTGTGAACGGGGGCGGGGTTAGCTCCTCCCCCTTGTGAAGGGGGAGGCTGGGAGGGGGTTCAACCTCGCTTATTTCAGATAGCGCTGTTCGAGGTGTTTGCGCAGCCACTGCGGGTTCAGTGCCTCACCGGTCGCGCGGCGAATGAGCTCGTCCGTGCCGTGCAGGCTGCCCTGGGACCAGATATGGCGACCGAGCCAGCCAAAGATCTCCGGCAGGCGGCCGGACTCTACGAGCGTGCCCATGTCGCCGAGCTCACGCTCGAGTGCAAAGCGCAGCTGCGCCGCGTACATGGCGCCGAGCGTGTAGCTCGGGAAGTAGCCAAACGAGCCGTCCGTCCAGTGGATGTCCTGCATGCAGCCATTCTGGAAATTGCCCTTCGTGGACAAGCCGAGCCACTGCTGCATCTTGGCATCCCACAGCTCGGGGATGTCCGCGACCTCGATGCGCCCTTCCATCAGGTCCCGCTCCAGCTCGTAGCGCAGGATGACGTGGGCCGGGTAGGTGACCTCGTCCGCATCGACGCGGATAAAGCCGGGCTCGACCCTGTTGTACAGCTTCTCGAGGTTCGCGGGTGCGAGCGCATCCTCTGCCCCGAAGTGCGCGCGAATGCGCGGCGCAATCAGCGTGAGGAACGCGGGGTGATGGCCGAGCTGCATCTCGCAGAACAGGCTCTGGCTCTCGTGAATGCCCATGGAACGCGCCTCGGCCACCGGCTGGCCGAGCAGTGCGCGCGGTAGCCCCTGCTCGTAGCGTGCGTGGCCCGTCTCGTGGACGATGCCCATCAGGCTGGAGACGAACTCCTGCTCGTTGTAGCGCGTGGTGATGCGCACGTCCGTCGGCACGCCGCCGCAGAACGGGTGGCTGCTCACATCGAGCCTGCCGTGGGCGAAATCAAAGCCGAGCAGCCCCATCACCTCCTGGCCGAGCGCCTGCTGCGTCGCAACCGGGAACGGGCCTTGCGGGGTGAGGAGGGTCTCGATTTTCTGCCGCTCGCTCACGGTCTGGATGAGGCCGGGCAGCCAGCTCGTCAGATCGCCGAAGATCTGATCCAGCCTCGCGCTCGTCATGCCGGGCTCGTACAGCGCCAGCATGGCGTCATAGGGGCGCACCCCGAGCGCGTCGGCGCGCAGGCGAGCCACCTCCCGCGACAGGCGCACCACCTCCTCGAGGTTCGGGGCAAAACCTGCCCAGTCGTTCTCCTTGCGCTGGCGACGCCAGGCGTGCTCGCATTTGCTGCCGGCCAGGGAAAGCGCCTCCACCAGCGCCCCCGGCAGCAGGCTTGCATCCTGCCACTGGCGCTTGATCTCCCGCAGGTTCGCACGTTGGTGCTCGTCCAGCGGCTCGCTCTCTGCCTTGGCTATCCACTCCCCAAGCTCGGGGGCGGTGCGCTTGCCGTGGATCAGCACGCCAAGCTCCGCCATCGCCTCGGCGCGGGCCTCGTTGCCCCCCTCCGGCATCATGGCGGCCTGATCCCAGCCGCAGATGGCGGAGAGGTGGGAGAGGCGGTGCAGTTGTTGCTGATGTTGTTCGAGTTTCTGGTATGACATGGGATTGTCCTTGTTATCGTCCCTGATGGTATGCACCCCGTACCTGGCATGATCGGGGCCGCCCGATGCTAGCACTGCCATCCACCCTGGTGCCACCCTCAGGCAGTCAGCCGAGGCGCTTCTGGTGTCGTTCGCGGTTTTCCGCCTTCTTGCGCTCGCTCTTGCGCAGCAATACGTAGAGCGCACCGCTGCCGCCGTGGCGGCGCTCGGCGCTGTGCATGGCCATCACCGAAGGCAACTGTGGCAGCCAGGCGCTGACATGGCTCTTGAGCAGGGCACGCGGGGTGCTGAGCTCCCCCTTGCCGTGCAGGATCAGCAGGCAGCGGATATCCCGCACTTCGCATTCGGCAATGAACTGCACCAGGGCGATACGGGCCTCGTTGAGCGTCTTGTGGTGCAGGTCGAGGGAGCCTTGCAGCTCGTACTTGCCAAGGCGCAGCTTCTTGTAGACCCCCTCCTGCACGCCGTCACGCTTGAAGCCGACGATGGCGTGGGGGTCCAGCATCTCGACTGCTTCCGTGCCAAGGTGATCCAGGGTGAGTTGTTCGGCGGTGGCGGCTTCCCGGCGCGCGAGTTGCGCCTCGGTGGGCTGGCTGTTGCCCGCAACGGGGGCGATATGGTCGCTGCGAAGGGGCCGCACGTCGGCCACTTCCTGCAGGAACAGTGAGAGTTCGTCGTTATGAGACACGGCAGGCTCCCCGCATGAAAAATGAGGGAGCCAGTATAGCGGGCCTTGGTGGGCCTTAGAATGGCTACGCTCGCGGGCCCCGGCCCTGCCGGGGAGGGCGGTCTGAGCGAGCCTGGTTATTGCCCCTCTTTGGGCGGCTCTGCGTGCATCACCTTGTAGATGAAATAGACCGCATAGGCGCTGATGAGCAGGAAGGTGCCGAAAATCACCAGCATGGACATCAGCCCCACGCTGTTGCCGAACATCAGGTTCATCCAGAATTCCATCTCGTTCACTCCTGTCACTGGGCGGTGACAGGCATGATAGATACCTCTTCAGGAGGGAGGGGATGATCTCGATCAACTCCCTCTCTGGTTATTTAATCGGCAGCAAATTCTGTGAGCCGACGCGCATCCGGTGCGTCAGGTCGCCGGACTGGACGCTATTTTGCTTTCTCCAGGGTCGGTTCGGTGAGGGGCGTGATGCGCCAGCCCTGCTGCTCCAGCAGGGCGAGCAGCCCGTGCTCGCCGTAAAGATGCAGGGCCCCTACCACGATAAAGCTCTCGTTCGGCAGGCTGGGCCACTTCTTGACCCAGTTGCGGTTGCGCTCTGCCAGCAGGGTCTGTTCCAGCCAGGCTTGCAGCTTGGGCGGCGCCATCTCCTCCCTGAGCAGATTGATGAGGGTGGCCTCGTCCCCGTTCTGCCAGGCGGTCATCACGGCGTCGAACCCCTGCTGGATGTCGGGCAGCTCGTCCAGGGTGCTCTCCAGCATCAAGGTCTGGTTGTCGCCGACGCTCGCGAGATAGCCGAGCTGCTCCAGCAGGGTCTCCAGCCCGACGATGGGCTTGCCGCCGTCGTTCGCCCGCTTGGCGAAGTGCTGGTCGACACCGTATTCACCGCGATAGCCGGTGCGCTCCAGGGCAGCCTGGGTCAGGGTAATGGCCGCAAACCAGGGACGCAGCGGGGCCAGCATGCTCTCGTTCAGACCGTTCTGGCCCGCGGCGATGAGGGTGCGACGGTAGAGGTCGATGGGCAGGTGATCCTTGAGGGTCTTGCCGTCGACGAGCCGGGTGATGGCGCCCATCTCCTGCCACTGCTCCTGGCTGATGTGGGTCATGTCCACCTCCATCACCAGGGCGCGGCTCTGCTGCCAGGCGCGTTCCACCGGATCCGGCAGGGGATAGAGAGAGGGTTTGCCCGCGTGGATGGACCCCAGCAGCCAGTGCTGTTCGTTGTCCTTGTTGATGCGGTAGAAGGCCGGATCGGCCATGGCATGGAGCGGCAGCAGCAGGCAGAGCAGGAAGGAGAGCAGCGTGGGATGGAATCTCATGAGGCACCTTATGTGAGCGGGATGAGTGCTCTATGATAAGTCCTCATTTGTCACAGCCAAGAGGTTTCCCATGCCCCACCTTCGTTTTCGGGCAGTTTCTGTCGACACCCTGCAGCGGATAAGCGCCCCCCTGATGGCGGACCTCTGCGCCCTGACCGGTGGCAAGCCGGAGTTCGTCACCCTGGAGTGCGTGCCGAGCCAGTGGGTACGAGATGGCCAGCCCGAAGCCGGTTTTCCCTTCGTGGAGCTGGTCTGGTTCGAGCGACCGCAGGAGATGCAGGATGCCGCCGCCGCCCTCATCACCCGCCACCTGAAAGGGGTGCTGGGGGAGCAGACCTATGTGGTGGTGCAGGTGCTGCCCATCGTCAAGAGTCACTACTACAGCAACGGCCAGCACTATTGAGCGGGCATCGTTGCTAAGACAGGTGCATGTCAAGAGGAGGCCCGCCGAGGGCACCTTTATCAGGCGGATTTGATCAGCAGCTTGTCAAGCCAGCGGCTTGGCAGCAGGCGGCGCAGCACGGTAAACAATTTGGTCGGGAAGGTGACCGGGTAGCGGTGCCTGGGACGCTTGCTCGTGAGCGCATGCACTAACGGCGGGATGCAGGCCTCGCTTGGCAGGGGGTAGCCCCGGGCACCCCCTTCACGCTCCAGCCTGGCCAGCGTCTGGGCATAGGCGTCCTGATGGCGGCTCGCGCTCGGGTCTATGTGGCGCAGGAAGGCCTCCCGGGCATTGGCGCGAAACCGGGTGTCGATGGGGCCGGGTTCGATCAGGCTGATGTGCACGCCGCTGCCCGCGAGTTCCAGGCGCAGGGTGTCGGTATAGCCTTCCAGCGCGAACTTGCTGGCGTTGTAGGCGCCACGATACTTCATGGCCACCAGGCCAAGCACCGAGCTGTTCTGCACGATGCGCCCCTCGCCTGCCGCCAGCATGGGGGGCAATACCTGGCGAATGAGGTGATGCCAGCCAAAGAGGTTGGTCTCGAACTGCTCGCGCAGCGCCTCGGTGGGCAGATCTTCCAGCGCACCGGGCTGGCCGTAGGCGCCGTTGTTGAACAGCCCGTAGAGGCGCCCCTCGGCCAGGGCCAGCGCCTCTGCCGCCCCTCGCTCTATGCTGGCGCTGTCCGCCAGATCCAGTTGCACCGCCAACAGACCCTGTTGCTGCAGCAGGGCCACATCCTCGCCCTTGCGGGCGGAAGCGATGACGGTGAAGCCCCGGGCGCCGAGCTTTCTTGCGGCGGCGAGGCCGATGCCGCTGGAGCAGCCGGTGACGAGCACGAAGGGATGGGGCATGAGCATGGTCCTGATTGACGGCCGGCAGGTGGCCCGAAGTTGGCATGGTAGCGTGGTGCCACCAAAAACAAAACCGGGCCAGAGGCCCGGTTTTCGGTCACGTCAGATGCCTGATTACATGATGGTGAACGGCATGATGATGTGGAACTTGACGTCATGCTCGGAGCTGAACATGTTCGGGTAGTACCAGCTGCCCTTGTCGTCCTGTTCGTTGTTGTAGTCGGTGTAGTGCAGCTTGAACAGGGTGCCCTTCAGCTTGCCGTCCTGCACTGTGTACATGACGTCGAAGTTGGCTGCCCACTCTTTGCCACCTTCCAGGGACTTGTCGCCGTTGTTGGCATCCCAGCCGTAGGCACCGGAGACACCCACGCCCCAGCCCGGTGCACCCACCAGATCATCCAGGGAACGAGTCACGCCGAAGAACAGGGCCTTCTCGTCGTTGTGGTTCCAGTCGGAGCGGGAATCCCACCAGATTTCGTTCGCGCCCTGGGAGTTGCCGTAGCCGCGGGTCAGACGGGGCAGGTAGTTGCCCAGATCCCCTTCAGCCTTGGTCCACAGGCCTTCCAGACGGAAGCCATAGGGACCGGCTGCCCAGCTGGCGGTCAGGGCTTGTTGCCAGGCCAGGCCGTCATAGTCGCTGTTCTCGGTGTCGGAACCGTAGAACTGGTAGCTGGTGTTCAGGCCACCCAGTACGTCGAACTTGTGGGCCAGCTTGAAGTGGTAGCTGTCCATGTAGCCTTCGGACTGACCGAAGCCGGCTGTGACGGCAGTGCCGTTCTCGAAGGTGTAGCGAGCGGCCAGACCGTGGATGTAGTCGATCTTGTTCGCATCGGTGAAGGGATCGCTGGCATAGGGGCTGCTCTTGGAGAAGCCGGTGGTGTTCTTGAACCAGGGAGCCTTGTACTCGTCGGCGATGGCGTAGGTCAGGTAGAGGCCGCCGAAGGTGCCTTCGATCTGGCCACCACGGTAGGTACCGGGTTGATAGGACCAGTTGACGCCGAGGATGCCGGGGACATAGAGCTGGGTGTAACCACCCTTGGCGGTGACGGCGTCACCGAACTTGAATTTCAGGGCGGCGTTGGAGAGGCTGAAGCCGTTCTCGGGAACACCGTCACCACCTGAACCCCACTTGTCGCCCCAGAAGGAGAACTCGTTCTCTTCGTTGACGCCATTGCTCTCGTCAACGGCCAGGTCGTAGGCACCGAAGCCGCCCACGTCGACGCCGACCACACCCCATGCATAGCCGGAGTTGAAGTTCAGGGCTGCCTGGGTGGTGGCATGGCTCAGGTTGGAGTGGTATTTGCCATCCTGACCCGGACCGGCCTGGACGCGATCACGCTCACGCTGGAAGTAGAACAGGCCACCGGTGAGCTTGCCTTCGTCGATGAAGGCGCTGTAGGACTTGCCGTATTCCGGGCTCATCATGTCTTGAGCGGCGAACGCCATGCCGGGTGCGACCAGTGCCACGACCACGGCAGCACTCAACGCGGCGCGCTTGAAGATCACTTTTTCCATTTGTTATTGCTCCTGATTTTATGGACTTAGCTTTTTTATCCGGCAGCCGGGTAGGCACCCGCCGCTCGGTATTGGCATTGCAATCAACACCCCGAAGGGCAAAAAAATGGTTCTCTGTCGTGCCCTTGTGCCTGATGCCTTGGCGCATCGGTCGGGGCTATCTG
Source organism: Aeromonas sp. INTO2 (assembly GCF_049860605.1). NCBI lineage: Bacteria > Pseudomonadati > Pseudomonadota > Gammaproteobacteria > Aeromonadales > Aeromonadaceae > Aeromonas > Aeromonas sp. INTO2. Next base: position 485,154 of record NZ_CP187588.1, read on the forward strand.
CATCGTTACAGTCGTTATTTTTGGCTGTCGATCCTTGGCGATCTGACATCACCAAGAGTACGTTCGCGGTGCGAAATATCAATGTAAAGTTCCCGCCAAGTTTCAAAAATATGACCGAGTGCAAATAATCATGATTCTTGGTGTGGGCACTCCCAGGCCACTCATGTCGGCAATGACAGCGCTTTCATGGTGATTTCACCGTTCTCCTGCGCAGATCTTGCTGTCAAGGCAGAACTTTCTTTGTTAACCCGGTGGCAACATATAATTTTGTATCACAAAAAAAGATGGGCCCGGCCGGATGCCCACTGTCGTGAGCGTGAGCCGTCGCCCCGACAGACAGGGGGACCAGAGATGTGAAAGGGGTGAGAGGGCCTGTGACTGAATGGATGAGGCAACCCGTCATCGCCCGTGAGGATGTGACGGGAGTATCAGGGGAAGGGTTGCGGCAAGGCCGGGCCGCGGGCAAGTAGACAGGGAACGCGCCCCGGGTCTGGTGCGTTCCAGACCCGGGGGTTATCAGGCCTGGCTCAGGATCCGGGGGATCTGCTGGGCCTGGTGGTGTATGTGCTCCGAGACCTGTACCGAGAGACGACTGCCCTGGCGGGCGTGCTGGCTGATGCGACCGATGAGGGCGGCGAAGCTCGCCAGCCTGTGTTCCTGGCTCTTGGCATTGTCGGCGCCCTGTAGGGCGATGACGGCGGTGCTGCGCGCCATCTCCCGCACCGTCAGGGTGGTCTGGCGCAGCTGCTCCGCCTGCTGGCGCTGCTCGGCGGCCTCTGCGGTGATGCGGGCCAGCACGGTGGCGAGCTGATCCCCCGCCTGGGTGAGGCTCGCCAGGATCTCGGTGATCTGGCCGAGGGAGCGCTGGGTGTCGGCGGAGAGGTGGCGCACCTCGTCGGCTACCACCGCGAAGCCGCGTCCCTGCTCCCCGGCCCTGGCCGCCTCGATGGCGGCGTTGAGGGCCAGCAGGTTGGTCTGCTGGGAGATATGGCCGATGACGTCGACGATGGCGGTCACGTCCTCCACCGAGCGGGTCAGCTGGGCCAGGGCGCCGCTGCTCTCGTCGATGGCGAGCCCGGTCTGGGCGGTAGCCGTCAGCATGCCCCCGACCAGCCGCTCGCTCTGGCTCATGGAGTGTTCATTGTGCTGGGCGTGCTGGGCGATTTCGGCGGCGACCTGGTGCACCTCGCTGGCGAGCTGGTTGAGCTCCTGCATCATGGTGTCACTCTCGTCCACCGCCTGCTCCGTGGTGCGGGTGCTGTGATGGATCTCCTGCACCTGGTTGACCATCCCTTGCAGACTTTGCGACACCGCCGATAGCTGGCCCTCTTTCTGCTGCTGATCCTGTTGCAGGCGCTGTATCAGGCGGTTGTAGCTCGCGACGATGTCCGCCAGCTCGTTGCGCTCGCGCCCCGGGGTCAGCAGCTGGGCCTGACCCGTGGCGTCGAGCTGCAGGAAGGCTGCCCGCAGTTGCAGCAGGGGCCTGACCAGCCAGCGACGCTGCACCAGGGCGAACAGCAGGGCCACCACGACCAGGCAGAGCGCCAGCACGCCGAGCACGGTGGCCAGCTCCCGGTTCATGGTCTGACGGGCGGCGGCGAGTTGTTCACCCAATTGCTCCCCCGCTTGCAGCAGCTGGGTGATGTCCTGCTGCACCATCTGACGAGCGGCCTGCTGCTGTTGCAGCGTCTTGCGGCTGTTTTCCAGCTCCTGGGGATAGCGCTTGAGCAGGGAGGTCAGCTCGGCTTTGGGCTGATCCCCGAGCTCCTTGCGTATCGGCTCTCCCAGGGTGAATTCGTCGGCCGGTGCCTCCTCGAAAAGCTCCATGCTCGGCAGGGCGGCCAGGGCGTCCGCCTGCTTTTGCAGGGCAGCCAGCTCGAATTGCAGCCCTTCGAGACGCTTGGCACTCGCCTGCTCCATGTAGTTCTGGCGCTGGTGGGCGAGGGAGGGGAGGGCGGTCAGGATGTCGGCCGCCCCCTGGCGATACTGCTCGGCAAGGGCCGGATCCCGCCCGGCGGCTGCTCCCTGCTGGCCGTAACGGAGCAAGGCTTTGGCCTGGGTGGTCAACTCGTTCTCGGCATTTTGCAGCAACCACTGGCTGTTGCCGGAGAGCTTGCCCGCCGCCAGATAGTCGCCGTCAATGCGGGTTTTCATCTGCTCAAGCCGGGCGTTTAGCTGCTGGGTCTGGGGATCCTCCAGGCGGGACAACAGCGCCAGCGCCTGCTGGCGCACTCCCTGTGCCTGGGCCAGCAGCAGGGGATCCCCGCTGCCGAGATAGTCGCGAAGCGCCCCCTGCAACGGACCGCTCAGTTGCTGTTGCAGGCGCTCCTGCAGACGCTGGGCCTGGGCCGAGTGGTTGAATTGTTGCCAGCCATGATAGAGCGCGGTGGCCTGGACACCGGCCACCAGCAGCAAGACGAGGGAAGAGAGGGAGGCAAAATGGGCAATTTTCACATCAGATTCCTGCTTGAATCACGCAATGGGCGCGAGCTTAATCAGGTCTGATGGCGTTTTTATGACAGTGGCCGTGCCAGCTCCCGTTGACTTGGGCTCTTCACCAGCAGGCCGAGCAGGGCGCCGCCCATGATGAGCCCCCCCGCCAGCAGATGGCGCGGGGTGAGCGCCTCGCCGTTGAGCCAGACCAGCAGCAGGGTGCTCAGCAAGGGAGTGAGGTAGGCGAGCGCGCCGATGCGGCGCGGATCCCCGTCCCGCAGCGCCAGATACCAGGTGACGAAGGCCGCCCCCATGGGGCCGAGGGCGAGCCCGGCGATGAGCAGCCAGTCCCCCAGGGGGATCCGGGCGAATGGCAAGGGGCCTTCCAGCATCCATGCCAGCAGCAGGGCCAGGAGGCCCGCGGGCAGGCAGGCGGCGGCCGTGACCACGGCAGGAGCGGGAGGCAGGCGGCGGGAGAGCACGGAGTAGGCGCCCCAGACGATGGCGGCGCCGAGGGCCAGCAGGTAGCCGGGCAGATGGGCCTGTTGCAGTTGCAGGTGACCATCGACCATCACCAGTACCGATCCCGCGAGACCCAAGGCCCCGGCCAGCAGATGGTGCAGGCTCAGGGGATGACCCGGCAGCAGCAAGGGGGTGAACAGGATGATGCACAGCGGCCAGAGGTAGTTGATGAGGTTTGCCTCCAGCACGGGGGCGTGGCGAAAGCTTGTGAACAGCAGCAGGTGATAGAGCAGCAGGGTGGTGATGGTCACCAGCCAGGTGAGGGGGCTGGCGCGCCACTGGCGCCAGAATGGCAGGGTGCCCGCCCCGCAGAACAGCAGCACCAGCCCCACCAGCACCAGCGGCGAGACGCTGGTGATCCGGGAAGTGAGTGCGGCGAGGGAGGCCCACAACAAGATGGTGAGCAGGGCAAAACCGGTGGACTTGTCCCACCAGGAAGACGCAGGCATCCAACACTCCTTTGCAAGATGAATGAACGAAAAAGAGGGCCAGTCTAGCAGACTGGCCCTCGTCACACAGCGTTGCCGTGACGGTGCGGGTTATGACTCCCGGCTCGGGACGGCCCCTGCCGCCGGGGCCAGGGACTGCCCCTTGACGTACCAGACGATGAGGGCCAGCACCAGCAGCGGCAGCACGGGGTCGAACCAGGTGCCGCCGGAGCCGAACAGCAGGTTCAGCAGGGCGACGCCGGTGCCGCCGATGGCCCAGGCGATGGTGGTCGGGATGGACCAGACGATCATCTGCTGCTTGACGTCGGAGATCCCCATCATGCGGTTGACCACCCAGAACAGGCTGTCGTTGAAGTAGCCGAAGAAGAGCGACCCCATGGTGGCGGCCTGGGCGGCCAGCAGCATGTTGACCCCGGGGATCTGCGCCAGGATGGGGGCGGAGATGGAGGCCGCCGTCACCATGGCCACGGTGCCGGACCCCTGGATGAGGCGCACCAGAGTCGCCACGATGAAGGGGATCAGGATGGGGGAGATGGGCAATTGGGCGATCTGCTCGGCCAGTTGCTGACCCGCGCCACTGTCGCGCAGCACGGCCCCCAGCGCCCCACCGGCACCGGTCACCAGCAGGATGATGCCGGCGGATTGCAACCCCTCTTCCAGGCGGGCGGCGGTGGCGTGCCTGTCCATGTGCGGGACCAGGGTATAGACCGCCAGCAGCACGCTGATGGCCAGCGCGATGATGGGGGTGCCGATGAAGTTGATGCCCTGCACCAGAGGGTTCGCCATCAGGCCATCCATGCCCTCCAGGGTGGCCAGAGTGGTGAAGATGGCCTTGACGAAGATGAGCACGATGGGCACCAGGATCGGCAGCAGCGACAGGGTCAGGCTCGGCAGGGTCTTGCCCTCCTTCTCCTTGAGGTACTGCTCATAGGTGGCTTGCAGCTCGTCCGGGGTCTGGGCGGCCTGGGCACCGAACTCGGGGTACTTCTTGTCGAGCCACTGGGCGTAGAAGACGATGCCGAGCACGCAGGGGATGGCCAGGGCCATGCCGGTCAGCAGCATGGCGCCGATGTCCACGCCAAACAGGCCTGCAACCCCCAGCGGGCCCGGGGTCGGCGGCACGGTATGGTGGGTCACCACCAGGCCGCCCGCGAGCGCCACCCCCAGGGTGAGCAGGGAGCGCTTGCCGCTTTTCGCCAGCGCCTTGGCCACCGGATAGAGGATGACGAAGGCGGAATCCACGAAGATGGGGATGCTGACGATGTAGCCCGTGATGGCCAGGGCCCACTCCTCGCGGCGCTTGCCGAGCCACTTGATGAAGCTGTAGGCGATCTGTTCGGCGGCGCCGGAGACCTCAAGCAGGCGACCCATCATGACCCCGAGGCCGATGACGATGCCGATGCTGCCGAGGGTGGAGCCAAAGCCCTGGGTGATCACGGTGAGGGTCTTGTCGATGCTCATGCCGCCGGTGATCCCGGCGATGCAGGCCGCCGCCAGCATGGCGATCAGGGCGTGCACCCGGGTACGGATGACCAGGAACACCAGCACGAAGACCGCGATGATGAGACCGATGATGGGGGTTGGGATGTCGCTCATGATGCCTCCTGCATGTCATGGGTGATGAAACTGTCGATGATGTCGGCAAACGTCCTGTCTGCCGCGAAGCCGAGGGTGCTGGCCCGCTGGTTGTCGATGCGTCCCGGCCAGCTCGCGACGATGCGCTCGATGGCCGGATCGGCGGCAAACTGCACCCGATCCCGGGCCGCCTGGCCACCGGCCCGTGCGAGGGCCTCCAGCATTTCGCCGACGGTCACGCTGATGCCGGGCAGGTTGATGCTGCGGGCGTCACCGGTGGCGGGAAGCCTGGCCGCCAGCAGGAAGTTCGCGACCACGGTGGCGGGGCTGGAGAGCCAGAGGCGCAGATCCGGGCTCACCGGGCAGATGGCGCTCTCCCCTTGCAGCGGCTCGCGGATGATGCTGCTGACAAAGGAGGAGGCGGCGCGGTTCGGTTTGCCCGGCCGCACGCAGATGGTGGGCAGGCGCAATACCAGACCGTCGACGAAGCCCTTGCGGCTGTAGTCGTTGACCAGCAGCTCTCCCATGGCCTTCTGGGCGCCGTAGGAGGAGGTGGGGGTGAGCGCCGTGCCGTCATTCACCAGCTCCGGCAGCGGGCCGCCATAGACGGCGAGCGAGCTGGTGAAGACGAAGCGGATGCCGGGCCGGGCATGGCGGCACGCCTCCAGCAGGGTGCGGGTGGTGTCCAGGTTGACCTGCCAGCCCAGATCGAAGTCCTGCTCCGCGTGGCTGCTGACGATGGCGGCCAGGTGGTAGACCACGGCGGTCCGCTCGCTGATGAGGGACTCGGCGACACCGGGTTCGGTGAGGTCGGCCCGCAGGCAGCGAACCCTGGGGTCCGGCAGGGGGGATTGCGGCTGCTGGATGTCCACCAGCAGCAGCTCGGTGAAAGGGTGGGGGCCTTGCAGCAGAGCCCGGGCCAATTTCTGGCCCAGGAAGCCACCGCCGCCGGTGATGATGATCTGCATCTTGTTATCCTCAGACTCGTTCATGTTCAGGGTCGTTATTGTTGTGTCAGCCAGCCCAGCCCTTCCCGGGTGCCGGCTCTGGGGTTGTACTCGCAGCCTATCCAGTCGTGGTAGCCCGCCTGCGCCAGCGCCTTGAACAGGTGGGGGTAGGCGATCTCCCCCTCGTCCGGCTCGTGGCGATCCGGCACCGAGGCGATCTGGACATGGCCGATGGCCGGGCCCAGCTTGCCGATGAGACGGGTGAGATCCCCGTCCATGATCTGGGCGTGGTAGAGGTCAAGCTGCACCCCCACGTTAGGCCTGTCTATCTCCTGCACCAGGGCCAGGGCGTCGAGCTGGTGGGCCAGGAAGTAGCCGGGCACATCTCTATCGTTGAGCGGCTCCAGCAGCACCTTGATGCCGTCTTCGGCCAGGAAGTCGGCGGCGAAGCGGATGTTGTCGATCAGGGTCTGGCTGTGGGCCGAGAGGCTATGAGCAGGGTCCACGATGCCGCTCATGGCGTGTACCTTGGTGCAGCCGAGCGCCAGGGCATAGTCACGCACGCTTGACAGGTGGCCGCGAAACTCCGCTTCCCGTCCCGGGATGGCAGCCATGCCGCGCTCCCCTGCCGCCCAGTTGCCCGGCGGCATGTTGAACAGGGCCTGGGAGAGCCCCTGCTCGCGCAAGCGGCGGCCCAGCTCGGCGGCCGGCCACTCGTAGGGGAAGAGGAACTCCACCGCCTCGAAGCCTGCGTCGCGGGCGGCGGCGAAGCGCTCCAGGAACGGCACCTCGGTAAACAGCATGGTGAGATTGGCTGCAAACTTGCTCATGGTTTCATCCTCCTCAATTCATCAATTTCGGGTTCGCTCAGGTAGCGGATGGAGTGGCCATGGAGCATCAGTGCCAGGCGCGCCGTCTCCTCCAGCTCTTCCATGTTGTTGACCGCATCCACCAGATCCTTGCCCGTCACCACGGGGCCGTGGTTGGCAAGCAGGAAGGCGTTGCCTTCGGGAGCGCGGCGCCCCAGCTCCTCGGCGATGCGGGCATCCCCCGGTTTGTAGTAGGGGATGAGCGGCAACTGGCCGACCCGCATCACGTAGTAGGGGGTGAAGGGGCGGATGACGTTGGCCGGATCCAGCCCCTCCAGACAGGAGAGGGCGGTCAGGTGGGTGCAGTGCAGGTGCACCACGGCCCGGCAGTCCGGATTGTTGTGGTAGATGGCGAGGTGGAAGGCCACCTCCTTGGAGGGGCGATCACCTCCCAGGTGTTCCCCCTGCAGGTTGACGTGGGAGAGCCTGTCGGCGCTCAGACGTCCCAGACAGGAGCCGGTCGGGGTGGCGATCAGGGTACCGTCCGGCAGCAGGGCGGAGAGGTTGCCGGCGCCCCCGGTGGCATAACCGCGCTGGAAGAGGGAAGCCCCCAGCATCACCATGGTGTCGCGCAGTGCCTGTTCAGTCATGGAAGTACTCCTGAGCCTTGTCGAAGAAGTCGTCGCTCCCGAAATTGCCGGATTTGAGGGCCAGCGACAGGGGGGCGTCGATGGCCCGCACCCAGGGCACACCGGGGGCGATCTGCGGGCCTATGTGGAACGCCTTGACGCCGAGGGCCTGGGTGACCCGGCTCGAGGTCTCGCCACCGGCGATGATGAAGCGGTCCACACCGGCGCCTTGCAGCAGTTGGGCGAGGCGGGCAAAGCAGTGTTCCACCGCGTCGCTGGCCGCCTGCTGGCCGTGGGTTTCCTGAATGCGGGCCAGCTCAACCGGGCTGGTGGTGGCGTAGACCAGCGGGGCCGGGGTCCGGGGCTGGTCCAGTACCCAGCGCGCCAGTTCGGCCGGGTAGTCGGCATCCTCGAGGCAGCGCACCACATCCAGTGCCAGGGCAGGAGCGTGCTGGCGATAGCGGGCCACCTGACGGTTGGTCATCTCGGAGCAGGAGCCCGACAGCACCGCGGCGCGGGTGCCTCTGGGCCAGCCCGCCTCGCGGGCACCCTGCAGATCGCCGCGGCCAAGCTGGCGGGCGAGGCCGATGGCGAGGCCGGATCCGCCGGTCACCAGAGGCATGTCGAGGGCTGCGGTGGCGATGTCCAGCAGGTGCTGCTCGGTCAGGGTGTCGACCACGGCGTAGCGCACACCAGCTTGCGTTAGCTGCTCAAAGGCGTCGGCAATGGCGCCGGGACCCTGTGCGATGGTATTGAACGGCACCAGACCGGCACGGCCCTGGGCCTGCCCCTCCATCAGCCGCAGCAGGTTGCTGTCGGTCATGGGGGTGATGGGGTGATGGCGCATGCCGGACTCGGCGAGCGGCTGGGCGCCGACGAAGAGGTTGCCCTGATAGACGGTGCGACCGTTCACCGGCAGGGCCGGGCAGATCAGGGTGAACGTGCTCTCAAGCGCCGCCAGCAGGGCGTCGGTGACGGGACCGATGTTGCCCGCCGCCGTGCTGTCGAAGGTGGAGCAGTATTTCTGGTAGATGCGCGGGCAGCCGCGGGCCTTGAGCCAGTCTAGGGCCGCCAGGGAGTCGCGTACTGCCTCATCGGCCGGGCAGGAGCGGCTCTTGAGGCTGATCACCACGGCGTCGACCCCGGTCAGATCCGCCTCAGCCGGGATGCCGGCAAACTGGATGGTGGAGAGGCCGTTCTCCACCAGGAAACCGGCGATGTCGGTGGCGCCGGTGAAGTCGTCTGCGATGACTCCGAGTTTCATGCTTGCTCCTCCTGACCCGGCAGGGTGATGCCTGAGAAGATCTTGATGACGGCGCTGTCATCTTCCTGGCCGTGGCCCGCGTTGCTGGCACCGAGGAACATGTTCAGCGCCGTGCTCGCGAGCGGCAGCGGGAAGCGCAGCGCCTTGGCGGTGTCCGCTACCAGAGTGAGATCCTTGACGAAGATGTCCACTGCGGAGCGGGCCTGGTAGTCACCGGCCAGCACCCGGGGCATGCGGTTTTCAAACATCCAGGAGTTGCCGGCGGCATGGGTCACCACGTCATACATGAGATCCAGGGACACCCCTGCCCGGCTGGCCAGCGCCATCGCCTCGGCGGCCACCGCGATGTGCACCCCGGCCAGCAGCTGGTGGATGATCTTGACCGTGCTGCCCTGGCCCGGCTCGCTGCCGACCCGGTAGACCTTGCCGGCCACCGCATCCAGCACCGGGGCCAGCTTGTCGAAGGCGGCGTCGGAGCCTGCGGCCATCACCGTCATTTCGCCGGCATCGGCCTTGATGGCACCACCGGAAACCGGCGCATCCAGCATCGGCAGTCCCATCTGCGCCAGCTCGGCGGCCAGGGCGCTCGCCTCTTCGGCAGCGATGGTGGAAGAGACCATGATGGCGGTGCCCGGTTTGAGGTGGCGAGCCAGCCCCGCTTCGCCGAGCAGGATGCGGCGCACCTGGGTGGCGTTGACCACCAGCAACAGCACGGCATCGAGCGTCTCGGCCAGAGGCCTGGCATCGGCCATGACGGCGGCGGCACCGGCCTGCTGCAACTGGCCGCGGGCCTGTTCGCTGAGGTCGATGCCATAGGTGGTGAGCCCGGCCCGCAGGCAGGAACGGGCGGCGCCCATGCCCATGGCGCCCAGGCCGATGACCGCAACATGATAGGGAGTGCTCATCTCGTGATTCCTCGATTACGACTGATGAGCAGATAGTAGAGGCTTGCGGCGATGAAATATCAGGCAGTCGTCACAAAAAATAACTTAATTGGTGTTAATTTTTGTTATTTATGAGGGTTGAGATTCTTTAGAGTCAAATTTTGGCGTTTTTTGTGTGAATAAATGTGATCCGTGAGCCCGTTTCAGGTTATTTATCATTTTTTCCCAGGTCGCTGGGGTAGAATGGCACCTTCCTTTTCCCGAGGCGCGAGGCAAGATGATTCCCGTAGAGCGACAGCAACGTATCCTGCAACTGCTGGCAGAGCGCGGCGTGGTCAGCATAGTGGAGCTGACCGACTGGCTGCAGGTCTCCCACATGACCATCAGGCGCGACATCCAGAAGTTGGAGGAGCAGGGGAGGGTACTCTCCGTCTCCGGCGGGGTCAGCCTCTCCCAGCGGATCAAGAGCGAGCCCTCTCACGCCGCCAAGCGCAGCCTGATGCAGGGGGCCAAGCTGGCCATTGCCCGGCTCGCCGCCGCCCAGGTGAGCGAGGGGAGCACCGTCTATCTGGATGCCGGTACCACCTCCCTGGAGCTGGCCCGGGAGCTGGCGCTTCGGGAAGACCTGATGATAGTGACCAACGACTTCATGGTCTGCGCCTACCTCATCGAGCACGGCCGCTGCCGCCTCTATCACACCGGGGGTCAGGTCATTCGCGAGAACCAGTCCTGTGCCGGGGAGGCCACCGCCCACTTCCTGCGCAACCTCCATCTGGACATCGCCTTCCTGTCAGCCTCCTCCTGGGACAGTCAGGGGATCTCCACCCCGAGCGAACAGAAGGTGCCGGTGAAGCGGGCCGTGGTGGAGTCGGCGGCGACCCGCATCCTCATCTGCGATTCGTCCAAATATGGCAAGGTGGGGACCTTCAACGTGGTGAGCTGGGATGCGATCGATCAGGTGATCACCGACGAGCAACTGCCCCAGAGCGCCCGCGAGGCATTGGCACAGCACGGGGTCAGGGTGACCATGGCGCCGCTGGCCAGTCTGGTGGCCAGCGCCGAACAGGGGTAAGGAAAGGGGCGACAGGGGGCGAACCACTGCGCCACCCGGCCGGGATCAGCGACCCTCTGCGGCCGGTGCGTCCGTCAGCTTGGCGGAGCCCTGGATCACCTCCCCCGCCTTCTCGATATCCCGCCCCATCCCGTGGATGGTGTTGCAGCCCAGCAACCAGAGGCTGGTGCACAGCACCAGCAGCATGCGATTCGTCTTCATCCTTGCTCCTTTCATGCTATGGGGTCAGTTTGAGCAGGCGCCCCTGGCCTGAATCCGTCAACAGGTAGAGGGCGCCGTCGGGGCCCTCCTTGACGGTACGGATCCGCTCCCCCAGATCGGTCAGCAGCCGCTCCGCCGACACTATCTTGTCTCCGTCGAGGTGCAGGCGCAACAAGGCCTGACCGCGCAGGGCGCCGACGAACAGATCCCCCTGCCACTCCCTGAACAGGTCCCCCTGATAAAAGGCCATGCCCGAGGGGGCGATGGAGGGCACCCAGATCCAGCGCGGTGCCGTCATACCCGGCGCGCTCTGGCCCACGCCAATCTTGCCGCCCCCGTACTCCTCGCCAAAGGTCACTCTGGGCCAGCCGTAGTTGTGGCCTGGCAGGATGAGGTTGACCTCGTCCCCGCCCTGGGGACCGTGCTCGTGAGCCCAGAACTGCTGGCTGCCCGGACGCAGGGCCGCCCCCTGCATGTTGCGATGGCCCAGGCTCCAGATCTCCGGCAGGGCCCCCGGCGTCTTGACGAAGGGGTTGTCGGCGGGGACCCGGCCATCCTTGTGCAGGCGTACTGTCTTGCCGAGGTGGTTGTCCAGCGTCTGGGCCCGCTCCCGCTCGGTGTAGCGATCCCCCAGGGTGATGAAGAGGTGGTCATCCGTCAGCACCAGGCGAGAGCCGAAATGGGCGCCGCCAGCCACCTTGGGCTCTTGGCGAAACAGCAGTTGCCAGTCGACGAGGGCGTCTTTTTGCAGCCGGGCCCGGGCCACGGCGGTGCCGGCGCCCCCGTCCCCCGGCTCGCTGTAGCTGAGATAGAGCCAGCCATCGCTGTCCAGGGCGAGATCGAGCAGACCCCCCTGGCCCGTGGCGGCGAGGGGCGGCAGGCCGGAGACCACATGGCGGTTGCCACCCGCGTCGATGCGCAGCAGGCGCCCAGGGCGCTCGCTGACGAGGTAGCCGCCATCCGGCAGCAAGGCCAGTCCCCAGGGGTGGCGTAGCTCCCCCGCCACCGGGGTCAGGGTCAGCGCCCGCACCGGGAGCACCAGGCAGACAAGCAGCAGGGCAAACAGTCGCAACATGGGGGCCTCCTCGCTCGGCCAGACCTGAATGTCGCTGAAGTATAGGGGAGGCAAACGGGAAAACGTGAGCAACAACAAGCCATTGGATGATACCGGCAGCGCCGGTTGTCCCTTGGGGCAGGAAGGGAAAGGGGGTGAGCCAGGGCTCACCCCCTCTGGCTAGAAGAGGGCTGGCACGATGCGAAGCGGGTGCTCCGATGGTTTGACTTTGCCTATCTTGCGCTTGGGCAGCTTCACCGGCTCCGTCGGCAGCGCCTCGTAGGGGATGTGCGCCAGCAGGTGGGAGATGATGTTGAGGCGCACCCGTTTCTTGTCCTCGGAGTGGGCCACGAACCAGGGGGCCCAGGCGGTGTCGGTGGCGATGAACATGGCATCCCGCGCCCGGGTGTAATCATCCCAGCGATCGAAGGACTTGATGTCCATGGGGGAGAGCTTCCAGATCTTGCGGCCATCGTCGATGCGATCCCGCAGCCGCCGCTCCTGCTCTTGTGGGGTCACCTCCAGCCAGTACTTCAGCAGAATGATGCCAGAGTCCACCAGGGTTTTTTCCACCATGGGGGTGCCAGCCAGGAATTTGTCGCTCGCCTCCTCGCTGCAAAAACCCATGATGCGCTCCACCCCGGCCCGGTTGTACCAGCTGCGATCGAAGATGACGATCTCCCCCGCCGCCGGCAGATGGGGGATGTAGCGCTGGAAGTAGAGCTGGCTCTTCTCCCGCTCCGTGGGGGCGGGCAGTGCGACGACCCGAAAGACCCGGGGGCTGACCCGCTCGGTGATCGCCTTGATGGTGCCCCCCTTGCCGGCCCCGTCACGCCCCTCGAAGACGATGCAGACCTTGAGCCCCTTGTGCACCACCCACTGCTGCAGCCTGACCAGCTCCACGTGCAAGAGGCGCAGCGCCTTTTCGTATGCCTTGTTGCCAAGGGGCTTTTGCGCCTCGGCCACGACCGGTTCTTCCGTTCTGGATTTTCGTTTGCTGCCCATGATGTCCTTCTCTGTGTCTCGGCGAATGGAGGGCCGTCCTGCCGGACGGCGCCCTTCAAGGGTAGATGACGGTGTGCCGCCACCGGGAGTGGCAACTACAGGGGGATGGCTGGGATCATCTTTGGTGGGGCTCGCGGGGTTGTTGGTGGCAGTGAGACATTGAAGAGGGGGGGCGGGACCTGGCCGCCATGGATGCAGGGGAAATGGCGCAGAAACGCACAAGGGGCTGGCATCATGACGATGCCAGCCCCTTGCTGTGTATGGTGTTCCCGACTGGAGTCGAACCAGTGGCCTGTCCCTTAGGAGGGGACCGCTCTATCCTGCTGAGCTACGGGAACCTTGTGGCGGGCATTATACAAGAAGCATTGTGCTTTTAAACCCTTGATTCCTATTCCAATACGGCCAGGTCACCGATTTGGACATTGAACGGCGAATATTTGTTCTGACTGCTGATGATGGCGCCATCCTCAAACACCTGCACCACCTCGAACAGACCGTCAGCGGGGTTGCGCATCACGCGGGACTTGCCATAGGGGTCGACGAAGTCGGCGCTGTGCTGGACCCGGAACTGGTCCCCGAGCTTGACCCCGTTGCGACGGCCCAGGTTGATGTGGGGGCCGCGCTCGTGCTGGGCCACGATCCGGGCGGTGACGGGGGCACAGGCGAGTTCGGCGGCGATGTCCTGGGCCGCCTCCTTCAACTGGTAGCCCACCTCCTGGCCAAAGCTCGACTGCCAGAACTGGCCGCCGCTGCTGCCCACCTGCTCCCGCTTGGAGAAGGTCCAGTTGGCGCGGCCTTTGTACTCCTTGCGACCGAGCAGGCTGCCGTTGATGCCGTCGAACAGGTAGAGCTGCATGGAGAAGTTGCGCACAGGATCCTCATACCAGCTGGTGAGGGCGTTGCCCTGGGGCTCGAGGGAGAGATCGTCGATGCTGCCGAGCACCAGATACTGGCTGTCGGTGCGCAGGCTCAGGGCCTTGATCTCCTCGAGGGCGCTGCGATCCCCCTGTTGCAGATGGAGAGGGTCGATGCGCAGGTTCTCGTCCAGCCACTGGCGAGCGACCACCTGGGGTGTCGTCGCCAGGGTTTCAAACAGCCGGCGGGAGAGATCGGCGGGCATGTCGTCCAGGGCACCGGTGCTTGCCTGGTCCGGGTAGCGCATGCGCAGGCGCACCAGCGTCAAATCCTTGGCGTAGTGCTGGGTCTGGCAGATCTGCCGCTCCGCCTGGATGTCGGCCACGAGGGTGATGTACATGCGGCCGTTGCGCACCTCTTCGCGCTTGAGGCGGTACTGGCGGATGTCGCCGCCGGAGCGGATCTGGATCTGCTCGGAGCGCAGGCTGCCGTTTTCCAGGCGCTGGATGCTGGAGACGGAGGCACCGCTGGCCAGCAGCGCCTGGCGCAGGGCATCCCGGGTCGCCTGCTCGCGGGCGTAGACCTCGTCGCCCCCCAGAATGGCGGCACTGCCCTGGGCCTCGATAAGTTCGGCCCTGGCCGACAGGCTGGCCAGCAGCAGGGTGAACAGCAGCGAAACTTTCATAACAAACACCTTGAGTGGGCGACCCCGCTGCCGCCGGTGGGGCGGGTCAGGGATCCTGGACACAGATCCGGTCTGCACCGGAGCGGGTGACCAAATAAAAGCAAGAACCATGCCTTCTTCCCTGGCCGGAGCCCGTACGGCGGGCTCCGGTGGCACAGTACACGCCTTTGCTTGGGGATCATCGAGGATCCTGCGCGCATTCCCGCCTCAAGTGTTGGCGGTTGCGACCGATAACAGGTCAGGTGCAGATACAGGAAAGGTATCCATGAAGAGAGTTATCACGGTGCTGGCGGTGGCGCTGGCATTGGTCGGTTGCGGGTCGGCCGACCCCATCAATCGGGAGCTGGGAGACCCCCGCCAGGCGGCGAAGGGGATGGAGCTCAACTGGCTGGTGGCCCGCATGACGGATCAGCTGATGGAGCGCAAGTCTCTCACGACCCTGACCGAGCCCATTGCGGTCGCCTCCTTTGTCGATCTCGACACCCTGAAGGACACCAACTGGATGGGACAGCAGATCGAGGAGAGCTTCATCTACGAGCTGAACCGGCGCGGTGAGGTGGTGGTGGACTTCAAGACCACGGGCAACATCCAGGTGACCCCGCAGGGGGACTTCGTGATGAGCCGCAACTACAAGGATCTCTCGTCCCGGCTGCCCATCTCCCGCATTCTGACCGGCACCTTCAGCCGCAATCAGCAGGGGATCCTGGTCAACGCCCGCATCATCGATCTGCGCACCAAGATGGTCGAGACCACGGCCCAGAGCCTGATCCCGAAACAATATTTGTCCGGTGCCAGCAACTCCTTTGGCCGGGCCTCCATCAATCGCGGTTACCTGATGCGGGGGGGCCAGAGCCCGTCCGGCCATCTGGTCAACCTGACCCCTTGAGGTGGCGCGTCATGAAGCGTGAAGCGGGCTGGCTGACATTGAGCCGTGAAACATCGGGTGTGGTGAACAGGAAAACGGGGAAACAGCGATGAAAATCTTGTTGGGTTGCCTGATGGCCATGTTGCTGACGGCGTGCAGTGGCAACCGGGTGGTGAACTATGACGTGGGCGAGAAGCCCGATGACTTCCCGGTGCTCAAGGCGGTGGGGTATGCGGTGATCGACATCCAGCCCGGTCCCTCCCAGTCCGAGAAGATGTTGCAGGCGATCCGCGCCTCCAAGATGGACGCCTACCGGGAGCTGGCGGAGCAGCTCAACGGCCAGCAGGTGCGCGGCCAGAGCAGCTACAAGGACCTGACCCAGACCTCCAACTCCCTGGATGTGTCGGTGGCGGGCATGGTGCGCGGTGCCCGGGTGGTGGCGACCTATCCCCGTGGCAACACCTATGCCACCGAGCTGGAGCTCGATACCCGCAACCTCTATCACCTGAACCAGCTGATGGCGGGCCAGTTCTAGGGCGGGTCCGGGGGGCGCCGGCATGAGCCCGGCGATCATCACGGCACAGACAAAGGCGAGCGCAGGCTCGCCTTTTTGTTTGGTCGGGAAGGGGCTCGGATCTGCGGGGAATAACCGGGGTTAGCGTCTTGGGGGGTAGCTGGTCTTCGGCAGGAGAAACGGAGTTGATGGCCGGTCGGGATCCGGCCTGTGGCGAGGAAAAAGGGGGCTGAGGTAGTACAAGAGGCGCCCGGGCGCCGGAATGGCGGCCTTTTTTGTTTAGGGAAATCTAACGATATAGTCATGTCGTTAAATAAAGCCAAACGATAGAGAGGCCCGGCAGGCGGCAAAAGGGGGCCGCAACGGGAGGAAGATGGCCTGATGGTGAGTGGAAAGACAGCCGCGCCAGGATCCCGGGTCCACGAGGAAGGGGGTGGAGGGCGGTTTAACGCCGGAAGGGAAGGGCGGGACTGGGCCGCGTCTCACGGGGAGGGAGCACAGAGCACAAAGGCGAGCCGGGGCTCGCCTTTGTGCGGCAGGGGCGGGATCCGCTCCCCATCAGCTGCCCATCAAGACGGGCGGCACGGCGGTCGGCTTGACGTCTTCGCTCGGGTAGCAGCCCAGCACCTTGATGTAGCGGGTGATCTTGGTCAGCTCCAGCAGGGCGGCCTGCATGGCCGGGGTCTGCAGGTTGGCGGAGACATCCAGGTAGAACATCTCCTCCCAGGGGTTGCCCTGCACCGGACGGGATTCCAGCTTGGTCATGTTGATCTCGTGGCTGCGCAGCACCAGCAGCGCCTCCACCAGGGAGCCCGGCTTCTGGGAGGTGGACATGATGAGGGTGGTCTTGGCCGGGATCTGGGGCGCAACGTCGATGGGCTTGCGCGCCACCACGATGAAGCGGCTGTAGTTCTCCTTCTGGTTGGCGAGCTGCTCGGCCAGCACGTCCAGGCCATAGAGCTCGCCGCCGGCGGCGCTGCCGATGGCCGCCGCTTCCGGGCTTGCCAGCTCCTTGACCTTCATCATGGCGCTGGAGGAGGAGTCGCAGATCTCGTGGCGCGCCCCTTCCAGCTTGCTGAGGTAATGGGAGCACTGCTGGAACACCTGGGGATGGGCGTAGAAGGTCTTGATGCGTTCGATCTCAGTGGGCACGGCGGTGAGGATGCAGTGCTCGATGGGATAGGTGAGCTCACCCACGATGGAGAGGGTGGTGTGCTGCATCACGTCATACACCTCGTTGATGGAGCCCGAGCTGGTGTTCTCGATGGGCAGCACCCCGAAGGCGGCGCGGCCCGACTCCACGGTGTCCAGCACCTCGCGGAAGTTCTGGCAGTTCACCTCGATCACCTGATCCTTGTAGCGGGCCAGGTACTTGCGGGCGGCCAGGCTCGAGTAGGAGCCGCGCGGTCCCAGGTAGGCAACGCTGGTCATGGGCTCCTGCTGCTGGGGGTTGAGCAGGCTCTGCAGGTAGGCCTGCTGGGAGAGCACGGAGTCTTCGATGATGGTGTGGTAGATGCGGGTGATGTACTGGGCATCCAGTCCGAGGGCGCGCCCTTTCTGGATCAGGGCGACCAGCAAGTCCTGCTCGCGCTGGTGGTCACGGATGGGACGGGGATTGGCCTGCTTGGCGCGGGCGACCTCGATGCTGAGGGTCTTGCGTTTGGCCAGCAGGGCGAGCAGCTCCTGATCCAACTGGGTGATGTCGTGTCTGATCTCGTCGAGCGTTGCCATGGTGGTTCCCTATCCAGTGATTCTGTGGTGTGTGGTGCAAAAAAAAGCCTCCGCTGGGGAGGCTCGATTCGTCTTTGGTTTCTGTTTACGCGAATGGTTCACGTGACGACGGGCCTTCCCTCATGTGGGCCGGGTAAACGAGAAAACAAAGAAGAATGGTGTGTTCATGGGCGTGTCCTGAATGTAACGCCATAACCATTAAGGGATTTGGCGGTGCGATGCAAGTAAAACTTGCCCGGGGGCGTTGAACGGGGCAGGGTGGTGGCTCGGGTTGCCGAGGGGGAGTGAGCGTCGTTCTGGTCCCTGTTTGTGGCAACCGCCGTGACCACATCCGTGGCAACAACACATAGAGGGGACGAGACGATGGCGGTGATCTTCGATCTGGGCAGGGTGGTGGTGCGCTGGGATCCGGTGGCCATAGTGAGTGGGGTGCGCGGACCCGAGGGGGCGACTGGGATCGCGGAGCAGCTGTTCAACCACCCGGACTGGCTGGAGGTGGACAGGGGGACCCTCTCCCTGCACACCATGGCCCGTCAGGCGCAGGGGCGCACCGGCCTGTCGATGGCGGAGAATCTGGCCATCTTGCAGGCGGTGCCGTCCTCCCTTGTGCCGGATCCTGCCATGGTGGCGCTCATCGAAGAATTGCACGGTGCAGGCCACACCCTCTATGCCCTCTCCAACATGGGGCACGCCAGCATCGACTGGCTGGAGCAGCATCAGTCCTTCTGGCGCTTCTTCAGCGGCAAGGTGGTGTCGGCCCGGGTGCGGATGCTCAAACCTGAGCCCGACATCTACCGCTATCTGCTAGTGTCGTTCGACCTCAAGGCTGGGGAGTGCCTCTTTATCGACGACAGCCCGGCCAACGTGGCGGCGGCCGAGGCGCTCGGTCTGCGGGGGCTGATCTTCACCGATCCGGCCCGGTGCCGGGCGCATCTGATCGCTCAGGGGCTGCTGCCTGCCTGAGGAGAGCCAGTTTCGCTTCGCAGCGAAAAAAGTGGGCAAAACCTTGATTGAGGGCAAATAACGTACAGCTTTATCCATGCTCTTTAAGTGTATATTCAGCTTGGTGTGGGCAAAATGGTATCCAGTTCATCATCCGGAGTTGTTGTTATGGATGCCAATGTCGTTGCGCTGCATCGGGGATACGATCAGACCTTTCAAGCCAGGGAACAGAGGCTCATCAACACCCTGGCCGGTTACAGCGAACTGCTTGTCTCCTTCTCCGGCCGACTGGAATCTTGCTACAGCATGGATCTGTGCCGGGCCAGCGGGGTGCGATTTCGCGCCATCACCCTGGACAACCCCACCCTCAGCCGCCAGTCGGTGGCCAGGGCAGAGCGCTACTGCCGGCACTACGGCATCCCCCATCAGGTGCTCAAGACCGACGAGATGATCTTCAGCGCCCATCTGGGCCACCTCGCCGAGGTGACCGACCCGGTGCGCTACCTCTGCCAGCAGCTCGAACATGAAGAGGGCCCGCCGCTGCTGATGTCGGCCTCGGTGGAGGAGAAACGGGAATACCTGCGCCGATTCCACAGCCTGCCCGCCAACACCCTCTGGATCTTTGCCGAGCAGGGGATGACCAACCGGGATTTTCGCTACGGCTTTCACCAGCGGCAACTGGCGCTCTGGGGAGACGTGGGGGAGGCCTGCCTGAGCCGGCGGTTTGTCGATATGGCCTCCCTGGACAGGCGGCACCTGCGGATGGTCGACATGGCCGAGCAGATGCTGGTGGACATGGGGCTGGGGGGAGCCCAGGTCTTCTTCCATACCCTGGGTGACAGGGTCACCACCCTTGCGAGGATCCGGGTGCCCGAACGGCTGCGGGCCCTGGTGTTCGACATGCAGCCCACCATCCAGAAGGCCCTCAGGAGTGCCCAGTTCGATCTGGTGACCCTGGATCTGGCCACGCTGGAGGATCCCCACCCCCTGGTCATCTGAGCCGGGGCGTAACGTGAGGGGGGTCATAGGCAAGGAGGGCGCGACTCTTTATACTGCCCCCTTCGCATCCTTTATCGAGTGCCTGCCCATGAAACCCCTCTCCCGACTGCTGGTCGCCCTCTGTCTGTGCCCTCTGCTGGCCGAGGCGGCTCCCCTGCACCAGATCACCTTGCCGGATGGTCGCCAGGTGCAACTCAATGACGATTTCACCTGGGAATACCTGCTGGTCAAGCCGGCAGCCACGGTAGCCGGTCAGGCAGTGACGGCGAGTGTCGTGGCCCCGGTGCTGACCGAGCAGGCCATGGCCCATCCCGACTTGCTCTCCCAGGCGACCCGGGACGGCATCACGGTGAAGCTGGACCAGGTGGCGGGGGACGATCCCCTCAGCCTGCAGTTCGTGGTGAGCAACACCGGCAGTCGCAACGTGGTGCGCGTCAACGGCAGCCTGACCCTGTTCAGCGCCGACGGGGTGCAGCTCTCGAGCGAGCCCGTGCGCTTCTGGGTCGGGGAGAACCGCCTGCCTGACTCCTACCTGCGCAAGGGGGAGGCTCGCGCTTCCCGGGCCATCGAGCTGGCACGACCCGCTGGCCTCACCGGCAAGCCGCTGGTGCGGGTGCAGATCGACGAGGTGGAGTTCCGCTAGGATGACGGCGGGGGAGCCCTCGCTCCCCCGCAGAGTGTTGCACCGGTAACCACCAGCAATATCCGCTTACATCTGACATGGTTTGGCAACAGCTTGCTCCTCGGCGTTGCCCCCTTTGCCCGTCACAATGGCTCCATTCCAGTTAGGTGCGCCTAACTCAACCCATGGAGTCAACAAAATGCAAAAGATCGCACTGTCTGTTCTGGTTCTGGCCGGTCTCTCTTCCACCTCCGTCCTGGCGCAAGATGCCTTCAGCTATGCCAAGGGATCTGCCACCTGGGCCCACACCAAGTCTGACTACATCGGTGGCAAGGATGGGGAGAACCGCGACTTCGGCGGCCTGAGCCTGGATCTCTCCAAGAGCTTCACCAGCAATGTCTATGGCCGGATCGGCAGCGAATACACCTCCCGCAGCAGCGGCAACGACAGCATGGCCATCTCCAGCCTGGGGATGGGTGTCTACACCACCCTCAGCACCGGCCTGAACCTCTACGGTGAAACCGGCCTGATGGGCTACAGCCTGGAACGGGAGCTGGCCTCCGACGTGAACCACTCCGGTTGGGATACCCTGGCCCGCAAGAAGAGCGGCAGCCTCTACGGAGAAGTGGGCCTGCGCTACGACATCGGCGCCGTCGAGCTCTCCACCGGCTATCGCTACGCCAACATGACCGACGACATGCACGACTTCAAGGCGGGGGCGGCCTACAAGCTGACCCAGAACCTGGCCCTCACCGCCGACTACACCTATCGCAACTGGGATCTGCAAAAAGGCTCCATCTCCAGCCTGGGTGTGAAATACAGCTTCTGATCATCCTTCCTGCAGGGTCTTCACCTTTACCCATGACTTCGGTCATGGGTTTTTTTTATGGGGGCTGATCCGCCCGCCGCCCCCTGGCCGTATCAGTTCGCAATAGTTATACAGCTTCCAATTTTTTGTATAACTGCTATAACTTACTCAAGGCTTATACAAGGGGCTTCATCATGTACAAGATCAAGGTCGGTATCAGTGCCTGTCTGCTCGGCCAGGAAGTGCGCTTCGACGGGGGCCACAAACGATCCAGTTTCTGCGAACGGGATCTGGGCGCCCATTTCGACTATCACCCCGTCTGCCCCGAGATGGCCATTGGCCTGGGCGCACCCCGCGCCGCCATCCGGCTGGTGAAGCGCCAGGGCGAGGTGCGGGCCGAGGCAAGCAACGGCAGCTTCGACGTCACCGACAAGCTGATTGCCTTCAGCGAGCAGAAGGCACGACAGCTCGACTTCCTCTCCGGCTACATCCTCTGCGCCAAGTCCCCCAGCTGCGGCATGGAGCGGGTGCGTATCTATGGCGCCAACAACGAGGGGAGCGCCAAGGAGGGGGTCGGCCTCTTCGCCAAGGCGCTGATGGAGGCCAACCCCCTGCTGCCGGTGGAGGAAGATGGCCGCCTGTGCGACCCCATCCTGCGGGAGAACTTCGTGCTGCGGGTCTTCGCCTACCACGACTGGCAGCAGCTCTGCGCCCGGGGGATCACCGCCTCAGCCCTGATCCGCTTCCATTCACGCTACAAGTACCTGGTGCTCTCCCACGCCACCACCCACTACCGGGCGCTGGGGCGCCTGCTCGCCAACCTTGGCAAGGCCAACCTGCAGGAGGTGGCCGACAGCTACATCCAGGGGTTGATGGCGGCGCTGACCCTGCGGGCCAACCGCCGCAGCCACACCAATGTGCTGATGCACCTGCAGGGCTACTTCAAGCGGGTGCTGACCCCGGCCCAGAAGCAGGAGCTGTGCGACACCATCGACAAGTACCGCACCGGGGTCTTCCCGTTGCTGGTGCCCCTTACCCTGATCCGCCACTACCTGCGCGAGTACCCGAACCCCTATCTCGCCGAGCAGGTGTACCTCAATCCCCATCCCGACACGCTGAAATTGCGTTACGGGCTGTGAAGGTGTGGCTGGATTTGGCCGATCAGGCCTACCTCGACCTTCATCCCGACACGCTCAAGCTGCGCTACGGGCTCTGAACCCTCTGTGCAGGCCCTGGTGGATGACCGGGGCCTCTTCCCAACGTCTGATGGACTCTCTCATGTCTGATGAATCACAAGCAGCCGCACCTCTCCCCGACGAGGGCGTCTACCCCATTCGCGAGGTCTCCCGCCTCACCGGCGTCAACGCCGTCACCCTGCGCGCCTGGCAGCGCCGCTACGGGCTGGTGCAACCGGCCCGAACCGAGAAGGGCCATCGCCTCTACAGCGAGCAGGATATCCGCCAGATAGGCGAGATCCTGAGCTGGCTGGAGCGGGGGGTGAGCATAGGTCAGGTGAAGGGGCTGCTGAGCGAGCCCCAGAGTGCGCCGGTGAGCGATCACTGGCAGCAGACCCTGGAGCAGTTCAGCCAGGCGCTGCTCGCCTTCAACCAGCGCAAGGCGGAGGCCGAGCTTGGCGATCTGCTGGCGAGCTACCCCTTCGAGCTGGTGCGCAGCCGGGTACTGCAGCCCCTGGTGGAGCGGCTGCTGGGGCTGTGGCGCGAGCGTCCCGGTGGCGAGCTGCTGCAACAGGTGTGGCTCGGCTGGCTGCATACCCGCTTCGCCCGCCACCTCATCGAGCAGGAGAAGGGCATCCCCGTCACCCTGGCAAGCTGGGGGCAGGTGGGGCCGCTGGATCTGGTCTGGGCTGCGTATGAGCTCATCGGTCAGGGTTATGAGGTGCAACTGCTGGGGGCGGTGGAGCCCCGCCATGCCACCCTGCTGGAGGGGCGCGCCACTCCCCCCTGGCTGATCCTGCTGGGGGCCGGGCTCGGCAAGCAGGACCAGGCCGCCGAATGGCCAGCGGGCACCCGCTTCTTTGGCGAGCTGGGACGCCTCTACGATGAGCCGTGGCGGCGTGCCCGCAACTGGCACGCCACCCTGGCAGAGGTCAGTGCGACGACCCGCACTGCCAAGGCGAAGGGCAAGGGCGGGAGAACACCGTCATGAGGCTGGTCTGGTTTCGCAACGATCTGCGTCTGGCCGACAACCCGGCCCTGCGCCACGCCTGCGCCGGAGATGAACCGGTCGCCGCACTCTTCATCGTCTCGCCGACCCAGTGGCAGGCGCACAAGCTGGCCCCGGTCCGCCAGCGCTTCATGCTGGCACAGGCGGATGCCATGGGCCGCGAGCTGGCGGCCCTCGGCATTCCGCTTCATCTGCTGCGGGTCGAGACCTTTGCCGAGGTGCCGACGGCGCTGACGGCGCTCTGCCGGGAGCTCGGGGTGAGCCAGCTCTACGCCAACCAGGCCACCGAGATTGACGAGCTGCGCCGCGACCACGCCGTCAGCGCCGCGCTGGGGGAGCAGGGCATGACCAGCCACTGGTTCAACGGCTGCTGCGTGCTGCCGCCCGGTCGGGTGCTGACCGGGTCGGGGGAGATGTTCAAGGTCTTCACCCCCTTCAGCCGCGCCTGGCTCAAGGCTCTCGAGGAGGATGGCTTCGTCATTCACCGTGCCCCCGCACCACGCGGCGAGCCGTTGCCGTGGCTGCCATTGGCCGAGCGGGAGTGGGTGGACGACGGGCTGGGGGATCTGACGCCGGACACCCGCTGGCCGGTGGGGGAGGCCGAGGCGAGCCGCCGGTTGCACGCTTTTCTGGATCAGGCTGTGCTCGATTACGGCGAGACCCGGGACTTTCCGGCGCTGGCGGGCACCTCCGTGCTCTCCCCCTATCTGGCGGCGGGCATCATCAGTGCCCGCCAGTGCGTGGGGGCGCTGCAGCAGCGTCTCGGCTACCGGCCCCAGTCGAAGGCCCAACCCGGTTTCGTCTGGCTCAACGAGCTCATCTGGCGCGAGTTCTACCGCCACTTGCTGGTGCTGATCCCGAGCCTCTCCATGAACCGCCCCTTCAAGCCGGAGACGGCGGCCCTGCCGTGGAGCTGGGATCCGGATGCCTTCGCCGCCTGGTGCGAAGGGCGCACCGGCTACCCCGTGGTCGATGCGGCCATGCGCTGCCTCAACGCCACTGGCTGGATGCACAACCGGCTGCGGATGATAGTGGCGAGCTTCCTCACCAAGGATCTCCACATCCACTGGCGGCTCGGGGAGGACTACTTCATGAGTCGGCTCATCGACGGGGATCTGGCGGCCAACAATGGCGGCTGGCAGTGGGCGGCGGGGACCGGGGCCGATGCGGCGCCCTATTTCCGGGTCTTCAACCCCACCACCCAGGGGCAACGATTTGATCCACAAGGGGAGTTCATTCGTACCTGGGTCACTGAGCTGGCGGATGTGCCTGCTGCCTATCTCCACGAGCCCCACGACTGGTTGCGGCTCAAGGGGCGGCAGGATTATCCGGCCCCCATGGTGGATCATGCCGTTGCACGGGTGAGGGCCATCGAGATGTTCCGCGAACTGGAGAAAAACTAGCATGAATGACGCGCTGGCCCGCTTTGTCATCCTCTACCTGCAATTGGACAAGCATCAGTTGCACCGCTTGCCGGAGGTCTATGCCGATGAGGTGCTCTTCATCGATCCTGCGCACCGGATAGAGGGGCTGGCCGCGCTCACCCGCTACTTTTCCTCCCTTTATGAGCGCCTTGCCCAGTGCAGTTTCGAGATAACGAGTCAGCAGCAGTCGGGCAACGAAGCCTGGCTCGCCTGGGTCATGACCTTCTCCCACCCCAGGATTGCCGGTGGCCGGGCTGTCAGGGTCGAGGGTGCCACCCGGCTGACGTTCGACTCCTGGGGCAAGGTGTGCCTGCACCGGGACTACTTCGATCTCGGGGCCATGCTCTACGAGCAGTTGCCGCTGCTGGGGCCCGTGGTACGTGCCATCAAGGGGAGGCTGGGGACATGAGCGGTCGGGTGCTGATCACCGGGGCCACCTCGGGCATCGGCCGCCAGCTGGCGCTGGATTATCGGCGCGCCGGCTGGCAGGTGTGGGGTTGTGGCCGGGACGAGGTGCGCTTGCAGGCACTGGCCGACCTGGGGATCATTCCTTTGCGATTCGATGCGCGCGACAGCGCCGCCATGGCCGGGGTGGCCGCGAGCCTGCCCGTCCTCGACCTGCTCATCCTCAATGCGGGCAACTGTGAATACATGGATCCGGCAGAAGGCTTTGACGGCGCCTTGTTTGCCCGGGTCATCGAGACCAACCTCATCGCCACCGGCAACGCCCTGGCCGCCTTGCTGCCGCGGCTGGGGGCGGGTGGACGGCTTGCCATCGTCAGCTCCTCGGTGAGCTGGCTGCCCCTGCCACGGGCGGAGGCCTATGGCGCCTCCAAGGCGGCCCTCGATTATCTGGCGAATACGCTGCGCCTGGATCTGGCCAGCAAGGGCATCGGGGTGACCCTGATCCGCCCGGGCTTCGTGCAGACGCCGCTCACCGACAAGAATGATTTTCCCATGCCCTGCCTGGTGACGGTGGAAGAGGCTTCCCGCGCCATCATGACGGGGCTTGCCGCCGGTCGCCACCAGATCCATTTTCCCCGTCGCTTCATCTGGCTGCTGCGCCTGCTCGGCGCCCTGCCGACGGGGCTCTGGCTGCGCCTTGGCCGCACACTCGTTTCGAAAGGACGCCCTTCATGAAGAAAAAGATCGCCATCGTCGGCTCCGGTATCTCCGGTCTCACCGCCGGTTTTCTGCTCCACAAGCTGCATGACATCACCCTGTTCGAGGCGGCGCCGACCCTGGGAGGCCACACCGCCACCGTGGAGGTGGAACAGGCTGGGTGCCACTATGCCATCGACACCGGCTTCATCGTCTTCAATGACCGCACCTATCCCAACTTCCTCAAATTGCTGGAGCGCATCGGGGTGGGGCGCCAACCCGCCGAGATGAGCTTCTCGGTCAAGAGTCCCGAGGGGATGGAGTACAACGGTCACAACCTCGATACCCTGTTCGCCCGGCGCCGCAATCTGCTGAGCCCGCGCTTCTATCGCTTCGTCGCCGAGATACTGCGCTTCAACCGGGAGGCGCGGGCCTGGCTGGACGCGCATCGCCAGCGGGAGCTGACCCCCGAGCTGACCCTGGGGGACTTCCTGCAGGCGGGGAAATTCAGCGACTATTTCGCCCGCCACTACATCCTGCCCATGGGAGCGGCCATCTGGTCCTCCACCCTGGCGGACATGCGTGCCTTCCCCTTGAGCTTCTTCCTGCGGTTTTTCGCCAACCACGGGCTGCTGGAGGTGGCGAACCGGCCCCAGTGGTATGTGATCCCGGGTGGCTCGCGAGAGTACATAGGGCCGCTCACGGCGGGCTGGCAGTCGCACATCCGCCTCGCTACCCCGGTGGAGGCGGTGCGCCGGGTGGCGGATGGCGTCGTGGTCACCAGCCAGGGGCAGGAGGCCCATTTTGACGAGGTGATCTTCGCCTGCCACAGCGATCAGGCCCTGGCCCTGCTGGCGGATGCGAGCGAGGGAGAGAGGGCCATCCTCGGGAACATGCCCTATCAGGCCAACGACGTCTGGCTGCACACCGACGCTTCCTGCCTGCCGATGCGCCGCAAGGCGTGGGCGAGCTGGAACTACCAGCTCGGTGAGGATGACGGGGCGCGCCCCCTGGTGAGCTACAACATGAACATCCTGCAGGGGGTGAGCTCCCCAGCGCCCTTCTGCGTCAGCCTCAATCCCCGTGGACGGGTGGACGAGAGCAAGGTGTTGCGCCGTTTCGTCTATCATCATCCGGTATTCAATCAGGGCTCCATCGCCGCCCAGCAGCGACGTGGCGAGATCTGTGGCCATCAGCATACCCACTTCTGCGGGGCTTACTGGTACAACGGTTTTCACGAGGACGGGGTGCGCAGCGCCCTGGACGTGGCCAGACGCTTCGGGGCCGAGCTATGAGCGGCGCCGCGGCCTTGACGCAGGGGGACGAGGGAATGGGGGAGGGGATCAGCGCCATCTGGCAAGGCTCGGTGCGCCATCGCCGCTTCGCCCCCAGGGCCCACGCTTTTTCATACAGCCTCTTCATGCTGGGGCTGGATCTGGACGAACTGCCCGGGCTTGAGCAGGGGCGCTGGTTTGCCGTGGAGCGGGCCGGACTGCTCTCGTTTCGCCGCGAGGACTATCTGCGGGGCAGCGAAGGGCCCCTCAAGCAGGCGGTCTGGGACAAGGTGGCGGCCCTTGGGGGGGATGCGGAGCCCGGCGGGCGGGTGCTGCTCCTTGGCAACGTGCGCTGCCTCGGGTTTTATTTCAGCCCGGTCAATTTCTACTTCTGCGATCGGGCGGGGGAGACCCGCTACCTGCTGGCGGAGGTCTCCAATACCCCCTGGAACGAGCGCCACTACTACCTGCTGGATCTGGCGGCGCTCTCCCCCCATGACAAGGATTTTCATGTCTCCCCCTTCATGGGACTGGGGATGCGCTACCACTGGCGCATCCGGGCGCCGAAAGAGGAGGCGCTGATCCATATCGAGAGCCACCCCGTATCCGGTGAGAGCAAGCTGTTTGACGCCACCCTGGCCCTGCGCCGCGCGCCGCTGTCGCGCAAGGGGCTGGCGGCGCTGCTGGTTCGCTGGCCCTGGATGACCCTGAAGGTGCTGCTCGGGATCTACTGGCAGGCCCTGCGCCTTTTTATCAAACGCACCCCCGTCTTCACCCATCCGGAGAGCCGCCCGTGACGCTGACACACCCGTTTAATTCCGCTTCCTGGTGTTGTCAGCAGCCCATGGTGCGGGTTCATCCCAACCGAACGACCTCACTCTTGACCCATTCGGAGAGCCGCTAATGGAACTTGCTCAATCAACCCTCTCTGCCTCTTTCATCGACAAGGGGGCCAAGCAACTGCTGCTCAAATTGCTGGCGCGCCTTGAGCAGGGCCAGCTGGTACTCCACGACGGCAGCGAGTGCCACCGTTTCGGCAAGGCGGGCAGCGACCTGCATGCCGAGCTGGTGGTGCAGGATCCGGCGTTTTATCGCCGCCTGCTGCTGGGGGGCAGCATCGCCGCAGGAGAGACCTGGGTGGAGGGTCTCTGGACCAGCCCGGAGCCGGTGGCACTGGTGCGCCTGCTGGCCCGCAATCTGCCGTTGCTCGACGCCCTGGAACGGCGCCTCGGCTGGCTCAGCTTCCCGTTCAACAAGGTGCGCCACTGGTTCAATCGCAATACCCTGACCGGTTCGCGCGCCAACATCGCCGCCCACTATGACCTTGGCAACACCCTCTATCAGGGCTTTCTCGACGATCACATGCAGTATTCGAGCGCCATCTATCCCCACCCGGACGCCACCCTGGAGGAGGGGCAGCAGGCCAAGCTGCGCACCATCTGCGAGCGGCTTGAGCTTGGGCCGGACGACCACCTGCTGGAGATAGGCACCGGCTGGGGCGGTCTCGCCGTCTATGCGGCCCGTCACTACGGCTGCCGGGTCACCACCACTACCATCTCCCGGGCCCAGCACGACTATGCCAAGGCGTGGATCGAGCGGGAGGGGCTGGGGGATCGCATCACCTTGCTGCTGGAGGATTACCGCAAGCTGGAGGGACGCTATGACAAGCTGGTCTCCATCGAGATGATCGAGGCGGTGGGGCACGCCTTCCTGCCCGACTATTTCCGCCAGTTGTCGCGCCTGCTCAAGCCCGGCGGACGCCTGCTGATCCAGGCCATCACCATCGCCGATCAGCGCCACGCCCAGTATCTGCGCGGGGTGGACTTCATCCAGCGCTACATCTTCCCGGGAGGCTGCCTGCCCTGCGTCTCCCAGATGGCGGGTCTGCTGGCGCG
The DNA here is from genome assembly GCF_049860605.1 of Aeromonas sp. INTO2. Lineage (NCBI taxonomy): Bacteria > Pseudomonadati > Pseudomonadota > Gammaproteobacteria > Aeromonadales > Aeromonadaceae > Aeromonas > Aeromonas sp. INTO2. The sequence goes on from NZ_CP187588.1 coordinate 513,897, forward strand.
GGAGACCGACATGCAGCTGGTACGGCTGCACGATCACGGCCACCACTATGCCCGTACCCTGGCCCACTGGTGCGAACGCTTCCTGGCGCTGGCCCCGGAGCTGCCCAAGCTCGGTTACAGCCAGGATTTCATCCGGCTCTGGCACTTCTATTTCGCCTACTGTGAAGGGGGATTCTGGGAGCGGGCCATCAGCCTGGTGCAACTGGAGGCCGCCAAGCCGGGGCCCCATGGCTGGTCCGGGGACTTGCCGGCACACGGTCGCTGATCATGTGGCAGTGGGCCCACCTGCTGGGATTCAACCTCTACTGGTTGCTGGCGGTGACATGGCAGCAACCGGGCCCGCTGCTCGGGATGCTGCTGCTCCATTTCATCTTCTCCCCACGCCGTGGGCATGACTGGCGCCTCATCCCGGTCGCCCTGGCAGGCTGCCTGCTCGACATCCTGCTCTGGCGCCTCGGCCTGTTTCACTTTCCGTTCGGTTTTCCGCTCTGGCTGTTGCTGCTCTGGTGCGGTTTCGCCCTGACCCTCTCCCACGGCCTTCCCTGGCTTCGCCCCTTGCCGCGCTGGCAACAGGGGCTGTTCGGCATGGTGGGGGGGGCCTCCTCCTATATGGCGGGGGCCGCCATGGGGGCAGTAAACTTACCCTGGGGCATCTGGACAAGCGCAGTGCTGCTGGCGGTGATCTGGATGTGGTGGTTACCCGTACTCCTGTGGGTAACGGTCAAGCTGGAGGGTGAGACGAGATGAACACCTTTTCGACCGACACCTTGTTGTTTTCCAAGTGGACCAGGGATGGCCAGTGCGAGCTGGCCGAGCGTTTCTATCTGGTGGTGGCCTGCCAGCGCGATGCCCAGGGGCATCTGGCGAGCGTGGTGATGCAGGATATCAACACCCTGCAGGAACAGGAGATGGACTGGCATGAACTGGAGGATCCCGCCCGTTGGCACATGGGGTGGAACTAGTCTGCTGCTGGCGGCCTTGAGCCTGCCACTGTTTGCGACCGCCCAGAGCGTTGCCGCCCCCTGGCAGGGGCTGCGTACCGTGGGACAGGGGGAGATGCGCTGGCTCTGGTTCAAGCTCTATGACGCCACCCTCTACAGCGAGAGCGGTCGCTATCAGCCGGGGCGCTACCCGCAGGCCCTCAGCATTACCTACGCGAGGGCCATCGAGCGCCAGGATCTGCTGGAGGCGACCGCCGCCGAGTGGCAGCGGCTCGGCCTTGGTAGCGAGAGTGAGCGCCAACGCTGGCTGGCTCGACTGGCCACGCTCTGGCCGGATGTCGCCCCCGGCGACAAGCTGGTTTTTTATGTGGACGAGCAAGGCACGGGCCACTTCTGGTTGCGAGATCGCCTCCTTGGCTCTCTTGATGATCCCGCCTTCGCCCCCGCGTTTCTTGCTATCTGGCTGACTGACGACAGCCGGGATCCCGCCCTGACACGCCGCCTGCGCGGCCAATCCTGATGGAGTATTCCATGAAGTTCTCTTCCTGGTGGCGTCTTGCCTGGTTGCTGCCCCTGCTGTGGCTCTCTGGTTGCGGCGCGGGTCTTGACGATTATCGCGGCTCCCGGCCGGGCTGGGATCTCGCCCGTTTCTTCAATGGCAAGCTGGTGGCCCACGGCCTGGTGACGGACCGCAGCGGCGAAGTGACCAGTCGCTTTCGGGTCGAGATGCAGGGGCACTGGCGAGAGGGCAAGGGGGAGCTGTTCGAGCAGTTTTACTTCGATGATGGCCGTCGGCAGACCCGCACCTGGTTTTTGAGCAAGGGGGCGGATGGCTACTGGCGCGGCACGGCTTCAGACGTGGTGGGGGAGGCGGTAGGCAAGACAGAGGGCTTTGCCCTCAATTGGCGTTATCAACTCGATCTGGCACTGCCGGATGAGAGCGTGGTGAGGGTGAGCTTTGATGACTGGATGTATCTGCTGGACGACGATCGCCTGATCAACCGCGCGAAGATCAGCAAGTTCGGCATTCACCTCGGCGAGGTGATCCTCTATATCGAACGGCTTGAGCAATGAAAGCCGGTGCATTTTTGCCGACAATAGCTATTGGCTATGGATCGGCAAGGCACAGACGATTGTCCTTTGAGTCTGCTTCTGGATAAGCTGACTCCGTTCCCGATAATGCTTACCACCTGGAGGTGAATCATGAAGAGCCCCATTGGTCTTGATACCGTTCAATCACAAGCCCTGGCCGCCGAGCTCAACAAGCTGCTGGCCAGCTACCAGATCCTCTACATGAACGTCCGTGGCTTCCACTGGAACATCCGCGGCAACCAGTTCTTCGAGCTGCACCTGAAATTCGAAGAGATCTACAACGACCTGCTGCTGAAAGTCGATGCCCTGGCCGAACGCATTCTGACCCTGGATGGGGTGCCCCTGCACAGCTTCAGCGACTACATCCAGGTGTCCGCCATCCCCGAGCAGAAGGGGTTGCATGACGGTCGTGCCTGCGTGGAATCCCTGCTGGCGAGCTTCCGCGAACTGCTGGTTGCCCAGCGCCGCATCTTGGGTCAGGCCGCCGATGCCGGTGATGAAGGGACTGCGTCCATCCTCTCCGACTATGTGCAGCAGCAGGAGAAACTGGTCTGGATGCTGCGCGCCTATCTGGCCTGATAAACCTGGGGCCGGCTGCCCATGCCCCGGCCCGTATCATTGCCCCTGTTGTTGCAAACCCGAGTTGTCTCTCCTTGATTTCCCACCCGCTTGCCGCCCGATTTGGGCGGCTTTTTTCTATTTGATCTGCATCAATGAAATGTTAATTGGTAAATTGAATGCCTATTAAGTTTTCCAGGAGGGGAATAGAATCGCCACAAAACAGACAACTGAAATGTCCAATTAGGAGAGGCATGATGTTTTGTGTGCAATGTGAACAGACAATTCGTACCCCGGCAGGCAACGGCTGCGCCTATGCACAAGGCATGTGCGGCAAGACGGCTGAAACTTCTGATCTGCAGGATGTGCTGATCTATACCCTGCAAGGGCTCAGCGCCTGGGCCCTGGCGGCCCGCGAGCACGGCATCGTCGACAGCGAAATAGACGCTTTCGTGCCCAAGGCGTTCTTTGCCACCCTCACCAACGTCAACTTCGACTCCGCTCGCATCGTCGCCTACGTCAACCAGGCGCTGAGCTATCGTCAGCAGCTGGCCGCCAAGCTGGCACCGCTGGCGGTGCAGGCCGACACACTGCCCGCTGCCGCCCGCTTCGAGCCGGGTGCCGATCTGCTGGCCCAGCTTGCCCAGGCGCCGCAGACCGCGGTCAACCGGGGCAAAAACGAGGTCAACGAAGACATCATGGGGCTGCGCCTGCTCTGCCTCTACGGCCTCAAGGGCGCTGCCGCCTACATGGAACACGCCCGGGTGCTGGATCAGCAGGATGCCGGGGTCGCCGCCGAATTCCATCGCATCATGAGCTGGCTCGGTACGGATCCGAGCGATCTGGATCCGCTGTTCAAGTGCGCCATGGACATTGGCCTGCTCAACTTCAAGATCATGGAGATGCTGGATCTCGGTGAAACCACCGCCTTCGGCCACCCCGAGCCGACCCAGGTTCGCGTCACTCCGGTACCGGGCAAGTGCATTCTGGTCTCCGGTCACGACATGGTGGATCTCAAGCTCATCCTGGAGCAGACCAGGGGCACCGGCATCAATGTCTACACCCATGGCGAGATGCTGCCGGCGCTGGCCTACCCCTTCTTCAAGCAGTACCCGCACCTGGTGGGCAACTACGGCTCTGCCTGGCAGAACCAGCAGAAGGAGTTTGCCAACTTCCCGGGCGCCGTGGTGATGACCTCCAACTGCATCATCGACCCGAACGTGGGCAACTACAGCGATCGCATCTTCACCCGCTCCATCGTCGGCTGGCCGGGCGTGACCCACCTGGAAGGGGACGATTTCTCCGCCGTGATCGCCAAGGCGCAAGCGCTGGAAGGCTTCAAGCACGTTGAGCTCGAGCACTTCATCACCATCGGTTTTGCCCGCAACGCCCTGATGCAGGCCGCTCCTGCGGTGATCGACAAGGTCAAGGCTGGCGAAATCAGCCACTTCTTCTTGGTGGGGGGATGTGACGGTGACCGTGCCGAGCGCGCCTACTACACCGAGTTTGCCAAGGCGATCCCGCAGGACAGCCTGCTGCTGACCCTGGGCTGCGGCAAGTACAAGTTCAACAAGCTCGACTTCGGCGACATCGGCGGCATTCCCCGTCTGCTGGACGTGGGTCAGTGCAACGATGCCTACTCCGCCATCCAGCTGGCGCTGGCGCTCGCCGACGCGTTCGAGTGCGGCGTCAACGATCTGCCCCTGACCCTGGTGCTCTCCTGGTTCGAGCAAAAAGCCATCGTCATTTTGCTCACCCTGCTGGCGCTCGGTGTGAAGGACATCCGCACCGGCCCGACCGCCCCGGCCTTCCTCACCCCGGCCCTGCTCAAGGTGCTGGAGGAGCAGTTCGGCCTGAAAGGAACCACCACGGCAGACGCGGATCTCGCCGAGATCCTGGCGGCCTGAGCAAAGATACAGCCTTACACGCTCAGCATGTTGTAAGCCTTTGGCGAGCCTGATGGCTCGCCTTTTTTCAACGCTATTTCCGAGCAAGAGGAGCCTTGCGATGACCTCCACCTCTTTGAGCCTGCGCTGTATAGCCCGCCGGGCAGAGACCCACGACGTGGCGAGCTGGCAATTTGAACCCCTGGCTGGCGACCTGCCCTCCGTGCTGGCTGGCCAGTGCGTCACCCTGCACACGATGATTGACGGCCAGCCCCACTGCCGCGCCTACACCCTCTCCTCCAGCCCGCAGGATCCTTTCTGGCAGGTCACCATCAAGGATGTGGGGCTGGTCTCTCACCATCTGCACCAGAGCCTGCAAGTGGGGGACGAGATCCGGGTAGACGGCCCCTTCGGCGATTTTCACCTGACCGCGCTCCCCTGCGAGCGGCCGCTGCTGCTCAGCGCCGGCTCCGGCATCACCCCCATGTGGGCCATGCTGCGGGACGAGCTGGCCGAACGGCCGGATGCAGACATCCGCTTTATTCACAGCGCCAGAACCCCCGGGGATGTGATCTTCGCAAGGGAACTGGCTTCGCTGGCTGAGGCTCATGCCGGTGTGCGCCATGCTTTAGTGCTGGAGAAAGTAGGGGAAGAGGCGCCAACGGCTCATCCCTGGGTTGGCCGGCTCACACCGGGGATGCTCAAGGAATTGGCGCCGGATCTCTTGAGCCGCCATGTCTATCTGTGCGGGCCTGCCCCCTACATGACCGCAGTCTGCACCATGCTGGCGGAGCTGGGATTGCCGGCAGCGCAGTTGCATCAGGAGTCGTTCGGCCTGCCTGCTGTTACATCGGGTGCGGCGCCAGTTGCGGCCGATAGCGACCACTTCTGGCTGACCCTCAAAAAGAGCGGCAAGAAGGTGAAGATACTGCCTGGCCAGACCCTGCTGGCGGCACTGGAGGGGGCGGGGGAAACCATGATGGCCGCTTGCCGCGCCGGGGTGTGCGGCGCCTGTCGCTGCACCACGGAAGGCGAAATCGAGCGCCAGAGCGTGATGACCTTGAGCGCGCAAGATCTCGAGAACGGGGTGGCGCTGGCCTGTTCCTGCACCGCCAGCGGGGATGTCAGCGTCGACTATTGAGGGGGCCATGAGCATCCCGCTCTTTTCGCAACGGGGCCGGGCGGGTAGACTCAGCTCCAGTTTCAGTCGAACACGGGATACAAAATGACAATTCTGGTCACAGGGGGCGCCGGCTATATCGGCTCCCATACCCTGGTTGAACTCTTGAACGTCGGGCAGCAGGTCGTAGTACTGGACAACCTCTCCAACGCTTCCCCCGAGTCTCTCAAGCGGGTCGAGCGGATCACCGGCAAGCCGGTCACCTTCGTGGAAGGGGACATTCTGGACAGAGCCTGCCTGCAACGGCTGTTTGCCACCCACAAGATTGAGTCGGTGATCCACTTCGCCGGCCTCAAGGCGGTGGGGGAATCCGGCCAGATCCCGCTCACCTACTATCAGAACAACGTGACCGGCACCCTGGTGCTGTGCGAAGAGATGGCCAGGGCCGGCGTGTTCCGGCTGGTGTTCAGCTCCTCGGCCACCGTCTATGGGGATCCGGCCTCGGTACCCCTGCGGGAAGATTTCCCCACCAGCGCCACCAACCCCTATGGCCGCTCCAAGCTGATGGTCGAAGAGATCCTGCGTGACCTCTCCAAATCCGATCCTCGCTGGGCCATCGTGCTGCTGCGCTACTTCAACCCGGTGGGGGCTCACGAGAGCGGCCTCATCGGTGAAGATCCCAACGGCATCCCCAACAACCTGCTGCCTTACATCAGTCAGGTCGGCGTGGGCAAGCTCAAGGAGCTGGGGGTCTTTGGCAACGACTATCCGACCCCGGACGGCACCGGGGTGCGCGACTATATCCACGTGGTGGATCTCGCCATCGGTCACCTCAAAGCGTTGGCCCGCATCAAGAGTGATACCGGCGTCTTCACCTATAACCTCGGCACCGGTCAGGGCTATTCCGTGCTGGAGATGGTCAAGGCGTTCGAGGCAGCCAGTGGCCGTGCCATTCCCTACCAGATCAAGCCCCGTCGCCCCGGCGATATTGCCGAGTGCTGGGCTGAACCGGCTCTGGCCCGTGACGAGCTGGGCTGGCAGGCTGAGCGGGGTCTGGAGCAGATGATGATCGATACCTGGCGCTGGCAAAGCCAGAATCCGAACGGTTATGGCCCTGCTGCGAAGCCGTGATCACGGGTCATGGGCTGCTCTTCGCCTTGCTGACAGCTTCTCGCGACGACCCATCAGGCCTGATGGTTTGCAGCCTGAATAGCAAAACGCCCCGGCATGCCGGGGCGTTTTTTCATGCACAACGCGCGGGTTACTGAATGCTCTTGCCGGCGCGGACATCCTTGATGATGGCCTTGAGGCTGGCCAGATCCCGCGGTGCGCCGCGCAGGATCTGATCGCCGATGATGAAGGCCGGGGTGCCGGAAATGGCCATGGCTTCTGCCAGCGCCCGGTTGGTACCCAGATTCTGATCGATGCTGCCGTCCTTGATCTTCGCCTCGACCTTGCTCCAGTCCACGCCGGCGGCTCTGGCGACGTCTTTCACCTGGGCTTCGTCGGAGAGGGGTCCCTGATGGGCGTACAGCTTGTCGTGGAAGGTCTGGTATTTGTCGGGCTGGCCGAGCTTCACCGCCAGCGCCGCGCGGGCGGCGTAGTAGGAGGTTTCGCTCAGGATGGGGAACTGCTTGTAGATGTAGCGGATTTCCTTGTCCTCAGAGAGCAGTTGCTGAATGAGGGGATGAGCGCGCTTGCAGTAGCCGCAGTTGTAGTCGAAGAACTCCACCACCGTCAGGCTGCCCTTGGGATTGCCGCTCTCGGGATCCTGGTTGGCGAAGAGCTGCTTGGCATGGGCTTCTATCAGCGTCTTGTCGTTCTCGGCCTGCTGGCTCTCCTGCTTGGCACGCAGGGCGTTGGACATCTCGACCAGGATCTCCGGATTCTTGACCAGATAGTCGCGCACGATCTGCTCGACATCGCTCTTGGTCAGCTCGCTCGCCTGCACGGGCGCCGCAAGCAGGGTCGCGCCGGTCAGGGCGGCGAACAGGGCATGTTTGATTCTCATAAGTCCATCTTGCTGGGGATGTGGTAGTGGCCCCTATAGTGGGTGAGTCTGTTTTCAAGTCAAGCCATCCGCTTGAAAAAGCACGGTTTGCAGCGGTTTTGCCGGTTTTGTGCGCCAGATAGCCCAATAAATGGGCAAACAAACGGAGTGGGGATTTACAAGGGCTGGGGGCATGGGTAATATGCGTCGCACTGCTGCGGAGGGGTGGCAGAGCGGCTGAATGCACCGGTCTTGAAAACCGGCGATGGGCGACCATCCGTGGGTTCAAATCCCACCTCCTCCGCCATATATATAGCCCAACTGATTGATTCGGTTGGGCTTTTTTGTATATGTGGTTTTTGGTATGCCAGTGAGTATGCCATTAGGTGTTGGCTGTCCTACCCCTTGATAGCACTCCCTTGGACAGGTCATTGCCACGACTTCCTCAAGTTACCCAAAGCAAGAGAGGGCCAATGGCCCTCTCTTGCTATCTATTTTGTTGGTCAGTGCAAACAGCATTGCTTGTACTTCTTACCGCTGCCACAGGGGCACGGCTCGTTGCGGCCAATCTTGATGGGCGCCACTACTGGTTGAGAACGTATCGGTCGTTCACTACGTTTCGCCAGGAAGTGGGCATGGTCTCCAGCAGTTCAGCAATCATATCATTGGGTGATGAAAGCGATAAATTCTTCCTCGTTCATTCAGTATGCTCAGGCGGTGTAATGCATCTGTATCGCTCAAACCTGCTTTTCTGAGTGTTGAATATAAAAGGTAAAACTCTGTTTCGAGATTGCTCGCGAAGATTCCAGGATCATCGGAACCGAGACTTACCATAATTTCTGGATCCCCTTCTTCAATGTAACCAGGAACTCTCATCCAGCGCAGCACATGGTGTTCACCGATATGTTGATATTGACTGATCCGCACATTACTAGATGGCAGCGTTTCTATGAGCACTCCACGCTCAGCAACTTCTTGCATTAGCGCTTGCTGCAATCGGATGTAGCAGGGTGTATCCAAAAAGTTGGCCGGTTTCTCTACTAGTTCGTTCGCGCGCTGGAGAACATCGGGATTGCTTAGCCATTCCCAGAGTAGTTCCACCGCTTGGCGCTGTTCTTGGTATGCTGCCTTCACTCTTTTAGCTTCTTCTCGCCAAAGGTCATTTAGTGGCTCGTGATATTGATCAACTTGGCCGGTTATTTGGCGCATTAAATCAAAACGACTCAAACCACGAAGGGCCATTGCTTGTTCTATTTCTAGTACAGTAATGGATCGACCGAAAATATGAAGTGCTACTGACTCCAGTTCGCGTTGTAGGTGGTTAACATATGCCTGCATATCTGGGATATCCCGTAATAAGCACCATGCGGTTAGAACGCCTACAAGCCACTCACCTTGGGGAAGAATGATTTTCCGGGGCATACGATCAAGCCAGAGTTGTGGTCTTATGCCCATGGCTGTTCCATGACCTATTCGATCGCCGTCTCGAAGATTTAGCAGTTCGAGCGCTTCCCTCATGGTAGCGATACCCGACAATATATGCCTGAAGTCTTCGCCTGCGTGGAAGGTGCGTCTGCTCAAACCAGCTCGATGACATACTCGAAATACTGGTGAAAAGACATCTGGCGGGGCATCAAGTTCATTTGCCGCAGCATCTATGCCCCTAACCCAGCTTGTCAGTCGTGGCCAGCGAGTCAGATCGTTAAGTAACACATTGGTAGCGCGACGCAACTCATTGATCAGTGGGTAGTGCTTGTAGGGGCCAGAACTTCCATTTTTTTGTGGCGACCAGTCTTTTTTAATAAAATGTGTGACTAGTGTGAGCCGATGAATACTACGGTGAGGAGCATGAAATCGTTTAAAAAAATCATCTAGCTCAGCCAGTAATGCAGATAGCGAATGTGTTTTTTTGGTAGATAGCTTATCTGTAGTAGTAACATCACCTAAATAACTCAGATATCCACCTAGGATTGCTTTAAACAGTTTATAGGATTTGACCTGTGTTTGCTTTGGAGCGAAACGGCCTTCAAGATACCCGATTTTACTATTGGCTAATCTGGAGCCATGTATCGCGTGAAATCTTGCTTTATATTCTTTTTCAGATGGTTCACGCAATTCCGTCAAGGTAAATTTCTGGAACTGGTCAAATCCATACTGGGTTTCACTTTGAACTAGTAAGCGATAATGTTGATTTAAAAGCAGCAAGTAAGCGTGAAACATCCGCGATAGCTGGATACTCATCGGATGTTGATGAAGTTTGGCAATTAGAGCCGACATCCAAGATAGTTCCTCACTAATATCAGGTTCATCTCGCCACGATAAGTCAGGAGTAATAACTCCTTCAGACCATTTGGTGCTGTCTGATTCGTACAAGCTTTGGCAAGAGAATGGCAGTCTTGCATCTGGAGAGATCTGATCATTAGCCGCGCCAATTAACCAATACCGAAGTCGATTTGCAGTCACAAGTTGTTGGTGAAAGCGCGTTGGTGTTAGTTCAGGGTTGACCTGTCCAATTAACTCGCGAATTCGACCACTCTGTTTCTCCTTTTTCCATGCGGCCACGAAATCTCGTGTTTCAATACGTGTGTTTTGGAGTGCCCGTAGCCAACAGATCTCTGCGTGTGTGCTGCCGTTTAGATGAAGATGTGTTTCATGCAAGCCTTCTCGTTCTATGTAGTCTGCAACCGGAGCTTCTTCAGGGCGAAGTAGCGGCACCATTTGCATTTTCCATGGCGCAACATCCTCACTAAATAAGTCCATGTTATTACGTAAGGATAATGGCGCATCGCTATGGAGAATGTTGGCGGCAGCATGGACTGGCAGAGCCGAGAGGCGGCTAATCACGCCCTGCTGCCATGCACCGAAGAGATCGCGGTGCACGCGCAACTCGCCGTGCCGGAAGGTTAAGAACTCCTGGGTTAATGCTTTGAGTGTATTGATAAGAACACCCTGTTCAGGCTGCAGTGCTGCTAGGTAACGCCATGTTGAGTCAAAGACATGGTCTGGATAGCGCGCAGCCCAAGGTTGATAGGCTAGATAGGTTGGCTCTTTTAACACATGCCAATTTAGCTGCTGTGCGAAGGGTGTATCCCATGAGAGCTGTAGGATCCGATAGTCCGACAGCAGTAGTGTCGAAAGGAGAGAACTTATGGATGCGGCTTGAGAGCTCATTCGTCACTAGCCTTATCTTTTCCATCAGGCGCAATCACTACCTCGGCAGCTGCTGCACTGATTTTGACCCGAGATTCACCAGCCACTGATATCAGCTGCATTAGTTCTTTAAGTTCTTTCGGACACAGTAGTGCCTTAATTGCATCATCATTCATGCTAGTGGGAAATAGGGGTTTCAGAGCGGTGATATAATCTAATTCGGAATCTAGCAGTCCTAATAGTAGTGGGCATGTTGCTACTATAGCGGTAAATGGAAAATCATCTCTTGTCAGTTTTGTTGACTTGAGTTTATCTACAAACCAGTCTGCTTTAGTTCTGGGGTTTGTTCGATCAACTATTGAATTAACGATTGTTTTGTGTTGCGAATTTATAAGGTGATGTTCAGCTTCTTCAACCAAAAAGGAATTTATGACACATAGTGTATAAATTTCCATCACGGAGCTGAAGTTCCCATGGGCTTTCAGTTCGTCAGAGGCATTTTGTAAACTAAAAAATAGTCGAGTCCAGACCTTGCCAAGGAAAATACCAGAGGGCGTAGTATTTTTAGACAAATTACTTATGCTTTCAAGCCATATTTTTATTGTGCCCCACAGTGCTTCCTTTTTATTTTTCACATCACTTGGGACCTCGCCAGGTTGGTCGTTATCTTCTTCCTTGTTAGGGTCACCACGACGCGACCAATTAGGACTAGAAATGGTTAAAGATGGGTATGCTCGTTCAAATGCTGTGTGAGCTTCCTCCTCGCTTTTTACATATGCGGAAAGAAGTTTTTCAATCAAGCCGACAAGTGTAAGGATGGACCCATATGTGCGCGGACTGGTTGCATTCGTTACAGTAACTAAACTTAGTGAAAATACGGGTAAATATTGTATTAAACTATTCTCAATTGCCTTGTTGATCACGGTCTGCGCTGTTAGCTCACCTTTTCTTCCTTTTAAATTTCGACGAAGACCAATAATTCCAGGTAGTACAACTCTTGGCTTATAGTTTGAGCTGTAGGGGAGCGCGATCACGGCAGTCGCACGTCGAGCCCAGTCAAGGCTGTCTTCCCCGCGGCCGATTCCCATATAAGATTTGAATTCAAGGGTATTACAGGGCTGTGATTGAGCCAGATTGTATAGCGATACACTACCTGGTCCTCGTAAAAGATAGCGAAGTGCCGCACCTGGGTTTTGTGTGCAAAAATTAGGTATTTCCGCAGCTAATGCAGCAAAACAAGCCTTGATATCTTGTTCCGCTGACATTGGACGGAGATATGGTGCAGTATCCATATCCCCATCTTCCAGTGACAGATCAAAAATAGCTTGTGTTAACGCAGGTAACTCCTGCGATGCGATAGCATCTGTATCGATCGAGAGCTTGTATAGGCTGGTTAGTGCCAGAGCTTGTAAGGAGCGGCTGAGCTCTCTGGTTAGGTCCGGAGACCAAGCCGCTGAAATAACATTCTTAGGTGTGGATATAGTAAGATGTGGAGCACAACTGGTTAGGACTTGTAGAACCGAGCGAAGAGGCTGTTTAAGCAGAAACTCGGTATAAACGTCAACATCCGCATGACTTTTTACCCTTAGACCTTGCCCCACGATTGCCTTGGTAACGTCCTTGAGAGGGTAGCTCTTTCTTCCCCAAGAATGATGTTTGACGTTGTATTTATCAGTAGGATTCATGCCCCATAGTGACTTCAATTGTATACGTCGGTGAATGGGGAAAAGTTTGAGCAGATACTGATCTTCCATGTGGTCAATCATGCGTAGATACTGGTCAGATCTATCCCTTTGTCTAGACCTGCGTTGCAGATCTAAAGCTGCGTCGGGCTTACCAGCCAAGGTCGTTGCAAAATGTTGACGCACGAGCAGTGAATAGAGCTCCATGTCTCCAGTCACTAGCACCATGACTCGGGGGGTATCCAGATATTTTCGGATACATTCGAGTAATTTGATGGCGTGAACAGTACCTGTGTCTGCATCATCAAATCCGAACATTATCCCCTTAACGCCGAGTATTCGGCAGGCAGTTTCAAATAGATGATGAAGTTTTGTTCTTAAGCTTGTGCTATCGCTTGTCCGCTCTAGACCCCATTCAAGGAATAGTTCAGGATCAAGATCGTTGAGTGGGTGGTACTCTTTTGAGAATAGGCTTAGGCCGCCTGCAACCCCTTTGAATACCCGTCGCCATTCCTCTCGTAGTGGTTCATTGTGAGTTTGGCGCAGCCCTTTCAGTGCGTCGTTAACTTGTTTACTAAGTTGCTGCAGAATAACAAGCAGAATTATCTCGCTTTGTTCGATACGGCTAGGGTCAATTACAGCGATGAAGGCCATCTGTGTTTTCAAGTCTGCATCATTTTGGAGCGCAGCCTCTACTGAACTCAAAAAGGTTGACTTACCCGCGCCCCGGGAGCCATCAATGAAATATGTCCACCCGTTGCCATACGGTTCGTCATCCTGTTTGCATGGATTTGGAGTCGCCCATTTCCCGAGATGTGCATTAATTTCACTTCGGATTGAATCGTAGTGGCGACGCTGGATAAGTTCATTGGTCGAAAAAGACTTAGAGCTGTCTTCTTGCTCCAATTGGATCAGAACATCATAGCTTTTTGTGGTCGGTGTAGCCTGGCTCAAGTTAACTCTCCTTTATCCCTTTTCCTACAACGCAGCTGGGTGCCGTCCGGCTGCACATTTTAGTTATTGTTTACCGTACTCGTTGGTGGTTAAATCTGCTCCCCAGATCACATCCCCACCATTCTCTGTGCGCTTTGCATCCAGGATGCCTTGAAGGCAGGATCATTAGCGAACAGCTTATATAGCTCCAGCTCGTCTTTTCTTCGTGCCAGCATGACTTCTCTCATGATCTTCTCGAAGGCCAGCTCGCGGTTAATTGGATCAGTATTGTTTTGATATTTTGATTCAAAGTCCGGGTGCTTCTTCACACTATCGAGGATATTCACGAACTTCACCCGCTGCTCTTCCGGTGTCGAGCTCCAGCCCTGGAACCACTTCTCGTTAAAGCTCTTGATGATCTCATCCAGCGGGTCGGTCTCTTTCTCCGTGCCGTGGGCACCGCGTGGATTGGGGTTTTGTGGCTCCAGCTCAGATTCTTCGTCATCCAGGCTGATGGCATGGTTGAGCTTCACGCGCTGCAGGCCGTAGGAGGAGAGATCCACTGACTCGAGCAACTCATCAAGCAGGTCGGCATCCGGGTCCTGTACTTTGAGTTTGGGGATCAGGAATTTGAGGAACCAGAACAGCTTCTCCCAGGTCAGCATGTCGTAAGGCATGATGGCGGCCATCTGGCCGTAGATCTTCACGAACTGCTTGGCCTTGATCTTGATATCGGCCTTCTCTTTGTTACTCAGCTCCAGCTCATGGTTGAAACGGTCTGCGGCCACATCGATGATGGCGCTGAGCAGTTGAGCATCTTCGTTATTGAAGTAACGTGCAACAAACTCCTCGACCTCGAACCATTCATAAACACCGGTATCGTCCAGCGCATCCTTGAGCTCGTGCAGCACATTGATGTCGGTGGCGCCAGAGAGTGAGGTCGCGGTGTAGAAGGGATCGAATGATGCCTTGATTTCTTCAACCGGGTTGAAGAAATCGAGAATAAAGAGGTCTTCAGTCTTCTTGCCCCATTTGGGCGCAGCGCGGTTAAGGCGGGATAGCGCTTGCACACACAGCACACCGTTCAGCTTTTTGTCGACATACATGGCACACAGCTTGGGCTGATCGAAACCGGTCAGGTATTTGTTGGCCACGATCAGCAGGCGATATTCGTCGGTATCAAACTGGTCGCGAGTATCGCCCTCGGCAAAGCCGTTGAGATTAGCCTCGGTGTACTCAACACCATCCACTTCCTTGCTGCCGGAGAAAGCAATCAGCACCTTGAACGGGTTCCCCATCGCCTCCAGCTGGTGGGTGATGGCCTTGTAATAGCGGATAGCAGAGACGATGTTCTGCGTCACCACCATCCCCTTGCCTTTACCCTTGAGCTTCTTGGCATTCACCACATGGGGGATGAAGTGTTCGAGCATGATCTCGGCCTTGACGTCGATCGTCTCCTGGCTGCCTTCCACATAAGCCCGCAACTTCTTCTGCGCCTTTTTACTGTCAAACAGCGGGTTATCTTCGATAGACTTGCTGATCTCGTAGTAGCTGCGATAGGTGGTGTAGTTGGCCACCACATCGAGGATAAAGCCCTCCTCGATGGCCTGCTTCATCGAATAGAGGTGAAACGGCTGGAAGGTGCCATCCGGCTGCAACTGGCCGAACTTCTCCAACGTGGTGTTCTTCGGCGTGGCGGTAAAGGCGAAATAAGAGGCGTTGCCACGCATCTTGCGTGAGCGCATGGCCTGCAGGATTAGATCCTGGGTGTCCTCCATCTCCTCGTCCTGCAGCTTGCCCATCGCCGCGTTCATCTTGCCGTGGGCATCACCGGATTGTGAACTGTGCGCCTCATCGATAATCACCGCAAAACGCTTGTCGCTCAGATCGCTGATGCCATCGACGATAAACGGGAACTTCTGGATGGTGGTGATGATGATCTTCTTGCCGTTCTCAAGGGCCGACTTGAGCTCGGATGACTTGTTGGCTGGCGCAATGATGTTCTTGACCTCGGAAAACTCCTTGATGTTCTCACGCAGCTGCTTGTCCAGCAGTCGCCGGTCGGTAACCACAATGATCGAATCAAACAACGGCTGATCGACGGCCTTGGCGCCATGCACATCAGTGCTCTGTGGGTAAACCTCGATCAGCTGATATGCCGCCCAGGTGATGGAGTTGGATTTGCCAGAGCCCGCCGAGTGCTGAATAAGATAGGTCTGACCGACACCGTGATGAGCTGCATGGTCCACCAGCTTGCGCACCACATCCAGCTGATGGTAACGGGGGAAGAACAGGGTGCGCTTGCTCAGCAACTCTTTGGCAGACCCATCCAGACGCACAAAGTGCTGGATGATATTGGCCAGACTCTCCTTGCTAAAGACCTCTTGCCACAAGTAGGCGCTCTTATGGCCGTAGGGGTTGGGCGGATTACCCTTGCCATGGCGATGCCCCTTGTTAAAGGGCAGAAAGAAGGTCGCCTTGCCCGCCAGCTTGGTGGTCATATAGACCTCGTCGGTATCTACCGCCATATGCACCAGACAACGACCAAAGTGCAGCAGGGGTTGGCTTATATCGCGATCCTCCCGGTACTGCTTCTGGCCGTGATAGCAGGCATTCTGGCCGGTCCAGTGGTTTTTCAGCTCAAGGGTTATCAGCGGGATGCCGTTGATAAACAGCACCATGTCGATCTCTTGCTTGGGGTTTTGCGCTGAGTAGGCCACCTGCCGGGTACAGCTAAAGAGGTTGGCAGCAAAATCCTGGCTCACCACCGCGCTGCTGCTGGCCAGCGGTGCCGGATACATCAAGGTCAGGTGAGCATCATCAACGCTCAGGCCCTTTTTCAGCAGATGCAGCACCCCCTGCTTTTTAATGATGCGATCGAAGCGCTCGAGCACCTTGCGCTGCCAGTCGTGGGGGTGATGCTGCTGAAGTTTGGCCAGCTCCATGGCCTGAGTGGTTTCGAGAAATTGCCAGAACAGCCGCTTATCGATGGCGTACTGCTTGTCAAAATCACAGGCCTGCCCTAACACAAAACCATGGTGTGGCTTGGCGTAAACGGCGGCACCCTCGCCAATGCCATTGCCGAGCGTTTCCAAACACTGGCCGGTCAGGGCCTGCTCAATGGCCGCTTCAAGGACCTGTTCTTTGGTGTTGCTGACCATCAATACTCCCTGCTCTCTTGTTCTCGTTTACCTGCCCGTGGCCATCTTGACTTGGCACTGATAAAACCACACCCATTGTGCTTTGCTCATATCGAGCTATACCAGCCAGGCGCTGTGACTGCCGCGTCTGGCTGGCCATAACTACATCACCTTAATCTTGCCGGTAACAGCGCTATTAATCAGGGTAGTTTTATACTCTTTAAGCCCGTCAATTTGGGCTTCCATTAAAATAATGGATTGTTCACATACATCGAGCTGATTGTTAATAAACTCAGCTATTGCTATTTGTTCTTCCATTGGAACAACGAGCAAATCCACCATGCAAAAATTCTCATATCTTAATGCCTGTCCATCACGAACCAAGTTTGAGGTGGACTGAAGCGCTTCTATATATCTGTTCGATTTCAACAAATATTTAAAGTACGGAGCGTAGACTGCATCACTTGGTATTAATGGGACATAGGCAGAACTCACACACCCACTATATGGACTATATTCTATTCCACCTTGAAAACTTCTCATGCTAATCACAAAGTCATTAGCCTCAACATGTTTTAGTATTTCATGGTTTAGTTCCACCTGGGTCACCCTGCGTCCTTCGAGCTCCATGAATTTTTTTTGTGATATGACACCATACTTCTGGGATGCGGTCAGTTGTTCATCGTTTTTGTTTGCCAGAGACTTTCTTTGTTTAAATAACCATCGGCTTTTCTCTATCTTCCAATGATCTGGGATCTTGCCAATCCATGCAACACCGGAATCTTTCATCGGTACAGTAGGGTCGAGGCCTTGGGTGACAGCCTGCTGGATCAGAATTTGCTTACGCTCGTTAAGCAGTGCGATCTGCTGTTCTTTAATGGCAATCGCTTCGTCAATCTGGGTGGTTTTCTGATCAAGAAAATTGGCGATGGCCACTTGAGTTCGCCATAGAGGAAATGCAGCGACCTCTGATAAGTAGGCATCAGAGTCTAAATTTTGTATTCCCGTAGTTTGTTTAATCGAACGATAATTAACATCAGAAGAATAAAGCGCTGAGAATAAATAGCAAAGAAAACGAGCATCAAATTTATCTTTAGGTGTCATCTTAGCGACAAAATTTGATGTTATTGCATCGTAGTCTTTATCAAAGAGAACTACACAGCCAACTAGCGTTTTATCACCGCCACCAGATTTCTCAATGAGTAGGTCCCCTTTTTTTAACAACCGCCAACATCTATCCTTCAGGGGAATAGACCTAACAGTTAATTTCTTGTCGTTAATTTTTAATTTATTTCGCTCAAAGTCAGCAACCCGAAGAACGATGATATCATTCGTGCTATTAGGGTCTTTGCCCCACAAGCCATTAACACAACCAACAATTGTTCGTTTTAGCGAAATTAACTTCCAGTCATGAGGAATATCCCCCAGCCACTCAACTCCAGAGTCTTTATAGGTATCATATTTCGGCATGGCAGTTAGCATCATCTCTATCGTCTCCTGCTTATGCCTGGGTATTGGGGGTAGTAAGCCCCAGGATCTGGGCAATCAAGCCATCGGCCTGCTGTTCCAGCGTCAGGATCTCTTGGGCGACTGTTTCGAGTGAACGCAGCGGTTTATGGCGGTAGAAATATTTGTTAAAGCTGATCTCATAGCCGATTTTCACCGATTCCATATTGAGCCAGGCCTCTGCCACATGGGGCTGCACCTCGTCGATAAAGTACTGGTAGATGCTCTGGGTAAGTGGCACTGACTCGCTATCACGCAGATCGCTGCTGCTCTCATAGGTGACGAACTCACCTTTCTTACCTGTGGGGTAGTAACCAAAGTCGGGCAGATCGGCCTCTTCACAGCTGTAGATCTCCAGCAGTTCACCCAGTTTGTCGGCACTGAGCTTCACCACCTTTTTCACTACCTTGGCGGCAGTCTCGTCATACCAGCTCACGGCATTGAACAGGGCATTTTTCTCTGTGACGGAGAGTTTGAGCTTATGGGCCTTGAGCGTCGCCTCGACCTGGGCCTTAAACAGGTTGAAGTCGTTAAACTCGGCTTCACCGATCTCCTGCATCAGGGTATGAGCCGTATCGAACAGAGAGCGGGCTGCGCACCAGAAATCGGTGCTCAGCAGCTTCTCTTTGGCCTTGTTGTTCAGACTTATCTCGTTTTTCTCGCACCACTCGAGGATCTGCTTGCTGTGCTCGGTCAGGAACCCATCCTGATAGACCTGCTCGCCATACTCGGCAAAGCAGTACTCCATCACCTCGTTTAAGGATTTGTCAAAATGCAGAGCGTTGAGACGCTCGCGGCTGAACTGGGCCTTGCGACGGTCCGGGCGCTCCACCGTCACCTTGTAGTAACCAAAGTCCTCGTTTTTAAACACCTTGCTGGCGATGCCGATTGGATCGTCATTGCTATCCAGCTGGTGTTCTACATCGGCACAGGCGAGATAGGTGTTGGTGATCTCCTCGATATGTTCGGGAGAGAATTCGCAATTTTTGTCACCCAGGTTCTTGCGCAGTTTGCGATAGAGCAGGCTGGCATCAATAAGCTGCACCTTGCCTTGCCGATGGGCAGGCTTGTTGTTGTTGAGCAGCCAGATATAGGTGGTGATGCCGGTGTTGTAGAACAGGTTGTTCGGTAGCTGGACAATGGCTTCGAGCATGTCATTTTCGATAAGGTAGCGACGGATATTGCTCTCGCCACTGCCCGCATCGCCGGTAAACAGGCTGGAGCCGTTGTGCACCGAGGCGATACGGCTACCCAGCGGGCTTACCGATGGGGATTTCATCTTGCTGACCATCTCCATCAGGAACAGCAACTGACCATCGCTGGAGCGCGGGGTGGCATCACAGCCTTTGGGATCGACCACGTCCCAGTAATCGGCCAGTTTTACCTTGAAGCGGCTGTCGATCACGTCACTGCCATCTTTGATGTGCTTTTGCTCTGACGCCCAGCTTTTGCCGTAGGGCGGGTTGGAGAGCATAAAGTCAAAGCGCATATGGGAGAATTCATCGGTCGACAGGGTGGAGCCTACCTTGATGTTGGCCGGGTCATTGCCCCGGATCATCATGTCGGACTTACAAATCGCGTAAGTCTCGTCGTTGATCTCCTTGCCATAGAGGTGAATATCACGGCTGACACCAGTAGCCGGGTATTTCTCTTCGATAAAGCCCTGAGATTCGGTCAGCATGCCACCGCTACCACAGGCAGGGTCATAGATCGTCATGGTGAGCGGCAGTTGATCCTTGATGGGATCAAACACCAGGTGGGTCATCAGCTCGATCACCTCGCGCGGGGTGAAGTGTTCCCCGGCCTCTTCGTTGTTCTCTTCGTTGAATTTGCGGATCAACTCTTCAAACACATAACCCATCCCGAGGTTGCTGAGGGCAGGCAGTTTGTTACCTTCAGGATCTTCAATATCGTTAGGGGTGAGGTTGATATAGGGGGAGACGAACTTCTCAATCACATCGAGCAGCACCTGCTTGTCAGCCATATGGCGGATCTGCGCCTTGAGGTTAAAGCAGTTGACGATCTCCTTGACGTTATCGCTGAAGCCATTGAGGTATTCATTGACGTTTGTCAGCAGGATCTGCTGGTTGTTGGTGGCTGCGTTCAACAGGGATTTGAGCGTCCACTTGGAGATGTTGTAGAAGACATAACCAGAAGCTGCCTTGAGCGGCTCTTCGTCCAGCTCGACTGCGTTCATCTCCTGCTTCTGGAAGCGGACCTCTTCCAGGACTGCTTCCTTGGTGGGTTCGAGCAGGGTATCCAGGCGGCGCAATACCACCATCGGCAAGATCACATCGCGGTATTTGCCACGGACGTAAACGTCGCGCAGGCAGTCGTCGGCGATGTTCCAGATAAAAGAGACGAGTTTGTTATGAACACTGTGATCCATGTTGTTTTCCTGTCTCCGGGTTACCCCGGAATGCAAAAAGTGTGGCCTGAGGAATTAACCGCATACGCATGGCTCTTGTGTCGCCGGATGATGGGAAGCGATAGCGGATGTCAGGTGGAGGAGTAGCGCCACCGTTTATCACGAGGTTCAAATGGATGTTTTTTCGTGATCGTTCGAGCGGGTTGGCACAGCCTCAAAATGGCCGCCAGTTTACCAGAATGGCTGACCGATTGCAGGCAAGCTGCTGTTTTAATTAACAGGGAAATGCGGGACAAAAACAAAGGGAAGGCCATGAATTGGCCTTCCCCAAGACCTACCACTTATCACGGACGAATAGGAGCCAAAATGTTACCACAAGCGGATTTGTGGTCACGCCTTGCGGTCAGGATTGGCGTCCATGTTGGTCGCAGGGTAAATGGCTAAGTAGACATAGCCGTAGCTACCAAGGGTATCGGCTTCGCAGGTAAAGCCGCCGTGCTGAAGGGTGATACGTTGCTGACGGCGGGCATCGAGCTCGCCGTTCAGCAGTTTGCTCTCCAGTTCCTTGATGATGGTTGGGAAAACAGCTTCCAGCTGGTCTATTGCCTCCTCTTCCCATTTGCCAACCAGTGAGGCCCGATCTGACAGAAAGTGTAGGCGATGATGTTCTTGAATAAGGCGGGCCCCAAAGCTCGGTGTAACTGTATGGGGCAAGCCCCACTGCGCAAAAATCCGAGTGGGCTGGTCTGGCGCTACGGGGTGTTGTTCGTTGGTGTTGGTGGTTGTCGTGGTCATGATTAGCGATACCTCAATTGGGTGTGGATGATGGTGCCGGGCACGTTGTGGCGCTGTCGCAATCTGGTCAGGTGCTCTGGAAGTTCGGCTAGGCTGGCTAGCCTCCCCCGATAAAGCCGGGAGAGATTGACGTAGTCGGGATGGCTCACGGTGATGGTCACCTGATGCCCTGGCTGCCATCGGCTAAACAGGCGTGCTTTGGCCTCTTTGATGGTGGTGATGCCGGGAGCGGGTAACGTCAGGCGGTTGCGCAGATGCAGCTTGTTAAGCTCGGGGGCATAGCGATGCACCTCGAGCCCAGTGATAAGACGGGTCATGTTCAGTGATTCCAATGATGCCAAGGGCCAGCCAGTGGGGGGGGGGCTCTTTATGCTGCCTGTGGATGAGCGAGACGGCGGGATGTCAACGAGTGCTGTCAGCCGTCTCATTGATAACCGGCTTGCAGTTGAGTCGGTCCAGCAGGTGCAGCGAGCCGTATTGAGCCACCAGTCGGTCTATGGCCATCTGGGCGCAGGCCGTTCTGCTGGGCTTATTCTCAGGAATTGCGTAACGAGCGGTGAGCCAGCCGCCGAGCAGGGCTATGCGATAGCCGCTCGGGATATGGGTGAGCGACGTTCCTATCCCCCTCCCGTGGATGAGGAAAGGCACGGCCTGCCCGCCGATGTTGATATCCATGCGTTGCCCTTTGAGCTCGAAAGTAGTGAGCTCGCCGGTTTGCGGATGTTTGCCGGGCACCTTGATGGTGATGTTTTTCGCCATTTCACACCTCCGGTTTGGCTTCAAAGTGGTGGGTCACAACGCCAGCCTCTGGGTCGATGCTGATAAACGCCGGGGCTTGTGGGTGGTACTGATAGAGCCGCGTCAGCTCGGTACGAAACGCCTCAACGTTCGGCGCAATCACATGGCTGGTATCCCCTTCGGCGTAGGTAAAGGTCTCCAGCTTCTCGGTGTTAATCCAGATGCCGAAATACCAGGCATCTTCTTCGGTGTCGTACTGCTGCCAGCCCTTGGCCAGCAGCGTCCGGTCGTAGTAGTAACGGTCAGCCTGATGGCTGCCACGGTCGATGCGGCAGCCGGTTACGGTGAGCTCCAGCGGGATACGGCCAGTCTCGTGAACCTTCTTGACTCGACGCAGCAGCTTGAGGGCCTTGGCTCTGCTGCGGCCATGACCGAGCGGGTGCGGCTGTCTGGCCCGCAATGCGAGGTGGGTCATTATCTTCGGCGCGGTGTTGTGGTTGAGCTGACCGATGGCGGCGGTGAGCTGCCGAGCAGACAGGGTGTTGTAATCACGTAGGTCATGCATGGTTGGGGTTCCTTCAAATGCAAACAGCCCCTCGGGGTGAGGGGCTGCTGGAGGTCTTGTGTGTGCTGGTGGCAGTGGTTCAGGTTCAGGTGTGACTACTCCAATCCGGCTTGTCATTACTGCCGTGGTTGACGTAGGCACCCACAATGGTGCGTCGCCACTCCCCAACGGGATAGCCGAGGTCGTTGCACTCACGCTCCCACCACGCAAAGTTAATCTCGCGGGGCAGGTTGTCCACCATGTCCAGTGGACTCACGAACAGCGAGGTCTTGTGCATCGTTGGCACGGGCTTGATCTTGTCGGGGCCAGTGCGCTTGCCGGTCTCGTCATAGTCGTGTGCCCACTTCGGGAAGGTGAGCTGATAGGTAATGAGCCTATGCAAATCGCCATGTGCGCTCATTGCCTGAGCGACTGCGACCTGAGTGAAGCTATCGTTGAACTCGATCATGGGTGTTTCTCCCTTTCTGCAGGTGAACGGTAAGCCGCTGCCAGCAGCGCAAACTGCTCGACCAGGTAACTGATGCTGATGCCCAATTCATCACTGACCCCATCACCCAGACGATGATGCAGGTGTGCCATGTCATCGGCGATACGCTGGGCTATATGGGCAGTTGAGCTCGGAGGTGAGCTTGTCACTGTCAGAGTGATGGAGATATTCATCGCATCTCTCCCCAAGGGGTTTGCTCCCACAGTGACAACCGAGTCAGCACGTCTTGCGCCAGCGCCTGCTGCAACTGTTGTATCACCTTTACCAACCGGGGAGCCTGCTCAGGGCTCCCGCTCCATTCACTCGACTGGTACAGGGCGCAGCAGGTGAATTTGTAGAGGGCTACCAGTTCGGCATCGGTGAGTGGTGCCTGGTGGTAACGGTGGGCTGGTTTAAGCGGTCCCAGCTTGGTCGAGCAGTGCTGACGTGGTTCCTTGCGGTCCTGTGGACGCCCTAGCTGATAGCGATGCCAGACTGCCCGCCGGTTGGCGAGCATCATCAGCCGTGCTAACCGGTCTACCCGCCACGTCCAGGTGCTTGTGACATCCATTGGCGGGTTCCACCAGAGGGAGCGCAGCAGCTCAAGGGTGTAGTGCGGTGGCATGGGGGCATTGCAAAAGCGGTGTAACTGTACGGCAAAGGCAAGGTAGTCCTTGCGGTCGATCATGAAGGCAGACATGGGAGTAGCTCCTTGAAATGCAAAAGGCCACCTGTAGTGAGGTGGCCTTGTTGGGGGGATCGGGGGATCGGAGTATCCGGATCATGATGTTGGACCTGATGATCCTGGTTTGATGATCCGGGTTATTGGGTGGAAACGTGATCGGCATGCATGTTATTGGGCGATCGACGGTTCGTTATTGGTGATCTTGGCGTGTGTCGGGGTGAGCAGCCTCAAACAGGATGGCGTAGAGCGCACAATCAATACCATTGACGGCATCGTGGTGCGGGTAATAGGGCGGTGTGTCTCTGGAGCGTTCGAAGTAGTCGCCAAAGCAGCTGAGACACTCGCGTATCTCGATGGTGGAGCCTTGCAGCAAGGTCTCTTCAAACTGCTTGGCATAGGCCTCGTCATCACGAGCCTTGGTGACGGCCTTTTCCAGCAACGTCAGCGCATCTTCGTTGCTGACGGCTGTCAGGCTATGGCGCAGCTTCTCGACCGTTTCCTCAAGGGAATAGGGATTGGGTAATTGCATGGTGTTTGTCTCTTCTTGGCACGGCTAAGGGCGTAGCTGATGCAGCAGTGCATCGATGGCCTCGACACAATCGCTCTGGGTGAGCTGATAGCCGTTAGGCAGGTGAGCCACGATGGCGGGCTCGGCCTGCATCTCGACGTTGTCTGCCAGCCAACAGCGCAACTCGATGAGGATGTCGAGGGCGGTGAGGTGGGTTTTGCCTTGGGGCTGGTTCATAGCTGACCTCTTTCGGCCATCGAGACTACGCCCTCAGCACCGACCACCAGATGGTCAAGTAATCGCACATCGACCAGTGCCAAGGCCTCTTTGAGGGCCTGGGTAAAGACCCGGTCAGAGAGACTGGGTTCCGGGTCACCGCTGGGGTGATTGTGCACTGCAATGATGGCGCCACTGTTGAGTATCAGGGCCCGCTTAACCACTTCCCGTGGGTAGATGTTGGCGCTATCGAGGGTGCCGCGAAACAGCTCCTCAAAAGCCAGTACGCGATGCTGTGAGTCAAGGAACAGTGCGCCAAACACTTCATGCTCCCGCTCTTGCAGCAGGGTTTGTAATCGCTCGGCGGCCTCGGCGGTGCTGGTGATGGCAGTGCCTTTGGCCAGTCGCTTGCGAGCAATCTGGTTGGCGATGCGCAGCAGGTCTTGCTCTGTCACGGGTTCGGTGACGACATACGTGCCGGGGCATTCCCCGGCTTTGAGTTTGTGGTAACGCATAATTGTCTCCAGAAAAAGAAATCTATGGTCACCCCCTTTTTTGCAACCTTGATTTCGGGTGTTGTGGTTGGCTTGCTTAAATCTATCCGGCGTCTTGATGGAGAATGTTCTCCGCGCCACGATGAGAATCGCGCCTGACTGTCCTAAAAAGACCCTCGGCCTAGAAAGCCTATTCTTTTGCCAGGTTATCAGTCAGGCCGGTATGCCGTTCACGTCATCCAATATCACAGTCGCAAAACCAGGTGGGTGTGTCAGTACAAAAGTAAATAGGGGCGCGTCAGGTTGGCATTGCCCGAAATTCGGTATGCCGTGCCGCCAGCGCCCAAGCCGTGCGGGCCAACTTGTTGGCTAGTGCACAAGCCACAACATTCGAATGTCGCCGAGTCAACATAGACCTGACCCAATCAGCCAATCGTCCCGTTTGCCGCTCTAGCCGTTGCATATAGGCTCGTGCACATTGCACCAACAATCGTCTAAGATTTTTGTCGCCACGCTTGCTGATACCCTTCAGGTTTGCCCGGCCCCCAGTACTGTACTGGCGTGGCACCAATCCGACTGACGCCGCGAAATCACGACTACATCGATAGTGTTTTCCGTCACCGAGCTCGGCGGCCAACACGCTGGCAGTGATCGGGCCGACACCAGGGATTGTCATCAGACGCTGACCAAGATCGTCATCGCCAAGCTGGCTGGCCAGTTCCTTGTCGATCTCGGCAATTTGCTGCTCCAGATACTTGAAATGGGCATGCAGCCTCTCCAACATGGTAATCAGTCGCGCTGGTAACTCGTGTTCAGCCATCACAGAAGGCAGGCGCTTGATGGCGGCATGACCGACGGGCAGACTGATGCCAAATTCGAGTAAAAAGCCGTGTATCTGGTTCGATGCCTTAACCCGATCGCGCACAAACGATTCGCGCACACGATGCAGTGCTCCCAACGTTTGCTGGCTTTCGGTCTTGGGCGTTACAAACCGCATGGAGGGACGGCAGGCGGCCTCGCAAATAGCTTCAGCATCGATGAAGTCGTTCTTGTTGCTCTTGACGAATGGGCGCACGAATTGAGGCGAAATGAGCTTACTCTCATGCCCAAATTCAGCCAGCCGACGAGCCATGTAATGGGCTCCGGCACATGCCTCCATGACGATGGTGCATACAGGAAAAGTTGCGAGGGATTCGATGAGCTTTGTCCGGTTGAACTTCTTGCGAAGAAGAGCCTTGCCGAACCGGTCTTGACAGTGAATGTGAAAAGAGTGTTTACCGAGATCAATACCAATAAGCGCAACGTTTTCCATGATGGCCTCTCCTGAAAGAAAAACACCCTGTCAGCGTACCGCTCACAGGGTGGGGGTGACCATCTCATTAGACCCCGGCACGCATGAAGCATGGCGGGGTCAAAGGTAGATAGGTTGTTGGTTCGCTCGAAAGGGGTTTTCAGTTGGCCGTGGAGGGGCCTGTCGTGGCTGCGGGGTCACTCTGTACCGGTGTCAGCGATTCGGGGACCAGCACAGTGAGCGGTATAGCCAGCGCCAGGCTCAGGCGCTCGGCTAGTTCGTAAGCTGGGCCGATGGTGTCGTAGTCAGCTACCCAAGTTGCCAAGGCCAGCTCGCTTGCTTCCATCGCTCGCAGGTAGACGCTGTAGCCCTGCACGGGTAGGGCACTGTCACGCACCACCTGCGTTTCCCCCTCTCGATTGATGGCCTCCAGCTCAACGGCTATCGGTTGTTTGGGCATCTTGTGTCTCCTCTTGTGGTAAGGGGTCACTCTCCACGCGATAACCGTGATTAGTGCAGGTACGCTGCAGGTCAGCCAGGAAACTTGCCAACACACGGGGTTGCTCGGTGAGAGAAACCGGTCCTGCCTGGCTGCGCCAAAAACAGTGACGAGTGGGGTCCACGCAAATTTCATCTATCGGCTGACTCATCGTGCGCCAATCCTCGGCATTGGTGAGGGAGAGCAGTTGCCACTGCACCCCAGACCAGCGCAGGTGCAGCGTAACGGTGCGGGCATGGGGGCTATCAGGAGTGAGGTGTAGTAACCAGCGCTGGCCACGGTGGCGCGGTTGTATCTTGGCCTTGGCGGCGACCAGTCCCAGCCACTGGCGTGAGTAGTGGGAGAGCGGCAGTTCGTTAGTCATCACACACCTCCTACTCCCCACTGACTGTGACGGTGAAATACCCCAACTGGGCGTAGCTAATGAAATTGCGCTGCCATAGGGCAAACAGCTCCCGTGCTTCCACGCCGGGCAGTGGTCCCCAGCCCTGCAGATAGTGCTCGTCGCAAGAGAGGTTGAAGTCGAGCTCTTTGCAGAGCTCGGCATCCTGGCCTAGCCCCTGGTAACTGAAGTCGGTGATGTAATCGAAGACCCAGCCGTGTAATCCCCGAATAAGCCGCAGCTCTACTGGATGAACTCCACCCGTTTCAGCACTGTAGGCGGGGCTGCGAAAGTTGAAGGTCAGGGTCGAGAGGTGGGTGAGGTCGAGCTGTTGTGCCCGCACGACTTTGCGCAGCAAGTCAGGTAGCTCGGGTGAAATCGGCAGGGCCATCCCTGCCAAGTGAAATGGCATGGTCATCATGGTGTGTCCTTTCGTATCGAATGTGAGACGCGTTAATCCCTGAACCAGCGCCAGGCGCGGTAGAGGCTGTAGGTGGCAGCCAAGGGCGCCGCCAGCGAGGTGGCCGAACTCCCCAGCAACGCACCGACTGCAGCGGTCACAGCGGTAGTTGCTGATGGATTCAGTGCCGTGCTGGTGGCCATGCAAGGTAGGGCCGCTAGTGTGGGCTGATGGGCCACAGTGCGAAGCGCCTGATGTGCGATACACCCCGTGGCAATCAGCTGGTTAATCTGCTTGCTGTAGTGAAAACCCTCGATACACCAGAGCACGAAGTGCTCGCAGTTGTTAAAGAGCGTGCTGTAGTGCGCCTCTCCAAGACGGGAGTAAGCACGGTCGATACTCTCCTCCCGGTTGAAAGCTCGTGCGCTATGGTGCTGGATGCGATAGCCCCGCCCTTGGCTAAACTCGGCAAGCGTGGTGATAGCTATCTGACCGGAAGGTATACCGGCACTGCCCCCCTGGTAGTGGATGACCTGATGGTCCCTTAGGTAGAGACCGTGGTGCTGGTAACCAGTGCGGGGGGAAACGAGGTGGTCCCCTGATTGCGGTAATGGCATGAACAGTTCCTTAAATAAAATGCGGCATAAAACAGAGGGCACCCGAAGGTGCCCTGATGGTGGTGAATGTGTAGAGGCTGGTGGTCAGGACTGCTTGCGCAGCGTCAAGCTGCTGGCATCCCATACCCAGCGCTGACGAGGATTGCCGGGCAGGTCGAGGTTGAAACCGTTGGGTTCGCGGGTCAGCTTGCCTTCATCGCTGCAGGTACCAAAGGGCTGTGAAAGCATGGTCAGCGCCCCCGTCTGGGCGACAGCCAACTGGTAGAGCACCGGGCATGCCACTCCGCCACTGTGCAGCTCAAACAAGACCGCCTTCCCGTTGGCCAGCGGCAAACGGTGCGTGAGTTTGATGGCGTCATATTCATCGGTGCGCAGCAGCACTTCATCCCCATGCCGGATCTCGATGCTGTCATCGTCATTTTTCACGATGGTAAATGACGTGGTACTTGATGCAGCTGACGCAGGTGCAAAGGAAGGCTCGAAGTAACGGCTGCCATCTGAATAGGTGAGCATAAAACCGTTCAGGGCAACCGGCTGGCTGACACTGGGTATGAGCCTCGGCTCATCTTCATCCAGCGGCATCAGCATGATGCGATCCCCTTTCGAAGTCTCTATCCAAAACTGCATGCTGGCGAAATTGAGGATGCCCTCAACGTTGGCCGGTACCCGTTTAGTGACTGTTGGCACAGTGAATTCAGGTGCAGCCCAGGTCGGTAAGGCAAGCAGCGATAACCATGTGCACCACAGTGCCAGTTTGATTTTTTCTGTCATGTCACTCTCCAAACGAGTTATTCAATGGTGTAAGAGGCATTGCCCAGATTGGTGAAGAGGGTGACCTCCCTCAATCGGCACGGCTCGGTCATGACCAGCCGCCAGCTTTCGGTGTAATTGAGCTTGAGTGGGAAATAGGTTCCTCCCACCGAACCCATCAAGTCACTGCGCAGCATCACCCGGCATTTACTCTTGCCGCCATTAATCAGCACTTTTTGAATGGTGACTTGATCGTTGAGCGAGGTGACGACTATCTGAGGTCGCCCGATAGCGGTGTATTCCACTTCCAGACTGAATTCTGGGCTATTAGCGGATGCTGTATCGCAAGCGCTCAGTGATAGGCCACAAGCCAGTAGTAAGGGATAAAGCAGTGTGCGATTCATGATCTCTCCTTAATAAAAATGGCAAACGGATGCCTGACCGACGAGGTGAGCCTGTCGGGCGAACGGGTGTAAACGTAATGGGTTAATGGTGGTGCAGGCTGATAGCCAAATGCCACCAAGGGGATGGGTTGAGGTTAGGTCGCGTCGAACTCCTTTCGATGTTGGGGTAACTATTTCACTGGATTAGATCTAATGGGGTGATCCTCATCGCAAAGGGTCCTTAATGTCAATAAAAGTCCATAGTCAACTATAAGGGTTGACTGGAGGACTTATGAAAAACATCAACTCTGAAGCGCTGGCCAAGAGCGTGGGCAAAGCGATTGGGCGCCAACGCCAGCAGGCGGGGCTGACTCAGGAGCAAGTGGCAGAGCACTTGAAGATAGGTATGGAAGCCGTCTCCCGGATGGAGCGAGGCCTCGTGGTGCCGACCGTCGTGCGGCTCGCAGAGTTGGCTCAGTTGTTTGGCTGTGAGCTTGCAGACTTCCTGCGTGAGACCAGCAACCGCCCTACCGAACAAGGCATTGTGCTCAGCCAGCAGTTGGCCAAACTCGATACAGCTGACAGAGCGCTGGTGCTGGAGGTGGTTGATAAGCTGGTAGCACGACTGGCGCCTTAATGACTCACAGTGCGCATCGATGACAGACCGATGGGATACCAGGACCGATAACTTGGGAGGCCGCAATGGCGCTCCCAAGCGGACTTACGGCGATCTTTGCTTGGTGTCTCCTGATGATATCTATCTGAGATTGTATTCAATCGCACTGACTGCGATGATAAGCTCTGTACGGGTACTTATAGCGTAGTAATACACCTAAATTACTTCCTGATTACCCATGACCCTCAGCCAGCTTCAAGAGCCGATATGGCATCGGCGGGCTTGCCACGACTGCATGCCCCAATTCAACAAACATACTCTTGAGGTCAAAACGATGATTAAACCGGAAGCAGTATTCAGCAAGATGCCTTGGTAAATGCTTCGCTCCGAGCTTATGACAACTGCCCCGCAGCGAGTTCTTCACATTCCCTATCATCGTGTTTACCCAGTTGAATGCCGGATGATCCAGCAAATCAAGGTTGCCCCCGGTGACAACACCCAGGTGCTCACAATTGGCCTCCTTGACCGCTTTGAAACAGGCCAATCCATCGGATATCACCGCGCTACCACTAGCAAGATGCCGTTTTGCCCAATCAGCAATGACGTTGGTTTTGAAACCATCGACCACCGTCATCCGCATCTTGATTGGATGCCCTTCCTTGTTCAGGGCTACTGCTGCCACAAACGGCGTCTTGCCTGCCGCGCCGCGACCTCGTTTGCCACCACGGCGCTCTCCACCCCAGTAGACATCATCGAGCTGAATGATGCCGCTGATGGGCTGCTTGTCATCGGACTCTTTCATGGCTTGCAGCAGCTTGTGCTTGAGCATCCAGGCGGTGTCATATTTGACGTCCAACTGGCGCTTTAGCTCCATCGCTGACAAGCCAGTTTTGGTCTGTGACAGCAGGTGCATCGCCAGAAACCACTTGGTCAGTGGGAGTTTGGTGTTTGCAAAAATCGTGTTTCCAGTCAATGACATCTGGTGACGGCAGTTATTGCATTGCAGCACGCGTGGCCGACTTTTCAGGCGACAGCAGGTCTTGTTGGCGCACTCAGGACAGATGAAACCGTTCGGAAAACGCCAAGCGAGCAGCGCGTTTTCGCACTGCGCTTCAGTGCCATAGTCCTTGAAAAAATCAAACAGGCTGTAGCCTTTCTGGAATTGGACTTTGCTTTTGGCCATGATCTCGCACCTCAGTAACTGTACGTAAGATCAGTATAGCTCGTGGTGACTGCTAATCATGGGTAATCAGGAATTACTTTACTTAGCGTCCTTTACTAAAAGGGCCGGAGTATAAATAAAACAGAGGAATATCTGTGGTTCGCCCTCTTCGCAAAAGCAAACTTGATGGAACCTTGTACTCCCGTCGTGAAATTGTTGAAGCTGAAATTCAAGAGTTGGCAACCGTTAGCCAGGCGGAACTTGAATACAGAACGTCAATTCTCTCACCTACCGATCCCTGCTTTGTTTCATCAGAAGCATTAGTGCATCTTGTTCGGAATTTGGAAGAAGGGGGGCATCGAAAGAAGCTAATCGAATTCTTACTCCAACGAGGAGTTATTGTCAAATGTGGTGTATGGAGTCAGGCGGCGTTCCTGTCTGACTCTTCCTGCATCTGTATTCCGTCCTTGAACTTCACGTTGTTTACCACCAACGTCAGCAGCGCAAATCCCTTGAGCCGCTTCCAGTTCTTTTGGGCCGACTCCAGCAGCTTATAAACCATCGCCAGCGTGGTCTCCCGTGAACCACAGTTTCTCGCTCGCTTGGTGCGTAACCGGACCGTCGAAAACGTTGACTCTATCGGGTTAGTCGTCCGGATACTGACCCAGTGCTCCGCCGGAAAATCATAGAACGCCAGCAGTTCATCCCGGTCTTTAACCAGTTTATCCATGGCCCCTGGATACTTCGCTTCAAAACGGGTCAGGGTGCGATCAAACGCCTTGTGAGCATCCTCTCTCGTCTCGGCCATCCAGATATCATGCAGCGCCTCCTTGACCTTGGGCTGTACCGACTTGGGCAGCACCGACAAGACATTCGCTGTCTTGTGAACCCAGCAGCGCTGATGGGCTGTGTCCGGGTAGCACTTGGCCAGCGCCTTCCAAAAGCCCAGTGCCCCATCCCCGATGGCCAGCTTGGGACTGAGGGTGAGCCCTCTGCCTCGCAGTCCCATCAGCACCTCCGTCCAGCTTGTCTCTGACTCCCGGTGACCATCCTCCACCGCAACCAGCTCCTTGCGCCCGTGCTCGGTCACCCCGATGATGACCAGCAAACAGAGCCGGTCATCCATGCGCACGTTGCTGTATATCCCGTCGGCCCACCAGTAGACATAGCGAGACTTGGTCAGGTCTCGTTGTCGCCACCGCTGGTGCTCATCAATCCAACCTTGCTTGAGCCGGCAGACGGTGTTGGCTGACAGCCCCTTGGCCTGGTCGCCGAGCAGCGCACAGAGGGCCTCCTGATAGTCCCCACTGGATATCCCCTTGAGGTAGAGCCACGGCAACAGCTCCTCGATACTGCGGGAGCGCTTGAGATAGGGCGGCAGCAGGGTGCTGGTGAAGTTGATACCGGAGCCGCTGCGGTCGCGTACCTTGGGCACTTTGATTTCAACGTCTCCGATGCCGGTTTGGATAGTCCGCTGGGGCAGATACCCGTTGCGCACTACCGCCTGGCGGCCATCAGGGAGTCGCAACTCTCGATGCTGCTCAAGCATGATGGCGAGCTCCGCCTCCACAGCGTGTGCAATCAGGTCCCTGGCTCCGGCGCGTAGCAGCTCGGTGAGCATGTCGCCGGGCTTGCCTTCTGGTTGTGGCAGGACAGTGAGGGTAGAATGTTTCATGGCGTATCCGCTCTGTTGATTGAGATTCTTGCAGGAATCAATCAGCAGGATACGCCACTCCTTCTATCCCTCCGTACACCAGAAATCACCATAACTCCCAACGAGTTTACTGTCGTCTTCCTCGCGCTGAAAATTCAGATGAATCAACCCTCTCACTTACCAAGGCAAACATCCGAGATGATGTTGTAGACCGATTCATCGATCTATTACTTAGTGACAGGTCGTCGTACGACGACCGGCTGGACTACTACGAGATCAACTTCAATTCGGCCATAGCGAAAGACCGTGCGGATGCTAGCAATCGCCATTGGAAGCATGAAAATCGGAGTGAAGAGTTATTCACAGATGATGTATCTCTTGCTGCTGGGGCAGCAATCAGCGGCTATGATCCTTTTGACCCTCACGATCTCGATCAAAAATCTTACCGGCTACAGCTCGACAATGCGATTGATGGTCTACCTGAAATCCAAAGAAGAATCATCGAAATGCTCCTTCAAGACATTCCCATCGACTCTCAAGAGCCCTCTGCCGTTACCATAAGCAAAGCGTTGGGCAAGAGTGAGAAGACTATCCGTACACACCGTGACAAGGCCTTTGCAACTTTACGATTGCGCCTTGAACGCAAGGGGAAACAGTGATGACTAAGCGTTCGCCTATTTCTAGCGAAGACGTCATGAACGCTTTCGCGATGGATTTCGAGCCTAAGACTGACATCCTCAAACAGTATCTAGCTGACTATCCCCAGTTTGCTGCCGATCTTGTCGATCTTGCCAGAGAGCTTTCTCGGGAAATCGATGAGGACCTTCCGTTGAGCGTGCAAGAGCTTGCAGCCATAAGCGCTAAAATGGATCGGCTCCGCGAGTCCACAGTCACGGTAGAAACGCTGCAGACTGCTTCGCCAAAGATCTTCGCTGCCGCAGCCAAAGCTCTCGGATTACCCATACAAGTCGGCGTCGCCATTCGCGAGCGACGAATAGATATTGCGACGCTGCCAAGCCGGTTTCTCACACGTTTAGCGAACGAGTTACAAACATCAGTAACTGTTATTCAGTCATTTCTCCTTTTGCCTGCGCAGGTCTCATCAGTTCGTTCAAACAAGTCCGATGACAAACCCGCCTTAGCCGAAAAAGTCCCGCTTGAACGCCTTTTAAGAGAGGCGGGAATGGATGAGGCAAGCATTTCAAAGCAACTGCTCGACGATGAGTGACCATGGACCCAATAGAACTTGCTCGACAGTACGCGAAACACTTGCATGATGAAGCTGTCCAACACGGCAGCGATCCATGGTCTCCTTATCGGTTCGCCGAAGACATAGCGGAGAAGCTGGGCATCTTGGTTGAAAGATGCGTCCCCGGTGCTTCAATCCTCGATGGGGCACGCGCAACGTTTGATGCCGCCTTGCCGCTGATTGTTCATGAGGACTTAGGAACTCCGTTCGAGCAAGCCTTTCTCGTAGCTCATGAAGTCGGGCACGCCGTGCTTGGCGACGGTGAGGAAGAGGAAGGGTCAGCATTTCAAATCGATCCAACACGAACCTCTGAGGTCTCGCCAGTTGGGATAGAGCGAGTGGTCGATTACAGCCGACGGCAGCGCCGAGAAGTCCAGATGGACCTCTTCGCGAGAGAGTTGCTGTTGCCAAGGTCGCGAGTCTTCGACTTGCACGTCACTCAAGGGAAGACCTGTTCGGAGATTGCAAACCGGTTGGGGGCTCCCTTCGAGGTCGTCGCACAGCAGATGCTTGATGCGCTTTTGCTCCCCCCAGTGCCAGCAGTTGCAGCAGAAGCGCCTGTCGAAATTCCACTCAACGAGAAGCAACAAACAGCAGCCAACCATCGCGGGGCTGCGTTCCTTCTCCAAGCAGGGCCAGGCACCGGGAAGACCCGTACGCTGGTGGCGCGAGTTGAGAGCTTATTGGATGAGGGGGTTGATCCAAGACGTATCCTTCTCCTAACCTTCTCGAACAAGGCTGCTGCGGAGATGTCCGAGCGGATTGCGCTGAAGCGGCCAGCGGAAGCCGCAGCTCTTTGCATCGGAACCTTCCATAGCTTTGGCTTGGACATCCTCAGACGATTCAACGATCGATGTGGCCTTCCGGTCGATCCCCGCCTAATGGACCGAACCGAAGCAGTAGAACTGCTTGAAAACGAATTTCCTCGGCTAGGTCTGACCCACTATCGCAATCTTTACGATCCATCCCAGACAGCTGCGGATATCCTGACCGCGATCTCACGAGCCAAGGATGAAGTTGTTGATGCGGCGGCCTATCTTGCGCTAGCCAATGCAATGGCTAACGCGGCGAGTAACCCGAGCGAAGTGGAGGCTGCGGAGAAAGCAACAGAAGTCGCCAAGGTCTACGCTTGCTATGAAGAGCTCAAAACACTCGCTCAATGTGTCGACTTTGGCGACCTAGTTATGCGCCCGGTTCAACTACTGGAGAGCGATGAAGCCGTTCGAAGGCAGTTGCAGAGCGACTATGACCACATTCTGGTCGACGAGTATCAGGACGTGAACCACAGTAGCGTTCGGCTTCTTACGACACTGAAGCCGTCAGGTAATAACCTCTGGGTGGTGGGGGACGCCAAGCAGTCAATCTATCGGTTCCGCGGCGCCTCTTCGTTCAACATGGCCCGATTCGATTGCCAAGATTTCCCTGGAGCGGTACGGGACAGCCTGAAAATCAACTACCGTTCCACCCCTGAAGTTGTCCATGCTTTTTCTGCTTTTGCTGCAGGTATGTCCGCAGCTGATGGAGAAGAGGCCCTTGAGGCGGATAGAGGCCCAAGCGGAACGCTGCCCGAAATCATCACAGTGAACAACGCCCCCCTGCTGACTTCGGCCATCGCTGATGGCATTCAAGAGCTTAGTAAGTCGGGCTATCGGTATCGGGACCAGGCAGTTCTTTGCCGGGGCAACGATCGACTTTCGGAAATTGGACGTGAGCTCGAGCGCGCCGGCATTCCAGTGCTTTTCCTAGGCAGCCTGTTTGAGCGCCCGGAAGTAAAAGACCTTGTCGCGGTGCTATCACTACTTGTGGATCGGCGCGCGATGGGGATGATTCGGACAGCTTGTTGGCCAGAATTCGCCATGAGTTTAGAGGATGTAGTTTGTGTCTTTGAGCATCTACGAGGTACCGACGCGGAACCTAGCGCTTGGCGACTTAGCATTCCAGCTGAACTGACACCTGCTGGTCAGGCTGCTCTTTCTTACCTCAATGCAGCTCTTGCAGGCTTCGGCGCGACCTCCCAACCTTGGACCGTGCTGGCAACCCTTCTGCTCGACCGGACTAGACATGCTGCCCGCATAGCGTCTTCAGCCTGCGTCTCGAACCAGGCTCAGGGCATCGCAATCTGGCAGTTCATGAACTTCGTTCGGGCGCAGCCTAACGGCCAGGGTCTCCCGATCCAGCAGCTTGCTGACCGCGTGAGGAGACTGCTACGCCTTCGGGACGATAGAGATTTGAGGCAGCTACCCACGGCAGCCCAGGGGATTGATGCGGTTCGCCTGATGACTATCCATGGCTCGAAAGGGTTGGAATTTCCAGCGGTTCACATTGCCGGCGTCAATAAGGACTCCATCCCAGGGGCACTTCGGGCATCAAAGTGTCCCCCACCCGTAGGCATGGTCGCAGGTGGTCAAGGGAGCGTAGAGGACATTGCACGGGCGGCCCACAACGAAGAGCAGGAGTGCTTGTTCTACGTCGCAATGTCCCGGGCGAAGACACGTCTGGCGTTTTACGGTGCGACCTCAACATCAAATGGGCGTGCCAGGCCGCTATCGCAGTTCCTGGATCGCATTGGTCCAGCTCAACGGCTCGCCGTCACGCCTACTACTGTATTACCTCCTGCCCCGGACGATACGCAAATACCTATCGTCTTCTCGGGAACCCCGCGGTTCAGCTCAGATGCGGTCGCGCTTTACGAGTCGTGTTCACGGCGATTCCTCTACACACACTTGCTTCAGGTGGGTGGCCGGCGCGGCATGAGTTCATTTATGCGTATGCATGAAGCGATTCGTGAGGTCTACCGGAAGATCGTCGCGCAGGGCAGCTCTAGTGGTGAGTGGGAGGACCTGCTTTCTCAGGCCTTCGCAACTCAGGGGCTTCATGAACATGGCTATATCGATGACTACCGTACGATAGCCTCCACCATGCTCCAATATTTCCTGGTATCGAGGGCTGGTGCGCAGGTTGAAGCTCCGACCCCACTGCGAATTGTGCTAGACGGCCACGAGATCGAGGTAACACCGGATGATGTCCTCGTGAAAGACGGAAAGCGGGCCATACGCCGGGTGAGAACTGGCCATGCGCCCAGCCGTGACAGCAAGGACGTTGGTGCAGCTGTATTTGTACTAGCGGCCCAAGCGGAGTTCCCGGGTGCTGAGCTGGAACTGGTCTACCTAGCTGATGCTGAAATCAAGCCATTGAAACTCAGTCCCAAAGAGTTGAGCAATCGCCAAGAAAAATTGGGCGAGATTTTCCGCGGTATCCGAGGCGGCCAGTTCCCAACAAATACTTCGGACGCCACTTGCCCGAACTGCCCGGCCTTTTTCGTGTGTGGCGCAGCCCCCTATGGAACCCTCTTAAAACAATTCTGAAAAAAGTTTACCGGCGGCAGTCGCTGGGTCCGATTAGAGAGTTGAAGGCAGAACAAACTCTGTCGCAACACTTTCGAGGACCATATGAAAAACTCTCCGTTTGACGACGTTGGTGACGCGATCCGTGAGGATCGTCAACTGCGAGAGGCCGACGCCTATCGCATCCGCTTCGGCTTGGAAGGACTGACCTTCCGCAACATCGACGTGCCTGACCCGGTACCCACCGGCCGGCAAATCCTGGACAGCGCGGGGCTCGATCGCCGAAGCGACTATCTACTCTATGCACTTCTCGCCTCGGGCGATTTTGAGGACGTTCGTCTCGACGAGACAGTGGATCTGCGAGGCAAGGGTGCTGAGCGCTTCATTGCGTTCAAGTCCGACCGCGACTTCAAGTTCTCCTTGAACGATCGCCAGATGGCCTGGGGTCACCCGGAGCTGTTGGGCAGCGTTTTGTATGACCTAGCCGACGCCTCGCCCGAAGAGGCCATCTTCCTGGAAGTACGGGGCGGCGAAGACATCCTCATCGAGCCGGATGACAGGATCAATCTCGACAGCCCTGGCATTGAGCGGTTTATCACCGCCAGCAAGCCGCAAAAGGGCTACGTCATCGTGGTCAATGCTGTCGAGGAGATTGTGCCGGACAAGCATGTCACCTTCGAGCAGGTGGTCAAGTTGTCCCATCCAAACGCGCCGGCAGAGACCAACGTCAAGTTCTCGATGACATACCGCAATGCTGCCTCGCACCCCCATGCTGGTGAACTCGCTGAGGGTGGCTCCGTTGAAGTCAAAAAACAGGGGACAATTTTCAATGTCACACGCACTGTTCAGTCTTAATGCCGATCTGGCCCGGTTGCGTACGGAGGGCTACTTCGTTCGCATTCAGGGGAGTCTCCTAGTCATGCTGGAAGTGCCCTATGTCGACGCTCAATGTCGTGTGCGTACCGGCACGCTGGTGTCCAACCTTGACTTGGCTGGGGATCGGACGCGCAAACCAGAGACACACGTAATCCACTGGGACGGCGACTTCCCCTGCAGCGCGAATGGAACGCCCTTGCCAGGCATTTCCCATGCGTCGCCCAACACCGACCTCGGTTACGGGCTCACCGCAAGGCACAGCTTTTCCAGTAAACCCAATCCGGATGGCTACCCGGACTATTACACTAAGATGGCTACCTACGCGACCATCTTGGCCGGCCCTGCGGCCGTCCTGCAGCCCGGAGTCAGCCCACGGCTGATCCGTGGTGCTGACGATGAGAATGAGCCCAGCGTCTTCAACTATCTCGATACAGCATCCAGCCGGGTAGGCTTGGGCGCGCTATCTAGCAAGCTGGAAGGTGAGGTGGTGGGCATCCTCGGCGCTGGTGGTACCGGTGGGTACATCCTCGATCTGGTCGCGAAAACGCCGGTGAGGGAAATCCGGATCTTCGACGATGACGATTTTCTTTCCCACAACGCGTTCCGCGCGCCCGGGGCTCCATCGCTCGAGGAGTTGCGGGACGCCCCCAAAAAGGTGCACTACCTGAAGGGCATCTATGAACGGATGCATCGCGGGATCGTGGCTCACCCCGTGAAGATGAAAACGGAGACGCTGGGGCTGCTTGACGGCATCACATTTGCGTTCATCAGCATGGACGCGGGTGAGGAAAAGCGGGCCGTGGTGGCGAAACTCGAAGCACTTGGTGTGCCATTCATCGACGTCGGGATGGGGCTTGAACTTAGCAACGGTAGCTTGGGCGGCATTCTGCGGGTGACAACGAGCACGCCGGCGAAACGCGAGCATGTCCACGCAGGGCGAATTTCTTTCGCTGGTGGCGGAGGTCAGGACGTATACGCATCCAATATCCAGGTGGCCGACCTTAACGCCTTGAATGCTTGTCTCGCAGTCGTGAAGTGGAAAAAGCTCTGCGGATTCTATCGCGACCTAGAGAGCGAGCATCACAGCACGTACACGACCGATGGGAGCATGCTGCTCAACGGAGATCAAACATGATTCGCTATCAGACTCTGGAACATCGTTTTGTGCGAAATGTTCCACGCGAGTTGGAGCCAGGCATCTTGTATATCTCGATGGACTATGCAACCGCAGTGCACTCATGCTGCTGCGGTTGCGGGGACCGCGTGGTGACCCCATTCACCCCGACCGACTGGCGAATGACGTTCGATGGAGAGTCCATCTCGCTCCAGCCCTCCGTAGGCAACTGGAATCAGAAATGTCGGTCGCATTACATCATTCAGCGAGGACGTGTTTTAGAGTCGGGACCTTGGTCGCAAGGCCAGATAGAGGCGGAACGCTTACGCGACAAAAAAGCCAAAGCAGCACATTACCGTGTCTTGAATGAATCATGTACTGAGTTGTCGAATGCTATTCCTCCCCGAGAACAGTGTTCTCCTGCCCAGTCAATTAGTATCTGGGCTCGACTTAAAGCATGGCTTCAACGCTGACTGTAGATTTAGAGCAATAAGCTTACAATCAGTTTCGAAAGTGCCGAGGGGTATCGTTTAACATTGGTTCGGATTAGCCGGTGAATTTCATCCTCTGCTTGAACCGATATGGGAGCACTCCAATCTTGAAGAGCTTACAGCGATGAGACTTATGTAGCATCGCTGTAGCTATTCTCTGGTCTGTACTTGGAAGAAATTCGGGTCGAGGAAAAGGCACTGGTTAGTGCGCTCGTACAGGAGCTGGCTGATCAAGAAAAACAGGTGAGGACTATCGCGTTAGCCCCCTAGTTCGACCATACATTGGTTAAGCAGTAAGCCTGCTACTCTGCATTGTCTACCAGCAAGTGATCAAATCTATCACACCGTTGACAAGGCCCAGCGTCCTAAAGCGTATAATGTGTCCTTTCCATACCAACCAACTTGACCACGACAAAAAGAAGGACAGAATATCCCTTAAAACTATCGACTCTCCTCCTCTCTCCTTGGCCTGCCAAGGCGAGGTTGGCGTGATGGTCTCTCCATACGCCCGAAGGTCCGACGATCGGCTGGCAATACCGCCAGTATTTGCGTATCCAGCTTGGTCAGATAACTCAGCGCATTAATCAGGTTTATGCGCTTGGTTGTATCGCTGTAGTGGACCATCCCAATCCCATCAGTACCCCATTCCCGATATTCCTCCCGCCTGATCTGGCAGTTGTAATAGATCCCGTTATTGTCGGAAATATCTTTCCATACCTCTCCCAGCGCTATACCCAGAGAGATATCTCGTTGGTGTACAGCCCCATTAAAAATGAACGTAATGTGGGTATGAAAACGTCTATCAACACCGAACTCCAGTTTCCAGATATAGCCTACCAGAGCGGGATATTTGTTCTGTACTCGACGAAGGTAACAATTCCGGTCATCCGTCACCTGATCTAACGTTAACTGGTCGTAGTAGGCTTTGCGATAGCCGATATCCAATCGGATGACTAATAGTTTGGCATGCTGGTCGAATAGGCTATTAACATACGTCGCTATACTGCGCTGATTGCGGCTCTCAACGCGTTTGAGGTTCTTTAGGCGCTGACGGTGTGCCTTACTCTTGAACTCTCTTAGAAACGCATACAGCGCGTTATTGATATCCCTGGCTAATTCATCACTGACATCACTATCGAGATATCTCTCATGGATGAGGTGCAATCCATAAACCTCTCGCATATGCGTTAGGAATAGCGCTACCGTTGGATGCGCTGACGATACCTCCTCATGACAATAAAAATAATCACACACAGTATCCAATACATTAAATAGTTTGGTTGATAGTCTACGGTCAATGCAAGTGATGCGTGACTTAC
This sequence comes from Aeromonas sp. INTO2, assembly GCF_049860605.1. Lineage (NCBI taxonomy): Bacteria > Pseudomonadati > Pseudomonadota > Gammaproteobacteria > Aeromonadales > Aeromonadaceae > Aeromonas > Aeromonas sp. INTO2. Next base: position 554,877 of record NZ_CP187588.1, read on the forward strand.
CGGGGGCTGAATCAACAGCCCTGACAATAGGAAGAGTTGTATTTTGGAGCTGGTCTGTTATGGATAGGATATCTAATAGTCTGATTGAGTTAAACATGATGGCCTCGCTTAGGCAGGAGTAACCCTACGCTGTGTGATAGACACACGCGTATATAGGGGCGATTGGTGGAATGGTATTGGCTAACTATGTTGGTGGTAGCATGACCACCACATGGGAGTGGTGTAATGGTACGCGATAGTGGTAATGGTTATTGGGTGTATATCCGTCATTCCGCACCTGATTTTGCTATTTTCAGTGCTTGACGGCGATCGGCCGTTCTGATCTATTACTCTCTTTTGCAGGTAGATCATCATGGCCGCACCCGCTATCTCGATCCGTAACCTCGATCACCTTGGTTTGGTCGCCGCACTCTGCCAGGAACTGGGCATTGCCCGCATGATCGATGCCTTGCTCCCCAAAACCCCGCCTTTCAAGGTCTCACATGGTGAAGCCTTGGTCGCCATGATAGTGAACGGCCTCGGCTTTCACAGCAGCACCCTGCACATGTTCCCGCAATTCTTTGCTAACAAGCCGGTTGAGCGCCTGATTGGCCCCGGGATCTGTGCTGATGACCTCAATGATGATGTGCTCGGTCGCTGTCTCGATGCCCTCTTTGAGGCCGATGTCAGCGCCTTGTATCAGGTGATGGCGGCGCAAGTTGTCGAGCGGCTGGGGCTCAAAAGCACCGCAGTGCACCTCGATATTACCAGCTTCCACGTCGATGGCGCCTATGACTGTGCCGATGGGGATCTGGTCGGTAAGCTGCAACTGGTGCGTGGTTATAGTCGTGATCACCGGCCAGAGCTGAATCAAGTGATCCTTGAGCTCATCTGTGAAAATCAGGCTGGCCTACCTGTCTATATGCAGGCCCTGAGCGGCAATAGTAATGACACCAAAGCCTTTGCCCAGACCGTTCGTCGCCATTTGAGCAGTCTCAAGGCCGCGCAGGAGTGCCGTTATCTGGTCGGCGATGCCGCACTGTACTGCGCCGATACCTTGCAATTACTGGCGCAACAGCAGCAACTATTTGTGACCCGGGTGCCCGTCACTCTCAATGAGGCAAAGCAGGCCGTGGCAACCATAGGTGCACAACCGCTGACCGCTCTGGGCAATGGCTATCATGGCCGTTGGCAACACGCGAATTATGCCGGGGTCGCGCAACGTTGGTTGCTGGTGCGCAGCGAACAAGCCAGCCACCGCGAGCAGCAGACATTGGCCAAAAACCTGCTCAAAGACAGTACCCGCGAGCTCAAAGCCTTCGCCAAATTGTGTGCCCGACGCTTTGCTTGTGAGGCGGATGCCCAAGCTGAGTTGAGCTGTTTTACCGCCAGCTTGATGCTGCTGCAACTGGATGCCGAAGTGGTAGGTGAACCCGTTTATACAGGACGTGGCAGACCCAAGCGTGGCGAAGAGCCAATTGGCCATCAGTTTCAAATCACTGGGTTGGCGGCAACTAGCCTGGCTTGCGTTGAAGAGGCCCGCAACCAGACCGGGGTGTTCATCCTGGCGACCAATGACCACAGCGATACGCTGACCATGGCCGAACTGTTGGCCACCTATAAAGCGCAGCAGAATGTCGAACGGGGCTTTCGTTTTCTCAAGAGCCCGGAGTTTTTAACCTCCTCACTGTACCTGAAAAAGCCGGAGCGGATTGAAGCGTTGCTCATGGTGATGACCTGTAGCCTGATGATTTACGCAGCGTTGGAGCACCGGATCCGGCAGGGATTAGTGGAGCAGAATCGCAGTGTGGCGGATATGAAAAAGAAACCGACCCAGCAGCCGACGGCCCGTTGGATCTTTTTGCGCTTTGGTGGCATCCATGAATATCGACTGGGAGAAGCTCCGCCACAAGTAACGGAGCTAACAGGAGACCAGCAGATCATTTTGGAGGTATTGGGTGAGCGCTATCGGCAAATTTATTCCTAAATCAGGTGCGGAATGTCGGGTATATGGGTGGCTGTACATAGCGTAGGAATAGTATTGAATAGAAGTGATATTAAATAATAAATATACCTAAATGTGATATGCCTGCCTCACCTACGAAAATACCAAAAAACATATATAAGAAGGAATGGTTATTTCCCTAGCCCATTATCCTATCAAGGTATGACTTATAACACTGGAAGTTATGGAGCTCACTAGGGATGGAAAAGTACATTCAAGACTGGCTTCTACCAATAAGCCAGCTGTCAACATCATGCTCAAACCAGCCAATAGAGGACTGACCTATCTTGAAGGGTTTGGGGAATGTCTCGTCATAACGAGGAGACTTGGGGTTAAGCCAGTCATAGATAGTAGACCTGGCCATGCCAATCTTGTTGGTGAGGTCCTTAATGCGCAGGACTTTGATGGTGTTGTTCATGGTGTGTACTCCTGATGATGTAGTGGGTTGTTTCATCAGAAGAGCGGGCCAGTGAAAAAAAACAGCTCTACTCAGGCTCGAGGTATAATCAACGAGAGACTTGCAGATATAGCTATATACAACGCCCAAAGAGCTGCGGCTTTATATCTCCTTAGGCGTTCTGCTCTGGGATGGATCATCTGGTGAAGGTAGTGAGGTGGCGGCGGATTGCCCCGCCATCCAGATCCCAGAGAGGAGGTGAGAGGGACCCCTATGGGAGGGGTCGGGGACATAATTCACTCACTTCCGTATGCACACAATCAACCAAAGGTCAACCAAAAACAGCCCGACTTTCAACTCAAAAGCCAGCAAAAATCGACCATTTACATCCTAAAATCTACATAGTAATATCCATTTCGCTTGGTTTGGTACAGAGCCTTTTGCTACCGACGCAAGCATGAATGGGACTCGTTAGAGGTGTATTTGCTTGTGACTACCGAGGGCGTGGTAGGTATCGATGGTGGTGAGGTTGAGATGGCTGAAGTGACGTGGAATACGAAAAAAGAAGAAAGAGAAATTATGTTTCTTTATGATCTTTTCGCTTATGAGGCTGGGTGGCGAGGGCGGCGAAACAGAGATGTATCGATGCCTGCGATTGATATTGCCGCTAAAAAACTCGATGAATTCATATTAGATGTTCTTGGCGACCGAATAGAAAGGGATATCTTGCTTGACAAGCTAAGAAGTATGGATATAAAGGCAAGAGACCTTAGCTTCGAAGACCCTTTTAAAATAAAACACTTGATGAATGATATTTTTGACTACTGCAATTTAACGTCAGACGCCTTTGAGTGGATATCATCCGATAATCAACGACAGTGTGACTTTATCTGGACATACTTAAGAATGTCTGATGAGCGCCGTGGAACATTAGCATATAAACAATCGCTTACCATTCCCAATGAGCATGAAGAGTTTGATGAAAAGGATAGGAGGCGACTACCTACGGTTAACCTCTTAGGCTTAAAATCAAATCTCTATGAGAGTCTAGGGCTACCTACGTTAGTGGACGGTAGTCATGCAAAAAAAGAGTGTATTATTCGGTTCTTTGATTTATGGGATGTATCTAGAGAAAGAAAAGAAGACGAAATGGAGACACTTGTATATGCATGGAGTAAAATTAAAAACAAATCCAAAATGGCTGATTGGTTAAATAAAAATGATAATATGGCTGGCTGGGCGTGGACCTATACGTTAAAGAGATTTTTGAATTTCGATACCCCGGCATGGGTTGATTTATCTAACTCTAAAAATGAAGAAAAAGAGAAAAATGCATTGATCACGCTCTACGATATGCTCTCCGTCAAAGATCAGGCGCTGTTAATGGCATCTTTGAGCAAAAGTGGTGCAGTGCAGAAACATAGAATAAATTCAAACAATCGTAAGCCTATGAGCATTCCGTTATCTGATGAGCATAAAGGCATGCTTAAACAGATAGCAAGGGATTCAAACCGTAAGATCTATCAGGTGGTAGAAGAGATGATCGATAAGGCGTTTCAGCAGCATTACGCTAACTAACCAAAGTACCTTTCCCTATTGCCCGTATAGAATTTGATAAATAATGCTAAAGATGATATTACATCCTCGTTTTCGATATTTTAGATAGGTGATTATAATGAGTGAATTTCTGAAAGTACTGTTGAACATCCGTAGTCTGCGGGCTGCAATGCGCGAGTTGTCTCTCGAGCAAGTAAAAGAAGCCCACGAGAAGATTGAATCGATTTATCTGGAGCGTTTAGAGCAGGCAGAAAAAGAGCAAGCTGCCAATGCTGAGCATCAGCAAAAGCTGGCTGAGTTCCAAGCGATGTTGGCTCAGGCTGGTATTGACCCGACTGAGTTGGTAGGCTGTGCCCCAGCAGCAGCGACTGCGGCTAAAGCGAAACGAGCACCTCGGCCCCCGAAATACCGTTATGTTGAAAATGGCGTAGAGAAAACCTGGACCGGTCAGGGCCGTACACCCAAGTTCTTGGCTGAGCAACTCGAGCAAGGTCGTCAGCTGGATGACTTCCTCATCTAAATAGACAAGGCCATGCCCTCACGGTGTGGCCTTCCTTTTTACGTGCTTCGTGGCTAATTAGTGCCAGCTCTCGTTGTGACGAACCAGGAATACTAGGTAATGATCTGTCGCATGACAGAGGCCAGCTCTAATGACATTATTCAAAACATCCTTTAGCATGCGCATGATGCTGGCTTAGCTCAGTAGGTCACCAGTTCAATTCCTCTCGTCAGCACTACGATAACCACCGAGTTCCTCATAGCCGATCCTGATGCCAGCCATAAAAGACTTAGACGCAGAGCGTACCGATTTGGATGCGCGATTACGCGAAGCCATTGATAGTTGGGATCCACGTTGCCCCAGGCGCTGGCTAGCTAAATATGGCGGTTGGCGAGTTGAAAAACGATCACTCCTCACACAGCGATATTGTGCGATACGCGACGAAGCCCAAGCCTTGCTGACAAGTAGTTAGCCAGGAAGTTTATTGTGATTACCTGAACAAATTGCTCCATGGGTAGTCCAATGTGCCTACCCATCACCCAGCGTAATGACGGAATTACATGTCTATCAATCCGAATCCACCTTTGCCGCGTTACTTGCAAGTAAGCACATTGGCTGCACGAACAGCCGCGAGCAATCAGCGCCCGTGAAGCCGCAGACGTGTTTGGCGTCTCGCCTTGGTCCATAGAGCGAGATTTTGCCAGGGTTCGAGCGTTGTCCGGGATCGTTGTGTTCGATGAGCAACGAGTACCCAGCAAGGGTGGGGTGGCTGTTCACCCTGGCGCAAGAGGGGCCGGTTATCAGCCGTCTCAAGACCGACAAGCTGATGGATGCCCCAAACTTTGTGTTCAACCTGATGGAGTCGGTTCGAACCGATAAAGGGATGTTCTCGGAGTTGATGATCCAGTACGAGGGCCTGTACCAGGTCATGCGGCTCTACATGGATGATCGCTCCATGACGGTTCACACCACAGACCCGGACGAGAAGAAGATCATCAAGTCGTACATCGACAAGGGTTGCAGCCCACGCGACGCCATTATCCACGCGACCGAGGACATCAAACGGATGCGTCGTTAACCGGACATGGGCACCAGCTCCTCGGGCTGGTGCTCATTGTTGTCCCTGGAGGACCATCTGCCTCCACCGGATCTCGCCAGTGCTATCATGTCCCCCTCATTTCGTCATCATCACTGCCCATGACCATCCAGAACAAATCCAAGAGCCCCACCAGCGTCACCTTGTCGTTGCGGCTGGATCCCCGCTCGAAATACCTGATAGACCTGCTTGGCAGAGAGCAGAAGCGCGGCTTGACTGCGGTCATCGAGCGGTCGGTTGAGCGGGCCGCTGCCGATACGTTCTTAATGAGTGAGGGTGGTGAGGGGATCTCATTTCTGGCGATGGTCGATCAGATCTGGTCTACCGATGAGCCAACCAGGCTGTGTAATCTGGCCCGGCTTCGTGCTGATCTGCTGACTGTCGATGAGATGCGGATCTGGGAGACCGTCAAAATCTCTCCCGGGTTTTGGCAGGAGGGGCGCTTACAGCTCGGGCTGGTGCAGGCCCATTGGGATGCGCTGCTCGTTCAGATCGAACGTCGTCAATACCTGCCTAACAACAAGCCCTTTGATCTGCCCGGCTAGGTGCCCTGCTGGCAGCCCCTCACTCCGGTGAGCCGTCTTGAGATCTTTGCGCCCTCGGGTATCGGCGATGGCGTTGTCCATCAGGACTATGTCACGCACACGCTATCGAAGGCCTGGTGCCATTTATTGCGCTGAACAAGCGCCTTGGGCATCTGTTTTTCTCTCTAGCATGGTTGTTTGTCCAAGCACCTCGAATATGGCTCCATCAATGAATCGGATCTGGCACCCATGCGTCATGGCGTGAATGGCCAAGGCCCTCTTGAGGTATCTGTGTCTGGCTGGGACAACGATATTTATCACGTGAGGATTGTGGAGGTCGAGACAGTAGTTGTTCTTACTAAAGTTACTGTGTGCGATATACATTTCATCATTAAACCGATCGAAGAAGTCTGCGGGTATTCCTTTAATCATCAGGGTGAGAGGGCCACGGAGTAAGCTAGTCGCGAATTCAACTTCGAAGTGCAATTCCCGATTAAAAATCAGGCTGCTTTCAGAAGTTCGTCAAAAACCACCTGTGGCTGTTTAAATCCCAAGCATTTGCGCGGCCTGAAGTTCAGCCGCTTTTCGACGGCTGACAGTGCCTCTGCTGTCACCACACTCAAATCACTGCCTTTGGGCACATATTGCCGCAGCAGACCATTGCTATTCTCATTCTGTCCCCGTTCCCATGCACTGTATGGATGCGCAAAGTACACCTGCGCTTCCAGCTCTGCTGCAACACGTTCATGTTCGACAAACTCGCTACCATTGTCAGCTGTGATGGTATGGACATGTGCCTGGTAGGGTTTCAGCATGCTGATAATGGTGTCCGCCACCGCGCTGGCTGTTTTGCTGGGAACGTATTGAACCAGGTAGAGCCGGCTCTTACGCTCCAACAGACTCACTATTGCACCGCTGCCTTGCTTACCCAACACGGTATCGACTTCCCAATCTCCCACACGGCTCCGCTCATTGACTATCGCAGGGCGTTCATCAATCGATACCGGATTGGGAATGACACTGCGTTTGCTGTTCTTACCCTTGCGATAGCGTTTGTGACCCTGACGCAGATGCCGGTATAGCGTGCCACCGTTGGCCTTGTCGCGTGCCACATAGCGGTATATCCACTCGTGGCTAACCGGGCAGTTAATCATGTCTCCAACGCCACTGATTTGCTCGGGACTCCAGTCCGCGACCAGCGCCATGCAAACAAAGTCGATGGTATCAGACGGGACAGTACGCTTCTGACTCGTCAGCCGTCGTGCCGTGGCAAGTTGGTGAGCCTGCTGCGGCTGATAGGCCTGCCCAGCACAATTACGACGAAGCTCACGACTGATAGTCGATGGATGAACCCCGAGCTGTTTGGCAATGCGGGCCTGTGACAGGCCATGGTCACGGAGGCAGGCAATCTGGTATCGTAGCCCCTCGGTCAACTGCTGGTATTTCATGGTGTATCGCTTTGTTTCTTTGGCGAGAAGAAGCGTACCCTAACTGGTAGTTGACCGCCTCTCTCCTATGCACCATGGGCATTGCACTTATTATCTGAATTCACGGCTGCGATCAATAAAGGAAGTACACCCGACGGCGGCCAGAGTATGGCTGGTGGTGGGGGTGGATTCGGCGGCCAGCGTTCGAGCTCTTAACGATGGCGACTATCAGCCCTGGTCGGGTGAAGCCGAGGCCATCGTGCACCTCTACAGCGAGTAACAGAGATAAGGGGGCGTTACGTTAAATCGGACGCCCTTTTTGCTGCTGGTCATCCTGCAAGATGGGGACGATAGAGAAAACGGAAAAAATCGTACGTTAAGCGTACGGCCTGTCAGGTTGAGGCCCTAGAGGTTGCCGGCGAGGCGTCAGAAAATGCTGGAATCGGCCCTATCCTGACGCGGCCCAAGGTTCCGGCCTGACGCCTAGTTAGGGCGTACTTCAACTGGACGTTCGCGGCGGGCCTACGTTGGGTTTTGGTTCCATTGCTCCCCAAATCCCGAATAGGGAGCAGTGGAACAGGAAACGCACTTAAGCCAAGTCGGCTTAGCGTACGATTCTTCCCGAATTCTGCGGCTTCCCTTTCCAGCCCTTGGCGGTCATCTGTGGGGCCAGTTGCTCGAAGCAATCGGCGGTCAATGCCTGATCGGTCGTGATGGACCAACTTCATGCGTGGACGCTGTCGCCGGCAACACAAGATCTGGAGTTGTCGATCAGGGTGCGTTTAAACGCTACGGGAACGCAGAGCTACACCGAGCCGCTATCCTGATGCACCAAGGCTCCATTCTTGGAGCCTTTCTTGACCTGATACATCGCCTGATCGGCATGCTCGCTGAGCACCTCGATGGTCGTTCCATGCTGAGGGTAGAGCGCGATACCGACACTAATGGTAATTCGTGCTTCGCCACCCGCAGGCAAGGGGATTGGTCGGCGGACCTCCGAGATGAACAGGCTGGCCTTTTTGAGCGCCTCCTGTTCGCCGCTGACGTGTTGCAGCAAGGCCACGTACTCATCGCCTCCCACCCTGGCGAGCGTGTCGGAGGCACGGATGCAACGCAGGAGACGGCGGGCCACGGTCTTTAGCACTACATCCCCCGCTTCGTGGCCATGGGTGTCGTTGACCGACTTGAACCCATCCAGATCCATGAACAGCACAGCCAGATGCGTGTTCTCGCGCTCTGCCAATGCAAGCGCCTGCTGTATGCGGTCACCGAGTAAGACCCGGTTGGGTAGATCGGTCAATACGTCATGATGCGCTCGATGGTGATAGGTATCCAGCTCCTGTCTGGACCGGCTGATGTCCTGATGGGTACCGTACATGATGAGAGGCTTGCCATCCCGATCCCATTTCCCCACCTTCCCGCGGTCCAGCACCCAGATCCAGTGCCCATCCTTGTGGCGCATTCTGGCCTCACACTCGTAGAACGGTAACTCCCCCGCCAAGTGCTGCTTGAGCAGCTGTTCTGACTTTTGCAGATCTTCCGGATGCGTGAGCTTTACCCAGGTGACGATGGAGATCGGCTCAAGCTCTTGGAGCTTGTATCCAACGATCCTCGCCCATTCCTCATTGAAGACGGTTTCACCGCTCTGGACATTCCACTCCCAGGTGCCGACCTGGGTGCCTTCAAGAATGCCACTCAATCGAGACCTCTCCAGAGACAGGTCTTCTGTCATCGCGCGGGCCGCCGCTTCTGCCCGGGACCGACCCGACACCAGCAAAAACATCAGCCCAGCCAGCATGGCACTGAGCAAGACACCGGTTACCGCGATCACGATCGGTAGCCCTCTGTCCACCCGTTGCAGAAGGCTCGTGCTGCCATGCACGCGAACGGTCCAGGTTTGTCCCATCATGCGCAGCCGATGCACCGATTCAAACCCTGGACGGATATCGGTACGCCCTGAACTGCCAAAGTGAGTTCGTGTCGCTTCAACCATCTCTTCGCCGTCGAAGATGTCGATGATCAGGTCACGCTCCTGCTCTCCGAGGAGACCCTGCAGGAAGTCTGTCATGCGAAACGGTGCATAGACCCAGCCGCGCAGTTGTTCCCGGCGCTCTGCTACGGTTGCCGCTGGCTGGTCAGTAGCGTAGATCGCCTGGTAGATCAGGAACCCCGACTGCTCCTGAACCCCCGTTTCCTGCACGAGACGCACACGCCCCGAAAGCGCGATGGCACCCGTATCTACCGAGCGCTGCATGGCCTCGCGCCGCACGGGTTCTGAATACATGTCGAAGCCGAAGGCACGCAGGTTGCGTCCCGAAAACGGCTCCAGATACACGATCGAGGAATACAGGTCTCGTTGGCCTGCTGGTTGCACCGTGTAAGAGGGAAAGCCTTCGGCGCGGACCTGATCGATGTGGGTTTGCAGATCGGCAGGCCGGATGGCCCTGGCGAAGCCCACGCCTTGGATGCCAGGCAGGTACTTGTCCAGAGCCTGGCGATCGGAATACCTTCGGAAATCTTCACGTCCGACATCATCATGCACATCAAAGAACCCGGCCGTGCCCCGCAGGACCTGCTGGTAGGTGGCCATGCGGTTCTCGATGCGCTCAGCAGCCTCCCGGGCGCGGAAGTCGAAGTAGACCTGTTGTCGTTGATAGACGGACTCGACGATGAGTTGGTAAAGCACTACGGTGGAGCATGGGCCGATCAAAAAAACCACAAGAGGGATTAGCCTCGGCGACAGTCGGCTTGGTTTGCCAGAGGGGATCATTCGCTATGCCTTCTTGTTGATTTCCCAAAGCTTAAAATTAAACGCTACCATAAACAGCAACAACAGCAACTCTCCGAAACTCTTTCCTGATTTCTTCTTCTTCCTTGCGAGCTTGGATCTTGGCTTCACGCTCGGGCGTGCTCATTCCTTCGTAGCTGACTCCTGTAGTGGTCTAATCATCCCGGACACCGTTTTAGGTGGTACAGTCGCCACCATGACTTGAGGTGTTCAATGACAAGATTACGTCGCTCATTTACTGCTGAATTCAAACTCGAAGCCGCATCCCTGGTGCTCGACCAGGGATACTCTGTCCCCGAAGCCAGCCGTTCACTGGATGTCGGTGAAACCATACTTCGCCGATGGGTTCAGCAGCTTCAATCCGAACGAACCGGCACCACCCCTATCGGCAAAGCGCTGACCCCGGAGCAGCAGAAAATCCAGGAGCTGGAAGCCCGCATCAACCGGCTCGAGCGCGAAAAGGACATTCTAAAAAATGTATGGTCTGCTCCTTATCTGCAAGCGTGAACTGATTTCCAGAAGTCGTTTGCGTCAATGTATCCGGCCTGTCTGTGAGCCGTTTTCCGGCTCTGGCCTTGATGGGATCCGCACGTCGTCGTCCTAATAAAGCTACCAGTCACGAGAGACTGCTTTTTTAGCCAGGCTGCAACGTCGTGGGGTGAACGCTTCTGTCATCTGTTTTTGGCTCGCAAAACCTGGTATGAGTTCTATCTGTTAAACGGCTGCGCTTGCGTTGGGATATGGTCGGTAATCCCTGCCGGATGTCAGTACTTTCCAGCAAATTCGCATTATCTTGTTGGCCAGGGCGATAAGGACCACATGATGGTGATGGCCGACCTCCAGCCTGGCGACCCATTCGCCTAACGATGATTTGTCACGCTTCATGTGAATTTTCAGCGCTTTGGCGCCCTGAATAACCATTTGCCTCAAATAGTTATTGCCACGCTTACTGATCCCGCCGAACGAGGATTTGCCACCCGTTGAATATTGTCTGGGAACCAGCCCCAACCAGGCTGAAAGATCGCGGGCTTTCTTGAATTGTGAACCATTGCCAATCGCGGCAATTAACGCGGTTGAGACAATCGGTCCAATGGCTGGGACGGTGCTGACTTTTTGGCACAAACTCGATGCGCTTGAGGCTTGCCCGAGCATGAGGCTCATCTCATCAATCTGAATATCCAGCTGTTGCCACCGTTCTCTCAGGCGCAATACCAGGGCGCGGATAAAATCAGGCAAGCCATTCTCGGCATCTTCAAGGATCGCCGGTAGGGCGCGTTCGAAGACTTTTCTGCCCACCGGTACGGTGAGCCCATATTCCAGCAGCAACGCTCTCATCTGATTGACCGTGGCGGTACGTTCGATGATGAAACGTTGACGGACTCGATGAGTCGCCTGCAATGCCAACTGTTCATGAGATTTCAACGGGACACAGCGCATAGTGCCTCTGCTACCAGCCTCGGCAATGGCGGTGGCATCGTTGAAGTCATTCTTGTTCGATTTGAGGTAGGGCTTAACAAATTGAGCGGGAATAATCTTGGGCTCGAACCCCGCCTGTTGAAACAGTCGTCCCCAGTATTGCGAACCAGGACATGCCTCGAAGGCAACCCGACAGGGTGGGGTCGTGCTGATGAACTGTTTCAGTTGTGAACGAGTGAGCTTTTGCTTGGTCAATACATGCCCCATGCGATCCATCGCTACCAGGTGAAACCAGTTTTTGCCTAAATCGATGCCATAAATGTAAATCTGAGATTGGGTCATGATCAGCCTCCTTGATGCTGGCTTCAGCATAGCGGGGTAGATGGAGCAGACCATCCCATTAGGCTACGGCTCTCTTGATGACGGACGAGTTCACTCGTACGCGCTGATAGACCGATTAAGAGAGCAAGCCCCCATCACTCTGCTCTGCTGCGCTTTCGATGTTCCAACATCCTGTTTTTACGACTATCTGGCCCGCAAGCGGACGATTAACCGTGAGCGGATGCAGCAACGCAGCGAGTTGCGCCGTTTGTTCAAAGAAAGCCGGAACTCAGCGGGCAGCCGCGCCTTGATGTCGATGATGCGAGAGCTGGGGCATCAGATTGGCCGATTCAAAGTGCGCAGTCTGATGAAAGAAGCCGGTCTGGTATCCAAGCAACCGGGCGCTCATCGCTATCAGGTCGCCCGGTCTGAGCGACCGGATATTCCCAATCTGCTGGCCCGTGAATTTGATGTCCAGCAACCCAATCAGGTGTGGTGTGGCGATATCACCTATGTCTGGGCCGCGGGTCGTTGGTATTACCTGGCCGCAGTGCTCGACCTGCATACCCGGCGGGTCGTGGGCTGGGCGATGTCTGACAAGCCTGATGCAGAGCTGGCCATCAAAGCACTGGAGATGGCCTATCAGCAGCGGGGTTGCCCATCCGGTGTGCTGTTTCACTCCGACCAGGGCAGCCAATATGGCAGTCGGGCATTTCGGCAACGACTGTGGCGCTATCGCATGACCCAGAGCATGAGTCGGCGTGGCAACTGCTGGGATAACGCGCCGATGGAGCGGCTGTTCAGGAGCCTGAAGTCAGAGTGGCTCCCGACAACGGGATATATGAACCTGCGGGAGGCGAAGCGGGATATCAGCTATTACCTGATGGATTACTACAACTGGCGGCGTCCACATCAACACAATGACGGGATCGCGCCAGCAAAAGCCGAGGATCGGCCTAACCAAGTGTCCGGTTTTAGTTGACCACTACAGACGGACGCAAGCCCTGATTTGTGCAACAAAGCCCAAAGTGGCGATTAATACCGTGACATACAAAATGTGTTATCTTCAGTAGCTATGACAATTTTTTTGGATGTCTCTGTGCCACTGACATGAATCACGGCTGCCCGAGGCAAATCCGGCAAGGAGGGTAACTTGTTATTCAATGATCAAAAAACCGAACCAGCGCACATTTTGATCATTGATGATCAACCCAGTAATGTGCTGATTCTGCGAGAAGCGGTTCGCGATCTGGGCGAAATCCATTTCGCCACCAGCGGGGAAGCGGCGCTGCGAGCGGCGCAACGCGAGCCGCCGGACATCATCCTGCTGGACATCGAGATGCCGGAGATGGATGGCTATGCCGTATGCCAGGCCATTAAAGCGGACCCCCGGTTGAGGGACGTCCCGGTCATTTTTGTCACTTCTCATACGCAAGACGCCAACGAGCTGCATGCGCTCAGTCTCGGCGGGGTGGATTTCCTGCACAAGCCGCTCAATGTGCCGATTGCGCGTGCGCGCACCAAGACTCACCTGGCGCTGCGCTTGCGTTCCAAACAGCTGGCCTGCGCGCAACAGGACCTGCAGGATCTGGTGCAGCATCTGCCTGCCTTTGTCGCCTATTGGGATGAGTCGTACCGCAATATCCTGTGCAACGATGTGGACGGGCAGTGGTTTGGCATTCCGGCCGAGCGCATGCGTGGCATGCGGCCGCAGGAGGTGCTCGGCAATCATGTCTATGCCGAGATCGAAGCGCACCTTGCCGGCCTGGCCGACGGGCGTGCGGTGTCGTTTGATCTGGAATACATGCGTCAGGATGGCGACATGCTGTTTGGCCAGGTGTCGCTGGTGTGTCGAGACCAGTCCGGTCTGCAAGCCGGCCTGCTGATGCTGGTGACGGATGTGACAGACCGGAAATTGGCCGAGACCTCTCTGCACAACGAGAAGGAGCGGCTGCGCATTACCCTGAATTCGATCGGCGATGCCGTGATCGCTACCGATGCCGAAGGTCGGGTCAACTTCCTGAACCCCATCGCGGAGGCGATGACCGGCTGGTATGGCAGGAGGGCAATCGGCGTGCCGATCGAGCAGGTGATGCCGCTACGCGACAGCTTCGATGGGCACGTGCTGCAAAACCCGATCTATCTCGCGCTCAAGGAGCAGCGCATCGTCGGCATGGCGCTCAACAGCCAGATCGCCTGCCGCGATGGTCGCGTGCTGGAGGTGGAAGACTCTGCCGCCCCGATCTGGGACCAGGCCGGCAAGCTGACCGGTGCCATCATCGTTTTTCATGATGTCAGCGAAGCGCGGGCAATGGCGCTCAAGATGACGCATCTTGCCCACCATGATCCGCTGACCAATCTGCCGAACCTCATGCTGCTGCAGGACCGTACCTCGCAGGCACTGCAACAGGCTGGCCGCAATGGTGGCCAGGTTGCCTTGTTCATACTGGATCTCGACCATTTCAAGACCATCAACGACTCGGTCGGCTATTCCATCGGCGATCAGCTGCTGTTGCAGCTTGCCAAGCGGCTGCAGCAGTTTGTGCGCAATGGTGACACCATCAGCCGTCAGTGCGGCGACGAGTTCATTATCCTGATCCCGGAAATCAGGCATGTGGACGAAGTCTCCCAGCTAGGCGAGCGCCTGCTGGAAGCCTGTGCCGAACCCTTCCTGCTCGATGGCGTCCGCTATGACTTGTCGATGAGCATCGGCATTAGCCTGTACCCGGACGACGCCGACGACCAGGAGGCACTGTACCGCCATGCCGATGCCGCCATGTATCAGGCCAAGCAGGAGGGACGTGGACGCTTCCGCTTTTTCTCGCAGGAAATCGAGCATACCCTTTATGCACGCCACATGCTGGAGCGCCAAATGCGTGTCGCGGTGGCCGAGGGCGACTTCGAGGTGCACTACCAGCCCAAGATCGATCTGGCTTCACAGCAGGTGGTCGGTGCCGAGGCGTTGGTACGCTGGCGCCGGCAGGATGGCTCGCTGATTTCTCCCGCCCAGTTCATTCCGCTCGCGGAAGAAACCGGGCTGATCGTACCGCTCGGGCGCTCCGTGCTGCTGAAAGCCTGTCAGGAAGGGCGGCGCTGGCATGAGCAGGGTTACTTGATCCATATCGCGGTCAATGTCTCCGCCGTGCAGCTGGCGCAGAGCAACTTTACTGCCATGGTCAGCGAGATCATCGAGCAAACCGGCATCATGCCGGGCTACCTGGAACTGGAGATCACGGAAGGGGTGCTGGCTAAGGATGTCAAAAATACCTTTGCCATCATCAATGAGCTGCACAAAATCGGAGTGACGATCTCCATCGACGACTTCGGCACCGGTTACTCCAGTCTTTCCTATCTGAAGCAGTTCCCCATCGATGTACTCAAGATCGACCAGAGCTTTACCCGCGAAATCCTGACGGAAAAGAGCAGCGCCGCAATTGTGGCCGCCATCATCAACATGGCGCATGGCCTGGATTTGCGCCTGGTGGCCGAGGGCGTGGAGACGCAGGCACAGGCGGAGCTGTTGCAGCAGATGGGCTGCACGGTGATGCAGGGCTACCTGTACAGCCGCCCGCTGATGCCGGAGCGGCTGACCGAGTATCTCCAACACTGGCGGTCAAAGTAACCGTCCGCAAAGGCTGGCGATGCGCCACATGGCGGCCTGTTGCCGCTTGGAGCAGTAGCCGTATGCGCCGGTAAGGGGGTAGCGCGGTGCACATGAACAGACTAGCCAGGGGAAAGCAAGTCATGGCATTACAACAACAAAAACTGCGGATCCATGCCGGACGGCGTGGCATCCTGGTGTTCCTGAGCGGGCTGCTCCTGACCGCGGGGCTGACCCTGCAACTGGATCGTAAGCAGGAGCAGGATCGGCAAGAGGCCTACCAGAACTTCACCACGCAATTTGCCGATACGGTCGAGGAGCGGATTACCCATTACCAGTACGGCTTGCGCGGCGCGCGGGGCGCCATTCTGGTGGCCGGGGAGCAGGGCATCTCGCGTGCGGATTTCCGTCGTTACAGTGCCAGCCGCGATATGAAAGTGGAGTTCCCGGGGGCGCGCGGCTTCGGCTTCATCCGTCGTGTGCCGCTGGCCGATGAGGCGGCGTTTGTCGCCAGGGCGAGACAAGATGACGCCCCCGGCTTTGCCATCCGCCAGCTGCAGCCACATGCCGGCGAGCGCTATGTCGTCCAGTACCTTGAACCGCAGGCTGGCAATCAGCAGGCGATTGGACTTGATATTGCCTCCGAGGCGAACCGCAAGGCCGCCGCCGACGCTACCATGCGGAGCGGGCAGGTGCAGCTCACGGCACCGATTACCCTGGTCCAGGCCATGAAAGCACCCAGCAAATCCTTCCTGATGCTGATGCCGATCTACCGGGATGGCATGGCACGGGATAGCGAGGCGCAGCGAGTGGCGGCCACCCTGGGCTGGAGCTATGCGCCCATTCTGATGGACGAGGTGATGGGGGCGATTCGTATTAATCCGGAGCTGACTCAGTTGTAACCGTTCACCGGGAGGATGTTGACAACAACTCTTCCGGGAGCGGGTAGTCTGTTTTCTCTATGCAGGCACTGACCACGGCCCTCAGCCATTCCTGCGGACAGCGACCTAACCGCTTGGCTGTCTCTATCAAAGACAAGATGCGCTGCCGAAACAGCTCTCCCCGATGTGACCAAACGCCATAGCTCCCCTTGCGCCACAGCACATACCCGCGTAGCGCCCGTTCCGCCTCATTATTGGTCAAGGCTATCTCGTCGTTTTCCAGAAAACGCCACAGCATTTCATCATCCTTGAGCAGTAGCCGACAGCGACCTCGGTAGCGCTTGCTGCACAGCAAACTGCCTCGCCCCAGCTCTTTTCGCCAGCTTTGCCGACATCGCTCAAGCCTTCGCTGATATTGTTTCTGGCTCAACACGCCTTGTTCATAGCCATGTCGAACCCTGAATACGCTATTTGCGAGAAGCACCAGTCGGGCCCCAATGGGCTGATTGACCTTTTCGCCGCTGTCGGCAATCGCTGCCACATTGCGCAGTACATGGGCCCAGCACAGCTGACGCTGGCTGCTGTCGATGAAACGGTATCCTGCGTACTGGTCTGTCACCAACACGCCATCCAATTCTGAGCCCAGCAGCCGTTTGGCCGCATCCTGACCCCGGCCAAACGCCGTCATGAAACAGACGGCCACCTTGCTCAGTGCCAGCCACATCCAGCGCCGCTCACCACCACGCTGATGCCGTGTTTCATCGGCATGGATACAGGAGGCTGATTGCACTTGTTGTTTGATGGCCTGGTGCGTCGGGGTCAACATGGCACTGACTCGCCCTTGCGCCTCGCTGATGGCGCCGCGACTGAAGCTCAGGCCGAAGTGCTGTTTAAGCTGTTGTTGTATCTGGCTAATGCTCTGGTGAAACAGACCACTTTGCAGGGCGATGTAGCTCAGCAGGTTGGTCCCCATCTGGCTGCTGCTCACCGTCTCGGGCAACGGAGCCGGGCTGGTCTCGATGCAATGACAACAGGTGCCGCTAAAGAGCTGATGTTCGGTCACCCTGTAGCTGACCTCGGGCAGGTCAAAGACCTGATGGACGCGGTAGGGTTTGTCATGAAATACCACATTGCCCCCACAGCAGGCGCACTGTCTGGCAGGGTAATGGGGTATTACCGTCAGCCGTTCATCCGCTGGATGACGCTCACGCCGAGCGCCTTTGTGGCCCGGTTGGGCGCCGCGTTTTTTACCTGAGGCAAGGCGCGGCCGAGCAGGTGGTGGTGAGCCTGGCCCATCACTGGAAGGAGGCTTGGAGGAATTGCCGCTGTGCTGGTTGAGTCGGTCTTCTAGCTCGGCGATGCGCGCCATCAGCTTCTGAATAAGTTCATTAGCCTGCTCAAGGGTCAGCGGCGAAGCGGCCGGTGGGGTCATGGATGTGCTCATGCCCCTGATGGTGCCAAGCTGACAGGATCACGCAAGAGGCAATAGTGGATCACCGGACGATCGTCTCATTTTTTACCTGTCAACTGGTCTGGGTGAACCGTTACAGGGTGGGCAGCAGTATCTACTGCGGGTGCTGCAGGTAGACCGGAAACAGCAGATCTATTGGTTAGGGAAGGCTGCTGACGGTGGCGTACCCAAGGCGTTGTTCGAGCTGGTGGATTTACAGCATAAATAAGGTGAACTGGCGCAGGCCAGAGCCAGTTATGCCAAGGCCGCCCAACAAGGACACATTCTCGCCCAGTACACCTACGGTGAAATGCTGCGTCTGGGACAAGGGGGAAAAGAGGATTACGCGCTTGCTCTCAAGCAGTATCGCCTAGCGGCCCAGCAGGGCGACCGCCAAGCCCAATACCGAATGGGGACATTGCGTGAGGAAGGCTTGGGGGCACCTCGTAACCGGGTGCATGCTTATGCTTGGCTGTCACTGGCGGCGACAGAAGGAATGCCTGAGGCTGTACGGGCCCGTGATGAACTCGAGGCCGCGATGACCAAGCCGGAAGTCAAACAAGCGCAGAAACTATCTGAGCACTGGTTTGGCAAGATGTCATCAACGGCTAAGAAAAGCTAAAAAAAAAGAACATAGAAGGAAGCGGCCTTGGTGGGCCGCTTCCTTCTTATTCAGTTGGTGAATTACCGGATACAAACTCAGCCCACGCATCCATCATTGGACGCCGCTGATCCAGCAAGTCCGTGCGGTGGTAGGCGGCTTCTACCTTGTTCTGCACTGTGTGAGCTAATGCTCGTTCAGCGAGATCCCGCGCATAGCCCTGCTCGCTGCACCAGTCTCGAAAACTAGAACGAAAGCCATGAGCAGTGGCCATTCGGCCAGGTGTGCAACTCCCTGCTTTGGCTCTTCTCAGAAACATCGTCAACACTGTGTCTGAGAGCGGTACTTGGTCTCTGGGGGATGGGAATACCAACTCGTCATGTAATCCCCTTAACCCTTTCAGGATTTCGACGGCACGAAGAGATAACGGAACACGATGTTGTTGTTTGGCTTTCATACGCTCGGCAGGCAAAGTCCAGACCCTTGCCTCCAAATCGACTTCTGACCACTTCATGGCTCTGACTTCACCTGAACGGCAAGCAGCCAGGATCAAGAACTCCAGCATGGAGCGGGTTACATCGTACTGTTGCGTTGTTCTCAGATGTTTTTGCACAAATGCAGGGATATCACGCCAAGGCATTGCAGGCTGGTGTTCTACACGCACAGATTTGCTGGGTTGAGCCGGTAATAGGTGGCTTACCACATCCACTGGGTTTGCAGAGGTATAGCCATGGGCCCATGCCCAAGCCATGACTGCGTGTAGCCTCTGTTTAACACGGCTTGCCGTTTCCGGGATCGTCAGCCATATCGGTTGCAACACTGAAGCGATATGAGCTGGGGTGATGGTATCAATGGAAATAGCGCCAATGGTAGGAAAGGCATATTGCTCCAATGTGGTGATCCATTGCTTACCATGTTTGGGGTTCTTCCAGCCTGGTAGCAAGCTTTCGTAGACCAATCTGGCCGATACTTCCAACGTCGGGAGCTTCGGCTTGTTCTGCTCCTGCAGCCGGACCTCTAGCGGATCCAAATTATTCGCCAGCTGTTCCCGCATTGCCTGTGCGTCTCGAGCTGCGTCAGCGATGGAGATCTCGGGGTAAGTCCCGAGGCCTGCATTACGTCGTTTCTTCGTCAATGGGCTGACATAGCGGAATACCCACTTGCCTCTACCCTTGGCAGTAGAAGGGTGTAGCGTCAACCCGGTGACCCCACAATGAGCAAGGGGTTTATCTTCCGGCTTGATGCTACGAGCTTTGGTATCGGTGAGGATCGCCATCAGGTAACCTCCTTGAGAATTGAATATGCCACACAGTATGCCACCAAGCATGCACAGTGGTAATATGTGATTGGGATGAATTGGACAGTATTCGCGTCTAATCTACTGATAGTAAAGGGCTTGATGGATGAGCGTGGCGTTGGTTGGACTTGATTACGGCGGGCACCTCCTCCGCCATCTATATAGCCCAACTGATTTATTCAGTTGGGCTTTTTCATATTCGCGCACCTACATGCAGGTGCCATTGAGTGACAACCTGAGCGGGGCTCTCCCACCCGTCAGTTCCTTCAATGGTGGCCAACAAGATGCGGACGAGCACGGCCAGGCTGCCCGTCAGTCCGGTGGATGTCTGGCTCGAACGCCGAGCCTGTCTCTTTCACGGTCTCGATGGCCTCTGTTGTCTGAACGCTGTCATTGTCTGGGCCGTTAGATTGCTGCCGCCAGTGACGATAATCCCGCCTCCCGTGCTCTCCTGCCAGCCCATGCCTTCTCACCTTGGCCGCCACCACAGCGCCCGTGATGACACTGGAAGTGAGGGCTGAGAGCCACTCCCTGCAGCCCCCTGCCGGCATTGCCGAGCGCCAGACATCAGGGGGCAACATCATGACGCTCTCCGCTGCGTGGCTCGTCTGGCCCTCCAGGCCTGAATGCGCGCCTGGGTGCCGATGACGAAGACAAAAAAGACCGGCACGAAGAAGATGGCTAGCAGGGTGCCACTGATCATGCCGCCGAACACGCCGGTGCCGATGGCATGCTGGGTCTCAGCGCTGGCACCGCTGGCAAGCATCAGCGGCACCACGCCGAGGGTAAAGGCCAGCGACGTCATCAGGATGGGGCGCAGACGCAGGCGGGCGGCAGTCACAGCGGCATCAAGCAGCGAGCGCCCTTCGCCGTGCAACTGGCGCGCAAACTCCACGATGAGGATGGCGTTCTTGGCCGACAGACCGATGATGGTGATCATGCCCACCTTGAAGAAGACGTCGTTGGGCATGCCCCGAAGCATCACCGCCGCCACGGCGCCGAGCAGGCCCAGGGGGACTACCAGCATCACCGAGAGCGGGATGGACCAGCTCTCGTAGAGCGCGGCCAGCACCAGGAAGACCACCAGCGCCGACAGCAGCATCAGCAGGGGGGCTTGTGCCGCCGACTGGCGCTCCTGCAATGACTGCCCCGTCCAGGCCAGGGCGAAGCCTGGCGGCAGTTGCGCCACCAGGCGATCCATTTCCGCCATCGCGGCGCCACTGGACACCCCGGTGGCGGCACTCCCGGAAAGACGCACGGCGGGGAAACCATCAAAACGTATCATCTGTTGCGGCGACTGGCGCCAGGTCGGCGTCACCACCTCCCGCAGGGGCACCATGCCACCGCTGGCATTGCGCACCCGCAGGGCGAGTACGTCATCGAGCTGCATGCGCGCTGACACGTCGGCCTGCAGGATGACCTGCTGCATGTGCCCGCCGTTGGGGAAGTCGTTGATGTAGAGCGACCCCATCGCCGCCGACAGGGTGCTGCTCACGCTGGTGAACGAGAGCCCCATGGCCTCGGCCTTCTGCCGGTTGATCTCGAGGTGAATGCTCTCGCCGGGGGGCAGGCTGTCGGGATAGACATCGCTCACCACCTCGCTTTGGGCCGCCAGTGCCAGCAGTTGCGCCTGGGCGGCCTGCAGCGCGGCCTCCCCCTGGTTGGCCCTGTCTTGCAGGAAGAGCGTGAAACCCGAAGAGGTGCCCAGTTCGTCGATGGCGGGTGGCAACAGGCTCATCACAGTGCCTTCCTTGCTGTTGGCCATGGCGGCCTGTGCCAGCTCCGCCTCTTCGGCAGCCGTGGCACCATGGCGCTGATCCCACTCTTTGAGCATGGTGAAGGCCATGGCCGCATTGGGGCCGGCGCCGGAGAAGCTGAAGCCCTGCACCACCAGGTTGGTGTCGAGCGCCTCGCGAGAGGCTACATGGGCCTCGAACTCCTTGATGACGGCCAGGGTGCGCTCGCTGGTGGCGCCGGTCGGCAGCTGGATGGAGGTCATGAAGTAGCCCTGATCCTCGTCCGGCAGGAAAGAGGAGGGCAGCTGGGTGGCCGCAATGGCCAGTACGGCGCAGAGGGCGATGAAGGCCGCCATCATGCGTCCGCTGCGCCCGACCAGCCGGGTGACCCGAACGCTGTAGCCTGTGGTGAGCCGCTCTACGCCCCGGTTGAAGGCGCCGAAGAAACCGCGCTTCTCATGGTGATCCGGGCTGACCGGACGCAGCAGGGTGGCGCAGAGTGCAGGTGTCAGGGTCAGGGCGAGGAAGGCGGAAATCAGGATCGACACCGCCATCGACAGGGTGAACTGCTGGTAGATGACCCCCACGGAGCCGCTGCCGAACGCCATGGGGATGAACACCGCCGTGAGCACCAGGGTGATGCCGATCACCGCCCCGGTGATCTCCTTCATGGCCCGCGATGTCGCCTCCCTGGGCGATAGCCCCTGGGTGGCCATCAGGCGCTCGACGTTCTCCACCACCACGATGGCGTCGTCGACGATGATACCGATGGCCAGCACCATGCCGAACATGGTCAGGGAGTTGATCGAAAAACCGGCCAGCAGCATCACCGCGAAGGTGCCAAGCAGGGCGATGGGGGCGACGATGGCCGGGATCAGGGTGTAGCGCAGGTTCTGCAGGAAGAGAAACATCACCAGGAACACCAGCACCATGGCTTCCAGCAGGGTGTGGATCACCTTGTCGATGGAGACCTTGACGAAGGGGGCCGAGTCAAAGGGGATCGAATAGGCCATGCCCGCCGGCAGGGTTGGCGAGAGCTGGGCAAGGCGAGTACGCACCGCATCGGCGGTGCGCACGGCGTTGGCGCCGGGGGAGAGCTGAATGGCGGCGCTGGTGGCAGCCACCCCGTTCTCGCGGTTGGAAAAGGCGTAGGATTGCGCCCCCAGCTCGACCCGGGCCACGTCACCCAGCACCAGCTTGGCGCCATTACTACCGGCCCGCAGCACGATGGCGGCGAACGCCTCGGGAGTGGTCAGCTGCCCCTGTACCGTGAGGGGAACCGTCAGTCGCTGGCCAGGCAGGGCGGGTTCGTCGCCGAGGCGCCCCGGTGCAATCTGCACGTTCTGCTGCTCGATGGCCTGCGCCACCTCGCTGATGGTCAACCCGTAGGCGGCGAGTTTGCCCGGATCCACCCAGATGCGCATGGCCTGCTCGGCGCCGAACAGCTGCACTCGCCCCACGCCGTCGATGCGGCGCAGCTCCTGCACGATATTGCGCGCCATGTAGTCGTTCAGCGCGACCTCATCGAAGCGGCCATCCGGTGAAGTCATGCCGACCATCATCAGAAAGCCGGACGAGGCGGACTCCACCTGCAGGCCGGTTTGCCGCACCGCCTGTGGCAAGCGAGGCTCGACCGCCTTGATGCGGTTTTGCACGTCCATCTGGGCCAGCTCCGGATCGGTGCCCGGCTTGAAGGTGGCGGTGATCTGCGCGCTGCCGGAGGCATCTACCGACGACTCGAAGTAGAGCAGGTTCTTCACCCCAGACAGCTCGCGCTCGATAAGGCTCACCACCGCATCGTTCAGGGTCTGCGGCGTGGCGCCCGGATAGGTGGCATAGAGGATCACCGACACCGGCGCCACCGAGGGATAGCGGGAGATGGGCAGCTTGGGGATGGCGATGACCCCCGCCAGCACGATGAAGAGGGCGATCACCCAGGCAAACACCGGGCGATGAATGAAAAACTGCGGCATGAAAATGTCTCCGATTCAGCGGGTGCCGGCGTCAGCCTGCTGGCTGACTGCGGGGGATTGCCAGGGATGGGCAATGACTTGCGTCCCCGGGGTCAGGCGGTCGATCCCCTCGATCACCACCCGCTGTCCGGCGCTGAGTCCGGACGCGATGCGGTACTGGCTATTCACCAGTTCAGCGGTGTTGACCGGAACCAGTTGTGCCTGCCCCTGGCCATCCACCACCCACACGCTGGTCTGGCCCGATGTGCGCACCACCGCCTGCTGAGGCACGCTCAGGGCGTTGGCATAGTGAGCCCGGGGAATGCGCGCCTGCACGTAGAGGCCGGGCAAGAGCCGCCGCTCCGGGTTGTCCACCAGTACCCGCAGCAGTACGTCACCGGTCCCGGCATCCACCTCGATGCCGGAGAAGAGGATGTGCCCCTGCATGCCGAGCGGCTTGCCGTCGCTGCCGAGGATGTCCACCGTCAGTTCCGGTGCCGTCGAGCCAGCCTGCTGGCGCAGGGTGTCGAGCACAGAGGCCGGTTGACGCACATCGACGTAGACCTGATCGATCTGCTGGATCCTGGCCATGGGGGTGGCGTCGGTGGGGGACACCAGGGCCCCTTCACTCACCAGCGCCTGATCGATGCGCCCGGCGATGGGGGCCTCCACGCTGGCAAATTGCAGGTTCAGCTGGTGCCGGGCCAGGGTCGCCCTGGCCTGAGCCACGTCGGCGGCCGCCTGATCACGCTGGGAGACAGCATCGTCATAGGTCTGGCGGCTGATGGCCTCGGTGCGCAGCAGCGGCACCAGACGGTCAATCTGGATACGGGCGCGGGCCAGCACGGCCTCCGCGCGCTGCAATGCGGCGGCGGCGCTGTCGACATCCGCCTTGAAGGGGGCCGGATTTATCTGGAACAGCACGGTGCCAGCGTTGATCTCGGCACCCTGCTCGAACAGGCGGCGCTGCACGATGCCGCTGATCTGGGCCCGAATTTCGGCGCTGCGCACCGCGGCTACCCGGGCGGGCAGATCCTCGCTGATGACCAGGTCCTGACCTGCCAGCGTCATCACCGACACCTGAGGAAGGGCCGGCGCATCTTGCGCTTGCGACGCCCCATCGCAACCTGCCAACCCGAATGCGGCAATGACGGCGAGCAGGGTGCCCGCATACCGCTGTTTGACAAACATCATATTCACCTCGTTAAACCGCCTCCCGGGCATGGTGTTGCCGCGAGAGCACATCGAGCGGGCATTATGGAGAGGGGCTATTGCGAATGATTCGAGGCTTTGTGGAGAATCCATGGAGGCGGTGATAAAGTTCAAACCCACCATTTTCGAGGCCGACCATGTCGTATCTTCCTGCTTCCGCCAACCCGGCGGCCCAGTCACTGGTACTGATTGCAGAGGATGAAGCCGAGATAGCCGACATCCTCGCCGCTTACCTGCAACGCCACGGATTGCGCACTTTGCATGCCGCCGATGGCCGCGAAGCCCTGGCCATGCACCAGACATGCAAACCCGATCTCCTGCTGCTGGATGTGCAGATGCCGCAGCTCGACGGCTGGCAGGTGCTCAGCGAGATCCGGGCCCGTGGCGACACGCCGGTGATCATGCTGACCGCCCTGGATCAGGACCTCGACAAGCTGATGGGGCTGCACATGGGGGCGGATGACTATGTGGTCAAACCCTTCAACCCGGCCGAAGTGGTGGCCCGGGTACAGGCGGTGCTCAGACGCAGCCAGGCAGCGAAACAGGCCACGGCCCGGGTGCTGCGGGTCGGCCCCTTCCAGATCGATCTGGAGAGCCACGAGGCCAGCATTTGCCGCGATGAGGGGCAGCAGGTGCTGGATCTGACCCTGACCGAGTTCAAGTTGCTCGCCTCCCTGATGCGGGTACCCAAGCGGGTGTTCAGCCGCGCCGAACTGCTGACCCACTGCCTGCCGGAGGGGGATACCCAGGAGCGCACGGTGGACAGCCACATCAGCAAGCTGCGCAAGAAGCTGGAGGCACAGGGCATCCAGGGGGTGCCCGCCAGTGTCTGGGGCGTCGGCTATCGCTTCGGGGGCGATGCGTGACATCGGCCCCCGGCCTGCGCAGGCAGATCATCCACTCCCTGGGCCTGATGGCGCTCGGCATCATCTGCCTCGCGGTGATCGGCACCTATGTGTTCTACGCCATTGCCGTGACCTATGTGCCTGGCAGCATCTCCGAGAGCTGGATGCCCTCCAGGGTCGAGATGATCTGGATCGGCTCGACCATTCTTATTGCATTGGGGATGGCGCTGTACGTGGCGGTGCGCCTCTCTCGGCGCATCCTGACCCCGCTCAATTCGGTGGCGAACAGCCTGCGAGAGGTGGCAGAGGGCAAACTCGATGCGCGCGTGCCGCTGGATGAACAGGCGATCGGGGAGACGGCGCAACTGGTGCGGGACTTCAACACCATGGCCGAGCGACTGCAAAGCATGACCCGTGAGCGGGAGTTCTGGAATGCCGCCATCGCCCACGAATTGCGCACCCCGGTGACCATCTTGCGTGGCCGCTTGCAGGGGCTGGCCGAAGGGGTATTTCCGCCAGAACGTGCGCTCTTTGAAGGTTTGTTGCGCCAGGTGGAGGGATTGACCCACCTGATCGAAGACTTGCGGGTTCTCAGTCTCAACGACAGCGGCCACCTGGAGCTGCAACGAGAGGCGATCAGGCTGGCCGACGAGCTTGCCGTGGTGCTTGAGGCGTTTGCCACCCCCCTGGCTGCGAGCGGTTTCACCCTCAAACGGGAGCTCGATGCCGAACTCTGGGTCTGTTGCGATGCTCTTCGCATCCGTCAGGCCCTGATGGCGCTGCTGGAAAATGCCCAGAAGCATGGGGTGCCGGGCATGCTGACAGTGCGCCTGCATCGTTCGGGCACCCAGTGCATCCTGAGCGTGGAAGACGAAGGGCCCGGCATCAGCGAGGAGGTCGCCGCCCATATCTTCGAGGCGTTTCGCCGGGGGGATCCGTCACGCTCACGCAAGAGTGGCGGCAGCGGGCTCGGGCTGGCCGTGGTCAAGGCCATTGCCGAGGCTCACGGCGGCAGTGCGGTCTGCCAATCCGGCGGGCGGGGCGGCACCCTGTTCCTGCTTTCCTGGCCCCTCTTGCACCCTGACGGCAGGTCATGACCCCGCATTGCCGCATCGGTTGAGGATGGGAGCGCCGAGGCGCGTGTGTTGACTGTGATCCAACAGCCCAAAAAAGCCCATCTCATGGGGAGAGACGGGCTTTTTTTATGGCTTGCAGGCAGCGCCCTCATGGGGCGCACCGGGATCAATGCTCGGCCAGCAGGGGCTCTCCCTCCTGGCATTTGTCGTGGATGGCAAAGTGATCGACCAGGGTGGCACTGGCGTCGTTCAGGCCGATGACCGCCACCTCTTTCCCCTCACGGCGGAACTTGATGACCACCTTGTCGAGGGCCGTGATGGCGGTGATGTCCCAGAAGTGGGCGTGCGTCAGGTCGATGACCACCTTCTCCACTTCCTCCCTGAAATCGAAACCGGCCAGGAACTGCTCGGCGCTGGCAAAGAAGACCTGGCCCCGCACCAGATAGGTACGCACGGCGCCGCTGCGTTCGCTGTCGCTCTTGACCAGCATGACGCGGGCAACCTTGTGGGCGAAGAAGAGGGAGGCGAGCAGCACCCCCACGAAGACCCCGAGTGCCAGGTTGTGGGTCGCGACCACCACGGCGACGGTGGTAGCCATCACCAGGTTGGTGGAGAGGGGGTGGCTCTTCAGGTTGCGTACCGACTCCCAGGAAAACGTGCCGATGGAGACCATGATCATCACGGCCACCAGGGCTGCCATGGGGATCTGACGGATCCACTCATCCATGAAGACCACCATCAGGATGAGCAGGGTCCCCGCCACGAAGGTGGAGAGGCGGCCGCGGCCACCGGATTTGATGTTGATGACGGACTGGCCAATCATGGCGCACCCCGCCATGCCTCCCAGCAGACCGGCGCCGATGTTGGCGATCCCCTGACCCTTGCACTCGCGGTTGCGATCGCTTGGAGTGTCGGTCATCTCGTCGACGATGGCTGCCGTCATCATGGACTCGAGCAGTCCCACCACCGCCAGCCCCGCTGAGTAGGGGAAGATGATGGCCAGGGTCTCCAGATTGAGGGGCACGTCGGGCCAGAGGAAGACCGGCAGGGTATCGGGCAGCTCACCCATGTCGCCCACGGTACGGATGTCGATGCCCAGGGTGATGGCCACCGCCGTCAGGATGACGATGCACAGCAGGGGGGAGGGGAGCAGTTTGCCCACCACGGGAACGAGCGGGAACAGATAGATGATGCCAAGCCCGGCCGCGGTCATGGCGTAGACCTGCCAGGTGAAGTTGGTGAGCTCGGGCAGCTGGGCCATGAAGATAAGGATGGCCAGGGCGTTGACGAAGCCGGTCACCACGGAGCGGGAGACGAATCGCATCAGGCTGCCGAGCCTGAGGTAGCCCGCCGCTATCTGGAAGAGGCCGGTGAGCAGGGTGGCTGCCAGCAGATACTGCAGGCCATGTTCCTTGACCAGGGTCACCATCAGGAGTGCCATGGCGCCGGTGGCGGCGGAAATCATGCCGGGACGACCGCCGACGAAGGCGATGACCACGGCGATGCAGAAGGAGGCATAGAGGCCGACCTTGGGGTCGACGCCCGCAATGATGGAGAAGGCGATGGCCTCCGGGATCAGCGCCAGGGCGACGACGATGCCCGACAGCAGATCGCCCCGTATGTTGGAGAACCACTCTTGTCTTGCACGTTCCAGCATGGGGATTTTCTCGCTCGTTGAGGATCCATGGCCACAGGCCCGCAAATCAGGGGAAATGGCGGGGATCACAGGGTTGGATTGGCTGTTGATGGCCGGGTAAACCGGCCGGTCGGCATAACCGGAGTCAGGCGGCAGAGGCCGCACAGGGCAGGGTCAGGGCGGCGTGACGGCCACCCCAGAGCACATAACAGGCATAAGGGGCGCATGTTAACAGCCGGTGCCAGGCCGGGGAAGCCCGGATTGTTTTATCTAGCACAAGAGCAGCCAACATAGACCAAACAAGGGGGCTCTGCCGTTTTCAGAGAAGTGATTGATGCGATTATGGCAACACCGAAGGGGGCAACACCATGGGACCGGCCACCGTACGGGCTGCCTCGTCACCTCGCAGTACCCGTACTATCTCGAGGGCGAACTCGATGGCGGTACCCGGGCCCAGGCTGGTGATCAGGCGATGGGCTTCATCGGTCACGACCCGCGCCGTGCTCAATTGTGTCGCGGGCAGACGGGCCTGAAAGCCCGGATGGCAGGTGGTGCTCGCATTCCCCAGCAAGCCGTGATGGTGCAGTACCACGGCGGGTGCGGCGCAGATGGCGGCGCGCCAGCGGCCGAGGCCTGCCTGCTCCCGTAGCAGGTCGATGGCGAGGGGGGTGTCGCGGATCACTTCGCTGCCAGGCAGACCGCCCGGCACGACCATGGCATCGAAGTCACGGGTGGTCAGCTCGTCGAGATGGCAATCCGCCACCAGTTGCACCCCGCGAGAGGCGCGGATCTGGCGCGCTCCTGTGGGGCAGCAGGAGGCCAGCACCACATCGATGCCACCCCGAACCAGGGTATCGACGATGGCAACCGTCTCTATCTCTTCCGACCCGGGGGCCACCAGTACCAGTACGCTCATCCTGCACTCCTTGCTTGCCAGCTGCTCTGCTCAGCGCTTCTCTTTGACGGCCTGATAGAGGCCCTGATTGACCGGCACCGCGATACCGTGAAGGGCGGCCTTGCCCAGCAGGAAGCCGGTGATGGCTTCGATCTCGGTCTCGCGGCCCTGTTCCATGTCCTGATACATGGAAGAGTAATTGTCGGCGGTGAGCTCCACCACCATCATGACGCGGCGCAGCAGCTCTTCGCTGCCGGTGGGCTGACCTTCGGCCCGCATGACGTCAGCCACTTCCACGCAGATTTGCTGCAGGGCATCGGCAAAACGCGGACCGGCCAATTCGCCGTTCTTGAGCTTGTAGAGCGCGGTGAGGGGATTGATGGCGCAGTTGACGGCGAGTTTCTGCCACTGACGTGTCAGGATCTGCTCATCCCAACCGGCCTGACCCAGGGCGCTGGCCAGCTCGTCGGCGAGGTGGGCATGGGCACGGGCCGCTTCGTTGATTGGGCCCAGCCAGGTCTCCCCCTTGCCGGTGTGGCGGAACACGAAGTGGCCGCTCTGCATGGCGCCATGGCTGGTGACGCCGGCGATCACCGGATTGTCGGGGAAGAGTGCGACCACCTGATCGGCGATCCCCATGCCGTTGTGCAGCAGCACGATGGGCACCCCTGCCGCCAGTTGCCCGACCAGGGGAGTGAGGGCCGATATCACCTGCCCCGCCTTGGTCATCACCAGCAGGCGTTTGATGCTGCCCGGCTTGTCGATGAAGGCGCGTTCGATGGCCAGGAGCTGGGTATGCCCCTCAAGTGAGGTAAAGTCGACGCCGGGGTGCAAGGTGGCACGATGGCGCTCGCGCAGCAGGAGGCGGGTTGCTTGGCCGCTTTGGGTCAACAGGGAGGCGAAGACGCCGCCCAGGGCGCCGCAGCCCAGCAAGGTCCACTCGGGAGAGACAGGGTGACGGCGTGTTTTCAGGTTGTTGTCGCGTAATCCGCTTGGCATGAAGAGGCTCGATCATGGGAAGGGCTGCCATCCTGTCAACCGCCAACCCGGGATAAGGGAAGATGTCGCTTGGTGAATACCTGGAACCGGTGCATGAGCTGGTTGCCGGGTCGTGCTCAAGGTTCATGCGCAGCCAGGGAGCCTCATGTATGCATGAACATGCGGGTGTCTGGGCTGCACTTCACCGAGTGTCGGACCTCTCGCGGTCGCTCCTAAACGGGTTCTAACGGGTCTCACCATTCCTGTGCGCAGGGGATTCTAGCAGAGCAATCCCATCGAAATCAGCAAATTTGCCCGTTTTCTGGTAGATTTGCCCACCTGTCAGCACAACCTGAAGTACAGCATGAGGAGCCCGGCTATGCCGTCATTCGATATTGTCTCTGAAGTCAAAATGAACGAGGTGTTGAACGCCGTTGATAACGCCAACCGTGAACTGGCGACCCGTTTCGATTTTCGTGGTGTGGAAGCCAGCTTCGAATTGAACAAGGAAGAAGTGAAGCTGGAAGCCGATGCCGATTTCCAGCTCAAGCAGATGGTCGAGATCCTGCGCGGCGCCCTGCTCAAGCGCCAGATCGAGAACAGTTCCATGGATGTGGGTGACAGCGTCCACTCCGGCAAACGTTTCCACCTGACCGTGAAGTTCAAGCAGGGGATCGACAAGGAAGTGGCCAAGAAGCTGGTGAAGCTCATCAAGGACTCCAAGATCAAGGTGCAGGCTGCCATCCAGGGCGACGAGGTGCGGGTCACCGGCAAGAAGCGCGACGATCTGCAAGAGACCATGGCCTTGGTGCGTGGCGCCGAACTGGGCCAGCCGATGCAGTTCCAGAACTTCCGCGACTGATGGCGAACGGGGAGGGCGCGGCTCTCCCCCCACTGCCAGCATGAGGGCATAAAAAAACCGGAGCAGCTGCTCCGGTTTTTTGTATCCGTGTGACGAGTTCGATTAGAACTTGTAGGTCACGGAGAAGTAGTGGCTGAAGCCAGAGCTCTTCCACGGGGTACCGTCGTAGGCGGTGGAACCGTCTTTGGTGCCGTAGGCATCCATGAAGTACTTCAGGCCGTAACCGACGGCGTAGCGGTCGGAGTGCCAGTAGATACCGTGGAAGGTAGCCAGGTTGTCGCTGGTACGGTCAGCACGGTTGTGGGTGTCCAAGTCGAAGGCGTAGTCCAGGTAACCCTGATAGGAGACGAAGCTGCCGTTGCTGAAGGTGTAGAAAGGCTTGAACCAGTTCATGGCGAACCAGTAACCGTTCCACTCACCCTCTTCTTCGGTGAAGAACTGGTTTTCGGTGGCGTGACGAGCATACAGGTTCATGCCCACTTTGCCGAACCAAGGCACTTGTACATCAGCACCCAGACCGATCATGTTTTCCATCTGGTTGTCGCCGATGTTGTTCAGAGAGGCGATGTAAACCTCTTGCACCGGACCGAAGGAGAGATCTTTACCAGTCAGCGCATCCAGAGACATACGCGGCGCAAACTTCATGAACAGGTTCTGACCTCAGAGATCCCCTCATTTTTAGAGACTCAAATAATTCCAAGTGTGCGGGTATATAAGCGGTGTTGCTTCAGGTAGTAGATAAATTTATCCATCAACAAGACCGCATTGGCTTCTTTCATTTTAGGCAGCAACTGGTAATAGATGACCCCTTGCCGAAAGAACGAATAGGTTCGGCTCTTGCTGGTATTGACCTTGATCGTTCTCTCTAGACCGACACTGTCTCCAGCCTTACCCAGCAGCGTCAGCAAGACGATGGCCAAGGCACTGAACAAAAACAGTCGGTCACGCCGGACCGGATTACTGATGTGCACATCTCCCATACCCATGCCGAATTTGTAATCTTTGATATCCCGAAAACTGGTCTCGATACCCCAGCGCTGGCCGTATAGTTGCAACGCCTTGGCGGCACTCAGATCGGTCCGGTTACTGGCCAGAAACCACGCGTCTTTCATGCCACTCTTGTGACAACAATAGACCCGCTCGACAGGCTGTCGTTGCCCAGTGAGCTCCACCTCCTTGAGGGTTCGGGTGCGCCCGGTCGGCGTTAGCCAGTCGCGGGCGGGAACCTGCTCTCCACCAGAGTAACCAACCAAAATATTTCCTTTAAATCTAATGATATAGGCAAAGCCTAGCTCTTGTTCCAGGCGCTCGAACAGCTCCATGTAACCAAACCCACGGTCAGCGACTACCGTCACGAAGATACCTTCTGGCAGGGTCTGCTTGAGTTTGGTGAGCAGCTCTTTCTCATGGGCATTGCGTTGCCCTTTGAGCAACGATTTTCGATGGGTTTTCCACAGCAGCGGAGTACTGCGGCCATGGTTGGTTTGCAGGCTGATAACCAAGGTGCTGTGATCATCGGCATCGAATTCGGTCCAGTCCATGGATACCACGATCTCGGTGCGTTCACCGACCACATAGGGAACCCAATCGTCAAAGAGGCTCCAGACGTTGAGCTTGGTGTTAGTGAGCAGGCGGTCCACCTGTTTCACCGCATGTTTGCGCTCGAGACCATTGGCCAAGGAGAGACCATTCCCGATGGCGTGGATGGCCAGCGAACCGGATTCGATAACCCCGAGGGTTGCATTGGCCAGGGAAAGAACACGCTTGGCATGCATGTCCTGTCCAAATATCTCGTTGATGTGGTTGAGGATTAGATCGTGGTTAAACATGGCGATTATCTGTCGGGTATTAGCTGGTCAAGGATGGCGATCATACCTCAGAAGCCGCGCCACGCCTCGCTCATACGAGGGGATGGTTAAGGGTTCTGACCCTTGTGCTTGTCGCTGTGACGGGAGTCGAAGATATCGAAGACGTCGACGTAACCGTACAGGTCAAACAGGCCGGAGCGACCA
Source organism: Aeromonas sp. INTO2 (assembly GCF_049860605.1). Taxonomy (NCBI): domain Bacteria; kingdom Pseudomonadati; phylum Pseudomonadota; class Gammaproteobacteria; order Aeromonadales; family Aeromonadaceae; genus Aeromonas; species Aeromonas sp. INTO2. Next base: position 587,920 of record NZ_CP187588.1, read on the forward strand.
CCGAATTCCATTTCGAAGTAGGTGTCGTTGTAATCTTCAGCACCTGCAGTGAAAGGACGTTGGTCGATGGTGTGCATCACGTTGAACTGCATCCACTTGTAGTCGTTCTTGTGGATGTCGCCGCTGTAGTCGGCAGCGAAGGCCGGGGTGGCGGAGGCAGCCAGCAGACCGGCAGCGATCAGAGTCTTGGTAAATTTGGCCATTTTATTGGTCTCTTGTGCGTTAGTTGAGGTTTTCCGTAGCCTGCCCACAAGGAGCGGGAGGGATTCTAGCCAAATAAATTCAACGGATAAACAAGCACCAGGGAACTTTGTCAGGATTTGTGAATCTAATCACCCCCTAAAATGCGCAAACGCTTGCTATTTGTGCGTTTGTGGTGACAAGGTGCTGCCTCGTTTGGCAACCATGATGATCAGGATCATCACCGGAATGCCGAGCAGACTGGTGCCGATGAAGAAGTGGCTGTAGCCGATCTGCTCCACCACGCGACCAGAAAACCCCGCCAGCAACTTGGGCAGCAACAGCATGATGGAGCTGAACAGGGCGTACTGGGTGGCGGAGAAGGCTACGTTGGTGAGGCTCGATAGATAGGTTACAAACGCAGCCGTCGCTATGCCGGCGCTGAGGTTGTCCAGCGAGATGATCAGAGTCAGCAGCTCCAGGTTGTGGCCCACTTCGTTGAGGAGAGCGAACAGCAGATTGGTGCTGGCGGTCAGCACGGCGCCGAGGAACAGGATGCGCAGGGTGCCAAAGCGCATCACCAGCACGCCCCCGAGCGCGGCTCCCACCAGCGTCATGATGACACCATAGACCTTGGTGATGGTGGCCACTTCCGTCTTGCTGAACTGCAGATCCACATAGAAGCTGTTGGACATCACCCCCATCACCACGTCCGAGATGCGATAGCAGGCGATAAGCCCGAGGATCAGCAGGGCCGAGGAGCCGTAGCGGCGAAAGAAGTCGGCGAAGGGACACCAGATGGCCTCGTAGGTCCAGGCCCCCAGCCCGGCCAGCGTGGGTGACCAACCCCGTGCCAGCAGGGTAGCCTTGCGCGCCATCTGCTGCTCGTCCTGACTCTTGAGATCGATCTGCGGCTCGTGACTCATCAGGGTGGTGAGGATGCCAAGAGACATCAGCCCTCCCATCAGCAGATAGGTGAGCTGCCAGCCGCGATAGTCATAGCCGCTGTTGCTGCCGAGCCAGGCCGCCAGCGCCAGCGCCCCCGCTCCCGCCATGATCATGGCGAGTCGATACCCCGTCATATAAGAAGCGGCCATGGCCGCCTGCAGCCGCTCGGGAGCGGATTCGATGCGATAGGCATCGATGACGATGTCCTGGGTGGCAGAGGAGAAAGCCACCAGCAGGGCGAAGAGGGCCAGTTGGGCGAGCTGGGTCTTGGGATCGCAATAGGCCATCCCCACCAGGGAGAGGGCGATCAGCACCTGGGAGAACAGCATCCAACTGCGTCGTCGCCCAAGCAGCCGTGACAGCAGGGGCAGGGGCAGCCGATCCACCAGGGGCGACCACAGCCACTTGAAACCGTAGGCCAGTGCAACCCAGCTCATGTAACCGATGTCGGTCAGGCTGACATCCGCCTCGCGCAGCCAGAACGAGAGGGTGCCAAAGACCAGCAGCAAGGGCAGGCCGGAGGAGAATCCCATGGCGAACAGGATGAGTACCCGCGCTTCCAGATAGACGGCGAGGGCATCTCGCCAGCGGGTGGCGCGGCCCGGTGTGTGGCTGGGCGGGCGGAGATTGTTCAACAGCCTGACTCCTCTGGGAAAAGGGGGTCATTTTGTCAGGTTCGGCAGGCGTAGCCAAGGCAAGCCGAGTGGCGGGCGGCAGGTTTCAGGGACGTGAGCCGATGCAGTGGTGCGGGCAGGGGCCCCCGTCGGCGAGAAAATTGGCGCAGGCCATGAGTTGCAGGCGCAGCGCGTCATCACAGAGGAGGCGCTGCTCATCCCACAGGTGCAGGCTGTGAAGCAGATGCCAGAACACTCCTTCCTGTGCGTTGGCGGGGGTTTTGTCCATGGGGATCACGCAGAGCGCCTGCCAGTGGGAGAGGAGCTGCCAACTCAAGTCTTCCAGCTGCTGATAGGGAATCTTGCGTGCCAGAAAATGGCGAACCGCCTGGGCCAGCGGGCCGGCGTGTTGGGTTATGTAATCATGACAGGTCACCGGCTCCTCCTTCTGGTTCTGCTCCCCGATGCGTGGCACACATCGGGGAGCAGAGTATAGAAAAAGAGACCGGTGACCCGTTCAGGGACGCGGTGGAATGTGATCCGGGCCGCGTTATTTGTCCGCGAGCAGCACCACTTTCTTCAGGATGATGGGGCTGGTGGGGACGTCGTTGGCACGCAGGATGGAGCTGTAGCCGGTCTGGACCTGGGCCAGTTTGTCCAGCACCTCCATCCCCTTCACGACCTGGCCGAACACGGTGTAACCGGCGCCGGCATTGGCGTTGAGGTTGTCGTTGTCCACCAGATTGAAATAGAACTGGCGAGTGGCGCTGTCGACCGCCTGGGTGCGGGCCATGGCGATGGTGCCGCGCTTGTTGGGCAGGCCGCCTCTGGACTCGTTGACCACGGGATCGAAGGTCGGCAGGGGCTGGAACTGCTGGTTGTAGCCCCCACCCTGCACCACGAAGTTCTGGATCACCCGGTGGAACAGGCTGCCGTCATAGCTGCCGTCTGCCACGTAGCGCAGGAAGTTCTTCACGGTCTGGGGCGCCTGTTTGGGGGCCAGCTCCACGACGATGGTGCCATGGTTGGTCTCCATCTGGACTTTTTGACCGGCAAAAGCCAGGGGGGCGATCAGGGTGACCAGTAACCAGAGTTTCTTCATTTATATATCCTCGCTCAGCTCGGCTGACCCTTGAGATAACCGCGCAGCGCCTCGTCGGCCATGATCTGCTGCAGCACGCTGCCCAGCTGCTGGTTCAGAGTGGATTCCAGATCGGCCATGCTCGGTTCGCCCGGGCCCTCCTTGCTGGAGGACATGTTGAACTGCTTGGTCAGCTTGCTGCCCTGGAAGTCCGCAATCACCTGCAGGCTGACGCGGGACTTGGTGACATAGGTGAAGGTCTTCTCTTCCACGGTGACGGCGGCAGTGGAGATGGCCAACGTCAGGTTGGTGGTGCCGCTGTTGCCCACTTCCAGGCCCTGGCTGCGCAGCCCTTCCGCCAGTTTTTCAGCCAGCAGGCTGTTGAGAGGCTGACTGCTGTTCACCAGCACAGGAGCCTTCTCTTTCTTCTTGATGGAGAAGACATAGGCGGCTTCACGCTTGTCCACCCCTTCCATGGTGATGCGGTTGCCGGAGTAGTACTGCTGGTTGGAGGGGATGACTTGCGGGTTGAGCAGGGCGCTCTCGGGCCAGTGAGTAGCACAACCGCCCAATACCAGAGCGGCCAGCAGCAAGAGTGACTTTTTCATCATGGGTTTCCTTTAGCTTTATCTTTAGCGTTTGATGGCTTTCAAAATAACGAATTTGCTGTTCGACGCAACGACTTGTGCGTTGCCAAACAGGCGCTTGAGTTTGTTGTGATAGTCCAGATGACGGTTGCCTACTATCCAGAGTTCGCCCCCCTGAGGCAACACCCGGTGGGCGTCGCTGAACATCTGCCAGGCGATGTGATCGGTGATCGCCTGCAACTGATGGAAGGGGGGATTGCAGAGGATCCTGTCCGCTGCCCCGACGGGAACGTCATCGAGACAGTTGTTGACCATGAAGTGGGCACGGGGCAGGGCATCGGGCAGGTTGTGCTCGACGTTGAGCCGTGCGGACGCCACCGCCATCCGGGATTCGTCGATGAAGGTCACCTCCACCTCGCTGTCCCGCGCGAGCAGGGAGAGCCCGAGCACGCCGTTGCCACAGCCCAGATCGATCACCCTGCGGGCACTGTGGATGGGCAGGTTGTCCAGCATGAAGCGGGCGCCGATATCCAGGCTGGTGCGCGAGAACACGTTGGCATGGTTGTGGATGAGCATGTCGGTGCCTTCCAGCGGCCAGACGGTCGGGAAGGGACTGGTCAGGGACGGGCGCTCGGCGGCCGGGGTGCAATGAATGAGGCGCGCCTTCTTCCAGGCGAGCGAGGTGCGGGTCTCCCCCAGATACTTTTCGAACAGCTTGAGGGTGGAGGTGTGGATGTCCTTGGCCTTGCCGGCAGCAATGATGCGGGTCGCAGGGGTCACGACCCCGCGCAGGGCAAGCAGTTGCTGCTCCAGCAGCGCCTGATACTTGGAGACCTTGATCACCACCAGGGCGGGGGCATCGGGCAGGGGGGCCAGGGCATCCTGCAGGGTGATGGAGTGGGGATCCAGCCCGTTTTCCGCCAGGTTGGCCAGGGTGGCCCGCTCGCTGATGTGGGAGTCGGTCACGCAGACGGGGGCGTGGGCATGCAGGTAGCCTGCCAGGGCACCGAAGCCGTCGTTCATGATGATGACGGGGCCGTCAGGTGCCTGCTGCGATTCGGCAAGGTGGCTTATCAGGTACTCGTCCGCCGCATCCCAGGCCTGCAGGGGGTCCTGGCTCTGCCGTGGGTAACGATACAGGGTCAGGCGGCAGTGGGCCGTGTCGAGCAGGGTTTGCATAGGCAAGAGTCCAACGTGTGATTGATGAATGGCGACCGTCTGCCCCGTGTTGCCCGGCAGCGGTGAAAGTGGCGCTATTCTAGCGGCGGCGGAGAAATTCACCAGTCCGGTGCGGCGAGAGCGAGCGGATCCTTCGTACCTGATGCATCGGGCGCACAACCCTGGCTACAATGGCCGGATATTCAACGAGGAGTCCTTACCGTGAGCATGCAACAACAGATAGAGGCCAAGCTGGCCGCCGCGCTCTCCCCGAGCCACCTGGAAGTGATCAATGAGAGCTACATGCACAGGGTGGCACCGGGCTCCGAAAGCCACTTCAAGGTAGTCGTGGTGAGCCAGGCGTTTGAGGGACAGCGTTTGCTGGGTCGCCATCGTCAGGTGAACGGGGTGCTGGCCGACGAGCTGGCGGGAGCCATTCATGCATTGGCGCTGCATACCTATACCGAATCCGAGTGGCAGGCCAGGGAGCAGGCGCCAAAGACGCCGGGTTGCGTCAGCAAATCCCCCTTTGCGTGAGCCGTTGGACCTTCTGATGGCGCCTTCCTCGGGCCATTAACAGCGCTATCACGAATGGTGTGCCGCCAGGGATGAGGGGTGTAACATTATTTTTTCTAATCCTTTTCCTTACGCCTGAAAAATACCTCTATATGGTTGGTTTTGCGAAAAGTCCTTTAAAACCACGGTTTGCAAGGACGTGCGCGAAATATTCAGTGAAGGTTAATTTTGTGATAGGGCGGGGATTTTCCCCATTTGGCGTGGCGGCTAACTCGCCTAAGGTGGTAAACTCAGGCGCTTTTGAATGATCCTGTATGTTGCTGATTTGTTTATTTCTTCGACAGCTTTCCGCGATGTTGACGGGCTCATTCAACAACTCGTCGTGATGTATTTCTCGGCGCTAACCAACCTGTCTTCCCTTAACGGTAGTGCAAGTGAGTATGATTACAATTAAAAGAGGACTGGACATCCCCGTGCTGGGTGCTCCGGAGCAAGTAATCTACGATGGCCCGGCCATCACCCGTGTTGCTACACTCGGCGAAGAGTTCGTGGGGATGCGTCCTACTATGTTTGTCAAAGTAGGTGATCGCGTCATTAAAGGTCAGGAGCTCTTCGAAGATAAGAAGAATCCCGGCGTTAAATTCACGGCCCCTGCCACCGGTGTGGTTTCTGAGATCAACCGTGGTGCCAAGCGTGTTCTCCAGTCCGTCGTCATCGACATCGATGGGTCCGACGAGCAGGTGACTTTTGAGCATTTTGCCTCCGCCGAGCTGGCACAGCTCGAGCGCAGCAAGGTGCAGGAGATCCTGGTCGCATCAGGCCAATGGACCGCGCTGCGTACCCGCCCGTTCAGCAAGGTGCCGGCCGTGGGCTCCACCCCGCGCGCCATCTTCGTCACCGCCATGGACACCAACCCGCTGGCCGCCAGTGCGGAGCTGATCATCAAGGAACAGGCCCAGGCCTTCCTCGACGGTCTGGCCGTGCTGACCCGCCTGACCGATGGTACCGTCCACGTCTGCAAGGGCGAAGCCAGCCTGCCGCACTCCTCCTTGGCCCAGGTCAAGGAAGCCGTGTTCGTCGGTCCGCATCCCGCCGGTCTGCCGGGCACCCACATCCACTTCCTGGATCCGGTCGGTGCCAACAAGGTGCAGTGGCACATCAACTATCAGGACGTGATCGCTTACGGCAAGCTGTTCACCACCGGCCAGATCTTCACCGACAAGGTGATCGCCCTGGCTGGCCCGAACGTCATCAAGCCGCGTCTGCTGCGTACCCGCCTGGGCGCCAGCCTTAGCCAGCTGACCAACAACGAGCTGCGTGCGGACGAAAATCGCATCATCTCCGGTTCCCTGCTGAGCGGTGCCAAGGCCGAAGGGGTCCATGACTACCTGGGTCGCTTCCACAACCAGGTGAGCGTGCTGGGCGAAGGCCGTGAGAAAGAGTTCATGGGCTGGGTCAAACCCAGTGCCAACAAGTTCTCCATCACCCGTACCACCCTCTCTCACCTGATGAAGGGCAAACTCATCAACTTCACTACCACCACCAACGGTAGTGATCGCTCCATGGTGCCTATCGGCAACTATGAGCGTGTGATGCCGCTCGACATCCTGCCGACCCTGCTGCTGCGGGATCTGATCTCCGGTGACACCGACAGCGCGCAGGCGCTCGGCTGCCTGGAGCTGGATGAGGAAGATTTGGCGCTCTGTACCTTCGTCTGCCCCGGCAAGACAGAGTACGGCCCCGTCTTGCGTGAGTGCCTGACCAAGATCGAACTGGAAGGTTAAGCGATGAGTTTCAAGCAACTTCTTGAAAATATGGAACATCACTTCGAGCCGGGTGGCAAGTACGCTAAGTACTATGCCCTGTTCGAAGCGGCGTACACCCTGTTTTATACCCCGGGTTCCGTGACCCGCAATGCCGCCCATGTCCGTGATGCGATCGATCTGAAGCGCATGATGATCATGGTGTGGCTGGCTGTGTTCCCGGCCATGTTCTGGGGCATGTACAACGTCGGCAACCAGTCCATCGCCGCCATCGCCCACATGGGCAGCGCGGCCGGTGCCGATTCCTGGCAATACGCCCTGGCCACCCTGTTCGGTGCCTCGCTGGATCCGGCCGTCGCCGGCATCGGCAGCAAGATGCTGATCGGTGCGGCGCACTTCTTCCCGATCTACATCACCGTCTTCATCGTCGGTGGTTTCTGGGAAGTGCTGTTCGCCATGGTGCGCAAGCACGAGATCAACGAAGGCTTCTTCGTGACCTCCATCCTGTTCGCCCTGATCGTGCCGCCCGAGCTGCCCCTGTGGCAAGCTGCCCTGGGTATCACCTTCGGTGTGGTGCTGGCCAAGGAAGTGTTCGGTGGTACCGGCAAAAACTTCCTGAACCCGGCGCTGGCGGGTCGTGCCTTCCTGTTCTTCGCCTACCCGGGTCAAATCTCCGGTGATGCGGTCTGGGTTGCCGTTGACGGCTTCTCCGGCGCAACCGCACTGAGCCAGTGGGCCCAGGGCGGCCAGATGGCGCTGATCAACGGTGCCACCGGTGAAGCCATCAGCTGGATGGACGCCTTCCTTGGCAACCTGCCCGGTTCCATCGGTGAAGTTTCCACCCTGATGATCCTCATCGGCGCGGCCATGATCGTCTACATGCGCATCGCCTCCTGGCGCATCATCGCCGGCGTCATGGTCGGCATGGTTGCGACCTCCCTGCTGTTCAACGTCATCGGTTCCGATACCAACCCCATGTTCAGCATGCCGTGGCACTGGCACCTGGTGCTGGGTGGCTTCGCGTTCGGCATGGCCTTCATGGCGACCGACCCCGTCTCCGCTGCCTTCACCAACAAGGGCAAGTGGTGGTATGGCGCCCTGATCGGCGTGATGGTGGTGCTGATCCGGGTAGTGAACCCCGCATTCCCGGAAGGCATGATGCTGGCCATTCTGTTCGCCAACCTGTTTGCCCCCTTGTTTGACCATTTCGTGGCACAGGCGAACATCAAGCGGAGGATCGCACGTGGCGTTTAATAAAGACTCTACTACCGGCACCCTCGCCGTAGTGACCGGTCTGTGTCTGGTTTGCTCCATCGTGGTCTCCGTGGCCGCCGTGGGTCTGCGTCCGGCCCAGCTGGAAAACAAGGCGCTGGACAAGCAAAGCAACATCCTGTCCGTCGCCGGCGTCGACATCAGCGCCGTGGCCAAGCGTGACCTGGCCCAGCTCTATGGCGACAAGATTGAAGCGCGTCTGGTGGATCTGACCACTGGTGAGTTCGTTGACGGCGACGCCGACAACTTCGACACCAAGGTCGCCGCCAAGGATCCGGCCAAGAGCATCCGTCTGGCCCCGGCCGACGACAAGGCCGGCCTGCGTCAGATCTCCAAGCTGGTTCCCGTGTTCTTCGCGAAAGATGCCGAAGGCAAGGTCGACAACATCATCCTGCCGATCTACGGCCAGGGTCTGTGGTCCACCATGTATGCCTTCGTAGCGGTCGCGGCCGACGGTCAGACCATCAAGGGCATCACCTACTATGACCATGGTGAAACCCCGGGTCTGGGTGGCGAGATCGAGAACCCGGCCTGGCGCGAGCTGTTCGTCGGCAAGAAGCTGTTCGACCAGAACGGTCAGCCTGCGCTGCGGGTGATCAAGGGCCATGCTCCGGCTGGTTCCGAGCATGAAATCGACGGCCTGTCTGGTGCAACCCTGACCGGTAATGGTGTACAGCACACCTTCGACTTCTGGATGGGCCCCAAGGGCTTCGGTCCCTTCCTGGCCAAGGTACGTGCAGGAGAAATCAACAATGGCTGACAAGAGCGAAATGAAAAAGTTGCTGTTGACGCCTGTGCTCGGCAACAACCCCATCGCACTGCAGGTGCTGGGTGTCTGTTCCGCGCTGGCCGTTACCAGCCAGATGAAGACGGCGTTCGTGATGACGCTGGCCGTTACCGCGGTCACCGCCTTCTCCAACCTGTTCATCTCTCTGATCCGCAACCAGATCCCGAACAGCGTGCGGATCATCGCCCAGATGGCGGTGATTGCCTCGCTGGTTATCGTGGTTGACCAGGTGCTCAAGGCGTATGCCTATGACATCTCCAAGCAACTGTCGGTGTTCGTCGGCCTCATCATCACCAACTGTATCGTGATGGGTCGTGCCGAAGCCTACGCCATGAAGAGTGCCCCGCTGCCCTCCTTCCTGGACGGTATCGGCAACGGTCTGGGTTATGGCGCCGTGCTGCTGACCGTGGCCACCGTGCGCGAGATCCTGGGTTCCGGCACCTGGTTCGGCATCGAACTGCTGCCGCTGGTGAACAATGGTGGCTGGTATGTGCCCAACGGCCTGCTGCTGCTGCCGCCGAGTGCGTTCTTCATCATTGGTCTGATCATCTGGGGCGTGCGCACCAAGGATCCCAAGCAGGTGGAGGCGAAGGATTAAGGTATGGAACACTATATCAGTCTGTTGATTCGCTCGATCTTCATCGAGAACCTGGCGCTCTCCTTCTTCCTGGGGATGTGTACCTTCCTGGCGGTGTCCAAGAAGGTCAAGACCGCCATGGGTCTGGGGATTGCCGTTATCGTGGTTCAGACCGTGGCCGTCCCGGCCAACAACCTGATCTACAACTACGTGCTCAAAGACGGTGCCCTGGTATCCGGTCTGGATCTGAGCTTCCTGAGCTTCATCACCTTCATCGGGGTGATCGCGGCCCTGGTGCAGATCCTGGAGATGGCGCTGGACAAGTATTTCCCGGCCCTCTACAACGCCCTCGGTATCTTCCTGCCGCTCATCACCGTGAACTGCGCCATCTTCGGCGGCGTCTCCTTCATGGTGCAGCGTGACTACAACTTCGTGGAGTCCGTAGTCTATGGCGTGGGGTCGGGTGCAGGCTGGATGCTGGCCATCGTCGCGATGGCGGGGATCCGCGAGAAGATGAAGTATTCCGATGTTCCGGAAGGCCTGCGCGGCCTCGGCATCACCTTCATCACCGCGGGTCTGATGGCGCTGGGCTTCATGTCCTTCTCTGGTATTTCCCTGTAATCGGAAAGGAAATATAGATGGAAATTATTTTGGGTGTGGTCATGTTCACCGTGATCCTGCTGGCCTTGGTGGCAGTCATTCTGTTCGCCAAGTCCAAGCTGGTGACCGCCGGTGACGTGACAATCAGCATCAACGGCGACCCGGCCAAGGCTGTGACCAGCCCGGCGGGTGGCAAGCTGCTCGGCGTGCTGGCCGGCAGCGGTATCTTCGTCTCCTCCGCCTGCGGCGGCGGCGGCTCCTGTGGTCAGTGCAAGGTGCGGGTGAAGTCCGGCGGCGGCGATATCCTGCCGACCGAGCTGGATCACATCAGCAAGGGCGAAGCCCGTCACGGCGAGCGTCTGGCCTGCCAGGTCACCGTGCGCTCCGACATGGACATCGAGCTGCCGGAAGAGATCTTCGGCGTGAAGAAGTGGGACTGTACCGTCATCTCCAATGACAACAAGGCCACCTTCATCAAGGAGCTCAAGCTGCAGATCCCCGATGGGGAGAGCGTGCCGTTCCGCGCCGGTGGTTATATCCAGATCGAAGCCCCTGCCCACCACGTGCAGTACAAGAACTTCGACATTCCCGAGGAGTATCGCGGCGACTGGGATCGCTTCAAGATCTTCGAGCTGGAGTCCAAGGTCAACGAGCCGATCATCCGTGCCTACTCCATGGCGAACTATCCGGAAGAGTTCGGCATCATCATGCTGAACGTGCGGATCGCGACCCCGCCGCCCAGCAACTGGACCGCTCCTCCCGGCCAGATGTCCTCCTACATCTTCAGCCTGAAGGCGGGGGACAAGGTGACCATCTCCGGTCCGTTCGGCGAGTTCTTCGCCAAGGACACCGATGCCGAGATGGTGTTCATCGGCGGTGGTGCGGGCATGGCGCCGATGCGCTCCCACATCTTCGACCAGCTGCGCCGTCTGAAGACCAAGCGCAAGATGAGCTTCTGGTATGGTGCCCGTTCCAAGCGCGAGATGTTCTATGTCGAGGACTTCGACATGCTGGCGGCCGAGAACGACAACTTCCAGTGGCACGTCGCCCTGTCGGATCCGCAACCGGAAGACAACTGGGACGGCTATACCGGCTTCATCCACAACGTGCTCTATGAGAACTACCTCAAGAACCACGAGGCGCCGGAAGATTGCGAGTTCTACATGTGCGGGCCTCCCGTGATGAACGCGGCCGTCATCAACATGCTGAAAAATCTCGGCGTTGAAGACGAAAACATCCTGCTGGATGACTTCGGTGGTTGATCCATGCACAGCGTTGTAAAGACCTGGCTAGCCTTCGGGCTAGCCTTTTTCTTGACGGGGTGCGGTCAGGAAACGGTCCAATCCAAGCCGGAGATCCACATCACCGGCAGCACCATGGGGACCTACTACTCCATCAAGGTGGCGGATGACGCCGTCAAGGATGGGGCCAAGTTGCAGGCGGAGGTCGACGTCCTGCTGGAGCGGGTCAACGATCAGATGTCGACCTATCGCCCGGATTCCGAGCTGTCACGCTTCAACCAGCACAAGAGCAATACCCCTGTGGTGGTTTCCCGCGATACCGCGCGGGTGGTGACCGAGGCCATTCACATTGGCCGCGAGAGCCGCGGGGCGCTGGACGTCACCGTCGGGCCTCTGGTCAATCTGTGGGGCTTTGGGCCGGATGCCAGACCGACCAAGGTGCCGTCCGACGAGCTGATCGCCCAGACCCGGCAGAAGACGGGCCTTGGCAATCTGCATGTGATAACCTCTGCCGATGCCGATACCCTGCAAAAGGACATCCCGGACCTCTACGTGGATCTCTCCGCCATTGCCAAGGGGTTTGGCGTGGACAAGGTGGCCGAGTACCTGGAGTCCCAGGGGGCGCGCAACTATCTGGTGGAGATCGGCGGCGAGCTGCGCATCAACGGTGTCAACGGCAAGGGGCATCCCTGGCGTGTCGCCATCGAGAAGCCGACCGTCAATGCCGGTTCAGTACAGGAGGTGATCCTGCCCGGTGACAACGGGGTGGCCACCTCGGGCGAGTACCGCAACTATTACGAGCTGGACGGCAAGCGCTTCTCCCACACCATGGATCCGCTGACGGGCAAGCCCATCCAGCACCGCCTGGTGTCGGTGACCGTCATCCACCCCTCCTGCATGACTGCAGACGGGTTGGCCACGGCGCTGACCGTCATGGGACCAGAGAAGAGCCTGGCCTATGCCAAGGAGCGGGGCCTGGCGATCTTCGTGATCACCAAGACGGACGACGGCTTCGAGGAGACCTACTCGGATGCCTTCAAACCCTATTTGGTCAAGAAGTAAGGGGTAACGACATGCAGATTTTTCTGATCACCTTCGGGGTGTTTCTGGCGGTGGTGGTGGCCATGGCCATCGGCTACATCTTCCAGAAGAAGAGCATCTCCGGTTCCTGTGGCGGCCTGGGTTCCATCGGAATCGAGAAGGAGTGCGACTGCCCCGAGCCTTGTGACAACCGCAAGAAGAAGATGGCCAAAGAAGAGGCCCGTCGCAAGATGCTGGTGGACAACCGCATCATCTAACGGTGGATATCGCTCTGAAGGCAGCCTTGCAACGAAACGAGCCGACCCCTGGGTCGGCTCGTTTTTATATGTGGCATGGGGTCAGTAGTCATATTGGCTGCATGCCTTTGCCTTGAACTCTTTCTTTCGCTTTGCCAGCTCTTCCCTGGTGCCCAGTTCATCTCCCTGCCTGATGGCGGTTTCCAGTATCTCGATGCGCTTGTACAGCCAGCTGCATTCGGCTGTCGGGTGATCCTTGGCCATGGTCGCTAGCGGCAACAGCAGCAGGCAGAGCCCCGCCCGGATGATGCTCATGCTTCTCCTCCTTGAGTCTCGTGTGGATGTGGCCTTGAGAGTCTATGCCGCCGCGCCCGCGCGCAGACTGGTAGAAATGACAGGCTTGGGGTAGCATGGAACGTCCAACTGGTTATCCATACAGTATTTTTGGCGTTCGACATGTCTCCTCGCCGGATGCCCAGGGTCTATCCCTATGATCTGTTCGGGAGGCTGTCGACACAGCAACAGACACGGCCATGCGCAAGATCATTCACATCGACATGGACTGCTTCTTCGCCGCGGTGGAGATGCGGGACAACCCGGCCCTCAGGGAGGTGCCGCTCGCCATTGGTGGCGCCGCCGACCGACGCGGGGTCATCTCCACCTGCAACTACGTGGCGCGCCGCTTCGGGGTGCGCTCCGCCATGCCGAGCGCCCTGGCCAGAAAGCTTTGTCCGCCATTGGTGCTGATCCCCGGGCGGATGGCCGTCTACAAAGAAACTTCGCGCCAGTTGCGCGCCATCTTCCTGCGCTACACCGAGCAGGTGGAGCCGCTCTCCCTCGATGAAGCCTATCTCGACGTGACCCAGAGTCCCCGCTGCGGTGGCAGCGCCACCATGATGGCGGCGGAGATCCGCGCCGCCATCAGCGCCGAGCTTGGGTTGACTGCCTCGGCCGGTGTGGCGCCGAACAAGTTTCTGGCCAAGCTCGCCTCGGAGCAGCGCAAGCCTGACGGCCTGTTCGTCATCCGCCCCCAGGAGGTGGACGAGTTCGTGCGTCAGCTCCCTCTTGGCAAGTTGCCCGGCATCGGCCGCAAGACGGCAGAGCGGCTGGAGTCCCTCGGGCTGTATTCGTGCGAAGATGCCCGCCAGCTCGGCAACGAGGAGCTGATCGCCCGTTTCGGCAAGCTCGGGGAGATGCTGGCCGGCCGCATCTGGGGGCATGACGATCAGCCGGTGCAGGCCAGGCGGGTGCGCAAGAGCATCGGTGTGGAGACGACGCTCGCCAGCGACGTGCTGGACGAGGACGCCTGCTGGCAGGTGCTTAGCCGGCTCATTCCCGAGCTGGAGCAGCGTTTTGCCAAGGCCTGCCCTGCGGAGATGCTGATGGGGCAGGGGATCAAGCTGAAGTTTGCCGATTTTCACCAGACCACCGTTTATCGCAAGGGGAGTTATCAGGCGGCCCGCTTCCACGATCTGCTGCACGAGGGACTGCAACGGGCTCAAGGAAAGCCCATTCGCCTGCTCGGTCTGGTCGTTGGTTTGCCCGGAGCGGGTGAAATCAATCAATTAAGCCTGGATTTCTGCTGATTTAGTTAAGTTTTTGTATCCAAAACCGATATAGTGTTCACATCTGTAGACGCTAGGAAATAGTGGCATGAGTTCTCTTTCTGTTCAGGGACGGATCACCCTGATCGCCGGTTGCTGTCTGCTGGCCAGTGCCGTCGCGCTGGTGGCTTCTTCTCTTTTCAACGCGGCCCGCATGCAGGAGCAGGTGCTCACCTCCACCACCCTGGAGGGGCAGCACGCGGCAGAAAACTGGATGCAGGCCATGGGAGCGACCCAGGCAGCCCGGGTGACCAGCTACCTTGACGAGGCTTACTTCAGGGCGACCCTGCTTGCCGAGGGTATCTTGTTCCAGCGCAAGAACGCGGCCGACAACTTCGTTCACTCCGAGGCGCTGCGCAATGCCGTCAACCAGCAGTTGCAGGATGCGGCGGAGTCGTCAGCGAACCTGCTCGGTGTCTATGCGGTATTCGAACCCAACCAGCTCGACGGGGAGGATGACAACTATCAGGGGTCGACGGCGCTCGGCGCCAACGACAAGGGGCGTTTTTCCAGCTATTGGGCCAGGGTCGATGGCAAGGTGACCCTGGAGGTGATGGACGAGGCGATACTGGCCAACGACAAGCCCTCCGGACACGGCGGCCTTGAGAACGACTGGTACAGTTGCAGCATCCGCAGCAAGGCGCTCTGTCTGCTCGAACCCTATGTGGACGAGGTGGGGACCCAGCAGGTGTTGATGACCTCGGTAACCGTGCCGCTGCTGGACCAGGGCTCCCTGCTTGGCATGGTGGGGGTCGACATCTCCCTGGGGACCCTGCAGAGCCTGGTGGAAGAGATGGGCCGGACCCTCTACAAGGGGCAGGGCAAGGTGCTTCTGCTCAGCAGTGAAGGGCGGGTGGCCGGCGTGGAAGGGTTCCCGGTCGCCCTTGGCAATCTGCTGGAGCAGCAAGGGCTGGCGCAGGATCTCAAGGGGTGGCTGACCAAGGGAGATGTGGTGACGCGCTGGAGCCCGGATGGCGCACTGTTGCAGACCTTCGTGCCGGTCAGCATGCGCGGTACGGATCGCAAGTGGGGCACCTATATCGAGCTGCCCCGCGCCGTGGTGCTCGCCTCGGCCCTGCAACTGCAAGGGGAGCTTGAGGATCAGGCCCAGCGCAGCGTGGCCACCCAGCTCACCATAGGTGGCGGGATTTCGGCGCTCGCCCTGCTCTGCATCTGGCTGATGGCCCAGCGCATCGTGGCGCCCATCCGCGCCGTGGTGGCACGCCTCAAGGACATCGCCAGCGGGGAGGGGGATCTCACCCAGCGCATCGATCTGCGCAGGGATGACGAGATAGGCGAGCTGGCCAAGTGGTTCAACAAGTTTCTGGACAAGCTGCAGTCCACCATCAGCGAGGTGATCGACACCGTTGCGGGCACTCGGGCCAGTGCGGCCCTGGCGGCGCAAGGGGCAGCCCGTACCAGCGCCGGCATGCAGTCCCAGTATCAGGAGGTGGATCTGGTGGCGACCGCGTTTGAAGAGTTGAGCGCTACCGCCCTGCAGGTCGCTGGCAATGCCAATGCGGCGGTGGCGGCGGCCGATGAGGCCGACACGGCGGCCCAGGAGGGCAAGTCCGTGGTGGCGCAGACCCAGGAGGCCATGTCCAGACTGATGACGGTGATAAGCGATGCCAAACCAGTGGTGGAGCACCTCTCTGCCAACAGCGACAACATCAACGACATCCTGGTGGTGATCCAGGGGATTGCCGAGCAGACCAACCTGCTGGCTCTGAACGCGGCCATCGAGGCGGCCCGAGCCGGTGAGCAGGGGCGCGGTTTTGCGGTGGTCGCCGACGAGGTGCGCAACCTGGCGGGCCGAACCCAGAACGCCATCGTCGAGATCCAGAACCTCATCGGCCAGTTGCAGTCAGGGACGGAGGCGGTGGTGAAGGCGATCCTGACCGGTCATCACCAGGCGGATCTGACCCTCACCAAGGTGGAGCAGTCGGTCAGCGTGCTGGAGCAGATCATCCAGGCTGTCGGCACCATCCACCAGATGAACGAGCAGATCGCGAGGGCCGCGCAGGAGCAGAGCGGAGTGGCGGACGAGATCAATCGCAACGTCAGCAACATTCGCGATGTGAGCCATACCATTCGAGCGGAAGCGGCGACCTCCGCCGACAACGGGCGCGAGCTGTCGCAACTGGCGGACAAGCAGCAGCAACTGGTGGGCCAGTTCCGGGTGTAGGGGAGGATAAGAAAAAAGGCGCCATCCAACCGGAGGCGCCAAACACATTCAGATGACAGACTGGGTTAAATCGACCTGATTTAGCCCTTCTTCCCGCAGAGGAAGAAACACAACACCACAATCACTGTCGACTCACTCACAAAAACCACATGTAAACCAACATGGAAGAGAAGGTGTGAGCCATATGACAACGAATTGCGTGGCGAATTATGTTTATTCACTGGTCGACCCGCAACCGACAATTTATAATGCGCCCCATTAGAAAAATTCATCGTCGGCCGATTCCATGTCTCGTCGTTTACCTCCGCTCAATGCACTGAAAGCGTTTGAAGCCGCGGCTCGTCACTTGAGCTTTACCCGCGCAGCAGAAGAGCTGTTCGTGACCCAGGCAGCCATCAGCCACCAGATCAAGGCGCTGGAGGAGTATCTCGGCATCAAGCTGTTTCGCCGCAAGAATCGCTCCCTGCTACTGACCGAGGAGGGGCAGAGCTACTTCCTCGATATCAAGGACATCTTTGCCTCCATCTCCGAGGCGACTGACAAGCTGCTGGCCCGCAGCGCCAAGGGGGCGCTCACCGTCTCCCTGCAGCCGAGCTTCGCCATCCAGTGGCTGGTGCCCCGACTGGTCAAGTTCAGCGAACGCCACCCGGACATCGATGTGCGGATCAAGGCGGTGGACATGGACGAGGGCTCCCTCACCGACGACGTGGACGTGGCCATCTACTACGGCCGCGGCAACTGGCCGGGGCTGCGCTCGGACAAGCTGCACACCGAGTACCTGATCCCGGTCTGCTCCCCCCTGCTGCTGACCGGCCCCAAGCCCCTGCGCACCCCGGACGATCTGACCCGTCACACCCTGCTGCACGACACCTCCCGGCGCGACTGGAAGGCCTGGTTCCGCCAGCTCGATATCGACGCGCCCAATGTCAATCAGGGGCCCATCTTCAGCCACTCCACCATGGTGATCCAGGCGGCGATCCACGGTCAGGGGGTGGCGCTCGGCCACAGCGTGCTGGCCCAGCCGGAGATCGAGGCGGGTCGTCTCATCTGCCCGTTCGAGCAGGTGCTGGTGAGCAAGAACGCTTTCTATCTGGTGTGTCAGGAGCAGCAGTCCGATCAGGGCAAGATAGTGGCCTTCCGTGACTGGATGCTGGAACTGGTGGAGCAGGAAGAGGCCCGCAGGCGTGCCCGCCTTGCCGATGCCTGAGGAGTTGACCTGGTGACTGACCTGACAAGAGAGGGGGCGAGTGACGCCCCCGTTCGCATTCTGCTGGCCCACGGCGCGGGGGCGGGCATGGAGCACAGCTTCCTGGCCGAGTTGTCGCGACTGCTGGCGGGGCCGGAGATCGAGGTGGTGCGCTTCAACTTCCCCTACATGACCAAACGGGCTCAGGACGGCAAACGCAGGCCGCCGGACAGACAACCCGTGCTGCTGGCCCACTGGCGCGAGATGGTGCGTCAGTTTGCCCATCCCCGGCTGTTTCTGGCGGGCAAGTCCATGGGGGGGAGGATGGCGGCCGAGCTGTTTTGCGAGGGGGACGACGAGATGGATGCTGCAGGATTGATCGTTCTCGGGTATCCTTTCCACCCCCCGGCCAAGCCCGACGCATGGCGGGGCGAGGTGCTCAAGCTGATCACGACGCCCACGCTGCTGCTGCAGGGGGAGCGCGATACCTTCGGTTCCCGCGCCGAGCTGGCCGATTTCCCCTTCTCACCCGCCGTATCGGTCCACTGGCTGACCGACGGGGATCATGGTTTCAAACCGAGAAAGGCGAGCGGCATGAGCGAGCAGGAGAACCTGCGACTGGCCGCGGAGCGGATCAAGGGTTTTATCGCGGCGGTGGGCCGCTCCTGACCATCTCGAGCGGGTCGATAGAAGAAGCGTGCAAGGAGAGAAGATGCAGATCCAACGACATTGGCTGGTGCTGGCGGGCTTCTTCGGCCTGACGGCCACCATGCTCGGGGCCTACGGCGCTCATGGGCTGGCGGCGGCCGGCATCGCCCCTTCGTTGCTGGCGGCGTTCAACACCGCCGTGCAATACCAGTTTTTCCACGCCCTGGCCCTGCTGGTGCTGGGGTTGTGCGGTGTGCGCGGCAAGGTGATCACCTTCGCGGGCGCCGTCTTTGTGCTGGGGATCCTGGGATTCTCCGGCAGTATTTACGCCATGGTGCTGCTTGGCAGCAAGGGGCTGGGGCTCATCACCCCGGCCGGTGGCCTCTGTTTTATGTTGGGATGGGCGGCTCTGATGTGGGCCGGCTGTCGTCTTGGAGGAAAGAATGAATAATCTGCTGCTTTATTGCCGCCCGGGTTTTGAGAAAGAGGCGGCGGCAGAGATCACCGAGCGTGCCGGCAACATGCAGTGCTACGGCTTTGCCCGGGTCAAGGACGACAGCGGCTATGTGATCTTCGAGTTGTATGACGAGGAGCAGGCCGATCTGCTGGCGCGCAAGCTGCCGTTCCGCGAGCTCATCTTCATTCGCCAGATGCTGGTGGTGACCCACGAGCTGAAAGATCTGGAAATAAGCGATCGGGTCTCTCCCATCCTGGAGGCGGCGAGTGGCTACGCCATCTGCGGGGATCTGCGGGTGGAGACGGCCGACACCAACGAGGCGAAGGAGCTCTCCGCCTTCTGCCGCAAGTTCACCGTGCCGCTTCGCCAGGCGCTGCGCAGCAACGAGATCCTGACCAAGAAGGAGACCCCGAACCGTCCCGTGTTCCACGCCTTCTTCCTGGCCAATGACCACCTGATGCTGGGGTACTCCTACTCCTTCAACAACTCCGCCTTCCACATGGGGATCCCGCGCCTGCGCTTCCCGGCCGATGCCCCGAGCCGCTCCAGCCTCAAGCTGGAAGAGGCGTTCTACGTCTTCGTGCCGAAGGAAGAGTGGGACTTGCGCCTGTGCTCCGGCCTGAAGGCTGTGGATCTCGGCGCCTGCCCGGGTGGCTGGACCTATCAGCTGGTGCGTCGCGGCATGATGGTGACGGCGGTGGACAACGGCATGATGGCCCAATCCCTGATGGACACAGGTCAGGTGAAGCACATCCGTGACGATGGTTTCGTGTGGCGGCCGAGCAAGAAGAATACCTACTGGCTGGTGTGCGACATGGTGGACAAGCCTGCGCGAGTGACCCACATGGTGGCCGACTGGTTCAGGGAGAACGACTGTCAGGAAGCCATGTTCAACCTCAAGCTGCCGATGAAGAAGCGCTATGCCGAGGCGGTGCACAACATCGAGGTGCTGCGCGGACTGCTGGCGGAGATCGACAGCGGCTTCATCATTCAGGCCAAGCAGCTCTATCACGATCGCGAAGAGATCACGGTGCACGTCTACAACAAGTTCTGGGTCTCCAAGCTGTCCCCCAAGTCCTGAAGCAGCATCGGGAACAGGGCATGAAAAAACCACCGGACGACGACGTCCGGTTTTTTTGTGTCTGGGCCATCAGAAGCGGTAGTCCAGACGCATCATGGACTCGTCGTCGGTGATCTTCAGCTCAATTTGCAGGGGAATGGTCTTGTCACTGGGGTTGAACTGCATCTTGACGCCATCCCCGCGAAGCTTGACCGAGGTGTTGATGCCGCCAGCGTTGAACTTGATCCTGGGCTTTTGCTTTTCGAAGGAGAGGCTGACGCTCTTCTCTGCCGTGAGGTTCAGCTTCTGATAGGGGGTGACCTGCCGATTGCCGTTGCTGTCGGTGGTGATATCCACCCCCAGAGAGAGCGGCTTGGGCTGTTTGAGCAGATCGTTGGTATCCAGGGTGGATTGCCAGGTCTGCTTGGCTGGCGCCTCGTGCTGGGGGGGCGGCGTCAACCAGGCATTGTCGACTGGCCTGTCTAATGCAGTGGCACTGCTGCTGACAATCAGCAAGATGAAAGTAGCACGCATGGTGGATCTCCTTATCCCTCATATCAACATAGTATTCATCTGGCGAGGGAGGTAGGGAGGCGTTGGCATAAAACAAAGGGAGCCGAAGCTCCCTTTTAAAATCATATGGTTGGATTCCATTTATAGACGGTCGATGATGGCCTGGGTGAATTCGCTGGTGGACGCTGTGCCCCCCAGGTCACGGGTCACCCGATCACCGGACTCGATGGTCGCCCGCACGGCCTCGCGAATGCGCTCCGCCTTGTCCTGCATGCCGAGATATTCCAGCATCTGGATGGAGGCGAGGATCACCGAGGTGGGGTTGGCGATGTTCTTGCCGGCGATGTCCGGCGCAGAGCCGTGCACCGCTTCGAAGATGGCGGCCCCTTCACCGATGTTGGCGCCCGGCGCCATGCCCAGCCCCCCCACCAGACCGGCACAGAGATCCGAGAGAATGTCGCCGAACAGGTTGGTGGTGACCATCACATCGAAGCGCTCCGGGTACATCACCAGGTTCATGCAGGCGGCGTCGACGATCATCTCCTCGTTCTGGATGTCCGGGTAGCGGGCCGCGACCTGACGGGCCACTTCCAGGAACAGGCCGGAGGTGGACTTGAGGATGTTGGCCTTGTGGATGATGGTGACCTTCTTGCGTCCTTCCTGGCGCGCCAGCTCGAAGGCGAAGGTGACGATGCGCTCGGCCCCTTCCCGGGTGATGATGCTCATCGCCTCGGCGCTCTGGTTGTCATCGCTGCGCTTCTGGCCGGCACCGGAGTACATGCCTTCGGTGTTCTCGCGCACCGTGATGATGTCGATGTTGTCGTAACGGCTCTTGGTGCCCTTGAAGGAGAGGACGGGGCGCACGTTGGCGTAGAGATTGAACTTCTTGCGCAGGGAGACGTTGATGGAGGTGAAGCCGCCGCCGACCGGAGTGGTGAGCGGGCCTTTCAGGCTGACCTTGTTCTTCTCGATCAGATCGAGGGTGGCCTGGGGCAGCAGCTCGCCATGTTTTTCCAGGGCTACCAGACCGGCGTCTGCGTATTCGTAGTCGAAGTCACAACCCGCGTGGGTCAGGATCTGGATGGCGGATTCGATGATGCTGGGGCCGATGCCGTCGCCCGGGATGACGGTAATCTTTCTTTTTGACATGAGGCGTATCCACTTCTAGGGAACAGAGGGGGAGGATTCGTCGGCTTTATACCATTTTTGCACCACATCCTCCATGTTTCTTTACATTTTACCCATTTATGTCAACAGGTACGGCCTGTCTTGGGAAATGGTGTGCTGGGGATCACGCCCCGGCATCAGGGACGGGAGGGTAGCGGATCTCCCGCAGGTTGAACCCGAGCGGGATATCGTGCTGCAGCCGGACCAGGCGTTGGGCCAGCAGGGCCTCTTCCCGGTGCTGGCGCAGCTTGAGCAGGGGTCTGGTGGCCTCCTCCCGCTCACAGGCCTCCAGCATGGCAGCCAGGTCCCCGTATTGCTGCAGCAACTGGGTGGCGGTCTTGGGGCCGATGCCGGGCACCCCCTTGATGTTGGAGCCGCTGATACCGGTCAGGGCCCAGAAGTCCACAAGCTGGGTCGGTGTAACGCCGTACTGCTGCTGGACGAAGGCGGCATCCAGCCAGCGTTTGTTGAAGTAATCCCGCACCCGGATCTGCGGGCAGATGAGCTGGCAGAACCCCTTGTCGGTGGAGATGATGGTTGCGCTGGCGCCGTGCTGGGCAATGCCGCTTGCCAGGGTGGCGATGAGATCGTCCGCCTCGTCGGTCTGGGAGAGCAGGGCATCCACACCGCACTCCCAGAAGGCGTCCTGCAGGTCGGCAAGCCCTTCCCTCAGCTCATCCGGCATGGGGGTGCGGCCCTCCTTGTAGGGGGGATAGAGCGTCTTGCGCCAGCTGTGGACCTCACCGTCAAAGACCGCGATGGCGTGGGTCGGCTCGCTGGCTGCCAGGAGCTTCTTGCAGGTGTTGATGAGGTTGGCTCGGGTGGCGAGCAGGGCCTGGGCCGGGGTCAGTCCCTGCTGGCTCTGCACCGCGTGCAGTCGGCGGATGAGGTTGAGGGCATCGATGATGAGCAGGTGTGGCATGGGGCACTCCGGGCGTCGGGGAGTGCCATTGTAACAATGGTGGCGTCTCCTGCTAACCCCTTAGAAGACCAGTCAATGAAAGAGGGGCCCCTGGGCCCCTCCGGTGCATTGTGGTGTCCCGGCTATTTGACTATCTCGTAGCAGGGAACGTACTGGCTGCCCGGCAGCTTCATGCGCTGCTGCTTGACGAAGCTTTCCAGCAACCTGTCCATCAGGTGCATCAGCTCCTTGTCGCCGTGCAGCTTGAAGGGACCCTTCTTCTCGATGGCCCTGATGCCCCCTTCCTTGACGTTGCCTGCGACGATGCCTGAGAAGGCGCGGCGCAGGTTGGCTGCCAGCAGCTGGGGCGGCTGGTTGCGATGCAGATCCAGGCTGGCCATGCTGGCGTGATCCGGCTCGAACGGCAGCTGGAACTCGGGCTCGATCCGCAGGGACCAGTTGAAGGAGTAGGCATCTCCCACCGACTTGCGGTATTCGCGGATCTTCGGCATCGCCTCCTTCATCACGCGGGCCACCTCGGGCGCATCGCCGATGATGATCCGGTAAAGACTGGTGGCGGCTTCCCCCAGGGTTGCCTTGACGAAGTCGTCGATGGCGCGGAAGTAGTCGGCGCTCTCTTTCGGGCCGGTCAGCACGATGGGGATGGGTTGGCGATCGTTGGCCGGGTGCATCATGATGCCGAGCAGGTAGAGCAGCTCCTCGGCAGTTCCGACCCCGCCCGGGAAGATGATGATGCCGTGACCCAGACGCACGAAGGCTTCCAGCCGCTTCTCGATGTCCGGCAGGATCACCAGCTCGTTGACGATGGGGTTCGGCGGTTCGGCGGCGATGATGGAAGGCTCGGTGAGACCGATGTAACGGCCGTTGCGCACCCGCTGCTTGGCGTGGCCGACGGCGGCCCCCTTCATGGGGCCCTCCATGGCACCCGGACCGCAACCGGTACAGATGTTGAGCTCGCGCAGACCCAGCTCGCTACCCACCGCCCGGGTGTACTGGTATTCCACCTCGTTGATGGAGTGGCCGCCCCAGCAGACCACCAGGTTGGGATCGGCGCCGGGCAGGATCGCCTTGGCGTTGCGCAGGATGGCGAACACCACGTTGGAGATATGGGTGGAGCTGGTCAGGTTGACCAGACGATTGGACTCGAGCTGGGTCGACACATAGAGAATGTCCCGCAGCACGGAGAACAGGTGCTCCTGGATGCCGCGGATGATCTCGCCGTCGACAAAGGCGTGCTCGGGGGCGTTGAACAGCTCGAGCTTGACCCCGCGCTCGCGCCGGATCACGTGAATATCGAAGGATTTGAAACGTTCCAGTATCTCTTTGGAACTGTCGGTATGGCTGCCGGAGTTGAGGACCGCCAGCGAGCAGTTGCGAAACAGTTGATAGATATCGCTGGAGGCCGTCTGCTTGAGGCGATCCACCTCGAGCTGGGACAGCAGGTCCATGCTGCCCACGGGATTGATGTGTGTAATCATAATTTCCCCTTTCACTCGCTTGTTATCGTTGTGCTTTCCCTGGGGAGAAAACGGGATGCTTTGGCATCCCTCGGGTTCGATAGTAGAGGCAAGGGGGTGGGCAGGGGAATAGGGGGACTGTGCGTTTGCCGCTTTTTTAGCCGCCCCTCAAAGCGGATTCAGGCGAGATTGACCTGATCCCGGCCGGAGTGCTTGGAACTGTAAAGCGCCTTGTCGGCGCGCTCGAACGCATCCGTGGTATGGTCGCCGGTCCGAAACAGGGTGGCACCGATGGAGATGGTGATCTCGACCCTGGCATCGCGAAAGCGGAACGGGATGCTCTTGATGGTCTGACGCAGGTTCTCCAGCGGCTTCTGGTACTTGTCCGGATTGATGTTCGGCAGCAGGACCACGAACTCCTCACCGCCAAAGCGGGCGATGAAGTCGGTGTCGCGCAAGGCGTTCTGCAGGGCCTTGGCAACCACCTTCAATGCCTTGTCGCCGGCCATGTGGCCGTAATTGTCATTGATGTGCTTGAAGTGGTCGATGTCGATGATGGCCAGGCACAGGGGGGTGCCATAGCGTAGCCAGCGTTTGTATTCGAGCTCGAGCCGCTCGTCCAGGGCCGCCCGGTTGTGTACCTGGGTCAGGCTGTCGAGGAAGAGCTTGTGTTTCTGGATGCTGAGCCGCTTCTTGTACTCGGCGGTCTCGTCCTTCATCAACCTGAGCTTGGCTTCCATGTTGGAGAGGTGGGTGAGCAGGTGGCGCTCGCGGTTGGCCATCTCCTCCCGCTCCTGCTGCAGCCGGCGGATGGTGTCCAGATGCCCAGAAATGGCGCCCCTGAGTATCTGTGGCGAGTCATGGGCTGCCATGGCGCGATCGATGGCGGCGAGTTCCCGCTCCAGCGCCTGTCCGCTGAGATGGGCGGCATTTTGCAGCGCCCGCCCTTCATCCAGGGATTCGGTAAAGCTGTAATGGACCGAGGAGAGACTCTCGTTCAGGGTGCTGAGAAACGCCTGGGAGGCTTTGCGCTCTTCCCGGGTACCCTCGATGATGAGTTCGATGATCTGCAGGCAGACTTCGGCCAGCAGGGCAGGGGTGATGCCCCCGAGCAACTGGCGGCGGATGTCTGCGAGGCTCTCGCCCACGGCGCCGGCAAAGTCGAGCTCGGTGATGAGACGCTGCAACTCGTCTGAAATCTGGGCATGTGCCTTGATGTCAAAGGAGTCGGTAGGGGCCGGGCTGGAGAGCTCGGTGGGGATCTCCGCCGAAGGGGGGATCAGCGGCTTGCGCGGCAGCAGCTGGATCTTGATCGCCTGCTGGTAGAACTCCAGCAGCCGGATCACCTTCTTCTGGTGATCGCCGATGCCGTAACTCTCCGGGCTGGCGAGAAACTCCTTGAGGGCGCGGCGGGTATCTTCCGGAAACCCCTTGATGGTTTTGAGCTGTTTGCTGCCGAGATCGATGGCTGCCCGGGTCAGGCTGATGGACTCTTCCATGGTGTGGCTGTGCTGCTGCAACAGCTTCTCGATGGCGATCAGATCGGCATCGATGGAGGTGAGCGGAGGGTTGCCTTCAAGTTTCTGCTTGAGCTTGGCGAGCCGGTTGTCGAGCTCGCGATCGTGGCCGCGACAGGCTTGCATCAACTTGCCGATGAACTGGATACTGCGGGTGCGTTCGGCATCGGAGAAGCTCGCCATGCCGTCAAGCTCCTGCTGTTTCTGCTGGAGGGATTCCCTGAGTCTTGCCAGTTGTCCTGTTACGGCAGCCATATCATTCATTCTTCAGGTCGCCCTGTTGTCATTATCGTTTTTGTTTCGTCCAGCAACAGAAAGCCAATCAAAGACCCCGTTGAGTACCTTTTTGTCAAGGATTGTCCGCAACCTTCATCCGTGAAAGCGCAAGCCAGTTAACCCATTGCTTTTCATGAGAAGAATTTACTTTTACCAGTCCCTTGTCAATTGCCATCAAGCAGCATTGCCACACATCTCCGTTAAAAAATGCGGCCTGCTGGCAATCGATGGCGGCCAGCTCAAGCCAGACGCTCTGCTGGCATTTTTCGCTGAGCTGAATGGCACCCGAGAGGGCCAGGTAGCAGAGATCGAACAGGCCGTGGTGATCGAGGGCCATGGCTGCCTTGGGCAGGAAGGGATGGCTGACGATGCCGAGGCTGATGCGCCTGTCCAGCTGGTGCTCGCAGGGGAAGGCTGCCAGGGTGTCGAGCAGGGTCTGGGCCAGCTGATGCAACTGGGCCACGTGGCGCTGGGGCACCACATAGAGCAGGTGGCCTTCGCGCAGGTCGTAGATGCGGCCATCCTGCGGGGTCAGTTCGTTGACGTAACGGCCGAAGGCCTGCTCTATCTCGCGGCTGACCTGATAGCCGTGCTGCTCCAGGCTGTTGATCAGGAAGGGAACCCGGAACAGCAGGTAGTGCAGCTTGTCGTCAAATTCGCTGGTGGGGCGTTCGCTCAGGTACCAGCGCTCGGATTTTTGCTGGCGCTTTGCCATCTCCCGCGGCCAGCGGCTCATCAGTCGCTGCCAGTTGGCCAGGCCGCTGCGCGGCTCTACCAGCAGGGCCTCTCCCAGCTGTTTGGCATGAAGGCGCGCGACCCGCAGTTTCAGCCAGAGGGTGAAGAACAGATAGATGAAGAGTGCCAGCAGCAGCCCGGTGCTGACGCTGGTCCAGAGGTATCGCTCCTGCTGGTGCTGGCTGACGTCGAGTTGCTGCTCCAGCTCCTTGACCTGTTGCACACGCTCCACCTGGGCGTAGTTGTCGCGCACCGCCTCCTGCTCCAGCGCCAGCTGTTGCTGGCGAACCAGTTCGCTGCGCTGGTGGTAATTCTTGTAGCTCTCCAGGGCCTGCTGGAGGTAACCCTTCTGCTCATAGGCGACGGAGAGCAGGCGGAAGATCTCGAACTGGCGCCGGATGTCCCCAATCCGGTTGGCCAGGGTGAGGGCGTTCTCCAACTGCAGGATGGCGATGCCCGCCTCCTGCTGCTTGAGGTGCAGCTCTCCCAGCAACAGCAGGGTGTCGATGAGCGACTCCTTGTCATCCCCCAGCTCATGGGACTGGCGTGCGGCGTTCAGGTAGTTTCGCGCCAGGTTGAGGTTGCCGGTCTGCAGGTAGGTCTTGCCTATCTCGAACTTGAGATGGGCGATGCGGGTACGGTTGCTGCTCTCGTCCAGCAGGTCGAGGGCATTGAAGAAATAGACCAGCGCCATGTTCATCTCGCCCTGATCCCGGTTGAGACGGGCGAGCACGATCAGGGCGTCGCTCAGCATGGAGGAATTGCCGAGGGCATGAAAATAGTTGGCCGCCTCGCTGGCGTATTGCAGCGCTTTTTGTGGCTCCTGCTCTTCCTGATAGAGGCTGACCATCTGGTTCGAAAGCAGGCCGAGGAAGAGGGGATCCTGCAGGGGCTTGGCTTGCTGTTGTGCTTCGATGTACTCCCCCAGTGCAAGCTGGGGCTGACCCAGAGCCTGATAGAGATCCCCGCCCACTGCGCTGGTCCAGGCCCTGGCCAGAGGGTGTTTGGCGTGATCCGCCCATTTGCGGGTCTCGGCCAGCTGCTGCTTGGCGAGATCGAATTGCCGCTCCTCTATGCTGGCGTTGACGCGCAGCAGGCGGCTGTAGACCTGCAACTGGCTCTCCTTGAGGTCGGGATTGGCCAGCAGTTTGTCGAGTTTGTCGAGCAGGGGGGCCGCGGCGCCATGGGTATGCTGTTGCAGGTTGCGGCTTCTAACCAGCAGATAGAGCCCATGGGCCTGCAGCTCGAACTGCTGCTCTTTCTCGGCCATGGCGATGCCCTGCTCGAAGGACTCCTGTGCCTGGGCGAACTGCCCTAGCTGCTGCAGACACTCCCCCTTGAGCAGATAGGCGCCCGTGGTCTGGGTGGCGGTACCGTAGTTCAGCATCGGCTCGCGATAGCCGTACTCCTGACGGTTGCTGATGATCTGCTTGGGATTGTTGGCCGTGCGTTCGAGGAAGGAGGTGGCAATCTGGGCACATCTGGCGGGATCGGTCAGCACCAGGGTCTGGGCCTGCTGCAGGTCGATGGACAACTGCTCCTTGGCCAGATCCAGATCAGGAGCCGACAGGGAGGACATCATCATTGCCAGAAAAAACAGTTGATTCATTGGATTAAGAACGGCACGGAGGTGCAGGCATGTTATCCAAGCCCACCCCCGCCCGTCCAGAGTTTACTGAGGTGATGCGCAGCCGGCCGCAGCCCGCAGGATGGCGGCGCCGGTGATTACTGGCGAATGAGGCGCAGGTTCGCCGGAACCGGCTCCCAGTCGCTGCGGAAAGGGTTGATGTCCAGGCCGCCGCGGCGGGTGTAACGGGCATGGACGGTCAGTTTTTCCGGGGCGCAGAAGTGCTTGAGATCGGTAAAGATGCGCTCGATGCACTGCTCGTGGAACTCGTTGTGCTGGCGGAACGAAATGAGGTAGCGCAACAGCTTCTCCCGGTCGAGACGCGGGCCGCGATAGTGGATCACCACGGATCCCCAGTCCGGCTGGCTGGTCACCAGGCAGTTGGACTTGAGCAGGTGGCTGTGCAGGGTCTCCTCCACGATCTCGTGACCGGCGGCCCCTTGCAGCAGGGTCTCGTCAAACTCGTAGCCGTCCACCTCGATATCCAGGCTGTCGATGCACTCACCGGGCAGCTGGGCTATCTGGTGGGGGGCCTGGTCGAGGGTGAAGAGGGTGACGCTCACCGGGGCACCAGCGCAGCCACTCAGGTCCTGAACCAGCAGCGCCTGCACCGCCTCCAGGGAGTCGCAGCGGGTCTGGTTGAAGGAGTTCAGGTAAAGCTTGAACGACTTGGACTCGATGAGATTCGGGCTGGTAGCAGGCACAAAGACCTCCCCGATGGCAACCACGGGCTTGCCTTTGGCATTGAGCCAGGAGAGTTCATACAGGGTCCAGACGTCGCACCCCTGGAACGGCAGTTCACCTCTCAGGCCAAGATCGTCGCGGTTCAGGCTGCGTGGCACGGGCTGCAGCAGACTCGGGGTGTACTGGCTGATGTAGGCGGACTGCTGCCCCAGGCTCAGGCCTTGCAGCGCACTGGCGCCGGCGTATCTCTCTTGTTTGCTCATGCTGGTTTGCTCACGCTTGTCTGATAAGGGGTTTGATGGTGCAATGGCCCGATTTTTCGATCAGGTACTTGCGGCCATCAGAGGCCGCTATTGTGGGGAATATCGATGTCGGATCAAGTCCTGTCTGCCCTGGAGCAGTTCTTTTTACGCTGGCAGCGCGATGGCGAAGGAAGGCGGGGGCTGCCCCTGTGCGACTGGGAGGCCGACTGGCGCTCTCCTTGCGAGCTGGATGAACCCAGGGAGGGGCGGGTAGCCTGGCGTCTGTTCCAGCGGGAGCAGGCAGCCGACTTCACGGCCATGGCGAACGCCCTGGAGCTGACCCTGCATCCCAGCGCCATCGCCCTGTTTGGCCACTGGTTCAGCCGCCCTCTGCCCTGCTCTTTCAAGGGGCTGAGCATCGAACTCATCCTGCCGTGGAACGACGCCGATCTGGATCTGCTCAAGGAGAACCTCATCGGCCACCTGCTGATGCTGCGCAAGTTGAAGCGATCCCCTTCACTCTTCATTGCCACGACCCGCAACGAGATGACGCTGGTCTCCCTCGATAACGAGAGCGGCCAGGTGTGGCTGGAGTGGCTGGACTCCGGACGGCGCCTGACGCTGGCCCCCTCGTTGCCGGCCTTTCTGGCGCGACTGGAAACCTTGCCCCAGTGATGCTCCAAAAGAGAGGGCCTTGCCACCTGGCAAGGCCCTCTCTTTTTAATGCGCCATTGTGCGCGGTGGGCACCTACTCCTTGAAGTCCCAGGAGAGGTTGGAGACCAGCCTGCAAGGCTCGCACTTGAAGTCGAAGATCTCGTGCAGGGGGGCGGCCAGCGCCCATGGGCCACCACAGCCAGGGCAGGGGCGAGCCCGCTCTTCGGCGGCGCTCAGGCCGCCTACCCGGTAGAGATAGTAATAGGTGGGGATGCCGCTCAGGAGCTCCAGCCGTCTGGCGAGATCGCTGCCCCGGCGATGAAGGCGGCTGCCCACCTCGCCGATTTCGTGCAGGGCGGCGTGCTCGGCAATGGAGCCGTTCATCTGCAACTGATCGCAGGCTTCCCAATCTTCCTGCCACTTGATGATCTGCTTGTGGTCACCGTTGGCGACGGCGGGCAGCCGATAGAGCGGGATGGGAGCGAAGTGATCGCCACAGCGCAGGGGAGAGCAACTGTGCAGGAAGCTGGTGTAGAGCAGCATCCAGCTGGGACGCTCTCCCTGCTCTGCGCACGGGTCCGTGCTGTCCGAGAGCAGATCCGCCCCTTGCAGGTGGAGTTTGGGGGCGAGCAGGCCCGCCTGGTGCAGACCTTGCTCGGCAAGGGCGACCAGCTCGCTCTGGTTGTCAGGGTGCAGGCTGTCCTGCTCCGGGCAGACCACCCGGCTGACGAAATAGCCTTCGTGCATGCTGGTGGGAAACTCCCGCCCCAGGATCTGACCCTGATAGCGCAGCATGTCGAGGTAGTGGACGATGGCCCGCTCGGCCTCCCCGAGGGAGGTATCGCGGTAGCACTCAAAGGTGAGTTCGAGGATATACATGGCGATGGGTCAATCCGGCTTCTGGTTGAGCAGCAGATCGGTGAGGCGATCGACCTTCTGCTCCAGCCGGGCGAGCTGTTCGCTCAGTTGCTGAAGAGTGACGCTTTCCGTGGCCAAGGGGGACGCCTCGGGGGCACTGGCGGGGGCGGGCGCTGTCGCCGCGGGCTGGGGTTGTTGCTTCCACTGGCTCAACACCTTGAGCAGCTCGGCCATGGGCACGGGATGGCTGAGGCGGGCCTTGACCATGGCGGTAGAGGGGGTGATCCCCCTGGCACTGAGTTCGTTGGCTATCTGGATGATCTCTTGGGCTGACATCTTGGCTCCTGCACGGCCGTCTTGCTGCGGGTGGATAGTGGCACAGAGCTTAATCAAAGCCTGTCCATCAGGAAAGCGGAGCGAAGGGCGTGGGTGGCGAGAGGGAGGGGATTGGCGGTTCCGCGTCGACCCAACGCTGGCCGCCGGGAGTGGGGGATCAGGTCCCCTGGCGCAGCATCACATCCAGCTGGTCGATGGCTTCCGCCCAGTCGGCGTCGTGGCTGAGGGCATCGCGCAGAAAATCTGCCTGGGAAGGCGTCCAGAACGGCGCATCGGGCAACTGGGTATGGCGATCGATGGGATGGTCGCGGATAAAACGCTGCTGGCTGATGTCGTCACTGGCCAGCCCCAGCTGGGCAAACAGGGCGGCCATGTCATGGGTGAGCAATTCCATGTCGGTACTCCTTGGAAGGGGCTGTGGAAGAGTATAGCCAGCCCCCGTGCTCTCAAATCTAGGAGGGGAGACGATGGGGTGGCAGCTCGACACCGGCGACATGCAGCCCCTGCATGCAGAGCTGCCCCTGATAATGGCTCTCACCGTCGCTGGAGAACTCGAACTGGTAGTAGGTGAGCAGGCGCAGGGGCTTGTGCCCCAGGGCACGGTGTGTCCGCGCCAGCGACAGCAGTTGCAGGTCGTGGTGCTGGCAGTAGCGGCGCATGTATTGCCAGGCCAGCTCCGCCTGGCGGCGCTGTTGCCAGAAGGCCCAGCCAACGAGGCCGAGCAGCAAGATCCCAAGCATTTCTCCCATCAGCGGGTTCCTTCTGTGATGTGTGTGGGGCCCTGTTCACCTCAGGCAACAGGGCCGTTGTGTCGGGCCTAGGTGGCAGCGAACAGGCGACCGATGGCCAGACCCAGGGCCTCGCTGCGTTCGGGGTCACGCAGTTTTGCCAGCATATCATTGCGCAGGGCCGGTAGCGTGACGAGCTCGGCAAATACCTGGTTGAAGAACTGGGTGGGTTGCAGGGCGAGCTGCTCCAGAAACAGGCCGAGCAGTTCGGGGTGTTTCAGATCGGGCCAGAGGCGGCCAGCGATGGCGAGGAGCAGGGAGGGGCTTGGCCGGGTTTGCAGCAGGGTCAGCAGCTTGTTGGTGCGCAGTCCGTTGCCCGGGCAGGAGGCCAGTGCCCGGCACAGATAGGCCAGGGTTTCGGGGGCAGGCTCGGCGCACTCCTGCTCCTTGCCGATGCGCTCCAGCAATGCGCCTTGCAGGGCAGGGGGCAGGGGGGCGTTCTCCAGGCTTTGGCACAGGGCGTAAAGGGGGGCCTGCGGCAGCACGGGCAAGGCCTTGCAGACCAGTGCCAGGTTGCGTTCAACCTGCAGCCGCTCCGCGAGATCTGCAAACCCTTGCAGTCCCAGGGCCTGCCACCCCTCTTCCCCCGGCGCCGCCAGATAGTGGCAGAGGGCCTCGTAGTAAGCGGAAGGGGCTTGTTCCAGCTGGCGGGCCAGCTTGGCGTGCACACTGGCCATCTTGGCCTCGGCCGGGCGGAAGGTATAGGGGTTGTCCGCCAGACGCTGGGCCTTCTCTTCGTCCAGTTCACCGGTGAGCTTGTAGCCCAGAGTCTCTACCACCTGATCCATGAAATGCTTGGGGCCGCTGGAGATGAGCAGGCCGCGTTCATCAAGGGCGAACTTGAGGAACCAGAGGTAGTGCCTGGATTCGGTCGGCTGGAAGAAGTGCACGCCGAGCCAGGCGTGTTGCTGCAACGGCCAGGGGTAGGGCTCCTGCTGCTGCTCGATGCGCACGAAGAGGTCGCTGGGGAGCGGGCGCACCTGGCGGCCCAGATCGAACAGCTGGAACTGGGTATCGGCCTGGGTCAGAAACTCGGTCAGGGTGTTGATGGAAGACATGAAGAGATCCCGCTTGAAGATAATGCGGGCGATTATAAGGGGGCTGCACCAGATAGCCAGAGGCGGTGATGCAGGGTATGAAGGTGACGGCAACATGGCAGCCATTGCGGGGTCGGTGTATAGTAGCGCCCCTTTTTGATGGCCGTATTGAGTGGGGCCCCGTCGCAGACCGGGCCCGCGATGAGGAAGTGAGCGAGATGAATCAATATCTGCTGGTTGCCGGTCTGCTGGGAGAGCTGACTGCCGAGTTGCAACGTCTGGAACGCTGGCAAGCCGACCATCCGGGGAGCGAGGCGCTGGCAAGCGAGCTGCCGTTCTGTGTCGATACCCTGAGTTTCGATCAATGGCTGCAGTTCGTGCTGATCCCGCGCATGGAACAACTGGTGGTGCTGCAGGCACCGCTGCCGACCAGCGTCTCCCTCTATCCCATGGCGAGTGAGGTCTATAAAGAGGAGCTGGCGGAGGTCGAGGCCCTGCTTCGTCTGATCGCCCGTTTCGATCTGCTGCTCTCCGGCAAAGTGGTCGAACAATGATGGACGAGCAGACCCGGACAGCGGATGCCTTGCAGCCGACACTGCTTTATCAGGATGACTGGCTGGTGGCGGTGAACAAACCGTCCGGTCTCCTGGTGCACCGCAGTTGGCTCGACAAGGCCGAGACCCGTTTCGCCATGCAGATGACCCGGGATCTGATCGGGGGTCGTCATGTCTACCCCGTGCATCGACTGGACAGGCCCACTTCGGGTGTGCTGCTGTTTGCTCTTGATCCTGCCGTGGCCCGTATCCTGACCGAGGCCTTTGCTGCCCGTCAGGTCCACAAGGAGTACCTGGCACTGGTGCGGGGATGGGCCCCCGAAGAGGGGCTCATCGACTATCCGCTCAAGGAGCAGCTGGACAAGATTGCCGATGCCTTCAGCGACCCGGATCGCCCCGCCCAGGAAGCGGTGACCGCGTTTCGTCGTCTGCATCAGGTCGAGTTGCCCTTCGCCGTCTCCAAGAAGCATCCCACCAGTCGCTACAGCCTGGTCCGCCTCTTTCCCAAGACGGGGCGCAAGCACCAGCTGCGCCGCCATCTGGATCACCTGTTCCACCCCATCGTTGGTGATACCACCCACGGGGATGGCCGGCACAACCGCTTCTTTCGCGAGCACTACGGGTGCGACCGCCTGCTGTTGATCGCGCACCGTCTGAGCTTCGAGCATCCGGTGCTCAAGGTGCCGATGCGGATCCAGGCGCCCCTGGGCCCCGAGGTGCTGGGTCTGTTCGCCCGTCTGGGCTGGCCTGCCAGCGAGCAAGACTACGGCGCCTGAGCCTCTTTCCATCTGTTGCCTCTGACCGGGCTGTGGCATGCTGTAGCCCAGGTACGTCAGAGGAATGACTTATGGCTCAACGAGATATCGCCTGCGCAATCGCGTGCCCCCCGCCTGTTCAGGGGGGCTCTTCCTACCCATCCCGGTCTTGCCGGGCCCATTGTCTGTCCCTGAGGAGTCGCTGATGGCCGAGATCGACATCCTGGTCGGCACCGTCTACGGCTCTGCCATGCTGGTGGCCGAGACCCTCTCTGATCACCTGCAAGCCAATGGCCATGTCTGCCAGATCTTCGATGACGCGGCGCTGACCGACATCGATGCCTCACGCTTTCTGCTCATCGTGACCGCCACCACGGGGCAGGGGGATATACCGCCCAATTTGCAGCCCTTTGCCAGTGCTCTGGCCGATCGTGCTCCTTATATGAAGGGATGGCGCTATGCCCTCATCGCCATGGGAGACAGCAGCTATGAACACTTCTGCGGAGCGGGGCGAACGCTGGATGCTCTGTTGCAGGAGCTGGCTGCCGAGCCACTGGTTGTGCGCCTGGAAATCGATGCGACGGTAGAAGATGAGCCTGAAGTGGCAGCGCTGGCCTGGTTGAAAACCTGGGAAAATAGACTGTAGCCAGACCCTTCTCCCCGAGAATAAATTCACCTCCGTGAGTGTGCTGACGGGGGTGTTTTATTTTTGGGGCGTCACGCCTCAGCCCCCAAATATATCCTCTCTTTCGTCCGGTTATTTTTCTCGCCAATGATGATAACCGGTTGGCCATATTCATCATCACCCACGACAAATTGAAAAATTAAAAGTTCCGCATTGAAAGCGATTTCAGTCATGTTTTTGCTACTGCGACACGGATTTGTCACTTAAATTTCGTCGCGAATTAATATTTGAAAGCGCTTTCTTTGGTGTTTGTTTTCTTGTTTTTGCTCGATACCGGAGACTTTGTCCAACAAACTTAAATTTAATGAGCTTTTGTTGCTGTGGTTGTTGGCGGCGTGCGATTTGTCATCGTTTTGTGAATCAGCTCATGTTTGCAGGGAATTTGGGTACCTATAATCGACCTCGGTTATCACCAAAACGTTTTTCCGGTGATAAGAACTTGAATATCAGGATCACACTCCTCTCAGCGGGAATAAGGAAAATGAAAATGAAAGCAAAGTGGCTCCCGATCGCTGCAGCAGTAACCGCAGCCCTGGCTTCCCAAGCCGCCTTCGCCGTTGATTTCCACGGCTACATGCGTTCCGGTGTCGGTACTTCCGATAACGGCAGCCTGCAAACCTATTCCAAGGCGAAAGTCGGTCGTCTGGGCAATGAAGCCGAGACCTACGGCGAAGTCCAGCTAGGTCAAGAGGCTTACAACAAGGACGGCAAGTCTTTCTACGTAGACTCCATGTTTGCAATGGTTTCTGGTCAGCAAGGTCGCGACTGGGAAAGCACTAGCGGTAGTGATGCCGACTTTGCCCTGCGCCAATTCAACGTCCAGGCCAAAGGCGTGCTGGGCTTCGCGCCGGAAGCCACTCTGTGGGCCGGTAAGCGTTACTATCAACGTCACGACATCCACATCTCCGACTTCTACTACTGGGATGTGTCTGGTGCCGGTGCTGGTGTAGAAAATATCCAGGCTGGTCCGGGCAAGCTCTCTTTTGCATGGCTGCGTAACGACCCGTGGGATGATTACGATCAGTTTGTAGGTGGTGTTGGTGTCGACAAGCGTGTTGATACGGACGTACTGGACCTGCGTTATGCCGGTATCCCGCTGTGGAAAGACGGCTCCCTGGAGCTGGGATATGACTACGCCCGCGGTAACCTGACCGATGAGCAGAAAGCGGCTCTGGGCAGCAAAGATTACGAGAAAAACGGCCACATGCTGACCGCCGAGCTGACCCAATCCATGCTGGGTGGCTTCAACAAGACCGTGGTTCAGTATTTCGCCGACGGTTATGCCGCTCAGGCTGTTGACTACGGTAGCGGTTCTGGCAGCGGCCTGAGCCAATCTGCCGCCAAGGGCGATGGCTGGCGCTTCATCAACTGGGGCGTGCTGCCCGTTGGCGATAAGGTCGAGTTCGGTCATCAGCTGGTTTACGGTACTGCCAGTGATATTGACAATGACAGCGCTGACAAAGACACCTTCTCCGTTGTCGTTCGCCCGATGTACAAGTGGAATGACACCATGAAGACCATCGCCGAGCTTGGCTATCACCATGACAGCTACAAGCCGAACAATGGCACCGAAACCAGCACCATCGGTAAGAAATACACCCTGGCTCAGGCCTGGTCCGCTGGCTCCAGCTTCTGGGCCCGCCCGGAAATCCGCGTATATGCTTCCTACCTGGATTCTGACGGCCAGTTCCGCCCGGATGCCAATGGCGTGAAGCAGGACGACTCCTGGAACTTCGGTGTTCAAGCTGAAGCTTGGTGGTAATCTGTTGACGTCATGACTGCAAGTGCCCCCGCATGACGGGGGCTCTTTTTTTACAACACGTTTCTTAGGGTCACGCGATGAGATATTCCAGATTAGCCTTGACTGTATTCTGTTCTGTTGTGCTGGGTGGGTGCGCCACGTTGGAAACGACGGTAGCGCCGACTCAGGAGTTCAAGTCCATCATGGGAAATCGCGACGTTGCGATGAGCCAATTGGCTACGGTTGGCAGCTGCTGTCGCGATGTCTCCAGTCTGCCATTCCAGGACATACAACCGGGCGCAACTAAGCTTATCCCCATTGATGACAGCTCCCCCGTTTACGCTTTCAGCGAAGGGAAAAGCCACTTTGCCGCCTTCCGGTTGCCGGTCAACTCCGGTGACCTGCGCATCACGGTTGATGGCTTGATCGACAAATCGCTGTTCAACCCGACCGTCTTGATGCTGGATTCCAAATTCAATGTGACCCGCAAGTTGGGCAG
This sequence comes from Aeromonas sp. INTO2, assembly GCF_049860605.1. Taxonomy (NCBI): domain Bacteria; kingdom Pseudomonadati; phylum Pseudomonadota; class Gammaproteobacteria; order Aeromonadales; family Aeromonadaceae; genus Aeromonas; species Aeromonas sp. INTO2. Next base: position 624,709 of record NZ_CP187588.1, read on the forward strand.
CGACGTGTTCAAGTACGAGCCTGCACGCATGCTGCAAGGGGATCGCATGGAAGCCGTGTTTACCGTGGATCGCTCCTATGTTGGTAACCCCAATAACGAAAGTTACATGGTGATCTACACAGACCAGAGCGGTCTGGACAAAACAACCACCATCCTTAGCCCTTCCAAGCTGATGACCAAGTCGCTGGGGGTGGTTGATTATGGTGAAAAAGACCCCGTCATTCCGCACTCCCCCTGGGGCGTGGTCAGCCTCTCTGTGGAGGACTTGAGTGGTGTCAAAACCGAGAGCAACTATTACAAGCCTGTCTATCAGGATGTGATTGATGCCAACACCCCGGTAGTCAACACGGCACCAAACAAGCTTGTCGTGCCCCTGGCGACCGCCGGCGCAGTCAAGAGCAGTGCCCCCATGCTGAGCGAAACCGAGGCCTTCTATCAATCCCAGATCGAAAAAGCGGTGAAAGCCGGTGATATCGACAAGGCGATGCAACTGGTCAGCGAGGCGGAGCGGGCCGGTTCGACCAAGGCGAAATCGATCTTTATTGATGCGGTGAAGCGTTCCCAAAAGGGCTGAATATTGCCCGGTCTTTAAAATATAATATTTATTTGAGGCCTCCCTTGTTGGAGGCCTTTTTAATCGGTAGACTAAAATAGAAAAAACAGCAAATGGTTACATTAAGTTACAGTGTGTTTCGTTGGGTATTGGTTTGATTGGCTAAAATACAATGCGAAACAGCACTTTTCATATTTATGGTTTAGCATGAAGATGCCGAAATATATCCGTAATTAGCCGAAAATTCCCGCCGAAATTATCTTGTGATCTCCCCTCCAAATTTTTTATTCGCTTACCCCTGATGGAAGATATTTGCGATCTGCTGGGTTATATTCAGCTGGTCAAAATAAACAAACCCGCGTCGAATTCATGCCGATGAGAGATGATGTTGATGATCGTCTATAAATTGGACTGAAGCGTCTACGGTAAGACATTCCATTCAGGAGCGCACACATGTTAAAAAATGCTTTCTCTAATCTGCAAAAGGTCGGTAAGGCGCTGATGCTGCCCGTATCGGTCTTGCCCGTTGCAGGTATTCTGCTGGGGGTGGGTGCTGCCCACTTCAGCTGGTTGCCGGAAATCGTCTCCCAACTGATGGAGCAGGCCGGTGGTTCCGTATTCGGCCAGATGGCTCTGCTGTTCGCCGTGGGCGTTGCCCTTGGCTTCACCAATAACGACGGTGTTTCCGGCCTGTCCGCCATCGTCGGCTACGGCATCATGACCGCCACCCTGACTGTGATGGCGCCTGTGATGGGTGTCGAGAAGATCGATACCGGTGTGCTGGGTGGTATCCTCGCCGGTGGCGTGGCTGCCTGGGCGTTCAACCGCTTCTACAAGATCCAGCTGCCAGAGTACCTCGGCTTCTTCGCTGGCAAGCGCGCCGTGCCCATCATCACCGGTTTTGTTTCCATCGGTCTGGGTGTCGTGCTCTCCTTCATCTGGCCGCCGATTGGTGGTGCCATCGGTGCCTTCTCCGACTGGGCTGCCAACCAGAACCCGGTCCTGGCCTTCGGCATCTACGGCGTGGTTGAGCGCTCCCTGATCCCGTTCGGTCTGCACCACATCTGGAACGTGCCGTTCTTCTATCAGGCTGGTACCTGCGTCAACGCCGCCGGTGAAACCGTACACGGCATCATGACCTGCTTCCTGACTGCTGATGACGCTTCCCGTGCTGCCGGCAACGGCTTCGGTCAGCTGGCGGGTGGCTACCTGTTCAAGATGTTCGGTCTGCCTGCTGCCGCGTTTGCCATTGCGCACTCCGCCAAGCCGGAAAACCGCGCCAAGATCGTAGGTATCATGGCTTCTGCAGCCCTGACCTCCTTCCTGACCGGTATCACCGAGCCTATCGAATTCTCCTTCCTGTTCGTGGCCCCGGTACTGTACGCCATCCACGCTCTGCTGGCAGGTCTGGCCTATGTCCTGACCAACATGCTGGGTGTCGTTCACGGTCACACCTTCTCCAACGGCTTCATCGACTTCGTGGTGCAATCTCCGCGTGCCGACAACATGCTGCTGCTGGTGGGTCTGGGTCTGGTCTACGCAGTCATCTACTACGTGGTCTTCACCGTGGTCATCCGTGCCATGAACCTGAAAACCCCGGGTCGTGAAGACGAAGCTGCCCAAGAGTCCTCTGCCGGTCAAAGCAAGGACGAGATGTCTGCTGCACTGGTCTCCGCCTTCGGTGGCAAAGAGAACATCGCCTCTCTGGACGCCTGCATCACCCGTCTGCGTGTCGGTGTGAAGGATGTGGCCAAGGTTGACCAGGCTGGTCTGAAGAAGCTGGGCGCCGCCGGTGTGGTGGTGTCGGGTTCCGGTGTACAAGCCATCTTCGGCACCAAGTCCGACAACCTGAAAACTGAAATGGACATCTGGATGAAGAGCAACTGATTGTCGCTCCGATATCCGAGTTCCGAAAAGGGAGGCGCAAGCCTCCCTTTTTGCTGGGTTGCGTTTGGTGGCGGGACATGTGCGGGGGCTTTCCTGACGGCGCCAGCATGGTGTGACCCAATGAAAAAGGCGCCCCTGGGCGCCTTTGCTGCATCAGACCGGCTTAAAGCTTTTCGAGATCCCGTTCTATCTCGCTGATCTTGTTCTGCACCACCTTTTCCAGATGACGCAAGTCGCGCAGTATTTTCTGCTTGATGTCCGGATCGGCGGAAGGCTGGCCGCCCTGGGTCAGATTGTCCAGCTCATCCACCACGTATTTGAGGTTGGCGTTGATCTCGGTGACATCTTTGTACTCATGGGTCCCCGAGTCGACCAGCATGGTCTTGCGCTGGCGAGGGTATTTGAATTTGACGCTCTTGGCGAAGAATTCACCCTTCTGCTTCTTGAAATAGATCTTGAGGATGTCGTGGTTGGCTTCCTGGCGCAGGGTGTAGCTGTCCACCGAGGTGGGTTCCTGGATCCCCAGGCTCTTGAGATTCTCGTACATCGGGCTTCCTTGGTTTGAAACGATCCTGACCCCTCTATCTTACCCGAGTCCGGACGCCTTGCCTGTGACAGGCGCGCCAAATTCAAATTGGTTTCAAAGTGGTCTTCTGTAATCAACGAGCCAAGGGGGAGGGGTAAACACCTAGTCAGCACTGCCATAAGCGGTATCGTCTCATGGGGGTGTGCAGTGCTGGTGGGGCAGGGGAGTTGGCGTCCACCCATGGGAGCGGGCATGAAAAAGGGCACCAGAGGTGCCCTTGATGACATCGGCGTGGATTACTCGTCGATGGAGCGCAGCAGGGCGTTGATGCCGACCTTGGCGCGGGTCTTGGCATCCACCTTCTTGACGATGACGGCGGCGTAGAGGCTGTACTTGCCGCACTTGGAGGGCAGGGAGCCGGAAACGACCACGGAGCCGGCCGGGACGCGGCCGTAGTGGATTTCGCCGGTTTCGCGGTCATAGATGCGGGTGGACTGGCCGATGAAGACCCCCATGGAGATGACGGAGCCCTCCTCGACGATTACCCCTTCCACCACTTCGGAACGGGCACCGATGAAGCAGTTGTCTTCGATGATGGTCGGGTTGGCCTGCAGGGGCTCCAGTACGCCGCCGATGCCGACGCCGCCGGAGAGGTGCACGTTCTTGCCGATCTGGGCGCAGGAGCCCACGGTGGCCCAGGTGTCGACCATGGTGCCTTCATCGACGAAGGCGCCGATGTTGACGTAGGAGGGCATCAGCACGGTGTTCGGGGCGATGAAGGAGCCTTTGCGCGCGGTCGCGGGCGGCACGACGCGTACACCGGCAGCCTTGAACTGCTCTTCGGTGTAGTTGGAGAACTTCAGGGGAACCTTGTCGTAGTACTGGGCATCGTCGCCCTTGATGATGCCGTTGTCGTTGATGCGGAAGGAGAGCAGCACGGCCTTCTTCAGCCACTGGTGGACGACCCACTCGCCGGCAATCTTCTCGGCAACCCGGGCTTTGCCGGAGTCCAGCAGGTCGATGGCTTCCAGAATGGCGGCCTTGGTGGCGGCATCGACGGAGCCGGGAGTGATGGAGTCACGGCGCTCGAAGGCCGCTTCGATGGTCTGTTGCAACTGGGTCATGACAGGTTTCCTTTATAAAATTCTGTTTGTTGTATCACACTTTTCCAATCGTTTTTAAGGGCTCTCGCCGATTTCTTCAGAATCAGGGCGATTTATTGTACTTGAGTGGTCCAACCATTTGTTCTGATTGAGGAATCAATACGTCAAAAAGCTTCTTTCGAGGCTTCATCCGAGCGTGTCAGGCACTCTCGCCAACCGGTTCCTGGGGGTTGAGCTGATTGACCAGCCTCTCCTCGAGGGCTTGCTGCTCCTCCGGGTTCAGCGGCTCTCCGGCCAGGGTGGTGAGGCTGAAGAAGTCCTCCACCCGCTCACCGATGGTGGTGATCTTGGCGGCATGGAGGGAGAGGCCGCACTGCTGGAATACGGCACCGATACGGGCCAGCAGGCCCGGGGTATCCAGGGCCGTCAGCTCCAGCAGGGTGTGGCGGTTTTCCCCCTTGTGGGGCAGGAAGACCACCCTGGTCGGCACGCTGAACTGGCGGTGGCGTCTGGACAGGGGCTTGCTGCGCAGTACCAGTTTGCCCGGCTCCTGAAGGGCTTTCTCCAGCGCCTTCTTGATGGTGGCGGTACGGTTGGGGCTGATGGGCTCGCCGTTTGGCTCCAGCACGATGAAGGTATCGAGCACGTAGTCGTTGCGCGAATTCATGATCTGGGCGTCGTGGATGCTGAGGTTCTTCTGATCCAGTGCCGAGGCCACGGTGGCAAAGAGGTTGGGGGTATCGCGGCAATAGATGAACACCTCGCTACCGCCCCGTATGGGATGCTTGCCGATGAGCACCAGGGGGGCCGGGTTGTCACCGTGGGCGATGATCTTGCGGCAGTGCCAGGCGATCTGCTCCGGGCTGTGGCGCAGGAAGTAATCGGCCTTGAAGTCGTTCCAGAGGGCGGTGACCGCCTCCTGTGGCACCTCACGCTGGGTCAGGATCTGCCTGGCCTGGCGCTGGTTTTCACGGATCTTGAGGCGCATGTCCGGCGGGTTTTCCAACCCCTGGCGCAGGGCCTTCTGGGTGGCGAAGTAGAGTTCGCGCAGCAGGGTGCCCTTCCAGTCGTTCCACAGACTGTCGTTGGTGGCACAGATGTCGGCCACGGTCAGGCAATAGAGCAGGTCGAGGTGCAATTCATCCCGCACCTTCTGGGCGAAGTCGGTGACCACATCCGGGTCGTAGATGTCGCGGCGCTGGGCGGTGACCGACATCAGCAGATGGTGGCGCACCAGCCAGGCGACCAGTCGGCTCTCGTAGCGATCCAGCCCGTGCAACTGGCAGAACTCCAGCGCATCCACGGCCCCGAGTTCGGAGTGATCGCCGCGCCTGCCCTTGGCGATGTCGTGGAAGAGGGCGGCGATGCTGAGCAGCTCGGGCTTGCGCAACTGGGTGAACACCTCGTGGCAGAGCGGGTGAGTCTGGCGGCTGGCCGGATTCGGGAAGCGATGGATGTTTTGCAGCAGCCGATGGGTGTGCTCGTCCACCGTGTAGGCGTGGAACATGTCGAACTGCATCTGGCCGACGATAAGGTTCCACTGGGGCAGGTAGGCCGCGAGGATCCCGTACTTGTGCATCAGGGTGAGCGGCTGGCCGATGCCGTTGGGGTGGCGCAGGAGCGCCATGAAGAGACGGCGGCACTCGGGTAGATCTTGCAGCCAGCAGTTGAGGGTGCGTCTGGCCTCGCGCAACTGGCGCAAGGTGGCGGAGTGGATGCCGGCAATCTCCGGATGCTGGGCTATCTGGTAGAAGAGTCGCAGGATGGCGGCAGGATCCCGGCCGAACAGCTCGGAGTCCACCGCATCGATGAGGCGGCCGCGCAGCTGGAATTCGTCGCTGATGCGGCGCACGTCCATGGCGGTGTTGCCGAGAATGGCCTCGTCAAAGAGTTGCAGCAGCATCTCGTTGAGTTCGGCCACCCGTCGCACCGTCTGGTAGAAGCGCTTCATCATCTGCTCGACCGGGCCGTTTCCTTCCCCCTCGAACCCCAGCATCTGGGCCACGGTGCGCTGGCGGTCGAACAAGAGGCGGTTGTCCCCCTTGTTGATGGCCATGTGCAGGGCGAAGCGCACCTTCCACAGGAAATTCTGGCAGTCGAGCAGCTCCCGGTACTCGGCCCGGTTGAGAAAACCGTGGCTGGTCATCTCGAACAGGGTGGTGGCGCCGAAGTGGCGGCGGGCGACCCAGGCCAGGGTCTGGATGTCGCGAAGGCCCCCGGGATTGTTCTTGAGATCCGGCTCCAGCTTGTAGGCGGTGCCGAGAAACTGCTGGTGGCGCAGGGCCTGCTCTTCGCGTTTGGCACGAAAGAAGGCTTCGCTCGGCCAGAAGTGCTGGGGCTGGGTGGCCACCTGCAACTGCTCGAATCCCGCCAGGCTACCCGTGATGTAACGGGCCTCGATGAGGTTGGTGGCAACCGTGATGTCGTTGCGGCCCTGCTCGATGCACTCGGCCACGTTGCGCACCGACTGCCCCACTTCCAGCTTGAGATCCCACAAGAGGGTGATGAACTCGCCGATGCGAAGCCCCAGCACCTCGTCCAGTTCATCTCCTTCGTAGAGGAGCAGCAGGTCGATGTCGGAGTGGGGATGGAGTTCGCCGCGGCCATAGCCGCCTACCGCGATCAGGGTGAGCTCGGTCCTGTCGAAGCCGAACTTGTGCCAGAGCCTGGTCAGCAGCGCGTCCATGTATTCGGAGCGGGTGGCCACCAGTTCGATGATGTTGTCACCGGCGTCGAAGCGCTCGTGCAGCCAGGCGAGAAAGCGGCTCAGGTACTCCTTGCAGTTGTCACGGGTGAGCTGATCGTCTGGGAGCAGATGGGGAGAAAGCAGGCTGGCATCCATGGCATGTCACACTCTCGGTCGGGCCGGGTAAAGAGCAACCCCGGCGCGCGGCCGGGGTTGAATGTCAAACGTGGCGGATAAAACGCTCGATAGTGTCGTCGGGGCGCAGGGTCAGGACCTCGCAGCCATCCTCGGTCACCAGCAGGGTGTGCTCCCACTGGGCGGAGTCGCCGCCGTCCTTGGTGGTGACGGTCCAGCCATCCTTCGGATTGACCTTGCAATGGTACTTCTTGCTGTTGACCATGGGCTCGATGGTGAAGCACATGCCCGCTTTCAGCTCCAGCTTGCCGCCGTTGCGGTAGTGGAGGATCTGCGGCTCTTCGTGGAACTCGGCACCGATGCCATGGCCGCAGTAGTCGCGTACCACGGAGAAGCCTGCCTGCTCGACGATGGGCTGGATGACGGCGCCGATCTCGGTGATGCACATGCCCGGGCGCACCCGCTTGATGGCGGCATAGAGGCTATCCTGGGCCACCTTGCAGAGCTGACGACGCAGGGGGGTGGTCTGGCCCACGATGAACATGGCGGAGGTATCGCCGTGATAACCATCCTTGATGACGGTGATGTCCAGATTGATGATGTCCCCTTCCCGCAGTTTCTTGTGGTTCGGGATGCCATGGCAGATGACATCGTTCACCGAAGTACAGATGGACTTGGGGAAGCCGTGGTAATTGAGCGGCGCGGGGATGGCCTGCTGCACGTCGACGATGTAGTCGTGGCAGAGGGTATTCAGTTCGTCTGTGGTGACGCCCGCCTTGACGTGGGGGGCGATCATGACCAGCACGTCGGCGGCCAGCTGGCCGGCGACACGCATTTTTTCAATCTCTTCCGGTGTCTTGATTTTAATGGACATGGGATCTCTCTTGGGGCCTGATTGCGCATCCTGCCGATGCCCAACAACCAGGTAATGAAAAATAGATGCGTTTGCAATCAGGGCGAAATTTTATCCCCAACCCCCGTTTACTTCCAGTGTGATCGTCATCGCAACGTCATCAGGCGGTCGCACCATGGTCCGGGATCCATTTTTAGCACCCGGGCTGGTGGTGTCATGACCAAAGTTATGGTATAAAGCGCGCCGGAATGGGGAACTCGTGTCCTCATGCCATCACCCTTACTCAACAACACACACACATCGACACATATGCCGGGGTGCCTTAACGGGTCGGTTATATGGGATGTGTGGAGGCCTAACCCCAATACAGAGGTATAAAATGGCTAAAGTTTCTATGCGCGACATGCTGCAAGCCGGCGTTCACTTCGGTCACCAGACTCGTTACTGGAACCCGAAAATGAAGTCCTACATCTTCGGCGCCCGCAGCAAAGTTCACATCATCAACCTGGAAAAAACCGTTCCGATGTTTGACGATGCAATGAACTTCATCAGCTCCGTAGCTGCCAAGAAAGGCAAGGTACTGTTCGTAGGTACTAAGCGTGCCGCGTCTGAAGCCGTCAAAGAAGCCGCTGAGCGTTGCGACCAGTTCTATGTTAACCACCGCTGGCTGGGCGGCATGCTGACCAACTGGAAAACCGTTCGTCAGTCCATCAAGCGCCTGAAAGATCTGGAAACCCAGAGCGAAGACGGTACCTTCGACAAGCTGACCAAGAAAGAGGCGCTGATGCGTACTCGCGAAATGGAAAAGCTGGAGAAGAGCCTGGGTGGTATCAAGAACATGGGCGGCCTGCCTGACGTTCTGTTCGTTGTCGATGCCGACCACGAGCACATCGCTATCAAAGAAGCCAACAACCTGGGTATCCCGGTAGTTTCCATCGTTGATACCAACTCCAACCCGGACGGCGTTGACTATGTCATCCCGGGTAACGACGACGCTATCCGTGCCGTACAGCTGTACCTGAACGCTGCTGCTGACACCGTTCTGGAAGCCCGCGAGCAGGACATCGTTGTTCAAGCCGAACAAGATGGCTTCGTTGAAGCTGAGTAATTGATAAGGACTGAAAAGCCCTTATTAACCAAGCTGATGTAATTGGTTAGCAGGGGCCCTTGTGGCCCCTGTTTCTTGTCAATTCAAGACCGAGGATACTGGACATGGCAAACATTTCTGCCGCCCTGGTAAAAGAACTGCGCGAGCGCACCGCCGCTGGCATGATGGATTGCAAAAAAGCGCTGGAAGAAGCCAACGGTGATATCGAGCTGGCTATCGAGAACATGCGTAAATCCGGTCAGGCCAAGGCCGCCAAGAAAGCTGGCCGTATCGCCGCTGAAGGTGTGATCTTCGCCCGTACCGAAGGCAACGTTGCCGTCATGATCGAGCTGAACTGCGAGACTGACTTCGTTTCCAAGGATGCCGGTTTCCTGGCCATGGGTCAGAAGATCGTCGAGATCGCTGCTACCCAGAAAATCGCTGACGTTGACGCGCTGAAAGCCGCCGACTTCGGTAACGGCGAGTCCGTCGAGCTGACCATCACCAACCTGATCGCCAAGATCGGTGAGAACATGAACCTGCGTCGCGTGATGCTGGTTGAAGGTGACAACCTGGGCACCTACGTTCACGGCTCCCGCATCGGTGTTATCACCAAGCTGGTTGGCGGTACCGACGAGCTGGCCAAAGATCTGGCCATGCACGTTGCTGCCAACAGCCCGCAATTCGTCAAACCGGAAGACGTGTCTGCCGAAGTCGTTGCCAAAGAGCGCGAAATCCAGATCGACATCGCCATCAACTCCGGCAAGCCGAAAGAGATCGCCGAGAAGATGGTTGAAGGCCGCATGAAGAAGTTCACCGGTGAGGTTTCCCTGACTGGTCAACCGTTCGTGAAAGATCCTTCCATGACCGTTGCCGAGCTGCTGAAGAAAGAAGGCGCTGACGTTGTTTCCTTCACCCGTTTCGAAGTGGGCGAAGGCATCGAGAAGCAAGAGACCGACTTCGCTGCTGAAGTAGCAGCCCAGATCGCGGCCGCTCAGAAGGCCTAATCGAACCGGTTTTTCCGTTTCCCCAGACCGCGACTTATGTCGCGGTCTTTATATGACCAGGAATCAGTGACATGAGTACCAATCCCAAGCCTGCATACAGACGTGTTCTTCTGAAGTTGAGTGGTGAAGCCCTGCAAGGATCCGAGGGTTTCGGCATTGATCCGGCGGTGCTGGAACGGATGGCCCAAGAGATCAAAGAGCTGGTTGAGCTGGGTGTTCAGGTCGGTCTGGTCATCGGTGGCGGCAACCTGTTCCGTGGTGCCGGCCTTGCCAAGGCAGGCATGAATCGCGTGGTGGGTGACCACATGGGTATGCTGGCGACCGTCATGAACGGCCTGGCCATGCGTGATGCCCTGCATCGTGCTTATGTGAATGCCCGCCTGATGTCGGCCATCTCCCTGCAAGGGGTCTGCGACTCCTACAGCTGGGCCGAAGCCATCAGCCAGCTGCGTGCCGGCAAGGTGGTGATCTTCTCTGCCGGTACCGGCAACCCCTTCTTTACCACCGACTCGGCAGCCTGCCTGCGCGGTATCGAGATCGAAGCCGACGTCGTGCTGAAAGCCACCAAGGTCGATGGCGTGTTCACCGATGACCCGGTCAAGAACCCGGATGCCGTGCTCTATCAGGAACTGAGTTATGATGAAGTTCTTGAAAAAGAACTCAAAGTGATGGATCTTGCTGCTTTTACCCTGGCCCGCGACCACGATCTGCCGATCCGGGTGTTCAACATGAACAAACCGGGCGCGCTGCGCCGCGTGATCATGGGTGAGCCGGAAGGTACCCTGATCCACCAGGCCAGCAAGTAAGGCAAGTGTGAGCCCCAGGCTCGCTTGTCCATTACGCCAGTCAACAAGATAGATACGAGCCGCCTGTCGGCTCGTTCGCCAAAAGGAAAACCACTGTGATCAACGAGATTAAAAACGACGCCAAGGACCGCATGGGCAAAAGCGTAGAGTCGCTGAAGACCCAGATGTCCAAGATCCGTACCGGCCGTGCTCACCCGAGCCTGCTTGACGGCATCCAGGTGGAGTATTACGGTGCTGCCACTCCTCTGAAGCAGTTGGCCAACGTGGTGGCAGAAGATGCTCGTACTCTCTCCATCTCCATCTTCGATCGCTCCATGATCCAGGCGGTGGAAAAAGCCATCCTGACCTCCGATCTGGGCCTGAACCCGTCCAGCAACGGCCAGACTCTGCGCGTGCCGCTGCCGCCGCTGACCGAAGAGCGTCGCCGTGATCTGACCAAGATCGTCCGTGCCGAAGCCGAAGGTGCCCGGGTTGCCATTCGCAACATCCGTCGCGATGCCAACGCCGATCTGAAAGCCCTGCTGAAAGAGAAAGAGATCTCCGAAGACGACGACCGTCGCGCCCAGGAAGAGATCCAGAAGCTGACCGATACCTTCATCAAGCTGGTGGATGACGCCCTGGTTGTGAAGGAAAAGGAGCTAATGGAAATCTAAGCCTCCGACAGGTATATTACGAGCGCCGTGTAGTGCCCCTGCACGGCGCTTTTGTCTTTGTGGGAGAAATGAATGTCGCTTTTGGCAGCGCTAGGCGATAGCGCCAGCTCGTCCTTGCCCCGTCACGTCGCCATCATCATGGATGGCAATGGTCGCTGGGCCCAGAACCGCGGCAAGATGCGGGTTTCCGGGCACAAGGCGGGCGTGAAATCCGTGCGTGAGGCCGTGGCCTTTGCCGCCCGCGCCAAGATGGAGGCGCTGACCCTGTTTGCGTTTTCCAGCGAGAACTGGCGCCGTCCGGAAGGGGAAGTAAACGCCCTGATGGAGTTGTTCATGACGGTGCTGGGTCGCGAGGTGAGCAAGTTGCACAGCAACGGCATTCGCCTTCGGGTGATTGGCGACACTGCCCGCTTCAGCGAGCGGCTACAGGCCAAGATCGCCAAGGCTGAGGCCCTGACCGCCAACAATCAGGGACTGACCCTCAATATCGCCGCCAACTATGGTGGTCAGTGGGACATCGCCCAGGCGGCCCGGACCCTGGCACGGGCCGTGGCGGCTGGTGAACTGGATGCCGAGGCGGTCGATGAGGCGGCATTGGGTCGTCATGTCTGCATGGCTGATCTTCCCCCCGTGGATCTGTTGATCCGCACCGGCGGGGATCATCGCATCAGCAACTTTGTCCTGTGGCAGCTCGCCTATGCCGAACTCTATTTTACCCCGGTCCTGTGGCCCGATTTTGACGAGGCCGAGTTCAGTGGGGCAGTTGCCTCCTTCGTTGCTCGCGAGCGTCGCTTCGGGTGTACGGGTGAACAGATCCGGGAATTGATCGCCGCGCAACAGACCGGCTAAACCCCGCTCCCAAGAGAGAGGTTTCTTTTGCTAAAACAACGAATTATTACCGCATTACTGTTAGTACCCCTGGTGTTGGGGGCGCTGTTTTTTCTGCCGTTGAAATTCTTTGCCCTGCTCGCCGCCCTGGTCTTTCTGCTGGCCAGCCGTGAGTGGAGTGCCTTCGTCACTGCCCAGCCGCAACAGTGGTTGCCGCTGGTGTTCTGTCTGCTGCTGGGGGCCAGCCTGTTCTGGGTGCCCGTGGAGCAACTCTGGATCCCCCAACTGCATCCGCTGGTGATGGGCGTGCTCTGGACCGCCGTCAGCTGGTGGCTGCTGGGGCTGGTGCTGGTGCTGCGCTACCCGCAAAGCGCCAGGCTGTGGCGTGAATCCATCTGGCTCAAATCCCTGTTCGGTCTGGTGACCCTGGTTCCCTTCTTCTGGTCCCTGGTGGCCATTCGCGGTTACAACTTCTACCACGACCCCATGATGGGGGCCTGGATCCTGCTGTTCGTGATGGGACTGGTCTGGGCGGCAGATTCTGGCGCGTATTTTTTCGGCAAGGCGTTCGGCAAACACAAGCTGGCACCGGCCGTGAGCCCGGGTAAAACCATCGAAGGCATGCTGGGCGGCCTCTTTACCGCCAGCCTGCTGGCCATCGGCGTGACCTGGTTCATGGGCTTCGTGCCTGCCAAGATGGGCACAGTGTTGCTCTGTTCCCTGCTGGCGGTGCTGGCCTCCGTGCTCGGCGATCTGGCCGAGAGCATGTTCAAGCGGGAAGCCGGCATCAAGGATTCCGGCACCCTGTTGCCGGGCCATGGGGGCATTCTCGATCGCATCGACAGCCTGACGGCGGCGCTGCCCGTCTTCCTGCTCAGCTACCTGTTGCTCGGTCCGGAGTTTTGATGTTTCGCGCACTGATGATCCCGGGAGCGTCCCGCTCCATCAGTCTGTTACCCAATCAGGAGTCTTGATGCAAAACCTGGTGATCCTGGGAGCGTCAGGCTCCATCGGTCAGAGCACCCTCAAGGTACTGCGCCACAACCCCGGGCGCTGGCAGGTGCTGGCGCTGACCGCTGCCCGCAGCGTGGATGCCATGCTGCGCGACTGTCTCGAATTCTCCCCCCGGTTCGCTGTCATGGTGGACGAAGGCGCCGCCAGCTCGCTGGCGGGTCGGCTCAAGGCTCACGGCAGCACCACCCGGGTGTTGTCCGGTCAGGCAGCCCTGTGCGACGTGGCTGCTCACCCCGAGGCCCACAGCGTGATGGCGGCCATTGTCGGTGCGGCGGGTCTGGCACCCACCATGGCTGCCGTGCGCGCCGGCAAGCGCATTCTGCTGGCCAACAAGGAGGCGCTGGTGATGTCAGGCGCCTTCTTCATGGAGGCGGTGCGCGAGCACGGCGCCGAGCTGCTGCCCATCGACAGCGAACACAACGCCATCTTCCAGTGCCTGCCGGTCGACGTGCAGCGCCAGCCCGGTTTCTGCGATCTGGCCGGGGCGGGGATCAGCAAGATCCTGCTGACCGGCTCCGGCGGACCTTTCCGCTATGCCGATGTGGGTGAACTGCACCATGTCACCCCGGCGCAAGCCATTGCCCATCCCAACTGGTCCATGGGGGCCAAGATCTCGGTGGACTCCGCCACCATGATGAACAAGGGGCTGGAGTACATCGAGGCGCGCTGGCTGTTCAATGCGGCCCCCGAGCAGATCCAGGTGGTGATTCACCCCCAGTCCGTCATTCACTCCATGGTGCAGTACAAGGATGGCTCCGTGCTGGCCCAGCTCGGCAACCCGGACATGTGCACCCCCATTGCCCACGCTCTGGCCTATCCGGAACGGATCGAGTCCGGTGTGGAACCTTTGGATTTCTTCAGTGTCGGAGAGTTCAGCTTTATCCGGCCCGACTATGAGCGCTATCCCTGTCTGGCGCTGGCCATGAGCGCGTGCCAGCAGGGGCAGGGGGCGACCACCTCCCTCAATGCCGCCAACGAGGAGGCCGTCGCGGCTTTTCTTGCAGAGCGGATCGGATTTATGGATATTGCCAGAGTCAACGAATCCGTCATGTCCGAGCTGGGCAGCAGTGCTGCCGGCTCTCTGGCGGATCTCATCGCCCTGGACGGTACGGCCCGAGCCCGTGCCCAGCAACTGATAAAGGAGCTTGCCGTATGAACGGACTGTGGTGGCAGCCAGCCCCTCTCCATGCTCTCGAGCGCAGGACTGGACATGACCGCGAGGTACGCGGCTGATGGGCGGGCTTCTTTGGAATATCGGCGCCTTCATCGTGGCCCTCGGGCTGCTGGTGGCGGTGCATGAATTTGGCCACTTCTGGGTGGCTCGTCGTTGCGGCGTCAAGGTGGAGCGCTTCTCCATCGGCTTTGGCAAGGCCATCTGGCGTCGCCTTGGCAAGGATGGCACCGAATACGTGCTGGCCCTGATCCCCCTTGGCGGTTACGTCAAGATGCTGGATGGCCGGGTCGATGAACTCAAGCCGGGGGAGGAGGCGCAGGCCTTCAACCACAAGAGCGTCTGGGCCCGGATGGCCATCGTGGCGGCTGGCCCCATGGCGAACTTCGTGTTCGCCCTGTTCGCCTTCTGGCTGATGTTCATGATAGGGGTGCCGAGCGTCAAACCCGTGGTGGGCGAGGTGCGTCCCGCCTCCATCGTGGCAGAGGCCGGCATCCTGCCAGGCATGGAGATCGTCGGCGTCGGCGGCGAGGAGACCGGTGACTGGGAGAGCGTCACCTATGCCCTCATCAGCCACCTTGGTGATGACTCGGTCCAACTCAAGCTCAAGGCGGTCAACACCAGCTATGCAGTGGACAAGACCCTGCAGCTGGCAGGCTGGAAATTCGATCCGGACAAAGAGTCACCCATCGGGAGCCTCGGGATAGTGCCCCTCGGTGGCAAGGTACTGCCCGTGGTGGAGGCCGTGGTACCGTCGAGCGCCAGCGAGAAGGCCGGCCTTCAGATAGGGGATCGCATCAAGGGGGTCGATGGAGAGGCCATCACCGAATGGGCCCAGTTTGTCGAGCGTGTCCAGCAGTCACCGGCGCAGCCGCTGCAGGTGACGGTGGAGCGCGGGGGCAGCGAGATGACCCTGACCCTGACCCCGGACGGGAAGAAAGTGAAGGGCCAGCTGGTCGGTTTTGTGGGCTTGTCGCCGCAACTGGTTCCATTACCGGATGAGTATCGAACTCTGTTACAGTATGGGCCTTTGCAAGCCCTGTGGCATGGGGTCCAGAAGACCTGGAGCCTGATCACCCTGACCTTCGACATGATAGGCAAGCTGATCGGTGGCATCGTCTCTTTGGACAACCTGAGCGGCCCCATCTCCATCGCCAAGGGGGCCGGCAGCAGCGCCGATTACGGGTTGGTCTATTTCCTCGGATTCCTGGCGCTCATCAGCGTCAACCTGGGGATCATCAACCTGTTCCCCCTGCCGGTGCTCGATGGTGGCCATCTGGTCTATTTCCTCATCGAGGCGATCACCGGCAAGCCGGTATCGGAAAAAATTCAGGAAGTTGGGTTCAGGATAGGCGCCGCCATTCTGATGTTACTGATGGGCATTGCGCTGTTTAATGATTTCGCTCGCCTCTGAGGCCAGAGCATCAACAAGGACACATAAGAACAAAATGGCTGTTAAAAAAGCATTGGTGTTGAGTTGCCTGCTGGGGGCCAGCTTCCTGGCTCAGGCTGCCCCGGCCTCTTTTGTGGTGCAAGACATTCAGGTCGAGGGCCTGCAGCGGGTGACCCTGGGTGCCGCCCTGTTGAATCTGCCGGTGCGGGTCGGTGATTCCGTCGACTCCGTGTCCCTGGCGAACGCCATCAAGAAGCTCTATGCCTCCGGCAACTTCGAGGACGTCAAGGTCTATCGCGACGGTCAGGTGCTGCAAGTGGTGGTCAAGGAGCGCCCGACCATCTCCAGCATCGAGTTCTCCGGCAACAAGGACATCAAGGAAGATCAACTGACCCAGAGCCTGGAATCCTCCGGGATCCGCGTGGGTGATCCGCTGGATCGCACCGTGCTGAGCTCCCTCGAGAAAGGGCTGGAAGATTTCTACTACGGCGTGGGCAAGTACTCCGCCAAGGTCAAGGCCATCGTCACCCCGCTGCCGCGCAACCGGGTCGACCTCAAGTTCACCTTCGTGGAAGGGGAAGCGGCCAAGATCCAACAGATCAACATCGTCGGCAACAACGTCTTCCCGGAAGAGAAGCTGCTGGCCCAGCTCTCCCTCAAGGACGACGTGCCCTGGTGGAACTTCACCGGCGATCAGCGCTACCAGAAGCAGAAGCTGGCCGGTGACATCGAAGTGCTGCGCTCCTACTACATGGACCGCGGCTACATCCGCTTCACCCAGGAGTCCACCCAGGTCTCCATGACCCCGGACAAGAAGGGCGTTTACGTCACCCTCAACGTCAAGGAAGGGGAGCAGTACAAGGTTTCCGGCATCCAGCTCAAGGGCGACCTCATCGACCGCGGCGGCGAGATGAAGGGCCTTATCCCCATCGAGGCGGGCAGCGTCTACTCCGCCAGCCAGGTGACCCATACCGAAGAGGTGCTCTCCAAGTTCCTCGGCCGTTACGGCTACGCCTATCCGAAAGTGGTCACCTTCCCCCAGATCAATGACCAGACCAAGGAAGTGGAGCTCATCGTCAACGTGGAGCCGGGTCCCCGGGTCTATGTGCGCAACATCAACTTCAGCGGCAACGTCACCACCAAGGATGAAGTGCTGCGTCGCGAGATGCGCCAGATGGAGGGCACCTGGCTCTCCTCCGACAACGTCGAGCAGTCCAAGACCCGTCTCAACCGCCTCGGCTTCTTCGAGACCGCGGAAGTGGACACCAAGCGGGTGCCGGGCAGCGATGACCAGGTCGATCTGGACTTCAAGGTCAAGGAGCAGCCGGCGGGGTCCATCAACGCCGGTATCGGCTACGGCACCGAGTCGGGTCTGAGCCTGCAGGCGGGTCTGCAACAGGACAACTTCATGGGGACCGGCAAGAAGATCGGCATCAACGCCAGCACCAACGACTACTCCAAGAGCGTCGACCTGAGCTATAACGACCCCTACTTCACCGTGGACGGGGTGAGCCTGGGCGGCCGTCTCTACTACAACAAGTTCAGTGCGGCCGACGCCAACATCGTGGACTACGAGAACACCACCGTCGGTTTCCGTCTCTCCAGCGGCTTCCCGGTCAACGAGAACAACCGTCTCGACTTCAGCCTGGGCTACGAGAACAACAAGCTCTCCCAGCCCAACCCCTATGTACAGGTGGACGAGTTCTGGAAGGTCTACAACGGCAATCTGGATGGCGACAACCGCATGGTGTTCAACACCGTGGACGTCACCGCCGGCTGGACCCGCTCCACCCTCAACAAGGGTCAGTTCCCGACCTCCGGTGACCGCCAGCGGGTGAACGCCAAGGTGACGGTGCCCGGTATGGATCTGCAGTACTTCAAGCTCAACGCAGAAGATGCCCACTACTTCCCGTTTGATGCCGACCACAAGTGGGTCATGCTGGCCAAGGCTCGTGCCTCCTACGGCGATGGCTACGGCACCAATGGCGATTACGAGCACGTCCTGCCGTTCTTCGAGAACTACTACGCCGGTGGTTTCGATACCCTGCGCGGTTTCAAGAGTAACACGGTCGGTCCGAAGGCGCTCTACTACTACAACCTGAGCGGCAACGACGTCATCCAGGGCACTGACAGCTCGGTCGGGGGCAACGCCCTGGCGGTGGCCTCGCTGGAAATGATCGTGCCGACGCCCTTTGCCTCCGAGACCTATCAGCCCCAGCTGCGGACCAGTTTCTTCATCGACGCCGGTTCTGTGTGGGATACCCACTTCGACTACAGCCAGTATCAGAACCGTTGCTTCAGTGGTTGCAACTATCTGATGGACTACTCCGACCCGAGCAACATCCGGATGTCGACCGGTCTGTCGCTGCAGTGGCTCTCTCCCATGGGCCCGCTGGTGTTCGTGCTGGCAAGACCAATCAAGAAATACGAAGGGGACGACACCGAAGTCTTCTCCTTCAACATCGGCCGTACCTTCTAAGGGAAGCGGACGTCCCCCCGCCATGGCGGGGGGAAGCATGATGGGTCGCGCGTTTGCGTGCCTCACCAGGTAACAAGACGATCTCGTGGATCGCTTGCACAATCAGGTAAATCAGGTAGCCCTCGACCGAGGGACCAAGGAGTAAGTGTGAATAAAGCGTTGAAAGTAGCTGGTTTGAGCTTTGCACTGATGGCTGCCGGCATGGGTTCTGCCTTCGCTGAGACCAAGATTGCCGTGGTCGACATGGGCGAAGTCTTCCAAAAGCTGCCCCAGCGTGAAGCCGTTGCCAAGAAGCTGAAGGGCGAGTTCGAGCCGCGCATGCGTGAACTGCAGAAGCTGGAGTCCGACGGTCAGGCACTGGTCGAGAAGTTCAAGAAGGACGAAGCCTTCATGAGCGCCGAACAGAAGAAGCAGAGCCAGGAGAAGCTGGCCAAGCTGCAGATGGAATTCAACCAGAAGCGTCAGGCGTTTGAACAGGACAACGGTCGCCGTCAGTCCGAAGAGCGCAACAAGATCCTGACCAAGGTGCAGGCTGCCATTGACGCCATCGCCAAGAGCAATGGCTACGATCTGGTGCTGGAGCGCAACGCCGCCCCGTATGCAGCCAGCAAGCTGGACATCTCCGGCCAGGTTATTTCTCAGGTTAGCAAGAGCAACTAATTGATGGCATTCACTCTCGCACAGCTGGCCCAGCAACTGGGGGCCGAGGTCCATGGGGATGGGACCCGGGAAATTCGCAAGGTCGCGACACTGGAAAAAGCCGGGGAGGGGGAGATAGCCTTCCTGTCCAACAAGAAGTACCGGCATTTTCTGGAGCAGAGCAAGGCCACTGCCGTGCTCATCACCGAGGCAGACCTGCCGTTTTGCCCCACCAACGCCCTGGTGCTCAAGGACCCCTACGTGGGCTTTGCCCGGGTTGCCCAACTGCTGGACACCACCCCGCAGCCGGCCATGGATATCCATCCTAGCGCCGTCATCGCGGCTGACGTGCAACTGGGCGAGAGAGTGGCCATCGGTGCCAATGCGGTGATCGAATCCGGCGTCGTGCTGGGTGACGATGTGCGCATCGGCCCGGGCTGTTTCGTTGGCAAGGATACCCGACTGGGAGCGCGCTCCCGGTTGTGGGCCAACGTCACCCTCTATCACAACGTGACCCTGGGCACGGACTGTCTGGTACAGGCCGGCACCGTGATCGGGGCAGACGGTTTCGGTTATGCCAACGAGCGCGGCGAGTGGATCAAGATCCCCCAGCTCGGCGGCGTGACCATCGGCAACCGGGTCGAGATCGGTGCCTGCACCACCATCGACCGCGGTGCGCTGGAAGATACCCGCATCGCTGACAACGTCATCATCGACAACCAGTGCCAGATCGCCCACAACGTCGAGATCGGCTACGGCACTGCCGTGGCGGGCTCCACCGTGATGGCCGGTAGTCTCAAGGTCGGCAAATACTGTATCATTGGTGGTGCCTCCGTCTTTAACGGGCACATGGAGATCTGCGACCAGGCCACCGTCACCGGCATGGCCATGGTGATGCGTCCCATCACCGAGCCCGGTATCTACTCTTCCGGCATCCCCCTGCAAACCAATAAAGAGTGGCGCAAGACCGCCGCCCGGGTGATGCGTATCGAAGAGATGCACAAGCGGTTGAGCAAGCTTGAGAAAAAGCTGGATCAAGAATAATCACGATTGGTATAGGGTACTGTTTTGACTACTGAAAAGAAGAGCCTGGGCATCCAGGAAATCATGGATCTGCTGCCCCACCGTTATCCGTTCCTGATGGTGGACAAGGTGGAAAACTACGAGATCAGCGATGAGCGCAAGACCCTGCGCGCCATCAAGAACGTTTCGTTCAACGAGCCGATCTTCCAGGGCCACTTCCCGGCCAAGCCGGTCTTCCCCGGCGTGCTGATCCTGGAAGCCATGGCCCAGGCCACCGGTATCCTGGCCTTCACCATGGTGGGCAAGCCGTCCCCCAACGAGCTCTATTACTTTGCCTCCATCGACAACGCCCGCTTCAAGCGCCCGGTGGGCCCCGGCGATCAGCTGGTGCTGGATGTGGAGTTCCTGAAGGAGCGTCGCGGCATCGCCAAGTTCACCGGTGTCGCCACCGTCGACGGTGAAGTGGTCTGTACTGCCGAACTGATGTGCGCCAAGCGCGAGGTATAACCGTGATCGATCAGACTGCCATCATCCACGACACCGCCATCGTCCATGAGTCTGCCGTCATCGGCAAAGGGGTTGAAATCGGCCCCTTTACTGTCATCGGCGCCGAGGTGGAAATCGGTGACAACACCTGGGTGAGTTCCCACGTGGTGATCAAGGGCCCGACCAAGATTGGTCGCGGCAACAAGATCTTCCAGCACACCTCCATCGGTGAGGATTGCCAGGACAAGAAGTACGCCGGCGAGCGCACCTTCCTCGAGATCGGCGACAACAACGTGTTTCGCGAGAACTGCACCGTGCACCGCGGCACCACCCAGGACCAGAGCCTGACCAAGGTGGGTAGCGGCAACCTGTTCATGGTCAACGTTCACGTGGCCCACGACTGCATCATCGGTGACAACTGCATCTTCGCCAACAACGCCACCCTGGCGGGCCATGTGCACATCGGTGACTTCGTGATCTTCGGCGGTCTGTCTGCCATTCACCAGTTCGGCCGCGTCGGCTCCCACGCCTTCGTCGGCGGCTGCGCCGCCCTGAACAAGGACGTGCCGCCCTACGTGATGGCCGCCGGCAACTACGCCAAGCCGTTCGGGGTCAACTCCGAAGGCCTGCGCCGTCGTGGCTTCAGCGCCGAGGCGATCTCCGCCGTCAAGCGCGCCTACAAGGAGATCTTCCGCTCCGGCAAGACCATTGAAGAGGTGTTGCCCGTGCTGAGCGAGATGGCCCAGAGCGAACCGGCCATCCAGCTCTATGTGGATTTCCTCAAGGACAACGAGCGCGGGATCATCCGTGCCTGATCCCATTCGCATCGGCATCGTCGCCGGAGAGACCTCCGGCGACATCCTGGCCGCAGGGCTGGTGCGCGAACTGCAAGCCCGCTACCCGGATGCGCAGTTCGAAGGGATCGCCGGGCCGCGGATGCAGACTCTCGGCGTGAAGGCGCTGTTCGAGATGGAGGAGCTCTCCGTCATGGGCATCACCGAGGTGCTGGGCCGTCTGCCCCGCATCCTCCAGGTGCGCCGCGAACTGCTGCGCCACTTCATCGCCAATCCCCCCGACATCTTCGTCGGTGTGGATGCACCGGATTTCAATATCGGGGTGGAGCTGAAACTGCGCCGCGCCGGTATCAAGACGGTCCACTATGTCAGCCCCTCCGTCTGGGCCTGGCGTCAGGGCCGCATTCACAAGATCAAGGCGGCCACCGACATGGTGCTCGCCTTC
The DNA here is from genome assembly GCF_049860605.1 of Aeromonas sp. INTO2. NCBI lineage: Bacteria > Pseudomonadati > Pseudomonadota > Gammaproteobacteria > Aeromonadales > Aeromonadaceae > Aeromonas > Aeromonas sp. INTO2. The sequence continues at coordinate 646,277 of NZ_CP187588.1, forward strand.
CTGCCGTTCGAGAAAGCCTTCTACGACCGTTTCGATGCCCCCTGTCGCTTCGTCGGCCACACCATGGCGGACGACATCCCGCTGGTGCCGGATCAAGGGGCGGTGCGCGAGGCCCTCGGCATCGATCCCGCCCGTCGCTGGCTGGCGGTACTGCCGGGGAGCCGCACGGCGGAAGTGGGCTTCATGGCGCCGGTCTTCCTCGAGGCGTGCAAGCACCTGACGGTGCACAACCCGGATCTCGGTTTCATCGTGCCTCTGGTCAACCAGAAACGGCGCGAGCAGTTCCTCGCCATCAAGGCCGAGGTGGCCCCGGAGCTCGACATGGTGCTGCTGGACGGTCAGGGCCGCGAGGCCATGATTGCCGCCGACGTGGTGATGCTCGCCTCCGGCACCGCGGCCCTCGAGGCCATGCTGGTGAAAAAGCCCATGGTGGTGGGTTACAAGCTCAAACCCTTCAGCTACTTGCTGGCCCAGTGGCTGGTGAAGACGGATTATGTCTCCCTGCCGAACCTGCTGGCGGACAAGATGCTGGTGCCCGAGCTCATCCAGCACGAGTGCACCCCGGCCAACCTGGTGGAAGAGGTGAGCAAGCTGCTGGACCATGACAACAGCGAGCTCATCGCCACCTTCACCCGGTTGCACGAGAAGATCCGCTGCAATGCGGATGTGCAGGCAGCGGAAGCGGTTGCCGCGCTGCTGGAACGCTAGTGGGCTCTGCCTGTGTGTCAGGCGTGATGTTGTGCTGATACTGGCCCTGCGGGGCCGGTTTTGATTCAAGGCTATGAGATGACGATCGATATTCCCGAAGACAAGCTGATTGCCGGGGTGGACGAAGTGGGTCGCGGCCCCCTGGTGGGTGACGTGGTCACCGCCGCGGTGATCCTGGATCCTGCCAATCCCATCCTTGGCCTCGCCGACTCCAAGAAGCTCTCCGAGAAGAAGCGCCTCGCCCTGTTTGGCGAGATCAAAGAGAAGGCGCTGGCCTATGCCATTGGCCGCGCCAGCCCGGCGGAAATCGACGAGCTCAACATCCTGCACGCCACCATGCTGGCGATGCAGCGCGCCGTGGCGGGGCTCAAGGTGACGCCCGAGCTGGTCTTCATCGACGGCAACCGCTGCCCCAGATTGCCGATGGAGGCCCGCGCCGTGGTCAAGGGTGACAGCCTGGTGGCCGCCATCAGCGCCGCCTCCATCCTCGCCAAGGTGACCCGGGACGCCGAGATGACCGAGCTGGACAGCCGCCATCCCGAGTACGGTTTCGCCCGCCACAAGGGCTACCCGACGGCGGAGCACCTCGCCATTCTGGCCGAACGGGGCCCGCTGCCCGAATACCGGCAGAGCTTCAAGCCGGTGCGCCGCGCCCTGGGGATCGAATAACCGATGCCGATCTGTCTGAACGATTTCTGCTTGCGCAATGAGAGGGCGTGACCATGGCTGATCCTCGTTTCATCCACCTGAGGGTGCACTCCGACTTCTCCATGGTCGACGGCCTGCAGAAGATCGGTCCCATCGTCTCCGCTGCCGCCGCCAACAACATGCCGGCCCTGGCCCTGACGGACCAGATGAACATGTGCGGCCTGGTGCGCTTCTACGGCTCTGCCCACGGCAAGGGGATCAAGCCCATCGTCGGGGCGGATTTCTGGGTGCAGAGCGACGAGCTTGGGGACGAGCAGTTTCGCCTCACCCTGCTCGCCATGGACAACGACGGCTACCAGAACATCACCCTGCTCATCTCCCGCGGCTATCAGCGCGGTCATGTGCAGGGGCGCCCCGTCATCGACAAGGCCTGGCTTGGCGAACATGCCAAGGGGGTGATCGTCCTCTCCGGCGGGCGCGAGGGGGATGTGGGCAAGTTCCTGCTCAAGGGCAACCGCCAGATGGTGGAGCATTGCCTCGCCTTCTACCAGACCCACTTCCCGGATGCCTACTACCTGGAGCTGCTGCGTACCGGCCGCCCGGACGAGGAGGTCTACCTCCACATGGCGGTGGCCATTGCCACCGAGTTCGAGCTGCCGGTGGTGGCCACCAACGAGGTGGTGTTCCTCACCGCCGATGACTTCGATGCCCACGAGATCCGGGTCGCCATCCACGACGGCTACACCCTGATGGACAAGCGCCGACCGCGCCGCTACAGCCCCCAGCAGTACCTGCGCAGTCAGGAGGAGATGGCGGAGCTGTTTGCCGACATCCCGGAAGCCCTGGAAAACACGGTGGAAATCGCCAAGCGCTGCAACGTGACGGTGCGCCTTGGCGAGTATTTCCTGCCCAATTTCCCCACCGGCGACATGACCACCGAGGACTTCCTGGTCATGAAGTCGAAGGAAGGGCTGGAGGAGCGGCTTGAATTCCTGTTCCCGGATCCGGCGGTGCGGGCCGAGCGTCGTCCCGAGTATGACGAGCGTCTCGACATCGAGCTCAAAGTGATCAACCAGATGGGCTTCCCGGGTTACTTCCTCATCGTGATGGAGTTTATCCAGTGGTCCAAGGACAACGGCATCCCCGTCGGTCCGGGCCGGGGCTCGGGGGCGGGGTCGCTGGTGGCCTATGCCCTCAAGATCACCGATCTCGATCCGCTGGAATTTGACCTGCTGTTCGAACGTTTCCTGAACCCCGAGCGGGTCTCCATGCCCGACTTCGACGTCGACTTCTGCATGGACAGGCGCGACGAGGTGATCGATCACGTCTCCGAGATGTATGGCCGGGAGGCGGTATCCCAGATCATCACCTTCGGCAGCATGGCAGCCAAGGCGGTGGTGCGGGACGTCGGCCGGGTGCTGGGCCACGCCTACGGTTTTGTGGATCGCATCTCCAAGCTGATCCCGCCGGATCCGGGCATGACCCTCGCCAAGGCGTTCGAAGCCGAGCCCAAGTTGCCGGAGCTCTACGAGCAGGACGAGGAGGTCAAGGACCTCATCGACATGGCCCGCCGCCTGGAAGGGGTGGTGCGCAACGCCGGCAAGCACGCCGGTGGCGTGGTGATCGCGCCCACCAAGATCACCGACTTCGCGCCGCTCTATTGCGACGACGAGGGGCATCACCCGGTCACCCAGTTCGACAAGAACGACGTGGAGTATGCCGGGCTGGTGAAGTTCGACTTCCTGGGTCTGCGCACGCTCACCATCATCGACTGGGCCCTTGGCATGATAAACCCCCGTCTTGCCAAAGAGGGCAAGCCGCCGGTGGACATCGCCGCCATCCCCATCGACGACAAGAAGTCGTTCGCCCTCTTGCAGCGTTTCGAGACCACGGCGGTGTTCCAGCTCGAATCCCGCGGCATGAAGGACCTCATCAAGCGGCTGCAGCCCGACTGCTTCGAAGACATGATCGCGCTGGTGGCCCTGTTCCGCCCGGGCCCGCTCCAGTCGGGCATGGTGGACAACTTCATCGAGCGCAAGCACGGCAAGGAGGCCATCTCCTACCCGGACGAGAAGTGGCAGCACGAAAGCCTCAAACCCATACTCGAGCCCACCTACGGCATCATCCTCTACCAGGAGCAGGTGATGCAGATCGCCCAGACCCTGGCGGGGTATACCCTGGGTGGCGCGGACATGCTGCGTCGGGCCATGGGCAAGAAAAAACCCGAAGAGATGGCCAAGCAGCGGGCGGGCTTCGAGGAGGGGGCGGTCAAGAACGGCGTCGACGGCGAACTGGCGATGAAGATCTTCGATCTGGTGGAGAAGTTTGCGGGCTACGGCTTCAACAAGTCCCACTCCGCTGCCTATGCGCTGGTCTCTTACCAGACCCTCTGGCTCAAGACCCATTTCCCGGCGGAGTTCATGGCGGCGGTGATGACCGCGGACATGGACAACACCGACAAGATAGTGACCCTGGTGGACGAGTGTCAGCGCATGGGGCTGACCGTGATCCCGCCGGACGTCAACACCGGTCGCTACCGCTTCAGTGTCAACGAGGACGGCCACATCGTCTACGGCATCGGCGCGGTGAAGGGGGTCGGGGAAGGGCCCATCGAGGCGATCCTGGACGCGCGGGATCGGGACGGTCCGTTCCGCGACCTGTTCGATTTCTGCAACCGGGTCGACATCAAGAAGCTCAACAAGCGGGTGATGGAGAAGCTCATCCTCTCCGGCGCCATGGACAGGCTCGGCCCCCACCGCGCCGCCCTGATGGCGACCCTGGAGGAGGCGATGCGCGCCGCCGAGCAGCACGCCAAGGCCCAGGCGGTGGGGCAGGTCGACATGTTCGGCGTGCTCACGGAGGAGATCGACGACGTCAAGAAGGCGTTCGCCAACGTGCCGCACTGGCCCGACAAGGTGTGGCTGGAAGGGGAGCGCGAGACCCTCGGGCTCTACCTCACCGGTCACCCCATCAACCAGTACAGCAGCGAGCTGCGGCGCTACACCTCGGGCCGACTGTGCGATCTGCATCCCACCTCCCGGGATACGGTGACCACGGCGGCGGGGTTGGTGATCGCGGCGCGCAGCATGGTGACCAAGCGCGGCAACAAGATGGGGATCTTCACCCTGGACGACAGATCCGGCCGTCTGGATGTGACCCTTTTCAGTGAAGCGCTGGAAAAATACGAAGAATTGATGCAAAAAGACCGTATTTTAGTGGTTTCTGGACAGGTCAGCTTTGATGACTTCTCCGGTGGCCTTAAAATGTCGGCCCGCGAGTTGCTGGATATCAACGATGCGAGGGAGCGTTTTGCCAGGGCAATCCGCATCTCCCTCGATGAACAACGCATTGACGAGCGCTTTTTCCCGCGTTTGTGCGAGATTTTGGAGCCCGCCCGTGCCGGAGTCTGTCCGGTTCAGGTAAACTATCGTCGCCCCGGTTCCCGGGTGCGATTGACGCTCGGTACCGAGTGGCGGGTGACGCCCACCGATCAACTGATAGATGACTTGCGAGTCCTGCTTGGACGAGAGCGGGTTGAATTGGTTTTTGATTAGAGGATCTATTGTCCCTATGAGTCTTTTTCTGGATTTTGAACAGCCGATCGCCGAGTTGCAGGCACAGATCGATGAACTGCGCCATGTGAGCGAGCACAACAGTGCCGTGGATCTCAGCGAAGACATTCGCCGGCTGGAGAAGAAAAACGAAGAGCTGACCAAGAAGATCTTCGGCGATCTGGGTGCCTGGCAGGTATCCCAGATGGCACGTCATCCCCAGCGCCCCTACACCCTCGACTACATCGAGCAGATCTTCACCGATTTCGACGAGCTGGCCGGGGATCGCGCCTATGCCGATGACAAGGCCATCGTCGGCGGCATCGCCCGTCTCGACGGCGAGCCCGTGATGATCATCGGTCACCAGAAGGGTCGCGAGACCAAGGAGAAGATCAAGCGCAACTTCGGTATGCCGCGCCCGGAAGGGTACCGCAAGGCCCTGCGCCTGATGGAGATGGCCGAGCGCTTCAAGATGCCGATCATCACCTTCATCGACACCCCGGGTGCCTACCCCGGCGTGGGTGCCGAGGAGCGTGGCCAGTCCGAAGCCATCGCCCGCAACCTGAAAGTCATGGCCGGCCTGACCGTGCCGGTGGTCTGCACCGTGATCGGTGAAGGCGGCTCCGGCGGCGCTCTCGCCATCGGCGTGGGCGATCGGGTCAACATGCTGCAGTACTCCACCTACTCCGTCATCTCCCCGGAAGGGTGCGCCTCCATCCTGTGGAAGAGCGCCGAGAAGGCCTCGGTGGCGGCGGATGCCATGGGCATCACCGCCCAGCGCCTGAAGGAGCTGAAGCTCATCGACAACATCGTCGAGGAGCCCCTCGGCGGTGCCCACCGCGACGTGGAGAAGATGGCCAAGCACCTGAAAGCGCGCATCAAGCAGGATCTGGATGCCCTGCGCCCCCTCGACAGCGAGCAACTGCTGGAGCAGCGCTACCAGCGTCTGCTGGGTTACGGCTACTGCTGATCTGCCGCTTCCAATAAAAAGTCCCCGCATGCGGGGACTTTTTTTATGGGCGACGTTTGTGGGGGGACGCCGGGGCGGGCCTCAGGGAGCGGTCAGCGCCCGTTGCATACGGACGGAAGCACGCCCTCCGGCAGGGCTCAGGGCCCGCCACTCCCGCCACAGCAGCCAGCACAGGGGGGGCGTCAGCAGCAGCACGGTGGCGGGCTGTGCCATCAAGACCCCGTCGCGCCCCCACCAGAGGGGCAGCAGGAAGATGAGGGGCAGCAGCAGCACCGTCTTGGCCACGGAGATGACGAGGGCCTGGCGGGTGCGGGCCATGGCCTGCAACAGCACGATGCCGAACATGACGATCCCCTCCAGGGGCAGGGCAGCGAGGTTGAGGGTCAGGCTGCTGATGGCGGCGGCGAGCAGCTCTGCGTCCTGATCACCGGTGTAGAGCATGGCGACCGGCTGCGGCAGCAGCTGGACAATCAGCCAGACCCCCAGGCCATAGACCAGGGTGATCTTGAGCCCCATCGCCATCAGGAACTGGAGGTCGCGATAGCGCCCGGCCCCGGCTGCCTGGCTCACCAGGGGCTGGATGCCAAACGCCAGTCCCTGCAGGATGACGATGAAGACCGCCTCCGTGTATCCCGCCACGGTAAAGCCCGCCAGATCCTTGACCGTGCCGTGCACCATCAGCTGGCTGTTGTGCAGCAGCAACAGCAGCCCCAGATTGAACTGGGCGATGAGGCTCGGCAGCCCGGTGAAGAGCAGGCCGGGCATGGCCGGGAAGCGTGGCACCAGCTGGCGCCAGGTCAGCCGCAACCGGGCGTGGCGGGAGAAGAAGTACCCCAGGCCGAGCAGGCTGACCACGGCCTCCGAGAGGAGGGTGGCCTGGGCCGTGCCGGTGAGGCCGAGCCCGAGCCGGCCCACCATGATGTAGTTGAGCAGGATGTTGAGGAGGGCGCCGCCGCTCACCAGTACCATGGCGAGGCGAGGGCGGCCGTCGTTGCGAAGCAGGTAGGGCACCGCCAGGTTGCTGGCGAGCAGCAGGGTGCCACCGCCAATCCAGGTGAGGTAGTCGCTGGCCCGCTGCCAGGTGTCGGTGCCGGGGGCCATTCCCAGGGCCTGCAGGATATCGGTGTGCCAGTGGTGCAGCAGCAGCGGCGCTACCGTGCCCAGGATCAGCAGCAGCCAGAGGGCGCTGACCAGAGCCTGGCGGGCCAGAGCGAGGTTCCTGGCGCCCTGCTGGAAGGAGATGGCGGTGGCGGCCCCCATGGCGATCATGGCGGCGAGGCCGATGAGCACCATGATGACCGGATAGACCAGGTTGATGCCGGCAAGGCCGGCGGCCCCCACGTAGTGGCCGACGAAGATGCCGTCTACCAGGTAGTAGGCGCCGGAGACCAGCACGGCCATGACGGAGGGGAGGGCATAGCCCCAGAAACGGCGGGCCATGGCCCGTTGACGCAGACGGAAGTAGGCGGACATATCTGTACTCGGGAAAAGGGCCGGAATCGAGCAGACAGTCTAGTTTCTTATGGTTTAATTGATAATCAGGCTTTCATTTGATGGATTGCTGAATAGATTTCATCAATCAACGGATCCTGTGATACTCCTTCAGCATGTCGATCAGGGCTCGCAGCCCTTGCCCCAGCTGGTGCCGGCCCGGATAGAAGAGGTTGAACCCGGCAAAGCTGGGGCTCCAGTCATCCCGCACGCTCACCAGCCGCCCCGATGCCAGTGCGTCGAACACCTCCCCTTCATGGCAGTAGGCGAGCCCGAGCCCCGCCTCGGCCGCCCCCAGATAGAGCGCGGGCGTGCTGGTGGTGAGCGGGCCCGTCACTTCGATCTCCAGCAGTTCCCCCTCGGCGGCAAAGGCCCAGCGATAGTGGTGATGGGGCGTGAGCCGGTAGCCGATGCAGTCGTGCTGGCGCAGATCCGAGGGGTGGCGAGGGGTGCCACGCCGTGCCAGATAGTCGGGGGAGCCCACCACCAGATAGCGCTGCTGCGGGCCCAGGGGAACCGAGATCATCTCCTGGGGCAGCAGGTCGCCGTAGAAGAGGGCGGCGTCGTAGCCATCCTCGATGAGGCGGGGCATCAGCTCCAGCTCCTCCACCTCCACCTGCATGCGCGGGTAGCGCACCAGATAGTCGATGAGCACCGGGGCCAGCACCTCCTGGATGGCGGCTCGCGGGGCACAGAGCCTGAGCCTGCCCACGGGTTCGCCCGCGTGGCGCGTCAGCTCCGCCAGCGCCGCCTCCAGTTGCCCCAGGGTCGGCAGTACCTGGGCCAGCAGCCGTTCGCCCGCTTCGGTCGGCACCACGGCCCGGGTGCTGCGATTGAGCAGCCTGACGGCCAGGCGACTCTCCAGCCCTTTGAGGGCATGACTCAGGGCCGAGGCGGAGACCCCGAGCTCGAGGGCGGCCTTGCTGAAACTGCGGTGACGGGCGACGGCGGCAAACACGGCCAGCTCGGCGAGATCGGTGCGGGAGAGGGTCATGGTCGGTACGCAGAAAAGGGGCGGACACAAAGGGTACGCCATGGGGCGACGGGAGACAATCGGGGGGCAATGAGGGGGTTGTGACAAAATTGTTGCGCGTTTCAAGGGTGAGGTGGATTACACCAAAAAGTTTATATGTTAAAAAAAAATCGCAATATGGCGATTCAAGTGTGATCTGAAGCGACGGAAAGGCGATTCCAATCAAACTTTGGTTGATTAATTCAAAAAAACGCTGTGATTAATAGGGCCTTTTAACTAGAGTCATCTCATCGGATGAGGTGAGCGTTATCCCGTTGTTAACGAGCGAGCACGATCCCCTCTGTATTACGACTCCCCGCCCGTGTTTGTTGCAATCAGGTTGCCACAGGGAGTGGCGGCCGGATGGCCGGGGCGGAGGAACAAACAGGACGAATAGCTGGAGTTCCAGGGAAAGGAACCGGGCCCAGGCCCACTGACAAGTTAAGATCCCACTTTCCTTGATGACAGGAACACCCCTATGTCTGACATGAACATTGCAGTTGAAGGCAGCTTGAGCAAAGCCTCCTCCCGTGGCATCAACAAGGCCGACGTGGTCTGGATGCTGGGTCTGTACGGTACCGCCATCGGCGCCGGTGTCCTCTTCCTGCCGATCAATGCCGGTGTCGGTGGCCTGTGGCCGCTGGTCGCCATGCTGATCCTGGCCCTGCCGCTGACCTTCTTCGCCCACCGTGGATTGACCCGCTTCGTGCTGTCCGGCTCCACCCGTGACGGCGACATCACCGAGGTGGTGGAAGAGCACTTCGGCAAGACCGCAGGCAAGTTCATCACCCTGCTCTACTTCTTCGCCATCTACCCCATCCTGCTGATGTACTCCGTGGCCATTACCAACACCGTCGAGAGCCTGATGGTGCACCAGCTGGGCATGACGGCACCTCCCCGTGCCATCCTCTCCCTGGTGCTGATCCTGGGTCTGATGGCGATCGTTCGCCTGGGCGGCCAGGTCATCGTCAAGGCGATGAGCGTGCTGGTCTTCCCGTTCGTGGTCACTCTGATGGGCCTGGCGCTCTACCTGATCCCGCACTGGAACGGTGCCATCATCACCGAAGCCCCTGCGCTGGGTGAGGCCTTCAACGGCGACTTCATCAAGACCCTGTGGCTGGCCATCCCGGTGATGGTGTTCTCCTTCAACCACTCCCCGATCATCTCCTCCTTCGCGGTGGACAACAAAGGCCGCTACGGCGCCAACGCCGAGAAGAAGTGCAGCAACATCCTGCTGGGCGCCCACGTCATGATGGTGATGACGGTGATGTTCTTCGTGTTCAGCTGCGTGCTGAGCCTCTCCCCGGCTGACCTGGCGGCGGCCAAGGAGCAGAACATCTCCATCCTCTCCTACCTGGCCAACCACTTCGACAACCCGGTGATCGCCACCGTGGCACCGCTCATCGCCATGGTTGCCATCAGCAAGTCCTTCCTGGGTCACTACCTGGGTGCGCAAGAGGGCATGAACGGCCTGATGGCCAAGTCCCTGCGCGAGAAGGGCAAGAACGTCGACGTCAAGCAGCTGAACAAGGTGACCGCGGTCTTCATGATCCTGACCACCTGGGCCGTGGCCACCATCAACCCGAGCATCCTCGGCATGATTGAAGATCTGGGCGGCCCCATCATCGCCATGCTGCTCTTCCTGATGCCGATGTACGCCATCGCCAAGGTACCGGCCATGCGCAAATATGCCGGCAACCTCAGCAACGGCTTCGTCACCCTCATCGGCCTCATCGCCATGTCCGGCATCATCTACAAGCTGATTGCCTGATGACAGCGTTCATCCCTGTGAGAAAGCCGCCCCCCGGGGCGGTTTTTTTATGGGCACAAATGCTTAACAAAGCGGTGGTGGCGGCCTAACATGGCGGGATGTTTTTCTAGACGGGACAACAGGATATGTCTGGGTTGAAAAAGGATCTCGGGCTCTGGCAGGGGATGGGGCTGCTCGCCACCTCCCTGCTCGGTACCGGGATCTTCGTGGTACCGGCCACCGCCGCCTCGCTGGCGGGAGGGGCGTCGCTGTGGGCCTGGTTGCTGCTGATTGCTCTGGTGCTGCCCATCGCCTTTACCTTCGCCCGCCTCGGGCGGCGTTATCCCCACGCGGGTGGCGCCCCCCATCTGATTGGCCTCGCCTTTGGCAACGGCGCCGAGCGCTTCTCTGCTTTCCTGTTTCTGGCGGTGCTGCCGGTGGGCCTGCCTGCCGCCCTCACCATCGCCGCCGGTTTCTGGCACGCCCTGTTCGACATGGGGGAGTGGACCCTCTGGGGCATCCAGCTGCTCACCCTGCTCGGGGTCTTTCTGCTGGGGCTGCGGGGAGCGCGCTCCTCCGGCAACCTGCAACTGCTGATCGCCCTGGCCATTCTGGGGCTCACCCTGCTTATCTGGGTCAAGGGGGATCTCAGCTGGCGCGATGCCGCCCAGCCTCTGCCAACGGCGAGCGAGTGGCCCGCCATGGGTTCGGCGCTGGCGGTGATGTTCTGGTGTTTCGTGGGGCTCGAGGCCTTCGCCCACATGGGGGAGGAGTTCAAGCGGCCGGAGCGGGACTACCCCCTTGCCCTGCTGGGGGGCGTGCTGCTGGCGGGGCTCATCTACTGGGTACACTCCCTGGTGGTGCTCAAATATGACCTCTACGGGGACGAGGCGACCAATGCCACCGCCATTCCGGCCCTGCTCTCCCTGCTGTTCGGCCCCACCGCCAAGTGGCTGGTGGCGGTGCTGGGCTATCTCTCCTGCTTCGCCAGCATCAACATCTACCTGCAAGGTTTTGCGCGCCTTATCTGGAGCATGGCGCGGGAGGGCAAACTGCCGGTCTCCCTCTCTCGCCTCTCGGCCCGGGGCGCTCCCCTGCATGCCCTTGCCTGGGTGCTCGCCATCTGTTTCGTCTCCATCACCCTGATCCTCTGGCTGCGTCTGCCCCTCGATGCGTTGATCCGCTACGCCAATGGCAACTTCGTGCTGGTCTATCTGCTCTGCATGGCGGCCGGCTGGCGCTTGCTGTCGGGGACCGGCAAGGGGCTGGCGGGCCTCAGCGTGCTGCTCTGCACCCTGGTGCTGCTGGCCCTCGCTACCCAGGTGCTCTATGCCGTCGTGCTGAGCCTGGGGTATGGCGGCTTCTCCCTGTGGCGGCGCAGACGCCGCCGCTCGGCGTCCGATGAGGGTGTCTGCGCCATCAAGTAACTCCCGAAAAAAAGCCCCGCAGTGCGGCAATGCTGATCAGTTAAGGATCCATTGACCGATCCTTCTGCTGTAGGACAATCCGGAACCAATCACTGGTTCCGGATTTTTTTTATGTCTATTGCAAACGATCTGAACGATGTTGTTGAGGCATCTGGCGACATGCTGGCTCGGCTGGCCATTTTTGCCGACCATATTCCCGACGAATGGATTACTGCCGCTGCCGCCTTGTCTGAAAAGGCCACTATCCGCCGACGCCGCTTACCTTCTGATATGGTCTTGTGGCTCGTCGTGGGGATGGCCTTTTTCCGCAATGAGCCCATCTCCGAGGTCGCTCGGCGCCTCAACATCTGTGCAGAAGGGTTGGCCAATGATGCCTTGCTCGCGGACAGTGCCCTGTCTCAGGCCCGTCAGCGACTCGGCAAACAGCCGCTCGAGTGGCTGTTCAAACAGTGCGCCGATGTGTGGGGGCGGGAACGTTATCCTGAAGACCATTGGCACGGTTTACAGGTCTTTGCCATCGATGGGGCCCTGTTCCGAACCCAGGATATGCCTGAACTCAGAGCACATTTCGGCTCGGGTAACACCTCAACCAACCGGCAGACACCCTACCCGATGCTGCGGTTGGTCACGCTCATGAATGTCCGCTCGCATGTCATTGCCAACGCGGCCATCAGCCCGTACCGCAAAGGGGAAATCCCCCTGGCCAGCGAGTTCATTCACTCATTGCCGGACAAGTCAGTGACCCTGCTGGATAAAGGCTTCTTCGGTGCCGACCTGTTGCTGCGTATTCAGGCCGAAGACACCGACCGTCACTGGCTCATCCCGGAACGCAAGGGGCTGGTATACACGGAACTTGAGCGCTATGGCGACGGTGACCGTCTGTTGCAAATGACGGTCTCGCCTCAGGCTCGCAAGAAAAACCCGGCGTTGCCGACACACTGGCAAGTTCGCGCAGTGACCTATGAGGTGGCAGGCAAGGAGAAAACGGTCTTTACCTCCCTGCCCGTGGCGCGATTCAGTGCAGCTCAGGTGGCGACCCTGTACCACGAGCGCTGGGAAATCGAGCTGGGATACCGGGATATCAAAAGCGCGATGCAGCACAACGCCATCACGCTGAGAAGCAAGAAAGTGGGCTTGGTCTATCAGGAGCTGTGGGGATTGCTGCTTGGATACAATCTGGTCAGGCGGGAGGCCAGCCAGGCCGCCGTAGCCCATCAGCGAGCGCCCAATGAGGTGAGCTTTAAGTTTGCCTGTCAGTTCATCGCGAACCAGATGGCAGTGATGGCGGGCGCGTTATCGCCAGCCCATACGCCACGGAGGTTGGCGGAGTTGCGGGGCTGCATAGGCGTCATGTTCATAGAAAAACGCCCCAGGCCATCGAGACCCAGGGCGGTGAAGATATCAAAGACCCGTTTTCCGGTAAATCGCAATGCGGCTCCGCTTAAGTGAACAGCATTGCCGCAGTGCGGGGCTTTTTGTTGCTGGTCACAGGCTGGCGGGCAGGTCGCTGCGCAAGATGGCGTAGTGGCGCAGGGAGATGAAGCCATCCCCCTTGCGCTCGCACTCCCGCGCCGTGCCCTCGTAGTGAAAACCGGCCCTCTCCAGCAGGCGGGCTGAGGGGAGGTTGGGCTCCTCCACCACTGCCATAAGCCGGTGCAGGTCGGTGGTGCGGTAAGTGAGCGGTAGCCAGAGTTGCAGCGCCGCGCTCATCACCCCCTTGCCCCAGTGTTCGGGATAGAGCCAGTAGCCCAGCTCGGCACACCGGTGAGTCGGGTCGGCATCGTTGTAGCCGATGGCCCCCAGCGGTTCGCCCGTGTGCCGGTCGCGAATGAGGTGCCAGGCGCCACGGCCGGTGCGGGTCAGCTCGGCATACCAATCCATCTGTGCCCGGCATGCCGCCAGGCTGTCGTAGCTGACGCCGTAGTAGGCGACGACCCGGGGATCGGAGAGGCCGCGATAGATGTGAGGCAGGTCGGTGTCGGTGACGGGATCCAGCCTGATGTGGGGTGGTGCTGATGTCATGATGACTCCTTGCGGCCAGCCGTGGCTGGCCGCGTGTGTTGCGTAACAAGAAATGGATGATCCGGGCTGGCGTCAGGCAAACCCGAGCCGCTCGGCAAGGCGCGCCAGCTCGTCACGCCATTGCTGCTGCAGGCGCGGGGTCTGGTGCCTGGGCTTGCGGGCCAGATCGGCGGCGAGCAGGGCATCGAGCTCATACCAGCGCGCCAGCAGCGCCTCTTCGTCATCCCCCGTGGCGGCCGCGGTCTGCGGGTCACCTGATCGAGCCGGGCTGCCCGCCTGCGGCAAGGGGGCATCGCCCAGCAGCTCGGCATAGGCCCGCTCGGCGCTGTGAGCCTCCTGGATGCGCCCGTCCTGTATCAGCCAGAAGCGGTTGCAACTGCGCTCGATCAGCTCCCGGTCGTGGGAGACCAGCAGCACGCCCCCGGGGAAGGCCGCAATGGCGTCGGCCAGCTCCTCCTTGCCCGCAAGATCCAGGTGATTGGTGGGTTCGTCGAGCCAGAGCATGTGGTGGCTGCCGAGGGACAGGGCGAGGAACAGCAACCGTGCCCGCTCGCCCCCGCTCAGGGTGTGCACCTGCTGGCCGTGGCGGGCATAGGGGAAGCCCGCCCGGATCAGCGCCTGTCGCCGCGTCACCTCAGGCAGAGGGGCCAGGGGGTACAGCGCGTCGCTCAGGGTGGCGTCGTCAGCCAGCTGCTGCAGGGACTGATCGTAATAGGCGATGCTCGCGCCGGGGTGGCAGTACCAGCCCGCCTGCGGACTCAGGTCAGTCAGTTCGCGCCAGCACTGGCGCAGCAGGGAGGACTTGCCGGTGCCGTTGGCACCGAGCAGGGCGACCCTGTCCCCTGCCCGCAGCCAGAGCCCCTCGGCACGCAGCAGCGGCGGCAGTGCCGGTGCCGGCGATACGTCGAGGGCTTCCAGTCGCAGCAGGGTGTCGGCAGGCAGGCTCAGTCCGCGCAGCTCGAGCCGCCAGGGGGCCAGCGCCGCCACCTGGCTCTGCTCCTCCTGCAGGCGGGCGATGCGCTTTTCCATGGACTTGGCTTGGCGCACCAGCTTCTCGTTGTCATGCTCCCGCCCCCAGATGGCGAGGCGCTTGCTGCTGGCGCTCAGGCGGTCTATCTCCTTTTGCTCATCTGCCCGGCGCAGGCGGGCCTGCTCATCCTCGGCAGCCAGTGCCGCCCTGGCCGGGCTGCAGGGCAGGGCGAAGCGGTGCAACTGGCCGTCTCGCAGGATCAGGGTCTGATCCGTGACGCTGTCCAGCAGGCGAGCGTCGTGGGAGACCAGCACGAAGGCGCCGCGCCAGCCCAGCAGAAACTGCTCGAGCCAGAGCAGGGCGGGCAAGTCCAGGTGGTTGCTGGGCTCATCGAGCAGCAGCAGGTTGGGTTGGCGCAGCAGGGCGCGGCCTATCTGCAGCCGGCTGTGCTGGCCACCGCTCAGTGCACTGACCGGCAACGTGGCCTGGGCCTCCAGCTGCAGTTCGGCCAGCAGCTTGTCCACCTGCCATTCGGCGGCGGGGTCATTGCCCAGTGCATCCAGCAGCACGGCGCGGGTGCTGAGGGTGGAAAGCCCGGCGGGCAGTTGCTGGGCCACGAACTCGCAGCGGCAGGCGGCGGCCTGCACGACCCGGCCGGCCTGGGGCGTGCGCTCGCCCGCCAGCAGCGCGAGCAATGTGCTCTTGCCGCAGCCGTTGGCGCCAATCAGGCCGAGTCGGTCGCCTGCGCGAATGCCGAGTTCGAGGTGATCAAATAAGGGAAGGTGCCCCGCACTCATCTGCAGGGAATGGGTACTCATCAGGGTTGTCATGCTCTTGCTCTCTTAAATCGCGGGATGGGAAATCCCTGTCATCAGGAGCGCTGGCGACAACGGCAGAGTCGAGAAAGGTCTCGGTATGGAAGGGAGTCGGCTTTGCTCGAACCCGCTATCGCAGCGCGATGGTATGCAGGCAAGAGCACTTGAATGTGCCGAACAGGCGAGCCGAGAACATCGGACACGCTTGGATAACCATTTTTTACCTCCTTGTGTTTCGTTATGGCAGGGTGCGGCGATTATAGGCACAGAAAAAAACAGTCGTCCATCCGCCCTGTGGGGGGCCGCGGGCACCGCATCGGGAGGCGCGGGGTAAAAAAACGCCCCGTGATACGGGGCGTGGGGGGTCAGTCGCGGGGGGTCTTGAGGGCCTCAATCACATCGTCACTGGGGGCCAGTCCCTCCACGTGGTTGAAGCTCTCCAGCCCCTCCTGGGGATTGATGGTGAGGGCGTCGGCGCTCAGGTAGCTGCCGCTGCCGGCGCTCTCCACCACGACGATGACTTCAGGCTGCTTGTCGCCGTTGAGATCCAGCAGCTTGATCTCCTTGATACTGCCATCGCGCGGCAGCACCTTGCCGTCGATGAACTGATCCAGCGGAAACTGGGGGTTGGCACCGGAGTAGAGGCGCACGTCGTAGCTGCCGGTGGAGGCGGGCTCGCCGCGCCCTTCGCTGACGGTCACCACCTGGCCGGAGGGGAGTGTCAGCTGTTTGAAGAAGCCGTCCGCCGCCTGGCTGGCGAGGGGCAGGGTGAGCAGGCCGAGAGTAAGGAATAAGGCTTTCATGGAGAGGACCCTTGTTGCTGCTTGTGTGTCTGTGACGAGCAGGGGACGCTTCCCTGCCACGTCGGAAGCGGGCAGGGGGCCGCTGGTCGGCCGCCCCCTGCCCGGGTTGTCATCACCATATCTTGACCCGTTTGGCCGGGTCCAGATAGAGCTTGTCGCCGGGCTGGATCTTGAATGCCTCGTAGAAGGCGGGGATGTTCGGTACCACGCCGTTGACCCGGTATTCCGGCGGCGAGTGGGGATCCGAGGCGAGCAGCATCTGCATCAGCTCGGGGCGATACATGCCCTTCCACACCTGGGCCCAGCCGAGGAAGAAGCGCTGCTCGCCGGTAAAACCGTCCAGCACCGGGGCCTCCTTGCCATCCAGGGAGAGCAGGTAGGCCTTGTGGGCGATGGTGAGGCCGCCGAGATCGCCGATGTTCTCCCCCAGGGTAAACTGGCCGTTGACGTACTGGCCCTTGATGGGCTCGAAGCGGTTGTACTGGGCCACCAGCCGGCTGGTGCGGAAGCGAAACTCCTTGAGATCCGCCGGCGTCCACCAGTCGCGCATCACGCCGTCACCGTCGGATTTGGCCCCCTGATCATCAAAACCGTGGCCCATCTCGTGGCCGATCACCCCGCCGATGGCGCCGTAGTTGACCGCATCGTCCGCCGTCATGTCGAAGAAGGGGGGCTGCAAAATGGCGGCCGGGAAGACGATCTCGTTGTTGCTCGGGTTGTAGTAGGCGTTCACCGTCTGGGGGGACATGTGCCACTCGTCCCGATCGACCGGCTTGCCGAGGCGAGCCAGGTTGTCGGCGTATTCGAAGGCGCGGGCCCGCTGCAGGTTGCCCACCAGATCGTCGGGGCGAATGGTGATGGCGCTGTAGTCCTTCCACTTGTCCGGGTAGCCGATCTTGGGTCTGAACTTGGCGAGCTTCTCGAGGGCCTGGGTCTTGGTGGCCGGGGACATCCAGTCCAGCTCCTGGATGCTCTGGCCGTAGGCGGTGCGCAGGTTCTCCACCAGCTGCTCCATACGGGCCTTGGCCGCTGGCGGGAAGTAGCGCTCGACATAGAGCTTGCCCACCGCCTCCCCGAGGTTGTTGTCCAGCACCCCGAGGGCCCGCTCCCAGGGGGCGCGCTGCTTGGGCGTGCCGCTCAGGGCGGTGCCGAAGAAGGCAAAATTCTGGGCATCGGTCTGGCTGTCGAGGTAGGGGGCGTAATCGGTGATGAGCTGCCACTTGAGGTAGGCCTGCCAGTCAGCGACCGGAGTCTGCTGCATCACCTCGTTCAGGGCCGAGAGGTAGGTGGGCTGGCCGATGACCAGGCTCTGTTGCCCCGCAAGGCCGGCCTGGGCCAGGTAGGTGTCCCAGTCGATGGCGGGGGCGAGGCGCCCCAGCTCGCTCACCGGTCCCTTGTTGTAGTTCTTCTCTCTGTCCCGCAGGGCCACGTTGTCCCACTGGATCTGGGCGAGCCTGGTCTCGAGGGCCAGGATGCGTTTCGCCTTGGCCTGGGCATCCGTCTCACCGAAGCGGGCCAGCATGGCGGCGATGTGCTGCTCGTACTTGTGCAGCAGTGCCTGGCTGTTGGGGTCGCGCTTGAGGTAGTAGTCCCGATCCGGCAGGCCGAGGCCGGCCTGGTAGAGGTAGACGGCATAGCTGTCAGGAGCCTTGGCGTCGGCGTCTATCCAGAAACCGAAGGGGGAGCCGCCACCGGTGCGGGCGCTCTGGGCGAAGGCGCGGGCGAGATCCTGCGGCGTGCTGATCTGCTCTATCTCGCTCAGCATCGGCAGCAGGGGCGTGGTGCCCTTGGCGTTGCGGGCGGCCTGATCCAGATAGCTCTGGTAGAGGTCGTGGATCTGCTGTGCAGGGGTGCCGGCGGCGGCCTTGCCATCCAGCCCCTCCACCAGCACCCGCACGTCCGCCAGGGATTTGTCCCGCAGCAGGTAGAAGGCGCCGTCGGCGGGCCTGTCATCGGGGATCTTGGCCGTGGCGAGCCAGTGGCCGTTCACGTAGCGGAAGAAGTCGTCACCAGGTTTGACGCTGGTGTCCATGTTGGCCAGCGCAAGGCCGGAGTGTTTGTCCGGTTGGTTCGGTGCCTGACTGCAACCGGCCAGCAGGGCCAGCCCGACGAGGGTGGCCAGGATGTGTTTCTTGTTGTTCATTATGGTTTTATTCCAATTCGGGTTATATGGCTTCCTTGCCCACGCAGGGAGCGATTCACTCTAGCAGCCGGGTTAGCGCTTGATAAGCCCGACTCTGCTAAGATCGGCCTGGTCGTATTGGGGAAGCCTATGATTTCTCGTATTTATTCTCGTTTTTGTCAGACCCTGCCCGCGCCGGAAGGTTCCCGCGGTCTGCTGGTGGCTTTCAGCGGCGGGCTCGACTCCACCGTCTTGCTGGTGCTGGCGGCCCGTTTTGCCCGTGCCCATGGCCTCGCCCTGAACGCCCTGCACGTTCATCACGGCCTGAGCCCACATGCCGACCACTGGGTGGCTCACTGCGAAGGGGTGTGCCGGCAACTGGCGGTGCCCCTCATCGTGGAGCGGGTGCAGCTCTGTCGGGGCAACGGGGAGAGCCTGGAGGCCCAGGCGCGGGCGGCGCGTTATGAGCGACTCGCCGCCCACCTGGGGGAAGGGGAGTGGCTGCTCACCGCTCACCATCAGGATGATCAGCTGGAGACCCTGCTGCTGGCGCTCAAGCGGGGTGCCGGTCTGCGCGGACTGGCGGGCATGGTGGCGAGCCAGCCTTTTGCCGCAGGCCATCTGTTGCGCCCCTTGCTCGACATGAGCCGGGCCGAGCTGGCGGAAGCCGCGCAGTCACTTCCTTATGGCTGGGTTGAGGATGAGAGCAACGAGGACCCGAGCTATGACCGCAACTTCCTGCGCCAGCAGATCATCCCCCTGCTCAAGGACCGCTGGCCCGCCATGGCCCGGACGACGGCGCGCACCATGGCCCTGTGCGCCGAGCAGGAGGCGCTCATCAGCGAGCTGGCCGAGGCGGACTGGCAGGCGGTGGGTGAGGGAGAAGGGCTGCGCATTGACGGACTCCTCTCCCTCTCCCCCGTGCGGCGCAACAACCTGCTGCGCCACTGGATCCGCCGCCAGGGGGGAGAGATGCCCTCCCGCGAGCTGCTGGGCCTGCTGTGGCAGGAGGTGGCGCTGGCGCGCGATGACGCCAACCCCAGGCTGAGCCTGCAAGGGTTGGCGTGCCGCCGCTATCAGGGGCGCCTGTACCTGGTGGCGCCGGATCTCGCCCCCCGCGAGGAGGTGCTGCCCATCCGGATGGAAGAGACGCTCACCCTGCCGGACGGGCTCGGGCAGTTCAGGCTCTGGAGAACGGATGGCGAAGGGTTGCGGACACCGAGGGGGGACGAGCCGCTCTCGGTGCGTTTTCAGGTCGCCCCCGGCGTCATGCTGAAACCGGTGGGGCGGGTGGGCAGCCGGCGGCTCAAGAAGCTGCTGCAAGAGTACGGGGTGCCCTCCTGGCAGCGGGGGCGCATTCCCATCCTCTACTACGGTGAACAGGTGGCACTGGTGGCCGGGCTCTTTGTCTGCGACGGATTTCTGGCGCCAGAAGAGGGGGTGGCGTGGGAGTGGCGGCCCCCCGTCACCCCGGATGCAGATTGACATCGCAGAGTGACAGGGGGCCGGGAGGGGAAGGGTGATGCCCTATTCGGGCAGGCCGGAGCCCCCGGCTTTCTTGCGGGCGTAGAGATGGGTATCGGCCGTCTCGTAGAGGCGCTGCACATCCATGCCCGACTGCCAGCTGGCGGCTCCCAGGCTGCACCCCACCGAGAAGGCGCTGAGCTCCTTGTGGCTGTGGAGCACATGTTGCAACCGCAGCCAGACCGGGCGCCAGGCCTCGGGGTCCGCGGGTTGCAGCAGCAGGGCAAACTCGTCCCCGCCGAGGCGAAACGCCTGATCCGTCCCGCGAATGCACCCCTGCAGCAACTGGGCGAAGCGGCTTAGCACCAGGTCGCCCACCGGGTGGCCCCAGGTGTCATTGACCTGCTTGAATCTGTCGAGATCCAGCAGCACCAGCACCAGGCCGTGGGGTTCCCGGCTGTGTTGCTCCACCGCCCGGCCGATGGCCTCGTCGAAGTAGGCGCGATTGCCAAGCCCGGTCAGGTGGTCGAGCCGCACCTGCTGTTCCAGCCGATCCAGCCGCAGATAGAGGGGCAGGGGGAGACTGAACAGCTGATGATATTGCTCAAGCAACCGCCTCTGGCCGTCGCTCAGAGGGTGCTCCAGCTCGTAGTGCAACTGGCCGAGCAACTGCTCGTGTCGTCCCCGTAGCTCGAAGCGATAGGCATGCAGGGTCAGCCTGGCCTGGGGCGGGTGCGAGATGAGGGGATGGGGCTGGCCACAGTCGAACTGGAGCGAGTGGATCCGGACAATGTTTGCCACCCGCTCGGCAAAGATTGCCAGCAGGGCGTCAAGATCCCGTTGCCCCAGCAACTGCTCTATCTGCTGATAGCGGTCCTGCCCGGTCAAGGGCGCAAGCCGCTCCATCTGCTGTACCCACTGCTCTATGCCATGTCCGAAGCCGTTCAATGACGATGTGTTTTCCACGTTACAGCCCTTACACCTCTCCATTCATTGCACAGGCTCCTGCAAGCCCTGTGCCTAAAATATGTCCGATGAAAAACAAGGGGGCTGGCTAGGCTTAACGGGATGAAACGGGAGGGGAAATTCCTGCCGCTGAGCGAGTGGCGTGCCATATGGGGAGCGGGCGCTGTGCTTGCTGTGTCAGGGAAGAGGGCGCCGGGCAGATGAAGGAGAGGGATGGGTGTACGCCGATGTGTTGATCCTGCTGATCTTCGCCGTTGTGCTGGTGGCCATTTTCCGGCGCCTCGGCCAGCCGGTGATCCTTGCCTATCTGTTTGCCGGCATGCTGCTCGGCCCCCACGGCGTGGCCATCGTCACGGGTCAGGCCATGATGCAGACCATAGGGGAGCTTGGCATCGTGTTCCTGATGTTCTCCCTCGGGCTCGAGTTCTCCCTGCCGCGTCTGCTCGCCATGCGCAAGCTGGTGTTGGGGGTCGGCAGCCTGCAGGTGCTGCTCACCTCACTGCTGTTTTTCGGGCTCGGCTGGTGGTGGGGGCTGAGCCTGGCCCAGGCGCTGGTGGTGTCAGGCACCCTGGCGCTCTCCTCCACCGCCGTGGTGATCAAGCAGCTGGGCGAGCTCAAGCAGCTCCATACCCGGCGAGCCCAGCTCGGGGTGAGCGTGCTGCTGTTCCAGGATCTCGCCGTGGTGCCCCTGCTGGTGATGATCCCCATCCTGGCCCAGCCCGAGGTGCAGGGCAGCGCCCTGCTGGCGGAGGTCGCCTGGGCCTCCCTCAAGGGGTTGTTTGCGCTCTCCGTGCTGCTGGCGGTGGGGAAGTGGCTGCTGCCCATGCTGTTTTTCGAGGTGGCGCGCGCACGTTCAGACGAACTCTTCGTACTGAGTGCCCTGCTGGTGGCATTGCTGGCGGCCTCCCTGACCCAGTGGATGGGGCTCTCCATGGCGCTCGGTGCCTTCCTGGCGGGCATGATGCTGGGGGAGTCCCACTATCGTCATCAGCTCGAAGTGGACATCAAGCCGTTTCGCGACGTGTTGATGGGGCTCTTCTTCATTACCATCGGCATGACCATGGACTGGGCGCTGGTGGCGGACGCCTGGTGGCAGGTGCTGGCCTGTGTGACGGGGCTCATCCTATGCAAGTCGCTGCTGATATTGCTGGCGGGCCGCCTGATGGGGGAGCGCAAGCGCGACGCCATGGCCGCTGGCATCATGTTGAGCCAGGTCGGGGAGTTCGGTTTTGTGCTGCTGGCGCTGGCGAGTCATCACGGCTTGCTGGACCACCAGCTGGTCTCTCTGCTCATCGGCATCGGTGTCATCTCCATCGCCCTCACCCCCTGGCTGGTGTTGCGGGCGCTGGGGCTTGCCCACTCCCTCACCGACAGTGCCCTGCTCTCTCGCGCCGAGGTGGCCCAGTCGGGCCTGAGCAAACACCAGCACGTCATCATCGCCGGGTTCGGACGCACCGGCCAAACCTGTGCCCGCTTTCTCAAGCTCGAAGAGATACCTTTCCTGGCCCTGGATCTCGATCCCGAGCGGGTGAGTGAGGCGAAGCTCGCGGGGGAGCAGGTGGCGTTCGGCGATGCCAGCCGGCGCGACATCCTGCTGGCGGCCGGTCTGTTGCGGGCGCGGCTGGTGATCATCACCTTCGACGATCAAAAGCGGGTCGATGCCATGCTGACGCTGATCCGGGAGCTGGCGGGGGAGATCAAGGTGCTGGTACGCACCCGGGATGACAGCTTCCTTGAACACTACAAGCAGGCCGGCGCCTTCGAGGTGATCCCCGAATCCCAGGAGGGAGCCCTGATGCTGGTCTCCCACCTGCTGCTCAACTGCGACATTCCCATCGGCCGGGTGATCCGGCGCATGGAGCACGAGCGCAGCAGCCAGTATCGCTTTCTGCACGGTTTCTACTGGGGCGGCAAGAGTGCGGGCAATCTGGAGACGGATCAACTGCTCGAGCGGCTGCATCCCGTGCTGCTGCACGACCAGGCCTGGGCGGTGGGACACAGGGTACGGGATCTCGCCCTGGGAGAGGTGCGCATCAAGGCGATTCATCGCGGGGAGCGCAGCCTGGATCCCAGGCGCGAGCTGGTGCTGGCGGCGGGAGATACCCTGGTGCTTTTCGGCACGGCCGTGGCCATGGAACAGGCCGAGCAGCGCCTGCTGGAGGGACGCTAGGATCTCCTTGCCATGGGATAAGGCCCCTCAGGCCTCTTCGCGAAACTGCTGCTGCCTCCCGCTGCCCGGCAGGTCGAGGAAGGCCTCGATGCGCTGGCGGTGATCCAGCGCGTCCTGGTATCCCAGCTTGATGAGCCGCTGGCAATAGCCGGGGTCAAACATCAGGAAGCTGGCCAGGCTGCTGCTCTCTTCGCCGTTGACCCCGAGCACTCGCAGCAGACGGCGCAGCTGGGTCGGCAACCGTGGGAGGTATTCGAGGGCGATGAGGTCGAGATCCTGGCTGGGGCGGATCACGCAGGTCTCCACCTGGCGCAGTTTCAGTCGACTGCGCTCCCGTGCCGGAATAAGGGAAAGGGTCTGGTTGATGCGCCCGAGCCGCTCCAGATCCGAATTGAGGGTGTCGGAGAAGACGGTGTTGAGCAGATGGCTCGCGATGTTGGAGCTGGTCAGGTGCCCCTGGCGGGGAGTCGGGTTCTCCCTGTGAGGGGAGTCCAGGGTCACCAGCAGGATCCGCTCCGCCCCCAGATGGATGGCGGGGCTGAGCGGACTCAGCTGGTGGATGGAACCATCCCCGTAGACGCGATCGCCGATGGGGGTGGCGGGAAAGACAAAGGGCAGCGCCGACGAAGCCAGCAGATGATCCGAGGTGAGCAGGGTTCGCAGGCCACGTCGTCTGGCGCGCTCCCAGGGCTGATGTTCGGCCCGCCCCTGGAAGAAGGTGGTGGAGAGGCCGTCATCGTAGTCGGAGGCCGTGATGGCGATGGCCTCCAGGCTGCCGTAGAGGATGTTGTCATCGATGCGGTGATAGTCGATGAGCTGATCCAGCAGACGGCGCAGGGGGGCGTTGTCGAACAGGTGGAAGGCACGGTTGCTCTGGGGGGTGATGAGGCCGGCCGAGCCCTGATAGAGGGTGCGCCACAGCAGCTGGCAGGGGTGGAAGTCGAAGATGTGGTGGGTCTCGAAACGTCGCCAGACCCACTCCAGCTTGCGCACCCCCAGATGGAAGCAGGAGGCGTAGCACGCCAGCGCCGTGATGTTGAGAGCCCCCGCCGAGGTGCCGCACAAAATGGGGAAGGGGATGCCGATGTTGCGGGGGTAGAGTTCGGCCACCGCCTTGAGTGCGCCGACCTGATAGGCGGCGCGGGCACCACCACCGGTCAGCAGAAGAGCAGTATTGGGTCTGGCCATGAGGGTGCGCCTTATCGTGATCGCCAGGGCGGGTTGCCACCGCGCAATTCAACTATAAGACGTTGTATACCGGATAAAATGGGCCGCACGCTCAATTTTTGCGGCCCGTTTCATTTTCAGTTTGCCAAGGGCGTCTGGCTCAGTTGATCGAAGGCGGCGAAGGCTGGAGGGCTTGCCAGAATACGGCCATGGCCGAGCCCCCGGGTGCTCACCAGTCGGGTTCTGCCATCCTGGGCCGCGCGTAGGGAGTCCCGGTGGGGGGCGAAGCGGTCTTCCTCGTCGTGAACGATGAGGGCGGCGCCGCTGCGCCGGGCGAGCCGGCCAAGGGGGTCAACCGTGCTGAGCGGGTGCTGGTATTTGTGTTCTATCTCCTTGACCACCGCATCGAACAGCCGGATGGAGTAGCCGGAGCGCGCCACCATGCCGTAGAGCTGGGGCACGTAGTCGAGCACCGGGGAGATGAGCAGCAGCGGCAGCGTATCGATTGCCGGGTGACGGCTGCTGAGGGTGACGGCGCCCCCCATGCTGTGGGTGATGACGCCCTGGACGGGGCCGACCCGCTCGAGGATCTCGTCGAAAGCGCGCACGAAGCGGGGCAGGTGACCCCTGTTCCCTTCGCTCCGGCCGTGGGCGGGGTGATCGTAGGCGAGGGCCGTATAGCCCTGGGCGGCGATGTGGCTCATCAACGGATAGAACTGGCTGGCACTGCCTGACCAGCCGTGCATCAGCAGCCAGACCGGCCCCTGGCCGAGCCGGTAGCTCATCAGGGTCCCTTCACTGGTGTGGATGGCCTGCTCGACCAGGCCGGCCGGGGCTTCGACGTCCCGGGTCGCCCGCTGCGGGGTGAGCAGCAGCTTGCTGGCGGTGCGCTTGGCGTGGGTGGGCGCGAGCACGTGATGCAGGCGGGTGCCGAGGCCCAGCAGCAACTTGCTCGGGCTGAAGCGGCGTGTGTTGAAGTAGATCTTGCTGCTCATGGTCATCCTGTGTCTTTTGTGTGCGAACGGTCGTGCTTTTTTGCGGGTTTTTAAAAAGAAGAGCCCGTCGGGTCAGCGCCAGCTGGTCAGCAATTGTTCCACCTCGGGCCAGAAGTGACGGGCCGGATCCTCGCTGAGCCCCAGGGCATGGAACACCTGATCCCCGAGATAGAGGCCATAGAGGCGATAGACTGCGCGCCAGGGATCGAGATCGCTGCGCCACTCCCCTCTGGCCTGCCCCTGCACTACCTGGCGTGCCAGGTAGTCGAGCCAGAAACGGACCAGCTCGCGTGCCGCCTGCTGGACCTCACCCTCCTGGGCGGAGGTCCAGGCATCGAGGAACATGCAGCGGCCGGCAAAACTCTGGTTCCAGGCCAGCCAGGCCTGCAACAGGGCGAGCAGTTTCTCCTGCTGGGTGGCGTGTCCCTGTTGGCGCACCGGTTGGATCACCCGCTCCCGAAATACCTCGGCGGAATGGGTGAGCACGGCGATTTGGAGGTTGTCGCGGGACTGGAAGTGGGCGAACAGACCGCTTTTTGACATCTCGCAGGCCGTTGCGAGGGAGCCTATGGTGAGGCTCTCAAGCCCCTGCTGGCTCGCCTGCTCGAATGCAGTCTGCAAAATGGTGTCGCGGGTCAGACGTCCCTTGCTCATCCGGCTCTCCTCTCTCTGGGCTGGCAGCATAAAGTACGACCGTGCTAATTGTCGAGCCGCAAATGGTGCAGGGAGGCCGTTTCCGGCTGCCGCGGGGGGCCAGAGAGTCTGTTGGAGGGGGCGCTGGCTCGATACAAGCCAGCCGGGGACGAGCTCAGTCGTCCTTGATGCCCATTTGCTGCAGGGCGATGACTGCCTGGGTGCGGTGCTTGACCCCGAGTTTGCGGAAGGCGGAGTGATATGGGCTCTGATGGTGGCAAGGGGCTCAACTGTCCTTGATATCCATCTGCTGGAGGGCGATGACCGCCTGGGTGCGGTTCTTGACCCCGAGTTTGCGGAAGGCGGAGTGATATGGGCTCTGATGATGGCAAGGGGCTCAACTGTCCTTGATATCCATCTGCTGGAGGGCGATGACGGCCTGGGTGCGGTTCTTGACCCCTAGTTTGCGGAAAATCGCGGTGATATGGGCCTTGATGGTCGCCTCGGAAACGTTGAGCTCCCAGGCGATCTGTTTGTTGAGGCTGCCATCCCGCAACATGATGAGCACCTTGTATTGCTGGGGGGTGAGGCTGGCCAGCTTGGTGGCGAAATCGGGCCCTTCGCTGGGCTCGGGATGGAGGGAGATGCCTTCCGGCACCCAGTTGTCCCCCCCGATCACCGTATTGAGGGCGCTGACCAGTTCTTTCATGGGGACGGACTTGGGAATGAAGCCGAGCGCGCCCAGGCGCAGCACCTGCTGGATGATGGCGGGATCCTCGGAGGCCGAGACCACGACGATGGGGAGATCCGGGTGATGTCCGCGCAGATAGGCCAGCCCCTCGAAGCCGTTGGCCCCCGGCATCTTGAGATCCAGCAGCAGCAGGTCGACGTCGGGATGTTCATCGAGCAGGTGGCTCAGGCTGTCGATGGAGTCAGCCTCCAGCAATCTGGCGTCGTCGATGGCCATGTGCACCGCTTGATAGAGGGCGCCCCGAAACAGGGGGTGGTCATCTGCGATGACGATGGTAAATTGGCTGTCCATAGCTCACATTGTTGCTAACTGATTGTTTTGAAAAATCAAACTAGCACTGCTACCCAAGTGGGTCAAACCCGCCAGTACGCAAATGTGAGGTGGTCATCGGATGTCGTGCCACGGGGCCGGCGGGATGGCCAGTAAACAACCCATGCAGGAGGCAATCGATGGGATCCCTGGTTTTGACGGTGGGCACGGGCTCCACCTGGGCAATGAGAACGGCGCTGGTGCTGGCCATGAGCGGGCTCAAGTGGCAGGAGCAGGTCTTCGATCTGGAAGATACCAAGGAGCTGCAACGGCTCAAGCGCACGGCCCCCGCCGGCCTGGTGCCCTGGCTCGACGACGGTGAGCTGCGTATTCACGACTCTCTGGCCATCGCCGAATATCTCCACGAGTGTTGCCCGGAGCGTCACCTTTATCCGGTGGACAAGGCCGAACGGGCCCTGGCCCGCAGCCTGTGCGCCGAGCTGCACGCCGGTTTTCGCCAGATCCGCACCCTGCTGCCCTTCTTCCTGGGGGCGCCCACCCAGAGTGAACCGCCGGTGGAGGTCATTGACGAGCTGGCCCGGTTGCAGACCCTCTGGTCCCAGGCGCGGGGGCCCTTCTATTTCGACGAGGCGAGCATTCTGGATGCCTTCTATGCGGTGATGGCCTATCGACTGGCAAGCTATGGCATTTCGCTGCCCGGTCAGGCTGGCGCCTATCAGCAGGCCTTGCTGGCCTGGCCCCTGTGGCAGGAAACCCTGCTCAGGGCGAGGTTGCAGTGGCCAAAGGCGGCCCGCCAGTCTGATTGATGCGGGCGTTGGCAAGACAAAAAAGGGGAGCCATCGGCTCCCCTTTTTATTCAGGCCAGGTCGCTATTTCTGCCGACCTGCGAAGACCACGACCACTTTGTCTTCTCCTTTCTCCCGCACGAAGCCGTAGGGGGCATCGGAAATCTTCTTGTGGCTGCCCGCCGCGATGGCAGGGTGGGCGGCACGGAACTGGCCGAGCCGTTGCCAGTGCTTGACCAGCTCCGCCTTCTCGCCACTCGCCAGCTCCTGCCAGTTCATGTCCGAGCGCACGCTCTGATCGAACACGCCGCCATCCTTGGCCAGTCCCCGGCCGGACTCGTCGCCATAGTAGATCTGGATGCCCCCCGGCAGCAGCATGAAGCTGTTGGCCACCCGCCGTTGCAGCGCCACGTCCTGGTAGTCGCCGAAGAAGAGCTTGGTGTCGTGGGAGCTGATGTAGCTCAGCACGTTGAACTCGGGATCCTGGTTGATGCGGCTGGCATAGCTCGCATAGGTGGGCTCTGCCCCTGCCATGCACTGGGCCTGGGGCAGGGCGAATTCACGCTGGTAGTCGAAGTTGATCAGGGAATCGAAGCCGTGCTGGTACCAGAAGTCCTTGGCGACCCCGTGATCCCACACCTCGCCCACCATGTAGAAGGGAAGGTCATCGAGTGCCTTGCCCGGGTTGGCGGCCTTCCACTCCTTGAGCGCGTCGGTGCCCGCCTGCTTGAGCCTGGCCCAGACCGCGGGCTCCAGGTGCTTGACGGTGTCGGCACGGAAGCCGTCGATGCCGAAGCGGCGCACCCAGTCGGTGTGCCAGGCAATGAGGTAATCGCTCACGGTGGCGTCGGGCAGGGCCTTGGCCCTGGTGTCTTTTTTGGCAGCGAGCAGCGGTGGCAGCCCCACCGATCTGGTGGATTCGGTCAGGAAGTCCGGCAGTCCCGCCACCGAGCCGGTGACGTCGTCGGTGCCGGGTTGCGGGTAGCCGGGCAGGCCTGCGCGCACCCAGTCAGGGCCCCACCACTTGTCCCAGTGGGATGACTGGTAGTCGATGAACTGGTTGTAGCCATGCCAGTTGAGGCCGCCGCTTGGGCGCCATTCGTTCCAGCGACTCGGCAGCTTGCCGGTGTTCTGGGTGAGATCGGTGAGCCCCAGATCCTGCAGATCCGCCAGGGTGGCGTAGCCTGCGTGGTTCATCACCACGTCGAGGATGATCCGCATGCCGCGCTTGTGGGCCTCGTCCACCAGGGTCTTCAGGCTCTCTTCGTCGCCGTAGTTGGGGTCGATTTTGGTGAAGTCGAGCGCCCAGTAGCCGTGGTAGGCGTAGAAGGGGAAGTTCCCCTGTTCGCCACCGCCGATGAAGCCGTGGACCTGTTCCACCATGGGGGTGATCCAGATGGCGTTGATGCCGAGTTGCTTGATGTAGTCGAGCTTCTCGGTCAGCCCCTTGAAGTCACCGCCATGCCAGGTGGCCACTTCGTCCTGACCATCCTTCTGACGACCGAAGCTGTGATCATTGGCGGGATCGCCGTTGTGGAAGCGGTCGGTCAGCAGAAAATAGACGCTCGCCTGATCCCAGCTGAAGGGAGCAGGCTTGGCGGCCTTGACCGGTTCGAGCAGCAGCAGGCCGCCGCTCTCCTTGCTCGGTGTCAGGGTGATTTTGCCGCCTTTGACCACGGCTTCCTGTCCCGAGTAGGCATCCCGCAACCGGGTGCCGTCGGGCCAGACTCCCTTGAGTGATGTCGTGACCGGGCCGCCATCCCAGCTGATGCAGGGCTCTTCCGGAGGCTGGCGTTTGAACTCGCTCTTTTTGGTTGCCCGCAACACCTTGAGGCTGGGGGTATCGGGGTTGAAGGTGAACTCGTAGTCCCCCGCCAGCATCACCCTCAGATTGAAGTCTGTCCCCTTGCTGCACTTGTCCATGGGCTGGGCGGTGCCGAAGGGAAGGGGCCTGGCCTCGGTTGGCCCGAAGCTGGTGCCGCAGCTGTTGCCCGCATCGCTGATGCGGATCTGGTGGCTCCCCTTGTCCAGTCTGTGGGTCAGGGTGACGGTGCCCTTGTCCAGCGTCAGCGCCTCGGCCACCGGTTTGCCATCCACATGGAGATAGACCTCGGGGGCCGCCATCGCCTGACCGATGAACAGCGGTGTGGCGAGCACGGCCAGCCACAGGGGTGATGGGCGAAGAGCGGGGCGCGAAGAGAGACGCATAAGCCATTCCT
Organism: Aeromonas sp. INTO2; assembly: GCF_049860605.1. Lineage (NCBI taxonomy): Bacteria > Pseudomonadati > Pseudomonadota > Gammaproteobacteria > Aeromonadales > Aeromonadaceae > Aeromonas > Aeromonas sp. INTO2. The sequence goes on from NZ_CP187588.1 coordinate 675,986, forward strand.
TGAGCAGAGTGTGAGGAGCAGGGTCCGTTGAGGCACTCATTCTAGGGCGCGCTGGGGCAGGCTTGGACCGGTAAAATACCGATTTGTGACGTCAGTTCAAATGGTTACGTTTTCAAGAATGGAAAAGTGTGAACCGGGTGTCGCGGCCATGAAAAAAGCCGGTCAGTTGACCGGCTTGTAGGCATTCGGGGTGGCGTCACACGGTGAAGAACTTGAAGTTGACGAAGGCCACCGCGATGAAGGAGGCAACCATGCCGCTGATGCAGAGCACCGCAGGGCGGATGGCAGGCCAGCGATGGGCCAGCAGCACGATGGCCAGCAGGGTCGGATAGAGGCCGAACATGTAGCGGGGCATGGCGTTGAGGCCGGTCATCAGGGGGATGGTGCAGCAGATGAACATCAGGGTCGCTTCGGCCCAGCGTTTCTGGCTGAACAGGTAGCCATTCAGGCACCAGCCGAAGATCACCATGATGGAGAGATAGGCCTTGCGCCCCCCCAGCTCGAAGCCGCTCAGCCACCAGTCCAGGGGGCTGTCCATATAGCGGCCCCAGGCCACCTGGATGTGCTTGAAGGCCAGGGCATCCCCGGTGAGGTGATAGAGATAGACCATGTAGGAGAAGAGGCCGAGGGGAATGAGCCAGAGGGTGAACACCACCTTGAAGGCCCGCTCGGTGAAGCGGAAGAACTCGCGCCAGCCGTAGGCCTGCAGGGCCAGGATCAACACCGGGAATACCATCATCACCCCCAGGTTGCGGGTGGCGGAGATGAAGATGCCGAGGAAGGCGACCATGAGCCACTGTTCGCGGTAGGCGAACAGGAACATTCCCAGCATCAAGGCCATGAACATGGGCTCGGTATAGCCGGAGACGAAATAGGCGGAGAAGGGGGAGAAGGCCAGCAGCCAGACCCCGAAGCGGGCGGTGTCGTCCCCCAGCTTGAGCTGGCGCAGCACCAGCAGCATCAGGGGCAGGCTGATGAAGAAGGCGATGTTGGCCACCAGCATCAGACCGATGAGGCTCTCCATGTCAAACAGGCTGGAGAGACCGCCGGCCAGCATGGGATAGAGGGGCATGAAGGCCCAGTTCGCCGCATTGCCCTTGCTCAGCCAGCGTGGATAGAGGTCGTAGCCATTCTCGATGATGCGCTGGAACCAGACGCAGTCGAACTGGCAGTAGGCTTGCAGCGGCCCGATGTCGGTGGCGCCATAGAGCTGGACGCCGAAATAGCCCATGCCATAGAGCGCCACCCGGCTCAGCACGAAGGCGGCGACGATCATCAGCCAGTCGCGGCCGCTGATGCACAGTGACGGGCGATAGGGGAGTGCAGCCCCGGTTGACGGGGCGGTATTGGTCATATCATTCATCAGGCAAAAACCCAGATACGGGAGAGAACGTAGGTGAGCACGGTGACGGTCAGGGTGGCGATCACCACCGGCAACAGGCCGGAGAGACCGGCAAACAGCAAACCGCTCAGGATGAGATTACGCACCGCCAGCGAGAAGAGGGCAACCAGCAGGAACTTGCTGGCGGCACCTTGTTTCTGGAAGGTGATGTAGCGATGGCCGAAGAACGAGAACCAGAACGCCACGGCAAAGGCCAGGGTCGTGACCAGGTGCTCGGAGATGGCCGGCCAGGTATGAAACAGGGCGATGGAGGTACCCAGATCGACGAGGGTGGCCCCCCCGCCGACAAAACCGAAGCGAACCAGCCGCCAGAATTCCTCGCGGGAGATCATTGAGACGCCTGCTCCTGCTGATCATCAGCGGCTTTCGCGGCGGCCTTCTTGCCAGCGCCCTTCTTGCTGGTGGTGGGCACTTCCTGCTTCTGCTCTTCATCCTGCTTGGCGTACTGGCCGTAGACCCCTTCGATGAGGTAGACGGGGCGCTGTTTCACCTCGACGAACATGCGGCCGATGTACTCGCCGATGATGCCCAGCGACAGCAGCTGGATGCCGCCGAGGAACAGCATGACCGACATCAGGGAGGCGTAACCGGGCACGTCGATGCCGAAGAAGAGCACCTGGGTGATGATCTTGAGGATATAGAGGAAGGCGATGAAGGAGACACCGACCCCGATGTAGCTCCACACCCGCAGCGGCCAGCTGGAGAAGCTCATCAGGCCGTCAAGGGCGAAGTTCCACAGCTTCCAGTAGTTGAACTTGGTTTCGCCGGCATGGCGGGCCGGGCGCTCGTAGGGAACGCCGACGGCGCGAAAACCGGCCCAGGCGAACAGCCCCTTCATGAAGCGGTTGCGCTCCGGCAACTGCTTGATGGCCTCGACCACCTTGCGATCGATGAGGCGGAAGTCACCGGCGTTCTCCGGCAGCTTGGTGCTGGTGGAGAGGGCGTTGAAGAAGCGGTAGAAGCCACCGGCGGTGAGGCGTTTCATCGGGGTATCGGCGCTGCGATCCACCCGGATGCCGTAGACGGTGTCATAGTCGCCGGTCTGCCACAGCTTGACGAACTCCAAAATGAGAGAGGGGGGATCCTGCAGGTCCACGTCCATGGGGACGATGGCGTCGCCCTTGGCCTGGTGCAGGCCGGCGGTCATGGCCGCTTCCTTGCCGAAGTTGCGGGCCAGGTTGACCAGGGTCACACGGGGATCCCGGGCGATGGCCTGCTCGACCACCTCACGGGTGCGGTCACGGCTGCCATCGTTGACGAACACGATTTCAAGCTGGTCTTTGAGCGGGGCCAGTTCGGTATCTATCGCGCTGATGAAGGCGTCTATGCTCTCTTCCTCGTTGTAAACGGGAACGACCAGAGAGAGTCGAAAATCGGCACGGGACATGGGAACTTCCTTATTGAAAGAATTATTTTACGGAACAGATGCTTGGGGCATTCCGCTTCACTGAGCCACGGTCAGTCGCACGGACTGGACGTTGAGCGGTGTCGGGGCGGAGAGCGCCAGGAAGTTGGGACGCTTGGGATCGGCGGTCAGGGAGTCGCCCGGCAGGCTGAGGCGGATCTCGTTGATGCCCGCCTTGGCCAGCTTGACCGTGGTGGTGAAATCATGACCCAGCGCCACCTTGAGCAGGGCACCAGCCTGGGGGCTGTTGATCCTGGCCTGGATGGTGAGCTGCTCCGGCTGGGCCTGCTGCTTGGGCAGCACGAAATAGAGACCGCCCTGACCGCTCAGCTCGGTGCCTTGCTCGCTGGGCTTCTTGGCCCAGCCTTCGCTTGAGAGGAAGCGGCTCGGCTTGGTCAGGTTGAGTTCGTTGCCGGGCTGGTAGGTCATGCTGGAGTTGTGCTCCCAGAAACGGGTCTTGCCTTCCAGGTAATAGAGCTTGTAAGCCAGGCTCACGTTGGGGTGAGCGGCCAGATAGAGGGTATAAAGGTAGAAACCGCTCAGTGCCAGGATGGCAGCCAGAAAACCGAACTTTTTGTAGGTCATATTACTCACTCGACGCCCGACAGATTGATAGGCAGATTTCGCGCATATGCTAATCCAATTGCAAAAAAAGCATAGTGGATCACAAAAATATATTTGCTCACATATTAACCCTCAATCACCCTGCTTACAAAGGGGCTTTGGGGTCGTTTGCTTCCTCTTCTTGATTGTGGCTTTTTCGGCGCCAACCTGTCTGCCGCCACCTGGGGCGCATCAGGCAAACGGCTGATATTGTGCTTTGTTGTGGCAGGATCTGTCGCCATTTCACCCGGGCAGAATTAAGATGGCCTGTCCCGTCGTCAAGGATGACCCATGAGACTCTTCTCTCTGTGTGTGCTCTGCTGTCTGCCCCTCCAACCGTTGTGGGCGCAATCGTTCTGCTCCTCCCCCCTTCGCGTCGGTTTCGATGACTGGCCCCCATACCACTATTACCAGCAAGAGGGAGCACGTCGGGAACTGCGTGGATTTGCGGTCGACTACCTCAATGCCGTGTCGAATCGGCTGGGTTGTCGTCTGGTCTATGTGGAGCGTCCCTGGAAGCGGGGGTTGCACGATCTTGAGCGGGGTCGGCTGGACATCGTGATGGAGGCGTATTTTGCTGATGAGAGGGCGCGTTATGCCTGGTTCTCCATCCCCTACAACCCGGGCCGGACATCGCTCTGGGTACGCAAATCCAGTGCCGGTGAGGAGTCGGATCTGGCGAGCTGGCTGGCCCACGGGCATCGCCTCGGTGTGACCAGGGACTACTATTACGGCCCGGAAATCACCAAGGTTCTGCAGCGATACCGCAACCAGGTGAGCGAGGTCAACGATGTGCAAAACTATCGCAAGCTGCTGCTTGGGCGGATAGACGGTTTTCTCGGGGATAGTCTGGCCACGCCCTGGGGTCTGAAGAGAGAGGGGCTGTCGGATGCGGTCGCCCCCCACACCATGGCGATCCATGAGACGCCCACCTTTTTCATGTTGAGCAAGAAGACCCTGTCCGGGGAATTCGTAGCGCGGTTCAACGAGGCGATAGTGGCCGTCGGTGACAGCGGGGAGCAGGAACTCATCTGGCGTCGTTACACCTCCGTCCGCTAGCAAAGTCGTCGGCATTCACGCATCATGGGGACCTGACCGTCGCGCCTGACAGGCCGAAATGAACCGATTTGAGGCAAGCGTGGTAAGAAGCATGGGTAAGAAGTATTGGTTGGCATTGGCGAATCTCATCTGGCTGGGCTGCTGGCCGGCCAGCATGGTTCATGCCAGCACGGAACAGGCGGTAGTGGCCAGTCCCAGCATCCAGCATGACTGGTATCAGAACGAGGTGGCCGAGCAGGCTCGTCATGAGCTTGAACAGCAGTTGCAGGAAGCGGTGCTGGCCCAGCTGCATCCGGATTTCTACCGCCTCTGGCAGCAGTTGCAAAAGACCCCGGCGGATCGGCGCGGTGCCCTCTACGATGAGGCCTTTGGCAAGCTGGCCCGGTTCCAGCAGGCCTGGCGAGGGATGGATCTGGTCGCGCGTGAACAGATGCAGACCCTCAAGCTGGATCTGAACCGCCCCCTGGCCCATGCCCCCCAGGGAGACAATCTGCTGGAGCAGGTCAGGCAACTCAGGCCACAGGTGGCGGAATACGACGCCGTGCGCGAAGAAGTGCGCAAGCTGCTGGCCATGCCCATGGCCAAGCACTGGCCCACCCTCTCCATGCCGACCCTGAGGGCCGGGGAGAGCTCGACCGAGCTCGGCCAGATCCGCTCCATCCTGAACGAACTGGGGGACAGTGCCCCGACTCACCAGGACAGCCTCTACGATCCCGAGACCGAGCAGGCCATCAAGCAGTTCCAGCGCCGCCACGGCCTGACGGCCGACGGCATCATCGGCCGTCAGACCCGCAGCTGGCTCAATACCGGCCCCGAGGTGCGCGCCAGCCTGCTGGTACGCAACCTGTGGCGCCGTGATCTGGTGGATCACCTTGCCGGTCGCTATGTGCTGGTCAACATTCCGGACTACCGCCTGAGCGTGGTGGAGTCTGGCAGCGAGGTCTTCACCAGTCGGGTCATCGTCGGCAAGGAGCAGAGGGCCACCCCCATCCTCGCCAGCGAGATCCGCTCCATCGTGCTGAACCCGGCCTGGCACGTGCCGCGCTCCATCCTGAGCAAGGACATTCTGCCCAAGCTCGGGCGCGATCCTGCCTACCTGGATCGCGAACAGTTCGAGGTGATCGACGGCGAGGGCAATCCGGTGCAGTTCAGCGAAGATGGCTGGCACCATGCGCTGGCCTCCGGTTTCCCTTACCGGTTGCGGCAAAAGCCGGGGGATCACAATGCCCTGGGTCGCTACAAGTTCTATCTGCCCAACAACGATGCCATCTATCTCCATTCCACCCCGCGCAAGGCGCTGTTCGAGCAGGGGGCCCGTGCCTTCAGCTCGGGTTGCATCCGGGTGGAACACGCCGACGATCTGGCGGAGCTGCTGCTGGCGGACTCCCGTTATCAGCCGGACAAGGTGGCCAGCATCCTGAAAGAGACCCAGACCAAGTGGCTGCCCCTGAGCAACCCTATCCCGGTGTTTACCGTCTACTGGAGCAGCTGGATTGATGAAGAGGGACGTCAGCAACTGCGCAACGATATCTACGGATTCGACAGAGTCAGCTATCAAAGCCGCTTGCTGTGATCCTCGCCACAGAGTGACAAGCCCGGCCCGTGCCGGGCTTTTTCATGGGTGAATGGGGTTTGACAGCGCTTTTTCTGGCAGGTAGTTTCGGCCCTTGTATCAAATTCATTCACCTGTGTGACTTCACCATGAGATGGACGGACAACGGATGCTGGGACAAGAGATAAGCCGACGCCGTCTGCTGCTGGGGGCGGGTTGCCTGATGGGGACCAGCCTGCTGTCGTTCCCTGCGCTGGCGAGCCGCAGCACTTCGGGACGGGAACTGAGTTTCTTCAACCTCAATACCGGCGAGCGGGTACGCGCCAGTTATTGGGAAGATGGCCACTATCTGAGCGATGGGCTGGCGGAGCTCAACCATATTTTCCGTGACTACCGTCGCAACGAAGTGTTCAACATCGACAGAAAGCTGTTCGATCAGCTCTTTCTGCTGCAACACAAGTTGGGACGCCACGGCGAAATCCAGCTCATCTCGGGTTATCGCTCCCCGGCCACCAATCAGCAGAAGCGGCGCAAGAGTCGCGGCGTCGCCAAGCACAGCTACCACACCCTGGGGCAGGCGGTTGACGTGCGCATCCCCGGCGTGCAGCTGGCGCACCTGCGCAAGGCCGCCCTGAACCTCAAGGTGGGCGGTGTGGGTTATTACCCTTCCGACAACTTCGTGCACCTGGACACAGGCCCCGTTCGCAGCTGGTGAGTCGGGATTGTCTCAAGGGTTGAGTGCCGATTGTGTCTTTTTGCCGCTGGCATTGAGGGGAACCAAGCTGCTAGGCTCTGGACTCCAGCCAGAGGAGAGAAAGATGAAGCAGATTGTGATCGGGGGGCTCATCGCCCTGTTGTTGACTGGTTGCGGCAAGCTCAACCGCGAGAGCTACGACAAGCTGAAAGTCGGGATGAGCTATGCCGAAGCGAGTGCCATCCTCGGCAAGGCCGAGCGTTGCGACGATGCTCTCGGCACCACGAGCTGTGTCTGGGGAGGGGAAGGCAAGAATATCAAGGTGCGTTTCATCGCCGACAAGGCGACCTTCTTCAGCTCGGAAGGGATCAACTGACCCTTTCCTCTCTTGCCGATGCCCAACAAAAAAGCGCCGTATGGCGCTTTTTTGTTGCTCGTTATCCGTGCGATATGGCCAGGAACTGGCGCGATCAATGGGTGGCGTACTGATAGTTGAAGGTGGGCAGTCCCCACTTGAAGCGTACCGCCAGGAGCCGCAGCACGAAGCCGATGCCGATGGCACCGAAAGCGGCCCAGTCGTTGGGCAGCCCATGGTGCAGCGCAAAGCAGTAGAGCGCTGCGGTGATCAGCGAGACGGCGGCATAGAGCTCGCGCTTGAACACCAGCGGGATACGCTGGCACAGCAAGTCCCGCAGCACCCCCCCGAACACGCCGGTCACCACGGCCATGATGCAGGCGATGCCGGCCCCGTGGCCCATCTCGAGCGCCCGGGCAGCCCCGAAGATGGAGAAGACCACGAGCCCCAGGGCATCGAGCGCCAGGAACAGCTTGCCAAGGTAGCGCATCAGCGGGGCCGAGATGACCCCGGCCATGGCGGCGCCCGCCACCAGCAGCACGTATTCGGGGTGCTCGACCCAGAGCAGGGGATAGTGGCCCAGCAGCACATCCCGAATGGTACCGCCACCGATGGCCGTCGCCGAGGCGATGATCACGACGCCAAACAGATCCATCCGTCGCCGACCCGCTGCCAGCGCGCCAGTCATCCCTTCGGCCACCAGGCCGAGCAAGAAGAGTGCATGTAACATGAGATATCCCAGGGTGCGAGAAAGGCCCGCATCCTAACAACCCTGCGCTGGGGCGACAAGCTATCTTGGTTATGCATTAGATTAAGTAATGAAAAGGGGGCTTTCGCCCCCTCTTTTGATCATGATGACGCGGTTCAGCGTCCAAGTTGCTCGCTGCGGTATTGGTCCACCCACATGGCGGTGGCGCCACAGATGGCCACCGGCATCACGAAGAGATTCACCACCGGGATGGCGGAGAAGAGGGTCACCAGGGCGCCGAAGCTCAGGCACTTTCCACGACGCTGCTTGAGGGCGTCGCGCATGGTGATGAAGCCGATCTTGTGGTTGTCGAACGGATAATCGACATACTGGATCGCCATCATCCAGGCGCTGAGCAGGAACCAGAGCACGGGTGCCAGGGTCTGGCCCACTACCGGGATCAGGAAGAGGATCAGGCAGCCGATGGCCTTGGGCAGATAGTATTTCAGCTTGGTCCATTCGCGGCCGAAGGTACGGGGTACATCTTTCACCACATCCAGCATGCCGGTGTCATTCATGGCTTCACCGGTGAGGATCTGTTCCACCTTCTCTGCCAGCAGGCCGTTGAAAGGGGCTGCTATCCAGTTGGCCACCGAACTGAAGATGAAGGAGAAGACCACCAGTATGGTGATGAGGGCGATGGGCCAGAGCAGGTAATCAAGCCAGGAGAGCCAGCTCGGGATCTGCTGGTGCAGCCAGGCGAAAAGGCCGTCCAGTTGTAGCAACAAGGCGTAGAAGGCACCGGCAAAGAGCACGAAGTTGACCAGCAGGGGGATCAGCACGAAGGTGCGGATGCCGGGCTGGCGGATGAGCGAGAAGCCGCGCAGGAAGTAGTCTGCACCGCTGACCGAATCTTTGACCATGTGGGGTGATTGGCTCATGTGAGCTCCATCAGTGAATGGGGAAAGTGCCAGCATATTACAAACAAGCCTTTGATTTGGTAAAGTCGCCTGCCCGCCTCCTCTTTATTTCGTTACCCACATAGGCCGCCATGCGTCTGAAATTGATCAAACTCGCCGGTTTCAAGTCGTTTGTCGAGCCGACCCGCATCGAACTCAACGCCGACATGACCGCCGTGGTGGGCCCCAACGGCTGCGGCAAATCCAACGTCATCGACGCCGTGCGCTGGGTGCTGGGGGAGAGCTCCGCCCGCCATCTGCGCGGCGAGAACATGACCGACGTCATCTTCAACGGCTCCATCAATCGCAGCGCCCATGGCCGCGCCTCGGTGGAGCTGGTGTTCGACAATCCCCACAACCGGGTACCCGGCGAGTTCGGCCGCTTTACCGAGATCTCGGTGCGCCGCGAAGTGCTGCGCGACGGCTCCAATCACTACCAGATCAACGGCCAGAAGTGCCGCCGCAAGGATGTGACCGACCTCTTCCTCGGCACCGGCCTTGGGCCCCGCAGTTACGCCATCATCGAACAGGGCACCGTCAGCCGGCTGGTGGAGTCCCGCCCCGCCGATCTCAAGCTGTTCATGGAAGAGGCCGCCGGGGTCTCCCGCTACAAGGAGCGGCGCCGCGAGACCGAGCAGCGCATCCGCCATACCCAGGAGAACCTGGAACGCCTTGGCGACATCCGCGGCGAACTGGGCTCGCGCCTCGAACATCTCAAGGCCCAGGCCGAGACCGCCGAGCGCTACAAGCAGCTCAAGAGTCGCAGTCGCGCGGCCCGCAGCGAACTGATCGGCTCGGAACTGTGGGCGCTGGAGACGCGTCTTGGCGAAGCCAAGACCGAACTGGCCCAGACTGAACAGGCGCTGGCGGCCCTCGATGCCAAGCGCACCGCAGACGAGGGGCGCCACGTCACTCTGTCGGTGGCCCGCCAGGAGGCGCAGGCCGAGCAGGCGAGCCGCCAGCAGCAGATTTTCCTCGGCGGGCAGGCCATCGCCCGCCTCGAGCAGCAGCAATTGCACCAGAGCGAGCTTGGCCGCGACTGGCAGGCGAGGCGGCAGTCCCTCGGCGAGCGTATCGACGGTCTCAAGGCCCAGCTGGCCGGCCAGCTGGAGCAACTGGGCGACAGCACGTTGCAGGGGGAGGTGGCGTCGGCGCGCCTCGAGCAGTGTGAGCAGTTGCTTACCGACCAGCAGAGCGTGCGTGCGGTAGCGGGCGATCGGCTCGAGCAGGCGCGCCAGCGTCAGCAGCAGTGGCAGCAGCAGCTGGGCCAGTTGCAGGGGCGGCTCAACCAGACCCGCGCCGAGGTGAATGGCCTGCAGGAGCTGCAGGCCAAGACCCGGCTTGCCCGCCTCAAGCTGGAAGACGAACAGGCCGGGCCCCTTGGCGGGGAGGGGGAGAACTTGCAACCGGCGCTCGATGCCCTGGCGGCGGAACTCTCGCTCTCCCGCGCCCGCCATGAGGAAGCCGATGCAGCGTGGCAGGCCGGTGTGTCGCGCCATGAAGAGCTCAAGGCAGAGCAGGGTCGCCAGCAGGGCCTGCTGCGCGAGCTGGAGGCGCGCCTCGCCACCCTGGATCAGATCCTGGGGGAGCAGATGGCGGGCGCGACCCTGGCGGATCGGTTGCAGGTTCCCCCCGAGTGGGCCCGGGGGCTGGACAAGGTGCTCGGCCGCTGGCTCACCGCAATCCCGGCGGACGAGTGCAACCTGGCGCAACCCGGACTCTGGATTGGCCCGGCCCAGCCAGCCAGGGCCGGTACCCTGGCGGCGCAACTGGGGGGCGAGCACATTCCGGCTTTCCTCAATGCCATCTGGCTGGCAGAGAGCAGGGAGGAGGCTCTGTCCCGCCTGCACAGCCTCTCTGCCGGTGAGTCGCTGCTCACTCCCGCCGGCGACTGGTTCGGCCCCAACTGGGCGGATCTGGGGGAGGGCATGGCCCTCGGTACGCTGGCGCTGCTCGGTGAGCGTGAGCGGCTGCACACTGAGCTGGCCGCGGGTCGGGAGGCGCTGCACAGACTCGACGAGCAGCTTGCCGCCGCCGATGCAGCGCGGGCCCAGCTGCACAGTGCCCATGAGCTGGCTCAGCACACCCTGCGCGAGCAGGAGCTGCGGTGGCAGCAACTGCGCGAAGCCTGGAGTCTGCGCGAGGGGCAGCGCCAGGAGCGCTTGCAGCGCCTGGGCCAGCTGGGGGAAGAGCTGGCCCGGCTCGACAAGGAGCAGGCTGAGGAGGCGCAGCGGCTGGCGTCGGCCGGGGAGCGGCTTGAGCAGGATGAAGCGGCCCTTGGCGAGCTGCAGGAGCAGGGGGAGGTACTCGCCGAGGCGCTGCTGCTCGCCCAGGAGCAGGTGAGCGGGGCGGAGCGGGCGCTGGAAGAGGTGCGCCTTCGCCGGGAGCAGCAGCAGGCGGCCTGCCAGCGGTTGCAACTGGAGCAGCAGAACCAGCGCCAGCTCATCACGCTGCGCGAGCAGGAGCTGGCCCGTCTCGGCCTGGAGCTGGCGGAACTCAAGGAGCCAGGGGCCGCTCCGAGTCAGGATCTGTCGCCCCTGCTGGTCGAACAGCGCAATCTTGAGGCGCAGCAACTGGCCTGTCACCAGCGGCTCGCGGAGCTGGATCGTCAGCTGACCGAGCTGGAGCAGGCCAGAAGCGCCGATCACAAGCAGCTGGTGAAAATTCAAGAGAAGCTGGCGACTCTGCGGCTCGAGCGCGAGCGCAACCTGACGCGCAGGCAGGGACTGCACGAGCAGTTCGAAGAGCTGGGCGTGCGCCTGGTGGACCTCGATCAGGCGGTGCTGATTGCCGCTGATCGCGGCAAGCTGCGCCAGGAGATCCAGACGCTGGAGGCGCAGGTGGAGGCGCTTGGCGCCATCAACCTGGCGGCACTGGAAGAGTATGAGGAGGCGAAAACCCGTTCAAGCTACCTGGAAAATCAGTGCCAGGATCTGGAGCAGGCCCTCGATACCTTGAGCCAAGCCATTAAAAGAATTGATAAAGAAACACAAATACGCTTCCGCGACACTTTCGATAAGGTCAATGAAGATTTAAAATCCCTGTTCCCAAAAGTGTTCGGGGGGGGCAGTGCCTGGCTTGAGCTGACCTCGGATGATCTTTTGGAGGCCGGAGTGAGCATCATGGCAAGACCTCCGGGCAAGAAGAATGCTACCATTGCCCTGCTTTCCGGGGGGGAGAAGGCGCTAACCGCCCTTGCGCTGGTTTTTGCCATCTTCAGACTCAATCCAGCACCATTTTGTCTGCTGGATGAGGTGGATGCACCGCTCGATGAAGTGAACGTCGGTCGCTTCTGTTCTCTTGTCAAAGAGATGTCGAGCACAGTACAGTTCGTTTACATCAGTCATAATAAGGTCTCCATGGAGATGGCCGAGCAGCTGGTTGGCGTCACGATGCAAGAGCCCGGGGTTTCGCGCATAGTGTCGGTCGATATCGGTGAAGCCGTCGCTTTGGCTGAGCAAAACTAGAAAGAGAAGCAGCTAATGCAGGAATTGCGTTACATCTTGGTTGCCCTGGGCGGTATTGCCATCGCGGCATTGCTCATTCACGGGTTGTGGAGCAACAGAAAGAATCGTCAGGCACCGATCAAGGAGAAACCCCTGGGTCGGATGGAGTCCAAGTCCCGTGAGCGTGACAACGACGCCTTCGACAGCGATGGCATCGGTCAGGTGCGTGTGGTGAGCGGTGGCCGTCGTGCCGAGCCCAAACTGCGCAGCGACGAGGCCCGTCAGCCCGAACCCCGCCGTGTCGCCCCCGTTCCCGCCTTCGATGATGAAGATGACGACGCCGATCTGCCGCCTCCCGTGGTGCGCAAGCCTGCCGCTCGCCCTGTCCCCCCTCAGCCTGTGTATGAGGAAGAAGAGGACTATGAAGAGCCGGTTGCCGCCCCTGTTGAAGAGGCCCCTGCCGCGCCGGTGCGCAAACCTGCACAGGTGATCCGCCGTACGCCGGTACACCGTTCCCGTCCGCAGCGCGAGCCCATGATGCAGCCGCTGGACGAAGAGCCGCTGGTGGAGCCGGCCTATGCCCAGGCGCCAACTTTCGGTGCACGCGAGCCGGCACCGGTTGCCCAGCAGGCTCCCCGCTACGCCCAGCCGGCTTATGAAGAGCCCGCTTACGATGACGAGCCAGCCTATGAAGAGCCGGTTCACGCAGCCGAGCCAGAACCCGCTCCGGCCCCGGTTGAGAAGATCTGGCAGGATGTCTATGTCATCAACCTGATGGCCCGTCCCGGCCACGATCTGCAAGGTGCGACCCTGCTCTCTTCCCTGCTGGCGCTGGGCTTCAAGTTTGGCGAGATGGACATCTTCCACCGTCACGAAGATCTGGGCGGCAAGGGGGAGGTGCTCTTCTCCATGATCAACATGGTCAAGCCGGGTACCTTCAACCCCTATCGCATGGAGCAGTTCAGCACCCCGGGTGTGTCCCTCTTCATGCAACTGCCCCTTCGCAGCAATGCCGCCTTCGCCTTCGAGCACATGTTGCAGGCCGCGGATCAGCTGGCGAGCGATCTCGATGCCATGCTGACCGACGCCTCGCGCAGTCCCCTCAGCGACGACGACATCGCCCGCTACCGTCACGAGCTGGCGGCCTACGAGGCCAGCCGCGACTGATGCGCCATGGGGCTTGAACAATGAAAAGTGCGGTACCCCGGTGCCGCATTTTTATTTGTGCCCCAGACTGAATGTTCCATCACACTTCGAGACTCTTCCATGAGCGATACCCTCTCCCGCCACCGTCAACTGTGTGAACTGCTCACCGACTATGGCTACCAGTACTATGTGCTGGACAAGCCCACTGTACCGGACGCCGAATACGATCGTCTGATGCGTGAACTGCTTGATATCGAGAAACAGCAACCTTCGTTACGAACTCCTTCTTCTCCAAGTCAACGTGTTGGAAGTGCACCTTTGCCTGAGTTCCGGCAAGTGACACATGAAGTTCCTATGCTCAGTTTGGATAATGTCTTTAATAATGAAGACCTTGATGATTTTGTTCATCGTATTGAAGGGCGCTTAAAGTCGACTAGTACTTTGAAGTTTTGTTGTGAGCCAAAGCTGGATGGACTTGCAGTTAGCTTGCTGTATGAAAACGGAATATTAGTTCAAGCCGCAACTCGTGGTGATGGCCGAGTTGGGGAGAATATTACTGACAATGTTCGAACTATTAGATCTGTCCCCCTGGCTCTTCAGGGTAAGGATTGGCCTGTACGTTTGGAGGTTCGTGGCGAAGCCTTCATGAGAAAGAAGGATTTTGTTGATCTGAACGAACGAGCATCAGCGTCAGGTGAGAAAGTTTTTGTCAATCCACGTAATGCTGCTGCAGGGAGTCTGAGGCAATTGGACTCTCGAATTACAGCCAACCGCCGTTTGAGTTTTTATGCCTACGGCGTCGGAGTTGGGGGCGACGCCCTAGGGGATTCCCACTACGGTCGCCTGATGCAGCTCAAGGCCTGGGGCCTGCCGCTCAGCTCCGAGGTGAAGCTGAAAGAGGGCGCCGCCGGTTGCCAAGCCTTCCATGACGACATCCTGGCCCGCCGTGGCGAGCTCCCCTACGAGATCGACGGCGTGGTCTACAAGGTGGACGACATTGCCCTGCAAGGGGAGCTCGGCTTCGTGGCCCGCGCCCCGCGCTGGGCCACCGCCCACAAGTTCCCGGCGGAGGAGGAGATGACCCTGCTCGAGAACGTCGAGTTCCAGGTCGGCCGCACCGGCGCCGTGACCCCGGTCGCCAAGCTCAAACCCGTGTTCGTCGGCGGCGTCACCGTCTCCAACGCCACCTTGCACAATGCGGACGAGATCGCGCGCCTCGGCGTCATGGTCGGCGACACCGTGATCGTGCGCCGGGCGGGGGACGTGATCCCGCAGATCGTGGCCGTGGTGGAGGCCCAGCGCCCGGCGGATGCCCGGGAAATCCTGTTCCCGACCCAGTGCCCGGTGTGTGGCTCCGCGGTGGAGCGGCTGGAAGGGGAGGCGGTGGCCCGCTGCTCCGGCGGCCTGTTCTGCGAGGCGCAGCGCAAGGAGGCGATCAAGCACTTCGCCGCCCGCCGCGCCATGGACGTGGACGGTCTCGGCGACAAGATCGTCGAGCAGCTGGTGGACAAGGGGCTGGTGAAGACCCCGGCGGATCTGTTCAGCCTCAACGCCATCCAGCTGGCCGGTCTCGAGCGGATGGGGCAAAAATCGGCCCTCAACCTGGTGGCCGCCATCGATGCCGCCCGCAGCACCACCCTGCCCCGCTTCCTGTTTGCCCTGGGGATCCGCGAAGTAGGGGAGGCGACCGCCTTGAACCTTGCCAACCACTTCCTCACCCTGGATGCCCTGCGCGCAGCCTCGGTGGAGCAGTTGCTGGAAGTGCCTGACGTGGGAGACATAGTGGCCAAGCACGTCTACTACTTCCTGCGCCAGCCCCACAACATCGAGGTGCTGGAGGCCCTGCTGGCCGCCGGCATCCACTGGCCGGCCATCGAGAAGAAGGAGGCAAGCGATCAACCTTTTGCCGGCAAGACCTTCGTGCTGACTGGCACCCTCACCGCCTTGTCCCGCAACGACGCCAAAGCGGCGCTGCAGGCCCTGGGGGCCAAGGTGGCGGGCTCGGTGTCGGCCAAGACCGACGTGCTGGTAGCGGGGGAGGCGGCAGGCTCCAAGCTCGCCAAGGCCCAGGAGCTGGGGATCACCATCTGGACCGAAGCCGAGTTGCAGGCGGCCATTCAGCCCTGAGGATGCACGTTTGAGCAGACAAACCCGGCCCACTGGCCGGGTTTGTCGTTGGTGGGCTCACTCGATGTAGCTCACCTTGTCCTGCCAGGCATCGGGAGCCGTCAGGTGCCAGCGTGCCAGTTCGCTCTTGCTGAACAGGTATTCCCCGCGGGATGCTGCGCGGGGGGAGAGGGCGCCGGGCGCCGTGCCCGAGAGGATGGCATTGGCCAGTTCGGCGGCTCTCTCTCCCTGACTGTGGCCGTCGAGCACCAGGCCGCCGATGGCGGCTCCCCTGCCCACCGCAAAGGCCCAGAAGCAGAACAGTGGCACCGGGCTGTTGGCGCTGGTCCATGCCAGCACTTGCTGCTCGCTCACATGCTGGCCCTGCGCGTCGGTGAGAGTGTGGTAGAGGCCGAGGAAGAGCGCCTGATAGCCATTTTCCCGGCTGGCGAGCACTGCCTCCTGCCAGCGTCCGTAGTCGGTGAACTGGCGGCTGCTGACCCGGGTCTGGCCGATCGTCAGCTCGCCTCGCCCCTTGAACTCGTGGGCGACGGCGGTGCGGGACACCTCGCTTTCGTCAAACAGCACCAGGGCACGCTCCAGCCCTCCCATCAACTGACTCATCTCGCTGATGCTGCGCTTGAGCAGGGGGCGTTCCAGTACGCCGGTGATCAGGGGGTGGCCGACCAGCCCCTTGGAGCGCGGATTCTCGTTCATCCCGAGAAACACCATGGGCGTTCCCCGGGCGGCGATGGGTCGGGCGAGGGCGTTGATGGCGTTGTCATCCCCCAAGATCACCTGCGCCGGCTGATGGGTCCGGTAGGCGGCCATTCCCTTGGCGAGCAGTTCGTCACGGGTCTGGCCGGGCTGGCGCTTGGTGTCCAGATAGAGATAGCCGAGGTGATGCGCCTGCTTGAGGTGTTTCTCGAGGCCGGCACTGTAGCTCTGATCCCACTGGTTGCTTTGGTGATAGCTGCTGATCACCAGGATCTCGGCGGCCAGCAGCGGGAGGGAGAGGAGAGAGAGCAGGAGCAAGACCTTGGTCACGTGTGTTTTCCGCAAGGGACAGACTGTTCCCCAGTATGTGCTCTCCCGCTCTCTGGCGCCTCGGTCAATTGTTGTCGGAAGGCGTGCCCCTCTCTTTTTATCCCTTGCCGGGCGGGAGCCCGCATCCCGTCTGGGATGCACAGAGATAGTCTCTTTTGGCGCTGGTCGTGAACTGCCCCACTCCTTCCAAAACCTGTTCTGGATCAAGAAACAGGGTACCGCTTTGGTGCCTAATAGACCCCACATATAGGGTTAATCATAAAAAAAATACCCATATATAGTGTTATAAAGCTGTGCATAAGTGGTCACCCTCTCAGTGTCAGCCCAGGTGTTTCAAGCCTTGGCTGACCTTGTTTGCGCCGGGGACGGGCGTGGAGAAGGGGACTCAACGAGGGTGAGCCGAGGGTGGCCACCAGGTCTTTCAATACGGGGAAAATCGATGAAACCGGTAGTGATCAAACGCGATGGATGTCGTGCACCATTCAATGGCCAACTGATCCGCGATGCGGTCAGCCGGGCGGCGGCCGCGGTCAATCAGGCCAGTCCGGCGCTGGCAGAGCGCATTGCCGCCGCTGTCAGCCAGGAGCTGGAGGGGCGAGGGGAGGTAGACATCCACGAGATCCAGAACCGGGTCGAGAACCACCTGATGGCCTCCGACGACAAGGCCATCGCCCGTGCCTACATCGAATACCGTCACGACCGGGATCAGGCCCGCGAGGCCAGGGGTCGTCTGGCCCAGGAGATCCGCGGCCTGGTGGAGCAGACCAACGCGGCCCTGCTCAACGAGAACGCCAACAAGGACTCCAAGGTGATCCCGACCCAGCGTGACCTGCTGGCGGGCATTGTCGCCAAGCATTACGCCATCAGTCACATGCTGCCCCGTGACGTGGTACAGGCCCACGAGAGCGGCGACCTGCACTTCCACGATCTCGACTACTCCCCCTTCTTCCCCATGTTCAACTGCATGCTGATCGATCTGCAGGGGATGCTGACCCACGGCTTCAAGATGGGCAACGCGGAGATAGACACTCCCAAATCCATCAGCACCGCCACTGCGGTGACCGCCCAGATCATCGCCCAGGTGGCGAGCCACATCTATGGTGGCACCACCATCAACCGCATCGACGAGGTGCTGGCACCCTATGTGACCATCAGCTGGCACAAGCACCGGGAGGTGGCCGAGGAGTGGGGGATCCAGGATGTGGACGCCTACGCCATGGCTCGCACCGAGAAGGAGTGCCACGACGCCTTCCAGTCCCTCGAATACGAGGTCAATACCCTGCACACCGCCAACGGTCAGACGCCGTTCGTCACCTTCGGCTTTGGTCTGGGGGACAGTTGGGAATCGCGCCTCATCCAGCGCGCCATCCTAGGCAACCGCATCGCCGGCCTTGGCAAGAACAGGAAGACCGCCGTCTTCCCGAAACTGGTGTTCGCCATCAAGGATGGCCTGAACCACAAACCGGGGGATCCCAACTACGACATCAAGCAGCTGGCGCTGGAGTGCGCCTCCAAGCGGATGTACCCGGACATCCTCAACCACGACCAGGTGGTCAAGGTCACCGGCTCCTTCAAGACCCCCATGGGGTGCCGTTCCTTCCTCGGTGCCTACGAGGAGAATGGCGAGCTGGTCCACGAAGGGCGCAACAACTTAGGTGTCGTGAGCCTCAACCTGCCGCGCATTGCCCTGAAATCCCGCGATGAAGCGGATTTCTGGGACAAACTGGATGCCGCCCTGCGGGTGGCCAAGACAGCGCTCATGTACCGCATCAAGCGCCTGGACGGGGTCAAGGCCCGGGTCGCTCCCATCCTCTACATGGAGGGGGCCTGCGGGGTGCGCCTCAAGGCGGACGACAACATCAGCGAGATCTTCAAACATGGCCGCGCCTCCATTTCGCTGGGTTACATCGGGGTACACGAGACCATCAACGCCCTCTATGGCACCGACGTCCACCTGTTCGACAGCGAGACCCTGCGCCAGAAGGCCATCGCCATCATCGCGCGGCTCAAGGCGGCCACCGACGAGTGGAAGGAGGAGACCGGCTACGGCTTCAGCCTCTACTCCACCCCGAGCGAGAACCTCTGCACCCGTTTCTGCCGCATCGATGCCAAGGAGTTTGGCGTGGTGGCCGGGGTGACCGACAAGGGCTACTACACCAACAGCTTCCACCTGGACGTGGAGAAGCAGGTGAACCCCTACGACAAGCTGGACTTCGAGGCGCCCTATCCGCCCATCGCCAGCGGCGGCTTCATCTGCTACGGCGAGTACCCCAACATCCAGCACAACCTGGAGGCGCTGGAGAATGTCTGGGACTACAGCTATGACAAGGTGCCCTACTACGGCACCAATACCCCCATCGACGAGTGCTACGACTGTGGTTTCACCGGCGAGTTCGAGTGCACCTCCAAGGGCTTCACCTGCCCGCGCTGCGGCAACCACGACCCGGCCAAGGTGTCGGTGACCCGTCGGGTGTGCGGCTATCTCGGCAGCCCGGATGCGCGCCCCTTCAACGCGGGCAAGCAGGAAGAGGTCAAACGCCGGGTCAAGCATATGTAAGCGAGCAGACCCCACCCCAGCCCTCCCCTTGGCAGGGGAGGGGGCAAAGAAGCTCCTCCCCTTTCGAAGGGGGAGGTTGGGAGGGGGTTGGCCGTTAACCCAGAGAACTCGAATGCACTACCACCAGTACTACCCGGTCGATGTGATCAACGGCCCCGGCACCCGCGCCACCCTGTTCGTGTCGGGTTGCGAGCACCAGTGTCCCGGCTGCTACAACCAGAGCACCTGGCGGCTCGATGGGGGCAAGCCGTTCGATGAGGCGATGAGCGATCGCATCATTCACGATCTCAAAGACACGCGCATCAAGCGGCGCGGACTGTCGCTCTCCGGCGGCGATCCGCTCCACCCCGCCAACGTGCCGCATGTGCTGGCGCTGGTGAAGCGGGTGCGGGCCGAGTGCCCCGGCAAGGACATCTGGTGCTGGACCGGCTATCTGCTGGCCGATCTCAGCCCGGCCCAGCGGGAGCTGGTGGCCTTGCTGGACGTGCTGGTGGATGGCAGGTTCGAGAAGGCCCTGGCGGATCCCGGTCTGCTCTGGCGCGGCAGCAGCAACCAGATGGTTCACGACCTCAACGCCTGGCGGAAAGGAGGAGAGCGGATCCCCTGTCTGGTTTGCAGTTGAGGCCTTGGGTGTTTATGGTTAGGCCAACCCCAAGCGCTGTTTACACGAGGAATCCCGATGAACAATCTGCTCAAGATCCTGCTGGCCATCTTTCTCCCCCCGGTCTGCGCCTTTATCCAGGTAGGCTTCAGCCTCCACTTCCTCATCAACATAGTGCTGACCCTGCTGGGCGGTCTGCCCGGCATGGTTCATGCCCTCTGGCTGGTGGTAAGCGACAAGCGCGCCTGAGCCGTGAGAGATCACAAGGCCAGCCCTCCGGGGTTGGCTTTTTTTTGCCTGCCAGATGGGGGCTTCCCGGATGAGCCCCTTTGCCTGACACTGGCGCGTCGCTCATGGAGTCGAGCGATACAACGAAGAGGGAATGTCGAGTGCGAGTGAAAGGGTTGTTGCTGTGGGCCGCCCTGGCCCTGCTCGGGGGCTGTGCCAGCCCCACCGCCAAGCTGAATCAGCCTCCGGTGGATGTCACCTGGGAAACGCTGCCCGAATACTGGGTGCTGGTGGGGGATGCCATCAGTTTTAACCCGGTCGGGGGGCTGCCGGCGAAGAGGCCGGTCAAGGGGTATGTGACCCTTCGCTACCTCATCGATTCCAATGGCACGTTGTTCAGCCCAGAGGTACTGGAGTCCCAGCCGCCCGGCGTGCTGGATCTCATCGCCATCTCCGGGCTGGCGCAGCTGCGCTACCGGCCATCGGAGCAGAATCAGCAAGCCATTCCGGCTCGGGTTGTGGCCCGATTCGAAGTGGAAGTGAAATGACAAACACCCCGGCCAGGCCGGGGTGTTTCGTGTGGGCTCTGTGCCATGACGGCGCGGATCACTGCTCCTTGCAGTCGTTGTAGCGGCTCTGCCACTCCCCGGCGTCATCGCGCATCTCGACGAACCCCTCCTTGCCCTTGTTCCACCAGACCACCTCGTGATCGTCGGTATAGCGGGCGCCGGAGGCGGAAACCGCCTGGGGCAGGGTGTAATCCTTGCCATCGGGGAGGGAGAGCTTGACGAAGTTCAGGCTCTCGTCCGAGAGAGAGAAGTAGCGAACCTGCACTTTCTGGTTCTGTTCACACAGATAGGTGACGGGATCGCCGCCGGTCACTCCCAGCTTGCCGCTGCCCAGATCGCAGCCGCCGAGCAGGGTGATGGCGCCCGCCCCCAGTAGAAAGAGCTTGGCGTGTTTCATGTTTGATCCTCACAACGGTGTCATATGGCCTTGAGCCTAACAGGATGAGGCACAACTGCAACCTTATGGCAGGAGCCCTGCGTCGGGATGCGTCCGTCTCCCTCTGGTCCGTGGGGCAGGCAAAAAAACGCCCCGGCAGGCAAGCGGGGCGAAAGGGAGCCGTCCAATGGCTGCAGAAAAGGGTCAGTGGCCGAACCGTGTCGCCTCGAAGCGATTGAGCAGCCGGTGGATGAGGTAGCAGGCGAGCAGGGTGACCACGATGGCAAAGAGGATGCTGCTCACCCGATAGAGGGCGCTGAACACCAGGTCGTTGCCCGGGGTCAGGTACTGGCCGAACAGGATGCCGAGGGTGGTGAGGGCACCGAAGCCGACTCCGGAGCCGCTCGCCTCCTTCACATGGGCATAGCTGAACAGCATGGCGCCGAGCCAGAGCACCGGGGTCACCAGCAGCAGCAAGCCGGACCAGTCATAGAGCACCAGCTGCCCCAGGATGCCGAAACTCACCCCCAGCAGGGTGCCCATGGCCCGCTTGCGGGCATAGTCCAGGGCGCCGTTCCAGTGCATGGGGAAGAGCAGCAGCAGGGTGGTGGCCTGGGCGGACATGGAGTCGCGCAGATCGAAGATCTGGAACACCAGGAACGAGAGGGTCGCGATGGACGCCCCCAGCAGGGCTTCGTGTCGCATCCGGTGCGGCGCCTTGGGGGAGGGGGCCGGCCTGGGGCGCTCCTCCACGTCCGGAATGAGGGCCGTCATCAGATAGGCGATGAGCACCGACAGGACGCTGGCCCAGAGGTTGCTGAAGATGAGGTCGTTCAGATCAATCCCGGGGTAGCTGGCAAAGTGCAGCATGATGCTGAGGCTGAGCACCCCGTTGGCACCGAACAGGAACAGGCTGCCCCGGGACATGGCGGCGAAACGGTAGAGGAAGAGCAAAAAGACCAGGGGGGTCATGAGCCCCGGGTGGCCGCCGAACAGGCCGCCGAGCAGCCCCACTTCCAGACCGCACATGGCGGCGGAGGCGATGAGCTGGCGGGCGGCGTGACCGTTCATCACCGGCACCAGGCCGAGCAGCAGCACCGGGGTGACGGTGAAGAAGACCCCGTTGCTCCAGCCGAAGATCTTGCACAGCACAAACCCCAGGGTACAGCCAAAGGCGATGCGCAGACACTGGCGCAGTTCGTTGGGGGTGAGGGGTCTGTGCCACAGGTTCATGGTCGTCATCTCAATAGATGTAGTGCAGCAGGCTGAGCAGACGGATCTGGCCGCGGGCCAGCAGCCCGGTCAGGGTGTTGTCCGGCAGCAGCTGCACCGTGGCGCGGGCCCCGGCCGGCAGGTGGGCGGGCAGTTGCTCCAGGGTCAGGTGCAGGCGCAGGCGCTGGGCATCGCGCACCCAGCGATCGGACTCGACGGGGTTCGCAAGCTGGCCGTTGGCGTCAAACTGGCCGGCACTAACCCCGGCATCCAGGCTGGCGACGCGGGCAGGATAGAGGCGACCGGGCTCGCCGTCGAAGGCGACGAGGGCCTGACTGCCGGCGCTGACGTGGCGCAGGCTCTTCTCGCGAAAATCGGCGATCACGTCCACCTGCTCGGAGACCAGGGCCAGCAGAGGGGAGCCCGCATTGGCCACGCTGCCAGGCTTGAGCTGCAGGTTGGTGATGATGCCGTCCTGGCTCGCATGAACCCGGCTGTAGGCGAGGTTGAGCTCGGCCTGGGCGAGGCGGTTGCGGGCCTGGCGCAGCAGCAGGTTATCTTCCCCTGGCAAGCCGCGGTTGACGCGGGCCTGCTCTACCCGGGCCTGGCTGCCGAGCAGGTTGGCACGGGCGGTGCGGGCGGCGCTGTCGGCGTCATCCTTCTGCTGTTCAGAGACCATGTGACGGCGGTAGAGGGCGTCGATGCGCGCCGCTTCCCGCTGTTTCTGGTCGGCCTGGGTGCGCAGCGAGCTGTACTCCGCCTCATAGGCGGTCAGGGTCGCGTCCAGCTGGCGGTTCTGCTGCCTGGCCTGATCCAGGGCGAGCCTGGCCTGATCCACGGCGAGCTGGAAGGGTTCCGGGTCGAGAGCGAACAGCAGATCCCCCTGCTTGACGTGCTGGTTGTTGGCGACGGCGACTTCGACCACCTTGCCGCTGACCTGGGGGGCCATCCGGGTGACGACCCGGGTGGCCATGGCCTGGGGGGTCAGGGGCATCTTGATGTCGGCCAGCAGAAAGTAGCCAAACACCAGGACGAAGCAGACGATGGCCCACTTTATCCAGCGCTTGAATTGTTGATCCGGTGTCATCTTATTCTCTCTCTTCATGCTGTGCGGCTATCTTGCCGAGGGCGTTGGCGGAGATGCGGTGCACAATGTCTTCAAACTGGGCCAGCTCCTGCTGGCTGATGCCGGTGAGCAGCTCCCGGCGCACGGCGATGATGCGGCCCTCGATCTGATCGAGCAGCGCCTTGCCCGCCGGGGTCAGGGTGACGATGCGGGCCCGCTTGTCCTGGCTGCAACAATGGCGCTCGATCAGCCCCTGCTCCTCGAGCTGACCCAGGGTCCGCATCAGGGAGGGGAGCTCTATCTCCAGGGCCTCGGCCAGGGTCTTCTGGCTGAGGTGGCCGCCGAGGCGGCTGAGTTTCCACAGGGCGGTCCAGCGGGGATGGGTGAGCCCCAGAGGTGCCAGCTCGAGATCGGCCACGGTGCGCCAGAGCCGGTGCAATCGCCCCAGCTGCTCGGCGAGGGAGAGTTCTCGCAACATCTCCAGATCCTTTTTCATGACGGGCACCTCAATTACTTAGCTTGCGAAGCATTATATTTATTTCGCAGGCTAAGTAAATAGTGTGATACAGCTCACGTTCAGGTTTTTTGCCCGGGCCGTGGTGTTTAAGTTTTTATATGGCTTTGCGGGCCAGCTAACCGACAACGGCCGGAGGAGGCGTTAGAGTGGCCACCTTTGAGGTGCGCCAGGCTGGCCATTGACCCGGCCGGGGGACACCCTCACCCTGGGCTTCCCCGTCCGCTGCAAGGTTGAACGATGAAACTGCGCCACCAGCTAGTCACCCTCTCGCTTGGCTTGTCACTGCTGCTGATCCTGATCCTGGGCTGTCTGCTCGCCCTCTTCATGCGCCACCTGCTGGAGAACAACCTGAAGGAGAAGGGGAGCGATCTGGCCCGGGTGCTGGCGGCGGACAGCCGGGTGGTCCAGGCCCTGGAGAAGGGGAGCGATCCCGGGCTGCGGGATTATGTGCAGGGGATCTGCAGCCGCACCGATGCCGCCTACATGGTGGTGACCGACGAACATGCCAGGCGCCTGAGCCACCCCTCCCCCGAGCTGGTGGGCCAGACCTTCCGGGGGGAGGACATCTGGCCTGCACTCCAGTCGCGCGAGAGCTACTGCTCCCGGGACGTGGGCACCCTGGGCCCCGCCATCCGCTGCTTCGCTCCCGTGGTGGGGCCCGATGGCCAGGCCATCGGCGCGGTGGCGGTGGGTTATCTGATGCGCACCGTGGAGGGCACCTATCAGGAGCGGATCGCCCTGCTGGTCGGCGCCATCGCGGCGGTGCTGGGGTGCGGTCTGCTGCTGGCGCTCTGGGTGCAGTACTTGCTGCGGCGCACCCTGCTGGATCTGGAGCCGGAGACCATCGCCAATCGCTTCGCCCAGCAGGATCTGGTGCTGGAGGGGATCTCGGAGGGGATAGTGGCCCTGGACAACCAGCACAGGATCACCATGCTCAACAGCGCCGCCTTCTACCAGTTGCGACTGCCCGGCACCGGGCGCCACGCCCTGCTGGGCCGCTCCCTGGCGGAGCTGGCCCCCGGCCTCGTGCCCACGTTGCAGCAAGGGGGAGCGGTCAGGTTCACCGTGCAGGGGGATGACTTCGTCGGCCACTGGCAGGAGCTCAGCGGTCGCGAGCCGGGGCGCATGCTCATCTTCAGCCGGCCAGACGGCACCGGCAGCCTGGGCATGCAGGTGACCCACCTGCGCCAGTACGGCGAGATGCTGCGCATCCAGACCCATGAATTCGCCAACAAGCTCAGCAGCCTCTCCGGCCTGCTCCAGCTCGGCCACGTGGATCAGGCGGTAGACCTCATCCAGCAGGAGAACGAAGCCTGCCAGAACATGTTGCAGGATCTGCTGCGGGTCATCGAGAACAAGCCGGTGGCCGGGCTCATCCTCGGCAAGTTCAGCCGGGCGCGGGAGCTGGGGGTGGAGCTGGTGCTGGATGCGGGGTCGGCCCTCGGGGAGTATCCGGCCGAGGTGTCGGCGGATCTCATCACCTGCATCGGCAACCTGCTGGACAACGGCATTCGCGCCGCCTGGGGGAACCGCGAGCACGCCGAGCCCAGGGTGCTGCTCTCCCTCGATGATCTGGGGCGGCGGCTGGTGATCGAGGTGGAGGACAGTGGCGAGGGGGTGGACGAGGCGCTGGCGGATCACCTGTTCGACTATGGTGTCAGCCGCCAGACCGGGGATCACGGGGTCGGCCTCTTCCTGGTCAAGAAGACGGTGGCCAGGCGGGGGGGCGTGATAGAATGGCGCCGCACCGCCGAGCAGACGACCCTGTTCGGTATCTATTTGAATAAAAACCAATTGGTGTAAGTCATGAAGCCAATCTTCACGCTGATTATCGAGGATGACGAGCGGATAGGCGCCATGTTGGGGGAGCTGGTCTCCTCCACGGCCGGGTTCTCCCTGATGGGGCGGGCCGGCACCCTGGCCGAGGCGGATCGCCTGATGGCGGGGAGCGAGCCCCGCTTGCTGATGGTCGACATCTCCCTGCCCGATGGCTCGGGCCTGGAGTGGGTGAGCCGGCTGCGCAGCCACAACCGGGAGGTGATGGTGATGATGGTGACCGCCTCCTGCGACGTGGAGACCATACAGCAGGCCCTCAACCTGGGAGTGCAGGACTACGTCATCAAGCCGCTGCGGCTGTTTCGTATCCAGCAGAGCCTGGAGGAGATCCTGGTCCTCCATCGCCGCCTGTGCGAGCCGGGGGAGCTGGCCCAGAGCGACCTGGACCGCCTGATGGGCAAGGCGCGCAACCAGGGGCGGGAGGCGCGGGAGACCCCCAAGGGGATCGACGCCATCACCCTGCGCCAGGTGCTGGATCTGCTGGCGGGGGAGCCGGACAACACCTTCTCCACCGACACCGTGGCCCTGCGCCTCTCCCTGAGTCGCACCACGGCCCGCCGCTACCTGGAGTTTCTGGAGTCAGAAGATCGGCTGGACGTGGAGCTCAACTACGGCCAGCGTGGCCGCCCGGAGCGGCGTTACCACTGGCGCCGGGAGTCGTGACCCCGCCGCTGGCACAACGCCGAAGAGGCCGCGCACATCATGCTGCGCAGGCCGCGCAGATAAAAGGGAGCCTTTGAGCTCCCTTTTGTTTTGCCCCGATGTGACCCGGCCCTTCTATCTGGGGTCGCCCGAGAAGGGGTGCAGGGCGGTACGGGCGCGCTCGAACAGGGCGATGAGGTGATCCGCCACGGCCCGCACCCGCCGGGAGTGGGCGAGATCGCTGTGGAGCACCAGCCAGATGGGCTGATCCACCCCGAGCTCCGGCAGCAGGCAGACCAGATCCGTCTGGCGGGCCAGGTAGTGGGGCAGCACCGCGAGCCCCAGACCGGCCTGGGCGGCGGCGAGCTGGGCCGCCAGGGTGCCGGTCTCCACCCGGCAGGGGCGGCCGCGCAGCATGCGGGTCATCCATCTGGCGGCGGGCAGGTGGCTCTGGGTTTCGTTCCAGCCGATGAAGTCATCCTGATCGAAGCTGGCGGCATCCACCCCGGGGCTGCGGGCATCCAGGTAGGCGCCGGTCCCGTAGAGGCCAAAGCCCAGGGTGCCCAGACGCCGCAGGGTGAGGTGGCCGGCATCGGGCTTGACCATGCGCACCGCGAGATCGGCATCGCGCCGGTGACCAGCTCCACCCTCAGCTCGGGGTGCTGGGCAAAGAGCGTCGGCAGGGAGGGGATGATGAGGGGATTGGCCAGGTTCTCGGCGGTGGCGAGGCGCACGGTGCCGGCCACCTGTCCCTGCAACTGCCCCGCCTCGCCAAAGGCCAGCCCCGCATGTTCCAGCGCCTCGGCTCGCTCAAGCAGGGCCTCCCCGTCGTCGGTCAGGCGATAACCCTGCTGGTGGCGGCTGAACAGGGGCAGGCCGAGGGCCGCCTCCAGCCTGTCCAGGCGCCGGGAGACGGTGGCCACCCCCATGCGAAGGGCGTGGGCGGCACCGCTCAGGGTGCCGCTGCGGGCGATGGCCAGGAAGACGCGGGCGTCGTCCCAGAGCAGGGGATCGTGCATAGTTTTTCCATAATCGGAAGATAGGTTGCCAGTTACCTCTATATCTCATTCATTTTCGGAAGACCATACTCCCCTGCAACTTGTCAGGGAGAAAATGCGATGCAACGACGAACACTGGGAGCCAACCTGCAGGTCTCTGCCCTTGGGCTGGGCTGCATGGGGATGAGCGAATTCTACGGGCCGCGGGACGATGAGACGTCCTTGCGGGTGCTGGCGGAGGCGGTGGAGCGGGGCATCGACCTGCTCGACACCGCCGACATGTACGGCCCCCACCACAACGAGGCGCTGATCGGGCGTTTTCTCGCGACCCGGCGGGGGCAGGTGAAGGTCGCCACCAAGTTTGGCATCGTGCGCCAGCACGGGGAGTACAGGCGTACCCTCGACAACAGCGCCCGCTATGCGCGCCAGAGCTGCGAGGGTTCCCTGCGCCGCCTCGGCATCGAGCAGATCGATCTCTACTATGTGCACCGCCTTGATCCGGCCCATCCCGTCGAGGAGACCATGGCCGGGCTGGCGCAGCTGGTACAGGAGGGCAAGATAGCCCGCATCGGTCTGTGCGAGGTGAGCGAGGCCACCCTGAGGCGCGCCCATGCCGTGCACCCGGTGGCGGCGGTGCAGACCGAATACTCCCTCTGGACGCGGGAGGTGGAGGCGGCGGTGCTGCCCGCCTGCCGGGAGCTGGGGATTGGTCTGGTGGCCTACTCCCCCCTGGGGCGCGGGTTTCTGACCGGGCGTTACCAGCAGGAGGCGGTGTTCGAGGAGGGGGATTTTCGGGCCGGTCTGCCGCGCTTTCAGGGGGAGAACCTCGCCACCAACCGCACCCTGGTGCAGGCGGTCATGGCCCTGGCGCAGCAGAAGGGATGCTCGGCGGCGCAGATAGCCCTGGCCTGGCTGCTGGCGCAATGGGAGGGGATAGTGCCCATCCCCGGCACCCGGCGTCTGACCCATCTGGCGGATAACCTCGGCGCCCTCTCGGTGCGCCTCTCCCCAGCAGAACTCGGGGCCCTGGGACAGGCCATCCGGACCCTGCCGGTGGCGGGGGAGCGCTATACCGCCGAGGGGATGAAGGGGGTGAACGCATGAGCGGCTCGCACACGGATCGCCGTGAACGGGCGTTCGCGCTGCTGGCCCGGCTCGATCCCCAGGCGCCCACGCGGGTCGCCGCCAGCCTGGATGCCCTGTCACCCGAGCTTGCCGAGCTGGTGCTGGGGTTTGCCTTTGCCGATGTGCTCGCCCGTCCCGGCATCGATCTCTGCACCCGCGAGATGCTCACGGTGGCGACCCTGATGGGAATGGGCACGGCGCCCGGACAGCTCGAGTTCCATATCCGGGCCGCCCTCAATGTGGGGGTCAGCCGGGAGACCATCATCGAGATCCTGCTCCAGGTCGCCGTCTATGCCGGAGTGCCCGCCTGCATGAATGGCATCAGTGCGGCCCGCAGCGCCTTCGCCGCCCATGACAAGGGGCGGGGGGCAGGGATTAAGGAGGAGACGCCACCCTGACGAAAAGGTCAGGTGTGCCCTGACGAGGGCAGCAAGAAGGGAGCCGAGGCTCCCTTCTTTCATGGTGCTGGCCGGCTCAAGCACCTTCCGGCAGAGGACGGCGTACCCTCGGCTTGAGCTGGGAGAGCATGACCCCGGTCAGGATGAGGCCGCCCCCCAGCAGGTGATAGCCGTGGATGGGCTCCCCCAGGGTGATGACGGCGATGAGGGCCGTGCACAGGGGCATCAGGTTCATGAAGACCGAAGTGCGCTCCGCCCCCAGGGTGGCGAGGCCGCGCATCCAGCAGTAGGCGGCGAAGATGGAGGAGGCGAGGCCGGCGAACAGCACCATGCTCCAGCCCTGGGCGGGAATGGCCAGGGAGTCGGCAGAGAGGGCCACCGGGATGAGCAGCAGCACCGCCAGCAGGATCTGCAGGTAGAGGTTGAGCCAGGGGCCGAACGGCAGTTGCCAGCGGCGGATCAAGAGGCCATAGAGGGCATAGCTGGCTGCCCCCAGCAGCATCATGCCATCGCCCGGGTTGATGCCGCTGTGCAGCAGTGCCAGGGGGTTGCCCTGACCCAGCAGCCAGAGCACCCCGAACAGGGAGAGGCTCATGCCGAGCAGCGCCTGCTTGCCCGGCTTCTGGCCAAAGCAGCAGGCCCCGATGAGCAGGGTGAGCAGGGGCAGCAGGGAGCCGATGACCCCCATGTTGGTGGCCGAGGTGCTGTGGGCGGCGTAGTAGGCGAGGCACTGGTAGAGCACCATGCCGAGCAGGGAGAGCACCAGCAGCTTGCCGAGCCAGGGGCGGATGTCGGCCCGGCGGCGCCAGAGCTGCGGCAGGCAGAAGGGGGAGAGCGCGAAGGCGGCGATCACCCAGCGATAGAAGGAGATGGCGGCGGGATCCAGCACGCCGGCGGCGGCCTTGGAGACCACGGTATTGGCGGCCCAGATCAGGATGGCGAGCAGGGGGAAGAGAAAAGGCATAGGCACTCCTTGGTACGATGGGGAGAGTCTAGCCTTGTCTTGAACGAGGTAAGTAGCGTAAATAAGACATGTCATAACCGCTTTGGGACAATCTGCATGGGCACCCTCACCCTGGCCGAGCAGGATCGCCTGCTGGCCGACCCCAACCCCCTCTACTTTCGCTACAGCCAGATCCAGGGGGGCAACGCCTGCGCCGAGCACGCCCACCCCTGGGGTCAGCTCAGCCTCATCAGCCTGGGGGTCATGGTGGTGGAGGTGGGGGGAGAGCGGCTGGTGGCGCCTCCGGACTACCTCATCTGGGTGCCGGCGGACCTGCCCCACACCGCCTTCAACGAGCAGACCCTGGATTACACCTCCATCTACGTCAGCCACGCGCTGGCACCGCGCCTGCCACGGGAACCCCAGCTGCTGGCCCTCACCCCCTTGCTGCGGGCCCTGCTGGAGGACTTCACCCAGCGCCGGGTCGGCCACATGGAGGATGAGTGGGATGCCCGTCAGGGTGAGCTCTTCATCGAGAAGCTGGCCCGCACCCGTTGCCAGCCGAGCTACCTGCCCCAGAGCCGGGATCGCCTGCTGGCACCCTTGCTGGCGGCATTGCAGGCGGCGCCGGAGGACAACCGCACGCTGGTGGAGTGGGCCAGGGCGCTGCACACCACGGAGCGCACCCTGGCGCGGCGTTGCCAGAAGGAGCTTGGCATGAGCCTGGGCCAGTGGCGCACCCGGCTGCGGCTGGTGAAGGCGCTGGACTGGCTGCGGGGCGAGATGCCGGTGCAGGAGATCGCCTGGCGCCTCGGTTACGCCTCCACCTCGGCTTTCATCGCCATGTTCCAGCGCGAACAGGGCTGCGCCCCCCAGCGCTATCGCCAGCAACTGGGCCAACCCGTGGCCTGAACCGCATGAAAAAGGGCGCCCGCAGGCGCCCTTGTGGATCATGGGATGGGCTTAGAAGAAGCCGAGGGGGTTGATGTCGTGGCTCACCAGCAGGTTCTTGGTGTTCTGGTAGTGGTCCAGCATCATCTTGTGGGTCTCGCGACCGATCCCCGACTTCTTGTAGCCGCCAAAGGCCGCATGGGCCGGGTAGGCGTGGTAGCAGTTGACCCAGACCCGGCCGGCCTGGATGCCGCGCCCCATGCGCCAGGCCAGATTGCTGTCCCGGGTCCACAGGCCCGCCCCCAGCCCGTACTGGGTGTCGTTGGCAATGGCCAGGGCATCCGCCTCGTCCTTGAAGGTGGTGACCCCGAGCGCCGGCCCGAAGATCTCCTCCTGGAACACCCGCATCTTGTTCTGGCCCGAGAAGATGGTGGGCTGGATGTAGAAGCCCCCCTCCAGCCCGCTCACCTTGGCCGGGCCGCCGCCCAGCAGCATCTTGGCCCCTTCGCCGCGGCCGATCTCCATGTAGCTCAGGATCTTGTCGAACTGCTCGCGGGACGCCTGGGCCCCCACCTGGGTCGTGGTGTCGAGGGGGTTGCCCTGCACTATGGTGCGGGCGCGGGCCAGCACCCGGTCCATGAAGTCGTCATAGATGCTGGCCTGCACCAGGGCGCGGGAGGGGCAGGTACACACCTCCCCCTGGTTGAAGAAGGTCATCAGCATCCCTTCCACCGCCTTGTCGATGTAGCTGCTCTCGTGCTGCATTACGTCGGCGAAGTAGATATTGGGGGACTTGCCACCGAGCTCCACGGTGGAGGGGATTAGCTTGTCGGCGGCGCAGCGCAGGATATGGGCGCCCACCTCGGTGGAGCCGGTAAACGCCAGCTTCTGGATCCGGTTGCTGGTGGCGAGCGCCTGGCCCGCCTCGGCGCCGAAGCCGTTGACTACGTTGACCACGCCGGGGGGCAGGATGTCCTTGATGAGATCCATCATCAGC
Organism: Aeromonas sp. INTO2; assembly: GCF_049860605.1. NCBI lineage: Bacteria > Pseudomonadati > Pseudomonadota > Gammaproteobacteria > Aeromonadales > Aeromonadaceae > Aeromonas > Aeromonas sp. INTO2. The sequence continues at coordinate 707,404 of NZ_CP187588.1, forward strand.
ATGATGGTGACCGGGGTCTGCTCGGCGGGCTTGAGCACGCTGCAGCAGCCGGCCGCCAGTACCGGGGCCAGCTTCCAGGCGGCCATCAGCAGGGGGAAGTTCCACGGGATGATCTGGCCGACCACGCCGATGGGCTCCTTGAAGTGGTAGCTGACGGTGTTCTGGTCCAGCTCGGCGGCGGAGCCCTCCTGGGCGCGGATGCAGCCGGCGAAGTAGCGGAAGTGATCCACCACCAGGGGCAGGTCGGCGGCCAGGGTCTCGCGCACCGCCTTGCCGTTCTCCCAGGTCTCGGCGACGGCGAGCCGCTCAATGTTCTGTTCGATGCGATCGGCGATGCGCAGCAGCAGGTTGCTGCGCTCGGTGACGCTGGTCTTGCTCCAGCTGGCGAACGCCTTGTGGGCCGCGTCCAGGGCGAGCTCGATGTCGGCGGCGTCGGAGCGGGCCACCTCGCAGAACACCCGGCCATCCACCGGCGAGATGTTCTCGAAATAGCGGCCGGCGCGCGGCGCCACCCAGTCGCCACCGATGAAGTTGTCATAACGGGATTTGAAGCTGACCAGGGCACCTGCCTGACCGGGAGCGGTATAAATCATCTCATCATCCTTATGTGTGTGGTCCTGACCGGCCTGGCGGGCAGTCCGGTTGCTTCCTGTCATCGCAAGGGGCGTGCCAGCGGGCGGCGCTCTACACAAAAAGGTTGCAAAAACGTTATCAAATGGGGTGCCAAGGGGTATCTTGGTTAACCAGTGCCCCCTAGGGCGGCCCCCGAACTGTGCCGTTTCTGAACATCGGGTGTGACACTGTGCCGTTTGTGAACAGGAGACGTGATGAAGGCGCTCCCCCAAGGCGGCCCTATTCGCGAGTGTGTAGAAGGAGGTGTGATGAGCGAGTTGCCTCAATCCGGTGCCAGCCCAATCCAGCGCTCCTGGGAGCGCTGCCTGCATCAGGGGCTGAGCCGCCAGCAGAGCGCCGAGCTGGACTTGCTGCCCCAGGGGGAGCTGTCGGCTCGCCAGGAGCAGCACAGGACGCTCATCGCCTGCTTCCAGCGCTTCGTGCTGCCGCTCTTTGGCCAGTTGCTGGCAGGCAGACCCTGTCGTCTGCTGTTGTGTGACGGCGAGGGGGCCATCCTCGCGGTGAGCGGAGACGACCGGTTTGCCCGCCATGCCGAGCGCATTTTTTTGCGCAGCGGCGCCCGCTGGGGGGAGGCGAGCAAGGGCACCAACGCCATCGGCACCGCGCTGGCCGAGCAGAGCGAGGTGCAGGTGCTGGGGGCGCAGCACTTCTTCGCCCAGCACAGCTTTCTCAGTTGCAGCGCCTGCCCCCTGCTCGGGCCGGACGGGCAACTGCTCGGCGTGCTCGACATCTCCACCGATGCGGCCCACCACGGGGGCGACATGCTGGGCACCGTGCGCCTCCTGGCCATGACCCTGGAAAACGCCCTGCTGGCCCGCCAGCCGGGCTGGCTGGTGGATCTCGATCCCCAGAGTCTCTGGTCTGCCCGCCTGCTGCTGGGGGAGGGGGGCGAGCTGCTCGGGGCCAACCGGGCCGGTCGGCTCTGGCTCGGCCAGCACCCCTTCGACGGTCAGCAGTTGCTGCGCGAGCGCCGCGGCCTGCGGCTGGTGCCGGAGGCGGGGGAGCGCGCCGCCAGGCTTCCCCTGCCGAGCGCGGTTGAGGAGGGGGGATCGCAGGCGCAGCAGGTGCCGCTCAAGATGCTGGAGCGGGGCATCTCATTGCTCATCGAGGGGGAGACCGGCAGCGGCAAGGAGCACCTGGTGCGCACCCTGCACGCCAGATCGAGCCGTCGGGCGCGGCCTCTGGTGTGCGTCAACTGCGGCGCCCTGCCGGCGGAGCTGGTGGAGGCCGAGCTGTTTGGCTACGTGGGGGGGGCCTTCAGCGGTGCCCGCAGCCAGGGCAGCCAGGGCTATCTGCGCGCCGCCCACGGCGGCATCCTGATGCTGGATGAAATTGGCGAGCTGCCGCTCCAGGCCCAGACCCGGCTGCTGCGGGTGTTGCAGGAGCGCGTCGTCACCCCGGTAGGCAGCCACAGACCCGAGGCGGTGGATTTCTGGCTGGTCAGCGCCAGCCATCGGGATCTGGCGGCCATGGTGGCGGCCGGCACCTTTCGCGAAGATCTCTACTACCGCATCTGCGGCTGGCGCCAGCAACTGGCACCCCTGCGGGCCTGGTCGGTGCCCGAGCGTCAGGGGCTGATCCTGAACCTGCTCGCCCAGATGGACCCGGCGCTACAACTGAGCCGGGAGGCGGAGCAGCGGTTGCTGGCTCACCCACTGCCCGGCAACGTGCGCCAGCTCAAACAGGCGCTGGAGGTGGCCTGTGTACTGGCAGAGGGGCAGGGCTGGATTGAACCTGCCCATCTGCATCTGCCCGCCGTGGCGGGGGGAGCGAGCTCACCTTTGGGAGGGAATACCCTGCGCGAGCAGAGCCGGCAGCGGGTGCAGCAGACCCTGGCAGAGTGCGGCGGCAACGTAAGCGAGGCGGCGCGCCGTCTTGGCATCAGTCGCACCACCCTCTATCGGGCGCTGCGGGAGGAGGGGTGAAGGGTGTCGCGCCGTCCAGCGCCTGTGTAGACTGCGGTGGCAAGGACGTTTTTTCGTTGTGTTTCCATCGCAGGGAGTGCTCAATGATCCATCTTACGACCGACGAGGCTCCCCGCCTCTCTCCCGGCTGCTGGCCGATGCCGCTTGCGCCCCATGGGGCCCGTGCCGGCTAGTCGGCACTCGTCTGCGCCCGGTGCGGCGCGTGTAATAACCTTGGATCTGGATCAGCGCGGTCCGGCGCTTCAAGGTGTAGGGTAAAAGCCCTTTTTCAGGTGTGATACCGATGATCCCTTCCTATTCCCGCATGACGACGCTGTTGTTCTGGTGCCTGCTGGCGGCGAGCCTGCTGGCCATGGTGTTATTCGAATTCGGACCCGAGCGGCGGCTCGACATCCTGAGCCAGGCCGGTTTGTCCGTGCGTGCCCAGGATGACAGGGCCCACAAGGGCTCCTCCGTCGCCACCCTGAGTCAGGGGGGCGACAGACCCGCCATCCAGTGCACCCTGCGAAGCCAATATGCCTATCCTTTCTGCGAGCTGGTTCTGACCCTGACCGACCCCGAGCGGGGGCTGGATCTCTCCGGCTTCACCGGGGTGCGGGTGAGGCTGGATGTAGAAGGGCAGGGGGGACAGGCCTGGCGCCTTTATCTGCGCAACTACGATCCCGTCTACTCGACGCGGGAAGACGAGAGTTCCCACAAGTTCAACGAAGTGCTCTTCACCGCCAGGGATTTTGGTCGTGAGCAGGATGTCCCCCTGAATGTCTTTGCCCCCAGCTCCTGGTGGGTGCAGCAGTACGATATTCCGCTGGTCCAGCAGGGGCCGGATCTGCACCATGTTTAGGCCATCGAGATCGCCTCCGATGACAAGATGCTGCCGGGGGAGTACCGGTTGCGGCTCGAGCGGCTGGAGTTCTATGGCCGCTGGTGCAAGCCGGGGGACTTCTATCGCTATCTGCTGCTGGGGTGGCTTGTCTACGGCGTGCTGCTCTTCCTGGTCCAGAACCTGATGTTCGGGGATCGGCTGCGCAAGGCCAGGGAGGCGCGCCTCGCGGCTGAAGCCCTGAGTGCGAGCCTGTTCGAGCAGAACCGGCGCACCGAGGAGGAGGCCCGCTACGATCCCCTGACCGGGGCCCTCAACCGGCTCGGTGGCGAAAAGCTGCTCGGGGAGCTCGGCGAGATGCCGCTCTCCTTCATCTATATCGACATCGATCACTTCAAGGGGGTCAACGACGGTCACGGCCACCCGGTGGGGGACGAGGTGCTCAAGCACATGGTGAGCGAGCTGCTGCGCCATTGTGACAGCCTGTGCCGACTGGTGCGCTGGGGTGGGGAGGAGTTCGTGCTGGTATGCCTCCATTACGACGAGGGACGGGCTGCCGCCCTGGCGGAGCGGCTGAGAGGGGCACTGGAGGGGTACAGGCACTGGCCGCTGGGGCTCGGGATCACCGCCTCCTTCGGGGTGGCCGAGCGGCGCAAGGATAGCCTGGAGCAGGCGCTCAAGCGGGCCGACGAGGCGCTCTATCAGGCCAAGCAGAATGGTCGCAACCGGGTGGAGGTGGCGCCCGACTGATCCGGCGCTGGAGCCCATGGCCGGGCGGGGCTATCATGCGCCCCATCATTTATCCGAGGAGAGATGCCATGGCACAACATATTGGCGCCCTGACGCTGCTGGTGGCAGATTACGACGAGGCCATCGCCTTCTTCACCCGGGGAATGGGCTTCGAGCTACTGGAAGACACCCCCCTCGACGAGCCGGGCAAACCGGGCAAACGCTGGGTGCGGGTCGCTCCCAAGGGGGCTCCCGGCTCCGCCCTGCTGCTGGCCCGCGCGGCCAACGAGGAGCAGCGCGCCGCCATCTGTCGCCAGGGGGGCGGTCGGGTCTTCCTGTTTCTCGAGACCGACGACTTCTGGGGCGATTACGAGCGGATGCAGGCCTATGGCGTTCGTTTTTGTGAACAGCCGCGCCTCGAACCTTACGGCACCGTGGTGGTGTTCGAGGACATCAGTGGCAATCGCTGGGACCTGCTGCAACTCGCTGCTGCCAACTGAATCTGAAAACGTTTATCATCCCGCCCGTCATAAAGTCATAAAAGTGTCACAGAAAGTTCTAATAATTGGCGCACCCATCTTCACAGAGGAGAGAGAAGGGATATGGCTAAGCGAATTCTGGTGGTCGAGGACGAGGCACCGATCCGCGAAATGCTCTGCTTCGTGCTTGAGCAGAAGGGATATGAAACAGTAGAAGCAGAAGATTACGCCGATGGACTGGCAAAGGTGCGCGAACCCTACCCCGAACTCATCGTGCTGGACTGGATGATGCCAGGCGGCAGCGGTATCCAGTTCCTCAAGCAGCTCAAGCAGGATGAGATGACTCGCCAGATCCCGGTGGTGATGCTGACCGCCCGGGGCGAGGAAGAGGACAAGGTGCGCGGGCTCGAGGCCGGTGCCGACGACTACATCACCAAACCCTTCTCCCCCAAGGAGCTCACCGCCCGCCTGCACGCCGTGATGCGCCGTGTCTCTCCCACCTCGGTGGACGAGGTGATCGAGGTGCAGGGGCTCAAGCTGGATCCCGTTTCCCACCGGGTCAGTGCCGAGGAAAAGGCCCTCGACATGGGGCCGACCGAATTCAAGCTGCTGCACTTCTTCATGACCCACCCCGAGCGGGTCTACAGCCGCGAACAGTTGCTCAACAACGTCTGGGGTACCAACGTATATGTCGAGGACAGGACGGTGGACGTGCACATTCGCCGCCTGCGCAAGGCCATCGAAGAGACGGGGCACGACAGATTGATCCAGACGGTGCGCGGGGCCGGCTACCGCTTCTCGACCCGTCTCTAGGTCTGGGCCAGTGCCGCCAGCCCCTGCTGGCGGGCATTGGACCCGGCTCTTTGCTGTCTCTAGGAGATCTTAATGTTGCAACCTTACGCCTGGCGGCGACAGTTGTGGCGAATGGCGTTCTTCTACAGCCCCTTCGTCTTGGTAGGTTGGTTAATCGATCATCTCGTTCTTTGCCTGCTGGTGGCCACTGTGGTGCACCTGGTCTGGCACTACCGCTTTCAGAAGCGGCTGTCGGACTGGCTGTGGCACGATCGCAGCCTGGTGCCGCCCCACGGCAGCGGCAGTTGGGAGCACATCTTCAACGGCATCTACAAGTTGCAACAGCGTCACCGGGCCCGGCGCCGGGAGCTGGCGGGCCTCATCCGCCGTTTTCGGGAAGGGGCGGAGGCGCTGCCCGATGCGGCCGTGGTGTTTCGCACCGACGGCAGCATCCTCTGGTGCAACCGGCTGGCGGAGCAACTGCTCGGCTTTCGCTGGCCCGAGGATGCCGGCCAGCACATCGGCAACCTGATCCGTCACCCCGCCTTCGTCGCCTATCTGGGCAAGGGGCAGTATGACGAGCCGTTCGAGATGCACTCCCCCATCAACGAGGAGAAGTTCCTCGAATTTCGCATCATGCCCTATGCGGAGGACCAGGCCATGCTGGTGGTGCGGGACGTGACCCGGCTGCGCAGCCTGGAGAAGACGCGCAAGCACTTCGTCTCCAACGTCTCTCACGAGCTGCGCACCCCCCTCACCGTGCTCAAGGGGTATCTGGAGATGACCGAGGAGCCGCCGCCCCCCGCCATGTGGGCCAAGGCGCACAAGGTGATGATGGAGCAGACGATCCGCATGGACAATCTGGTTAACCAGCTGCTCACCCTGTCGCGCATCGAGGCGGCGCCCACCGTGGATCTCTCCCATCTGGTGGACATGCCCGCCATGCTGGGGCTGCTGGAGCAGGAGGCGCGGGCGCTCTCCGGCGAGCGGGCCCACGAGATCGTCTTCATGGTTCAGCCCAATCTGCTGGTGCGCGGGGATCAGGATCAACTGCGCAGCGCCGTCTCCAACCTGGTCTACAACGCCATCCACTACACCCCGGCGGGGCGCAAGATCACCGTGGAGTGGCGCAAGCAGGGGAGCATGGCGCTGTTTGCGGTGCAGGATGAGGGGGAGGGGATCCCCCCCGAGCACCTGGCGCGCCTCACCGAGCGGTTCTATCGGGTCGACAAGGCCCGCTCGCGCCACACCGGAGGGTCCGGGCTCGGCCTTGCCATCGTCAAGCACGCCCTGAGTCATCACGATGCCCATCTCGATATCGAGAGCCGGGTCGGTGCGGGCAGCCGCTTCAGCTTTCTCATTCCCGCCCGCATGGTGCTGGTGAAATAATATTTTGTGTCAATGTGTTAGCAACGAGAGAAGGGCTGCATCGCAGCCCTTTTTTCATCCGGGCCACTCTCGGCCCATGTCATCAAAGTGTCATATAAATTCCATAAATTTGTCACTGCCAGGCCAGATACTGGCGCCGTCTTAAAGAGAGTTATTGTCAAATGTGGTGTATGGAGTCAGGCGGCGTTCCTGTCTGACTCTTCCTGCATCTGTATTCCGTCCTTGAACTTCACGTTGTTTACCACCAACGTCAGCAGCGCAAATCCCTTGAGCCGCTTCCAGTTCTTTTGGGCCGACTCCAGCAGCTTATAAACCATCGCCAGCGTGGTCTCCCGTGAACCACAGTTTCTCGCTCGCTTGGTGCGTAACCGGACCGTCGAAAACGTTGACTCTATCGGGTTAGTCGTCCGGATACTGACCCAGTGCTCCGCCGGAAAATCATAGAACGCCAGCAGTTCATCCCGGTCTTTAACCAGTTTATCCATGGCCCCTGGATACTTCGCTTCAAAACGGGTCAGGGTGCGATCAAACGCCTTGTGAGCATCCTCTCTCGTCTCGGCCATCCAGATATCATGCAGCGCCTCCTTGACCTTGGGCTGTACCGACTTGGGCAGCACCGACAAGACATTCGCTGTCTTGTGAACCCAGCAGCGCTGATGGGCTGTGTCCGGGTAGCACTTGGCCAGCGCCTTCCAAAAGCCCAGTGCCCCATCCCCGATGGCCAGCTTGGGACTGAGGGTGAGCCCTCTGCCTCGCAGTCCCATCAGCACCTCCGTCCAGCTTGTCTCTGACTCCCGGTGACCATCCTCCACCGCAACCAGCTCCTTGCGCCCGTGCTCGGTCACCCCGATGATGACCAGCAAACAGAGCCGGTCATCCATGCGCACGTTGCTGTATATCCCGTCGGCCCACCAGTAGACATAGCGAGACTTGGTCAGGTCTCGTTGTCGCCACCGCTGGTGCTCATCAATCCAACCTTGCTTGAGCCGGCAGACGGTGTTGGCTGACAGCCCCTTGGCCTGGTCGCCGAGCAGCGCACAGAGGGCCTCCTGATAGTCCCCACTGGATATCCCCTTGAGGTAGAGCCACGGCAACAGCTCCTCGATACTGCGGGAGCGCTTGAGATAGGGCGGCAGCAGGGTGCTGGTGAAGTTGATACCGGAGCCGCTGCGGTCGCGTACCTTGGGCACTTTGATTTCAACGTCTCCGATGCCGGTTTGGATAGTCCGCTGGGGCAGATACCCGTTGCGCACTACCGCCTGGCGGCCATCAGGGAGTCGCAACTCTCGATGCTGCTCAAGCATGATGGCGAGCTCCGCCTCCACAGCGTGTGCAATCAGGTCCCTGGCTCCGGCGCGTAGCAGCTCGGTGAGCATGTCGCCGGGCTTGCCTTCTGGTTGTGGCAGGACAGTGAGGGTAGAATGTTTCATGGCGTATCCGCTCTGTTGATTGAGATTCTTGCAGGAATCAATCAGCAGGATACGCCACTCCTTCTATCCCTCCGTACACCAGAAATCACCATAACTCTCTTAAAGAACGGACCTTCTGTAACACTGGAGAAGGAGTGGTGCTGGCCCACGGATCATTACGATCGGGTGTCAACCACGTTTAGACGTCAACCTGACGATTGCCTTCTGCAACCTTGGACTTGGAGAGATTGGATGAAACTCAACAAACTGGCTGGTGTCATCGGATTCACCGCAGCAACCCTGTTTTCTGTCAGCGCTCTGGCTGCCGGTGTGGATAAAGACCTGCCGGAATACACACCGACCAGCGGCATCTCGGGCAACCTGTCCTCTGTCGGCTCGGACACCCTGGCCAACATGATGACCCTGTGGGCCGAAGAATTTAAGCGCATGTATCCCAACGTCAACGTGCAGATCCAGGCCGCCGGTTCTTCCACCGCACCGACTGCCCTGACCGAGGGCGTCGCCCAGTTTGGCCCCATGAGCCGTGCCATGAAGGCCGGTGAAGAGGAGGCATTCGAGAAGCGCTACGGCTACAAGCCGACCGCCATCCGCGTCGCCGTCGATGCCCTGGCCGTGTTCGTCAACAAGGACAACCCCATCAAGGGGCTGACCATGTCGCAGATCGACGCCATCTTCTCCAGCACCCTCAAGTGCGGCGAAGCCAAGGCGGCCACCAAGTGGTCTGATCTGGGTCTGGACGGCAGCTGGTCCGGCAAGGATCTGCAACTGTTCGGTCGCAACTCCGTGTCCGGTACCTACGGTTACTTCAAGGAACACGCCCTGTGCAACGGTGACTTCAAGAGCGGCGTGAACGAGCAGCCGGGCTCCGCCTCCGTGGTACAGTCCGTCTCCTCCTCCCTGAACGGCATCGGCTACTCCGGTATCGGCTACGTCACCTCCGGCGTGCGCGCCGTTCCGCTCTCCAAGGATGGCAAGACCTTCATCGAGGCGAGCTCCGACAACGCCATCACCGGCAAGTACCCGCTGTCGCGCTTCCTGTACGTCTACGTGAACAAGCATCCGAACAAGCCGCTCTCCCCGATGGAGCAGGAGTTTGTGAAGATGATGCTCTCCAAGGCGGGCCAGACCATCGTTGCCAAGGACGGCTATGTGCCGGTCCCGGCCAAGGTGGTTCAGGCCGACCTGAAGAAGCTGGGCATCATGTAACAGAACATGCCCTTGCAGAAAAACGAGCCCCATGCGGGCTCGTTTTCATTGGTGCGCCCCAGGATCTTTTTGGTCGCAGGGCGCAGCGCCCGGCTTGCGCCGGGCGGCGGCATTTCCGAGAATAGGGCAACTTCACGGCAAAGGACCCTCTCATGCGCGCATCTTCCCTCTCCAGACTGGCCCTGACGGCCTTGTGCAGCGCCCTGCTGGCCGGCTGCGCCCAGTCGCCGACCGGTCGCAACCAGATGCTGCTTTTCTCCCCCCAGCAGATGAACCAGCTGGGCGCCGACTCCTTCACCCAGATGAAGCAGCAGGAGAAGGTGAGCACGGATGCCAGGATGAATGCCTATGTGGGCTGCGTGGCCAAGGCGGTGACCGCCCAGGTGCCTGCCAGCTATGGCATCACCAGCTGGGAGGTGGTGGTGTTCGACTCCAAGGAGATCAACGCCTTCGCCCTGCCCGGCGGCAAGATAGGCGTTTACAGCGGCCTGCTGAAAGTCGCCAAGAATCAGGACCAGCTCGCCACCGTCATCGGTCACGAGCTGACCCACGTGCTGGCCCAGCACTCCAACGAGCGCCTCTCCCGGGATCAGCTGACCGGTATCGGGCTGGCGGTGGCGGACGCCGCCATCGGCAGCAGCGACAGCCTCGGGGGCGCTGCCACCATGGCCGCCCTGGGCCTCGGGGTCCAGGTGGGGATAGCCCTGCCTTATGGCAGAACCCAGGAGAGCGAAGCGGACCGGCTCGGTCTCGAGCTGATGGCCCGCGCCGGGTTCAACCCGGCCGAAGCCGTCACCCTGTGGCAGAACATGAGCGCCGCCTCCGGTGGCAAGGCACCGCCCCAGCTGCTCTCCACCCACCCCAGCGACCAGAGCCGGATCGCCAACCTGCAGGCCCAGCAGGCCGAGGTGCAGCCCCTGTACCAGCAGGCGAAAGCATCAGGGCTGGTTCCCCAGTGCAAGGCGTAAGCCTGCGCCTGGCGCGTCCCGCCGATGCCGCCGCCATGACGGTGATGCAGCGGGCGAGCTGGCTGGCGGCCTACGGGGAGGTGCTGGGGGCCGACATGCTGGCCCAGCTGGCGGTGACCGACCACCTGCAGATCTGGCGACACCGGCTCGCCGAGCCCGGCCCCGTTCCCATGCTGGTCTGCCAGGACGACGTGGTCATCGGCCTGCTCTACTGGCAGCCCTCTTTGGAGGAAGGCTTGATGACGGCGCGGATCCGGGCGCTCTACCTTCATCCCGATCATTGGCGTCAGGGTCATGGCAAACGGCTGTGGCAGGCGGTGGCGGTGCAGATGCGCCGGGCCGGTTGCGAGTGCGTCAGGCTCTGGCTGCTGGATGGCAATCACATCGGCGAGGGATTCTACCTGCGCCGCGGCTTCATGTTCGACGGTCAGGAGCGCACCCTGATGAGCCTCGGACAACCTTGCCAACAACGACAAATGTTCCGTTTGCTTTGAGCTGGCTCCCGTTTTTCGCCCTCGGTCACTTTATTTTTTTTGCGAATTAATACAATGTGCCCCATCTGGACAGACTGAGGTGGCCGGGTCCACCGCAAGGGAGTGTGGCATGTACTACGGATTTGACATTGGCGGCACCAAGATAGCGTTCGCTGTGTATGACGGCGCCTTGAATCTCTGTCACGAGGAGCGCATGAGCACTCCCGGCAATGATTACGAAGGGTTGCAGCAGCTGATCCGCGAGCGGGTCGAGGCGGCGGATGCGTGCTTCGGGGTGAAAGGGGCCGTCGGCATCGGGTTTCCGGGGATCCTCAATCGCCTCGACGGGAGCATAGTGGCGGCCAACCTGCCCGCCATCCATGGCCGCCATCTGGGGGCGGATCTGGCCGAACTGCTGGGCCGACCGGTCAAGGTCGACAATGACGCCAACTGTTTCCTGTGGTCGGAAGTGCATCAGGGGGCCGCAGACGGCGCAGGCAGCGCCCTCGGCGTCACCATAGGTACCGGCATCGGCGGCGCCGTCTACCTGGCGGGCAAGCTCATCCAGGGGCGCAACTGGCTGGCGGGGGAGATAGGTCACTACCCGCTGCCCGCCACCATCCTGATGAAATACCCGGATTTGCCCCGTCCCCGCTGTGGCTGCGGGCGCCTGGTCTGTTTCGAAACCTATGCGTCGGGCACGGGCCTGGAGCGGCTATACCACCATGTTCATGGGGAACGGGTGAGCGGCCACCAGATCGTCGCCCGTGCCGATGCCCGTGAGGCGGCGGCCCTCTCGACCATCGACTGCTGGCTCGAGATCATCGCCGCCGGCCTTGCCACCGCCATCTCGGTGGTTGATCCCGATGTGGTGGTGCTGGGGGGCGGCCTGAGCGCCCTGCCAGCCCTCTATGAGGAGTTGCCCAAACGTCTGCCCGGCCACCTGCTGCCCGGTGTCGCCCTGCCGGCGATCCGCGAGGCCCGCTTCGGTGGAGCCGGCGGTGTGCGCGGTGCAGCCCTGCTCAATCTGTGAGATCGGACAGAGGGTCTGATCTCCCCGAACAAGGAGTCATCATGACCCGTCTTGAAATCTGTATCGACAACCTCGAATCCCTGTTCACCGCCCAGGCGGCCGGCGCCGATCGCATCGAGCTCTGCTCTGCGCTGGGGCTGGGTGGCCTCACTCCCTCCTATGGTTTCATGCAGCAGGTGGCGCGCCACGCCACCATCCCCGTCTACGCCATGATCCGGCCCCGTGCCGGGGATTTCTGTTTTGGCGAGGGGGAGTTCGACATCATGCTGCAGGATATCGCCGCCGCACGTGCTGCCGGCCTGCAAGGGGTGGTGGTCGGTCTGCTGGATGAAGATGGACGGGTACCCGAAGGCAAGCTCCGGCAACTGGTCGAGGCGGCGGGGCCGCTTGGCGTCACCTTCCACCGGGCCATCGATCTCTCCTCCGACTGGCGGCTGGATCTCGAGACGATCGTCGCGGCGGGTTGCGAGCGCATTCTGAGCTCCGGCCATGCGCCGACCGCGCTGGCGGGGCTCGAAACCCTGCAGGCCATGCACCAGGCGCTGGCGGGACGGGCCAGCCTGATGCCGGGGGCCGGGGTCAACGCCGACAACGTGCGCACCATCATCGAATTCACCGACGTCAATGAAGTACACATGTCCGGCATGGGCTGGCGCGGCGGCATGGTTCCCCATGGTGTGAACATGGGCACCTCTGACGATGGCCGGGTCAACATCACCGATGGCGCCAAGGTCGCGGCGGTGAGGGCTCTGCTGGACGGGGCCTGATACAGGCCGTGCGGCGATATGGTGCTCTGTTTTGCTCCCTTCTCCCCTTGCGGGAGAAGGGGTGGGGATGAGGGGGCCGATGTGAGGCGTCTCCCACCGGCGGGCAATTGAGGGGTGTCTTGGCAGCACGGTGCAAAAAAGTCTGTTATCATCCCGTCTCTTTTACCATCAGGACCCGGAGCAACCTCTCAATGTCCCAATACGACTCTATCGAACAGAAGGCCAGCTACGGCATCGGCCGCAACATGGGCGACCAACTGGCTCAGCAAGCCTTCGCCGGTCTGGATATCCCGGCCTTGCAACAAGGTCTGGCAGATGCCCTGAACGGCCTGGAGTTCGCGGTCAGCCGTGACGATATCAACGATGCCTTCCAGGTGATCACCGCCCGCATGCAGGAAGAGCAGGAAGCTGCCGCCAAGGCCGCTGCCGCCGAAGGCGAAGCCTTCCTGGCCGACAACGCCAAGCGCGCCGAAGTGAAGACCACCGACTCCGGTCTGCAATATGAAGTCATGGTCGAAGGCAATGGCGCCGTGCCGGTTGCCGGTCAGTCCGTGCGTGTGCACTACCACGGTACCTTCACCCACGGTGGCGTGTTCGACAGCTCCGTTGCGCGCGGCCAACCGGCCGAGTTCCCGGTGACCGGCGTGATCGCCGGTTGGGTGGAAGCGCTGCAGATGATGCCGGTTGGCTCCAAGTGGAAGCTCTACATTCCGCAGGATCTGGCCTACGGTGCCCGTGGCGCCGGCTCCATCCCGCCGTACTCCGCTCTGGTATTCGAAGTGGAGCTGCTGGACATCCTGTGATCCGGCTGGCGTGATGCAAACGGCGACCCTGAGGTCGCCGTTTGTTTTTGGACCGCCCAAACGGGCCATGTGCCTTCGGCGGGGATTTGGATATAGTCAGAGCGTCGTCCATTCCGGCCATGTGAGGGAGACACGCCATGGCAGCCATCATCGAGGTCGTCGATCTCGTCAAGCACTTCCCCGGCGTCAAGGCGGTGGACGGGCTCAGCTTTGCCATTCCCGTCGGCAGCTGTTTCGGCCTGCTCGGCCCGAACGGGGCGGGCAAGACCACGACCATAGAGTTGCTGGAGGGGATCCTCACCCCGGACAGCGGCCGTATCCTGTTTCACGGCGCCCCGCGCGGCCCGGATTATCGCTCCCGCATCGGCATCCAGTTCCAGCACACGGCGCTGCAGGATTTCCTGACGGTGCGCGATACCCTGCGCCTGTTCGCCAGCCTCTACCCCAATCCCTTGCCACGGGAGCTGCTCATCGATCTGTGCGCCTTGGGCGAGTTCATCGACAGGGACAGTCGCAAGCTCTCGGGGGGCCAGCGTCAGCGCCTGCTGCTGGCCCTGGCCCTGCTCGGGGATCCCGAACTGCTGTTTCTGGATGAGCCCACCACAGGACTGGATCCCCAGGCGCGCCACCACTTCTGGCAGCGAATAGAGGCGATCAAGGCCCAGGGCAAGACGGTGGTGCTCACCACCCACTACATGGACGAAGCGCAGCAGCTGTGCGATCTGATTGCCATCGTCGATCACGGTCACCTGCTCAGTCTGGACACGCCGGCCGCCTTGCTGGCGCAACACTTTGATGGCGTGCTGGTGCGTCTTGGGGGCCACCCGGCCCTGGCTGGGCTCGGCTATCCCCTGCGTCCGGTTGGCGATCAGGTGGAGCTCTGTTGCCCCGACGTGGCGACCCTGCTGCCAGCCTTGCTGGATCTTGGTGTGCCGCTCACCGGCATGCAGGTGCGCTCCCCCAATCTGGAGGATCTCTTCCTGAACCTGACCGGCCACAGCCTGCGGAGCGGCGCATGAGAGGGATGACCGAGTTCTGTCTGACCGTGGCCTCCGGGCTGTGGTACGCCTTGCCGACATGCAATCCCGGGAGTGGACGATGAAGGGATCCCTCAAGCGCATCGGGGCGCTCTTCTATGCCCGTACCCTCGAGTTCGTACGCGATCGCGCGGCCCTGGTGTGGAACCTGCTTTTCCCGCTCCTGCTGGTCATCGGCTTCTCCCTCATCTTCTCCGGCCCGCCCAAACCGCTGGTGCAGATCGGGGTGGTGGGGGAACTGCCCGCAACCTATGCCCCGCTGCGCGCCGTGCCGCTGCTCAAGATCATCCCCTATGACGAGGCGTCGAGAGGCCAGCTCAAGGTCCGTCACCATCAGCTGGACCTGCTGCTTTCACCCGCCGGGGGGCGTTACTGGATAAACCCGGACGCCCCTCAGGGGGCCATGGCCGAGTATCTGCTGCGCCAGGCGGTGCAGGTGCCCTTGCAAAGAGAGACCCTGAGCGGGCGCGCCATCCGCTACGGCGACTGGCTGCTGCCCGGGGTGATCGGCATGAACCTGATGTTCTCCGGCCTGTTCGGGGTCGGGTTTGTCATCGTGCGTTATCGCAAGAACGGGGTGCTGAAACGGCTGCGAGCCACGCCGCTCGGCGCGCTGGAGTTTCTCTTCGCCCAGTTGCTGTCACGGGTGCTGATCACCCTGGTGGTGAGCCTGCTGGTCTTCTGCGCGGCCTACTGGCTGCTGGATGTGCCCCTCATCGGGTCGGGGTGGCTGCTGCTGGTGATCGCTCTGGCGGGAGGAACGGCCATGGCCTCCCTTGGCCTGCTCATCGCCGCTCGCCTGCAGAACGAGGAGCTGGCGAGCGGTTTGCTCAATCTCATCAGCTTGCCCATGATGTTTTTATCCGGTGTCTGGTTCTCGCTGGAAGGCGCGCCCGCCTGGCTGCAGCAGCTTGCGGCCAGGCTGCCCCTCAGCCAGATCATCGAAGCAGCCCGCGCCGTGATGCTGGAAGGGGCGGGATGGCAGGAGGTGGCAGGCCCTCTGGGTCAGGTCATGGTGTTCGCCCTGGTGTGCATCTCGCTGGGCGCCATGCTGTTCAAATGGAGTGCAAAATGAAACCTGTTCTGTGGTTGTTGCTGGTGGCGGCCTTGCCTGTGCAGGCAGGTACCCTGCGTTGCAAGAACGCTTTGCTGACCGAGGGAGACACCACGGCAGAGCTGCTGGTTCGCTGCGGCCAACCGATGCTCAAGGAAGATCTCACCCGCTTCGAGGAGAACGGCTTCGGGGCGAGAGTAACGGTCAAGTATGCCGAGCGCTGGACCTACAACTTCGGCAAGCGGGAATTCATGCAGTTTGTCACCGTCGAAAACGGCGTCATCACCGACATTGCGGATGGTCCACGGGGAGGATGACCTCCTGGTTTTCTGAAGCCCAGCCTGCGGGAGATGAGGTCGCCATTTCCCCGCCTTTTACCTCTTTTTCTGTTTCTTTTCCCTGCCTGTTATCGCCATTTTTCCATATGGGGTCATGCTGCCTCACTCTGGTGCTTTTGGCATAAAACCGAATCTGATGAGTCAGTTGTCAGCAGAAATGGCTGCCCCAATGCGGTGCAGCCGATTTATTTTCGAAAAATAATCCTCATGCCATGAAGGGTTTTAAGCAGCAGGCTATTTGGCAAATAAGGGTCTACTTTTGATTCTGAGAGTGCATATTCCCCCGTTTAGATATTTTGTTCTGTTGCACCATGGTTGGGCCGGATTGCACCGATTGACAGGTTTTTCTGCGGCTGGATAAGCTGCCAAAAAGCAGGGAAACGATGGCATCTCGCTAGATTTTGATGCCTGTTCGAATCAAACCACAGGGAAGAGTGACATGAAGCAGATACACAAGGCAGGTATGGTGATGGCGCTGTCGCTGATGGCAGCCAATGCGTGGGCGGACGGTACGCTGGATGCCGTCAAGAAGAAGGGATTCGTGCAGTGCGGGGTCGGTGACGGCCTGCCCGGGTTCTCCAACCCGGATGCCAAGGGAACCTGGACCGGGCTCGACGTGGACGTGTGCCGCGCCGTGGCCGCCGCGGTACTGGGGGACGCCAGCAAGGTCAAGTATGTCTCCCTCACCGCCAAGGAGCGCTTTACCGCCCTGCAGTCCGGGGAAGTGGATCTGCTCTCGCGCAATACCACCTGGACCCTGACCCGGGATGGGTCGCTGGGCCTCACGTTCGCCGGGGTGAACTACTACGACGGGCAGGGGTTCCTGGTCAAGCAGTCCCTCGGGGTCAAGAGCGCCAAGGAGCTTGACGGTGCCGCCGTCTGTATCCAGTCCGGTACCACTACCGAGCTCAACCTGGCCGACTATTTCCGCGCCAATGGCGGCATGAAGTACACCCCAGTGGTGTTCGATACCTCGGATCAGACCGTCAAGGGCTTCGAAGCTGGCCGCTGTGACGTGCTGACCTCGGATCAGTCCCAGCTCTATGCCCTCAAGATCAAGCTCACCAAGCCAGAGGAAGCCGTGGTGCTGCCGGAGGTCATCTCCAAGGAGCCGCTGGGCCCAGCCGTGCGTCAGGGTGACGAGCAGTGGTTCAAGGTGGTGCGCTGGAGCCTCAACGCCATGCTCAATGCCGAGGAGGCCGGAGTCACCTCTGCCAACGTGGACGAGATGCTCAAGTCCACCAACCCTGACATCCGTCGTCTGCTGGGGCTGGAAGAGCCCAAAGGGACTGTGCTGGGGCTGGATGACAAATGGGCCTACAACATCGTCAAACAGGTCGGCAACTACGGTGAATCCTTCGATCGCAACGTCGGTGCCGGTTCCCCCCTCAAGATTGATCGCGGCATCAATGCCCTCTGGAACAAGGGCGGTCTGATGTACGCGCCACCCATCCGCTGAGTCGACAGTCACCGGGGGGCCTGGCCCCCCATGTTTTCCCTGGCTTTGTCGGAGTTATCCTCATGGCGTTACACGCATCAAACCATAGGAAAGAACAGGGCCGCTGGTGGTATGACGCCAAGGTGCGGGCGCTGCTCTTCCAGTGCCTGGCCATCGCGGCGGTTATCGGGTTTCTGTTCTACATCGTCAACAATGCCCTGACCAATCTGGCCACCCGTGGTATTACCACAGGCTTTGATTTTCTGGGCAACACGGCCGGTTTCGGCATCTTGCAGAGCCTCATCCCCTACGACGAGACCTATACCTTTGGTCGCACCTTCGTGGTGGGCCTGCTCAACACCCTGCTGGTCTCCGTGCTCGGCATCCTGTTTGCCACCCTGCTCGGGTTCGCACTCGGGGTCGCGCGCCTGTCGCGCAACTGGCTGGTGGCCAAGATAGCGGCCGTCTACATAGAGACGTTTCGCAACATCCCGCTGCTGCTGCAGATCTTCTTCTGGTACTTCTCGGTGCTGCGTACCCTGCCTTCCCCGCGTCAGAGCGTGGATATAGGCGGGCTCGCCTTCCTCAACGTGCGGGGCTTCTATCTGCCCAAGCCCCTGTTCGAAGAGGGATTCGGCTACGTGCTCTGGGCACTGGTGCTGGCGGTGCTGCTGAGCTGGGGGCTGGGCCGCTGGGCTCGCCGCCGTCAGGCCCTGACCGGCAGGATCTTCCCGTTCTGGCGCTGTGTGGCCGCCCTGGTCATGCTGCTCCCGGGGATCACCTTCCTGCTGGCGGGCAGCCCGCTCAGCTGGAGCGTGCCTGCGCTGCAAGGGTTCAACTTCCGGGGGGGGCTGACGGTGCTGCCGGAGCTCGCGGCCCTCTTGCTGGCGCTCACCATCTATACGGCGGCCTTCATCGCCGAGATAGTGCGATCCGGCATCCTGGCCATCAGCAAGGGTCAGACTGAGGCGGCTTCCGCCCTCGGGCTCTCGCCCACCAAGACGCTGCGGCTGGTGATCATTCCCCAGGCCATGCGGGTCATCATCCCTCCCTTGACCAGCCAGTATCTGAACCTCACCAAGAACTCCTCCCTGGCGACCGCCATCGGCTATCCGGATCTGGTCTCGGTGTTCATGGGGACGACTCTCAACCAGACAGGGCAGGCCATCGAGGTCATCGCCATGACCATGGGGGTCTATCTCGTCATCAGTATCACCACCTCGGTGCTGATGAACATCTACAACCGCAGAATGACGCTGGTTGAGCGCTAGGGAGCTGTCATGTTCGTGAATGAATTGCAGGAGGCGCTGCCGCCTCCCAACCACCGTCGGGGGCCGCTCGCCTGGATCAGGCAGAACCTTTTCCCCAACTGGTGGAACGGCCTGCTGACCCTGGTGCTGGCCTATCTGCTGCTGCCACTCATCTGGTCTGCACTGGACTGGGCGCTGTTCTCGGCCACCTGGCAGGGGAGCAGTCGCGAGTCCTGCGTCCAGGGCGGTGCCTGCTGGATCTTCATCGAGAGCCGGCTGGGGCAGTATCTCTATGGCTTCTACCCGGCCGATCAGTACTGGCGCATCAACCTGACCTTCGCCGGTCTGGCGGTGCTGCTGGCCTTGCTCATCTGGCCAAAGACCCCGCGCAAGGGGTGGCTGGCGCTCTTCACCCTGCTGGTGTTCCCTGTCATCGCCTTCTTCCTCATCCATGGGGGAGCGGGGCTGGAGGTGGTGGAAACGAACCGCTGGGGCGGGCTGATGCTCACCCTGGTGCTGGCGGTGGTGGGCATAGTGGTCGCACTGCCGTTCGGCATCCTGTTGGCACTGGGGCGTCGCTCCCACATGCCGGTCATCTCCAGCCTCTGTACCGTCTACATCGAGTTCTGGCGGGCGGTGCCGCTCATTACTGTGCTCTTCATGGCGTCCGTCATGCTGCCACTGTTCATGAGTACCGAGGTGGAGCTCGACAAGTTGCTGCGGGCGCTCATCGGCATCATCCTGTTCCAGGCGGCCTATGTGGCCGAGGTGGTGAGAGGGGGGCTGCAGGCGATCCCCAAGGGGCAATATGAGGCGGGGGATGCCCTGGGGCTCTCCTACTGGAAGGTGATGGGCCTCATCATCATGCCCCAGGCCCTCAAGATCACCATTCCTTCCCTGGTGAACACCTTTATTTCCCTGTTCAAGGACACCAGCCTGGTGCTGATCATCGGGCTGTTCGATCTGCTGGCCATCTCCAAGGTGGCCCTGGCGGATCCGGCCTGGCTGGGGTATTCCACCGAAGCTTATGTCTTTATCGCCATGATCTTCTGGATGTTCTGTTTTGGCATGTCCCGCTACTCCATCTATCTGGAGCGCAAACTCAACACGGGTCACAAGCATTAGGAGTCGTTCTGATATGAAAACGGACGCAGTTGTCGAACTGAAAGAGGTCAACAAGTGGTACGGTGAGTTTCACGTGCTGCGCAACATCAACCTGCAGGTGGGCAGAGGGGAGAAGATCGTCATCTGCGGACCATCGGGGTCGGGCAAGTCCACCATGATCCGCTGCATCAACCGGCTGGAAGAGCACCAGAGCGGAGACATCCTGGTCAAGGGCACGGCCCTGACCTCCGATCTCAAGAACATCGAGACGGTGCGCCGGGAGGTGGGCATGGTGTTCCAGCACTTCAACCTCTTCCCCCATCTGACCGTGCTGGAGAACTGTTGCCTGGCGCCCATCTGGGTCAAGCAGTTGCCGCGCAAGGAGGCCGAGGAGATCGCCATGAACTTCCTGCGCCGGGTGCGGATCCCCGAACAGGCGCTCAAGTATCCGGGGCAGCTCTCCGGTGGCCAGCAGCAGCGGGTCGCCATCGCCCGCAGTCTCTGCATGAATCCCCAGGTCATGCTGTTTGACGAGCCGACGTCTGCGCTGGATCCCGAGATGGTGCGGGAGGTGCTGGATGTGATGGTGGAGCTGGCCCACGAGGGGATGACCATGCTCTGCGTCACCCACGAGATGGGGTTTGCCAAGCAGGTGGCGGACAGGGTGATCTTCATGGACCGGGGGCAAATCATCGAAGAGAACGTGCCGGATCAGTTCTTTGACAACCCCCAGTCCGATCGGACCAAGCTCTTCCTCTCCCAGATCCTGCAGCACTGAGGCAGGGCACAACCTTCAGAAAAACAGCCCGCACGCTCGAATGAGCGGCGGGCAAATGTGTATATGGAAGTCGACGACAGACAGAAAGGAGTATGTCAGCCCGGCAACAGGGTGGTGGTGCGCAGATCGCGCACGGCCAGGTTGATCTGCCGGGCCAGGCTCAGCGCCTGATGACAGCTCAACGGCTTCACATCGATGATCCCCCCTTGAAACTCAAACCGCCCCAGTGCTTCAACAATGAAACTTCCATGATGGAAGCTCTTGATATATCGAGCAATTCGACGGGGAGACCACTGCTTGAACACCTTCATGGCAAGAGACCCTGTTGTTTGGACAGGGCACACTATGCCGACGGACCGTGACACTGATGTGACACTTGATAAAGATTTGTATGAATCTGCCTTGTGATCGACTGGCGTGCAGCCCCGGCGTTGAAAAAGTAGTGAGAGTCCGGGTCCGGGGCCCGATATACTGCGACCATTGCAGACATGACAAAGGTGCCGCACGTGGAGTGGGTGGACATAGTAGACGAGCAGGACAGGGTGATCGGGGTGGCCGAGCGCGCCAGGGTGCGTCAGGAAAACCTGCGCCATCGTGCCAGCTACATCCTGGTGCTGGATGAGGCTGAGCGCATCCTGGTGCAGCGGCGCACCCCGAGCAAGGATTTTTGCCCCGGCATGCTGGATGCCTGCGCCGGTGGCGTGGTGACCACGGGGGAGGCCATGGCCCTTTCCGCCCGGCGTGAGCTGGCCGAGGAGCTGGGGATCCGCGACGTGCCCCTACAGGATTACGGCACCTTCTATGCCGAAGGGGAGGCGAGGGGCAGCCGCTACCGGGTCTGGGGCGGCCTGTTCAGTTGTCACTATCAGGGGCCGCTGCAACTGCAGGCCGAAGAGGTGAGCGAGGTGCACTGGATGAGCCTGGGCGAGATAGCCGATCGGGCGGGCGAGTTCACGCCCGACTCCCTGCTCGCCATCGCCACCTGGCAGGCAAGGCGCCTGCCATCAGGCCAGAAATAGGGGCGACAGGCGTTCGCTCCCCGATCGCTTTGTTGCTGCTCGATGGACCCCTTCGCCTTCTGGTGGAATGGGGTAGACTGGGCCTCTTTGAACCACAGAAGGATGCGTCATCATGATCACGGTCGGTCAATCCCTGCCCGCAGGGGAATTTACCTTTATCACCGCCGAGGGCAAGCAGGTGAAGGATACCCAGGCCCTGTTTGCCGACAAGCGGGTGGTGCTCTTTGCGGTGCCCGGCGCCTTCACCCCCACCTGCTCCAACGCCCACCTGCCGGGCTACGTGGTGCTGGCCGATCAGTTCAGGGCCAAGGGGGTGGAACTGTGCTGTCTGTCGGTCAACGACGCCTTCGTGATGAAGGCGTGGCAGGAGGCACAGAACGCCTCTGACATCACCATGCTGGCGGACGGTGACGGCAGCTGGACCCGGGCACTGGGTCTTGCCAAGGAGACCGGGGCCTTCGGCGGCGTGCGGGCCCAGCGTTTCGCTCTCATCGCCAACGATGGTGTGGTGGAGCGGCTCTTCGTGGAGGCGCCGGGCAAGTTCGAGGTGTCGGATGCCCAGAGCCTGCTGGCGGCGCTGTGAAAGATTAATCGGCGTTTGATTACACCTTGAAATAGCAAGCGGCCCCGTTACACTGAGGCCGCGTTTGGATGGAGCCAGGCAACTTGCCTGGCTCTCGTGTTTGCCGTGGATGAGATAGAACAATATGACCCTGGCTTTTGTTGCCTTGATTGCCGGACTGGCGTTGCTGGTCTGGAGTGCCGACAAGTTCGTGGACGGCGCCGCCGCCACCGCCCGTTACGCCGGTATGCCGCCGCTGCTGATCGGCATGGTGATCATCGGTTTTGGTACCTCGGCCCCCGAGATGGTGGTCTCCGCGCTGGCGGCTTCCCAGGGCAATCCCGGGCTCGCGCTCGGCAATGCCTATGGCTCCAACATCACCAATATTGCCCTGATCCTGGGTCTGACCGCCCTGATCAGCCCCATCGCCGTCGCCTCCCAGGTGGTGCGCAAGGAGATCCCCATCCTGCTCGGCATCACCCTGCTCTCCGGCGCCCTGCTCATCGATGGCAATCTGGGCCGGATGGATGCCGCCATTCTGGGGGCCGTGTTCGCAGTGCTGATGGGCTGGTCCATCTGGGCCGGCATGAACGGCAAGGGGGATGCGCTGGATACGGATACCGAGGAGGACATCGTCTCCGAGGGGATGTCTCTCAAGAGCGCCATCCTCTGGCTCATCGTCGGCCTGGTGCTGCTGATCGGGGCTTCCCGTCTGCTGGTGTGGGGGGCGGTGACCATCGCCCAGGGCTTTGGCATCAGCGATCTGGTGATTGGCCTGACCATAGTCGCGGTGGGGACCTCCCTGCCGGAGCTGGCATCGTCCCTCATCGCCATCCGCAAGAACGAGCACGATCTGGCCCTTGGCAACGTGCTGGGTTCCAACCTGTTCAACACCCTGGCCGTGGTGGGCATCGCCGCCGGCATCCACCCGCTCGAGGTGGCGCCCGAAGTGCTTTCCCGCGACTGGAGCATCATGATGGGGCTGACCCTGTTGCTGCTGATGATGTGTCTGGGCCGCAAGGGGCAGGGGCGCATCAACCGGCTGGAGGGGGGCGTGCTGCTCGCCTGCTTCGTCGCCTACACCGGCTGGCTGCTGACGAGCCAGTTCATCTAGTCTGATGATGAAATGAAAGAGGGGACGCCGCGGCGTCCCCTCTTTTTTGTGCGCGGGGCCTGGTCTCAGGCCACGGCAACCAGCTTCTGCTTCTGGGCGCTGTCCAGGATCAGGATGCTCGCCTTGGGGAAGAAGTTGAAGGTGGACGCGGAGGCCCAGGTGTAGGCCCCCATCACCCGACCCACCACCAGCTCGCCGATCTCGAGATCCGGCAGCATGATGCTGTCGCGGATGACGTCCACGCTGTCGCAGGTGGGGCCGGAGAGCACCGCATTGTGCAGTTCGCCGTGGGCATAGGGCGTGCTCACCGGGTAGGTGACGTGGTCGTAGAGCTGGCCGTTGTAGCTGCCGTAGAGGCCGTCATCCAGGTAGTACCAGATCTTGTCGCCGCGGTGGGCCTTGCCCATCACGCTGGAGACCGAGGTCATGGCCGGCGCGCTGATGAAGCGGCCCGGCTCGGCAATCTTCTGTACCGTGGCGGGCAGCTTGGCCAGGGCCTCGCGGATCGGGGCGCAGAAACCGTCGATGTCGAACTCGCCGCCGTCATAGTCCACCGGGAAGCCGCCGCCGATATCCAGCACCCAGGGCTTGAGCCCGAGCTCCCAGGCCTGCTCCATGATCTCGCGGCAGGCGTCGATGGCCTGCACGTGGCGACGGGCGTGGGGCACCTGGGAGCCGACGTGGAACGACAGCCCCATCACCTTGATCCCCTTGGCCTGGGCCAGTTGCAGCAACGGCAATGCCTGCTCCGGGGTGCAGCCGAACTTCTTGGAAAGATCGACCTTGGTCTCGGGGTTGGGGAAGCTGACCCGCAGCAGCAGTTTCACTTCATCCTTGTAGGGCAGGAACTTTTCCAGCTCCAGCGGGTTGTCATAGACAAACACGGTGCAGCCGAATTCCAGGGCATAACGGATGTCGCTGTCACGCTTGATGGGATGGGTATGGATGCAGCGTCCCGGGCGAACCCCTTGGCTGCGCACCAGATCCACTTCGCCATTGGTGGCCAGATCGAAACAGGCCCCCTCTTCCTTCAAGACAGAGACCACCGCCTCGTGGGGCAGGGGCTTGAGTGCATAATGCAAGCGCACATCGGGCAGGGCGGCGGCCAGGGCCCGATACTGTTTGCGGACGGCTGCCTTGTCGAGCAGCAGCAGGGGGGAGCCGAATTGTTCAACCAACTGACGGTAATCTTGTGCGACCAGGGTCTCGTTCATTCTCTTTTGATAGTCCTTAGGGGGCGTGATATGCCCAAGCCATATGCGATTGAACCGGCGACGGCCGGCTCAGGCGAGCGGTCCGGAGGGACCCACCAGGCACATTGCATAACTCCCTTGCAAAGTGCTTAGTTATGCGCGGGATTATCGGCTTATTGAGTTTGTGTGCAAGCATTTTGATTGGATATGTCGGCAAGTTTTTCTGGTCGAGACGAAACAGGCTCTTGATACGGGGAGCGATCAGGGCCGTGATGGGGAGCACCTCCGAAGGGAGCTTGATAAGCTGTTGATAGTTAACGAACTAATAACATCAGGCCTGGGGGTTGAGGCCAGGTAAAAAGGGGGCGCCGGGGCCAGGGAGTGCGAGACAGCTCACATTTTTTGGATTACCATGCCCGCTTCCTGATCCAAACTAGTTCGGATGAAGGTAGCAGGAGAGCGATGGGCAACCATCCACCGAAGAAGTGAATCTTTCAGGTACCGGGCAACCGGTGTGGACTGCTACTGGACGATACTCTGGAGAGACCCGTTGAATCGGGCGCCGAAGGAGCAAGGTACCGTGATTGCATCGCAATCTGGCGCCGGAAACTCTCAGGCAAAAGGACAGAGGGGATGGGATGGTTGTACCTGGGCTTGGCCCGCATCCGATCGCCTCTGGTTGATCGCGATACCTATGGGAAGATCATCCTTCTCCTCCTTAATCGTTGTTTTTTAAGGAGGATGCATGTCATCAATTCAATCGGCGCTCGCCGCCATCGATAGCTTTATCTGGGGTCCCCCCCTGCTGATCCTGCTGGTCGGGACCGGTATCTATCTCACCTGGCGATTGGGTCTGCTTCAGATCGTGCGTTTGCCGCTGGCCCTCAAGCTGGTCTTTGGCCGCGATCAGGGGCAGGGCAAGCAAGGGGATGTCTCCAGCTTTGGTGCCCTGTGCACCGCCCTCTCCGCCACCATCGGCACCGGCAACATCGTCGGGGTCGCCACCGCCATCAAGCTCGGCGGCCCGGGCGCCCTGTTCTGGATGTGGATGGCCGCCCTGTTCGGCATGGCCACCAAGTACGCCGAGTGCCTGCTGGCGGTGAAATATCGCCAGCAGGACGCCAACGGCCAGATGGCAGGTGGCCCCATGTACTATCTGGAGAAGGGGCTCGGCTCCAGGCCGCTCGCCAAGCTGTTTGCCCTGTTCGGCATCGGCGTCGCCTTCTTCGGCATCGGTACCTTCCCCCAGGTCAACGCCATCAGTGATGCCATGAGCCTCTCCTTCTCGGTACCCCGTGAAGTGACCGCCGTGGTGCTGACCCTGATCGTGGCGCTGGTGACCCTGGGGGGTATCCAGTCCATCTCCAGTGTGTCGAGCAAGGTGGTGCCCATCATGGCCATCTTCTACATCGTCGCCTGTGCCGGGGTGCTGGTGAACAATGCAGGCGCCCTGCCCGATGCGGTCATGCTGGTGATCGGGAGCGCCTTCACCGGCCATGCGGCCACCGGCGGTTTCGTCGGCGCCGGCATCATGCTGGCGATCCAGTCCGGGGTGGCGCGCGGGGTCTTCTCCAACGAGTCGGGCCTGGGTTCGGCCCCCATCGCGGCGGCGGCGGCCAAGACCGATTCCTGCGTGGAGCAGGGGCTGGTCTCCATGACCGGCACCTTCATCGACACCCTCATCATCTGCACCATGACCGGCCTGACGCTGGTGGTGACCGGGGTGTGGAGCGGCGATGCAAGCGGTGCGGCCATGACCAGTCTGGCCTTTGCCCAGGGGCTGGATGCCCATGTGGGCCAGTATCTGGTGAGCATCGGCCTCTTGTTCTTCGCCTTTACCACCATCCTTGGCTGGAACTACTACGGCGAGCGCTGCACCGAGTACCTGTTCGGGGTGAAGGCGATCCAACCCTACCGCCTCATCTATCTGGTGCTGGTGGCGAGCGGTGCCTTCCTCCATCTGGACCTGATCTGGCTCTTGGCCGACATCGTCAACGGCCTGATGGCGGTGCCCAACCTCATCGGCCTCATCGGCCTGCGCCACGTGGTGATTGCCGAGACCCGCGCCTACTTCAGCCGGGACCGGGATACGGAGTCCGAGCCCGAGCCGCAGACGGCCTGATGAGAAGCGGGCCTGCGGGAAGTCCTGTCACCGGGCTCCTGTCCATGGTGTCAACCGGGATCCGGGCTGGGATGGCAAAACCCGGGGCTTGATCCCGGCTCCTCTGACAATATCTGTGCGAAATACGCAAAAGCCACGACGCTCATCGTGGCTTTTTTGCATTTTACGCAATGAATGGCGGCGCTTGTCACCCAAAGAGGGTCAGGGGGAGGGAATATCTCCGGTGAGCCGCTGCGCCAGCGCCCTGCTCACCCGGCTCACCAGGGCCGCCTCATCCCCCTGCCAGCCAATGGCGTGGGCCAGGGTGGTGGAGGTGCCCGGAGCAAAGCGCAGCTCGCCCCCGGCCAGTTCGTAGAAGCGGCTCGCCATCCGGGTGCCCTCGTCCACATCCCCCGCCACCAGCAGCATGGCCTGGGCCAGCACGGCGCCGTCGTGATCCCGGCCCGGCGCCAGCCAGCGCTGGGCTGTGCCGGTCACCTTGCGCCCTCCGATCACCAGGTTGTACTGGCCGTCGCAAAACGAGCCGGGCACGAAGTCGTAGCTGCCCGCAAGACCGTGTTCCTCCAGCAGGGCGAGCAGGGGCGCCCCCAGCAGCCGGTAGTAGTGGGCCAGATCCGTGGTGGTGCGGGGCAGCATGAGGGAGAGGTTGAGGATGCCGGCGCCGTGGGGCACGGCGGTGCCGCCGCTGTCGCGCACGAACACCGGCCAGTCCTCGGCGGCCAGCTGCTCGCAGGCGGCCTGGTAGCGGGGCAAACGGGTATCCTTGCGGGTGACGATGAGGCATTGGGGGCCCTGCCAGAGGAGGGCTCTGGGCTCGCCGTCACCGGCGCACTCCCGCAGCCAGCGCTGCTCCTCGGCCAGGATCTGGTCGGGTGTCTGGTGGGCGGGCGGCGGGGGCAGCAGGGTATAAGGCATGAGAGGCATCCTTTGGCAGAGGCTGCCAAGCACAGTACGCGCGGGGGCAAACAAGGTAAAGCCCCGCGTGGCGGGGCTTTGGTGCAAGGATGGCGGGGCCTCAGGCCCGGGGGGCGGCGCGCCTGGGCAGCAGCAGATTGAGCAGGATGGCGGTGAGGCCGCCGGTGGCGACGCCGTAGGAGAGCACGCTCCTGGCCAGCTCCGGCAGGTGTTGCAGCACCTCGGGCACCTGGGCCACTCCGAGACCCATGGCGAGCGACACCGCCAGGATCATCAGGGCGCGGCGGTCCAGCTCCTCCCGGGAGATGATGCGCACCCCGGCGGCGGCGATGGTGCCGAACATGACGATGGTGGCGCCGCCGAGCACGGGTTCAGGTATTTGTTGCACCAGGCTCGCCACCGCCGGGAACAGGCCGAGCAGGGCCAGCATGGCGGCGATGAAGAGGCCGACGTGGCGGCTGGCCACCCCGGTCAGCTGGATGACGCCGTTGTTCTGGGCGAAGGTGGACATGGGGAAGGTGGAGAAGACCGCCGCCAGCATGGAGTTGGCGCCGTCGGCCAGCACGCCCCCCTTGATCCGCGCCATGTAGACCGGCCCTTCCAGCGGCTCGCCGGAGATGTCGGAGGTGGCGGTCATGTCGCCGATGGCCTCGA
This sequence comes from Aeromonas sp. INTO2, assembly GCF_049860605.1. Classification (NCBI taxonomy): domain Bacteria; kingdom Pseudomonadati; phylum Pseudomonadota; class Gammaproteobacteria; order Aeromonadales; family Aeromonadaceae; genus Aeromonas; species Aeromonas sp. INTO2. Next base: position 735,429 of record NZ_CP187588.1, read on the forward strand.
GCGCCGTCACCACGAAGATAATGGCGAGCGGCACGAACAACTGCCAGTCAAAGCCGAGCCCGTAGTGCAGCGGAACAGGCACCATCAGCAGGGGGCCGTCGAAGGTGGGGGCTGCCACCTTGCCCAGCAGCAGCGCCACCGCATAGCCCGCCAGCATGGCGATCATGATGGCGGAGAGGCGCAGCCAGGGGTTGCGACTGCGCTGCATCAGCACGATGAGGCCGAGCACCAGCAGGGAGAGAAAGAGGTTGGTGTGGCTGGCGAAGCTGCCGTCCGCCAGGGCGCCATAGCCGCCCCCCATGCTGATGAGCCCTACCTTGATGAGGGTCAGGCCGATGAGCAATACCACGATGCCAGTCACCAGCGGGGTGATGATCCGTTTGACCAGGTGCAGGAAGCGGCTCATGACGACGATGGTGAGGGCCGCTGCCAGCATGGTGCCGAACAGGGTGCCCAGCAGATCGTCGGTGGGCATGGCCGCCTGCTTGAGGGCGAGGCCGGAGGCGATAATGGGGCCGAGGAAGTTGAAGCTGGTGCCCTGTACCGAGAGCAGGCCGGAACCGAGGGGGCCGAAACGGCGGGTCTGGATGAAGGAGGCGATGCCGGACATGACCAGGGACATGGAGACGATGTAGCGGGTGTCGTCGGCGGGGAGGCCGAGGGCATTGGCGATGATGAGGGGCGGGGTGATGATGGCGACAAACATGGCGAGCATATGCTGCAGGGCGGCGAACAGGGTCTGGGGCAGGGGGGGGACATCCTCGATGCCGTAGACCAGTTCGCTGTGGGCTCGCCTGGGGGGATGGGCCTCTCGGATGGCGCTTGGGGCGGCAGCCTGTTCCATAAATACCTCGAATGTGTGGGGGGAGGGGAGAAAATTGGGCGCTATTTTAGTGATTGGCATCGCGCTTTCCAGCGCTAATTGAGCGCAAACTCGTTTATTTCCTGATGGGTTGAAACGTTTTCCTGTGGCGATTAAGATCCGCCGGTTTGTGTGAGACCGATCCCTCACAAAGGGGAGGGAGGCTAATGCATCAGGATGGGGACGGTGTAGAATGAGCCCTCGGTTCGAAGATGGAGACTCTGGATGCTGAAGCTGTCGGAGTTCTGGAGTGCCCGCGCCCACTCCGAAGATTTTACCCTGACCCGGATGGGCTTCATGACGGTGCGGCTGCGGCTGCTCACCTGTCTGCTGATGGCGGGGCTCCCGAGCTGGGCCCTGGTGGACTGGCTGACCCTGCCAGCCATCCAGTTCGAGGCGCTGTTCCAGGTCAGGATCTTCTGCCTGCTGGCCCTCTCGCCCCTCATCCCCCTCTCCTATCTCATCCACTTCAAGCGCGAGCGCATGAAGCTGGCGCTGGGCTACCTGATGGCGGTGATGATGCTCTTCTCCCTCATCTGCCTGCACAGCTTCGGCGCGGATCAGGAGATGCAGGCGGGCTACATGGCCTTCCCCTATCTGCTCATCAGCCTGTTCGCCATCTTCCCCATTCCCCTCTCCCTCAGCCTGCAACTGGCGGGGGGCATTCTGGCCACCATGCTGGCGGGCAACTGGTTGCTGGTGGGCCAGCCTCTTTGGAGCGTGCAGACCCTCAATCAGGTCTGGCTGCTGGGGCTCTTTGCCATCGCCAGCGCCTGGGTGCAGTGCGGCCAGCTCAACATGCTGCTGCAACTCTATCGGGAATCCACCACGGACGAGCTGACCGGCATGATGAACCGCCGCCTGCTGATGAAGCAGCTCGAGAAGGCGAGGGCCGCCATGATCCGCAAACAGGCTCCCTTCGCGGTGCTGCTGCTGGATCTGGACCGCTTCAAGCGCATCAACGACACCTTCGGCCATCTGGCGGGGGATGCGGTGCTCAAGGAGGTGGCGGCCACCCTGTCGGAACAACTGGAGCCCGGCATGGTGCTCGGGCGTTACGGCGGGGAGGAGTTTGCCATCCTGTTGCCCGGTTGCACGGATCTGGCACAAGCCAAGCGGGTGGCGGAGCGGCTGCGGGTCGCGGTGGAGGCGAGGTTGGTGAAAAGCCCCACCTCCGACGAGCTGCTGGAGGTGACGGTGAGCATCGGTCTGACCCTGGCCCAGCGTGGCGAGGGGGTGGAGGATCTGCTCAACCGGGCGGACGAGTGCCTCTACATGGCCAAGATGGCGGGTCGCAACTGCGTGGTGGCCGAGGCCGGCAAACCCGCGGGCGATGCAGGGCGCACAAAAACGGATGCCGCCTGAGGGCGGCATCCGGTGATGACGGGGCAGGCGTCAGGCCAGGGTGTATTTGCCGGAGAGCTGCTGGGCCAGCAGCTTGAACATGTTGAACACCGCCATGGTCTTGCCGGTCGGGGTGCCGTCCTCTGCCAGGAAGAACTCCCCCTTGAACACCAGAATGTCCCCCTTCTGCTCCACCGAGTCGGCGCGCATGCCGTGGATGAAGTCCTCGTGTTCACGAATGATCTTGTTGGCCATCTCCAGCAGGGCAGTCTCGGTGATCCGCTCTTTTTGTGGTTGCATGCTCGTCTCCTTAAACGACTACTGGGCAGGGGCACAAGGGTCGGCATGGCCGGCGCACCCCGCCTCTGATTGAAGAGGGGGCCAGCATACTGCAAAGCGGGATTTTCTGTCATTGATATGACCCCGCATTTCCCGCTTTGCGCTCTTCCCTTATCCCAGCACCAGATTGCGCAGCCAGCGCCGCTGGCGAATGCGGCGCTGCACCAGCAGCACCTTGGAGAGCTCTTCCAGCAGGACCACCGCCACCACCCAGGAGAGGGGCCAGCCCAGCAGGCTGACCGCCACCCAGGCCAGCGGCAGGCCGATGCACCACATGCCGACGATGTCGATGAAGATGCTGTAGTTGACGTCCCCCCCCGAGCGCAGCACCCCGACGATCCCCACCATGTTGAATACCTTGAGCAGCATGCCCAGACACATGATAGCGAGCACCTGGCCGGCCTCAGTCATCAGCTCGCCCGGCAGGTTGCCGACCCATTGCAGCAGGCTGCCCTGCATCAGCCAGACGGCGGTCCCCACCAGTAGGGCGCCGACGGGGGCCAGCAGCAGGAAGAGCTGGGAGTGCTGCCAGGCCTCGTCATACTCCTCTGCCCCGAGCCGGTGACCGAGCAGGGTGGAGCAGGCCACCGCCAGCCCGAAGAAGAGGGAGATGAGGATGCTCTCCAGCGTGCCGAGGGTGGTCATGATGGCCAGGGCGTCGGTGCCGAGGTGCGCGTAGAGGAAGCCGTAGAGCAGCATGCCGAAGGCCCAGAGCCCGTCGTGCAGCAACAGCGGCAGGGCGATCAGGGTGAAGCGCACCACCTCCTTGCGCCTGAAGGCGGCGAGCCAGTCTTGCTTGCGCGGGATGAGACGGGGCTCGGCACGCCACACATAGGCAAGCAGCAGCGCGGTCTGCAGCAGGCGCGAAAGGGTGGTGCCCCAGGCGGAACCGGCTACTCCCATGGCCTCGGCGCCGAAATGGCCGAAGATGAGGGCATAGTTGAGGATGACGTTGGCGATGATGGCGATGATGCCGATGCGGGTCGGCGCCGCGGCATTGCCCACCGAGCGCAGGGCCGACTCCAGGGGCACCACCACGGCGGTGCAGAGGATGGTGGCGCCGGTGATCATCAGGAACTCGTCGGCCAGCTCGCGCAGCGCGGGCTCCTGGCTGGCAAACCCGAGCACGCTGCCCGGTGAGAGCACATAGACGAGGGCAAAGGGCAGGCTCACCGCCAGGGCGCCCACCAGGGCCAGGGCCAGGGAGCGGCGCACCCCGGCCATCTCGCCACGGCCGAAATATTGTGCCGCCAACACCGAGACCCCGCCCGAGAGCCCCGCTATCACCAGCAGATTGAAGAAGAAGACCCGGTTGCCCAAGCCGACCGCCGCCACAGCCGTGGTGCCGAGCTGGCTCACCATCATGATGTCGATGAGGCCGAGCAGGGAGAACATCATGGATTGCAGCGAAACCGGCAGGGCCAGTCGCCACAGTCGCGTCATGAACTCGCGATCGGTGGTTTGTTTTAAAATCGCTTGCCAATAATTCATTTATGTTAACCGGGTTGGTAAAAATCAGGGTTTGTCGTGGGTATGATAGGGGTGATATCGGGAGGCTTCACTGTGAGCCTCTCTCGGCTTTCTTGTGCAAAACTATCCTGTTGAGGTGCTATGCCATTTATCAGCGAGTGTCTGGAAATCGCCCCGGCCTGCGAAGAGCGGATGCTGGGACGCGAAGGGCTGCCCCTGCTTGGGGAGGCAGGCGTCTTCCTGACCGGCCTCTCGACGATACGGGAGCACTACCTTATCCGCCGCAACCGACCGGAGTTTCATATCCTGATGGTGAGCCATGACGAGGGGGGCGCCCTGCTCACCGATGGCGGGGAGCAGCCCATCCCGGCGGGAGCCCTGGTCTTTCTCCCGGCCGCCGTGCCGGGGGGCCTCAGGCTGGTGGGGGAAGCCTGGCATACCAGTTGGATCCTGCTGGACGACGTGCCGCGCTGGCAGCATCTGCACCGGCTTGGCCATCGCATCTGGCAGGGGGAGGAGGGGGAGCAGCTCTACCACCTGCTCAGCCTGATGCAGGGGGAGGGAATACGTTCGCCGCTCCAGCCCCAGCTGCTGAGCCTGCTGCTGGCGCTCTTGGAGCGGACCCTGCAGGGGGAGGTGCGCGGCACGCCGGAGTTGCGGCTACAGGCGCTGTTTCGGCGGGTGGAGGCACGTCTGGACGAGCCCTGGAGCGTGGCCCTGCTGGCCGACCAGATGGCCTGCTCGGTGCCCCATCTGCACCGGCTCTGCCAGCAGGTGTTCGGCATGGGCCCCATGGCCTGGCTCACCGGGCTTCGCATGAACAAGGCGCGCCAGTTGCTGCTCTACACCAACTGGCCGCTGGCCGAGCTGGCGGCCCGGGTCGGATACAGCGACGGCGCCAACTTTGCCAACCGTTTTCGGCGTCTGACGGGTCAGACTCCGGGGGCCTTTCGTCGACTGGGTCGCAAACCTTTCGCAAGGGAGGTGCAAACCCTTTGAAATTGTTGGCTCAAGCCCATAGGATCGACGGGCCACACAGTCAAGGTACAGATCCATGTTTGAAGATAATAATCAAAAACGTCCCCTCTACATTCCCTACGCAGGTCCAGCCCTGCTGGAGACGCCGTTGCTCAACAAGGGCAGCGCCTTCACCAGCGAAGAACGCAGCAGCTTCAATCTGGAAGGTCTGCTGCCCCAGAACATCGAAACCATCGAAGAGCAGGCAGAGCGTGCCTATCGCCAGTTCATGGCGTTTGGCAACGACATGGACAAGCACATCTATTTGCGGAACATCCAGGATACCAACGAAACGCTCTTCTACCGCCTGCTGAACAATCATCTCACCGAAATGCTGCCGGTCATCTACACCCCGACGGTCGGCAAGGCGTGCGAGGAGTTCTCCAACATCTATCGTCGTGCTCGCGGCCTCTTTATCTCCTATCCGGACAAGGACAGGATCGATGACATGCTGCAAAACGCCACCAAGCAGAACGTCAAGGTGATCGTGGTCACCGATGGCGAACGCATCCTGGGTCTCGGGGATCAGGGCATCGGCGGCATGGGCATTCCCATCGGCAAGCTCTCCCTCTACACCGCCTGTGGCGGCATCTCCCCGGCCTACTGCCTGCCGGTGGTGCTGGACGTGGGCACCAACAACCAGCAGCTGCTGAACGACCCCTTCTACATGGGGTGGCGCCATCCGCGCATCTCCGGCGAAGAGTACGACGAGTTCGTCGATGCCTTCATCCAGGCGGTCAAGCGCCGCTGGCCGGACATCCTGCTGCAGTTCGAGGATTTCGCCCAGGGCAATGCCACCCCGCTGCTCAACCGCTACAAGGATGAGCTGTGTTGCTTCAACGATGACATTCAGGGGACCGCCGCGGTGACCCTGGGCAGCCTCATCGCCGCCTGCAAGGCCTCCGATGCCAAACTCTCCGAGAAGCGGGTCGCCTTCCTCGGGGCGGGCAGTGCCGGGTGCGGCATCGCCGAGCAGATCGTGGCGCAGATGAAGGCCGAAGGGCTGACCGACGCCGAGGCGCGGGGCCGGGTCTTCATGGTGGACCGATTCGGTCTCATCACCGACAAGATCCCCAACCAGCTCGACTTCCAGCGCAAGCTCTCCCAGCCGGTCGAGCGGATCAAGGAGTGGCCGGTGGGGGACAACATCTCCCTGCTGGAGGTGATGGAGCACGGTCGCCCGGACATCCTGATCGGGGTCTCCGGCCAGCCGGGTCTGTTTACCGAAGAGGTGGTCAAGACCATGCACAAGCACTGTGCCCGTCCCATCATCTTCCCGCTCTCCAACCCCACTTCCCGTGTGGAAGCCACCCCGGCGGATCTCATTCGCTGGACCGACGGCCAGGTGCTGGTCGCCACCGGCAGCCCGTTCGCACCGGTGGAGTACAAGGGCAAGCGCTACGTCATCGCCCAGTGCAACAACTCCTTCATCTTCCCGGGTATCGGCCTTGGGGTGATCGCCTCCGGTGCCAACCGGGTGACCGATGCCATGCTGATGTCGGCCAGCCGTGCCCTGGCGGATTGTTCACCCCTGGTGAAGGGGGAAGAGGGCTCCTTGCTGCCGGATCTGGCGGACATCCATCAGGTCTCCCGCTACATCGCCAAGATGGTGGCCAAGACCGCCATGTTGCAGGGCAAGGCGGTGCAGACCCCCGATGATGTGATCGATCAGGCCATCGAGGCGAACTTCTGGCGCCCCGAGTACCGCCGCTATCGTCGTACTTCCTTCTGATCCCAAGGGGACAGACACGCAGAAGGGATGCCTCGGCATCCCTTTTTTGTGCACGGCTGTGAAGGAAGAGGAGGTTATTGTGCCGGTTGCTCGGCGGGGGCGGGCTCGGCGGGATTGCTGACACCGGTGACCCGGATTTCGACCCGGCGATCCGGGGCCAGGCAGTCGATGAGGGCAGCCCTGGCCTTGATGGCATCACACTGGGTGCCGGTGACCGGGTTGCTCTCGCCGTTGCCCTGAATGCTCACCTTGTCGGCGGGCAGCCCCTTGCCAATCAGGAAGTTGGCGACCGTGCTTGCACGGGCCTCCGACAGTGCCTGGTTGTTGGCATCCGAGCCGATGCGGTCGGTGTAGCCCATCACCATGGCGTTGCCATCTTTGGGTTTGACGTCGACGATCTGCTGGTAGAGGGCGTCGAGTGCCTGCATCCCCTCCGGTTTGAGCTCCGCCTTGCCAAAGGCAAACAGCACATCCGAACTCAGGTTGAAGGTCTGATCCACCGGCTCGGGAGCCGGGGGCGGCGGTGCCACGACCAGAGGCGCGGCCACCGGCACTGCGGCGACGGTGCGATTGGGGTGAAGCACCAGCTCGATGGTGGCGGTACTGATGTCGCTGACCCAGCGTTTGGTACCGCTGCCCACCTTGTCGTTGTCAGGATCGTCCCCGACTCGCACCATGTAGCGGTAGCGGGTCTGGATGTCTACCCAGTCGCTCAGTCTGGCGGTCAGGCCCAGACCCGCCAGGGGAGCCAGGTTGTCATCTCCCCCGTTGACGGAGTCGACGTGATAGAGATAACCGCCCCCTTCGGCAAAGACAGAGAAGATGTCCCCCAGCGGCAAACGGCCAATGACCGACAGGGTGGCCCCCTTGCTGTTGAAGTCCTGGCCGGCAATATCCCAGTCACCGGTGGAGAGGTAGCCGAGCTCTGCCCCCAGATTCTCGTTGTAGTTGTAGCCGACAAAGGCGTTGATGGCGGTCGCGTCCTTGCCGACGTCCTGGCTGAAATCATCGATGTCATGGGCAAAGGCCCAGCCACCCCCAGCCCCCACATACCAGTCGTGAACAGGTGCCGCCTGGGCGGCACTCGTCGCCAATGCCAATGCAATCCACACAGGTTTCAGTCTTATGTTCATCGCGTATCCTCGTCGATGTTGGGTGTTATAGGGCTCCCAGCCCTTTGCTATGTATAGCCAACATTATGTATAGGCGATGTGAGCGCATTAACCATTTAAGTGACGCATCTGTATGGAAAATCGGTGAGACAGGCAGGTGGGCTGCCCGCGCTGGCGGTGCCGTCCGGGCATTAAAAAAGGGGCCGGAATGGCCCCTTTTTGCAACAGGTGGTTGTCCCCTTATTGCTGCACTTCCTGTACGCCGGTGACGCGCACTTCGACGCGGCGATCCGGTGCCAGGCAGGCGATCAGCTGAGCCTTGGCCTTGATGCCGTCACACTGGGTGCCGGTGACCGGGTTGGCTTCACCACGACCTTCGATGGAAACCTTGCCAGCCGGCAGACCCTTGCCAACCAGGAAGTCGGCCACGGTGCGGGCACGGGCTTCAGACAGCTTCAGGTTGTAGGCATCGGAACCGATGCGGTCGGTGTAACCCACCACCACAGCGCTGCCATCTTTCGGCTGGACGTCGACGATCTGCTGATACAGGGTGTTGAGCGCAGCAGCCCCTTCCGGCTTCAGGGTGGATTTGCCGAAGGCAAACAGCACGTCCGAGCTCAGGGAGAAGTTCTTGTCGACCATGACGGGCTCGGGAACCGGCTCGGGAGCCGGTGCCGGGGCCGGTGCCACATAGGTGGTGCGGTTCGGGTGCATCACCAGTTCCAGGGTGGCGACGCTCATGTCGGTTTTCCAGGTTTTCTGATCGTCACCCAGATCCCACATGTAGCGGTAGCGGGCCTGCAGGTCGATAAGGTCGGAGAGCTTGGCAGTCAGACCCAGACCCGCCAGCGGCGAGGTGCCGTTGTCGCTCTGGCCATTACCGTTGACGTGGTTGAAGTAGGCACCCCCTTCGGCGAAGACGGAGAAGATGTCATTCATGGGCAGGCGTGCGATACCGGACAGGGTGGCACCCTGGGTCTTGAAGTCGACGCCATCGACGCCGGCTTTGCCGGCATAGAGATAGCCGAGCTCGGCGGCAAAGTTCTCGGTGAAGTTGTAACCGCCGAACAGGGAGAGCGCGGTGGCGTCCTTGTCAGCATCCTGGCCGAAGGTATCCAGGTCGTGGCCATAGGCCCAACCTGCACCCATACCCGTGTACCAGTCGTCGGCCGCCTGAGCGGTGGTGGTTCCCATGGCTGCAATGGCCAGAGCAATCAGGGTTGGTGCCATTTTCATTTTCATCGTTTTATCCTCGTTGAGTTGCCGTGCTATGGGCGTACTGCGCACTCTTTGTTATACCGGTCGCAGATGACACTTCATGTGCGACACCGTGAGCGGATCACGGACGGCTTGAATAAAAAATGGATGGAAACCTGGATTCTCATGAAGCTGTTTCTCCATGGACAACTAACCGGGCACTGAGCACTTTTAATAGTTCATCCAATGTCTTACAAGCGTTGCTACTGTATTCTTTTGAATCAGCGTGATCAAGTTTCTGCACAGATATGCAGCGCCGACACCGGTGTCGCGGGGCCGCAATACGGGGGGCAAAGGGGAGAAAAGGTGAGACAGAGAGTGTCGCTGGGGGGAGGAGAGAGACAGCAAAAGGGGATGCCGTGGCATCCCCTTTTTTACGTTACCTGAGCGAAGTCAGATTACTTTTGAACTTCTTGTACGCCGGATACGCGAACTTCTACGCGACGGTCCGGAGCCAGGCAGGAGATCAGCTGAGCCTTGGCCTTGACGCCGTCACACTTGGTGCCGGTGACCGGGTTGGCTTCGCCGCGACCTTCGATGGCAACCTTGCTGGCAGCCATACCCTTGCTGACCAGGAAGTTGGCAACGGTGCGGGCACGAGCTTCAGACAGCTTCTGGTTGTAAGCGTCGGAACCGATACGGTCGGTGTAACCAACAACAACGGCGTTGCCGTCTTTCGGCTGGAACTCAACGATTTGCTGGTACAGAGCGTTCAGGGCTTGCACACCTTCGGCCTTCAGGCTGTCTTTGCCAAAGGCGAACAGCACGTCGGAGTTCAGGGCGAAGTTCTTCTCAACGATTTGCGGAGCCGGGGCCGGTGCTTCTTCAACAACCGGGGCCGGAGCAGGCGCTACGTAGGAAGTACGGAACGGGTGGTAAACGGCTTCCAGGGTCGCAACGCTCTGGTTGGACTTGTAGCGTACGTTGTCGGCGTGCAGGTCAGCCACGTCCCACATGTAGCGGTAGCGAGCTTGCAGATCCAGCGCGTCGTTGACCTTGTAGGTCACACCGGCACCGGCCAGCGGGGATACTTTGGTATCGCTGGTGCCCAGACCGTCGGTGTGGCCCCAGTAGGCGCCAGCTTCACCGAACAGGGAGAAATCGTTGCCCAGCGGCAGACGAGCGATACCGGACAGGGTGGCACCCTGGCTCTCGTAACGGTTGCCGTCTGTGTTGCCACGGCCGGTGTACTGGTAGCCCAGCTCGGAACCGAAGTATTCGTTGAAGTTGTAACCAACGAAGGCATTGGCAGCAGCCGCATCTTCTTCGCCAACGTTCACGCCTTCGATCTTGTTCAGACCGTTGAAGTGAGTTGCACCAACACCGGCGCCGAAGTAGATGTCGTCAGCGGCGTGAGCTGCAGTTGCACCCATGGTGGCCATAGCGATGGCGATCAGGGAAGGAGCCATTTTTATCATAAAATAATCCTCGTTGAGATGGCACGTTGTTCACGTGCTTCGCACTTTGTAATTTATGTAAGCTGCTGGCTCTGTCGACCAACGACGTTGGTGCGAACAGGGATCCTAGATCCATCCAGGAGGCACGTATCTGGGTGCACAAGTGCGCGGGTTGCACTGTCGACAATGCATACTCCGCCACGAACAGCCGACGTCATTCCGATGACGTGGCGCACTTTATGCCCATTTCAAAACATGATCAAGCTCACAGATAAGGGATGGGGCAAATTGTGTCGTAGGGATAACTGGCTGTTTCTTGGGATTTATTAGTGATCCAAGTAGGCGCGATGCAGTTTCTTCTCAAGCTTCATATAAGCCTCAGCCCAAGCGTGCCGCGGGGTGGCGTCACCCGCCCTGACCGAGAGGACAGCAAGATAGTCTGCCTCAGTTGCTTCGCACAGCAAGGGTGTGAAACTGAGCAAGAAGTGACGGGCGAGGTAGGGATCGAGAGGCCAGATGTTGAGGATGGCCCGCGCCACGGGCTGGACGGCGGTGGAGCAGATGAAGTGCCGATGACCTGCTTCCAGCCATTGGGCCATCTCGGCGAGGCTTTCTTCCGGCACGATGCCGCCATCGCCTTTCTCCCTGGCCAGCGTCATCGTGTGACCATTGCCCAGTGCCAGGGTGCCGTTTTCTGCCACGACGCCGTCGTGGCTGCGCAGGGGAAGCGTCGCCTGGCCTTCAAGATAGAGGCTGCAGCTGTCCGGGAGGGCCGCCAGCACGGTGGTGGCGTCCCCCTGCATGGCCATGGGCAACCAGAACGCTTCGGCCCGGGTCTGCAGACCCTGGGCGAGCTGACGGGGGAGGGAGTCCGGGTCGGAATGAAGACGGGAAATGATGCCGGGAAATGCCATGTTGATGACTCTCTTGGAAATAACCGGCGAATTATACGAGGGATGGCCGGGCAACAAGAAAGGTTTCTTTTCGAGACTGTTTACCTGAGGCGACGCAGCGATTACCATCCCCGAGGTTTGTGAAGGGTTGTCGTCGAAAGACGCTGATTATAGATAGAGGCTCGACCATAACGAGTCCGTTCAAAACTGATACACTTGACTACGAGTCGTCGCGAAAAATAAAGGTGGAGTCAATCCGCCGAACGGAGTATGGAACACATGAATTCAAATATCGTAACTGTTGGCAAGAAGATCCGTCAGATCCGCGAAGCGGTAGGCCTGAGCCGTCCCAAGTTTGCCGATCTGCTGGGCGTCCCCCCAACCACCCTGAAGAATTATGAACTGGGTTACCGTGAAGTCGGAGGCGCCTTCCTGGTTGCCCTGGCCCACCACCCCGATCTGCACAAGTTCACCCTCTGGCTGCTGGCTGACAAGAAAGTCGCCGAAATCGGCCAGATCGGTCCGGACGATATTGCCAAGGCTTGATTCAGTTCAACCTCGATAAAAATGCCGCCCTCGAGGCGGCATTTTTTATTTGTCAAAATGGATGATTATTTAATTAAATAATGCGTTGTGTGCGGTCAACGGCGATTTTCACTAAATCATCTTGTCGGGCTGGATTAATCCACGGAACACTCCGACCCTTTTAATTCAGGCGGTGATCCACACAGCGAGACAACGATGAGCCAATCCATTACCAAAGCCAGAGATGGGTTTACCAGCACCTTTGGCGTGCTGGCCGCGACCCTGGGGTCTGCCGTCGGGCTCGGCAATATCTGGAAGTTTCCCTATCTGACCGGTGAGAACGGTGGCGCCGGTTTTCTGCTGGTCTATGTCATCGCCACTCTGCTGGTGGGATTGCCGGTGATGATCTCCGAGATCATGCTGGGGCGCGAGGCCAGGACGGATGCGGTCAGCGGGCTCATCAAGCTGGCTCCGAAGGGGCAACCCTGGTGGCTGATCGCCGCCATGGGGGTGAGCGCGGCCTTCCTCATCATGTCGTTCTACTCCGAGGTGGCGGCCTGGGTGTTTGCCTACATCTTCAAGGCGGCCAGCGGCGAGATCCTCTCCACCGATCCCGCCGTCACGGGTGCTGCCTTCAATTCACTCATCACGGATCCCTTGCAGAGTCTGCTCTGGCAGTGGCTGGTGCTGGCCCTGATGGGGGGGATCTTGCTGATGGGGGTCTCCAGGGGGATCGAAGCGGTCACCAAGCGGTTGATGCCACTGCTCTTCATCCTGCTGCTGGTGATAGGCGTGCGCAGCCTGACTCTGCCCGGAGCAAGCGAAGGACTGCATTTCCTGTTCTCGCCGGATTTCTCCAAGGTGACCGCAGGCGTCGTGCTGACGGCCATGGGGCTGGCGTTCTTCAAGCTCTCCATCGGGATGGGCTGCATGATGACCTATGGCAGCTATTTTCGCGATGATCAGCACCTCCCTCTCACCACGGTACGAGTGATGTGCGCGGATCTCTTCGTCTCCATGCTGGCGGGGATCGCCATCTTCCCGGCGGTGTTTGCCTTTGGCTTCGAGCCGAGCGCAGGCCCCTCCCTGCTGTTCATCACCATACCCGCGGTCTTTGCCAGCATCCCGTTTGGACACCTCTTGATGGTGCTCTTTTTCGTGCTCTCCGCCATCGCAGCCACCGGGGCCATGCTCTCCATCCTGGAGGTGCCGGTCTCGGTGCTCTCCGAGCGCTTTCACATGAGCCGCATAAGGGCAACCTTGATCAACCTGCTGGTACTGGGGGCGGTCGGCTCGACCTGTGCGCTCTCGAGCAGCACGCTGGCGGATGTGCAGGTTGGCGGGAAAACCTTCTTCGATCTGTTCGACTTCGTCTCTTCCAACGTGCTGATGCCCCTTGGCGGCATCTTCCTCTGCCTCTTTGTGGGCTGGGTATGGGGATTCGAGCGGATGACGACGGCGCTGACCAATGGAGGCAAGCTATCGCTGCCCATCCTCAGGCCCCTGTTTTTCATCATCCGCTATGTGTCGCCGCTGCTGATCCTGGTAGTGATGCTCAAGGGGCTGGGGCTGTTCTGAGCCGCGTCGCCAGAAACAAAAAAGCGCCTATTGGCGCTCTTTTTGTCTTTTACCCCGATATGTCTTCATATCAGGCAGAGTCGTGACAGCTCCTCCTTGAGCTGCTCCAGGTTGCGCTCGACACAGGCTTCCCCCTCGTCGATGGCGTCGCTCGCGCGGTGGAAATCCATGATGGAGAGGTTGCCAAGGCGCGGGCAGAGCTGGATCTCGGGGGGATCCCCGGCCATCCGGGCACGGGTGATGCGCTCCTGCATGATGTTGATGGAGCCCGTCATCACCCCCCACATGCCGGGGGTACTGGGTTCGCGCTCGCCCCGGTTCAACCACTGGCTGAGCAGCCCCCCCTGCACGGGCTCGTCCGGTTCGTCGGTCCAGGGCTGGTGCATGTCGGTGTTGAGGTTGACGGCGATCACCACCTCGGCTCCCATGGCGCGGGCCAGGGAGATGGGGACCGGGTTGACCACGGCCCCGTCCACCAGCCAGCGATCCTCCACCCGGGTCGGGGTGAGCAGGCCGGGCATGCCGCAGGAGGCGCGCACACACTGGCGAAGCGGCCCTTCCTGCAACCAGATCTCGCGACCGGTATCGAGTTCGGTGGCGACGCAGGCAAAGGGCAGCGGCAGGCTTTCGATGGCGGGATCCCCCAGATGGCCGGCGGCGATGCCAAACACCTTGTCACCGCGAAACAGGCCGCCGGAGAGGGCAGGATCGAGCAGCCCCATGACCTGCAGGCGGCTGAAGCCGCGCACCCAGCTCTCCAGCTTGTCCAGTTCACCAGCGGCATAGGCTGCGCCGACAAAGCTGCCGATGGAGCAGCCAGCCACCAGATCCGGCTTGACGCCCAGTCGCTCCAGGGCACGGATGATGCCGATGTGGGCCCATCCTCGGGCCGCACCGCTGCCCAGGGCCAATCCCAGACGGGGTTTTCGTGACACAGTTGCGTCTCCTGACATGAAGTGGGAGTCCAGCTTACTCCGGCTTCTCCTGCCCGTCATCCTGCCACGCTTCGCTGCGATTGCGGCCGTTGGCCTTGGCCTGATAGAGGGCGATATCGGCGCGGCGGATCACCTCCTGCAAGGAGATGGCCGGTGACTGGCGACAGTGGCCCAGGCTGACGGTCACCTTCAGCTCGGCCGCGATGGCGCTCCAGGGATGCTCTGCTATGCACAGACGAAGCCGCTCGGCCAAGGGGGCCAGAGGGATCGCTTCATCGGCGACGAGCAGCAGGAACTCCTCGCCGCCCCAGCGGATCAGGTGGCACTCCCGTGTCAGCAGGGACTGGCAGAGCTGCACCAGACGGATGAGGACCTGATCGCCCACCCCGTGGCCGAAACGGTCGTTGACTTGTTTGAAGTGATCGCAGTCAAACATGATGGCGCCGATGCGTTGGCGGCCTGCCAGGGCCTGGCGGTGTTCGAAGGCATCGAAGTAGTGGCGGTTGAAGGCGCCGGTCAGGGCATCGTGGCGCGACAGATAGTTGAGGCGGCGGTTGAGGCGCTGGGCACGCAGGCTGGAAACGGTCGCCACCACCAGACAGAGAATGGTGATGAGCGCCGTCGCCGATTGCCACAACAGCGTCTGCAGCAGAGGCAGCAGCGGGATGCGATGGATGAGGGAGAGCGGTGTCTCCGGGATGGGATAGACGAGCTGCAAGGCGCCCTGTTGCCACTCATATTCCGCTGACTGCGCCGTCCTGACCGGGGGCGGCGCGGTACCGGACTGGCTGCTGGCAAGGATCTGCTGATGGGCGTTGAGCAGGAACAGGGTGCCAATCCGGGGGGCGAGGCGGTGCAGGGTCTGCGCCAGCGTGACGGTCTGGATGTCGATGCTGAGCAGGCCAATGATCTGGCCGCCCTGGGTAATGGGCTGGGAGAGGGTGATCATCTGCCCCCGTCCGGCAAAATCCTGGTAGGGGCGCGAGAGCATGGCGTGCTCCAGGTGGGGATGCCTGGCCATCGCCTCCTGCCAGTAGGCCTTGCTGTAAATCACGGGATCGAAGCGAAACTGGCTGGATGGCACCCAGGGATAGAGGTAGATGAAATTGTCCGTACCGGTGAAGTAGATCCAGGCCACGTCCCTGTCTAGCAGCTTGCTGGCCGTGGCGAGCAGGGGGGAGAGGCTGAGGGCGAGATGTATTCTGGCTTGCCGCTCGCTGCCGTCATGGGGCAGCGGGCCCTGCCCGGTCAGGTTGCCGATGAGGGCGGGGGGCAGATCGACGGGGATGCGATCCAGGTTGATGCCGTGCTCCCCGTCGGATTGCAGCGCCTGATAGAGCTGGCGAGAGAGCACGGACTGGGGATTGCTGCGCAGGCGCTCCTCCGCCTGGCCGCGCATGGCCTCGAGGAAGGTCTCCATCCGCTGGTGCTGGCTGCTGAGCTGGGTCGCGGCGTTGATGGTGTCACGCTTGTTGATCTCGGTAACCTGGCGAAACGCATGTTGCAGGGCGAGCAGCAACAGCAGCAGGCCGAGGCCCAGCAGCAGCCACTGCAATCGGTATCTGGCAAAGGCGGGGGAGGGAATGGACATGGGCGTACCGGAAGATGGCGAGAGTCGGCATCAGTGTAAGGCAGAACCCTGACGCGCGTGCCGACAAGATGCGTTTTTGATGATCTTCTCACCGGACTGTTACGTTTTGTCACATTTATACATAGTCACGGCATAGTCAGGGGGTAACATGGTGCCATCCTTGATGAAGCTATCTCTTCTTCCTCTCTCTTTGACTGCATGGATCTTGTGATGAAAACGCGCGTGTGGCTGTGGCTTTTCCCTCTTCTTCTATTGCTGGCGGCGGGCGCCTGGCATCTGCGGCAGGCTGAACCTGCCAGCAAGCCTGCACCAAGAGAGATCAATATCAGGGCCGAAACCGTCAGGCAGAGCCTGGCCGAGCCCTCCATCAAGCTGGTGAGCAAGCTTGCGGCCAATCGCTCCGTGGCCATCAGTCCCGAGGTGACCGGCCGCATTGCCACCATCGCGGTGAGCTCCGGCCAGCAGGTCAAACAGGGGCAGACCCTGATCGCCCTGGATGCGGGCAAGCAGCAGGCGGAGCTGGCCGAGCAGAGCGCCAGCGTGCGCGACGAGGCCCGCAAGCTGCGGGACATGCGCAAGCTGGTGGCGCGAGGCGCCGTCACCACCTCGGAGCTGGAGGGGCAGGAGGCGACTGTTGCCCAGGCCCAGGCCCGGGTCGATGCGGCCCGTTACGAGCTCTCCCTGCGCACCCTGGCCGCCCCCTTCGACGGCACTGTCAGCCTCATCGATCTCAGCGAAGGAGCCCTGGTCAACAGCGGCGACGTGCTCTTGCATCTGGACGAGCTGGCAAAACTGCGGCTCGATCTGGCGGTGCCCGAGCGCTACCTCTCCCTGCTGCGCCCCGGCATGGCGGTGACGGCAACCAGCTCGGCCTGGCCGGATCAATCCTTTTCCGGCGTGCTGAAGACCCTCGACAGCCGGATCTCCAGCGACACCCAGAACATCAAGGCCCGCGTCATCCTGCCCAACACCGGTGGCCAGCTGCGTCCCGGCATGCTGATGAACGTGGATCTCTCTCTGCCACCCCAGAAGATGACCCTGATCCCCGCCCAGTCGGTGGAGTATGCTGGCGAGCAGCGCTTCGTCTATCGCCTGGAGGCGGACGGACGGGTGAAGCGCGTGCCGGTGGAGCTTGGCGACACCCATGGCGAGGCCGTCTGGGTGCTCAAGGGGTTGAACGTCGGCGATCGCATCGCGGTGGAGGGGCTGGTCAATCTGCGCGACGGCGCCCAGGTACGTGATCTGGGCGAGGTGAAAGGCTGATGTGGCTCTCCGATATCTCAGTACGCCGTCCCCTGGTGGCGGTGGTCATCAGCGCCCTGCTCACCGTGTTCGGCCTGGTGGCCTTCAGCAAACTCACCGTGCGGGAGATGCCGGATGTGCAGACTCCGTCCGTCTCCATCACCACCACCTATGAGGGGGCGGCCCCCGAGGTGATGGAGAGCCAGGTCACCAAGCCCATCGAGGATCAGCTCTCCGGCATCAGCGGCATCAAGAACATCAACTCGGTGACCCGCAAGGGGCGCTCCTCCATCACGGTGGAGTTCAAGCTCGGCTGGAACATGCTGGAGGGCACCTCCGACGTGCGTGACGCCATCTCCCGGGCCAGACCCAAGCTGCCAGACGGGGCGGACGAGCCCATGGTGACCAAGGACAACGGCAACGGGGATGTGGCCATCTGGCTCAATTTCAGCAGCACCCAGATGGATCGTACCGCCATGACGGATTACGCCAATCGCATGCTGGTGGACCCCTTGAGCCTGGTGGACGGGGTGAGCGAGGTCTCCCTCTCCGGCGACCTGACCCAGGTGATGTACGTGCGGCTGCGCCCCGCCGACATGGCTGCCCGCGGCATCACGGTAGCCGACGTGCAGGATGCCCTCAAGCGGGAGAACATCGAGCTGCCGGGCGGCGAGATCCGCAACAACACCATGACCATGGCGGTGCAGATTGCACGGCTCTATCACAGTGCGGAAGATTTTCGCACCCTGCCGGTGAAAACCGCCACCAATGGTCAGAGCATCTATCTGGCGGACATTGCGGATGTGGAGGTGGGGGCCAAGAACGAAGACAGCGCCTATCAGCGCAACGGCCGCGAGAGCCTGGGGATTGGCATCGTCGCCCAGTCCACCGCCAATCCCCTGGCGGTGGCCCAGGGCATCGAGAAGAAGCTCGTGGAGATGCAGCGCTTCCTGCCGGAGGGGGCCACCCTTGAGGTCGACTACGACTCCACCATCTTCATCAAGCAGGCCATCGACGAGGTGTATGAGACACTCGCCATCTGCGCCCTGCTGGTGGTGGCCGTGCTCTATCTGTTCCTCGGGCAGGGGCGCACCACGCTCATCCCTGCCATCACGGTCCCCGTCTCCCTGATTTCGGCCTTCATCGGTGCCTGGTATCTGGGCTTTTCCATCAACCTCATTACCTTGCTGGCCCTCATCCTCGCCATCGGCCTGGTGGTGGATGACGCCATCGTGGTGGTAGAGAACATCCACCACCACCTGCAACGGGGCGAGTCCCCCTTGATGGCGGCCTGGCACGGCACCCGGGAGGTGGGCTTTGCCGTCATCGCCACCACCGCCGTGCTGGTGATGGTGTTCGTGCCCATCGCCTTTATGGATGGCATGGTGGGGCGCCTCTTCACCGAGTTCGCCATCCTGCTCTCCTTGACTGTGCTCTTCTCCTCCCTGGTGGCGCTCACCCTGACCCCGGCCATGGGCTCCTGGCTGATGCGTGCCGTGGACAAACCCAACGCCCTGACCACCACCCTGGACAAGGGACTTGGCTGGGTGGAGGAGCGTTATCGCCGCGTGCTGGGGGCCGTGCTGCGCCGCGCCGTCTGGATGCCCCTGGTGTTGCTGCTCTGCCTCGGCGGCATTGGCGCCCTCTTTGGCAAGCTGCCCGCGAGCCTCACCCCGACCGAGGACAGGGGCGTGCTCTATGTGTTCGTGAAAGGGGCGGAGGGCACCAGCATCGAGCGGATGAAGCGCAACATGCAGCAGGTGGAGGCCGCCATCCTGCCGCTGCTCGGCAAGGGGGTGGTGCAGGCCATGAGCTTCAGCACCCCGGCCTTCGGGCGCGGCGGCGATCAGACCGGCATGGCCATCATCCAGCTCAGTGACTGGGCGGTGCGGGACGAAACGGCCACCGAGTTTGGCCGCTCCCTGAGCGGTCGCCTCGCCGGCATCCCCGACGTGATGATCCGCACCTTCCAGCCGGGGTTCAGAGGCGGATCCACCGCGGCGGTGCAGTTCGTGCTGCAAGGCTCCGATTACGGCGAGCTCAACCAGCAGGGGCTGGCACTCAAGGAGGCGGCGGCCCAAAGCGGGCTGATGCAGAGCCCGGATCTCGACTATGCCGAGAAGACCCCGGAGCTGCAGGTGACCATAGAGCGGGAGCGAGCCACCCAGCTCGGCATTCCGGTCTCCACCATCGCAAGCTCCCTGCAGGCCCTGCTCGGCGGCGTCAGCCAGACCACCTATGTGGACAGGGGCGAAGAGTATGATGTCTACCTGCGCGCCAACCAGACCCAGTTCAACGGCATCTCCGACATCAGCCGCATCTATTTGAAGGCCGCGAGCGGCGAGATGGTGAGCCTCTCCACCCTGGCGACCGTCACTCAGGTGGCGAGCCCCCAGCGCTTCAACCACTACCAGCGCCAGAAGGCGGTCACCCTCACCGCAGACGTGGCCCCCGGCCACACCCTGGGGGAGGCGCTCGACTTCCTGGATGGCTGGGCCGCGGATCACCTGCCCACCGGCATGTCGGTGGATTATGCCGGCGAGTCCAAGGACTATCGCGACAACCAGGGGGAGATGGTGCTGGTGTTCGGCCTGGCCCTGCTGGTGGTCTATCTGGTGCTGGTGGCCCAGTTCGAGAGCCTGCTGACCCCGGCGGTGGTGATGATGACGGTGCCGCTCGGCATCTTCGGCGGCCTGCTCGGCCTCTGGCTCACGGGGCAGGAGCTCAGCATCTACAGCCAGATAGGCATGATCATGCTCATCGGCATGGTGACCAAGAACGGCATCCTCATCGTGGAGTTCATCAACCAGCTGCGCCAGCGGGGTGAAGGGTTCGAGGAGGCGATCATCAAGGGGTCGGTGCGCCGCTTGCGCCCCATCTTGATGACCTCGCTCACCGCCATCATCGGCGCCGTGCCCCTGATGCTCTCCATGGGGGCGGGGTACGAGAGCCGGATGGCCGTGGGGACCGTGGTCTTCTTCGGCTTGTCCTTGGCGACCCTGGTGACCCTGCTGGTGGTGCCCGCCATCTATCACCTGATCGCCAGACGCGCGGGGATGACGGGGGCGCGGGACCGACTGGTGGACGAGGTACTGGCCACGGCAACCCCGGCCAGTCCCTCCCCGGTGTCGGGGGCGGTGGCCCCCGAGGGGCGGGACAAACCGGCGGCCTAGCGTGCCGACCCGGATGACAGCAAGCAGGGCGCCAATGGGCGCCCTGCTTGTTGATGAGATCTGAGCTTGTCACGCCGAGCTGTCGCGCCCGCTCGAAGGCGCCCCTTCCCCTCGCGTTCTGTAGGGGCAAAAAGCCGTCGCCCCCGCCTGGCTCTGCCGGTATAATGCGCGACCCGAATTGTTCCAGGTGGTCAAAATGCAGCCGGTTACCAACCTCTTCTCCTATCCCCGTTACTGGGCCGAGTGCTACGGCACGGCGCCCTTCCTGCCCATGTCCCGCGCGGAGATGGACAAGCTCGGCTGGGACAGCTGCGACATCGTGCTGGTGACAGGCGACGCCTACGTGGATCACCCGAGCTTCGGCATGGCGGTGATCGGCCGCATGCTCGAATCCCAGGGTTTTCGGGTCGGCATCATCGCCCAGCCGGACTGGTCATCGAAGGATGACTTCATGCGCCTGGGCAAGCCCAACCTCTTCTACGGGGTGACGGCGGGCAACATGGACTCCATGATCAACCG
Organism: Aeromonas sp. INTO2; assembly: GCF_049860605.1. Classification (NCBI taxonomy): domain Bacteria; kingdom Pseudomonadati; phylum Pseudomonadota; class Gammaproteobacteria; order Aeromonadales; family Aeromonadaceae; genus Aeromonas; species Aeromonas sp. INTO2. The sequence goes on from NZ_CP187588.1 coordinate 756,415, forward strand.
CTACACCGCCGACAAAAAATTGCGCCACGACGACGCCTACACCCCGGGGGATGTGGGCGGCAAACGGCCGGATCGCGCCACCCTGGTCTACACCCAGCGCTGCAAAGAGGCCTATAAAGAGGTGCCGGTGGTCATCGGCGGCATCGAGGCATCGCTTCGCCGCATCGCCCACTACGACTACTGGTCTGAGACCATCCGTCGCTCCATCCTCATCGACGCCAAGGCCGACATCCTCATCTACGGCAACGCCGAGCGCCCCCTGGTGGAAGTGGCTCACCGCATCGCAGGCGGCGAGACCATCGACACCATGCAGGACATTCGCGGCACCGCCGTCATCCGCAAGGAGCCGTTGCCGGGCTGGCGCGGGGTGGATTCGAGCAAGCTCGACCAGATTGGCCGCATCGATCCCATTCCCAACCCCTATATGGAAGGGGCCCCCTGCAGCGACGACGAGGGCACTGCGCCGATGGAGCAGGAGGCCAAGCCCATCCTGGTGCAGCCCCCTAAGCAAAAGCCATGGGAGAAGACCTACGTCAAGCTGCCGGCGTTCGAGCGGGTGAAGGAGGACAAGGTGCTCTACGCCCATGCGTCCCGCATCCTGCACCACGAGACCAACCCGGGCTGCGCCCGCGCGCTCTCCCAGGCCCACGGCGATCGCATCATCTGGGTCAACCCGCCCGCCTTCCCCCTCGAAACCGACGAGATGGACGGGGTGTTCGGCCTGCCGTACCAGCGGGTGCCGCACCCTGCCTATGGCAACGAGAAGATCCCGGCCTACGACATGATCAAGACCTCGGTCAACATCATGCGCGGCTGCTTCGGCGGCTGCTCCTTCTGCTCCATCACCGAGCACGAGGGGCGCATCATCCAGAGCCGCTCGGAAGAGTCGATCCTCAAAGAAATCGAAGAGATCCGCGACAAGGTGCCGGGCTTTACCGGCGTCATCTCGGATCTGGGCGGCCCTACCGCCAACATGTACCGCTTACGCTGCAAGAGCCCCAAGGCCGAGCAGACCTGTCGCCGCGCCTCCTGCGTCTGGCCGACCATCTGCCCGCACATGGACACGGACCACAGCCCGACCATCAACCTCTATCGCAAGGCACGCGACCTCAAGGGCATCAAGAAGATCCTGATCGCCTCCGGCGTGCGTTACGACATCGCGGTGGAAGATCCGCGCTATATCAAGGAGCTGGCCAAGTACCACGTCGGCGGCTACCTCAAGATCGCGCCGGAACACACCGAAGAGGGCCCGCTCTCCAAGATGATGAAGCCGGGCATGGGCAGCTACTACAGCTTCAAGGAGCTGTTCGACAAGTACTCCAAAGAGGCGGGCAAGCAGCAGTACCTGATCCCCTATTTCATCTCCGCCCACCCGGGCACCACGGATGAAGACATGGTGAACATGGCGCTCTGGATCAAGTCCAATCGCTTCAAGCTCGATCAGGTGCAGAACTTCTACCCGTCGCCGCTCGCCAACGCCACCACCATGTATTACACCGAGAAAAACCCGCTCAACAAGGTGAGCCGCCAGGGCGGGGACGTGTTCGTGGTGAAAGGGGAGCGTCGCCGTCGCCTGCACAAGGCGCTGCTGCGCTATCACGATCCGGCCGGCTGGCCGATGATCCGCGAAGCCCTGCTGGAGATGGGCAAGGGCCACCTCATCGGTAACGGCCCCGACTGCCTGGTGCCGCCGGAAGGCCGTGGCGAAGCCAAAGCCGAGCGCAGCCGCAACAAGGGCCTCAAGCCTGCGTTGACTCGCCATAGCGCCATCACCCATCAGCGCAGCAATGGGGCTGGCAACAAGGCTGCCCGCAGCGAGGCTGGCGCAACCAATTCCCCTGCCGCCAGCAAGGGCGGCAAGGCGGGCAATGGCAAGCCTGTCGGCTCCCAGCTCAGCAAAGGGGCAGGCAACGGCAAACCTGCCGCTCAAGGGGCAGCTCAAGGTAAACCGGCTGGCAAACCCGCCCATAAGGGCAAGGCCACGACCCGCGCAGGTTCTGCCAAGCCGGGTGCCAAACCCGCCACTCAGGGCGGCAAGCCCGCGGCCAAAGGCAATGGTGCCAAGCGACCGGCAAGGTGAGTTTGCTGATTGAAAAGCGATATGTATGGAGATGGTATTCACCTGACAGTTGCCCACAAAAGGGAGTGGTCATACGGCTTCAAACCGGATAACAAAACGGTACCCCTACCGTGTTATCCGGAGTCACCGTATGACCACCAACGAGAAAGTAGCACGTCGCAAACTCAGCCTGCTAGAGCTCGCCAAAGAGCTCAATAATGTCAGCAAAGCCTGCAAGCTCATCGGCTACAGCCGTCAGCAGTTCTACGAAATTCGCCGTAACTACCAGACCTATGGCGCCGAGGGCTTGCTCGACAAACTCCCCGGCTGTAAAGGCGCTCATCCCAACCGGGTCGCTCCCGAGATTGAGCAAGCCATCCTCGATTACTCTCTCACCAGACCAACCCATGGCCCGCTGCGGGTCGCGCAAGAACTGGCTCTGCAAGGCATCAACGTCAGTGCAGGCGGTGTGCGTGGCGTGTGGCAACGTCACGACTTGCTCTCCAAGCATGACCGCTTGTTGCGCCTCGAGAAAACCCACCGGGAGCAGACCATTGAGCTCAATGACGAGCAGATCCGCCTGTTAGAACGCTTCAGCCCCGAGTTTCGCGAACGCCAGATTGAGGTCCACTACACCGGAGAACTGGTGGCGGTTGACACCTTCTTCGTCGGCGCGCTCAAGGGGGTTGGCAAGGTGTATCTGCAAACCGTGCTGGACTGCTACAGTCGCCATGCCTGGGGACGGCTCTACACCAGCAAGCTGCCGGTGACCTCGGTTCATGTGCTCAACGAAACGGTACTGCCGTTCTTCGAAGCCCATGAGGCTCTGGTCTATACCATCCTGTCAGATAACGGGCGCGAGTTCTGTGGGCGCCCAGACCATCATCCCTACGAGCTGTTTCTGCAACTGGAGGGAATTGAACACCGGACAACCACGGTACGCAGGCCGCAGAGCAACGGTTTTATCGAGCGACTGCATCGCACACTGCTGGATGAACACTTCCGTATCAAGGGGAGAACGACCTGGTATGAGTCGGTAGAACAGATGCAGACAGACCTGGATAGCTACCTGGGACACTACAACACCCAGCGGCCACATCAGGGCAGGATGATGGAGGGTCAGACCCCCTACAGCATGTTCAAGAAGGGTCTGAAATTGATACCGAAGGAAGTGCGCACTAAAGTAGCGTACATGTACAGGATCTTTAGCTACAACCAATTGAAATAGATAGAAAAAAGGCTTCGTTTGTGATCTGATTTAATCGCAAAAAAAAACCGACACGCCCGAAGCCATGACTATTATCAATGCAACCCAGTACCTCAAGCAACTTCTTAGCTCTTCTGAACTCAACCGGATCGGTAAATTTACCGGTTTTTGTCAGCGACTCCGGGATATCCAGCCTGCGAGACTACTCCCGGCTCTGCTCTCAGGGCTTGGTTGCGACAAGGTGGATGGTATTGCTGGTTTGCATCGCCATTTCAATGCGTTGCAGCTCCATGATACTGACCAAATAGCGTATAAACCCTTTCACAACCAGTTACGCAAGCAGGGTTTTCCCTTGTTCATGCGCGCACTGGTTGAACGAGCCATCGCCTTACGCCTCAAGGAGTGTCTACCGGACGCCCACGGACTGGCAGGCTTTGAGCAGGTACTGCTGCAGGACGGGTCGTCATTCGCGTTACATCCGCAATTGGCAGAACATTTCCCGGGCCGATTCAATAAGCACAGCCCCGCTGCGGTAGAGTGTCATATGACCATGTCCTTGCTGGACCAGTCGCCGATATCGATGAGTATCACGGCGGATACCGAATCGGAGCGCAAGCATCTTCCGGCCGCAAATTCGTTAAATAACAAACTGTTATTGGCGGATGCCGGTTACATCAGCCGCGAGTACTTTGCTGATGTGACCAAAGCCAAAGGAAGCTATCTGGTCAGAGGGAGTCAAAATCTCAATCCCAAAGTACAGGCAGCTTACCGACAGGACGGCAGGGAAATGCCCAAGTTACTCGGAAAAAAGCTCAAGGATATCGATCGGAGAAGCTGCAGAGCCGAGGTTCTGGATCTGGATGTGAGTTCGGGAAAGTATAAATATCGACTCATAAGACGTTGGTTTGCAGAGGAAAAACGGTTCTGTATATGGATGACCAATCTTCCGCGTGAGCGATGGCCAGCCGAGAAGGTGATGGCATTGTATCGTTGCCGTTGGCAGATCGAACTGTTGTTCAAAGAGCTGAAATCATATAACCGGTTGAAGGCGTTCGCGACACGACAAAAAGCGATAGCGGAAGGCTTGATCTGGGCTAGTTTGCTGGCCTTGCTGGTCAAACGTCGGCTGGCGCTGACGCTGATTGGCAGCGCGGAGTTATCGATGCTGAAGATTGCCAAAAACAGCGCGCTTTGGTTAATGCCGATATTGGCGAGCATCATCCATGGTGCGTGGCAGGAAATAACAGAGAAGTTGGAGTGGGCAATGGTGTATTTATCCAAAAACGGCAAAAAGAGTAGGCAGAGAAAATCCAAGCAAAACAACACGTTAGACGGTATTATTAATTCGCTTGCCGCTTAAGGTTCTGTACATGAAGTAGCGTAAACAAGACACCGGTTTGAGGCCGGTGTCAGGTGATAACTAGATCTGTACAAGCGATAGAAATAAAAAGGCGACCGGATGGTCGCCTTTTTATTTAACCTTATTTTTTTCAATTTGGGTACGATAGTGAATAATAGCCTCTTCCATTCTGGTTAATAATGGCTCAAAACCGGAAAAAGGTATGCTATGCTTTTTGGCCGATACTACTTTGGTCGCAAAAGTATTTTTACCATAGGAGTTTTTAGTATCGGCTTCTTGTTGGGGTGAGAATTTTCGTCCATCAACTTCAATATTTAGTGTTTCATGTGAAAAGAGATTTTCCATGAAGCTATCTCGACCATCAATAAGTGGCGTAAACACTATATATAAGTTTTTCTCAACATGAACAAAAGAAGAATCTTTTATGATTTTATTTGACTCGACTTTATCCTTTTTTAGTTCAGGGTAGAGAGGTTTATTATTTACAAGATATGAAATTAACTCTGTTGAACCAGAGTCGTTGTCCGCAACAATAATGACCGGTTGCGTTGCTGCTGGAGCTCGATAGTAAGAATAATCAGAACGGTATCTTTCTACAAAACGCTTTAGATAACTTGCTCCACCATATAAATCAAGGAGGTATCTAGTTCTCTTACTGTATTCTAAAAAGTTAACCAGGAGCTCATATTCTTTTTCATCAGTTTTTGCATTGGATAATAAGTCAAATTTTTCAGATAAACGTAGTATGGCTGCCTTGATATAAATGTTATCGGTTTTCCCTTCACATAGTACCGTTGGTTTATTATGGCCGAAGAAATACTTGTAAAATAAAAATCGACTGAAGGTTTTTTCTCTTACATTAAGTTTTTCTCTGTAGTTAAGTCCGTGGTTTCTCAGTGAAAAACGGTTATCTATAGGACCTTTTTCCTTTACGTTATTATATTTATCTATGTAATCAATGAAATTTAATCGGCCATCTAGTTCATAAAGAGTACCCGCAACCTCTTGTCCATTCTGTTCGCATTTTATGTATGAACCAGTTTGGAATAAGCTATGGCACATAGCTCTAGTGATTCTCCAGTAGTCACTTTTTATATTAACTTTTTTGTTTACAACCAAGCCAGTTACATCTTGTCTTGAATCCATTAACTGAACTCTGGTTTTCTTCTCATTTATTGTGAATCCATTATCAGTTATCTCTTTGGAAAGCCTTCTGCCGAGATGAATTTTGTTTTTATCTGCTATTGCAACATCTTTTGGAAATATATTTTCACGTGTTGAAAAGGTTATGTCATCTGCATACCTGGTATATGTACAGCTATTTTTCTTAGCAAGTTTAGCAAGTCGAATATCGACACTATGCATTATTAAATTTGTTATTACTGGAGAGCATGGACTTCCTTGAGGTAAAAAGTTTTTATAGCATGCTATTTGTGCAATAACAGTTGCAATATGTTCATGAAGCTCAAAGTGCTGGTTTTTTATGAAAAAACCTCTCACTCGACCGAAGTTAAATGATCCAAAGAAATCATTTAAATCTAAATTTAAAACATTTTTTTTATGAGTGTGGTTTTTTGCGTTTGTTATTATTGACCGATTTCTAAGGAAGGTGCGAACAAGTCCCTGATATGAGATCATGTTTGTCATCTGGAGCCATGGAACAGGGTTCATCATGAGTCATCAACTTACCTTCGCCGACAGTGAATTCAGCAGTAAGCGCCGTCAGACCAGAAAAGAGATTTTCTTGTCCCGCATGGAGCAGATTCTGCCATGGCAAAACATGGTGGAAGTCATCGAGCCGTTTTACCCCAAGGCTGGTAATGGCCGGCGACCTTATCCGCTGGAAACCATGTTACGCATTCACTGCATGCAGCATTGGTACAACCTGAGCGATGGCGCGATGGAAGATGCTCTGTACGAAATCGCCTCCATGCGTCTGTTTGCCCGGTTATCCCTGGATAGCGCCTTGCCGGACCGCACCACCATCATGAATTTCCGCCACCTGCTGGAGCAGCATCAACTGGCCCGCCAATTGTTCAAGACCATCAATCGCTGGCTGGCCGAAGCAGGCGTCATGATGACTCAAGGCACCTTGGTCGATGCCACCATCATTGAGGCACCCAGCTCGACCAAGAACAAAGAGCAGCAACGCGATCCGCAGATGCATCAGACCAAGAAAGGCAATCAGTGGCACTTTGGCATGAAGGCCCACATTGGTGTCGATGCCAAGAGTGGCCTGACCCACAGCCTAGTCACCACCGCGGCCAACGAGCATGACCTCAATCAGCTGGGTAATCTGCTGCATGGAGAGGAGCAATTTGTCTCAGCCGATGCCGGCTACCAAGGGGCGCCACAGCGCGAGGAGCTGGCCGAGGTGGATGTGGACTGGCTGATCGCCGAGCGCCCCGGCAAGGTAAGAACCTTGAAACAGCATCCACGCAAGAACAAAACGGCCATCAACATCGAATACATGAAAGCCAGCATCCGGGCCAAGGTGGAGCACCCATTTCGCATCATCAAGCGACAGTTCGGCTTCGTGAAAGCCAGATACAAGGGGTTGCTGAAAAACGATAACCAACTGGCGATGTTATTCACGCTGGCCAACCTGTTTCGGGCGGACCAAATGATACGTCAGTGGGAGAGATCTCACTAAAAACTGGGGATAACGCCTTAAATGGCGAAGAAACGGTCTAAATAGGCTGATTCAAGGCATTTACGGGAGAAAAAATCGGCTCAAACATGAAGAAATGAAATGACTGAGTCAGCCGAGAAGAATTTCCCCGCTTATTCGCACCTTCCCTAACAAAACCATGAGATAGTTTTGGTGTTATTTTCCTTTCTTTATTTATTTCATCTATACAGTCAAGTAGTAAAGCTGAAAGCCTAGATTGCAAATCTTTTAATTCTTTATTTGGTGCGTAAATTGTCCTAGGGTCGCCATTGCGTTTAGGTATTTCAAAAGATTTATATTTTAGTTCATCGCTGGTCAAATAGAGGGTTTTGGTAAGAAAGGAGGGGTTTACATCTAGTACTTTTGCAAGCATTCTCTTAGTAGTTGCTTGCTTTAATAAGGCCAGTCTGGACATTTTTTTGAAGTTAAAGTGAAGGCTTATGGGCACTCTTATGCACTTATATTCGGAATCGACACTGCGTCAATCCGCCAAATGGCGAGTCCTGTGGGACATTTTTTTCACTGATTGCGAAACACAATCCAAAATCTGCCCATAAGCCGAGGTGGACAATATCGCCATGTAATTTGAAAGTCAATAAGAACTTGTTTTTACTCACAGAAACTGGCCGTTAGATGATGTCGAAAAAGTTATTAATACTTCCTTCTTAAATAAGTTTTTGTGCATGCAGTTTGTTAAAACATATAAAGTACACGCTACCGCCCGTGGATTACAGCTTCCAATATGCCCCATTGACCCGCGTTGGCAGCAACCCATCGCAGCTCAACAGGTTCTGGACGGATATGGTAAGCCAAACGAAGCCGCTTTTACGAGTATCGGAAGTGATACAACCATCAAAACGTTATCGTTTTTTGAACCAGATCATCAAAGCGCATCACCAACTGCAACCAAAAGCGGCTAGGTGACAGTGACTTTGTTATCTTGGCGTCTGGTTCAAAGGGGAGGGCACCATGGTATCTCCCTAAAACATATTGCAGCGGGCATCCCAGAATCAGGAGTAATCAGATGGCGGTAAGAGTCCGATCCAGAAGAGAGAAGATTGGCAGTGGGCTCGGGCTGGTGATGGGGCTCATTGCCTTTAACCTGATCGCGCCCCTGCTCCTTGAAGCAAAAGAGATCTCGGATATGAACCGGATGATCGGGGCCATGGTCAGCGCAATGATCTGCTCCGAGCTGGGTGCCCGAATCGGCAAGTGGCTCGATACCAGGGAGCAGGCTAAATCCCCGGAGTAGGGGAAATCTGGGACACCCACCTTTTTGACAGCGGCGTAGCCCTGTACTTGGCTTGAGGTGTCACTGCCCAGGGGGTGAGCCATGACCATTGCCCGTTCACGTCAAATCAGTTTGCAGGATACGCCTTACTATCATGTGGTCAGTCGCTGTGTGCGGCGGGCGTTTCTGTGCGGGGAAGATGCCCACTCCGGCCAGAGTTACGAGCATCGGCGCCAGTGGGTAGTGGACAAGTTGGGCCAATTGTCGCGACTGTTTGCCATCGGTGTGTGTGCCTATGCGGTGATGAGCAATCACTATCACCTGGTGCTCAAGGTCGAGTCGGATACCGCTGCCAATTGGAGCGATCGGGAGGTGGCCGAGCGTTGGGCCAATTCTGGGACACCCATCTTTTTTGACCGCGTTCTACATCTGGTCTCGAGGTCGTCTGCTATTTCCCGCCAGACTAGGGAAGTAAACTACTGCCCGTGGATGACAGTTTCCAATATGCTCCTTTGACCAGCGATGACAGCATCCCATCGCAGTTCAACAGGTTCTGGATGGTTATGGTAAGCCAAACGAAACTGCCTGGGCGAGTTTTAACAAAGGAAATCTGGGACACCCACCTTTTTGTGTGGGGCGTAACGCCACCAAATCCCACGCTACCGCCCATGGATTACAGCTTCCAATATGTTCCATTGACCAGCGTGCGTATTCCGGCGAAGTTGAACAGCCATTCCGGCCAACGTGAACACCCTGATCCTTAACGCGCTCACGTCACCCCGTTTCTAACTCGAGTGTTCAGATTGGGTCAACTCACTTCTCCTCTTTCTCATCGATTCTCCCTTCAGTGACAGCCGGTGAGCGTTGTGCATCAGCCGGTCCAGGATCGCATCTGCCAGAGTGTTGTCCCCCAAGCTCGCGTACCACTCTTCCGTTGGCAGCTGACTGACCACGACCGTCGAGTATTTCCCGTACCGATCATCCATGATCTCCAGCAGGGCGTTGCGCTGCTCGGCATTCACCGCTTCCAGTCCCCAGTCATCCAGGATCAGCAGCTCTATCCTTGCCAGTTGACCCAGCAGTCTGGCGTAACTGCCATCTACCTTGGCCTGGCTCAGCTCAAGTAGCAGACGCGGCAGCCGGTAGTAACGAGTGCTGTGCCCCTGCTGACAGGCTTGGTAGCCCAGCGCACAGGCTAGGTAGGTTTTTCCGCAGCCACAGGGGCCGGTAATGAGCAGGTTCTGGCCCCGGCGCAGCCACTCTCCTTGGGCCAGGTTTGCCACCTGTGACCGCTCCAGGTTGCGTGCAGACTGGTAGTCCACCTCTTGCACCGTGGCCTGGAGTTTGAGCCTCGCCTGCTTGACCAGCCGAGCTTGTTTACGCTGCTCCCGGCTCAGTTGTTCGTGTTCGACCAGCAGGCTTAGCCGCTCGATGAAGGGCAGCCCTTCGTAGGTACTTGCCTGTTCCAGTTGTTGTTGCACGGCATCCGCCATGCCGGTCAGTTTCAGGTGTCTCAAGCGGGTCAGCGTTTGTTGGGTCATGGGACGTATCCTCTTTAGTGGAAGCTCTGGGGGCCACGGATGTTCTCGTGCTCTTGCGGTAACTCTGGGTAGCTCAGCGGGCTTGCGGGCAGTTGGTCGCGGCCACTGGTCAGCACCGACTTGAGCTGTTTGAGTCGCACCAGACCTTCCCGGTTGGCCAACTGGCAACAGGCTTCAACCCGTGATGGCGGATATTCCCGGCTAAGACTCAGCAGCCCCAGGCAGAGTCGGTATGCCTGCTCGGCATGGGCTTTCTCTTCCAACCGTTCGCTAACCCAGCACAAGGTGCTCGGTCCGATGTCAGCAGCCCACTGTTTAAGACGCCCTGGGGTCCAGCGTTGCTGCTTGCTGTGACGTTCCGGCATGTGCTCAGGGAGTGTGCTCATCCCCGGGATGGTTTTACGCGGATGGCTCGCGACCAGCTGTTGCTGGTGATAGACCTGAAGCAGTGTGTCGCCTGCATGGAGCTCCAGTTGCTGACCCACATACTGGTGTGGCACCGAGTAATGGTGCTGCTCATAGCTGACGTGATAGTCGATGTTGACCTTGACCGTTTTGATGGCGACATAGCGATAGGGATGCACCGGCAGTGGTCCCAGTGCCGGGCGGTCCAACTGCTCAAATGCGTCACGTCGGTTACCGGGCAGTTGCTTGAACGGACGCTCGTTGAGTTCGTTCAGCAAGGCACGGATGCACTGGTTGAGTTCGGCAAGCGAGAAGAAGGTCTGATGGCGTAGACGGGCCAGGATCCAGCGCTCGACGATCTGCACACCCACCTCTGCCTTGGCCTTGTCCTTGGGCTTGTAAGGACGAGCTGGCATCACCGCCACCTGATAGTGCTCGGCCAACTGCTGGTAGCTGGGGTTGAGCTCGGGATCGTATCGGCAAGCCTTGCTGACACCGCTCTTGAGGTTGTCGGGGATCAGCAGTGCCGGTGTCCCGCCGAAAAACTCAAAGGCACGGACATGGCTTTGCAGCCAGTCCGGCAGTGACTGTGACCAGGTGGCCTCGGCAAAGGTGTAGTTGGACGCACCGAGCACGGCGACAAAGACTTGTGCCTGACGGACCTCACCCGTAGTCGGCGACACGATGGGCACCGTGGGCCCGCAGTAGTCGATAAAGAGCTTTTCCCCCGCCTTGTGGATCTGGCGCATGGAGCGCTTTTGCAACTGACACCAGGACTTGTAACGGTCACAGAACTGGGAGTAGCTGTAACAGCTATTGGGATAGCGCTGGGTGTACTCCTCCCAGAGCAGCTGTTTGGAGACCCCCTTGCGCTTGAGCTCCTGATGGACAGAGGGCCAATCCGGCACAACATGGCGGGCCGAGATGGTGGTATCGGCCTGCGGATAGAACAGGGCAGCCAGTCGGCCATCATCAAGCTCGGTAGGTAAGGGCCAGGTAAGGCCGAGCGCCTGGGCACTTTTGAGGAGTTTCTGGATGGAGCCGACACTGACCTTGGTACAGATACTGATTTGGCGAACAGAGAGGTCAGCTTCCAGCCGCAGTCGCAGTACTTCACGAATTTTACGCATTGCAATCCTCTTGGCAGACATAGGCTCTTCCCTGGCAAAAGGGAGAGCGTATCAAAGGTTTTTAAATCAATGCGTTAAGGATGATTCCGGTGAATGTGAACAGTGATTCCGGGATGTTGAACACTGTTTCCGGAAAGGAGGGGCGAAGTGTTCAGGTTGAACCGGAATGAGCGTTCATATTGGTCCGGAAATGGTGTTCACGTTGAATCGGAATTGGTGTTCATGATCGGCCGGAATATGCACAGCGAGGGCAGTGATCCATCGCAGTTCAACAGGTTCCAGATAGCCACTGTAATGAGGGAGTTCTGGGACACCCACCTTTCTGTATGGGGCGTAACGCAACCAACTCCCACGCTACCGCCCGTGGATTACAGCTTCCAATATGCTCCACAGAAATCTGGGACACCCACCTTTTTGACACCCACCTTTTTGACAGCGACGTAGCCCTGTACTTGGCTTGAGGTGTCACTGCCCAGGGGGTGAGCCATGACCATTGCCCGTTCACGTCAAATCAGTTTGCAGGATACGCCTTACTATCATGTGGTCAGTCGCTGTGTGCGGCGGGCGTTTCTGTGCGGGGAAGATGCCCACTCCGGCCAGAGTTACGAGCATCGGCGCCAGTGGGTAGTGGACAAGTTGGGCCAATTGTCGCGACTGTTTGCCATCGGTGTGTGTGCCTATGCGGTGATGAGCAATCACTATCACCTGGTGCTCAAGGTCGAGCCGGATACCGCTGCCAATTGGAGCGAGCGAGAGGTGGCCGAGCGTTGGGCGGCGCTATTCCAGTGGCCGCTGCTGGTACGACGCTGGTATCAGGGGGAATCCCTGATTGAGCCTGAACTCGCTGTGGTTCAACAGGAAATCTGGGACACCCACCTTTTTGACAGCGGCGTAGCCCTGTACTTGGCTTGAGGTGTCACTGCCCAGGGGGTGAGCCATGACCATTGCCCGTTCACGTCAAATCAGTTTGCAGGATACGCCTTACTATCATGTGGTCAGTCGCTGTGTGCGGCGGGCGTTTCTGTGCGGGGAAGATGCCCACTCCGGCCAGAGTTACGAGCATCGGCGCCAGTGGGTAGTGGACAAGTTGGGCCAATTGTCGCGACTGTTTGCCATCGGTGTGTGTGCCTATGCGGTGATGAGCAATCACTATCACCTGGTGCTCAAGGTCGAGTCGGATACCGCTGCCAATTGGAGCGAGCGAGAGGTGGCCGAGCGTTGGGCGGCGCTATTCCAGTGGCCGCTGCTGGTACGACGCTGGTATCAGGGGGAATCCCTGATTGAGCCTGAACTCGCTGTGGTGCAACAACTGATAGGGCAGTGGCGGGAGCGGTTACATTCCATCAGCTGGTTTGTGCGGTTGCTCAACGAAAACCTGGCTCGGCAGGCCAATCGGGAAGATGGTTGCAAGGGCCATTTTTGGGAAGGGCGCTTCAAGAGCCAGGCCCTGCTCACCGAATCAGCCCTGCTGGCCTGCATGGCCTATGTTGATCTCAATCCGATACGGGCGGCGATTGCCGACCGGCCCGAGCAGAGCGATTACACCAGCCTCAAGCAGCGTCTCGATGGCGAGCAGTCCGCCGCCCCATTGCCGCCGTTGCTGTTGCCATTCGCGCACGAAGCGCGACCCGATAGCCTGCCATATACCTTTGCGGATTACCTGATGCTGGTGGACTGGACAGGTCGCGCCATCCGAGTGGACAAACGGGGCCATATCCCAGTTTGTCTTGCCCCCATCCTGGCGCGGCTGGGGTTGGACGAGGTGCGCTGGCTCAAGCAAGTGACGCTGTTTCGGCGCCAGGGTATCAGAGTGGTGGGTGACAAAGAGCATTGTCAGCAGTTTGCCTGGCACTGTGGCCAGCGACGGTGTCATCAACCATCCCTTTGAGTGATGAATGCTCGCATCATAACAACGTCCGGTATCGCGCCAGCCCCCCGCCTGTGTGATCGCATCTGAAGTGGCGTCATCAATGCCAAGACATTCTCTTTAATCCCCCGAGTTTCACAAATGCCATCACAAATGCTGGATGACGAGTTGTGCTGGGCGCTGGATGAGGGCTTTCTCCAAAAGATGGCTGTCTTGATAAGGCGCTGCTGTCGCAGATAAGAAGAGAAGGGTTAAGGAAGATGTACTATCGGCCCTCTGTTATCAGGCCGTTTTTTCACAACGCTGCGACACCGTGGGTGTTGCTTGAGCAGGTGATTTTTGCATCAGTGAAACAGAGTGGGTGATATGGTTCCTCCAATGGAACAATTCGTACACAAAGATGGCTGTCCCAAATAAAAAGGGAGCTTATCTTGCTCGGTCCATGGAGAAAGGGGGAGATGACGACGTCCCTTGGGGATCTTTTACGAGAGTCGGCAAGTATGGGGATCCACCTTTCGCTCGCATGATTAAACCTGATGCCAAGGGGCGGGTTGGCCGATATCTCGAATGGGGGCAGCGTTGGCAATAAATAACAAGGGCGACCAGTTGGTCGCCCTTGTGTGATGGGCAGAAGCGCGGGCTCTGCCTGTGAAGGTGACGGTTATTGCAAATCCGTGCTCAGGCTGGGGGCGCCGAAGTTCACCAGGGTGGCATGGGAGTGCTCGAAGTACTGTGACCAGAAGTCACCGAGTGCATCCATGGTCTTGCCGGAACGATAGGCGTGTTTCACCGCGTCGGTTACCAGCCCGGCGCCCGTGACGTAGACGCGAGCGCCTTGCAGATCGGCAAACAGCCCCTTGCTCTTGGCCTGCTTGAGCTCGTCACCGACATTGAGCTGCTTGATCTTGTTGGTGGCATAGAAGCTGGTGTAATCGGAGTGCTCCAGCATGTCCGAAATGAGGAACACGACGCGGTCATTGACGCCTTGCTCGGCCTTCATATCGTCACCCACCTTGCGCAGCGAGTTCATGATCTCGCTCTTGGGGATGTCCTGGCGGGCATCACGCAGTGCTTTCACGAACTGTTTGCCAAAGCCGTTACGAAAGACCTTGGTCTGCGTCGTCAGGCAGGTGTCCAGGCCGCGCAATTTGCGCATGCTGACATCGTCCCGGATCTCCCCTTCCAGCGGCATATCCAGTTGCCCCGCGTAGGCCAGGCGAAGGTATTCGCCAGGCAAGAAGGCGGAGAAGGTATAGAGCTTGACGCGATCGCCAGCCTGCACGAACCGCTCGATCTGCCCCCAACTGCTGCGTTGCAGATCGTCAGGCATCGGAATGGTCTGGTCGATGATGACCACCAGTTCGCGACCGGTGCCCGCAGGTTTGATGTCGGTCAGGCCATTGCGTTCATAGCAGCTCTGTATGTCGTTACGCTCGGCCGCCAACGCTGCACAAGGCAGCGTCAACGCCAGTAGCAATACCTGGGTGATCTTCACGATTAGGCACTCTGCTTGGTGGGAAAGAGGCCCAGGGTCTTGAGGGCCATCTGCTGTTCACGGATATCACGCAACTGCGCTTCGTCCACCCCCAGTGCGCGGCTGGCTGCTGCCAGACTCTCTTCGGGCAGGCCAGTGACATCATGGAAATCGGCGGCCTTGACGGCAGCGCCGGTCTGGCCGGGGGCGTCAGTGGTGGGCGGGAGAGCCGCCTCTGCCTGCGCAACAGCCGGTTGTACGGCGGGTGCCGGCTCGGCTTGCACTGTCGGTGCGACCTGGGGGGCCGCCTGAGGGGCCGGCTTGGGCGGCACGGTGCCTGCCTTGTACTCGATAAAGGCCAGGAAATTGCGATGGGCGGATTTCTCCCCTTCCAGCGCCCCCAGCACACCCGAGTTGGTATGGTCACGGCTCGACAACAGGGTCTGCAAGCGGCGGAGCTTGTCATCGGCATGGCTGGCAATGGCGGTGCGTTGCTGGTCCATCGCGTCCAGCATCTCTTCGGCGGTCGCGTATTCGTGTGTCAGACGCCAGGCTGTTTTGGAATGGGTGCCCGCAAAGTGGTATTTGCTGGCAAGCCAGATGCTGATCCCCTGGATGGCGATGTAGATGAGCGACAGCATGACGTAGGTGGTCAGGCTGGCCTCACGGATGGCCTGCATCTTGTCTTCGATGGTGGCCTCTTCCGCCTCGTTGTTGATGGCTTGAGACTCTTCCGGCAGATCAAACGGCGACCCCATGCTGCTGTCACTCTGTGCCGTTGTTTCGGCGCGCATGTTGTTGACCATCTCGGTTTCGATGCTGTCGAGGGTGGCTGAACGCACCACGAAGGCGCCCACGGCCATGCAGGCAACAAACGAAGCACAGACAATCAGCCAGACAAACTTGCGGCTGACACCTGAATTCACGTCTTTCAGGCGTGCCAGCAACTGCTCGTAGTCAGGTTTGTCAGAGTCCGAGAAGGAGTCTTCCAGATTGATGGCCTTGTTTGCCTTGAGGGTACGGGAGCGTTTTGAGGGCTCTTCCCCTTGCCACCAGTGACGCGCCCGGGCGATCAGGCTGTTGTGATGCAGGGAGTGTCCGGCCACTTCAGCCAGGAATGCGGATGCAACGGCGAGCAACAGAGCCGTCGCGGCTGCCAGCAGATGACGGTCATTGGTGGAGGCATCCATGTTCATCCAGCCTGCCAGCACATAGGCAAAGCCCATTGCCTCGACCAGCACCAGCACCAGCACCAGAGCAAGCACCCACGCCGGGCGCGGGGAGCGGCCGGCCTCTCCTGCCTTGGCAAGGTAGTCGAGGGAGGCGTTGTAGGCATCTGTCCCCTTTAAATGCTTCTTGTATTCGCGGTAGTACACATTCGACAGGGTCACTTCATGGTTGATCCATCCATCGCCATCGACCGAGGCCGGCTTGCGGGCGAGACGGGCCACTGTGCCGATCAGCGGCAGGCTGTGCCATACCCGGATCAGGAAGTAGGAGACATGCTCCCAATGCCGCCACACCACCACGGTGCTGACGAGGAATGAAACAATGCCAACGGTCAGCATCTGGTTGGCGAGGATCAGCGTCTTGAGCGCTGCCAAAGAAAAGTCTTCCACTAAGTTTCTCCGTTTTCTTATTTGGAATGGGTGGCGGGAATGGGCAGGTACGAAGCCACATAAGCCTCGGAACCTGCCGGATAGAACAGGGCTCCCTGGCTTACCTTGGCGTTGCCTTTGCTGAACACGAGGTCTATGCAGGACACCGACGCCTTGGGATCGCTGGTGAAGACGCGGTATAGCACCTCACTCTCGCCCTCATAGGTGTTGGCCACCGCCTTGAGGGTCTGGGGCTTCTTCTGATTCGAGGATTTGTAACCCTGAACGACTTGCAGGATCGGTTGACGATCGACCTGGGCGTTGTCACGCAAGATGGAAACCGGAGAGACAGTCACCAGGTGGCCGTTGACGGTATTGGCCCAGACGCGATTGTTATAGCCGGGCATGTACTCCTTGGTGGCATGGCGCGGGAGAGGCTTGTCGTCTGCCATGCTCAGTACCTGGCCTGCACTGCGTGGCTTATCTGCCTCACAGCTCGACATCGGCATGTCGCTTGCGTATGCGCTGCTGATCAGTGCAAAACCACTCGCCTTGGGTTTGATGTTCTGAGCCATGTTCCACTGATAGGTGCCGGCAGGCTTGCCGCCGAAGTCCACTGCGGCCTTGGCATTGGGCAGGGCCTTGGTCGTGCTGGTGTTTGAGGCGCTCTGCTTGGCGGCGGGTTGGCGAGGGGCGGTTTGCGACGTGGCCGCCACCTTGCTTGAACCGCTTGCGGACTGAGCCGCCGGTTTGGTCGCAGCCACACGCGGTTTGGCGGTATCGGAAGCCCCGTAACGCAGATAGCGGGTGTTGTTCTCTTCGGATTGGGCCCGCATGACCAGAGCCTGCTCGTTCGCCAGTTCTACAATTTCGACCCGGCGATTCTGACCGCGAAGCAAGGGGTCGCTGTTGTCTGCGATGGGACGCGACGAACCCGCGCCTTGATAGTAAATGGAAGAGGCCGGGATCCCCGATGCGACCAGGACCTTGCCGACGGCTCGCGCACGTTGCTCGGAGAGTCGCAGGTTGAGTTCTGCAGGGCCGGTGGCGTCACTGTGGCCGACGAGAAGGATACGGCGCTGATCCGAGGCGTCTGCGGCTGCGGGTTTGGCATAGAGCTGGGCCAGTTTCGTGACCACGCGCAGGCCGCTTTCTGTGAGCTGGGCAGAACCACTCGAGAACATGCCGGAATCGGGGATCTGGGCCACAAGGCCGGCGTCCTGAGGGACACCGGTCACTGCGGCTGGCTCGGCAACGGTCAGTTTCTCGGTAGCGATGTTGAGATTCTCTTCCTTTGCTATCCGGTCAAGCTCTTGTAGCCTGGACTGCCACATATAGCCTGCTGCGCAGCCCAGCGCCCCACCGAGGGCAACCCCCGCGACAGCCCCTTTTTTCCCGTTGATGGCGTAGCCCGCAGCCCCTCCTGCAATCATGCCAGCCCCACAAAGCACCGGCATGCCGTAATCCTTGCCGATATCATTGACCGTGGATTTGAAATTCTGCATCTGCTGAGAGCTGCAACCCACGGCGGCAATCAATACACAGCTGAGAGGTGCAAGACGAAACGATTTATCCATAGCGATTCCTTGCCATTTATATTTAATAGCGAGATTCAGACATGCCAGTGAGGCCAGAGAAAAGCGTCTTCGGGTGGAGTGAAATATCGACACTTGCTGATATAAGAGATATTAACGCGGGCTGATGTTTAATATCGGCGCCAGGCGTGCTCATTCTCGCAAGCGGCTGTGTCTGATATGTCCTGAGTGTCAGAAGAGGCAATTATCTATGCGGTTCAATAGGTATCGAGTGGCTATGATAAGCCAAACGAACCTGATCATGCGAGTGGAAAAGTGATGCAACCATAGGAAAAACATCGACTTTCCAATATCTTTGCCCATCTCCCCGACGCTGAACACAAAGAGCGATATGGCGACGCTCTTGTGGTTTGTGAAAGGCGCAGGCCGATTATCGCTATTGAGGATGAGGGCTGTTGGGGGAAGTATGTGGTCGCCCCCACTGACAGTGCTGGCGAAATAATATTCATGGGCAGAATAACGTCTGGCAGCCCGTTTATATAATGGATTAATTGTCGATAAATATGTCTGATAACAGTTTATAGAGTGGGGCACAGGCAGTTCGAAGCATTGCAAGACCTCTGTTGAACGCATTGTTTGATAATATTGTCGAAAGGGTTTGGTCAGGAGCAATCAGATGGCGATAACAACGCGATCCCGAAGAGAGAAGATTGGCAGCGGGCTCGGGCTGGTGATGGGGCTCATCGCCTTTAACCTGATCGTGCCCCTGCTTCCGGTTGCAACAGAGATGTCGGATATGACCCGGATGATAGGTGCCATGGTCAGCGCCATGCTTTGCGCCGAGCTGGGCGCCAGGATTGGCAAGTGGCGGGATGCCAAAGAGCAGGCCGGATCGGCAGAGTAACTCGACGTGAGAAGAGCGCCAATCGCCCGAGTGCGGTGGTGTGTGCGGGTGTAACAGGCAGGGCGACTGTTGTCGCCCTGCCTGTTTTGCTATCGCGGTTTGCCGCTCAAGCGCCGCCGGGGTTTGCTGCGATGGAGGAAGGTGGCCAGGGTGTCGCGGGGCGATGCCGCATTGCATCAGAAGGCGCCTGGAGCGAGATGCGCCAAGGCTGGATCTGCGAGGGAAATCCTGAGATCGTGCAGGCAGTTATCTGGTTATCCCCTTGAGAGGAGTGCCCATGCGCATTGCCCTGATTGGCCTTGGCGATATCGCCCGGAAGGCCTATCTGCCGCTGCTTGCCAGTGACGAGCGAGTCACTCCGCTGCTCTGTACCCGCAATCCAGCGGTATTGGATAAGCTGGCTCGCCAGTACCGGATTGCCGAGAGCTTCACCGAGCTGGACGACCTGCTGGCAAGCCGCCCGGATGCGGTGATGATCCACGCCGCCACCGCGGTGCATCTTGAGCTGGCCACCCAGTGTCTGCGCGCCGGCATCCCCACCTTTGTCGACAAGCCGCTCTGTGACACTCTTGCCGGGGTAGAGGAGCTTGCCAACCTGGCGCTGGCGCAGAACCGCCCGCTGTTTGTCGGCTTCAACCGCCGCTATCTGCCCGCCATGAGCGAAGCCCGCGGCCAGCCGCTCACCGAGCTCAACTGGCAAAAGCACCGCCACGCCCTGCCAGGGGCGCCGCGCTCGTTTCTGTTCGACGACTTCATCCATGTGCTCGACAGCCTCTGCTACTACGGCGGCGCGCCTGATGGGGATCTGCATGCGGTACTGCGGCGCTGTGCCCGTCAACCCGAGCTGCTGGCCGGGGTGAGCATGGCCTGGCAGTACGGGCAGGTGGCGGTGAGCGGCAGCATGAACCGCAGTGCCGGCCTCACCGAGGAGCGCATCGATGCCTATGGCGACAACCTCTCCCTGCATATCGAAAACTGCACCCGGGGCACCCTGGCCCGCGATAAAACCGTGCAGACCCTGGCCCCCGACGACTGGCAGTCGGTGCTTACCCAACGGGGCTTTGCCGCCATGCTGGCTCACTGGTATCAGCAGATTGAGACGGGGCGGGCCGACGGGGCGCTGATTGAGAGTTACCTGCACGGCCACCGACTGGCAGAGCAACTGGTGGCCTTGGCGGGGGAGTGAAGGTGATCGCCGCGCTGGTTTGCCCGGGCCATGGGTGGGTCTGCGGGCGAAAAAATCGCCGGACCACTGTATGAGATGGCGCATCCCTGCACAGTTGATTGACGGGGGCGCTGCCGCGCAAGCCAAGCGGGCGCTTGTTTGCTATCTTGGCGGCCATGAACTGCCAGCAGAGCGACAGAGTGTGATGAACCAGCTATTGAAACGGGGTGGCCGGCTGGCTGCCCTTGCCAAACGGGAGCGAATCCCCGCCATGATGGCCAGGGTGGCCCGTCCATGAGCATCATTTTGGGGATAGACCCGGGTTCGCGCATCACAGGTTACGGGGTCATTCGCATCGTGGCAGGCAAGGCTGAGTACCTGGGCTCGGGCTGCATCCGCACCGATTTGGGCGAGCTGCCGTCACGCCTCAAGCAGGTCTATGACGGAGTGAGCGAGATCATCACCCAGTTCAAGCCGGACGAGTTCGCCATCGAGCGGGTCTTTATGGCGCGCAATGCTGATTCGGCTTTGAAGCTGGGTCAGGCGCGCGGCAGCGCCATCGTGGCGGCGGTCAATGCTCTGCTGCCGGTGAGCGAATACTCGGCCACCCAGATCAAGCAGGCGGTGGTGGGCACCGGCGGCGCCGCCAAGGAGCAGGTGCAGCACATGGTGACCCACCTGCTCAAGCTCTCGGCCACCCCCCAGGCGGATGCGGCGGATGCCCTCGGGGTGGCGCTCTGCCACTTCCATACCCGCCAGATCCTGATCAAGATGGCCGGGCGCAGCACGGGATCGGTGCGTGGTCGTTACCGCTGAGCCGATATTGCCGGTGTGATTCCGGCAATCTCAGGCAAGCGGCCCTGTGCCGATTGGTTGCCTCTCTGGCAGTGGCGGCTGTCGGCAAAAGCCTCAACAGAGTCACAAGCTGTCGCACTGCCTGCCTGCTACGAGGCGCAGCCCGCCCGGACGCTAACGACAATCTTCTCAGTTAATCAATAACTTGTGACGCGGGTCACGTTTTTCGGCCTTCATCGCTTCCCTTCGCTTGCCCGATCGGGACTCCCATAATGTGCGCCGGCCGCGTGGTGCGGCCCGGTGAGCCGCTGGCTCCCGCTTCATCCATCATTGGGAGAGTTGAGAAGTGAAACCTTTTGCAGCTGAATTCATGGGCACCTTCTGGCTGGTGCTGGGGGGCTGCGGCAGCGCCGTGCTGGCCGCCGCCTTTCCGAACGTCGGCATCGGCCTGCTTGGCGTGGCGCTGGCGTTCGGTCTGACCGTGCTGACCATGGCTTACGCCATCGGCCATATCTCTGGCTGTCACCTGAACCCGGCCGTGACCATCGGGCTCTGGGCCGGCGGTCGTTTCCCGGCCTCCGGCGTGCTGCCCTACATGGTCGCTCAGGTGTTGGGCGGGATTGCGGCAGCGGCGGTGCTCTATGTGATTGCCAGCGGTCAGGCCTGTTTCGATCTGGCGGCGGGCTTTGCCTCCAACGGCTATGGCGAGCACTCCCCGGGCGGCTACAGCATGCTGGCGGCGCTGGTGTGTGAAGTGGTGATGACCGGTTTCTTCCTGTTCGTCATCATGGGCGCCACCGACAGCCGTGCACCGGCCGGGTTTGCTCCCATCGCCATCGGTCTGTGCCTGACCCTCATCCACCTCATCAGCATTCCGGTGACCAACACCTCGGTCAACCCGGCGCGCAGCACTGGCGTGGCGCTTTTTGTCGGTGACTGGGCAGTGGGCCAGCTCTGGCTGTTCTGGGTTGCCCCCGTTGTCGGTGCCATTCTGGGTGCATTGGCCTATCGTGTGATCGCCACGAAAGAGTGATGTGTTGCTAGGTAACGTGTGGTATCGACACGCCCTCGGGCGTGTTTTTTATGCCTGAAGGAACACCGGGCAGGGCGCCATGCCGACGATAGGGTGCGGCATGATCACAGTCCCTTGGCGCTCAGCATCTCTTTGTAGCGCTGATGCAGCAGCTTGACCCGTTCCACATAGGCCCGGGTTTCGGCATAGGGCGGTATGCCGCCGTGTTTTTGCACCGCACCGGCGCCTGCATTGTAGGCGGCGGTGGCCAGGGCCACATTGCCGTCATACTGCTTGAGTAGACCCGCCAGGTATTTCACCCCGCCAAAGATGTTCTGCTCCGCCAGCAGGGCGTTGCCGACCCCGAGCTCGCGCGCCGTGGCGGGCATCAGTTGGGTCAGTCCCATGGCGCCCTTGCGGGAGACGGCCAGAGGATTGAAAGCGGACTCGGCATGGATAAGTGCCCGGATGAGGGCAGGCTCGACCTGATAAGCCTTGGCTGCCGCCTGTATGGTGCTGGCGTAGTCATAGAGGAAGAGGCCTGTTGTGCGCCAGTTGACCTTGGACGCCGGATCGCAGGCATAGCAGTCGTTGAACAGCAGCAGTTCGTAGTGACCCTGCTCCGGCATCATGTCGGAATAGCGTATGACCCCGTTCTTTTGTACCGACTTGTAGACCTGGATCTGACGGCTTGCAGGCTTAGCGGGTTCAGGGGAGGGGAGCGGCGCCGGGGTGAGCGCCACGGTACGCGGCGTGGGAACCGGGGAGGAGACTGCCGTCTCCGGGGTCAGGATCACCACCTCTGCCGGCGGCGGTATCTGAGCCGGGGCTGCGTGGGAAAACAGCGGCATCATGCCCAGCAACATCCATGCTTTCAACGGCTTGCTCCTTAAGCCTCGTTAGCCACGTTGAGTAAAGCATTCGGGATGGCGCAGAACAAGTGCCCGTGAACAGGGGAGGCTGGAAATGTGATGGCAGAGGGACGTCCCACCTGAGTGCTCACTCAGGACAAGGGGCGCGGCTCATGGCGTCAAGGGGCGGATGATCGCAACCTCGTCTTTTCCATCGAGTTATTGGCTTTTTTGTAAGTTAAAGGCGTGTTATCTTGCTGTTGCTCCACTCTGGTCAGATCTCTTCGTGGAGCCAGCGAGCGAGCAGGAGAGGGCCGGTATGGCCAGAGCGAAATGGGCATGACAAGCAGGCGAGCGATGGAGCTCAGATTCGAAGAGTACTGTGATGCGGATCTTTCCCTCATCAGAGACTATTACGAGACGACGTTTTCCCACTATGTGCCGGATTTGGCAGAGCGGATTTTTGTGGTCCGTGACGCGCACTGGCTGGTGGGGGCGGTGCGCCTGCGCGATGAACAGGATTATTACCACTTGTGCGGCTTTCGTCTGCTCCCTCACTACCAGTCCCTGGGGCTGGGGTCCCGCTTGCTGCAGCATGCCTGCCGCGATCTTTCCGACAAGCCCGTGATCTGTCACGCCCTGCCGTTCGAGAAACCCTTCTACCTCAAGGCGGGATTTGACCACCTTCCCCTGCATGAACTCGACGGGCCCCTTCACTCCCACTATCACCAGCAGCACGAACAGGGTTATCAGATCGAGCTGCTGGTGCGTCAGGCGAAGGCGCCTGTTTTCAACTGACGTCTTATTGGGGTTTGGTCAGCAGGTGGATCTTGCCTGGTGACAGCTCCAGCCCCAGCAGATTTTCCTTGAGCCAGGCCTGATTGGGGTCCTTGTCATCCAGCTTGTAGACAGGCTGGGTCTCCAGCCGTTTCTCCATGCTCTGCAGCAGCATCCTCAGCATGAAACCAAACTTCTGTTCCGCCGCAGCAGGCTCCAGCTTGTAATCGATGAGCTTCATGTTGTCGAGGAAGAGCGCACTCCTGGCCTTGTCGTAGCGGGGCCTCGCCTCATAGGTCATGTTGAGGCGCGCGTCGTACTCGGTCTGATCCGGGAGCGCGATTTTCAACTTGCCTTTGCCAAACACCCTGGCGGTATCCGGGCTCTGGCGACCAATCTGCACATCGCTCTGCTCGAGTTGCACATGGGCCTTGATGATGCCGGGCAATTCCAGCTGTTTGTCCACTTGCACCTGGGATTGCAGGTACTGATTTATCTGCTGCTCATTGATGTCATATGAGCCTTGACCTAGCATGGCCAGACTCAGCAGCATAGATTGCAGGATCATGCTAACGACCTGATAGAATGGGTGTGCCCCATAGCATACCATCCCGACCCTGTGGGGTCTGCCCGTGCCATCTGTCCAATACACCAAGGAGTCGCCTTGCTCGACGGTCTGGAATACGACATTCAGTTGCTGTTTTCCCGCTTTCTCGGCTGGTTGTTGCTGTTGTTTCACACCGTGATCGTGGCAGGGATCTCCCTGCGGGTGGTGATGAAGCGACGTCCCATCGGGGTATCTCTTGCCTGGTTGGCCCTCATCTATGCCATCCCCTTCGCCGGGGTCGGTTTCTACGTGCTGTTTGGCGAGATACGCCTCGGTCGCAAGCGGGCGGAGCGGGCCCAGGCCATGTACCGTCCTTACGCCATCTGGATCCGCCAGCTCGCGCGCCTCTTCCCCCAGCACTGCTGCGAGGTGGGCAGCAAGGCACGCCCGCTCCACGATCTGATCCAGGGGCGCTTGGCCATGCCCATGCTCTCGGGCAACCGGATGACCCTGCTGCACAAGCCCAAGAGCATCGTAGAGGAGATAGTGCGCGACATCCGGGGCTCCTCCCAATCCTGTTATCTGGAGTTCTACATCTGGCACCCCGGCGGGGATGTGGACGAGGTGTGCGAGGCGTTGATGGAGGTGGCGGCACGCGGCGTGGATTGTCGTGTCTTGCTCGACTCCATCGGCAGCAAGACCTTCTTCCGCTCCTCCTGGCCCAAAACCTTGCGTGCCGCCGGTGTCAAAGTCGTGGAAGTGTTGCCGGTCGGCGCCTGGCGCATCCCGTTTCAGCGCCAGGACTTGCGCATGCACCGCAAGCTGGTGGTGATCGATGACAAGGTTGGTTACACCGGCTCCATGAACATGGTGGATCCCCGTTTCTTCAAGCAGGATGCCGGGGTCGGCCAGTGGGTGGACATCATGATCCGGGTGCAGGGCCCTGTGGTGCCGTTGATGTGGTCCACCTTCGTCTGGGACTGGGAGATGGAGACCGGCGAGCGGCTGCTCGACAGTCTGCAACATGAGCCGGAAGCCTGGTCACAGACCAACTATCGGGCCCAGCTCATTCCCTCCGGCCCCTTCGTCGGCGGTGACTGCATCCAGCAGAGCCTGCTGCTCGCCATCTACCAGGCTCGTCACCATCTGGTGCTGACCACCCCCTATTTCGTGCCGGACGATCCGCTGGCGGCGGCCCTCTCTTCGGCGGCGGCCCGCGGC
The DNA here is from genome assembly GCF_049860605.1 of Aeromonas sp. INTO2. NCBI lineage: Bacteria > Pseudomonadati > Pseudomonadota > Gammaproteobacteria > Aeromonadales > Aeromonadaceae > Aeromonas > Aeromonas sp. INTO2. Next base: position 781,765 of record NZ_CP187588.1, read on the forward strand.
GTGCTGGTGCAGTTAGTTCTGCCTGCGCGCAACGACTCCCTGATGGCCAACCACGCCAGCAACTCCTTCATGGAGGATCTGCTGGCGGCAGGAGTGGAGATATACCGCTATGATGCCGGACTGCTGCACACCAAGAGCGTGCTGGTGGACGATGATTTCGCCCTGGTGGGCACGGTCAACCTCGACCGGCGCAGTCTCTGGCTCAATTTCGAGATCACCCTGCTCATCGACAACCCGGTGTTTGTGGCCGAGATGAACCAGCTGGTGCAGGGCTACATGCTGGAGGCGACCCCCATGTCACTGACCAGGTGGCGTGCTCGCCCCTGGTACAAAAAATTGCTTGAGAACATCTTCTACCTGTTCAGCCCCCTGCTGTGACAGTCAGAGCGTGGACCCCAAGCCGTTGTCTGGCTTGTGTTGATGCCCATCCTCCCCGTAGAGTGCGCCCATGCACCCGCCATTGAACCATTGTGGAGAAACAGAACTGATGAAGAAAGAAGTGGCCTTGGCTGTCGGAGCCGTGTTGGTGGTGGGAGGGCTTGGCGCCTGCTGGTACACGGGCAATACGTTCGACCGGATCCTGGCCGAGCAGATCGCCAGGGCGCAGCAGGAGAGCGGGATCGAAGTCACCTGGAGCCCAGAGACGGAGAATCTGTTTACCCGCGACGGTGTGCTCAAGGTGGTGGTGCCGCCCCAGACGCTGGCGAGTTTTGATCCCCAACTGGCGGGAAGCGAACCCATCGAGATGCAGTTCGCGTTCAACAGCCGCCTGTTGCCGCTCTATATCAAGAGTCACCTCCAGCTTGATACTGCACAGGGCACGCTGGCGCCCATTCTGACCTCCCTGGGGATGCAGCAGTGGCAACTGGGGGCAGAATCGGCGAGCAGCCTCTGGACCATGAGCAACAGCTCCCGCTTCTGGGTGAGTGACTTCAAGGTCAAGGAGGGGCTCAACGAGTTCACCTTCCTGCCCTTGAACGGCGACTATCGCGGGGATCTCGACGGCAATGGCCATCTCACCGCCCACTGGTTGGGGATGACGGTCCACGATGCCCAGAGCAAGACAGATCTGGCCTTGGCGGATCTCAAGGGCAGTGCCGACATGGCCGAGATCAGCGGGCTCTGGCTCTCTCCCCGCAGCGATGCGACCCTTACGGCCTTCTCCCTGACCCAGCCGGGGAACGTCAAGATCACGCTGGAGGGGCTGACCACGGCCACCGAGCTGGCGGGGGACGATCTTCAGACGCTCTCCACTCGCTATCAGATGAAGGTGGCGACCCTCAACATGGAGAGCGAGGAAGACCGGCTCGCGCTGACCCAGGGAAATCTGGATCTCTCCCTCAAGGGGCTGGATCTCGAGGGGTATCAGACGCTGCAAGAGGCCAGCAGCAAACGGGTGGACGAAGCGGCCATCCAGGAAGCGCTGGACAAGATGCTCCAGAGAGGGGCCACGCTGGAACTGGCGGACCTGAGTGCGCGATTGAACGGTGAGCCTGTCAGCCTGCAAGGGGAGGCCAAGCTGGCGTCCACCACCCTGGCACAGTTGATGGGCAGCGAGGAGGGGATGCAGGCACTCTCCGGTCTGCTTCATGCCCACCTTGGGGAGAAGCTGGGCCAGGCCGTTCCCCAGTTGGCCCCCATGCTGGAGCAATTCACTGCCATGGGATATCTGAAGGCGCAGGAGTCACAGCTTCAGGCCGAGCTCAAGCTCGACAAAGGGGCCGTGACCGTCAATGGTCTGCCGCTGCACCCGTGAGTGCCGCGCAATGAAAAAGGCTCCCTCGGGAGCCTTTTTTCTGGGTGCGCGCAGCCGCTTACTTGAACACGACGGTCTTGTTGCCGTAGACGAAGACCCGCTCGTTCAGCACCAGTTCCAGCGCCCGGCTCAGCACGGATTTCTCCACGTCGCGTCCGGCCTTGGCCATGTCATCGGCACTGAAGGTGTGATCGACGTGGATCACGTCCTGCTCGACGATGGGGCCTTCATCCAGATCGTCGGTGACGAAGTGGGCGGTGGCACCAATCAGCTTGACCCCGCGGTCGAAGGCCTGACGATAGGGGCGGGCGCCGATGAAGGCAGGCAGGAAGGAGTGGTGGATATTGATGATCTTGCGCGGATAGGCTTCCACGAAGCTTGGGGTCAGCACACGCATGTATTTGGCCAGGATGACGTAATCCGGCTGGTAGCCATCGATGAGCGTGCGCACTTGCTCCTCATGCTCGGTGCGGCTGAGATCCTCGTGGCTCACGCAGTGGAAGGGGATGTCGAACTTGCCGGTCAGCTCGGCGAGGGTGTCGTAGTTGCCGATGACCGCGACGATGTCCATGTCCAGGGCGCCGGCATAGTTTTTCATCAGGATGTCGCCGAGGCAGTGAGTCTCCTTGGTCACCAGAATGACGATGCGCTTCTTGCCCGCCTTGACGAGACGACGCTGGGCGCCGGCAGGCAGTGCATCATCGAGGTCGGCCAGCAGTGTCTCGTCGTTGAAGCGCCCTTCCAGCTCGGTGCGCATGAAGAAGCGGCCGTTTTCGTGATCCACGAACTCGTCGTTCTTGTTGATGTTGAGCTGGTGCTTGTAGCAGATGTTGGTGATCTTGGCGATGAGACCCTTGGCGTCGGGGCAATCGGTCAGCAGTATTTTCTTTTCCATCTCTGTCATGATTCCGTTTGTGATGTTGGCACCCGGTCTGCGCGGGCGCGCGCGTTTTTGCTGGCACTATGCCACAAACGAAATCAGAAAGGACAGCGCGCCGTGTATCGGGTGGTGCTCGCGCGAAAATTGCAGTGCAGCCAGCTCCCGGTTTGTCTTTGATGGGTTTTTGGCTGGCATCCTGCGTCTTTTTTCTTTAGGCTGTCTGCGCTTATTCTCAGGGCGGGGCGAAATTCCCCACCGGCGGTATCCCGATGTGACTCGGGGAGCCCGCGAGCGCCCGACCCGGCATTCATCCGGGACGGGGTCAGCAGATCCGGTGAGATGCCGGAGCCGACGGTCATAGTCCGGATGAAAGAGGATAAGACAGATATTGCTGGCCAGACCCTGCCGGGTTGGCCGCCGCATGGCTACTTCTGTCTGCCTTTCCATGCCCTGATTCTGGTCCTTGTCTTTTTTAGGAGTCTTACCATGAATCAGTCTCTACTCAGTGAATTCGGTGATCCCATTGCTCGCGTCGAAGCCGCGCTGGCCGCTCTGCGTGCCGGTCAGGGTGTGCTGGTGGCCGATGATGAAGATCGCGAGAACGAAGGCGATCTCATCTTTGCCGCAGAAACCATGACCAACGAGCAGATGGCCATGATGATCCGCGAGTGCTCCGGCATCGTCTGCCTCTGTCTGACCGACGAGCGGGTTCGCCAGCTCGAGCTGCCGATGATGGTGGAGGCCAACTCCAGCCACTATCAGACTGCCTTCACCGTGACCATCGAAGCGGCGCAGGGGGTGACCACCGGGGTGTCCGCCGCCGATCGCATCACCACCATCCGCGCGGCCATCGCCGACGGCGCCCGGCCCTCCGATCTGCATCGACCCGGCCATGTCTTCCCGCTGCGCGCCCGTACGGGTGGGGTACTGACCCGCCGTGGTCACACGGAAGCGACCGTCGATCTGATGCAGCTCGCCGGGCTCAAACCTTACGGAGTATTGTGCGAGTTGACCAAGGAAGATGGCTCCATGGCCAGGTTGCCGGACCTGGTGGCCTTCGGTCGCCAGCACCGGATGCCGGTCCTGACCATCGAAGATCTGGTGCAATATCGTCAATTGCTGTCAGAACGTTCAGCCTGAGCCTCATACGAAATTGTAATAAGCCCAAATTTTGGTTACGCTTTGTGCGAACCTCATCCAGGGACACTCATTTTTGCTTAAAGTTTGTACGGAAAGTGTGCAACTAAAAAAAAATGAGGGTTTTAACGCATTTATCTGTGATGAGGCCTATCCAAACTATGATTTTTTTGTGCCATAATCACGCCGCTTGCTAAACGTCTGGCGAGTTAAAGGGAGCTTTTAAAAATGAAAAAAATGTTGTTAGTAGGTGTTGTTGGTCTGTCCGCTCTGCTGGGCGGTTGTGCAAACACCAGCGAACTGGAAACTTCCGTTCAGAATCTGTCTAACAAAGTTGACCAACTGGCTCAAGATGTTAGCGCTGTTCGTGCTGATCAGTCCAAGATCGCTGCTGATGTTGCAGAAGCCAAGCAAGAAGCTATGCGTGCTAACCAGCGCATCGACAACATGGCTACTTCCTACAAGAAGTAATCCATGCGAAAAAATGGCGCATTTCAATGCGCCATTTTTTTTGCCTGAAATTCGTCAAATACCCGCGTTTTTCCCGCTAATACCCGCCTGACAAGGCAATGCCGACGAATCGGCATCCCCTCATCTGATTTTCCTGTCGCTCAATAGAGCAGGCTGTAGAGCTTGCGACGATAACTCTGCGCTGCAGGGTGCGCACCCATGGTTGCCAGCACATCGAGATAGATCTTCTTGGCATCGCCAAAGGCGAGATCACGTTTGAGGATGGTGAACAACAGGGCCAACGCCTCCTCTTGTCTACCAACCTGGCTGTAGAGCACCGCCAGCTCCTGGGCGAGGGCATGGTCATCAGGCTGTTCAGCGTGGCGTAGCTCCAGGGCGCGCAGCTCAGGACTGTCGCTGGCCTGCAGCGCCAGCGAGAGGCGGGAGCTCAGGGTCTGGTAATGATCATCCTGTGCCACCATGGGGATGGTCGAAAGCAGGCTCTGCGCCTCGTCAAGGAGATTGAGATCCAGCGCGGCCTGTATCAGCCAGAGCGTGATGTCGTGACGCTCGGGGGCGAGGCGATGGGCCTGGCCAAGATGGGTGTGCGCCACATCGGCTTGCCCGTTCTCCAGCGCCTGCTTTGCCTGATCGAGCAGTAACTCCTCCTCTTTGGGGGCAAAGGCGGCGAAATATTGGCGCAATGTGGCTTCATCCTGCGGCCCTTCCAGAATGGCCTGTTCATCCGGGCGCCCCTGATGGAACAGCACCAGCGCGGGCAGTGCGCGCAAGGCAAGCTGGCTGGCCAGAGGCTGCAACTGGGGGTCGTTCATGTCGACTTTGGCCAGGGTCACCGCCGCATTGGCCGGGCCGACCAGCGCTTCCACTTGCGGGGTCATGGCCTGGCTCTCCGGCATCTGGGGGGCGTGGAAATAGATGACGACCGGCTTTTTCATGGACGCATCGAGCAATTCTGCGTGGAAGTTCTGGGGAGTGATGTCGACGATCATGAGGCTGACTCTCGAAAAATGGTGTGGATCAACATGGGGTCCAGCGGGGTGGAATTCAAGCGTGCATCCAGCAGATGGGCATCGACCCGGCGGGTCGGGGCAGCCAGGCTGAGCCATCCGCTGCCCGTGGGCCAGTCACGGATTTCATAGTGGCGATTGTCGAGATGATTATTGAGCTGCCATGCCTGCTCCGGAAGGAAGCAGATCTTGTCGAGCCCGGCGGAAATACCATCGCCATGCGCCTTGAGCACAGCTTCCTTGCGAGACCATAGCCGATAGAAGGCCGAATGTTGCTCCTCTCGGGGCTGGGCGCTCAACCATTGGTATTCGCTTGGCGCATAGAAGCGTTTGGCCAGCGGCAGTATGGGGCGGTGACGCACTCCCATCTCGATGTCCACCCCGAGGGGGCCCTCCTCACAGAGGGCGATCACCAGCCACTCTCCGCTGTGGCTGAGGTTGAACTGCCAGCGATGACTGAGCAGTGTCGGTTTGCCATGCGCACCGATACCAAAAGTCAGGGCATCGGCCCGGCAATGGAGTCGCTCGGCCAGCAGGCGGCGCAGCAGCACCCGGCCGAGCAGGTACTCATGCTGGCGACCCGCCTGGTGGATCTCGTGCCAGTGACGGCGTTCATCCGGGGCGAGTTCGGATGCCAGCCTGATCACCAGGTCTGCATCAACGCTTGCCGTATTTAACAAATAGAGATCCGCAGATAGCATAATATTTCACTTAAAAATGGGGGTGAAATAGCGATAACAGTCCGTTTGATGCGCTCAAAACCGATGCTTTCAAGATTGTATATTGTTTGGGCATGATCACATAAATTGCGCTAAACAGAGCATTTCCTTGCAAAAATGTGAGGTCGATTGGGATTTTCGCTTGCCTCGATAGAATTCTTGGATATAGTCGGGTGCTGTTGCCTTATAAATTGCCCTTTCGGGCTGCATTTTAACAAGTTTCACTCTTTTTGCGGGGATAAAGGATTGCGCCACCTGATGCTACTGCTGGTCGCGCTCGGAATGGTGGGTTGTGCATCGGCACCCCAACCCGAGGTCGCGAGCAAGATCGAGGTTTCCATGATGGAACCCGTGATTGAACCCGAAGTTTCACCAACCCCTGACGTCAACGAAATCCTGACCGTATACAAAGAGTGGCGCGGCGTTCCTTACCGGATGGGAGGAAGCAGCCAGCGAGGCATCGATTGCTCCGCCTTCGCCCGTGAAGTGTTCCGCAATGCAGTCGGCATCGAATTACCCCGTGATACCCGCTCCCAGGTCCATGAAGGCACCCGGGTTTCCAAACAGGATCTGGTCGAAGGAGACCTGGTCTTCTTCAAGATCAACCGCCGCCTCAATCACGTGGGCATCTATGTCGGCAATGGCGAATTCATTCATGCCTCCACCCGCGCCGGGGTGACACGCTCCAAGCTCGACAGCAGTTACTGGCGCAGCAAATTCTGGCAGGCACGCCGGATAGACATCTGAGTCAGGCTGGACAAACGGCTCGCAGTACGGACTGTTTTTCCAACCTCACTTGAACCGGGCCCTCAGGGCCCGGTTTTTTTATGACCCTCGTTTAGACTTTCCCTGGTCGACTCTCTATAGTGTGGCCCCCTTGATCCTCGGCAGGTCCAGCATGACACCCCAGCAGAAAACCGGATTGCACCCGCGCAATCGCCATCAGGCACCCTACGACTTCGACGCGCTCTGCCAGCGTACCCCGGCGTTGACGCCTTTCGTGTTCACCAACGAGCACGGCACCCGAACCCTGGACTTTGCCGATCCGGCCGCCGTCAAGACGCTCAACCGGGCATTGCTGGCACTGCACTATGGCATTGCGCATTGGGATCTGCCCCCCGGCTATCTCTGCCCGCCCATTCCGGGTCGGGTAGACTACCTGCATCGAGCCGCGGATCTGCTGGCCGAGAGCGCGGGATGCGTACCGACGGGCAAGCAGGTTCGAGTGCTGGATGTCGGTGTCGGGGCCAACTGCATCTATCCCTTGCTGGGCGCCCGGGAGTATGGCTGGCGCTTCGTGGGCTCAGACATCGATCCTGTGTCGGTGAAGGCGGCGACCCTGCTGGCCACCAGCAATGGATTGGGCAACCAGATCACATGCCGTCATCAGGGTAACCCCAAGCATGTCTTTCGCGGGCTCCTGGGGCCGAAGGAGCACTTTGCCCTGACTCTGTGCAACCCGCCGTTTCATACTTCTCTGGCGGAAGCGAGCAAGGGGACGGAACGCAAGCTGCGCAACCTGGGCAAGGGCCAGGCAGTGGCCGGGGCGCCCGTGCTCAATTTCGGCGGTCAGAAGGCCGAGCTCTGGTGCGAGGGGGGCGAGGCGGCGTTTCTGGCGGCCATGATAGAGCAGAGCAAGGAGTTTGCCAGCCAATGCCTCTGGTTCAGCTCGCTGGTGTCGAAAAAGGAAAATCTGCCTGCCGCACGAAAGGCGCTGGCTCGGGTGGGGGCGCGGGAGGTTCGCGTGCTCGACATGGCGCAAGGCAACAAGGTGAGCCGGATCCTCGCCTGGAGTTTCCTGGACGATGGGCAGCGCAAGAGCTGGTGGACCGCCCAGGGGAGATGATCGAGGACGGGGCTCAGTGGCGACACGGGCCCCGTCTCTTTTCAGATCAGATGTTGATTCGTTTGCAGCCTTCCATTCAATCGTTTTCCTGCCCGTGTTTGCTCGCATGTTAGTGACCACTCTCGCGCCTGGTACAGGTGTACGCCGAGATTTTTTTGTACTTGCTGATGAAACTTTCATAAAATAGGACTGGTTAGACCTCTTTACAGGCTTTGAATCGAATAGGGATCGGTAAATGAAAGTTGTCGATTTTCTGAAGCACAAGCGCGAAATTCTGGCGCAACACCCCTTTGAGCTCAAGGATTGGCTCTCTCCGGCGATCCGCGACTACTGGCGTGAGTTTCAGCAAAAGGCACACCTTCACCCCTTGCTGGGAAGAGTGCTGGATTTGCAGGGGGAGTCCCAGGATGCCCGCCAGCAAGAGGCTGCCAGAGTCACCCAGGTAGCGAATGGCCAGCCTGCCCTGGCGCAGGATCCCGTGGTGGAGCTCGAAGGCGAAGCGGCGGCACTCTATGCCGAGTTGCAGACCCGCATCGGTGAAGAGACCCATGTGGGTGAGTGGTTGCAGGTCACCCAGGCGTTGATCAACCAGTTCGCGACCGTGACCGGCGATCATCAGTGGATCCACACCGATCCCGAGCGTGCGGCGGCCGAGTCTCCTTTCAAGACCACCATTGCCCACGGCTTCCTGACTCTGGCCCTGCTGCCCCAGTTGACCGGTTCGGTGGACGAGAGCACGCCGGAGTTCCCGACCGCTCGCATGGTGGTGAATTTCGGCCTGGAGCAGGTCCGCTTCCCTTACCCCATCAAGGTGGACAGCAATATCCGCGCCCGTACCAAGCTGTCGCGTGTCACGCCCATCAAGGGCGGCATCGAGCTCCTCAAGGAGATCAAGATAGAGATCGAGGGGATCCGCCGCCCTGGCTGCGTCATCGAGTCGGTCACCCGGATCTATTTCTGACGCGCTCGTCTTGCGTCCATGAACACAGGCCCACTTCGGTGGGCCTGTGTCGTTTCTGGCGGGTCAGAAACTCGCTCCCAGGGTGATGAGGTGACGCCACTCTTTCTCGCTCACATCCCTGTGCAGACCGTGGTAGTCGAGCCAGGCATCGTCCCAATCCAGTTCGCTTGACCAGGAGAGACGCAAATGATCGCTGAAGTAATACCTGAGGCCCAGGCTGCCGCTGACGGACTGCTTTCTGGTCAGATAGGGGGATGGTTGGTCGACGAACCTTTCATAACTGCCCTTGCCAAACAGCTCGAACTTCTCTTCCAAGAGTGCCAAGGGTTGCCGGTAGTCCCAACCCAGGCTGACGAAGGGGTAATTGATGATCCTGTCGTCAAACAGGTCTGAGTTGCTCCACACCTCCGGCCTGAAATAGGCCCGCTCCAGGCCGAGCTGGCTGATGATCTCCAGCCGGCGTTGCCTGTCATTCCAGAAGCGGTATCCGGGACCGGAGGCATAGTCAATCTCCAGATAGCCTGCCTCGATCATGTTGTAATCGATGTCTACGGAAGATCGCAGGAACCAGTGATCGTCGAAGAAGAAGTCGAGCTTGGGTTTGAGCTTGTACTCGTGGCTGTCGGTGATGTTGTTCGCCGTTTCGTAGATGTACTCGCCATCCAGGCTGTAACGCCAGTCCAGATTGGCAAACTCGGTGGAGACCTTGAGATTGACGTTGTTGGTCTTCTTGGTGTTCTCCTTGAGCTTGATGTTGAGATCCCCGTTCCCCGTCAGCAGCCAGGCATTGGCCTCATCAGGAGAGCCCAGCAGGGGGATCCCCGTCTTGGTGAGCGTCTTGGGTTTCTCCTGCTTGTCCAGACGCCAGCGTTTGATGGCGTGGCGCGGGACCGTCATGGCCTGGCTGTAGGCGGGCTTGATACGGATCTGCTCGTCCGTGATCTCCTCTATGGTCCCGCTCAGACGATCGCCGTTGCGCATCCAGAGGATGTCCGCCATCGCCGCGGAGCCAGGCAGCAGAAACAACAGGCAAACCACATGACTGATTCTGTTCATGGTGGTCAGGCCTTCAGCCGCTCACGGGCTTGGGCAGCCCGCTCTTGTGCTCGAGCAGGGCGGTCACCCGGGCACTGTCGATGTCGGGGGCAGCGATGAACTGCTCGGCTTCGGGGGAGAGCACCAGCGGCGCCCCCTGTGCCATCTCCGCTTCGGTGCGGGAGAGGGGAGAGTGTACCTCCAGCCAGCGACGACCGTCAGGTTCCACCGCCATCTTGACCGGCTGGTTGATGACACGGACCGGGGTGCCGACGGGAACAAGACCAAACAGGGTTTCGATGTCATCCGGGCGCAGCCGGATACAACCCGCGCTGACTCGCAGACCGACCCCGAAATCCTTGTTGGTGCCGTGGATGAGGTAGTCCTTGTTGCCATAGCCAAGACGCATGGCGAACTTGCCGAGGGGGTTGTCGGGGCCGGGGGGGACCACGGCGGGCAGATCGATCCCCTTCTGCTCCAGCCAGGACTTGCGGACCATGGGGCCGGGCACCCAGGTCGGGTTGGGATTTTTCGCGATGACGGTGGTGGTCATCTCCGGCGTCTCGCGCCCGATGTCACCGATCCCGATGGGCAGCACCATCACCTCCTGCTTGCCCTTGGGGAAGTAGTAGAGGCGAAGTTCAGGCAGGTTGATGACGATGCCTTCTCGCGGCACGTCGGGCAGCAGCATCTGGGTCGGCAGAGTGAGCCGGGTGCCCGGTGTGGGCAGATAGGGGTCTACGCCGGGATTGGCTTCGAGCAGTGCCAGAAAGCCTGTCCGGGTATGCTTGCCGACCAGTTCCAGATGATCGCCAGGCTGTACGATGTAATCTTCCAGGGCGCCGATGAGACGGCTGTCCGCTGGCGGCAGGGGATAGGTGTTGGACCAGACAGGTGCGGCCCAGAGGCTGGCGGCGGCCAGCAGCAGTGAGACGATACGAGTGTTGAGCATGGTTGTTCCTATCGGCTGGGGCGAGGGACGGGTTCCCTTCCAAAAAATGAGCAGAGATTGTCAACGAATCCCGCGGGGATTACCAGTCCGGCACCATGACTGCCGGGAGGGCGGTGGCGAGCGCGTCACAGGGTGTCACTGGCCCATCAGGCTCGCCATATTCACCCGCCCGGAACCGGGCACAAAGTGGAGGCCGTGAGTGGGGAGGCGCTGCCGGGTGAAAGTCACTGGCGTTGGGAGGGGCGGGATCGCCGGATGGCGGTTTTATCGCCAGTCGTCTGATCTGCAACGAGATTTACATTGATTTCCCGGCTAGGGTTGGGTCAATATGAGTGCCCGTGGAGAGATGCCGGAGTGGCCGAACGGGATTGACTCGAAATCAATTGTGGCAGCAATGCCACCCAGGGTTCGAATCCCTGTCTCTCCGCCATTTATTAAGCCCAACCTATTGATTAGGTTGGGTTTTTTGTTTTTATGTGTTTTTCAGTATGCCATTGGGTATGCCATTACATGTTGGCTGAGGTTACACAAGTCTGGCTTTCTTTGGACAGGAGCAAGGGCAAGTCCACTACACTACATGCGCTATGAAAACGAACAGGGCAATGTATTGACGCAATGGCTGTACAACAACTCAGATCACCGCTGGCTAACCCAGCTAGACACCCTGCTAGCTACCAGTTACCACATTCCGTTGCACGACTACACCCCGGACACACTAGCAGCCTGAACACAGCTAGCCAATCTTGTTGCCACCACCACATTTGCCAACCCATTAACCAAACACATCGCCTTCCCTGCCGCGTCCAACACGGTGGGGTGATGGCGTATGGAGCACCATCATGCTGCAACCCGTCTGGTGTGGAGGTCGAGCACCGCAGCCAGGTAATGCCAGCGGCCACCTGCCCATACTACGTAAGTGATGTCGCCGCACCACACCTGATTGGGCTGCGGGGCCGCAAATTCACGCGCCAGCAGATGCGGGATGTCTGGTCGTTCAGCCCGGGCGACCTTGTAGGCATGAGAGCCGGGTTGCTTGGACTCCAGTCCCGCTTCCTTCATCAGGCGACGCACTTTGAATCGGCCAACCAGATGCCCCAGCGTCCGCATCATCGACGTCAAGGCACTTTCAAGTGCGAAAAATTGATATAGGAGCCGGTCAGCGAATTCCATTAGGGATAGAGGCAGTAGCCTCGATCAAAATCCGGATCTATGGCTGCAATCTCTACCTGATTCACCGTCATTGATTGAAGGCTTGGCAAACCGGGGTGGCCAACTATGGACGCTGAAATCCCCGGAAACTTGGTCATTTTTGCGCGCTGATCAACTGCTCTGGGTGTTCAACACCTCAGAACTAAATCTGCATAGAAAAAGCTCTGCGCCCCAAGGTTCGAAAGTCCATGCGCCCTGAAACAATCTGATCAAATACTAATAGATCATTTTGCTGTCGCAGATAGCGTACAGTACCACATCCTTCGCAGTTCGCCCTGAAGCCAGCAGGATCCTGATAAAACAGATCTGCCCTTGTCCTACAGACCGGGCATGTTTCCAAGGCGAGCAGCCCATGATTGAGCCGCTCCAGAGCGACTCCCTGATGAGTTGCGTTTACCGCAATCAAGGCATTTTTCAACATATCAACGGCCTCGTCGGACACGACCTCTCGTACTTCCAGTGCGTGCGCCCGATGGTCAACATGTAAACCGGGAATCCCATCAGCCAATGCCAGCACCGTTGCTGGAATTTTGTTGAGAGGTTTCCCATAAGCCTGCAGCACCTTACGGTAAAGAACTTGATCAATGAGCAGGCCAAAGCGCTCCACGCAGTACATGTCAGAAGGGGATAGTGTAATCCACTGCACCTGATGTGCAGCCTGATGAGACTCCTGGCCAATATTTGGCCAAGCAATGAATCTATCCACAGGGAGTTGCTGAAGCTCCTCTGATACAGGTGTACTGCTCAACCAAGGCACCACCGTGAGCAAGGTTTCGTCAGCATAGTGCTCACCTGAAGCAATGCTCACCAGCCGCCACTCAAGCCCACTTTGCTGGAGCTGTATGGTTCTACCCGCCCATATACCCTCGTCATTCCCATGCAGATACGGGTGCAACGCATGACGCAGTACCAGGCCTGCATAACGCGAATAGGCATGTGCCAGGTACTGGTTCTGCCGGAACCGCTCTTCGGGTGTTGTTCGAGTACTGAGCGTCGTCTTGTCCAGAAGATCCCAAAGAATCGCTAAATGCCGATAATGAGGGTCATGGCTAAGAACGTTGGTCAGATGCAACGAGCCCGTGACCTGTGCTTGCCGGCTGACTAGCAGGTATAGGCCGCTTTGCTGCAACCCCGAAATGGTTCGGTGCAGGCGCTGAAGAGTCCCTAGTGTTTTGCCAAGAAGCTCAGAAGTCCTGCTGGTCGTAGCTTGGTCAAATGCCATCCCCCAGAGCCGGCAAACCTCGTGGGAAAGACGGTAGTCAATCTCTTCTGATCGATAAAACTCCAGCGCCTGACTCAGGGTTGCCTGCAGGTTCTTCAGCGCTAACAGGCGGCTCCACAAGTGACGCTCGATTTTGTCCAGTAGCCTGGCAAAAACACGGTTCTCATAGATCCCATAGTCATCTTCGCTAAATCGAGCAAGCACTTTTTTGGGAATCACACCGCTCAGCGTCTGCCGCTGCCAGCACTCTGAATGCGATGCCAGATGCACCAGAGCCCCTTTTGCCAGTCGCCGTGCACGCGCGACATCAGCTACCTCATCCTGATAGTGCAAATCCAGACGTGGTCGTTGTGATATCTGATGTAAATGCCCTTGTTGCACCACGTCAAGCAAGCACTCCTCAAAGGAAAGTAGGTGACTTTGGGTGTCAATGATCGCTGCAGGCATCAACGGCGACATCAACTCGGTTCGACGTATATCAGCGTCAATGGTCTCTATTGCTTTGCACAGCTGATCCAATTGGACGGCCTGAGCTTGCTGCGGCATAACAAAAGAGCACACCTCACCTCCCAATTGGCACCGCTCGCCTCCATCGCTCACCAGAACACCAGAAAAAGCAGGTGTGTGCCCATTGAAGGTATGGCTACTGGCTGCAAGTTGATAGCGCCCCTGCTCGATTACAGGTGGTAACTGACGACATTGCTCCCCTGTGAGTCGGTCAAGCCACATCAGTTACGACCTTCCAGGCGTCGAATATCTGCATCCAGCATCTCGAGGGATTTTACCGGTTCCCCATCAAGATCAGCCTTGATCCACAAAGTCTCCAAGGCGTCTTTCAAGCTTCTGACTGCATCAACACCAACGTTGTAGCGACCAGTGACCTTGCCCGAACGCATGACTCGAGTAGACAGCAAGTGATCCAGTGCATCGCCTGAAGAGGCACCGCTTGCCAGCATCACCGGGATGAAATCCATCGCCTGCTTTTCGAAGCGATTGCCCCACCCAAGCGCAAATTGGCTACCCAACTGCTCAGTGAAGCCGTCCCCGGTCAAGCGCTGTAGCAATTCAATAACTTCCCCCTTTCGCTCTGTGCGGGCGCGGACAAATGCCTTGCGAAGGGAGGAATAGGAATAGCTCGCAGACTCCAGTTTCTTGATATTGAAACGATGATCCTGCTTGGGCAGCGTCATCACATGAGCACGGTCATAGGTTTTATCAGCCAGCTCATTGGTGGTTTCATCGTGGTTGGCCGTACCAATAAACCAGACATTACCTGGAACCAGAATCTTGCGCCCCTCATGCAGCATGGCTGGTGCATTTGGTAAGGCCGTCTCGGACAGACTGATCAAGCGCTCATCCCGATTGTTCTTCTCCAGCGCCGAGAGGAACTCGGCAAAGTATTGTTCGGGGCGCGAAAGGTTCATTTCATCCAGCAGGATGACGTTGCAGGTGTCCTGCCACCGAGGTGTCTGTGCCTTGTACAGGGCCTGCAGGCAGTCCTTCTCGTAGAAACGCCGCTCGAACGCGTTGTAATGCCCCAGCAGATCATCGCGATCACGCCAACCGGCTTGCACGGCGATGTCTGTACAGAAGCCCCCCATAGCCTTGGCAAAAGCCTTGGCCAGGCTGGTTTTGCCAGTCCCGCTGATGCCCTGGAAGACATGCAATTGGCTCATGGCCAAGCCGCCAAGCAGCACGCGAATATCTTCGAGTGGGTAGAACAGCTCTACATGCTTTTCAGCCTTGGCGATCCGGTGCTGCAGTTCCACAGCAAACAACTTGAGATCGGGGACTTCTTCCAATTCCATGCTGGCTCGGTACTCACGATCGGAGTCCATAAGCGACATGGCTGGGAAAGGTGTCTGGGTTTTCTGTGCGTTGGTAAGCTGCTCAATACGGCTTTCAAGATCATCAATATGCACGGCCAGCGTATTTTTGTGCTGCTCCAGCACACGCTTCTCCCGCGCCACAGCCTCTAGCTCAGTTGATGCGACGCGCTTGATGCTCAGCTCGCGCCGTAGCTCATCCAGCTCGGGCCTCAGCATCGAAATATCACGCTCAAGATCGGCCTTGCTACTGCGCAGGTATTCATTTTCCCGCTGCAGCTCAGCAGTGTCCGACTGCTCCAGACTACGTTTGAGGGATCTGTTTTCCTGTCGCAAGCTTTCAAGCTGCTCCAAAATCTCTCTGCCAGATTGCTCACCCAGTGCCTGCTTGAGCTCCTGAATGTCCGCCAGCTGCTCCCTCCATTCTTCGGATTTTCTCCAAGCGGTGTCACGTTGACGCTCCAACCTGGAAATTGCGTGCTCATGACTCGCACGCTCGGCTTCCATATCAGCAGCGATGCGCTGCTCAAGGGCATTCTCCGCAACCTTGATTTCATCCCACTCACGATCAAGCCTGCTACGCACACGATCAAGCTCCATCTTGCTCTGTTTTATTTCCTGCTCGCGCTGGTCCAACTGCCGGGTACGCTCAGCCTCCTCCTCAGTACAGTTGTACTTTACCGCGGCCAGGTGCCTAGCTGTGTGCGTGAGCTCGCTATCGAGCTGGCGTTTCTCTTCCTGCAACTGCTGTAGATGAGCTTCATGCTGCTGCGTCAGTTGGTGCTGACGATCCTCCAACTGGCGTAACGCTTGCTCGTTTTGCTCAACGAAACCTGCCTGCGCGTTTGCTTCGCGCAAGTTCAGGGAGCGCTCGCTATCAAGCAGCTCCGACTTCTTCTTGGAGAACAGCGATTGCTCACTCGCTAACTCAGCCTTGTCGTGCTGCAAAACAGCAGTTTCTTGCTCAAGGGTGTGCTGTGCTGTCGAAATTGCTTGCTCCCTTACTTCCACAGCTAAAGCGAGCCTATTAGCCTCATCCCAACGCTCGGCAGCTTCGTCGCGTAGACGTTCCTTGAACTGCACAAGCTCTTTGCTCACATCCGCAAACTGCTCAATCCACAGTGCAAGATCAGTGTCACCGTTGGACTGGAAACGCTCGAACACGCTGCGTAACCAATCAGGCTCGACATGGATATCAAGACTCATATTAAACGATTGGTAGACCTTGGATGCATTCTCAAATGAAGCAACCCAAGTAGGGACATGCTTCTCTAGCGAAGGACGTTGCGATCCTTTTGTGACAGATGCGGCCACTGGTATCTGGGGAGGACCAAATTTGTTTGAGAACTTCTTCGCCATTACATCCATTCCTTAAAACATGCGGTGAAGCTTAGGGCGTACTGGATACTGCCCAAGGCCATGCTACTAGTAAGTTGAGTTGAATCTCGTCCGGTAAAACGACTCTGGGCGTGACTGCTCTGGTTACGAAGGTCCGCGAGCTCCATGAGCTTGGCCAACTGCAGCTCCCGATCACCCAGTACCTTGAGCGGGTGTTGCTGAGCATTAAGAGTGCCCATGGATGCGGCAAACAGTAGTGCCTTAAGTGAGTCGCTAGGCCTGGAGCAGGCCCTGATAACTTGAGCGATCCTCTGCCTAGACAGCAGCCTGATAACTTCCTCAGTGAATGCAGGAATCTGCAACGCTGAGAGAATTCGCTGATTGAGCTTCGGATCGGGCCGTTGTTGTATTGGTAGCTGCCCAGCATCGGCTGGGTACTTGCGAATCAGCCATTGCATGACAACCTCAAGCAGTTTCTGGCACTCCATCATTGCCGCGTCCAGCTCTTGGTCGTGGCTGTCGCCCTGAAGAAGCTTCTCTCTACGGACCAGCAGTGCTGCCAAATGGCGTTTGATATCAGGCTGACGTTCCACCCAGGGGAACTCAATTAGCACCTGCAGTTCAGTCTGCTTCCGCAATGCCTCCAGCCACTGCTCGACACTCTGGTTGTCGGCACGCGGCACATTCACTAATGGTTCAAGACGAGCGAGCAGTTTAGCGTCACCCTCAATCACCTGAAGAAGTGTGTCCTGCAGCCACCAGGCATTCTCGCGCAGTTCAAATGGATCGTTGATTGACCACAGGCCACCACCATCGTCATCAGCAGTCACCCAGATAAGCGCCCGCGCAGATTGCGGTACATCATCTAGTCGCTGCACGCCCTGCAAACTGATTTGTTTCGGCAGTTGGTTGTCTTGGCCAAGCTGCTGGCTTGCGCGATAGTCTTCGCGATAATTCCGGTAGGCTAGCGTCAAGGACTCATGATCGAGTGCAGGTAGGTCAGCTCTCCCGCTCGCGATCATGTACGGTCTGATGTTATACCCGGTCTTTCTTTCATCCAGGAATTCTGGGTAGTGAGCCAGCGGATCCTTTGGCTCCAGTTGATTTAGTTGAGCAACAAGGCGCGGCCAAAACTGCCCCGTCAGCGCGTCCTGCAGCAAATAGCCGGTTTTCAGGTTGGCCTCGTCTGTCTCCTCGTCGTCTAGCAGGCGCTCACCCTTGTCCGTCAATGCTTGAGCATTCTCTACCAGCCAGCCATTACTCACGCCTTGAGCCAATATCAGCTTAATCAGGTTCTGGTGAAGTCCGGTCAGATCCGCGATTGCCTCGCCACGGACAGTGCGCGCACGAATCAATCCCAGTACCGCACGCTGAAACAGATTTAACTGTGACCTTTTGGCATCTGGATACAACACTCGGTACACCAGCACAGGCCAGAGCACCGGCTTTTTCTTGCCCCTCGGGGCGGCTCCGAACCTGAGGTATGTGCCAGTTTCAACGAAGGCTGCCATGTTCACCTCCACACATCTGGTAGAAGGCCGCCAATGCCGGTACCGCCTCCTCTGCCTCGGGACTGGTTGCCAGTGCCGAATCACCCACACAAATCAGCATTTGCCGCTGGCGACTCATGGCCACGTTCATTCGGTTCGGCAAACGCAGGAAGCCAAACTGGCGATTCAATTGCCTTTCACGATCAGCGACTACATCGCCGCTCGATTGCCCAGGCCTTGCCTGCTGATAGGTGCGTACGCACGAGAGCAAGACGATATCAAACTCCTTGCCTTGAAAGGCGTCGACTGAGCCTACACGCAATCGCTCTTCGAGGCTGACTGAGCCATCGCCTCGTACCTTTCTGGCCCATTTGAAATGCTCGTGTGGCTCATAGGTGCCGTTGCGTTGTTCCATCAACGCAACCCCTTCAATCTGCTGCCGAGAAAGTTTCTCCATGATCAGATCACGTTGCGCCGCATAGAAGGTGATGATGCCAATTGAAAGGCTGTCACCACCGGCCTGCATCAGCCTTACCACTTCTTCAGCAATGCGCTGAGCCTCAATATCCCTGATCCTGCTCGTTCCGATCCCAGGGCGATGGTCCTTGCCCTGGGAAGCGGGTACGTCGATCCATTGGCATACTCGGCCTCGGTAGTGGGGCTCAAGCTCCCCAAGAGCGTTCAGCAAATCATGGGAGAAGACAAAATCCTCTGCAGCCCTGCCGGAGCGTACCGTCCCTAGACCAACAGCCTCGTAGAATTGTTTACTTATGAACGCCCCCAGGGTCGGGTTCATTCGAAATTGAGTGTCCAGCATTACGACTCGGCGAATCGTGTCCTGCTTCTCCAGATCTTGCAGCTTTATGCGCATTCGCTCGAACAGGCTGGATCGAAATGCAGCCAATTGCAGCTCGGTCAGCTCGTGCTCCTCCTGCAATTGCCCTTCAATGTCAGGCTCGAGCATGTGCGGTAACTGCCTGTCATCGCCCACCAGAACGATGCGCCGCTTCGCCATGGACATCGGCACAAACAGATCCAGAGGGTTGGCACGGGCGGCCTCATCGATCACCACGGTGTCGAACTCAATATCGGTGCTATTCAACCCAGCCACTGACTTCAGACTCGCCATCTGCCGGCCTGCAGCTTGCTGGCAGGTTGCGCCCACCACCATGGAGTACTCATTGACAACAGCCTGAGCAGCATTACGGTCCATCGCCAGGCTGTCGGCTAGCTGCTCTAGCACCCACGCTACACCCTGTTTGCGCTGGCGCAACTTGCGCTCTAGATGCCTGTCGACTTCATTAAGCAGAGTCTGACCCTCAGGGTCGGCTTGACGCTTCAACTCCGTAGGCCGGTAGTCGGGCAAATACAGTTTGAGTAGACGAGCCTGGCAGTCCGCAAGCGCATGTAGGTCAGATTCCGCCAGTTGCGAGCTATCCGCAGCGTTTTGCAGCAATGTCAGCAACTCGGCACTGCTGCCTTGGCTATGACGTTTCAACCAACTGAGCAAATTCCAGGCTCGATCTGGGCCATCATCTGCAAATGAAGAGGCCTCGACACGTAGTGCTCGAATGCGTCGCAAGGCTTGCTCATCCGGCCGGTTCTCGGCCAAGCTGGGCGCCTGCGTCTTTAGTTGCTCGATATAGTCTTCGAGCTGATGTTCCAGCTTGGGCGGCAATACCAGACCGCTCTGGTCCAAGCCTCGCAATCCGTCCAGAATGCGGTCGAATGCTTCCGCCTGTTGAACTGGCGATGCACCGACAACTCGGGCCATCGCCAACCTGGTCGATAGATCCCTGATGCACTCCAGTTCCGGGTACTTGCTGTACTCCGTAGAAATTTTTTCCTGCAAATGGGCCGCATGCCGCTCTAGCCAGGGATCGATCAGCGACGCCTCATCGTTCGCACCACGCTTACCGCCCACGCGCGCTCCAGGCAAACCGAACACATCGCTACGATCCAGAGCGTTGTCTACAGCATCGTGCTGAAAGCTGCTGATCAGGACCTGCGCGGAAATGTCCCGTTCTTCAGCCTCTTCAGCCAGGCGACGCTGCAACGCAGCGATTACCTGCGTTTTGCCCGTACCAGGTGGGCCAATGATGATGGCCAGGTCTGGAGTATTGAGCGCAGCATCCAGAGCCAGTGCCTGTTTCTCTGTAGGCTTTCCCCCCTTGAAGGTTTCCTGCGCATAGGGTGTAAGCCCTTTGATGGGGCGCCGCCGGGCTGCTGGCACCGCAATACCCTCCAAGAGCCACTTCAACTGCGGCAAGCGCTTGCCCGAGTCAATGGACTGCTTTGCCGCAAGGCGTCGCTTGCCTACGGATCGCTGGCCTGCCAGCGAGAGGTAGAGCCAACCTTCATCCTGTTTCGGGCGAACATCACGCCGGTTCGAGGCCGTCTTGAATACAACACAGTCAGGCTCAAAACGGATGGTGCCGCGCGGTGTACTCGCGGCTGTCTTTGCCTCGTCGGTGCTCAGCTCCTCCGCCCAGTCGGGACGCTCAGTACCCAGGTCAAACTGGGTGTCGCTTGGCAATTCGAGATTGCGCCAACGTTGACGAAACTCCCGGTAGTCGTCCTGTGACTTCGGAGTCAGACGCCAGAGGTTTTCACGTCCATCTTCGCCGCCTTCACATTGCACAAAGCGCAGTGAACGCAGGCTCTCGGCTTGCTGCAATGCACTCTGCCATTCCTTATCGTTGTAGAGATTCCATAATTCCAAATAACTGGCATTGTCTCGCAGCGCAGTATCCAGTATCGCCTGTTGACTGCCGCTGTTGAGAACCGCGACAACAGAGGCATCACGGAACTCAAACTGGCCGATCAGCAAAGAAAACGCGCTGTCACGGCGCAAGTGGCGGGTAAGGCGCTTGATCAGCAGTCCACGGTCCTGCCGTTGCTCCACATCGGCGCGCCAACCATTGCCCAGCAATTGGAAGCCTCCCTTGGAGGCACTGTTGCTAAAGCGTGCGACGGTGAGCCAGTCACCCTCGGCCTGCCCACGTACCAGGAACTGCTCCGCGAACCATCGGCAGGCAAGGTCGATGCTCTTATCGGCAATTTCCTGTTTACCGTAGAGATCATCGGTAATCAGTTCGTCGACCCCAAGTTCAAGCTGCATGGTGGACACTTCGACTGGTGCGCAGTACTGCACCAGTAGCTGGCAGCTCTGTTTGCTGGTCAGCAGCCAGCGGCTCTGATCGCGTATTACCAGGCGGCTAAAGAGACCATGATCAGTCGGAGCGCAGTTCACCCTGACACGTAAGTCACCCTGTATCGCCAGCCACTCATCCTGATAGCTCTGGAGAAAAATCACCTGACCAGCCTGAAAACCGTCGATTTGCTCATCTGTAAAGAGCGCCAGCACATCCTCGGACAGCAGGGGAAAGTCTTTAAATTCCATATGTAATCACCACCGGAACTGCCAAATGACATGGGACTCTGCCAGCTCACCCACATGTAGCCGATAGGGCTCCTCGTGCTGTCCGCGCAGACTTTCCTTGAGTCCCTGGTAACGCTCCAGTGGCTTCTTCACTGAGCCCCGCTGCAGATGCAACTTGCTCTGCGACAGCGGGTAGATGACGAGTCCCTGATCTGAGTACTCGATGCGGAGATGGTCCGCAGGCCAGCGGTCATAGCTGAAGGTGGGCATCAAACGCTTGAGCTCCAGATCTCCCCCCGGTTGCAACCATACCTTACGGCCGGTGGCAATCATGTTGCCAGGCTCCTCAGACGAACCCTCCGCTTCGTCCGGCAGAGTGATAAACTCCTCGAACAACACCAGCCGGCTATCGGCAGGTTCGTCGCAGAAAAAGCATGACGCCTCATTGAGTGAATCAAGCTCAGCAGGCAGCAAGGTAGTGCCGCCGCAACCGTCGCAGCAGTAAAGGTGCTCGTCAATTTCAGCCAAGGCTTCGAGCCACTCAGCCATGCTTGGGCGCTCGCAGGGGCTGCATAGCCCCTGCTCGAAACAACGGCAAAAAAGTGCAGGTAATTTGCTGTGCTCCACCAGTTGAATCGGCAGATTGGCAAAACACTGATTGGTATCATCCTGCGTGTCGTAGATCCAAGGGTGCTCACCACGCAGCGCAGCCTCCTCTTCATTTGGCTCACCGTTGCTTACCAACTCGCCCTTGAAGGGGTGGTTATGGGTCAGCAACTGATAGGCGATGACCGCAAAACTCCAACTGTCCGTCAGGCTGGACAGCAGCGCGTCACCGCGCACCACTTCTGGAGCACCATAGTCAGCCGTGTGCAAAGTCAAGCCGCTGTGCGTTTCCAGACTGATGTTGTCGCAGTCGATCAGCCAGGTTTCCGCATGGATGGGGTCATCTGATACGAAGATGTTGCTCGGGGATAGATCGCCGTAAAGCATGCCGCGCGCATGCAATTGATTCAGTGTTCTGGCCAGCTGGCTCAGAATACGGATACGCCGGCGCAGACCACCCTGCCGAAGATAATCGGCAGACGCCTCATTTTCTGCATTGATGAAACTGTCGAGCAGGCCTTGCAACGGAACCAGACCATCCATCAGTTCCATGACATAACCGAAGCGTGGCTCAGCCAGCAGTGCCAATGGCCTGGCCAGTTTCAGATCACTGAGATTCTGACGAATCAGCCAAGCGATATGCCGCTGCCAACGCAGGCGAGCGTGCTCATCCTTGTTGGTGAAGCCCTTGATCAAAGCCTGGGGATACTGGGTCCGGTATACGATCCCTTGGCCACCCCGGCTCAATTCCTGCCGCAGTTCATAAACCGAGCCTTTGGTGTCATACACTACACGTTTCTTCTGCGCTGTCGTAGTCGCGGTCATCTGCTTCAATCCGTTCTGAAAATTCCAGCGATGGTCTTATCATCGCCGTGACGTGGTGTGGACCAACCGTGCAGTTCTCGTGTCAGCCACTTGCGCATACGGCGTTTGCTGCTGCGCAACTGGCGCTGGCAAATCGCATCGAAGAATGACTCCAACTGTTCCGGAATCAGGTCATCCGATATGCCGTCAGTCATCAGTAATACACCATCGCCTGGCTGGGTCAGCACGAATTCGGCGCTGCAGCCATCCTGAGAATTCACCTGTGCCAAGGTGGCCGTCTGATTGCCAAAGCCTTGGCGCCGATTAGTCAGCACCTTGAACACACCCTGACTTCTAACCAGCAGCATGCCATCCCCAACCTGACCAGCCATACCTTGCCCATAAATATCCACTTGAGCCCACAAACAGGTCGTTTCATGAGCCCTGTATCGATCACCAAAGTGGGCAAGCCAGGCATCACGCAGGGTCAGAGCAACCGTGCCATGCAGCATTCCTTGTCGCTGACGGGCAAGTTGCCTGAACAGCTGGACAGCTTTCCGGGAGCCAAGATGGCTAAGTGGACGACTGCCTAGCCCATCTGCCACGGCGATACACAAGCCGCCGCGTAGACCACTTACGCACAGAGCATCCTGATTAGGAGTGCCGTCCAACTGATGTGCGGGGCCTCGCACTGAAGCCCCGCCTGCCAGCATGCGCATCAGAATTCCCAGTCTTGATCGTCTGCACTAGGGATCTGCAATGGCGTGTGCTGATTAGGTGTGGCCGACTGACTGCGCGCACTGACACTCATGGTCACTGCACGGAAGAAACGGTGAATGTCGCGGGCATTCTCGGCATGGAACAGCGGCGCCTCAGGGTCGTTGGTGAAGTCGCCGAGCATGATCTCATCCGAATCCGCACCAATGGCCATAGCAAGGCGCGTGGCCTTGGATGAGCGTTCGCCATTGACCAGGCTGGCAAATGGGCCTTGCCAGTCATCATTGGGATAGCCATCGGAGACCAGCACGATCACCGGCTTGTAGGCGCGGGAAGGAATGCTGTCTTTGTCTTCGATCATCTCACAAACTAGCGAAAGAGCACCGCCCAGTGGGGTCATACCATCTGCCACCAGCGGTGTGAAGCTTTGCAACTGATGAGCCGGAGTCAGAGGTAGGTTCAACTCTGCCTGGCTACCTCCAAAGGTGATCACACTGACCTGGATCTCTGCACGCAGACGGCTCTCGCTGGCAAAACTGCTGATCATGTCTTTGAGTCCCTTGTTCAAGGCTTCGATCTTTCCATCGACCGACATGCTGCCACTGGTGTCGGCCAACACGATGACCGGCAGCGGGCGAGCGGTTTGGACTTGGAACTTTTTGAGTTCTGACATGGGTACTTTCCTTGTTGATTCTCTAGGGAAGGTGCGAATAAGCGGGGAAATTCTTCTCGGCTGACTCAGTCATTTCATTTTTTCAGTTTGAGCCGATCTTTTCTCCCGTAAATGCCTTGAATCAGCCTATTTAGACCGTTTCTTCGCCATTTAAGGCGTTATTCCCAGTTTTTAGTGAGATCTCTCCCACTGACGTATCATTTGGTCCGCCCGAAACAGGTTGGCCAGCGTGAATAACATCGCCAGTTGGTTATCGTTTTTCAGCAACCCCTTGTATCTGGCTTTCACGAAGCCGAACTGTCGCTTGATGATGCGAAACGGGTGCTCCACCTTGGCCCGGATGCTGGCTTTCATGTATTCGATGTTGATGGCCGTTTTGTTCTTGCGTGGATGCTGTTTCAAGGTTCTTACCTTGCCGGGGCGCTCGGCGATCAGCCAGTCCACATCCACCTCGGCCAGCTCCTCGCGCTGTGGCGCCCCTTGGTAGCCGGCATCGGCTGAGACAAATTGCTCCTCTCCATGCAGCAGATTACCCAGCTGATTGAGGTCATGCTCGTTGGCCGCGGTGGTGACTAGGCTGTGGGTCAGGCCACTCTTGGCATCGACACCAATGTGGGCCTTCATGCCAAAGTGCCACTGATTGCCTTTCTTGGTCTGATGCATCTGCGGATCGCGTTGCTGCTCTTTGTTCTTGGTCGAGCTGGGTGCCTCAATGATGGTGGCATCGACCAAGGTGCCTTGAGTCATCATGACGCCTGCTTCGGCCAGCCAGCGATTGATGGTCTTGAACAATTGGCGGGCCAGTTGATGCTGCTCCAGCAGGTGGCGGAAATTCATGATGGTGGTGCGGTCCGGCAAGGCGCTATCCAGGGATAACCGGGCAAACAGACGCATGGAGGCGATTTCGTACAGAGCATCTTCCATCGCGCCATCGCTCAGGTTGTACCAATGCTGCATGCAGTGAATGCGTAACATGGTTTCCAGCGGATAAGGTCGCCGGCCATTACCAGCCTTGGGGTAAAACGGCTCGATGACTTCCACCATGTTTTGCCATGGCAGGATCTGCTCCATGCGGGACAAGAAAATCTCTTTTCTGGTCTGACGGCGCTTACTGCTGAATTCACTGTCGGCGAAGGTAAGTTGATGACTCATGATGAACCCTGTTCCATGGCTCCAGATGACAAACATGATCTCATATCAGGGACTTGTTCGCACCTTCCCTAGAAGTACGGGTGAAATGCATGCCAATTGTAAAAATTGCTATTAATAGATTGCTGAAGCAGAGATTTATGAAATCGACGGCATCCAGATCAACATGAATATTTATATTCACGCAGTATTTTTTACTTTTCCGTTGATTCCGAGGCCACAGTTAGAGCAATGATGCTTGCGTCGGTGCTCTCTGTTCCGATCCCCTCAACACCTGCGTGACAAAGCTGTAAGCCTTTTCCAAGGTCTTGTCTCCAATCCCCTCGAATTGCAATAGCTGATTCAGCTGACAGACCCGCTCGTCCGCCAACGCTGTCCTAATTGCCTCGATAGACTGAGAACGCAAACCACTGCTGAACTTGATCTGCTCGGAGCTCAGTTTCAAGAATCTAGTCTTGAATACTTCGTACAGATCATCTGGTGCAACAGGGTCATAGCGATAAATCTCCACCGGAATCGCACAAGTGCCAAGGTGATGCAGCATGATTTCCAATGAGCGCTCAGCCGATACCCCCCCCATCTGAGCCCCTAGTAGCGGGAAGGCAACAGAGCTAATCCCGCGAGATTCGTAGGTCCTCATGAATTTCTCTAGCCCGGCGTGCAAGAAATCTTCCTGGCTCGGGTAGCGCCAGTGCTTCTTGGTCGGGAAATTCAACACCCAGCGATCCGCTGCTTTGTAAATCCATAACTTCCCAATACTAAACTGCCCTTGCTCGCACAGGGCACGGTACTGCTGGAACATGTCCGGATAACGCAAACGGTACTCGAATGCGATGCCTGCTCCCATCACACCAACACAGTTAATGGTGTTGACGCACGTCTGGGCGCGAGAGCAAAAGATATTGCCCGTAACCACTGAGACATTACTCACCTAAAAGCCCCCGCAAAAAAGAAGCTCGGATCGACAATCAGTCGGTCATCTAGATAAAGCCCCGCATCATTAACAGCCGCAGCTGTTTCGGCGTTTGAGCAGATCGCGACCTCGATAAATCCGGGGGCGATACTAGGCGCTACAAGTACCTCAGCGCAGCGTCGACGCTTACCATCCGGCACATCGTTCCAGTACACTGCCTTGAGAGCTTCTAGTGAAGGCAGAACCACCGATGGGCCTTTCGCAAATAGCGTCAGTTCACTGGCCGCATTGCCATCCGTAAAACAGTGCTGATCATGGTAATCCAAAAGACTTGGCGTAAGCCCCAGCACAACTAGATCTGCAGCCCGATCCCTGAGTCGGTACAGCATGGGATTTCTGGGGTTCAGGTATAACGGTACGTAATCATGCAAACAGCGCTGAAAAACCGGCTCGCGCCTTTTGGCGCGCCGAGATTGCACCTCCAGATCCGAATAATCCTGAATGTGCAGCCCTTGCGCCATCGCAGTACTGCGGGACACAAGGCCGTGCTTGCGTACCGTCCGGAAGTTCTCCAACGGCATCATGTAATACAGACAAGGCGGCAAGCCGGGCATGGGCGCCATCGAATCGAGCATGGACAGCATTACCTCACTGCTCTTCACATTCTGACCGCACATATCACTATCTCTCGCCGCTTAACCATGAGTGTTGCACATTTTATCTGAATTCCTGCTGTACTGGGAGTTGCGGCGTAACACCAGTGATGAAATTGGATTGCCATACAACAAACAGTTCTATGGCACTAGCCTGCGGCAGCGGCCCCCACTCCAGCATGTAGTGATCGTCCTCCAGAAGTTTAAATCGAGCTCCTGGCACAGTTCCGCATTCTGCCCCCTGATAGCTGAAGTCGATCATGTTGCCGGTCCGTGGATACCGTATGTAAGGCATTTGGGGTTCAGTAGTCAGGCAAAAAAATAAGTCTCAGGCAGAGGGTGAGCATGTGGCTCACCCTTTGTGTCGGTTTCACGCCTCTGTGGCTTGAACATTGCCGCTTTCTTGCCGGTAGACATCCAGATAGAGGTAACCATAGCTGGCCCTTGGATTGGCCAGGCAGACCCAATCCCCCTGCCTCAACGTCACCAATTTATCTTGGTCGCTCAGCAGTTCCCCTTGTTGAAAGAGCTTGCTAAGACGCTCAATAAACCCCGGTAAAACGGTGTCGATATCGGTAAGCCACTGCTCGTCAGCCTCGCCATAGACGCCGCTGCGATCCCATAGCAGGGAGACTCCGCTTCTCTCGACAATGGCACGTGCGCCAAAGCGTGGTTGGACCTGGGTATGTAATCCCCAACTGCCTATTGTGCTCATACTCTGTTTACTCCGAATGATGGTGAGTCATTGCATTAGTCACTGCTGACCATGCTTTATTACTCCCCGAACGGGCCGCTTGACCGGCGTGACCGTTACAAATGCCCCCGCTCTGCCAGCGACACCACGCCCTCCGTCCCGACCACCAGATGATCCAGAGTTCGGATATCCACGAGTGCCAAGGCACTTTGTAGCCGCTGGGTGATCTCGATATCTGCACTGCTGGGCTCCGGGTAACCCGACGGGTGGTTATGCACCAGCATCAGCGCTGCGGCATTGTGGTGCAGTACCCGCTTGACCACGTCGCGGGGGTAGATGGTCGCTGCGGACAGGGTGCCGAGAAACAGCTCTTCATAGGCCAGGATCCGGTGCTGGTTATCGAGGAACAACGCTGCAAAGACTTCGCGATCTCGTGCTTGCAGCAGCCCTTGCAGGGCCAAGTGCTTATCGGTAATGGCAACGCCCTTGGCCAGTTTCTGGCGGGCAATCATCTGGGCAATGATCAGCAAATCGTCGTCGGTAACGAGGCCGGGCACGCGATAAGTGCCGGGTTCCTCCCCGGCGATGAGTTTCTGATGCAACATGATGGATCCTCCAAAAGCGTTCGCCCCACTGGCCTATGGGCTGGTGGGGTGTGCTTTTTTGCAATAAAGGGGGTGGTGATTGCGGCGAGTGGGTCAGTGGGGGGCCTGGGCCAGCCCTTGCGGTGTCAGGTCGTGCAACGGGAGGTGGTAACTGGTGGCCAGCAGGTTGCCGATGCCATACAGCCACTCCCGCTGTGGGTGATCGCACAGCCATTCGGCCAGTGCGTAACCCTGTTCGGTCTGATAGCGCAGGTAGAGGGCGTAGCCATCTACCCGTAGACCGTAGTCCCGCACTACTTGGATCTGCCCCCCGCTATCGTGAACCCCCTCCAGCTCAAGGGCGAGCAGTGTTCTGGTCATCGGCACCTTCCTCATGGGGTAAGGGGTCACTCTCCACGGTAAAACCGCGATGAATACAAATGCGCTGCAGGTCAGCCAGAAAGCTGGCCAGTACCCTGGGCTGTTCAGTGAGCGGGACCGGCCCTGCCTGGCAATGCCAGAAACACCTGCGCTTGGGATCAACGCAGATCTCATTCACAGGCTGGTTCATAGTGCGCCAGTCGTCAGCATTGCTGATGGTGAGCAGTTGCCACTGAACCCCAGACCAGCGAACTTGTAGAGTCACCGTTCGGACATGTGGGCTATCGGGGGTGATGTGCAGCAGCCAGTGTTTGCCGCTGTGTACAGGTTGTAACCTGGCTTTGGCTGCAACTAGTTCTAGCCATTGGCGTGAGTAGTGGGAGAGCGCTAATTCATGTGGCATTTCACACCTCCTAATCGCCGCTGACCGTGATGCTGAAACATTCCAACCGGTAGTAGGCAATGAAGTTGCTCTGCCATATATCGAACAACTCCCGCGCTTCGGCCAGTCGCAACGGTCCCCAGCCCAACATGGTGTGCTCCCCATCGAGAAAGTTGAAATCGAGCTCCTTGCAGAGCTCGGCATCTTGCCCCAGCCCTTGGTAGCTGAAGTCGGTGACGTAATCGAACAACCAGTCGTCAAGACCACGCACCAGGCGTATTTCGACCGGGTGAACGCCGCCTTGTTCGGCGCTGTAACCGGGGTTACGGAAGTTGAAGGTCAGCTGGGTACAGCGTCCCAGGTCGAGGTCGGTTCGTTCGGCTTCCTGGCTGAGTAGAGCCAACAGTGCTTGGCAGACAGGCAGGCTGATGCCGTCCCGGTGAAAGGGAATAGTCATGGTAGTGATCCTTGAAAGTGTGAGGTAGCGGCAGTGGCTCAGTCGGTGAGCCAGGACCAGAGGCGGCTTACTGCGTGAGCGGCTAATACGCCGGTTGCCAAGGGGACCCAGCTTGGCGAAGTCAGAGTGATAGCGGAGGTGGCGAGCGTCATGCAATCAGATGCTGTGCGTTCTCGGGTCAACACGGTTGTAGCTGGGGGCATGATGGTGGTCTGCTGAGTGCGGAGGGCCGCTTTCGCCACCGCCGCCGCTGCTTGGCTAACCTGTGTCGAGTGATGGATACCGTGGATGCACCACATCACGAAGTGTTCACAGTTACTGAATAATACATCGTACCGATGCTCGCCCAGCCGAGTACGGGCACGTTCGAGGCTCTCTGTTCGGCCATACAGCCTGGCAGGGCAAGGCTTGCACCAGACCGGTTTACCATCGGAAAACTCATCCAGAGAGGTCATCACTATTTCACCGGGTAGGCCGAGATTAGGCCCCTGATAGTGGATGACATGGTTGCCCCCGACATAGAGGCCGTGGTGGGTATAACCGAGGCGAACGGTCACCAAATGATCGCCTGGGGTGAATCGAGACATGAAGTTAACTCCTTGTGGTCAGGCATATAAACGCAACAGGGCACCTAATGGGTGCCCTGGAGTCGGTGTGAAAAGATGTATGAGACCCGCCCGCGCCCAACCGAGCAGGGTACAGTCTTGGGGCAGAAGCTAGCCCGACTGGACAGTGCCGACCGGGCATTGCCGCTGGAGACGTTTGAGCGATTGGTCGAGCGTCTGGCCAGATCCTGAGTTAGAGCGCACCGGGTGCCGGTGCCGCGCCTTTACCCAATTTGTTGGTTAACGGGGATGCCCGAGTTCGCGTTCCCCGTGGTCTGGTCTCCGCTTGCAGAGCCGGTTCGGCAGTCGAATGTTCCCCTTCCTCCACCTGGGGGTAAAACTCCTCCAGCAGCATTGGCACCTCTTCATCCACCTCCTCGAACTGACCATTGCGCAGTAGCGCCCGCGCCACGGCTTCCATTTCGCTAATCGTCAGCCCAGCTTCATCATCCTGCATCGCTTCCTGCCGTGCCTGACCGACTGCCTCGGTCAGGGTCAGTTCGTCACGCAGCGTCAAGTCCACGTAGTAGACCGGGGTACGGTAGGACTGGGTGGTGCTCTTGGCCCGCAACCTCAAGGTCAGTGGCAGATAGCGGGTCAATCCACCGCTCACTGCCTCGAAATACTTGAGCCGTGCCGCCAGGGTTCGTACCGAGTTATAGCCGGTGGTACGAAAGATAAAGCTGCCGAGTTCATCCCCCTGTCCCTCCACAAATAGGTTCAGTCGTCCGTACAACTTACAGCCCTGTTGCTGGCCGTAGGGACAGCGCTCTGGACCGGGGCAACTGACCTCCTCCATCCCTTGTGCCCCCACCCGTTTTGCCATCTCTCCATTGCCGACACAGAGCGGTCGCCCAGTCTGGCGGTCAAAGGCGCTGTACTCTGCCCGCAGGTTCAGATCGCTGTCATTGAACAGCACACGTACCGGGATGGCGCGGATCTTGGCCTGCTCATGCCCTTGAGCGAACTGCTGATGCAAGGGATGGAGTAACCATCCCCCTTTCTGCTGCACCTGGGTGGTGAGGGTGAAACTGTCATCCTTCTCCGGCACCCATTTCCCGTCTTTCTGTACCAGCCTGCCGATACAGATCCGCCCGATCACGGGCGGGGTAATTGCCAGTCCTTTGATCATGGTGTTTAACTCCTGCCAGCATGAGTGGCCTGAATGGTGAAACGGCGTGAGCCGGGCACCGGTTTGACGTAGTGGCTGAGCAGGTCGGGATGATCCTGCCCGAGCCGTTCCAAGTCCGGCGCCAGCCGATCCTTGCTGCGTTTCCAAGTGATCTTGCCGTCGGCGAAGAGCCCTGCCGTGGCCTCGCCCAGCGTGGCCTGTAGCCGCTGCTTGATCTGCGACTCGCGTAGCTCCACTTCCTCCTTGTGCTCGCGCAGATGCAGTAACTCCCCGAACAGCTGGTTGAACTCGGGGGAATCGGAGAGATCGACGGTCTCTCCGTCATCGCGGGGAAATAGCCAAGCCAACGCCGAGCCTGCATCCTCAGAGCCATCGGGCTCGGGCTGCTGGTTGCTGGTGACCTGATGCCAGAACTGTGCTTCACGCTCGGTGAGATCCCGGACCTTCTCCTCGTCGCGCTCGATGCGATAAATCCGAAAATCCTGCCCCCCGATCAGCACAGCTACCTCCGCCCAGGCATGGCCGGTGACGGCGAGCTGATGAAGTACCTGACACTGGTAGGCGACCGGCACACCTTCCTCCCACTGCGGGGCACTGTGATAGCTGGCGGTCTTGATTTCGAGGATGCCGGGGCCGTCGGGGTGACCCACCACCTCCCGGTCGAGATTGGCGAGCATAAAGGTGTGTTCGGGGTGCTGTAGTACGGCATTGACCCGGCGTACCCGGTAACCGGTTCGCTTGGCGTAGACCTGCGCCAAGACCGGTTCGAGCTCGATACCCCACAGCACCGCTTCCTTGTGGGAGATATCTTCCGGCTCCTTGCGACCGGTTTTCTCCAGCCATAGCGACAGCGGGCATTTATAGGGTGAGAGGCCCACCGCCACGGCGGCATCGGACGAGCCGATCCCCAGCTTGCGGATCGCCAGCCACTGTTCGCGAGGGAGGTCGGAGGTCGAGGCTAAACGAATGGCCTGACCGTATTTGGCTTTTGCTTTCATCGTGACTCCTGCTTGACGGCATAAATGCTCCCGCCCGGATTGGCTTACGCCAGTCCGGGTGAGGGGATTTTTGCTTTCTGGTGGAATGAAAATAGGCTGCATTTGCAGCCTCAGGATGGGGTGTTGATGGGCGAGCTAAATCGCTAGATGTCTGTTAACGGGTCGTCGCAACGGCGTCAGACGTTGAACCCGATGTGTCGGCCGGTAGGCAATTCCACATCTACACGCAGCTTGCCGCCCATCGCTTCAACATAGCGTTTCATGGTGGAGAGCTTGATATCACTGCCACGCTGCTCCATCGCCACGACGGCAGGCTGACTGACACCGAGTGCCTTAGCCAACTCAACCTGCGACACCTCCAGCTCTTCGCGCAGCGCCTGTATACGCACCTCCAGCAACAGCTCGGTTGCCATTTCCTGGATGCGTTGCCGACTCTCTTCTGAACGGGAGGCCAGCAAATCGTCAAGTGTTCTTCCCATTACTTTTCCTCCAACTCAGCCAGATGCCTGGCGTACTGTGCCTCAGCCAACGGCAGCATCTCTTTGTAAAACCGCTTCTCGTTCCCGCCCTTGTTGCCAGCACAAAGCACGATGGCTTGTCGCAGCGGGTCAAAGGCAAAGAATGCACGTAGCGGCTCTCCCTGATGCTGCACCCTCAGCTCTTTTAAGTTTGTAAAACGCGAGCCCTTGATGGTATCGACCAGGGGACGCCCTACCGATGGGCCACCTTGTGCCAAGGCGAGTAGCCCAGCCAAGACTTTCTCCTGCGTCGCTTCATCTTGCACATCAAACCAAGCATTAAACAGCTCGGTCGTTTTTACTGTCCACATAGCGCACCAATATAATCTTTAGTTTATATCCTAGATGGATACGGCCATCACTGCAACAGGTTGAGGGCCCGGTTTAACGCCTGGATTTTCAGTTGCGCCCCTTGTCCGAACCAGGCGGAGTCGAGCCGGTGATCCTGACTGCGAGCACGGCGATGGTGATCCACGTACTCGGTCACCGCATTGACCAGCCCCCAGGCAGTATTGCAGGAGCTCGATAAATCAGACCCCATCCCGGCGCCCTGATAGAGCTCGTGCAGGCGTTGTACTGGGCGGGTGAGGATGATGTTCTCGTCATCCAACGGTTGGGTCAGCAGGTCACTAAAGAAGCGCAGGGCCTCTTCAGGAGCGACCGGGCGTTGCGCTAATGCCTTGGTCTGGGCTTTGAACTCATCCCAATGAGAGAGTCCGAGTCCCAGCGACTCTTTTACTGCTGTCGCATCGAACTGGGTCGAATGGGGGACCTTGATGGCCCCGCTGCTGTCACGCAGCGCCATCTGTAAGGTGTTGTTGCAGACCACTCGCAGGGAAGTGAACTGCGCCGTGGTGCAGAGGGTGCCATCGCAACTGGTGGCGAGCAGCAGGTAAGACTTCACCACATCCCCGCCCTTGAGTTTCATGTCCTGGCCGGTACGGGCCAGCGCCCACAGCTTGCGACCGCCTTTGAGTGAGCCTGCGGTTTCCAATTCAAAGCCGCCAGCTTCCACTAGATCCTGATAAAAGTGCAACACCTCGTGGGGCTGCACCACGTTATAGCGCTGGGAGACTACCGAGAGCGGTGTCAGGGTATCGGAGCGGTAGAGCACCTTGCTATCGCTGTAGGGGCGGATATGCAGGGCATCGGAAGCCACGTTAAACATCACGTCGCTCTGCTCGATGGTCCAATCCATCCCGGCAGCTTGTAGCCAGATATCGAGCGATTGCTGTGCGGGTAACAGATTGCCGAGGCCATGCCAAGGCGTCTGGCCGGTGTAGGCCATGGTGTCGATGAGATGAGCCATATAAAAATCTCCAATGAAAAAGGGGCTGCAAAGGCAGCCCCGGTCGAGGTTCATGGAGATGATATATATCTGAGATTCTTTTCATTCAGGGCCAAATTGTGCCCCATTTGGCAATTATTAACTTCGACTGGTAGTACGATAGATGCTTATGTTCTTTTGAATCCTGGAGGACGGATGCTACAGGCAATCTTAAGCAGCAAAGCGGGTCGCATTGGGTTGGAAGGGGAGTCAGTAAGTTGGCGTGAGGCGTTTCAGCGTAGTGAGGATCTGCTCACCGCCACATTTTTTGGCCGTGTTCCCTATTGGATTTGACCCCATAGGTCCAGACACTTTTTCCCGCTTAGGGTTGTGATACCCGACTGCGCAGAAATTCCCGTGGTGAACGGTATCCCAAGGCGCTGTGCGGGTGGTGCTCGTTATAATGCTCAAACGCGATAGCCAAATTGCCTACCGCTGTTCGGCTATCCGGTTTTGGCATCATCTCGATATAGTCTCGCTTCATCGTCTTCACGAAGCTCTCCGCTATACCGTTACTCTGTGGGCTTCTCACCGCAGTAGTTCTGGGCTCCAACCCGATTTCTCGTGCAAACGCGCGGGTCTCATGGGCTCGATACGCCGAGCCATTATCAGTCAGCCACTCCACCGGTGATGCCGGCAACGAATCCCCAAAGCGACGTTCGACAGACCTCAGCATGACATCTTGCACAGTGTCACTGTCGTAACCCCCAGTACTGGCCGCCCAGTCCAACGCTTCCCTATCGCAGCAATCCATGGCGAACGTGACACGTAGTTTTTCACCGTTATCACAGCGAAACTCGAAGCCATCTGAGCACCACCGTCGATTGCTCTCCTTGACGGCAACACGCCCCTTATGTGCCTGCTGGGCCAATGGTGCAGCTGGTTTTCTTTCCAGCAGCAAGCCATGCTCGCGCATGACGCGATATACCCGCTTAGCGTTTACCACAGGTTGTTCTGTTGCCTCAGACTGACGCCGTAACAGCGCCCAGACCCGGCGATAGCCATAGGAGGGAAGCTCTGCCATCGCCTCCATGATACGGCCAAGTAAGGCTGCATCATCACGCTGGCGATGATGACGACCATCTTGCCAACCCGGTTTTCGATGAACACGAACGGATAGCTGCGCACGCGATACATTAAGAGTGTATGGAGATGGTATTCACCTGACAGTTGCCCACAAAAGGGAGTGGTCATACGGCTTCAAACCGGATAACAAAACGGTACCCCTACCGTGTTATCCGGAGTCACCGTATGACCACCAACGAGAAAGTAGCACGTCGCAAACTCAGCCTGCTAGAGCTCGCCAAAGAGCTCAATAACGTCAGCAAAGCCTGCAAGCTCATCGGCTACAGCCGTCAGCAGTTCTACGAAATTCGCCGTAACTATCAGACCTATGGCGCCGAGGGCTTGCTCGACAAACTACCCGGCTGTAAAGGGGCGCATCCCAACCGGGTCGCTCCCGAGATTGAACAGGCTATCCTCGATTACTCTCTCACCAGACCAACCCATGGCCCGCTGCGGGTCGCGCAAGAACTGGCTCTGCAAGGCATCAACGTCAGTGCGGGCGGTGTGCATATTCCGGCCGATCATGAACACCAATTCCGATTCAACGTGAACACCATTTCCGGACCAATATGAACGCTCATTCCGGTTCAACCTGAACACTTCGCCCCTCCTTTCCGGAAACAGTGTTCAACATCCCGGAATCACTGTTCACATTCACCGGAATCATCCTTAACGCATTGATTTAAAAACCTTTGATACGCTCTCCCTTTTGCCAGGGAAGAGCCTATGTCTGCCAAGAGGATTGCAATGCGTAAAATTCGTGAAGTACTGCGACTGCGGCTGGAAGCTGACCTCTCTGTTCGCCAAATCAGTATCTGTACCAAGGTCAGTGTCGGCTCCATCCAGAAACTCCTCAAAAGTGCCCAGGCGCTCGGCCTTACCTGGCCCTTACCTACCGAGCTTGATGATGGCCGACTGGCTGCCCTGTTCTATCCGCAGGCCGATACCACCATCTCGGCCCGCCATGTTGTGCCGGATTGGCCCTCTGTCCATCAGGAGCTCAAGCGCAAGGGGGTCTCCAAACAGCTGCTCTGGGAGGAGTACACCCAGCGCTATCCCAATAGCTGTTACAGCTACTCCCAGTTCTGTGACCGTTACAAGTCCTGGTGTCAGTTGCAAAAGCGCTCCATGCGCCAGATCCACAAGGCGGGGGAAAAGCTCTTTATCGACTACTGCGGGCCCACGGTGCCCATCGTGTCGCCGACTACGGGTGAGGTCCGTCAGGCACAAGTCTTTGTCGCCGTGCTCGGTGCGTCCAACTACACCTTTGCCGAGGCCACCTGGTCACAGTCACTGCCGGACTGGCTGCAAAGCCATGTCCGTGCCTTTGAGTTTTTCGGCGGGACACCGGCACTGCTGATCCCCGACAACCTCAAGAGCGGTGTCAGCAAGGCTTGCCGATACGATCCCGAGCTCAACCCCAGCTACCAGCAGTTGGCCGAGCACTATCAGGTGGCGGTGATGCCAGCTCGTCCTTACAAGCCCAAGGACAAGGCCAAGGCAGAGGTGGGTGTGCAGATCGTCGAGCGCTGGATCCTGGCCCGTCTACGCCATCAGACCTTCTTCTCGCTTGCCGAACTCAACCAGTGCATCCGTGCCTTGCTGAACGAACTCAACGAGCGTCCGTTCAAGCAACTGCCCGGTAACCGACGTGACGCATTTGAGCAGTTGGACCGCCCGGCACTGGGACCACTGCCGGTGCATCCCTATCGCTATGTCGCCATCAAAACGGTCAAGGTCAACATCGACTATCACGTCAGCTATGAGCAGCACCATTACTCGGTGCCACACCAGTATGTGGGTCAGCAACTGGAGCTCCATGCAGGCGACACACTGCTTCAGGTCTATCACCAGCAACAGCTGGTCGCGAGCCATCCGCGTAAAACCATCCCGGGGATGAGCACACTCCCTGAGCACATGCCGGAACGTCACAGCAAGCAGCAACGCTGGACCCCAGGGCGTCTTAAACAGTGGGCTGCTGACATCGGACCGAGCACCTTGTGCTGGGTTAGCGAACGGTTGGAAGAGAAAGCCCATGCCGAGCAGGCATACCGACTCTGCCTGGGGCTGCTGAGTCTTAGCCGGGAATATCCGCCATCACGGGTTGAAGCCTGTTGCCAGTTGGCCAACCGGGAAGGTCTGGTGCGACTCAAACAGCTCAAGTCGGTGCTGACCAGTGGCCGCGACCAACTGCCCGCAAGCCCGCTGAGCTACCCAGAGTTACCGCAAGAGCACGAGAACATCCGTGGCCCCCAGAGCTTCCACTAAAGAGGATACGTCCCATGACCCAACAAACGCTGACCCGCTTGAGACACCTGAAACTGACCGGCATGGCGGATGCCGTGCAACAACAACTGGAACAGGCAAGTACCTACGAAGGGCTGCCCTTCATCGAGCGGCTAAGCCTGCTGGTCGAACACGAACAACTGAGCCGGGAGCAGCGTAAACAAGCTCGGCTGGTCAAGCAGGCGAGGCTCAAACTCCAGGCCACGGTGCAAGAGGTGGACTACCAGTCTGCACGCAACCTGGAGCGGTCACAGGTGGCAAACCTGGCCCAAGGAGAGTGGCTGCGCCGGGGCCAGAACCTGCTCATTACCGGCCCCTGTGGCTGCGGAAAAACCTACCTAGCCTGTGCGCTGGGCTACCAAGCCTGTCAGCAGGGGCACAGCACTCGTTACTACCGGCTGCCGCGTCTGCTACTTGAGCTGAGCCAGGCCAAGGTAGATGGCAGTTACGCCAGACTGCTGGGTCAACTGGCAAGGATAGAGCTGCTGATCCTGGATGACTGGGGACTGGAAGCGGTGAATGCCGAGCAGCGCAACGCCCTGCTGGAGATCATGGATGATCGGTACGGGAAATACTCGACGGTCGTGGTCAGTCAGCTGCCAACGGAAGAGTGGTACGCGAGCTTGGGGGACAACACTCTGGCAGATGCGATCCTGGACCGGCTGATGCACAACGCTCACCGGCTGTCACTGAAGGGAGAATCGATGAGAAAGAGGAGAAGTGAGTTGACCCAATCTGAACACTCGAGTTAGAAACGGGGTGACGTGAGCGCGTTAAGGATCAGGGTGTTCACGTTGGCCGGAATGGCTGTTCAACTTCGCCGGAATACGCACGGTGTGCGTGGCGTGTGGCAACGTCACGACTTGCTCTCCAAGCATGACCGCTTGTTGCGCCTCGAGAAAACCCACAGGGAACAGACGATTGAGCTCAATGACGAGCAGATCCGCCTGCTCGAGCGCTTCAGCCCCGAGTTTCGCGAACGCCAAATTGAGGTTCACTACACCGGGGAACTGGTGGCGGTCGACACCTTCTTCGTCGGCGCACTCAAGGGGGTGGGCAAGGTGTATCTGCAAACCGTACTGGACTGCTACAGCCGCCACGCCTGGGGACGGCTCTACACCAGCAAGCTGCCGGTGACCTCGGTCCATGTGCTCAACGAAACGGTCCTGCCGTTCTTCGAGGCTCACGAGGCGCGGGTCTATACCATCCTGTCAGATAACGGGCGCGAGTTCTGCGGGCGCCCTGACCATCACCCCTACGAGCTGTTCCTGCAACTGGAGGGGATTGAGCACCGGACCACCAAGGTACGCAGGCCGCAGAGCAACGGCTTTATCGAGCGGCTACATCGCACCCTGCTGGATGAACACTTCCGTATCAAGGGGAGGACAACCTGGTATGAGTCGGTAGAGCAGATGCAGACAGACCTGGACAGCTATCTGGATCACTACAACACCCAGCGGCCACATCAAGGCAGGATGATGGAAGGACAGACTCCCTACAGCATGTTCAAAAAGGGTCTGAAATTGATACCGAAGGAAGTGCGCACTAAAGTAGCGTAAACAAGACACCGGTTTGAGGCCGGTGTCAGGTGATAACTAGATCTGTACATTAAGAGCCTGGCTCACAGTACATCTATATCGCTTTACCAAGCATGCCATGTATAACTGGGGCTCTATCGAGCACGACTACCCCTGGGCTGATCATGAAGTTTGGACCGGCCAAGCGCAGGAATACCCAGAGGTAGAGTGTTGCAGTAAACGCTTTGCGCTAGAAACCGCAATCACTACCCCAGGCCAGATTCACGATTGGATTGCCAGCCAACTGGCACTTACCTCACGGTAATAAATAGGGCCACTCTTCTTGGTGGCCCATTAGTTAGGGAAGGTGCGAATAAGCGGGGAAATTCTTCTCGGCTGACTCAGTCATTTCATTTCTTCATGTTTGAGCCGATTTTTTCTCCCGTAAATGCCTTGAATCAGCCTATTTAGACCGTTTCTTCGCCATTTAAGGCGTTATCCCCAGTTTTTAGTGAGATCTCTCCCACTGACGTATCATTTGGTCCGCCCGAAACAGGTTGGCCAGCGTGAATAACATCGCCAGTTGGTTATCGTTTTTCAGCAACCCCTTGTATCTGGCTTTCACGAAGCCGAACTGTCGCTTGATGATGCGAAATGGGTGCTCCACCTTGGCCCGGATGCTGGCTTTCATGTATTCGATGTTGATGGCCGTTTTGTTCTTGCGTGGATGCTGTTTCAAGGTTCTTACCTTGCCGGGGCGCTCGGCGATCAGCCAGTCCACATCCACCTCGGCCAGCTCCTCGCGCTGTGGCGCCCCTTGGTAGCCGGCATCGGCTGAGACAAATTGCTCCTCTCCATGCAGCAGATTACCCAGCTGATTGAGGTCATGCTCGTTGGCCGCGGTGGTGACTAGGCTGTGGGTCAGGCCACTCTTGGCATCGACACCAATGTGGGCCTTCATGCCAAAGTGCCACTGATTGCCTTTCTTGGTCTGATGCATCTGCGGATCGCGTTGCTGCTCTTTGTTCTTGGTCGAGCTGGGTGCCTCAATGATGGTGGCATCGACCAAGGTGCCTTGAGTCATCATGACGCCTGCTTCGGCCAGCCAGCGATTGATGGTCTTGAACAATTGGCGGGCCAGTTGATGCTGCTCCAGCAGGTGGCGGAAATTCATGATGGTGGTGCGGTCCGGCAAGGCGCTATCCAGGGATAACCGGGCAAACAGACGCATGGAGGCGATTTCGTACAGAGCATCTTCCATCGCGCCATCGCTCAGGTTGTACCAATGCTGCATGCAGTGAATGCGTAACATGGTTTCCAGCGGATAAGGTCGCCGGCCATTACCAGCCTTGGGGTAAAACGGCTCGATGACTTCCACCATGTTTTGCCATGGCAGAATCTGCTCCATGCGGGACAAGAAAATCTCTTTTCTGGTCTGACGGCGCTTACTGCTGAATTCACTGTCGGCGAAGGTAAGTTGATGACTCATGATGAACCCTGTTCCATGGCTCCAGATGACAAACATGATCTCATATCAGGGACTTGTTCGCACCTTCCTTAGGCATTCATGAAGCTATCGAGCTCGTCCTCACTTGCAATGATGAGTGCTTCATTGACTCCATAAGCTCTGGCCAGTTCGACGCTAGCCAGCAGGAGTTGTTGGTTGGTCTGTATATTGAATGCGGCCTTTGTCAAATCACCCAGCGCGTCAAACTCAGCCATAATGCGTGCCAAAGCCTGTTGTTCAATCTCGCTTAGCCGTTTAATAAAGGCTTCTTTTTTGTGATTCATTTCAGCGATCATTTTGTCGCTCATACCTTTGGCAACAGTGACCAGCATCTTTCCTGAGATTGAACCGATGAGAGCGCCGAGCACTGGGATCGGGATGACTGTTTGGCCAGCTACAGTCATGGCGCCAACAACAGCTGCTTCTGCACACACAATCATGCCCAGATCGGTGAACTGCTCTATATCAATTTCCCCCCTTTGTAGTGACAGGGTGAGACTTCCAACACCTTTGGCCGCTGTGACCAGAGCGCTGGCAAAAGGAGCTCCCATACCGGCAAAGTTTGTCAGCGTGTAGATTGCTCCCGCAGACACTCCTCCGATTAGAGCACCATTGGCCGTATCCATACCAAGCTCTTGCCAATCGTTCTTTGTGAGCTCACCTTTGAATATGTTCCTTCCTTCACGGTATTTCTTGTAGATCCCTGTACCCAAAGTCACTGCGCCAGCTACTGCGGCTCCCATCATTGCAGCATTCGCAGCTCCCTGGAGTGATGGCCGGTGGTCATCAACAATCTCGGTTTTCTTTTCCTGATTTTGATCCGCAAGTTCCTGATCATACTTATCCAGCGTGTCATCAATCCGCCCTAGTTGCACGTCACGATAATCGGATATTCCAGGGCGGACTAGGTCATCAAACGAGCGTCCAGTGGCCTGCTCCATGGCCACGACTTTTTCTTGGATTGCCCTGATAGATTTTTCATTTAAGTTATCAACTGGCTTACCATCCAGAACATCACGAATGGTTTTCCAGTGGTCTTTTGGTATGTGATAAATCTCATCCTTGCGGCCAAATTCTGGGTACTTGTCGAGGTGTCTGAGGACATGATCGAGATTGTCTTTGGCACCGTTTATGAATTTCGACTGCACAGCAACGTTATCGATCATGTAGTCCACAGGGGCGGTGCGACCCACCCCCTCGAACGTAGCTTTAAGCAATGACTCGTCTTGCAGTCGTTCCTCAATAGCTTGGCGAGCATTGCGCACACCTACCTCGACCTGCTCGGCAATTTCACCATGCTTAGTGGACATCGAGCCAAGAATGCCACTGGGATTGGCAATGAAATCCCGCACCTTCTGCATCTGCTCAGTGGCCACCTCAAAGGCAATGTGCTGTGCGTCAAGTTGGATATTCATGGCTTGTTGATTCATTTGATTAAGCTGATCAACAACAATTCCTGTGACTTGATCCTTCACTGGTTCAGCATGCTTCACTACCATTACTTAACCTTTTTGTTGATTAGCTGAGACAGCGAGTTGATGTGATTGATCAGTGAGGCAAGTTGTTGCTTTTGGCCAGGGGCAAAGTCTTTGTAGTCGTGAGGCGCAGTCTTGCTTAGCACGTCGATAATGCTTTCCGTACCGTGATAATGCTCGGAGGTAAGCGAAACCATTTTTTTAACGGTGGTCTGGACAACATTGAGCTCACTACATTGAGCAAGTAGTTTGCGCTCTTCGCTTCGAGTATCTTCAATAATCTTGCTGTTTTTGTTACGAGCTAGTAACGCGCCGCCAGCTATGCCAGCCGCACCTATTCCCCACCCCAGTGGCCCAGCAAGTGCCAGCAATGCTCCGCCAGCAGACATGCCACCACCACCTGCAGCAAGGGCGCCACCTCCCAACCAAGCCAGGGCCGCGTTAGTTGCCGCTGCACCACTTAGCGTTGCGATAGCAGTCCCTGTAGATGCTGTACCAAATGTAGTTGCTACGGCCAAAGCAGCTGTGGGTGCAAAAGCTGCGAAGCCAGCACCTGCAGCAATCCCAACAGCGGCAGTACCCTTACCAACATGTGATTTGTTATATTCCATCTCAAGCTTTTCGACGACGTCATCAAACTCAACGATTTCAGCTTTGAATTCTGCAAATGATTTATCGAATTCGATGGGGGTATTCTTCATTCTGTTGATATAACTCTCAACTCGAGTGATCAACTCTTTACTGCATTTGGCGCGCCACTCATAGAGAGCAGTGATCTCTCGCTGGGCCAGCACAACGTAGGCTTTGCAGCGCGTTTCAGCAGTTTCAAGGTCTTGCAGTGCTTTTTTCCGTTCAGCGTTTAGGAACATGTAACCTCCATTGTTATTAACCATTTTTAAAGTCGCCCAACTATCTCCGTCGGCGATCACTTCCAGATTATTGAATATCATGCAGTTATAGGGTGCGAAACATCACATTCCCACCATTCTCAGTGCAATCTGAATCCAAGATTCCTTGAGGGCTGTATCAGTTGGCCAACTGAATAGCCCCAGTTCCATAGCTCACGCTCCGTGGCCTCCCCCCGCGAGGACGGGCTACCGAGATCTCCATGCGACCAAAGGTTCGGCGACCTGCTGGGAGGGTAGCCAATATCTGCTCATCGGGTTTGGTCAGATAACCAAGAGCACTCAGTAGTAGATCCTGTTTGCCGGTATCTGCGTAATGCACCATACCAATCCCATCGGTCCCCCATTCTTGGTACTGGACTCGCCTGCTATTGCAGTTGTAATAGTTCCCCTGCCCATCGGTGATGGTCTCCCACTGCTCCCCCAGCAATCGCCCCAATGAGATATCCTGCTGATGCTCAGCCCCGTTGAAGATAAAGGTGAGGTGAAAATGGAAACGCCGGTCGGCACCATATTCTATCTTCCAGATATATCCCACAAGGTGTTTGAATCGTCGTTGTATTACGCTCAGGTAATGACGCAGGTTATCGGAGGTGTTATCCACGGTTCGGGAATTCAGATAATAAGTGCGACACTCATGGATGAATGGCGAGAGGTGGCCAACTGCTGATTGGTGGTACCCTTCTGCTCGCCAAAGTAAAAGCAGTATCACCATGAGCTATCAGCAGTTGACCGAGGGGCAACGATACCAGTTATCGGTGCTTCGCGCACAGGGGATGTCCATCCTTGCCACCGCACGCGCCATTGGCGTTCATCGCTCCACCCTCTACCGGGAGCTGCGTCGTAACGCCGGGCCGCAGGGCTACCAGCCAGACAATGCGCATCAGCACGCCACCCACCGACGGGCCAGTGCGGCCAAATCTCGGCTATCTGCCGATGTCATCCAGTTTGTCGAGCTGACACTCGCCTGGTGGTGGAGCCCGGAGCAGATAAGCGCGGTGGGCAAGCAGATAGGCCTCATGGTGAGTCACGAGTGGATATACCGCCATGTGGCCGCCGACAAAGCCCGGGGTGGCCAGTTGTACCGCCATCTGCGCCAGGGCCACAAGCGCTACCGCAAGGGGGCGAGCAGCCTGCGTTCTCCCATCAAGGAAGCCCGCTCTATTGATGAACGGCCGGCTATCGTCGATAGCCGGGAGCGGCTCGGTGATTGGGAAGCGGACACGGTGCTGGGCAAGCAAGGCACAGGTGCACTGGTCACCCTGGTGGAGCGCAAGAGCCGGCTCTATCTGGTCAAGCGGGTCGCGAGCAAACAGGCTGGGGTGGTGCGGGATGCGATAATCGAGATGTTAACGCCCTACATCGAGCAGGTGCATACCATCACCTTTGACAACGGCGGCGAGTTTGCCGAACACAAGGCGATAGAGGAAGCGCTGGGTGCCGAGACTTACTTTGCGCACCCTTACTCTTCGTGGGAGCGCGGTCTGAACGAGAACAGCAATGGGCTGTTGAGGCAGTTTATCCCAAAGGGAACAGACCTGAGAGAGGTCACGGACGAGGATGTCAGGAGAGCGGAGCAGTGGCTCAACCTACGACCTCGGAAATGTCTCGGATTCAGGCAGCCTGTCAAGGTATTCGAAGAGTACCGTCAGGCGGCATAGGCGAGTGTCGCACTTCGAAGTTGAATTCGCGGTTAATCGATGATAGTGGGCCTCGCGATACCCAATATCCAAACGAATGAATAATAGCTTTGCATGTTGAGCGAATAGGCTGTTGATATAGGTCGCTATGCTGCGCTGATTGCGTTTCTCAACGCGTCGAAGGTTATTGAGACGCTTACGGTGCGACTGACTCTTTAACTCGCTTAGGAAGGCTTCCAAGGCGTTATTGATCGCATCTGCCAGTCTATGAGCAGTCTGACTACATGTACAGGATCTTTAGCTACAACCAATTGAAATAGATAGAAAAAAGGCTTCGTTTGTGATCTGATTTAATCGCAAAAAAAAACCGACACACCCGAAGCCATGACTATTATCAATGCAACCCAGTACCTCAAGCAACTTCTTAGCTCTTCTGAACTCAACCGGATCGGTAAATTTACCGGTTTTTGTCAGCGACTCCGGGATATCCAGCCTGCGAGACTACTCCCGGCTCTGCTCTCAGGGCTTGGTTGCGACAAGGTGGATGGTATTGCTGGTTTGCATCGCCATTTCAATGCGTTGCAGCTCCATGATACTGACCAAATAGCGTATAAACCCTTTCACAACCAGTTACGCAAGCAGGGTTTTCCCTTGTTCATGCGCGCACTGGTTGAACGAGCCATCGCC
This sequence comes from Aeromonas sp. INTO2, assembly GCF_049860605.1. Lineage (NCBI taxonomy): Bacteria > Pseudomonadati > Pseudomonadota > Gammaproteobacteria > Aeromonadales > Aeromonadaceae > Aeromonas > Aeromonas sp. INTO2. The sequence continues at coordinate 826,671 of NZ_CP187588.1, forward strand.
TTACGCCTCAAGGAGTGTCTACCGGACGCCCACGGACTGGCAGGCTTTGAGCAGGTACTGCTGCAGGACGGGTCGTCATTCGCGTTACATCCGCAATTGGCAGAACATTTCCCGGGCCGATTCAATAAGCACAGCCCCGCTGCGGTAGAGTGTCATATGACCATGTCCTTGCTGGACCAGTCGCCGATATCGATGAGTATCACGGCGGATACCGAATCGGAGCGCAAGCATCTTCCGGCCGCAAATTCGTTAAATAACAAACTGTTATTGGCGGATGCCGGTTACATCAGCCGCGAGTACTTTGCTGATGTGACCAAAGCCAAAGGAAGCTATCTGGTCAGAGGGAGTCAAAATCTCAATCCCAAAGTACAGGCAGCTTACCGACAGGACGGCAGGGAAATGCCCAAGTTACTCGGAAAAAAGCTCAAGGATATCGATCGGAGAAGCTGCAGAGCCGAGGTTCTGGATCTGGATGTGAGTTCGGGAAAGTATAAATATCGACTCATAAGACGTTGGTTTGCAGAGGAAAAACGGTTCTGTATATGGATGACCAATCTTCCGCGTGAGCGATGGCCAGCCGAGAAGGTGATGGCATTGTATCGTTGCCGTTGGCAGATCGAACTGTTGTTCAAAGAGCTGAAATCACATAACCGGTTGAAGGCGTTCGCGACACGACAAAAAGCGATAGCGGAAGGCTTGATCTGGGCTAGTTTGCTGGCCTTGCTGGTCAAACGTCGGCTGGCGCTGACGCTGATTGGCAGCGCGGAGTTATCGATGCTGAAGATTGCCAAAAACAGCGCGCTTTGGTTAATGCCGATATTGGCGAGCATCATCCATGGTGCGTGGCAGGAAATAACAGAGAAGTTGGAGTGGGCAATGGTGTATTTATCCAAAAACGGCAAAAAGAGTAGGCAGAGAAAATCCAAGCAAAACAACACGTTAGACGGTATTATTAATTCGCTTGCCGCTTAAGGTTCTGTACATGAGTCTGACTATTGAGAGAAACCATCTTGGCGAGGTGTAGCCTTGGTACTGCTCGCATATAAGTCAGGAATAGCTCGATGGTAGGGTGGGCTGATGATATCTCGGTGTGACAGTAGAAATAATCACACACGGTATCCAATACGTTAAAGAGGCAAGTCGATAATGGTCCATTCGAATAATCTAAATCTATATGCAGCTCGCGGATAGGAGTATATGCCACGATGACGACTGGGAACGTCGTATGCTGGAGTTTGCGTGATAAGGTCAGGATATCCAAAAGTCTAACTGTATTAAACATGGTGCTCTCGCTCAGGCAGCGTTACCCCTACGCTGTGTGTTAGACACACGCGTATAGCGGGCATAGTTGCTCATAGTGGAATGTGGTTATATATACGGGTGTAGTGGTATGCGGGTGTAGCAATAGGATGCTGGGGTATCCATGGCGTTGAGTGGTGATGCGTAGCGTACTTAGTGTGCATGGTAATAAATGGTATTAAATAATATATAAACCTAAACTCTATACTTACCATGAAGGGTGGCTGACAGTGAAAAGTAAATATAAGAAGAGATAGCCTATTTTACTGTCTCATTAGCAGTAAAGTGGTTCGTATGATGACAGGAAGTTAAGGAGCCTAATTGCTGTGAAAAATATATTGGCTTAGGACTGACTCCGAAGGATGAGCCAACTGTCCACATCATGCTCAAACCAGCCGATGGAAGATTTGCCAATCTTGAACGGTTTGGGAAAGGTGTTGTCATGGCGAGGTGACTTTGGATCAAGCCAGTCGTATATGGTAGAACGTGCCATGCCAATCTTGGCGATGAGGTCTTTGGTGCGCAGGACTTTGATGGTGTTGTTCATGGTGTGCTCCTGATGATGTGGTGGGTTGTTTCATCAGAAGGGCGGGCCAGTTAAAAAAAACAGATTTCAACAGAGGCATCTTGTAAAATAGGCTTACAGAGGCAGTAATAAGCCTATATAGCAGCATCAAAACGTCAATGTATCTGTAAGCCTATACGAACTCAGATACTTGGTTGGCTTTCCGATAACAGGAGCAAGGAGGGTGGCTCGTCTTTTGGTCGAACGAGCTCGGCGCGCAAAAAAGGGAGCCGGACCTCTCTGAGGCAAGGTTGTTGTGACACCCAAGTTTTTTCATGAGCATAAAATCAGCCTGAAATCAACATAAAACAATCTACTTTTCTATCCTAAATCAACGAAAAATCGCCTCTCTTTAGCGTAAAATCTACATAGTAATCTTTATTTCAGAGGACTGAGTTCCCCTTCCTCATGATGTGGTTCTCTCAGGTTGAGACTCTTACAGAGCTAAAATGCAGGCTTGATTTACGGCGAGGTTCAAATGGCAAAAGTGACATGGCATCCCAAAAAGGAAGAAAGAGAAATCACCTTTCTCTATCATTTGTTTTTTTATGACGATAATCGGCGCCGCAGAGAAATTTCAGTGCCAAATATTGAAGAACAGGCAAATAGGCTGGAATTGTTTATAAGTGATGTTGTTGCTGATATAAATGAAAGAGAAGAAAGAAGGCTATTGGCAAAAGAATTAGATAATATTGGTATATCTCCTTATCAGGAGGAGTTTGAAGAAGAAAATACAGTAAAAAAACTGATGCTGGATATGTTCAATGAACATTGTCTGGGCACGAAAAACTTTGATTGGATTGATCCTGATAATGAACGGTTATGCAATTTTGTTTGGTCCTATCTGCGAGTCGCCACTAAAGGCAGGAGAGATGGCATCCTTCGATGCAATCAATCACTTATTATTGATGATAAAAACAAACTGATGGTTGATGTATTGCCTTCGCTTGGTCTGAATGAGAGCGTCTACTTTGATCTTAAATTGCCAGTTCACTTAACTAATAGCCGAGAAAAGAGGGAGTGTATAATTTATTTCTTTGATCTATGGATGGTCTCTCGACAAGATAAAGAGCGGCAACTTCAGTATTTTGTAAACGTTTGGGGTGAAATTAAAAATAAATCCAAGATGGAGGATTGGTTAATAAAAAATGAGGGGATGGCAGAGTGGGCTTGGAATTATACATTCAAAACTTACCTTGCATTCACAGCTCCTGCTTGGCTTGATTTATCAGGGGTAAATAAAAATGACAAAGCAAAACAAGCTATGATTACGCTTTACGATCTGTTATCGATAGATCATCGCACCATATTAATGGCCTCGATAAGAAAGAGTGGAACTGTGCAAAAAAATCGCATCAACTCAGAAAATCGTAAGTCTATGAGCATTCCACTTTCCGAAGAACGGAAAGAAATGCTAAAGAGGATTGCAAAGGATTCAAACCGCCGGATCTATCAGGTTGTAGAAGATATGATCGATCAAGAATATCAGCGACAATATTCACACTAAATATAGGTGGCCTAATAGGCCACCCTCTTATTTATCCACTGAAGACCCCGTAACAAACTCCGCCCAAGCATCCATCATGGGCCGACGCTGAACCAGCAAGTCAGTGCGATGATAGGCGGCTTCGACCTTATTTTTAACTGTGTGGGCTAGAGCCCTTTCTGCAAGATCCCGTGCATAACTTTGCTCGCTGCACCAATCCCGGAAGCTAGAGCGAAAACCATGTGCAGTAGCGATACGACCGGGAGTGGTACTTGATGCACCTATATGCCTCAATAGGCTGGTCATAGCCATATCGGTGAGTGGTACTTGTTTACGTGGTGAAGGGAATACCCATTCCCCATGTAAACCCTGTACCTTTTTCAACACTGCCAGGGCCTCAAGAGACAATGGTACTCTGTGTGTAACGTGTGCCTTCATTCTGCCTGCTGGGATTGTCCAAATGGCATTACCCAGGTCGAGCTCTTCCCAGCGCATACTCCTGGCTTCGCCGGAGCGGCAGGCCGTTAAGATCACAAATGACAGCAGGGCACGGCTAACATCAAAGGACTCTGAGCTGGCCAAATGCTTTTGGTAGAACTCAGGAAGCTCTCGCCAATCCATCGCGGGCTGATGTTGGGTTCGAATTGCTTTGCTGGGCTGTTGCGGCAGGAGTTTATCCACGACATCGACAGGATTTGCTTGGCAGAATCCATGGGCCCAAGCCCAGGCCATCACGGCATGCAACCGCTGTTTAACACGGGTTGCAGTTTCTGGGATCGACAACCAGATAGGTTGCAGTACGCTGGCGATATGAGCTGGCGAAATGGTATCGATAGACTGACGACCAAGAAGCGGGAAGGCATATTGCTCCAGAGTAGAGATCCACTGTTTGCCATGTTTCGGATTACGCCAACCGGGGAGTAACTGTTCGTGAACCTGACGGGCAGCGATCTCCAGTGAGGGGATAGCGGGCTTGCTGGTTTCTTCTCTCTTTACCTCTCCCTTCTCCTCAAGAGGGTCTAGCCCTTTAGCCAGCTGTTCCCGCATTAACCGTGCCTGGTTGCCTGCATCTGCGATAGAGATTTCTGGGTATGCCCCTAACCCTGCATTACGGCGCTTGCCGGTTGTGGGGCTGACGTAGCGTAACACCCACTTCCCCCTTCCTTTGGTTGTCGACGGATGCAGAGCTAAGCCTGTTATTCCACCATGGGGGAGGGGTTTGTCTTCGGGCTTTAGACTGCGAGCCTTGGTATCGGTGAGTATTGCCATATGGTCACCTTCAGCGGATATGAGTATGCCATCCAGTATGCCATTTGATGTGGGATTTGATAGTGTTAGATTGGAAGGGTTCGGACACGATGCTCTTTCAATGCATTGATATTTCTTGGTTATTTGTTTTGATATAGATTGTTTTGGACTGTTTTATAGCGGTCTGTCTCTCCGCCATTTATTCCCCTCAAGCCCGCGTCCGTCGCGGGTTTGTCATTTCTACCCCCGCCTCAGCCATCTCCCAATGTCTTTCCCGATTTGGGGCCTGTGGTCACGGGGTCGCGAAGTCTCACCCCATTCTCTCGAATGTCCATTCACCTGATTAGCCACTTGCCGGCTCAGACAGGTCTCCCGGGGTCATCACCAACATGGTGATGGGGCATGGGCCCGCACCTGCAGGGTCATCTGGCCGACCCCGCGAGCTCAGCCATCGCGATCCCCCTGATAGGCGCAGAAAGCCTGCGAGTCGATGTGTCCAGAGTTGGCTATTGGTGCTTGGTTTTCTATCCCGCAGCCATCATCAGAGCAACGTGGCTGCGGGTTGGAGACTCATGCCTTGCGGCTGGCGAGCTGGCGAAGGCGCTGGGTGCTCTGGTGCAGACTCTGGTGCTGCACCTCGTTCAGGGCGCAGTGCTTGAGCACGTACTCGGCGCTGGCCACCACCGTCTTCCAGCGCGGTGCCTTGGGCAGGGTGTCGAGGTTCAGGTACTTGTCGAGGGTGCGGGTCTGGGGACTGGAGCGGTCCATGTAGACCCGCCACAGCTTGCTCTTCTCCGCCAGCACTATCTTGCCCTTGCCGGTGCTCTGCTGCCAGGTCTCCAGGGTGAGACGCATGGTGTCCACCAGGGCGCGGCGCAGAGGTTCGTCATCCTGCTGGCGAATGAGATCGTCGGCCAGCGACCTGAACTCCCCGCCCAGCCGGCTCAGTTCCCCCAGCAACTGGCCATCCTCGATGATGGCCTGGCGAGAGAGGCTCTTGAGGGCGTTCTCCAGTGCAGCCATGCGATTGTCGTCCTGGCGCGGTTCGGTGCCAAGGGTCAGCGCATAGGCGTGCTGCCCCCCCAGGTTGATGGGCAGGGCGCGGGCGTTGAGGGTGTCTCGCTGGCCCGCCACCAGGAAGTCCAGCTCCCGCTCCGGCTGCGCGGTCATGTCGGGCCACTGGCTTGCCAGCGGGGCGGCCAGCCACTCGTCCAGCCTCTGCCCCTCCATGGCTTCCGGCTCCTGACCCAGCAGGCGCGCCAGGGCCCGGGAGGCAAACAGCACCCCTCCTTGCTCATCGAGGAAGACCATGGGGTCGGCCCCCTCGCCAAGCAGGGCGAGGAGCCGCTCCTGATCCTGGTGCAGTTGCTCCTGGAGCAGCAGACGGTGCTCTATCTCCTGTTTGAGCAGGCGGTTCTCCACCAGGGAGGCGCGCCCGGCGCTGGCCTCCAGCAGGGCTCTCACCCGGGCGAACAGCTCCTCCTTGCAGAAGGGTTTCACCAGATAGTCGTTGGCCCCGGCGTTGAAACCCTCTTCAATCTCCTTGGGCTGGTTGAGGGCGGTGAGCAGCAGCACCGGCAGCTTCTCCTTGGGGTGCTGCTGGCGCAGACGGCGGCAGACGTCGAAGCCCGAGAGGGTGGGCATCATCACATCAAGCAGGATGAGATCCACCGGCTCCTGAGCCAGCTTGGTCAGGGCGTCGTGGCCGTCGCTGCTGGGCAGGATGCGATAACCGCAGGGCTGCAGCAGGTGGCGCAGTATGTGCAAATTGATGGGCTCGTCGTCCACCACCAGGATGACGGGGGCATCTTGCGGCGGGGGCGGCAGATCCTCGCTCTCCCAGTCCGGCAGGATGACGGGCTGCTGGCGCACCAGCTGGTGCTCTATCTGGCGGCTGTCGAGGGTCAGACTGCCCGCCTTGCCCCTGGCCAGCGGCAGGGTGAAGGCGAAGGTGGAGCCGACGCTCGGCTCGCTCTCCACGAACAGCTCCCCCCCCATCAGGTGTACCAGCTGGCGGGTGATGGAGAGACCGAGGCCCGCTCCCTGCTTGCTCACTTCCGGGCTCATCTGCACCAGGGGCTCGAAGATGTGCTCCAGATGCTCCCTGGCGATGCCGATGCCGGTGTCGGTCACCTTGATGCGCAGGAAGTTGCCCTCCACCAGGGCGCTCAGCACCACCTTGCCCTGGGGGGTGTACTTGATGGCGTTGCCCACCAGGTTGTAGAGCACCTGCTCGAGGCGCTGCTCGTCCGCCAGCACAGGGGGCAGCTCGGCGGGGCTCTTGTCCACCAGGGTGAGGGGCTTGGCCTGCACGAGGTGCTGACAGAGATCCAGCACCAGCCGGATGACCCCCTTGGAGGAGACCGGCTGGGGGTGGATCTCCAGCTGGCCGTAGCGCATCTGGTGGTAGTCGAGCAAGTCGTCCACGAGGCGCGCCAGACCGTCGGCGCTCTTGATGATGAGACCGAGCTGTTTCTGCTGCCCTTCGGTCAGGTCCTGCTGGCTGGCGAGCATGGACTCGGCCATCCCCTTGATGCCGTGGATGGGGGTGCGCAGCTCGTGGGAGGTGTTGGCCAGGAGCTCGTCTTTGAGCTTGTCCGCCTGTTGCAGGCTGAGGTTCTGCTTGTGGGTTAGCTTGACCTGCTGTTGCAGCTCCTGGGTCTGGCGTTCGATGAGCTCGATCTTGTCTTTCACCGAGCGCTGCATGTGGCGAAACGCCTGGGCCAGCCGGTCGATGTCGTCGTCGGTGCGGGGGATGGTGATGGGGTGATCCAGAGCGCCGTCCGCCACCTGTTCGGCGGCGGCGGTGAGGGATCGCAGGGGCGCCGTGATGGAGTGGGAGAGCCAGCGGGAGAAGAGGATCAGCAGCAGCAGTGAGCCAGCTCCCAGCAGGATCACCAGGGTCTCGAGCTGGCGGATGGGGGCATAGGCCTCGCTGGTGGAGATCTCGGCGATGAAGGCCCACTCGGTATCGAACACCTTCACCTGGGTATAGGCGGCCAGCACCTCGTCATCGTGGTAGGAGAGGAAGGGGCCGACCCCCTGCTCCCCGGAGAGGGCCTTGATGATGAGGGGGGTCTGCAGCGGTCGGAAGTCGGGGCTGAAGCTGTTCTCCACGCTGAATTCGGGGGCGAGCCAGGCGTTGGCGCGCATCCGCTTGTCCGGGCCGATGAGAATGGTCTCGCCGGTTGCGCCGAGCCCCTCCCGCTCCGCCATGATCTGGTTGAGCTTGTCCGGCAGCAGCTCGAAGATGACCACGCCGCGCACATAGTCGTACTGCATCACGGGGGCGGCGAGGTAGGCGACCACCTGGCCGGTCAGCTCGTTGCGGCCAAAATCGGTGAACTCGAAGATCTGCTGGGGCTTCTGGCCGCCATCGAGGCGGCGCTTGATCTTGGCGAAGGTGTTGCCAAGGCCGCTGGACTGGTAGGGGCCCGAGAGCAGGTTGGTGGCGAAGTTGGCCTGCTTGGTGACCGAGTAGACCACGTCACTGTTGAGGTCGACCAGGAAGATGTCGCTGTAGTTGGATTTGCGCACCATGTCGGCGTAGCCGCGATGGAAGCGCTGGTGGACGCGGCCATACATCTCGTCCGCCAGGATGAGGGCACTGATGGAGGGCTCTATCTCCACCTGACTGTCAGGTTGTTGCAGCTTGTCCCAGGAGCCAGGCACATAGCGGGCCTGGGCGCGGGCGCGGGCCTCCTGCGGCGTGGTGCCGAGCTTCTCGAAGGCACCGGTGAAACCGTAGAAGCGACCGATACTGTTGCCGGCAAAGTCCTGCTGGGAGAAGTTGATGATCTGCTCCTTGAGGTTGCCGAAGTAGTCTTGCAGCTGGTTTTTCTTGATGTTGCGCACCGAGACCAGATGGTTGGAGGTCTGGGTGGTGAGATCCTTGCCGTGGCTATAGAGGAAAAACAGGGTGACGACCAGGAAGGGCACCAGGCCCAACATGAAAAAAGCCAGCATCAGCTGCGGTCTGAGCCCCCGAGGCCTGAAGTTCCATTTCATCGCATGATTTTCAATTGAGAATCCAGTTACTAAGCGCGATGAGTTTCTGACTAAAGGCTAACTATTTCAATGGCTTTATCTTAAATTCGCTCGTCGGGTCACAGGGAGCGGGGGGATTTTCGACCAAGGCGTCTAAAGGGTGAGCAAACAGCACGGGAAAGGGCTTAAAGTGAGAAAAAAGGGTTGTGCCCGGGCTCGGGGTACGTATAATGCGCCTCGTTGTCAGGCAACTGGCACGCAAGCAGTCATGCGGGAATAGCTCAGTTGGTAGAGCACGACCTTGCCAAGGTCGGGGTCGCGAGTTCGAGTCTCGTTTCCCGCTCCAATACTCCATGGCACCAACCATGGACATCACTCTCAAGGCAATGCCTTGTCAGCATGGCGCGTTAGCAAAGCGGTTATGCAGCGGATTGCAAATCCGTTTAGTCCGGTTCGACTCCGGAACGTGCCTCCATCTTCTCCCTGTTTTCCACGTCATTGACGTTGTCTATCCGCCATGGCGGCCCAGAATGATGCTTCATTGGATGTCAGTAAGCCGTGAACAACCCTCCCGTTGCCACGTCTTGTGCAGATGCTGATCCATCTCGGCCAATGCCTCGCCCCTGGATCCGGACCTCTCTTCGCCCCCCTGTTCTGCCAGCGCGGCCATCTCCTTTATCAGCAGACCGCATTGCCACAGGCTGGCGGTGGGGACCCCGTGATAGGGGATGTCGATGGCATCGTCACGATTGAGCCGCCACTCCTGCCACTGGCTCCAGGCGAGCACGCCCAATGCCCCCAGCAGCGCCGCATCTGCAAGTTTCATCCTGTGTTCCCCCGTTCTGGTCCAGTCCTCGTTAACTCTGGAACAGGGGCCGCGTTTTGCCACCTTTGTTGTTTTTTAGTTAAAGAATGTAACCCGGTTTCATTTTTAGGCTTTTAGCCCCATTTTTTATCAAAAAATGGCGCTGTCGGTGTAGTAATCCTACAATGATTGGCGTAATCTTTGTTCAGTGGTCTTACCAGTGAGGCGTTACATCATGTTTCATCCCTTCTCCCTGACTCAGATAATCCTTCGCCGCATCTTCGTCCTGATGGCGGGTCTGCTCGCCTTCCCGGTGATGCTGTTTCGCCGGGATCGCGCCCGTTTCTACAGCTACCTGCACCGCATCTGGAGCAAGACCAGCACCAAGCCGGTCTGGCTCAAGATGAGCGAGCGAGGGGAGCGGATCTTCTACTGATCCTCCCCGTGACGCCCGCTTCACCCGGCGCCAGACTGGCGTGACAGGAAGGCAGGGCGCACCTCCCGATATAAAAAACCGACACCCTGGTGTCGGTTTTTTTATGGGGCTCGAACCGCCACCGGCCTTGTATCCATGGCTGGTCCACGTTGTCTCTTGTCTCTTGTTTCTGTGGGCGACCCTTTATGCGGCAAACGCCGGCGCACTCTCAGCCGCATTCTCAGCCGCGCCCGTGCGACATGACGGGAGGAAGGGCTGGCGGTACTCAGGGCGCAGGCCCAAGGGTGGCCAGCGCCGCGCGCAGACGGGCGAGGCCGATGGGCTTGAACAGGCAGTCGTTCATGCCGGCGGCGAGGCAAAGCTCCCGCTCGCGAGGCTGGGCATGGGCGGTGAAGCCCCAGACGGGCAGGTCATGGCCAAGGGCACGCAGGCTGCGGGTCAGCTCGAAGCCGTCCATCACCGGCATCTGGCAGTCGGTGATGACCAGATCGAAGGGGGGGCTGGCGAGGGCGCGCAGGGCCTCCAGGCCATTGCTGCGCACACTGACGTCGTGTCCCAGGTGCTTGAGCTGCTGGCGCAGCAGGATCTGGTTGGCGTGATTGTCATCGACCACCAGGATATGCAGCCGATGGGGGAGGGGTTGAGCCTGGTGGGGCTGGGGCGCCGGCATTGCCGTGATCGGGGCGGGGGTTGCTGAGCGAGCGTGAGGGGCAGCCTTATCTCGAGCCGGGTGCCTTCGCCGACCTGGCTGTGAACGGCTATCTCCCCCCCCATCATCTGGCACAGGATGCGGGCGATGTTGAGGCCCAGCCCGCTGCCGGGGAACTGGCCCTGGCCGTGGGCGCGATAGAAGGGGGTGAAGAGCCGGGGCAGCTTGTCCGCGGGAATGCCGGCTCCGGTGTCGGTGATGGTGAGGTGCAGCACAGGAGGCTGCTCGCTCCCGGTCAGGGTGGCGGTGATGGCGACCCGGCCCTGCTCGGTGAACTTGATGGCGTTGCCGATGAGATTGAAGAGGATCTGGCGCAGGCGAAGGGGATCGATCAGCACCCTTGGCATGGGGGTGTCGGGCAGCCTGACCTCATAGAGCAGCCCCTTCTGCTCGGCCATGCCCGCAAAGACCCGGGTGACGGACGAGAGCAGGGGCGCGAGATCGCAGGGGGTGGGAGTCAGGGTCATCTGGCCCGCCTCTATGGAGGCGATATCCAGGCTGTCCCCCAGCAGATCCAGCAGGCCGTTGGCGGAGTCGGCGGCGATGCGCAGCAGCTCGCCGCTGTGACGGCTGAGAGCGGGATCCTCGGTGGCCAGCTCCAGCATGCCGAGGATGGCGTTCATGGGGGTGCGGATCTCGTGGCTCATGGTGGCGAGGAAGTCGCTTTTGGCGCGGCTGGCGCTGTCGGCCTGCTGTTTGGCCTCGCGCAGCGCCTCTTCCAGCCGCTTGCGGTCCGTGATGTCTATCCAGCCGTCGATCACCCCGCTGATGGCCCCCTCCCCGTCGAAATAGGGCACCATCCAGTGATAGATGTCGCTCTGGGTTCCCCTGTGATGGAAGAGGCGATCCGCAAAGATGGGCTGCCCCTCCTGCAATACCCTGGCAAAGTCCTGCTCCAGCACGGCGATGCTGTCTGCATCGAGCACCCCTGACAGCCCCTGGGCGAAGGGCTGACCCAGGATGGCCTTTGGCTCGGCGCCGAGCTGGGTCAGGTATTTGCTGTTGCACAGCAATACCTTGCCGCTCTTGTCCCGCACGACGATGGGGTGGGGCAGGCTCTCCCCCAGCGCCCGGATGAACCTGACATGGGCCTCCAGTTGCTGGCGGGACGCCTGCTCGGCGCTGGCCATCCGCTTGAACATGCGGTTGCGATAGAGCAGCACCAGCGCCAGGGTGAGGAGCCCCACGAACACCAGGTAGACGATGTGGGCGTGGCGATCCATGAAGCCGGGCACCGGCAGTTTGCGGTTGCGCCACTCGTAACTCATCATGGCGAGCTCGTTGGGGGGGATGGCGAGGATGGTCTTGTCGAGGATCCCCATCAGCATCCCCTGTCCGGGCAGGCTGGCAAACCCCATCCGGATTGGCTCGTCATCGGCGGGGCCGGCGATGCGCAGCGGGCTCTGGGGATCATTGTCCAGCGCATGACGGGCAAAATAGAGGGGCACGATGGCGGCATCCACCCGTCCCTGGGCGAGCACCTCCATCGCCTCTGCGGCACTCTCCACCTGGGTGATGCGGCTGCCCTCCAGTCTCTGTGCGAGGGGCACATGGTGCGTCATCGCCACCGTCTTGCCCGCCAGACTCCGGATGGTGTCGATCCCTTGTTCCTCCTGGCGGGTGAGGATCACATAGATGTTGTCGGTGGCATAGGGCACCGAGGTGCGCAGCCCGTAGTGTTCGGCCACCTGCTGGGAGATGGCGCCGATGAGGTCGATGGCGCCTGACTGCATGGCTTTTGCCAGCTGACCCTCTGAGTCTGCCCGCACGAACTCGAAGGTGAGGCCGGTGCGTGTGCGGATCTTGTCCAGCATGTCCACCGTCATGCCGACCAGCTGGCCGTCATGATCCAGGGCGCCATAGGGGTAGAGGTTGTCCATCAGCCACACCCTGATGGGGGGCGCTTGCCGCATCCAGGCCCGCTCGGCGGCATCATAGAGATCGGCGCTTCGCTCGTTCATGTCGCGGATGGGCCCGTTCCACTGGGTGAAGAGGGTGTTGCGCGCCCGGTCGTCGATGGCCGCCAGCCCCCGGTTGACCAGGCTGAGCAGGGCGGGCTCGGTGGCCGGGACGGCAAAGCGGAACTCGGCAGGCGCCAGCTCGGGCGGGGCCTCGCCCCGCTGGCGAAGGTGGTCGAAGCGCTCGCTGTTGAGGTAGTGGGTGGCGTGGGCATCCCCTAGCAGGATGTCGTCGCGGCCGAAGAAGACCGCATCGAACGCCTCCATGTTGGAGGGATAGGTCACCAGGGTGAGAGTGGGGTAGTAGCGGCCAAAGCGCGCCCTGTCTATCTGATCCCGGACGGCGGCTACCCGCTGTCCCGGTGTGAGCAGTGCCCCCCGATAACGTCTGGGCACGGAGAAGACGAGGGGGCTGCTGAAATAGGGGTTGCTCAGGCGGATCGCCCGGGTGTCACTGTCCGCCAGGGTGAGATTGCCGAGGCTGGCGAGGTGTATCTCCCCCCGTGCCAGAGCACGGAGCAGGTGCGCCTTGTCGGGGAAGGCGCTCAGGGCAACGGGTTTGTCCAGCATCCGGGCCAGCAGGTCGATGTAGTCGGCACTGAGCCCCTCGACGCGCTGGCGAGCGCTCATGGTGAAGGGGCGGTAGTCCTCTTGCAGGATGCCGACCCGCAGTTGGGACTGCTGGCGCAGCCATCCGAGCTCCGCCTCCGACCAGCGGGGAGGCAGCGGGGCGGGATCGTAGCGGCTGTGCAGGGTCAGGGCCTGCACAGGTTGAAGGCAGAGCAGACAGAGCAGGATCAGTGTTCGATATAGGTTCATCTAGCCACCCGACGCGACAGCCATCCCTGCCAAGCCTCATCCAATGGCGGCCATTCTACCGGAAAATGGCTATAACGAGTCCGCTATTTCTCCACGCGCGTCGGCGGTAGCACGGCAAGCAGGGCGGCCTGGCCGCCCCGCCCTCAACCGAACTGGTAGGCCCCCATGTAGAGGCTGCCGTAATCCCAGCTGTCGTGCAGCTTTCGGGGTCTGTCGGCCCCCGCCGCGCCGAGCGCCACAAACAGGGGGCGCAGGTGATCGTCATGGGGATGGGATTCCACCGCGCCCGGCGCCCGGGCCCGGTAATCTTCCAGTGCTCCCCTGTCTCCCTCTGCCATGGTCTGCTCCAGCCAGCGGGCAAACTGGCTCGCCCACTGGGGAACCGGCGAGCCGTCCGGCCCGAGGGCACGGAGGTTGTGGGTGATGGCGCCGGAGGCGAGGATGCCGATCCCTTGCTCGCGCAGCCCCTGCAATGCCTCCCCCAGTTGCCACAGCTGGGCCGGGGTGAAGCTGGCCGGGATGGCGATCTGCACCAGGGGGAGTTCACTGTCCGGATCCATCAGGGAGAGGGGGGACCAGACTCCGTGATCCAGCTCGCGGCGCACCGGGGTGGCGGGCAGACCGGCCAGCAGCAGCTGATCGCTCACCGCTTCCTGCAACCATTGCGGGCTCGTCGCGGGCCAGCGGATCTGGTAGAGGGGCTCGGGGAAGCCGTAGAAGTCGTACATCAGGGCCGGGTTGGGCTCGACGTTGATCTGCAGCTCGCTTCGGCTGAACCAGTGTGCCGAGATCACCACCAGCCCTCTGGCACCCTTGAGGCGCAGTTGCTTGAGGAACCGGGTCGCGGGCTGATCGCGCAGGACCAGATCCGGGGCGCCGTGGGAGATGAACCAGACAGGGGCGATAGACATGACAGACTCCATATGCGTTGTGCCGATGCGCGCGGCGCACCGACAACCCGAGGCCAGGGCGACATGCCGCTGACGATGTGGTCATTATCTGCCCCTAATGATGGGTTAACAATCAGGCTTTATGGATAAGCACTCTTCACTTTTGGTTGATAGTCTGGCATCAGGGCGAGGGAGACCGGGGCAGAAACGACAACGCCGGCGCAGTGCGCCGGCGTTGTGATCAGGGTCCGTCGGACGTGGCTTCTGACGGGATGCCCCGCAGCGCCACCGCCAAGCTCAACGCAGGCCCAGGGCGGGTTTATTGAATGCCCAGCAGCTCCACGTCGAAGATGAGGACTGAGCCCGGCGGGATCTTGCCGGCGGCGCGATCGCCATAGGCCAGGTTGGCGGGGATGTAGAAGCGGGTCTTCTCCCCTTCCACCATCAGTTGCACCCCTTCGGTCCAACCCTTGATCACCTGGTTGAGGCCGAACTCGATGGGTTCGCCACGGGCGACGGAGCTGTCGAACACGGTGCCGTCCAGCAGCTTGCCCTCGTAGTGCACCTTCACCTTGCTGGTGGCGGTGGGGTGAACGGTGCCGGTGCCCGGGGTCAGCACTTCGTACTGCAGGCCGGAGGCGGTGGTGGTCACCAGGGGTTTTTCCTGGTTGCTGGCGAGGAACTCGGCCCCCTTGCGCACGTTCTCTTCCGCCAGCTTCCGGTTGTTGCTGCTGGAGTAGAAGTAGTAGGCGGCGCCGGCGATAAGAAGGGCTATCAGAATGAATTTCATCGGGTTTTCCTGTTCCTTGAAATCAGAGTGCAATGAAGGGGCATCTTATCCCAGCCGGGGAGGGAGGGCGAGGGGGGATGCCGGAGGATGTGACCGGACGGGCAAGGCACCGGGGGCATGATGCCCCCGGTTCGGATTTACTTGACGGCCACCATCATCAGGGCGGGCAGGGCGAAGAAGAGCCCGGCCACGTAACCCAGCGCCAGCAGCTTGTTCTCGCTGCCGACCCGGGCCAGGGTTTCGGCGGCCTTGATGGGCAATTCCCGCAGGAAGGGCACGCCATAGATGAGCGCCACGGCGAAGACGTTGAACAGCACATGCACGAAGGCGATGGTCAAGGCCAGCTGGGCGCCGGCGCCGCTGATGGCGGTGGCCGCCAGCAGGGCCGTGATGGTGGTGCCGATGTTGGCCCCCAGGGTGAAGGGGTAGAGCTGACGGGTGTTGAACACGCCGCCGCCCGCCAGCGGGATCATCAGGCTGGTGGTGGTGGAGGAGGACTGTACCATGACGGTCACCAGGGTGCCGGAGGCGATGCCGGTGAGCGGGCCACGGCCCAGGGCCTTGTGCAGCAGCTCCTTGGCACGACCCACCATGACCCGTTGCAGCACCTTGCCAAGGGCGGTGACGCAGAACAGGATGAGCAGAATGCCGATGACGATGGTGGCGATGGCGGGGCCCTTGCCCGGCAGGAAGGCGACGGCACCGTCGATGAGATCCAGGGACGGGGAGATGAGGGGCTTCATGAAATCCATCCCCTTCATCGACATGTCGGCGGAGCCCAGCAGCAGGCTGGCAATCCCTTCCGCACTCTTTTGCAGCAGACCGAACATCAGCTCCAGGGGCAGGAAGATGAAGACCGCCAGCAGGTTGAAGAAGTCGTGCACGGTGGCGGCGGCGAAGGCGCGGCGGAACTCGCCTCTGTCCCGGATGTGCCCCAGGGAGACGATGGTGTTGGTGATGGTGGTGCCGAGGTTGGCCCCCATCACCATGGGGATGGCCATGGCCATGGGCAGGCCCCCTGCCACCAGGCCGACGATCACCGAGGTGACGGTGCTGGAGGATTGCACCAGGGCGGTGGCCAGGATGCCGAGCAGCAGCGCGACGAAGGGGTTGTTGGCAAAGGCGAAGATCTGGGCCGCGCCCTCGGCGCCGCCGGAGAAGCCCTTGAAGCCGTGGGAGACGGCGCCAACGGCGACCAGGATCAGGTAGATCAGCGTGATCACCGCGAGCCAGTTGAACAGGGGGCCGGGACGACGGTTCTGCTGGGGTGCGGAAGATGCGGTGCTGTGCATATGGCCTCTTGGGGTCGTTCTGCGTTGAAAATGGACGGGCGCATTACAACAAGGCTCCATGACAGAAATATGACAACGTGACACTTTTATGATGCTTTGGTGACAGGGCTGCAGGGGGCGTCGCAGACAAAAGGTGTCGGAGCAAACGCCGATATGACGCCATCCGGCTCATCACCGGCCCCCGCCCTTGCACTGGGATCCCAGGGTTATATGCTGCCGGACTTTCCTGTCTTGAAACTGAGGAAGTGATGATGCGTGCATGGGTTTTGTGCCTCTCCCTGGGTCTGCTGTCTGCCGGTGCGCAGGCCAGCGTGTTCAAGTCCGAGTGCAACCTCGACAAGGCGGTCAGGAACGAGGCGATGAACGCCACCCTGGGGGTCAAGGGCAACTGCGATGCCGACAAGCTGGTGCGCAAGCAGAAGGAGAAGGCCAATGCCGAGGTGAAGAAACACACCACGGACGTGCTGGACAAGAAGACGGCGGGACTGAAAGAGACCAGGCAGCACACCAATGCGGCCCTGAACAAGCAGAGTGCCGGTGTGAAGCAGGCGCAGGACAAGGTCAACCAGACCCGCAAGGATGTCAACGCCGTGACCAGGGATCCGGTCAAGGCGGCCGCCACGGCCGTGCTCAATCAGGGGTGAGGGTCCGCGTATCGGACGTCTGAATGCAAGAAGGGGAGCCATGGGCTCCCCTTCTGTTTGGGCGTGTGTGCCGCCTTACTGGCCGTCGGCCGCTTCCTCGTACTGACGGAAGGGGATGCGGAACACGGCGAGGCGCAGGAAGAGGTAGGTGACCCCGATCCCCGCCCAGATGAGGCCAAGCTCCAGAGAGCTCTGCTCCAGGTTGATCCAGAGGGCGCCGATGGTGGCGGCCCCCAGCAGCGGCAGCACCAGGAACAGCAGGTGTTCCTTGAGGCTCTTGTTGCGCTTCTCGCGCACCCAGAACTGGCCGATCACCGAGAGGTTGACGAAGGTGAAGGCCACCAGGGCGCCGAAGTTCACCAGGGCCAGGGCCATGTCCAGATCGAAGGAGACCGCGGAGAGGGCCAGGGCCCCCACCAGCAGCACGTTGATGGCCGGGGTGCGCCAGGTGGGGTGGATATAGCCGAACACCCGCTCCGGGATCATGCGATCGCGCCCCATCACGTAGAGGATGCGCGACACTCCGGCGTGGGCCGCCATGCCGGAGGCGAGCACGGCCGCGGTGGTGCACACCAGCACCACGCTCTGGAACAGGGTGCCGCCCACGTAGAGGGCGATCTCCGGCAGCACGGCGTCCGGTTCCTTGAAGCGGGCCAGATCCGGGAAGAAGAGCTGCAGGCTGTAGGAGACGGTGACGAAGATGATGCCGCCGATGAGGGCCGTCAGCACGATGGCACGGGGGATCACCTTGCCGGCATTCGGGGTCTCTTCGGAGAGAGAGCTCAGGCCGTCGAAGCCCAGGAACGAGAAGCAGAGGATGGTGGCGCCGGTGAACAGCGGCAGCATGCTGGCAGACTCCACATGGAACGGACGGCTGCTCATCAGGGTGCCGGCCCCTTCACCGTGACTCAGGCCCCAGGCGATGAGGCCGAGGAAGGTGACGATGATGGCGATCTGGATGAAGACGATGAAGCCGTTGAGGTTCGCCACCAGCTTGATGCCGCGCAGGTTCAGGAAGGTCATCACGGTCACCAGACCGAAGATGAAGATCCAGGGCTCCACGGTGGGGAACATGGCGGTCAGGTAGATCTTGGCCAGCAGGATGTTGATCATCGGCATGAACATGTAGTCCAGCAGGGAAGACCAGCCCACCATGAAGCCCACATAGGGGTGGAACACCTTCTGGGCATAGGTGTAGGCGGAGCCTGCGGACGGGAAGCGGCGCACCAGGTGGCCGTAGCTGAACGCGGTCAGCAGGATGCCGCCGAGCGCCAGCAGGTAGGCGGTGGCCACGCGACCATCCGTGATGTCACCGACGATGGCGAAGGTATCGAATACCGCCATGGGCGTGAGGTAAGCCAGACCCATCACCACGACCTGGAACAGGGTGAGGGTCTTGAGCAGCTTGGCACCGGCCATCACGCTTTCTCCTCTGCACAGGCCCCGTGGGCGAGATAGGACGGGATCAGGGACGCGGAAACGCGTCGCTGGACACAGGGGGCGCCCATCTGTGGCACAGATGCGTGGCGCACGCCGGCGGGGACCGGCAGGAAAGCAGTGAAATGCCCCATGTTTTTCCTCACAACGTCGGGAGATTGCTTGGCAATCTGGGTATCAATTCCGGCACATGGCCGGCCTCTTGGTGAATGGTGGTGTGCCCCAGAAAAGCAAAGAACCGATGTTGTTGAAACATCGGCTCTCAAGGGGCGCCGTATTGTGCCCTCAGGGGGGGGAGGAGACAAGCGAAAAAGGCCGCCAGCGGGGAATTTTTTCCCCCCGTGAGCGATCACTTCGCCACCGCTGCCGAAAAGTCGATGACAACCTTGTCATCAGCTGGCGCCCTGCTTTGCCACTATGTGAAACCGGCGCCCTGAGGGCGCCGGTTTTGCTCAGGAGGCGTCCTGCTCGGGGCGGCCGAGGCGGACCCGGAACACGGTGAGGCGCAGCAGCAGGTAGATGGCACCGAGGGCGGCCCAGATCAGCCCCAGCTCGAAGGAGGCGGGCTCCAGGTTGAGCCAGAGCACCCCGATGCAGGCGGCGCCGCACAGGGGCAGGGCGAGGAACAGCAGGTGATCCTTCAGGGTCTTGTTGTGACCCAGCTTGAGATAGAAGTGGGCAATCACCGCCAGGTTGACGAAGGTGAAGGCCACCAGGGCGCCGAAGTTGATGAGCGCCAGCGCCATCTCCAGATCGAAGACCACCGCCGAGAGGGCCAGCATGCCCACCAGCAGCACGTTGAGAGTCGGGGTCTGCCAGGTGGGGTGGATGTAGCCGAAGACGCGGCTCGGCAGGGCGCGATCCCGGCCCATCACATAGAGCAGGCGCGACACCCCGGCGTGGGAGGCGAGCCCCGAGGCGAGCACCGCCACCGTGGTGCAGACCAGCACCACCGCCTGGAACAGCTTGCCGCCCACATAGAGGGCGATCTCCGGCAGCACCGCATCCGGCTGCTGGAAGCGGGAGATGTCCGGGAAGAAGAGCTGCAGGAAGTAGGAGACCGAGATGAAGAGCACGCCGCCGATGAGGGCGGTGAGCACGATGGCCCGGGGGATCACCCGATCCGCGTTCGGGGTCTCCTCCGACAGGGTGGTGATGGCGTCAAACCCGAGGAACGACAGGCAGAGGATGGAGGCGCCGGTCAGCAGGGGATTGATGTGCATCTGCTCGGAGAAGAAGGGGCGGCTGCTCGCCACCGTGCCGAGCCCCTCGCCGTGGCTCACGCCCCAGGCGATGAGGCCGATGAAGACGGCGATGATGCTGAACTGCATGATGACGATCAGGCTGTTGAAGTTCGCCACCAGCTTGATGCCCCGCAGGTTCAGGAAGGTCATGACGGCGGCCAGGGCCAGGATGTAGGTCCAGGGGGCCACGCCGGGGAAGAGGGCCTCCATGTAGATCTTGGCCAGCAGCATGTTGATCATGGGCATGAACATGTAGTCGAGCAGGGAGACCCAGCCCACCATGAAACCCACATAGGGGTGGAACACCTTCTGGGCATAGGTGTAGGCGGAGCCTGCCGAGGGGAACTTGCGCACCAGGTGGCCGTAGCTCATGGCGGTGAACAGCATGCCGATGAGGGCGAGCAGGTAGGCGGTCGGCACATGGCCTTCGGTGATCTCGGTGACGATGCCGAAGGTGTCGAACACCGCCATGGGGGTGAGATAGGCCAGCCCCATGATGACCACGTGCCAGAGTTTCAGGCTTTTTTTCAGACCGGCGGGGTGCGGGTGCATCAGGCGATCCCCCGCAGGCTGGCTGACGGGATCAGGCTGACGGTGAGGTCATCCTGCACGGTGGGGGCGCCAGTCCGGGATGCGGACGGATGGCGCAGACCGGCGCGGGCCGGCAGGAAAGCGATGATATGCCCCATGGAGTTCCTCACTAAGAAGCGGGTGTCGTGAGATGGCGTGCCACCTCGTTATCATTTCCGGTCTGTTCCGGCCTCGTTATGGATTTGTTTGGCGCAAAAAAAGAACCGGGCTCCGATGAGCGGACGGTCCTTGAATACGGCGGCGCATTGTGCATTCGTGATGCCCCCTTGACAAGCATATCAAGGGAGCAAAAACGCATTTTTTTGCACGTGGGCGAACGCGGTCTTCCGGATCAGGCCAGGGAGGCGGACAGGGCCTGCTCCAGCAGGTCCAGTCCCTCGTCGACGATGGCCGCCGGGGCGGTCAGGGGGGCGAGGAAACGGATCACGTTGCCACGCACGCCGCAGGCCAGCAGCACCAGCCCCCGCTTGCCCGCCTCGGCCACCAGCCGCTTGGTGAGATCCGGGTCCGGTCTGGCGGCATCTCCCTCCTTCACCAGCTCCATGGCCACCATGGCGCCGGGGCCACGGATGTTGCCGATGCAGTCAAACCGTGTCGCCAGCTGGTGCAGGCGTGCCTTGATCTGCTCCCCCTGGGCCAGGGCCTTCTGGTTCAGGCGCTCCTCCTCGATCACCTCCAGCACTGCCAGGGCGGCGGCGCAGGCGATGGGGGAGCCCGCATAGGTGCCCCCCAGGCCACCGGGCTTGGCGGCGTTCATCACCTCGCTCTTGCCCACCACGGCAGAGAGCGGGAAGCCGCCGGCCAGGCTCTTGGCGAGCGTCATGATGTCGGGTTCGACACCGCTGTATTCGGTGGCGAAGGTTTTGCCGGTGCGACAGAAACCGGTCTGGATCTCGTCGCAGATGAGCAGGATGCCGTGCTGGTCGCACACCTGGCGCAGGCGCTGCATGAAGCTGGCGGAGGCGGGGTAGAAGCCCCCTTCCCCCTGCACCGGCTCGATGATGATGGCGGCCACCCGGGTGGGTTCGATGTCGGCGCTGAAGCAGAGATCCAGCGCGGCCAGGGCATCGTCTTCACTCACTCCCAGGTAATCGGCGGGGAAGGGGAGGTGATAGACCTCCCCCGGGAAGGGGCCGAAGCCGGTCTTGTAGGGCACCACCTTGCCGGTGAGGGCCATGCCCATCATGGTGCGGCCGTGGAAGCCCCCCTTGAAGGCGATGGTGCCGCTGCGACCGGTGTGGGCGCGGGCGATCTTGATGGCGTTCTCCACCGCCTCGGCGCCGGTGGAGAGGAAGAGGGTGCGCTTGGGGGTGGGGCCGGGCACCAGGGCATTCAACTTCTCCGCCAGCTCGATATAGCCGGAGTAGGGGGTGACCTGGAAGCAGGTGTGGCTGAACTTCTCGAGCTGCTCGCGCACCGCCGCCACCACCTTGGGGTGGTTGTGGCCGGTGTTGAGCACGGCGATGCCGGAGGCAAAGTCGATGTAGCGGTTGCCCTCCACGTCCCACAGCTCGGCGTTGTGCGCCCGGTCGATGAAGACCGGCAGCAGGGTGCCGACCCCCTGGACCACGGCCGCTTCGCGGCGGGCCTGCCACTGCTGGTTGTTGCTTGAATGACTCATCTTTCCTCCCTGAGGGGCATGGGCCCCCGCTGTTCCTGTGCCATCTGGCCATATGTGTGCCGCCAACTGCCCTCGGGCAGGGCGGCCTGTTCGCAAAAGGGGGCCCCGGGTGTGCCCTCAGGGCCCACAAGGCGCTCGGTCGTGACCGGCGGCCCCCTCTTTCTATCTGTAAAAGCGATGGGCTGTGTCATAACGCATCTGTTTTAACGATGCGATTGCCCCTTCACTCCCCTCAGCGAATGCCGCCAAAGCAGAGGTATTTGGTCTCCAGGTACTCCTCCAGCCCTTCGGCCGCCCCTTCCCGGCCCAGTCCCGACTCCTTGATCCCGCCAAAGGGGGCCAGTTCGGTGGAGATGATCCCCTCGTTGATCCCCACCATGCCGTATTCGAGCCCCTCGGCCACTCGCCACACCCGGGCGATGTCGCGGCCATAGAAGTAGGCGGCCAGGCCATAGGGGGTGTCGTTGGCAAGCGCAATGGCCTCGGCTTCCGTCTCGAAGCGCACCAGGGGGGCGACGGGCCCGAAGATCTCCTCGTCCAGAATGGGGTTGCCCCGGGTGACCCCGGTCAGGATGGTGGGGTGATAGAAGAGGGGACCGGCGGGGTGGGCGTCGCCCCCCACCAGCACCCGGGCACCGGCGGCGACCGATTGCTGCACCAGCTCGGCCACCTTGCTGGCGGCGGCCGGGTTGATGAGGGGCCCGATCTGGACGCCCTCGCCCATGCCGTCCCCCACCTTGAAGGCTTTGACCGCGGCGGCGAGCTTCTCGGCGAAGGCGTCATAGACGCTGGCCTGCACCAGGATGCGGTTGGCGCAGACGCAGGTCTGGCCGGCGTTGCGGTATTTGGAGGCCAGGGCCCCGGCCACGGCGGCGTCGAGGTCGGCGTCGTCAAAGACGATGAAGGGGGCGTTGCCGCCCAGCTCCAGGGAGAGGCGCTTCATGGTGTCGGCGCACTGGCGCATCAGCAGTTTGCCGATGCGGGTGGAGCCGGTGAAGGAGAGCTTGCGCACCACGGGGTTGCTGCACAGCTCGTTGCCCACTGCGCTCGCCTGATGGGAGGTGACGATGTTGATGACCCCGGCGGGAATGCCCGCCTGCTCAGCCAGTACCGCCAGCGCCAGGGCGCAGAGGGGTGTTTCGGCGGCGGGCTTGATGACGATGGTGCAACCGGCGGCCAGCGCCGGACCCGCCTTGCGGGTGATCATGGCGATGGGGAAGTTCCAGGGGGTGATGGCGGCCACGACCCCCACCGGCTGCTTGATGGTGGCCAGGCGCCGATCGGCGGAGAAGCCGGGGATGGTGCGGCCATAGGCACGCTTGCCCTCTTCCGCGAACCACTGGATGAAGCTGGCGCCGTAGGCCACCTCTCCTTTGGCTTCCGCCAGCGGCTTGCCCTGCTCGCAGGTCATGATGCGGGCGAGCTCCTCCTGGTTGGCCATGATGCGCTCGAACCAGGCGTAGAGTTTGCTGCTGCGCTCCTTGGCGGTGAGGGCCGCCCAGGCGGGTTGCGCCGCGTGGGCGGCCGCGATGGCGAGGCGGGTGTCCTCCCCGTCCATGTCGGGCACCTGGGTGATGACCTGGCCGGTGGCCGGGTTCAGGACCTCGAACCGGCGCCCGCCCAGGGACTCGCACCAGCGGCCGTCGACATAGGCCAGGGATTTGATCAGGGAGAGAGCAGGTTGTGATGCTGACATATGTAAGGGGCCTCGATAGTGGGTCTGGGTGGCGCGTTTATGTGGGCACCGCCGTATAGAATAATAAGCACGTAATGACCATAAAATGAGCCGAAATGTTTTTCAAGTGTTAAATATATTTGAGTGAACTGGGCGTCACATGCTAGAAATGGGGCTGTGAGCGCGATTGTAGCGGTTTTCATTGCGCAGGGTGTGCAAAATAATGAACGCCCTGGGTTGTGCAGGATAGTGAACGGGGCTGACGTGCCTGACTCACTATATTGACCAGGCTGCACCAGGTATTCGAATGACCATGGAAGGAGATGGGCGATGGAGCAATCCCGTGGCGAGGTCCGGTGGCGGACCATGACGGACAACCCCCTGGCGGAGCACGAGAGAAACATGGGGGAGCGGCTCGCCCGGATCCGCAGGGAGCTCGGGCTCTCCCAGCGCCGGGTGGCGGAGCTGAGCGGCCTGACCCACGGCGCCATCTGCATGATAGAGCAGAACAAGGTGAGCCCCTCGGTGGCCTCCCTGCAAAAGCTGCTGAGCGTCTACGAGCTGCCGTTGTCGCGCTTCTTCGCCGAAGAGGAGGTGGCGAGCACGCCCAGCGTGGTGATCAAGGCGGAGCAGCTCATCGAGCTCGGCAGCCAGGGGGTCTCCATGAAGCTGGTGCACAACGGCAACAATCGGCGCCAGCTCGGCTTCATGCTGGAGACCTATGCCCCCGGCACCGACACCGGCGGCGTGGTGAAGCATCAGGGGGAGGAGGTGGGCACCGTGCTGGAAGGGTCGGTGCTGCTGACCCTGGCCGGCCAGACCTATGAACTGTGCGCTGGGGACAGCTATGTCATCGACACCGGCGAGCCCCACAGTTTCAGCAATCCTTCGGGGCAGGTCTGCCGCATCGTCAGCGCCCACACCCCGGCCAGCTTTTAATGTGAACAACCCGTTGTGTTGGAAACGAACCGGTAAGGAAACAGGGATCATGACCGAACATGTAAAGAGTTACTACGCAGCCAGTGCCAACAAACACGCGCCCTATCCCACGCTCACCGAGCAGCTGGAGTGCGACGTCTGCGTCATCGGCGCAGGCTACACCGGCCTCTCCAGTGCGCTGCATCTGGTGGAGAAGGGGTACAAGGTGGTGGTGCTGGAGGCGGCCAGGGTCGGCTTTGGCGCCAGCGGCCGCAACGGCGGCCAGATCGTCAACTCCTACAGCCGCGACATCGACACCATCGAAGCGAACTGCCCGCCGGATCAGGCCAGGCTGCTCGGCTCCATGTTGTTTGAGGGGGGCCAGATCATCCGCGAGCGGATCAAACGCTACAACATCCAGTGCGATCTGCAGGAGGGCGGGGTCTTTGCCGCCGAGACCGAGAAGCAGCTTCACGAACTCAAGGCGCAGAAGGCGCGCTGGGAGAAGTGGGGCAACGACCAGCTGGAGCTGCTCGATGCCGACGGGGTGCGCGAGGTGGTCGCGAGCGATCGTTACGTCGGCGCCCTGCTGGACAAGAGCGGCGGCCATATTCATCCCCTCAACCTGGCGCTGGGGGAGGCGGAAGCCATCCGCATGCAGGGGGGGCTTATCTTCGAGCAGTCCGCCGTCACCAGCATCACGCCGGGTCAGCCGGCGTTGGTCAAGACCGCCAAAGGGGCGGTGAAGGCACGCTTTATCGTGGTGGCCGGCAACGCCTATCTCGGCAACCTGGTGCCCGAGCTCGCCGGCAAGAGCATGCCTTGCGGCACCCAGGTGATCGCCACCGAAGTGCTGGGAGAGGAGCGGGCCCGTTCACTCTTGCCACAGAACTACTGTCTGGAGGATTGCAACTACCTGCTCGACTACTACCGCACCTCCGGCGATCACCGGCTCATCTATGGCGGCGGCGTGGTCTACGGGGCGCGGGATCCGGCGGACATCGAGCGGCTGATCATCCCCAAGATGCTCAAGACTTTCCCGCAGCTGGCCGACGTCAAGGTGGAGTACACCTGGACCGGCAACTTCCTGCTCACCCTGTCGCGCCTGCCGCAGTTTGGCCGCATCGGTCACAACATCTACTACATGCAGGGCTACAGCGGCCACGGCGTCACCTGTACCCATCTGGCGGGCAAGCTGCTCTCCGAGGTGCTGAGCGGTCAGGCGGAGCGCTTCGATGCGTTCGCCAGGCTGCCGCACTACCCCTTCCCGGGTGGCCGCCTGCTGCGCATCCCCTTCACCGCCGCCGGCGCCGCATGGTACACCCTGCGCGATCGCCTGGGGGTGTGATGACAAGGTGGCCCGCCAGGCAGGCTGGCGTCAACAAGAAGAGGGAGGCGTTATGCCTCCCTCGTTTTTTGTCGTCAACCTGCCGGGGTCCTGACGGGGCTAGAAGCGGTAGGGGAAGCGGATCCCGATGGTGTAGTCCGGTGCGTCCGTGGTGAGCCCGGCAGACCAGTTGACCGCCATGGAGAGGTTGTCGGTGATGGCCCAGGTCGACCCCATGCCAAAGCTGGCGGCGTTGGCATCGGAGCCGGTAACCTTCTCCATGGCAAAGCCTTCGGACCCCTGCTCGGACTCCATGGTGACGCGCTGGTTGATGTTGAAGGAGAGGCTGAAGCGTTCGTTGAGGGCGAATGCGACCCCCAGGCCATATTCATACCAGTCCCCCAGCTGGATGCTGCCGGGCTGGTTGCCGGGCTGGTAGGAGATATCGTCAAAGTCCTGCTTGAGGCTGTGACCATAGTTGAGGCTGGCAAACAGGATGGCGGGATCCATGGTCTTGACCAGGGAGAAGCCGGTGGAGAGCTGCCAGAGCCCGTTGCCGGTGGCGAGCTCCTTGGGGGTCACCAGGTTGCCCGATTCCGAGGTGTTGATCTCGATGCCGTAAGGATCCTTGCCGGTCGGCGCCTTGGCCCGGAAGTTCCATACCAGATCCGGCCAATCTTCGCTCTCGGCCATGACCCTGTAGTAGATGGCGAGGCTGAGATCCCCCAGACCGCCATCGCTGACGCTCTGCTCCTCGAAGTCGCGGCTGGAGTTCTCCTTGCCGGTGCTCTGGTAGTTGGTGTTGCGGAACATGTAGGGGAGGGCCAGCTCCAGTTGCCAGCGATCGTTGAGGGTGTAGCGGGTGATGACATCCGCCGTCCACTGATCGGAGCGCACCCGATCCAGGTTGATTTCGCCAAGGAAGATGGCGTCCAGGGCGAGGAAGCCGCGCAGGGCGAGATCCTTGCGGTTGTAGTGCTGGTAGGAGAGGCCCACATCGACGGTCAGGGCGCGGTCGAACACATTGTGCTGTTCGATCATCAGGTCTTCGGTACTGCGGCCGACTTCCGGCGTGCGCCGTGAGGCGTCCTGCTGGGTGGAGGCGACGGCGGCCCCGGCTCCGGCGGTTGCCGTCGTGGCACCGGCGGCCTTGACGGCCTCCAGGCGGGCCTGGAGCTGATGAAGGGCCTGGTTTTGCTGGATCAGTTGCTGGCGCAGGAGATCCAGCTGTTGTTGCAGGGCCTCCTCCTCGGCCGTGGCCCCCCAGCAGGCGAAGGGGGCGAGGGCAATCAACAGCATGCGAGACTGTTTCATCGGGATACGTCCTTGTTGTTTATCATCCTTTCTTATAGTTCAGCCCCGGGAACTCACCTGCTCTCAGCGCGAAAACCAGATGCGGGTCTGATTGAGCGTCTGCAAACCGTCCCCCCTGACCTTGTTGAACTGCAGCAGCCCCCGGCTGAAGTCGGTACCGCGCAGGCTCTGCTCCAGCAGGACCCGGCCGTCGGAAGAGTGTAGTTGCAAGCCGGCATAATTCCCCGAGACCCGATAGGTGGCGGTACCAAGATCGCCCTGATGCTCGTAGCTGCCCGCCTGAACCAGGTGTCCCGTCATGGTGGGGGGGGTCAGTTCAATACCGGCCTGGTTGACCGAGCTGTTGCCACTCCCCTCCAGTTGAACGACCTGCACCAGCCCGGCCCCCTGCACCTGGGCCTCCTTGGCGGGCGTGGCCGCGGGCTTGACCTCATCCTTGACGCGCACATCCAGCTTGGGTTTGTTTTGCACAATGCTCAGCGCCAGGTTCATGGCCGCCGTCTGCTGGGCCTGGGCCGTGGTCAGTGACGAGATGAACTCGATGCCGAAGTAGCTGATGCCATGGCTGCTGACATAGCGGCCGCGCAGGTGGGCCAGCTCCCCGTCCGCCAGTTCGGGCGCAAAGTGGTCTGACAGATGGGCCAGCGGGTCCGGTGCTGCCAGCAGCGGAGAGGCGATGCCACCCAGGCTGCAGAGGAGGCATAGGGCGGGTCGGGTATTCATGATGACCTCACATTAGCTCTTTGTGCTGAAAACCGAATTCCAGCAGGGATGTTTCATTGACCGGGGCGAAGAGCCCATCCTTGCCTCTGACAGAGAGCGGGGGAGAGGGGTTGGCAAGGGGGGCATCGGGACGATAGCCCGCGCCGATGACGGCGAGGAGGATGCCGTTCCAGCTCTCCTTGAACTCCTTGAAGGTGATCACCCGGTTGCCGAGGGCCGGGTCTGCCAGATAGACGCGATCATGGCGATCGATGGCCCGCAGCACGGCAAAGTGCTGATAGCCGCGAATGTTGAGCAGGACGATGGTAGGTACCCTCACCTGGCGCAGTTTTTCATCGCCCAGTCGATACCCTCTGACCCGCATGCCGAGCATTTGCAGGTACTGCTTCATGTCGAGCATGGAGAAGCCGTAGTGCTTGACCTGCTCCGGGTCTGCCATGGCAAGCATGCCATCCATGACCCAGCGTTCATTGGTTGCATGGCCGTAGGCGTAGCGCAAGATGGTGGCGACGGCGGCGGCCCCGCAGCTGAAATCCGTATGTTGGCGCTCGATGTTGGCGTACCGGCGCTCCAGAATGCTCTGCACCGGTTTGTTGAGATCCCCCAGTGCCGGGAGATGCTCCCCCAGTGGCACCGAGCCCGCCCAGACGGCAGGACAGCACAGCAACAGCAACAGCCAGCGCATTCAGACCTCCAGTGTCAGGGAAAAAGGGGGCACTGGGCCCCCTCGCATCGACTTACTTGGCAAACCCTGCGGCCAGCGAGAGATTGTTCGCTTGCAGGTTGTTGGTCCCCGAGGAGACGTTCACCCCGATGTTGCCCACGGCACCGTTGAAGGCGCCGCCATCGATGGTTGCCCGGTTGAAGGTTTCGCGGCTGGTGTAGGTGTTGACCACGGGAATATACCCGACGGCGTACCCACTGAGCTTGATGTCACCCTCTTCCTTGAACTCGAACTTGCCATCATCTTTCGGGTTGTTGTTGCCGTACCTGTCGTTGTCATTGTCGTGGCCATGTCCTTTCTTGACATCATGACCGGTACCGCCCCCTTCGTAATCGCCCCAAGCCTTGAGACCGAGGAACACACCTGCCTTGTCAACCGTCTTGGTTGCACTCAGGCTTTGGTTTTCGGTCATGTTCTTGGAGACGCTCTGGCTGTTGGCCACGGTGGCCACGGCCATGTTGCCGGTGGACACGGAGGCTGCCATGTTGTTGGCCTGGACGTTACCCGAGCCCGAGGTCACGTTGACCCCGATGTTGCCTGCGGCATCCTTGAAGGCCCCATCGCCCACACCGGCCTTGTTCTGATGGCCGTGATTGGTCGTCCAGTTGTTGCTGGCGCTCTGGGTGGAGAAGACCTCGGCATCCGACGATCCGCCAGGGGCGCCGTGTTGTTGTTGACCACGACCCATGATGAACTCGGCATCGACCTCGTCATAGGCGGCCAGGGAAGCGCTGTTGCCCTGTACGTTGGAGTCACCGGCTGCGACGTTGGCGCCGATGTTACCGGATGCACCCTTGAACGAGCCGTCGATCTTGCTCGTGTTCTCCGTTCTTGTATTGGCGGTGCCTATCATGGAACTGGACTGCTGGTTGTCCACGACGGCCATGCCGAGTTTGTTGACGTTGATGTAGCCGCCGACATTGACCCTGCCTTCGTATTCCACATCGACTTCTGCCTTGACCTTCTTGGTCAAGGTTGCCCCTGTCTCATCTCTGTCACCGCGGTAATCGGCGGATGCAGTGCCCGACATGGCCATGATGACCGCGGCGGCTAATGAGCTATAAATAAGTCCACGCATAATGAGTCTCTCCATTGAACTTTCAGCGGAAGATATGCCCATCGGCTGATACCCCCGGGCCTGGCTTCCTATCCCTGCGGCATCATGGGGATGCCGTTACTGCGCCAGCCAGGGGCAGGGAAACCATGTTGACTGACTGGTTTCCCTGTCCCGTGACCTGGTTCACCTGAATGACCCCCTTGCTGCCCGTGAGGGCGGTGTCATCCAGATAGATGCTGGTAGTGGTGTTGGCGGGGGGCTTTCCCCCTGGGGTCTTCGCGACGCTGGAGCTGAGATTGATGTCGGTCACGACACCCAGGCCGCTGTCATCGAGGGACAGGGCGAAGGCGTTCAGTTGCTGGTTGCCCTCACCCGCCCCCTGATTGATGCCGACCAGTCCCCGGTTCTGGCTCAGGGCCGAGCCCAGGATGGCGACGCTCTGGCTGCCGTTCAGATTGGTGGTGGATTGATTCAGCTGGCCAAATTGAATGACGGCCGG
This sequence comes from Aeromonas sp. INTO2, assembly GCF_049860605.1. Lineage (NCBI taxonomy): Bacteria > Pseudomonadati > Pseudomonadota > Gammaproteobacteria > Aeromonadales > Aeromonadaceae > Aeromonas > Aeromonas sp. INTO2. The sequence continues at coordinate 856,729 of NZ_CP187588.1, forward strand.
ACCCGAAATGGCGATGGCGGCAAGATTGCCTTGCTGGTTGTTATTACCGGCAACCATATTGACGCCCATGGAACCACGAATATTGCTCAATGCCTGAGCACCGAGATCGACCCGGTTTTGTGCCAATGAGGGGGTGGCAAATGCCAGAAAAGGAAATGTTGCCAATGCAATATATGTCTTCATGTTCTGTCTCCATCTGCCAGGAGGGCTTATTGGAGAGAGCAACGACCATGCCAATTGGCAATATTTTGATTTTTAACTGTTTTTTATTTGATATGATTGTTTTTATGTCTCAATGTTGAGAGCGACATATTATGTCGCCAAGTAAGCGCTTATTTATCAAAGGGTTTATTTTTTCTCACCGATATTTTTGCCGTCTCAATATTGTGGTGCCATCAGTCTAAAGGCGGGATGGTTTATAGTTATCATCGTCTGGCCATATTAAACGGCGCCATTTGATGATAAAGGGAGTTATCTGGATAAGTCGTCAGCGTCAGACTCCCTCGTGCAGTGGTGATAACAAGGAGTTGTCCCTATGACAGAAACGGCATTGTTGCTCATCAATTCATGTGCCGTACTGGAAAGCCTGCTGGAACAAGGCGAGTGGCAGGTGGAGCAGGTAAGCTCCCTGGTGGTGGCAGAGAAAAAACTGCAGGAAAAGGACTATCCCCTGGTGCTGGTGGTGATCGAGCATCAGCAGCACGAAGCCCTCTACAACCTGATAGCGCAGCACTCCGGCGCCTTGTGGATCGGCCTCATCCAGCGGGACTGTCTCGCCAGCGAAGCCCTTCGCAATTTGCTGGCAGCCTGTTTTCATGATTTTCACACCTTTCCCCTGGACAGAGACAGGCTCTCCCACAGCCTGGGACATGCCCTGGGGATGGCGCGCCTCATCCGGCGACACCGCCCCAGACTGCAACCCCAGCTGCGTTTCATCCAGGGGGAGAGCGCCCCCATCCGCCAGTTGCGCGACCAGATCGTGCGGTTGCAGCATTGCCGCCTGCCCGTACTGGTGACGGGACCGAGCGGCACGGGCAAGGAGCTGGTGGCCCGGGAGCTGCACTACAGCACGTTCGGGGAGGAGAGCCCCTTCGTCGCGGTCAATTGCGGGGCCATGCCCCATCAGCTCATCCAGTCCGAGCTGTTCGGCCACGTCAAGGGGGCCTTCACCGGGGCACAGCACCACAAGATAGGCAAGATAGAGGCCGCCGATGGCGGCACCCTGTTTCTCGACGAGATAGGGGAGTTGCCACTGGAGGATCAGGCAACCCTGCTGCGCTTCTTGCAGGAGCAGTGCATAGAGGCGGTGGGCAGCCACCTGACGCGTCGTGTGGATGTGCGGATCATCGCGGCCACCAATATCGATGTGGAGCAGGCGGTGGCCAGCGGCGGATTTCGCATGGATCTCTATTACCGGCTCAACGTGGTGCGCCTGCGCACCCCGGCCTTGTGCGAGCGGGCGGAAGACATCCAGCTCCTTGCCGATGACATTCTGGCGGAAGTGCGGGGCGGGCGGGTGCTCAGCTTCACCCGCAAGGCGCGCCAGGCCATGCAGTCCTATGGCTGGCCGGGGAATGTGAGGGAACTGCGCAACCGGGTGCAGCGGGCGGTGGTCATGTGCAGCGGCCCCTTCATCGAAGCCGATGACATGGAGCTGACCAACATGGACAGCCTGCTGCTCGACGGCTCGCTCAAGGCGGTGCGCGAAGCGGCGGAGCGTCAGGCCTTGCAACGGACGCTGGCCCGCTTCCCCGATCAGCTCGAGGAGGTGGCCCGCACGCTCGATATCTCCCGGGCCACCCTCTATCGCCTGCTGGACAAGCACGATCTGCTGTGAGGGGACGGCAGTATCGCCCCGTCATGCAAAAAGCCCGGGCAGCAGGCCCGGGCTGCTTGTCTGGCCCCATCGTGGGGACTCGTTACTTCGATGAGCTTCAGGCCATCTCCATGGCCAGGTGACAGAGTCGCCGCGCAGCCTCCTCCTCGCTCTTGACCACCTGATGCACGCCGCGCACGCGCAGATGATGCACCTCCTCGTGCTGGTGGGCACAGGCGGCGATGCGCATCAGGGCGCCGTATTCCTGCGCCCTGATGGCTATCTCACCGGCCAGCAGGCTGTCATCCAGGGTGATCAGCAGCCAGCTGGCGTTGGGCAGCGCCGCCGTCAGCAGATCCTGCTGGATGGGATGGCCCGCCAGACAGGTGATCCCCATGGCGCGCCAGGGGGCCAGCAGTCGCTCGTCGGTGTCGATCACCACTATCTCCCTGCCTTGTTCATGCAACTGCCGGATGAGGTGCTGACCTATCTCGTCGGCGCCCACTACCACCACATGGCCCTGCAAGGGGCAGAGGTGAGGTGACCCATCGGTGCGTGGATCGGGATGGCGCCTCAGCCAGCGCTCCGCCTGGTTGAAGACCAGCGGATTGAGCACGATGGAGAAACAGGCGCCGACCAGCACCAGATCACGGGCGACTCCGGGGACCAGCTCGAGCATGACTCCGAGACCCATCAGGATGAAGGAGAACTCCCCCACCTGTGCCAGGCTGGCGGAGATGGTCAGCGCCGTGCGCTGGCTGTGGCCAAAGAGCCGCACGATGGCGAAGGCGGCCACGGATTTGCCGATCACGATGACGAACAGGGTGGCCAGCACGGCCAGGGGCTCGCGCAGCAGGATGACGGGGTCGAACAGCATGCCCACGGAGACGAAGAAGAGCACGGCGAAGGCGTCCTGCAGGGGCAGGGTGTCGTTGGCCGCCTTGTGGCTCAGATGGGAGCTGTTCATCACGACGCCGGCGAAGAAGGCGCCGAGGGCAAAGGAGACGCCAAACAGCTTGACGGCGCCAAAAGCGATGCCCAGAGAACAGGAGAGGACGGCCAGGGTGAACAGCTCGCGGGAGCCGGTGGCGGCGGTGCGGGCCAGCAGCCAGGGGATGAGGCGGCGTCCGCCGATGACCATCAGGGCGATGAAGGCAGCCACCTTGGCCAGGGTCAGGCCGATATCCGCCATCACCTGGGCCGGGGTCAGTGCCTCGCCCCCTTGCTGCAGGTTGGCGAGGATGGGGAGCAGTACCAGGGCCAGCACCATCACCAGATCCTCCACGATGAGCCAGCCGATGGCGATGCGTCCCTCGTTGGTGTCGAGCTGGCCGCGGCTCTCCAGGGCGCGCAGCAGCACCACGGTACTGGCGGTGGAGAGGGCCAGGCCAAACACCAGGCCGGCGGTCACGGTCCAGTCGAGCAGTTGGGAGAGGCCAAGGCCGAGCAGGGTCGCAAGGGTTATCTGGACGATGGCTCCCGGGATGGCGATGTGTTTCACCGACAGCAGGTCTTTCACGGAAAAGTGCAGGCCGACACCAAACATCAGCAGGATGACGCCGATTTCGGCCAGCTCGGGGGCGAGCCGCAGGTCGGCGACATAGCCCGGCGTAAAGGGGCCGCATACCACGCCGGCCGCGAGGTAGCCCACCATGGGGGAGATGCGCAGGCGGCTTGCCAGCATGCCGAAGAGGTAGGCCAGCACGAGGCCGCCTACCAGGGTGGTGATAAGGGGGAGTGAGTGGTCCATGTCGTCACCTCGCTAATGGCAGTCAGGGGCTACCAGATCACCCGAAGGCGAAGAGGGCAGCTGTCAATGAGCAGGGGGCGAAAGAGACAGAAGTTGGCCGTATCAAGGGGAAATCTTGAGGGCAACAGATGCCGTTTCTATTGAAAAGTAATGCATTTATATGCCATGAGCAACACTGTTCCAGTTTTTTCGTTGATTTTGATGAAAAGCATCTTTAATGCATTGCGATTGGGTGAAAAGAGTGTGCGGTTAAAGAAAAATTGGCAGAAATAATCAATCTATGATGATATTGGGAGGCAAGGGAGAACACCTATGAGCACACGGCATGGAGGAGGCTGGCCTCCTCCATGGTGAACGAGGGTGCTGAAGGGGCATCACTCTCCCCTGGCGACCCCCTCACGTCTGGGGTCTGCGGCTCCCAGCCAGCCGCCGGCATGGCGCTGGACGCCCTGCAGCCCGGAGGTCTGCTCGTTAAGCAGGACCTCGTGCCCTCTGGCCTTGAGCCCCTGAACCACGGCGTCGGGCGTGCGCCCCTGCTCCAGCTCGGTGGGGCCGTTGCGACTGCCGAAATTGGGCAGGTTGATGGCCTGCTGCAGGTCGAGCCCCCAATCCTGGGTGCCGAGCAGCGCCTTGCCCACGTAGTTGATGATGGCCGAGCCTCCCGGGGAGCCCAGGTTCATCTCGAGCTCGCCGCTTGCCTTGTCAAACACCAGCAGGGGCGACATGGAGGAGCGGGGGCGCTTGCCGGGCTCCACCCGATTGGCCACCGGCAGGCCGGCGGCGTCCACCGAGGTGAAGGAGAAGTCGGTGAGCTGGTTGTTCAGCAGGTAGCCGTTGACCATCAGCCGCGAGCCGAAGCCATCCTCGATGGAGCTGGTCATGGCCACCGCCATGCCGCTCTTGTCCACGATGGAGATGTGGCTGGTGGAGGGCAGCTCCGGGGTGGCGTCCCGGCCCCTGGCCAGCGCCCGGGGCGGGTTGCCGGGCTGGGCGACGCCCATGGAGCGGTTGCCGATAAGGTGCCCCCGCTGCGCCAGATAGCCCTTGTCCAGCAGGCCTGTCACCGGCACGTCGACGACGTCGCCGTCGGCCACATACTGGTTGCGATCGGCGAAGGCGAGGCGTGCAGCCTCGCTGTAGAGGTGAATGGCCTCGCTGGAGGCGGCCAGTTGACCCTGCTCCCCCTGTACCGGTTTGAGTGCGGCCATGTCCCGGCTCTCCAGCATGCCGAAAATCTGGCCAAGGGCGATGGTGCCGGAGGAGGGGGTCGGGAAGCCGCAGATCTCGCTCTGGCGATAGTCAAAGCAGAGCCCGTCCCGCAGCTTGGCCCGGTAGCTGGCGAGATCGGCGGCGCTCAGCACCCCGGGGTTGGTCGGGTGGGCGTGCACCTTGGCCACCATGGCCTCGGCCAGCGGGCCGCGATAGAAGGCGTCGGGGCCATCGCTTGCCAGGGTACGCAGCACCCTGGCCAGGGCCGGGTTGGTGAGCCGGGTACCGGCCGTCTTGGGAGTGCCGTCCGCCTGATAGAAGTAGGCACGGGCGTCCGGATCCCCGGCCAGATAGGGATCTTTTGCCAGCAGGGTGGCGAGGCGGGGGCTTATCACGAACCCTTGTTCCGCGAGGGTGATGGCGGGTTCGAACAGCGTGGCCCAGGGCAGCTTGCCATAGCGCTCGTGCGCCAGGGCCAGGGCACGCACCGTGCCGGGGGCGCCGACGGAGCGCCCGCCCACCACCCCCTCATAGAAGGCCATGGGTTTGCCCGCCTTCATGAAGAGCTGATCGGTGGCAGCGGCGGGGGCTGTCTCCCGGCCATCCACCGCCGCCACCTGCTTGCCGTCCCACACCAGCATGAGGGAGCCGCCGCCGATACCCGAGGATTGGGGCTCCACCAGAGTCAGCACCAGCTGGACGGCGATGGCTGCATCGACGGCGCTGCCCCCCGCCTTGATGATCTGGTAGCCCGCATCCACTGCCAGCGGGTTGGCCGCCGCCACCATGAAGTCACGGCCCTGCCAGCCCGGTTTGTCAATCCAGCCGCTGGCCGCCTCCGGGGCGATCAGGGTCTGGGGAGGAGGGACATAGTGAAAGCCATCCTGGGAGGCGCAGCCGCCAAGCAGGCCGAGGGCGACCAGCAGGCCGAGGGGTTTGAGGGACATGACAGGCTCCTTGTCGGTTTCTTGTTCACCTGCCGAAATGTGTCACACTTGGAGCTTGATTAAAAGTTTGTCTTAATACTCATATGGTTACAAAACTATCAAGGAGGCGCTCATGACACACCGGGGGACGCTGGCGAAACCTTGCATGGCGGGGCTGCTCTGCCTGTTGCTGGCGGCCTGCGGGGAGCCGACCTTCAGACCGCTGGCCCAGGGGGAGACCCTGCTCGCCTTCGGGGACAGTCTGACCGAGGGGCGCGGGGTGAGCCCGTCCCAAAGCTACCCCAGCGTGCTGGCGACCCTGAGCGGCCATCCCGTGGTCAATGGCGGGGTGTCCGGAGAGCTGAGCCAGGCCGGCAGGGCCCGCCTGCCCGGGTTGCTGGCCCGGCACAGACCCGCTCTGGTCATCCTGCTGGAGGGGGGCAACGACATCCTGCGTGGCAGCGGGGAGGCGGCCCTCAAGGCCAATCTCGCTGCCATGATAGAGGCGGTGCAGGGGAGCGGGGCCCAGATCCTGCTTGTCGGGGTGCCCCGAAAATCCCTGTTTGCCGATGGCGCTCCCCTCTACGGGGAGCTGGCAGAGCAGTACGGGCTGGTGCTGGACAACGACAGCATCGGTGAGTTGCTGCGAGACCCGGCCCTGAAGTCCGATGCGGTGCATTTCAATGCCGAGGGTTACCGCACCCTGGCGCAGCGACTTCATCGACTGTTGCAGGAAAGGGGGGCACTCTAGCGAGATGTCATGCTGCCGGGGCAGTGCGCCATGCTGCCGCAATCAATGGGCTCAGGGGATTGCGCGGCGGGAGGGCGGCGGCGCTACCCCGGAGGGGGCCAGCCCGTGGCGATGATGCCGATGGAGATGAAAAAACCGCCGTGAAGGCGGTTTTTTGCAATCAGGCTGAGCCAATTTGCTTAGATGGACTGCTCTTCACCGCCCAGGGCAGCAAACAGGGCCGGGATGAACTGGGAGAGCTCGGCGGTGACCAGGGCGAAGTCGGCGTCCAGGCGGGCGGCGGGATCTTCACTGGTGACGTCGTCGTTCTGCTCGCGCAGCTCTTCGCTGAACTTGAGGCGCTTGATGGAGAGATCATCCCCCAGCACGAAGCTCAGGGTTTCGCCCCAGTTGAGGGCCAGCTTGGTCACCAGCTTGTCGTTGGCCAGGTGATTCTTGATCTCCTCGCTCATCAGATCCTGCTGCTTGCAGCGGATGATGCCGCCGTGCTCCATGGCGCTGCGCAGCTCGGCTTCGTCCTCCAGGGTGAAGGCGGCGGGCAGGTTGCCCTCATTGAGCCACTCGGTCATGGTGATCTCGGGCGGGTTCTTGAGGGCCACCGGCACTACCGGCAGGGAGCCGATGGATTTGCGCAAGAGCGCCAGCAGATCGTCCGCCTTCTTGGCGGAGCCTGCATCCACCACCATCAGGTTGTCGGCAGGGTTTATCCAGGCGAAGGTCTGGCTGGTGCGGCTGAAGGCGCGGGGCAGCAGGGTGTGCATGATCTCCTCTTTCAGCGCTTCTTTTTCTTTCTTCTTGAGGGCGCGACCCTGTTCGAATTCAATGGCCTCTACCTTCTCCGCCAGCATCTCCTTGACCACGGTGCCGGGCAGCATCTTCTCTTCCTTGCGAGCGCACAGCAGGATGTGGCCAGAGGCGGCGTGGGTCAGGGTGGAGCCGAATTTGCCAAGGGGCTTGACCCACCCGAACCGGGAGATGTCCTGGCTGCCGCAGGGGGTGAAGGCGCAGGCTTCCAGCTGGGTTTCCAGCTGCTCAACGGTCAGGTCGAAGGGGCGGGTAAAGCGGTAAATCTGCAGGTTTTTAAACCACATGGCGTCCTCGGTCTCTAGATTGTCCGGCGGGCATTGTACTAGAGAGGCGCTTTGTGATCAGCCAATCATTCTCGCTAAATAAAGGGCGATCGACCTCACAGGGCCCCACCTTGATCCCCCGGGAGCGGGCCCAACTCCCCTAGACTGCGAGTGTTCACATTGCTGACAAGGAGGCGACCATGTTGAGACAGAGTCGGCCGGAAGACATGGAAGAGATCGTCGAAATCTGGCTCCTGGCCTCCCTGCAGGCCCACGATTTCGTCGATGCCTCCTGCTGGTGGCAGGCTCAGGAGGAGCTGCGTACCCGCTACCTCGATCACGCCCGCATCTGGGTGTTCGAGGAGCGAGGGGACCTGCTCGGCTTCATGGCGCTGGTGGATGATTACCTGGCTGCACTCTTCGTGCGCCCCGATAGGCAGGGGCGGGGGGTGGGGCACGCCCTGTTGCAGGAAGCCAGATCCAGATGTGCCGAGCTGCATACCCGGGTCTTCGTGGAGAACGAGCCTGCGGTGCGTTTCTACCGCCGCCACGGCTTTGAAATCGGGGGGGAGGTGCCCGATCCCCTCACCGGTCATCTTCAGTACCAGATGCATTACCAAGCCGTCTGAATCTGACGTCTGGGGCTGCCCCGGTTGAAAACGGGGGGCTCCATCCTCATCTTGTTTCCATCCCGGGGCGCCCTCGCCCCCGCTCTCTTCTCCTTATCGAGCCGTTTTCCATGAAGATCCTGCACACCGCCGACTGGCACCTCGGTCATCAGCTTCACGGCCACGACCGCCGCTTCGAACACGACGCCTTCCTCGACTGGTTGGCCGACACCATCAAGACCCGCGACATCGATGCCCTGCTGGTGGCGGGCGATCTGTTCGACACCGCCAACCCTCCCGCCAGTGCCTGGCAGCAGCTCTACCGCTTCCTGGCACGGCTGCGGGCCGAGCACCCGGCACTGGAGATGGTGCTCATCGGCGGCAACCACGACTCTCCCTCCAAGCTGGATGCCCCCCACGAGCTGCTGCGCGCTTTCGACCTCCATCTGGTGGGCAGCATCAGCCGGGACGACGAGGGGCGCCTCGAGACCGAGCGCCTGCTGGTGCCGCTGCGAGGCAAGAACGGCGAGGTGGCCGCCTGGTGCGCCGCCGTGCCGTTTCTGCGCAGTAGCGATCTGCGCCCCGACGGGCTCAGGGAGGGGCAGGACAGACTCATCGAAGGGGTACGCCAAGTCTATGAGGCGGTGCTGAGCGAGGGGCGGGCGCGCTGCCATCCGGATCAGGCCCTCATCGCCATGGGCCACGCCTATCTGGCGGCGGGCCAGCTCTCCGAGCTCTCCGAGCGGCGGGTGCTCGGCGGCAACCAGCACGCTTTGCCTGCCGAGCTGTTTGCCGCCGCCGACTACACGGCGCTGGGTCACCTGCACCTGGCCCAGAGTCCGGCCGAGGGGGTGCACTACAGCGGCTCGCCGCTGCCGCTCTCGCTGGCCGAGGCGAATTACAACCATCAGGTGCTGGAGGTGACGTTTGAGAGGGGCAAACTGGCCCGCCTTGAGCGGATCCCGGTGCCCCGCGCGGTGGAGATGATCCGGCTGCCCCAGAGCGGCCTTGACGAGGCGCTCCAGGCCATCGAGGCGCTGGCGCTACCCGCTTGCCCGCAGCAGGCGCAGCCCTTCCTCGAGGTGCGGCTGCTGCTGCCCAAACCCGAGGCCCGCATCCGCGAGCGCGTGCTGGCCGCCATCGGCGACAAGCCGGTGCGCCTTGCCCGCATCACGACCAGTTATCAGGGCTCGGGCCAGGGGCTGGCGGATGGTGCCGGCCAGCGCAGGCTCGATGAGCTCTCCCCCACCGAGGTGTTTCGCCTCTGCTATCAGCGTCAGTTCGACGGGGAGCCGGAGGCCGAGCTGGTGGCGTCGTTTGAAGAGATCCTGGAGCAGGTGAAGGAGTCCAGCCAATGAAAATCTTGTCGCTGTCAGGGGAGAATCTGGCCAGCCTGACCGGTCAATTCACCATCGATTTTGCCGGTGGCGCTCTGGGGGCTGCCGGCCTGTTTGCCATCACCGGCAATACTGGCGCGGGCAAGAGCACCCTGCTCGATGCCATCTGTCTGGCGCTCTACGACGAGATGCCGCGCTTTATCGCCAATCGCAAGAATGTCGCCGAAGTGGGCCGCATGGATGACGAGGAGAAGCTCAAGGCCAACGACGTGCGCGGCATCCTCAGCCGCGGCCACGCCAGCGGTTTTGCCGAGGTGCAGTTTCGCGGCTGTGACGGCCGCATCTGGCTGGCCCGCTGGGCGGTGCGCCGGGCCCGCAACCGCGCCGAGGGGCGCTTTCAGGCCCAGGAGCGCAGCCTGACCGACGTGGCGTCGGGCCAGGTGTTCAGTGGCAGCAAGCGGGAGCTGCAGGATCGCATCGACGAGCTGGTGGGGCTCTCCTGGGAGCAGTTTCGCCGCGCCGTCATCCTGCCGCAGGGGGAGTTTGCCGCCTTCCTAAAATCGAGCGCCGATGAGCGTTCGGCCCTGCTCGAACGGATGACTGGCACCGAGCTCTACTCCGCCATTTCGGTCCAGACCCATGAGCGGGCGCGGGAGGAGCAGCAGAAACTGGCTGCCATCAGCCAGCGGCTCGGTGACGTGGCGCTGATGGACGAGGCGACCCGCGAGCAGTGGGTGAGCCAGCAGATAAGCCTTGCCACCAGCCTCAAGCACGAGCAGCAGCAACAGCAGCTGATGCAGGACTTGCGCGATCTCAACGGCCGCATCGCCGCCCAGTTGCAGGCCTGTCAGGAGGGAGAGGCGGCCCTTGCCGCGGCCGAGGTGGCCCACGCTGCGGCCGCCCCCGAGCGGGAGGAGTTCGCCCGCGCCGAGCAGGCCCAGGTGGCCCGCGCCGATCACGACGAGCTGGCTCGCCTCACCCTGGAGGTGCAGCAGCAGGAGAAGGCGCTGGCCGAGCTTGGTCCCGAACTTGGCAAGCTGGAGGAGCAGACCCAGCAGAGCGCCCTCACCGAACAGCAACTGCTGGCGGAGAAGATCGCCGCCGAGCGCGAGTGGGGCGCCCTGCAACCCGAACTCAAACGGGCGCAGGAGCTCGACACCCGCATTCGGGAAAAGCAGCAGCAACTGCAGAAGATCCAGCAGGAGGGGGCGCAGGAGCGGGAAGTCCAGCTCACCCTGGAGCAGGGCTGGCGCCAGCAGCGCCAGCAGGTGGAGCAGCTCAAGGCCCAGCACCAGCAGTGGGGGGCCTGGCTTGAGGAGCACAAGGAGCTAGCGCCGGTGGCCCGCCAGTGGCAGCCCCTGCTCACCGCCATGCAGGATTGGGCCGAGGATGCCGACAGGCTGCAGCAGCTTCTTACCCTGCGCGAGCACAAGCTGCGTGCCCTCAGGCAGTTGCAGCGCCAGCTGGAGCAGGGGCAGCAGGAGCGCGACTACTGGCAGCGCGAGCAGGCGCGGCTGCAGCAACAGCAGCACGAGCTGCAGGAGCAGCAGTGGGAGGGGCGCCTGGCCAAGGCGCAGGAGCAGTGGCAAGGGCAGACCGAGCAGCTCGGCCAGCTGCGTCAGCTGCTGGAGCTGGCGGACTATGGCCGCAATCACGGTGAGCAGCATGGTCGCCTGCAGCAGGAGATCGCCCAGCTGGAGCAGGCGCTCGGCAAGCTGGCCATCCTCGGCGACGAGCTGACGCCGGCCCGCGAGCGGCTCGCCCTGCAACGGGACGAGGCACGCCACGCGCTGGAGCAGTCCCGTGCCATCGCCAGTTTCGAGCAGCATCGCCACATCCTGCGCGACGGTGAACCTTGCCCGCTGTGTGGCGCCGAGGAGCACCCCTATCACCAGAGCCAGCCGCAGGTGGCCGGTATTCTCGGCCAGCTGGCGGAGCGCGTCCGCAGCCTGGAGCTTGAGTGGGATCGGCTCAATCACCAATACATTCAGTGCGAGAGCGAACGCCAGGAGCTGGCCCGCCAGCTAGCGGTGCGTCAGCAGCATCTGCCTGAGCTGGAGACGCGCGCCGAGCAGCTGACCCAGCGCTGGCAGCAGCTCGGCGGTGCCGAACTGCTGGGCCATCCGTTGCCGCTGCGTCAAAGCCCAATCGAGTGGAACGAGTTGATGAGTACCCTGCTCGGCCGCGGCCAGAGCCTGGAGCAGGGGCTGGCCCGCAGCCAGCAGCAGCTGCGCGAGGCCCAGCAGGGGCAGCAGCAGTTGCAGGCCGTGCGCCAGCAGCTGAGCCAGCTGGCCAGCCAGCACCAGCAGTTCGAGCAGCAGTGGCAGGAGGCCGACCGCCAGCGCATCGCCCTGGAAGGGGAGGTGAAGGGGATGGGCGAGCAGGAAACGACCCTGCGCCAGCGCCTTGAGCAGGGGGGCAGCCGGCTCGATGAGCAGATGGGAGGCCAGCCCTGGCGTCAGTGGCTGGGCAGCCAGCAGTGGCACGAGTGGCAGCGGGCCTGCGAGGCCTGGCTGCACGGCCAGAGCGAGTGGGAGCGGCTGACCGGCGAGATTGCCAGCCTCACCCCGGCCCTGAGCGCCCAGGAGGCGCGTCTGCAGACCCAGCGTGAGCTGCTGCACAAGCTCGAACGCGACTACAAGGAGCATGAACAGCAACGGCAGGGGCTGGTTACCAGTCGTGCCACCTGTCTGGGGGGGGAGGAGATTGCCCTGGTCGAGAGCCGCTGGCAGCAGCGGCTGCAGCAACTGGCCAGCGAGCGGGAGACGATGCAGGGGACGGCCCGCACCCTGCGCGAGCGCCAGACCGAGCTCAAGACCCGTCTCAGCCATCTGGAGCAGGAGAAACAGGTGAGCAGTCGGCGGCGGCGGGAGGTGCTGGGGCGCTGGGCTGCCCACGCCAGCAGTCTCGGTATCGCCGAATATGACCTGCGCCGCCTGCTGGCCATGAGCCCGGATGAGCTCAAGGGGCGCCGCGCCGCCTTGCAGGCGCTGGAGGATGCCCGCGCCGAGGCGCGTACCCGCTTGACCGAGCGGCAGCGGGCGCTGGCGCTGGAGGAGAGCAAGCGGGATCGTTACCGCGAGCATCACCCCGAGCTGGCCGCGTTGGCGCCACAGGAGCTAGCCAGCCGGCTGACGGCGCTGGAGGCGCACTGCCGCACCCTCGACGAGCAGCTGTTCCAGTGCAAGAGCACGCTGGCCCAGGCCGAGGCGGCGGCCCTCAAGGCGGGCACCTTGCAGGAGGAGCTGGCCGCCCAGCAGGCGGTGGCGGATCACTGGCAGCGACTCTCCGATCTCATCGGTTCGGCCAGCGGCGCCAAGCTGCGTACCTTCGCCCAGAGCCTCACCCTGGAGCGGTTGCTGCTGGAGGCCAACGCCCAGCTCGCCGAGCTCTCCCCCCGCTATCGGCTGGAGAGGGTGCCCGGCACCGATCTGGCGCTGCAGGTGGTGGATCTCGACATGGGGGACGAGGTGCGCTCGGTAGATTCCCTCTCCGGCGGCGAGAGCTTCCTGGTGTCGCTGGCGCTGGCGCTGGCCCTCTCCAGCCTGTCGTCACGGCAGACCCAGGTCGAATCGCTCTTTATCGACGAGGGCTTCGGCACCCTGGATCCCGACAGCCTGGATCTGGCGCTCTCCAGTCTCGACTCCCTGCAGGCGGCTGGTCGCCAGATCGGGGTCATCTCCCACGTGCAGACCCTGGTGGAGCGGATCGGCGTGCAGGTGCGGGTGGAGGCCCTCGGCGGCGGCGAAAGCCGGGTAGTGTTGCCCGGATGACGACGTGTCGCCCATGACCCTCCATGAACAAAAAGGCCCCTGTCACAGGGGCCTTTTTGTTGGTGTGCAACCCGTTGCTGGTTATTTGCGCTCGGGCAGCATATTGGTCAGGGTGTTGTCCTTGAGCACATGGTGGTGGTAGATGGCTGCCGCTGCGTGCAGGGCAATCAGAGCATAGCCAATGCTGGCCAGCGTCTCGTGCAACTCCTTGATAGTGCCCTTCAGGCCGTCATCGGGGGCGATGAGGGCGGGGAGCGCCAGGCCGAAGAAGGGAATGGGTTTGCCCCCTGCGCTCAACAGCAGCCAGCCCAGCAGCGGGGTGAGGATCAGGAAGCCATAGAGCGCCAGATGGGCGAGCTTGGCCAGCGTGAGCATCAGGGGGGAGAGCTCGGGCACGATACGCGGTGAAGGGCTACCCACGCGCACCAGCAGGCGCACGACCACCAGCGCCAGGATCAGCAGACCCACCATGAAGTGAAACTCCTTCATCAGGTCGCGGCCGGCCGACCCTTTGGGGAAGATGTCCCTGAACTCCATCAGCGCATAGACGGCGATCATCAGCAGCAGGGTCAACCAATGCAGCCCTATGCTCAGGCTGCCATAACGTTGTTCGGTATTTCTCAGCATCGTTGTCTCCTCGCCACTTAAGCGGCTTATCTCTTTTCATCCCGTCTCATATCGAGCCAAAGGACCCGCAGGTATCCCTCTTGAGGGTACTCGGCTTGCTTATGCCCGTGTCGATCTCGATAACAATTCTGCCTTTCTGCCTTTCTGCCTTTCTGCCTTTCTGCCTTTCTGCCTTTCTGCCTTTCTGCCGTCATGCTGACCTGTGCGGGAGCCCATGGAGTATCAGGAGATGGAAGGGGCAAAAAAAAAACCGAAGCACCAGGCTTCGGTTTTTGGCGGTCGCTGGCGTCAGGCCAGGGCGCATTATTTCTTGATGCGGATCACCGGGGTTTCGCCCACGGTCACGGCGCCAGTCATTTTCACCAGCTCTTTGATCTCGTCCATGTTGGAGATGACCACAGGCGTCAGGGTAGACTTGGCTTTGGCTTCCAGAACGGCCAGATCGAACTCGATGATGGTGTCACCGCGCTTGACCTGTTGACCTTCCTGAGCGATACGGGTGAAGCCTTCACCCTTCAGCTCGACGGTGTCGATACCGAAGTGAACGAACAGCTCGATACCAGAGTCGGACTCCAGAGAGAACGCGTGGTTGGTCTCGAAGATTTTGCCGATGGTGCCGTCGCACGGAGCAACCATCTTGTTGCCGGCCGGCTTGATGGCGATGCCGTCGCCGACGATCTTCTCGGCGAAGACGACGTCAGGCACATCTTCGATGGGGACGATTTCGCCGGACAGCGGAGCAAAGATTTCGATGCCGCCAGTGTCAGAACTGTCGTCGGAAACCAGTTTCTTCAGTTTGTCGAACAGACCCATAGTAAAAGCTCCTAGAGATGATTGTCGCTGTTTGCAGCCGATCTTAGCAGACTGCCTTCTGCTTAATAAAGTTATCTACGCACGCTTCGATTTCGGCGGCGGTGGCAAAGCTCAGCGCCTGGTCGGCCATGGCCTTCACATCTTCGAAGTTGGTGTTGCGGATAAGCTTCTTGATACGCGGTACAGAGATGGCGCTCATGGAGAACTCATCCAGACCCATACCCAGCAGCAGCAGGGTGGCGCGTTCGTCACCAGCCAGTTCACCGCACATACCGGTCCACTTGCCATTGTCATGGGAAGCGTCGATCACCATCTTGATCAGGGTCAGGACGGAGGGTGACAGCGGGTTGTACATGGCGGAAATCATCTCGTTACCACGGTCGACAGCCAGGGTGTACTGGGTCAGGTCGTTGGTACCGATACTGAAGAAATCCACTTCCTTGGCCAGATGATGAGCCATCACGGCCGCGGCCGGGGTCTCAATCATGATACCCACTTCGATGGATTCATCAAAGGCTTTGCCTTCGGCACGCAGTTCGGCTTTCAGCGTCTCCACGGTAGCCTTCAGGCTGCGGAACTCTTCGACGGAGATGATCATCGGGAACATGATGCGCAGTTTGCCGAAGGCAGACGCACGCAGGATGGCCCGCAGCTGGGCGTGCATGATGTCGGTGCGATCGAAGAAGATACGCACGGCACGCCAGCCCAGGAAGGGGTTCATCTCTTTCGGGAAATTCATGTAGGGCAGTTCTTTGTCGCCGCCGATGTCCATGGTACGGACGATAATCGGTTGATCCGGCATGGCTTCGGCCACTTCTTTGTAAGCCTTGAACTGCTCCTCTTCGGTCGGCAGCGCGTCACGGTCCATGAACAGGAACTCGGTACGGTACAGACCCACGCCTTCGGCGCCGTTGCGGATGGCACCTTCGGTATCCTTGACGGTCCCGATGTTGGCGCACACTTCGACCTGGTGGCCATCCAGGGTGATGGCAGGCAGGTCTTTGAGCTTGGCCAGCTCGTCCTTCTCTGCCTGGAACTGGGCCTGGAACTTCTTGGCTTCGTTCAACTGGTCGGCAGTCGGGTTGATGATGACCTGGTTGTTGATCGCATCCAGCACCAGCATGTCACCGTTCTTGACGCGCTCGGTGATGTCGTTGGTGCCCACGACGGCCGGCAGCTCCAGGGAGCGGGCCATGATGGAGGTGTGGGAGGTTCGGCCACCGATGTCGGTGACGAAGCCCAGCACGTATTTCAGGTTGATCTGAGCGGTTTCAGACGGGGTCAGGTCTTTGGCGACCAGGATGACCTCTTCGTCGATGGTGCTCAGGTTGACAACGGCGATGCCCAGTACGTTCTTGACCAGACGGGTGCCGATGTCACGGAAGTCGGTGGCGCGCTCACGCAGATAGGGGTCATCCAGATCGGCCATCATCTTGGCGTACTGTTCGATCACCTCGTGAACGGCTCTGTCGGCAGAGGCCTTGTGTTCTTTGATGAAGGATCTGATATCCCCTTCCAGCTCTTCATCTTCGAGCAGCATGATGTGGCCTTCGAAGATGGCCTCTTTTTCCTCACCGAAGGTGCGACCGGCCATCTCTTTGATGGCTTCCAGCTGTGCGGCTGATTTGGTGCGGGCTTCGAGGAAGCGGTTGATCTCGGCATCAATCTGTTCGGCGGGAATCTTGCCCTGATTGATAACGATTTCATCTTCTTTCAGAAGAAGCGCCTTGCCGAATGCGATACCGGGGGACGCAAGAATGCCAGATATCATAATCCTTCCTATTAAAACGACTGTGGGGGAGGAATAAAGCTGGATTACTCCAGCTCGTCCATCAGGGCAACCAGCTTCTCAACGGCTTTCTGAGCGTCCGGGCCGTCAGCCTGGATGGTCACGTTGGTGCCTTTGGTCAGACCCAGGGTCTGGAGCTTGAACAGGCTCTTGGCGCTGGCGGATTTGCCACCGGAGACCACAGTGATCTCGCTTTGGAATTCTTTGGCTTCTTTCACGAACTGAGCTGCAGGACGGGTGTGCAGGCCGTTTTCAGCAGTAATAACAACAGACTTCTCGTACATGGTTTCACCCCATATTATTGATATTGTTTGGAGAGATGGTCGCCAATGAGGCTTCCTGTCTCACCGTGTCAGTATGGATATGTTGTAAAGTAACGAAATCAGACCTGCAATGGTTTAATCCAGGTCAATTTTCTGTGCAGTATTCGGCGTCGTGGCCAGGTAATTTTTCGTTATCAGGCTGCAAGCCGCGTCAGGCCTGGCCTGAAATTATTTTCTAACGAAAAATAACACTTTGTTACCTTGTGATACCTTGCCAGCAAACACCTCGTGACGCCGCACAGGATATGAGATTTATCACAGAATGTCTGCTTTTTTTGTCATATCCAAGTTTGTTATTTTACCCCAAAAAATAAGGGGCCGAGTGGCACTGATGGCTAGAGAGTTTAGCGCATAATGAAAACGGCGCTCCGAGGAGCGCCGTCGTTTTGGTGTTGGCTGATCAACTACTGCTGCAATTCCTGCTCGCTGAACACACCGGCGAAGAGGGCGCTGGAGAGGTAACGCTCGGCGGCGCTCGGCAGGATGACGACAATCGTTTTCCCTTCGAACTCCGGCTGCTCGGCCAGACGATTGGCAGCGACCACGGCAGCGCCGGAGCTGATACCGGCCAGGATCCCTTCCTCTTCCATCAGGCGGCGGGCCATCTCGATGGCTTCGTCACTGCTCACCTGCTCGACGCGGTCCAGCAGGCTCAAATCCAGGTTGCCCGGGATGAAGCCGGCGCCGATGCCCTGGATCTTGTGGGGACCGGGCTTTATCTCTTCACCCGCCAGTTTCTGGCTGATGACAGGGGATTCGCTGGGCTCGACCGCCACGGAGACGATGGCCTTGCCTTTGGTCTTCTTGATGTAGCGGGAGACCCCGGTGATGGTGCCGCCGGTGCCGACGCCCGCCACGAACACATCCACCTCGCCATCGGTGGCGTCCCAGATCTCGGGGCCAGTGGTCTGCTCGTGGATTTCCGGGTTGGCCGGGTTTTCAAACTGTTGCAGCAGCACGTACTTGCCCGGCTCGGATTCGAGGATCTCGTTGGCCTTGGCAATGGCGCCCTTCATGCCGAGGGGGCCTTCGGTCAGCACCAGGTTGGCACCCAGGGCCTTGAGCAGTTTGCGGCGCTCGAGGCTCATGGTGGCTGGCATGGTCAGGGTGATGGGATAGCCGCGGGCCGCAGCCACGAATGCCAGGGCAATGCCCGTGTTGCCGCTGGTGGGCTCGATGATCTCCTTGCCCTTGGTCAGCACGCCGCGTTTCTCGGCATCCCAGATGAGGTTGGCACCGATCCGGCACTTGACGCTGAAACTCGGGTTGCGGCTCTCGATCTTGGCCAGCACGCGGCCCTTGGTAACACGGTTGAGACGAACAAGCGGGGTGTTGCCTATGGTCTGGCTGTTGTCCTCAAAAATTTTGCTCATGGTGCTATCCCTGTGTTTGTTAAGGCGATGAAACAAGATTACCCTGTGGTTTCTGAATGAGAAGTGACGAATCGTTATAACAATATGTTATTACAACATATAGAACTTATTCTCTCTTGCCGAGGGGGCTCCCGCTGCCTAGGCATCCAATGGAAGGGATCTCATGGGATTTGCAGGAAGCGACCGCTATCTCGCATCACAGGCACTGAAGATGGCCGTCGATGCCGCCATCGTGCTGGAGAAGCCGCTGCTCATCAAGGGTGAGCCCGGTACGGGCAAGACGGTGCTGGCGGAGGCGGTGGCCGAATCCCTGGGCGCCGAGCTCATCAGCTGGCACATCAAGTCCACCACCAAGGCCCAGCAGGGGCTCTACGAATATGATGCCGTCGCCCGGCTGCGAGACTCCCAGCTCGGTGACCCCAGGGTAGGGGAGATAGGCCACTACATCCGCCGGGGCAAGCTGTGGCAGGCCTTCAGCGCAGAGCTGCGGCCAGTGCTGCTCATCGATGAAATCGACAAGGCGGACATCGAGTTTCCCAACGATCTGCTGCTGGAGCTGGATCGGATGGAGTTCGATGTCTACGAGACCGGCGAGCGCGTGAAGGCGCGCCAGCGCCCCGTGGTCATCATCACCTCCAACAACGAAAAAGAGCTGCCGGACGCCTTCCTGCGCCGCTGTTTCTTCCACTACATCCGCTTTCCCGACAAGGCCGAGATGCAGGCCATCGTCAAGCTCCATTACCCCGACCTCAAGGAGCGGCTGCTCGACGAGGCGATGACGCTCTTCTTTGAGCTGCGTGCGGTAGAGGGGCTGCGCAAGAAGCCGTCCACCTCCGAGCTGCTGGACTGGATCCGGCTGTTGTTGGCGGACGACATCGCCCCCGAAGCCCTGCGCACCCGTGAGCCCGGCAAGCTGGTGCCCGCTCTCTACGGTGCCCTGCTCAAGACGGAGCAGGACTTGCACCTCTTCGAGAAGCTCGCCTTTCTGGCGCGCCGCGGCGGCTGAATGCTCATCGACTTCTTCCTTCACCTGCGCCGCCACAAGCTTCCTTGCAGCCTGCGGGAGTTGCTCGACCTCCACGCGGCGCTGGCAGCCAGACTGGCCAGCCTCGACATGGACGAGTTCTACCAGCTATCCCGCTGCCTGCTGGTGAAGGATGAGGCGCACTACGATCGCTTCGATCGCGCCTTCGCCGAGTATTACGAAGGGTTGGCCGCCATCCCCCTGTTGCCGGAGAGCCTGCCTGACGACTGGCTGCGCAAGGAGTTCGAGCGACTGTTAAGCCCGGAGGAGAAGGCGTTGCTCCAATCCCTTGGCGGGCTGGACCAGCTGCTGGCGACCCTCAACCAGCGGCTAAGCGAGCAGAAAGCGCGCCACGCCGGCGGCAACAAGTGGGTCGGCACCGGGGGCAGCAGCCCGTTCGGTCACGGTGGTTATCACCCGGAAGGGATCCGCATGGGGGGAGAGGGCCAGCACGGGCGGGCGACCAAGGTGTGGGAGGCGCGCCACTTTCGCAACTTCAGTGACGACTCGCCCCTGGGGCAGCGCGCCATCCAGCTCGCCCTGCGCAAGCTCAGGCGCTGGGTGCGCCGGGGCAATCCCGACGAGCTGGATCTCGACAACACCATCCAAAGCTCGGCCAGGCAAGGCTGGCTCGATGTGAAACTGCGGCCCGAGCGCCACAACGGGGTCAAACTGCTGGTCTTCTTCGACGTAGGGGGCTCCATGGATGCCCATGTGGCCGAGGTGCAGCGCCTCTTTTCGGCCCTGCGCCACGAGTTCAAGCACCTGGTGTTCTTCTATTTTCACAACTGCCTCTACGACTTCGTCTGGCAGGACAATGCCAGGCGCCATGATGATCGGTTCGATACCTTGCGGCTGCTGCGCACCTACGGCAGCGACTACAGGGTGATGGTGGTGGGGGATGCGAAGATGGGCCCCTATGAAATCACCTGGCCAGGTGGCAGCGTAGAGTACTGGAACGAGGAGCCCGGCCAGGTGTGGCTCGGGCGCCTGCAACAACATTTCCCCAAGATGGTGTGGGTCAATCCGCTGCCAAGGCAGGAGTGGCTGTGGCACCCCTCCATCAAGTTGATGAACGAATTGATCGGCGGGCGGATGCACCCGCTGACCCTGGCGGGTCTGGCTGCGGCCATCGACCAGCTGTGACCCTCTGAACCCTAAAAAACAGACAAGCCGGGATTGCACCCGGCCAGGAGCAAAGATGACCTCTATCGTAATCAGTGGCTCAGGCCTCTATACCCCTCCCTTTGCCGTCAGCAATGAAGCGCTGGTGGCGGCCTTCAACCAGTACGTGGATCTCTACAACGAGGAGAACGCCTCCGCCATCGATGCAGGGCAGCTGCCTGCCAAACAGCACTCGAGCTGCGAGTTCATCGAGAAGGCCTCCGGCATCAAGAGCCGCTATCTGGTGAGCAGCGAGGGGGTGCTGGATCCCGACATCATGCAACCGCTCATGGCGGAGCGCCCGGACGATCAGCCTTCCATCATGGTGGAGATGGCGGTGGCGGCCGCCGAGCAGGCGCTGATTGCCGCCGGTCGTGAACCGGGGGAGATCGATCTTGTCATCGTCGCTGCCTCCAACATGCCGCGCCCCTACCCGGCGCTGGCCATCGAATTGCAGCACTATCTCGGCGCGAGCGGCCTGGCATTCGACATGAACGTGGCCTGCTCTTCCGCCACCTTCGGGATCAAGACCGCCACAGACATGCTGGCGGCAGGTACCGCCCGGCTGGCGCTGGTGGTCAATCCGGAGATCTGCTCGGGTCACCTCAACTTCCGCGATCGGGACAGTCACTTCATCTTCGGAGACGCCTGTACCGCCGTGCTGCTGGAGCGGGAGGCCGATTGCCAGGTGGCCAACCCCTGGCAACTGGTGGCCAGCAAGCTGGTGACCCAGTACTCCAACAACATCCGCAACAACTTCGGCTTCCTGAACCGGCTCAGCCCGCGCACCCGCTACGGCGACGACAAGCTGTTCCGCCAGCAGGGGCGCAAGGTGTTCAAGGAGGTGCTGCCCCTGGTGTGCGATCAGATAGCCTCCCAGCTGGCGGAGCAGGGATGGGCGGCCGATGGCTTGAGCCGGCTCTGGCTCCATCAGGCCAACCTCACCATGAACCAGTTTATCGGCCGCAAGTTGCTGGGCCACGACGCCAGCCAGCAGGAGGCGCCTGTCATCCTCGACCGCTACGGCAACACCAGCTCGGCGGGTTCCATCATCGCCTTCCACCTCTTCAACCAGGATCTGCCGAGCGGGGCTCGCGGGGTGCTCTGCTCCTTTGGCGCCGGTTACTCCATCGGCAGCCTGCTGCTGCAGCGGCGCTGAGCACCCTGTTTTGCCCATAAAAAAGCCACCCGGGAGGGTGGCTTTTTTCATGCTGCCCGAGAGGCTTTTTTCAAGCGGGTTCGATGGTCAGCACCTGACATTGCGGTTCTTTTATCTGAAATTGCACGTTCACATCGAACAATCTGACACCGTACACCTTGTCATCCGGCTTGCCCTTCTTGTAAGCAGGGCGGGGATCCTGGGCCAGCACCTCCCTCACCAGTTCACGCAGCTCCGGGTGGGCCTTGAGCCAGGGGGCGAGCTGCTGCTCGGCCTGGGCGCTGAAGCTCACCGCCAGCGGCGGGGTGGGGGCATCGGGGGCGAAACCGCCACGGGCGTGGGGCAGGCTGTCGGCATAGGGGACATAGGGCTTGATGTCGACGACGGGGGTGCCGTCGAGCAAGTCCACGGCGCCCAGCTCGAGCCAGAGTTTGCCGCGCTCACGTCCCACCCCGTGCAGCTCGACCACGGAGAGGCCAAGGGGGTTGGGGCGGAAGGTGGAGCGGGTGGCAAAGACCCCGACCCGCTCGTTGCCGCCGAGGCGCGGCGGGCGCACCGTCGGGTGCCAGCCCTGATCCATGGTCTGGTGAAACACGAAGCTGATCCAGAGATGGGAGAATTGCTCGATGCCGCGCAGCGCATCGGGCTGATCGTAGGGAGGAAGCAGTTCGAGGCGGGCGCGAGCCGCGCTGACCAGGCCGGGCTGGCGGGGTATGGCGAACTTCTCCTTGTAGGGAGAGCGGATGATCCCTAGGGTATCGATATCGAACTTCATGGCGGATCCTGGCTGAAAACCCGGGCAATGTAGCACAGGCACGCCGAAAACGCAGGGGGAGTACCAGGACGCGGCCCCTGTGATCCCGATCCCAGACCCGGTGCCCGGGGGCTGTGTCCTGGTGCCAACTTGCGTAGGGTGGGGCGGCAAAAGGGGTGGCGGGGGAGCGGGCAAGGAGCCTGCTGCCCGCACCATGACGATATGCCTGGCGGCATCAGAGCGTGCCTGGGACGTGTGCTCACCATGCCAGGCCATGGCCGTTTCGGCTGCCCGTGGAGGGGCTGCAAGGAGAGGGCGCCATAGAGGAGAGACAGGGATGAAATTGTTGATTATCGGCGGCACCGGCTTTCTGGGTCGCCACCTGACCACGCTAGCCCTGGATTGGGGGCACGAGGTGACGCTGTTCAATCGCGGCCACCGCCAGCACCCGGATTGGCGGGAGCTGACCCAGCTTCACGGGGACAGAGACGGGGACCTGGCCCCCTTGCGGGGCGAAGGGCTGCACTGGGATCTGGTCATCGACACCTGCTGCTATCGCCCCGAACAGGCCGAAGGACTCTCTGACGCTCTGCTGGGGCGCTGTGATCGGCTCATCTTCATTTCCACCATCAGTGTCTATCACGATTTTTCCCAACCCGGCATGGATGAGTCGGCCCCCTTGCACGAGATAGCAGGAGCGCCCACCGACTACGGCCCCCTCAAGGTGCTGTGCGAGTCGGTGTATCGCGCCCGCTGGGGAGATCGCCTGTGCACCCTGCGCCCCGGCGTGCTCTGCGGCCCCTTTGACCCGACCGCTCGTCTTGCCTGGTGGGTGAGGCGGGTGCAGCGGGGCGGGCCCTGGCTCTTGCCGGGGCTGGGGGAGGACAGGCTGCAATACCTGGATGTGCGCGACTGCGCCGAGTTCGTGCTGCGGGCTGCCGAGCAGCGACTCGCTGGGTGCTTCAACCTGATCAAGCCCGGCATCGCACTGAACGACTGGGTGGAGCGCCTCGCTGCCCGGCTGACGCCAGCGACCCCCTTGCAGCTCGAGTGGGCTCCCTGGCGTGACCTGATGGCGGCAGGGGTGGCGCCCTGGCAAAGCTATCCCACGCTGCTGCCAAACGAGCTGCCCGAGTATGCTGGGTATGGCACCATCAGCGCCGAGGCCGCCATCGTTCATGGGCTGAACTTTCGCCCCCTGGAGGAGACGGTTGACGATCTGGTGGGATGGCTTGCCAGCAACCCCCGGGGGCCGCTGCCGGGCATGACCCATGACGAGGAACAGGCCTTGCGACGACGAGTGGAGGTTTCCTTGTCATCGAATGCGCATTAGCCGACATCATAAAGAAGAGGGCACCCCAGGGTGCCCTCTTCTCATGTGGGGTGTTCATCCATGACGGGGCTCAGCGCAGCAATGCCCCCGCGTCGGCCAGCAGGGTCCTCAGCACACTGCGATGGCAGCGGGACTCCTGTTCGCAGTAGCACCCCACCGAGAAATGGGTAGTGTGGGAGAGGGCGGCCAGCAGGGCCAGATCGTGCTTCGCGGCCGGGGCGGCCATCTCGGCCTTGTACTGCTTGCAGAAGGCGGTCCACCGGGCCGGGGTGTCGGCAGTCTGACCGAGTTTCATGGTCTCGGCGCTGGGGGCCAGATTGGGGAACCAGACGTCGTACCAATCCTGGCTGGCGAACGCCGCTTTGGGCACGCCGCGAGGGGGGCGACGCACGGTGCCGATGCGAAGTCCCTCATCCTCGAGGCGGGGGCTGCCGAGTCGCACGATGGCGATCGCCATGGCAGGACTTACTTCTCTTCGGCCACTTTCAGCGCCTGACCGTAGCAGATCACCTGCTTCAGGCAGCCGGGCACGTCGCTGAACTCGGCGCACTTGTCGAAGCTGACGCCGTTGCCCCCCATGTCCGCCACGCGGCGGCGGGCCAGGGTGCGGGCTTCACCGGCATTGGGCACCGCCTGGTTGGCATCGCTCTGGCAGGATTCCCCCTCGACGGTGCCGAGGTAGAGGTAGTTGAGGTCGGCGAGCTCGCTCTGCTCGTAGATCCGCACGCTCCCCGGCTTGAAGTACTCGTCGAAGTTTTCCTTGTCCAGATTGCTGTTGAAGGCGAAGTCGGCGCAACCGGAGGCAATCAGGGGCATCATCAGGATCAGGCGTTTCATATCGGCATCTTGTTGGGTGGCGAGTGGGCCATTATAGGGGGCAGTCGCCGATGGCGACCAGCCCCATTTTTAGCCATATCAATGGATTGTAGCGAGACGACCCCGGATCAGGCGGGGGCCAGTCGCCGGTGCAGGCTGCGGTAGTGATCATCTTCCAGCAGCTCCTGGTGGGGGGCACACAAACGGATGCGACCCTCTTCCATCAGGGCTACCCTGTCCATCCGTTCCAGCCCCAGCAGGCGGTGGGAGATGAGCAGCAGGGTGCGATCCGCCCCCAGGGTCAGCAGCAGATCCATGATCTCCCGTTCGGTCTGGGTATCGAGCCCTTCGGTGGGCTCGTCCAGCAGCCAGAGCGGTGCATCGTGGAGCAGGGCGCGGGCGATGCCGATGCGGCGGCGCTCCCCGCCGGAGAGCGGACGCCCGCCATCCCCGAGCCAGGCATCCAGTCCCTGTTCGGCCTGCTCACCCTCATCGTGGAGCAGAGTTCCGAGCCCCACCTGGGTGAGCACCTCGATGAGCCGTTCGTCGCTGGCTCCGGGGGCGGCCAGGGTGAGGTTGCCACGCAGGGTATCGGCAAACAGGTGGACCCGTTGGCTCACCACGGAGCAGGAGGCGCGCAGCGCCTCTTCGCTGTAATCGGTGAGGGGCTTGCCATCGAGCAGGATCTCCCCCGATAGGGCCGTCCACTCCCGGGTCAGCAACCCCATCAGGGTGGACTTGCCACAGCCGGTCTGCCCCAGCAGCGCCAGCTTCTCCCCGGCATGCAGTTGCAAGGTGCACCCTTGCAGCACGGGGGCATCCTGGCCTGGATAGGTGAAATGCAGGTCGCTTATCTGCACGGCACCCCGGGCAGCGGGGGCTTGCTGTGCTCCCCACTCCGGCGCTTTGGCCTCTTGCAGGATCTCGTTGAGACGGCGGGCGGAGGTGAGGCTGGTGGAGAGGTGCTGGAAGGCACCGGCCAGTGGCAGCAGCGCCTCGAAGCTCGCCAGGGTAGCGAACACCATGAGTGCCGTGATGGGGTCAGGGGAACTGCCACCGACGCCGTGACCGGCCAGCCAGAGCATCAGGGTCAGAGTCCAGCCGCTCAGCAACTGCACCGAGAAGGCGGCCAGACCGCTGACGCGGGCCATGCGGGCCTGGGCCCTGATCAGGGCCTGCTCCGCCTGCTGCAATCCGGTGAGCGCCTCGGGAGCGGCGGCGAACATCTGCAGTTCGGCCTGGCCGTCCAGATAGTCCACCATGCGGGTACGCAGGTTGGACTTCTCGGCGATGAGCTGGCGGCCCGGTGCGCGCCCGGCAAAATAGAAGACCAGGGGCAAGGCCAGCATGCCAAAGAGCAGAATGGCTCCCAGCGTCAGCGCCAGGCGACCATCGAAGAAGGAGAGGAAGAAGACCAGCCCGGCGCAGCTCAGCAGCGCCGCCCCAATGGGGGTGATGAGGCGCAGATAGACGTGATCCATGGCATCGATGTCGGCCACCAGACGGTTGAGCAGGTCAGCCTGGCGAAAACCGGCAAGGGAGCCGGGGGAGAGAGGGGAGAGCTTTTGCCAGAACCAGACCCGCAGCCGGGTCAGCACCCGGAAGGTGGCGTCGTGGCTCACGACCCGCTCGCCCCAGCGACTGGCGGTGCGCACGATGGAGAAGAAACGCACGCCCCCCGCAGGGGTCATGTAGTTGAAGGTGTCTCGGGTGGCGACCGCCAGCCCGGCGACGGCGGCGGCGGAGAGGAACCAGCCGGAGAGGGAGAGCAGGCCCATGCCGGCCACCAGGGTGACCAGGGCCAGCAGCAGGCCGATGGAGAGGCTGAGCCAGTGCTGGCGATAAAGGCGCAGGAACGGCAATAGATCAGTCATCGAGAGAGTCTCCGAAACCTTGGGATTGCGACAGGAGGCGGGCGAAGGGGCCCTGGGCCTCGCCGAGTGCGGCAAAACGTCCCTGCTCCACCAGCTTGCCGTGCGCCAGCACCAGGATGTTGTCCATCTGGCTGAGCTGATCGAGGCGGTGGGTGATCATCAGCAGGGTCTGACCTTGTGCGGCCTGTTCGAGGGCGCTCATGACGGCCCGCTCAGAATGGCGATCCAGGCTGGCAGTGGGTTCATCCAGCACCATCATCTGGGTCGTCTTGAGCAGGGTACGGGCAAGGGCGATGCGCTGGGCCTGGCCGACGGAAAGGCCGCCCGCCTGATCCCCGACCCGATAGTCCAGCCCTTTCTCATTGACGAACTCCCAGGCCTGGGCGCGCTTGAGCGCGGATTCCAGCTCGGCGTCGCTGGCGGATGGTCTGGCCAGCAGCAGGTTGTCCCGCAGGGAGCTGTGGAAGAGTTGGGGATTCTGGGAGAGCCAGCCTAGCTGCTGGCGCCACTGACTGATGTCCAGGGTACGAAGCTCCACTCCGTTGACGCACAGGGAACCGCGATAGGGGGCAAAACCGAGCAGGGCGTTGACCAGGGAGCTCTTGCCCGCGCCGCTGATGCCGACCAGGGCTGTGCGCGTGCCGGCTTCCAGCGTGAAATCGAGGGGACCGACCAGCACCTTGCCCTCGGCGCTCAGCACTTCCAGGCTGCGGGCTTCTACCTTGACGGGGCCATCCGCATGGAAGGGGAGCGTCCCGGAGGCGGGTTCGCTCACGTCGGCCTCGAGAAATTCCAGCAGTTGTTCGGCGGCGCCAATGGCCTGTGCCTTGGCGTGATAGTAGGCACCGAGTTCCCGCAGCGGCGCGTAGAACTCGGGGGCGAGGAAGAGCACGAACAGGCCGGTAAAGAGGGTGACCTTGACGCCATAGCTGCCAAAGTTGAGGTGATCGATGTAGGAGAAACCGAAGTAGACGGCCACCAGGGCCACCGCGATGGCGGCGAAGAACTCCAGCACGGCCGTGCTCAGGAAGGCGAGGCGCAGCACCTCCATGGTGCGCTCGCGAAAATCTTCCGATGCATCGCGGATGGCCTCCCCTTCCGCCCGGGTACGCATGAAAAGCTGCAGGGTGCGCAGCCCCTTGAGGCGATCGAGGAAGTGGCCTGAGAGGCGCGCCAGCGACTGGAAGTTGCGGCGGTTGGCATCGGCGGCGCCCACCCCCACCAGGATCATGAAGAGAGGAATGAGCGGGGCCGTGCCGAGCAGAATGAGGCCCGCCGCCCAGTTGACCGGGAACACGGAGACCAGGATCACCAGGGGAATAAAGACGGCGATGGCCATCTGGGGCAGATAACGGGAGAAGAAGTCCTGCATCTCTTCGATCTGCTCGAGCAGCAGGCTGGCCCAGCTACCGGCGGGGCGACGCTGGATATAGGCAGGGCCGAGCCTGGCGAGGCGGGTGAGCACCAGCTCACGGATGGCCTGGCGCACCGCACTGCCCGCCTTGAAACTCGCCACCTCGCGGCCATAGGCCAGGGCCGCCTTGGTCAGGGTCACCAGCAACAGACTGATGAAGAGGGGGGCGGAGTGCTCCGGCGTGGAGCCTTCGATGATGAAACCGTGCAGCAGGGTCGCCAGCAACCAGGCCTGCATCACCATCAGGACGCCCTGACCCAGCCCGAAGGCGATGGAGATGCCGATCCAGCGCCGACCATGGCCCGATTGTTTGCGCAACCAGCCATAGAGATGTTTCTGTCTGTTCTTGTCCATTACCACCCTCCTCAAACGAGTGGCGCAAGACTATCGTCGCCCCCACGGCTTGGCAACCTTGCAGAACCGGGCGGATGAACATCATTGTGTGAAAAATCGGCTTCATGCTCATTAGTTGGCCGAACAGCTTGATTTATGGCAAAAAATGCGAGGTCGGTGATTGCGCTCGGCGGCAAAATGCATATAGTAGAGGCCACTGACGCGGGTGTAGTTCAATGGTAGAACGGTAGCTTCCCAAGCTGCATACGTGGGTTCGATTCCCATCACCCGCTCCACATTCCAGATGGCGGCACGCGCCGTTGTCCATATCAGCCAGATGGCTGTCTGTCGTGGGGATTCCCCATCACACCGAGCACGTTTTGATGCCTAGCGGGCATCGTATAATGGCTATTACCTCAGCCTTCCAAGCTGATGATGCGGGTTCGATTCCCGCTGCCCGCTCCAGCCTTCACACAAAAAGCCCACTCCTGCGAGTGGGCTTTTTGTTGTGCTCTTTTTGAGGGGGCAAGTTGCCTGGGGGGGGCGGACTTGCAGACATGGAAAAGGCGCCACAGGGCGCCTTTTCAACTCGGGAGTGGGGAGGATTACTCCTGCTCCAGCTCGCCGCAGAAGCGATAGCCTTCGCCATGGATGGTGGCGATGATCTCCGGGGTGTCACCCACGCTCTCGAAGTGCTTGCGAATACGGCGGATGGTCACGTCCACGGTGCGGTCGTGGGGTTTGAGTTCGCGGCCCGTCATCTTCTTGAGCAGCTCGGCACGGGTCTGGATCTGGCCCGGGTTCTCGCAGAAGTGCAGCATGGCGCGGAACTCGGAGCGGGGCAGCTTGAACATGTCGCCAGCCGGGCTGACCAGGGCGCGGCTGTTGATGTCCAAAGCCCAGCCATTGAACAGATAACGTTCTACCAGCTTCTTCTCTTCGCCACCGGCGGCCACGTTCATGGTGCGACTCAGCAGGTTGCGGGCACGGATGGTCAGTTCACGGGGATTGAACGGCTTGGTGATGTAGTCATCTGCGCCGATCTCCAGCCCTAGGATCTTGTCCACTTCGTTGTCGCGACCGGTCAGGAACATCAGGGCGATGTTGTCATCTTCACGCAGCTCGCGCGCCAGCAGCAGGCCGTTCTTGCCCGGCAGGTTGATGTCCATGATCACCAGGTTGATGGTGTGGCTGGTCAGGGCCTGGTGCATCTCGTCACCGTTGTTGGCTTCCAGCACGATGTAGCCTTCGGCTTCGAAGATGCTCTTGAGGGTGTTGCGGGTGACCAGCTCGTCTTCGACGATCAGAATATGTGGTGTTTGCATGAGTATTCCCAGATTCCTATCAGTTAATTATCGAAATTTTAACACTCTTTGGCGTTATCCGACCGGTCCTGAAAATTTATTACGTCATCCTGGGTATGAATATCAGGTCGAATCATCGCGAATTTGGTAACTATGTCGGCAAGCATCCCTGTGCCGTACATGGGCTCTCAACAAGTCTGAACATAGAGAAGCCCGGAGAGGTAGTCCATTACAAAAGTTGCTGCATTTTATCAGTTAACAGGCGCATAACAACACTCTTTGCCGTCAGATAGCAACTTTTTAACTCAGCTTTGATATAAGTCAATCCCCGAGTTCGCTGCATCATACTTGGGCTGACCCGCTTTTTCGCCCTTAATAAATGTAATGGGATGTAACATGTGGTTGACATGACTTTGTGGGAAAACTACAGAAAAGTGTGCTTCATCGCCCCCTTTGCGCCTCCCAGCTGCCCAGCCTATGCCATTGTCACGGCCTGGAACCCGGCCAGCCGGTGGGTGGGGCTGCGCCGCAATGCCCGTCGCCAGCGAGCCCTTGTCCGGCAAGTGGGCGAGTGTCCCGTCATGGGAGAGGTCTGGGGGAGCGATGAGGATGAGCGCTGGCAGGAGGCGTCGCTATTGTTGCCGCTTTCGCTGCCAGAGGCTATCCGGCTGGCCGCCCGATTTGGCCAGAATGCCCTCTATTGGGTGCGTGAAGGAGAGCTCTGGCTGGTGCCCGTGTTGCTGGAAGGGCCGCCCTGTCATCTGGGGGCGCTTGCGTCCCGCTGGCGGCTCAGGCCTTCGGGCTGACATGGCCCCCCGCCATCCGCACAGGGCACCCGGCCGGTGGATTGTCAGCGCCCCGACATGATGAAAGAATGAGCGGACACATTTCACTCCATGGAAGGATGATGATCATGCTGGACCTGCTGCCCGACCTTTGCGATGAACATGGCGACGCCCTTAGGATCGCTGACCCCCTGTTTCAGGACTATGGCGGCAAGGCGCTGTTTTACGGCGAGGCCGTGACCCTCTCCTGCTTTGAAGACAACAGCCTGGTGCGTGAGCTGGTCAATCGTCCCGGCCATGGCAAGGTGATGGTGATCGACGGGGGCGGCTCCCTGCGTCGGGCGCTGCTCGGGGATCAGCTGGCCATCAAGGCGGTGGAGCAGGGGTGGGAGGGGATCCTCATCAACGGGGCCGTGCGGGATGTGGGGACGCTGGCGACCCTGGCGCTGGGGGTCAAGGCTCTGGCCCCCTGTCCGGTCAAGACCGAAAAACGGGGCCTGGGGACGCTGGACACCGTGGTCTCTTTTGCCGGTGTGACCATAGCGCCCGGCGACTATGTCTACGCCGACCTCAACGGTGTGCTGGTGAGCGGCGCCAGGCTCCTCTGAACCTCAGAAGTTGAAGCCCACGCCCAGAGTGAGAAAGTGTTCCGTGCTGAAGGCACTGAGTCCGTAATTGGCTGTGATGGCCAGGGAGGGTGTCACCAGCAGGCTGCTGTTGAGCTCAACCAGAGTGCTGGCCTTGCTCACCTCCAGCTGCTTGAGCTGGCTGCCGATGTTGAGTGACGGGGAGAGGCGATAGCGCACCCCAGAGCTGATATTGAACCCGGCCTGCCCACTTTGGGGGCCGATGGCGGGGCCGGCCTCCATATAGAGGCTGATGTCATCCTGAAGCGGGTATTGATAGCCGGTATTGATGAGCCAGAGGTCGAAATTGTCGCCAAGGTGGCTCTGGTTGCCGAGCAATACGCCGGAATAGCTTTTGACGTAGAGCGGGTTGTCCGATTCGGTCTGGAGAAAACTCCAGTCGGCGGCCTGAGCCGAAAAGACGAGGCTGGATGCCATTGCGATGACGAGAGACTTGACCATTCGTTTCCCCTCCCTGGGTCCGAACAGGACTACAAGCATGGCACATGCCAGCGGGGAGTAAAGGGAACCCCGATCACAATAAAAGAGTTTTGATTGACGCCGCAGCCATGGTACACAGGCCCCTCACTCCGTGTCGTTACGACACGCTCCATCACGAGGTGAACTGATGAACAACAAACTGATCCTGCTGGCCGCTCTGGCCCTGGGAGGCTGCGCCATGACTACGGGTTCCACGCTGGCACAATTGCAGGCATCGACCTGGCAACTGCAAGGGGCGAGCGGTGATACCTTCACCCTGCAGGTCGCCGGTGACAAGGTGGCGGGCAAGGGCGGCTGCAACCGCTACTTTGGCGGCATCACAGAGCAGGGTGACGGCGTGTTGACGCTGGGCGCCATGGGTTCGACGCGCATGATGTGTGCGGGGGATCTGGCCGGCAAGGAGATGAACTACCTGCAGACCCTGGAGAAGGTGGCGAGCTTCCAGATCAGCGGCAAACAGCTGGTACTCAAGGATGCCGACAAGGCCACCTTGCTGACCTTTGACGCCGTGAAATAAGCCGGGATCTCGTCAAAGGCTGTCGCAGGCGACCCCTGCGCCAGCGTGCATAAGAATGTGATAAGGGACACCATGGCGTCCCTTTTTGTGCCTGATGCCGGGTCATCCCCCTCGCTGGAAGCGAAACCGCTTCTTGCGCCGGTAGGGATAGACATCCTCGAACACCCCCTCCTTGATGTTGCTCTGCAGCATCTTCCAGTAGTTGGCATCGAACAAGTCCTTGTGCACCTGCATCATGATCTCCCGCACCTGGGGCTTTTGCAGCAGGAAGGTGGCGAACTCCTCGGGGAAGATGTCGTTGGGGGCCACCGAGTACCAGGGTTCGGCGCTCCACTCGTCCTCCGGGTAGCGGGGCGGCGGGATCTGGCGGAAGTTGCATTCCGTCATGTAGCAGATCTCGTCGTAGTCGTAGAAGACCACCCGGCCGTGGCGAGTCACCCCGAAGTTCTTGAACAGCATGTCGCCGGGGAAGATGTTGGCCGCCGCGAGCTGGCGGATGGCGTTGCCGTACTCCTCCAGGGCGAGGCGGGTCTGCTGTTCGTCC
Source organism: Aeromonas sp. INTO2 (assembly GCF_049860605.1). Taxonomy (NCBI): domain Bacteria; kingdom Pseudomonadati; phylum Pseudomonadota; class Gammaproteobacteria; order Aeromonadales; family Aeromonadaceae; genus Aeromonas; species Aeromonas sp. INTO2. The sequence goes on from NZ_CP187588.1 coordinate 889,042, forward strand.
GCCTGATCCAGATAGAGGTTCAGGGGGATCATCTTGCGCTCGGTGTAGAGGTGTTTGATCACCAGCTTGTCGGCGGTGAGGGTAAGCGCAGAGGGCGCCACCGCCTTGAGCTCGGCCAACAGCTCCGGCGAGATGCGATCGAGGGGAAACTCGAAGTTGGTGAACTCCTGGGTATCTGCCATGCGGCCCACTCTATCGTGCTGTTTTACCAGCCGGTATTTCTCCTTCACCTGCTCGTGGCTCACCTCCTTGGGCGGGGTGAACTCGTCTTTTATCACCTTGAACACCACATCGTAGGAGGGGAGGGTGAACACGCTCATCACCATCCCCTTGATGCCGGGCGCAATGACGAACTGCTCCCGGCTCTGGGCCAGGTGCTGCTGGTAGTGACGATAGAGCTCGGTCTTGCCGTGTTTCTGGCAGCCGATGGCGTTGTAGATTTCATAGTCCGGCTTGCGGGGCATGATCTGGCGAAGGAAGGCCACAAAGAGCGCCGGCACCGGGGCATAGACCATGAAGTAGGCGCGGGCGAAGCCGAACACGATGGAGGCCAGCTCTGGCTCGAAGATGACGGTGTCCACATAGATGCTCTGACCGGTGCTGAGCAGGGGCAGGATGAAGGGATAGACTTCTCCCTTCACCCGGATGAGCCCCACCAGATAGGCTCCCTTGTTGCGATAGAACACTTCCCTGAGCAGCTCGATGGCGAAGGGCTCCTCGTGCAGGATGGCCGGGCCGCTCTCTGCCAGATGGCGGTGGATGTCCATGATGTCCCGCTGCTTGTCTTCGAAAGGGAGGGTGAAGCTGTAATCCCCGAGCAGCTGGCTCAGGGTCTGGGGCAGGTGGGAGAGATCGGTGCGATAGATACGCAGCAAGGATCCCAGGTCAGGCTTGTCGCCCCGGCTTACGAAGGGGTGGATATAAAGGTTCTCGTCGCGGATGTTGCGATGGCGGAAGATGCGGCGATAGACGGAATTGAAGAAGGACTCCGCCACCTCGAAGTTCTCGCAGCGGGGCAGGAGATCGCTGAAGGCGCCTTTCACCTGCTTGAGCAGGGCCTGGGTCGGCAGCTGCTCCCCCATCATCTGTTTGATCTGCGCCGTGGTGGCGCCGACATGGTGATCATAGAGGCGGATGCGCTCTCGACCGGCGAGCTGCACCCCCAGCCAGTCGCTGTTCTCGAAACGGCTCTTGCTGCCCTGGGTTATCTCGAGAAAGCGGCTGTAAAACGACTCAAAACGTTGCAGGATCGTCTCGGCGACCGCCTGCTCCAATGGCTGCTGCATCTCTCTCTTCCTTGTGAACTGTCGGGCCCATGGCGTCAGTGCCCGGAGGCGGCGGACTCGCGTCCAAGGCCACTATGGCAACATCCAAACATCTGTTCAAGTGGCAATATTTCGGGATAAACGGTAGATTGCGCCCCTGTTTTGCCGACGGTTCGCCGCAGTTCGCGGCGTCGGCCCCATCCTGGAGAGAACCCGATGAAACTCTATTTTGTGCTGGTGTCGCCCGCCCGTGCCGCCAACGTGGGGGCTGCTGCCCGCGCCATGAAGACCATGGGCTTCGATGCCATGCGACTGGTGGGGAGCCGGGTGCACGAAGAGGAGGAGGCGAGCTGGGTTGCCCACGGGGCGCAGGAGATCCTGACGGACGCGCAAGCCTTCGACACCCTGGAAGAGGCCTTGGCGGACATGGATCTGGTGGTCGCCACCACCGCCCGGCAGCGCGGCCGCTACCAGCACTACCTCACCCCGGCGGACATTCGCGACCAGATCCGGGCCAAGCCCTCTCTCGAGAAGGTGGCCATCGTGTTTGGCTGCGAGGAGTCCGGACTCTCCAACGAACAACTCGCCCAGGTGGATCTCATCAGCTACCTGCCTCTCAAGGTCTCATACCCGTCCCTGAACCTGGGTCAGGCGATCATGCTGTATGCCTATGAGCTGAGTCCGCTGCTCGATGACCAGAAAGTGAGCGACGAGCAGGACGTAGCAGAAAATTTCGAGAGTGCTGGGCAGGTTCGCGTGCTGAAATCAAAAACAGCAGAATTGCTTGGTGAACTCGGAGTTTCGCAGGATGAAAAACTGCATCAATGGGTGATGGACCGAGTGCCCATGCTGCCGCAGCGGGATCTCAATATGCTCCATCTGCTCTGCAAAGACCTTGCCCGCAAGTTTGGCAAGGAGGTTTAGGTTGACAGCCCCTCGCCGGGCGCGGTATTGCTAACAACCAGATTCGTTCAAGAGTGTTCGTCATGCAGCTATTCACCAACGTCATCACCACCACCATTATTACCGGTACCACCACAGGTGGCACTGGGGCCGGTTGATGCGCTGACGAACAAGCACAGAAATCAGAAAAAGGCCCGTACCCACCCAGTACGGGCCTTTTTTGTTGGATTGTTTTTAGACCAATTAGCAGATCAATTTGCAGGGAATACAGGGAGATAGCGATGAGAGTGTTGAAATTTGGCGGGTCGTCACTGGCCGACGCAGAGCGTTTCTTGCGGGTTGCCGATATCGCGGTGAATACCCACGGCCAATCCCAGGTGGCCCTGGTGCTGTCGGCACCGGCCAAGGTGACCAATCACCTGGTCGCCCTGGTGGAACAGACCAGTCGCGGCATGGATGCAAGCAGTACCCTGTTCGAGATCAACGGCATCTTCTCCCGCCTGCTGGCCGGCTTGAAGGCCGCCTATCCCGCGCTGGATGACAAGGCGCTGCAGGCTCGTTTGACCAGCGAACTGGATCAGGTCGAGCGGCTGATGCAGGGTATCCGTTTGCTGGGGCTGTGCCCGGACAACGTCCAGGCCCGCATCCTGAGCCGTGGCGAGAACCTCTCCATCGCCTTCATGCACGAGCTCTTGCGGGTGCGCGGCATCGAGCTGGATCTCATCGTGCCCGAGCAGTTGCTGGTCACCGATGGCGGCTACCTCGAAGCCCATGTGGACATCGAAGCCTCCCGCCTGCGCTTCGCCGCCAAGGGTCTGCGTTCTGACTGCCTCTACCTGATGCCGGGCTTCACCGGTGGCAGCGACAAGGGCGAAACCGTGCTGCTGGGCCGCAACGGCTCCGACTATTCCGCAGCCGTGCTGGCCGCTTGCGTGGACGCCGAGTGCTGCGAGATCTGGACCGACGTGGAAGGCTGCTACAACTGCGACCCGCGCCTGGTGCCGGATGCCTACCTGCTCAAAACCCTCTCCTATAAAGAGGCGATGGAGCTCTCCTACTTCGGTGCCAAGGTGCTGCACCCGAAGACCATCGCCCCCGTGGCCCAGTTCCACATCCCCTGCCTCATCAAGAACAGCTTCAACCCTCAGGGTCCGGGTACCCTCATCGGGGTCGATCAGGGGGATGACGATCTGAAGGTGAAGGCGATCTCGGATCTCTCCGGCATGTGCATGTTCAACGTCTCCGGTCCCGGCATGAAGGGCATGGTGGGCATGGCCGGTCGCATCTTCTCCGCCGTCTCCCGCGCCGGGGTCAGCATCGTGCTGATCACCCAGTCGTCCTCCGAGTACAGTGTCAGCTTCTGTATCCACAGCTACGACAGCGACAAGACCCGCAAGGTGCTGGAGCGCGAGTTCGAGCTGGAGTTCAAGAACCAGTTGCTGGACCCGCTCGAGATCATGACCGATCTGGCCATCATCTCCCTCATCGGTGACGGCATGCGTACCTCCAAGGGGATGGCGGCGCGCTTCTTCACCTCCCTGGCCCAGGCCTCCATCAACATCGTCGCCATCGCGCAAGGGTCGAGCGAGCGCTCCATCTCCGCGGTCGTGCGCTCCGGCAAGGTGGCGGAAGCCATCAAGGCGTGCCACCAGAACTTCTTTGGCAGCCAGCAGTTCATCGATCTCTTCGTGGTCGGGGTGGGCGGCGTCGGTGCAGCCCTGGTGGATCAGATTGCCCGCCAGCAGCCGGTACTGGCCGAGCAGGGCACCGGCCTGCGTGTAGTGGGCATCGCCAACAGCCGTCAGATGGCGGTCAACAAGGACGGTCTGGCCCTCGCCAACTGGCGTGAACAGCTGGTGGAAGCACAAGGCAGTTTCAGCCTGGAGGCGGTGAAGAAGCTGGTGGAAGAGAGCCACCTCATCAACCCGGTGATCGTCGATTGCACCTCGAGCGAAGCCGTGGCCGTCCAGTACGCCGACTTCCTCGGGGCCGGTTTCCACGTGGTCACCCCGAACAAGAAGGCCAACACCGGGTCGCTGGATTACTACAAGGCGCTGCGTCGCACCGCCCGCCAGACCCGCCGCAAGTTCCTGTACGAGACCAACGTGGGCGCTGGCCTGCCGGTCATCGAGAACCTGCAAAACCTCATCAAGGCCGGCGACAAGCTGCGCGCCTTCGACGGCATCCTGTCCGGGTCGCTCTCCTTCATCTTCGGCAAGCTGGACGAGGGGATGGCCTTCTCCGAGGCTACCCAGATCGCCCGCGGCAACGGCTTCACCGAGCCGGATCCCCGCGATGACCTGAATGGCATGGACGTGGCTCGCAAGCTCCTGATCCTGGCCCGCGAGGCCGGCATGGGGCTGGAGCTCTCCGATGTGGAGGTGGAGCAGGCACTGCCGCCGGGCTTTGACGTGAGCGGCGACGTGGAAGCCTTCATGGCCCGCCTGCCCGAGGCCGACGGCTGGTTCCGCGACCAGTTCGCGGCGGCCCAGCGTGAAGGCAAGGTGCTGCGTTACGTCGGCTCCATCGAGGGTGGCAAGTGCAAGGTAGCCATCAAGGCGGTGGGTGGCGACGAGCCCCTGTTCAAGGTAAAAGACGGGGAGAACGCGCTCGCCTTCTTCTCCACCTATTACCAGCCCATCCCCCTGGTACTGCGCGGCTATGGCGCAGGAACCGAAGTGACCGCCGCCGGTGTCTTCGCCGACGTGCTGCGCACCCAGAACTGGAAGCAGGAGCTGTAACATGAGTTCAGAGATGAACCCGAATGTAGAAATCGGTGGCAGCGTGGTGGCCTATGCCCCGGCCTCCAGCGCCAACCTGAGCGTGGGCTTTGACGTCCTGGGGGCGGCGCTCGCCCCCGTGGATGGCTCCCTGCTGGGTGACCGCGTCCAGGTCAAATCGGCAGAGGTGCCTTTCGCTCTCTCCTCTGTGGGCCGTTACGCCCACAAGTTGCCGGACGACCCGAAAAAGAACATCCTCCACGACTGCTGGGTCGCCTATGGCGAGGCGCTGGAGAAGCGCGGCCTTGGTCTCAAGCCGCTGGAAATGGTGCTGGAGAAGAACCTGCCGGTGGGCTCGGGCCTGGGATCGAGTGCCTGCAGCGTGGTGGCGGCGCTGGAAGGGCTCAACGCCTTCCACGGCGCGCCCCTGAATGAACACGACCTGCTGCTGTTGATGGGGGAGATGGAAGGGAAGATCTCCGGCTCCGTCCATTACGACAACGTGGCGCCCTGTTATCTGGGCGGCATGCAGCTGGTGCTGGAGGAGGGGGGCGTCATCAGCCAGGGCATCCCGGTGTTTGACGAGTGGTACTGGGTGGTCTGCTACCCGGGCACCGTGGTCTCCACCGCCGCCGCCCGTGCCATCCTGCCGGCCCAGTATCGCCGCCAGGACTGCCTCACCTATGGCCGCCGGCTGGCCGCCTTCGTGCATGCCAGCTACAGCCGCCAGGAAGGGCTGGCCGCCAGCGTCCTGAAAGACGTGATCGCCGAGCCTTATCGCGCGGCCCTGATTGAAGGCTTCAACGAGGTGCGGGCCCAGGGGGCCCAGAACGGGGCGCTCGCCACCGGCATCTCGGGGTCCGGTCCCACCGTGTTCGTGGTGATGAAGGATCTGGCCCAGGCCGAACGCATGAAAGAGTGGATGGAAGCGCACTTCGTGCGCAATGAAGATGGATTTGCCCGGGTCTGCAAACTGGACATGGCCGGGGCACGGGTAACAGGAAGCGAGCTATGAATCTTTACAACATCAAGGACAAGAGTGAACAGGTGAGCTTCGCGCAGGCGGTGCGTCAGGGTCTGGGCCGCGAGCAGGGGCTGTTCTTCCCAGAGACCCTGGAGCCGCTGGCCGACGTGGATGCCCTGCTGGATCTGCCGCTGGCCGAGCGCTCGGCCCGCATCCTGAGCCACCTGCTGGGTGACGAAGTACCGGCTGCCAAGGTGAGCGAGCTTATCGACGCTGCTTTCACCTTCCCGGCGCCCCTGGTGAAGCTCAAAGATGGCACCTATGCCCTCGAGCTGTTCCACGGCCCGACCCTGGCGTTCAAGGATTTCGGCGGCCGCTTCATGGCCCAGTGTCTGGCTGCGTTCAGAACCAATGACAAGATCACCATCCTCACAGCCACCTCCGGCGACACCGGTGCCGCCGTGGCCCACGCCTTCTACGGCCTGGAGGGGATTGAAGTGGTGATCCTCTACCCCAAGGGCAAGATAAGCCCCTTGCAGGAGGCGCTCTTCTGCACCTTAGGTGGCAACATCCGCACCCTCGCCATCGACGGTGACTTCGATGCCTGCCAGGCGCTGGTCAAGGATGCCTTCGACGATGAAGGGCTCAAGACCGCCATCGGCCTCAACTCCGCCAACTCCATCAATATCAGCCGCCTGCTGGCCCAGGTCTGCTACTACTTCGAAGCCGTGGCCCAGTTGCCGAAAGCCGATCGCGCCAAGGCGGTCATCAGCGTGCCGTCCGGCAACTTTGGCAACCTCACCGCGGGTCTCATCGCCAAGGCGCTGGGGCTGCCGGTGAAGCGCTTTATCGCCGCCACCAACGCCAACGACACCGTGCCGCGCTACCTGAAAACCGGCCAGTGGGAGCCGCACCAGACAGTCGCGACCCTGTCGAACGCCATGGACGTGAGCCGCCCCAACAACTGGCCGCGGGTGGAAGAGCTGTGCCGTCGCAAGGGCTGGGCGCTGGAAACCCTGGGCTCAGGGATGCGTGACGATGCCCAGACCCGGGATGCGTTGCAGCGCCTGCATCAGCTGGATTACCTGTGCGAGCCCCACGGGGCGATTGCCTGGGATCTGCTGAACGAGCAGCTTGGGCAAGACGAGGTTGGGGTCTTCCTCTGCACCGCCCATCCGGCCAAGTTCAAGGAGTCGGTGGACGAGATCCTGAATCTGGATGTGCCGCTGCCGGGCCCGCTCGCCAAGCACGCCGCGCTGCCGCTCCTGTCCCACGATCTACCCGCTGACTTTGGCCGCCTCAAGGCCTTCCTGCTCGGTTAAGCCGTCATGAGACGCTGACGATCCCCCGCTTTTTCACGAGAGCGGGGGATTTTTTATGTCCGGTATAGAGTGGGGGACCCGCCCTATACCCCTGAAACAAGGAGCACGGCATGAGCCCGCATCCCCTTCGCACCCTGATCGAGACCTGTGACGCCGCCATCTCCCGGGGCGACTTCGACGCCCTGATGGCCTTCTACGCCGAAGACGCCGCCCTGGTGGTCAAACCCGGTATGGTGGTGCGCGGCATCCCCGCCATCCGCCGCGCCTTCGGGGCCATCTCGGATTACTTTCAGGGGCAGCTCGAGGTGACTCAGGGCGCCATGGAGGTGATAGAAGGGGCCGACAATGCGCTGGTAATTATGGAGACCCGGCTGCGCTACCCGGGCGGAGAGGGGTGGATCGATGAAACCCGGCGCGCCACCTATGTGTTTCGCAAAGAGCCCGGCGGGCAGTGGCGCTGCACGGTGGACAACTCCTACGGCACCACGCTGCTGGGGGCACAGCAGCCCGGCGATCGGCCTGCAACCGACTAGCGCAGTCACACTGGCTCGGCGTAGCCAGATCGGCTAGCCAGATTGAGTAGCAAGAGCCAAGCCATGCAGGCCGGAGAACCCGAGCCGCACGCAGGGCGCCGCTCTGCCTGGGAGGGGGCATCACAGCGCTGCCAACGGCGCAACTCCCCGTTTTGGTTGTGCCTCACAACCTGCTGGCAGAAAGTGCGCTGACAGTGATTACTGCGACGTTTTTACGAATCTGGTTTGCACTCTCGTTGTTATGTTCGCCCCTGGCAGCACAACCCTGTCGGTGGGTCATTTCCGGCCCCCCGTGGCCCGTTGACCCGGTCTGCCGTGGCTGCTAATCAGGGGACTGCTTGACACCCTTCATGGACGAGCAGAGCCGCAGATGCCTCGACGGCGCGGCTTATCGACAACAACAACACCACAGTGCAGGGAGCAAACCATCATGTGGCCGTACCGAAAAATAGTGACCCAGTCCCTCAAGACCCCCCTGATGATCGCCAGGCTCATGTTTTACCTGGCCCTGTTATTGGTATTCCCCCTGCCAATGATCATGCTATCGGACTCTCCAGCGGCAGAGATCGGGCGTTTCTCTTACATCCTGGTGACGTTTCCCATCGCCATGGTGCTGATGCTGATATCAAGCCTGATGGCCATCCTCATTGCCATGGTGGAGTCGCGCAACCAGCAGCCACCCCAGGGGCGGTGGTAAGAAGGTCCCTGCCTTTCAAGCCATCCAATAAAAAACCATCCCGGGCGGGATGGTTTTTGGACTTCCAAATTGGGACACCCACCTTTTTGCCAGCAATTCGCCCAGCACTGTGGTCAGCGGCGATGCCATCAGCCACCTTGTTAATCCGATAGATCCCGTTTTACTCCCTTGGCATTTGTTTGGTGTCAGGCATTGCCATGTCTGAACACGCGACCCCACTGGGTAAATGACACTGGTGTACAAGGTATTTATCGGGCTCCAGGAAGATCAGTGTGTGATGAGAGATATAGCCAGCCAATTAACGGCTGGCTCAAAAAGGTGGGTGTCCCAGATTTCACTGCCTCTCGATGAGCTGGACAACCATCTGGAGCCCCCCTCGCGTCATCTGCTCACTCAGGTGCTGGCCGACTATCCGGGCACCTTGCTGCTGGTCTTCCACGATCCCGAGTTTGTGGCGGGGGGGGGATTGAAAGGGAGTATTGATTGGAGGGGGGATTAAATCGTAAGCCAGCCGAGGAGTGGCTGGCTCAGAAAGGTGGAGCCTCAGATATCCTGTTTCAAATAACTAAGATTCTAACCACTTTGCAACTTTCAAAGATAGATAATTAGAAGCTGAATTAATTGTTTTTTTTAATGATATCCCATGTATTAACCCTGAAAATGTTAATATGGTAAAGAATGATATTGAAAGTATTGGAAGTAAACTAAGGAGATTAATTTCCTTTGGCCATGTGGAGAAAAAACCATAAGTAATAATCATGTAGCTAAAAACATAAAGTACAGGGGATATGATGCCGTGAATTCTATTTTTAAGGTTTGTTTTGAGCGAGGTTAGAGCTTCTTCATGTACAGAACCTTAAGCGGCAAGCGAATTAATAATACCGTCTAACGTGTTGTTTTGCTTGGATTTTCTCTGCCTACTCTTTTTGCCGTTTTTGGATAAATACACCATTGCCCACTCCAACTTCTCTGTTATTTCCTGCCACGCACCATGGATGATGCTCGCCAATATCGGCATTAACCAAAGCGCGCTGTTTTTGGCAATCTTCAGCATCGATAACTCCGCGCTGCCAATCAGCGTCAGCGCCAGCCGACGTTTGACCAGCAAGGCCAGCAAACTAGCCCAGATCAAGCCTTCCGCTATCGCTTTTTGTCGTGTCGCGAACGCCTTCAACCGGTTATGTGATTTCAGCTCTTTGAACAACAGTTCGATCTGCCAACGGCAACGATACAATGCCATCACCTTCTCGGCTGGCCATCGCTCACGCGGAAGATTGGTCATCCATATACAGAACCGTTTTTCCTCTGCAAACCAACGTCTTATGAGTCGATATTTATACTTTCCCGAACTCACATCCAGATCCAGAACCTCGGCTCTGCAGCTTCTCCGATCGATATCCTTGAGCTTTTTTCCGAGTAACTTGGGCATTTCCCTGCCGTCCTGTCGGTAAGCTGCCTGTACTTTGGGATTGAGATTTTGACTCCCTCTGACCAGATAGCTTCCTTTGGCTTTGGTCACATCAGCAAAGTACTCGCGGCTGATGTAACCGGCATCCGCCAATAACAGTTTGTTATTTAACGAATTTGCGGCCGGAAGATGCTTGCGCTCCGATTCGGTATCCGCCGTGATACTCATCGATATCGGCGACTGGTCCAGCAAGGACATGGTCATATGACACTCTACCGCAGCGGGGCTGTGCTTATTGAATCGGCCCGGGAAATGTTCTGCCAATTGCGGATGTAACGCGAATGACGACCCGTCCTGCAGCAGTACCTGCTCAAAGCCTGCCAGTCCGTGGGCGTCCGGTAGACACTCCTTGAGGCGTAAGGCGATGGCTCGTTCAACCAGTGCGCGCATGAACAAGGGAAAACCCTGCTTGCGTAACTGGTTGTGAAAGGGTTTATACGCTATTTGGTCAGTATCATGGAGCTGCAACGCATTGAAATGGCGATGCAAACCAGCAATACCATCCACCTTGTCGCAACCAAGCCCTGAGAGCAGAGCCGGGAGTAGTCTCGCAGGCTGGATATCCCGGAGTCGCTGACAAAAACCGGTAAATTTACCGATCCGGTTGAGTTCAGAAGAGCTAAGAAGTTGCTTGAGGTACTGGGTTGCATTGATAATAGTCATGGCTTCGGGTGTGTCGGTTTTTTTTTGCGATTAAATCAGATCACAAACGAAGCCTTTTTTCTATCTATTTCAATTGGTTGTAGCTAAAGATCCTGTACATGAGAGCTTCTTCTGAGGAAGTTTTTTGTTCTAATAATAGTCTGTTTTCTTGTATGGTTTCATTTAATATTTCTTTGCGTGATCGTTCTAAAACCTCTTGTACCGTACCAATTATTTTTTCACTGTCACCAAGGGTTAAGTTCATTAGGTGTAGTCTTGAATCAGTACTATAAACAAGGAAGTTATAGTCGCTTTCGGTTATAGTTCCTTGTGCAAAAAGTTTTTTTGCTTCAGCTGCATAACGCCTCCACATATCTTCAGAGGGCTGCATAGCAGTAAAACAGTTGGCAACGATTCTTTCTCGTGGTAAGTCTGGAGCCTTTTTAGCTGTCTTAAGCCATACAAGAGTTGTGAATACTTGATCAGGTATGCAGAGAGGTGTATCAGAGTGCCCGTATTGGCTATTGAAGAATTTCGTAGATGATGAAGCTAGATCGTTGTTTTTTGTAACGAAAATTGCTTTACAATCAAGGAGGCTTCTCTTTATTTTTCCTTGTCTTATCCTGTAGATAGCAGCTATACAATCAATGTCCCTATGTCGGGAGTCATCAGCTTGATATGGAATTCTCTCTTTAATCGCAGCATCAAGTCCTTGTTCGTCAATACCATAGTGACCAAGATATGCTGGTGGATCTATTACAGTAATACCATATTTTTCAAGATAACTGTCAATGCGGTTTCGCTCTATTTCAATATCGGATGAACTGTAACCCATGCTGTTGAAATAGTCACCAACACTACCAGGGCGAGCTTCTTTAACTCGGCCTATACGTTGAGATTGAAGTGATATAGCATGTAGAATAGAATCTATTTCTCCTCTTGTTTTCTGAAAGCAATATAGTGGTACAGATAATTGTTTTAACATGTCTACTAGTTCTTTAGCAGGAATGCATTGAGTATCTTCTGCAAAGCCAAATATATCTAATAGAAGAGATGTATCTAAATATACAGAGATATCTCTAAATTTACCCTGAATATCTTCTGGCGCCTGATAATAAAATGTCTCTGTTAGCATCGCTCCTCTAACGAATGACAAAATGATGTCAAGGCTCTGCTGGTCACACTCGTTTGCATAGCTAATAAATCTTGAGACTAAGTATCCATATTTCCATTGTGAATTATATTCTGTGCTATTATATTGATCTTCAGCCATTGCACTGCTAAATAGTCTAGGCTGTGTTCTTAAAGTGATGAAGATATAATCTCACATCTTCTCAACAGCTTAAGATCCATTCCGTGTCCCGCCGTTATCAGCTGACTGATGCACAATGGGGGCTTATCGAGCCCCAGTTTCCTTCTCGAAGCCTGATCGGGCGCCCTACCCGTGAACCGCGCCAAGTGCTCGATGGCATTCTCTGGATACTCCACACCGGAGCTCCTTGGCGAGACCTTCCAGAACGTTTCGGACCATGGAATTCGGTCTACAACACCTTCCGGCGTTGGCAGGATACAGGCCGGATTGATGCCATTCTGGAAGCGCTGCAACTCAAGCTCAATGAAGAAGGGCTCATCGATTTCGACCTGTGGTGCCTGGACGGCTCCAATGTCAGAGCATCCAAAGATGCTGCCGGAGCGCGTAAAAAAACACTCCGGTGAATCAAGCACTTGGTCGCTCTCGTGGTGGTTTTGGCAGCAAAATTCACTTGGTCACTGATGGTAATGGTTTACCGCTGGGGTTCTGCCTTTCGCCGGGGCAATCAGCGGAAATCAGATATGCGACAAGTGCGTTGGCCATGGCGAGGATACCAACGTCATCAGGTCGCTACCGAACACGGCCAGCGCATCTTGCCGCAGACAAGGCCTATAGCAGCAAAGCCTTTCGAGCCGAGCTACGGCGGAGAAGGATAAAAGCGGTCATTCCGCAACGCAGCGACCAGCAACGGCGCCATAAGGGGCGTCCATTGGTACTGGACAAGGTGCATTACCGCAGGCGCAATGTCGTGGAGCGGTGCTTCGGTTGGTTGAAGAAGTTTCGCCGGTTTTCAACGAGATATGAAAAGCTAGCCAAGAGTTTTGCAGCCTTTATCAAACTGGCTTTCTGCCTTCGCTACTTGCGCGAGTTATGTGTGGACAGAAAACCAGCATTTTGAGAACACAGCCTAGGTGCAATTTGATATAAGACTTCAAAGAAGTATTGACTGGCTTCATCATCAGGCATAGAGATGTTGAAGGTGGAAAGGCAATACTTACTAAAATTTGATAATAAACTTCTAAACAGTCTTTCCTGTTGATGCCGGCTCTCAAGATAGCTACTTTCTGGTAGTTTATCTCTATCTATAACATAAATATTTGCCCTGGATTTTTTGATGGCTTCATATTTCTTTATTACTCTATTCAATAATACCAGAATAACATTCTGAGGGATTCTGAAATCAGCTATGGCCTCAAATTTTATTTTGAATTCATGTGTAGAGATCTCATCTGACTCTAACTCTTTCAATGTGTGTAGGACTAAAGGAAGATAATTATCAAGAAATGGGGCTGATGCGGACTGGTCCCAATTTACTTTTACTACAGCCATGTTGACAATCAATCTATTCATTAGAGATTCCTGTTAATCGATAATATATGGTAATACAATCAAATGTTGGTGAATAATGAGGGGTTATATTTTTTGGATGGGAATTAAAGTCAGGTTTTCCAAATTACTGAGCCAAGAATAATTCAATGAAAGCTCACGCTACCGCCCTTGGATTATAGCTTCCAATGCGCTCCATCGACCAGCGGGCGGGGCCCGGATGGTGCTGTAGGCGCCGAATGACCAGCATATCCTCAAGCCTCATACGCAAACCAGTCAAAAGTTGACGCAACCGCAAGGAAGCGCTGGATTTTTGCGCCAGCTCAACAATTGGAACTAAGGCCCGGGTGGCCGGAGGGAAGGCCTGGGAGGGGGTTGTCGAGAAGGAAGGGGCATTTTGTTGTCACGGGGAGGGGGGACTATAGTGCAGCGAGGCGAGGGTGCCTCGTTTGGCCCGTATCAGTGCGGGATAACCACAATCCATATCACGATGGGAGTTGGTCATATGAAGCGGATCCTGATGGTGTTGAGTCTGTGTGTGACGGTCATGGGCATGGGAATGGGGGTAGCCCAGAGCGCGACCTCTGGCGCGCAGCAAGAGTGTGAGGCCCAGGCGGCGGTGAAGAAGCTGGCGGGCGCCGCCAAGACCAGCTTTGTGGGCAAGTGCGTCAAGGATGCCTCCGCCAGTGCCAAGGCAAGCCAGTGCGAGAAAGCGGCCGCCGACAAGAAGCTGGCCGGGGCTGCCAAGAACAGCTTCGTGCAAAAGTGCCTGAAGACGGACGGGGCCGCCGACAAGGCGACCCAGTGCGAGAAGGCGGCGGCGGACAAGAAGCTCGCCGGGGCGGCCAAGAACAGCTTTATCCAGAAGTGCGTGAAAACCGCCTGAGCCGGTGAGGCTCTGACACCAACGCTGGTTGAGGCAGTTGACGAGAAAGGGGCCCAGGGCCCCTTTCTCTGTTGTGATGGGTGGTGGGGGCAGCCCTCGCCGCCAGTGTGCCCGGCCATAAGCTGTGGGCGGGGAGCTGACTTGATCCCTGCCTGGTCATCACTCTCCCTGGGTTGGCTGGGTATGTTCGGGGGCGCTGCTCAGCAGATCCTGCCCCTCGTCCTGGCTCAGCACCAGATAACGCTCGTACTGGCGCAAGACGTCGGCACTCAGCTCGTCCCGGGTCAGGTACTGGATGTCGTAACCGGCGCGGCCATCGGCAAAATAGGTGATGGGCTCGAAGATGCGGGCCTCGGGATCGTGGTTGTGGGCCGCCTCCAGGGGGTTGAAGGCGGGTGCGGGGCGGGCCTCGATGCGCACCCCGTAGCAGAAGTCCCGGCGACCCTGCTGGGGTACCAGCAGATGGCACTGATCCGGCCCATCCTCTTCGACCCGGCTGGTGATGCCCCGGGCAGCGAACTCCTGACTCAGGGCCGTCAGGGCGGGCAGGGCGACCTTGTCCACAAAGGCGCGGGCCTCCTGCTCGGTGGAGGGGCGCAGCAGGTGATCCATCCGGGTGCGCCACTGCTTGCCGTTCCAGAAGTCAGTGGCGGGGGAGAGGCGCCTGGCCGAGTGCTCCTTGTCTGCGACAAGGCCGCGGCAGAGTCCGAGGCAGAGCAGCACCATGATGAAGGCAAACGGCAGGGCGGCGATGAGGGTCATGGACTGGAGCGCCGCCAGCCCCCCTGTGCTCATCAGGGTACCCGCAGTGACCCCGAGCAGCAGAGCCCAGAACAGGCGCTGCCAGACCGGTGAGCCCTCCTTGCCCTGGGTGGCGATGTTGTCGATGACGAAGGCTCCCGAGTCGGCGGAGGTGACGAAGAAGACGCTGATGAGGATCACCGCGAGGGCCGAGGTGATGTCCGCTCCCGGCAAGAGGTCAAAGAAGTTGAACAGCAGGGTGTCGATGTTGCCGACCGAGTCGATGAGGCTTGTACCCCCCTCATGCTGGCTGGCCCAGATGGCGGCGTTGCCGAACACCGTCATCCAGAGCAGGTTGAAGGCGGTGGGCACGAACAGGACGCCGAGAATGAATTCGCGCAGGGTGCGTCCGCGGGAGATGCGGGCGATGAAGAGGCCGACGAAGGGGGACCAGGAGATCCACCAGGCCCAGTAGAGCAGGGTCCAGTTGCTGAACCAGCCCGCCTGGCGGGTCTCGCTGTAGGTGAAGGTGCGGAAGGTGAGCTGGCTTAAAGAGGAGACATAGTTGCCAATGTTCTCCGAGAGGGCTCCCAGCAGGTACTGGGTGGGGCCGGCCACCAGCACGAACAGCAGGAGCACGATGGCGAGAAAGAGGTTGAGCTCGGAGAGGCGCTTCACCCCCTTGTCGAGACCGGTGACCGCCGAGATGCCGGCGAGGGCGATGACGACCCCGATGAGGCCGAAGCGAAACAGCTCCCCCGAGGTGTCCATGCCGGTGAGGCGGGTGATCCCCGCCGAGAGTTGCATCACGCCATAGCCCAGGGTGGTGGCGATGCCGAAGATGGTGCCCACCAGGGCGAAGACGTCCACCGCGTGGCCGAGCGGCCCGTGGATCTTCTCCTTGAAGATGGGATAGAGGCCGGAGCGGATGGTCAGGGGCAGGTTGTAGCGAAAGCCGAAGTAGGCCAGCACCAGGCCGACGATGGCGTAGATGGCCCAGGCGTGAAAGCCCCAGTGGAAGAAGGTGGTGACCATGGCCTCGCGGGCGGCCACCTGGGTCAGGGGCGTCGCCTGGGGCGGGGAGACGAAGTGGCTCATGGGCTCACCCACCCCGAAATACATGAGCCCTATCCCCATGCCGGCGGCGAACAGCATGGCGAGCCAGGAGGTGAAGCTGAACTCCGGGCGGGCATCGTCCGGCCCAAGGCGAATGTTGCCAAAGTGGCTGAAGGCGATCACCAGCAGCAGGATCAGGAACATGCCGACCACCAGCACATAGAACCAGCTGAAGTGCTGGGCTATCCAGCTCTGGCCGCTGCCGAAGAAGCGGGCGGCGGCCTCCGGGGCCAGGGAGCAGATGGCCAGCAGCGCCAGGATGAAGAGCAGACCCGGTATGAAGATGGGCAGCGACAGGGTGCATCTGGGGGGACGGGGAGCGTTCATGGGACACCTTTGGGTGGAGAGACTCAAGACACTATAGGCCCCTCGGGTGCAAAGCAGACAAGGGGTGGACGGCGAGTGACGGGGTCAACGGCCATGATCACCGTGGGGGAGGCACTCGTCGCCCTGTTTTTTTCATCGTATTTTATGCCTTTAAATCAGATGGTTACCGCTTTCTTGTTTGTTAATAGCGAGTTGATGCCGTTTTTTGGGAAATCTTTTCCCCCCTCGTCCGGTTCTATTGAACGTAGCCGGGTGAGATGCGCCGGAGACATCACTCTCGACAACAAGGAATAGAGACATGAACGTGAAAAAAAGTACTGCCATCGCCTCTGCCATGACGGGTCTGCTGGCCCTGGGTGCCCAGTTCATCGCCGCGCC
The DNA here is from genome assembly GCF_049860605.1 of Aeromonas sp. INTO2. Lineage (NCBI taxonomy): Bacteria > Pseudomonadati > Pseudomonadota > Gammaproteobacteria > Aeromonadales > Aeromonadaceae > Aeromonas > Aeromonas sp. INTO2. The sequence goes on from NZ_CP187588.1 coordinate 905,642, forward strand.
GGCCATGGCTGCGGATGACAAGGAGAAGTGCTACGGCGTGGTCAAGGCGGGCAAGAACGACTGCGCCACCAAGGGCGGATCCTGCGCCGGCACCGCCAAGATGGATGCCCAGGGGGATGCCTTCGTGGTGGTGCCCAAGGGGCTGTGCGAGAAGCTCGCTGGCGGGTCCCTGCAACCCAAGTAAGCCGCATGCCATGGTGTGGCGCCCGCCACATCATGGCCCTATCTATTGAGAGCCCAGCCATGAACCCCTTGATCGGTATCGGTTTACGCCCCCCGCACTACGACGAGATCCGCCACACCCTGCCCGGAGTGGGCTGGCTTGAGGTACACAGCGAAAACTACTTCGAGCGCCACAGCCAGGGCTTCGAGGTGCTGGGGGAGCTTGCGAGGCACTACCCCGTGAGCCTTCACGGAGTCGGCATGTCGCTGGGCTCCGCCGATCCTCTCGATGCCGGGCACCTGCGCCAGCTGGCGGCCCTGGTGGCGGCCATCTCGCCGGTGCGGGTGTCGGAGCACCTGAGCTGGGGCAGCATCGGCGGGCGCTATTTCAACGATCTGCTGCCCATGCCCTACACCCGGGCCGCTCTTTTGCACATGAGCGACAAGATAGATCGGGTGCAGCAGACACTGGGCAGACAACTGCTCATCGAGAATCCCTCTTCCTACCTGCAACTGGCGGGGGAGATGGGGGAGGCCGAGTTTCTGGCCGAGCTGGCTGGGCGCAGCGGTTGCGGCGTCCTGCTCGATCTCAACAACCTCCATGTGAGCGCGGTCAATCACGGCCTGGAGGTGGACGACTATCTGGCGACTATCGACCTCGACACGGTCGGCGAAATTCACCTGGCCGGTTTTACCGAGAAGCACCTGCCTCAGGGGCCCCTCTATATCGACACCCACAGCACCCCCGTGGCCGAGCCCGTCTGGGCGCTCTACGAGCAGGTCTGCCAGCAGCGCGCCATCCCCACCCTGATTGAATGGGATCTGGCGATCCCCCCGCTGCCGGTGCTGCTGGGAGAGGCGCAGCGTGCCAGCGAGATCCTGAGCGCGGCGCAGCAAACATCCAGGGAGGCAGCCCATGTCTGAGCTTGTTTTCCCGCAAGGTACTTTTGTGAGCGGTCTGCTCGGCCAGGATGATGCCATCCTCGGGCACATCCAGCCGGGACGCTTTGCCCCCGACGCCCTGTTGCAGATCTATCGCAACAACTTCATCCTCGGCCTCACCGAGGTGCTTGCCAGCAGCTACCCCGCGGTACGCGCCATGGTTGGCGAGACCTTCTTTGAGGCGGCGGCACGAGGGTTCGTGCTGGCGGCACCTCTGGAGGAGGGGAGCGTCATGGACTAGGACTACGGGGAGGGCTTTGGCGACTGGCTGGCACGCTTGCCCACCACGGCCGCGTTGCCCTGGCTCGGGGATCTGGCCCGCTTCGAGTGGGGGCTGGAGCGGGTCTCGCTGCTTGCGCCAGAGACGCGGCGCTGGCCTGCCGAGCGGCTTGCCGCCATGCCCCCTGGCCACTGGGAGCGGCTGGTGCTGCATCCCGCCTGCGATCTGCAACTCCTGGAGAGCCCTCATCCGGTGCTGGCGCTCTGGCAGATGGCCCTGCACGGCGGTGAGACGGTCAGGGAACTGGATGCTGTCTGCTCCCTGGCACTCAAGAAACGCCCCGGACACCGGGTCGACCCCATTCCCCTGGATGCCGCCGCCTGGCGTCTGCTGCAAGGCTGCCTGCAGGGCAGGCCGCTGGCCAGCCTGCTGGCTCAGGATCCCGCCATGGCCGAACACCTGGCCCCCCTCATCACCCTCGACCTGCTGGTCGATCTGGAGCTTGCCCCATGACAACGCAAACCCTTGCCAGGCCCCTTGGCCCCCTTGTTGAACGCATCTTGCCCTGGTGCAGCGGTGGCCTGTTGCTGCTTGCCAGGCTCTGGGTCGCCACCATTTTTCTGCGATCCGGCTGGCTCAAGTTCACGGCCTGGGACAGCACCCTCTATCTGTTCGAGTTCGAATATCAGGTGCCCCTGCTGCCCTGGCAGTGGGCGGCCTATGCGGGCACGGCGACCGAGCTGTTGCTGCCCCTCTTCCTGCTGGCGGGCCTCTTCACCCGTCCGGTCGCCTTGCTGCTGTTTGGCTTCAACGCCATGGCGGTCATCTCCTACCCGGCCCTCTGGGCGGGAGGCTTTCACGATCACCAGTTGTGGGGCTGGATGCTGCTGACCCTGGCCGTGTGGGGGGCGGGCCCCCTGGGGCTCGACAGCTGGCGCCTTGCCCGTCGCTCGCCTCCGGCGTAAGGTGGCCGCACACGAGCCCTGCCTGACTGACGGGCGGGAAAGGAATGTAAAGGAGAAGAGATGAAGGTACGCGAGGCCCTGGCGGCCGATATTCCTGCCCTGACGACACTGCGCATGGCGCTCTTTTGCGAGGTGGGGGAACTTGCCCGGCCCGATGAGGATCCGGTCCTCAGGGAGGCGACGCAGGCCTACTTCATTCAGGCGCAGGAAGAGGGCAGCGCCCGTAGCTGGGTGGTGGAGGAGGAGGAGGAGGGCGAGGTGGTGGCGTGCGCCACCCTGGCACTCTTCGTTCGCCCGCCCTACCCGGGCAATCTGGCGGGGCGGGAAGGGTACCTGCTCAACATCTACACCCGGCCGGCCTGGCGCAGACGGGGAATGGCGAATGCCCTGCTGGTGGCCATGGTGGCGTATGCCCGCGAGCAGCAACTGGGCAAGCTGTGGCTCCATGCCAGCAGTGATGGGCGCGCTATCTACGAACGGTTCGGCTTTGCCGGCAATCCCGCCTGCCTCGAGTGCGTACCTGGCCGTTAGCCTCCTCTTTTTCTGCACCGAGTTGATCCTCTTTCACAAGGGCTGCGTACTGGGAGCCCTTGGCGGCATCGCCGCTTTTCTATACACTGCGCGCTCCATTCGTTTCAGTCGTCCGACCACTTATGTCGGCGCTGGCGGTGCCGATACCCTCTGTGGGTGAGGCGGTGGTGCCCATGGGGATGGTCAACGAGGAAGAAGTGTCATGTTCAATCAGAAGCTCAAAGCGCAGTTGCAGGCATGTCAGACCCGGCTCGACGAGGAGCAGGGCATCATAGAGGCGATCAAGGCGGGTGCCGCCACCGTCATCTTCAGCCCGGAGGGGATCATCCAGGAGGCGAGCACCCCTTTCCTGGCCCTGATGGGATATGGTGCCGCCGAACTGATTGGGCAGCCCCACAGCCAGCTCTGTCCGAGGGCCTGGGGGGAGTCCGGTGACTATCGCCAGTTCTGGCGGCGTCTCGCTCAGGGGGAGGTGCAGTCAGGCACCTTCGAGCGCGTGAACCGGCAGGGGGAGACGCGCTGGCTGGAGGCGACCTATTTCCCGGTGAAGCACCAGGGCCGGGTGACCCGGGTACTCAAGATGGCCAGCGACGTCACCGAACAGCACCAGCGGCTGGGGCGGCTCGAGGCGCTCACCGAGGCGCTGGACCGCTCCCAGGCCATGATCGAGTTCACCCCGAACGGCGACATCCTCCATGCCAATGCCAACTTCCTGAGCGTCATGGGCTACACCCTGGGGGAGATCGCGGGCAGGCACCACAGGATCTTCTGTGACGAAACCTTCCTGCGCGAGCAGCCCCGTTTCTGGGAGGAGCTGGCCCGGGGCCAGTTCAAATCCGGCCTCTTCATGCGCCACAACAGCCGGGGGCAGGCCGTCTGGCTGGAGGCGACCTACAACCCCATCCGGGATGGCAGCGGCAAGGTGGTGCGGGTGGTGAAGTTCGCCAGCGACATCACCGCGCGCATCGAGCAGAACCACGCCACCCGGGAGGCCGCCCGCCTGGCCCACAGCACCGCCCAGGAGACCCTGCACAGCGCAGAGGAGGGGGCGGGCTTGCTGCGCGCCGTGGTGCAGACCTCTTCCCTCATCGCCTCCCAGGTGGATGAGGCCATCGCCCTCATCGGCCAGCTCAACGAGCAGTCTAGAAGCATCGAGGCCATCGTCTCGACCATCAGCGCCATCGCCGATCAGACCAATCTGCTGGCCCTGAACGCCGCCATCGAGGCGGCGCGGGCGGGGGAGCAGGGGCGCGGGTTTGCGGTGGTGGCGGACGAGGTGCGCCAGCTGGCCGCCCGCACGTCGCTCTCTACCGACGAGATCGCCAAAGTGGTGCAGAAGAACCGCGAGCTGACCGCCAGGGTGACCGACGACATGGCCGGGGTGGCGGGCAGCGCCGAACTCGGCAAGCAGCAGATAGCCGGGGTGGACAAGCTGATGAGCGAGATCCACCAGGAGGCGGACAGGGTCTCCCAGACGGTGTCGGCCCTCTCCATCTGAGGGGCTGGCCACAAGATTGCCAACAGAGTGAGCGATCGGACGGCCAGGCTGAACCCTGGCTGTATGAGGCCCCCCTTCATCATTGTGCCGCCCGGCCCCCTTGTTTAGGCTGCCGCCTCCTTTTTATTGAGCAGGTAGACAACAATGGCAGTACGACAGAGAGGCAGGGCACTGGCCCTGCTGCTGGGAGTGGGGGCGAGCCTGGGGCTCGGCGGTTGCATGGGCCAGATGGGCCTCTCTTCCATGGTGACCAAGGGCAACCTCAGCGTGGTGGACAACCGCTACGGCCGTGCCGGCGTCTTCGTGCTGCTCTCCCCCGTCTATGGCCTGGCGGCCACGGCGGATCTCTTCGTGTTCAACACCATCGAATTCTGGTCCGGCAAGAACCCCATTACCGGCAAGTCGCCCGCCCTGGTGGATCAGAAGAGCGATGCGATCATCAAGGTGAACCAGCACCTGGATCCTGCCCTCAACCAGGTGCCGCTGGCCCTGCTGCCCCAAGGGGTGCGCGAGGTACAGGTGAGCTACCCGGACGAGCGCACCGCCCAGATGGAGATCCACTACATCGACGGTCAGCGCAGCCTGATGCGGGGAGAGATGCGCGGGGAGCGGCTGGATCTCTATCTGGATGACAAACTGGTCTCGACCCTGAGCCGCGAGCAGCTCGATGCGGCGGCAAGTCGGGGAGCGGTGCAGGCATAATTTGTCGCGCCCCTGATCCTTTACTCCCGACAAATGCTATACATGCCTGCGGGCAAGTACGCCCCGATGTAGAGGGAGTGGGCTATGACGGTAAACGGGTTGCGTTTGGCAGAGCTGATTGGTTCTCTCAGCCATGCCCTGGACATGACGGAAGGGCAGCCGAGAGGCCATTGCATCCGCTGCTGCTGGATAGGCTCTCGTCTGGGGGAGCAACTGGGACTGGATGCCCGGCAGCGCCACGACCTCTACTACACCCTGTTGCTCAAGGATCTGGGGTGCAGCAGCAATGCCGCCCGCATCTGCGAGCTCTATCTCACCGACGATCTTCACTTCAAGCGCGACTTCAAGCTGGTGGATGGCTCCCTCTCCGAGGTGGTCAACTTCGTGCTGGGCCACACCGGCTTGCAGGCGGATCTGCTGGGCCGTTTTCGCAGCCTGTTCCACATCTTTCGCAACGGGGATCAGATAGCCAACGAGCTGATCCTGACCCGCTGCCACCGGGGGGCGGACATCGCCCGCCAGTTGCGTTTCAGCGACGAGGTGGCCCAGGGGATCCTCTCCCTGGATGAGCACTGGAGCGGCAAAGGGCGGCCGCAACAACTGGCGGGGGAGGCCATTCCGCTCTTCTCCCGCATCGCCCTGCTCTGTCAGGTGGTGGACGTGTTTCACGCCGCCGCCGGGCCGGACGCGGCGATGAGGGAGCTGCGCGAGCGCAGTGGAAACTGGTTTGATCCCGCCCTGGTCAATGCCTTCGAGGCGCTGGCCGATGACGCCTTCTGGCAAGGGCTGGCGGATCCCGCGTTGGCGGAGCGGGTCTTCGCCCACCCGGCGGGGCAGGGGGAGGTGGCGCTGGATGAGGATTATCTGGATGAGATTGCTGCGGCCTTCGGCCAGGTGGTGGACTCCAAGAGCCCCTATACCGCGGGGCACAGCGGCAGGGTGGCGCTCTATACCGACATCCTCGCCGCCCAGATGGGGCTGTCCGAGGCGCGGCGACGCTGGCTCAAGCGGGGTGCCCTGCTTCACGACGTGGGCAAGCTCGGGGTGAGCAACGCCATCCTCGACAAGCCGGGCAAGCTTGACGAGCAGGAGTGGGCGGCGGTGCAGATGCATGCCGCCTACACCGAGGAGATCCTGAGCCGCATCGGCGCCTTCGAGGAGCTGGCCCTGGTGGCTGGTGCCCACCATGAGCGACTCGATGGCAAGGGCTACCCCAAGGGGCTCAAGGGGGAGGCGATCACCCTGGAGACGCGCATCATCACCACCGCCGACATCTTCGATGCCATCACCGCCAAGCGTCCCTATCGGGATGCCATCCCGGTGCCGAGGGCCCTGAAGATGATGGCGGAAAACCTGGGCACGGCCATCGACCCCGACTGCTTTGCCGCCCTGAAGGCGGGGATAGAGGACTTCTCCCTCTACCTCACTCCCGAGCAGCCCCTGGCTCGTGCAAGCTAAGGCGCGAGCCCGAGACAAGCAAGCCCCGCATCGGCGGCAATGCTGTTCACTTAAGCGGAGCCGCATTGCGATTTACCGGAAAACGGGTCTTTGATATCTTCACCGCCCTGGGTCTCGATGGCCTGGGGCGTTTTTCTATGAACATGACGCCTATGCAGCCCCGCAACTCCGCCAACCTCCGTGGCGTATGGGCTGGCGATAACGCGCCCGCCATCACTGCCATCTGGTTCGCGATGAACTGACAGGCAAACTTAAAGCTCACCTCATTGGGCGCTCGCTGATGGGCTACGGCGGCCTGGCTGGCCTCCCGCCTGACCAGATTGTATCCAAGCAGCAATCCCCACAGCTCCTGATAGACCAAGTCCACTTTCTTGCTTCTCAGCGTGATGGCGTTGTGCTGCATCGCGCTTTTGATATCCCGGTATCCCAGCTCGATTTCCCAGCGCTCGTGGTACAGGGTCGCCACCTGAGCTGCACTGAATCGCGCCACGGGCAGGGAGGTAAAGACCGTTTTCTCCTTGCCTGCCACCTCATAGGTCACTGCGCGAACTTGCCAGTGTGTCGGCAACGCCGGGTTTTTCTTGCGAGCCTGAGGCGAGACCGTCATTTGCAACAGACGGTCACCGTCGCCATAGCGCTCAAGTTCCGTGTATACCAGCCCCTTGCGTTCCGGGATGAGCCAGTGACGGTCGGTGTCTTCGGCCTGAATACGCAGCAACAGGTCGGCACCGAAGAAGCCTTTATCCAGCAGGGTCACTGACTTGTCCGGCAATGAGTGAATGAACTCGCTGGCCAGGGGGATTTCCCCTTTGCGGTACGGGCTGATGGCCGCGTTGGCAATGACATGCGAGCGGACATTCATGAGCGTGACCAACCGCAGCATCGGGTAGGGTGTCTGCCGGTTGGTTGAGGTGTTACCCGAGCCGAAATGTGCTCTGAGTTCAGGCATATCCTGGGTTCGGAACAGGGCCCCATCGATGGCAAAGACCTGTAAACCGTGCCAATGGTCTTCAGGATAACGTTCCCGCCCCCACACATCGGCGCACTGTTTGAACAGCCACTCGAGCGGCTGTTTGCCGAGTCGCTGACGGGCCTGAGACAGGGCACTGTCCGCGAGCAAGGCATCATTGGCCAACCCTTCTGCACAGATGTTGAGGCGCCGAGCGACCTCGGAGATGGGCTCATTGCGGAAAAAGGCCATCCCCACGACGAGCCACAAGACCATATCAGAAGGTAAGCGGCGTCGGCGGATAGTGGCCTTTTCAGACAAGGTGGCAGCGGCAGTAATCCATTCGTCGGGAATATGGTCGGCAAAAATGGCCAGCCGAGCCAGCATGTCGCCAGATGCCTCAACAACATCGTTCAGATCGTTTGCAATAGACATAAAAAAATCCGGAACCAGTGATTGGTTCCGGATTGTCCTACAGCAGAAGGATCGGTCAATGGATCCTTAACTGATCAGCATTGCGCATCGGCGGGGCTTTTTTGTGGGCGGTTGCAGGCGGCGCGATCAGGGGCGGGTCGAGGGCTTGGCATAGGGTTGCAGCACCAGCCCCAGCAGGCGATAGAGGTGGGCGAGCTGCTCGATGAGATGGAGATTGAGCCAGAGGTAGCCGCCAAGAGTGGGGTCGTGTCCCTGGCCTGGCGCTTGGCTTGCGTCCCCATCGAGCCGGGCGACGGCGGCTTGCAGGCGGCCGATGGCCTGGTCGGCCGCCGTGGTATCGCCGCTCTTGAGCATGAGGGCGAGTTCGGTGAGCACCGACTCCGTCGCCTGCTGGCAGGCGCGAAGCCCCGGGTGGCTCTGCATCAGGAAGTGGCTCTGGCGATCCCGCCAATAGGTGTTGGCCAGCATCTCCAGGGTGCAGACGCTGTTGCGAAGGGTGGTCTGGGTCGCCTCGAACAGCGGGCTGCCAAGGCGGGTCTCCTTGACCGCCGGGGCCAGCAGGGGGCGCAGGCTGACTATCTTGGCGAGCAGGCGGGCATGGCTTCGGGTGAGCTTGGGGCGCTCCAGCACGTTGGGGGAGAGGTGGGTGTGGTAGAGCCGCCCGGCCTGCTGCAGGGCGTCGTGCATCTGCAGACGCCAGTGGGTATAGGCCCGCTGGGGGTAGATGCTGCAAAACAGCAGGGCCAGCACCGACCCCAGGATGACGTCGCCGCTGCGCCAGAGCGCGGTCTCGATGTCCCCGGGCACCCCGCCGACGATGACCCCCAGGGTGATACCGATGAGCAGCCCCACATAGGGGCGCTTGCCGAGCGCCAGGTAGCCGCACAGGAACATGATGGCGCAGCACCAGGCCAGCATCAGGGGCAGGGAGTAGAGCTCCAGATAGAGGGCCACCACCCCGCAGGCGGCGCCGAAGACGGTGCCCACCACCCGTTGCAGGGCGCGCGACAGCACGTTGCCCCAGAAAGAGATGGGGCCCATCACCACCACCAGGGTGATGAGGGGCCAGGTGCTCTCCGGCAGCTTGAGCTCCCGGGTCAGCAGGAAGGTGAGGGTGAAGGCCAGGGCGATGCGCAGGCCGTGGACCAGGCGGTAGCGGCCATAGATGAGCAGATCGAAGCGGGAGAGCGGGGCATTGAGGCGCAAGGGCGTTCTCTTATCTCGGGTCAGGGTTGTGAGGATAGCAAGGGGGACGGCATTCGCCTTGACCTGCGTCGTTTCCCCGGTTCATACGGGCGCACCTGTCGGCAGGCGCACCATGACCCGCTCGCCGGGGGGAAGGGCCGCGCTACCCGGCGCCCGTTCGATGCGGCAGTTGGCACTGTCGTGGCCCCCATCCACCGGGCGCACCAGCAGGGTGCCCGCCTCGTCCTGACTGAGCAAGCCGGGCACAACGCTCTGCTCTGCCGATGGGGGCAGGGCCGCCAGCAGCCGGGCGCAGAGGCGAAGGGGCGGTGGGGCCTGACGGGGTTCGTGCGGGGGCAACCGGGCGCAGATGAAATCGGCGATGGCCTCCAGATCCTCGAAGGGGAACCGGGGCAGGGTCGTGGCCTGGGGAGTGTCGCTCACGAGGGCGACGATGTCAGGATCCTCGGGGAAGAGCAGGGGCCGGCCGATGGCGGCGCGATACAGCTCCACCTTGGGAAAGCGCCTGTGCTTGAACCCCTCGACCAACAGCAGATCCAGGGCGCTCGTATCGAAGCGGGCCAGCAGCGCCTCGAAGGGGGGCTCCCCCTCCGGGGTCTCCCGGATCAGGGCGTGGCGCCGGTCGGAGGCCGCCATCACCTGGGTGGCGCCCGCCTGGCGCAGGCGGTGGCTGTCCTTGCCGGGCTGGTCCATGTCAAAGGCGTGATGGGTGTGCTTGAGCACCCCGAGGCGCAGACCGCGCGCCACCAGGCGCGGGATGAGGCGCTCCAGCAGGGTGGTCTTGCCGGTGCCGCTCCAGGCGACGAAGCCCAGCAGGGGCAGGGGGCTCATGGCGCGCCCCCTTCCCGCAGCCTCGCCTCCCAGGCGGCGAGATCGCTCGGGCTGTTGAGGTTGACGAAGGCGTCGGGCAGATCGGCAAAGGGCACTACCGCCATCCGGTGGCGGGCAAACCAGGCCCCGGTCTTGCGCTCCCCGTCCGCCAGCGCCTGGCTCAGGGAGGGGCGCAGGGCGCGGCGCAGCAGGGCGACCACGGGCTGGAGGTGCTCCCCGTCGTGGGCCACCACCAGATCGGTGTCCGGGGTGATGGCGGCGCGAAAGCGGGTCATCAGATCAAGGGGCAGGGCGGGGCCGTCACAGGGGATGAACAGCACCCAGTCGTGACGGGCCGCCGTCAGCCCCGCCAGCATGCCGGCCAGCGGCCCCTGGAAGTCGGCCTGCGCGTCCCCGATGACGGGAGCAAGCTGCCGGTAGCGAGCCTGGCTGCGGTTGGCGTTGATCAGCACCTCGTCCACCTGGGGGCGCAGGCGGGTCAGCACGTGTTCGATCAGGGGAGTGCCCGCGAGGGGCACCCAGCCCTTGTCATCGCCCCCCATGCGGGTGGCGCGACCGCCCGCGAGGATGACGCCGCTGACGAGAAAAGCGGGGGAAGAGGAAGGGGTCATGGTGCTCCGTTGCTCGCAAAGGGATGCCCACAGGGGCGTGTCGGGATCTTGCGCCAAGGCGGGCGTGGGAGCAACCTTCGGCTGCCCCGGCAAAGGCGCCTTTGGCCGCAGGGTTTGTCCAAGCTCACAAAACGGGATCGGCAAACGTCATATGATCCCCAGCATTCTGAGTCTTGCTCTCCTGCCTGATGGCAACTTCATGTAAATCAAAGAGAATGACTATGGCTACCGGACAATATCTGCTGTGGAAAGATGCACAGGGTCACGATTTTCGCCCCGTTGCGCTGACGGGCACCAATCTGCTCAACGATCGCAACCTCAACAAGGGTACCGCCTTCACCGAACAGGAGCGGGCCGATTTTGAGCTGGGCGGCCTCTTGCCGCCCCAGGTGCAGACCTTCGAAGCCCAGCTGGAGCGGGTCTATGAGGCCTTCCTGAGCGCCTGCAGCGACATCGAGAAGTACCAGAACCTGCGAGCCTTGCAGGATCGCAACGAAACCCTGTTCTACGCCCTCCTGTCCCGCCACGTGGAGGAGATGACTCCCTACATCTACACCCCGACCGTGGGCAAGGCGTGCCAGGAGTTCAGCCACCGCTTCCAGAAGCCGCGCGGCCTCTACATCACCCCGAAGAACGTCGATGACATGGGCTCCCTCGCCCGCCACATGGATGCCAAGGCGGTGCGCATCATCGTCGTGACCGACAGCCAGGGGATCCTCGGCATCGGCGATCAGGGGGTGGGGGGCATGGGCATTCCCATCGGCAAGCTCGCCCTCTATACCCTGGGGGCGGGCATCCACCCCGCCTGCTGCCTGCCCATCGCGCTGGATGTGGGCACCGACAACCAGGCGCTGCTGGATGACCCCATGTACCTGGGTCAGCCCCACAGGCGCATTCGCGGCAAGGAGTACGACGACTTCATCGACAAGTTCGTGGCCGGGGTCAAGCGCCACTTCCCCAACGCCGTGTTGCAGTGGGAGGACTTCAGCAAGTCCAACGCCTTCAACAACCTGGCCCGCTACCAGCAGGCGCTGCCGTCGTTCAACGACGACATCCAGGGCACCGGGGCCGTGGTGCTGGCGGGCATCATAGGGGCCGTCAAATCCAAGGGGGAAACCCTGGGCCAGCAGCATTACCTGGTCTACGGGGCCGGAGCCGGCGGGGTCGGGGTGGCGGATCAGATCTGCGCGGGGATGATCCGCGAGGGGCTTGACCCGCAGGCGGCGCGGGATCGCATCTATATCCTGGATACCCAGGGGCTGGTGTGTGACAACCGCGAGGGGCTGGATGAGTACAAGCGCCGCTACGCCAAGCCGGGCCTCTTGCTGGCCCAGTGGGATCTGCAGGGCAAGGCGGGGCTGACCGAGGTGCTGCGCCACGTGCCCATCACAGTGCTGCTCGGCACCAGCGGCGCCGGTGGCGCCTTCCAGGAGGAGCACATCCGGCTGATGCTGACTCACTGCGAGCGCCCCATGGTGTTCCCCCTCTCCAACCCCACCGCCAACTGCGAGGCCCTGCCGGAAGACATCTTCCGCTGGAGCCAGGGGCGCGCCATCGTCGCCACCGGCAGCCCGTTCAAAGACGTGCACCATGAGGGGCAGGATTATCGCATCGGTCAGGGCAACAACGTCTTCATCTTCCCCGGGGTGGGGCTGGCGGCCATCGTCAGCCAGATCCGCGAGATAAGCCCGGACATCTTCACCACCGCCGCCTTTGCGCTCGCGGAGTGCGTGAGCGAGGCGGATCTCGCCCGGGGCACCGTCTACCCGAGGATCAGCGAGCTGCGCAACATCTCGGTGCACGTGGCGACCGCGGTGCTCAAGGATATCGTGCGCCGCGACCCCTCCCACCCGCTCATCGGTCAGGATCTGCAAGAGCACATCCTGAGCCATATGTGGGAGCCGGTCTACCTGCCGTACCGCCGGGTCTGAGGTGCGACCTGCCCGCACGTGTCGCGGGCATGACGATGCCATAGAAAAAGAGAGGGTGGCCCAGGCCACCCTCTCTGTTTTCTGCCCTGCTGTGTGTGCGGGGCAGGACGCTGCCACTTATTGAGCGGGCGGGGGCACCAGGCGGTCATCGACGCTGCCATCGCCTCGAAGCTTGTTGCCATTGGCATCGACGGCGTCCACACCGTTGTCATCGACGCTGCCATCGCCCCGACGCTTGTTGCCACTGGCATCGACGGCGTCCACGCCGTTGTCATCCACGCTGCCATCGCCTCGAAGCTTGTTGCCATTGGCATCGACGGCGTCCACGCCGTTGTCGTCCACGCTGCCATCGCCCCGAAGCTTGTTGCCATTGGCATCGACGGCGTCCACACCGTTGTCATCCACGCTGCCATCGCCTCGAAGCTTGTTGCCATTGGCATCGACGGCGTCCACACCGTTGTCGTCCACCCGGCCACCGGCATGACGCTCCCCGCCTGCATGCTTGTCGCCACCGCCGTGGCGATCGCCGCCAGCGTGCTGGTCGCCACCGGCATGTTCGCCCTGACCACGGTCATCGCCGCCGTGGCCGCTGTCGTCCCCGCCATTGTTTCCGTTATGGCTACTATCGCCTCCATTTCCGCTATTGTTTCCACTGTGGCTACTATTGCCCCCACCGCTGCTGTTGCCGCCTCCGCCGCCGCTGTTGCCGCCGCCATCCCCCCCTTTGTTGTGCACGATCAGCCCATTGGCTACATAGCTGTGGCTGCCATCGAGGATCAGGTTGAACAGCGCCGTGGCGGGCGGGGCATCAACCCAGGAGAGGGAGGCCACCGGCAGTTCGACAGGGTGCGGCGCCAGCGCCAGGTTGCCCGCGCTGCCCCACTCTGACCAACCCAGCAGGTGCATGCCGGTAAAGAGCGGCAGCACGGCGAGGGCCGGGTTTTCGGTGCGGGTCATGGCCGGTGCGATGGCCGCCCAGCCCCGGGTGGTGAGGAAGGGGTGCTCGGCGGTAAAGAAGGGGGGCAGATGATTGAGCCCGTAGAGCCTGCGCGCCCCCAGCGCCACCCGCTCGATGGCCTGGATGCGGTTGCTCTGCCCGTGCCTGTCCCGCACCCGATCGCCGACCCGCAGGGTCTCGATGGGGCGTTCGCAGCCATCGGCCATCAGGATGCGGGTACCGGCGATGAAGCAGGACTTGGCATGGGCCTGGTTTGCCTGCCATTGGTGGTGGTCGAAGTCATAGCTCAGCGGGGTGGCGAACAGGGCCAGGGCGATGGCCGAACCCAGCAGCAGCCGGCGCTGGCTGGGTTTGAACGAGGGCAGTGACATGGGGAACTCCTTGTCGGTGTGGGGTCACGCCTTCGAGTATAGAGAGGGGGTTGGGGCGATATCTGCGTCGACCAGTTGAAAGCCTTGTCATGTCAACTCGCCGGAAAAACGATTGGCGTTGGCCATAAAAGTGCGTAAAATCGCTTCCTCGATGCTTGTAGCAGCGAATCCCGCCTAAAAAGCCAGTTTCATGCCCTCCCCAAGCAGTAAAAGGCAACAAATGACGCCGTTTGGCCCGTTGGCTGCCTTGAAAACGTCTTGTGATGACTGAAAAGTGTCAAATATCCCTGTCAGTTATCAAAAAATTAAGGATACCCATGTTTTCCTTGGTCAAGCAAAGCGTCGCCGGGCTGCAAATTCTGTTTGTCGCCTTCGGTGCCATGGTGCTGGTGCCCCTGCTCACCGGACTGAATCCCTCCATGGCCCTGCTTGGCGCCGGTGTCGGCACCCTGCTGTTCCAGCTCTGCACCCGTCGCCAGGTGCCGATCTTCCTCGGCTCCAGCTTCGCCTTCATCGCCCCCATCATCTATGCCACCCAGACCTGGGGCCTGCCCTCCACCATGTTCGGTCTGTTTGCCGCGGGCTTCATGTATTTCATCCTGGCGGCCATCATCCGCGCTCGTGGCATGGGCTTCGTGCACAAGCTGCTGCCCCCCGTGGTCATCGGTCCCGTCATCATGGTGATCGGCCTGTCGGTGGCCCAGGTAGCCTGCAACATGGCCATGGGCCGTGCCGGCGGTGAGCAGGTGGTGCCTGCCACCACGGCGCTGACCCTGGCGGGGATCTCGCTGGCGGTCACCCTGATTGCCGCCGTGTTCTGCAAGGGCTGGATCAAGCTCATCCCCATCCTGTGCGGTGTCATCGCCGGTTATGTCTCTGCCGTGCTGATGGGCCAGGTGAGTTTCGACGGCATGGTCAACGCCCCCTGGCTGGCGTTGCCCCACTTCGAGACCCCGGAGATCAACTGGGCCGCGGCCCTCTTCATGCTGCCGGTGGCCATCGCCCCCTGCATCGAGCACATCGGCGGCGTGCTCGCCATCGGCGGCGTGACCGGCAAGGACTACACCAAGGATCCGGGCCTGCACCGCACCCTGGCCGGTGACGGCATCGGCGTCTGCTTCGCCGGTTTCATCGGTGGTCCCCCCGTCACCACCTATGCGGAAGTGACCGGCGCCGTGATGATCACCCGCAACTTCAACCCGGTCACCATGACCTGGGCCGCGGTGTTCGCCATCATTCTGGCCTTCTTCGGCAAGTTCAACGCCCTGCTCACCTCCATCCCAATGCCGGTGATGGGCGGCATCATGCTGCTGCTGTTCGGATCCATCGCCGCCATCGGTCTCAAGACCCTGGTGGAGTCCAAGGTGGATCTGGGGCTGTCCCGCAACATCGCCATCGTGGCGGTGACCCTGACCGTGGGTGTCGGTGCCCTGGAGATGAAGATCGGTGACTTCGCCCTGGCGGGCGTGGGGCTGGCCTCGGTGGCGGCCATCCTGCTGAACCTCATCCTGCCCCAGCACTCCGAAACGGGTGCCATGGAGAGCGCCAAGGATTAAGCGCCTGGCTTGCTGTACGTTGAGATGATGAAAAAGAGGCCACCTTCGGGTGGCCTCTCTTTCTTTGCCTGCGTACCACTGAACCCGGCCTCCCCATGTGAAGCGGCTACACTCAGGGGCACCATTGACGGGAGAGGACGAAAGGATGAAGAGGGCATGGATCCTGGCCCTGCTGGGGCTGATGGGAAGCGGCGCGGCCGAGGCCGGTGCGGTGCGCTACGAGGTCGAAGGCAATCCGTTCGAGGGCTATTACCTGGCGGGTGCCGACAAGGATGCCCCTCTGGTGGTGCTGGTGCACGACTGGGACGGGCTCAACGGTTACGAGATCAAGCGGGCCGAGATGCTGGTGGCCCTGGGCTACAGTGTCTTTGCCGTAGATTTGTTCGGTGCCGGGGTCAGGCCGAGCACGGTGGAAGACAAGAAGCGCCTCACCGGGGCCCTTTATCAGGACAGGACCAGGATGCGCACCCTGCTGCAAGGGGGATTGGCGGAGGCGGGCAGGCAGGGGGGGCGGCTCGACAATGCGGTGGCCCTCGGTTACTGCTTCGGCGGCGCCGCCGTGCTGGAGCTGGCCCGCAGCGGGGCGGATCTCAAGGGGGTGGTGAGCGTGCACGGCGGGCTGGAGACCCCGGCCGGGCAGGACTACAAAGAGGTGAAGGGAGAGTTGCTTGTCCAGCACGGCAGCGCCGACGAGGCGGTCTCTCTGGGTCAGTTTGCGGCGCTGGTGGCCGAGCTGGAGAGCGCCGGGGTGAAGCACGAGGCGACCAGCTACAGCGGTGCTCCCCACGCGTTCAGCGTCTTTGGTTCGGACAACTACCGCGCCGATGCCGATGCCAAGTCCTGGCAGCGCTTCACCGGTTTCCTGAAGGAGGTGACCGGCTCCTGAGGGGGCCGGCTCACGCAGGCCATGGCAGTGCCATGGCTTTTTTTATGCCCGTTTTTCGCCATCTCAGGGGAGGGCGAGCACCCTCACCCACATGGCCCCCTTGCCCACCTCGCTCCGTGGGCCCGGGGTGAGCTGGCCGCTTTCGGGGTCGATGGCATGCAGCGCCACCTCGTGGGATTGCTGCCCGGTCGCGATGAGCCAGTGGCCGCTGTGGTCGATGGCAAAGCCCCGAGGACAGGCCTCGGTCGGGAAGTGGCCGAGGGGGGTGAGGGCGCCATCCTGGGGGGAGACGCCGAACAGGGTGAGCAGGCTGCTGGCCCGTTCGCTGGTGTAGAGAAAACGTCCATCCGGGGTCAGGTGCAGGTCGGCGCCCCAGCGCTCCCCTTCATAGCCTGGGGGCAGCATGTCCAGGCTCTCGCGCGCCACTATCTGTCCGTCCGCCTCCCTGTGGTAGCGATTGAGGGTGGCATCGAGCTCGTTGAGGCAATAGAGATCGCCGTTGTCCGGGTGCAGTGCCAGATGGCGGGGCCCGGCGCCGGGTGCGGTGTGAATGTCCCCCAAGGGATGGGGAACCAGCTTCTCGTCCACCAGGGCAAAGCGGCGCACCCTGTCCTCCTTCAGGCAGGCCACCAGCAGCTCCTGCTCCCCGTTTTGCCCCGCAAGCCAGGTGACCGAGTGGGCCGCCATCAGGTGGTCGAGACGCTGGTGAGGGGGCTGCATCCGCCCCGCCTGATCCTGGCGGGAGACGGTGACGTGGTTGAAGGCGTAGGAGGCGGCAAAGAAGAGGCGGCCGCTGCCATCGGTGCAGGTGTGGGAGGCGCTGCCGAGCAGCGGCGCCGAGGTCGGGGCCCCGAGCCGCCCATCGGCGGTGATGGGGAAGCTCAGCACCCGAAAATCGGGGCGCACCCCTGCATGGAGCCAGCGCCGGTCCGGGCTGATGACCAGGGGCTGCACCTCGCCGCCGGTCTGCACTTCCTGCAGCGGGGCGAGGGTGCCTGCTTCGAGGCGAAACACATGGATCAACCCGCTCACCGGGTTGGCCACATAGACCACTTGTTGCATTGCATCTCCTTTGCGACGGCCGTCCGTCGGGTCAAGGGAAAGGGGAGTCCCGGCCTCTCAGGCGGGGATCAGGATCTCGCGAATGACGGGCACCACTGACAGTACCAGCAGGGCTGCCATTACCTGGTTGAAGCGGCGACGGGCAAGATCGTTTGCCAGCCAGCGCTTGAGCAGGGAACCGCACAGGAGCCAGAGTCCGACGCAGGGGAAAGAGACGATGAAGAAGGTCAGGGCGATGACGAGGTGCTGCTCAAAGGGGTCGCTCCCCGCGCTGGTGAAGGCGGCGATGGCGCCGGTGGCGACCACCCAGGCCTTGGCATTGACCCACTGGAACAGGGCTCCCTTGAAAAAGCCGAACGGGCGGGCCCCGTTGCTGTCAGTCATCCCGTCCGTCGGGCGGGCGATGAGCCAGGCAAGATAGAGCAGATAGAGGGTGCCCGCGCACTTGATGAACAAGTGGAGTTCGGGGAAGCGGGTAAAGAGCTGGCCAAAGCCCAGCCCCACCAGCAACAGCATCAGGGTGAAGCCGACGCAGATCCCCATGAGCAGGGGCAGGCTCTTGCGTACCCCGACGCTGGCGCCGGCGCTCATCACCATGATGTTGTTGGGGCCGGGGGTGACCGATGCCGAGATGGCAAAGAGCACCACGGCGTAGAGCGAGTCCATTGGATTCCTCGTGCAGACAGTCCGTTGTCTTCCCTATATTGGGGGCGATCTGCGCTTTCCAAGGCGGGGGGCGGGCAGAAAAAAACAGGCCCCGTGACGGGGCCTGTGAAGCGGGCGGGATCAGACGGGCTGGTTCCCTGCCGGCGGCAGCGCCGGGCGGGATTCCACCTTCTGTTCGTCTCCCTGCATGTTCTTGATGTAGACGTCCATCTGGTTGAACGCGATCTCGATGCCATGCTCGCGGAACAGCACGTCGATGCGGCGGTTCAGCTCGTCGATGGCCGGGTTGCGATCCCCCAGCTCGCTCACGAAGAAGCGCAGCTCGTGATCCAGGGTGCTGGGCCCGAAGGTGAGGAAGTAGACGATGGGGGCCGGGTCTTTCAGCACCCGGCTGTTCTCCATGGCGGCCTGCATCAACAGCTTGCGGGTCAGATCCAGATCCGAGCCATAGGCCACCCCGACCCGGGCGATGACCCGGGTGACGGTGTCGGACAGGGACCAGTTGATGAGCCGCTCTATCATCAACTGCTGGTTCGGGATGATCACCTCCTTGCGGTCGAAGTCGGTGAGGGTGGTGGAGCGGATCCTGATCTTGTTGACCGTGCCCGAGATGGTGCCGATGGTGACGGTGTCGCCGATCCGCACTGGGCGCTCGAACAGGATGATGATGCCTGAGATGAAGTTGGAGACGATCTGCTGCATGCCGAAACCGATACCGACCGAGAGACCGGCGGCCAGCCACTGCAGCTTCTCCCACTGGACCCCCAGCATGGCCAGCGCCGTCAGGCTGCCCACCCCGATCAGGGCGTAGTTGAGCATGGTGGTGAAGGCGTAGGCCGTGCCTTGAGCAAGGCGCAGCTTGGAGAGCACCAGCACCTCCAGCAGGCCCGGCAGGTTGCGGGCCAGCGACAGAGCCGCACCAAACACGAACAGGCCGGTCAGCACGTCGCTCAGGCTGATGGGATAGAGCACGGCGTTGGCCCCGGTCCCCTCGCTCTTGTGCCACAGCACCACGCTGTCGAGGTAGGTGAAGACCGCCACCAGATCAGACCAGAGCCAGTAGAAGGCGACGCCGAACACCAGCAGCAGCATGATGCGGGTCAGACGCAGGGACTGCTGGCTGACCTCTTCCAGATCCATGGGCTGCTCTTCGATGGCTTCGCCCCCTTCTGCATCCTCCTGGGTCTTGTGCTCCCGCTTGGCGACCGCGCGGCGATAGGCCAGACGACGGGCTGCCAGCTCAAGACCGCGCAGGGCGGTGCGATAGACCAGACCCCAGATGATGATGAGGTAGAAGGACTCGATGAGCCTGCCGGTGAGTTTCAGAGCCGTGTAGTAGTAGCCAAGGGCTGCCAGCACCATCAGGGCCACCGGCGCCAGCGCCAGGGCGACGGCAGTCAGGGTCTGCAACATGCTCGCCTCGCCCTTGATGCGGGCGCGGGAGATGGGCAGCACCAGGTAGGCGGTCAGCCCCAGCAGCAGCATGGTCATGCCCTGGCCGATGACGTCGTTGCCAAGGGAGGAGGGCTCCACCACCGCCTTGGTCGACAGCATGATGAGGGGCAGCAGGGGCAGCCAGAGGTAGCGCATGCTGTTGCGCTTGGCCTGCAGTTCGTCCCGCGGCATGCGGAAGTGGGTCTCGCCGATGCCCCCTGGTCGCATCACCGACAGGTAGACGCTGAACACCAGGTAGCCGAGGGCCAGGTTCAGGGTGATCTGGAAGATGAGTCTCGGGCTCAGCAGGCCGCAATAGGCGAGCAGCAGGCCGGCGGCCAGGATGAAGAGGGTGCCCGGCAGGCGTTGCAGCACGGTGAACAGCAGCGCACGGGGGGTATGCCACTGGCTGTCCTGACGAAAACGTCCCAGATCCTTGACGATCTTCTTCTGGCGCTCGAGCAGGGTGCCGCGCTTCCACAGCAGCAGGCCGCCCACCAGCAGCAGTGGCAGGGAGAGCAGGGAGACCGCCAGCAGCATGTCGCCCCAGCCGCTCCAGTCCGGTTTCAGCACCCAGTCGGAGGCCTGCTTGAAGGCCTGGGCCGGCCAGGTGATGAACCACTTGGCATCGATGGGCTTGTTGCTGCTCACCCAGAAGATGTGCTGCTGCAGGGTGAACTCGATGGAGGCATAGACCCGGGTCAGCTGCTGCTGGGTCAGTTGCAGGCTGATGGCGTTGGTGAGCTGGGCATCCATCTGGCGGTTGAGCTGATCCAGCAGGCCGATGCGGGTGTCGATGAGCTTGGCAAGGCTGGCCCTGTCTTCGTCGCTCACCGTCTCGCCGCTGCTGGCGATGAGGTTGTCCAGATACTGGTTCTTCTGGAACAGCTGGTCACGCTGCTGGCTCAGTTCGAACTGGGCCAGGTGCAGGTCGGCGATCTGCTCCTCCAGGTTCTTCACCAGGGTGGAGGGGGCCGCTTCCAGTTGCTGGTAGAGCTGATAGAGGATGCGCGAGAGCAGCAGGTTGCCCTTGAGCATCTGCACCTGTTCGTTGAGGTTGCGCTCGGTCTGGGTGCCGCGCTCCAGCATGCTCTTCGCCTGCAGGTTCTTCTGGGCCAGGGTGTTGAGGCTGTTGGTGGAGCTGATGAGTTGCTGGCTGAGCTGGTAGTTGAGCTCCTGCTCTTTTTGCACCAGGGGGTTGTCTTCGGCGGCCACCAGTTCGCCGGTCTCTTCGGCGGTCTTCTCGGTATCCCCCAGGCGCTTGGCGCTGCTCTGCTCCTGCAATGCCTGCAGTTTCTGCTCTTCACTGGCGAGGCGGGCACTCTGGTAGTCCCGTTGCTTGACCACCAGATCCTGCATGCTGGTGCGGTTGTCCAGCTCCTTTTGCAGGTTGGCCAGTTGCAGATCCAGCAGGGCCAGTTCGGCATTAAGCTTCATTTTCTCGGCGCTGCTCACCCCGTCCCCGGCGTTGAGGCGGGTGCGGATCTCCTGGCTGCGCTGATAGGCGCGGCTCATGCTGGCCTGGGCCCGCTCCGGCAGGGTCTGCAGGTTGGTGATCTGGCTGCCGATGGTGCCAAGGGCCTCCTGGGCCGCCTGCATGTTGGCCATGATCTCGGGTTGGCGGGCATCGAGCTCCGCCAGGCTCATGGTGGCGTATTCGCTCTTGAGCTGCTCCGGGCTTTTGCCCTGGGTCAGGGCGTCGAGCTTGGCGCCGATCTCCTTGAGCTCTGCCGGCAGGGTGCGCAGGCGTTCGCTCTGGGTTTTGGCCTTGGTCTTCTCCTTGTCGATGCTGTCGAGGAGGGAGAGGGTGTCAGTCAGGAACTTCTGGTCCGCCTGCTGGCTGGCCGTGGGGGTGTCCGATTTGCCGAGGGCGTCGAGCGCCCGCTGCACGGTGGCGCGCTGGGGCAGATCCTGCGCCAGGGTGCTCGGGGTCCAGAAGGTGATGAGTAAACAGAGCAGCGGCAGCAGGGTGGCCGAGGCTCTTTTGAAGCGTGTTGAGAGCATAAAGCGTCCGGGTGATTATGCGATGTTCGGGGGATTTTCCACCAGGGTAAAATCCGCGTGGATTCTAGCACCGGCGCAAGAGGGGCAGCAGGGGGAGAGATAAAAAAAAACGGCGCCCGCAGGCGCCGCTTTCATCGGTTCAGGACGGATTACAGTACGTGAACGGAGGCGGTGTTGGTGGTACCGCTCGGTACCAGGGCACCGGAGACCATGACAACCACGTCACCCTTCACGCCCATGCCGATTTCCAGCGCGGCTTCTTTGCCGATGCGATAGAAGTCGTCGGTGGAGGCGATGGAGTCAACCACGTGAGCAACCACACCCTTGGTCAGCACCAGCTGGGCAGCGGTCTTCTTGTTGGTGGTGATGGCCAGGATCCAGGCTTTCGGGAAGTACTTGCGGATGGCCTTGGCAGACTTGCCGCCTTCGGTGGCAACCACGATCAGCGGGGCGTCCAGCTTCTCGGAGGTCTCTACCGCGCCTTTGCAGACCGCTTCGGTGATGCGCAGCTTGTTGCTGTCATTGGCAGCAGACAGGTTGGACGGCATCACGGCATCGGTACGCTCGCAGATGGTGGCCATGATGGTCACGGCTTCCAGCGGGTACTTGCCCTTGGCGGACTCACCGGACAGCATCACTGCGTCGGTACCGTCCAGGATGGCGTTGGCCACGTCGCCGGCTTCGGCACGGGTCGGACGCGGGTTCTTGATCATGGAGTCCAGCATCTGGGTGGCGGTGATGACCACTTTGCGGGCTTTGTTGCACTTCTCGATGATCATCTTCTGGGCGAAGATCACTTCTTCTACCGGGATCTCGACACCCATGTCGCCACGGGCAACCATGATGCCGTCGGAGACAGCCAGGATCTCGTCGAAGTTGTCCAGGCCTTCCTGGTTTTCGATCTTGGAGATGATCTGGATGTTCTCGCCGCCGTGGGCTTTCAGGTGCTCACGGATTTCCAGCACGTCTTCTTTCTTGCGAATGAAGGAAGCGGCAACGAAATCAACGCCTTGCTCGCAACCGAAGATGAGGTCGCGCTTGTCTTTCTCGGCCAGGGCCGGCAGCTTGATGGAGACGCCCGGCAGGTTGATGCCCTTGTTCTCGCCCAGGTCACCGTTGTTGAGCACTTTACAGATCACTTCGCGCTCGGTGATTTCGATGACGTCCAGGCCAATCAGGCCGTCGTCAACCAGGATGCGGTTGCCGACGCGCAGGTCGCTGGCAAAGCCGGCATAGGTGACGGCGACTTTGTCTTTGTTGCCCACCACGGTCTGGTCGGTGGTGAAGGTGAAGGTCTGGCCGGCGACCAGGGAGACGTCGTTGCCGCCTTCGAGCTTGATGGTGCGGATTTCCGGACCCTTGGTGTCCAGCAGGATGGCTGCGTGCTTGCCGGTTTCGGCCATGACAGCGCGCAGGTTGCTGATGCGACCACCGTGTTCGGCGTAGTCGCCGTGGGAGAAGTTCAGGCGCATGACGTTCATGCCGGCATCCAGCATCTTGCCCAGCATTTCTTTGGATTCGGTCTTGGGACCGATGGTGCAGACGATTTTGGTCTTTTTCATGTCAGTCTTCATGGTTAAGGAATTTCCGCCGTGCAATATACACCAGTTTTTGGATACTTTTTATGATCCAGAAACAACGTTTTGAGCGAAAACGGCCTCAATTTGAAAGATAACGTTTTCGCTCACAGCTCATTTTAGGGGCTAAAATAATTGATTTTCCGCAACTGAGGCCATTTGGTTCCCATTTCTGGCCCCGCATCCTGCCCGATCCCATGTTGTTAAATGACAAACAACAGGGCCCCATTGCGGGGGCGATCCGGCCCGATGCCGTTGGCCGTCATCCAGTGTAGTCACTCCCTCCCGCGGCGTCAGGGCGAAGCAATGCAGGGCAGGAGCCGGTTGGCCTACAGCGGAAAAAACGCCGCCCCTCCCGGCACGCCGGGAGGGGCGGCAGCCCTCTGGATCAGCCGAAGAACCAGTAGCCGCGGTTGACCAGCCGGGTCAGCAGTTGCAGGAAGCCCGCCTGATCGGCCAGTTCCACCAGCGCGTCCTGGGTGATGATGTCCTTGTCGCACAGGAGTGCGATGGCGGCCGGATCCTCGCTTGGCAGGGTCCAGGCTTCGCCGTCGATGTAGCAGGTGCGGCTCTCGCCGCTGAACCAGACGCTGCGCAACCCCGGCACCTTGATGGCGGGCTCCCCCTGACTCAGCAGGTCGGCCACCTCGTCGGCGCTGTAGTCCGGCTCCACCGGATTGACGTCCAGATCGTGCTTGGCCTCGGAGATCATGGTGCCGAACCACTCCTTGAACAGGGTCTCGTCGTCGAGGGCCTGTTGCATCAGCTCCCGCAGGCGGTGCAGCTCATGGGGCTGGATTTCCCCGTGGCGGGCGCGGGGCTGGAGGTCCGGGTCGCCGTAACGTTCGGTGCGGATCTCGTTGTCGATCAGGTGATCGGCAAAGGAGGAGACAAGGGCCTTGGCGTCCGGCGCGCGGAAACCCACCGAGAAGTTCAGGGAGGGCTCGATGGCGTAGCCCTCGTGGGGGAATCCAGGCGGGATGTAGAGGATATCGCCCGGCTCCATGATGACGTCGATGATCGCCTCGAACGGCTCGCAGTGCAGCAGGGCCGCGTGGGCGGCGAACTCGTTCAAGGGCTTGGCATCGCCGACCCGCCAGTGGCGCTTGCCCTGACCCTGGGTGATGAAGACATCGTAGTTGTCGATGTGGGGGCCGACACCGCCGTGAGGGGTGGAGAAGCTCACCATCACATCGTCAAAGCGCCAGCCCGGGATGAACTGGAAGGGCACCGCCAGCTCGTGCACCTCGGGTACCCAGTGGTTGCACGCCTGCACCAGCACGGTCCAGTTCTCTTCCCCCAGGTGATCGTAGGATTCGAAGGGGCCGTGGGCCGCCTCCCACTTGTTGTTGAAGCGGGTGACGAGGCGCGATTCAATCACCTCCTCCATGGCCAGACCCGCCAGCTCGTCCGGGCTGATGGGATCCTGAAAGTCGGTGAAACCGCCCTTGATGAGGAGCGGGCGCTTCTGCCAGTAGTGCTCGAGGAAGTGAGCGATATCCAGATTGAGTTGGTACATGGTGCTTCTCGTATCTTGTGAGAGGGCTTGCCCAAGGCGGGCTTGGGCAAGGGCTCTGAAATGGCCCGATAGAGGGTGATCATATCAAATGGGCCAAAACCAACGGGGGCCCTGCCGTCATGACAGAGCCCCCGCCGGTTCGGTTACATCACTTATTTCAGCAGATCGACCAGACGCTGGGCGTCGCCGATGTAGTTGGCCGGGGTCAGCTTCTTGAGCTCGACCTTGACCGCTTCCGGCAACTCCAGGGTGTCGATGAAGGTGCGCATCCCTTCGGCGTCGACGCGGCGACCACGGGTCAGCTCTTTGAGCTTCTCGTAGGGCTTCTCGATGCCGTAGCGGCGCATCACGGTCTGGATGGGTTCCGCCAGCACTTCCCAGTTGGCGTCCAGATCGGCGGCCATGGCGTCCGCGTTGGCTTCCAGCTTGGAGATGCCCTTCAGGGTCGCCTGATAGGCAATCAGGGAGTAACCCACCGCCACACCCAGGTTGCGCAGCACGGTCGAGTCGGTGAGATCACGCTGCCAGCGGGAGATGGGCAGTTTGCTCGCCAGGTGCTGGAACACGGCGTTGGCCAGACCCAGATTGCCTTCGGAGTTCTCGAAGTCGATGGGGTTGACCTTGTGGGGCATGGTGGAGGAGCCGATTTCGCCGGCGATGGTGCGCTGCTTGAAGTGGCCCAGGGAGATGTAACCCCAGACGTCACGGTCAAAGTCGATCAGGATGGTGTTGAAGCGGGCCAGGGCGTCGAACAGCTCGGCGATATAGTCGTGGGGCTCGATCTGGGTGGTGTAGGGGTTCCAGGTCAGGCCGAGAGAAGTGACGAACTCCTCGGAGAACTGGTGCCAGTCCACATCCGGGTAGGCGCTGATGTGGGCGTTGTAGTTGCCCACGGCACCGTTGATCTTGCCCAGCAGCTCCACCGCCATGATCTGCTTGAGCTGGCGCTCCAGACGGTAGGCGACGTTGGCCATCTCCTTGCCCATGGTGCTCGGGGTCGCCGGCTGACCGTGGGTACGGGAGAGCAGCGGCATGTCGCGGTACTCGACGGCCAGGCGCTTGATCTCGCTGATGAGCTTTTCGCAATAAGGCTTGATCACCTCTTCCCGGGCGGTCTTCAGCATCAGGCCGTGGGAGTTGTTGTTGATGTCTTCCGAGGTGCAGGCGAAGTGAATGAATTCGCTGACGGCGGCCAGCTCCGGGTTCAATTCCACCTTCTCTTTCAGGAAGTACTCCACCGCTTTCACATCATGGTTGGTGGTGCGCTCGATCTGTTTGATGCGGGCGGCATCCTGCTCGTTGAAGTTGCTGACGATGCCGTCAAGCACGGCATTGGCTGCCTCGCTCAGGGCAGGGACTTCCGGGATCCCGGCGTGGCTGGCCAGTTTTTGCAACCAGCGCACCTCGACTTCGACGCGAAAACGCAGCAGACCGAATTCGGAGAAGATAGGGCGCAGGGCATCGGCCTTGTCGCCATAACGACCGTCAATCGGGGAAACGGCAGTCAGCGCGGACAGCTCCATGGGGTGAACTCCTGATGATTGGTGTGGGGGTTAAAATCGTTTGGCCAGTTCCACCATCTTCTTGCGGGCGAAGATGATCTGGGTACGGCTGCCGCCGAGCTGGCGCCACAGCACCACGGCGCGGATGCCTGCGAGCAGCAGGGCGCGCACCTTGTGCTGCACCAGGGGCTGCTGCAGGAAGAGCGGGGTGCCCGCCACCTGGATGCGCGGCCCGATGGGGCTGATAAGGTCGCTGTAGATGCTCGCCATGTTGGCCAGGATCTGCTCGTCGAGCAGATCGAAATGCTGTTGCTGGCGGCCGATCTGGCTGATCCGCTCCCCCAGCATGTTGAGGATGTCCTTGCGCTTGGCGAGCTTGCGCTCCAGCGCGATCAGGCTCACCACGTAGCGGGTCAGCTCGGCATTCTTCTGGCTGCCGTCGGCCCCCAGCTGTTCCACCAGGGCGCGATAGCCGTCGCGAATGGCCAGGTGGCTGCCGAACACTTCCAGCGGCTGCGTGGGGTTGGTGACCAGAATGCTTTGCAGGCTCTCGCGCAGGGAGGCTTCGTCGCAGGAGCCGTCACGGGCCACTTTCTGCACCAGATAGGCGGCCTGGCAGATGCCTGCGAAGGCCATGGTTCTGTCTTGGAATTTGTCGCTCATATCTTCACAGCCCTGTTCTGTTCTTTCACCGGCCGATGCCATTATCCGGCCTGGAATGTGTCGGCCATGTCTTCACAGCCCTGTTCTGTTCTTTCACCGGCCGATGCCATTATCCGGCCTGGAATGTGTCGGCCATGTCTTCACAGCCCTGTTCTGTTCTTTCACCGGCCGATGCCATGATCCGGCCTGGAATGTGTCGGCCATGTCTTCACGGCCCTGTTCTGTTCTTTCACCGGCCGATGCCATGATCCGGCCTGGACGTTGCCAATCATGTATCGCTGCCTGGTACTGTTTTTCTTTGTCCCCTTTCCCTCAGGGAGAGGGTCAGGGTGAGGGTGGTTACCCCCTCATCCCCAACCCTTCTCCCGCGAGGGGAGAAGGGAGTACAGCGCGGACGCTCGTGAGCGCCCAGCCCTTAGACCGGATGGCTGAAACGTTGTTCGATGATGCCGCCGCCCAGACACACTTCCCCGTCGTAGAAGACGGCGGACTGGCCCGGGGTCACCGCAGCCTGTTTCTCGTCGAAGATGACCCGGATGGTCTCATCGTCGATGGGCTGGATCAGGCAGGGGATGTCTTCCTGACGATAACGGGTCTTGACGGTGCAGCGGCGCGGCGCGCGAATGGGGGTGCGATCCACCCAGTGCAGCTGGCTCGCGACCAGGCCGTCGGAGTAGAGACGGGGGTGTTCCCCTTGTGCCACCACGAGCGTGTTGCGCTCCACCTCTTTGTCCACCACGTACCAGGCCTCTTCGGTGGCATCTTTGCGACCGCCGATGCCAAGCCCCTTGCGCTGGCCCAGGGTGTGGTACATCAGCCCCTGATGCTCGCCGATGATCTTGCCGTCTACGGTTTCGATGGGACCGGGCTGGGCGGGCAGGAACTTGGCCAGGAAGTCCTTGAACTTGCGCTCACCGATGAAGCAGATGCCGGTGGAGTCTTTCTTCTTGGCGGTGATGAGATCCAGCTGCTCGGCGATGCGGCGCACCTCGGGTTTTTCCAGATCCCCGACCGGGAACAGGCTCTGACCCACCTGGGCTTCGCTCAGGGTATAGAGGAAGTAGCTCTGATCCTTGTTGGTATCGAGGCCGCGCAGCAGGCGAGGGCGGCCGGTGCTGTCGTCACGGCGCACATAGTGGCCGGTGGCGATGTAGGTGGCCCCCAGCTCTTCGGCGGCGAATTCCAGGAACGCCTTGAACTTGATCTCCTTGTTGCACAGGATGTCCGGGTTCGGGGTGCGACCCGCCTTGTACTCTTCCAGGAAGTGCTCGAAGACGTTGTCCCAGTATTCGGCGGCGAAGTTGATGGTGTGGAGTTTCATCCCCAGCTTGTCGCAGACGGCCTTGGCATCAGCCAAATCCTGGGCGGCAGAGCAGTACTCGTCCGTGTCGTCTTCTTCCCAGTTCTTCATGAACAAGCCTTCGACCTGATAGCCCTGCTGCTGGAGCAGGTAGGCCGAGACGGAAGAATCCACGCCGCCGGACATGCCGACGATCACCTTGATTTGGCTGTTGTCTGTCATTAGTCGAAGTTACCAGTTCGTTTAAACGGGGCGTATTCTACCAGAGTTTTGCGCCCCCGGTCACATCTCCCTGCCGCCGTTCCCCTTGGAAGCCCGGTGGCGGGAAATCGTTTTTCTTGTCTCGGCCCCATAGCGTCAAAAAGAGCGTCCAATGGCGCTTAGATAAAGGCCTTGAGGGCCGACAGCGGCAGCCTGGTGCCGGCCAGATAGTCCTGGATACACTGCCACACCAGGGGGCTTCGCAGGGCGGGCTTGCACTCGGCAATCTCCTCCAGGCTGAGCCAGTGACAGGCCAGTACGTCACCGTCGGGATCCTCTGGATGGTGCTGACCGGGCGACTTTTCAAGGTCGAAGATGACGGCGGTGCGCACAAAGGTGGCCTCGCTGTCCGCCGGTTTGAAGAGGTAGACCCCGAGCCAGCCGGTGGGGGCGGCGGTCAGCCCCGTCTCCTCTTTCAGCTCGCGGCAGGCCGCCTGGATGAGGTCTTCTCCCGGCTCCACGTGGCCGGCGGGCTGGTTGAAGCGGCGCTTGCCCGCAATCTCCTCTTCCACCAGCAAGAAACGCCCTTGCCAGTGCACCAGGGCGGCCACGGTGAGGCGGGTGGGCAGCGGTGGGTGATCGCTCATAAGGACTCCTTGTCTTGTTGGCTGTGCCCCGGCAGGGGCGCTCGATGCAGATCCGTTGTCGCCTTCATTCAGAGGGCTTGGGGCGAGCCGGACGGCGGGCGGTGGTGCGCCCGCCGCTGCGATTGCCGGGGCGCGGGTCTGCCCCGCGGCGCTCCCGCCCCTGGGGTGGATCCTGATCTGTTGGCCGGGCGGTGCGGGGGGCGCGGCGGCCAGTGCCCCCCGCTGCGGCGGATGCCCGTGCTTTGCCTTGCGTGGCGGCTGGTCGTGGCGCGGGGGCCAGATCGGGGGCGGGCAGGGGCGCGGCTCTCTCCCGGCGCCAGCCCATCGAGGGTCCACTCCCCGATGGCGTAGCGGATGAGGCGCAAGGTGGGGTGACCGATGTGGGCGGTCATGCGCCGCACCTGGCGGTTGCGCCCCTCCACGATTGTTATCTCCAGCCAGCAGGTGGGGATCTCTTTGCGCTCGCGTATGGGCGGGTTGCGTGGCCACACCGCAGGGTCATCCATGATGCGCGCCCCGGCGGGCAGGGTCATGCCGTCGTTGAGTTCCACACCGGCGCGCAGGGCGGCCAGTTTCTCCTCGATCGGGATGCCTTCCACCTGCACCCAGTAGGTCTTGGGGGTCTTCTCTCCCGGCTGTGTGAGGCGTGCCTGCAACTTGCCGTCGTTGGTGAGCAGCAAGAGCCCTTCGCTGTCTCGATCCAGCCTGCCCGCGGCATAGATGCCGGGCTCTTTGATGTAATCCTTGAGGGTCTCGCGGCCCGCCTCGTCGGTGAACTGGCAGAGCACCATATAGGGCTTGTTCAGGAGCAGCAGCTTGCGATCCGCCGGGGCGGGGGCCGGTTTGCGCTCATTGACCCTCCCTGGGTGCCGGGCCTCCCGGCGTTGGGATGGGGGCACAGTGGTAGGCCCGCTGGCCGTGCGGCCTGCGTCAGGGCGGGCGGAGAGGGAGAGACGGGGACGGGCTGATTTCATCGCATGCCTACCAAAAACAGGGGATGGCGGAGTGTACCACAGGGGGCGGCCATCAGGGGGAGAGCGGGGCTCACCCTCTCGGGTCAGGGGGAGGCGGTGTCCGGCGCCAGTGCAAGGGAGAGGCGCAGCATGTCCTTGTGCTGGATGCCGTGCTCCATCAGGGGCTCGGGATAGTGGATGAGGAAGTGATCCTTCACGACGGCATGGACGCGAAAGCCGTGGCGCTGGTAATAGGTGAGCTGGTGGCCGAAGCTGCCGGTACCGAGTTCGACGCGGCCTATCCCCTTCCCGGTCAGGTTCTCCAGCACGAAGCGCAGCAGGCCGGAGCCGATGCCCTGCTGCTGGCGGTTGGGGGCAACGGCGATGTTGAAGATCTCGGCGGTTTGCTCCCCCACCAGGCCCGCCACGCAGGCCCCCACGACCTCGTTGTCCGCCAGGGCGGCAAAGCCCCAGGCCCCGGGCAGGTAGGCGGCGATGCGCGACGCGGCGGGATCGGCCTCCAGCAGCAGGGCAAGCGGCAGGTGAGCGGGGTCCATCTCGACAAACGTCATCCTTATCTCTCTCCCTGTTTGTGACGGTGAGCGCCGCGCGAAACGATGGCGGGCTTGACCGATGTGGTGGCCTTGGCGGCGCCCTCGGGGGAGGCAATGCCCATGCTGGCCAGCACCCGGGCGGCGTTCTCCTCGCACGGCATCTCGCCCGGTTTGGCTTCAACCAGCTGGATCAGGGCCTGCAACTGCTGCTTGCTGTGGGCAAGCCTTGCCTCCAGCGCCTCGATATCGCTCACCTTGGCCTTGAGCGCCGCCAGCAGCGGGGCGTGCTGCCAGGAGCTGATGTCGGCGGGTACCAGCTGCTTGATCTCGTCGAGGGAGAAGCCCGCCTGCTGGGCCTGGCCGATGATGGCCAGCAACTGCGCCGTTTCGGGCGGGTAGTCGCGATAGCCGTTGGCACCCCGCCGCACCCGGCTGAGCAGGCCCCTGGCTTCATAGAAGCGGATG
Source organism: Aeromonas sp. INTO2 (assembly GCF_049860605.1). Classification (NCBI taxonomy): domain Bacteria; kingdom Pseudomonadati; phylum Pseudomonadota; class Gammaproteobacteria; order Aeromonadales; family Aeromonadaceae; genus Aeromonas; species Aeromonas sp. INTO2. The sequence goes on from NZ_CP187588.1 coordinate 936,401, forward strand.
GCCGAGGCCGCCATGCCGGTCTGTCTGGCCAGTTCACCGATCTTCATCTTGCCTCCCGGGCTGCGGGTTGATGGGCCCGCCATGTCAATGACTGAGGGGGCGGGGTCTGGGGAATTCTAGGGTTAAAGTCCGCTTGAATGTCAACGGCCCTGAGCAAGGGCGGTGCGGCTGGATAGTATTTCCCCCATCGCAGCGGCATCCCGACAAAGGGGCTTGACCTTCAAGTCGGCTTCAAACTTATGGTGGGGCCCTCACTACCGAGGAGATTGCCATGAACCCCTTTACTCCCCTGACCCTGCCGAGTGGCAGCCAGCTTATCAACCGCCTCGCCAAGGCCGCCATGGAAGAGAACATGGCCGACCGTGACCATGCCCCTTCGGAGGCGCTGATCCAGCTCTATCGCACCTGGGCAGTGGGGGGCGCCGGCCTTATCATCACTGGCAATGTGATGGTGGACGGGCGCGCCATGACGGGGCCTGGGGGCGTGGTGCTCGATTCCCCGGCGCTATCCCCACAGATAGGCGAGCGTTTCAGGGCCTGGGCTGCGGCGGCCAAAAGCGGCGGGGGCCAGATCTGGATGCAGATCAACCACCCCGGTCGCCAGATGCCGGCGGCGCTGGGGCAGCCCACCCTGGCCCCTTCCGCCGTGCCCATGGCGCTCGGCAGTTTCTCCAGGCAGTTCGCCCCGCCCAGGGCCATGAGCGAGCGCGATATTGCCGAGGTGAAGGCGCGCTTTATCCACACGGCGCGGCTGGCACAGGATCTGGGCTTTGACGGGGTGCAGATCCACGCCGCCCACGGCTATCTGTTGAGCCAGTTCCTCTCGCCGCTTACCAATCAGCGTCGCGATCGTTGGGGCGGCAGCCTTGAGAATCGTGCCCGCCTGCTGCTGGAGATAGTGCAGGGGATACGTGAGCAGGTGGGGGAGTGCTTCTCACTGTCGGTCAAGCTCAACTCCGCCGACTTTCAGCGTGGCGGCTTCAGCACCGAGGATGCCAGGGCGGTGGTGGAGATGCTCAACCCGCTCGGGGTGGATCTGGTGGAGCTCTCCGGCGGCAGTTACGAGGCGCCCGCCATGCACGGCCAGGCCCGGGATGGCCGTACCCTGGCGCGGGAGGCCTATTTTCTGGAGTTCGCTCGGGAGATCGTCTCTGTTGCCCATATGCCCGTGATGGTGACCGGGGGAATTCGCCGCTATCCGGTGGTGGAGCAGGTGCTTGGCAGCGGAGTGGCGGTCGTCGGTATGGCCACCGCGCTGGCCATAGCACCGGATCTGCCCGCCAGATGGCACCGGGAGCAGGCGGCCAGCGCCGAGCTGCGCCCCATCCCCTGGCGCAACAAGGTGTTGGCCTCGGTGGGCTACATGGCGATGGTGAAATACCAGCTGCGGCGCCTCGGGCGTGGCCAGCCGAGCCGCCCCAAGGTCGCACCCGCCCTGGCGCTGGCCTGCCAGCAGTGGCAGACCCTGCGTGGCAATGCCCGCTATCGGCGCTGGATCAAGGGGCAGGGGGTGTGAAGGAGGATATCGCCCTGCTGGTCCCCGGGATCGGCGCCGGACGGTTGAGCAGGAAGACCACCTCGCCCCGGTAGTGGGGGGAGGCGGCAAGTGTTGTCTGCCAGGCGGGATCCCACTCCCCATCCTGCACCAGCCCTACCTTGAACGGGATGGTCAGGTGTGCCATGGCGGGCAGATAGGCCTGATAGCCCGGCACCGTGCGCGTGCCCTGATAGGTCTGGATCACCAGCTCGTCCACGGGCAGGCGATTGAGCTCTGCCACGTCCCCCGTTTTCGCCCAGTCGAGCAGCCCCGTCACGCTGAGCTTGCACTCGGGAGGCAGGACGCGCCGCAGTTGTTGCAGGGCGTTGCCATAGCGATCGAGCTGGCGGGTCGCCGCATCGAAGTCGATCTGGATGCCCGCCACCCTGGCCCCGGCCGCGCGCCACCCCTCGTAGAGGCGCACCAGCACCTGCTCGTGGGCGGGGGAGAGGGGGAGGGCGTTGACACGCACCACCAGCCAGACCTGCCCGGCCTTGAGAGGGGAGGGAACCCGCCCCAGCTTGACGAAGCGGGGGCCGCCGGGCCTGTCCAGGATCTCCCCCTGATGCAGATAGAGGGTGCTGGCCTGTTCCAGTACCGGCTGGTGGCGGGTGGCGGACCAGAGCCAGAAGGCGTCATAGGCGCTGGCATCGACACTGGCCTCAAGGGGGGTGGCCAGGGCCGTCAGCAGCAGCGCCAGCAGGGCGCGTTCAGAGCGTCTGCTCATGGCTCACCAGTAGTATTTGAGGGATCTGGCCCACACCGAGTTGCCATAGCGTTGCTTGAGGGTGTTGAACCAGGCCTGCCGGGTGCGTTTGGGGATCTCCTGGCTGTCACAGCTGTTGTAGCCGGAGGGGGCATAGCACTGGATGGCGCGATAGAGGGCATAGCTCTTGTCTTCGGGCTCTGCCTTGGGGTTGGTCATCACGGCCTGATAGAGGGCGAGGCGACTCGGGAACGTGGGGCGCTCGTCTTGCGCCAGCCCCCAGATCATCTCGCGATCCTGCCACAGGTCGATATGGGGATCCCGGCTGCGCAGATACTCCCCGAAGCAGTTGAGGGCATGACCATCGTCGGGGCGCTGCACCAGGGTGCCAAGGGTCTGGGTCAGATCCCGGCAGTGGTAGCCCTGGGGCGTCCCCTCTCCGCGCCACTGGAACGCCGAGAGGCGCACATCCCCGTTGGGCACGGGTTCCCAGGGCGCGTCGGCGGGAGGGGTCGCCTCCTTGTAATCGGCGGGGATGAGGGCCACATCCTGCAAGAAGGTGGCCGGGTCGCTGGCGATGAGATCCCGCACCAGCAGGGTATGGAGCGCAATCTGCCGCTCCGCCGCGCTCGGGCCCTGACTGGCTTGCTGGCGCAACAGAGCGGGGTCGGCCTCCTGCTTGAGCACGGCCGCTCGGATGCGCAGCTGGGTGATGGGGCTGCCCGGCTGGAAGATGGCCGCCGTGTTGCCGGTGCGCACCCAGTGATCCGCCAGCACGTTCTCCACGAACGCCTGCTGGGCCTGACCCAGGGGGGAGGCCACCAGTGCCATCAGGGCCTGCTCGGCCTTGTCGAAGGCCTTCATGCCCTGCCAGGCCCAGATGCGCAGCATCTGGTGGCTGAATGCCAGGGTGGCGTCCTCCTGCCCCGGGGAGGGCAGGGCCAGCACCTGCTCGAACTGCTTGTCCAAAAAGAGGGCGTAGGCCTTGAGATAGGCCGCCTGCGCCTGGTGACCGGTTTTTTGCAGTTGCGTGATGGCGTCGTCCAGCTGGGCATCTTGCCAGTCCCGCGGCCGCTCATAGGTCGGTCTGAGACCCCGCAGGGCATTGACGAACAGCAGCGCCGGCTGGGCCGAGTCCTGATAGGCCGCCTGATGGCGATAGGCATCGCCACTGAGCAGGGTGAGATCGATCTCGTTGACCAGGGCCTCCAGCGCCGGCAAGGGCTGGCGGGTTGCCATGGCCTCGTCATAGGCATCCCGCAGGGCGCCGAGATCACCGGACATCCACTGGATGCGTCTGAACAGTCCTCTGGTCGAGCTGGCGTAGCGCCCTTGCGGGTAGGCCGCCAGATAGGCCTGACCCTGGGCCATGGCGCGGCGAAGGGCCTCCTTGTCGCTCCTGGTCACGTCCTGATCGCCGTATTCGTCCTTCGCCTCCTTCATCGCGAGGTTGATCTCCGTGCGCATCACCATGTAGGTCGCGCTTTCGGCCACCCAGGGGGCCTTGGCCTGCTGCAAGGCGGCAAAGCCTGCGCGGGCCTCCTCGAAGCGGCTCTCGTAGAAGTGTCGGGCGGCCTGCAGATACCCCTGCCACTCCAGGGCAGCACTGCTCATTTCGGTCGCGGGGGCGGGGCTCTCCTGCTGCCCCAGGATCAGCAGACGGCTTCGCAGCAGCGACGTGCGCTCCGGGGCGGGCACCTCGCTCTGCTCGAGGGCGTCCAGAAACGCGCTGACCGAGGAGAGGGAGTTGGAGATGGCGTGGCCGTAGAGGGAGTCGTGGCCCGCGTAGTGCTCGAGCAGCGGGGGGAGGGACGGGTCGTAGGCGGCCAGCCGGCTGCCGAGCTGCTCGCGCAGCGCCGGGTCCTCCACCTCCTCCGGCTGGGGGAGGCGGGTGAGGTAGAACAGCGGCTGGCTGCGTTCGTTCAGCGGATCCGCCGGCAGGGTGAAGGGGAGGGGGTGATGCTGGGCATCCCCCAGCAGCATCAGCAGGTTGCCCCGGGTGTCGTTCTCGTTGAGATAGAGCGGATAGGTGGGGAGAGGGCAGTCGGTGAGCCAGAAGCCGCACCCGTCACCGTCGCCGGAGGCGAGAGCGGGCAGTGCAACCAGCGTCATCGCCAGCACCGAGCAGTGGGTCAGAGATGTCATGGGATCGCTATCCGTTTGTGGGCCCGCGCCGTGCGTGACGCCCGGGCCGGAAAAGGGGGTTTGCAGTGGCGGGCAATAGTACGAAAGAGGGTCACAAACGACAACCCATTATGACCTGGTCGGCGCTCTCCCTGTCAGGACGCCTGCGCCATCTCCCTGTCCCGAGCGCGTGCTCTTTGCTGCTTCGCGGGTGTCAGCATCTGCCATCGCCATACATCGCCATACAAAAAGGGCGAATGTGGATGCTTATACAGGGGGCTCTTCGGTGCGAAAGATCGCCTTGCCGCAGGCGAGGCAGGTGTGGCGAAAGCGATGATCAGGCCAGCCGGTCTGGGGGTGGCCCAGCACCTTGTCGGAGCCGCAGGCGCAGCAGCGCGCCCCCAGTTCATGGTCGATGGCGCATTCGGGATGCTGGTGCAGGTAGTCGGCGCGGGTGGGCAGGCGCAGCCAGTCGGGCTGGGCATGGCGCTGGTTCCAGAAATAGCACCCATAGAAGGTGCCTGCGGCGACGGGCAGGGCAAACCACCAGAAGAGATCCATGTCATGACTCCGACGAGAGGGGATGAGGGCGGCAACAACCCGCTCAGCAGGCGTGGTGCGGCTTCATTTTATCGGGGCGGGAGTGGGGCGGGATATGCCCGGATGGGTAACAAGCGAACCTGCTGATGGTCGGGTTGGCAAGCCGCAGGGCCGGGATTGGGGATTATCTATCCATTAAAGAGATGGGTTGTGTCATAACCCATCGTATTTTTGGATGGAAAAGGGGGCCTTCCGGTCGCAGAATCCGGAGAGCGGGGCGTTTTTGTGAAAAAAAATGTGCATACATTCGTCATGCCGATCTCAAGGGCGTCATTGAGCGAGTGATAAATATCAAGATATTGATATCAATGGTAAAAATAGTGTTTTTATCAGGCGTTTTCAGGGTGGGTGATGGGGTTTCATAAGGAGCTTTAACCCATTTTCTAGATTGGTTTTTGCATAATCAATCGTTTATTTTGTTGGACAATTGGGGAAAACCTGGTGTCCAATCGGGTGAGCAGGTTGGCCAAACAGTGCCGTCAGCCAGTGTGTAACCCGAGATGTAAGGAGACATCCTGATGGAAAAACTTGACCAAAAAATCGACACCATGCGCCAGGAATTCGAGTCCCAGGGGCAAAAACAGGCCCAGGACAGATGGCAGGCCAGGGTCGATGAACTGCAACGGGAGCGCAGCGAAGCGCCCCAGCCGGAAGCGGCAGAACACTAGCCCCTGGCGGCCTTGTGGCCACCGAGTGAGCGCATAATGAAAAACCACCGCCCTGTTCGGGGCGGTGGTTTTTTTGCGCAGTGGCTAGAGGCGATAGAGGTTCTGGGCCGCATCGAACAGCTCCGTGCGCTCGCCGGTGCCGCCGTTGAAGACGGTGTGGAAGAAGCGCAGCACCTTCTCGTTGGCGAGGGCATCCCCTTCGAAGTAGGCGTGAGAGTCCCCCACATGGGGCTGATTGGTCACGTCCACGTAGGTGGCCGTTCTGGCATCCAGTCGCCGGGTGTAGTGGCCGAGCCTCGCCTTTTGCTGCTCCCCCATCTTCATGCGCGATGCCATCAGGGCACCATCGCGCTCATTGATGGTGATGTAGAGGCGGTTGCGACACTGGATGCGATCGACCCACTGGGCGTGAAGCTCGTTGTTGGTGTCGGCGGCGGCCATGATGATGTTGTCGAACAGCAGCTGGTTGGCGTGGTAGGTGGTGCTGCCCAGCAGGTGCTTGAACAGGTAGTTGCCCATGCTGTGCAGCAGCAGGTTGATGGTGAAGGGGCAGCGCTTGTTCACCTCCTTGGCAAAGTAGCGATCCCAGGCCTCGCCGTTGTCGGCGAACTTCTTCTGGGCTTTCTCTTCCAGTTGCGTCACATACTGGCCGTTGAACTCGTCGATCAGCCCCTTCATCTTCTCCAGCACCCGGTCAAGGGCACCGGCCGAGGCCAGGGCATCGCGCTTGTCGCTCTTGTAGCTCAGCACGCCCCGGGCGCCGCCGCCATTGGCGGGCCAGCTGAAGCAGAGCACCTCGACGCCGTACCGGGCCTCGAGCCCCGCGGCCCGCTCCAGCACATCGTCAAGATCGTTGTTGAAGCCGTGTACGAACAGCAGCAGGTGTTTGCCGGTCTTGAGCTTCTGCTTGGCCGTGCTGCCGGTCCCGGCGCAGCGCTCCAGCAGCTTGCGCGCCACATAGGCGCTGGCCGGGTGGGGGAGGTCGGGGTCAAGGCCGACGCTGGCGGCCATCTCGGCGGTGATCTGATCCGGCAGCAGGTCCAGCTGCCACTGCTTGCCCTGACGCCGGGCCTCGGCGAGGCGCAGTTCGTTGGGGCCCTCTGCGGGTTTTTCGCCAAAGATCTCGCTGGGGGTCTTGCCCTGCTCGTTGACCATCCGGTTGGTGACGATAAACATGGTGTTCTCCTTGTTGTCGTGCTCTCTTCATGATCGGCCACGCCCCGGGCGCCCCGATCACTGGCAAAGAGCCTAGTCCGGATCCGGCTGCCTGTCCCCCGGCGCGCCTTGCCTCGCCAAAGGGGTTACGACGATGTAAAGGCGAACGGGATTTGGGGGAATGACGCCTTCGGGGCGGCGAGGGCAGGAAGACGCTGTCATCACTAGAGGAAGAGGCCCGGATGGACGGGGCCTGCGCCTCGTCAGGACCAGAGGGCAGCGAGGGAGTAGGGGATCCTCAGGCGCACTGTGATCCACTCCCCGACTATGGTCTGACATGCACGCCCGCTATTTGATTATGCAAATGGATGGGCTTAAGATGGCCGCGCGCAACGATCAGATTGATAACAAACGGAAGTTAGGAGATGCCGATGGAAAGCAAAGTAGTTATCCCGACCCAGGGCCAGAAAATCACAGTCGATGCCAGCGGCAAGCTGCAGGTTCCCCACAATCCCATCATTCCGTTTATCGAAGGGGATGGTATCGGTGTGGACGTGACCCCGGCCATGTTGAATGTGGTGAATGCTGCGGTCGAGAAAGCCTACAAAGGCGAGCGCAAGATCGCCTGGATGGAGATCTATACCGGCGAGAAATCGACTCATGTCTATGGCGAAGGTGCCTGGCTGCCGGCCGAAACCCTGGATTTCATTCGTGAATACTGCGTGGCCATCAAGGGCCCGCTGACCACCCCGGTCGGCGGTGGTATTCGCTCCCTCAACGTGGCCCTGCGCCAGGAGCTGGACCTCTACGTCTGCCTGCGCCCGGTCCGTTACTACGAAGGGACCCCGAGCCCGGTCAAGCACCCCGAGCTGACCGACATGGTGATCTTCCGCGAGAACGCCGAAGACATCTACGCCGGCATCGAGTGGAAGGCAGACAGCGATGAAGCCAAGAAGGTGATCGCTTTCCTGCAAAACGAGATGGGCGTGAAGAAAATTCGCTTCCCCGAGTCCTGCGGCATCGGCATCAAGCCCATGTCCAAGGCCGGTACCGAGCGTCTGGTCCGTGCCGCCATCGAGTACGCCATCGACAACGATCGCGACTCCGTGACCTTGGTGCACAAGGGCAACATCATGAAGTTCACCGAGGGTGCCTTCAAGGATTGGGGCTATGCCCTGGCCCAGAAAGAGTACGATGCCCAGCTCATCGACGGCGGCCCCTGGTGCTCCTTCAAGAACCCGAAAACCGGCAAGACCATCGTGGTCAAGGACGTCATCGCCGATGCCTTCCTGCAACAGATCCTGCTGCGTCCGGCCGAGTATGACGTCATTGCCTGTATGAACCTCAACGGCGACTACATCTCCGACGCGCTGGCGGCCCAGGTCGGCGGCATCGGCATCGCACCGGGTGCCAACATCGGCGACGGCGTTGCCCTGTTCGAAGCCACCCACGGCACCGCGCCGAAATACGCTGGCCAGGACAAGGTCAACCCGGGTTCCCTCATCCTCTCTGCCGAGATGATGCTGCGCCACCTGGGCTGGACCGAGGCGGCTGACCTCATCGTCAAGGGGATGGAAGCGGCCATCGCCAACAAGACCGTCACCTATGACTTCGAGCGTCTGATGGAAGGGGCCACCCTGCGTTCCTGCTCCCAGTTCGCCCAGGACATGATCGACCAGATGTGATCCGGGTCGTTGAAATGCAAAACCGGCGCCATGAGCGCCGGTTTTTTTATGGAAGAGAGCAGGTCGTCAGGTGGTTTTTTCCACGTGCTGCTCGTAGATCTGCTGCCATTTGCTGGTCTCGGCCTCATCTCCACGGGCCTGCCAGAATTCGCAGATGGAGTTGGCGAGCTCGGATGCCATGGCGTGGTCTCCGTCACGGCGGCTCATCAGATATTGTCCCAACCAGCTTTGATATTGTTTCATCGCCCGATCTCCTTATCTAAGATGCCCAGAGGGGAGTGCTCCAGGCGTCAAGGTCGCGCAGGAGCGATTCGAACTGGGCACATGTTGTGCTGCGCCCGACAGGTGTTGGTCGCCGGATCCGGTGGTTATCTCACCGGAAAAAGGGGACAACGGGGCGCAGATGTCAAAAAACGGTCTCTATCGTATCACAAAATAACCAGTCAGTGGGGCTGGATGACAAATCAGGCTGTCCAGCAGTCTGGCCGTCTGTGTCATGGTGGCGAGGGCTGAGGTGCCATCTTGCTGATCTCGCAGCAGAAAAACCCGCCAGGTCGGCGGGTCACGGGGGCGAAAAAAAGATCAGATCCGGGCGCAGGCCAGGTATTTTTCCATCTCCTCGGCGGGCACCATGCCGCCGCCGGTGGCCCACACCAGGTGGGTGGCCCCGGCCATCCTGGCAGCATCCAGTCCCTGCCCACTCTGCCACTCAAGGTTGGTGGCCACTCGCCAGGGGCCTGCCATGCCCGCCAGTGCCGAGGGCTCGAGCCGGATCTCTTCATCCCGGGCCAGGAGCCCCAGCAGGTCGTACATCTCCTGATCCCTCAGGGTGTAGAAGCCCGCAAGCAGGCGTTCCATGGCGCGGCCGACAAAACCGGAGGCGCGTCCCACCGCCAGGCCGTCGGCGGCGGTGAGGTTGTCGATGCCAAGGTCTTGCACCGCAATGGCATCGTGCAACCCGGTGTGGACCCCGAGCAGCATGCAGGGGGAGTGGGTAGGTTCGGCGAAGAAGCAGTGCACGTTGTCCCCGAACGCCAGCTTGAGGCCAAAAGCCACTCCGCCCGGGCCACCGCCGACGCCGCAAGGCAGGTAGACGAAGAGCGGATGGTCGGCGTCCACCCTGATGCCCATCTCGTCGAACTGCTTTTTCACCCGCTCGCCCGCCACCGCATAGCCGAGGAACAGGGTGCGGGAGTGCTCGTCATCGATGAAGAAGCAGTTGGGATCGCGCTCGGCTTCCTTGCGTCCCTGCTCCACCGCCACCCCGTAATCCTCGGCGTATTCCACCACGATGGCGCCATGTTGGCGCAACTTGCGCTTCTTCCACTCCCGCGCATCAGCCGACATGTGGACGGTGACGCGAAAGCCGAGGCGGGCGCTCATGATGCCGATGGAGAGGCCGAGGTTGCCGGTCGACCCCACCGCGATGCTGTACTGGCCGAAGAAGTGGCGGAACTCGTCCGAGAACAACGTGCGATAGTCATCCGTCTCGCGCAGCAGCCCAGCCTGGATGGCCAGGTGTTCGGCATGGGCCAGCACCTCGTGGATGCCGCCGCGCGCCTTGATGGAGCCGGAGATGGGCAGATGGCTGTCTTGTTTGAGCAGCAACCTGCCGGTGAGTTCGACACCGTAGCGCCCATTGAGGGTCCCCTGCAGGGTCGGGATGGCGGCGATCCCGGACTCGATGATGCCGTGGCTGGCGCGGGTTTCGGGGAAGGCCTCGCACAGGTAGGGGGCGAAGCGGGCGAGCCGGGCGGAGGCGGCGGCCACATCGTGCCGGGTGAGCCCCACATGGGGCAATCCTTCCGCTAGGGAGGTGGCCCCCGGATTGAACCAGGTCACAGGGGTGAGGGCGATCAGCGGTTCGAGCAGGGGGAAGCGGGCGATGAGCCCGGCAATGTCGGTGTGTGTCATGAAAGCCTCTCGGGGTGGTGACGGAATCATCCCATTGAACGGCGCCAGCGTTGCCGTGACAAATGATAAAACGCGTCGCTTGGATGAGCCCAGTTGATGCAAATGGTCATCTACCCTGCTGTGTCTTCGCATACGGGTGAGTTGGGTCTTCCTGGTGAATGCAAACCTCGCCCTTCTGGTATCATCTGCCAGATAAAAGAGAGGGAGGCCCAACCATGCAACGCGATGAGCACCCAGGGGTGAGGAGCAAGCTGCTCAGCAGCCATCAGCTCGCCAGGCTCCACACCTTCGAGGCAGCGGCCCGCCACGGCTCCTTTGCGCTCGCCGCCGACGAGCTTTCCTTGAGCCCAAGCGCGGTGAGCCACCGCATCTCGGCCCTGGAAGAGGCGCTCGGTTTTTTGCTGTTCCAGCGCTTTCACCGCAAGGTGGCCTTGACCACGGAGGGGCAGCGCATCTTCTGGGCGCTCACCTCCTCCCTGGAGTTCATCAATCAGGAGGTGCTGGAGATCAGGGAGCAGGCGCTGTCGGGCTCCCTGACGCTGCACTCGCGCCCCTCCATCGCCCAGTGCTGGCTGGTGCCAAGGCTCGCCGATTTTTCCCGCCTGCATCCTCACATCGAGCTCAACCTGCTGACGGGCAACGAGCATATAAACCTGCACGGCTACGGCATCGATCTGACCCTCAACTTCGACGCCAGAACCCCGACGGGCCTGGCCATTCACCCCCTGATGGATGAATTCATGGTGCCGGTGTGCAGCCCTCAATACGCCAGCGACCACGGTCTGATGGGGGAGGTGGGGAATCTGCAGCAGTGCCGCCTGCTCCATGACAGGCAGGCCTGGGGCCTGGACACCGACAGCGACGAGTGGCGCACCTGGGGGAGCCACTGGCATCTCTCCCTGGAGGCCTGCTCGTCACACATGGGATTTGATCGGGCGGATCTGGCGATCCTTGCCGCCACCCACCACGCCGGTGTCGCCATGGGGCGCAGGCAGCTGGCAAGCCAGGCGCTGGCGAGCGGAGCGCTGGTGATGCCCTTCCCGGATATGGCGGTGCGCTGCGAGCCGCGTTATTACCTGGCGACCCTCCCTCATCGCCAGTGTCCCAAGATCCAGGCATTCATCCGCTGGATACAGGATCAGGCGCAAGGGGCATCCTGAAACGGGACCTGGTTTATTGTCCGCGAAGGTCATGGCCATGAGCGCACTATTTGTACAATAAGTGCCGGCACTGCTGCTAAATGACCTGGCGCAGAGCGACGCGGGTAAGAGATAACAGCGTGTGCAACGGATGAGGTGAGCCTGAGATTAACCGGGGAAAATAGAAAATAAAGTCCGTGAGGGTATTCCCAATAAGTATCAGGCAGGGAATTAACCACGGTGAATAATGTCCATATGGTGTCAGAGCGCTGCCGGATGGTATAAAAACATTATGTTGTTATCCAATGGGCATGCTATTCTCAAATCGTGTTATCCCTGTGACATACAAAAATAATTCTGTGAGGAAGTAATGAACGAGTTTCTGAAGGTTCTGCTGAACATTCGCAGCTTGCGCGCTGCCATTCGTGAACTGCCGTTTGAGCAACTGCAAGAAGCGAAAGAAAAGTTTGACCTGGTATATAACGAGCGTGCCGAGTCCGTTGAACAGGAACGTGCCGAACAGGAAGAGCGTCAGCGCAAACTGAATGAATTCACCGAAATGCTGCAACAGGCTGGTATCGATCCCCGTGAGCTGATCGGCAGCGTGGCGGCTCCGGCTGCGGCGGGCACCACCAAGAGCAAGCGTGCTCCCCGTCCTGCGAAGTACAAGTACCAGGAAGACGGTCAGGAGAAGACCTGGACCGGTCAGGGTCGTATGCCCAAGGCCATCGCCGAGCAAGTTGCGCTGGGCAAGGATCTGAACGATTTCCTGATCTGATCGCCGGATCCGGATCTCGATAATGCCGCCTGCAGGGCGGCATTATTATTTTCAGGGTTCAGAGGATGTCGCAGTAAAACCCAATTGCGCAGGTTACTCCGGTTAATTGGAGAGCCTCGTCTGGAATAGCCATAACCATCATGTGCCCAATAAAGTTGGCGCATCATCTTCCACGCCACCTCGCCACTTATACGCATTGAGGACTCATACAGCCCGTGTTTCTTCGTCCCTTGTGAGAAACGATCATGGATACCTGCTGTGACAGAATGAAATAGCGGCGGTGGATCCTCATCTGTATGCCTGAGCGGCCCGTCTCTTTTTCATGCTGATGCATGACGCCCACCGCCTATTAATTTATCCCCTCTATTTATGGTCTGTTTGACACCGCTCTTCTGCGATATATCCGCACGATGCCGGACAATGTGCGGATGAGGCAGACACGGATTGGTGGCAAACAAATAAACCGAATGCTAGATGACGGGTTGTCCGAGTTCAGACTGAACGGCGTGTGTGTATTTTCTCCGGGTGCGGCGACGGGCCTGGACCGCCTCTGCCAGCATGGCAAGCAGGTGTTCACTCTCTTCCCAGCAGAGGCAGGCATCGGTCACTGACAGACCGTATTGCAGTTCACCCAGAGGAGCCGGTTTCTGGTTTCCTCCCAGCAAGAAGCTCTCGACCATGACGGCGGCGACGGCTTGGCTCCCTTCGCTCAGCTGGCGACAGAGCTCTTTGGCGACCTTCAGCTGGTTCGTGTGCAGCTTCTGGCTGTTGCCATGGCTGCAATCCACCATCAGGCGAGGGGGGAGTCCCTGGCGGGTGAGGCGGTCTGCTGCCTCCGCCACATCGCTCTGGTGGTAGTTGGGCAGGGTGCCGCCACGCAGAATGATATGGCCGTCGGGATTGCCTTCGCTCTTGATCACTACCATGCCGCCCTGGCTGCCGGGGGCGGTGAAGAGATGGGAGGCGGTACTGGCCTGGATGGCATCGATGGCGACCCGGATATTGCCGTCCGTGCCGTTCTTGAATCCCACGGGGCAGGGCAGTGCGGAGGCCAATTGCCGGTGGACCTGAGACTCCGTGGTGCGTGCCCCGATGGCGCCCCAGCTGACGAGATCGGCGAGATAGAGAAAGCTGGTGGTGTCGAGGAATTCTGTGGCGGTGGCGAGCCCCAGTCCATTGATGTCGAGCAGCACCTGGCGTGCCAGATGCAATCCCCGATTGATGTCGTTGCTGCCGTCCAGGTGCGGATCGAAGACCAGCCCCTTCCAGCCCACCGTGGTGCGCGGCTTTTCAAAATAGGCGCGCATGACTATCTGAAGGCTGTCTTCATAGGCGGTGGCGAATCGTGCCAGCCGTCCGGCATAGTCCAGGGCCGCGACGGGATCATGGATGGAGCAGGGGCCAATCACGACCAGCAGGCGATCGTCTTCACCTGCCAGGATCCGGCGTGCCTGATGGCGCTGGCTGTCGATATGCCGGGCCATGTCGGCCGGACAGGGGTGCTGCGCCAGCAGCTCGGCAGGGGTGGGGAGCGCCTCTATGGCGAAGGCGCGCATGACCGAATTCAAAACTGCCATCTGGAGTTACCTTGCTGTGCATGTGTGCGATGGGGAACCCGTATGCGGCATCCTGTTGGGAGCAGACAGATTCACGGCTCATCGCAGTTGTTGAGAATGATTGTCATTATCTTGGTGTTTGTCTCAAATGCAAGTGCAATGAAATCGCCAGGCGAAGATGGGGGGAGAGAGAACGATGGCGGGGGAACCGCAGCAAAAGCAGGCCGCTTCCCCGAGGGAAGAAGCCCGCCAGTCACAAGATAAAGAGGGGATCAGCTGTCCATCACGGCGTGCCTGTCCTGATGGTAGGCGTCTTCATCCTTGCCGCTGCGCCAGTAGGGGACTGCGTAGACCCGCTGGCGCTCGGCATCCAGGGCGCGTCTGACGTGGCGGCGCAGCGGCACGACCAGGCTCTCTTCCCCGCCAAACCAGAAATAGCTCCCCTCGGCGACCATGGGCTGGGCGGTGAAATGCGCCACCAGAGTCGCGGCCTGCTCCGGATTGCCCACGAACCAGCGCAGGTCGACGCCGGCCGGCAGCGACAGATCCTGCACGTCGTCCTGATGGGGGACCAGCAGGGCGATATGGCCGAGGGCATGGGCCGGCATCATCTCCACCATGGCGCTGATGGCGGGCAGGGCGGTGAGATCCCCCGCCATGTAATAGTGCTCGGCCGTTTGCAGCATGGGGTCGGGACCGCCCGGGCCTGAGATGGCGAGCCTGTCACCCGGTTTGGCGTGCAGGGCGAAACGACTGGCGGGGCCGGCCTCGCCGTGCAGGGCGAAGTCGATGTCGAGCTCCAGCGCCTCCCGGCGAAACGCGCGTATGGTGAAGGTGCGAATGACGGGTTTCTGGGCGGGATCGAGCCAGCGAGGCCCCTTGTCGGTGGGGGTGGGCAACACTATCTCGCGCTGACCCGGTCGGGGCAGCATGATCTTGACATGAGCACCGCCACAGCTGAAGGGGTAGTCCACAAGCTCGGGGCTGGTCAGGCAGATTCGGCGCAGGTGCGGGCTCACATCCTGAACATGCTTGACGGTGAGCAGGCGGGGGCGATTGGCCGGGGCGGGTTGAGACATGGGCATACTCCTGGCTGATGATGGCGCCCATTCTTGATGAAATGAAAACTATTATCAATTGGTTTGTGGGCAGAATGGGTCGCGATTGACCTCCTCGGGATGTCCATCGCGATCCCACACTCTCTGCCTGGGTCAGGTTCGATCGCTTCCCCCCAGCGCCCGATAGATGCCTGCCATGTTGTTGAGCTGGGCCTGCTGCTGTGCCAGCAGAGCGAGCTCGGCATCCCACAGGCGGTTCTGCTCATCCAGCCAGGGTTGCACCCCGGTGGCTCCGGCCAGGAAACGGGCGCCAGCGAGCCTCTCGGCCTCCCGGGCATAGGCCCTCTGCTGCTCCAGATAGCGCAGCCGCTGTTCCCCTTGCTGACGGGCGGCCAGGCCATCCTCCACTTCCAGCAGCGCGGTATAGAGCTGCTTGCGAAATTCGGTTTCGGCAATCTGGTAGTCGATGTCGGCGCTGGCGATGGAGAGCCGGGTCTTGTTGTACTCGAGGAAAGGGAGCGCCAGCGTGGCGCCCAGGGTGCCGACTGGATTTTGCAGCACCTGGGTCAGGGTATCCGAGGTGGTGCTGGCACCGCCGGTCAGGCTCAGGGTGGGATAAAAGCCGGTGCGGATCTCGTCTCCCCTCGCAAGGGTCTTGCGCAGCCTGAGTTCGGCGGCGCGCACATCGGGCCGCCGGGCCAGCACATCGGCGGGGATGCCAGCCGCCACGGACGGGATCGGGCCCATGATCAGGGCGTCGGGAGCGTCAGCGAGCGGCCCGCTGCTGCGGCCCAGCAGCAGGCGAAGAGCATTGCCCGCCTGTGCCCGCTGCTGGGTGAGGGTGGCGAGCTCCGCCTGCTTGCCTGCCTTCTGCTGGCTGGCCTGTACCAGATCGAGTCGGGTCACGGCGCCCGCCTCGTATTTGGCGCGGGTCAGGCGTTCAATGCGCTCCAGATTGCCCAGTTGCTGGGTGCCCAGGGTCATGGCCGAGCCGAGGTAGGCCAGTTGCCAGTATTGCTCCAGGGTCTTGCCGATGAGCAGCAACCGGGTGGCGGCCAGATCCTGTTCGCTGGCTTGTGCTTCCCAGCTCGCCTGATCCCTTGTCGCGGCCAGTCTGCCCCAGAGATCCACTTCGTAGCTGAGGTTGAGAGAGGGGCCCAGGTTGCTGCTGGCGCTGCCATCTTTCATGTTCTTGGTGCCGCTGGCCCCGAGATTGGCGCTGACCGAGGGGGTGAGGTTGGTGTCAGCCAGATCGGCGCCGAGCAGGGCGTTCTTGAGCTTGAGCCCGGCCACCCGCATGTCCGGGTTGGCGGCCAGCACCGCCTCGACCAGGCGATCGAGCGCGGGATCCTGGAATCCCTGCCACCAGGGGCCAGCCTGCTGCGCGGTGAGACCCCGGCTCTCCTGCTGCCATGCTGGCGCCACGTCGAGATCGGGTCTGTGATAGGTGCTCTGCTGGCTGCAGGCACCGAGGCTGGCGGTGAGCATCAGGCTTAGCCCGAGCCTTGATAGGTTGTGCATCGTCATTCCCTCGCCAGTGCCTCCACCGGATCGAGCCTGGCCGCATTGCGGGCGGGCAGGTAACCAAACAGGATCCCGATGAGGGAGGAGCACCCGAAGGCCATCAGGATGGAGAAGAGCGAGAAGCGCATCTGGAAGCTTTCCACGAGCAGGGAGAAGAGAGCGCCGATGAGCAGGGCGAGGCCGATACCGAGCAGCCCCCCCAGCAGGCTGACCATCACCGCCTCGATGAGGAACTGTTGCAGTATGTCGGACTGGCGGGCGCCGACGGCGATGCGGATCCCTATCTCCCGGGTGCGCTCCACCACCGAGACCAGCATGATGTTCATCACTCCGACGCCGCCGACGATGAGGGAGATCACCGCGATGGCGGAGACCAGCAGTGTCAGGGTGGCGGTGGTCTTCTCCACCGATTTGACGATGCTGTCGCTGCTGAAGGTGAAGAAGTCCTTTACGCCGTGTCGCTGGGTCAGCAGGGCGACTGCCGCCTGCTCGGCCAGGGCGGGCTGGACGCCGTCCTTGACCCGGATGGTGATCTGGGTGAAGTGCTGCTGGGAGAGGAGACGGCTCATGACGGCGCTGTAGGGGAGCCAGACATTGACCGACTGGCTGCTGCGGCCAAAGCCGGTCTCCTGGGTGACCACCCCCACGATGCGCACCGGCAGGGTGCCGACCAGCACCACCTGGCCGACCGGGTCCACCTGGCCGAGCAGGCTCTCTATGGTCTTGCCATCCACCACGGCGACTGCCGTCCGGTTGCGAATGTCCCGCTCATCGAGCAGGCGCCCCTGGGTGAGCGTCATCCCCTTGACCCGGAAAAAGTCGTTGCCGACCCCGATCACGCTGCCGCTGCTGGTCTTGTTGCGATAGCGAAGCTGGCCCGACGTCGCTATCTGGGGGCTGGCACCCTCCAGATAGGGCTGGCCGAGCAGCGCGTCGAGATCCCGCTCGTTCAGGGTCTGGATGCTGGCGGCCTTCTCGTCTCCCCAGTCCTTGCCGGGGAAGATGTCGATGGTGTTGGTGCCCATGGCGTTGATGTCGTCGATCACCTTGGCGCGCGCCCCCTGACCCAGCGCCACCACGCTGACCACGGCGGCGATGCCGATGATGATGCCGAGCATGGTGAGGAAGGTGCGCATGCGATGGGCCAGCATGGCGTGCAGGGCCATGCGCCCCGCCTCCCGGTAGCGATCCCAGCCCCGGCTTGCGGTGCGGACGGCGGCGCTTGTGCCCTGTGCATCTTGCCCGACAGGGGGAGGGGCCAGCTGGCTGCCATCACCTGGCAGCGGGTGGGCCGGCGCCCCGGATGGGGAGGCTGCGTTGTCATCGGTCGCCCGATGGCCGCTGTCCTCCACTACCCGCCCGTCACGCAGGGTGATGATGCGATCCGCATGGCTTGCCACCGCCATGTCGTGGGTCACCAGAATGATGGTGTGGCCCTGGGCGTGCAGCTCCTTGAGGATGGTCATCACCTCCTTGCCGCTCTGGCTGTCGAGAGCGCCGGTGGGTTCGTCCGCTAGGATCACCTCGCCGCCGTTGGCGAGCGCCCGGGCAATACTGACCCGCTGCTGCTGACCGCCGGAGAGCTGGCCGGGTCTGTGGTGGCTGCGATCCTGCAGTCCCAGGCGGGTCAGCAAGGTGCGGGCACGGGCCTGGCGATCAAGGCGGGCGGTGCCGGCATAGATGGCGGGGATCTCCACGTTGGCGGCCGCATCCAGATGGGGCAGCAGGTGATAGCGCTGGAAGATGAAGCCGAAGTGGTGGCAGCGCAGCCGTGCCAGGGAGAGGGCATCCAGGGTCGCGGTGTCCTGGCCGCGAAACAGATACTGGCCCCTGCTCGGGCGATCGAGGCAGCCCAGCAGGTTCATCAGGGTCGATTTGCCGGAGCCGGAGGCGCCGACGATGGCCACCATCTCCCCGGCATCGATGGCGAGATCCAGCGGGTGCAGCACGGTCACTTCGTGCTCTCCGCTCTGGTAGCGCCGCTCGATGCCCTTGAGACGGATCAGGGGCTCGCTCACGGGTCCATCTCCCCTTCATCGTGCAGGGCCGGCTTGCCCTGCTCCAGGATCACCTTCTCATGCTCGGTCAGGCCGCTCACCACCTCAATCTTGATGTCATCCTTCATGCCGGTCTTGATGCGGCGGGTCTCTCTCTGGTCCCCTGCCTTGAGCAGGCTGACCTCGTACTCGTTGTCGCCAGTCTTCTTGCCGAGGGCGGTCTGGGGAATGGCCAGTACCTGCTTGCGCTCGCCGAGTACGATGGTGACCTGGGTCGTCATGGCGACCCTCAACTGATGGCCGGGGTTGGGCACATCGAACAGGGCATAGTAGTAGATGGCCGCATTGCTGGTGGCCGTGGTGCTGGCCGTCTGCTCATTGATGTTGGTGGGGGCCAGCTCGACCGTGCGCAGGGTACCGTGGTAGCGAGTATCCGGATCCCCTATCAGGGTGAAATAGACCGGCATGCCCGCTTTGACACGGGTGACGTCCGCTTCGGAGATCTGGGCCTTGACCGTCATGGTGTCGAGATTGGCGAGCTTGAGCAGGGTCGGTACCGTCTGGCTGGCGGCCAGGGTCTGCCCCTGCCGGGTGACGATGGAGACGACGGTACCATCCATGGGGGCCTGAATGCGGTTGTAGCCGAGCTCCGTCTTGGCGCGCTCCACCTTGATGATGGCGTTGTCGATGTCGGCCTGGGCGCTTTGCAGCTCGGCCCGGGTGACGGCAAGCTGGGCTTCGGCGCTCTCCAGATCCGCACGAGAGCTCGCTTCCTGCCGAAACATCTGCTGCTGGCGGAGCCAGGCAAGCTCGTTCTGTTTGAGCTGTGCCTGCTTGATCTTGAGCTGGGCGCGGCGGCTGGCCAGCTCCGCCTCGGCGGTCTTGAGGTTGTTCTGGGCGATCAGGGGATCGATCTCCGCCAGCAGCTCTCCTTGTTTGACCTGTTGACCCGCTTCCACCGCGAGATAGGTGACCTGACCCGAGACCTGAGCCCCCACATCCACCTGCTCGATGGCCTGCAGTACGCCACTGGCGAGCACCGTCTGCTCCACATCCTGGCGGGTTACCGTTGCGGTCAGTACCGGGTCCGGTGTGTTGCCTGGCCAGGCCAGCCAGGTGACGAGAGGGATCAGCACAAGGGCGAGCAGGGCGAGCTTGCCGGGTTTTCGAAGAGCTTTCATTTATCACCTGAACGAAACGAGCGAAGGCGTGCAAGGGCCATATCGTGCAGCAAATGGCCCTCAAAAAGAAGCGAGCAATGTGTAAGAAATCGTGTGGTTCTGGCGGTGACGCAGTGGAGGAGGTCAAGCTGGGGGAGGGTGACGGCGGGGCGTCAGAAACAAGAAGACCCGCTCAGGGAGCGGGTCTTGTGGTGTCAACCGACGGCTTTGAGCAAGGCGGCGTGAGGCTCGTGGCAGATCTGGATATCGAGGGGCAGTTTGTAGAGGAGCAGGCGGGCTAGCGAGCCCTCCATCCAGTGATGACGGCTGCCGACCAGCAAGAGATCGGCGGGGTGGGCGGCCAGCCAGCGCTGGAGATCCGGCACCACGTCATCCACCACCAGGCACTGGTAATCCACCGGATGAGACAGCTGGGTGATGAGTTCACTGATGATCGCCTTGGCATCCAGGGTGCCCTGGGGGCTGCGCTCCTCTTGTGACAGGGACAGACTATTGCGACGGGTCTTGCTGCTGTGGGTCAGGTGCAACAAGGTCAGGTTGGCGCCCAGCCCTTGTGCCAGACGGCTCGCCTTGGCCAGTGTCTCCTGCTCGTAATCCTTGCCTTCCAGCAACAGCACAATATTGGTCGGGCTCATAAGCAGTTCTCCTTGGCAGGTGCGGGTCAGACGGCGGAAGCGCGCTCCCATCCTCCCTTCCCGCGAAATGTCAGCTCAAACGAACCCGGTGTGTTTGCATCAAGCGTCACCTTCTGTCGATGGCAACTGAAGGTACCGAGTCCGTTTACATCATCATAACAGACTGAGTTGAATGGAAAATGAAGGAGTGGGTCCGTTCGATATATGAATGAGTGCAACGAAGATGAGTGGCGTTCTGACCATGGCGATGGAAACCCGACTGGGTGATGACCAGGCTGACAGGCTCAGACTGAGCATCAAGACACGTGCCGCGGATTAGCCCGGGCTCCCCCTCTTTCTTGTGGCTCACGGCATGGGCCAACCAGGCCGGTGCCATCGGCAAGAGGCTTCAACTGGCCAGCGCGATGATGGCACGGTCAATCTGAAAAGGCCGACATGGACGGGAGGGCATCCCGTCCGCCCCGTGGTCAGCTTGCGAGCAACTCACGGGCGTTGGCCAGGGTGTTGTCGGTGATCTGATCGCCCCCCAGCAGGCGGGCCAGTTCGTTGAGCCGGGCACCCGGGGTGAGCGCCTGCATCTGGGTTTCCGTTGTCTTGCCGTCGGTGTGTTTGCTCACCACCATGTGCTGGTGACCCTTGCCTGCCACCTGGGGCAGGTGGGTGACCACCATCACCTGGGTGGATTCGCCGAGCTGGCGCAACAGGCGGCCCACCACGGCGGCGGTCGGGCCGCTGATCCCCACATCCACTTCGTCGAAGATAAGGGTCGGGGTGGAGATCTTGCGTGCACTGATCACCACGATGGCGAGGCTGATACGCGACAGCTCGCCACCGGAAGCCACCTTGCCAAGGGGTTGGATGGGCTGACCCGGGTTGGTGGTGACCATGAACTCCACCCGATCGATGCCAAGGGGCGAGAGGCTGCTCTGGGCATCGGGTCGCACCTCGATGGCGAAGCGGCCATCTGGCATCGCCAGTTCGTGCATGCTGGCGCTTACCTTGGCGCCCAGCTCCTCGGCATAGCGCTGGCGGCTCTGGCTCAGGGCCTCGGCGGCCTGCACGAAGGCCTGGCGGGCCGAGGCCAGCTCGTCCTCCATCCCCTCGAGACGCTCCTCGTCGGAGTTGAGGCGGGCCAGATCGGCGGCCAGCTCCTGATGGTGCAGGGCCAGCTCCGCCGGTTTGACATGGTGCTTGCGTGCCAGGTTGATGGCCTTGGAGAGGCGGCTTTCCAGCTCGTTGAAGCGCTCTGGATCCAGTTCCAGCCGGTCGAGATAGCTGCGCAGCTCGCTGTGGCTCTCCTGTACGCCGATCAGCGCTTCGTTGAGCATGCCGAGTACGTTGCCAAGCCGGCTGTCCATGCCGACCAGGGTCTCGGCCCTGTCCACCGCCGTCTGCAGCAGACCGGCGATGGTGGTCTCTTCATTGTCATAGAGCAGATCGAGGCAATACCCGCACTCCTGCATCAGCTCGGTGCCATTGGCGAGCCGCTGATGCTCCTCTTCAATCTCTTCAAACTCTCCCGGCTGAAGGGCAAATTCGTCCAGCTCCTGCACCTGGTATTCGATGAGTTGACGGCGGGCTTCCCGCTGCTGCTGCTCGGCCTTGAGCCGGTTGAGCTCGTTTTGCAACTGGCGCCACTGTTGGTAGTGGCGGCGCACATCGTCGAGGAGCAGATGATGACCGGCGTAGCCGTCCAGCAGGGCGAGCTGGTAATCGGGTTTGAGCAGCATCTGGTGAGCGTGCTGACCGTGGACGTTGACCAGCAGTTGACCCAGGTTCCTGAGCTGGGCGAGGGGGACGGGAACCCCGTTGATATAGCTGCGAGAGCGCCCCTCGGCGGACAGTACCCGCCGGACGATGCACTCACCGTCATTTTCAAGCTCGTTGGTGGCGAGCCAGGCCCGGGCGGCAGGATTACCCTCCAGCAGGAAGCGGGCACTCACCTCGGTCTTGTCGCTGCCCGGGCGCACCATGCTGGCTTCGGCGCGCTCCCCCAGGCACAGCCCCAGAGCATCGATGGCGATGGATTTGCCCGCCCCGGTCTCCCCGGTGATGCAGGTCATCCCCGGTTGCAGATCGAGCTCGAGAAACTTGACGATGGCGAAGTTGTTGACGGTCAGCTGGGTCAGCATGGTCTCATCCTGTATGGGTCAACATTACTGTCTATGCATCCAGTATATACTGGTTTTATATACAGTAAAGTGGGCAGGGAGGATTTTTGCGAAACAGGGGGAGGGCAAGGATGTCAAGGCCGCGGCATGGGTGTGACGCCGATCAGATGGCCTGCAAAATCAACCTGCGTACCTGGCATGGGCTGAGGCGATGCGAGAAGCCACCTTGAGGGGCTCTCTTGTGGTGAGTAGCGGGTTGAGACACACTCGAAACAGTCCTGGTTGAGCCTGGGCTGTGCACAGACCTCTTCGCAAGGATGCGTCACGATGATCCATACCCCGACCCTGCTGCTGATCTCCCTGGCAATCAACCTGATGTCGGGGCTGATCATGTTGTTCATCCACTCCCTGAAGCCGGGTCGAGGCAACTTTCTGTACTGGTCCCTCTCCGCTTTTCTCTTCTCCCTCTCCATCCTGCTGCTCAGTCTGGGGGTGTTGGGCGGCCATCCGGCGCTGGGCATCCGGGTCGGCGGCCTGGTCTCGCTCATGAGCATCCTGCTGTTGCTCGCCGGTTTTTGTGCGCTTTACGAGCGCGCATGGCATCCCCGTGCCGTGGGGGGAGGCGTGGCGGTGTTGCTGCTGCTCTATCTGGGATTGTCCAGCCTCGCCCCCGTGCGCATTGTGCTGGCCCTGATGGAGTCGATGTTGTACCTGTGGTGCGCCTGCCTCATCGTCTCTCTCGGCCGGCAACAGAAGCGGGTGCTCCATGTGGTGGCGCTCATTTACCTGCTGCATTTCACCATCCTGCTGAGTCAGGGGGGGCTGCTCTTGCTGGGAGCCGAAGGGCGGATGGGAGACGGAGGCTGGCTCGATCTCATCTTCTTCATGCACATGGTGCTGACCATCGGCTCGGTGTTGCTGCTGCCTCTGGTGGCCTATGTGGAGACGGAGGAGGCATTGCTGGCGCTCTCGGAGCGGGATCCCCTCACCGGGGTGCTCAATCGGCGCGGCCTCTTCAGGCAGGGAGAGGGGGCTACGCCTGGCCAGACGCGCTGCGTGGTGGTCCTGGACATCGATCACTTCAAGCGGGTCAACGACCAGTTTGGTCACGGCTGCGGGGATGAGGTCATTCGCTATGTGGCCGGGGTGCTGGTGGCCGAGGTACGCAAGGGTGATCTGGTGGGGCGCATCGGTGGCGAGGAGTTCGCCATCATCATGGGGGGCGTGAGCGGCCAGATGGCCCGCGACATCTGTGACCGGATCCGCCGCCAGATAGAGACGGGCTCCCGGCAGGGGGCCTGCCTGCCGTGCGAGGGGGTCACGGTGAGCATGGGGGTCGTGTGCGCCAGTGCCGAGGCTGACCTGGCACTGATGCTGACCAAAGCCGATGCTGCCATGTACCGGGTGAAGGAAGCGGGGCGAAACGGGGTGCATCTGGCATTCGAGCCGGCACTGCCTCGGCTGGTCGAAAGCAGCGAGGGGTAGACCCTCGCCACCGATAGTGCCTGGCTAGAAGAGTTTGCTGCCCCAACCGAGCTTGTTGCGCAGCACGTGGAAGTAGCTGTAATCCAGCGGATGCACCAGATGAAGCTTGTGGCTGCTCTTCTTGATGAGGATCTCGTCCCCCGGGTGGACCGCCAGGGTGACCTGGCCGTCGCAGCTCACCTGCATGGCGTCGTCCTGGTTGTCTGGCGAGACCAGCAGCCGCACTTCGCTGTCCGCATCCAGCACGATGGGGCGGCTGCTCAGGGTGTGCGGGAACATGGGCACCAGCGTGATGGCGTTGAGTTTGGGGGTGAGGATGGCGCCCCCTGCCGACAGGGAGTAGGCGGTGGAGCCGGTGGGTGTCGCCACTATGATGCCGTCCGAGCGCTGGCTGTACATGAAGCTGCCGTCGATGTAGACCTCGAATTCGATCATGTGGGCGATCTTGCCCGGGTGAAGCACCGCCTCGTTGACCGCGAGGTTGCTCGACTTGCGCTCCCCGTGGCGATAGACGGCGGCCTCCAGCAGGAAGCGATGCTCGCTTTTGAAGTGACCCGAGAGCACCTGCTCCAGGGGCAGCAGATAATCCTGGGGCGAGAGATCGGTCAGGAAGCCGAGGTTGCCCCGGTTCACCCCGATCACCGCCACATCGAACCGTGACAGCACCCGGGCGGCCCCCAGCATGTTGCCGTCACCGCCGACGACGATGGCGAGATCCGCCTGCTCGCCGAGTTGCACCAGATCCATCACGTTCTCCCCGAGCAGCCCCAGGGTATGGGCCACCCGGCTCTCCAGCAGCACACGAAAGCCGCGGCTGGTCAGGTACTGGTACAGGCCGGTCAGGGTCTGGTTGGCCCCCTCGTGATGGGGCTTGCCGATGAGGGCAACGGTTTTGAACGGAGAATCCATAGGTTATCGGGTCTGGGGGAGTCTTGGGGGGAGTATACCGCGCTTTGCCGGGGATTTGTCTGCCTCCGTGGCGGTTGGTGCAATCGGCCCCGAAAAGGGGCTGCCTGGCACGCGGATGGGCGCCATTGTGCCCGATCTGCCCTTTTCCCCTTGAAAGCCGGGGCTGTGTCCCCATAATAGCGCCAACACAGGGTCTGCTGGCGCGTGTCGCTTGTCTGAACGCCAGCCACCCTCACACGCAACCCCTGAATATTGGAGATGTCATGAGCCACGAAGAACAAAAGGTTGAAGCGATGGAGCAAGTGGAAGCCCAGCCAGTCGAGCCGACCGATGTAGACAGTGAAGTGACAGCCGAGCAGGCCCGCATCGCCGAGCTGGAGGCCCAGCTGGAGGCGGCCCAGCAGGCCTCCCTGGAAGAGCGCGAGCGCGCCATTCGCGCCGTCGCCGAGATGGAGAACCTGCGTCGCCGTGCCGCTCAGGACGTGGAGAAAGCCCACAAGTTTGCACTGGAGAAGTTCGCCGCAGAGCTCTTGCCGGTGCTGGACAACCTGGAGCGCGCCATCGAGCTGGCGGACAAGGAGAACGACACCCTCAAGCCGATGATTGAAGGGGTCGAACTGACCCTGAAATCCATGCAGAGCGGCGTGGCCAAGTTCGGCCTGGTGGCGCTGGACCCGACCAACCAGCCGTTCGACCCCAATGCCCACCAGGCCATGAGCATGGTGCCCAGTGCCGACGTGGCGCCGAACACCGTGATCGCCGTGATGCAGAAGGGCTACGAGCTCAACGGCCGCGTCATCCGCCCGGCCATGGTGATGGTGTCCAAGTCCGCTGACTGATCACGCTGTTCTCACCAAGCCCGCCGCTTGGCGGGCTTTTTGTTGGATGTGGCGCCAAAAAAAACTGTCTGGCGTCATTTGGCTGTCAGGTGGCCTGTATGCAGGTTTTTTCAGGGCCGGACTTGAAGCGCCGACTTGAGACCCCATATAGGTTGCAAGGCCACGGCGGCACAAAAAATTTGATGCCGGGAGCTTGAAAGCCACAGTGGCAGGCCCCACCTAGCCGTTAACGTATCAAGGCGAGCCCCTCGCCAGTTTATTCAAAGTATTTGGAGATTCGTCAAATGGGTAAAATCATCGGTATTGACCTGGGTACTACCAACTCCTGCGTCGCTATTCTGGATGGCGACCATGCTCGCGTGATCGAGAACGCGGAAGGCGACCGTACTACTCCGTCCATCATTGCCTATGCCGATGACGGCGAAATCCTGGTTGGTCAGCCGGCCAAGCGCCAAGCCATCACCAACCCGAAGAACACGCTGTTCGCCATCAAGCGTCTTATCGGCCGTCGTTTCGAAGATGACGAAGTACAACGTGACCTGAAAATCATGCCGTACGCCATCGCCAAGGCCGACAACGGTGACGCCTGGGTTGAAGTGAAAGGCAAGAAAATGGCACCGCCGCAGATCTCTGCCGAAGTGCTGAAAAAGATGAAGAAGACCGCCGAGGACTACCTGGGCGAGCCGGTGACCGAAGCCGTCATCACCGTACCGGCCTACTTCAACGACGCCCAGCGTCAGGCCACCAAGGATGCCGGTCGCATCGCCGGTCTGGATGTAAAACGCATCATCAACGAACCGACTGCCGCGGCTTTCGCCTACGGCGTCAACAAGGTCAAGGGCGAGCGCAAGGTTGCCGTGTATGACTTAGGGGGCGGTACCTTCGATATCTCCATCATCGAGATCGACGAAGTCGAAGGGGAAACCACCTTCGAAGTACTGGCGACCAATGGTAACACCCACCTGGGTGGTGAAGACTTCGACAACCGCGTCATCAACTACCTGGTTGACGAGTTCAAGCGCGAGCAGGGCATTGACCTGCGCAACGACCAGCTGGCCCTGCAGCGTCTGAAAGATGCCGCCGAGAAAGCCAAGATCGAGCTCTCTTCTGCCCAGCAGACCGACGTCAACCTGCCGTACATCACAGCAGATGCCACCGGTCCGAAGCACATGAACATCAAGGTGACCCGCGCCAAGCTGGAATCCCTGGTGGAAGACATGGTGAAAGACTCCCTGGAGCCGGTTCGTGTCGCCCTTAAAGACTCCGGTCTGGCGGTTGGCGAGATCGACGACGTCATCCTGGTGGGCGGTCAGACCCGTATGCCGCTGGTTCAGAAGACCGTGGCCGACTTCTTCGGCAAAGAGCCGCGCAAAGACGTCAACCCGGACGAAGCCGTGGCCATGGGTGCTGCCATCCAGGGTGCCGTACTGTCCGGTGACAAGACCGACGTACTGCTGCTGGACGTGACTCCGCTCTCCCTGGGGATCGAAACCATGGGCAGCGTGATGACCGCGCTCATCGAGAAGAACACCACCATTCCGACCAAGAAGTCCCAGGTGTTCTCCACCGCCGAAGACAACCAGTCTGCCGTGACCATTCACGTGCTGCAAGGTGAGCGCAAGCGCGCCAGCGACAACAAGTCCCTGGGCCAGTTCAACCTGGAAGGCATCCGCCCGGCACCGCGCGGTCTGCCGCAGATCGAAGTGACCTTCGACATCGACGCCAACGGCATCCTGCACGTCTCCGCGAAAGACAAGGAGACCAACAAGGAGCAGAAGATCACCATCCAGGCCTCTTCCGGTCTGTCTGATGACGAGATTGAACGCATGGTACGCGAAGCCGAAGCCAACGCGGCCGAGGACAAGAAGTTCGAAGAGCTGGTGCAGACCCGCAACCAGGCTGACGGTCTGGTCCACTCCGTGCGCAAGCAGGTCACCGAAGCCGGTGAAGCTCTGCCTGCCGACGAGAAGACCAAGATCGAGACTGCCCTGAGCGAGCTGGAATCCGCCATCAAGGGTGACGACAAGGCTGCCATCGAAGCCAAGCAGCAAGCGCTGCTGGAAGCGTCCCAGAAGCTGATGGAGATTGCCCAGCAGCAGGCTCAGGCGCAAGGCGCCGCCGGTGCTGACGCCGGTCAGTCCTCCTCTTCTGCCAAGGCTGACGACGACGTGGTCGACGCCGAGTTCGAAGAAGTGAAAGACGACAAGAAGTAAGCCCGACCCGGATGGGCGAAGTCCGCTTCGCCCATCGACTTGAGTCCATGAATTCACGGGCGTTGGGTAACCAACGCCCGTCTGCGTAACTGCTGATATAGCAACAGGATGAGTATGTCGAAGCGCGATTTCTACGAAGTGCTCGGGGTGTCGAAAGGTGCCGACGAGCGCGAGATCAAGAAGGCGTACAAGCGTCTGGCCATGAAGTATCACCCGGATCGCAACCAGGGTGATGCCGGGGCTGAAGAGAAGTTCAAAGAGGTCAAGGAAGCCTACGAGGTCCTGACCGATGAGAACCTGCGTGCCCGTTATGACCAGTACGGTCATGCCGGGGTGGATCCGAGCCAGGGTGGCGGCCACGGCGGCTTTGGCGGTGGTGCCGATTTCGGCGACATCTTCGGCGACGTGTTTGGCGACATCTTCGGTGGTCGCGGGGGCGGTCGTCGCGGCCCGGCCCGTGGCGCTGATCTGCGCTACAACATGGAGCTGACGCTGGAAGAGGCGGTGCGCGGGGTCTCCAAGGAGATCAAGATCCCGACCCAGGTCCACTGCGAAGTGTGCAACGGCTCCGGTGCCCATACCGGCAGCTCTGCCCAGACCTGCCCCACCTGCCACGGCTCCGGCCAGGTGCAGATGCGCCAGGGCTTCTTCGCGGTGCAGCAGCCCTGCCCCCACTGTCACGGTCGCGGCAAGATCATCAAGGATCCGTGCCGCAAGTGCCATGGGGAAGGGCGCTACCAGAAGACCAAGACCCTGTCGGTCAAGATCCCGGCCGGGGTCGACACCGGGGATCGCATCCGTCTCTCCGGCGAAGGGGAAGCGGGGGAAACCGGCGCATCGGCGGGGGATCTCTACGTACAGGTTCACGTGCGCGAGCACGAGATCTTCGTCCGTGACGGCAACGACCTCTACTGCGAAGTGCCCATCAGCTTCACCACGGCGGCGCTCGGCGGGGAGATTGAAGTGCCGACCCTGGATGGCCGGGTCAAGCTCAAGGTGACCCCGGAGACCCAGACCGGCAAGCTGTTCCGCCTGCGGGGCAAGGGCGTCAAGTCCGTGCGCTCCGGCCAGGTGGGGGATCTGATGTGCAAGGTGGTGATCGAGACTCCGGTCAAGCTGACCGAGACCCAGAAAGATCTGCTGCGCCAGCTGGACGACTCCTTCAGCGGCGCCGCTGCCAAGACCCACAAGCCGAAATCCGAGGGCTTCTTCGAAGGGGTGAAACGCTTCTTCGACGACCTGACCAAATAAACGCGACCCGCGTTACCCAAGCCGGCACGGATGTGCCGGCTTTTTTTTGCCCGCCATCTGGCCTGGATCCCCCCTTATTGAGTGGATCCCGATGAGGGATCCTCCTCACAACTTCCGCCAATTCCCCCTGTACAAATGTTATCCCGCTCACACTCCAGCTGAAACGGTTTAGCTGGCATATTGAGTCAGCTAAAGCGGTTTAGCTATCCTCGGCTCGTCAACAACAACAGAGCCCGGACGGGCGACAGAAGACAGGTGAGGACGATGACGATGTTCAAGAGCAAGTTGGCGCTGGCCGTGGCGCTGGGATTGGGAATGAGCAGCCCGCTGTGGGCGGCGGATGGTGGTATCGAGGCTCGTCTGGCGGCGCTGGAGGCGCGGGTGCAGGCAGCCGAGGCGCGTGCCACCGCTGCCGAAGCGCGGGCCGACGAGGCCCAGAGCAAGGCAAACGAAGCCCGCGAGACCGCCGCCGTGGCCAAGGCCCAGAGCGAGAAGGTGGACAAGCAGACCGCCGGTGCCCAGGGCTTCGAGTTCCACGGCTATGCCCGCTCGGGCCTGCTGGTGAACGGCAACGGCAACGGTGGCCGCGGCGGCCCCTACATCACCCCGGCCGGCTCGGTGGGCGGCGCCGTGGGTCGCCTTGGCAACGAGGATGACACCTACATGGAGGCCAACCTGCTGAAGAGCCAGACCTTCGATGATGGCAGCTGGGCCCGCTACAAGCTGATGCTGGCGGACGGAGTGGAGACCAGCAACGACTGGACCGCCAGCGATTCCAGCCTCAACACCCGCCAGGTGTTTGCCGAAATCGGCGATCTGGCGAGCTTCAGCGGTCCTTTCCAGCACTCGGTGCTCTGGGCGGGCAAGCGCTTTGACCGGGACAACTTCGACATCCACTGGCTCGACTCGGACGTGGTCTTCCTGGCCGGTACCGGCGGCGGCGTCTACGACGTGCAGCTGGCCGACAGCTGGAAGGCGAACTTCTCCCTCTACGGGCGCGACTACGGCGACATCAGCGCGAGCGGTCTCTCCGACATCGAGAGCTACATCCTCACCATGAACAACCGCGTTGGCAACTGGCAGTGGATGCTGAACGGCCTCTCCGCCAAGGATAACGAGGCGCGCATCAACGACGGCGGCGCGGGCAGCGAAGCGGCGAACAAGGGTGCCCACACCCTGGTGGCCTACCACGCCGACAGCTTCTTTGGCATCAACCCCGGTTTCTCCAAGGCGGCGGTGCTGTATGGCCACGGTCTGGGTGCCGAGCTCAAGGGGCTGGGCTCCGACAGCGAGCTGCTGCCGGATGCCGATGCGGTGCGGGTCGCAGTGTTTGGCGCCACCGATCTTGCGCCCCGCTGGCGTGTGGCCCCGGCCCTGCTGGCCGAGCACAGCCAGGATCGTTACGTGAAAGGGGACGAGTACCGCTGGGTGACCCTCAATGGCCGCCTGGCCCAGGTGCTGAGCCAGAACGTCGAGCTGGTTTACGAGGCGACCTGGCAGTACATGGACCTCGATCCCAAGGGCTACAAGGGTCGTCAGGCGGTGAGCGGCGATTTCACCAAGCTCACCTTCGCGCCGACCTTCAAGGCGCAGACCGCCGGCTTCTTCGAGCGGCCCGAGCTTCGGGTGTTCGCCACCTGGATGGACTGGTCCTCCGAGCTCGACAACTACGCCAGCTCCGATGCCATGGGCCAGAGCAACTTCACCGCCGGGGGCGAGTGGAACTTTGGCGTGCAGATGGAAACCTGGTTCTAGTTCGTTATCCCGATCACAAAAATGGCAGGCGGCCCCGGGATCTGTTGGTTAGCTAAAACGGTTTAGCTGATAATGCGGACCCAGAACCCGGGGCTGACCCCGGCAAATCCTGTGCAGCAGTGGAGTAGCAACAAGGTGACGAATCGTGTGTGGGTAATGGGGGATGCGGTAGTGGACTTGATCCCGGAAGGGGAGCAGCACTACCTCAAATGTCCGGGTGGCGCACCGGCCAACGTGGCGGTGGGCGTTGCCCGGCTCGGCGGGGAGTCGGCTTTCATTGGCCGGGTCGGCGCGGATCCCTTCGGCCGCTTCATGGGGGAGACCCTGGCCAGGGAGGGGGTCGACATTCGCCACCTGATCCAGGATCCGGCCCATCGCACCAGCACGGTGCTGGTGGATCTCGATGACGCGGGGGAGCGCAGCTTCACCTTCATGGTGCGCCCCAGTGCCGATCAATTCCTGAGCCACGCCGATCTGCCGGTCTTCCAGGCCGGGCAGTGGCTGCTGACCTGCTCCATTGCGCTCGCCAACGAGCCGGTGCGCAGCAGTTGCCTGCAAGCCATGGCGACCATCCGTGCCGTCGGGGGGCGGGTCTGCTTCGACCCCAACCTGAGGCCAGAGGTGTGGGGCAACCCTGCCGAGATGCTGCCCGTGGTGCGCGAGGCCATGGCCCTCGCAGACGTGGTCAAGCTCTCGGTGGAGGAGCTGCAACTGCTGAGCGGTCTGGA
The DNA here is from genome assembly GCF_049860605.1 of Aeromonas sp. INTO2. Taxonomy (NCBI): domain Bacteria; kingdom Pseudomonadati; phylum Pseudomonadota; class Gammaproteobacteria; order Aeromonadales; family Aeromonadaceae; genus Aeromonas; species Aeromonas sp. INTO2. Next base: position 967,949 of record NZ_CP187588.1, read on the forward strand.
CGATCTGGCGGCGGGGCTTGCCACTCTTTCAGGCCCGGCACTGGTGCTGGTGACCCGGGGGCGGGGGCGTGGTGGCCCGTCTGGGTGGCGAGTTGCTGGAGTGGGTGGGGCCCAAAGTGACGCCACTCGATACTACGGGGGGGGACGCCTTCGTCGCCGGGCTGCTGGCGGCCTTGGCCGAACGGACCTCGCTGCCGACGCTGGCCGAGCTGCCCACCATTCTGGCTCAGGCCCACGGCTGCGGGGCGCTCGCCACCACCGCCAAGGGGGCGATGACGGCACTGCCCACCCGCACCCGGCTGGATGAATTTTTGCGATCAGGCGCAGACGGCTGTTGATCTGCGGCTAGAAGCCCGGCTCGACAGCCCCTACTCTCATGTGACAAGGGCCCGCCAGCGTGGCGGGTCATAAGAGGAAGAATATGAATATCAGCGCGATAGCCCAGGATCTGGTGCCCCTGCTCGGGGGCAAGGAGAACATCGTCAGCGCCGCCCACTGCGCCACCCGGCTGCGGTTGGTGCTGGCGGACGACAGCAAGGTGAACAAGGCCGCCATCGACAAGCTGGAGGGGGTCAAGGGGTGCTTCAGCAACGCCGGCCAGATCCAGGTCATTTTCGGCACCGGCCTGGTCAACAAGGTCTATGCGGAGTTCGTGGCGCTGACCGGTACCGGCACCGCCAGCAAGGCGGAGCTGACCGACATGGCGACGGCCAAGCTCAATGTGGCACAGCGCCTGGCGCGGACCCTCTCCAACATCTTCGTCCCCATCATCCCGGCAATCGTCGCGTCCGGCCTGCTGATGGGGCTGCTCGGCATGGTGCGCACCTACGGCTGGGTCAACGCAGACAGCGCCCTGTTTGTGATGCTCGACATGTTCAGCTCGGCAGCCTTCATCATCCTGCCGATCCTCATCGGTTTTACGGCGGCGCGCGAATTCGGCGGAAACCCCTATCTGGGGGCGACGCTCGGCGGCATTCTCACCCACCCGGCCCTGACCAACGCCTGGGGCGTGGCCGGGGGCTTCAAGACCATGGACTTCTTCGGCCTGGATGTCGCCATGATCGGCTACCAGGGCACCGTCTTCCCGGTGCTCTTGGCAGTCTGGTTCATGTCCCACCTGGAGAAGCAGCTGCGCAAGCGCATCCCTGACGCCCTGGATCTCATCCTCACCCCGTTTTTGACCGTCATCATCACCGGCTTCGTGGCGCTGCTCTTCATCGGCCCCGCCGGGCGGGTGCTGGGGGATGGCATCTCGTTCGGTCTGAGCGCCCTCTATGAGCAGGCGGGCTGGCTGGCGGGTCTGGTGTTTGGCGGGACTTATTCCCTTATCGTCATCACCGGCATCCACCACAGCTTCCACGCCATCGAGGCGGGGCTGCTGGCCAACCCTGCCATCGGCGTCAACTTCCTGCTGCCCATCTGGGCCATGGCCAACGTGGCCCAGGGTGGGGCTTGCCTCGCGGTCTACTTCAAGACCCGCGATGTGAAGATCAAGGCCATCACGGTGCCGGCGGCCATGTCCTGCCTGCTCGGTATCACCGAGGCGGCGATCTTCGGGGTCAACCTGCGCTACATCAAGCCCTTCCTGGCCGGTCTGTTCGGCGGGGCCTGCGGCGGCGCCTACGTGGTGGCGGCCAAGGTCGGCATGACGGCGGTGGGCCTGACCGGCATCCCGGGCATGGCCATCGTCCAGCCCATGAGCCTCATCCACTACGTCATCGGTCTGGTGATCGCCTTTGGCGCCGCTTTCGCCGCCTCCTACCTGCTCAAGTACAAGGTGGAGTGATGAAGGAAAGCCATCTCCTGAACCAGGTTGTCCGGTCCCTGCTGGCCGGACAGCTCAAGGCGGCGGCCGATCCCCATCGGCCCCGCTGGCACCTGGCAGCCCCTGTGGGGCTGCTCAACGATCCCAACGGCTTCATCGAGCACGACGGGCGCTATCACCTCTTCTACCAGTGGAACCCGCTCGGTTGCGAGCACCGCAACAAGGGCTGGGGGCATGTCACCTCCACCGATCTGCTGCACTGGCAGCATGAGCCGGTGGCGCTATTGCCCACCGAGGCCTATGAGAGCCACGGCTGCTATTCGGGCTCGGCGGTGAGCGATGAGCAGGGGCGTCTGACCCTCATCTACACCGGCAACGTCAAATACCCGGACGGCAGCCGCACCGCCTACCAGTGTCTGGCCCGCGCCGACGGTGCGGGGGGCTTTGCCAAGCTGGGCCCTGTGCTGGACCTGCCCGCAGGCTACAGCGGCCATGTGCGCGACCCCAAGGTGTGGCACGACGGTCGGCAGTGGCTGATGGTGCTGGGGGCCCGCACCCTGGACGATCGGGGGGAAGTGCTGCTCTATCGCGGTGATACCCTGGATGCCTGGACGCTGGTGGGCCCCATCGCCGGCAGCGGGCGCGGCGGTCTCGGGGAGTTTGGCTATATGTGGGAGTGTCCGGACCTCTTCCCCCTGGGAGATCGCCATGTGCTGATCAGCTGCCCGCAGGGGATTGCCCCGCAGGGAGAGGATTATCGCAACCTCTACCAGTGCGGCTGGCTGGCGGGTGATTTCGACGGCGAGAGGTTCGAGCACGGGGCTTTCCATGAACTGGACCGGGGATTCGAGTTCTATGCCCCCCAGACTACCCAGGACAGCCAGGGGCGGCGCCTGCTGTTCGGCTGGCTGGGCTTGCCGGAGGAGAACGAGATGAGCCAGCCCACTCTCGAGCACGGCTGGATCCACCAGATGAGCTGCCCGCGGGAGCTGTTCTGGCAGGATGAGTGGCTCTGCCAGCGGCCGGTGGCAGAGCTGGGCGCCCTGAAAGGGGAGCAGACCCGCTTCGAGGGGGCGCCGGACGAGCTGCCTGCCCTGGCCATCGACTCGGCCTGGCTCGATCTGGCGCTGTGCGGTGAAGGGCGCATCGGGTTCGGGGCCGTGGTCGAGCTGGTGTGGCAGCCGGGGCGTCTTGTCCTGCGTCGCCAGAACTGGCAGAGCGGGGAGTGGGAGGAGCGAAGCGCCCCCTGGCTTGGGGGCAAGATCACCGTCTTGTGTGACCGCTCCAGCCTGGAGTGCTTCGTCGATGGCGGGCGCCAGAGCTTGTCGACCCGTTACTTCCCCGGCGAAAACCCAGTACTTTCCGCACGTTGCGGTGATGATGGCAGCAAAATTTGTCTCGATCACTGGCCGCTGGCGACCTGCCTAGTACAATAGCCCGGTCTCAGTGTGCCGGGAGGTCAGGTGGAGAAGAAGAAACGGATCACGATTGCCCAGATAGCCACGCTCGCGGGGGTCTCCAAGGCCACCGCCAGTCTGGTGCTCAACGGCAAGAGTGCGGAATACCGCATCGCCGACGATACCCGCAAGCGGATCCAGGCGGTGGCGGACGAGTGCCACTATCAGCCGAGCATCCATGCCCGCTCCCTGCGGGAGGTGCGCAGCTACACCTGGGGGCTGGTCATCCCCGACCTCACCAACTTCGGCTTCGCCAGCATCGCCCGTGCCCTGGAGGCCCGCTGTCGGGAGGCGGGGATCCAGCTGCTCATCGCCTGCTCCGAGGATGACCCCACCCTGGAGCAGCGGGTGGTGGACAACCTCATCAGCCGCCAGGTGGATGGCCTCATCGTCGCCTCCAGCGGCCACAGTGACGATATCTATGCCCGCATCCACGACCGCTTGCCGGTGGTGCAGCTCGACCGCCACATCGGTGAGTCGCGCCTGCCCATGGTGATCTCGGACGCCTGCAAGGCTACCGCCGAGCTGGTGCAGGATATGGCCGAGGATTGCGGGGAGGAGATCTACTACTTCGGCGGTCTGCTGGATCTCTCCCCCAGCCGCCACCGGCTGGCGGGTTACGAGCTCGGATTGCACCGGGCCGGGCTGGAGGCCACTTCAGACCGGGTCCGCCACCGTGACTACCAGCCGAGCTCGGGTTATCAGCTGATGTCTGAGCTGGTGGACGAACTCGGGGCACCGCCGAAGGGGCTTTTTACCGCCTCTTTCACCCTGCTGGAGGGGGTGCTGCGCTACCTCAACGAGGCGGGACTGATGGAGACCGGCATGCGCCTGTGTACCTTCGACGATCACGATCTGCTCGACTGCATCCCCATGCGCATCGATTCCGTGGCCCAGGATTGCCCGGCCCTGGCCCGGGCCGCCTCCGAGATGATGCAGCAACTCATCGCGGGCAATCCCCCAGCCCAGACCGCCCAGGTCATCAACCCCAGGGTGCGCTGGCGCAGCCGCCGCTAGGCACACGGCTTCCCTTTCCTGTGAAAAAGCCCCGCCGGATCCGGCGGGGCTTTTTGTGCTGCGCCTGGTATGAGGGCGTCAATCGGTGATGCTGGCCCGCCAGAAGATCTGCTTGATGTGAGGGTGCTCCCCGAGCGTGTTCATCAGGGCATCGAGCTTGGTGCCATCGATGGCGGTGGCGAGCAGCGCCGCCGAGATCTCGAGATCCTGATCGCCGAAGGGGGTGATGTCGAGCTCGCTCAGGGGGTAGTGGGCCTGCTCCAGCATCTGCTCGAGCCAGGGCAGTACCTCCTTCTGGTGAGCGCGGCCGATGAGAGCGGTCACGTGATAGGTCACTTCGGTGTCCATGTTGTTCACCGGGTCACGGTTTATCTGGTTGACCAGGGGACGCAGCAGGGTGTTGGCGGCCAGCACGAAGAGGGCGCCGAGGATGGCCTCCAGGGCGAACCCGGCGCCGCAGGCGGCCCCGACCGCGGCCACGCCCCACAGGGTGGCCGCTGTGTTGATGCCCCGGATGTTGCCGGATTCCCGCATGATGACGCCAGCGCCGAGAAAACCGATGCCGGAGACGATGTAGGCCACCACGTGGACGACCCCGTAACTGCCACCATGCAGGTCATAGATGCGCTGGGCCAGGTTGACGAACAGGGCCGCCCCCACGGCGACCAGCACGTTGGTGCGAAGGCCGGCGGTGCGCTGGCGGTACTGGCGCTCCAGGCCGACCAGGCTGCCCAGCACGAAGGCGAGCAGCAGGCTGGCCAGGGTGTCGAGCAGGGCGAGAAAATCGAGTTGTTGCCACATTCTCATGAAGGGTCTCCTCCTGGGATGCCGACCAGCCTGCTCCCCCGGGTTGTGTGAGAGACGGGGGGCAAGGTCGACATCGTGGTGAATGCAAGGGCGCGACCCGCCTCCTGACGGAGCGGGATGGCGCAGAACAGGGTACAGGCCCTTCACGGTTGCCCGGGAAGGACCCGCCTCATTCGAGGGTCAATGCCTGGTGGCGTCGTCCCCGGCGCGGGGGCGCAGTTCCCAGCGTACCGGGTGGACAGCCCCGACCTGGTGGATGAACTGCACCAGATAGCGGCGCTGGGGCGGCGTGCAGTAGAGGCTCAGCACCAGCACGCGGCCTTCACCGCGCCCGGGCTTCATGGACTGCAGAGGACTGAGTCCGGCCGGTTGCAGGGTGTGGCTCACCGCCGCCAGCACCTGCTCCATGTCGGCTCTGTCTTCGCAGCGGATGTGCAGCCGATAGAGGTGCTGACGCCGTCTGCCACGTTGCCAGAGTGGTCGCAGGCCCCGTCCCAGTCTGCTCAGCAGGGAAGGGGATTTGTCAGCGACAGAGTTGTTTGAAATCAAGCGCATAGCAGCCTCCTTTTGGGAAGCAGAAACTATGCAGGCAAGGTGTCGGGGGATGAGTCCGCGTCACCTGACGTCAAGTGTGAAAAGCGGGGAAAAGAGGGATCCACTTCTCGCAGGGTGGCGAGTCGCGGCAGAGAATAACCTGCGGCTAGCTCGCGACCAGGGTGCCGACGACGAGGGGCGGCGTGCGTCCGTCACTTGATGAGTTGCCCACCGATGGTCTCCGCTAGTGATAAAGAGGCGACATGGTAGCCGATACGGCGGCCTGGGTAAACCCCGAGCCCTTGATAGCAACATATTGAAACATAATAAAAAAGAGATGAAAGCGCCGACGAAGGGAGCCCTCTTCCCTTCACCGGCGGGCCCTTGGGGGGTTACCGGGTCTTGTCGATGCCCAGGTATTTGAGCATCAGTTTTTCATAGATGGGTTCGGTGTCGCCCACCTGCATCTTGTGCAGGAAATACTTTTCGAACGCTATCTTGGCCAGGTGGACCCACTTCCCTTTCTTGAACCAGGCGACGTTGCGCGGCGGGATCTGCGGCATGGCCACGAAGGCGGCCCCTGTGTCCCCCATGTCCGCCAGACAGATGGCATTCCACACCGCCCGGGTGACCGGGGGCTGGCCGTCCAGCTCCGCCTTGATGTTGTGGCTCAGGGTGCGCACCATGGCCTCAATCATGTAGCCGGTCTTGGGCACCCCGGTCGGTACCGGCGTCTTGTGCTGGGGCGGGATGGCGATGCAGACCCCGGCGGCGTAAATCTGCGGGAAGACAGGGTTGCGCTGGTGTTCGTCGACGATGACGAACCCGCGGGGATTGACCAGCCCCTCGAGACCCCGCAGGGGGCTGATGCCGGCGAAGGCGGGCAGCATCATGGCATGCTTGTAGGGGAGGCTGTGGGTGCGCTTGACGTTGCCATCTTCATCCAGCTCCTCCACCGTCATCACCCCATCCCTGGCCGCCACGGTGCGGGCATTGCAGATCCATTGCATGTCGCGCATGCGCAGCTCGCTCTCCAGCATGCCCTTGGAATCCCCCACGCCGTTGAGGCCGAGGTGACCGATGTAGGGTTCGCTGGTGACGAAGGTCATGGGCACGTCCTTTCTCACCTTCTTGTCGCGCAGGTGGCGATCGAGGATGAAGGCGTATTCGTAGGCCGGGCCGAAGCAGGAGGCGCCGGGCATGGCACCGACGATCACCGGACCCGGTTCGTCGAGCAGCCCGTTGACACTGTGCAGGCACTCCTCTGCGTGGGAGAGGGTGCAGACGCTGGCGGTGCCGCACGCCGTCGGGCCCGCTCCCTGAACCTCTTCAAAGGCGAGTGCGGGGCCGGTGCAGAGCACCAGAAAGTCGTAGTGCAGGTGCTGGCCATCGGAGAGGCGGATCTGCTGTTCGAGGGGTTGCAACCCGGTCAGGGCGGCGTGGATGAAGCGGATCCCCTTCTTCTTCACATGAGGCTCTATGGGGAGGGAGATATCCTTGCGCTTTCGCCACCGGACCGCAATCCACGGGTTCGAAGGGTTGAATTCAAAGTCGGGTTTGTCGTTCACCAGGATGACGTCCTGCTGCTTGCCGAGTTCGGCCTTGAGCTCGTAGGCGGCCGACATGCCCCCCAACCCTGCCCCGATGATGATGGTTGCCATAATGAGCCTCCGCTCTATTACACGGCTCCTGTGAGCCAATATGTCCGCCTGCCTATTTGAGCCCCATTCGCCTGAGCACGGCGGCGGCGGGACAGACCCCGGTGAACGCGCTCTGGATCAGGTTGACCCCGACAAAGACGCTCAACCAGACAAAGCCCGGGTGGACCCAGGCCGTGAGCAGCAGCGACAGCAGCAACATGCCACCTGCGACCACTCTGACTCCGTTATCGACGGCCATTTCTCGTCTCCTTTTGTTTAGTGATTGCTAATTTAGGGTTGTTTTATACAATAGAACAAATATCAGCAATTGCTAATTTAATCTTATGAGCCACTTCGACGAGATGAACCGACATGCGACAGCCGCCGCCGGCCTGCTCAAGGCGCTGGCTCATCCTGAACGCCTGATGGTGCTCTGCCAGCTGGTGGAAGGGGAGAAGGGGGTCGGGGAGCTGCTGGCCCACAGTCAGCTCGGGCAGTCGGCCTTCTCCCAGCAACTGTCGGTATTGAAGCGCCAGGGCCTTATCCGCTCGCGCAAAGTCTCCCAGCAGATCTACTACTCCCTGGTGAGCGAGGCGGCGGCCGATGTGCTGGCGGCGCTGCAAACCCATTTTTGTCACTCAGATGAGGAAATTCGATGATGGAAAGCCAATGGCTGCTCTCGTTGGGGGGCGGCATGCTGGCGGGGCTCTCGGCCCTGATCCTGATGTTGTTCAACGGCCGGGTGGCCGGGATCAGCGGCATTCTGGCCGGTGCAATGCAGTACAAGACCCCCTGGCGGGTGCTGTTTCTGCTGGGATTGGGACTGGGGGCCTGGCTGGCGCTGACCCTGGGTTGGGCCACCATGCCCGCCTTTGATGCCTTGCCCGGCTGGCCCGTGGTGCTGCTGGCCGGCCTGCTGGTGGGCATCGGCACCCGTCTTGGCAATGGCTGCACCAGCGGTCACGGCATCTGCGGTATGGGGCGGCTGTCGACGCGCTCCGTGGTGGCGACGCTCACCTTTATGGGGATGGGCGTGGCGACCGTGTTCTTTACTCACCACATGTTTTGACGGGTTGATTGCCATGAAATTGCTGACAAGTCTGTTTGCGGGTCTGTTGTTCGGGCTGGGGATGGCCCTCTCCGGGATGATGGATCCGGCGCGGGTCACCGGGTTTCTCGATCTGGCCGGTGCCTGGGATCCCAGCCTGGCCTTCGTGATGGGGGGCGCCCTGGCTGTCTTCATGCCGGGCTACTTCCTGCTGGTGAAGCCCCGTCGTCTGAGCCTGCTGGGGGAACCCATGGCCCGGGTTCCCGCTCCCGTGCTGGATCGCCGCCTGATTGGCGGGGCCGCACTGTTCGGGATCGGTTGGGGCCTGGTCGGCATCTGTCCAGGGCCTGCCTTGAGTCTCATTTCCAGCGGACAGCCCATGATAATGTTGTTCATCGGGGCCATGGCGGCCGGGATCCTGCTGGTGGACAAGGTCTGGAACAGGGTGCTGGAGAAGGCTCGCCAGCACCGTATTGCCTGAGTTTTCAAGGTGCCCATGAGCCAGGGAAGGAGAATCATGATGAACACAATCCGGTTGCTGGTGATCCCCCTGCTGGTCATGACATCCACCCTGGTGGCGGCCGAGGAGGCCAAGGGGTCGCTGACGCTGACCCCGCAGCGCGTCACCGACTGGCTCACCCTGAGCGGTACCGTGAGCGCCATTCATCAGGGGACGGTCGCGGCCCAGACCAGTGGCCGCGTCTCCCGCATGCTGGTGGATGTGAATGACGAGGTACAGGCCGGGCAGCCCCTGCTCGAGATAAGCGGCAAGGAGCAGTCTGCCGCCGTGACCGGCGCCGAGGCGCGAGTGGCCAGGGCCCAGGCCCAGCAGGTGGAGGCCGAGCGCCAGCTCACCCGTTATCAGGCCCTCATCGCCAAGGGGGTGATCACCCGGGCCCAGCTCGACAACGCCCAGGCAACGGATCGGGCCGCCCGCGCCGAGGTCAATGCCGCCGAGGCCGCCCTCATCCAGGCCCGGGAAGCCTACGGCTATACCCGTATCCTCGCCCCCTACGCCGGGGTGGTGACCAGGCGGCTGGTGGAGCTGGGGGAGACGGTGGCCCCCGGTACGCCGCTGCTATCCGGTTTCTCCCTTGGCGAGCTGAGGGTGGAGCTGGAGCTGCCCCAGTCCGCACTGGCTCTCGCCGGCCAGCCGTCGGATGTGCAGGTGCTGCTGCCCGGTGGCAAGGCCGTGACTCCCGTCAAGCTGACCCGCTTCAACTACGCCGACAGCCAGAGCCACAGTTTCCGGCTGCGCCTCGATCTGCCGCCGAACACGACAGGGGTGCTGCCCGGCATGTGGCTCAAGGTGCAGCTCGAACAGGGTGAGCGTCAGGTGTTGCAAGTGCCGGAGCCCGCCCTGCTGCGGCAGGGGGAGTTCAACGGCGTCTACCTCAAAGAGGGGGAGGGCTGGGCCCTGACCCCGGTGCGGGTCGGCCACTGCGAGGCTGGGCTGTGCGAGGTCCTGGCGGGTCTCAAGGGCGGTGACACCCTGGCCCCCGATGCCTGGACCCGTCAACAGGAGGTGCCACATGAGTAGCGATCCGAACGACAACCATGGCCACCTGGGGCCGGCGGGTCGGCTGGCGGCCCTGTTTCAGGGCTCGGCCATCACCCCGCTGCTGGCGCTGGTGGGGCTCTTGCTCGGCCTCTTTGCCGTGCTGGTGACCCCCAAGGAGGAGGAGCCCCAGATCGATGTCACCTTCGCCGACGTCTACATTCCCTTCCCGGGTGCCAGCCCGGCAGAGGTGGAATCCCTCGTCACCACCCCTGCCGAGCAGGTGGTCTCCCAGATAAAGGGGATAGATACCCTCTACTCCTTCTCCCAACCCGATGGCGCCCTGCTGGTGGTGGTGTTCAAGGTGGGGGTGAGCCGGGAGCAGGCCATCGTGGATCTCAACAACCAGCTCGACTCCAACCGCGACTGGTTGCCACAGGGGATCGGAGTCGGTCAGCCACTGGTAAAACCCCGGGGGATCGATGATGTGCCCATCGTCAGTCTGACCCTCTGGAGCAAGCAGCTGGGGGCCCCCGATCTGACCCGGGTCGCCCACGAGCTAGAGACCGAACTCAAGCGCATTCCCGGTACCCGCGATATCTACACGCTGGGCAGCCAGAGCGCCGTGCTGCGGGTGATGCCGGACCCGGCGGCCCTCAGCGCCCATGGCATCAGCTGGGGCGAACTTAGCCAGCGTCTCTCGGCCGCCAACCGGGTGGGCAGCGAGCAGGCCGTGGTGCAGGATAACCGGGAAATCAAGGTGCAGGTGGGGCAGTTCCTGCAAAGCGAGCAGGAGGCCCGGGAGCTGGTGGTGGGGTTGCAGGGCGACAAGCCCGTCTATCTCGGTGAGGTGGCCCGGGTGGCGCTTGGGGAAGAGACCCCGGTCCAGCGCAGCTGGATGGGGCAGGGGCAAGCCAGCTACCCGGCGGTGACCCTGGCCATCGGCAAGCAGCCGGGGCAGAACGCGGTGGAGGTGGCCAAGCGGGTGGAGGCACGGGTCGAGAGCCTCAGGAACCGGCTCATCCCGGCTGGCGTCGAGGTGACGGTGACCCGTGACTACGGCGTCACCGCCGAGACCAAATCCAACACCCTCATCGGCAAGCTCATTTTTGCCACCACGGCGGTGGTATTGCTGGTGCTGGTGAGCATGGGGTGGCGCGAGGCGCTGGTGGTGGGGGTCGCCATCGTCATCACCCTGGCGCTGACCCTGTTTGCCAGCTGGGCGTGGGGCTTTACCCTCAACCGGGTGTCCCTCTTTGCGCTGATCTTCTCCATCGGCATCCTGGTGGATGACGCCATCGTCGTAGTGGAGAACATCCACCGCCATCGCGGCCTGGGCAAGGGGTCCCTCAAGGATCTCATTCCGGGCGCGGTGGACGAGGTGGGGGGGCCGACCATACTGGCGACCCTGACCGTCATCGCGGCCCTGCTGCCCATGGCCTTCGTCAGCGGCCTGATGGGCCCCTACATGAGCCCCATCCCCATCAATGCCAGCATGGGGATGCTCATCTCCCTGCTGGTGGCCTTCATCTTCTCCCCCTGGCTGGCCAATCACCTGCTCACGCGCGAGGGGCGTGTCGCCCACGGGGAGGCCAAGGCCGGGCTCTTTCACCGGCTGATGACCCCCTTCCTGATGGGGGCGGGTGCCAAAAGAGCGAGACACAAGCTTTGGCTGGCCATCCTGTTGCTGGTGGCGGGGGCGGCTGCCATGCCGGTGGTGCAGTGGGTGGTGCTCAAGATGCTCCCCTTTGACAACAAGTCGGAATTCCAGCTGGTGCTCGACATGCCGGAGGGGGCGACCCTGGAGCAGACCGAGCGCACCCTGCTGGCGGTGGGTCGGGAGCTCGCCAGGGTGCCCGAGGTGAAGGATTACCAGATCTACGCCGGCACCGCCGCCCCCATCAACTTCAACGGGCTGGTGCGCCACTACTTCATCCGCAGCGGCGCCAACGTGGGGGACATCCAGGTCAATCTGGTGGACAAGCATGAACGGGATCGCAGCAGTCACGAGATTGCCCGGTCGGTGCGTGCGCCCTTGCAGGCCATCGCCAGCGCGGCAGGGGGCAATCTCAAGGTGGTGGAGGTGCCCCCGGGACCGCCTGTCTGGTCACCCATTGTCGCGGAAGTGTATGGCCCGACGCAGGCCGCCCGTGAAGCCGCTGCCCGCGCCGTACAGGCCCGCTTTGTGGCCACGGCGGATCTGGTGGACGTGGACATCTATCTGACCGACCCCCAGCCCAAGTGGCGGCTGGTGGTGGATCGCGCCCAGGCGGCCCTGCTCGGGGTCGATCTCGGGGATCTGGTGGCGACCCTCAATGGCGGGGTGGGCTATCAGGATGCGAGCTGGCTGCAGGGGCAAGGCGCCAAGTATCCGGTGCCGATCCGCATCGAGCTCGCCCCCGGTGACAAGCGGGATCTGACCGGCATCATGGCCCTCAAGGTGCGCAGCCAGAGCGGCCAGCTGGTGCGGGTCTCCGAGCTGGTGAGCCGTTGTGACGAGGTCGCCCCCAGCTACCTCATGCACAAGAACATGCAGCCCATGGTGATGGTGGTGGCTGACATGGGGGGCCATGCCGACAGCCCGCTCTACGGCATGTTTGCCGCCGGTGCCGACATCTCGCTGCCACAGTATTACGTGCATCAGCCCGACAAGCTGGGGGAGGTGGCCCTCTTGTGGGACGGGGAGTGGAAGATAACCTACGAGACCTTCCGCGACATGGGGCTGGCCTATGGGGTGGGGATGATCCTCATCTACCTGCTGGTGGTGGCCCAGTTCCGCTCCTATCTGGTGCCGCTCATCATCATGGCCCCCATTCCGCTCACCCTCATCGGGGTGATGCCGGGTCACGCCCTGCTGGGGGCCCAGTTCACCGCCACATCGATGATAGGGATGATTGCGCTGGCCGGGATCATCGTGCGCAACAGCATCCTGCTGGTGGATTTCATCGAGCAGCAGCGGGCGAGTGGCATGGCGTTCGAGCAGGCGGTGATCGAGGCGGCGCAGGTGCGAGCCAAACCCATCATGCTGACGGCGCTGGCGGCCATGATAGGGGCGCTTTTCATCCTGGATGACCCCATCTTCAACGGGCTGGCCATCAGCCTGATCTTCGGGATCCTGGTTTCCACCCTGCTCACCCTGGTGGTGATCCCGCTGCTCTACTACAGCCTGCTCGTTCGCCGAAGTCAGAGGTAAACACAGGGGGCACGTGCCCCCTGTTTTCTGGCATCACACCGCCTCGCGGGCATCGCAGGTTTTCATCAGGGGGAAATAACGGCGATCCGCCTGGCTCATGTGACCCACGACCAGCTCCTGGATGATGAAGTTGAGCAGGGCGTCGTTGCCAAGGGTGCCCGCCTGTGCGGCCACCATCAGCTGACCGGCTTTTTTCAGCAGATGCTGGTGCTCCTGGCGATGGGCCGCCAGCTCCTCATAGCCATATTGCACGAGGACCAGCTCTTCGAGGAGGAAGTGCTGGCGCGCCATCTCGAATATCTGCGCCATGTCTGCCAGCAAGGCATCGGGATGGATGCCGGGATCCTGCATGTGCTCGAGCAAGCGGTTGGCCAGCAGGTAGAGCTGGCGGTGGTCCGCATCGATACGGGGGTGGCCGCATGCGTGGGCAGGCTGCCATTGCAGGGTGCCGGGGAGGGGATCCTGCCCGGTGGAAAACAGGCAGACCCTGCCCCGGCCATGGTGCTTGGCTTGATACATGGCCTTATCGGCGTGGTGCATCAGGGTCTTGGGGTCGGTGCCGTGATCCGGATAGAGGGCGACCCCTATGCTGCCGGAGATGCGCAGCGCCTGCTGCTCAAGCTGGAAGGGGTGATGCAGGCAGTGGTGCAGCTTGTCGGCGACCGCGAGGGCCGAGGCATCCGTATCGGGCAGCATGATCACGAATTCGTCCCCCCCAAGGCGTGCCACCAGATCTTCTTCCCTGACGCACTCCCCCATGCGCTCGGCCACCAGCTTGAGCAGCAGGTCGCCGGTTTCGTGGCCGAAGGTGTCATTGATGGGCTTGAAGTGGTCGAGATCGATGAAGACCAGGGCCAGGGGCTGCTGGGGAGCCTGCTCCAGGGTCTCCTTGAGCCGCTGTTGCAGCAGGCGGCGGTTGGCCAGGCCGGTGAGGGGGTCATAGAAGGCGAGGCGGCGCATCATCTCCTCCCGGGCCGAACGTTCGGTGACATCCCGGGTCACCCCCAAAATGGCGTCCGGTCTTGTGCTGGCGCTGCCATGCAAGGTAGTGACCGTCTCGATGGCCACCAGATGACCCTGCTTGTGGCGCAGCTGGGAGTGGATGACGCACCGGGTCTGCCCATGATCCCCCCGTTGCCAGGCCTCGAGGGAGGTGGTGATGCCGTCGCGAAGCTGTTTCCAGGACTCATCGGGGAGCAGCTGGCGCAGGGAGAGGGCAAAGAGTTCGGCGGGCTCATAGCCGCTCAGGGACGCGATGGCGGGGCTGATGTAACGAAAACGCAGGCTGCCGGTGTCCATGGTCCAGATCACGTCGCCGCTGTTCTCCGCCACGAAACGGTAGTGCTGCTCGCGCTGGGCCAGTTCCCGGGTGAGCCGCTGTCGGTCACTGGCCTCTTCCCGCAGACGCAGATAGAGGTGCAGGAAGACGCCGAGTAGGGCCAGCAGGGAGAAAGAGATCAGCATGGCGATGGCCACGCTCCTGTCGAGCAGTTGGCGCTGTTGGCGAAGGCTCGCCTGGGAACTGTTGTAGAGGAAGGGGGTGAGGTTGGGCACCGCCTTGATCATCCCGGCCTCCTGGTAGGTGCGTGCGATCTGCTGCCAGCGATCCTGCTGCATGTAGCCGGGCTCGATGATGTCGGGCTGCATCAGGGCCCGGGTTTCACGGGCCTCGAAGGCGAGCGCCTCGCGCCCGGCCCCGCTGGGGTAGTGCTCCAGGATCAGGTTGATCATCTCCTCGGGATGATCCATGGCATAGCGCCACCCCTTGAGGCTGGCCTGCAAGAAGCGCTGGACCCGTTCCTGCTGGTTGATGACCTCACTCTCCGAGGTGAAGAGGTTGTCTCCGTAGAAGTCGTACCCGATGTCGCGGGGACTGAACACCCGGTAGGGAATGCCCTGTTGCTGCAGGGTGAAGGGCTCGGTTGTGCTGTAGGCGCTGATGGCGTCCGCCTGGCCCCTCAGCAGTGCCTGTACCCCCCTCTCGTAGGGCAGGGTATCCCACTGCCGGCTGCGGGTGTAGCGATGCAGGTAGGTGAGCAGCTCGTTGGAGCCGGGTTCGAGCATCAGCCGCTTGTTGGCCAGATCGCCCGGGGTCTGGATATCCGGCCGCTCCAGGGTGATGAGCATCAGGGGGGAGTGCTGCAACATGGCGGCGAGCACCACCACAGGGCGACCTGCTGCCCGGGCCAGCAGCAGATCGCTGCCGCGGATGCCGAACTGGGCGCGACCCGTGGTGACTTCATTGATGACGTCGGTGCCCGGCCCCGCCTCCCGCAGGGTGACTTGCAGGCCGGCCTCCCGGTAGAACCCCTTGGCGATGGCGGCGTAGTAACCGGCAAACTGGAACTGGTGCTGCCAGGGAAGTTGCAGGATGACGCGCTCATCCGCCCTGAGGGGAGCCGTGGTCAGGGTGGCAATCATCACCCAGAAGGGCAGAAGCCAGCGTACAGGCTGGCGAGATGCATCGGACTCCGTCATACCGCTGTTCTCTCGGGAGGTGCTCTTCTGGCTAGAGTCAAACAATTTCCTGTTATTCGCAAGGGGAGCAAGCCCCAATAAGATGGGGCGCGGGAGGCAGTAAAAGTCATTTTTGTGTCATTCATCACGCCAATGGGCGTCACGGCTCGTTTTGAAACCTTGTTAACCCGTCACCGACCCGGTGGCAAGGGCATAAGGTGTCATTCCAGGAGGGGTGGCTGCCGCCTCTCTTCTCGCCTGTTAATGATAAACTGCGTGTTTTCGGCAATTCCCGCTTGTCTTCTCCTGTCGTATCAGAAGTTGATGCTCTTGCCCCTATCGGGTGTCGACCTGTGGCGGTCGGGGGACGCCTTCCTCCGTTCAGGGTGGTATGGTAGTCATCCGTTTCCTGTTTTCCGAGAAGGTCCTGTCATGTCTTCCTTGCGCCTGCTGCTCTCCGACTCCCACGATCCCCTGTTCAACCTCGCGGTGGAGGAGTGCATCTTTCGCCAGATGGACCCGGCCCAGCGGGTGCTGTTCCTGTGGCGCAACGACAATACGGTGGTGATAGGCCGGGCCCAGAACCCCTGGAAGGAGTGCAACACCCGCCGCATGGAAGAGGACGGGGTGACCCTGGCCCGGCGCAGCAGCGGGGGCGGCGCCGTGTTCCACGACCTTGGCAACAGCTGTTTCACCTTCATGGCGGGCAAGCCCGGTTATGACAAGAGCGTCTCCACCACCATCGTCATCGATGCCCTCGCCAGACTCGGCGTGAGCGCTTTTGCCTCCGGGCGCAACGACCTGCTGGTGGCGACCCCGGACGGGGATCGCAAGGTGTCGGGTTCGGCCTACCGGGAGACCCATGATCGCGGCTTTCACCACGGTACCCTGCTGCTGGACGCCGATCTTGGTCGCCTCGCCCACTACCTCAATCCCGACCCCAAGAAGCTGGCGGCCAAGGGTATCAGCTCGGTGAGAAGCAGGGTGGCGAACCTTGGCGAGCTGTTGCCTGGCCTGGGTCATGAGCAGGTGGTGCAGGCCCTGTGCGACGCCTTCTTTGCCCATCACGGTGAGGTGGTGCAGCCCGAGCATATATCCCCCGAGCGGATGCCCGACCTGCCCGGCTTTGCCGAGAGCTTTGCCCGCCAACGCAGCTGGGAGTGGAACTTCGGCCATGCTCCCGCCTTCAGTCACCTGCTGGAGGAGCGCTTCCCCTGGGGCGGGGTCGAGCTGCATTTCGATGTGGAGAAGGGGGTGATAGGGCGGGCACAGATCTTCAGTGACACCCTGGACCCTGCGCCCCTGGATGACCTGGCCGCACGCCTGCCCGGGGTGGCCTATCGTCCCGAGGCCATCGACGAGTTGCTGCGTCAGTGGCGGGCGACGTTTTCGGCCAACCCCGAGCTGGAAGGGTTTTCGGCATGGCTGCTGACCGCCCTGCGCTGACCTTGCCCATGACCAGGATCACAAGATGAACAGGGGAAAAGAGGGAAGAGGGGGCGCGGCGCCCGTCAGGGCGCCAACATGACAAAAAGTAGGGCAGACCATTAGTTATTGTCTCTGTTGATAGAGGTGTCACTGGAGTATAAAAACCGCACCTCAGCAGTATCAATGGTATAAAAATGAATCACTTGGTCTATCTGAAAGATGAGGGCGTCAACGCCGTCTCCCCCGAATTCGCCCGCCGTTTTGCCACCGCCAAAGCCCACTTTTTCTCACGCAACCCCGACCTCTGGCCGGTCTTTCGCGAGCCCGGCTTTGCCACCCTCAACGAGTTTCGCGCCCGTGGACTGGCGCCGGCTGCGCGGCTCAATGCCTGGCCCGATGGCCGCGCCCGTCTCGCCGATCTCTGCGAAACCATGCCGGTGCCGGCCACCATGCGCACGCCGGGGGAGCCCATGGCGGAGCTGCTGTTTGCCGGCGCCCTGTCAAAGGATTGGGAGAACCCCTCCAGCGTCGAGAACGTCATCACCATGTCGGCGGATCCCGCCATCTATGGCGCCCAGATGGGCATATTGGCCAACCCTAACCTGGTCTACTCCGAATACGCCGGGGTGGCCGAGGAGCTGGAGAAGAAGGTGGTGCGCCAGATAGCGCTGCTGGCGGGTTACGACCCGGCCCGCGCCACCGGCATCTTCACCCAGGGGGGGACCTTCTGTAACCTCTACGGCTACCTGCTCGGCATCCGCAAGAGCCTGCCACAGGCCAAGCACAAGGGGCTCGGCCACTATCAGGATTACCGCATCATCAACTCCCAGGGCGGTCACTACTCCAACATCACCAACCTCTCCCTGCTCGGGGTCGACATCGAGAACAAGACCATCCGCATCCAGGTTGGCGAGAACAACGACATCGATCTCGACCACCTCGAGCGCACCCTGACCGCCTGCTTCGCTCTCAAGCACGTGGTGCCCACTATCATGCTGACCATGGGCACCACCGACACCTTCGGAGTGGACCAGGTGAAACCCGTGGTGGACCTGCGGGATCGCCTCTGCGAGCGCTTCGAGGTGGCGGTCAGGCCCCACATCCACGTCGACGCCGCCATCGGCTGGTCGATGATCTTCTTCCTGGATTACGACTTTGCCGCCAACCCGCTGGCCATCAACAGCGCCACCTTGGCGGGGATCGAGCGCAACGTGAGCCGCTTCGCCGAGCTCAAATACGCCGACTCCTTCACCGTCGACTTCCAGAAGTGGGGTTATGTGCCCTACACCTCCAGCCTGGTGATGATCAAGGAGCAGGACGACCTCAAGGCGATGGAGAACGACCCGGAGAACTTCTCCTACTTTGAGCGGGACATTCAGGGCCAGACCCACCTGCAGTCCACCATCGAGTGCTCCCGCGGGGCGAGCGGCCTGTTTGGTGCCTATGCGGCGCTCAACTACCTGGGGGTGGAGGGGTATCGCACCGTGCTGGCCCACTGCCTGCAAAACGCCAACTACTTCCGCTTCCGGTTAAGCCAGCTCGGCAACGTCAAGCTGGTGGCCCAGGAGAACCAGGGGCCGAGCGTGGGCTTCAAGATCTACAACCCCGAGTGGGTGCAGGACCCCGAGGCCGAGTTCGCCTTCGAGCTGGCGCGCAGCCCGGATGCGGCCTACAAGGCGCGCTTGCAGCGCAACACCGACTACCACCGCAGCCTGCTTACCGGGCGCGGCAAGGTGGGGCTCTACACCAACTGGGTGGAGGCCATCGCTCACTCCGACTATGACGCTCGTGGCAAGTACTCCTACATCGCCGGGGAGAAGGCGGTCTTCATGAACCCGGCCTGCGGCCGCGAACAGATCGACGCCTTTATCGCGCATATTCGCGGCTGACAGAGCCACATCTTGTGATGTCATAAATAAAAACGGCGGGATAATCCCGCCGTTTTTATGGCTCAAGGCAGTGGTTACCGTTTCTGGATGGCGGTCACGGTGAGCTTGCCGGCCGGGTTTTCGGCGTGAAAGCGCACCGCATCCCCCACTTTCAGATCCTTGAGCAGTGCGGGATCGGCCACCCGAAACACCATGGTCATCGCCGGCATCTTGAGGTTCGCGATGGCCTCGTGCTTGATGCCGACCTTGCCGTTGGCCGCGTCGATGCGGCTGATGACCCCCTGGGTCATCGCCATCTCGTTCATGCCTTCCATCTGGCTCATCTGGCCCATGTCGTGGCCGGCATGGTTCATCATCTCGGCAGCCTGCAGGCTGGTGTGGGTGGCAAGGCCGAGCAGCAATGTCAGGGTCAAAGTCTTGTAATTCATGATCTTTTCCTCGTCGTTTATTCAAAATCGGTGGTGAAGTCGGGTCAATCGGCTTGCCGGGTTTCGGTCTTGCCAAGGCTGCGGCTGCGCCAGAGGTAATAGGCGGCAGGCAGCACCAAGAGGGTCAGCACCAGCGCGCTCACCATGCCGCCAATCATGGGGGCGGCGATGCGCTGCATCACCTCGGAGCCGGTGCCGTGGCTCCACATGATGGGCAACAGGCCCGCGATGATGGTCACCACCGTCATCATCTTGGGGCGCAGGCGCAGGGCGGCGCCGTGGATCACCGCCCGGTGCAGGCCCGCCTGGTCCGGCTTGCCGCAGGCCACGAGGTCATCCCAGGCGTGGTTGAGGTAGACCAGCATCAGGACGCCGGTCTCCACCGCCAGCGGCAAGGTGGTGAGAATGAGCAGCACCTCCTGGAAGCGGCGAAACGCCAGATAGAGCAGCAGCACGATGATGGCGACGGTCAATGGCACCACGTAGGCGAGGCGTGCCTTGGCCCGCTCCATGTACTCGTACTGCCCGGACCAGGTGAGGGCGTAGCCCGCCGGCAGCACCAGCTGTTTGTCCACCTCGGCCTTGGCCTCATCGACGAAGGAGCCGATATCGCGGCCGCGAATATCGACGTAGACCCAGCCGTTGAGGCGCGCGTTTTCACTGCGCAGCATGGGCGCCTCGTCGCTGATGTAGACCCGCGCCACGTCCGCCAGGGCGATGCGCGCACCGCTCGGGGTGACCAGCGGCAGCAGCTCGAGGCTCGCCACCGAATCGCGATAGCTTTGGGGATAGCGCAGGTTGATGGGGTAACGCTCGCGCCCCTCGATGGTCTGACCCACCTCCATGCCGCCCACCGCGGTGGCGAGCACCGCCTGCACGTCAGCGATATTGAGGCCGTAACGGGCCGCTTTCAGCCGGTCGATGTCCACCTTCACATAGCGGCCGCCCGCTACCCGCTCGGCGTAGACCGATGAGGCGCCCTCAACCTTGCCGATGATCTGTTCCAGCTGCTGGCCGAGCTGCTGGATCACCTTGAGATCGGGCCCCGCAATCTTGATGCCCACCGGGGTCTTGATGCCGGTGGCCAGCATATCGATGCGGGTCTTGATGGGGGGGACCCAGGCGTTGGTGAGGCCGGGGAAGCGGATGAGGGAATCCAGCTCCTCTTTCAGCTTCTCCGGGGTCATGCCGGGACGCCACTGATCTCGGGGCTTGAGCTGGATGCTGGTCTCCATCATCACCAGGTCGGCGGGGTCGGTGGCCGATTCGGCGCGCCCCGCCTTGCCGAACACGTTCTGCACCTCGGGCACGGTGCGAATGAGCTTGTCGGTCTGCTGTAAAATCTCCCGCGCCTTGCCCACCGAGATATTGGCCGCGGTGGTGGGCATATACATGATGTCCCCCTCATCGAGCGGCGGTATGAACTCGGAGCCCAGGTACTTGAGCGGCCAGAAGCCCGCCACCGTCACCACGGCGGCGATGGCCAGAGTGGTTTTCGGACGGGCCAAGACGGCTTTCAGCAGCGGCACATAGCCCTGGCTTAGCCAGCGGTTGAGCGGGTTGGCCTGCTCCGCCAGCACCTTGCCACGGATAAAGTAACCCATGATCACCGGCACCAGCGTGATGGCGAGCCCGGCCGCTGCGGCCATGGCGTAGGTCTTGGTGTAGGCGAGGGGGTGGAACATCCGCCCCTCCTGCGCCTCCAGCGCGAACACCGGCAGGAAGCTGATGGTGATGATCAGCAGGGAGAAGAAGATGGCGGGCCCCACCTCAATGCTCGCCTCGGTGATGATGCGCCAGCGGTTCTTGTCGGTGAGCGCCTCCCGCTCCATGTGTTTGTGGACGTTCTCGATCATCACGATGGCACCGTCCACCATGGCGCCGATGGCGATGGCGATGCCCCCCAGCGACATGATGTTGGCGTTGATCCCCTGCAGGTGCATGACGATGAAGGCGGTCAGGATGGCGATGGGCAAGGAGATGACCACCACCAGGGACGAGCGCAGGTGGAACAGGAAGGCGAGGCAGACCAGCACCACCACGGCGAACTCTTCCACCAGCTTGCCGGAGAGGTTGTCGATGGCGCGCTGGATAAGATCGGATCGATCGTAGACGGTGACGATCTCCACCCCCTCCGGCAGGCTGGATTTGAGCTCCGCCAGCCGCGCCTTGACCCCGTCTATGGTGTGCTGGGCATTCTCGCCATAGCGCATGACGATGATGCCGCCCACCACTTCCCCTTCGCCGTTGAGCTCGGCCAGGCCGCGTCGGCTCTGGGGGCCGGTGACCACATCCGCCACATCCCCCAGCAGCAGGG
Source organism: Aeromonas sp. INTO2 (assembly GCF_049860605.1). Classification (NCBI taxonomy): domain Bacteria; kingdom Pseudomonadati; phylum Pseudomonadota; class Gammaproteobacteria; order Aeromonadales; family Aeromonadaceae; genus Aeromonas; species Aeromonas sp. INTO2. The sequence continues at coordinate 989,427 of NZ_CP187588.1, forward strand.
GGGCGCCGCGCACATTGGTGCCGAGCGGGATCTGCTTCAGATCCTCCACGCTTTTCAGATAGCCGTTGGAGCGCACCATGTACTCCGCTTCCGCCATCTCGATGACGGAGGCGCCGGTCTCCTGATTGCCCTGTTTGATGGCGGTCTCGATAAGGGAGAGCGGAATGCCGTAGGCGCGCAGCTTGTCCGGGTCGACCCGCACCTGATACTGACGCACCATGCCGCCCACGGTGGCGACCTCGGAGACCCCCTCCACCGTCTGCAACTCGTATTTAAGGAACCAGTTCTGCAGCGAGGTGAGCTGGCTCAGGTCATGCTTGCCGGTTCTGTCCACCAGGGCGTACTGGTAGACCCAGCCCACCCCGGTGGCATCGGGGCCGAGCTGGGGGCGGGCGGAGGCGGGCAGGTTGGGGGCCACCTGGCTCAGGTACTCCAGCACCCGGGCTCGGGCCCAGTAGAGGTCGGTGTCGTCGTCAAACAGCACGTAGACGAAGGAGTCGCCGAAGAAGGAGTAGCCGCGCACCGTGGTGGCGCCCGGCACCGCCAGCATGGCGGTGGTGAGCGGGTAGGTCACCTGATCCTCCACCACCTGCGGCGCTTGGCCCGGGTAGGAGGTCTTGATGATCACCTGCACATCGGAGAGGTCCGGCAGGGCATCCACCGGGGTTTGCTTGACCGACCAGAGCCCCCAGGCGGTGAGCATGAGGGTCAATAGCAGCACCAGAAAGCGGTTGCCGATGGACCAGCGAATAATCGACGGGATCATGATTTGGCTCCCATATCGTGCTGGCTATGGTCCATGCCTTCCATCTTCTCCATCTCATCCGCAGCAGGCTTGGTGGCATCGCCGTTGGCCGGCGCTTGCTCCTGATGGATGGTGGTGATGCGGTACTCATCCCCCTCCTGCATCACTTGCAGATGCAGGGTCTGCCCTTCGGTGAGCTTGCTCATATCGACCCCATCGGCCACGGTGAACTCCATCTCCATGGCGGGCCACTGCCACTCGGGGATGGGCTGGTGGGAGACCATCAGGGTGCGGTTGGCCAGATCGATGCTTTCAACCTCACCCTGGGTCCACACCTGGGCGGGGCGTACCGCCGTCATGCGCTGAAAGTCGGAATCGATGGCCGATTCCGAGTCGAGCAGGAACTGGGCCGAGCTGACGATGTTATCCCCAGCCTCTACCCCAGCCTTGATGGCCACCTTGTCGCCAAACTGGGGGCCCAGAGTGACGGCTACCGATTTGAAGCTGCCATCCCCCAGTGCCAGCACCAGCCGATCCTGACTGCCGGTGCGGATCACCGCTTCGCTCGGCACCACCAATTGCGGCTCTCCCTTGTCCGCCTGAATGGTCACCTTGGCGAACATATTGGGTTTCAGAAACTCGTCTGGGTTGGCGAAGCGCAGCCGCACCTTGAGGGTGCGAGTAGCGGCATCCAGTGTCGGGTAGAGGTAATCCACCTTACCTTGCCAACTGCGACCGGGGGCATAGTCGAGGGTCATGGTGACCGGGTCCCCCACCTTCAGCTGGGCGGCTTGACGCTCGAACACCTCGGCACTGACCCACACCTGCTTGAGGGTGCTGATGTTAAAGAGCGCCGCAGTGGGCTCCACATACTGGCCTTCGCGCACCTTCAGCTCGGAGACATAGCCGCTGCTGGGGGCATAGATACGCACCGTCTCCTGCACCTGACGGGTGCGCTTGAGGGCCGCAATCTGATCTGCCGGCACCTGCAGGGACTTGAGCTTGCCCTCGGCGGCGCGCAGCAGCAGCGGGTTGGCTGTGTTGAGGGCGAGCAGGTACTCGTGCTGGGCATTGACCAGATCCGGGGCGTAGAGCTCGTAAATCAGGCTTCCCTTGCTCACCTGCTGCCCCTCGCTCTTGATGGCGAGGGTGCGGATCCAGCCCGCCATGCGGGCGTTGATGGCCTCCAGCCTGTCTTCGTCATAACCGACATAGCCCACCGTCTCGACCTGCTGTTGAAGGGGCAGCCGCTCCACCTTGGCGAGCCGCACCCCCAGGTTCTGCTGGATCTCGGGGCTGATGGTGACGGTGCCCGGCGAGCCGTTTTTCTGCTCCTCATAGACGGGGATGAAGTCCATCCCCATGTTGTCCTTGGCGGGGCCGTCGCGCTTGTCGCGGGGATCCATGGGGTTGACCCAGTAGAGCGGCGTCTTCTCCTGGGTACTGGCGCCATCTGTGCTCTGTTTGGCGGCCCAGTAGCCGCCACCGGCGCCGAGGGCGAGCAGCAGGGCAGACATCAGGACTGTCTTGTTCATGACTGGCCTCCGGCACGGGCAGGGCAGGAGGAGAGGGCGCCCGCGAAGGCGACAAAGTTGGCTGGTGACATGATACATCTTCTCTTGTACAGGCTGCCGGATGGGCAAGGCATCACCCAGGGGCTGGCGGCAAACGGGGCGCAGCGATAAACGTCAGCGTGCGCTCGGCTCCCTGTTGCTGGCAGGGAGGGTCAGGCAAGGCGGCCGGAAACGAGCAAGCGCAAGCTTGCCGCCGCCGCGAGAGAAGGGCTTTCTAGTGGAGCAGCACCGACAACATCAGGTGTCGGCGCGGCCAGGAGGGAGGGTGGGTGCCGCGGATACGCAGCAAGGGGTCGCGCAGCCAGTTGTCCAGTGCGCCGCTTGCCGTCCCGAGGGGCAGCAGCAACAGCGGCAGGGCGAACAGGGTCAGCAGGGCCGCCAGCAGCGGCAGGCCGGTACCCATTGGCGAGGTGAGGCCGCCGTGCATCTGGCACTCATCCTGATTGAGGTCGGCGGCAGCGCTGCCGCCACCGCCATCGTGGCAGGAGAGCCCCTGCATGGCCGCGGGCATAGTGTTGGTCATGGCGAGGGAGGAGGAAGTCGCCTCTTCCCTTGCCGCCGCACCATGCCAGCTGATGCAGAGGGTGAGATTGCAGACGAGCAGCAGCGCCAGCAACAGCCGGGCGATGAGCACTGTGGGCAATCTCGATGACAACATGGGCGGTTTCCCTGTGACGGATGAGTCGAATGTAAACCTTGCCTAAAGGAGAAGGTCAAGGTTTGGCAAAACCCGTCAGCCAAAGAGTTGATGTGGATTAAGAAAGGGCGGGGGTAGTGAACAAAAAAGCCCCCGCATGGGCGGGGGCTGGCTCTCTTTGCGAGGGGGTGCCTGGCGCCGGGATCAGGCGAAGCAGGCCCAGATGGGAGCGTGATCCGAGGGCTTGTCGATGCCGCGCAGCTCGTAGTCGATGCCGGTCTCGGTCACTTTGTCCTTGAGGGCGTCGGAGGCCATGATGAGGTCGATGCGCAGGCCCCGGTTCTCGTCAAAGCCCCTGGAGCGGTAGTCGAACCAGGAGAAGCGCTCGCACTCGGTGGGGTTGGCGGCGCGGAAGGTGTCGGTCAACCCGAAGCCTTTCAGGCGCTCCATCCATTCCCGCTCGATGGGCAGGAAGGAGCACTTGCCATCCCGCAGCCAGCGCTTGCGGTTCGCCTCGCCGATGCCGATGTCGAGATCCGTGGGGGAGATGTTCATATCCCCGATCAGCGCAATCTGGTCGTCCGGGGTGTGGTGGGTCTCGAGGTAGTGCTGCAGGTCCTCATAGAACTTCTGCTTGGCCGGGAACTTGGTCTCATGATCCTGGCTCTCCCCCTGGGGGAAGTAGCCGTTCATCACTTTGATGACGGAGCCGTCTTCCCGCTTGAAGCTGGCCATGATCATGCGGCGCTGGGCATCTTCCGGATCGGTGGGGAAGCCCTTTTGCACCTCGATGGGAGCCTGCTTGCTCATGATGGCGACCCCGTAGTGCCCCTTCTGGCCGTGGAAGACCACGTGGTAGCCCATGGCCTCCACGTCCGCGACCGGGAAGGCTTCGTCGTGCACCTTGATCTCCTGCAGGCCGATCACGTCCGGCTGGTGCTTGTCGATAAGGGCTTGCAACTGATGAAGACGGGCGCGCAGGCCATTGATATTGAAAGAGATGATCTTCATGTTCGGGGTGCTCATGTCGTTTTTGTTCGTCGCTTATTGGACTAGGAATCCGCGATGGATGCAAGTTCGGGGGCTGTGACTGGCGCAGCGGCTCGGGAATCTGTTCACGATCTGTCGCGAGAGTCTGTCAGCAAGGTGACGCGCAGCAGAGGAACCTGAGCGCATATGTATACATGGGAGCGCCTGGCGATACACAAGCGAGCTGCACATGAGCCTTGGAAGCAGCCTCCCAGCAGGATCGTGGACAGGTTTCTAGCGGGTCATCTTCTTGACAAACACCACCACGAACAGGGCCAGCGTGAAGCTGCCGGTAAAGGCTTCGAAGGCGGCGAAGATCCGTGACAACCCCACCGGGGTGAAGTCCCCATACCCCAGCGTGGTGAAGGTCACCACGCTGTAGTAGAGGCACTCCATCAGGAAGATGGCGTTCTGCTCCAGGGGGGCGTCCGGGCGATAGATGAGGTGGGTGCCCGCGAAGTTGAGGCCGCAGAAGAAGTAAAAAATGCTGCAGATGACGATGAGCAACAGGGAAAAAAGCACCACCCGCATGGGGGCCTCGCCGTAGCCGCAGAAGAGATCCACTATCCAGGAGGCGAAGCGGCGGTAGGACCAGAACGGCATCTGCAGGCGGCGCATGGTGAGCTCCTGCTGGATGTAGCGACCGGACATGGTGAAGATGCCCTGGGCCTCCGAGGCCTTGCGCAGATCCCGGTAGGTCTCCTCCGCCTCCTTGAACCAGACGCGGGCCTGTGCCGGGTCCCGCTCGCGGCGCCCCTTTCTGTCCTGCATCAGCCGCTTGCCCGTCTCCAGGTTGTCGAGGCGGGTGTTCTTCCAGCGGATGCCGAGTAGGTTGACGTCGTCGAGGGTGGCGCAGTGGAGGTTCGCTTCGCTCAGATCGGCCTTCATCAGGCTGCCGCCCTTGATGCGAATGCCGTAGAGATGGGCCCCCCGCAGGTTGGCGCGATAGAGGTTGCACTGCTCCAGCAAGAATCCCTCCGGACCCTGCCTGTTCACCAGGTTGAGATCCGCCAGCTCGGCGCGGGCCAGTTGCAGGCCGTGGCACAGGCCTCCCTGGCGCACATAGCGCTCCAGCGCCTCGGCGGTATCAGGGGTGTTGTGGGCCGCAGCGGGGTCGTGCCAGCGGCAGAGATCATGATCCCCAGCCTCTTCGGTGCAGTGGCGGCCATCGGCCACCAGGTATCGGCACATTGCCATGGTGTTGCCCCTCCCTTCCCTGAGTCAGTATCAGCATAGGTGAGGGGAGGAGGGGGGATATCAGCTGTGCTGATGATATTCCTGGCGCAGCTTGCGAAAACGTTCCTGCTGGGCGGGGTTGAGGGGGATGCCCTCCAGCACCTCCAGGGTCTCCTTGCACTCGGCGCCAAACTCCGGGCTCTTGCGGTTCTTCTGCATGAGTTGCAGCAGCACCTGGATCTTGTTGAGGGCGGCGCCGGTATTGGCGGGCGCCCGGCGCAGGGCCTCGCGAAAGTGGCCGAGGGCCTGCTCCAGCTCCCCGGCCTGATAGGCCTTGATGCCCAGATCGTTGAGCTGCTGATAGCGCTGGCGCCGCTCCTGCACCGTCTTGTCATCCCGGGTCACCTGGATGCAGGTGGTGAGCAGCCGATCCTCATCCTCCGCCAGCAGGGATTGCAGGCTCTCGGCGTACTCGAACTCCCCGAGCTGATAGAGGGCGAGTATGGTCTCGCCAAGGAGGGCCGGAGGCATGGTGGCGGGCTCGTCCAGCCAGTTCTGGTTGGCGCGATAGAGCATCTTTTTGCCCTTTAGCAGCTCTCCCAGGGCGATGCGCACCCGGGCCTGGCAGATCTGCTCGAACACCGGGTAGTTGAACTCCGACATCATCAGGGAGTCGCGGATGCGCGACAGGGCGGAGTTCACCTGCTTTTGCAGGTTGGCGATGTGGTAGCCGTCGTTGCTGTTGAGGGCGTAGAGAGTGAGGGTCTGGATATAGGCCCCTAGATAATGCGGCGTGCGGTGGATCGAGTTGCGCGACAAGTCGATGAGGGCGAGCAGCACGTCCTTGGCCTGGGCGTAGTCGTGCCGTTGCAGGCACACCTCCGCCAGACGGCGGGAGAGCTGCACCGACTGGGGAGAGATGTCCACCGCCCGGCGCAGCTCCTGCTGGGCCTGCTCGTCATTGCCCAGCGCCAGCAGGGACTCCGCGAGCCAGAGGTAGGCCTCCACCATCAGGGGGGTGTGTTTCAGGGTGGCTTGCAGGTGGCTCACCGCCTCCTCGTGCAGACCCAGGGTATGGCACGCCTTGCCCAGGGTGAGGCGAGCCCAGCTGTTCTCCTGCCCCGCCAGCAGCTGGCGCATCAGGCTGCGGGCCTCCTTGGCCTGGCCCAGCTTGAGCTGGGTGTCGGCCTGCAGGCAGCGGCAGAAGTTGGCAAAGCGGGGCACGGCGTCCGCCTGTTTGGCACAGGCCTCCACCAGGGCGGGCAGATCGTCCCGGGTGAGGGCGCTGAAGACGCTCTCCAGCGCCTGGCGCCGGGCGAGGGCGCGTTTGAGGCGAAACGAGAACTGCTCCTGGGAGAAGGGCTTCATCAGGTATTCGTCGGGCTCGGCTTCCAGCGCGCTCAGCACCATGGCGCGGGAGCCGTCGCTGCTGACCATGATCACCACGCTCTGGGGCGGAATGAGTTGCTGATCCCGCAGGCTTTCCAGCAACTGGCGGCCGTTCTCGCCCGCCCCCAGCTCATAGTCGAGCAGATAGATGTCGAAGCTCTCTTTCTGGCAGCGGCGGCGCGCCTCGTCGGCGGAGTTGGTGTAGGTGATGCGGTTGATGCCGATGTTGATCAGCATCGCCTTCATCATCATCTGGAAGGAACGCTGTTCGTTGACCAGCAGGATGCGCTTGGGCTTGGGCTGGGGTTTCTTCTCGGGTACGGAGTCCGGTGTCTGCATCTGTCTGGCATCAAGGCGCTACGGGCTGGTGGGAGAAGTGTGCCACCAAAGTCCGCAGGCAGGCAATTGCACATGGGGAGGGGCCCCGGTTTTTCCCGCAGACCTTGGGTGAAAAAAAGGGTGTCTTGCCTTTGATCCCGGTCAAGGGAAGGCGAGTTGGCACTGGCAGGCGCTGTCCCGGTTTTTAGACTTGAAGAGCGTCAGCATGCGGGAGGCAGCAGAGGGCAGAGTGCCCGTCTGCTCCCTTGCCCGCTCACAAGGAGGGATCAGATGAGTTTGCTACCGAGTCGCACCAGCCTGTTTGATGACCTGTTCCACGACATGGCCTCCGGCTTCTACATCCGCCCCCTGCACGGGGACCCGTTGCCCAGCCAGATCAAGCTGGATCTGCGGGAGAGCGGGGATGACTACCTGCTGCATGCGGAATTGCCCGGGGTGGCGAAGGAGGACATCCACGTGGACGTGCACGGCAAGCTGGTGACCCTGAAGGCGGAGATCCGCCAGTTTGACAGCCAGAACAAGGATGAACGGGCCCTGCGCAGCGAGCGCTACTATGGCAGCGTGTCGCGCAGCGTCGAGCTGCCGGTGGAGGTGTCGCCAGAGCAGGTGAGCGCCCGCTTTGACAACGGCATCCTCACCCTGCGCCTGCCCAAGCAGGCGGCCAGCCCCGCGCCCCACCGCATCCCCATCGAATAGGCGGTCAGTGAACGAGGCCCCGCACTGCGGGGCCTCGTCATTCAGGGCTGCTTGCGCACCAGATAGGGGGCAAACTCGGGGGTGTGGCTGGCGGCAAAGCCCGTGGCGGTCTTCTCGATGAGATAGACCGCCAGCTTGTGCTCCCTGGCAAAGGCCATCGCCCGCTCGGGGCCCATCACCATGAGGGCGGTGTCGAGGGCATCGGCCTCCAGGGCCGTGGGGGTGATGACGGTGGCGGAGACCAGCTTGTGGGTCACGGGCTCGCCGGTGGCAGGATCGATGATGTGGGAGTAGCGCTTGCCGTCGAGCTCGTAATAGTTGCGATAGCTGCCGGCGGTGCTCACCGCCATGCCGCTCGGGGTCACCACGTCCTCGATGGCGCCCGGTCTGTCAGAGGGCTCGACGATGGCCACCCGCCAGGGATTGCCCTTGTCGTTGTGCCCCTTGCTGCGCACCGCCCCCGCCACCTCGATGAGGTAGTTGTGGACCCCTTTTTGCTCCAGCAGCCCGGCTATCTCGTCGGAGGCTGCCCCCTCGCCCAGGGTGGAGAGATCCAGATAGAGGTCTGGGATGGCCTTGCCGAGCAGGAAGTGATCCCCCTCGGGGGTCAGGGTGAGCTTGTCGATGCCGACCCGCTCCCGCGCCTTGGCGATCTGCTCTGCGCCGGGCCGCCTGACCGGGCGCTTGTCCGGCCCGAATCCCCACAGATTGACCAGGGGGCCCACGGTGACATCGAGAACCCCCCGGGTGAGGTGCCCGGCGTCAATCCCCTGTTGCACAATCTTCGCCATGGTGGCCGGGATGACCTGGGGGGGCTGCCCCGTTCCCTGATTGAAGCGGGAGATGAGGGAGCCCGGATCATAGGTGGAGATCTCCTTGTTCAGGCGTGCCAGCAGCGCCTCCACCTCCTGTTGCAGTGCCTCCTGTCCGCCGGGGAAGGGGTCGCTCAGGGTCACCGCATAATAGGTGCCCATGGTGTTTCCCTGGATGCGGGTCTGGGTCGGGGCCGGCTGGCAGGCGCCAAGCAGCAGGATCAGGGAGAGCAGCAGGGTGCGCGCCAGCGCAGGCGCAAAGGGGAACTTCATCTCTCATTCTCGCGGGAGTCATCGACGGGGGAGCAGCTTAGCCAACGGCTGTGGTGTTGGCGAGTGGCCGTGGGCGGGAAGGCCGCAAATAATTAAGCCGGAGGGGAATTTGATCAACCCGCTTTGGGCCCGGGGTCGGGAGAAAAGAAGTGACCGGGCTCGCAGGCTGGCCCAAAAGCGGTCGTCCTTCGGTGACATTTGAATACAATGAAGATCGATCCTGACAGCATCTTTGCGGGTCGCGCCCACGGGGGCGAGATGCCTGTGCTGTCATCCTTCGTCAATCAAAGGAGAACGTGATGAAAAAGGTGTTAACCCTGCTGCTTCTTGGCTCCCTCGCCACCCCGGTCCTGGCCGACGAGTGCGCACTGGTGATCGAAGGCAATGACGCCATGCAGTTCAACCAGACGGGGATGAGCGTGCCGGCCACCTGCAAGGAGGTGACGGTGACCCTCAATCACACGGGCAAGCTGCCGGTGGCCAACATGGGCCACAACTGGGTGCTGGCCAACACCGCCGACTATCAGGCCATCGCCACCGCCGGCATGAGCGCCGGGGACGATCACGACTACCTGCCCAAGGATGACCCCAGGATCCTGGCCCACACCAAGCTGGTGGGGGGCGGCGAGAGCACCAGCGTCACCTTCAAGACCGACGGCCTGGCGGGCAAGGATCTCACCTTCTTCTGCTCCTTCCCGGGCCACTTCGCCCTGATGAAGGGCAGCTTCAAGGTGGGGTAGTGCCAAGGGTCGTGTCGCCGCCAGCACAAGCAAAAGCCGGGAGGGGCCCGGCTTTTTTGTCTTCGCTTGCGCTGCGTCGCGGTGCTTTCATGATCTGGTCTGGGGTGGCAAGGAGATGAGCGGCGTAGAATAGGCCGCAAATGGGCCAGTGGCCCGCCTACGCCCCTTCGGAAAAGAGAGCATGAACGCAGTGAAATGGATGCTTGGCTGTTGCCTGATGCTGCTGTGTGCCATCGCGCTGGCCGCCGAGCCCCCGGTGAAGAAGAGCCGGAGCGGCATCTGTCACCCCAAGGGCGGCACCTACTACAGCCGCACCAGGCACTATACCCCCTATGACACCATGCAGGCCTGCCTCGACAGCGGGGGCCGTGCCCCTCGGCGTTAAACGGCGGCCTGCTTGGGCTGCAGGGTAAAGAAGGCGAGGGTGGTCTTCTTGCCGCACTCGAAGCGGATGCTCTCCTCCCCTTGCACCACCAGGGTCTCTCCCGGTGCGACCTGTTGCCCCTGCACGGTGAGCTGGCCCTCCAGCAGGTGGCAGAGGTAGCACTTGTCCGTCTCCAGGGTGAGGCTGAGGGGGAAGGGCAGGTTCAGCACCCGCACGTTGGCGCTGATGCGCGCCGGGTGGTAGATGAGCCCGAGATCCGTCACCTCTTTTTTCAGCAGCTCGCAGCGGGTCTCGTCATCCCCGCTGAAGTGGGCTGCCTCGAAGGTGGCGTAGGGGTGGCCGTTGAGCACGAAACCGGCACCGCTGACGGGCAGCAGGATGCGCTGGTAGCCGGGAAAGCGGGAGAAACTCCCTGCTTCCTTGATGGGGGCCGAGCTCAGCCGGTAGTCAAAGTCGAGCTTGTCCAGGGTCGAACCAGGGGGGGAGATCAGGATCTGGGCCGTGGTGCCCTGCCTGTTCTTCCAGGGCATTTTCAACTGGTCGGACTCTTTAATCAGGGTGATCACGATGGCGCCTCGGCGGGAAGGGGAGAGTGGGGCCAGTGATACCATCTCCGGGAGTGGCTCACAAGACGCCGCCAGCGCAGGCCGCGCTGGTTGGCCACAAATCAGGCAGCGGCCCCCCTGACGCTGACCCTAATCGGTCGACTCAAGCCCTTTTTCTATCTTGTCCAGCAGTTGCTGCAACTGCGCTATCTCCGCCAGCGTCAGCAGGGAACACAGCCGTTCGTCGAGCCGTGCGGCCTCCTGCTCCCCCTGGTTGACCCGCTCGCAGGCCAGCGGGGTCAAGGCCAGGCAGATGCTGCGTCTGTCAGTGGGATGGGGCCGCTTCTCGATGAGCCCCTGTTTCTCCATCTCCTGCAGCAGGCGCGTCACCTGCGCCTTGTCGCGGCCCGACCGCTGCGCGATGAGCTGCGGCGTGGCGGGATCCAGCGCATGGATCAGTTGCAGCACCTTGTAATGGAGGGGGCTAAGGGCGATCTGCTGTGCCCGGAAATGCTGCGTCATGGCGATTTTGTACTGATCGAGGATCCGGAAGAGGCGGTTTGACAACTTCATGGTTGATAAAGTCAACTTAAAAGGGTTTAATTGATTTTATCAACCATATGGGCAAAAGCCCAGCCCGAGAGGAGATGAAAGATGCCACACACTTATCGTGTACAGGTCCAGGCGCTGGACCGCGAGGTGCCCCCGTTGCAGTTCGACTGCCAGAATCACGACGACATCTTTGCCATCCTGGCGCTCAGCAAGGGGAAGCTGCCCATGTCGGAGCAGGAACATAAGGCGTTTATCGTCGGGTTGAAGCTGTTTGGCGAAGTCATGATGCAGCATCGCAAAGAGGAGCTGTTCAAGGGGTTTCTCCCCCATTTCAAGCAATTCATGGGGCAACTGAAACGCACCGCCAGGGGAGAGGAGGCCGTGGTCGCCCCTTCCGAGTGACCCTGCCCTGACCCCAAGGGCGAGCGCTCCCGCCATCATGCCTGATGCAAAGGAAACCCCGAGGTTGTGATCCCGGAGCTGTCAAAGCGGCGGCGGCCCGCTACACTGGCAGCTCGTTTCACGGAGGACCCATGACCCACAAGATCATTCTGGATACCGATCCCGGCATCGACGATGCCATGGCCATTCTGTTTGCCGAGGCGCACCCTGCCATCGAATTGCTCGCCATCACCACGGTGTTTGGCAATGCCACCATCGAAAATGGCACCCGCAACGCCCTCTGGCTCAAGCAAAAATATGGCATGAAGGCGGACGTGGCCCGGGGCGCCGCCGCGCCGCTGCTGCGCGAGCCCGTGGGGCCGACGACGGTGGTGCACGGCCCGAGCGGCTTTGGCGACGTCCAGGCGGGGGAGGTGACCCTCATCCCGGATCCCCGCCCGGCCTGGCAATACATCGTCGAGACGGTGAAGGCCCATCCCGGCGAGATCACCCTAGTGACCATCGGTCCCCTCACCAACCTGGCGCTGGCGCTCGAGGCGGCCCCCGAGGTAGCCGCCCTGGTGAAAGAAGTGGTCGTGATGGGCGGTGCCTTTGGCGTCAACGGCCATCGCGGCAACGTGACCCCCTATGCCGAGGCCAATATCCACGACGATCCCGATGCGGCGGACCGGGTCTTCACCGCCCCCTGGCCCCTGGTGATCATCGGGCTCGACGTCACCCAGCAGAGCATCTTCACCGCCGACTATCTGGATGCCCTGCGGGACGATGCGGGGGAGCCGGGCCGCTTCCTGTGGGATGTCAGCCGCTTCTACCTGCGCTTCTATTCCGAGCGCATCGGCATGGCGGGGTGCCATGTGCACGATCCCTCCGCCATCGCCTATGTGATCGATCCTGCGCTGTTCACCCTGCGCAAGGGGCCGGTGCGGGTCATCACCGAGGGGCCCGCCATCGGCCATACCCTGCAAAAATTTGACGACACCCGCCATCCCCATGACGAGTGGGCCGACTGCCCGGCCCAGCAGGTCGGGGTCGCGGTGCGGGATCAGGTCTTGCTCGCCCTCTATCGGGATACCCTGGTGGCCTGGGGCAAGGGGCGCCGATAAGGCCCGGCAGTGAGTGAAAGCGTGATGGCGGCCGGGTCATGGTGAGGCGCCCCCGGTTATACTGGCGAATATCGGGTTGACGGGAGGAAGACGCAATGGCCTGGTTGTCTCTGTTGGTGGCGATAGCCCTGATCGGGTGGTTGATGACGCTGGGGCGCGGCGCCCTTTTCGAGGTCCGGCTCGCGCCGGGCAAGGTGGTGGTGAAGCGGGGCTCGGTGCCGCCGCGCTTTGTGACCCAGGCGACCCAGATCCTGCACCATGAGCCGGTGCGCGGGCGCATCCTGGGCCTGCGGGACGGCAACGGGGTGAGGCTGGTCTTCTCCCGCTCCATCCCCGAGCCCGTGGCCCAGCGCCTGCGCAACATCTTCCCCTACGGGGATTACCGGGGGCTCTCACCAAGCCCTGACGGGCGAAAATCACGCTGAGCGGTCGCCGTGGCGACCCTCATTTCCAGACGCCGGGCCCTGTGCCCGGCGTCTGCGTTTTCAGCGTTTCGCCAGGAGGCCCTGTTGAGGTCAGCGCGGCCCTTGCAGGGGCCTGATCGCCTCGACCAGAAAGTCGATGAAGGCGCGGGTCTGGGGTTTGAGGAAGCGGCCGCCACGAAACACCGCGTGGATCTCGTCCTGGCGATCCTCGTAGGGGGAGGCGAGCCACTCTGGCAGCAGCGGCAGCAGGGTGCCCTCGTCGATGCTTTGCTGCACCATCCAGCTCGACAGCAGCAGCACGCCGCACCCCGCGAGGGCGGCGCAGAGCAGGGGCGTGCCCCCGACCGAGGCAAGGTTGCCCTGCACCGCCACCTTCTCGCGCTCCGTGCCTTGCTGGAAGTACCAGTGCTGGCGCTGGCGCCCATGGCCGCGAATGAGGCAGTTGTGGTGGGCCAGCTCGGCGGGATGGGCGGGTTCGCCATGGCGGGCCAGATAGGCGGGGGAGGCGACCAGCAGCGAGCGGTTGGTGAGCAGATGGCGAGTGTGCAGGCTGCTGTCGGCGGGCTTGCCGATGCGCACCGCCACGTCCACGTTCTCGGCATCGAGATCCACCATGCGGTTGTCCAGCGCAACCTCCAGGCGCACCCCGGGGTAGCGGGCGAGGAAGTCGGGCAGGCGGGGAGAGAGCCAGGACGCGCCGAAGCTCTCGAACACCGAGACCCGCAGCGGCCCTTCTGGCGCCACCGAGAGGGGTTGCAGGGATTGCACCAGCTGATCCGCCTCCTCCAGCAGGGGCAGGGAGCGGGCGAGAAAATAGGCGCCCTGCTCGGTCAGCACCAGTTGGCGGGTGCTGCGCTTGAAGAGCGGGATCCCGAGCTGCTGCTCCAGGGCGTCGATGGCACGGGTCACGGAGGAGGGGGCCTGGTTGAGGGCGCGGGCGGCACGGGAGAAACTGCCCGATTCCACCACCTGGGCCAGGATGCGGATGCGATCCAGCATGGATTCACCTTTGCTATAAACGCAAAACTGTTGCAGGTTATGACGATATTCTAATCAACAATGAAAAAGTGAACAATCAGCTCACCGCCCCATCCGGGGTCCATCACCGGAGTCTTGCCATGTCACACCGTATCCAGCTCGCCAACCAGGTGCCCGCCGCCGTCTCGGCCATGATGGGCCTTGAGTCCTACCTCGGGAGCACCGACATTCCCCTGTCGCTCAAGGAGCTCATCAAGTTGCGCGCCTCCATGATCAACGGCTGCGCCTACTGCATCGAGATGCACGCCGACGTGGCGATGAAGCACGGGGAGAGCGCCCAGCGTCTGCTGGCGCTGGCCGCCTAGCAGGAGTCGCCGCTGTTCGACGCCCGGGAGCGGGCGGTGCTGGCCCTGACCGACGAGGTGACCCTGATCGCCGACAAGGGGCTCACGACGCAGACCTATGAGGCAGCGCTGGCCCAACTGGGGGAAACCCTGCTGGCCCAGTGTCTGGTGCAGGTGGTCACCATCAACGCCTGGAACCGGATCGCCGTGGCGACCCGGATGGAACACGATCACTCCTGACTCCGACTCCGAGTGAGTGAGAGAAAACGAGTGTCAACGGGCCCGCACAAGGGCCCGTTTTGTTACGAAGTGTGCCTTCTGGCGCCAGGGGTTGCGACCGTTGTCGGGGGGAGGGAAGTTAATCATACATTCGTTTGATTAATTATTTTTTTAATCTTCCCCGAAAAATACCCATCCAGATCAAGGTGTGGAAAAATGACCTGTGAGTCGAAAAGGGGCTGTATGGCTCTTTTTTGATCGCAATGGCGGGTTAAAAACAGACCAGATGGATCTTTTTGGTTAATTGGTGGTCACTTTTGGTGGCGCGAGAGATTAACGGAAGATGAATTGCCGCGGTGTAACTTGAATAAATTGGTCATTGTCAAGGGATTAACATCTGATGCCGCTTTCCATCACCTTTTGAACATTTTTGGGATTAATTTTTCATGTTGTTCACATGCCGGTCTGATGCAATAAAATGCTGCATTTTTTTATACCAATAAGCCTTCAAAAGATGAGGACATTGCATGAGACTCTTTGATGTGAAGAGGGGCTTGGGCGCTTTGCTGCTGCTCGCGACCGCCAGCTTGCTGAGTGGCTGCGACATGGCACTGATGAGCCCCAAGGGGCAGGTCGGTATGGAGCAGAAGTCACTGATACTCACCGCACTCGGCTTGATGCTGATCGTGGTGGTGCCCGTGATTGTCATGGCGGTGGCGTTCGCCTACAAATACCGGGCGTCCAACACCAGTGCCACCTATGCGCCGGACTGGGCCCACTCCAACAAGATTGAGGCAGTCGTCTGGACTGTACCCGTCATCATCATCGTCATCCTGGCGGTGATCACCTGGAAAACTTCCCATTCCCTCGACCCCTACAAGCCGCTGGAATCGGACGTCAAACCGGTTCAGGTGGATGTTATTTCCCTGGACTGGAAGTGGTTGTTCGTCTATCCGGAGCTGGGCATTGCGTCGGTCAACGAGCTGGCCTTCCCGGTCAACACCCCGGTCAACTTCCGGGTGACCTCCGACACCGTGATGAACTCCTTCTTCATCCCGCAACTGGGCGGCCAGATCTACGCCATGGCCGGCATGCAGACCAAGCTGCACCTGATTGCCAACGAGGCGGGCGAGTACAAGGGCATCTCCGGCGGTTACAGCGGTGCCGGTTTCTCCGGCATGAAGTTCAAGGCCATCGCGACCCAGGACCAAGCCGGTTTCGACGCCTGGGTAGCCAAGGTGAAGGCCTCTTCCAAGGCCCTGAGCACCATGGATGAGTTCAATTCCCTGGCCAAGAAGAGCGAAAACCACCCGGTGGAGTACTTCGCCAGCGCCGATCCCAAGCTGTTCGTCAACATCATCAACAAGTTCATGGGCGGCATGTCCCATGGTGGTCACGCCACCCCGGCTGCGGGCTCCGCGGATCACGAGGGCATGAACCACGAGGCCATGAACCATGACGCCGCCCCGAAAGCGGGTGCCATGGACCACGAAGGGATGAACCATGAGGCCTCGCAAGAGGACGCCATGGAGAACCAGGCCATGAACCATGACGCCCATGCCGGACACATGGCCATGTCGGCCGACAAGAGTGTGAAAGCAGGATCCGAGGAATAATCGATGTTTGGAAAATTGACACTCGAGGCTATTCCGTACCATGAACCCATCATCATGGTCACGATAGCCGGTATCATTCTGGGGGGCCTGGCCATCGCCGGTCTCATCACTTACTACGGCAAGTGGCAATATCTGTGGAAAGAGTGGCTGACCTCGGTCGACCACAAACGCCTCGGTATCATGTATCTCATTCTGGGCATGGTCATGCTGCTGCGTGGCTTTGCCGACGCCGTGCTGATGCGTGGCCAGCAGGTCATCGCCTCCGGGGGTGGCGAAGGCTACCTGAATGCGCACCACTACGACCAGATTTTCACCGCCCACGGCGTCATCATGATCTTCTTCGTGGCCATGCCGCTGGTGATCGGTCTGATGAACATCGTGGTGCCGCTGCAAATCGGTGCCCGTGATGTGGCCTTCCCCTTCCTGAACAACCTAAGCTTCTGGTTCACTGCCGCGGCCGTGGTGCTGATCAACGTCTCCCTCGGGGTCGGTGAATTCGCCCAGACCGGCTGGCTGGCCTATCCGCCCTTGTCGGGGCTGGAGTTCAGTCCCGGGGTCGGGGTCGATTACTGGATATGGAGTCTGCAGATTTCGGGTCTGGGGACCCTGCTGACCGGCGTGAACTTCTTCGCCACCATCATCCGCATGCGTGCCCCTGGCATGACCATGATGCGCCTGCCGGTCTTCACCTGGACCGCCCTGTGTGCCAACATCCTGATCATCGCCTCCTTCCCGATCCTGACCGTCACCATCGCCCTGCTCACCGCAGACCGCTACCTGGGTACCCATTTCTTTACCAATGACATGGGTGGCAACATGATGATGTACATCAACCTGATCTGGGCCTGGGGTCACCCCGAGGTGTACATCCTGGTGCTGCCGGTGTTCGGGATCTTCTCCGAAGTGGTGGCGACCTTCTGCAAGAAGAAGCTGTTCGGTTACACCTCCCTGGTGTGGGCGACCGTGGCGATCACCGTGCTGTCGTTCATCGTCTGGCTGCACCACTTCTTCACCATGGGGTCCGGCGCCAACGTGAATGCCTTCTTCGGCATCACCACCATGATCATCTCCATCCCGACCGGGGTGAAGATCTTCAACTGGCTGTTCACCATGTACCGCGGTCGCATCGAGTTCACCTCGCCCATGCTGTGGACCGTCGGCTTCATCATCACCTTCACCGTGGGTGGCATGACCGGGGTACTGCTCTCCGTGCCGGCCGCCAACTTCGTGCTGCACAACAGCCTGTTCCTCATCGCCCACTTCCACAACGTCATCATCGGCGGCGTGGTGTTCGGCTGCTTCGCCGGTATCACCTACTGGTTCCCGAAAGCGTTCGGCTTCAAGCTGGATGACGTCTGGGGCAAGCGTGCCTTCTGGTGCTGGATCACCGGCTTCTTCGTGGCCTTCATGCCGCTCTACGTGCTGGGCTTCATGGGCATGACCCGTCGTGTCAGCCAGAACATCGATCCCGAGTTCCACGGCTGGCTGGTGGTCGCCGCCTGCGGCGCCGGTCTGATTGCCCTGGGCGTGCTGTGCCAGGTCATCCAGATCGTGGTCAGCATCCGCGACCGCGAGAAGAACCGCGACCTGACCGGCGATCCCTGGGGTGGCCGTACCCTGGAGTGGTCCACTTCCTCGCCGCCCCCCTTCTACAACTTCGCCATCGAGCCGAAGATCAAAGGGCTGGATGCGTTCTGGGAAGCCAAGCAGGACGGTTCTGCCTATCAGCAGCCCAAGCACTATGACCCGATCCACATGCCGAAAAACTCCGGTGCCGGCGTCATCATCGCTGCCTTCAGCACCCTGTTCGGCTTTGCCATGATCTGGCACATCTGGTGGATGGCCATCGCCGGCTTCATCGGCATGATCGCCACCTGGATCATCCACAGCTTCAACGACGATGTGGACTACTACGTACAGGTTGACGAGATCGAGCGCATCGAAGGTCAGCATTTCGACAACATCAACAAGGTGGCTTAATTCCATGGCGACTGACGTACTACATCACTCTCACGGTGCCCATGAGGATGGGCACCACGATGCCGGTGCCACCAAGGTATTCGGTTTCTGGATCTACCTGATGAGTGACTGCATCCTGTTCGCGACCCTGTTCGCGACCTATGCGGTCCTGGTCAACGGCACTGCCGGCGGCCCCACCGGCAAGGACATCTTCGAATTGCCGTTCGTGTTCGCCGAAACCATGCTGCTGCTGCTGAGCTCCATCACCTTCGGGTTCGGCATGCTGGCCATGAACAAGAACAAGGTCGCGGCGGTCAACACCTGGCTGTTCGTCACCTTCCTGCTGGGTGCCGGCTTCATCGCGATGGAAATCTACGAGTTCCATCACCTGATCGTGCACGAGGCGGGCCCGGATCGCAGCGGCTTCCTCTCTGCCTTCTTCACCCTGGTGGGGACCCACGGTATCCACGTGACCAGCGGCCTGGTCTGGATCATCGTGATGATGGTGTCGATCACCAAGAAGGGGCTGACCGAGCGCAACCGCACTCGCCTGATGTGCCTGAGCCTGTTCTGGCACTTCCTCGACGTGGTATGGATCTGCGTCTTCACCGTGGTCTATCTGATGGGGGTCATGTAAATGAGTCATTCCGTTGACAATCACGGCGCCAGCCACGGCAGCGTCAAGTCCTACATGATCGGTTTCGTGCTGTCACTCATCCTGACCGCCGTGCCGTTCTGGATGGTGATGGACGGCTCCGCCTCCCACGCCGTGGTGCTCGGCACCGTGGTGGCCATGGCGGTGGTGCAGATCTTCGTACACCTGGTCTACTTCCTGCACATGAACACCTCCTCCGAGGAGCGCTGGAACCTGGTGGCACTGGTCTTTACCGTGCTCATCATCGCCATCGTGGTCGTGGGTTCCCTGTGGATCATGTACAACCTCAACATCAACATGATGGTTCACTGAGCGGGTTGATGATGATGAAGCAATACCTGCAAGTGACCAAGCCGGGCATCATCTTCGGCAACCTCATCTCGGTTATCGGGGGATTCCTGCTGGCCTCGAAGGGGAGCCTGGATGTGCCCCTGTTCATCCTGACCATGGTGGGGGTGTCACTGGTGGTGGCCTCCGGTTGCGTGTTCAACAACTACATCGACCGGGACATCGACTGCATCATGGAGCGCACCAAGAACCGCGCCCTGGTGCGGGGGCTCATCGCCCCCGGTGTCTCCCTCTGGTATGCGACGGCGCTGGGCGTTGCGGGCATTGCACTGCTCTACTTTGCGGCCAATCCGTTGGCCGCCTTGCTGGCGGTGCTGGGCTTCCTGGTTTATGTGGGGGTCTACAGCCTCTACATGAAGCGCCACTCGGTCTATGGCACCCTGGTCGGCAGCCTCTCCGGCGCCGCGCCGCCGGTCATCGGCTACTGCGCGGTGAGCGGGCAGTTCGACTCGGGGGCCCTGATCCTGCTGGCGATCTTCAGCCTGTGGCAGATGCCGCACTCCTATGCGATCGCCATCTTCCGCTTCAAGGACTACCAAGCCGCCAACATCCCGGTGCTGCCGGTGGTGAAGGGGATCCCGGTGGCCAAGCTCCACATCACCCTCTACATCCTGGCGTTCATGGTGCCGACCCTGATGCTGTTCCTCGGCGGCTACGCCGGGTACAAGTATCTGGTGGTGGCCACCGCGGTGAGCGTCTGGTGGCTGGGGATGGCGCTGTCGGGCTACAAGGCGGCGGTGGACGACTCCCTCTGGGCGCGCAAGCTGTTCATGTTCTCCATCGTCACCATTACTTGCCTGAGCGTAATGATGTCGGTGGACTTCCAGCCGGACGCAGCGCCTGTATTGGTGAGCATGCTGCCCTGATAGTGTGAACTGCACCCCTGAAATGCATGAAATCCAGAGCCGGGAATCTTCCCGGCTCTGCTATTATGGGCGCCGCCCTGCGAGGGGCATCGCCGATTTTTCGGGGGCGGCCGGGCGCCTGTCACCCCTTTCTTTCTCTCTTCTTTTTGACTCATCGAGGCCCTCATGAATGATTTCACCATGACGAGGGGCGAGCGACGCGCGACCTGGGCGCTCGGCTCCGTCTTCTCGCTGCGCATGCTCGGCATGTTTATGGTGCTGCCGGTGCTGACCACCTACGGCATGTCCCTGGCGGGCGCCTCCGAGGCGCTCATCGGGCTTGCCATCGGCATCTACGGCATGACCCAGGCCCTGTTCCAGATCCCCTTCGGCCTGCTCTCCGACAAGGTGGGGCGCAAGCCCCTCATCGTCGGCGGCCTGCTGATGTTTGCTCTTGGCAGCGTCATCGCCGCCCTGAGCGACGCCATCTGGGGGGTCATCGTCGGGCGCGCCCTGCAAGGGAGCGGCGCCATCTCCGCCGCCGTCATGGCGCTCCTGTCGGATCTCACCCGGGAGCAGAATCGCACCAAGGCCATGGCCTTCATCGGGGTGAGCTTTGGCATCACCTTCGCCATCGCCATGGTGACCGGCCCCCTCATCACCCATGCCCTGGGCTTGTCCGGCCTCTTCTGGCTCATCGCCCTGCTGGCCCTGGCCGCCATCGCCATGGTGCTCTGGGTGGTGCCGACCCCGGCGGCCCACCTGCAAAATCGCGAGTCCGCCATGGTGCGAGGCAGCTTTCGTACCGTGCTCACCAACCCTCGCCTGCTCAAGCTCAACCTCGGCATCCTCTGCGTCCACACCCTGCTGATGTCGAGCTTCGTGGCCCTGCCGCCCCTGCTGGAGCGTGCCGGCCTGCCCCGTGACAGCCAGTGGCAGGCCTATCTGGTCACCATGCTGATCGCCTTCGTGAGCGTGGTGCCCTTCATCATCTATGCCGAGAAGCACCGCCGGATGAAGCGGGTCTTCATCGGGTGCGTGGTGGTGATGCTGGCCGCCGAGCTGGTGTTCTGGCAGAGCGGCCAGCAGCTGTGGGGTCTGCTCGCCGGGTTGCAGCTCTTCTTCATCGGCTTCAACGTGATGGAGGCGCTGCTGCCGTCTCTCATCAGCAAGGAGTCCCCGCCGGGCTACAAGGGCACCGCCATGGGGGTCTACTCCACCAGTCAGTTCCTCGGGGTCGCCATCGGCGGCAGTCTCGGCGGCCTGCTCTACAGCCTGGGGGGCGGCCCCCTGGTGTTTGGCGGTTGTGCCGCGCTGGCCCTTGCCTGGCTCGGGGTGAGCCTCACCATGGCCGAGCCCCCCTATGTGAGCAGCCTGCGCATCGTGCTGCCGGAAGGGGTCGATGCCACCCCGGCCCTGGAGCAGCGGATCCGCGCCTGCGAGGGGGTAAGCGACGTGCTGCTGGTGCGCGAGGAGCACTCCCTCTACGTGAAGGTGGACAGCAAGCGCCTGACCCGCAGCGATCTGGAGCGGCTGGTCTCTTTGTGATGGCTGGCGGCGCGGGGCGGCGCAGAGCGCGGGCTGATGGGCGGCTGCTATGCTGAGATCCTCACTCACAGGAGGAACCTCTGATGTCATACGTGGACGGATTCGTGCTCGCCGTGCCGACGGCCAACAAGCAGGCCCTGATCGATCATGCGGAGCAGTTTGACCCCATCTTCCTCGAATACGGCGCCACCCGGGTGCTGGAGTGCTGGGGGGACGACGTGCCCCACGGCAAGCAGACCGACTTTTACCGGGCGGTGGCGGCCAGGGAGGATGAAACCGTGGTCTTCTCCTGGGTGGAGTGGCCGAGCAAGGCGGTGCGGGACGACGCCATGGGCAAGATGATGCAGGACCCCAGGATGGACCCCGCCAATCCCCTGCACCAGACCATGCCGTTTGACGGCGCCCGCATGATCTTCGGAGGCTTCACCACGATGCTGGAGCTCAAGGGCTGAGACCTGCCATCGGGTCACCCAGGTGGCCGGAGCGCAAGGGCCGATAGCAACACCCAGGCCCGTCAGATGATGAAAAAGCCCGCCAGCCGGCGGGCTTTTTGCTGGGCGTTATCTCATGGTCGCTCTCCATGGGGGACGTTCAGCCCGGGCGCCAGAAGGGCTTGTCCCCGAGAATGGTGGCCCTGTGCATCACTCGGCGGGCCGGCAGGTAGTCGGCATTGGCATAGTGCTGGGTCACCCTGTTGTCCCAGATGGCGATGTCGTTCTCCTGCCAGCGCCAGCGCACCTGGAACTCGGGGCGGGTGATGTGCTCGAACAGAAAGCCGAGCAGGGCCTCGCTCTCTTTGGGGGGCAGCCCGGGCAGCCGGGTGGTGAACCCCTCGTTGACGAACAGGGCCTGACGGCCGCTCACCGGATGGGTGCGGATCACCGGGTGGCGCAGGGGCGGGTGACGGGCCACGGCCGCCTGCCAGCGCTGGCGCGCCTCTTCGCTGTCATCATGGCGATGGGCCGGGAAGGACTTGGTGAAGTCGTGCTCGGCTTCCAGCCCTGCCAGCAGGGTTTGCAGGGGCGGGGAGAGGGCCGCCAGCGCCGCGATGCCGCTGGCCCAGAGGGTGTCCCCCCCGGTGGGGGGCAACTGCTTGGCGGCCAGAATGGCCAGTGCCGGGGGCGTCTCGATAAAGGTCACGTCGGTGTGCCAGTTGTCGTTGTCCGGCGGATTGTCGTCGTGGGTATCGAGCACGATGATCTCCTCGGCCTCCTCCGTGTGGGGGTAGACGGGGTGGATGTGCAGATCCCCGAAGCGGTTCGCCAGCGCCCGCTGGGCTCGCGGGGTGATGGGCTGGTTGCGAAAGAACAGCACCTGGTATTTGAGCAGGGCGCGATGGAGCTGCTCGAACTGCTCCTGGCTCAGGGGCTCGGCCAGATTGACGCCGGCGATGACGGCGCCGATGTGGGGGCCGAGGGGGGTAATGGTCAACTTGTCGGTCATGGTTTTGCTCCATGTCTGGGGGCGTGAAGGCCCGATACCAATAGGAAAGGGGGGCGAAGGAAAGAGGTCAGCCTGTGGCTCATTGTCCTTCTCCATGCCAGGGGGTGAGCCTGCGCTGCAAGGCGCGCAGGCCCAGTTCCAGTACGAAGGCGATCAGGGCGATCACCAGGATGCCCGCCAGCACCACGTCGGTGGCGAGAAACTCGCCGGCGGATTGCACCATGAAGCCCACCCCCCGGGTGGCGGCGATAAGCTCGGCCGCCACCAGGGTGGACCAGCCCACCCCGAGCCCGATGCGCAGCCCGGTCAGGATGTCCGGCAGGGCCCCTGGCAGGATCACGTGCCAGAGCACCTGGGACCGGGATGCGCCCAGCGCCTGGGCTGCCCGCACTCGCACCGCATTGGCGCTCTGCACCCCCGCCAGGGTCGCCAGGGCCACGGGCGCGAAGATGGCCAGATAGATGAGCAGCACCTTCGATGTTTCACCGATGCCAAACCAGATCACCATGAGTGGCAGGTAGGCGAGCGGCGGCACCGGGCGGTAGAGCTCGATGAGGGGATCCAGCACGCCGCGCACCGTGGGGGAGAGCCCCATGGCGATGCCCACCGTGATG
Source organism: Aeromonas sp. INTO2 (assembly GCF_049860605.1). Lineage (NCBI taxonomy): Bacteria > Pseudomonadati > Pseudomonadota > Gammaproteobacteria > Aeromonadales > Aeromonadaceae > Aeromonas > Aeromonas sp. INTO2. The sequence goes on from NZ_CP187588.1 coordinate 1,012,818, forward strand.
CCAAAGAACGCCGCGGCAGCGAGCGCCACCAGGATGCGCCCCAGGCTGGCCCCCAGGTGTTGCCACAGGGTGGCATCCATAAAGCCCGTTGGGCCTGCGATGGTGATGAGCTGTGCCAGCACCCGCTGTGGGGGCGGCAGGAACAGGGGATCGACCCAGCCGAAGTGGGCCACCAGCCACCACAGGGCCAGCAGCACGAGCAGGGTGGCGAGGCTCAGGGTCAGACGGCGGGACAGGGGCCAGCCCGCTGCCCGTGCGTGGGTGAGATCCCGTTGCCGGGCGAGGGCGAGGGTCATGCGAAGGCCTCCCGCTCTGCGAACACCCGTTCCAGCACGTATTCACGGCGCTCGATGAAGGCCGGATCGGACTTGATACTGCGGCAGGGCTCCCCGGCGGCGAAGCGGCGACCGAAATCCAGGGTCAGCCGCTCCGTCACCCGCCCGGGGGAGGGGGAGAGCAGCACCAGATCGGTGGCCATGAAGATGGCCTCCTCGATATCGTGGGTGATGAGCAGCACCTGACGCCGGTGCTCGTGCCACAGGCGCAGCAGCAGAGTCTGCATCTGCTCCCGGGTGAAGGCGTCCAGGGCGCCGAAGGGCTCGTCCAGCAGGAGCAGGCGGGGCTGGGTGGCGAGGGCCCGGGCGATGCCGACCCGCTGGCGTTGGCCGCCGGAGAGCTGCCAGATGGCGCGATCGCCGGCCCCCTCCAGCCCCACCTGACGCAGCAGTGCCTGGGCCTGTTCGGTGCGCTCGGCACTGGGCACGCCCGCCAGCTGCAGGCCGAGGGCCACGTTGTCTCGCACGTTGCGCCAGGGCAGCAGCCCCTCGCTCTGGAACACCACGCCGCGCTCGGCGCCGGGGCCGGTGACCGGCTTGCCCTCAAGGCTTATCTGGCCGTGGTGGCAAGGCTCGAAGCCCGCCACCAGGTTGAGGAGGGTCGTCTTGCCCGAGCCCGAGGGCCCCAGCACCACCATCAGCTCCCCCTCGGACAGGGAGAGGTTGATGTTGTCGAGCACCCGCCTGCCGGCGTACTCGGCGGACACATGAGAGAGCTGCAGCATGGTCGTCTCCTTGGATTTACTGGGCCACGGCTTTCACGAAGCGATCGGTCACGAACTGGCGGTAGTCCGAGGCGGCGTTCGCGACCTTGCCCTGGCTCTCGAGGAAGCGGGCGGTGTCGATGATGGTCTGGTTGACGAGGCGCCCGAGCTCGGCGCTCTGGGCCTTCGCATCGAGGTAGGTGTTGCCCTTCACCAGAGCGGGAACGTCCGCCTCGGGAACGCCGCTCAGCTTGGCCAGCTTGGCGAGGTTGTCCGGCTTGGTGAGCCAGCCGTCAGGGTTGGCCAGGTAGTCGCGCTGGGCGGCCAGGGTGCTGTTCACGAAGGCCTGCACCACTTCGGGGTGGGCCTTGGCAAAGTCCTTGCGCACTACCCAGACGTCCAGGGTTGGGGCTCCCCAGTCACCCACCTGGGCGGAGTCGGTCAGCACCTTGCCCTCCTTGGTGAGCTGGTTGAGGGCGGGGGCCCAGACATAGGCGCCGTCGATGTCGCCCCGCTGCCAGGCGGCGATGATGGCCGGTGGTTGCAGGTTGACGATCTGCAGCGTCGCGGGGTCGACGTTCCAGTGCTTGAGGGCCGCCAGCAGGCTGTAGTGAGTGGTGGAGGTATAGGGCACGGCGATGCGCTTGCCCGCGAGATCCTCGGGTTTTGCGAGCCCCTGCTTCACCACCAGGGCCTCGGACTCCCCGAGCTTGGAGGCGAGCAGGAACACCTCGATGGGCAGATTCTGGCTCGCCGCCACCGCCAGGGGGCTGGAGCCGATGTTGCCTATCTGCACGTCGCCGGAGGCGAGCGCCCGTACCACGCTGGCGCCGCTGTCAAACTTGCGCCAATCCACGGTGGCGCCGCTCTCCCTAGCGAAGCTGTTGTCGGCCTGGGCCACCTTGGCGGGTTCGGCGGAGGTCTGGTAGGCCACGGTGACGTCGAGAGCCTGGGCGGACTGGCCGAGCAGCATGGAGGCTGCGAGCCACAGAGAGATGCCTTTTGCTGTCATGATGCACTTCCTTGTTGGGGGTGTTGGAAGCCACATCTTTATCTGAACATCCCCGGGGGCGAAGGAACGAGAAGGGTGCTCTCATGCCGTTTGGTTCTTAGAAAAAGAACGGTAAATCAATGATCTGATTGAGATATGCCAGAAAGTGGATAGCTTGCTCACCCGCCGTCTATCGGGTGGCTGGCGCAAGGGGCCAAGGGCCAGCCCCCAGGGGCCGGCAGGTGCGTGCAGGGGCTGGCCAACAGGGAGGGCAGTGACTGGCAGGGGGAAGAGAGGAAAAGGCCCCGCCAGGGTGGCGGGGCCGGGGGATCAGCGCTCCACCAGCGGGGCCGAGCGGTAGCTCCACAGGCCATAGGTGCGCAGGGCGTCCCGGTAGATGCCAAGCAGCTCCTCCGGGCTTGCCTTGGCCAGGGCCGAGAGGGGCTTGTCCGGGTAGGCGACGCTGTCGATGCGGATGTTCGCCGGGCCGCTCTGCCAACAGGCGATTTCCAGCAGGGTCTGGCCCCGGCGCACATGGCTCGCCGAGCTCACCAGGGTGGCGAACTCAATCTCGTGGCGGGCGAGGGCATAGCCGCTGTAGAGGGCGTTCTCCACCGTGCTGGTGGCGTAGTTCTCCTCGATGATACGGGAGCGGTCGATGCCCTTTTTCGCCAGCCAGTCCGCCATCAGCTTGCCCTCGGTCTGGCGGTTCTGGGGCACTCCGCCGGTGAGGATGACGAGGGCCGCCGGATCGGCCTGGGCCAGGGCGCGGGTGGTCTCGAGGCGTCCCAGCAGGATGTCGTGCATGGAGCCATCGGGATTGAGGGCATAGCCTAGGGTGACGATGGCGCGGCGCCCCTTCTTCTCGCCCCGTCCCTGACGCTCCTTGAGGGGGGTGGCGACCACTCTGTCCACGGTGGCGAACAGCCGCTGCAAGTCGGCGGCGCGACCGGCATTGAGCTCGCCGACCCGCTTGAGGTAGCCATCGGATTTGGCCTGGTTGCCCTTGAAGCGCTGCCAGGTGGCCAGATAGGTGTTGATGTCCAGATCGTCCGGGGCGGCGGTGAGGGCCTGCTCGAACAGGGCGATGGCCCTGTCCACGTTGCCGTTGTAGATCTGGGCGTTGGCCGCCGAGATGAGCAGATCGGTGCGATAGGGCTCGAGCTGGTGGGCCTCCAGCAGCAGGGTGGTCACCTGCTCCATGTTGCTCGGCATCTTGGCGGTGAAGCCCGCATCGGAGACCCGGGCGGGGGAGTGGAAGATGCGGGCGGCGTCTGCCAGCAGCTGATCCACCACCTGGCGCTTGCTGATGAACTGCTCGTAATTCTGCTCCTTTTGCAGGGAGCGCACCGGGGCGGCCCAGGCATCGGATGAGACAAAGAGCGGCAGCGTCAGCAGGCTGGTGAGGGTCAGGGCAATCGCGGTTTTCTTCATCATGGGGCTCCCTCTGGGGTGCGGGGCGCGATGCCGTGGCTCGTCCCCTGAATGCTTTTCCAATAAAAACAGATGCTTGGTTTGCTGCTTACTCTACTCCCTTCCCGATGAAAAAAACGTGAACCGTTCCGGTTATCCCGATGCCCCCCTCAGCGCAGCCCCAGACGCTCCTGCAGGAAGGCCAGCCAGGCCTCCACCTTGGCGGGCAGGTGGCGGCGCTTGGGATAGACGCACCAGATGCCGTGCTCGGGCAGGGCATGGTCTGGCAGGACGGGCACCAGCCGCCCGATGGCGAGATCCCGCGCCACGATGAAGTCCGGCATGTTGCCGATGCCAAGCCCCGCCAGCAGCGCGGTGTGGATGGCATCGCTGTTGTTGACCTCGAAATTGCCCCTGGGGGTGATGGCCACCTCTCCTTCGGGCCCGTGCAGCCGCCACTGGGTGCCGCCGCGAAACAGGGAGTAGAAGAGGCAGTTGTGGCGCTCGAGATCCGCCGGGGTGCGGGGCGTGCCGGCCTGCGCCAGGTAGGCGGGGGCGGCGCACAGGGTGCTGAGACAGGGGGCGAGGCGGCGGGCGACCAGGCTCGAATCCTCCAGCTCGCCGATGCGCACCGCCACGTCGAACCCCTCGGCCACCAGATCCTGCCGGGCGTCGCTCATCTCCAGCTGCAACTGCACCTCGGGGTGAAGGGCGAGAAACTCGGGGACAAGGGGGGCGATGTGGCGCCGGCCATAGACCATGGGCACCGTCACCCGCAGCAGGCCGCGGGGGGCCGATTGCAGGGCGCCGATGGCATCTTCCCCGTCGCTGGCCAGGCGCACTGCATGGCGCACCGTCTCGAAGTCGCGCTCCCCCGCCTCGGTGAGGGTGAGGGAGCGGGTGGTGCGATAGAGGAGCTGGCAGCCGAGGGCCTGCTCGAGCTGGCTCACCTTCTTGCTCAGCACCGACTTGCTGAGGCCGAGCTGACGGGCGGCGCCGGAGAAGGTGCCCGACTCCACCACGGCGACGAAGGCCGGGAGCAGGGCGAAGGCGTCCTGGTTCATGTTGTTCTCGATATGGAAACAATGTTGTTCCAGGAGGGTAGATTATCCCCAAATCAAAAACAATTTACCCTGCTCGTCAGTTCAACCAAGGAGCAACCCCATGATCCCCCCGCTTGTTGACGGCGGCCCCGGCCGCCCCGCCCTCGGCCAGACACTTGGCCAGACCCTGGGTGCCCTGGCCGCCTTCGCCGCCGGCCTGCTGCTGGCGCTGATGATCGCCCAGAACGGCGCCCTGTCCCGCGCCACCGACCCCTGGCTCGCGAGCTGGCTGGCCCACGGGGTCGGCACCCTGGTGGCCGGGCTCCTGTGGTGGCTCTCCCCAAGGCCCCCGACGCCGGAGGCTGCCCCGCCCTGGGCCTGGCTCGGCGGTCTGCCGGGGGCGCTCACCGTGGTGCTGGCAGCCCTGTGCCTCAACTCGCCCCTGGGCATGGCGGGCACCCTGGCCCTGCTGCTGCTCGGCCAGCTGCTGTTTGGTGCCCTGTGCGATGGCCTCGGCTGGCTCGGACTGGCTCGCCGCCGCCCCTCGGGAAAGGACGCGCTCGCCACCCTGCTGGTGATGGCCGGCGCCCTGCTTATCGTGCTGCATTAGGAGAGACACCATGACCTTATTGATCCTGATGGGACTGCTCACCGCCTTGCTGGTGATGGCCAGCGCCCTGTTTATCGTGCTCGGCTAGGAGAAACACCATGACCCTTCTGATCCTGTTGGGACTGCTGAACGGCGTGGCGGTGAGCCTGTCGCGCACCCTCAACGGCCGCCTCGCCAGCGCCCGGGGCGCCATGACGGCGTCCCTTGCCAACCACCTGCTCGGCTTCGGGCTGCTCGGCGCCCTGCTCATCCTCAAAGGGGCACCCTGGGAGCGGCTCGCCGGGCTCGATCCCTGGCTGCTGCTCGGCGGGGTGCTGGGGGCGCTGTTTGTCGCCATCAGCAGTTGGGCCATCGGCCGGATCGGTGCCCTGGCCTGCGCCCTGCTCATCGTCACGGGCCAGCTGGCGGGGGGCGCCCTGCTCGATGCCCTGGCCGGACGGCTGGCCGCGAGCGATCTGCTCGGCATCCTGCTGGTGCTGGCGGGGGCTGCGCTGCAACGCTGGCAGGGCGGTAAGTCGCGCTCCCGAGGGTGAGTGGGGCGGTGATGGCCTGGGTAAACCGGCAGGGATGACAAGAGCGTCGCCCTGCCTGGATGCCAAAGGCGGCTCGCCTGCCGGATCAGGGCCCAGATGAAAAGGAAAAGGCGAAAGCAAGGGAGGGAAAGGAAGAAACAGGAAGGCAACAGAGAGCAAAGAAAGAGAGGTGCCTGTCACCCTGGGCCGCCCTTAACAGCAGAACACCGGCGCAAGGCCGGTGTTCTGAACAGCATGGCGGCGGGCCCGGCGGGGCGCGCGGTCAGGGCCGCTTAGGCGTAGAAAGCCTCGACGGTGCCCTTGACGGTGATCAGCATGGGGTTGCCGTAGCGATCCTTGGCCTTGGGGGAGGGGATCTTCACCCAACCTTCGCTGATGCAGTACTCCTCGACATTGGTGCGCTCCTTGCCGTTCACGCGAATGCCGATCTCGTGCTCGAAGCACTCCGCCACATGGTGCGGGCTGCGCGGGTTGGCCGCCAGACGGTCGGGCAGTGCAGGTTTGTTGTCGCTCATTTTATAGACCTGAGAGTGATAAAAAGTGGGTCATTGTAGGCAATGCCTGCCGTGGGCTCAAGGCTGGCGACCCGCAACTTCACCTTCACTTCACCGAGCGGGGATAAGGTAGGCCAACGTTTTCAGTTGGAGCTTTACGATATGCCCACCATAGTCACTCACGCCGCCGTACTCCTCTGCCTTGGGCAGAGGCTTGTTCAATAAGGTGGCGGGCCTATTTTTCTATTGATCAGTATGAAGCTCAACAATTGAATGAAAAATGCAAAGTATTGGGAGTCACTCTTAAATGTTGTGTTATGTCTATGCCACATTAGCCCATGAGCATATTTCGTCCGCTAAGCCACTAATAGATGTATGTCCACCAACTGAAATACCCTGTTTATTCATATGCCAATTAAATTTATCAAGTGCATTCTCAATTGAGATCACTTGCTCATTATTTAAGCTCTCGACTTCGTCACCGGGCATTAATATAAATATTGAAGCTTTATTTCCTATGCCTAATTTAACTGCCGCCTCTACATCTCTAGCCGCTTTTAATAGATTGAGCTCTATTCTTTGGACATTGGAGTAAACGGTTGAAGCAAGCCCGCCGACAAGGTTTTTATTATCTCGGAACGGTACAAATAACTCGTGAGAGCCTAAGGAAGGTGCGAATAAGCGGGGAAATTCTTCTCGGCTGACTCAGTCATTTCATTTTTTCAGTTTGAGCCGATCTTTTCTCCCGTAAATGCCTTGAATCAGCCTATTTAGACCGTTTCTTCGCCATTTAAGGCGTTATTCCCAGTTTTTAGTGAGATCTCTCCCACTGACGTATCATTTGGTCCGCCCGAAACAGGTTGGCCAGCGTGAATAACATCGCCAGTTGGTTATCGTTTTTCAGCAACCCCTTGTATCTGGCTTTCACGAAGCCGAACTGTCGCTTGATGATGCGAAATGGGTGCTCCACCTTGGCCCGGATGCTGGCTTTCATGTATTCGATGTTGATGGCCGTTTTGTTCTTGCGTGGATGCTGTTTCAAGGTTCTTACCTTGCCGGGGCGCTCGGCGATCAGCCAGTCCACATCCACCTCGGCCAGCTCCTCGCGCTGTGGCGCCCCTTGGTAGCCGGCATCGGCTGAGACAAATTGCTCCTCTCCATGCAGCAGATTACCCAGCTGATTGAGGTCATGCTCGTTGGCCGCGGTGGTGACTAGGCTGTGGGTCAGGCCACTCTTGGCATCGACACCAATGTGGGCCTTCATGCCAAAGTGCCACTGATTGCCTTTCTTGGTCTGATGCATCTGCGGATCGCGTTGCTGCTCTTTGTTCTTGGTCGAGCTGGGTGCCTCAATGATGGTGGCATCGACCAAGGTGCCTTGAGTCATCATGACGCCTGCTTCGGCCAGCCAGCGATTGATGGTCTTGAACAATTGGCGGGCCAGTTGATGCTGCTCCAGCAGGTGGCGGAAGTTCATGATGGTGGTGCGGTCCGGCAAGGCGCTATCCAGGGATAACCGGGCAAACAGACGCATGGAGGCGATTTCGTACAGAGCATCTTCCATCGCGCCATCGCTCAGGTTGTACCAATGCTGCATGCAGTGAATGCGTAGCATGGTTTCCAGCGGATAAGGTCGCCGGCCATTACCAGCCTTGGGGTAAAACGGCTCGATGACTTCCACCATGTTTTGCCATGGCAGAATCTGCTCCATGCGGGACAAGAAAATCTCTTTTCTGGTCTGACGGCGCTTACTGCTGAATTCACTGTCGGCGAAGGTAAGTTGATGACTCATGATGAACCCTGTTCCATGGCTCCAGATGACAAACATGATCTCATATCAGGGACTTGTTCGCACCTTCCCTAGAGCTTTAGAAACCTTCGGGGTTGCATAGACAGCAATTTCTTGATCCCCAACCGGAATGATATTTTTCACATTTCGTGGTTTTCCTTTAGCCTTTCCTGCTATTTCTTTTTCATCTGCCATTTCAAGTTTCCTTTATTGGGCCTGTAGTGAGTTTTCAGGGGTAACGGTGATTAGATGGAAGGCGGAACTAAATGATGATTAAGGCTTTTCATATAACGCTGTTCTGCGCTGATCGTCACCATGAAAAAATTAAAATATAATCATGGTATTACCAGTCTGCCTCTGATGCCTGAAAGTATTCGCTTATCTTCCTCTGTTTCAATTGTAAAAAACACAGATAGAGAGTTGGATATTGAAAGCGACGGATACGCTACCGCCCCTGAGTTTCAGCTCCCAATTCGCTGTTCGTCACCTGCGCTATGTCAACAATCGCTTCCATGGCGTTTCCCGAGAGATGGATTGCCGTTTGGCTATCTTAATGGCTCTGATCGAGGCATGGGAAGGGGTGGTTGATAGAAATCTGAGCTGGTTCAACCAATTAGTGAGCAACTGTCGTTCTAGTTGGCTGTTGGGTGAGCAGAATAGTGGGAAATCCCCTCACCCCAACCCTCTCCCGGAGGGAGAGGGGGCTTGCTTGCGGTTAGGCGGGAGCTTAGGGCTGGCGCGGTTTTGATCCCCCTCTTATTCGCTGAGGCAAGCCCTCTTGTCCAGGCCGCGAGGCAGGATGCCGAGCGAGCGGCGCTGGGCCATGGACGGCCCATCGGCGCGTGCCGTTGGACAATAGGGTGAGCCGAAGGTACCCGACTTCAGTCGGGCGAATAAGCGGGGGAGAAGACCTTTGGTGACTTTGGGTCTTTCCAAAGTCACTCGCCCCAGCCCGAAGGGCGGGCGAAACCCCGTCGAGGGCAGAGCCCTCGCGTCCTGCGTGGCGAAGCCGCGCCATCACATCAACGTCGCGAACGTCTGATTACGCTTCGCTAATCAGACCTACAGAGAAGCGAATCGCTGACGCCGGATAACAAAAGGGAGCCTATCAGGCTCCCTTTTCTCAGACATGGTCAATGGCATTTGACCAATGCCGCCCCTTATCGATTGGTCGCGGCCTTCATCCCTTCCACAAACTCTTTCAGACGAGTGAGCATATGTTCCGGGTTCTGGTGGTGGGTCTCGATGATCTTCACCACGGCGGAGCCTGAAATGGCACCGGCGGCGCCAGCGGCGATGGCCTCACGCACCTGAGCCGGTTCGCTGATGCCAAAGCCGAGCAGGGCGGGGGGGGCATTGAACTCGCGCAGGGTGTTGATGAGACCCTCCACCGGCATACCGGCCTTGGTCTCGGCACCGGTCACGCCGGCGCGGCTCACCAGATAGGTGTAACCGGAGCCGAGCTCGGCAACAGCCTTGAGCGTCTCGGCATCGCCGTTGGGCGGGGCGATAAAGATGCTGTCGATGCCGAACTTGTCGGCGGCCGCCTTGTAGGGTTCGCACATCTGCACCGGCACGTCCGCCACCAGCACCGAGTCCACCCCTGCCTGCTGGCACTTCTCGTAGAAGCCGTCGATGTGGCGCACATAGACCAGGTTCGCGTAGACCAGGAGGCCAATGGGCAGTTCCGGGTACTTGGCGCGGATGCGGGCGAGCAGGCCGAAGCAGTCGTCCGGGGTGGTGTGGCTGGCAAAGGCACGCAGGGCTGCGCCCTGAATGGTGGGGCCGTCTGCCACCGGATCGGAGAAGGGAATGCCGAGTTCGAGGGCGTCGGCGCCCCCTTCGACCAGGGCATCGACGATGGCCAGGGACAATTCGGGGGTGGGGTCACCCAGCATCACGAATGGCACAAAGGCGCCCTGATTGGCTTCGTCCAGACGGGAGAAGAGTTGTGCGTAACGGTTCATGACAAGGTTCCTTCTTTTTCAAAGATGTCGGCAACGGTGAAGATGTCTTTGTCGCCACGGCCGGAGAGGTTGACGATGAGCACCTGCTCTTTTTCCGGTTCACTGCGGGCCATCTTGAGGGCATGAGCCAGGGCGTGGGAGGACTCCAGCGCCGGTATGATGCCTTCGGATTTGGCCAGCTCCTGAAAGGCGTCCAGCGCCTCCTTGTCGGTCACCGAGGGGTACTCGGCGCGGCCGATGGCGGCCAGGTGGGCGTGCTGGGGGCCGACGGAGGGGAAGTCCAGCCCCGCCGAGACGGAGTAGGACTCCTGGATCTGGCCCTGGTTGTCCTGCATCAGGAAGGAGTGCATGCCAAAGAAGACCCCCTTGCTGCCGTGACCCAGCGGCGCACCGTGCTCGCCACTCTCGATGCCGTGACCACCCGGCTCGACCCCGATAAGGCGAACGGAAGGCTCATCGATAAAGTCCGCGAACATGCCGATGGCATTCGAGCCGCCGCCGACGCAGGCGATCACCGCATCCGGCAGGCGCTCTTCTTTTTCGAAGCACTGGGCCTTGGCCTCTTCCCCGATCATCTTCTGGAACTCCCGCACGATAGTGGGGAAGGGGTGGGGGCCAGCGGCGGTGCCGAGCAGGTAGTGGGCGGTTTCATAGTTGGCAGCCCAGTCCCGCAGCGCCTCGTTGCAGGCATCTTTCAGGGTGCTGGAGCCGGAGTGCACCGGGATCACGGTGGCACCCATCAGCTTCATACGAAACACATTCGGCTTCTGGCGCTCGCAATCCTTGGCCCCCATGTAGACACGGCACTTGAGGCCGAGCAGGGCGCAGGCCAGCGCCGTCGCCACACCGTGCTGACCGGCGCCGGTCTCGGCGATGATCTCGTGCTTGCCCATGCGCTTGGCAAGCAGGGCCTGGCCCAGTACCTGGTTGGTCTTGTGGGCGCCGCCGTGCAGCAGATCTTCACGCTTGAGGTAGAGGCGGGTCTTGGTGCCCTTGGTCAAATTGCGGGTGAGGGTGAGCGGTGTCGGGCGACCGGCGTACTCGGTCAGGAGCGCCTGAAACTCGGCGACGAAAGCCGGATCATCCTTGGCATCGACAAAAGCCTTCTCCAGCTGGAGCAGGGCGGGGATGAGGATCTGGGGCACATACATACCGCCAAATTCACCAAAAAACGGATTGAGCAGGGTCATGGTTATCTTCCTTTACATTCTGCAATTGAGATCAGGTATGAGCCTTGGCGGGCTGAGGCGTATGGCTGGGGCACATACATGTCATCGACGAAATTCACCGAAAAACGGATTGAGCAGGGTCATACATTATTCCTTGTGCTTATGGGCAAACGCAGTTCATTAATTCGTTGAATGAGTCACGGAGGCGCTCACAGTTGGCGCAGGGCCCCAAAGGCAGCCGCCAGCTTGTGAGCATCCTTCCTGCCCGGGGCACTCTCCACCCCGGAGTTGAAATCAAGGCCGAGGCAGCCCACTTGCGCGGCCTCGAGGGCGTTGTCGGGGTTGAGGCCCCCCGCCAGCATCAGTTTGCTCTTGTCGAGCCCGGCCAGCAGGGTCCAGTCGAACGCCTGGCCGGTGCCGCCGCTCTGGCTGCCGACTTTGGTATCAAGCAGCAGGCGATCCGCCGGGTAGTCGAGGGTGGGCAGGGGCTCGCCACTTGTGACTCCGACGGCCTTCCAGATCTGGCAGCCCGCCGGCAGCAGGGGGCGCAGGGTCTCGATATAGGCGGCGTCTTCGTCCCCGTGCAGTTGCACGGCGGCGAGCCCCAGCGCATCCACCGTCTTGGCGATGGTGGCGGGCTGGGCATTGCGAAACACCCCGACGTAAGAGAGCGGCGCGCCCGCCATCACGGCGCGGGCGGCGGGAATGTCCACGTAGCGCGGGCTTTTCGCCACAAAGATGAGGCCGCCGAACACGGCGCCCGCCTGATGGGCGGCGGCGGCGTCCTCGGGACGGGTCAGGCCGCACACCTTGTTCTGGCCGAGCACGAGCTTGCGCACCGCGGCCTCCAGATCCGGCTCCGCCATGAGGGAAGATCCCACCAGGAAGCCCTTGGCGTGGTGGCGCAGGGCCGCCACCTGGGCGCGGTGGTTGATGCCGGATTCGCTGATCACCACCCGATCCCCCGGGATCCTGGCCGCCAGTTGCCGGGTGCGGGCAAGATCGACGCTCAAATCCCGCAGATCCCGGTTGTTGATGCCAATCACCGGGGCGCCGAGGTCGATGGCGCGGGTCAGCTCCTCCTCGTTGCTCACCTCGGTGAGCACCCCCAGGCCCAACTCTTTCGCCACGTTGAACAGGGCGCGATACCCCTCGTCGGTGAGCACGGAGAGCATCAGGAGGATGGCGTCCGCTTGATAGTGGCGGGCCAGATAGACCTGATAGGGGTCAATCATGAAGTCCTTGCAGAGCACCGGCTGCTGGACGCGGCCCCGTACCCGGGGCAGGAAGGCGAAATCCCCCTGGAAGAACTTCTCGTCCGTCAGCACCGAGATGGCGGTGGCGTAGTGGCCATAGATGTCGGCGATGGCCTCCGGGCTGAAGTCGTTGCGGATCAAGCCCTTGGAGGGGGAGGCCTTCTTGCACTCCAGAATGAAGCGGGTGGAGCCTTTGCGCAGGTCCCCCTCGAAGTCCCGATCGCTTGGGGTCAGCGCGTCCTGGAAGCTCGCCAGGGGCTGGCTCTCCTTGCGGGCGGCGACCCACTCCTGCTTGGCCGCCACGATCTTGCCGAGAATGGTCTGGCTGATGGAGGCCATGTTCAGAAAGGCGTGGGGAGCAATGACATCTGACATCTCGTTATCCTTGCGAAGCTGGCTGTTGCCCGTCGGGCGTTCTGGGTGAGTGCCCCTGGGGCACGCTGTGGTGGTGGCTGACATCATGCCTCCTGATGGCTCAGGGTGGCGAGATCCCGGGCGAGGAGAGCGGCCTGGCCGCTTGCCAGCACCGCCAGCACCCGGGCGGCGGCCTGCCTAAAGTCCGGGGCCTCGCCCGCCATCACCAGGAGCGGCGCCACGTTGGCGGCGATGGCGGCGTTGTGGGCCGGGCTGCCGCGCCCTTCCAGGATGGCGGCGGTGATGGCGCGGTTCTCCTCGGGCTCACCGCCCTGGATGGCGCTGACCGGGTAGGTGTCGAGGCCAAAGTCCGCCGGGGTGAGCAAGTACTCGCGAATTTCGCCGTCGCGGATCTCCGCCACCTGGGTCGGGCCGTGGATGGCAATCTCGTCGAGGCCGGCGCCGTGCACCACCATACCGGTTTTCAGGCCGAGTGCCAGCAGGGTTTCGGCGATGGGGCGCACCAGCTCGGGGGCATAGACCCCCATCAGCTGGAAGCTGGGGCGAGCGGGGTTGATGAGCGGCCCCAGCACGTTGAACAGGGTGCGGGTCTTGAGGGCCTGGCGCACCGGCATGGCGTGGCGCACCCCGGCGTGGTACTGGGGGGCGAACAGGAAGCAGACCCCGAGCTCGTCCAGGCAGCGGCGGGCCTGGGCCGGGCTCATGTCGAGCTTGATGCCCATCTTATCGAGCAGGTCGCTCGACCCCGACTTGCTCGAGACCGAGCGGTTGCCGTGCTTGGCCACTTTCAGGCCGCAGGCGGCGGCCACCAGGGCCGAGGTGGTGGAGACGTTGATGGTGTTGAGGCCGTCCCCTCCGGTGCCGACGATGTCGCAGAAGGCATAGTCCGGGCGCGGGAAGTCGCGGGCTTCGGCCAAGAGCGCCTCGGCGGCGCCGGCGATCTCCTCCGGGGTCTCCCCCTTGATCTTGAGGGCGGTCAGAAGGCTCGCGAGCACGATGGGATCCACTTCACCACGAACCACCTGGCCGAAGGCGTCGCGGGCGGCGTCGCGGGTGAGAGACTGACCCTGATAGAGGGTGTTGAGATGTTGATGCATGGTCTCTTCCTTACCGCACGTGGCTTTCTGGACGGGTGACATGGGCGAGGGCCTGGGTGAGCAGGCGGGCCCCTTCGCTGGTCATGATGGATTCCGGGTGGAACTGGAAGCCCAGCACCCGCTCGTCACGCTGCTCGATGGCCATGGGCATGCCCTGATAGTGGGCAATCACCTGCAACTCTTGTGGCACATAGGTGGCCACCAGGGAGTGGTAGCGGGCCACCGGCAAGGGGCTCGGCAGCCCCGCGAAGGCGCCATGGCCGTTGTGCTCGATGAGGGAGCGCTTGCCGTGGACGATTTCCCCCGCCGCCCCGACGGTGCCGCCGTAGGCTTCGCACAGGGCCTGATGACCGAGACAGATGCCGAGGATGGGCACCCGGCCCCGGGCCAGCTTGATGAGGTCGATGAGGCAGCCCGCCTCATGGGGGGCGCCCGGCCCCGGGGAGAGCACCAGCACGGCGTCCCCTTCGCAGGCGTCGATCTCCTGCATGATGCGGCTCGCAGGCAGGCTGTTGCGGTAGATGCGCACCGGGTAGCCCAGGGTGCGGAACTGGTCGACGAGGTTGTAGGTAAACGAGTCGAAGTTGTCGAGCAGGAAGATGTTAGTCATGGATCACGTCCTTGTGTTGTTCCTGCTGGGCGCTGAGGGCCTGCAGGGAGGTGCCATGGCTGGCAGCGATGGCGGCCAGCACGGCCGCCGCCTTGGCGCGGGTCTCGTCTGCCTCGGCCTGGGGTTTGGAGTCATAGACCACCCCGGCGCCGGCCTGGACATGGGCGACCCCCTCTTTCACGAAGGCGGAGCGGATGACGATGCAGGTGTCCATTTCCCCTGCGCCGTTCAGGTAACCCACGGCGCCGCCGTAGCTGCCACGACGCTTGCCTTCCACCATGCGGATGAGCTCGCTGGCGCGCAGCTTGGGGGCACCGGTCAGGGTGCCCATGTTCATGCAGGCCTGGTAGGCGTGCAGGGCGTCAAGGTCGGCGCGAAGGGTGCCCACCACCCGGGAGACCAGGTGCATGACGTGGCTGTAGCGATCCACTTTGAGCAGATCCTTGACGTAGCGGGTGCCGGGGGCGGAGATGCGGGCAATGTCGTTGCGGCCCAGATCCACCAGCATCAGGTGCTCGGCCACCTCTTTCTCGTCCTGGCGCAGCTCCAGCTCGATGCGGCCGTCCAGATCCAGGTTGATGCTGCCGTCCGGGTTGAGGCCGCGGCGGCGGGTGCCGGCGATGGGGTACATCTCCACCTGGCGGCTGTTGGCGCAGAACTTGACCGCGCTCTCGGGGGAGGCGCCAAACAGGGTGAAGCCCTCGTCCTGCACGTAAAACATGTAGGGGCTGGGGTTGGTCTGCTTGAGGCGGCGATAGGCGGCGACGGGATCCGGGCAGGGGAGGGAGAAGCTGCGGGACGGCACCACCTGGAAGATGTCACCACGGCGGATGAAGCCCTTGAGCTTCTCGACCTCGGCGCAGAACTGCTTGTCCCCCTTGTCGACGGCCAGGGCGCCGGTCAGCGGCGCCGTGCCCTGTGGCGCAGGCAGCGGCTGCTGACAGGCCTGTTTGAAGGACTCGAGGCGAGCGGTCAGGCGGGCGTAGCGCGCGTCCAGCTGCTCATCCTCTTCGCCGCCGAACAGGCAGGCCACCAACTGGGTGCTCTGCTTGATGTGGTCGATGGTGATCAGGGTCTCGGCCACATAGAAGCAGTAGTCAGGGCAGTCGTTGCTCCCCTCTGGCACCTCGGGCAAGTCTTCAAAGGAGGCGATGAGGTCGTAGGCGAAGCTGCCCGCCATGAAGAGGGCCTCTTTGCCCTGCTGGCATTGCAGCTCCCGCTGCAGGGTACGCAGCACGTCCAGCACGCTGCTGCCCTTGAGGCGGCTGTCTTCGTCAAGCTCCCGATCGGACGCCGGGAAGTCGAGGTGCAGCTCGTCCGCCACCCGGGTCTGGGTGATGACGGTGGGCAGGCGCTGCTCCAGCAGGCGCAGCAGGGCGGCGCCGTTGTCGCCGAGGGGGCGCACCTGCACGGCGCGGCCGCGGCACTCGATGCGCAGGCAGGCATCCACCAGCAGCAGGCTCTGGGTACCGGCCTTGGAGTCGATCTCCACCGATTCGAGCAGCAGGTTGTTGGGTCTGTCCTGGCAGAGTCGGGTATAGAGTGCCAGGGGGTCTGTCACATAGGGGGCATTGAGCCGGATGGTATCGAATTCGCCCAGGGGCAAACGGGTCTTGTTGCCTGTCATAATGCCTTCCCTTGCATGTGTTGTGTGTCACCGATGGTCATGGCGCTGTCTCTCTTGAAAATGGGTCGGGTTCGGGTCACGTCAGCGAGTTCGCCATCGCCATCGCCATGTCAGTGTGCTTCTCTGAATTGTCGGTTTCATCACAGGTCCATTTGCCGGATAATAAAAAAGCCCGCTGGGGTCAGCGGGCTTTTTCTTTGGGTTCTTAACTTGCTGTCAGATTACAGGTACAGCAACGACCACACGCCCGCATGTCAGGGAGTGTGCCACCACCAGATGGTCAGAATGGAAGTCGCTTGCATGAGATTGAGTCCTGTAAAAAGATGTTTGCAATGAAGTGCCTACAGAAAACGATAAAGCCGCGGCCAAGTCAAGTCGCTTTTTTGCCGGCCTTTTCCAGGCAGGTCCCAAACAAGAGCGAAACACGCCGATGATATTCGATCTTCATTGCCACACCACCGCCTCGGACGGGGTGCTGAGCCCCGCCGACCTGGTGCGCCGCGCCGCCGAAAAAGGGGTGGAGGTGTTAGCGGTCACTGACCACGATACCCTCGACGGGCTTGAAGAAGTGCGCCAGACCATCTCGGCTGACCAGCTGCCACTGCGCCTGGTGAGCGGGGTGGAGATCTCCACCGGGTGGGAGCATCACGAGATCCACATCGTGGCCCTCGGGGTGGACGAGAAAAATCCCCAGTTGCTCGCCTTTCTGGCAGGGCAGCGGGCTCGCCGGGAGGCGCGCGCCGAGGAGATCGGGCGTCGTCTGGAGAAGTGCCTCATCCCGGGCACCTATGAAGAGGCCAAGCAGCTTGCCGGTGACGCCGCCGTGACCCGGGCCCACTTTGCCCGGGTGCTGGTGGCGCGCGGGGTGGCCGACAATATGCAGAAGGTGTTCAAGAAGTACCTGAGCCGGGGCAACAAGGGCTATGTGCCCGCCGAGTGGCCCGGGATGGGAGAGGCTATCGAGGCCATCCACGCCGCAGGCGGGCTGGCGGTGCTGGCTCACCCGAGCCGCTACAATCTCACCGCCAAGTGGATCAAGCGGCTGCTGGTGGCCTTCAAGGCCGTCGGGGGGGATGCCATGGAGGTTTCCCTGCCCCAGCAGAGCCCCCAGGAGCGGGCGAATCTCGGCCAGTGGGCCAGGGAGCACGATCTCTATATTTCGGTGGGGTCCGATTTTCACTTCCCCTCCAACTGGACCGAGCTTGGCCGCCACCTCTGGCTGCCCAAGGAGGGCATGCCGCTCTGGCTCGGCCACCCCGGCCATTTCGGGCTGACCCCGGAGGAGCATGCGGGCCTGCTGGCCAGCCGCTGAGGGTTGCCACCGGCGGGAGAGCGTCTTTGATGCGGGCGAGTCTGCGTCAAACAGGTTAAGGTAGTGTCATGGGCCAGGTGGCCCTTGACCATGAAGCGGGCAACGAGCGTGCCCCAATCGCGAGAAGAACATATGAGCCAGCATTTTTACGTACACCCGGACAATCCCCAGGCTCGCCTCATCAGCCAGGCGGTGCAGATCCTGCAAAGTGGCGGCGTTATCGTCTATCCCACCGACTCCGGTTACGCCCTGGGTTGCCAGATGGGCAACAAGGACGCGCTGGAGCGCATCTGCCGCATCCGCCGCATCGAACCGAACCATGACTTCACCCTGGTGTGCCGTGATCTCTCTGAGATCTCCACCTACGCCAAGGTGGACAACAGCGCGTTTCGTCTGATCAAGAACAACACCCCCGGCCCCTACACCTTCATCTTCAAGGCCACCAAGGAGGTGCCGCGTCGCCTCATGAACGAGAAGAAGAAGACCATCGGTATCCGGGTGCCTGCCAACAACATAGCGCTCGCATTGCTCGAGGCGCTCGGCGAGCCGCTGCTCTCTACCACGCTGATCCTGCCGGGTTCCGAGATGGCGGAGTTCGACCCCGAGGAGATCGCCGACAAGCTCGGCAAGCAGCTGGATCTGGTGGTCAACGGCGGGTATCTCGGCGAGCAGCCCACCACTGTGGTGGACTTCTCCGACGACGAGCCCGTGCTGCGCCGTCGCGGTGCCGGGGATCCGACGCCGTTTGAGTGATCTTGCCGACCCCGTGCCCGAGGCGCTGAGCGCACCGGGCACGGCTGGGGAAAGCTCCCTTCCCCCGCCCATCGCGACTGTGCTGGGGCAGCCCTACCACGAGCTGCCCCAGGATTTGTTCATCCCCCCCGATGCGCTGGAGGTGTTTCTCGACACCTTCGAGGGGCCGCTGGATCTGCTGCTCTACCTCATCCGGCGCCAGCAGCTCGACATCCTGAACCTGCCGATCCTGCAGATCACCGCCCAGTACATGGAGTACGTGGAGCTGATGCAGGGGCTCAACCTCGAGCTCGCGGCGGAGTACCTGCTGATGGCGGCCTGGCTGGCGGAGATCAAATCCCGCCTGCTGCTGCCCAAGGCCCCGGAGCTGGAGGACGAGGAGGAGGGGGAAGACCCTCGCGTCACCCTCATTCGCCGCCTGCAGGAGTACGAGCGCTACAAGCTGGGGGCGGAGCGGGTCAATGCCCTGCCGAGGGTGGAACGGGAGATCTTCGTCGCCGCGGCCCTGCCGCCGGATTTTGGTGCCCTGAAGCCGCTGGCCCCCGATGTTTCACTGGTTGAGCTCGCCCTTTACATGCAAAGTGTGGTAAAACGCGCGACTCATTTTGAGCATCACCAGATCCGCCGGGAGCAGATCCCGACCCGGGTGCGGATGGCGGAGATCCTCGCCATGCTCTCCCTGGGCCAGACCCTGCGCCTGGAGCAGGTGCTGCGGGCCGAGGAGGGGCGCATGGGGGTACTGGTGACCTTCCTGGCCCTGCTGGAGCTGTGCAAGGAGCAGCTTATCTGGATCCTGCAGGCAGAGCCCCTGGGGCCCATCCACTTTGCCCTGGCAAGTCAGGAGACGGCGCATGAGCATGTACACTGAGCGGCCGCTCACGGCCATGGGCATAGCCCAGGAGGCCTGTCGTGGCGCTGCCCGCTGAACGGCTGAAGACCCTGATCGAGGCGGCCCTGTTCGTCGCCGGGCGCCCGCTCAACGTCAGCGAGCTCAAGGGCAGCGTGCTGGCGGATTACCCGGTCACCGGCCGCTACGTCCAGCTGCTGCTGGCGGAGCTCAAGAAAGACTATGAGACGCGGGGGGTCGAGCTCAAGGAGGTCGCCTCCGGCTGGCGTTTCCAGGCCCGCCAGGAGTATGCCGAGGAGCTCTCTCGCCTGTGGAGCGAGCGGGCGCCCCGTTATTCCCGCGCCGTGTTGGAAACCCTGACCCTGATTGCCTATCGTCAGCCCATCACCCGGGCAGAGATAGAAGCCATCCGCGGGGTGGCGGTCTCGAGCCAGATCGTCAACACCTTGAAAGAGCGCGGCTGGGTGCGCAGCATAGGACACAAGGAGGTGGCGGGTCGTCCCGAGCTGCTCGCCACCACCCGCGAATTTCTGGACTATTTCAATCTGCAGAGTCTGGAGCAGCTCCCCGAGCTGGATCCCGAACTGCCCCATCCCTTGTCGCTCATGCCGGACGAGGGAGGCGATGGGCGGCCCGCCGCGGGCCGTCTTGCGCATGAACATGGTGAGGATGCCCGCGAGGCGGCCTCACAGACATCCATGCTGTCCGCGATGTCGGCGGGCAGCGATCAACAATCAGGTAACCCCGATGAGTGAAAAACTGCAAAAAGTATTGGCCCGCGCGGGTCAAGGCTCCCGTCGTGAGATGGAGGCCCTGATCACCGCAGGTCGGGTCAGCGTGGATGGCAAGGTCGCCACGCTGGGGGATCGCGTCGAAGTGAACGCCGTGATCCGGGTGGATGGCCACCAGGTCAAGACCCGCGCCGCAGAGGAAGTGATCTGCCGCGTGCTGGCCTACCACAAGCCCGAAGGGGAGATGTGCACCCGCCACGATCCGGAAGGACGTCCCACCGTGTTTGATCGTCTGCCCAAGATGGATGGCGCCCGCTGGATTGCGGTGGGTCGTCTGGACGTCAACACCTCCGGTCTCTTGCTGTTCACCACCGACGGCGAGCTGGCGAACCGGCTGATGCACCCGAGCCACGAAGTGGAGCGGGAATACGCGGTGCGCGTCTTTGGCGAGATCACCGAAGCCATGCTGCAGCGCCTGCGCAAGGGCGTGCAGCTGGAAGACGGCATGGCCAAGTTCAACAAGATCAAGCCGGCCGGCGGTGAAGGGCTGAACCAGTGGTTCAACGTCACCCTGACCGAGGGCCGCAACCGGGAAGTGCGCCGCCTGTGGGAATCCCAGGAAGTGCAGGTGAGCCGCCTGATGCGTATCCGCTACGGCGACGTCACCCTGGATCGCGGCATCCCCCGCGGCGGCTGGCAGGAGCTGAAGTTGCCCGAAGTGAACTACCTGCGCGGCCTGGTCAACCTGCCCAACGAGACCGAATCCAAGGTCGATCTGCAGCAGGATGGCAAGAGCACCCGCCACAAGCAGGCCGCCCAGATCCGTCGCGCCGTGAAGCGCCACAAGGAGATGCAGGGCAAGGAGCCGCGCGCCCGTGCCACCACCGCCCGTCGCAAGCCGACCTCCTCCACCCGCAATTCCGGCACCGGCAGCAAGTAAGCCGCCACCACGGGCCGCTCGCCCCGGACACGCCACAAGCCCGCACCCCAAGGTGCGGGCTTTTTTGTTTTCTGCTCCTGCCGGGCTCCTTGAGACTGAATCGCACAGGGGAGAGAAAGGGCCAGACAAGCTCCTCCCCCTTTTGAAGGGGGAGGCTGGGAGGGGGTGAGTAGTTGTTATGCTGACAAGGGTCATAGTCGGAGGAATACTGTCATGAACGAGAAGCCAGTTCGTGTTTTCAACCGCGAGGCCACGCTGGATAAACGGCGTGAACAACGAAACAATCCAACAGAGCCTGAACGGCGATTGTGGCAGGCGCTTCGGGCTGGGCAACTCGGAGTCAAGTTTCGCCGTCAGCAAGGTATAGGCCCATACATTGCGGATTTTTACTGCCCCGGGCGGTTGTTGGTCATTGAGGTTGATGGCAACAGCCATTTCGACATGCGGGGTCTGCGTCATGACAAGCGACGGGATGCCTACATGGCGGCCCTGTCGCTGACGGTACTGAGATTTAGCAACAGGGAGGTGATGGAAAATCTACCCGGGGTGGTTGTCTCTATTCGGGCATGGCTTGATCGCGTCTGACCCCACCCCAGCCCTCCCCTTGCCAGGGGAGGGGGCCAGAGTGCCCTCTGTACGGGCTGGAAAGCGTCATACACTTCCCTTTTTTGAAGGGGAGGTGGTTGCAGACGGGGATGTGCATCAGGATGGTTGCCCTGTCGGGACGGGCTTGTTAGCCTTTCGCGCACAAAGACAGGAGAAACCAATGAGCAAGGTACTGGATGAGCTGCTGGCGTTGCTGGCGCTCGAAAAGATCGAGGAGGGCCTGTTTCGGGGCCAGAGCCAGGATCTCGGGTTGCGATCCGTGTTTGGCGGACAGGTGATGGGGCAGGCCTTGTCAGCCGCCAAGCAGACGGTGGCAAGCGACCGCCAGGTCCACAGTTTCCACTCCTACTTCCTGCGCCCCGGGGATGCCAACAAGCCCATCGTCTACGACGTGGAGAACATCCGCGACGGCCAGACCGTCTCCACCCGCCGGGTCAAGGCCATCCAGAATGGCAAGCCCATCTTCTACCTCAACGCCTCCTTCCAGGTGGAAGCCGAGGGCTTCGAGCACCAGGCGAAGATGCCGGCCAGCATCACGCCCCCGGAGCAGCTCAAGAGCGAGCTGGAGCTGGTGCGTCCCTACGAGCAGATGATCCCGGCGGCCCTGCGGGACAAGATCCTGTGCGAGAAGCCCATCGAAATTCGCCCCGTGACCCTGGTGGACCCCATTCGCCCGGATGTCCACGAGCCCCTTCGCTACACCTGGTTCAAGGCCAATGGCCCGGTGCCGGACGATCAGCGGGTCCACAACTACCTGCTGGCCTATGCCTCCGACTTCCACTTCCTGTTCGCCGCCCTGCAGCCCCACGGGGTCTCCTACTGGGAGCCGGACATGCAGGTGGCCACCATCGATCACTCCATGTGGTTCCACCGGGAGTTCCGGCTGGACGACTGGCTGCTCTACGTGGTGGACAGCCCGAGCGCCAGCGGCGGTCGGGGTCTGGTGCGCGGCCAGTTCTTCACCCGGGATGGGGTATTGGTGGCGAGCACCATGCAGGAAGGGGTGATCCGTCGCCGGGGCTGAGACGCCCCCTTGCGCCAACGAAAAACGGGAGCCGATGGCTCCCGTTTTTTATTGTCTGCGCTATCAGGCTGCGTCCTGCTCGGTGCTGAGTGCTGGCTCGCCACTTTGGGCGAAACGATCGGCCCACAGGGCGATGACGCCGTCACCGGTGACGTTGCAGGCGGTGCCGAAGCTGTCCTGGGCCAGGTAGAGGGCGATCATCAGGGCGATGGAGGCCTCACCGAAGCCGAGCATGGAAGTGAGCAGGCCGAGCGCGGACATGACACCGCCACCCGGTGCGCCCGGCGCGGCAATCATGATGACGCCCAGCATCATGATGAAGGGCACCATGGTGCCGTAGCCCGGAATGGCCAGGTGCTCGGAGAGGAACATCACCGCCGTGGCGCAGGTCACCAGGGTGATGGTGGAGCCGCACAGGTGGATGGTGGCGCACAGGGGCACGGTGAAGTTGGCGATGCCGTCGCTCACGCCGTTGCGCTTGCTGGCTTGCAGGGCCACCGGAATGGTGGCGGCGCTGGACATGGTGCCAAGGGCGGTGAAGTAGGCGGGCAGCATGTTCTTGATGAGCATGACGGGGGAGCGCCCCTGGGCGAGGCCGGTGCCGACGAACAGGACGCAGAGCCAGATCCAGTGCATGACGATGGCCATCACCAGCACTACCCCGAAGGTCTTGAGGGTGGCGAAGACGGTGCCTTCCACCGTCATCTCGACGAAGACGCCGGCGATGTAGAAGGGCAGCAGGGGAATGATCACGCGTGCCAGCAGGCGGTCGATGATGTCACGGCCCTGATCGGCGACCCGGCGCAGGTCGGTGGCCTGGGTGGCGCTGATGCCGATGCCGAACACGAAGGCGGCGGCCAGGGCCGACATCACCCCGAACAGGGGCGGGATCTCGAGGTTGATATAGGAAGCGAGCTTGGTGGCTGCCTCGGCGGTGGGCTCGGCGGCCGTGGTCAGGTGCGGGATCAGGTGGCTCGCCACGGTGAAGGCGAACAGGCCCGCCAGTATGGTGGAGCAGTAGGAGAGCCCCACCGTCTTGCCCAGCAGCTTGCCGGAGTTCTTCGGCAGGCTGGCGATGCCGCTCATGATGAAGAAGAGGATGATGAGCGGGATGGTGAAGGTGATGAGCTGGCCGATCACCGTCTTGGCGGTGAACAGCACGCGGGCGACCCATTCGGGGGCATAGAGACCGAGCAGCAGGCCGGCGAGGATACCGGCAACCAGATTGAGAACGAGTTTCATGGGGGAATCCAGGTGTTGGTGTCTGATTTGTTATTTAATTTTGATTTTAATGCCGCTTTTTAACACAAACACCGCATCTTGTCTGCTTTATGGTGGTTAACTCAGGGTTAAATATTGTTAATGGGCTGAATGCCGTGAGGTGTCACTGCCCTCGGGGGGGTCGCGGATCAGCGC
The DNA here is from genome assembly GCF_049860605.1 of Aeromonas sp. INTO2. NCBI lineage: Bacteria > Pseudomonadati > Pseudomonadota > Gammaproteobacteria > Aeromonadales > Aeromonadaceae > Aeromonas > Aeromonas sp. INTO2. The sequence goes on from NZ_CP187588.1 coordinate 1,036,460, forward strand.
CGCACCAGCAAGGCGTGCAGCCAGGGGCCGTTCACCTCATCTTCCCCCACCCAGCCATGGTGCAGGGTGAAGGGGAGGGGAGCGATCAGGCGTCGCAGCCCCGCCTCGTCGAGCCGGGTCTGCAGGGGATATTCCCCCGACCGTGGCAGCGGTTCGCCTTTCCCGTGGGGGAAGGAGGCGTAGAGGGGGCCCCCGGCCTTGAGCAGGGTGGCCAGATGACCGAGCGCCGGGACTATCTCGTGTTCGGGCTGACAGGGGAGGGAGCCGCTGGCCCAGATGCCGTCATAGGGAACGACGCTTTGCATCTGCTCAAAGCGGCAGACTCGCACCGGCTGGCCGCACAGGCGCGAGGCGGCGGCGGCCTGCGCCCGGCTCGCATCGAAGGCGGTCACGGTGAGGCCTTGCTGGCGAAAGAGGCGCAGATCCTCTCCTGCCCCGCAACCGGCCTCCAGCAGATGACGGCCGCTGCCCAGCAGGGCCAGGAAGAGGGCATGGGCGCCTGCCACGAGGGCGGGGCGAGGGGCGGCGTCGTGCGCCGGCGCGGGGGCGTGTGGCAAGGGTGTCGGGCTCATCGTGGTGGGGGGCGTTACTCTAGCAGGTTTGCCCCCGGCTGTTGAGCATGGGCGGGGGCGGCGCGTCTTGCAGACTCAGGGGTGGCGGCGAAGGGTGGGGCTCGCGATGAGGGTGAACAGGGTATCGAGGAGAAAGTCCGACTCCTCAATCAGATCGATGCGATCCGGGAAGTGCAGCCAGTTGATGATGTAGCCGTCCAGGGTGCAGTGGAGCAGGGTGGCGGCGCGGCGCAGATCCAGCCCCTCGGGCAGTTGGCCGCGACGCACGGCATTGGCCAGGGTGATCTCCAGATCCCGGAAGAAATTCATGGATTGCAGGTGCATGTGCTCGCGCATGACGGCGGCCTCTCCCTCCATGGATTCCAGATTGAACATGATGGTGAACATCTGCTGGTGGGCGGGCTCGGTGCTGATCTTGAGCATCACCTCTTTGAGAAAGCTGCGCAGCTTGCCCAGGGGATCCGGCTCCGCCTCGTCGACGCAGGCATCGAGCTGGTGGGAGAGGGGGGCACACAGCTCCTCCCACAGGGTGACGAACAGCTCTTCTTTATTCTTGAAGTGCCAGTAGATGGCGCCCCGGGTGAGGTCCGTCGCCTTGGCGATATCGGTCAGGCTGGTGCGTGCCAGCCCCTGTTGGCAGAAGAGATCCAGGGCCGTGCTCATGATGTTGCAGCGGGTTTGCTGCGCCTCTTCTTTGGTGCGTCTGGCCATTGACTCCGGTCCTGTTTAAAAGTGAAAAAAGTTTCTTACATACATTCATGAATGTATGTATATTGCCTCATCTTCGCCGTTTTACCAACAGGGGCCTTATAAACCCTGTGGTTTTGTCACTTCTTTTTGATTGAAACTGAGGTTCAGAGACTTGATGCATAAACATATTCTCGCACGTTCGGTCGGCCTTGCCTTGCTGGCAAGCAGCCTGCTGGCTGGCTGTGGTGACAAGGACGGGGCCCAGCAGGCCATGGGGGAGATGCCTCCCGCCGCCGTGGACGTGGTCACCCTCCATACGGCCCCCCTGCAACTGTTGTCCGAGCTCACCGGCCGCACCGCCCCCCTGCGGGTGGCCGAGGTGCGTCCCCAGGTGAACGGCATCATCCTCAAGCGCCTGTTCACCGAGGGGAGCGACGTCAAGGCCGGTCAGCTGCTCTATCAGATTGATCCCGCCGTCTATCAGGCCGAAGTGGCTTCCGCCAAGGCCAACCTCGCCAAGGCCGAGGCCAACGAGCGCAGCGCCCGCCTCAAGGCCCAGCGCTACGCCGAGCTGGTGAAGGTGAAAGCCATCAGCAGCCAGGAGTATGACGACGCCGACGCGGCCTGGAAACAGCAGCTGGCCGAGATCGGGGCCGCCAAGGCCGCATTGCAGACCGCCAACATCAACCTGGCCTACACCCGCATCACGGCCCCCATCAGCGGCCGCATCGGCAAGTCGGCGGTGACCGAGGGTGCCCTGGTCACCGCCCAGCAGGCGGACAGCCTCACCTCCATCTCCCAGCTCGATCCCATGTACGTGGACGTGCGCCAGTCCACCGCCGACCTGCTGCGCCTCAAGCGCCTGGTGGCCGAGGGCAAGCTGACCCAGGGGGAGAAGGACGGGGCCGGTGTCAGCTTCCAGCTGGAAGATGGCAGCCAGTATGGCGAGAAAGGAGCCCTCCAGTTCTCCGACGTGACCGTGGACGAGGCGACCGGCATGGTGACCCTGCGGGTGATCGTGCCCAACCCGGATCAACTGCTGCTGCCCGGCATGTTCATGCGCGCCACCTTGCAGGAGGGCGAGCGCCCGCAAGGCCTGCTGGTGCCCCAGACTGCCGTGACCCGTACCCCCAAGGGCGGTGCCACCGTCATGGTGGTGACGGCGGACAACAAGGTGGAACTGCGTGAAGTGCAGGTCGGCCGCATGTCCGGCGACAGCTGGGTGGTGGAGTCCGGTCTCAAGGCTGGCGAGAAGGTGATCGTCGCCGGTCTGCAGAAAGTCAAACCCGGGGTCGTGGTGGCGCCCACTGAACGTGCCGGTAACAGCGCACAACAGACCCCGGCAACCAAGCAGTAGGATGGAGTAGTCGCCTCATGGCACGTTTTTTCATAGATAGACCCATTTTCGCCTGGGTGATCGCCTTGGTGATCATGCTGGCCGGGGCCATGGCCATCATCGGCCTGCCGGTGGCCCAGTACCCGACCATCGCCCCGCCGGCGGTTGGCATCTCCGCCAGCTACCCGGGGGCCTCCGCCAAGACGGTGGAAGACTCGGTGACCCAGATCATCGAGCAGAACATGACCGGGCTGGATCACCTGCTCTACATGTCGGCGCAATCCGACTCGTCAGGGAACGTCAGCGTGACCCTCACCTTCAAGCCGGGCACGGATCCCGACATCGCCCAGGTGCAGGTGCAAAACAAGCTGCAACAGGCCATGTCGCTCCTGCCCCAAGAGGTGCAGCAACAGGGCGTGCGGGTCCAGAAGACCTCCAGCAGCTTCCTGATGGTGGCCGCCTTCATCTCCACCGATGGCGCCATGACCAACGATGACCTGGCGGACTATGTGGTAGCCAACATCAAGGAGCCCCTGAGCCGTCTGGATGGGGTCGGTGACATCACCTTGTTCGGCAGCCAGTACTCCATGCGCGTCTGGCTCGATCCCCACAAGCTCAACCGGGTGCAGATGACCCCGGCCGACATTCAGGCCGCCATCAAGGCCCAGAACGCCCAGGTTGCCTTCGGCAAGCTGGGGGGGACCCCTGCGGTGAGCGATCAGCAATTTACCGCCACCATCATGGGCCAGACCCGGCTCTCCACCGTGGAGGAGTTCAACAACATCCTGCTGCGGGTGAACCAGGACGGATCCAAGGTCCAGCTCAAGGACGTGGCCCGGGTCGAACTTGCCGGTGAAAACTACGACGCGACCGCGCTCTACAACGGCCAGGCCACCGCCGCCGTCGCCATCAAGCTGGCGACCGGTGCCAACGCCCTGGACACCGCCGAGCACGTGCGGACCAAGCTGGGTGAACTCTCCGAGTACTTCCCGGCCAACATGGAGATCGTCTATCCCTACGACACCACGCCGTTCGTGAAGATCTCCATCGAGGAGGTGGTGCAGACCCTGATCGAGGCGATCTTCCTGGTCTTCTGCGTCATGTATCTGTTCTTGCAGAACTTCCGGGCAACCCTGATTCCGACCATCGCGGTGCCCGTGGTCCTGCTCGGCACCTTCGGGGTGATGGCGGCCTTCGGCTTCTCCATCAACACCCTGACCATGTTCGGTCTGGTGCTCGCCATTGGCCTCTTGGTGGATGACGCCATCGTGGTGGTGGAGAACGTGGAGCGTCTGATGAGCGAGGAGGATCTCTCCCCCCTCGAGGCGACCCGCAAGTCCATGACCCAGATCACCGGCGCCCTGGTGGGCATCGCTCTGGTGCTGTCGGCGGTGTTCGTGCCCATGGCTTTCTTCGGTGGCTCTACCGGTGCCATCTATCGCCAGTTCTCCCTCACCATCGTCTCGGCCATGGTGCTCTCGGTGCTGGTGGCCCTGATCCTGACCCCGGCCCTGTGCGCCACCCTGCTCAAACCCATGAAGCACGGTGAATTCGGCGCCCAGCGCGGTTTCTTCGGCTGGTTCAACCGCTTCTTCGACACCAACGCCAACCGTTACCAGAACGGCGTGCGCAAGGTGATCAAGCAGGGCACCCGCTACGGCATCATCTATCTGGCCATGCTGGCGGTGCTGGCGGTGCTCTTCATGCGCATGCCCACCTCCTTCCTGCCGGAAGAGGATCAGGGGGTCATCATGTCCATGGTGCAGCTCCCGGTGGGGGCGACCAAGGAGCGGACCGAGGTGGTGCTCGGGGAGATGCGCGACTACTTCCTCGAGAACGAGAAGGAGAACGTGGACTCCGTGCTGACGGTGGCGGGCTTCAGCTTCGCCGGTAGCGGTCAGAACAGCGGCATGGCCTTCATCAAGCTCAAGGACTGGAGCGAGCGCAAGGGAGAAGATCGCAGCGCCAATGCCATCATCGGCCGCGCCATGGGGTTCCTGTTCAGCATCAAGGAAGCCCAGGTCTTCGCCTTCAACCTGCCCCCCATTCCGGAACTCGGCACGGCCACCGGCTTCGACTTCTTCCTGCAAGACCGCGGCGGTCTGGGTCACGAGAAGCTGATGCAGGCGCGCAACCAGTTGCTCGGCATGGCGGCGCAGGATCCCAACCTGGTGCGGGTACGCCCGAACGGGATGGAAGACACGCCCCAGCTCGACATCAAGATCGATTACGAGAAGGCGCTGGCCCAGGGGCTCTCCATCACCGACATCAACAACACCCTGTCGGCTGCCTGGGGCTCCTCCTATGTGAACGACTTCGTCGACAGAGGCCGGGTCAAGAAGGTCTATCTGCAGGCAGATGCCCCTTTCCGGATGAACCCGGAAGATCTGAAGCTGTGGTACGTGCGCAATAGCGCGGGCCAGATGGTGCCCTTCTCCGCCTTTGCCAGCACGGAGTGGAGCTTCGGCTCGCCCCGTCTTGAGCGCTACAACGGTGTCTCCGCCATGGAGATCGTCGGTGAGGCGGCCCCGGGCAAGAGTACGGGTGATGCCATGGCGGCCATCGAGGAGATGGTGAAACAGTTGCCGGAAGGGATCGGCATCGAGTGGACCGGCCTCTCCTTCCAGGAGCGTCAGGCAGGCTCCCAGGCGCCGGCCCTGTACGCCATCTCGCTCCTGGTGGTCTTCCTCTGTCTGGCGGCCCTCTACGAGAGCTGGAGCATTCCGTTCTCGGTCATGCTGGTGGTGCCGCTCGGGGTGCTGGGGGCCATTTTGGCCGCGACCCTGCGCGGGCTTGAGAATGACGTCTACTTCCAGGTAGGCCTGCTCACCACGATCGGGCTGTCGGCCAAGAACGCCATCCTCATCGTCGAGTTCGCCAAGGAGCTGCACGACAAGGGGATGAGGCTCGGGGATGCGGTGGTGGAGGCCTCGCGTCAGCGCCTGCGCCCCATCCTGATGACCTCGCTCGCCTTCATCCTGGGGGTACTGCCCCTGGTGATCAGCACCGGGGCGGGCGCCAGCAGCCGAAACGCCATCGGGACCGGCGTTATGGGGGGGATGATCAGTGCCACCGTGCTCGCCATCTTCTTCGTGCCGCTGTTCTTTGTGCTGGTGATGCGCTATTTCACCGAACGCAAGCATGCCGGGGAAGAGAGTGTCCACACCAAGGAGATCAACCATGACTAAGACCCTGATCGCCCTGGGCGTGACCCTGATGATGGGGGGCTGCTCCATGGCCCCCGACTACCAGCGCCCCGAGCTGCCCCAAGGCGCCTCCTGGCAAGCTGACCTGGCCGCCAAGGGGGAACTTGCCCCCTGGCGCCAGCAGTTCCAGGACCCGGCCCTTCAGACGCTGATCGGCACCGCTCTTGAGAGCAACCGGGATCTGCGCCTGGCAGCCCTCAACGTCGAGGCCTACGAGGCGAAATACCGTATCCAGCGGGCGGCCCAGTTGCCGACCCTGGCCGCCAGTGGCAGCGGTACCCGCCAGCAGGGATCCGATGATCTCAGTAGTACGGGGCAGGGCACCATCAGCAGCCAGTACGGCGCCAACATCGGCATCACCGCCTATGAGCTGGATCTGTTTGGCCGGATCCAGAGCCTGAAAGATCAGGCCCTTGAGACCTATCTGGCGCAAATCGACACCCAGCGCAGCACCCAGATTGCGCTGGTGGCCTCGGTGGCCAATGCCTACTTCACCCTGCTGGCGGATCAGGAGTTGCTGGCCCTGAGCCAGGCGACCCTCGCCACCGAGCAGGAGAGCTATGCCCTGACCGAGCACAAATACCGCCTGGGCGCCGCCTCCGAGATGGAGCTGGCCCAGGGGCGCACGGCACTGGAAAACGCCAAGGTCAGCCAGGCGCAATACCAGCGTCTGGTGAAGCAGGACAGAAATGGTCTGGCCCTGCTGCTTGGCACCGATATTCCGGTGCTGGCGGCACAACCGGCCACCCTGGCCGAGGTGAAACTGGCGCCGATCCCGGTGGGGGCTCCCTCCAGCCTGTTGCAGCAACGCCCGGACATCCTGGCGGCGGAGCACAACCTGAAGGCGGCCAACGCCAATATCGGAGCGGCCCGCGCAGCCTTCTTCCCGACCATCTCGCTCACCGCGACGGCGGGCACCGCCAGCAACCAGTTGAGCGGTCTGTTTGACGGCGGCACCGGCACCTGGACCTTCATGCCCCAGATCAATCTGCCCATCTTCGATGGCGGCAAGCGCGTTGCGGATCTGGACGTGGCCGAGGTGGGGACCAGGCAGGCGGTGGCCAGCTACGAGAAGAGCATCCAGACCGCCTTCAAGGAGGTCGCGGACACCCTCGGTGCCCAGGCGGACTACGCGCAGCAACTGCAGGCGCAACAGGCGCTGGTGGATGCCAATCAGACCTACTTCAGGCTGGCGGAGGTGCGTTACGAGCAAGGGGTGGACAGCTACCTGACCCGCCTCGATGCCCAGCGCTCCCTGTTCAGCGCCAAGCAGGGGCTCATCAGCACCCGGCTCGCCCAGCTGAGTAACCAGGTCGCCCTCTACAAGGCCGTCGGTGGCGGCTGGCAGGCGCCGAAGGACGCAGAGCCGGCATCAGACAAACAGGGTTGACCCCTCGGGGTTGACGTAAAAAGCATCAGGGGCGAACCATTAGGTTCGCCCCGTTTTTTATCTGTCATGTCGAGAAGCCAAATTGAGGCAGGTGACAACGGCGCTCCCTGTCCGGGGCAGGGAGCGGGCAGAAGGAGCCCCACGTTCATGGGCGCCGCCCTCGGCAACCATCATGACCCGCCTGGAGGTGACCACCTCATCGCCGTCATCCGTTGCGACGGACCCAGGCGATGCCATTTATCGCATAAGCTGTGCCGTAATTATTCTTTCAAAGAATAAATGGTCGACTCTTATAGTCAGTCACTCGCCCCTCATTCCAAGGATGTGAAATGAAACGACTCGTGCCCGCCACCCTGCTTGTTGCAGGACTGGCTCTCGCCCCGCTGGCCCAGGCGGCCACCCTGCTCAACGCCTCCTATGACGTGATGCGCGATTTTTACAAGGAGTACAACGGAGCCTTCCTGAAGCACTGGCAGGCAGAAGGCGGGGAGCCACTGCAGATCAACATGTCCCACGGCGGATCGAGCAAGCAGGCGCGCGCCGTCATCGACGGCCTGCCCGCCGATGTCATCACCATGAACATGGCCACCGACATCAACGCCCTCGCCGAGCATGGGGGCCTGGTGCCCAAGGGGTGGGCGGATCGCCTGCCGGATCACAGCGCCCCCTTCACCTCGGCCACCGTGTTCATCGTGCGAAAGGGCAACCCCAAGGGGTTGAAGGATTGGCCTGATCTGCTCAAGGAGGGGGTACAGGTCATCGTGCCCAACCCCAAGACCTCGGGGAACGGCCGCTACACCTACCTGTCTGCCTGGGGGTATGTGCTGGAGCAGGGGGGCGATGAAGATGCGGCCAGGGCATTTGTCGGGAAGCTGTTCAAGCAGGTTCCCGTGCTCGACACCGGCGGCCGCGCCGCCACCACCACCTTCATCCAGAACCGGATAGGCGACGTGCTGGTCACCTTCGAGAACGAAGCCGAGATGATTGCCCGGGAGTTCGGTCGTGGCAGCTTCGAGGTGGTCTATCCGAGCGTCACTGCCGTGGCCGAACTGCCGGTGTCAGTGGTGGACAAGGTGGTCGACAAGCAGGGTACCCGCAAGGAGGCCGAAGCCTATCTGGCCTATCTCTGGTCCGACGAAGGCCAACGCATTGCTGCCAGCAACTATCTACGCCCGCGCAACCCGGCGATCCTCGCCGAGTTTGCAGACCGTTTCCCGAACGCCACCTTCCTCGACGTGGTGAAGACCTTCGGCGAGTGGCCTGTGATCCAGCGCACTCACTTCAAGGAGGGCGGGGTGTTCGACCAGATCTATGCCCAGCGCTGAGGGGCCCCGGGATAACGATGCTCACCCAGGTGCAGCCGGGGCGTGGCTGCCTGGCTGCCCTCTCTGATGGTGGGGCCAGGTTGGTGCGTCAGGCTCTGAAAGATGAACAGGACCGTCGCGGATGGTGGTGTCCTGGAAGGGGAGGGTGTTCTGGCGCAGTTACACCGGCGTCTTGGCCCGAGACCCGGGACAAAAGGCACGAAGGGTTGGCCTCGCACTGAGGCCAACCCTTCGTCTGTCTGGTGCCGGTAATAGGAGTCGAACCTACGACCTTCGCATTACGAAGTCAATAAACTCACGTTTAATCCTGTCTTGATAAATCCAATAAACAAATTCATTTACATTAAATTCAATAACTTAAGCACATGTCAAATTCACTCTTGTCCAACGACATACAACCCTATACGATGCCAAATGTGGTACCCCATGTGGTACCCCAATACGAGGTTTTAGGATGATTTCTCAAGATCGACAAGTCGCGGCAGCAGAGCTTAAAGAAGGTGCAACCGCAACCCGATTTGCTATCAGCTCTAAACATGGTAACGGGTTATCACTCGAGGTTCGGGCCGGTAAGCAAAAACGCTTCGTGTATAGATTTAGGCTACTTGGCAAGCAACAAACCATGGTACTTGGACTATACCCTGCGATGGGACTTGCTCAAGCTCGTGAGCGACATTGTGTTGCGGTGGGGCAAGTCAAACAGGGCATCGATCCCCGTCAGGTTGTTGCAGAAGCTAAACAAAAGAACGAACAGATGCTCGTGCTTGATGAACTGTTTGAGCAATGGCTTAGCCACAAAGCCAGCGTAAAACGCCGTGATGGCGTTCGATCAGAGATTAGCCTTCGAACCGTCACTGATTATCGTCGAATCTACCAAACACACTTGCAAAAGGTCCTTGGTAAATATCGAGTTTGCGATATCACCATGGCCGTCCTCCACCAACACTATCAGAAGCTACAGAAGGTCTCTCTTGAAGGACTTCGTAAAGCAATGGGGATAATGAACCAGGTGATGGAGGAGGCTATGCGACGACAGCTTATCGAGATTAGTCCCACGTTGGCACTCAAACCCAAAGTTTACAATGCGACCCCCAATCCACCTCGAGAGCGTTGGCTACCAATCTCTGAATTACGAGCCTTGTGGCATGCATTAGAAGAGGGCGTTGAAGGTGGCGGAGCGTTAACAGCTGGTGGCCGTGGCATTGCTACGACTTCTGTTCTTTCTGGAAGTGTCGCCAATGCAATTAAAATCGTCATATTGAGCGCGGTTCGTCGAGGTGAAGTGATATCGATGCAGTGGGCACACTTGGATGGTGATCGCTGGACGATTCCGGAAACCAAAAATGGGCGCCCGCATGTGGTGACCTTGTCGCCTTTGGCTCAGGAAATCATTTCAGAGCAGCGAATGATAACCTCCTCTACCAGTCCATATGTGTTCGAATCGACGACGAAGCTGGGTCATGCCATCACCGGTGACGCACTTATGCGCGCCCTTGACCGGCTACAGAAGCGTAAGCTGGCTGAACTTGAGCCTTTTAGCGTACACGACCTGCGGCGCAGTGTTGCAAACTGCTGTGGAATTGAACTTGGTGCAGGACCTCTAGAGATAGAGCATATGCTGAACCACCAGATCAGTGACAAACTCCTGCGAACTTATCAGGCGGGTGCTTTACGTAACCCTGAAAAACTGAGGAGTTTATTTCTTCGGTGGGGGGATATTGTGAAACATCAAATAGCCCAATATGAAGTAGAAAAATCATCTGATGTTATGGGGAACGTAATCCAAGGGACATTCGGTAAACGCTGAGTTTTCAGCTCAATCAGACCTAAGAAGGAAGCGGCCGATTGCCGCTTCCTTCTATGAGCCTGTTTAGCCTGATATGCTACGCAGCCACCTGATGGGCATATAGCTGATGCGGCGCCTTCCCTAGCCATTAGCCTTGCCTGTCAGGTGGTCTGTTGCTGGTGATAACTAGATCTGTACAATCATACCAATTGTTAGGATTGGTTAAAAACACCTCGACATACCCACCGGGAGCAAACCCTAAATAACTGATCCCAATAGTGCTACACCTTCGCTGTGCCATAGCCATTCCCCGGGAAAGGAGACACGGTATCCATGAAGTGTTTCACTCGGGCCAGCAGGTTTGCCATCCCTCTGCATTGATGATTGCGCGTGATGGTTTCATGTAACTTGTGCCATAGCCGTTCTATGTGATTAACCCAAGGGCTGTAAACTGGCTGGAACACCAGGCAGAACTTGGGATTCTTCTTCAACCATCGCTCGGTCTGTTTGCTTTTGTGAATGATGTAGTTATCGAGGATCAACGTGATGGTTTTGGCTCGTCGGTAGTGGTGGCGCAGCTTTTCCAGCATGGCAATAAACAGCGATGAGTTTTTCTTGATCCCGCTGGCGTAAAGTACCCTTCCGTTGCCTGCGTGGAGAACGCCTGCCAGATAATGCTTGGCATTCTGCCCCGGTGTGACAACCCGCTTTTGCTGCGCTCTGAACATCCAGTCGGCTCCTAATTTGGGATTGAGGTCTATATCGACTTCATCCTCATAAAACACCGGATTATCGGCATCACAGCGGGCCAGCGCGGCGTCGATATTCGCCATTTTTTCCTGATAGGCTGGGTCTTTTATCCGCAAGGTCGGCACGGGCCTGCGCCAGACAATGCCCATACGAGGTAACCATCGGCGGAGCGTGGAGGCTGCCACATTGAGCCCTGTTAACCGATTGATTTTTATAGCCAATAGTTCAGTACACCAACGGCTGCGCTGATAACCAAAATCTTGCGGAGAAAACTGCATGAGCAGCACCAGTAAGGTGACAATCTTGGCGATAGGTAAGACTGGGGCACGGCCAGCCGGTAAGGCTTCTAGCGCATCTATGCCTTCATCTCGATACCACCGAAGCCAACGACCGATGGTCGAGCGCGCAGCGCCGGTAAGGTGATGAACATCGGTGATCGTGCGTCCTTCATGTAACAGCAAGATGGCCATCAAGCGACGAGCATGCCCTTTATCACGGGTGGCATGGATGATTTTGTGAATGCGGCGCCGTTGTGGTCGTGGCAGGGGTGGTAGGATAGGCATCAACTCAGTCCTTTGGGTGTGGCTTGTTTTGTTTGGCGACTAATGAGATCGCACAAACTGGACTGAGTTCCCTTCCTCCAGTGATCTACTATTCGGAACAGCTATTTAGCTTCCCCAACCCCAAGTGCCGGTTACACTTGGGGCTTGCTGACCGGCAGGCCAAGGGTGTTCAGTTTGTTCATCGAACTCACATAAACCATCATCACTGCGAGTTGTTTTACTTGGTTTGAGCATTGATACCAGGGTAAGCAGGGATAAAATATTTTACGTACTGGCGATATTTGGCAGCATAGTGGCTTTTTATACACTGCGCGCCCCATGGCCCAAAGTCATCTAAATACTCATATCGGGGCTGGCGGTGCCGATACCCTCTGTGGGTGAGGCTGTGGTGCCGATCCGGATCGTCAACGAGGTAGGAGTGTCATGTTCAATCACAAACTCAAGGCGCAGCTGCAGGCCTGTCAGACCCGGCTCGATGAAGAGCAGGGTTTCGCCCAGGGGATCAAGGGCGGTGCCGCGACCATCACCTTCAGCCCGGAGGGGATCATCCTGGAGGCGAGTCCCCTCTTCCTGAGCCTGATGGGGTATGAGGCGGGTGAGCTGACGGGTCAGCCCCACAGCCGGCTCTGCCCCGAAGGCTGGACCGGCTCCACCGACTATCAGCAGTTCTGGCGCCGCCTCGCCCAGGGGGAGGCGCAGTCCGGCACCTTCGAGCGGGTCAACCGACAGGGGGAGACGCGCTGGCTGGAGGCGAGCTATTTCCCGGTGAAGAACCAGGGCAGGGTGACCCGGGTGGTGAAGCTGGCCAGCGACGTGACGGCCCGCCATCAGCGGCTGCAACACCTGGAGGCGCTCTCCCAGGCGCTGGACCGCTCCCGGGCCATGATAGAGTTTACCCCGAGCGGCGAGATCATCGGCGCCAACGCCAACTTCCTCGACGCCATGGGCTATCGCCTGAACGAGATCGTGGGCAAGCATCACAGGATCTTCTGCGATGAGGCCTTCCTGCGCGAGCAGCCCAGATTCTGGGAGGAGCTGGCCCGCGGCCAGTTCAAGTCCGGCCTCTTCATGCGCCACAACAGCCGGGGGGAGTCGGTCTGGCTGGAGGCCACCTACAACCCCATTCGGGATCAAAGCGGCAAGGTGGTGAAGGTCGTCAAGTTCGCCAGCGACATCACGGCCCGCATTGAGCAGAACCACGCCACCCGGGAAGCGGCCCACCTCGCCCACAGCACGGCGCAGGAGACCTTGAGCAGCGCCGAGGCCGGTGCCGAGCTGCTGCGCGCCGTGGTCGATACCTCTTCTCTGATCGCCGCCCAGGTGGATCAGGCCATCGCCCTCATAGCTCAGCTCAACGAGCAGTCCAGGAGCATCGAGGCCATCGTCTCGACCATCAGTGCCATTGCCGATCAGACCAACCTGCTGGCCCTCAACGCGGCCATCGAGGCGGCACGGGCGGGGGAGCAGGGACGGGGCTTTGCGGTGGTGGCCGACGAAGTGCGCCAACTGGCGGCCCGCACCTCCCTCTCCACCGGCGAGATAGCCAAGGTGGTGCAGAAGAACCGCGAGCTGACCGCCAGGGTGACCGACGACATGGCCGGGGTGGCGGGCAGCGCCGAACTCGGCAAGCAGCAAATCAGCGAGGTGGACAAGCTGATGAGCGACATCCACCGGGAGGCGAGCCGGGTCTCGCAGACGGTCTCGGCACTCTCCATCTGAGCAAGTGATGTAGTGGTCAACTTAATACAGACACTTGGTTAGGCCGAATCTCGGCTTTTGCTGGCGGCATCCCGTCATTGTATTGATGTGGACGCCGCCAGTTGTAGTAATCCATCCGGTAGTAACTGATATCTTGCTTCGTTTCCCGCAGGCTCACGTATCACGTTGTCGGGAGCCACTCAGTCTTCAGACTCCTGAACAACCGCTCCATCGGGGCGTATCCCAGCAGTTGCCACATCAACTCATTCTCTGGGTCATGCTATAGCGCCACAGCCGCTGCCGAAACGCACGGCTGCCATATTGGCTGCCCTGAGCGGAGTGAAACAGCACGCCTGATAGGCAACCTCGTTGCTGATAGGGCATATCGAGCGCTTTTATTGCCAGCTCTGCATCAGGTTTGTCAGACATCGCCCAGCCCATGGCTCGCCGGGTATGAAGGTCGAGTACCGCGACGATTCAGGCTCCATCAGTATGCACACGGTCTTAGGCGTCGTAGACCATTCTGCAGGGTCAACGAAGGGGGCGGTGATAGTCCCGGTATTGGCCCAGAACCTCACCGGAAAAGCTGAGCAGCCGGGCGCGGGGAGCATCCAGTACATGATGGACGGGATCAAATCGAAGAGAGTCGGCCAGCATGCGGCCCTCAGGCAGGGTCACTTCCGTGTTCCCCATCATCAGCATGCCGTCCTAATAATGCCCATGCTCGAAGCGCACGATGACGTCATTCACCATCAAGGTGCCCTGCTTGAGCTGCAGTGATGCTCGTTGCATCTCTCGCAACGCAAACAGACTGGACAATGACGGACGCCCGCTGGGCATCCGCTGTAAGTATTCGTGGGTGGTCAATTGATATTGCAACTGACCCTGACGATCGAAGACACGCTCCCGATAATCGGTGTAGCGCGTCAGCATGCCGGCAGCCTGTGCCACCGGCATCCACAACAGGAGCGCCCCCGTCAGGAGCGCTCCCACTGGTTTACAGCTGATCAGCACAGCTGACCTTGTTGTCATCCAGGTCGGTACAGGAGACGAAGACCTTGTCAAAGGTCGACCCGGCCACCGGTGTCATCTGGGTTGACCAGTCATAACCCACCCCCTTGGCATAGATGGCGGTGTGGCTCTCCTGATCTTCCTGCATCCAGCCGATGTACTTCAGTGCGCCGCGATCGCTCTGGGCAAGTGCCTTGAACTCGTCGCTCGTGATGAGACACATGGGCTCTCCCATGGCCTTGGACAGCTCGGCATCCCGCGCCCCCACGGCGCCATCACAGCCGCCGGTCACCTTGATTGTCATGTCACTGCGATCCAGCATCTCATCGAAGAACGGCAGCACATTGATGTTGTACTTCACCCCCACCTCTTGAGGCTGCCAGCCCATGCCGGTATTGACGTATCGGGTCTCGACGCTTTCCCACTGGATAGTGGGCACAGTGCCTGCAAAGTGGTTCGCCAGCTCCTTGAGGGTCGCGGCATTGGCCTCGATCTCATCCTGGGTCAACGACTCGTCCAGCTTGCTCTGATCGATGGTCAGAGCGAGGCTCACCGCATCCTTCAACTGCGACTTGGCCTTGGCCAACCGTGCCTTGGCATCGTCGGTCAAACGGAAGAAATCGGCGTGCGCCACCAGCGCATCCGGCTCGATTTCCTGCTGACTGAACTGGGTCTCGAAGGTGCTGCTGCTCTCTTCATAGTTGGTGGTCGGCTGCATGCCCCAGGTGTCCTTGATGTGCATACGCGGCAAGGTCACTTCTTCCTGCTGGGTGACATAGGCGCTGTCCGGACCGTACTGGTAGGAGGCGGCGATATTGAGGGCCGATGCCATCGCCATCGCCGACGCCCGCAGTGCCTTGGCACCGTCGAGGTTGAGGGTGACGGTATCGTCATCGCCATAGGTGGCGCTGTAATCCGGATCCTGGATATCGGCCAGGGCAGCCGCGACGTTTTCCAGGCTGTCGGCATAGGCGCCCATCAGCTTGGCCACGTTACGGGTATATCCCTTGCCACCTTTGAGTGCCACGGAGGCGGTGCCGGGGGTGTGGATGATGACATCCATCACCTTGGCCAGGCTGGTGCTGTAACCACTGCCAATGGCGGACGAGGTGAAGCCCAGGCGTTCAGCCACCACGGGGTTGTTGGTCACCTCCAGCATGGTCAGCATGGCCAGCACGATCTGGCGATCGACCTTGCCACTCTCGCCGGTCTCGGCCTGCAGGGTCTCCTTGTACTCCTTGAACTTGCTCTCGACGTCCAGGTTTTTCAGATCGGTCAGTCCCTGCAGATCGCTCAGCACCTTGTCGACCGCCACGGAGCGGCCATTGACGCCAGCCAGGGTGGCGGAGAGGTGGGCTTTCGCCGCAGCCAGAGAGACGATGGCCTTGGTGAGGCCCGCTGTTTTCAGCGCCTCGACCAGGGAGGTGTTGAAGGCGTCATCGCTACCCAGTTCGACGATCCCCAGTTGCGCGACCTGCGCCTTGTCGAGGGTGATGCCGTTCTCCGGATTGCTGTCGCTGTCGAGCGTCTGCAGCAATGCCGCAATGCGGATCGCTTTCTCCTTGTCGTCACCCGCCAGGGTGTAAGGGGTCACCAGCGAGTTGCCCGCCTTGAGGGTCACCGCCCCCAGGCGTTGGTTGCCCAATGCGAATTCGCAGGTGTCGCCATCATCAAACAGGAATTCCCCGTTTGCATTGGTGACACCGGTGTAATCGTTGCACCGATAGTCGAGGCCACCCACGACGGAATCCAGGAAGACGGCGGTGTGAAGAGGTTTGCTGCCGGTGTCGGTGCCACCACCATTGTTGCCACCATTGCTGCCGCCCCCGTTATCGTCACCACCGCCCCCGCAAGCGGTCAACATGACACCGGACAACACACAAGCCACAGCCATACTCAACACGTTCTTTTTCATTTTTATCACCCGAACAAATGTAAAAAATACGCCCCCATCCCGGGGGCCAAGTTAATCCGGGTATAACCTAGGGAAGGTGCGAACAAGTCCCTGATATGAGATCATGTTTGTCATCTGGAGCCATGGAACAGGGTTCATCATGAGTCATCAACTTACCTTCGCCGACAGTGAATTCAGCAGTAAGCGCCGTCAGACCAGAAAAGAGATTTTCTTGTCCCGCATGGAGCAGATCCTGCCATGGCAAAACATGGTGGAAGTCATCGAGCCGTTTTACCCCAAGGCTGGTAATGGCCGGCGACCTTATCCGCTGGAAACCATGTTACGCATTCACTGCATGCAGCATTGGTACAACCTGAGCGATGGCGCGATGGAAGATGCTCTGTACGAAATCGCCTCCATACGTCTGTTTGCCCGGTTATCCCTGGATAGCGCCTTGCCGGACCGCACCACCATCATGAATTTCCGCCACCTGCTGGAGCAGCATCAACTGGCCCGCCAATTGTTCAAGACCATCAATCGCTGGCTGGCCGAAGCAGGCGTCATGATGACTCAAGGCACCTTGGTCGATGCTACCATCATTGAGGCACCCAGCTCGACCAAGAACAAAGAGCAGCAACGCGATCCGCAGATGCATCAGACCAAGAAAGGCAATCAGTGGCACTTTGGCATGAAGGCCCACATTGGTGTCGATGCCAAGAGTGGCCTGACCCACAGCCTAGTCACCACCGCGGCCAACGAGCATGACCTCAATCAGCTGGGTAATCTGCTGCATGGAGAGGAGCAATTTGTCTCAGCCGATGCCGGCTACCAAGGGGCGCCACAGCGCGAGGAGCTGGCCGAGGTGGATGTGGACTGGCTGATCGCCGAGCGCCCCGGCAAGGTAAGAACCTTGAAACAGCATCCACGCAAGAACAAAACGGCCATCAACATCGAATACATGAAAGCCAGCATCCGGGCCAAGGTGGAGCACCCGTTTCGCATCATCAAGCGACAGTTCGGCTTCGTGAAAGCCAGATACAAGGGGTTGCTGAAAAACGATAACCAACTGGCGATGTTATTCACGCTGGCCAACCTGTTTCGGGCGGACCAAATGATACGTCAGTGGGAGAGATCTCACTAAAAACTGGGAATAACGCCTTAAATGGCGAAGAAACGGTCTAAATAGGCTGATTCAAGGCATTTACGGGAGAAAAGATCGGCTCAAACTGAAAAAATGAAATGACTGAGTCAGCCGAGAAGAATTTCCCCGCTTATTCGCACCTTCCCTAGTATTCCTGGTTCGTCACAACGAGAGCTGGCACTAATTAGCCACGAAGCACGTAAAAAGGAAGGCCACACCGTGAGGGCATGGCCTTGTCTATTTAGATGAGGAAGTCATCCAGCTGACGACCTTGCTCGAGTTGCTCAGCCAAGAACTTGGGTGTACGGCCCTGACCGGTCCAGGTTTTCTCTACGCCATTTTCAACATAACGGTATTTCGGGGGCCGAGGTGCTCGTTTCGCTTTAGCCGCATGTAATGACCCACTGAAATCCTGCTCAGGTCATAATGAGTGGAGATCACAGACATGAGCATCACGATGGACGAAGAAATCAAACGTTGGACGGCCAAGCGCAAGTCCGCCTTGGTCATGGAAATCATTCAGGGCAAGACCACCGTCGCCGAAGCGGCTCGAGCCTTTGATTTGCCGCCCTCCGAGATTGAAGAATGGGTAGATGACGCCAAACGGGGCATGGAAAACGCCTTACGGGCCAAGCCACTGGATATTCGCGAGCAGTACGAGAAGCAGCTCAAGGAACTCCAGGAAGCTTATGGCGAGGCCATGCTGGAGTTACGCGCCAGAAAAAAGCTGGCCTCCCTGCTGGGCGAGGACGACAGATAGTCGCCGATGTTCAGCAGGGATTACGCGCAGAAGGTATTGATGTCTCCGTCAGCAAGCTCTGCCGCTGGTTTGGCCTGCCGCGTCGTAGTTGGTACTACCGCAGCGTCAAGGCCGCGCCCAAGCTTCAGGAGCATCTGGTCACCCCGATCAAAAACATGATTGAGGAGAACCCATCGTTCGGTTACCGGACGGTTGCAGCCCTGTTGGGGTTCAACAAGAACACGGTACAGCGCATCTTCCAGCTCAAGGGCTGGCAAGTTCGCAAGCGTCCGGTTGGGTTTCGCCCCCGGATCCAGGCCCTGCCTTCGGTGGCCTCAGCGCCTAACCAACGCTGGGCGACGGACCTATGCCGGATCTGGGCTGGTCGCGATGGCTGGTGTTCCTTGGCGCTGGTGATTGATTGCCATACCCGTGAACTACTGGGATGGCATCTCTCGCGCAGTGGTAAATCGAAAACGGCCGAGGCAGCGCTGGAGCAAGCCTTAATTGCTCGCTTCGGCAGCTTGGGACGAGTTGCATCGCCGTTTTTGTTACGTAGCGACAATGGGTTGGTGTTTACCAGCCGCAACTACACAGCACTGGTGAAGAGCTATGGGTTGCAGCAGGAGTTCATCACGCCGTACACGCCGGAACAAAACGGCATGGTCGAGCGGGTGATCAGAACGCTCAAGGAGCAGTGTGCCCATCGGCAGAGGTTCGAGACCTTGCAGCATGCCAGTCGGGTGATTGGCGACTGGATCCAGTTTTACAACCAGAAGCGTCCTCACCAGGCGCTAAAGATGAAAACACCGGCGCAGGCCTATGCCGAAGCCGCTTAGTTGTGCAGGAACGGCTGGGTCATTACACGCAGTCGCTGCTGCTGGGGCACAGCCTACCAACTCAGTCGGGTCAATACCAGCCTGAGCCAACATCGCTTGGAACTCAGCCAGCTTTTGCTGACGTTCTGCATTGGCTGCTTGCTCTTTCTCTGCGTGCTCCAGACGCTCCAGATAAATCGATTCAATCTTCTCGTGGGCTTCTTGGAGTTGTTCCAGAGACAACTCACGCATTGCTGCACGTAGACTACGGATGTTCAACAGCACTTTCAGAAATTCACTCATAGATATCCTTAAATTAAAGGGTAAGCGGATTAAATGGTTGATCTTACCTTTGCATGAGAGTGAGACAGACCGGCATCTCATCGGATTATCTGGTTGATGCTTCACCTACTGCTGGTGCATGTTTCCTTCGCTAATTCCAGCAAGAACCCCACACGCCTCAACTTCCCGGTCATCGTTGCAACTCGCTCTCAGTGAAACGAGTTGTTTCTCAAGCGCTTGCAGAGCGGTTATCTGCGACCGCACATGAGAGATGTGATCATCGAGCAAGGCGTTGACGGCGGTACAAGGCTGATGAGGGTCGTCCTGATAGCTCTGTAGTTCGTGAATCTCAGCCAGTGACAGGCCCAGGATTCTGCAGCGACGGATGAAGGCCAGCCCCTCACCATGCTTCTCGGTATAGACACGGTAACCGTTGTCCTGCCGATCAGGCGGCGGCAACAAGCCCTGCTGTTCATAGAAGCGGATCGTCTGTGTTTCGACCCCTACCAACTGCGCCAACTGACCAATGCGCATCAGCCTCCTCCCCAACGGATTCTTTACTCTATTGACCTTATAGTAGCTTTATAGTTTTAAATGGTACCACAACATTGTTCAAGTGGAGTCGTATCATGAGCAAATCCTGTGGTGGCGCCTGTGGCGGTGATGCAACGTCCGCAGCGGATACCGATATACAGGCCTCCTCCGAGGCGCCAGGGAGATGGGTCAGTGTTTATGCCGTGCCGAAGATGGACTGTCCATCAGAAGAACGAATGATTCGCCTAGCCCTGAACGGCTTTGAGGAGATTCGGGCGCTGTCCTTCGACTTGTCGAACCGCCGGCTGAAGGTCGTGCATGACGGCGAGGTCGAGCCCGTCACCTCGAAACTGAAGACCTTGGGGCTAGGCGCCTCGCTTCAGGAAACCGTCGCTGCAAATCCGGAGACCATCAAGGCCGCCGAGTTTTCGGCAGCTTCTGCTAAGCAAGAATCCGGGACCCTGCGCTGGTTGCTCGGCATCAATGCACTTCTGTTCGTGGTGGAAATGACTGCCGGTCTGATCGCCCGGTCCACCGGCCTGATTGGAGAATCCCTGGACAATTTTGCCGATGCGGCGGTGTACGGGCTTGCCCTTTATGCGGTTGGACATAGCGTGAAAATGCAGGTACGTGCCGCGCATCTTGCTGGTGTACTGCAACTGATCTTGGCTGTGGGCGTGCTCGTAGAGGTGGTGAGACGCTTTGTATTCGGTAGTGAGCCTGAATCGCTGGTGATGATGGCTATCGCATTCGTCGCATTGATTGCCAATACCAGTTGTCTGCTGCTCATATCCAAACATCGGGAAGGCGGGGCGCACATGAAGGCAAGCTGGATATTCTCGGCCAACGACGTGGTGATCAACCTGGGGGTCATCACCGCCGGCGCCCTGGTCGCGTGGACCGGTTCCAATTATCCGGATCTGATTATCGGCACCATCGCGGGGGGCATTGTACTTAACGGTGCCAGACGCATTTTGGCGTTGAAGGGTTAAATAATGCTCATTATTGGCAAAAAGCTCTCGCCGTATGCCCTATTGTCCATATCGGGCCTGCTGGCAGCGTCTGATCAGGCTGTAAAGTGGCTGGTGCAGCAATCAATGGCCTATGGCGAGTATGTTTCGGTGACCCCGTTCTTTAACTGGGTGCACCTATGGAACACCGGTGCCGCATTCAGTCTTTTTGCGAATGGTGGAGGCTGGCAGCGCTACTTTTTTATCGGAATCGCGGTAGTGGTCTCGATTTTTCTGATCAAGCATCCAGACGATTTGGACTCGGATTTATACCTGTTACGACAGTTAATCGATGACGAGATAGACCGTTACCAATTAGAAAAACGGTATATCACTAAATCAGGTAATACCATTGTGTGGTTGATCAGCGTTCACTCAAGCCTGAAATGAACTGGACGGTGGCGGGATAATCGCTGCTGCCCTGCTTCAACGCGCAACGCAAACCCTGGCTCACGTACACTCAGTTCCCCCGAGATTGCCGAAAATAATGTCAATCTATTAACCCGTTCATGTTTCGACACCATGAACGGGCCTATCTGTGCTACCGAATCTCTTATCTCACTAGAGATACAGATGACGAGGCTGGAATGGTCAAATGCGCAGGTAGAAACGCGGGTAGAAGCGCGGGTAGAACCCAAACCCAAGACACCGGAGCTGGTACTGGCTCTGTTGTCGACGGAGCCTGATTTGACGCTAAAAGAGGTGGCACTTCGGCTTGATAAAGCAACCAGTACCATAGAGCGGGCCGCCTCTGGTCTGGTCAAAGCCGGTCGCTTACGTTTTGTCGGGCCGCGCAAGCGTGGTCGGTGGGAGCTGTTGTGATGAAAGAGACAGGCAACGAATTCCCAACTCTCAGTGCTTGAATCTCCTTTGGCGCCATCTTTGTGTTTTGCTCGCGGTAAACGCTGGGCTTCGCAGGCTCAGCACCAGCCTACAACGGTTTTTGCCGGATGCATGGCTGTCCTTTGGTGATCTCGGATGCTCATTAAAAAACATCAACTAAATCAGATAGATATAAAATACCTAATAAAATCAACAAGATATAATATATTGATTTTATTAGGTATTTTATTGCTGTTTCACTGGCGCTGTGGCTTGGGCAGGCGCTGGGCGGCGTCTGGGGTTATCAAGGCGGGGGGACGCCGGTGGGTGGTGTGGTTAGAGGGGCTGGTGGTGTAGTGTTGCTGGCGCAGCGCCTCCAGTTGGGTGAGGGTGTGCTCTATATCGGGGTGGCTGGCAAATCGGGCCATGATGGGGGTGGCGGCCCGGTCAAAGTCCGGCGGCACATCCCGATCGAAGTATTGGGCAAAACCGGCGGCGCCCTGCAGCACCTGCTTGCTGGCCGCTTGAATGGCGGAGAGCTGTTGCTGGCTTTGCCGGTGGGGGGAGAAGGTGCCGAGCTGGTGATTGAGCCGGAGCTGCACCTCGGGGCGGCCCAGATAGGCCAGCAGGAGCTTGACCTCCATCATGCGCGGATTGGCGCGGGCCGGTAGCACGAAGAGATCCAGCGGGGCATCTTCATAGCGCGGCATATCGGCGCGCAGGGTGGGAAAGGGCAGGGTCTGGATGTCGTCAATGCGCTGCTTGGGGATGGTAAAACTGCCCATCAGTGTCATGGCCCCCTTGCCGTAGTAGAGGTAGGGGATGCTGTCGTTCCAATCCAGCCGGATCATGTTGTCATTGAAGCAGCGGGCCGCGATCAGTTGCTGCCAATGACTGAATACCTGCCGGATGCGCGGATCCCGGTAATCTACTTCTCCTCGTGTCACCTGCTGGTGAAAGGCCAAGCCGTTGAGCCGCAGGTTCAGATAGTCAAACCAGGCCAGGGCTGGCCAGCTTTCTTTTGTGCCCAACATCAGCGGCACTATCCCCTTGTTGCGTAACAGGGGGCAGCTTTGCAGCAGTTGTGCCCAGGTGGTCGGTGGGGTGAGCCCGGCGCGTTGCAGGGTGCTTTTGGAGTAGAAGAGGCCCCAGTGGTAGTAGCTGTAGGGCAGGGCGTAGGTGTGTCCCTGCCAGGAGACGGCGGCCTGCATGGCCTTGCCGAAACTGGTTTGCCAGTCCTGCTGTTGCCACAGTTCATCCATGGGTCTCAAGGCGCCTTGACGGACATAGGCCAGCAGGCGCTCCCCGCCTTGCCAGTTGAGCAGATCCGGTGAGGTATCCGCCTCCAGCCAGCGAGGAAAGCGGGCCTTGTACTCGCGGTCTGTGTAGGTCCGCAGTTGTACCCGGATACCGGTTTCGGTGTGGAAATCCCGTAGCACGGCCACAAAATTATCCCGCTTCTGTTTGTTGCCATGCATCACGGCCAGCTCCAGCGCTCCACTCTGGCAAAAGGGGAAACTGCAAACCAGTAGAGCTAACGCCCTTATCAACTGCCTGGACATGGTAGTGATCCGAAGAAGGCCAAACATTGAGTCTAGCACACGGATTTTCGCTGTGTTGGGTAAGCGCCCTTGAATCGGCATCTTTTTTTCCCAAAATCAGCTCGTCACACTTGAAATCCATTACCTCTTCGCTGGATTTTCACTATGACCACTCAAGAACGTGCTGATTTTTGGCAGCAGCAGATCACTGCCTGGCTTGACTCCGGCCTCTCCGGCCACGCCTTTTGCAAAAGCCAGGCACTGGTCTATCACCAGTTTGCTTACTGGCGTAAAAAGCTCGAACAGCCTGTAGACTCGGACTCTCTTCCTGGCTTTGTCAGAGTAGCCATGCCTGCTCCTGTCGGGACCGAAGTTGGCTTGACGCTCACCTTACCCAACGGGATCACTCTCTCCGGGTTACATCCGGGCAATATCGATTTGCTCGGCGCTATCATGAGGCAGTTGTAATGCGCCCTCGTTACTTGCGTCCGGCACTGACCATGCCGCAGATCTACCTCTATCGGGCTCCTATCGATTTTCGTAAACAGGCCCACGGCCTGGCGGCGCTGGTCGAGCAGCAACTGGGGCACAACCCATTCACCGGTGCCCTCAATGCCTTTACCAATCGCCGCCGCAACAAGATCAAGTGTCTGATGTGGGAGGACAACGGCTTTGTGCTCTATTACAAGGCGCTGGCCGAGGAGAAATTCAAGTGGCCATCGTCTGCCGATGAGCTACTCTCCCTCTCTTCCGAGCAGATAAACTGGTTGCTCGATGGCTACGATATCTCCTTGATGCAGGGCCATAAAACACTGCATTATGAGACGCTTTAATACCGCCAACCTCGTACTTTACCGCCTTGTTTTTGTTATAATTTCCTCATGAAAATGACGCTGAAAAACCTCACCCCATCACCTGATCTCAGTGATCCTTGAAAATCGTCATAAAGGAGAAGCCATCGCTTACAGTCTTATCCTCGGTGGCGCCATGGGCAACCTGATTGACCGGGTCTTTCGCGGCTATGTTGTGGATTCCTTTGATTTCTATTGGCGAGACTGGCATTGGCCGGCCTTCAACCTGGCTGATATTGCAATTGTCCTCGGTGCCTTACTTTTCGTTTCCAGCAGCTTGTTGGGTAAAAAAGCAAACACCAATGCCGAGCCGGATGGATCTGACTGACACCTACGCCTATACAACACCATGACCGAACTTCCCGACAACATCCTTCACCTGCCGCAATACCAAGTACTGGGCTGCAAATCAACCGACGACGAAATGCACTTCCAGGTGGACGTGCCCGATCCCATCGCCTGCGAGGAATGCGGCGTGCAGGGTGAGTTCGTACGGTTCGGCAAGCGTGACGTTCCCTATCGTGATCTGCCCATCCACGGCAAGCGGGTCACTCTCTGGGTGGTCCGCCGCCGATACACCTGCCGGGCCTGCAAGACAACATTCAGGCCCCAGCTACCGGAGATGGTGGACGGATTCCGTATGACACTGCGGCTGCATGAGTACGTGGAGAAGGAATCCTTCAACCACCCCTACACCTTTGTGGCGGCACAGACCGGCCTGGACGAGAAGACGGTGCGCGACATCTTCAACGCCCGCGCCGAGTTCCTGGGGCGCTGGCACCGCTTCGAGACGCCCCGCATCCTGGGCATTGACGAGCTATACCTGAACAAGCGCTACCGCTGCATTCTGACCAACATTGAGGAGCGAACCCTGCTCGACCTGCTGGCCACCCGCCGCCAGAACGTGGTGACCAACTACCTGATGAAGCTGAAAGACCGGCAGAAGGTCGAGATCGTCAGCATGGACATGTGGAACTCCTACCGGGCAGCGGTCAAGGCTGTGCTGCCCCAGGCCCGTATCGTGGTCGATAAGTTCCATGTGGTGCGCATGGCCAACGATGCCCTAGAGAGAGTGCGCAAGGGCCTCAGAAAGGAGCTAAAACCGTCCCAGAGCCGGACTCTCAAGGGAGACCGGAAAATCCTGCTGAAACGCGCTCACGAAGTCTCAGACCGGGAGCGCCTCATCATGGAGACCTGGACAGGCGCGTTCCCGCAACTGCTGGCCGCCTACGAGCACAAGGAGCGCTTCTACGGCATCTGGGACGCCACCACACGGCTCCAGGCAGAAGCCGCCCTGGACGAGTGGATAGCCACCATCCCGAAGGGCCAAAAGAAAGTCTGGAGCGATCTGGTCAGGGCAGTGGGAAACTGGCGCGAAGAGACCATGACCTACTTCGAGACGGACATGCCCGTCACCAACGCTTACACGGAGTCCATCAACCGACTGGCCAAGGACAAGAACCGTGAAGGGCGCGGTTACTCCTTCGAGGTGATGCGGGCACGAATGCTCTACACCACGAAGCACAAGAAGAAGGCACCGACTGCGAAGGTCTCTCCTTTCTACAAGAAAACCATCGGTTACGGACTGCCGGACTTCGCAGAGGAACTCAACTACGGAGTCGATCTATCAACCATCTGAGGGTGGTATCAGATTGATGGGGTGAAGGTGCCCCATCAACCATTAAATCCGTATACCCAAATTAAATACGCAGGGATTGTTCTATAGCATACTAATGAGCACTGACGTGCTCAAGCGTCTTATCGTACTTGACTGCAACCGAAGTTGCGTTGTCCATCAACAACCTTCGTTCTTTGTTTACTCAGATAAGCCATACGAAATAAAAATGCACTGAAATTTTCATCTAAGTTTCGCGCTGAATTACGGTCAAACCTGTATTGTGGATTTACAGGGAAGTTAACCAGCGTTGCATTATCAGGGTATGGGAGGTCCAACGCACTGCACCACGCCTTCTGGATCCGAGTCCCCATGTTGTTGGCATCATAATCCCGATAATCTCCCAGGAAGGCATAGACGTCTTTGTTAAATAGCAGCATCAGGTGGTAATGGGGTGATGCCGATGACTCCTGCTCCCGACACCAGATAACGGTTGGTAATGACGGAGACCCCCGCCGTTTTTGACGGTAATGGTCTGCACGTAATTGGCTTTTAAGTGATTCCATAAAACGAGTGATCACTGATGAATCTGAACGCTGTAAACAAGTCAGCGTATCAGTATCATCTTCAGGCGACTCACTAGCAAAGCGCAGATCCACACGCAGAGCATAAACACGAGGATACCTAGCCAAGGTACCGGAAACGACATCCAGGCTACGCCTCAAATAAGTACTGTTCATAGGGCCATAACTGTATGCGTATAAACTAGTAAGTGCTTTCATCTTCAATACTGAATTTTTTAAGTGATTCAACATAGGAGTCCCTACCTTGGTGAATAGACACGGAGGTATAGTTATTGAATTAAATAAATAGATATATTTTTTGCTTAAGTAAATACACCATGCTCTGGATGCTATCCATAGTGGTACATGCTTAGAGGCATGTAGTCTTCACGCTACCCCATCGTTAGATTGCATAGCGTATATGCATCGTTAGTAGTGTGCATGGCTATAGATGTATATAAGAGTGTATGTATTACTATATGTATTGCTATATATAATACATATACCGCATCATGGCTTATTTAAATAAACCCATACACTCCTCAATCAAATGGACATATATACTAAAATATAAACATAGGGTTCCTGATTCAGATGCAGTTATGATACCGCCCTATATAACAACACTCTTAAGTTACTTAAGCGGAGTACTGCAATCAGTTAATACTGAACCTTGATGTATGGGAATGGTGCAACCATTAGTGTCGGAGCTTATTTCTCATGTCAATCAACGGTCTCTCAAACAGTTCAACTGATGGTATTCCTGAATGGCGTCTTCCTTGATATTCTACTAGCTCGCTAACATAAATTTTATCACGGGTGCGGACTAAAGAGCGCCTAACAATCCTAGGGTATTTCTTCCAAGATAAAGAAATATAAATTGACTGTTTCTTTTTAAAGCAAATGATATCTCCTCGAGCAATAAGAACTTCTATTGCATCTTCTAGCTTACCCGAATTACGTACACAATGCGGGCCACTTCGTCTAATGTCACTTTTTAAAAGCAACACATTATCCCAGTTATGAATAATCCACTCCAGTAACTTATTCACATGTGTCTCGTCCACGAACTCCCGAGCCTCGGGCGATCTAAAGATTATTAATGCTTGATGCAAATAAATTTCAGCCAGTTCAATGGCAGTCTGCATAGTCTCATGAGTCACAAGTGCGTTTCTGTAGTCTCTATTTTTAAACACATGAAGTGCCGCCGCGATTCTCGAAGCCTGCTCCATAAACTTTGAACCAAAATCTTTATAGTGTTCCAAATATTCCCCGCCCCTCATTGCGTATTCAATGTCATTAAACTTGTCATTCCAAATTTTCTTAGCACTCTCTGTTAAATTCAGGCAATGACGTTCCTTGCATTGTGCTCTCATCTCGAGCCCTTCTTGCAGTAATGCATCAATCCTTGAGCTAAATCTACCTAATTTAATTTTATCATCTAGTGATGCGCTATCATCCCTATCTTCTTGACGATAGCCAATCTCTGACTCAGGCTCACACAGTAGAATTCGAGCGTCTAATCCAGAGCTTCTCATCGCATCACCATTACTATCTCTGAATATTCTATATATATCAGGCTGGATTTGCATGCTCAAAGTCAAACGAGCACCTTCAATATGAACTTCAGGGGCATTGGCTCTGTCAACACGTATAGTTTGACCTGACCATAGTGAGTTAAACAATGCATTATCTTTCATCAAGTCACTGGACAGTAGTGTCCCAGCTTCATCGGACACCAGAGCTAATGACGTATTCTTCTCAGCTAACATCGACTTCAGTTTTGCGACTGTTATATCCTCAGCTAAAATCCTCTTAACTAACGGAGCTATAGGCATATTTGAATGGTGAGTGTGCCATGCCTCTATTATAATGGGCTGCTCATCACCTTTTTTATACATCTCACCTAATTCCCTCCTTAACACTTTTTCCTTCATATTCCACAATTCCAGTTCGATCTGATATTTCTGCTGTGCAGCATCTACCTGCTCAGCCAAGCATTTTTCAAATTCACGGACTGGTTTCATCAGTAGCTTATCGACCGTGCTTTTTCTCTCGCCAGAAGCAGCTAGAATTAGAGTGTAAAGTGATGCCGGTATTTTCATCTCACTTTTTGGGCTAATATCTACCAACTGCTGCGATGCGATAGCCATTACAGACAACATTTGAGTCAAGATCATAAATCTCGGGGCCTTTGTTTTATAGGCGACGACATCCAGTGTATCCCAAAGGGACTGATCTAACCGCTCAATGACAGCTTCAATGGCTCTGTGTTGATTCATTTTTGACCTCCATTGTTTGACTACTTTGTGACCTGGTTGCGATCCATTGATTGACCTCGCTCTGACGCCAGCCGATCGCTGACTTGCCAAGTTTTATCGCCTTGGGAAAGCTGGGATCATGCCGGGAAGACCTGGCGTTCAGCTTGTCATAAATTGTTGATCTAGCGAGGCTAATCATCTTTGTGAGCTCAGTCATCCTAATGATGCGATCTACTGTCTCTAGCGTCATGTGAAATCCTTCTAACGTCTGATTGAATGAGCTCGCATTATGACGAGACCATGGTGTAGGTTAAAAGGAGACAAACTACGGCCCCAATTCCAGGGCAAGTTTGTGAGCATTTTTTGAGCAAAAAAACCATAAAGCGAGCACAAATTGAGCGATTCGTACTCACCCATGCCAACTCTCAATTGCGCCAATCAATTGTTAATCGCCCATATCCAACTGTGTTCGTACAAAACACATCTTGAGTGTTCAAAAAATGCACATACAACCACTCTGCAACGAACCCAACAGACAAATCATGAAGACACATCCTTTTGCTGAATTTATCTACTCTGTAGAAGACACCCTTGGCCTTTGGCATGAGGCTCGGAAAACAGAGCAAACCAGTAAACGCCCTTTCGATGCGCACCGTGAACACTTTCAGAATAAAACTGACAAAGATGATCTCCTGCCAAGACTAGAAGAGATATGTGAACTCTTACATATTGGCTGTAATTTATCGCCCGACATGATTTCAAACCATGTTGATGTATTAGAAAGTGTGTATATTGCATTAGCTCGAAGGGAATATATTCTTAAAGAATCAGCCGAGGATACAATTAAGCTTTATATTAAAAATGCATTAATTCCGTTGATGTGCGTAGACATTTCTATTTTTAAGCAACAAGCAAGTGAAATGTCTATATATTATCATCTTGACAAGATTCTAAGATTAGAAAATGTAATGATACAAGATAACGGACAGAGGCGATTTGGAAGGGAAGCTGCAAAACAATACATGCATAATTATATTCAAAACTACTTTGACATACATAAAGACATACTTATTAAGTATAATTTAAAAGGCGATAAGTCGTTAATTAATGACTTATTAAAATACCTTTATTATTTAACAGGATCAAAAAATCAAACCTGTACAAAATTGAATCAAATCATTAAAATTTGCAACCACAAATTTTCTGCTGCAAAGGTTGATAATTCTGTTTTTAGCATTAGACCTATAGCTGCTGCTTACACCGCTATAATCATCCTCCAAGATATAGATAACAAAACAGGTATGTTTGGCCATTTTTATAGCACCTATAGGAAACTTATCCTTGACAACAAAACACTTAACCTGCTTGCACAACACATCTACACTTTACTTGACCTTAAAAATGAAAAAGCACATTTTGGAGGAGCAAAAATAGGTATACCTGCTGCTCATACATCATGGCACCTTGATGATTTGAATGAACGTAAAACTCTGTACTTAGACGGAGTCATTGATATAATTATTTCATTTTTTGAAACCCCAGCAGTGTATCGATTTGACAACGAAAAGCAATTATATCAACTTGAAGAACAATTAATTTATCTATCAAAAATGGTATCTCTGCCACCTATTGCTAACCACTTAACTTACAGCTCAAACATCCTTGCCTATCAAGCGGTTAAAGCGAAGGACTACAATCAGAGAGTGGCTGAATTTAACAAAAACAATGTCACCAAAATCAACACGCTAACGAAACAAAAGACCAATCAATACCAAAAATATTTCACTCAATACACTATACTAATAGAAGCTCTTAACTGCATTAAAAATAAAAATCCAACAATGGCTTTAGACATAATCGATAGTGTAGATAGAGAAAATCTATCTATATTCGGATTTATTAAACATGCGCTAGCTGTACTAAAAATTGGATTAATGTACAATTTAAAGCCGAAGGCGATTAAGAATAGTTCTTTAATGCAACAGGTTAATGACATTATAAACTATCAAGGTATCGTTTTTGTCCCTACATGTGCATCTCAGCATGTTATAGGAATAGGAATCAGCAAGGACTCATGGCTTTCTGAAGATGAATATATAAAACACTCTATTATATCTGGCGGAAATACGTATAATACGATCATAGCACAAGCTATCTACGCTTATAATCATACCATTGCACGACACACAGCTTCGCACGTTCTGGAAGAAAGCGTACATTCAAGGCAAACATCTAAAAATAGTGGTTTAAATCTTAATCACTTCTCCGAATTTATTAACCGCGGTCTACTTGATAAACTTAATGATATCTCAGGAAAAATATTGACTGGACTTGATGAAATTAACACTGATGTAGAACACACATCATTTGTAGAAAAATTAATTGAAGCAGGAGTCATCTTACCTGATGATTTATCTAAAAATCTAATTCACTGTATTACAGGTTCCTCTCTCAGCATTTGCCTCTTGGACCATTCAGCTATCATGATGTTTTTCTCTGCCCCTGGAGATGATGTTAAAAACATCATCGAGTTGGGTAAAAAAACTAAAGTTGTAAAATCACTGTTCAGGTATCATCACCCTTAGCCTAATGAATGAGCACTAGTTGATGCACATCAATGCCAAATATACCTGCGAGAATAGATTGTATATATTTATATTGTAGAGTATTGTTTTCAGGAGTGGAGCAAGTTGCCAAAGCGTAGGTTAATGCACTTTCGTGCCACCACGACCTAACAGCGTTGATCTTGGTACGCTGGTCGCTTCTCCTCCCTCTGATGTCAAAGTCCCTGCACCCCATCAAGCATGCCCCTCCAGATACTTTCAGATACGAATATCAAAAATATCTGGAATATCAAAAATATCAGCTGCAAATGAACCCCAAAACATTACTGGCGGCCGTCTGGCATTTTCATATAGCACCGTCTGATTTTATGGTGCTGTGCTGTCACCTTGCATTCCGATTACCTTCAATCAAATAAATTTCAGATATATATTCTCTCTATGAACCTACCTCTGGAGCTGCTTTGCCAGCCCCTTTTTCATTGGAGATTGATATATGGCTCATCTCATCGATACCATGGCCTACACTGGCCAAACACCCTGGCACGGCCTCGGAAATATCTTACCCCCACGACAATCCTTGGAGATCTGGCTTAAAGCTGCCGGAATGGACTGGACCATCGAGCAGAGCAATGTGATGTTTAACGTTGCTACCGATGCCTTGCATATTCGCCCCTATAAAGACAGCAAGGTGCTTTACCGATCCGACACGCTCGAACCCCTGTCGGTCGTCTCCCAACGCTATAACGTGGTACAGCCCCCGGCGTTTTTCAAGATAGTTGTCGCGCAAAGCTGTTTTAAGCAGCCTCTTTTTGCTCCGGCTCGGGTTTCTCGGGCCGCTCCGGATTTAGCATCACGGCACCGATAGGTGTCCAGTCTCGCGTCTTGCCACTCCACCTCGCTGGGTGTTGTGCTCGGGCGGCCTGGTACACAGCATCCCGTTTCGCCAGCAGGGCTTTATCGTCACCCCGATGCCGCTCGTTGGGTGTGACGAAGCGGATACGGCTATGCCGGTGCTCTTCGTTATACCAGGCCATAAAGTCGCGCACCCACTCCCTGGCCGCTTCCAGACTGGCAAAGCCGTCTGATGGCCACTGCGGACAGTACTTCAGCGTCCTAAACAATGACTCCGAGTACGGATTATCGTTGCTGACCCGAGGCCGTCCCCGCGAGGGCGTGACACCCAGGTCATGCATCTTGGTCAGCAGCGTGACTGACTTCATTGGCGCGCCGTTGTCCGAGTGCAAGACCAGCGGCTGCTTCCAGCACTGCTCGCGGATGATGCTCCGTTGCAGCAACGCCGCCGCCCGCTCACCGCACTCTTGCTCATGCACTTCCCAGCCCACCCCTTTGCGGCTGTAGATGTCCTCTATCAGATAGAGGTAGTAATACTGGCCGCGCACGAGTGACGGCAAGTAGGTGATATCCCAGGACCACACTTGATTGGGCCCAGTCGCGGTATGGCTGGTTGGTACCGGCACATGACGCGGTGGCTGGCTCCGGCCACGCCTGTGCTGCTGGTCAGCCGCCCGCAAGATGCGATAGAAGCTCGACTCACTGGCCAAGTAGCGCCCCTGGTCGGCCAGCCGTGGCACAATTTGACTCGGCGGCAACGAGGCGAACTCCTGGCTATTGCAGACGTCCAGCACGGCCTGCCGCTCCTCTGGGCTCAATGCATGAGCAGGTATGGAACGAACCGCATCCGGTCGCCTATCGGCACTCAGCTCAGGCCCGGCCAACCAGCGCTGGAGCGTGCGCAGACTCAGCCCCAACACCTCGGCCGCAGGATGCTTGCGGGCGCCAGCTTCAAGCGCTTCGCGCCACCATGCAACGTATTGCTGCCGCTCTGGCAACGAGGTCAGTTGTCCTCGTCGACGTTGCTCCAGTAGGCATCGAGCTTTTTTTGCAATATCAGCAGAGCTGCCGCCTCGGCCAGGGCCTTGTCTTTGCGCCGCAGCTCTTGCTCCAGTTGCCGGATACGCTTCTTGTCCGCTTTGGCCTGTGCCTTCTGCGCCTGTTGTAAGGTACGAGCGGATTGCTGGCCCAGAATACAGGCTTGGCGCCATTGCTGGACTTGCTCGGGATAGAGACCCTTACGGCGGCAGTACTCACTGAGTTCAATCTCGGAAAGCGCAGCGGTTTCCAGCACGACGGCGAACTTGGCCTCGGCGGGCCATTCATCGGTCAGTTTGTTGTCCCCGGGCACAGGAGACCCTCCGTCTTTGGCGTGTTTGCGCCAATTATACAGAGTGACCTCGCTGATGTTTTCCTGCCGAGCCAACTCGGCCACCGACATATTGATGGGCGGCAGCAGCTTCTTGAGCAAAGCAGCCTTGCGCTCACTTGAATAACGAGCCATTCGACACTCTTTATCCGCCCCCGGTCTTCACATTTAGATTATTCAGATTAGGCGACAACTATTCTGACACCGGGGGCCCCATGAGGTGCTGCACTTCTATCAGGATTTAGTGGAAATCGGCGGCTTTGAATTAGAAACCGCTGGCTCACTTAAGGGCGGCCGTAAATTGTGGGCGCTGGCCCGTACCGGCCAAGACTTGAAACTCAAAGGCAATGACTTGGTGAAGTCCTATCTGCTGCTGGCAACCAGCTGCGACGGCACGCTCTGCACCACGGCGCAATTTACCTCATTGCGAGTGGTCTGTAATAACACCCTGCAGATGGCGTTGCGTAATAGCACTGGGGCAGTCAAAGTCTCTCACTCGACGACATTTGACCCGGCTATTGTCAAAGAGGAATTAGGGTTGGGACTTGCTCATTGGGATGAATTCAAAACCCAGACCAAAGCATTGGCTGCCCGTCCTGTTGCCCCAGAAGAGGCGCTACGTTTCTTTAGCGTCCTGCTGGACCAGCCATTGGATGCCGACAATCAAATTATCCTCACCCGACCAGTCCAACAGCTCCACGAGCTATATCAAGGCGCCGGTATGGGCTCGGAGTTGGCCAGCTCCCAGAATACCGCCTGGGGGCTGGTCAATGCGGTGACGGAATATGTGGACCATCATCGCCGTGCCCGAAGTCAGGACTATCGCCTGGACTCTGCCTGGTTTGGTCAGGGTGCTCAGCTAAAGTCTCAGGCCCTCAATCAGGCCCTTACTCTGCTGCAGTAATCCCCGCTCTACCGATTTATTTCATTTACCCGTCATAGACCCCTACCCAGCCATCAGGCCGGGCGGGGACGTTTATGCCGCTGACAAGGAGTAATGATGAAAGCAAAAGCCAAATACGGTCAGGCTATTCGCTTAGCCTCCACCACCGACCTCTCTCGCAAGCAGTGGTTGGCGATCCGCAAGCTTGGGCTAGGTTCATCCGATGCCGCCGTTGCGGTGGGCCTCTCACCCTATAAATGCCCGCTGTCACTGTGGCTGGAAAAGACCGGGCGTAAGGCAATGCTGATCAGTTAAGGATCCATTGACCGATCCTTCTGCTGTAGGACAATCCGGAACCAATCACTAGTTCCGGATTTTTTATGTCTATTGCAAACGATCTGAACGATGTTGTTGAGGCATCTGGCGACATGCTGGCTCGGCTGGCCATTTTTGCCGACCATATTCCCGACGAATGGATTACTGCCGCTGCCGCCTTGTCTGAAAAGGCCACTATCCGCCGACGCCGCTTACCTTCTGATATGGTCTTGTGGCTCGTCGTGGGGATGGCCTTTTTCCGCAATGAGCCCATCTCCGAGGTCGCTCGGCGCCTCAACATCTGTGCAGAAGGGTTGGCCAATGATGCCTTGCTCGCGGACAGAGCCCTGTCTCAGGCCCGTCAGCAACTCGGCAAACAGCCGCTCGAGTGGCTGTTCAAACAGTGCGCCGATGTGTGGGGGCGGGAACGTTATCCTGAAGACCATTGGCACGGTTTACAGGTCTTTGCCATCGATGGGGCCCTGTTCCGAACCCAGGATATGCCTGAACTCAGAGCACATTTCGGCTCGGGTAACACCTCAACCAACCGGCAGACACCCTACCCGATGCTGCGGTTGGTCACGCTCATGAATGTCCGCTCGCATGTCATTGCCAACGCGGCCATCAGCCCGTACCGCAAAGGGGAAATCCCCCTGGCCAGCGAGTTCATTCACTCATTGCCGGACAAGTCAGTGACCCTGCTGGATAAAGGCTTCTTCGGTGCCGACCTGTTGCTGCGTATTCAGGCCGAAGACACCGACCGTCACTGGCTCATCCCGGAACGCAAGGGGCTGGTATACACGGAACTTGAGCGCTATGGCGACGGTGACCGTCTGTTGCAAATGACGGTCTCGCCTCAGGCTCGCAAGAAAAACCCGGCGTTGCCGACACACTGGCAAGTTCGCGCAGTGACCTATGAGGTGGCAGGCAAGGAGAAAACGGTCTTTACCTCCCTGCCCGTGGCGCGATTCAGTGCAGCTCAGGTGGCGACCCTGTACCACGAGCGCTGGGAAATCGAGCTGGGATACCGGGATATCAAAAGCGCGATGCAGCACAACGCCATCACGCTGAGAAGCAAGAAAGTGAACTTGGTCTATCAGGAGCTGTGGGGATTGCTGCTTGGATACAATCTGGTCAGGCGGGAGGCCAGCCAGGCCGCCGTAGCCCATCAGCGAGCGCCCAATGAGGTGAGCTTTAAGTTTGCCTGTCAGTTCATCGCGAACCAGATGGCAGTGATGGCGGGCGCGTTATCGCCAGCCCATACGCCACGGAGGTTGGCGGAGTTGCGGGGCTGCATAGGCGTCATGTTCATAGAAAAACGCCCCAGGCCATCGAGACCCAGGGCGGTGAAGATATCAAAGACCCGTTTTCCGGTAAATCGCAATGCGGCTCCGCTTAAGTGAACAGCATTGCGGGCGTAAGGAGCCGGAAGATATCTCCCACAAAGAAGCTGTGCTGTGGGGTATCGAGCTCGAACCGGTGTTGGCGCAGGTCTACGCCAAGCGCACCGGTTATCGGGTGCGCCGGGTCAATGCGGTACTACAGCACCCCGAGCACCTGTTTATGCTCGCCAATCTCGACCGGGAGGTGGTGGGCCACCCCGACGGCCCCGGCATCCTCGAAATCAAGACTGCCAGCTATCACAGTGCCCCCCAATGGGAGGAGGGCGTACCGGTCGCCTACCAGTGTCAGGTACTCCATCAGCTCGCCGTCACCGGTCATGCCTGGGCGGAAGTGGCGGTACTGATCGGGGGTCAAGATTTTCGGATTTACCGCATCGAGCGCGACGAGGAGAAGATCCGGGATCTCACCGAGCGTGAGGCGCAGTTCTGGCAGCAAGTCACTAGCAACCAGCAGCCCGAGCCCGATGGCTCGGAGGATGCAGGATCGGCGCTAGCCTGGCTATTTCCCCGTGATGATGGCGAGACGGTGGACTTGTCAGATTCGCCCGAGTTCAACCAGCTGTTCGGGGAGTTGCTGCATCTGCGCGAGCACAAGGAGGAAGTGGAGCTACGTGAATCGCAGATCAAGCAGCGGCTACAGGCCACGCTGGGAGCGGCTACGGCAGGACTCTTTGCCGATGGCAAGATCACTTGGAAACGCAGCAAGGATCGGCTGGCCCCGGACTTGGAACGGCTCGGTCAGGATCATCCCGATTTGCTCAGCCACTATGTCAAACCAGTGCCCGGCTCACGCCGTTTCACCATTCAAGCAGTTCACGCTGTCAGGAGACACACACCATGATCAAAGGACTGGCGATTACCCCGCCCGTGATTGGGCGGATCTGTATTGGCAAGCTGGTACAGAAAGAGGGGAAATGGGTACCGGAGAAGGACGACAGTTTCACCCTCACCACCCAGGTACAGCAGAAAGGGGGATGGTTGCTCCATCCCTTGCATCAACAGTTCGCTCAAGGGCATGAGCAGGCCAAGATCCGCGCCATTCCGGTACGGGTGCTGTTCAATGACAGCGATCTGAACCTGCGGGCAGAGTACAGCGCCTTTGACCGCCAAACCGGACGGCCGCTTTGTGTCGGCAATGGAGAGGTGGCAAAACGGGTGGGGGCGCAAGGGATGGAGGAAGTCAGTTGCCCCGGTCCGGAGCGCTGTCCCTACGGCCAGCAACAGGGCTGCAAGTTGTACGGACGACTGAACCTATTTGTGGAGGGGCAGGGGGATGAGCTCGGCAGCTTTATCTTTCGTACCACAGGCTATAACTCGGTACGGACCCTGGCGGCACGCCTCAAGTACTTCGAGGCGGTGAGTGGCGGCCTGACCCGTTATCTGCCGCTGACCTTACGGCTACGGGCCAAGAGCACCACCCAGTCCTACCGCACCCCGGTCTACTACGTGGATTTGACTCTGCGGGACGAGCTGACTCTGACGGAGGCAGTCGGCCAAGCACGGCAGGAATCGATGCAGGACGATGAGGCCGGGCTGACGATTAGCGAGATGGAAACGGTGGCCCGAGCCTTGCTGCGTAATGGTCAGTTCGAGGATGTGGATGAAGAGGTGCCAATGCTACTGGAAGAGTTTTACCCCCAGGTGGAGGAAGGGGAACATTCGACTGCCGAACCGGCACCGCAAACAGTGGCCCAACCACGGGGAACGCGAGCACGGGCATCCCCGTTAACCAATAAATTGGGTAAAGGTGCTACACCGATACCCGGTGCGCCCTAACTCAGGATTTGGCCAGGCGCTCGACCAACCGTTCAAACGTCTCCAGCAGCAACGCCCGGTCGTCGCTGTCCAGCCGGGCGAGTTTCTGCCCCAAGACGATACCCTGCTCAGTTGGGCGCGGGCTGGTTTCGCGCAAGAAATCGGCCAGCTCGCACCCAAACAGCTGAGCCAGTTCAGCCAGCCGGGCAATGGTCGGCACCACGATACCGCGCTCCATCCGAGAGACGGCTTCCATCCCGATCTTTAGGTGCTCTGCCACCTGTTCCTGGGTCAGTCCTGCCTGCTGGCGCTGCCGCCCAATCGCCTTACCCACGCTTTTAGCCAGCAACTCAACTTTGATGTTCGTCATAAGTCCTCCAATCAACCCATATGGTTGAATGAAGACCCATTGACATGAAGGACCTGTAGGGTTGAATATCAACCTATTAGATCTTTTTCATTGAAATACATGGACCTGAATTGAATGGAGCTCTCCCTACGATCTAACACCTGACTCTCCCACGATGGCTTTGGTCATCTGCCAGCACGCCTGCTGACAACACGTTTATCACGCTCAACCAACCGACCATCTCGTCGGATAGGTTCCTATTGCCAAAAATCATGAAATGGAGAACAAACATGTTAATCCCACTGCTATGGATCGGATGTAATGACCCAGCCGTTCCTGCACAACTAAGCGGCTTCGGCATAGGCCTGCGCCGGTGTTTTCATCTTTAGCGCCTGGTGAGGACGCTTCTGGTTGTAAAACTGGATCCAGTCGCCAATCACCCGACTGGCATGCTGCAAGGTCTCGAACCTCTGCCGATGGGCACACTGCTCCTTGAGCGTTCTGATCACCCGCTCGACCATGCCGTTTTGTTCCGGCGTGTACGGCGTGATGAACTCCTGCTGCAACCCATAGCTCTTCACCAGTGCTGTGTAGTTGCGGCTGGTAAACACCAACCCATTGTCGCTACGTAACAAAAACGGCGATGCAACTCGTCCCAAGCTGCCGAAGCGAGCAATTAAGGCTTGCTCCAGCGCTGCCTCGGCCGTTTTCGATTTACCACTGCGCGAGAGATGCCATCCCAGTAGTTCACGGGTATGGCAATCAATCACCAGCGCCAAGGAACACCAGCCATCGCGACCAGCCCAGATCCGGCATAGGTCCGTCGCCCAGCGTTGGTTAGGCGCTGAGGCCACCGAAGGCAGGGCCTGGATCCGGGGGCGAAACCCAACCGGACGCTTGCGAACTTGCCAGCCCTTGAGCTGGAAGATGCGCTGTACCGTGTTCTTGTTGAACCCCAACAGGGCTGCAACCGTCCGGTAACCGAACGATGGGTTCTCCTCAATCATGTTTTTGATCGGGGTGACCAGATGCTCCTGAAGCTTGGGCGCGGCCTTGACGCTGCGGTAGTACCAACTACGACGCGGCAGGCCAAACCAGCGGCAGAGCTTGCTGACGGAGACATCAATACCTTCTGCGCGTAATCCCTGCTGAACATCGGCGACTATCTGTCGTCCTCGCCCAGCAGGGAGGCCAGCTTTTTTCTGGCGCGTAACTCCAGCATGGCCTCGCCATAAGCTTCCTGGAGTTCCTTGAGCTGCTTCTCGTACTGCTCGCGAATATCCAGTGGCTTGGCCCGTAAGGCGTTTTCCATGCCCCGTTTGGCGTCATCTACCCATTCTTCAATCTCGGAGGGCGGCAAATCAAAGGCTCGAGCCGCTTCGGCGACGGTGGTCTTGCCCTGAATGATTTCCATGACCAAGGCGGACTTGCGCTTGGCCGTCCAACGTTTGATTTCTTCGTCCATCGTGATGCTCATGTCTGTGATCTCCACTCATTATGACCTGAGCAGGATTTCAGTGGGTCATTACACGGACTTGCTCTACTGCTAGGTATTGTTGCCTCTGGCAACGGGCGCTCATTCTGGGGTTGGTTCATGCTCGGACTGCTTATCGACCCAATTTTGGCTGGATTATTTTACTGGTTGATTTGCAAAGACTGACATAGCGTTCACCTGATGCACATGCTTATGCGTCAAGGATTAATAATTAAGGTTGACAATATGGGTCTTTTTAAAACACTCACAACAATAAATGGCAATAGCTTAGGTGGTCTTATTATCAAGCTCATTTATAAAGTACCTAAGATGAGCGACGAGGCGATTATTGATATTGTTGCAGGTAGAAAATGGGCTCCTGAATTCATCAAGATTTTAGCTGCCAAAGAAGGCGCGAAGCGTTCTCTGAAGATATAACATCACAGGGTATCGTCATGATGCCCTTTCTTTTTATGGCCCCGACCAATGGGATTCAAAAATATGCAAATAATACGAATGCTACGAGTGGCAACGATGGTAGCTCTGCTAAGTTGCTCGGGCACAACCTTTGCTGCCGATAATGCACTACAGATTGAATCGAAAATCCCCACCACCCTCAGCGGAACACTCGGCTATGCCAGTCTGCAATATTGGATAGAAGTGCCAGGCAAAGGGAATGTGGAATTACTCACCGATGCCGACGATGAGGGAGGGCTTATCGAGCTCGTAGGGAAACAGGTATCGCTCAACGGCGCCATGGTGACCTACTCAAACGGGAGTGTCTATTTCGAACCCAAATTCTCGGCCCCAACCTCACCTGGACTATCCATCAGCCAGCAAGACGACGGCACCATCGAGGTAGCCAATGGCGAGCAGGTACTGTTGAGCACTGACATGTACCATTCCATTACC
Source organism: Aeromonas sp. INTO2 (assembly GCF_049860605.1). Classification (NCBI taxonomy): domain Bacteria; kingdom Pseudomonadati; phylum Pseudomonadota; class Gammaproteobacteria; order Aeromonadales; family Aeromonadaceae; genus Aeromonas; species Aeromonas sp. INTO2. The sequence continues at coordinate 1,076,734 of NZ_CP187588.1, forward strand.
ATCAAACATGAGCAACCACTGGCTCAGGGAAAAGCCGTGTTACTCGAACTCAACACCGGGGGAGTCGCCTGCCCAGTACTCTATCAGCTGGCCGTCATCCGTTCGGATGCACTTCCCCTGCTCACTCCCACCTTCGGCACCTGTAGCGACCTTGGCAAGCTGAAGCATGACACCAACGGCTTCACGTTGGCCCTGCCAGGCAACCCTGCCGAAACCTGGGCCTGGGATTCCCGTACCCTGACGTTGCACAAATAGCGTCGTCACTTTTCCACACTGATAACAGGGCACCCACAAGGTGCCCTGTTTCGTTTTTATGCCTGACCACAAGGAGTTAACTTCATGTCTCGATTCACCCCAGGCGATCATCTGGTGACCGCTCGCCTCGGTTATACCCACCACGGCCTCTATGTCGGGGGCGACCTCGTTATCCACTACCAGGGGCCTAATCTCGGCCTACCCGGTGAAATCGTGATGACCTCTCTGGATGCGTTTTCCGATGGTAAGCCGGTCTGGTGCAAATTTTGCCCTGTCAGGCGGTATGACCGAACAGCGAGCCTCAAACGTGCCCGTACACGGCTGGGCGAGCATCGATACGATGTGTTGTTCAGTAACTGTGAACACTTCGTGATGTGGTGCATCCACGGTATCCACCACTCGACACAGGTTAGTCAGGTAGCAACGGCGGTGGCGAAAGCGGCCCTTCGTACTCCACAGACTACTATCATTCCCCCAGCTATGACTGTGTTGAGCCGCGAGCGCACAACGTCTGATTACATAACGCTCGCCACCTCTGCTATCACCCTGACCACCCTCGCGACATCGCCAAGCTGGGTCCCCCTGGCAACCGGCGCATTAGCCGTTCACGCAGTCAGCCGCCTCTGGTCCTGGCTCACCGACTGAGCCACTGCCTACCCTCGCACAACAAGGAGCACAACCTATGACTATTCCCTTCTACCGGGACGGCTTTGCCCTGCCCGTCACCCCCGCCCTGCTGGCTCTGCTCAGTCAGGAAGCCGAACGAACCGATCTCGATCTGGGGCGCTGCACCCAGCTGACCTTCAACTTCCGTAACCCCGGTTACAGCGCCGAGCAAGGCGGCGTACATCCGGTCGAGATACGCTTGGTGCGCGGTCTTGACGACTGGCTGTTCGATTACGTCACTGATTTCAGCTATCAGGGATTGGGTCAGGATGCAGAGCTCTGCAAGGAGCTTGATTTCAACTTCCTCGACGGCGAACACAGCATGTTGGGCTGGGGACCGCTGCGGCTGGCAGAAGCACGGGAGCTGTTCGATATCTGGCAGCGCATCTTCATTGGCTACTGCCGGTTGGAATGCTTCAGCGTCACGGTTAGCGGCGATTAGGAGGTGTGTGATGACTAACGAACTGCCGCTCTCCCATACCTCACGTCAGTGGTTGGGCCTGGTCGCGGCCAAAGCCAAACTGCAGCCGACTCACCAGGGCGAGCGCTGGTTGCTGCATCTGACTCCTGGTAGCCCAAACGCTCGCACCGTTACACTGCACCTGCGCTGGTATGGGGGGCAGTGGCAACTGCTCTCCCTCACCAATGCCGAGGACTGGCGCACCATGAGCCATCCCGTGGATGAAATCTGCGTTGACCCTAAGCGTCGTTGTTTTTGGCGCAGCCAGGCAGGACCGGTTTCTCTCACCGAGCAACCCCGTGTGTTGGCAAGTTTCCTGGCTGACCTGCAGCGTACCTGCACTAATCACGGTTATCGCGTGGAGAGTGACCCCTTACCGCAAGAGGAGACACACGATGTCCAAACAACCGATAGCCGTTGAGCTGGAAGCCATCAATCGAGAGGGGGAAACTCAGGTGGTGCGTGACAGTGGCCTGACCGTGCAGGACTACAGCGTCTACCTGCGGGCTGTGGAGGGCAGTGGGTTGGCGCTGGCCACCTAGGTAGCTGACTACGACACCATAGGACCGGCCTACCAACTGGCGGAACGGCTGAGCGTTGCGCTCGCTATCCTACTCAACGTACTGGTCCCCGGACCGCTGATGCCGGTGAAGCGCGCCCCTACAGCCGGAACAGGAGCAGAAGCCGCCACCAAGGCCAACTGAACACCCCTCACAGTGAACCAACAACCGCTCTACCTTTAACCCTGACATGCTTTATGTGTGCCGGGGTTTTGTTTATTTGGAGAACCCCACATGCGTTACCACAAACTCAAAGCCGGGGAATGCCCCGGCACCTATGTCGTCACCGAACCCGTGACCGAGCAAGACCTGTTGCGTATCGCCAATCAGATTGCTCGCAAGCGTCTTGCCAAAGGCTCCGCCATCACCAGTACCACAGAGGCCGCTGAGCGGCTGCAGACCCTGCTGCAGGACCGGGAGCACGAAGTGTTTGGTGCACTGTTCCTCGACTCCCAACATCGTGTACTGGCCTTTGAGGAGCTGTTTCGCGGCACCTTGGACAGCGCCAGTATCTACCCACGGGAAGTGGTCAAGCGGGCCATACTGCTCAACAGTGGGGCCATCATCGCGGTGCACAATCACCCCAGCGGTGACCCGGAACCCAGTCAATCTGACAGGGTCTTTACCCAGGCCCTCAAAGAAGCCTTGGCGCTGGTCGATGTGCGATTGCTCGACCATCTGGTGGTTGGCGCCGAAGGTGTAGTCTCGATGGCCGAAAGAGGTCAGCTATGACTCTAACCCCAGGTAAAAACCCCCTCACCGCCCTCGACATCCTCCTCGAGCTGCGTTGCTGGCTTGCAGACAACGTCGAAATGCAGGCAGAGCCCGCTATCGTGGCTCACCTGCCTAACTGCTATCAACTCACCCATAGCGATTGCATCGAGGCCATTGATGCACTGCTCCACCAGCTACGCCATTAGTCGCGCCAAGAAGGAACAAACGCCATGCGATTACCTAATCCTTATTCCCTGGAGGAAACCCTCGAGAAGCTGCGCCATCGTCTGGCTACTGCCTGCAACGAAGGTACGCTGACGTTGCTGGAGAAGGCCGTCACCAAGGCCCATGATGACAAGGCCTATGCCAAGCTGTTTGAAGAGACCTTGCTGCAAGGATCCACCATCGAGATCCGCGAGTGCCTCAGTTGCTTTGGCGACTACTTCGAGCGATCCCGAGATGCACCGCCCTATTACCCGCATCACGACGCCGTTAACGGCATTGATTGTGCGCTCTACACCATCCTGTTTGATGCGGCTATCCCCGACACACTCCAGGATCACCAATAACGAACCGTCGATCACCCAATAACATGCATGCCGATCACGTTTCCACCCGATCACCCGGATCATCAAACCAGGATCATCAGGTCCCACACCATGATCCAGATATCCCGACACAACCCACAAGGCCACCTCACTGCAGGTGGCCTTTTGCATTTCAAGGAACTATGCCCATGTCTGCTTTCATGATCGATCGCCAGGCTTACCTGACCTTTGCCGTGCAGTTACACCGCTTTTGCAATGGCCCGTTGCCACCGCACTACACCCTGGAGCTACTGCGCACCCTCTGGTGGCTGCCGCCAGCAGACACGACCAGTACCTGGACGTGGCGGGTAGATCGGTTAGTGCGACTGATGATGCTCGCCAACCGGCGTGCAGTCTGGCATCGCTATCAGCTGGGGCGTCATCAACCACTTCAGCACCGCTCTACCAAGCTGAATCCGCTTAAACCTGCCCACCGTTACCACCAGGCTCCACTCACCGATAGCGAGCTGGTGGCCCTCTACAAGTTCACCTGCTGCGCCCTGTACCAATCGAGCGAATGGACCGGGAGCCCTGAGCAGGCACCTCGGCTTGTGAAGGTACTACAGCAGTTGCAACAGGCTCTCGCACAAGACGTGCTGACCCGGCTGTCACTGTGGGAGCAAGCACCCTGGGGAGAGATGTGATGGATCTCTACATCACCCTGACAGTGGCAAGCTCGCCACCGAGTTCAATGGCCCACCTAGCCCAACGTGTCGCCGATGACATGGCACACCTGCATCACCGTCTAGGGGATGGGGTGAGCGATGAACTGGGCATCAGTATCAGCTATCTGGTCGAACAGTTTGCGCTGCTGGCAGCTACTTACCGTTCACCGGAGGAAAAGGAGAAACACCCATGATCGAATTCAACGACAGCTTTAGCCAGGCCTCCGTAGCGGAGGCCATGTGTGCTCACTCAGGGCTTGCCAAGCTCATCAGTCAGCAGTTGATGCTGCCGGGCTTTGCCTATGCCCACGATGTGGAGGGGCGACGTATTGGTGGCCCGCTGGTGGCCCCCAACCCTGTGTTGCACAAGACCACGCTCTTTGTCAGTCCACGGGATATGCGTGAGCACCTGCCACGAGAGATTAACTTCGCCCGCTTTCGCTGCGCCTGTAATGCAGCGGGCCAGCCGGTCGGTGAGTGGCAACGGGTAATTGTCGGGGCCTACGTCAACCACGGTAGTAATGACAAGCCGGATTGGAGTAGTCACACCTGAGCCACGGCCACCAGCACACACAAGACCCCATACAGCCCCTCACACCGAGGGGCTGTTTGCATTTGAAGGAACCCCAACCATGCACGACCTGCGTGATTACAACACCCTGACCGCTCGGCAGATCACCACTGCCATCGGCCAGCTCAACCACAACACCGCACCGAAGATAATGACCCACCTGGGATTGCGGGCCAGACAGCCACATCCGTTCGGTAATGGCCGCAGCAGAGCCAAGGCCCTCAAGCTGCTGCGTCGAGTCAAGAAGGTTCACAAGACTGGCTGTATCCCGCTGGAGCTCACCGTGACGGGTTGTCGTATCGACCGGGGGAGCCATCAGGCAGACCGCTACTACTACGACCGCACGCTGCTGGCCCAAGGCTGGCAGCAATACGACACCGAGGAAGATGCATGGTATTTCGGCATCTGGATTAACACCGAGAAGCTCGAGACCTTTACCTATGCCGAAGGGGATACCAGTCATGTGATTGCGCCGAATGTCGAGGCGTTTCGAGCCGAACTGGCGCGGCTCTACCAGTACCACCCACAAGCCCCGGCGTTTATCAGCATCGACCCGGAGGCGGGTGTGGTGACCCGCCATTTTGAAGCCAAACCGGAGGTGTGAAATGGCCAAACACATCACTATCAAGGTGCCCGGCAAACATCCGCAAACCGGCGAGCTCACCACCTTCGAACTCAAGGGCCAGCGCATGGATATCGACATCGGTGGCCAAGCCGTGCCCTTCCTCATTCACGGGAGGGGCATCGGCACCTCACTCACCCACATCCCGAGCGGCTATCGCATTGCGCTGCTCGGTGGCTGGCTCACTGCGCGTTACGCCATACCCGAGAATAAGCCCAGCAGAACAGACTGCGCCCAAATGGCCATAGACCGACTGGTAGCCCAATACGGCTCACTGCACCTGCTTGACCGCCTTAATTGCAAGCCGGTTATCAATCAGATGTAACCCACAGCCCAGACAACAAGGAACCGCTCAATGACTAACCTCCAACCTGCAACAACGAACCCACTGGCAGGCCATTCGGTGATGCAGATGCTGGATGTCGCCATGAGTTCCATCATCGGCGATTACGATGACGCAGATCTGGTGCCGGAATGGCAATGGGTCAAGCAAAGGGCCTCCCATGAACATGTCGGTGTGAAAGATGACTCCGCCTATGAGTTCACCCTGAACCTGGCCATGGAGCTCGATGCCATTCCACCAGCACTGCAACCCTTGCTCACTGCCGCCCAGCAAGCTGGTGTGAACTACATCCTGTTTTACAACGGCTAGCCACCGCGAACATCTCATCGCTCATCAACAAACAACATAAAGGGCCAGCCATCACAGGCTGGCCCTTTGCATCATTGGAGTCACCGAACATGACCCGTCTTATCACCGGGCTCGAGGTGCATCGCTACGCCCCCGAGCTCAACAAACTGCATCTGCGCAACCGGCAGACGTTACCCGCCCCCGGCATCACCACCATCAAGGAAGCCAAGGCACGCCTGCTTGGCCGCTGGCAGCCGGGGCATCAGGTGACCATCACCGTGAGCCATCCCGACTACATCAATCTCTCCCGGCTCTACCGGGGGCAACTGGCAAACCTGACAGACCTCCCAGCGCATCTGGCCAGACTACGTCAGCGCCACAACGTGCCGGGCACCATCATCGACATTCAGCTGAGGTATCGCTAATCATGACCACGACAACCACCCACACCAACAACCAACACCCCGTAGCGCCAGACCAGCCCACCCGGATTTTTGCGCAGTGGGGTTTACCTCATACCGTGACGCCACGCTTTGGTGCTCGCCTGATACAAAGTCACTACCGGCTCGATTTTCTACCCGATCGGGCCAGTCTGATCGGTGAGTGGAGTCAGATGCAGATAGCCAAGCTCGACCTGGCTTTCCCGGAGATCATCAAGGCTCTGGAAGCCAAGCTGTTGACCGGCGAGCTGGATGCCCAGCATCAGCACTGCATCACTATCCAGCACGAAGGGTTCACCTGCGAAGCCGATACCCTGGGTAGCCACGGCTATGTCTACTTAGTCATTTACCCAGCGACGAACATGGACGCCAATCCTAAGCGCAAGACGTGACCACCAATCCGCTTGTGGTTACATTTTGGCACCTACTCATCCGTGATTAATGGGATTGGTCGTGGGGAAGGCCAATTAGTGGCCTTCCCTTTGTTTTTTCGCCTTTCAACCTGAGGCGTTGATCATCTCATCTCTGCAATAACAACGATGCTCCGTGATCGCCATTACGCGTGACATTACGCATAGTGCTGCGGGGTTCATTTGTATAAACTGCCCGCCAGATAATGGATAGACGACTGACGGGCCGGACTTTTTCTCGCCGATGCATCACCTTGGCGGCATCGCCTTCTGTTGACCCACCACCCTGGATAGGTCCCTGCTGCGCCCGCAAGACTCGGCATGCGCCGTTCCGTCAGTCTGACGACTTGGCCCGCATCCTCACCTTGGCTTTCGCGCAGGTGGGCTGTGAAGGCAACACGCATTAACCGGAGAACCCCATGACCGACCTCAACGAGCTCAGCCAAGCGCTGCTGGCCGCCGTTCCTGAAGATGGTAGCAGTATCGGCAACCAAGCCCTGATGGAAACCTTGAAAGCCCAATTCAGCGACCTGACCGATGAAGCCTTTACCGCCGCACGCGAGGGCCTGCTGGAACAGGGCTTACTGCGCAAGGGGCGCGGGCGGGGCGGTGCTGTGCTCCGGGTGTTGGAAGGCGACGCCGCCGTCGCTGCACCACGCAAAGCGAAAGCCAGTGGCAAGGCTAAGCAGGCCAAGGATGCGCCGCAAGCTACCGGTATCGAGGGGCTGAAGAAGACCCTGTGGGCTGCCGCAGACAAGCTGCGTGCCGACATGGACGCCGCCGAGTACAAGCACATCGTGCTGGGCCTTATCTTCCTCAAGTACATCTCCGACTCCTTCGCCGCCCGTCGCGCCGAGCTGACCCGCCGCTTTGCCGATGAGAGCGACGAGTACTTCCTCCACGACTGTGACGATGAGCTGCTGGCCGAGGAGCTGGAAGATCGCGACTACTACCGTGAGGTGAACGCCTTCTGGGTACCGGAAGGGGCCCGTTGGGAGGGGCTGCGTGCCCATGCCAAGCAGGCCGATATCGGCAAGCGCATTGACGATGCGCTGACCCTGATCGAGCAGGAGAACCCACGGCTCAAGGGCATCCTCGACAAGCGCTACGCCCGAGCCCAGTTGCCCGATGGCAAGCTCGGCGAGCTGGTGGATCTGGTTTCCAAGATTGGCTTTGGCAGTGATGTCGGTGAAGCACGCGACATCCTGGGGCAGGTCTACGAGTACTTCCTTGGCGAGTTTGCCAGTGCCGAGGGCAAGAAGGGGGGCCAGTTCTATACCCCTGCCAGCATCGTCAAGACGCTGGTGGCGGTGCTTGCTCCCCATCATGGCCAGGTTTACGACCCTTGCTGCGGTTCAGGCGGCATGTTCGTGCAGTCGGAGAGGTTTATCGAAGCCCATGGCGGCAAGCTGGGTGATGTCTCCATCTACGGTCAGGAGTCGAACCCGACCACTTGGCGGCTGGCTGCCATGAACCTCGCCATCCAGGGGATGGACTACAACCTCGGGCGCGAAAACGGTGATACCTTTACCCGCAATCAACACCCTGACTTGCGGGCTGACTTTGTGCTGGCCAACCCGCCGTTCAATATCAGCGACTGGTGGCACGGTAGCCTCGAGGGAGATCCGCGCTGGGTTTACGGCACGCCGCCTGCGGGCAACGCCAACTACGCCTGGCTGCAGCATATGCTCTACCACCTCAAGCCCAATGGCCGTGCCGGTATTGTGCTGGCCAATGGCTCGATGAGCTCCAGCCAGAATAGCGAGGGCGACATTCGACGTGCCATGGTGGAGGCTGACGTGGTGGAGTGCATGGTAGCTCTGCCAAGTCAGCTCTTCTTCAACACTACGATTCCCGCTTGCCTCTGGTTCCTTGCCAAGAACAAGACCAGACGTCCTGGTGAGGTACTGTTTATCGATGCTCGCAAGCTGGGCACCATGGTTAGCCGAGTGCAGTGTGAACTCGATGAGCGCGCGATTGCCCGTATCGCCGATACCTTCCACGCATGGAGGGGGGATTGCGAAACTGAGCTGCCCTATCAAGACCAACCGGGTTTCTGTCGCAGCGTAACCTTGGCCGAGATTGCCGAACATCGCTATGTGCTGACCCCCGGCCGTTATGTGGGAGCCGAGGCGCTGGAGGAAGACGATGAGACCTTTGCCGACAAGATGGCTCGCTTGACCAAGCAACTTGGCGACCAGATGGTCAAGGGGGCAGAGCTGGATCGGTTGATCAAGCAGAAGCTGGGGGGGCTTGGGTATGAGTTCTGATTGGGAGCCTACGACACTCGGCAGTGTTTGTGATAGACAGGGAGGTTCAATCCAAACAGGGCCATTTGGTAGTCAGTTACATGCTTCTGACTATGTAGAACAAGGTATCCCCGTTGTCATGCCTGCCAATATTGGCTCCGATGGCGGTATCTCTGAGGATGGAATCGCCAGAATAACGCAATTTGATGCAGACCGCTTGCAACAGCACAAATTGCAGGTGGGTGATGTCGTATTTAGTCGTCGCGGGGACGTTACTCGTAATGCCTTAATTGAAGCACATCAAGCGGGTTGGCTCTGTGGCACAGGTTGTCTCAAGGTTCGTCTTGGTAGCCAAACGCAAGCAAGCGCAAAATTTATCTCATACTGCTTACGGTTGCCTGAAACGAAGGATTGGCTGGTTCGTCATGCCGTTGGCGCAACTATGCCAAATTTGAATACGTCGATTCTATCTGCAGTCCCAATCTTACTGCCAGAGCTTACGGTGCAGCAGTCGATCGCAAATATCCTTGGTTGTTTGGATGAGCAAATCGACCTGCTACGCGAGACCAATGCCACGCTGGAGGCCATCGCGCAGGCGCTGTTCAAGTCGTGGTTTGTTGACTTTGAGCCAGTTCATGCTCGCGCTCGTGGTGAGCAACCAGCAGGTCTGGCCCCTGAGGTCGCGGCCCTGTTCCCCGATAGCTTAGAAGAGTCCGAGCTTGGTCAGGTGCCGATGGGGTGGAGCACGGGTTCACTTAACGATCTTGCTTTACTCAATCCTGAATCTTGGACCGTTAAGAATCGACCTGACTCTGTGGCTTATGTTGATTTGGCCAATGCCAAAGAGAACGTGATTGCCGAGATCACTGAGTTTCTGTTTGAGGATGCACCTAGTCGGGCGAGACGAGTATTGCGTGATGGTGACACGATCGTGGGCACTGTCCGGCCGGGTAACCGCTCTTATGCGCTCATCAGCAATCCTCGGCCTAATTTGACTGGAAGCACTGGTTTTGCGGTACTGCGGCCCAAGCAGAAGGCTGCGACCGAGTATGTCTATCTTGCAGCTACTGCGAATAGCAGCATTGAATACCTTGCACATGTTGCTGATGGTGGTGCTTATCCGGCTGTTCGTCCGGAGGTAGTAAGCAATTTGCCGTGCGTCCTACCGAGTTATGATGTTCTCAACGCTTTCCATGCGGTTGCGGCCCCACTTTTTGCCAAGGTGGCAGCGAATCACCAGCAAGCCCAAACCCTTGCCACCTTGCGCGATACCCTTTTACCCCGTCTGATCTCCGGCCAACTGCGTTTGCCGGATGCCGAGGAACAACTGAGCGAGGCCGGACTATGTCAGTAACTCAGGAAGGCTACCGGAACTACCTGTTAGCGAGGCCGATGAAGGCTAATACCGTGAATTCGTACTGCGCAGGCATTAACCACCTTGCCAGGCACTGTGGGCTGGACCTTTGGTCTATCACCGATCTTGTTCAACTAGAGTCACTGCTTGACAGTTATGACTTAGGGGGGGAGTTGGCTGAGGAGGGCAATTACGGGAATGGGACTGCACGTAATGCGCTGCGTCAATTGCGTGATTATGTCGTCAGCCAGTTGCAGGATGTTAAAAACGTGGATGGTACATCCGAATATCAGGCATTTTGGGACTCCCTTGGTGCGCGTGAGCGAGAGTGGGCTCAATGGGTGATTGACGAGGCGACTCAGCGTTTCCCTGAAGCGGATCAATGGATTAATAGAGGAGGGCCAAGCTGGGTTCTGGGAATCAAGCCAAAAGGTGCCTCTAAAGCCATTTCGCAAGTATTGAGAATCGCTCGAGACCAAGGAAAAAAATTGTGGTGTACCGTTCTGCTAAAAGGGGAACGCTATGCTGCCATTACGCCTGAGCCAAAGCATGGAGAGCTCCGGTATCAGGCTGACACCAGTGAAAGTGTTTCAGCTTGGTTTGATAGTACCGTGGTGCCCTTAATTAAAAATGAGAATATCAATGTAAACGGACACAGTAATCGGCCTGTCGGTGCGCCTTTAGTTCCACAGAAGTCAGAGACGAACATCATGAATGACCTAGTTCCCCTGAATCAGATCCTCTTCGGCCCGCCCGGTACCGGCAAGACCTACAACACGATCAACAAGGCGCTGGCCATTCTCGACCCTGAGTGCTGGTCCCTATACGACAAGGATGAAAGCCCAGAGGCCCGCAAGGCCCTTAAGGCGCGCTTTGATGAGCTGGTAAAGGAGGGGCGTATCGACTTTGTGACCTTCCACCAGAGCTTCAGTTATGAAGACTTTGTGGAGGGGATCCGTGCCGTAACTGGCGAAGAGTCACAACTGGAGTACAAGGTTGAGGCTGGTGTCTTCAAACGAATATGTGATGAGGCAAGAACATCAACTACCTCTATTTCTACAGGTGTTCGCAGTAAACCAAGAATATGGAAGATATCTATAGATGGTACGGGCACAACAGCAACCAAGAGTTACTGTTTGGAGCATGGTGAGGCTCGTATCGGATGGGGGTATCTAGGTGATCTACATGGCATCGACGAGCAGGATAATAGTGATTATCAACACTTAGGTTTTAATGACCGCAGTACGCTCCGTAGTTTTTCCCAAGATATGGCGGTTGGTGATGTTCTGGTATGTATCCGCTCAGCTGAGCAAATCGAAGCAGTCGGTGTCGTAACTGGCGATTATTGCTTTGAAGCTCCGGATCGAGTCCCAGAGAAAGTACGTAGAGATTACAACCATGTTCGGTCTGTTAAATGGATCTATCGCGATGTTGGGCTATCTATTCTGCCTCTCAATGACGATACCCGTTTTACGCTGAAGACAGTTTACCAAATGGAGCGCTTTACTTGGGGTGACCTGTTGGCCTATCTGCAAGAACATAGTCAACAACCATTAGAGACGACCCAGCCATCACTCAAGAAGCCCCCCTATGTGTTGATCATCGACGAGATCAACCGGGGCAACGTTTCGCGCATCTTCGGTGAGCTGATCACCCTGATAGAACCCAGCAAGCGGGCTGGCGCAAGCGAGGCGCTGACCACCACGCTGCCTTACTCCAAGCGCCCCTTTAGCGTACCGGACAACCTCTACCTTATCGGCACCATGAACACCGCCGACCGCTCCTTGGCCGGACTCGATATCGCGCTGCGTCGCCGCTTTGTGTTTGAAGAGATGCCGCCCAGGGCCGAGCTGCTTGATGGCGTGGTCATCGAGGAAGAGGGGCACAAGGTAGACGTAGGTCGCTTGCTCCATACGCTGAACCAGCGTATCGAGGTGCTGCTGGACCGCGACCATTGCCTCGGTCATGCCTACTTTATGCCGCTCAAAGCGGCTGCCAAGCCAACCTTGGTGCAGTTGGGATACATCTTCCAGCATCAGATCCTGCCGCTATTGCAGGAGTACTTCTTTGAGGACTGGCAGCGCATCGCCTGGGTGCTCAATGATCATCGCAAGAGCAAGGCTGAGGCGATGTTCCTCGAGGCGCCCAAGCTCGAACTCAAGACCCTGCTTGGTGATATAGCGGTTGGGGGACAACGCCAACGTTGGAGCATCAATGAGAAGGCGTTTAGGCGTATTGAGGCCTATGTCTTGACCATCGAGGGTGACAAGGGGGCGCAGTGAAGGCTCCCATCACGGTTCGTGAGTATGGTCGGTTAACCGTTAGAGATAACGCTGTTAATACGCTGGCGCTTGCCCATATAGACCCGGTTGATTTCGATTGGCTATGTCAATTGAGCCAGCGCTACAAGGTAAGCCATGCACCCGCTCTTGCGCAGGTGGAAGATAGCCGGACCTTGCAACTGGACAACTACGTGGGGGTGATAGAGACCCCCACCGGGCAGGTGATAGAGATCCTGCCCAAGACCGCCAATGAGGATGACCCACTCGAGGATGGTCGTGAGTTGATCCGCCGGATGCTGGAGCGAGCCCTGGATCTGCCCCCCCGTGAAACGGCGGAGGCGTCGTTGGATCGCTTTGATATGCCGCTCAACGAGTGGGTTATCGCGCGCTTTCTGGCCGAGCTCGATCAGCTGGTCAAACGCGGCGTGCGCAGTGACTATCAGCGCCTTGAGGCGACCGAGCCCTTCTTGCGTGGTCAGCTTGATGTCGCCCGGCAGATGCGCCAGCCACCGGGCCGGGGCCACCACTTTGCGTTACGTTACGACCTCTTCTTGCCCGACCGGGCCGAGAACCGGCTGCTCAAGCGGGCGCTGGAGACCGTCGCCAATGCGACTCAGCACCCGGACAATTGGCGGTTGGCACAGGAGCTGCGCCACTTGCTGGTGGATGTGCCTGCCAGCCGCGATGTGGAAGGGGACTTCAGACTGTGGCGACATGACCGCTTGATGGCTCACTATCAAGGTGTTCGGCCGTGGTGTGAGCTCATCCTCTATCGTGCCATGCCAAGTGCCCTGAATGGTGAGTGGCGCGGCATCAGCCTGCTGTTCCCCATGGAGAAGCTGTTCGAGCGCTATGTAGAGTCGTGCCTGCGTGAACAGCTGTTGCCCGATGCCAACCTCAAGGCCCAGGTGGCCAGTCAGTACCTTTGCACCCAGCAAGGCAAGCAGATGTTCCGGTTACAGCCGGACCTCTTGTTGCAGCACGGCAACAAGCGTTGGGTGATGGATGTGAAGTGGAAGCGGCTCGATAGCAGCGACCGTGACGGCAAGTACGGCATCAGCCAGGGTGACCTCTACCAACTGTTTGCCTATGGCCACAAGTACCTGACCGAGCAGGATGATGGTCATCTGGTATTGATTTATCCATCATGGAGCCAGCTCAAAGTTCCACTCGAACCTTTTTGTTATGATGCCCGCCTGACGTTGTGGGTCTTGCCGTTTGACTTGGCTGCCAGTTCGTCCCACCGGCTGATATTGCCTTGCCAGCCGAGGGCGGATTCTGCGTGCGAACTGCGCTTGCCACTGAGACCCGCCGAGCCCGCCTGACGGGCGTTTCTCCTTGTTGATGAGTGATGGTGCATGACCGAAGATCAGTTGGAACAAGAGGTGCTGGGGTGGTTGGCCGAGGTGGGCTATCGCGTGGTGTGTGGCTACGACGTTGCCCCCGATTCTGATAACCCGTGGCGTGAGCAGTTCCAGCAAGTGCTGCTGCGCGAGCGCTTGCGGGAGGCGATTGCCCGGCTCAACCCCTCCGTGCCGCTGGTGGCGCGTGAAGATGCGCTGACCCAAGTGGTCAACCTCGATACCCCAGCGCTGCTGTCGGCCAACCGGGCATTTCACCGCTTGCTGGTGAATGGAGTGCCAGTCCAGTACCAGCGCGATGGCGAAACGGTGGGGGACTTTGTCCGCCTCGTTGACTTCGAGCAGCCCACCGCCAACGAGTGGCTCGCCATCAACCAGTTCTCTATCAAGGGGCCCAAACACACCCGCCGCCCCGACATCATCCTCTTCATCAACGGGCTGCCGCTGGTGGTGCTGGAGCTCAAGAACCCGGCCGACGTGCATGCCGACATCTGGAAGGCATTCGACCAACTGCAGACCTACAAGGAGCAGATCCCCGACCTGTTCCAGTACAACGAGATCATGATTGCCTCCGATGGTAGCGAGGCGCGGATGGGATCGCTGTCTGCGGATGCCGAACGCTTTATGCAGTGGCGCACTGTGGATGGGGTCAACCTCGACCCCTACGGCGAGTTTGGCGAGCTGGAGACCATGGTGCGCGGCATTCTGACCCCGGCCATGTTGCTCGATTACCTGCGCTTCTTCGTGCTGTTTGAAGATGATGGCCGGTTGGTCAAGAAGATCGCCGGTTACCATCAGTTCCATGCAGTCAGGGCGGCCATCGAGCAGGTGGTGCTCGCATCGCGTCCAGACGGCAGCCACAAGGGCGGGGTGGTGTGGCATACCCAGGGCAGTGGCAAGAGCATCACCATGACCTGCTTTGCGGCCCGGGTGATGCGAGACGCCGCGATGGAGAACCCGACCATCGTCGTCATCACTGACCGCAATGACCTTGATGGCCAGCTGTTCGGGGTCTTCTCACTCTCGCAAGATCTGCTGCGCGAGGAGCCGGTGCAAGTGAGTACGCGAGGTGACCTGCGTGACAAGCTTGGCAACAGGCCCTCCGGTGGCATCGTGTTCACGACCATCCAGAAGTTCATGCCCGGCGAGGATGAGGACACGTTCCCTGTGCTCAGCGACCGCGCCAACATCGTGGTCATCGCGGATGAAGCACATCGAACCCAGTACGGTTTCAGCGCCTCGCTCAAAGCGCCAGGCAAGGTTGCAGAAGGGGCTGCGCGCTATCAGGTCGGGTATGCACAGCACTTGCGCGACGCGCTGCCCAACGCGACGTTCGTGGCCTTTACCGGTACGCCCGTATCAGCGGAAGACCGCGACACTCGCGCCGTCTTTGGCGACTACATCCACGTCTACGACATGCAGCAGGCCAAGGACGATGGTGCCACGGTTGCCATCTACTACGAGTCACGCTTGGCCAAGTTGTCACTTAATAACGAAGAGCTTCCCCACATCGACGACGAAGTGGATGAGTTGGCCGAGGATGAGGAAGAGAGCGAGCAGGCCAAGCTTAAGTCACGGTGGGCAGCCTTGGAGAAGGTGGTTGGCAGCAAGCCAAGAATTGAGCGGGTTGCCGCCGATCTGGTGGCCCACTTCGAAGAGCGCAATCAGGCGCAGCATGGCAAGGCCATGGTGGTCGCCATGAGCCGCGAGATTTGCGTGCACTTGTATGATGCCATCGTGGCCCTGCGCCCCGACTGGCATGACCCGGACCCCGACAAGGGGGCCATCAAGATCGTGATGACCGGTAGCGCTTCTGACAAGGCATTGCTGCGGCCCCACATCCATGCCACCCAAGTGAAGAAACGGCTGGAGAAGCGGTTCAAAGACCCGAGTGACCCGCTCAAGCTGGTCATCGTGCGTGATATGTGGCTGACCGGCTTCGATGCGCCCTGCGTGCATACCCTCTATGTGGACAAGCCGATGAAGGGCCACAACCTGATGCAGGCGATTGCACGGGTGAACCGGGTGTTCAAGGACAAGCAAGGCGGGCTGGTGGTCGATTACATCGGGATCGCCAACGAGCTCAAGAGCGCCATCAAGGAGTACACCGCCAGCAAAGGACGGGGCAAGCCGACCGTCGATGCCCATGAGGCCTACGCGGTGTTGGAGGAGAAACTCGATATCCTGCGCGCCCTGCTGCATGGCTTTGATTACAGCGACTACCTCACCGGTGGCCACAAGCTGCTCGCCGGGGCCGCCAACTTTATTCTTGGCCTTGAGGATGGCAAGAAGCGCTTTGCCGACAACGCGCTGGCGATGAGCAAGGCGTTCACGCTCTGCTGCACCCTTGACGAGGCCAAGGCAGTGCGGGAAGAAGTGGCCTTCTTGCAGGCGGTCAAAGTGTTGTTGACCAAGAAGGCGATCTCCCAAAAGAAGAAAACCGACGAAGAGCGCGACTTGGCCATTCGCCAGATCATCGGCAATGCGGTGGTATCGGGCGATGTGGTCGATGTGTTTGAAGCGGTGGGGCTCGACAAGCCCAATATCGGCCTGCTCGATGATGAGTTTCTGGCCGAGGTGCGCAACCTGCCGGAGCGCAATCTTGCGGTGGAGTTGCTGGAGCGACTGCTGGAGGGGGAGATCAAGTCGAAGTTCGCGACCAACCTCTCCCAGGAGAAGAAGTTCTCGGAGATGCTGACCAAGGTGATCGCACGCTATCAGAACCGCTCCATCGAAACCGCACAGGTGATCGAGGAGCTGATCGACATGGCCAAGAAGTTTGCCGCCGTAAGCAAGCGGGGGCAGGCCTTGGGCCTTAACGATGACGAGCTCGCCTTCTATGATGCGTTGGCCAACAACGAGGCGTCAGTGCGTGAGCTGGGGGACGAGATACTGGCCAAGATAGCCCATGAGCTGACAGCCAACCTGCGCCGTAGCGTGACCGTGGATTGGAGCAGCCGCGAAAGCGTGCGCGCCAAACTGCGGCTGATGGTCAAGCGCATCCTGCGCAAGTACAAGTACCCGCCAGACCAGCAGGAAGAGGCTGCTCAGCTGGTTCTGGCGCAGGCAGAGAGCTTGTGTGAGGTGTGGTGTTGAGTGGGGGAGGCGCGAGCCTCCCTCACCTTATCTATCAAGATGTGTAGATATGGCTTACTTCAGTATGACGCTGCCTGAAGGTATCTGGTTGGCCTCTTCGAGGCTCAGGTAGCGTGGGCCTTGTACGCTGGCCAGTGACTTGAATAACCACGGATGCGGCTTTAGCCAAGCTTTGGTGTCTTCGTAAACGTCTCCACCGACCACGAAGTAACGACCATCACACCCGTCATCGTGTAGTTCATTGGCATCAGGTGTCGAGAGTTTCAGCTGGCAGCCTTCGATGACAACCACGACTTGAGACTTGTAAACCCCAATGACGGTGGAGATTTTGTTGGCCATATCACTTGAAACCCGCCAAGCGCTAATGGCGCCCTTGTAAGCACCTCGGCTGGAGTAGGTCTCTACCAAGTTGACTACCAATGCCGTCACAATACGTACCTCGTTAAGTTGTTTGGAATGCGGTTTGTTGCTAGTGACCTGCATAGCCACCGATGAACGTGTTGATAGGGTCAGCGCGACTTGAAGTAGGCGACCTTTTCAAGGAAGTAGCGACCCAGTTCACCTTGATGTTGGTTCGCTTCGCTTTCTGCGCTGGCCAAGTGACCGTTGCGCTCCTTCCATACCGCATATGCGGCGGCCTTCTCGACCTCGACCCGTTCTTGCTGCTCTTTCGGTAGAGCACACAGATTGTGACTCATACTGACCTCTTTGTTATTTGTTGGCGCCATGGTACGCCATCACTGGCATGCGGGACTTGCGCTGGTTCAAAGGTGGTGCGCTATAATGCCTGTATATAAACACAGGTATTTTGCCATGAAGCTGTTAACCCCAGACCCATCACCCGCCGAGGTGACCATCCCGCTGTTCTTGCACCGCGCCTCTTGCGGCTTTCCCAGCCCAGCCAGCGACTATCTGGAAGGGAAGTTGGACCTCAACACCCACTGCGTGGCCCACCCTGCAGCAACCTTCTATCTGCGTGCCGAGGGGGAGAGCATGACCGGGGTCGGCATCTTTCCCGGTGACTTGCTGGTGGTCGATAAGAGCCTCACCCCGCGCCATGGTGATGTGGTGATTGCACAACTCGATGGCGGCTTCACGGTAAAGACCTTGCAGCTCAAGCCGAGGTTGCGGCTGTTGCCAGCCAATCCGGCGTTCGCGCCTATCGACCCTTGTATGAGTCTCTCCCTGGAGTTGTTCGGAGTGGTCACCCATGTGATTGGCAATCTGAGGCAGCGTGATGGCTATAGCGCTCGTTGATGTAAACAACTTCTACGCCAGCTGTGAGCGGTTGTTTCGCCCTGAGCTGCGTGGCCGCCCGATCGTGGTGCTCTCCAACAACGATGGATGCGTGGTGTCGCGCAGCCCCGAAGCCAAGGCGATGGGTATCAAGATGGCCGGGCCCTACTTCAAGATCCGCGAGCAGTTCGAGGCGCATGGCGGTGTGGCATTCAGCTCCAACTACGCGCTCTATGGAGACATGTCTGGCAGGGTGATGAGCACGTTGGAGACCATGGCCCCCGAGCTGGAGGTCTACTCTATCGATGAAGCATTCCTGTCACTGTCGGAGTCGTTTGCCGGGGACCTCATAGCCTATGGGCAACAGATCCGGCAGCGAGTGTGGCAGTGGACCGGCCTAACGGTAGGGGTTGGGATCGGCCCCACCAAGACCCTTGCTAAGCTGGCCAACTATGCAGCCAAAAAATGGCCTGCCACAGGCGGCGTCGTGGATTTGCGTGACGAGCTGCGCCGCGCACGGCTGATGGCTATCACCCCGGTGGACGAGGTGTGGGGCATAGGACGGCGCTTGGGAGCCAAGTTGGTGGCACAAGGCATCAACACCGTTGCTGACCTGGTGGCTAGCGACGCCAAAGGGTTACGCGCCCAATACGGCGTGGTGGTCGAGCGAATCGTACAGGAGCTGCGTGGCCTGCCTTGCGCAGAGCTGACCGTTGAACCGGCGGCGAAGCAGCAGATCCTCTCGAGCCGTTCCTTTGGTGAGCGCGTGACTGACCGTGGAGAAATGGCCCAAGCGTTGTCAGGCTTTATGGCTCGCGCAGCCGAGAAGTTGCGGGCCGAGGGGATGTGTTGCCAACGGGTGCACCTGTTCGTGCGAACCAGCCCCTTTGACGAACGAGCTCCTTACTACAGTGAGCAGGCTGGCGTCCGACTGGTCTGCCCTAGCGATGATACCCGGTTGCTGCTGCAGCAAGTGAACGTGCTGCTACCGCAGATTTGGCGCGACGGTTACCGCTATCAGAAGGGGGGCGTCATGCTGAGTGAGTTCACCCCCAAGGGGCAACAACAGGCAGATCTGTTTGCCCCGTCCTCCGCTCAATCGGACGCGCTGATGGCAGTGATGGACCAGATCAAAGCCAAGGGATTGGGGCGAGTAGGCTTTGCCAGCCAAGGTACGGGGTCGCCTGAGTGGATGATGCGACAAGAGCACCTGAGCCCCTGTTACACCACACGCTGGGAGGACCTGCCGGTGGCCAGGTAAGTGGATACAGTAATGTGCCTACCGTTTGCTAGATGTGGTACCCCACGTGGTACCCCAAGCCAAAATGCACAAAGGGTTAGCTTCACCAAGAAGCTAACCCTTTGTTTTATCTGGTGCCGATAAGGGGAATCGAACTCCTGACCTTCGCATTACGAATGCGCTGCTCTACCAACTGAGCTATACCGGCGGCCTGATGTTCAGAGTCGTGAAAAAAGCCGGACAAGTCAATTGAGCCAACTCGATTTTATGAGTTGGCTCATGATGTTAAGGCATATCAGAGGTCAATGAACTCCGGGATGTGAGCACGGCCGCGGCTCTCGAGAAAATCGAGCAGTGCGCGGGGGGAGCGGGCCAGGATCCGCTCATGTGGGAAGTTGGCTTCGGTGACCAGCCGATGGCAGTGATCAAAGTCGCCGAGGCTGAATGCCACGTGGGAGTCGGAGCCGAAAGTGAGGTAGGCACCCAGATCGCGCGCCGCCTCGACGATGGCGCGGCAGTTGCTTTCACTACCTGCACGGGAGTGACTGAACGAGGAGTTGTTGACCTCCAGTGCCACGCGATACTCTGCCGCTGTCTTGACCACCGCCTGAATATCGATGGGGAAGGCGGGATTGCCGGGGTGGCTTATCATGTCGACCCGACCACTTCGAATGGCGTTGATCATGGCCTGGGTGTGGGTCGCCTGATCGCAGGGGGGGAACACCGGTTCGTGAAAGCCCGCCATGATCATGTCGAGCCGGGACTCGTAGCGCTCAGGGAAGTCTATTTCACCGTCGATATTCTTGATGTTGGCTTCGATGCCGCGCAGGATACCGACCCCGTCCACAACCCTGGGCAACACGTGCAGATTGACGAAATGCCAGTAATGCGGGGCATCTGCCATGTCCGGGCCATGGTCCGTTGTGGCGAACAGCTTGATCCCCTTGGCTTTGGCGATGGGCAGGTAATCGTGAATGGTGCTGTAGGCGTGGGTGCTGGCGACGGTGTGCGTGTGGGTATCGACCGTATACTTCATCTTCTATCCCCTCTGGCATGAGGCGACAGCATAGCAAGATTGGCGAAGCCGGGCCATGTGGCTGGTTGCCATACTTTGTCACAATTTGGGTCTGTGCTGACAAAGTCTGATGACGTTTCACTGCGAGGATGGCGACATCGATGCAAGCCTGAACACCCATCGATGGGTCGACACTGGATGGTCAGACCCGTTTTCCCCGCCGTCGCCCCTGCGACGGTTTTTTTTGGTTCTCTGTCGGCGCATCGGGTGACGGCAGGGCAAAAAAATGCCCAACTAGCATGACGCAGGTTGGGCGAGACTTAATGTTTAATTGCAGTGGCATAGATATAGAGTGCCGTCTCGCCGCGAAGTTCCCGCCATCTTCCCTCTTTTTTGATTAAAAACATTTAGCCAACACTTGTTCACATTCTCTTGACATGGGTGGGCGTGAAACGTACTTTTTAAACATTCGTTTAAGTGAGGTGTCCAGTGAGTAAAATCGATACCAAGAACCGTATTCTCGACGCCGCCGAGGTGCTGTTTGCCGAGCGAGGGTTCGCCGATACCTCGTTGCGTCTGATCACCAGCGAGGCCGATGTGAACCTGGCTTCGGTCAATTATCACTTCGGCTCCAAGAAGGAGCTTATCCAGGCGGTGCTCGACCGTTATCTGAGCCTCTTCATACCGGCACTGGACGGGCGGTTGCAGACGTTGATGGCGCAGGATCAGCTGACCCTGTTGCAGGTGTTCGAGAGCTTTGTCGAACCTCTGATGAAACTGTCGGCCGTCAGGGCGAATGGTCCGGCGCTCTTCATGCAGTTGCTGGGGCGCGGCTATATCGACAGTCAGGGCCACCTGCGCCGCTTTATTACCACCCATTATGGGGCGACCCTGCACGGGATCACCCAGGCCATCTCCAAGGCCAATCCGGATTTGTCGCCAGCGGATCTCTTCTGGCGCCTGCACTTCACCCTGGGCACCGTCGTCTTCACCATGGCCTCTGCGGATGCCCTGCGTGACATCGCCCAGGCCGATTTTGGCCAGCAGCTCGATGTGGAAGGGCTGGTGCGCAACGTCATTCCTTATCTGGCGTCCGGTGTCGGGGCGCCCGTGGAGTCGACCAGGCTCTCCCTGGCCGTGTAACACCTAACAATAATCAACGGAAACAGTGAAATAGAAGGAACTTCGGTATGATCACATTGCTTGTCCTGCTGGTGCTGGCGATAGCCGTGGTGCTCGGTGTCCCCGCCATCCGTAAAAAGGTGGTGACCCGCCCTGTGTTCGGCATCTTCAAGAAGATACTGCCGCCCCTGTCGGCCACCGAGCGGGAGGCCATGGAGGCCGGCTCCGTCTGGTGGGACGGGGAGCTGTTTCGCGGCAACCCGGACTGGAAGAAACTGCACGGCTACGGCAAGGCCGAGCTGAGCGCAGAAGAGCAGGCCTTTATCGACAACCAGGTCGAAACCCTGCTCGCCATGGTGGACGACTTCAAGATCGTCAACGAGACCAAGGACCTGCCGGAGCCGGTGTGGGACTATCTGAAGAAAGAAGGCTTCTTCTCCCTGATCATCCCGAAATCCTACGGCGGCCGCGAGTTCTCGGCGATTGCCAACTCCACCATCGTCACCCGTATCGCCACCAAGAGCCTGAGCGTCGCGGTCACCGTCATGGTGCCCAACTCCCTCGGCCCGGGCGAGTTGCTGATGCATTACGGCACCCAGGCCCAGAAAGATTTCTGGCTGCCGGGGCTGGCCAACGGCAAGGAGGTACCCTGCTTCGCCCTGACCGGGCCGGAAGCGGGCTCCGATGCGGGCGCCATCCCGGACAAGGGGATCGTCTGCAAGGGGATGCACAAGGGTGAAGAGGTGCTGGGCATTCGCCTCAACTGGAACAAGCGCTACATCACCCTGGCGCCGCGTGCCACCGTGCTGGGGCTGGCGTTCAAGCTCTATGACCCGGAAAAACTGCTGGGTGACAAGGAAGAGATCGGCATCACCTGTGCGCTGATCCCGACCAGTCACCCAGGCGTGCGCGTCGGCGATCGCCACTACCCCATGGGGCTGGCGTTCCTGAACGGCCCGACCTTCGGCAAGGATGTGTTCATTCCGCTCGACTGGATCATCGGCGGCCCGGATTACGCCGGCCGCGGCTGGCGCATGCTGGTGGAGTGCCTCTCCGCCGGTCGCGGCATCTCGCTGCCTGCCCTTGGCACCGCCTGTGGTCACATGGCGAGCCGCACCGTGGGCGCCTACTCCTACGTGCGCAAACAGTTCGGCATGTCCATCGGCAAGTTTGAAGGGGTGCAGGAAGCGCTGGCCCGCATTGGCGGCCTCACCTATCAGCTGGAAGGGGCTCGTCGCATGACCGCAGGTTCCCTGGATTTGGGTCAGGCACCGGCCATCGTCACCGCGATCTCCAAGTACCACATGACCGAGATGGCCCGCCAGGTGATGGATGACTCCATGGACATCCACGCCGGTCGCGCCATCCAGCTGGGCCCGAAAAACTACACCGGCTACGCCTACATGGGCATCCCGGTAGCCATCACGGTGGAAGGGGCCAACATACTGACCCGCAACCTGATGATCTTCGGGCAAGGGGCCACCCGCTGCCATCCGTATGTGTTTGCCGAGCTGGAAGCGGCGGCCGACACCGATGTGGAGCGCGGTCTCGAGAAGTTTGACGCCCTGTTGATGAAACACATCGCCTTCGGTACCGGCAACTTCTTCGGTGCCCTGTTCCAGGGGCTGACCCTGGGCCAGTTCAACAGCGCGCCGGTAGCTGGCGAAACAGCCCGCTACTACAAGCAACTCTCCCGCATGAGTAAAGGGCTGGCCCTGTGCGCCGACGTCTCCATGCTGATGCTGGGTGGCGATCTCAAGCGCAAGGAGATGATCTCCGCCCGTCTGGGTGACGTGCTGAGCCACCTCTACCTGGCCTCCGCCACCCTCAAGCATTACGAGGATCAGGGCCGCATGGTCTCTGACCTGCCGTTCGTCCAGTACGCGGTGGAGCGCAACCTCTACCTGATTGGCAAGGCGTTCGAGGGCTTCTTCCAGAACTTCCCGAACAAGGTGGTGGGTGCCGTACTCAAGCGGGTGGTGTTCCCGTTCGGCGTCGGTTACAAGATGCCGGCGGACGATCGCTGCCATGCCATCTGCCTGGCCATGATGACGCCGGGCGAGTTCCGGGATCGTCTGACCGCGCTCTGTTATGTGGGCAAGGACGAGGCGGATCCGGTGGGGCTGATGGAGCGTGCCTTCCAGGCCATGGTCTCGGTGCAGCCCATCGAGAAGAAGCTGGTGCAGGCCCAGAAAGAGGGCAGACTGCCCCGCAAGCTGGCGCTGCCTGAGCTGGTGGCTGCCGCCCTGTCCCAGTCCATCCTCGGCAAGGAGGAGGCGGACAAGCTGCTGGCCGCCGATGCCCTGCGCTACGAGGCTATCCAGGTGGACAACTTCGCTCCTGGCGAGCTGGAAGGATGGTCTCAAACGAACCCGGTTGAGCACGCAGCCTGACCCCGAGCGTAAACCGACAACCGGCCCTAGTGGCCGGTTTTTTGTTGTTTAACCAGGCATTTACAAGGTCGATTAATTCCAGTTTAATGCAATGGCCCCCACCCTTGGGGCAGGAAGCAAGGCCATCGGAATGGCCGATAACAACAACTCAGGAAGAGTGAATGAACCTCGCCAAAACGGCGATCGAACGCCCCATCTGGGTGGCGGTCTCGGTCGTGCTGATTTTTTTGCTGGGCCTGCTCAGCATCCGGGGACTGCCCGTCCAGCTGTTTCCCGACATAGACCGTCCTCACCTCAACATCACGGTGGACTGGCGCTCGGCCTCGCCCCAGGAGATGGAGTCGGAGATAACCGATCCCATCGAGCAGGAGATGCAGGGGGTACAGGGGCTCAAGAGCCTCAGCAGCAACAGCTACCCCGGCTTCACCGAAATCGACATGGAGTTTGCCCTCGGCACCGACATGCAGCGGGCCCAGCTTGATGTCATCTCCCGCCTGAACCGGGTCTCGGGGCTGCCGGACAACATCGGTGGCCCTTACGTCAACAACTACAGCAGCAACGACACCCTGACCTTCTTCTTCATCCAGCAACTGCCCGGCGCCAAGGGGGAGATAGACGATCACCAGGCGCTGATCGAGGCGAGGGTCAAGCCCGAGCTGGAGCGGATCCCCGGGGTGTCCACGGTCGACATCGAGGGGATCAACGAGCGCCAGATCCAGATCCGTTTCGACCCTTACCGCGCCGCCGAGCTGGGGGTGGAGATCCCGGTGCTCGCCAGCCGGGCAACGACGGGCTGGGATGTGTCGGCCGGCACCCTCGACATCGGACGCTGGGAGTACAAGCTGCGCTTTGCCGGTCGCTATGACGTGGCGGCCCTGGGGGACAAGGTGGTGGACTGGCGTGACGGCCTGCCCATCTATCTGCGGGACGTAGCCGAGATCAGAGTGGCCCGGGAGGAGAACCCGGTGCTGCGCATCCAGAACGGCAACACCGCCATCGCGGCGCAAATCTTCAAGGAGAGCGGCGCCAATGCCCTGGCGGCGCTCGAGGGGATCAAGGCCAAGGTCGGGGAGCTCAACCGGGAGGTGCTGGAGCCGGTCGGCCTGCACATGGAGCAGTCGTTTGACGCTTCTCTCTACATCAACCGGGCGGTGAGCATGGTGACCGCCAACCTGGGGCTCGGGGTGCTGCTCTCCTGCGCCATCCTCTGGGTCTTTCTACGCCAGCTCAAGGCGACCCTGATGATCGCGATCGCCATTCCCATCAGCATCATGCTCACCTTCTGCCTGCTCAAGGTGATGGGGCGGACCCTCAATATCATCTCCCTGGCGGGCATTGCGTTTGCGGTCGGCATGGTGCTCGACGCCGCCATCGTGGTGCTGGAGAGCATCTACCGGCGCCATGAGCGGGGTGACATCAGCAAGGGAGAGGCGGCGCTGGAGGGCACCCGCCGGGTGTGGACCGCTCTGGTGGCGTCCACCCTGACCACGGTCGCCATCTTCCTGCCGGTGCTCCTGCTCAACGACGTGGAAGGGCAGTTGTTTGCCGATCTTGCGCTCACCATCGTCTGCGCGGTGACCGTCTCCATGGTGGTGGCGGTCACGGTGTTGCCTGCGGTGGCGGCGCGCTGGATGGGGCACGAGCGGCTGATTGATCCCTTTGAGCGCCTGTGGTGCCGCGTCACCCGCCATGTGATCCGCTGGACGGCCACCGCCCCCAGGCGCTGGGCCATCATCGTCCTGATGATGACGGGGCCTGTGCTGGTGAGCTGGTTGATGTTGCCCAAGATGAACTACCTGCCGGATGTGAAGCGGGACGCCATCGACGTCTGGATGAGTTTCACCCCCGGGGTCAATCTCAAGGCCCAGCGGGAGGAGGTGATCGATACCCTGATTGCCCGCCTCGACCCCTATATGAAA
The DNA here is from genome assembly GCF_049860605.1 of Aeromonas sp. INTO2. Lineage (NCBI taxonomy): Bacteria > Pseudomonadati > Pseudomonadota > Gammaproteobacteria > Aeromonadales > Aeromonadaceae > Aeromonas > Aeromonas sp. INTO2. The sequence continues at coordinate 1,102,582 of NZ_CP187588.1, forward strand.
GGGGAGAAGGAGCCTGTCCTCAAAAACTACTACATCCTGCGCTACCCGGGCGGTGCCCAGATCGGGGTGCGGCCAAAGGAGGATAACCAGATCAAGGTACTGGAGCAGCTCTTGATGAAGCAGTTGCTGGTGGGCATTCCCGACACCCGGGTGTTTGGCGGTCAGGGGTCCCTGTTTGGCGGTTTTGACAGTGAAAACAGCATCTCCCTGCTGATCCAGGGAGGTGGGCTGCCCGAACTCTATCAGGCGGCCCGGGAGAGCATGATCATAGTGCAGCGGGACTTGCCCGGCGCCCAGGTCAGGCCAGAACCCGGACTCGATTTCACCGCTCCCGAGCTTCGGCTGGTGCCCCAGGACAGGCGCCTGGCCGAGGTGGGCTGGGATCGCTCCCCCATGCCCGCCATCATCCAGACCTTTGGCGATGGTCTGCGGGTCGGCGAATATTTCGACGGGGATGAGCGGCTCGACATCCTGCTGATGGGGCAGGCCTCCGCCAACCCGGACGAGCTCAAGGCGGTGCCGCTTGCTACCCCGTCCGGGCGCATCGTTCCCCTTGGGGAACTGCTGCGGGTGGAGCCGCAACTCGGGCCTGAGAGCATCTTCCGATCCGATGGGCGGCGCAGCATCAGCCTGCAGATATCGCCCCCGGCGGGGATGAGCATGGAGCAGGTGCTCGACACCCTGCAGCACAAGAGCTTTGCCGCCATCCGGCCGTTGCTGCCGGCCGGGGGAGAGCTGCGGGTCGCGGGCAATGCCGACAGCCTGCAGCAGGCGCTCGGCAACCTCGGCAGCATCTTCCTGTTCGCCGTGATGATACTGCTCATTCTGCTGTGGGGGGTCTTCGCCTCCCTCAAGGATGCCGTGCTGGTGCTGCTCACCTTGCCGCTCGCCACCGTAGGCGGCGTGCTGGCGCTGCACCTGAGCGGTCTGGTGGCGCCGCTGCCGATGGACTTGCTCACCATCATCGGCTTCGTCATCCTGCTCGGGTTGGTGGTCAACAACGCCATTCTGCTGGTGCACCAGACCAGGATGGCCGAGCGGGAGGGGATGAGCCGACAGTCGGCAGTCACCGATGCTCTGCAAAGCCGGATGCGTCCCATCGCCATGACCAGCCTCACCAGCATCTTCGGTATGCTGCCCCTGATGCTGAGTCCGAGCGAGGGGAGCGAAATCTACCGGGGGCTGGCCACCGTCATCGTCGGCGGCATGAGTTGCAGCACCCTCTTCACCCTGATCCTGTTGCCCGCCTTCCTGCGGTTGGGGGAGCAGACCGACATACCGCACGCCCTTCGGCAGCGTGCCTGAGCAAGGAGCTCATCGATGACACAAGGTTTCACAAGGATAGTGGTGGGGGCTCTGCTGCTGGCTGGCGGGCTGCCTGCGTTTGCACAAAGCAAGATGGTGACGCTGGCGGAGGTGGCCCAGGGAGAGGCGGGGGCCAGCATCTGGGTCAGCGGCACGGTGGCGAGCCGCCAGCAGGCGGCGCTCAGCGCCGAAGTGAGCGGTCGGGTGGAGTGGATAGCCGAGTTTGGCAGCCGGGTGAAGGCGGGGGACGAGTTGTTGCGCATGGACAGCGCGACCCTGCGTCTCTCGCTGGAGCAGGCGAGGGCGGAACAAGCCAGAGAGGGGAACAATCTGCGTTACGCTCGCGCCGAGTTCCAGCGCCTGGATCGTTTGCACCAGCAAAAGAGTGCCTCCCAGAGCCAGTATGACAAGGCGCGCTATGACGTGGAACAGGCTGAGCTGGCCGAGCAGCTGGCGCGGGTGCAGGTGCGCCAGATTGAGGAGCAGCTGCGCAGAAGCCGCATCTTTGCCCCGTTTGACGGGGTGGTGAATGAACACTTCATCCAGCCGGGGGAGCATGTGGATGCGGGCGAACAGGCGCTTGAGCTGGTCAATCCGGACCAGCCGGATATCCGGTTGCGTGCGCCTATTGCCTGGGCCCGGCAACTGGCCACCCAGGCCCGGTTGCGGGTTGAGGGTGATCAGCTCAGCGGCCATGGCATTTATTACCAGCGGGCGGCGAGCGCCGATCCCAAGTCCCGGCTCATCGAGCTGCGCCTCAAGCCGGAAGCGGGCACGTTCATCATCGGCTCGCCGGTGCGGGTGGCGCTGCCGATGGGAGAGCAGCACACCATGCTGTTGCCACGGGATGCCCTGGTGCTCGGCACCGAGGGAAGCGTGGTCTATCAGGTGGAGCAGCGCGGCGAGGCGCTCACGGTGAACCGGGTGCCGGTCACCGTGCTGTTCGGGGACAGCCGGGAGGTGGCGGTGAGTGGCGCCCTCAAGCAGGGAGACAAGGTGGTGGTGCGCGGCGCCGGCAGCCTGCAGGATGGGGACAAGGTGGAGCTGTTTCGCGGTTGAACCTGGGCAGATCCCATAAAAATAACGGCTCCCGCGGGAGCCGTTATTGTTGCAGGGAGAAGGGGCGATTACTCGACCATCATCACCTTGCAGGTGTTGGTGCTGCCGACGGTCTCCATCTTGTCGCCGTGGGTGAGCAATACCATGTCGCCGCTTTGCAGCAGTCCCTTGGCCTTGAGCACGTCCAGCGCGTCGCGGCACACCTCGTAGACCGGCTTGGTCTCGTCGCCATCAAACAGCACGGGGGTGACGCCGCGGTAGAGGTTGGCCCAGGCCAGGGTCTTGTTGTGAGGAGACATGGCGAAGATGGGCAGGCCGGAGCTGATGCGGGACATCAGCAGCGGGGTGGTGCCCGACTCGGTCAGCGCCACGATCGCCTTGACCCCTTCCAGGTGGTTGGCCGCATACATGGTGGACATGGCCACCGCCTCTTCCACCGAGGTGAAGGTGTAGCTCATGCGGTGGTTGGAGACGTTCAGGCTCGGGTGCTTCTCGGCGCCCACACAGACGCTGGCCATGGAGGTCACGGTCTCGATGGGGAACTGGCCGGCGGCGGTCTCGGCGGAGAGCATCACCGCATCGGTACCGTCCAGCACGGCGTTGGCCACGTCCATGACTTCGGCACGGGTCGGGAGCGGCGCGTTGATCATGGACTCCATCATCTGGGTCGCGGTGATGACCACGCGATTCAGGCGGCGGGAGTGGCGAATGAGCTTCTTCTGCACACCCACCAGTTCGGGGTCGCCGATTTCGACACCCAGGTCGCCACGGGCCACCATGACGGCATCGGAGCCAAGGATGATGTCTTCCATCGCCTCGTCGCTGGCGACGGTCTCGGCGCGCTCGACCTTGGCCACGATCTTGGCGTTGGAGCCGGCTTCGCGGGCCAGTTCGCGGGCGTAGCGCAGATCATCGCCGCTGCGGGGGAAGGAGACCGCCAGGTAGTCCACGTTCATGCGGGCGGCGGTCTTGATGTCTTCCTTGTCCTTCTCGGTCAAGGCCGGTGCGGAGAGGCCGCCACCTTTCTTGTTGATGCCCTTGTTGTTGGAGAGCGGGCCGGCCACGGTCACCGTGGTGTGGATTCGGGTGCCTTCGACCTGTTCGACCTTCAGTTGCACGCGGCCATCGTCCAGCAGCAGGATGTCACCGGATACCACGTCCTGCGGCAGGCTCTTGTAGTCGATGCCGACCTGCTCCTGGCAGCCTTCGCCCTTGCCGAGGGCGGCATCGAGAATGAACTTGTCACCGATGGCGAGGTAGATCTTGCCATCCTTGAAGGTGGAGACGCGGATCTTGGGGCCTTGCAGATCGCCCATGATGGCCACGTGGCGGCCCAGCTTGGCGGCGATGTCACGCACCTGGTTGGCGCGCTGGATATGATCTTCAGGAGTGCCGTGGGAGAAGTTCATCCGCACCATGTCGGCACCGGCGCGAATGATCCCCTCGAGAATGCCGTCGCGATCGGTCGCCGGACCGAGTGTGGTAACAATCTTTGTACGTCTTGGCATGAAAGACTCCAATGTGAAGTTGATATGACTTGAAATACTGCCCCGTCAAGCATGTGGCATGGCGCCAACTGGCAGGCCATCTGGGTGGCCTTGTTTGATTGAATTTCGATACTACACCAAGCCCGTTGGCATAGACAGTCGGGGGCGGACCCCCGAATGATCAGGAGGAGTGCGGGGTATCAAAGCGGGATTCGCGCAAACCTTCTTTGACTTTCTTCAGGTTTTCGCGAAATTTCATGCCACGGCGCAGGGTGAAACCGGTGGCCAGCACGTCCACCAGGGCGAGCTGGGCGATGCGCGAGGCCATGGGCATGTAGACGTCGGTGTCTTCCGGCACGTCCATGGAGAGCACCAGGTTGCATTCGCGGGCCAGAGGAGAGTCCTTGGCGGTCATGCCGATGACGGTGGCATCGTTTTCCCGGGCCAGCGCGGCAATTTCCACCAGGGCCTTGGTGCGGCCGGTGTGGGAGATGAGGACCACCACGTCCCCTTCGCTGCTGTTGATGCAGCTCATGCGCATCATGACGATGTCATCGAAGCTCACGACGGGGATATTGAAGCGGAAGAACTTGTTCTGGGCATCCCGGGCGACGGCGGAGGAGGCGCCCAGACCAAAGAAGCTGATCTTCTTGGACTGGGTCAGAATATCGACGCAGCGGTTGATGGCCGAGATGTCCAGGCTGTTCTTGGCGGAATCGAGGCAGGCCATGGTGGATTCGAAGATCTTGGCGGTATAGGTATCCGGGCCGTCTTCCGCTTCCACGTGGCGGTTCACATAAGGGGTGCCGTTGGCCAGACTCTGGGCCAGGTGCAGCTTGAAATCGGGAAAACCCTTGGTATCGAGGCGACGGCAGAAACGGTTGACGGTTGGTTCGCTCACATCGGCCAGCTTGGCCAGGGTAGCAATGCTGGAGTGAATGGCGGTCTGGGGTGAGGCCAGGATCACTTCAGCCACCTTACGCTCTGATTTACTGAAACTTTCCAGATTGTTCGTAATTTTATCGAGGGTATTCATCATTACCACCAGGCATTTTTGTAATTTAACTTCAGTGTCTGTGCACTAAATTCACAGCTCAAGCAGGTTTCCAGTCTCCGCGATGACTATATAAGACAAGCGCTTATCGGAACTAATCTCGGCCCTGCAAAGTATGACTCATGTCTAATTATTTCGTGTTTTTAGTTGCAAACTTCCATTTGCGTCTTGAAAACGCTTACAAATGTTGCAAAGCAACAACACTGTGAGCGGGTGCACACTTGTCTGCATAAATCGCACAGCCCGGCTGCGGGCTCGAGTAGTATTGCAGCCAAATAATAATGTCGGGACGGTAAGGGCCGCCCCGAGTCGGTAACGAAGGAGTTTGTTATGCAGCATACCCATGCGCTGGTGGGCGACGTTGGCGGTACCAATGCCCGGCTGGCCCTGTGCGAACTGGCGACGGGCGCCATTTCCCAGGCAAAAACCTATTCGGGGCTGGCCCATCCCAGCCTGGAGGCCGTGGTGCGCCTCTATCTCGAAGAGCACGATGCCACCGTGGGCGAGGCGTGCATCGCCATCGCCTGTCCCATCAATGGTGACTGGGTCGCCATGACCAACCACAGCTGGGAGTTCTCCATCCGCGAGATGCAGGCCAACCTCGGCCTGGCACGCCTGCAGGTGATCAACGATTTCACTGCCGTCTCCATGGCGGTGCCCGTGCTCGGCGAGAGCGATCGCATCCAGCTCGGGGGCGCGGCCCCGGTGGCCGGCAAGCCCATCGCCATCTATGGCGCAGGGACCGGCCTTGGCGTCGCCCACCTGGTGCAGGCCGGTGAGCAGTGGCTGAGCCTGCCGGGTGAGGGCGGTCACGTGGACTTCGCCGCCAACACGGAAGAGGAAGATGCGGTGCTGCAGGTGATGCGCGGCGAGCTGGGCCATGTGTCGGCGGAGCGTTTCCTCTCGGGCCCCGGGCTCGTCAATCTCTATCGCGGCCTGGTCAAATCCGATGGCCGCGAGCCCGAACCCTTTGCCCCCAAGGACATCACCGAGCGCGCGCTGGCGGGGGATTGCCTCGATTGCCGTCGCACCTTGAGCCTGTTCTGCGTGCTCATGGGCCGCTTTGCCGGCAACCTGGCCCTCAACATGGGCACCTTCGGCGGTGTCTACATCGCCGGTGGCATAGTGCCGCGCTTTCAGGAGTTCTTCATCGGATCGGGCTTTCGGGTCGCCTTCGAGGACAAGGGGCGCTTCAAGCCTTATCTCAAAGACATTCCGGTCTTCCTCATCACCCATGAAGGGCCGGGGCTGCTCGGGGCGGGAGCCTATCTGCGCCAGTCCCTCGGGATCCGTCTCTGAGCCTTGCCAGGGTGAACATGGTTCAGTCCCGATTAAGTGACCAGGGCGTAAAGTGAACCTACGTACTCAAGAGGACGGGGCTTCATAGGGAATTGAAACCGGTCTTCATCCGCTGGGTGCGCATTGTCACCTGACAAGCCTGAACTGTTTTACCGGCCCTCGCGGCCGGTTTTTTTATGCCTGTCGTTTCTGCGCGAGCATGGGGGCTGAGGGGAGCGGCAGGCCAGCTTCTGATGGGGGCGCAAGCTCGTCAGCCTCGCTGCCATGTGATTGGCCTGGTCGAGGCATAAGGAGTGAGACATGGAAAGCACCGGGATGGCAACGCCCGAATGCGGCAGGAGCCAGGTACTGGCTCCTGCGCTGTCAGGGGAGGGTGATGTGGAATCTCGCGCCGCCGAGCGGGGAGTCATCCACCCGGATCTCGCCGCCGTAGCTGTGCACGATTTCGGTCACCACGGCGAGGCCAATCCCCTGGCCGGGGGAGCTGTCAGCCCGCACGCCGCGCTGGAAGATCTGCTGCGATTTGCCGGGGGCGATGCCGGGGCCGTCGTCTTCCACCACGATGAGCAGGCCGCTCTCCCGGTGGCGGACATGAACCCGGATCTCGCTGATGGCAAACTTGCAGGCGTTGTCCAGCAGGTTGCCCATCAGCTCCATCAGATCGCCCTGCTCGCCGTGAAAGAAGACATCGTCGTCAAACTGGAAGCCGGTCTGCAGCTTCTTGTGGCGATAGACCTTGGCGAGGCTGGCCAGCAGCTTCTCGATGAGGGGAACCGGTTCGGTGCCCTTGCTCGCGAGGCGCTTTCGCCCGGTGACGGCGCGGCGTAACTGGTACTGGATGATCTGATCCATGGTGGTGATCTGTTCATTGATGTTGTCATGGATGTCGTGGCCGAGCTTGAGCTCCTGGGCGGTGATCTGGATGAGCGCCAGCCGGGTTTTCAGGCTGTGGGCGAGATCGTTGAGGGCGTGCTGGTAGCGCTGGGTCTGCTGGCGTTCGTTCTCCAGCAACTGGTTGACCGAGCTTGTCAGGGGAGTCAGTTCGCGCTCGTAGTCGTTTGACAGTGCCTCTCGCCTACCGGCGCGGATCTCGTCAATCTGGCGCGCCATGGTACGCAGGGAGGAGAGGCTCCAGAAGCTGGTGAGCAGCAGCAGGGCGCCGAGCAGGCTGTAGGCGAGCAAGGCCTGGCGAATGCACCGGTAGAGATAGTCCCGGGTCTGGGCCTGGTAGCGCTTGGCGGAATCGACCATCACCACGTAGTAGGTCGTGGGGCCGTCGCCGTGGTTGCGCAGGAAGCGCAGGCTGTAGATGAAGTAGCTCTCGCCATTCTTAATGGTGTGCAGCTTGAAGAAATAGTCCTGATCCAGGCCCCCAAGGTACTTCATCAGATCCCGGCAGATGGTCTCCTTGATGGTGATTACCTCGGGCATGTGCAGGCTGGACCAGCTCAACTCTCCATCGGAGCGGCAGATCAGGGTGTCGAGATTGGGGTCGATGGCATCCGGGGTCAGACCGCCGAGATCCGTGATGGCGTGGGGCTCCGGCTGCTTGGAGGAGAACAGCTTGGAGAGGTTCTCCTGCATGCGGATGCTGGCTTTCTGGGCCTGCTCCTCGGCGTGGCCGAGGTAGAGGATATAGACGGAGAAGGCCATGATGAGCGCGATGACCAGCATGGCGCTCAGCATCAGCTTGAGGTGCAGCGAGCGACGGATCAGTGTCATGGGGTGCAGCATGGCAAGGGGCATCAACTGCAGGAGAGGTTGAAGATGTAACCCTGGCGGCGGATGGTGGAAATGGGCTGGATGAGCCCTTCCGGATCCAGTTTCTTGCGCAGTCGGCTCACCATCACCTCTATGGTGTTGGGATCCCCTTCGCCATCCCCGTAGAGCTGGTCCAGCAGTTGCTGCTTGGAGACCACCTGGCGGGCGTTGCGCATCAGGTACTCCAGGATCAGATACTCGAAGCTGGTGAGCACGGTGACTTCGCCGGCGATGGTCAGCTCCTTGCGGGAGAGATCCAGCTCGTAGTCACCCGCCTTCACCCTGGGGGAGATGAAACCGGCGCTACGCCGTACCAGGGCATTGAGGCGGGCCAGCAGCTCATCTTTCTGGAAGGGTTTGACCAGATAGTCATCGGCACCGGCTTCCAGTCCCTCCACCTTGTCCTGCCAGTTGCCACGCGCGGTCAACACTATGATGGGGAAGGGGATCTGCTGCTCGCGCAGACGGCTGATGAGCTGCAGGCCATCCATGTCCGGCAGGCCGAGATCGATGATGGCCACGTCGATGGGGTAGTCGGCTGCATAGTGCAGCGCCACCTGGGCGCTGTCCGTGCTGTGGACCTGATTCTGGGCCTCGGTCAGCAGCGTGGTGAGGTGGTGATTGAGCAGCTTGTCGTCTTCGACCAAAAGGATTTTCATAAGATGCATGATGATAAGGGTCCAGGCTGTCAATTAGAGGGTCAATAAGAAGGAGAGTCAATGCGGATCCTACCTGATCCCCCTGTATTGGGACTGAATCATGCCTGCCTTTGTTTACATCCCCCGTCCTTGCATCGGCAGCCATGCCTTTCGAGTGTCATCGTGATCAATCCATCGAATCAGAGGGGGGGACTCTTGGAGTTCCATTGGTGACTTGTTACGACTGTTCTGATCGCAGCTGTGGGGGCGGAGACTCGCTGTGCTGTTGCAGCAGTGCTCGCCGTTACAACTTGGCACAAGGCATTCTGGTCATCCTGGACTACAGGCATGCGGGTGTAATCAACTGAATAATTTCAGTTTTATCGCTTGGCGCTGGTGATCTGGATCAACTTCTGGGGATGTGCAAAGAGGGATGTTGAGCGGGAAAGGTCGGAAGGCTGAATGAGTGTCTATTTTGAATCCCTACCGTAAGAGAGGTTTTATGCGATTGTGACTATTCATCCCCGGGCCAAACGAGATAGAATCTCGCCCAAAATCGGGTTTGGGGCTCTCGGTTGTCTAGGATGTGTACAATGCTGCCGTCAGGAATCCCTGGCCGAGTAATGTGATGTAACGCCATTGTGAGACATCAACCAAAACAAGAAGCTGGAGGATGTGATGACCAACAGCGCGCACAATCAGGTTAAAAGCAGCATGTTGGGAGCTGTAACTCAGGGGCGGTAGCCTAATCATTTACCAGCTCAAATATCTCATCCCCTTTCCATCGGGGAGCATGGAGGGGGTTAAAGACTCTCCCCTAAACTAGTATGCAGCACCGCTGCAAACCAAAAATCTATCCTTTTCGTTCGATTCAATCAGGAACCTTTCAATGAAGATCCTTGTAACCGGCGGTGCCGGTTTTATCGGTTCGGCTGTTGTTCGCCACATCATTCGTGACACCCAAGACGTCGTTATCAACCTCGACAAGCTGACCTATGCGGGCAACCTGGAATCCCTGGCAGAGGTATCCGACAGCGATCGTTACGCGTTTGAGCAGGTCGATATCTGCAACCGCGCCGAATTGGATCGGGTCTTTGCCACTCACCAGCCGGACGCCGTGATGCACCTGGCCGCCGAGAGCCATGTTGACCGCTCCATCACCGGCCCAGCCGATTTCATCGAAACCAATATCGTCGGCACCTACATGCTGCTGGAAGCGGCTCGCGCCTACTGGAACGGTCTGGACGAGGTACGCAAGGCGGCCTTCCGCTTCCACCATATCTCCACCGACGAGGTGTATGGTGACTTGCCCCATCCGGATGAAGTCGCCCCCGGTGTTGCACTGCCGCTCTTTACCGAAATCACCCCCTATGCCCCCAGCAGCCCCTATTCTGCCTCCAAGGCTTCCAGCGACCATCTGGTGCGCGCTTGGCGTCGGACTTACGGCCTGCCGACCGTGGTCACCAACTGCTCCAACAACTACGGCCCGTTCCACTTCCCCGAGAAGCTGATCCCGCTGGTCATTCTTAACGCGCTGGATGGCAAGCCGTTACCTGTCTATGGCAAGGGCGACCAGATCCGTGACTGGCTCTATGTGGAAGACCATGCTCGTGCGCTCTACAGAGTAGTGACCACGGGCGTGGTAGGGGAGACCTACAACATCGGCGGTCATAACGAGAAGCAGAATCTGGAGGTGGTACACACCATCTGCGATCTGCTCGATGAGATGGTGCCAAAAGCCGGGTCCTATCGCGATCAAATCACCTATGTGACTGACCGCCCAGGTCACGACCGTCGTTATGCCATCGACGCCAGCAAGATGAGCGCCGAGCTGGATTGGCAGCCGCAAGAGACCTTCGAATCCGGTATCCGCAAGACCGTGCTGTGGTACCTGGAAAACCAGCAGTGGGTCGGCAATGTCAAGAGCGGGGCCTATCAATCCTGGATCGAGCAAAACTACGGGGAGCGTGCCTGATGCATATCCTGTTGTTCGGCAAGAATGGCCAGGTAGGCTGGGAGTTGCAGCGCTCACTCGCCCCGTTGGGCCAGGTTACCGCGGTTGATTTTGATTCCACCGACTATTGCGGTGATTTCAGCAACCCGGCCGGCGTTGCGGAAACGGTACGCCTGCTCAGGCCGGATGTGGTTGTGAATGCTGCGGCCCACACCGCCGTCGACAAGGCCGAGAGCGAGCGGGAGTTTGCCGAACTGCTCAATGCCACCAGCGTGGCTGCAATTGCCAAAGAAGCTGAGGCGTTGGGTGCCTGGCTGGTGCATTACTCCACGGACTATGTATTCGATGGCAGTGGCGAGCGGCCCTGGGTTGAAACCGATGCAACCGCTCCACTCAACGTCTACGGCGAGACCAAGCTGGCGGGGGAGCAGGCAGCCACGCTGTGCTCTCGTCACCTTGTCTTCCGCACTAGCTGGGTGTATGCCGCTCGTGGCGCCAACTTTGCCAAGACCATGCTGCGCTTTGGCAAGGAGCGCAGCGAGATGTCGGTCATCAACGACCAATTCGGTGCGCCAACCGGCGCGGAGTTGCTGGCCGACTGCACGGCCCATGCGATCCGTACGGCGCAAACCAAACCTGAGGTGGCGGGTCTCTATCATCTGATCGCCTCCGGCACCACGACCTGGTTTGACTATGCGCAGCTGGTGTTTGCCAAAGCCAGAGAGGCAGGGGTTGAACTGGCAGTCACGCAACTCAATGCGGTACCGACCAGCGCGTTTCCAACGCCAGCCAAACGTCCCCACAACTCACGACTCGATACCACCAAGTTCCAGCGCACCTTTAACCTGCGCCTGCCGGACTGGACTGTCGGTGTTGAGCGGATGCTGACCGAGATCCTCGGAAAATAAGAAAATAGAGATAGCGTGGGTATACAGTCCCACGCTCCAACAGGGATAAAACGCAAAATGAGTGCCATTTAAGCGCACTCACTTTGCTGGGTTACATAATTCAAAGATAAGAAATCAAGCACGATGACTAAACGTAAAGGTATTATTCTGGCCGGCGGCTCAGGCACTCGTCTCTATCCCGTCACCATGGCTGTCAGCAAGCAGTTGCTGCCCATCTATGACAAACCGATGATCTACTACCCACTCAGCACCCTGATGCTGGCGGGGATCCGCGATATTTTGATTATCAGCACCCCGCAAGATACCCCTCGCTTCGAGCAGTTGCTGGGCGATGGCAGCCAGTGGGGCTTGAATCTGCAGTACAAGGTGCAGCCAAGTCCGGACGGGTTGGCACAAGCCTTTATTCTGGGTGAGGAGTTCATAGGTTCAGACCCCTGTGCGCTGGTGCTGGGCGACAATATTTTCTACGGCCACGACCTGCAAAAGCAGTTGGAAGGTGCGGCGGCCAAATCCAGTGGAGCCACCGTGTTTGCCTATCACGTGCATGACCCTGAGCGCTATGGGGTGGTGGAGTTTGATAAACAGGGAACGGCCATTTCACTGGAAGAGAAGCCGGTGGAGCCCAAGAGCAACTATGCGGTGACGGGGCTCTACTTCTATGACAGCAGCGTGGTCGAGATTGCCAAGAGCCTGAAGCCGTCGCCGCGTGGTGAGCTGGAAATTACCGATGTGAATCGCATCTACTTGGAGCAAGGCAATCTGTCGGTGGCAATGATGGGCCGTGGCTATGCCTGGCTGGATACCGGCACTCATGAGAGCCTGATTGAGGCGAGCAACTTTATTCAGACCATCGAAACTCGTCAGGGGTTGAAGGTGGCCTGCCCGGAAGAGATTGCCTATCGCCAGAAGTTTATTACTGCCGACCAAGTGCGTGAACTCGCGGCTTCGTTGGCCAAGAATGCTTATGGTCAATATCTACTAAAGATGGTTGGCAAGTGAAAGGGGATTGGTGAATGCGCATTGGGATTTGTCACTGACGGTTCCCGACTTCCTACTCCCCATTCCCTGCTCCCGAATCCTGATTCTCGAGATCAAAATGAACATCATCGACACTAGAATCCCCGACGTAAAAATTATCGAACCCAAAGTTTTTGGTGATGAGCGCGGGTTTTTCTTTGAAAGTTTTAACCAGCAGCAATTTGAAACAGCCATTGGCCGCATGGTGAATTTCGTTCAGGACAATCACTCCAAATCTAGCAAAGGCGTGCTGCGAGGTTTACATTATCAACTCCCCCCTAACGCCCAAGGCAAACTGGTGCGTTGTGTTGCTGGTGAGGTATTTGACGTCGCGGTCGATATTCGCAAAAGTTCCCCCACTTTTGGTCAGTGGGTCGGAGTTCACCTTTCAGCCGAGAATAAACGCCAATTCTGGATCCCGGAAGGGTTTGCTCATGGGTTTGTTACCTTGAGTGAAACGGCGGAGTTTCTCTATAAGACAACTGATTATTACAATCCACAATGTGAACGCGCGATTTTATGGAATGATAGAGATCTGGGCATTGATTGGCTATCTGATAATGTATTTATGTCGGATAAAGATAAGCTAGCGACAGAATTTAAAAGCGCGGAATTATTTTAAGGTATATTATGCTCATAAAGTTATTGGATTTTAATATTCTCGGTGACGAAAGAGGGCAGCTAGTTGCGATAGAGGGCAATCGTCAAATACCATTTGATATTAAGCGTGTTTATTATTTGTTCGGTACCAAGCCTGATATAGCTAGAGGCTTTCATGCTCATAAAGCACTTCAACAGGTTGCTATATGTGTCAGCGGTTCTTGTCGTTTTGTCATGGATGATGGTGTTAACAAAGAAAGCATAGTTCTTGATTCAGCCGTCAGAGGACTATTCATTGACGCCATGCAGTGGCATGAAATGTATGATTTTAGCCCTGATTGTGTGCTGATGGTATTGGCAAGCGATGTATATGATGAGTCTGATTATATTAGGGACTATGAGAGCTTTATTGCATTAAGTGGAAAACTGTAAATATGTATATTCATCCTCTCAGCGATGTTCAATCTAATCAAATTGGTGAAGGAACGAGAGTTTGGCAGTTTTCTGTCATTTTAGAAAACGCAAAAATAGGTGCCGAATGCAATATATGTGCTCACACTCTTATTGAGAATGATGTAACGATTGGCGATCGAGTTACCGTCAAATCTGGTGTTTTTATTTGGGATGGCACAACGATAGAGGATGACGTATTTATCGGCCCTTGTGTTGCGTTCACCAATGATAAAATACCCCGTTCAAAAGTATATCCTGCACAATTTTCTCGCATTCACCTAAAGCGAAATTGCTCAATAGGGGCAAATGCAACTTTGTTGCCAGGGATTACAGTTGGCCGCCATGCCATGGTTGGTGCCGGTGCAGTGGTAACCAAAGATGTTCCCGATTATGCCGTTGTTGTTGGTAATCCAGCTAAAATTATTCGTTATATAGAGAACTAAAAATGATTGAATTTCTGAATTTGAAGACTGTTAACGCTCAATATCAACAAGAACTGAAAGATGCCTGTGCCCGTGTTATCGACTCTGGTTGGTATATTATGGGAAACGAGCTGGCTCAGTTTGAAACTGAATTTTCCACCTACTGTGGTGTCAAACATGCCATCGGTGTTGCCAATGGTCTGGATGCGCTGATCTTGGTGCTGAGAGCCTGGAAAGAACTTGGCAAACTTAAGGACGGTGATGAGGTGATTGTTCAGGCCAATACCTATATTGCCTCTGTGCTAGCCATTACCGAAAACAATCTGGTGCCTGTGCTGGTTGAGCCCAATGCGGATACCTATAACCTCGATCCTGCACTGGTTCGCGCAGCCATTACCCCTAATACCAAAGCCATTTTGCCGGTGCATCTCTATGGTCAGCTTTCCCCTATGCCTGAGTTGATGGCCATTGCCAAAGAGTATGGCCTGTTGGTGCTCGAAGATTGTGCTCAGGCTCACGGGGCAGAAATTGGGGGCAAGCGCGCCGGTAATTGGGGCTATGCAGCCGGTTTTAGCTTCTATCCCGGCAAAAACCTAGGAGCGCTTGGTGATGCTGGGGCTGTCACCACGAATAATGACGAGCTGGCCCAGACGCTGAAGGCGCTGCGCAATTACGGTTCCCACAAAAAATATGAAAACCTCTATCAAGGGGTAAATAGCCGTCTGGATGAGATCCAGGCTGCGATGATGCGGGTTAAATTGCCTTATCTGGAGAAAGAAACGGCCCGTCGTCAGGAAATTGCTCGACTTTACCGCGCTGGCATCAACAATCCGTTGGTGACATTGCCCCACGTTGAAACAGAAAGTGCCCATGTCTGGCATCTATTTGTGGTGCGAACTGAGGTGCGTGAACCATTGCAGCAGTGGTTGACCGAGCAAGGGGTTCAAACCTTGATCCACTATCCTATTCCCCCTCACAAGCAGCAGGCTTATCCGCAGTTCCGGGATTACCAATTGCCACTGACCGAACAAATTCACCAACAGGTATTATCGCTTCCCATAGATCCCACCATGAGCGATGAAGCGATAGAGGCTGTTATTCATGCGATAAATGGCTTCAAAGTATGAAACGTTTACTGAAAGTCACTGCCATGACTGGGTTGCTAACACTGCTCAGGATGGCGATGGGCTTTGTGATTGCCAAGGTGGTGGCCGTTTATACTGGCCCCACCGGCATGGCAATGTTGGGCCAAGTCCAGAGTATGGTGACTAGCCTCAATGGCATTATCAATGCACCAGTGGGCAGCGGCATTGTTCGCTATACCGCAGAAAAGCAAGGTGAGGGATTTGAGGCCTGTGCCCCTTGGTGGCGAGCATCTCTGCAATGGGTACTGATGATTTCGGCAATTACAATACCTGTTGGATTATTGTTAGCGGATCATATCGCAACCTGGCTATTTAAAGATAAAACCCTTGCCTGGATTGTGATGGTCACCGTGGCAGTGCTACCGCTTTCAGCAATAGGTACGCTGTGTAATTCGGTGATCAATGGTCAACAACAGTATCGCCGTTATGTTAGCCTAGGAATGCTATCAGTCCTGATCTCTGGCGCTATGATGTTAACCATGATCCTTCAGGCCAATATCAAAGGGGCCTTGTTGGCGACGGCGGTGCAGGCCGCCTTAATTGGCGTGATCATGTTGGCAGCTAACCTGCGTCAATCCTGGTTTAAATTGCGTTATTGGTGGGGCACGACCGATAGAGAAGCCAGAAAGGCGATCGGTGGCTATATGCTGATGGCCATCACCACTGCATTGACGGTTCCGACATCACTGATCTTGGTCAGAAATATTCTGATCGACCAAGTAGGCTGGGAAGCCACTGGCCAGTGGCAGGCGGTATGGAAAATATCAGAAGTTTATCTTGGCGTAATCACCATGGCGTTGAGCACTTATTATTTACCGCGCCTTTCATCGTTAGTGGGGGCTGATGCCATTGTGAGTGAAATACATAAAACATCTCGCATTGTATTGCCTATTGTTGCAATCTTGGCATGGAGTGTCTATCTGCTGCGTGATGTCGCTATTTGGCTACTATTTACCAAGGAATTTAGTGCTGCCCGTGATCTGTTTGCTGTTCAACTCTGCGGCGATGTTATTAAAATTGCTAGTTGGTTGTATGCCTATCCGATGTTATCTCGTGGTGCAACGAAGTGGTTTATAAGTACGGAGATAATATTTTCACTATCATTTGTTGCGTTAAGCTTTTTATTTGTGACGAAACTTGGGGTTGGTGGAGCAGTTGTTGCTTATTTGGTGAATTATATAGCGTATTTTTTTGTCATCTCTTTTAATGTTAAGAAATTTGCTAGGTAATGACTCGATGCTTTGTCTAAGCTCTTAGATATAAAAAGATATAAAAGTAGTTTTTCATTGACAAAATAATTCATATAATAGGTTGTTTCTGATGAAAATTATCATTCCAGTCTTAGGTATGGGGCGATCTGGAGGCGAAAGAGTTTTATCTAAAATTGCCACAGAGTTAGTAACACAAGGTAATGATGTTTATTTTGTGACTTTAAAATCAGATTTGCCTCCCTATTATAATACTAGTGCTAATATTATTTTTTGTGAAAGATCAGAACGTATTAACAAAATATCAAGATTTATCGAAAATTGTTATGGGATATGGAGAAAATGCAGAGAGTTAGATGGTGATATCGTTGTTGCAAACTATCATATAACTGCATACATTGCTGCTTTTTTGTTAACCAAAAAACAGCGATTTTATTATATTCAAGCATATGAGGTTTTATTCTACAAAAGACCACTATTTAAATTAGTTGCTCTGATGACATACCTGCTTCCATTTAATAAAATAGTTAATAGCAAGGTGTTATTACCTGAAATTATTAATAATTATTCGGCAGTAGTCCCAGCCGGTATCGATTATGAATTGTTTTATGATTCGGTACTGCCAGATATTGATGGTGTTATTAATGTTGGTATTGTTGGTAGAAAAGAACCTTATAAAGGTACAAAAGAAATATTACAAGTTCTTGCTAATTTTATAGAAGAAAACCATTTATCAGATAAGGTAAATGTTAATGTTGCAGTGCATATGCCAGACATGCATTTTACTATAAAAAATATGATGTATCACTCAGTTGAAAATGACGCAGACTTGGCGAGTTTTTATAAATTAAATGACATTTTTATTGCAACAGGACTCATAGAAGATGGTGCATTTCATTACCCATGTGCTGAGGCTATGGCTGCTGGATGCTTAGTGATATCTAATTACGCGCCATTAAGTAATACATCAAGTGAGTTAAAAATCACTCATTTCTCAGAGGAAGGAATTATATCTGGCATAAACAAATGTTTAACAATGAATCGGCATGATATTCAGAGAGAAGTCTTGGTTAATCAATCTATAATAAAAAATTTATCGTGGAATATCATTGGTAAAAAAATGAATGATGTATTGCACCATCATATAGGGTAATAGTTTTCAACCTTGAACCAGCTTTAAGGTGGGGGTGATTAAGTACCCATTACGCTGAAAGTGAAAATCTATTAATTGAAAATCAATAGGTTATAGTGACACTATTTCGCATCTAATGTTGTTCTCACCTTCCTTATAAAATACAAAAAGATGATACGAGATGAAAAGTCTTAAAATATCAAAGTTTGTTCTTGTTGCATTTTTTTTTGCACTTTTTGTCAGTATATTCACAGCAAATAAACCGCTTTATTTACTACCAGATATGCCTGTCTATTATGACCTTTATATAGATGCTATCATGGGACGTGATGTTGTAATTGAGCAATCATATGTCTATTTGTCTTTAATATCAGTATATCTTGGGTTGGGGTTTTCGTTTCTAATATTTATGTATGCCTTTTTATCAATCATGATAAAGGTATATGCATTAAAACAATATAAAGAAAAATATACGTTTGCAATATTATACATATCATCGTATCTCTTTTTACATGAGTTAGTTCAAATCAGGATTGGTTTGGCCATATCGGTTTTATTTCTTGGGGTGTTTTTATATTTTGAAAATAAAAAGCTGGCTGGGGTGATAGTTATTTCTTTAGCTCCAATTATTCATCAGTCCACATTAATGTTTCCATTTGTCTTTTATTTTTCTGTTTTAATTGTTGGGCTGCGATTACAATATTTCATATTGACGGCTTCATTTTTATTTTTTATTTTGTCTTATGACGGTCTGTCAGTTTTGGAATCTATACTTAATTGGGTTCCGATATCATCTATCAGATATAAAATTTTAACATATATGGAAATGCAAAAGGTAACTGGAGAAAGAATTAATTTGTTCTCTATTAGATTTATCATTTTTTATATTACAACGATTCTTCTTTTTTTGAAATGGAATATATTAGAACATCGGCACAGAGTATTTTTAGTTCTTGGGGTCTTATTTTTCACTATAATTTTTGTTGTAAGAGACCTATTTGTTATTTCATTAAGGATTATTGAAATAGCGGGTCCTTTTTATGTGTTATTAATATCTTCTTTAAGAGATTATTATAAAAGCAGATACATAAACATCGTTTTATGTTTTTTCTTTTTGTCAAGCTTATATTATTCATATGAGCTTTTCATTCAGGAAAGAAAATGATTTTTCCAACTTATACAAAATATAAGAGGATGAGGGATGTTTGATTTGTGTTTTTGTGTTGTCCTATATAAAAAACAGCCAGTAGATAGTGAAACTATTTCATCCTTAATTGATAACTTACCTAATTTAAATGCTAATAGTATTGTCGTAGTTTTTAATAATGGCCCTGAAATCTCTAAAAATGATAATATACCAGATTTTATAACAATTCATCAGGTTCTTATTAATGGATCGCTATCCAAAATATATAATAAAACGCTTGAGCTTTATCAGGCTAATAAATATGTTTTTTTTGATGATGATACCTGTGTTAATAGTTGCTATCTCACTGAGCTAAATTGTAAAAAATTTAAAATTTTCTTTCCTGAAATTTTCTGTCAAAGCATTAAACATTATCCAGTTATAAATAAAAATGGGATTCAGACCATTACTAGTGGTTTAGCAATTTCCCATGATGCAATTATCGAAATTAAAGATATTAATGGTTTTGTCTTTGATGAGTCGTTTGATCTCTATGGGATTGATACGGCTTTTTGTTATTTCATTAACGAGCATTCATTTGAGTACACTGTTTCGAAGTCTGCGTTGGAGCACCAGTTATCCCATATCAGTGGAGCATCAGGAGAATTTAGAAGGAAAGAAGTGTTTTTAGCTAACGCAGCAGCATTAATAAAGTATTTTAATGTGCGATTGCTATTACAGACAATGTCTTCCACGCTGTGGGCAATAAGAAAGTTTAGATTTAATTTATTATGCAAAGCTTTTTTATCTTTCCTATTGGGATATGTCATTCGGTAATTTAACGCTATTTTATTAGTGTTGAAACTATTTTTTAACACAATCGAAAGCCTAAATGATTTTATTCATTATCATGGTGATTTTCCAATGAAAGTCGTAATTTCTGGAGTTAATCTCATCGAGGGTGGGCCGCTAAAAGTATTTCAAGATGCAGTAGTAGCTTTTTCCAAGATTGAGAATGTTGAATTGATTTGTTTGGTAAATAATATTTCTCTTTTTGATAGTTGTATGAGGCGTAATATACAGTTTATAGAATTTCCCATAGTAAAAAAAAGTTGGCTTTTACGTTGTTTGTTTGAATATGGTTATTGTTGGTTTTTATCCAAAAAAATAAAACCTGATATCTGGCTTGCGATGCATGATATGACCCCTATTCTATGCAGATCTGCGAATATAAAACAGTATGTATATTGTCATAATCCTTCGCCAGCTTACGATGCTACTCTAAAGGACTTTGTTTTTGATTATAAATTTTTCCTTTTTTCAAAACTATATAAGTTTCTTTACAAATTAAATATTTCATCGAATGAGGCGGTAATTTGTCAGCAAAAATGGTTTGCTGATTTATTTGAGTCTGAGTTCAAAATAAAAAAAACAATAGTTGCTAAACCTAATTCAAAAGAATCTATCTCACTAGAAAAGGAGCAGTTTGAAGTTATTGAACAAGAGAAAAACATATTTAGATTCTTTTATCCAGCTCTACCTAGAATGTTTAAAAATTTTGAACTGCTTCTTGATGCGGTTGAATTCATTGAGCGTAATTTTGATCGTTCTATTTCAAAGGAATTTGAACTTATTATCACTATCGATGGAACTGAGTCACGTTATGCTAAATGGTTGTATGCCAAATACTCACATTTAAATTCAGTGAAATTCGTCGGTTGTCTTAATAGGGAACAGGTTAACACTTATTATCTATCGGCTGATCTTATCCTTTTCCCTTCAAAGCTTGAAACGTGGGGCCTACCAATAGTTGAGGCTAAAGACTTTAATAAACCTATATTGTTGGCCAATTTACCCTATGCTCATGAGACGTTAGGAGAATATGATAAGGTCAAGTTTATTAATGTGAACGATCATAAGGCTCTAGCAGTTGATTTAATCTGTTTTATAAATGGAAATTTGGTATACGATAAAACTTCTAAAAAAAATGATAAGGATGTATTGCCTGATTGGAATTCATTAGTCAATAGACTTCTTCTTTCATAGTTTAGCCTTAGATTGGAGTCAGGAACGTGTTCTAAACTTCTATTTTGGAATATGACATGAAAAAAATAATATGGATGCTGCGAGCGATATTTTTAAGTTTTTTTGTAGGTAAATTTGGCTTTTTTAGCTACATAGGCAAGCCTCTTTACTTATCAGGTCTTAAAGGTTTTTATTTCGGCCGTAAGGTTAGAATTTATCCCAATGCCAGAATTGAGGTGTATCACTCAGGGGATTTTATTATTGAGGATGATGTTTCCATTGGTCAAAATCTTCATGCTATTTGTGCAGATGAAGTTAGAATCTGCACGAATACGACGATTTCTGCAAATGTTTATATTGCGGATGTAGACCATACGTTTGATGATATGGCTGTCCATGTGATGCAGCAACCATTGAAAATATCAAAAACCTATATTGGCCATAATTCTTTTATTGGTTATGGCGCCGTTATACTACCTGGTACAAAGTTAGGTAATTTTTGCATAGTTGGTGCAAACTCTGTCGTCAAAGGGACGATAGATGATTATTGTATGCTAGCTGGTTCGCCAGCAGTTATCATTAAGCGTTATGATATGAATGATAAATGTTGGAAGCGCACAGATAGTAGTGGTGAATTTTTAGCTAATTTAGCTAAATCATAATTTAGGATTATATAATGAAAAAACATGTACTGATAACTGGTGGTGCTGGTTTTATTGGCTCAAATTTAGCATTGAAGTTGGTTGATAATGGCTATGTAGTAACTGTATTGGATAATTTATCTCATCAAATACACGGTAATAATCCTGATTTATCACCGCTCTATGTGGCAATTAAAGAAAAAGTTACCTTTATTAAAGGTACCGTTGAATCTAAAGACGATTGGTTAACTGCGCTAGAGGGTGTTGACACTGTAGTTCATTTAGCAGCTGAAACAGGTACGGGCCAGTCTATGTATCAAATTAAGCGCTATAGCGATGTGAATATTGGTGGTAGTGCTATTTTTCTTGATCTATTGGCTAATGAAAAACACCACATAAAAAAAATGATAATTGCGTCCTCTCGCTCAATCTATGGTGAGGGAAAGTATCATTGCCAGGTTCATGGCATTGTTTATCCTGGAGCACGTGATGATATCACTATGCAGCAAGGAGATTTCAATGTTAAATGCCCAGTTTGTGGGATTGATGCTGATCTTATGGCAACCGATGAAGAGAGTAAAATCCATCCTTCGTCAATCTATGGTGTGACGAAGCAAGTGCAAGAACAAATGTTCTTGATCACCGGTAATAGTGTGGGGGTTGATACGGTTGCGTTGCGTTTCCAAAATGTGTATGGTGCCGGCCAATCACTTTCTAATCCTTACACTGGTATTTTGTCGATTTTCTCTACGCGAATCAAAAATGGCAATGATATTAATATTTTCGAAGATGGTAAGGAAAGTCGTGATTTTGTTTATATCGATGATGTTGTCGATTCTATTTGTCTGGCGATAAATAGTGATAAGGCTGCGGGCAAGGCCTACAATGTCGGTGCTGGCGTATGCACAGATGTATTGACTGTGGCACAAACCCTCAAGGAAATTTATCAGAGTGATTCTAAGATTCAGGTGAGCGGTAACTATCGAGTCGGTGATATTCGCCACAACTACGCCGATTTGACCAAGGCCAAGCAGGATTTGGAGTTTGAACCCAAGGTTAGTTTTGTTCAAGGTATGAAAAAATTTACCGATTGGGTGAACTTACAAGATGTACAAAGTGACCGTTATGATCAATCCATCGATGAAATGAAAAAGAAAGGTCTGTACAAATAAATATCATGACGGTGCCTTGGTTTATTAGTAGCCAAGGCGCTGTTTTTAGCATTGGTAAATAAAATGAATGATTTAGCTGGTAAGAGCATACTATTTATATGTCCTCGCTTTTTTGGCTATGAGCGAGAAATAGAAAATGAATTGATTCAGTTGGGGGCTGTCGTAGATTTTTATGATGAGCGTCCATTCAGCTCTTCGATTTATAAAATTTTCAATAGAATTAACTTTAAATTATTCATACGTAGAAAAATATGTAAATATTATGATTCGATCTTAGCTAAAGCCGATACAGAAAAATATGATTTATTATTGGTGGTTAATCCTGAGACGATCCCCTTAGATTTTATTCAGCGCATCAAAAAGAGCTGCCCAAGTATTCATACTGTACTCTATATGTGGGATTCAATAAGAAATAAAAAAAATGCAGCTAATCTTATTGATGCATTTGATAAGGTGGCCACTTTTGATAAAACAGATACTATAAATAATAGTAATGTTAATTTTCTGCCGTTGTTTTTTACTCGCAAATATGACATTAGAAATTACAGTGCTAGCGATTCTATAATAACGCATTACAATGCAGCATTCATTGGTACGGCACACAGTGACCGCTATGCATTCGTTAATAAAGTAATGGCGCAGTTTTCATCGGTATCACTTAGTAGTAATTTTTTATTCTTTTATTGTCCAAGTAAGCTGCTTTTTTTCATGAAAAAATGTTTGAGCAGTGAAATGACAGGACTATCTTTTAACCAGATTTCTTTTAACTCCATGTCTTCTGCACAAATTACAGAGATTTTAATGCATTCCGCGTTTGTCATTGATGTTGAGCATCCCAATCAAAATGGTTTGACAATGCGAACTATTGAAATGCTGGGATTACAAAAGAAATTAATTACAACAAATAAAAATGTGGTTGAGTATGACTTCTACAACTCCAATAACATTTGTGTGGTAGATCGTAAAAACCCTAAAATTGACGAAAATTTTTTGTTGTCAGAGTTTGAGTCCATAGATCCAATTATTTTAAATAAATATACGCTAAATAGCTGGTTGAAAAATTTGCTTTAAATTTATGTCGTGATGTTTTTATTCATATTGTTGACATTAAAGTCAACGCATTTACATATTCATTATACTCCTGGTGTATCGTATGGAATATTTGTCATTTTTTGTGGCAGCCTTTTCTTTCTTATTTATATTAAGGCGTGTAGCTAAAAAAATAAATTTAGTTGACCGTCCCAATGAGCGAAAACTACATCAGGGATTGGTTCCTTTAGTCGGGGGGATTTCAATCTATTTTACGCTGATGCTAGCGCTATGGCTTAAACCAGAGTTACTTATTAATTCGGATGTTTATGTGCTCTGTGCTTCCGTATTGGTGATGATGGGGGCCATCGATGATAAATATGATGTTGATTATCGCGTCAGGTTGGTGGTGCAGATCCTGATCTCTTGCGCGATGATCTTTGCCGCCGGGCTTTCCTTAAAGAGTCTTGGTCATATTTTCTTTAGCTATGAAGTGGATTTGGGGCCGCTTGGCTATATCGTCACCATCTTTGCTGTGCTTGGTGCTATTAATGCCTTTAATATGGTGGATGGTATCGATGGCTTATTAGGTGGGCTCACTATGGTGACTTTCGGTGCGCTCGCTTATATCCACTACGCCGATGGACAACTCCCTTTGGCTCGTTTCTGCCTGATGATGATGATCGTGGTGGTACCCTATATCTGCTTGAATCTGGGCTTCCCCTTTGGCTGGCGCAAAAAGGTCTTTATGGGGGACGCGGGCAGCATGCTGATCGGCTTTACCGTGATCTGGGTATTGTTGCAGGGCACCCAAGGGCCAAAAGCGCAGATGAACCCGGTCACGGCGCTCTGGTTAATTGCCATTCCGCTGATGGATATGACCTGCATCATGGTGCGGCGTATTCGGAAAGGTGTCTCGCCATTCAAGCCGGATCGCGAACATCTGCATCATATCTGCCTGCGGGCGGGGCTTTCATCCCATCAAGCCTTGGTGGTGATCTGCGGTACTGCGACCCTGTTGGCTGTTGTGGGGATTGCCCTTGAATATGGCGGCGTGCCGGAGTGGGTCAGCTTGTTGTTATTTACTCTGGTATTTTTCCTCTATTACCAGTTGCTTAATAATATCTGGCGTATTCTCTCTAGAATTAAACCAAAAACTGCCAGTGAGCCTAATTAAATTGAGTCTCTCCCACACTGACTTTTGCCTGGCCGCTAATGGAAAATATGTCCTTGGTTTTGTCGGACAAGGATCGTCAGGCCCCTTTTATTCACTCTCCAAACTGATTAGGAAATGACCGCTGTTATGACCAACAAAGAGATAAACCCCAACTCTGACGCTCAATTGCCACAGGGCTGGCAAGCCACTGCTGACGAAATCGATCTGCGCGAGCTGGTGCTGCTGCTGTGGCGACAGAAAGGGTTGATCCTCCTTATTACTGCGCTTTTTGCCGTGGCTGGCGTGGGCTATGCGCTGACAGCTCCCCAGCAGTGGTCCGCCAAGGCGGTGATTATTGGGCCCAAGCAGGAAGATCTGCTGCCGATGCAGAAAGTATCGGTGCAGGCTGCCGCGCTCGGGCTAGAGGGCTTCCCCGCTGGCAAGGCTCTCTATGAGGAGTTTGTGCAGGAGTTCAATGCTTACGAAAACCATCAGGACTATCTGAAAACCAGCCCGCTGTTTGCCGAACAGGTAAAGACGCTTGGGCTCGACGAGCAGGCGCAGCGCCGCTGGCTGCGTGATTGGAGCAAGTTGGTAGTGGCACAGCCTGTGGATAAGAAGGGTGAGAAGCCGGGTGTCGAGATCGCTTTTGCCGCCCCGACTGCTGAGGCGTCATTGGCGATGCTGCAGGGCTATATCGACTACATCATCAACTTGCAGCAGCAGCGGATGGTTCGTCAGCTCGATGATCAGCGCTCTCTCCAGCTGCAGGGGATGGTCACCCGCTATGAGCTCATGCTGGAAGATGCCAAGCGCGTGCTGAAACAAGATATCTCCGAGACTGAGCTGGCTAACAGCATTGCCAAGGCGGCAGGCGTTGTCGCCCCGCTGGAAAACTACGCAGCTCAGGAGCGCCTCTCCATCACCCTAGGGACCAAGGCGCTGGAAAAGAAGCTTGCCCTGTTGAAGTCCCTCGACATCGAGGTCTACAAGCCCGAGTTGCAAGCTCTGCAAGTTCAGATGGCGCGTATGAAGCGTATCTCTCTGGAGGAGGCGACCTTTCGTCCTTTCTCCTATCTGGATGCGCCTGATGAGCCCCTGAGCCGCGACAAACCCAAACGCCCGTTGATCGTGGTGCTGGCCACCCTGCTCGGCGGTATGCTGGGGGTGGGAATTGTGCTGGTGCGTCATGCGTTTCGCAGGCCGGAACAGGCACAGGTATAGTGTTTATCTATGAGCGAAGGGGGCATCAGCCCCTTTTTGTTTTTTGGGCGCAGCACATGGGGGTTGCCTATATGGATGAAAGGGGCCGCAAAAAATGATGACAACGACGAGGGGCATGGTGATCGTCAGCGTCCTTTACTGGCTGCTGGGCATGCATTTCTTTATGCACAATCCGGGGGGGGCCGGGCTCTATCTGCCCTTCAACGCCTGGGGCTGGATCTTCGCCAGCCTGGTCATCGCCCTCGGCCTGTGGCAGGTGACACTGCGCCAGCGGCTGGTGATCTCATCCTTGCAGCTGGGGCTCTGGCTGGGGGCCTTGCTGTTGTTGCTGCCCATGGCCTATCCCGGCTTCGAGCTCCAGGATTACGCCATCCCGCGCCTGCTGGGTCTCTTTGCCGGTTTGCTGTTCCTCTTCGGTCTCTACCAGTGGCGGCTGGGGCGTCCGGCCCGCGACAGGCTGCTCTATCTGCTGCTCGGGGCCGTCGCCATCGAGGCGCTGCTCGGCCTGGTGCAATATTACCTGCTGACGCCGGGCAACTGGATAGGCTATGACATTCGGGCCAACCGCCCCTACGGCATCTTCCAGCAACCCAATGTGATGGCGAGCTTTATGGCGACCGGGTTGGCGCTGGCCATCTGGCTGGATCTACGGAGGGAGGGCAATCCCTGGCTCCAGGGGCTGCGCTATGGGGTGATAATGTCCACCAGCTTGCTGCTGGTGGTATTGCAATCCCGGGTAGGGCAACTGGGCGGGGCGCTGGCTCTTATCCTGCTTGTGCCGCAGCTCTATCGTCAGCGCCAGCTGGGCCGGATGCTGGGTCTGGTTGTCCTGGGGGTTGCGTTCGGGCTGGTCTCCCAGTATGGAATGAGTGGTGTCAAGCGGGGGCTCGAAATCTACCAGTCCGGCGGCATGCGCTCCATCTATTGGCCCTATGCCGCGAAGCTGATTGCCGAGGCTCCCTGGACCGGCTGGGGCTACGGCAGTTTCGAGTCCGTCTTCCTGCAGCACTATATGGCCGACAAGGCGCAACATCCCGCCATGGTGCAGATCGAATACAACCTCGACCACCCCCACAGCGAGTTCCTCTACTGGGCGGTGGAGGGGGGCATCGCCCCCATGTTCGGCATGGTGCTGATGGGCGGGGCGCTGCTGTGGCGGGTGAGCCGGGCTGGCTGGGTCAGGGGCCCGGCCCTGCTGGCGCTGGTGACGCCCATCCTGCTGCATACCCAGACCGAGTACCCGTTCTACCACGCCATCGCCCACTGGTGGGCCCTGCTGCTGCTCGTCCATGTGCTGGATGCGGAGGTGGAGGAGGGGGGCGAGGCCAGCTGGCGGGAGTATACCTATCGCCCCTGGCTGCTGCTGCGTTTCGCGGCCATCGCCATTCCCCTCATCGTGGTGCCCTTTATGCTGACGGCCATCCACACCGCCTGGGTGGTGACCCAGTACGAGCGCGGCGGTTACAAGCAGCCTGCCCTGCTGCTGGACATCGTCAATCCCATGGCCTGGCTGACCCGGGTGGAGTTTGACGTGAATGCGGTGCGGCTGGCGGTGGGGTTGCGGGCCAACAACCCAACCGAGTTGGAGGCCTATCTCGACTGGGGTGAGACCTTTGTGCGTCACACCCCGCGAGCCAACATCTACGCCAACATGGTGCTCGCCCTCAAGGCGCTGGGACGGACGGCGGAGGCAGAGAGCCTGCGCTCCCGAGCCCTGCAGCTCTACCCGGGTGAGCCCTTGCTCACCGGATCGGCGGCCAGGTCGGTCGCCACCACCCTGGAGCGCAAGCCCTCTTCATAGTCCGGAGTGACAGCCCTCGGTGTCTTTCCATCACGGCCGCCTCGCGGCCGTGATCATTTCCACCCCGGGCAAGCTGGCAGTCAGCTTTGGTGGTGTAGTCTCCCCGGGGGGATGGCGTGGCCCAAGGCGGGGTCGGCGTCATCGGGTCTTGGTCGTCACCGGAGTGGATATCGTGAAGAAGAGTGCATTCATCGTCATCAGCCTGCTCGCCCTGACGGGTTCGCCTGCTGTCGCGGGCACCAGCGCCCAGGTGGAATACGGCACGGTACAGGAGAGCCGCCTCCTCACCCAGGAGGCGCCCCGGCAGGGAACTACCCGGCCCCTTCGCACCATAGGGGCTGCGGCCCTGGGGGCGGCCGTCGGCAGCCAATTTGGTGGTGGCTCGGGCCAGACAGTCGCCACCACTGTGGGGTAAGCGCCCTTGAATCGGCA
This sequence comes from Aeromonas sp. INTO2, assembly GCF_049860605.1. Lineage (NCBI taxonomy): Bacteria > Pseudomonadati > Pseudomonadota > Gammaproteobacteria > Aeromonadales > Aeromonadaceae > Aeromonas > Aeromonas sp. INTO2. The sequence continues at coordinate 1,130,630 of NZ_CP187588.1, forward strand.
TCTTTTTTTCCCAAAATCAGCTCGTCACACTTGAAATCCATTACCTCTTCGCTGGATTTTCACTATGACCACTCAAGAACGTGCTGATTTTTGGCAGCAGCAGATCACTGCCTGGCTTGACTCCGGCCTCTCCGGCCACGCCTTTTGCAAAAGCCAGGCACTGGTCTATCCGTCATTCCGCACCTGATTTTGCTATTTTCAGTGCTTGACGGCGATCGGCCGTTCTGATCTATTACTCTCTTTTGCAGGTAGATCATCATGGCCGCACCCGCTATCTCGATCCGTAACCTCGATCACCTTGGTTTGGTCGCCGCACTCTGCCAGGAACTGGGCATTGCCCGCATGATCGATGCCTTGCTCCCCAAAACCCCGCCTTTCAAGGTCTCACATGGTGAAGCCTTGGTCGCCATGATAGTGAACGGCCTCGGCTTTCACAGCAGCACCCTGCACATCTTCCCGCAATTCTTCGCTAACAAGCCGGTTGAGCGCCTGATTGGCCCCGGGATCTGTGCTGATGACCTCAATGATGATGTGCTCGGTCGCTGTCTCGATGCCCTCTTTGAGGCCGATGTCAGCGCCTTGTATCAGGTGATGGCGGCGCAAGTTGTCGAGCGGCTGGGGCTCAAAAGCACCGCAGTGCACCTCGATATTACCAGCTTCCACGTCGATGGCGCCTATGACTGTGCCGATGGGGATCTGGTCGGTAAGCTGCAACTGGTGCGTGGTTATAGTCGTGATCACCGGCCAGAGCTGAATCAAGTGATCCTTGAGCTCATCTGTGAAAATCAGGCTGGCCTACCTGTCTATATGCAGGCCCTGAGCGGCAATAGTAATGACACCAAAGCCTTTGCCCAGACCGTTCGTCGCCATTTGAGCAGTCTCAAGGCCGCGCAGGAGTGCCGTTATCTGGTCGGCGATGCCGCACTGTACTGCGCCGATACCTTGCAATTACTGGCGCAACAGCAGCAACTATTTGTGACCCGGGTGCCCGTCACTCTCAATGAGGCAAAGCAGGCCGTGGCAACCATAGGTGCACAACCGCTGACCGCTCTGGGCAATGGCTATCATGGCCGTTGGCAACACGCGAATTATGCCGGGGTCGCGCAACGTTGGTTGCTGGTGCGCAGCGAACAAGCCAGCCACCGCGAGCAGCAGACATTGGCCAAAAACCTGCTCAAAGACAGTACCCGCGAGCTCAAAGCCTTCGCCAAATTGTGTGCCCGACGCTTTGCTTGTGAGGCGGATGCCCAAGCTGAGTTGAGCTGTTTTACCGCCAGCTTGATGCTGCTGCAACTGGATGCCGAAGTGGTAGGTGAACCCGTTTATACAGGACGTGGCAGACCCAAGCGTGGCGAAGAGCCAATTGGCCATCAGTTTCAAATCACTGGGTTGGCGGCAACTAGCCTGGCTTGCGTTGAAGAGGCCCGCAACCAGACCGGGGTGTTCATCCTGGCGACCAATGACCACAGCGATACGCTGACCATGGCCGAACTTTTGGCCACCTATAAAGCGCAGCAGAATGTCGAACGGGGCTTTCGTTTTCTCAAGAGCCCGGAGTTTTTAACCTCCTCACTGTACCTGAAAAAGCCGGAGCGGATTGAAGCGTTGCTCATGGTGATGACCTGTAGCCTGATGATTTACGCAGCGTTGGAGCACCGGATCCGGCAGGGATTAGGTGAGCAGAATCGCAGTGTGGCGGATATGAAAAAGAAACCGACCCAGCAGCCGACGGCCCGTTGGATCTTTTTGCGCTTTGGTGGCATCCATGAATATCGACTGGGAGAAGCTCCGCCACAAGTAACGGAGCTAACAGGAGACCAGCAGATCATTTTGGAGGTATTGGGTGAGCGCTATCGGCAAATTTATTCCTAAATCAGGTGCGGAATATCGGGTCTATCACCAGTTTGCTTACTGGCGTAAAAAGCTCGAACAGCCTGTAGACTCGGACTCTCTTCCTGGCTTTGTCAGAGTAGCCATGCCTGCTCCTGTCGGGACCGAAGTCGGCTTGACGCTCACCTTACCCAACGGGATCACTCTCTCCGGGTTACATCCGGGCAATATCGATTTGCTCGGCGCTATCATGAGGCAGTTGTAATGCGCCCTCGTTACTTGCGTCCGGCACTGACCATGCCGCAGATCTACCTCTATCGGGCTCCTATCGATTTTCGTAAACAGGCCCACGGCCTGGCGGCGCTGGTCGAGCAGCAACTGGGGCACAACCCGTTCACCGGCGCCCTTTATGCCTTTACCAATCGCCGCCGCAACAAGATCAAGTGTCTGATGTGGGAGGACAACGGCTTTGTGCTCTATTACAAGGCGCTGGCCGAGGAGAAATTCAAGTGGCCATCGTCTGCCGATGAGCTACTCTCCCTCTCTTCCGAGCAGATCAACTGGTTGCTCGATGGCTACGATATCTCCTTGATGCAGGGCCATAAAACACTGCATTACGAGACGCTTTAATACCACCAATCTCGTGCTTTACCGCCTTGTTTTTGTTATAATTTCCCCATGAAAACTACGCCAGAAAACCTCACCCCATCACCTGATCTCAGCGGCCTTGGCGCCGCTGAGTTGTTGGCGGTTATTGCGGGTTTTCAGCAACAGTTGGCGTTAAAAGACGAAGCTCTTCAATCCAAAGAAGAGGCTATCCAGCGGCGTGACGCCCATATCCTGTTACTCGAAGAGCTGCTGCGTCTGCGCAGGATCCAGCGCTTTGCCGCCAGCAGCGAGAAACTCCATCAGCTCCAGCTCTTTGATGAGGCAGAGCTGGAAGCGGACATGGACGCCCTGCTGGCCCAGTTACCCGATGACCTGCCGCAAACTGCCGAAGCAAAGGCCAAGCCGCGTCAACGTGGCTTCTCCGCCTCACTGCTGCGCGAGCGCATCGAACTCACCCTCAGCGATGAGCAGAAAGCCGGGGCCAGCAAGGTGTTCTTTACCAAGGTCAAAGAGGAGTTGCAGTTCATTCCGGCTCAACTCAAGGTGCTGGAGATCTGGCAAGAGAAGGCGGTGTTCGAGCGTGATGGCGAAGAGGTGATCCTCGCGGCCAACCGCCCCGTACACCCGCTGGGCAAATGTATCGCCACGCCGTCATTGCTGGGCTACATCATTACCTCTAAGTATGCTGATGGCCTGCCACTGTACCGTCTGGAGCAGATGTTCAAGCGCCTAGGGCAGGAGGTGAGCCGCACCAATATGGCCCACTGGATCATCCGGCTGGATGAGGTGTTCCAGCCATTGATGAACCTGCTGCGCGAGGAGCAGAACCACGCGACGTACCTGCAAGCCGACGAGACGCGGATCCAGGTGCTCAAAGAAGAGGGCAAAACCGCGCAATCGGACAAATGGATGTGGGTGACCCGCGGCGGTCCGCCGGGCCGCCCCTCTGTATTATTTGAATATGATCCGTCACGCGCCGGAAGCGTACCCGTGCGTCTGCTGGAGGGCTTTAGCGGCATACTGCAAGCTGATGGCTATTCCGGCTATAGCCAGGTGTGCAAAGAGAGCGGTCTCACCCGGATTGGCTGCTGGGATCATGCTCGGCGCAAATTCATCGAAGCGACCCGAGCCGCACCTAAGGGCAAAGGCAAGGACAAAGGCAAGAGCAAAGCCAGCACTGGCCTGGCCGATGTAGCATTGGGGTACATAGGTAAACTCTATGCCATCGAGCGGGAGCAGAAGGAGCGCAGTGATGCCGAGCGTTATCAGGCACGGCAGACACGTAGCATGCCCCTGTTGGCGGAGCTCAAAACCTGGCTGGACAATAACGTCGGCAAGGTGATGAAAGGCTCGCTGACTCGACAGGCGATGGAATACACGCTGGGGCAATGGCCCTATCTGGTCGGCTACTGCGAGCGGGGTGATCTACACATCAGCAATGTGTTGGCGGAGAACGCGATCCGCCCGTTCGCCGTGGGGCGCAAGGCCTGGTTGTTCGCCGACAGCGCGCAAGGCGCCAAGGCCAGCGCGACCTGCTACTCGTTGCTGGAGACAGCCAAAGCAAATGACCTGGAGCCATCAGCGTATATCAACTATGTGCTGGCGCAGATCGGCGATGCTGATAGCCTGGAAAAACTCGAAGCTCTGCTACCCTGGAACGTCCCGCTGGAGCCCATTGCAAAAAAAGTGGCGCAATACAACGAAGGCAAGTAGGTCGATTTAGCGGCGCTTACACTGTGGGGGCCGTGGCGGGGGCTGAGGCTTCCCGTCGCCGTCAGGGCAACCAGCAGAGCGTGCAGGGCAAGCAGACGGTCGAGCTGCTGATCAAGACCGAGGCGGGAAAACTGCTCAACGTCGTGCAGGATCAGGAGCCCGCGCTCAGGTTCAACAAGGGGGACAAGGTGCGCATCCTGACCACGGGAACGGATACCCGGGTCGACAAGTCCATCTAGGGGGCTGCCTGGCGGTATGATGTCCGGGGGCTAGCCCCCTGGTTGCGGCCGGATTGTACGATGTTTCATCAAGGGTTTCATCGGCTCGCAAAAATGCGGTTCAGTGCTGGACGGCGAGAGCGCCTTGGCTAAGATAACCGTCTTAACGTCTTGTTTGGCAAGGGAGTATGAAATGGAGATAGTACTAGGCCCATTAGAGGCGCGCGTGATCGGCTGCCTGATAGAGAAAGAGATCTGCACGCCGGATCAGTACCCTCTCTCTCTCAATGCACTGGTCAATGCCTGCAACCAGAAGAGCAACCGTGAACCCGTGCTCGAGCTCGCCGAGCTGGATATCCGCGCCGTCATCGACGAACTGATCCGCCGCCGTCTGGTGGTCAACACCGCCGGCTTCAATGCCCGGGTGCCCCGCTATCAGCACCGTTTCTGCAACACCGAGTTCGGTGAACTGAAGTTCAGCGCCCAGGAGCTCGGCATTATCTGCGAGCTATTGCTGCGGGGCCCCCAGACCCCGGGTGAGCTGCGCTCGCGCACCAACCGGCTGTGCAGCTTCGAGGATGTGACCGAGGTGGATGCCGTGCTGGCCACCCTCATCGAGCGGGGGCCCTATGTGGTCAAGCTGCCCCGTGAGCCGGGCAAGCGGGAATCCCGCTACGCGCACCTGTTCAGTGGCGAGGTGGATCTGCAGGCGCTGGCCGACGTGGCGCCCGCTGGCAACCTTGTGTCACCGGCGGCAGACAGACTGGCAGCGCTCGAGGAAGAGGTCGAGCACCTCAAGGGGCAGTTGCAGGGGCTGGAAGCCCGTCTGGCCCGGCTGGAAGGCTGAGCCAACAATCTGTTTCCAGAAGGCGCTGCGGCGCCTTTTTTGATGACCGCGCCCCTCCTGTGGCCCGTTGCCCGGTGGCAGGGGCGAGTGCCCTGTCAGCCCTGTCGCTCGCGTACCCATCAAAGGCGCCAGCTTTTTTGCACTATTTCGCGCTTAAGGGTCGAGCCGCCGCCGCTTTCCCGTTAAAATTCCGCCTTTGCACTTGCCCGTGAGTTCTGATGTCAGCCTTCACCCTCTCTTCAGATTGCCATGCCCTGCTGTGCGAGCTGCAATTGCAGCGCGCCGCCAGCACTCGTTACCTGCAAGACACCCTCTATGCCCCGGGCGCACCCGGGCGTGCGCTGCTCGACACCCTCGATCAGTTGCAGCAGTGGGGGCTTGTCCGTCAACGAACGGAGCAGCAGTGGAGTCTGACGGCAGAGGGAACCCTGACCCTGATCCTGGCGGTGCGTGCGGGGGAGTGCCCCATGCCGCAGTGGTCCCGCATCCCCTCGGTCACGGGCCTGGAGCGGGCACAGGAGGTGGTGCGCGAGCTCTGTCTGGGGGAGGCGGGGCAGATCCCGGCCTATTACCAGAGTGCCGAGCTCCTGAGCCTCCTGGATCTCCCCGATGCTCCCCGCCTGCTGGCAGGCTCCAGCCCCGCCTGGCAGGCCCTGCTGCTCGAGCACTTCGCCCTGCAGGCCCTGCTTGACGCAGAGCCTGACGAGGGCTGGCCGCTGGCAACGCTGGTCGCCTCCTGCTCCCCGGCGCTCTCTGGCCAGATCCAGGCTCGCGCCCGCGAATGGGAGTGGCTCTGCGGTTCCTTTGGGGGCGAGGTAACCACTCACTGGCCTGCACTGCAACAACTGGCGCAGCAGGGGGATGAGCAGCCCCTGGCCGAGCGGCTGCTGGGGGCGCTTGGCCAGTGGCAGGGGCAAGAGGCGTCGCCCTGGCCTCGGATGTTCAGCGCCTTGCTCTGGCTCGGCTGGTTGCAACAGGCAGATCCGGTGCAGGGGAGCGAGCAGCGCAAGAAGTGGCAGCGCAGTCTGGGCCATTACTCCCCCCTGCTGGCCGATCTGCTGGGGCAGTGGGCCGGAGATCGCCACGGCCAGGCGGTCGGCCTGTTCGATACCCTGCAACTGCCGCTGGAGGAGCTCCACTGGGGTTACCTCTGGCTCGATCTCTGCGCCCTGGCGCGCCACGGCGAGCAGAGCCCCCAGGTGACCATCTTGCACAAGTGGGACCTCTCCCACGTGCTGGACGCCGAGCCCCGGCATCGACTGATGGCCTTCTGCCAGGATCTGCTGCGACTCCTGCTGGGCCGGGAGGCCGCCCATTGGCCCCTGCGCGCGCTGCGCCCTGCTCAAGGGGAGGAAGAGGATGCCACCGAGGAGGAAGGCAAGGCCCCCGCCTCTGCAAGCTGGCTCAACTGGCTGCAGGGGTTGGGACGCTCGAGCGGGGTGCGCAAGCCCCAGGAGCGGCTGGTCTGGCTGCTCCACGCAGAGGGGCCTGAGCTTGAGTGCAAGATCCAGAAGCAGAGCACCAAGGGGGAGTGGACCGCCGGGCGAAGGGTCGATCCGGCCCTGCTTTCCACCCAGTACGCCAGCCTGCTGGACGAGGCGGACTGGGCACTGGTGCGCACCCTGCCGCGCAACATGGGCAAGCTGCCCCGGGATGCCTGGGTGCCCCTGGCAAACCATCCTCGCCTCTTCAATGCCAAGGGACAGAAGCTGCAACTGGCCGTCAGCGCCCCCCTGCTGCAACTGGTACAGAGCGGGGAGGGCATGAGCGCCAGACTACATCCTGCTCCCGCCGCCCGCGGTGCGCACATCGTCCCCCTGGCTCAGGATTTGTGGCAGCTTATTCTGACACCGCAGGCACTGCTGGACAGATTACCGGCCCTGGAGGCCATTCCGGCATTGCCGCCGGCCGGGCTCGAGGAGCTGCAACGCACGCTGGATGCGATCCCCGATCTTCCCTGGCACAGCCAGGTGGCGGGGCTCAGGGGCAATGCCGAGCTGGCCCCCTGGCCCGGCGTTCCCTCCGTCCTGCTCGACTGGCAGGAGGGGCAGCTCGTGGTCCAGCTGGTGACCCGGGAGGGGGACCTGCCGCCCTTGCCTCTGGGCAAGGGGGAGGCCATCGTGCGCCAGGGTATCCGGGAGTATCACTACTGGCAGCGGGATCTGGCTGCCGAGAAAGAGGATGCCCAGCGCCTTCGCAACCAGTTGCCCATCGGCCTGCCCGGCAACGAGTGGAAGCTGGACGGGGAGCAGGCGCTTACCCTGGTCAACGCCCTGCCCGAGCTGGTGGACGCCGGTGTGGTGGTGCACTGGCACCAGGACAGCGCCCGCCTCAAGAGCCTTGATGAGGCGGCCCTGAGCCTTCGCATCGAGCGGCGTCAGGACTGGTTCCAGGTGGAGGGGGCGCTCTCGCTGGACGAGCACCAGATCCTCGATCTTCGCCTCATCCTGCGCCAGCTGACTCCGGGCCAGCGCACGGTGCAGCTCGACGAGAAGACCAGCCTGATGCTGAGCGACAAGCTGGTGGAACGCCTCACCGTGCTCGGCGCCATGCTGGACAACGAGCAGCGCATCAACAACAAGCTGGCCTATCCGCTGGCCCGCCTGCTCTCCGTCATCACCACCGAGGGGGATGCCGCCTGGCAGAACCTTCAGCAGGAGTGGCAGCAGGAGGTGAGCTGTCCCCCCGAGCTGCTGACGGCGCTGCGGGACTATCAGAAGGAGGGGGTACGCTGGATGGCGACCCTGGCCCATCACGGCTTTGGCGCCTGTCTGGCCGATGACATGGGCCTGGGCAAGACCTTGCAGGCCCTCATCGTGCTGCGTATGCGCCAGCACCTGGGCCCGGCGCTGGTGGTGGTGCCCAAGTCAGTGGTCACCAACTGGCAGGAGGAGGTGGCCCGCTTTGCCCCTGAGCTCGAGGTGGTGGTGTTCGACCATCCCGCCGAGCGGGAGACCCTGATCCAGGGGGCCAGGGCTGGACAGATCGTCCTGGTCAACTACGGCATGCTCGGCAGTCTCTCCCAGGCGCTCAAGTCCCGCCGCTGGTCGAGCATGGTGCTGGACGAGGCACAGCAGATCAAGAATGCCGGTACCCAGCGCGCCAAGCTGCTGTTCCAGCTCGACGGGGATTTTCGCCTCGCCCTCTCCGGCACCCCCATCGAGAATCATCTGGGGGAGCTGTGGAGCCTGTTCAGCTTCATCAACCCCGGCCTGCTCGGGAGCCTCGGGGAGTTCAAGCGCCGCTTTGGCAAGGCAGTCAAGGATCCCCAGCACATGGCGATGCTGCGGGCGGTGATCAGCCCCTTCATCCTGCGCCGCCTCAAGCAACAGGTGCTGACGGAGCTGCCGGACAAGACCGAGATCATCCATCACATCAGCCTCTCCCCCGAGGAGCGTCAGCTCTACGAGGCGACCCGGCGAGAGGTGGTGCAGCAGGTGCAAAGTGCCGATGGCCGTGCCCTGATGCATGTGCTGAGCGGCCTGACCCGGCTGCGCCGACTCTGCTGCTCCCCCCAGCTGGTGATGCCGGAGTGGTCCCAGACCAGCAGCAAGCTGGACGAGGCGATGGCGCTGCTGGACGAAGCCATCGATGGTGGCCACCGGGTGCTGGTGTTCAGCCAGTTTGTCGATCTGCTGAGCCTGCTGCGCAGCCGTATCGAACAGCGGCAGTGGGACTACTGCTATCTGGATGGGGGCTGCTCGGCCAAGTCCCGTCAGGAGTCCATTCTGCGTTTTCGCCATGAAACGGTGCCGCTCTTCCTCATCAGCCTCAAGGCGGGGGGCACGGGCCTCAACCTGACCCAGGCCGACACCGTGCTGCACCTCGATCCCTGGTGGAACCCGGCGGTGGAGGATCAGGCGAGCGATCGGGCGCACCGCATGGGCCAGACCCAGCCGGTGACCGTCTATCGCCTGGTGTGCGAGCAGACGGTGGAGGAGAAGATAGTGGCGCTGCACGACGAGAAGCGGGCACTGGCCGACGGCCTCCTGAGCGGCCAGTCCGAGGTGAAGGGGCTGGATGTGGAGAGCCTGCGGGCACTGCTGATGAGCTGACGGCGGGCTGTCGCTCGATGTGACAAGGGGAGCATCCGTGATGCTCCCCTTGTCGTTTGTGGCGGTGCCGAGCCTGCGCTACCCCTGATAGAGGTAGAGGTGCAGCCGCTCTATGATGGGGTCACCGCCAATCTTGCGATCCCGGCGTGCCTGGCGCAGCTTGGGTGGGTAGTGGCCCAGATGGGTGACGGCCGGCTGGGTATCGGAGCAGAGCAGCAGGGGAAGGCTCGCCTTGATCTGCTGCTTGCGGGGCTCCCGGTCCTGCCAGAGCAGGTTGATCATGGGGTGGGTCTTGACCGGCCTGCGGATCCGCAGGGCGGCATCCGCCGGCAGGCGGCGAATGTCGTATACCTCCTGATCCACCATCTTGCTCCACTCTTCGTTGTCAAAGAGCGCCGGTACATACCGGCGGCTTCGCTCCAGCATCTCCAGTACCTGCTCCCGGCTGAGGCGGCTGATGCTCTGCTTGTCGGCCCAGGTGAAGCCCAGCGAATGCAGATCCCCCCGAAGCCAGGTCAGCTTGCGATAGACCTGCAGGGTGATGACACCGGGCAGGGCACCGTGCACCAGCTCGAACTTCTCGTCCCGCCCGCCCGCCGCCTGCACCATGGCCTTGAAGGCGAGCTTGTGCGCGTTGATCTCCTCGATGACGGGGGCCAGCTCCCTGGCGCTGGCGGCAGGAAAGCGCAGCCAGCCGGGCAGACGGTGGGTCGCCTTGGTGGAGCAGCCGGGGCGGGCGCTGTGGTCCTGAAAGGCGGCGAGGGTGGCGGCCAGGGCCGCCTCGCCCGAGAGATAGCCCACCTCGATGGCCTCGATGGGCTCATGCTCTTCCCCCTGGGCCACGGCCGGGAGGGGATAGACATGAGCCTCCAGCAGCTCGAGCTGGCCCAGTTGCCTGGCAAGACGTGCCAGCGACGCCTCCAGCAGGGCCATCTGTTGACGCAGGGCGGCGGTGGGGGTAAAGGTGTCCATCGGCAGATCCTGTGTGTGTGCCGCTCCCCTGTTCAGCATGATATTGGGGCAGTGTGGGGAGGCTGCATGATAAACCACTGTATAAATAACCATACCAGTATGATGGCAGGGTGCCAAGTGTCCGGTGCCACCCTGAGGATGGGGGTGACATGGGGGCATCCGGTTCAGGTTGCCTGTTCGTAACTTTTTGTTAAATAACGATCTTGCTGCGATCTATTTGTTAACAAACCCTGGTGGCCGAGAGTTTGCACCCTGCTGACTCGCCGTCGTGCCGTGCATAGCTAGCGTGGGAAAGTGCATAGTTAGAAGTGGGTGGCGCAGGAGAAAATGCTGCCAGGTTGAAAGGGGGAAAGTTTTAGCATTATTTCATTTTAAAATCATATAGTTATGGCTCTTTCCTTAGCGATATCAACCATTACTTTTACTAATGTCATGTATCAAAATTCGTCAATTGAGGCACCTCCCCGCCCTGACTAAGCTTTGCGCATCAAATCCGAGCCTTGCGCAGAACGAGAGAGAGGAGCCATATCATGGCCAACATGACTTATACCGAAGCCGGTTACCAGCATTCCAGCGAATCGAATCTGGTTGCTCGCGTCAAGATGACCGTCCTGACCTGGCTGGAACGCAGCCGCAGCCGTCGCCAGCTCTCCGAGCTGCCCGCCTACCTGCTCAAGGACATCGGTCTGAACGAAGCCGACCGCTATCAAGAGACCACCAAGCCGTTCTGGCGTGGTTGATCAGCCGGGCATGGATGCCTTGTTTTTCTGCTGATACCAGGGGCATGATGCCCACTAGTCTGCCGAAGGCATGCTGCCTTCACCTGCCGATACCCGTTCACCGCTTTCCCTCTCCCGTGTTTCCCCCGCTTGACTCTGTTGCATGAGTTGTCACTCATTCTCGCCACTTTTGTATCCTTACTGTTTGAATTTGTTTAAAAACTGATTTTAAGCCCGGTTGCCTTGCGTATAATCCGGCCATGGCATTCCAGACTAAAGGGTGAGACGGATGATTCCCCAGCATGACTTTTTGGCCCTGACGCGCCGCCATGAGTGGCAGCTCGAGCCTTTCGCCTTCAATCTGACCGACGGTACCCGGGTGAGCGTGTGGGATACCGGCGTGATCTGCCTGGAACCCGCTTCCGAGGCGGGGCAACCCGGGCACAAGGACATCGTCCTCTCCTGCGGCATCCACGGCAACGAGACCGCCCCTATCGAGATCTGCAACCAGTTGCTGACCCGGTTGCTCGCAGAGGAGCTCAAGGTTCGTCACCGGGTGCTCTTCCTCTTTGGCAACCCCGCCGCCATGAACCACGGGGTGAGGGAGGTGGAAGAGAACATGAACCGCCTCTTCTCGGGTGCCCACAGCAAGGGGGAGGGGCTGTGCAACCGGGAGCGCATCCGCGCCATGCGTCTGGAGCAGTATGTGAGCCGCTTCTTTGCCGACTCGGGCAGGCCCCGTTACCACTACGATCTGCATACCGCCATTCGCGGCTCGCGCCACGAGAAGTTTGCCGTCTATCCCTTCCCCCACGAACGCCCCCACTGCAAGGAGCAGGTACGTTTCCTCGGTGCCTGCGGCGTGCGCACCATACTGCTCTCGAGCGGCCCGACTACCACCTTCAGCTATTACAGCTCGCACCAGCACGGCGCCCATGCCTTTACGGTGGAGCTGGGCAAGGTGCGGCCTTTCGGTGAAAACGACATGACTCGCTTCATCGAGGTGCGCCAGACATTGCAGGAGCTGGTGACCCGGGATGAGGTAGCCCTCGAGCCATGGCGAGCCGATGACTTCACCCTTTTTGCCATAGATCGGGTGATCAACAAGCAGTCGGAGCAGTTCCGCTTCCTGTTTGCCAGCGATGTGGACAATTTCACCGAATTTCCCCAGGGTTTTGTGCTGGCAGAAGATGGGGATCAGCAATACAGGGTAGAGAAACCGCGGGAGGCGGTGGTCTTCCCCAACGCCAACGTGGCCATCGGACAGCGCACCATGCTGCTGGTGGTACCCACCCGTTTGTGGGAGTGAATTGACGCCTTTTTGTCATGCTGATCCTGCGCCACGGGCGGTGGCAAGCAGCATGGCGGTGATGGGTATGATCCCGAACTCGATATAACAGGGAGCCTGAACAGGCTCCCTTCTTTGTTTCTGCTCGCCGAAAGTTCCGATTACCTTCGAAAATAAAAGAAGTTTCTACTGGTCTTACCTGGATGAATCTCGTTGCCCTTTAGTTAACATGTTGTTTACATTTTGAGTGTCACCTCATGGTGGTGACGCTGACAACGGCAAGGAGCCAGTTATGACCTATGTCGACATTCCCTTCCTTCGTTACCTCGATGAGGAGGGGCGCCCGGTCGCGACACTGCCGACCTGGCTGGACAAGGCGATGCTGCACACCTTCTACCGCAACATGGTGATCGTGCGCAGTTACGACAAGAAAGCGATAGCACTGCAGCGAACCGGCAAACTCGGCACCTTTCCCTCCCATCTCGGGGCGGAAGCGGTGGGGATCGGGGTCGGGCTCGCCATGCAGCCAGAGGATGTCTATGTGCCCTACTACCGGGACATGCCCACTCTCTACGTGAGGGGCGTGCCCATGGAGCAGAACCTGCAGTATTGGGGCGGCGATGAACGGGGCAGTGTCTTCTACAAGGCCGATGGCGAGTTGTCGGAAGACTTGCCCATCTGCGTTCCCATCGCCACCCAGATCACCCATGCTGCCGGCATCGCGGCCGCCTTCAAGCTGCGCAACCAGCCCAGGGTCGCCGTGGTGACCATCGGCGATGGCGGCACCTCCAAGGGAGACTTCCTCGAGGGGCTCAACTGTGCCGGTGTCTGGCATCTCCCCATGGTGATGATCATCAACAACAACCAATGGGCCATCTCGGTGCCGCGCAAGTTGCAGTCGAGCGCGCCCACTCTGGCCCAGAAGGGCATAGGAGCCGGGGTGCGCAGCCTCCAGGTGGACGGCAATGACGTGGTGGCGGTCTATGAGGCGACCCGCGCCGCCGTCGAGCGGGCTCGCAGCGGCAAGGGGCCGACGCTCATCGAAGCCGTCAGCTACCGGCTCGGGGATCACACCACCGCCGATGATGCGACTCGCTATCGTGACGGCGCCGAGGTGGAAGCGGCCTGGACCAGGGAACCGGTCAAGCGGCTGCGCCAGTTCATGTTTGAACGGGACTGGTGGGATGAGCAGCAGGAACAGGCACTGCTGGCAGAGGCGGGCCGGGAAGTGGAACGCGCCGTTGCCGCCTACGAGGCCATCACGCCCCAGGCGCCGGAGACCCTGCTCGATTACCAGTTTGCCGAGCTGCCGAAGGCCTATCTTGCCCAGCGTCAACGCATCATCGCCAAGGGCATGCAGCAGAGCGGGGGCGGACTATGAGCGATATCACGCTGCTCGAAGCGATCAATCTGGCGTTGCACCACGAGATGGCACGCGATCCTGATGTGGTGGTACTGGGGGAGGATGTGGGGGTCAACGGCGGTGTGTTTCGCGCCACAGTGGGGCTTCGCGATAAATTCGGGTTCAAGCGGGTCATCGATACGCCGCTGGCCGAAGGGCTCATCGCCGGAGTGGCGGTGGGTATGGCGACCCAGGGGCTCAAACCCGTGGCCGAGTTCCAGTTCCAGGGCTTCATCTTCCCGGGCATGGAGCAGATCATCTGCCAGGCGGCACGGATGCGAAACCGAACCCGTGGCCGTGTCACCTGTCCCATCGTCTACCGCTCCCCCTACGGCGCCGGCATCCATTCGCCCGAGCACCACAGCGAGAGCGTCGAGGCCCTGTTTGCCCATATCCCCGGGCTGCGGGTGGTGATCCCTTCGAGCCCGAAGCGAGCTTACGGCCTGCTGCTGTCGGCTATTCGGGATCCGGATCCCGTGATGTTCTTCGAGCCGGATCGCATCTATCGCTCCATGAAGTCGGATGTGGTGGATGACGGCATCGGCCTGCCGCTGGATGTCTGCTTTACCCTGCGTCCCGGCCGGGACATCACTGTGGTGGCCTGGGGAGCCTGCATCCAGGAAGTCATGCGGGCGGCGAACCTGCTGGCGGAGCAGGACATCCAGTGCGAGGTGCTGGATCTTGCCACCATCAAACCCCTGGACATGGAGAGCATCCTGACCTCGGTACGCAAGACCGGGAGGTTGCTGGTAGTACACGAAGCCTGTGGCAGTTTCGGGGTGGGTGCCGAAATCGTGTCCCAGGTGACCGAAGAGGCGATGACTGCCCTCAAGGCGCCGCCAAGACGCCTCACCGGCGTGGATGCCGCCGTCCCCTACTATCGCAACGAGGAGTATTACCTCATCACCGAGCAGGAGATCGCGCAGGCAGCTCGGCAACTGATGGAGAACCAGTGGCTATGACGCGCGACAGGTACGGATGCGCAAGTGCCTGGGCCACAGGGCTCCATGGTGTCTGTCAATGTTTGGTGATGTCCCAGCAGAGGGAGAGCAGGTCATGAAATTTTTCAAATTGCCGGATCTGGGCGAAGGACTGGCCGAGGCCGAGATCGTCGAGTGGAAGGTGAGCGCCGGTGATACGGTGCAGGTAGATCAGGTACTGCTGTCGGTGGAGACGGCTAAGGCGTTGGTGGATGTGCCCTCGCCGGTGGCCGGGGTCATCGCCAGATTGTGCGGGCAGGAGGGGGACATCCTCCACATCGGGGCACCGTTGGTGGAGTTTGAAGGGGGCGAGGATGACGGCACCGTCGTTGGCAAGGTCAGCGCCCATCAGCAGCATATCGAGGATCATTTCGTGGTGGGGGCCATGGCGCCCGGCGGTACGTTGGTGCAAGCCATGCCAGCGGTCCGTCTGCTGGCGCAAAAACTGGGGCTGGACATCGACAAGGTCAAGGGAACCGGCAGCGCTGGCATGGTGACCGAGCAGGATGTGCAGCAGGCGTTCGAGGCCCAGCAGGAGAGCGGCAACGAATTCCTGAAAGGCTCGCGCCGGGCCATGGCCAAGGCGATGGAGCTCTCGCACCGGACTGTGGTGCCGGTGAGCATCACCGACGAAGTGGACTTGCGCCACTGGCGCCCGGATGAAGATGTGACTGTGCGCCTTATCAAGGCGATCGGCGTGGCGTGTCGGGCCGAACCCTCCATGAATGCGTGGTTTGACGGAGAGACCCTGTCGCGGCGTCTGTTCAGGGAGGTCAATGTGGCCATCGCGGTTGACTCCAAGCATGGGCTCTATGTGCCCGTGATGGAGAACGTGGCTGAACGGGACTCGGCTGACATACGGCAGGGACTGGATCGGATGATCGCCGATGTGAAGGCCCGTGCCGTGCCGCGGGAAATGCTGCAGGGGGCAACCATCACCCTCACCAACTTTGGCGCCATCGCTGGCCGTTACGCCAGCCCCATCGTCACACCACCCCAGGTGGCCATCATAGGTGCGGGCAAGTTGTTCGAGAAGGTGGTGTTCATCCACGGTGAGGCGCGCCCGGTGCGTGCACTTCCCTTGTCGATGACGTTTGACCACAGAGCCTGCACCGGTGGAGAGGCGGCTCGCTTCCTCAAAGCCTTGGTCCAGGCACTGGAGTCGGCACAGGTCTGACCCGCTGTACCCCGCCGCTGGCGGGGTACAAATTTGTTTGCGTAATCGACAAAGGCACGTATAATGTTAACCAGCTTGAAAAGGCGATAGTTATGTCAATGAATATGATGTTTTACATCTTTTCCTGTTGTTCATAAGTAATCCCGTTTTTTGAGCTTTATCCGCTGAAAAGCATAAGTAATTATTTTGAATACAGGTTTAAAGATATGTCTAACATGATCACCGGTACCGTTAAGTTTTTCAACGAAACCAAAGGTTTTGGTTTCATCCAGCAAGAAAACGGCCCGGACGTTTTCGTTCACTTCAGCGCCATCCAAGGTAACGGCTTCCGTACCCTGGCTGAAGGTCAGCGCGTACAGTTCTCTGTGACCCAAGGTCAAAAAGGCCCGCAGGCTGAGAACGTAACTGCTCTGTAATTCTTGCAGAATTTAAGAAAGCCGTGGTACCTCTGGTGCCACGGCTTTTTGTTTTCATGGCTTCATCAATACGCGTCATGACCCTGCTCTCCTCCCTCTTGCTGACCGTGGCGTTGACCGGTCAGGCCAGCCCGCCAACGCCGGATCCTGCGGTGAATGATGCCGTGTCCGTGTGTCAACAGTTTGTACATGTTCGTCTGGGAAACGCGGTGAAACCCGATGAGATCAGGGTACAGCCGGTGCCAAAACGGGCGGGAGAGTGGCTGGTCGATGGCAAGATAAAAGGACCCGAAGGTCCTTTGCTGTTTGCTTGTCTGCTGCGACAAGGAGAGCGCTGGGAGTTGCTCAACTTCTCGCTCTGGGCACCACAACCGCTCAATTCGGCTTGAGTGCGACCAGCAGGTGTTGGAGATGCTCCAGCATGGTCATGCCGAAAGGGGTCAGATAGCCACCATCTGCTGCGGTGATCAGGCCCTGGCTGTGCAGGCGCGCTGCCGCCTGGCAAAGCGCTTCCGACATGTCGCTGCGCAGCTTGATCCCCAGGCTCATGTTGGCCGGATCAAAACACGCCAGTATTTTCAGCTCATTCACAAAATCGTCAGAAACCTGGTTGATCCCACTCATGGATGCACTCCTTACGCTAAAGATGTATGCAACCTAGCATCCCCGGTGCCTCTTTAGTGGGCGCTGGCTCAAACAATTGGCCTTTATCGGGGCCGCTCTGGTTCAAACGCTGCTTTTTTGGACGCTATCTATCACCGGCCCGGCTGGACGCAAACGCCCCCAGCAAGGCAAACATGCTAGAATGGCACCCTCGTTCACCCTCATGACCAGGCGTGATGCTAGGTCATCTTGTTCAAGGCGCGTCTCATGATCACTGTTACTCTGGTCTCTCTGCTGCACTCTCTGGGTCCCCGTTTTCCTGTTTATGCTCCCTCCTTGCTGCTCCCTCTCCTGGCGCAACATCAAGGAGATCTCTGGCTGCCGACCATTCGTGGGGAAGACGTGACAACCCTGCGCCAGCATGGCAAGGATGCCCAGAGTCTGGCTACCTTGTCGGCAGGCTGGTGCGAGTTCGCGGCCCAGAGCAAAGAGACGCCGGAGCTCGATGCGCTGGCAAGTTACGATGAGGAGATGCTGGACAACCTGCAGATGTACTGGCGCCACCCGAGCAAGATAAACAGCCCGATCACCGATAACCTGTTCGAGCTACGCCGTGAGGTGGTGGACGAGGCCCATGGCGGCAAGCTGGTTGCTGCCTGGAGTGCCGCCCAGCAAGCACGGCTTGAGCAGATCATGGTGGGGGTCGCTGAGGGGCGGGATCAGCTCTGCTTTGTGGAAGTGGAGTCCGCCTATTGGCTGAGGGAGCGACTGGGTGAGACCGCGGGACTCCGGCTGTTGACCCCCGAGCTGGGGTGAGGCGATGGAAAGACGGTTGACCCATCTTAAATGCGAAAGGGGACTCCCTCCGACGTAGGTGGGAGGGGAATTTCACCGGGGCGTCAGCCCCGCTGGTTTTGAATGTATTGCTTGATCACCTCCAACGGTGCTCCGCCGCAAGAGCCCGCAAAGTAAGAGCCCGCAAAGTAAGAGCGTGACCAGAGTACGGGTTTGCTGTAAGCACCTCTCAAGTCCAGAAATTCATTACGCAGTCGCCTTGATGTGACCGCCTTTAACGAGTTCACCAGTACCGATAGCTGCACCGTTGGCGCGTACTCTATCAGCATGTGAACATGATCAGCCTCTCCGTCACACTCTTTCAGTTCCGCACCAAAATCTCTGCAAACCTCTGCCGCACACTGACCGAAGGAAGCGTGATGCAGATCCCCCAATATCGGCTTTCGATACTTGGTGATAAACACCAAATGTACGTGCAAAGCGTAGGCCGCATGGCGTGATTTATTAATTTTAGTGAATTGCATTCTGTCACTCAATCGGGCTTAATAGATATGGCAATAATGCTACACACTGAGCGCTAAATGCAAATTCTGAAAGCCTACAAATTCCGACTCGAACCGACCGAACAACAAGCGCAACGCCTGCGCCAGTTGGGCGGTTGTGCTCGTTATGTCTGGAATCACGGGCTGGCAGAAACCAAACGCATTCTGGATGCTGGCGAAAAACTGCCTTCTGCCTTTGAGCTGAACAGGATGCTCACCAGTTGGAAGAAAGACCCAGAAATGGCCTTTCTGGCCGAGGCATATACCGACAACCTCCAGCAGAAGCTCAAGGATTTGCATGGCGCGTGGATGCGCTGCTTTGATAAGAAACTCGCCGCCAAGGCACCCGTATTCAAGAAAAAAAGCGACAACCGCGACGCTATCCGGTTCGTCAACTTCGACAAGTATTGCCGCCTTGAAAAGGGTCGCGTGAAGCTGCCTGCCGGGCTGGCGTGGGTCAAGTTCCGTCAGTCCCAGCCAGTTGAAGGGAAAATTAAAAACGCGACCGTCAGCCAAGCAGCCGGGCACTGGTATATCTCCTTTCAGGTCGAGCAGGAGACGCTTGAGCCAATTCACCCCTCCGGCTCAATGGTCGGGCTAGATGCGGGGATCGCCAAGCTCGCAACCCTGTCAGATGGCACGGTGTTTGAGCCCGTCAACAGCTTCAAAACCAATCAGACCAAGCTGGCAAGGCTCCAACGCCAGTTGAGCAAAAAGGTAAAGTTCAGCAGCAACTGGAAGAAACAAAAAGCCAAGATCCAGCGGCTGCACTCACATATCGCCAATACCCGCCGCGATTACCTTCACAAGGTCACAACGACTATCAGCAAAAACCACGCGATGATCGTCATTGAGGATTTGAAGGTTGCCAGCATGTCAAAATCAGCAGCGGGCACGACCAGCCAGCCGGGGCGCAACGTCCGGGCAAAATCAGGGCTGAATCGTTCGATATTAGATCAGGGCTGGTTTGAGCTGCGCCGCCAGCTCGAATATAAGCAGGCATGGCGAGGCGGTCAGGTGTTGGCGATAAACCCGGCCTACACCAGCCAGCAGTGCGCCTGTTGTGGGCATACTGCGAAGGATAACCGCCAGACGCAAAGCCAGTTTAAATGCGCTGCGTGTGGTTATGAGGCGAACGCCGATGTGAACGGCGCTCGCAATATTTTAGCGGCGGGACACGCCGTTTTAGCCTGTGGAGGCGTGGTGCAATCAGGCCGCCCGATGAAGCAGGAACCCGGTACTGCGCGAGCAGCTATCACCCAGTAATGGGAATCCCCCTCCTGTGACGCGAAGCGCTAAGGTGGGGGAGGATGTCAATACTCCTGCTGGACAAGGGGTCGGCAAGATGTGAACATGTCGCCCTTTATTGAACGAGAGACTTGACCGATGAGCTATGAACTTAGCGACACCGAGCGCAATGCCGCGCTGCAACTGAACGCCGATTACCGCTTTGATCACTTCATCAGCAAGCTGGTCGAGCACGAAGAGCTGTTTGTCCTGACCGACGAACACGGCGTCATGATGCTGACGACCGAAGAGGAAGACTGCATCCCGGTATGGCCGCATCCCGACTACGCCAAGGCCTGGGCCGAAGGGGAGTGGGCCGAGTGCAAGCCGCAGTCCATCACCCTCAAGGTGTGGCTGGATCGCTGGGTGGACGGCATGGAGCAGGATGATCTCTGCGTGGCCGTGTTCCCGACGCCGGATCAGGAAGGCATTGTGCTGGACCCGGCCGACGTCGCCGACGCCATTGCGCAAAAGCAGGCCAAACGCGGCTGAGCGCCCTCTGCCTGGTGCCATCCCGGTTGTAACAAAGACCCCGCCAATGTGCGGGGTCTAATGAGATGGTCACCCCCACCCTGTGAGCGGTACGCTGACAGGGTGTTTTTCTTTCAGGAGAGGCCATCATGGAAAACGTTGCGCTTATTGGTATTGATCTCGGTAAACACTCTTTTCACATTCACTGTCAAGACCGGTTCGGCAAGGCTCTTCTTCGCAAGAAGTTCAACCGGACAAAGCTCATCGAATCCCTCGCAACTTTTCCTGTATGCACCATCGTCATGGAGGCATGTGCCGGAGCCCATTACATGGCTCGTCGGCTGGCTGAATTTGGGCATGAGAGTAAGCTCATTTCGCCTCAATTCGTGCGCCCATTCGTCAAGAGCAACAAGAACGACTTCATCGATGCTGAAGCTATTTGCGAGGCCGCCTGCCGTCCCTCCATGCGGTTTGTAACGCCCAAGACCGAAAGCCAGCAAACGTTGGGAGCACTGCATCGTGTGCGCGAATCGTTTGTGCGCGATCGGGTTAAGGCATCGAACCAGATACACGGCTTTTTACTCGAATTTGGCATCAGTCTGCCCGTCGGTCATGCCGCCATCAAGCGCCTGCCTTCTGTGATGGCTGAACACGAGTTACCAGCGCGACTGATTACCATGTTGGAGAGGCTGCATGCCCATTTCAAGTATCTGGAGCAGCAAATTGCCGAGATCGACAAGGAACTGGCCAGCCAGCTTGGCGATGACGATCTTGGTCAGCGTCTGATGACAATCCCTGGTGTCGGCCCGATCACTGCCAGCGTGTTGGCCGCCGAGCTCGGTGACGGAAAACACTATCGATGTAGTCGTGATTTCGCGGCGTCAGTCGGATTGGTGCCACGCCAGTACAGTACTGGGGGCCGGGCAAACCTGAAGGGTATCAGCAAGCGTGGCGACAAAAATCTTAGACGATTGTTGGTGCAATGTGCACGAGCCTATATGCAACGGCTAGAGCGGCAAACGGGACGATTGGCTGATTGGGTCAGGTCTATGTTGACTCGGCGACATTCGAATGTTGTGGCTTGTGCACTAGCCAACAAGTTGGCCCGCACGGCTTGGGCGCTGGCGGCACGGCATACCGAATTTCGGGCAATGCCAACCTGACGCGCCCCTATTTACTTTTGTACTGACACACCCACCTGGTTTTGCGACTGTGATATTGGATGACGTGAACGGCATACCGGCCTGACTGATAACCTGGCAAAAGAATAGGCTTTCTAGGCCGAGGGTCTTTTTAGGACAGTCAGGCGCGATTCTCATCGTGGCGCGGAGAACATTCTCCATCAAGACGCCGGATAGATTTAAGCAAGCCAACCACAACACCCGAAATCAAGGTTGCAAAAAAGGGGGTGACCATAGATTGTTTTGGGGCTGACGGTGCCAGCTGCCCTATTTCTGTTGGTAGGTGGTATCCGTGATGGTCACTGGCGGGAAGGTCTGCCCCCCTTTGATGGCGGCCCGGGTCTGCGCCTTTGTCGCTTCGTCAATCCAGAGTAGGCCGCCGAAGCTGTAACCCGAGTTGGAGCCGTCGAGGGGCCAGTAGAGCAAGTCGCTCTGGGGGGTTGCCGGCACCTTGGGCAGGCGTATCCAGCGCCAGGCGCCGGCCCGGGTATAGGGCACCTGATAGGCGGGGACGAAGCTGGCGAGCTCATAGAGTCGCTGCTGGATCTGGCGGGAGAGGTCGGCCTTCTTGCCGAAATCGAACGCCTTGTCGTATTGCTCCACCAGGGCCGAGATCCTGTCGTCATCGATGTTCATGATGTTGTTGGTCTGGGGCTTGTTGGCATTGACCTTGTGGAAGTGTTCCCAATAGGCGGGATAACGACCACCGCTCCAGGCCATCCAGGCACTCTGGTGTTTTTTCTCCAGCATGGATTTGAAGCCGGCAGACGCATCCATCAGATTGAGCTCGAGGTTGAGCCCCGCCTTTTTCGCCTCTTCCCGCAGCAGGGTTAGGCGCTGGGCATGTTCCGCCGTGGTGTAGGTGATGCTGAGGGAGAGGGGTTGGTCCTTGTCGTTTCGCAAGATGCCATCCGGTCCGGTCTTGGTAAAGCCGGCCTTGGCAAAGAATTCGCGAGCAAGTGCGGGATCGAAGGGGCGCGCCTTGAGGTCGGTATTGGTGAACTCTCCCTGGCCCGAGCCATAGGTGTTGAGACGCTGGTAGTCCCCCCGCAGCAAAGTCGCGATCATCTTGTCCAGGGCGAGGGCGTGCTGGATGCCGAGTCTGACGTCGAGATTGCTCAGCAAGGGATCGGCGGTGTTGAGATAGAGCCCCATGGGGGGCTGAGGCGTCTGGTTGTAGAACCAGATCCGCTCGATATAGCCCTTCTCGAATTCGGCGGTCTTGCTCTTGTCGTGCCACCAGTTGGGCATCACGAGGGGGAAGGTATCGAGCTCACCGCGCAGGAAGTGCTGCCAGGCGATGTTCTGATCCCTGAGCACCTTGATCTCGATGCGATCCGGATTGAAGCGGTGCTGGAAGTAGCGCTCGTCGTTCCCCCACCAATCCTTGACCCGGTCGAAGGTAACCGACTTGCCCTTCTTGAGCTCGCCAATCTGGTAGGGGCCTGTGACCGGCAGCACCTTCCAGTTGTACTCCTTGACCCAGTTGGCGGTCAGCTTGATGGCGTGGCTGGGTTCCGGGGTGAAGGGGAGGGCTTCGAGCAGATCTTCCCGGCTCTTCTCGGTGCCGCTGGTGATGGCGAGGGTGTGATCGTCAAACTTGGTCACTTCGCTTATCTGGGTGCTGTAGTAGTTGTTGTACCAGGGGTCGTTGATCTCCTTGCTGCGCATCATCTTGAGGGTGAAGACCCAGTCATCCGCAGTGACGGGCTGGCCGTCCGACCAGCGGGCCTTGGGGTTGATGCGAAAATAGAGCGTCTTGTTATCCGTGCCGAAAGCCCACTGGTTGGCCAGCATGGGGATGGGATTACGCGTCACGGGATGGGTGCTCAGGAGCGGCAGGTTGGTCTCGCGCACGTAGGCTGCAAAACCGCCGTTGGAATCCGGCCCGTATTTGCGCAAGGTGAGCGGAAAGCTCGACATGAAATCCCGGAAGGTGCCGCCTCGCTTGGCCTCGGGGTCTGCATAGACGGGGTCGGTGTCGTTGCTCTCCCATTTGAGATCTGCCGGCAGGGTGGCACTCCAGCCGAACGGGCTCCAGCAGAAGGGGAGCAGCATGGCCGTGACCCGCATGATGCCTGGTAAAGAGGGGATGATCGAAAGTGACGGATGACGCATGTCCTTGCTCTCCTGATGATGGCGTCCTGCCGAAATAACGGGGTGGGCCCAAGAGGGCCTGACCCATGATGGGAAGTTTCCCGGGCGAGGTCAATCCTCGGTTTGGGTCTTCAAGAAGCGCATCTTGCCCCCCAGCAGATGCACCACGAAGCCGAGCAGTACCAGACCCGAGCCCAGCCATTGCAGGGGAGTGGGGTGTTCATCGAGCAGCAGGGCGGCGGCCACCATGCCGACACAGGGCACCAGCAGGGAGAGGGGGGCAACCTGGGCCACCGGATAGCGCATCAGCAGCCTCCCCCACAGGCCATAACCGAGCCAGGTGGCGATAAACGAGAGATAGAGCACGCACAAGACGCCCTGCCAACGGATGTTGAGCAGGCTGCTTGCGATGAGTTCGGGCCCCTCGAACAACCAGGAGAGCGCGAAGAAGGGCAGGATGGGCACCAGCCCGCCCCAGGCGACCAGGCTCGGCAGAGAGGTGCGATAGCGCAGACCTATCTGGCGATTGATGACGTTGCCGAGGCCCCAGCAGGCGGCTGCGCACAGCGTCAGCACAAACCCGATGAGGGTGAGGTTGCCCTCCCCATGGGTGGCAATGAGATAAAGACCTGCTCCCGCCAGCGGCAGTGCTACCCAGTGGTGGGGCTGCCAGCGCTCTCCCAGCCAGATCATGGCGAACAGCAGGGTGAAGACCACCTGGGATTGCAGCACCAGGGAGGCCATGCCGGCGGGCATGCCGAATTTCATGGCGCAGAACAGGAAGGCAAACTGGCCCAGGCTGATCGCACCGCCATAGGCCAGCAGCCAGCGCCAGGGCATGGCAGGCCTGGGGACCAGCAGAATGGCGGGGAAGACGACTCCGACGAAACGCAGTGCTCCCAGCAGCAGTGGGGGGATGCCTTCCAGCCCCCACTTGATGGCAACGAAGTTGAGTCCCCAGCAGAGAATGACCAGGGCGGCCAGACACTTGTCCTTGGTTTGCATGCAGCATCCTTGTTTGAGCGGCGCCGGCACGGCAGGGCGCCGAAGGGGTCGAGCATACCTGCTACAGGGTGGGCACCGTCAAGGGCGCAGGTGTCTGCCGGGCGAGTGCGGGCGGGCTAAGCTAAAAGTGAGAGCCCGGATTGACGGGCTGGCGTCGATGGCTGACCGGAGGTATTCCATGAGCGACCATACCCTGCTGCCCCATGGTGAAGACTTGCGCCGCGCGGTGCGCTGGCTCAGCGAACACCATCAACACGACATCCGGGCCATCGAAGAGGCCTGCCTGCGCTTCGATCTCTCCCCGCTGGATGAGGAGTTCCTGATTCGCCATTGCCGTGAGCAGCCGCCAACAAGCCGGACAGGTTAGACGAAGTTGGCCAGGTTGATGCCAAACTCCTTGGGGTCCACCGTGCTCTCTATGGTCTCCTGAACCCCGTTTTTGGCGAGATCCAGCCACTGCACCTCGAGATAATGGCGATGGCCTGCGTGATAGATCACCTTGACCACGGGCTTGAGCGGTTGCTGTTCGTTGCGCTGCATCACGATGGCCAGGCGCTGGTTGGAGAGCTGCACCAGGGTACCCACCGGATAGACCCCCATGCACTTGATGAATCTGGTTACCAGGTCGGCATCAAAATGCAGATCAACCCCCTTGAGCAGAATGCGAAACGCCTGGGTTGGCTGCATGCCCTGTTTGTATACCCTGTCTGCCGTCACCGCATCGTAGACATCGACGATGCCGCTCATGCGGGTGTAGAGGGAGAGCTGATCCCCCTTGAGGCGCCGCGGGTAGCCGGTGCCATCGATCCGCTCGTGATGGTTGGCGGCCACCTCCAGCATGATGGGGGTGATGCCGGCGGTGGCGGCCAGGATGTCGTGGCTGTGGACCACGTGCTCGCGCATCACCTCCAGCTCCTCATCGGTGAGCTTGCCCGGTTTGTTGAGCACCTCGTCCGGGGTCATGATCTTGCCCACGTCGTGGAGCAGGCCACCGAGGGTCAGCTCCTTGAGCACGCTGCGATCCAGCCCCAGGTAGCGGCCGAAGTTCGCCAGGAGGATGGCGACATTCATGGAGTGCTCCATCAGGTAGGCATCCTTGGCACGGATCCGCGCCAGACAGAGCATGGCATCGCCGTGGGTGAACATGGTATCGACCATCTCTTCGGCCACGGCGGCAAGGGGCGTGATGTCGATGGGCTCTCCGGCCTTGAGATGGCGAATGAACTTGCCCTGGAGTTCACGCGCTTCCTGATAGAGCCGACGGATCTTGAGCTCGCGCCCTTCACCACTGCCGATCTGACGAGAGGAGCCCGCCCCGTTTGTCACCACATCCGCCGGGCTTGCCGAGCCCCCTCCCGGCAGCTTGCTGCGGGCAAGATCCACCCGCACCGTCAGCACGCCGCGCCGGATCAGCGCCTCCACCTGTTGGGGGGTGGTCACCATGCCGGTCTGGGCAATCTCCATGGCGCCGGTCTGGCTGGCAATGGCAATAACATACATGCCAGGTTTCAACTGGCTGACGGGGATGACGGGGTGAGACTTCGTCGGCTTCATGGGTACATCCTGGGCTTATTATTATGTGTGATGTCGGTCTGCTGACGGCAGTCTATCACTGGCACATCATGGCGTCAGGCGCCATCTTGAGTCCCTGTCGCTTAGTACTGGTGTTGTCGGGTCTGACCGATATAATGTCGCCCCCAATCATGATGGATTCCGAGGTTTTTGCATGCGGCTCGACAAATTTCTTTGCGATTGCTCCGATTTGACCCGTTCCCAGGCGGGCAAGCTGATCCGTCAGGGGGAAGTGCTGGTAGACGGCGTGCTGGTCAAGCAGCCCGCCTTTCACATCAATGAGCAACACCAGATCGAGTTTGACGGTGTGACCTTGACCCTGAACCTGCAGAATCGCTACTTCATGCTGCACAAGCCGGAAGGATATGTCTGCTCCAACGAGGACCCGGATCACGCCACCGTGTTCCACCTGCTCGACGAGCCGGCCATGGGCAAACTGCACGTGGTGGGACGCCTCGATCTCGATACCACCGGGCTGGTGCTGATCACCGATGACGGCCAGTGGTCCCATCGCATCACGTCGCCCCGGCACGAGTGTGCGAAGACCTACCATGTCTGGCTGGCTGATCCCGTGAGTGAAGAGGCTATCTCGCTCTTTGCCGACGGTATCTACCTGCGCAACGAGAACGACAAGACCCGCCCTGCGGAGCTGGAAATCCTGGACGAGCGGGAAGCACGCCTGACCATCCACGAGGGCAAGTATCACCAGGTGAAGCGGATGTTCGCTGCCATCGGCAACAAGGTGGTCGGGCTGCATCGGGAACGCATCGGCGATCTGGCTCTGGACGATGAGCTGGCACCGGGGGAATACCGGGAGCTGACCGAAGAGGAAGTGGCTCTGTTCTAGGGGCGCGATCGCCTCTCTCCCTGTCCGGCACGGGGGAGCATCGGCGGCTCAGTGCCGCCGATGGGCGTGTTGGTCCTTCCTTCTTGCAGGAGAGACGGGGCTCAGTTCCCCATTCCCAGCACCAGGGCCGTGCCCAGGGTGGCGAGCAGGGCACCGGCCCAGGCGGGGAGCGAGGGACGCATCCCCGAGTGCCACCACAGCAAGGGCAGCAGAATGACCGGCGTGGTGGAAGACAAGATGGCCACCATGCCCACATCTCCCTGACGCAGGGCCACCAGGATCAGGGTCATTCCCAGCGTCATTGCCAGAAATCCGTTGATGCCTATCATGCCGAGCACTTGCCGGTTGATGGGGTTGTGCGGCATGGCGAGCGGCAGGCGCAGCGCCCGCAAGACGCAGTGTGCCAAGAGGGCGCTGCCCATGCGCACGCCGGAAGCGCTCACCGCGTCCACGGTGCCGCTCACCATCACCGGCTTGGCGATGATGGCTCCCAGGCTCTGGCACAGGGCTGCGGTGAGGCCAAGGGCTATGCCTACCACGAGGCGGCCACGCACCTGCTCCCATTCGTTCTGCGGGTTGTCGCCACGACGACCAAACAGGATGGCGAGCATGACCCCGGCCAGGACCAGCAAGGCGCCTGGCAGGCGCCAACCATCGAGCCGCTCGCCAAAGAGCCAGAGCCCGAGCAGGGCGGAGAAGAGGGCGTGGCAGGAGAAGAGCAGACCGCTGCGCCTGGGGCCGAGCCGGTTCATGCAGGCAAAGAGGGCGGTGTCGCCGACGAAGATGCCGATGAGGCCGGAGAGGGCCAGCAGGGGAAGGGCGCTCTCGGTGAGGGTCTGCCAGCCTCCCGTCACCAGACTTGCGCTGGCCAGCATCAGGCTGACCAGGAACATCCGCCAGCGGCTGTAGGCAAAGGCCCCCAGATGGCGAGCCGGTTTGACGGAGATGAGGGCGGCGATCGCCCATAAACTGGCGGCAGCCAGCGCCAGCCATTCGTAACCCATAAAGACCCCTGAAACGGTAGACGACAACCGGACTTGCAGGCGACACATCGCCCCGGTCCGATTGCCAACGGGGCAGGGGAGTGCGCCTTCTGGCGATTGCGCCCACCCGTGGCGGCCGTGTCGTCATAAAACCTTGAAAAAAATAGCCCGAAAGACTCCCTCTATCGGGCAGGCCCGATACAATACGGGTCGTCTTCGGGGATAACAAGCGCGGCATGATGCATTCGGTTCCAGGCGCGCCGCCGGCCTTCCCCCCATTGCAGTCAAAAGAATTGAACGAGGTTGATGTCATGTTTTACCGTTTCGCCGCCAGGCCAGCCCGCCGCTGGCTCTCTCCCTTGCTGTTCGGGTTGATGGCGGTGCCGCCGCTTCAGGCCACTACAGTGGTGCAGCAGCCCGTGCTGTCGGACAGGCAGACCCTGGTCAAGGGCAATGGTGCCGAACCCGAGTCCCTCGATCCGGCCCTGATCCGCTCCGGTTTCCCGGGGGAGGTGGTGCTGGTGGACCTGTTCGAGGGGCTGGTGAGCGAGGATGGTCAGGGCAAGATAGTGCCCGCCCAGGCCCAGCGCTGGGAGACCAGCGAGGATGGGCTGGTGTGGCGCTTCTTCCTGCGCCCCCAGCTCAAATGGTCCAACGGCGAGCCCCTCACCGCCCGGGATTTCGTCTACGCCTGGCGGCGGCTGCTGAACCCGGCGCAGGCTTCCCCCTCCGCCGGCCTGCTGTTGGCGACCGGCATCAACAATGCCCAGTCCATCTATGCCGGGGCGCTCGACCTCGATGCCCTGGGGGTGGAGGCAGAAAGCGACCAGATCCTGAAAGTGACCCTGGAGCGCCCCGTTCCCTATTTCCTGCAACTGGTCAGCCAGCGCCCCTTCGTGCCGGTCAACGAGCGGGTCATCGCCCAGTTTGGCAAGCAGTGGACCCAGCCAGGCAAGATGGTGAGCAATGGCCCCTACAAGCTGGCGAGCTGGGTGGTGAACGAGCGCATCGAAGCCGAACGCAACCCCCAGTACTGGGATGACGCCCATACCCGGATCCAGCGGGTGACCTACCTGCCGCTCGCGTCCCAGCATGGGGAGCGGCTGCGTTACGAAGCGGGGGAGATCCAGCTCACCAACAAGGTGGCGCTGGAGTACTACCAGAAGACCATGCAGGAGGCACCGGAGCGGATATGGGGTCTGCCGCTGCTTGGCACCTATCTTTACACTTTCAATCTCAATCGCCCCGAGTTGCAGGATGTGCGTGTGCGCCAGGCGCTCTCCATGGCCATCGATCGCCACCTGCTGACCGAGAAGGTGAGCGGCCAGGGGGAGGGCTCAGCCTGGTCACTGCTGCCCGCCATGCCGGGTTATGACGAGCTGGATATCCCCCTCTCCCGGGAAGACCAGCCGACCCGGTTGGCCCGGGCCGCCGCGCTGTTGACCCAGGCGGGCTACAACAGCGCCCATCCCCTCAGGCTGACGCTGACCTACAACACGTCGGAGAACCACAAGAAGCTGGCCCTGGCGGTGGCGGCCATGTGGAAACCGCTGGGGGTCGAGGTCTCTCTCAACAACATGGAGTGGAATGCCTATCAGGTCGCCAAGGACAGTGGTGATTTCATGCTGGCCCGTTCATTTTTGTTTGGTGATTATGTCGAGCCGTCGTCCATGCTTGGCAGTTTCCGCTGCCAGGATCCCCAGAACGAGAGCGGCTACTGCAACCCCGCCTTCGATGGTCTGCTGCAGCAGGCCTCCGAGACCCTGGATGCCAACGCCCGGTCCGGGATCTATCATCAGGCCGAGCAACTGCTGATGGAGGAGGTGCCCGTCATCCCCGTCTATCACTACAACCAGATGCGACTGGTGGACCCGGCACTGCGCGGCTTGCCGAGCCGCAACCTCAAGGGCGCCATCGCCACCAAGGATCTCTATTTCAGCCAGCCATGAGGAGTGTGGAATGAAGATTGCCATTATCTCGGATCTGCACGGCAGTCTGACTGCCCTCGAGCAGGTGCTGGCGCAACTCGCTCCCTGGCAGCCTGATCACTATCTGCTGCTCGGGGATCTGCTCAATCACGGGCCGCGTAATCCGGTGCCGGCGGGGTATGATCCTGCCGCCGTGGCGGCAAGGCTCAACCAGCTGGCCCCCCGCATCATGGCGGTGCGTGGCAATTGTGATTCGGAGGTGGACCAGATGCTGCTCCACTTCCCCATCACGGCGCCCTACAACCAGCTGCTGGTGGATGGGCGGCGCTGGTTTGTCAGCCACGGTCATCTCTATGAGCCCGGCAACGTGCCCCTGCCAGCAGGGAGCCTGTTCATCAGCGGTCATACCCACGTGCCTGTGCTGCGCCAGGAGGGAGAGATTTTCCTGATAAACCCGGGGTCTATCTGTTTTCCAAGGGGCGAGTGGGTGGCCAGTTATGGGCGCTATGACGAGGGCTGCTTGAGCATCCATGCCTGCAAGGATGGAGAAACCCTGATGCAGCTGGTGCTCTGACTAGGGGCTGACAAGGAGAGAAAATCAGAAGGGGGAGAGGAGATCAGGCCTTGATCCCGAAAGAGCGGGTGCCTGAGCGGGTATTACCTTTGGCGTCATAGGTCAGGGAGCTGCTGTCTCTGAGCTTGCTGAGGAAGCTGGCGAGACGGCGATTGGAGACAATGCTGAGTTCGAGCAGACGTCCATTGAGGTTGTTCTGCTCCTGACAGGCTTCCAGCTTGGCTTGAAGGGCCTGCAATTGGGTCGGGAAGGCGCCCAGCTGTTGCTGGAGGTCGGGCAACTCCGCCAGAGTCTTGTCCAGCGTCTCGATGGCCACCAACAGTTGCTGCTTGCGATCGGCGAGTGCCGGCAAGGCAAGGGCCCGGTGAGCCTTGAGGAGGTCGAACTCCTCTGCCAGCAAGCCTTGCATCTGGGAGAGGTTGTCGTCCTGAGCGCGCAGCAGCGAAGGGAGGTCCATCATCCCAACCGTTTATCCAGATCGGCTTCGAAGCTGAACATCTTTCTGGCCACGGCTTCGCTGTTGACCTTGTACTCCCCACTGGCCACGGCCTTCTTCAGGCTCTCGACGCGGCTCTCGTTACCGGTGGAGGCGGTGTTGAGGGTCTTCTGCATCTGCTGCAATTGCTGCGCCTCACTGGTCAAGGAGACAGAGTCGCTCTTGACGGTGGTCGCACGGCTGCCCTCGCTGGAGGTCGCCGACTTGGTGGCTACACCTTGGCTGTTGCCGCTGTTTTGCAGGCGGTTGTTAGCCAAGTTGTTGATATTGTTGATAGCCATAAGGTTTACCTTCGTCTGCTTTGCTGTTCGCTTACCTGTATATCGGTGACGGCGGTCAGAACTTTAGAAAAAAATTGCGCAGTGCATTCATGTGTCAGAATGTCACGACCACGGAGCCCACTGCACTGACCTGGCCTTGCACCGTTCTGCCCGAGCGCGTGTTGACAAGCCGGATCATGTCTCCGAAGCTGCCATCTTGCAAGGCGCGGGCCATGGTTTTGATCTGCATGCTGCTGTTTTCGGCGCTAAGGGTGACCTGGTCCCCCTTGCAGACCACGCATACCTGGGTCAGCCTGATTGGCTGGCCCGGTTTGAGCTCACGCTTGCTGCGTACTCCGATGAGGGCGGTCGGGTCGGTAAGGTAGTCGCCACGGATCAGGGTCTGGTCCTGGTATGCCAGGGTCAGCATGGGTTCACTCAGAATGTCTCCCTTGGTAACCGGGACGGCGACGGTGACATAGGGTTTCTGGATGCTGACCCGGACCGGTAGATAGAGATCCCAGGATTTCTCTCCCTCGCACTTGAGGTAGACGGTGGTGTTGCGACGGATCTCCATCCTGGCGGGGAGGGAAATGGTGAGGGCATCTTCGCAGCGCGTGAGGGGGAGGCGCTCGTCAATGGTACCGGCCTTGACGTCGGCCTGTGCATCGAGGGGAATATCGAGCTGGTCGAGCACGAACGCCTGTGCCTGTTCTTGCAGATAGTCGGTGACCTCGGACGCCATGGCGTGAGACAGACTGCAAAACGGCAGTAAGATAAGGAAAAGTCTACTAATCATTTTTGCTTACCGGTCGATAAGTTATTCACGTATACCACCGTAGTTAACTATGCTTGCTCCAGAATTATTCGGTTGTTGAAACAACGATGATCTGATGCAAGCCAATGTGCATGCATAATGACATGCACGATCAGTGCCAAGCATTTTTAGGGAGTGTTTATGGCGAGTATTCTGGACTCGGTCAACCAGCGAACCCAGCTAGTGGGACAAAACAGGCTGGAGCTGCTGTTGTTTCGTCTCAATGGACGTCAAAGATTTGGCATCAACGTATTCAAGGTACGCGAGGTGCTGCAGTGTCCCCCTCTGACCGTCATGCCCAAGCTCAACTCCTGCATTCGCGGCGTGGCACATATCCGTGGCCAGACCATCTCGGTGATCGATCTCAGCATGGCGATGGGCAAGCGCCCCATTCAGGACCTCTCCAAGTGCTTCATCATCATCTCCGAGTACAACCGCTCCATTCAGGGGTTCCTGGTCCACTCGGTCGAGCGCATCATCAACATGAACTGGGAGTCCATCCTGCCGCCACCCAAAGGGGCAGGTCGCATCAACTACATGACGGCGGTGACCGAGGTAGATGGTGAGCTGGTGGAGATCCTGGACGTGGAGCGCATTCTCAACGAGATCTCACCGGTCTCCACCGAGGTGTCCACCGAACTGGTGGAAGCAAGCGTGGAGCGCAATCCTCACGGGCGTCCCGTGCTGGTTGCAGACGACTCTTCGGTGGCGCGCAAGCAGGTTCAACGGGCACTGGAGGCAATCGGG
Source organism: Aeromonas sp. INTO2 (assembly GCF_049860605.1). Classification (NCBI taxonomy): domain Bacteria; kingdom Pseudomonadati; phylum Pseudomonadota; class Gammaproteobacteria; order Aeromonadales; family Aeromonadaceae; genus Aeromonas; species Aeromonas sp. INTO2. The sequence continues at coordinate 1,163,061 of NZ_CP187588.1, forward strand.
GTGCAGTGCGTGCTGGCCAAGGATGGACGGGAAGCGCTCAACATGTTGCTGGAGATGTCCAAGAACGGTCCCATCAAGGATCAGATAGCCCTGGTCATTTCGGACATCGAGATGCCGGAGATGGACGGGTATACCTTCACCGCCGAGATCCGCAACAATCCCAACCTCAAGGATTTGCATGTTATCCTGCACACTTCCCTCAGTGGGGTGTTCAATCAGGCCATGGTGCAGAAAGTCGGAGCGAACAATTTCATTGCCAAATTCCAGCCGGATGAATTGGCCAAGGCCGTACAAGGCGCTCTCTAATCAAGAAGAACAACTGCATGAAGACACTTTCGGACGACTTATACAGGCAATTCAGCAATTTTCTGGCGCAACAGAGCGGCATAGTGCTGGGTGACAACAAACAGTATCTGGTCAAGAGCCGCCTGTCGCCCTTGATGACTCAGTTTGGTATCGAGAGTCTGTCTGATCTGGTCACCCGGGCGATGAGCGTGCGCGAGCGGGAGCTCAAGATGGCGGTGGTCGATGCCATGACCACCAACGAGACCCTGTGGTTTCGCGATACCTATCCGTTCCAGCTGCTGAGCGACAAGATTTTCCCGGAGCTTGGCAAGAGCGGTCGTCCCATCAAGATATGGTCTGCCGCCTCTTCATCCGGGCAGGAACCCTACTCCATCGCCATGACGGCGCTGGAGCAGCAAGTCAAGCGGCCGGGTACCTTGCCGGGCGGGGTGCAGATAGTGGGGACCGATATCTCCAGCACCATGCTCAACCAGTGCAAGGAGGGGGTCTACGATAGCCTGGCGCTGGCTCGCGGGCTCTCCCCCGAGCGCAAGCGACTCTTTTTCGAACCCTGTGGCGACAACAAGATGCGGGTGGTGGAGCGTGTCAGAAAATTGACCAGCTTCCGTCCCCTCAACCTGCTGGAGAGCTACAGCCTGCTCGGCAAGTTTGACATCATCTTCTGCCGCAACGTGCTCATCTACTTTGCGCCCGAAGTGAAATCCAAGATCCTCAACCAGTTCGCCAGCAGCCTCAATCCTGGCGGCTACCTGATGCTGGGGGCCTCCGAGTCTCTGGCCGGCCTCACCGACAAGTTCGAGATGATCCGCTGCAACCCCGGCATCGTCTACAAGGTCAAATAACCCCGCTCAATACCCTCTTGGCACACCTCTTGCTAAATATTCATGAAGCAGGAGGTGTGCTATGGCAATTTCATTCGACAAGGCATTCGGTGTTCATCAGTACACGCTGAGCGTGCGCGCCAAGCGTGCCGAGGTGTTGTCCAGCAACATCGCCAATGCGGACACGCCGGGCTTCAAGGCTCGTGACATCGACTTCTCACAGGCGTTGCAGGATGCCCAGGGCCAGCAAGGGTTCGGGCTCAGCACCACCAGCGAGAAGCACTTCGCCTTGCAGATGGATACCCCGGGCACGACCCAGTACCGCAATCCCCTGCAACCGGATACCGGTGACGGCAACACGGTGGACGTGCAGCAGGAGCGCAGCGAGTTCCTGCGCAACAGCCTCGAATACCAGGCCTCCCTTGAATTCATGAACAGCAAGATAAGCGGCCTGCTCAAGGCACTAAAAGGAGAGCAAGGATGAGTTTGTTCAAGGTCTTTGACATTGCAGGCTCTGCCATGAGCGCGCAGTCCGTTCGCCTCAACACGGTGGCGAGCAACATGGCCAACGCTGACAGTGTCAGCTCCAGCGTGGAAAAAACTTACCACGCCAGGCGGCCAGTCTTTGCCGCCCAGCTGGATCAGGCCATGTCCGACAAGCAGGCTTCGGTTGGGGTAGATGTGAAGGGCATCGTCGAGAGTGATGCGCCCCTGCTCAAGGAGTACAACCCGAATCACCCCATGGCGGACAAGGATGGCTTCATCTTCAAGCCCAACGTCAACATGGTGGAAGAGATGGCGGACATGATAGCGGCGTCGCGCAGCTACCAGACCAATGTCCAGGTGGCCGATGCGGCCAAGAAAATGTTGCAGCAGACCCTGGGTCTGGGCAAGTCCTGACAGAGGTGAACCCGGATGAGAGTGACCCGTGATCGCCTGCCAGGCGGCAACAATCGGCCCAGTGGGCACGCCCTAGAGGGGGGAGCATAAGTGGCAGATACCTATGACAGCCTGCTGGGCGTCAACCGGACGACGTCGGCCCAGACCAGTACGGTCAACACCAGTACCCAGAAAAAGGAGCTGGATCAGGAGTCCTTCCTGAAGCTGCTGACCATGCAGCTCTCCTATCAGGATCCGTTCAAACCGGTGGACAACGCCCAGATGCTTTCCCAGATGACCTCGATGTCGACGTCTCAGGGGATCAGCAGCCTCTCCACCCAGATGGAGAGCCTCAACAGCCTGATGACCTCCAGCCAGGCGCTGCAGGCCTCCGCGCTGGTGGGGCAGAACGTGCTGATCCCGTCCAACACGGGTTACGTGGAGAAGGGGGGCACCCTCACGGGGGTCATCGCCACCGGCGATGGCGGCAGCAACATCAAGGTGACGGTGAAGGACGAGAGCGGCCAGGTCATCAGGGAGTTCGCCATCGAAGGGAGCCACAAGGGGAACGTGGCCTTCGAATGGGATGGCAAGGACAAGTCCGGCAACGAGGCCAAGAGCGGCAAGTATTCGATAGAGGCGCATGCCACCGTCGACGGCAAGTCGGAGAGCGTCCCCGCCCTGACTTACGCCAAGGTGGAGAGCGTCACCCTGGGAACGAGCACCAACCCCAGCACCCTCAAACTCAAGGGACTGGGTGGCATCTACCTGACCGATGTATTGGAAATTGGCGCGACGACCGGCAAGACCACCACCCAGTCGGCTTCGTCCTCTAACGCAGTGATCTAAGGAGAAAGACATGTCATTCAACAATGCCCTCAGCGGCATCAATGCGGCTCAAAAAGACCTGAACGTCACCGCGAACAACATTGCCAACGTCAATACCACCGGCTTCAAGGAGTCCCGTGCCGAGTTTGCCGACGTCTACGCCAACTCCATCTTCGTCAACGGCAAGACCCAGGTTGGCAACGGGGTGGCGACTGGCGCTGTGGCCCAGCAGTTCCACCAGGGCGCGCTGCAATTCACCAACAACGCGCTGGATCTCGCCATCCAGGGCAACGGCTTCTTCGTGACCTCGGACGGCCTGACCAACCTGGATCGCACCTACACCCGTGCGGGCGCCTTCAAGCTCAATGAAAGCAGCTACATGGTCAGCAACTCCGGCGGTTATCTGCAGGGGTACGAGATCAACTCTGACGGCACCCCCAAGGCGGTGAGCATCAACGCCACCAAGCCCATCCAGATCCCGGACAAGGCCGGTGAGCCGGTGCAGACTTCACAGGTCGATGCGAGTTTCAACCTGCCTTCCACGGCCACGCCGCTGGCGGCGGGGGGAACGCCCTATACACCACCGGCCCTCCCTCCGGCGGATGCTTCCAAGTTCGATCCCAAGGATTCGGACACCTACTCCTCCTCCACCTCCGTGGTGGTCTACGACTCCCTGGGAGAGCCCCACACCATCACCCAGTACTTCACCAAGGAGGCGGATCCTGCCGACTCGACCAAGGCGGCGGTGCCGACGGCCTGGCGCATGTACCTCTATGAGGGGGACAAGCCCATCGATATCTCGGGTGGTGCCCCCACCGCCATGGCTGCTGGCCTGAACCAGGCGCCCCTGAGTGCCCGCGTCACCTTCGATGCCTCTGGCAAGATGATCACGCCAACCACTCCGGCGGTCATCAAGACGGTCTCATTAGGTTCACCTGCTGCAGGTACACCGGTCACTGGGGAGCCAGGTGCTGGCATCATTACCAATGGGGCGGATGGGACTCAACAGTTTGAAATCAAGCTCGGCACCGTGACCCAGTACGCTTCACCGTTCGAAGTCAACAAATTGACCCAGGATGGTTCCACCGTCGGTCGGCTAACCAAGGTGGAGATCACCGCGGATGGCATCGTCTCCGCCACTTACAGCAACGCCACCACCGTCAAGGTGGCCATGGTGGCCATGGCGAAGTTTGCCAATGCCCAGGGGCTCACCCAGGTCGGCGACACCTCCTGGCGCCAGTCCCTGCTCTCTGGCGATGCCTTGCCCGGCACCCCGAACTCCGGCACGTTCGGCTCCATCAAGTCGTCGGCGCTGGAGCAGTCCAACGTGGACCTCACCACCGAGCTGGTCGATCTCATCACTGCCCAGCGCAACTTCCAGGCGAACTCCCGTTCCCTGGAAGTGAACAGCTCCCTGCAGCAGAACATACTGCAGATCCGCTAAGACGGCGGGTAGTTGGCAGGGGCGCTTCGGCGCCCCTTGTCATTTCCGTCCCGCCTCATTTCCTCCTTTCATTCCGTCTTCGTCATCTCTCTTGGCATTCAACTTGCAGTTGAGCTGTGAGAGTCATCTGTTTGACGGAGGATCCCATGGATCACCTGCTTTACATCGCCATGTCCGGGGCCAAGGAGAACATGAACAGCCTGGCTGTTCGTGGCAACAACCTTGCCAACGCCAACACCATTGGCTTCAAGTCTGACTTCGAGCAGGCGCGCAGCATGCAGGCGTTTGGCGAAGGGCTGCCCACGCGGGTGTTCGCCATGACCGAGCGGCCGGGCCAGAACCTGCAGCACGGCATGCTGATGACCACGGGTCGGGATCTTGACGTTGCCGTCGATGGGCCAGGCTGGATTGCGGTGCAGGATCCCAACGGTGCGGAAGCCTATACCCGCATGGGCAACCTGCAGCTCAATGCCACCGGCAATCTGCAGACTTCCACCGGTCTGAATGTGGTGGATGATGCCGGTCAGCCCATCGTGCTGCCCCTGCCCATGGAGAAAATAGAGATCAATCGTGACGGTACCATCAGCGGCCGTCCCGAGGGGGCCGCCGCCAACCTGCCGGAAGATTTCCAGCGTATCAAGCTGGTCAACCCGGCGGCAGATGCGGTGGAGAAAGGCCAGGACGGCCTGTTTCGCCGTAAGGATGGCCAGAATGAGGCCGCGTCTGCGGATGTGGGCCTCATCGCCGGCTCCCTTGAGGGGAGCAACGTCAACGTGGTCGACGAGATGACCAACCTTATTCGCTTGCAACGTCAGTTTGAAACTCAGGTCAAGATCATGAAGACCGCCGAGGAGAACGACGAGGCACAAACCCAGCTGCTGCGTATCAGCTAATCAAGGAGCACCCCATGAATCCTGCACTCTGGATCAGCAAGACCGGCCTCGATGCCCAGCAGACCAACATCTCGGTCACCTCGAACAACCTGGCGAACGCCAGCACCGTGGGTTACAAGAAGGCGCGAGCCATCTTCGAGGATCTGCTGTATCAGAACATCAACCAGCCTGGCGGTCGCTCCTCGGCGGACACCGAGCTCCCTTCCGGCCTGATGCTGGGGGCGGGGGCCAAGGTGGTCGCCACCCAGAAAAACCACAGTCAGGGCAACGTCCAGACCACGGACAACTCCCTTGACTTGATGATCAGCGGTCGCGGCTACTTCGAAATCCAGCTGCCCGATGGCAGCGCCGCCTATACCCGCAACGGCCAGTTCACCCTGAACGACGAGGGGACCATCGTCACCCCGGGCAACGGTTACCCGTTGCAACCGGAGATCCAGATCCCCGAGAACGCCCAGAGCGTCACCGTGGGGGAGGATGGCCAGGTCTCCGTCCAGCTCAAGGGGGATGGCCAGTCCCAGGTGGTGGGCCAGATCAACACCACGGACTTCGTCAACCCCACCGGCCTGCAGCCCATGGGGGAGAACCTCTTCCTCGAGACCCAGTCCAGCGGCGCCCCCATTCAGGGGACTGCCGGCGCGGACGGGCTGGGGGTGATCAAGCAGGGGATGCTGGAGACCTCCAACGTCAACGTGACCGAGGAGCTGGTGAATCTCATCCAAGCTCAGCGGGTCTACGAGATGAACTCCAAGGTCATCTCCGCCGTCGACTCCATGATGTCCTTCCTGACCCAGCGGACCTGATGAAAGGAGTGCCATGATGAAAGCCATATGGATGCTGGGACTGCTGACCCTGGCGGGTTGCACCAGTACCCCCAATACCGCCAAACCGGATGACCCGGATTTCGCCCCCGTCTACGGGGAGTCGGAGCCGGTGTCGGTGCGCCCGACCGGCGCCATCTTCCAGCCCGAGCAGGTCAACGGCATCTACTCGGACATCAAGGCGCACCGGGTGGGTGACATCATCACCATCCAGTTGGCGGAGTCGACCTCGGCGTCGAAAAAGGCCAACACCCAGAGCGGCAAGGACAACAAGCTGGCGCTCGACCCCGTCACCCTGGGTGGCGTGCCGGTCACGGCGGGGCCCTACGATCTGTCGGCCTCCATCGGCCAGAACAGTGCCTTCAAGGGGCAGGCCAAGGCGGATCAGAGCAACAGCCTGCAGGGCAACATTTCGGTCAGCGTGGTCAAGGTACTGCCAAACGGCAACCTGCTGGTGCGCGGCGAGAAGTGGATCATGCTCAACAATGGCAACGAATATATCCGTATCACCGGTCTGGTGCGCCCGGAGGACGTGAGCTCGGAAAACAGCGTCTCCTCCCAGCGGGTGGCCAATGCGCGTATCTATTACGGCGGTACCGGGGATCTGGCGAACACCCAGGAACAGGGCTGGCTCACCAGCTTCTTCAACGGCCCCTGGTGGCCCATTTAAGACTCAAGAGTCCGGGGCGTTCACGGGCCCCGGATCAGGAAGGTTTTGTTAGGAGATGTCATGAACCGATTCCGTCTGCTTGCCCTGCTGTGCTGCCTGCTGCCCTTCGGGCTGGCGCACGCATCCCGCATCAAGGACCTCGCCTCGGTGGAAGGGGTGCGCAGCAACCAGCTGATCGGTTACGGTCTGGTGGTGGGCCTGCCCGGCACGGGGGAGAAGAACAACGCCTTCACCGAGCAGACCTTCAGGACCATGCTCAACAACTTCGGCATCAAGGTGCCTGACAACATCAAGCCCAAGATCAAGGACGTGGCACCGGTGGCCATCCACGCGGATCTGCCCCCCTTCTCCAAGCCGGGCCAGACCATAGACGTCACCGTCTCCGCCATCGGCGAGGCGAAGAGCCTGCGTGGCGGCACCCTGCTCCAGACCTTCCTGAAAGGGCTGGATGGCCGCGTCTATGCGGTGGCCCAGGGCAGCCTGGTGGTCGGTGGCCTCGGGGCCGAAGGGGCGGACGGCTCCAAGGTGGTGGTGAACACGCCCACAGTGGGGCGCATCGCCAACGGGGCGACCGTGGAGCGGGAGGTTCCCAACTCCTTCAGCCAGGGCGACACCATCACCTTCAACCTGAACCGGCCGGACTTCACCACCGCCCGCCGTCTGGCGGACGTGGTCAACGATCTGGTGGGTCCGAACACCGCCCAGGCGATGGACGCTACCTCCATCAAGGTATTCGCGCCGCGGGATCCGGCCCAGCGGGTCTCCTACCTCTCCACCATCGAGAACCTGGAAGTGGACCCGGCGAGCGAGTCCGCCAAGATCATCGTGAATTCGCGCACCGGGACCATCGTCATCGGCAGCGAGGTCAAGCTGCGCCCGGCGGCCATCAGCCACGGTGGGCTGACGGTCACCATCGCCGAGAACCAGCAGGTCTCCCAACCCAATCCGCTCGCTGGCGGGCAGACGGCGGTCACCAACAACTCCACCATCAACGTGCAGCAGGATCCCGGTCGGATGTTCAAGCTCGATACCGGCGCGACCCTGGACGACCTGGTGCGGGCGGTGAACCAGGTGGGGGTCGCCCCCGGGGATCTGATGGCGATCCTGGAGGCGCTGCAGCAGGCGGGCGCGATCCAGGGCCAACTGGTCATTCTGTAATTTCGTGAGCGGCAAGCGGTTGCCACGGGCGGCAAAGAGGTAGGTTATGGCAGAGTTCGACACCCAGAGCGGTATCAATATTGGCATGGTGCAGGACGTCCAGAACCTGGACAAACTGCGCCAGATGAGCCTGAGCAAGGAGGGGAAGCAAAGGGCCCTGATGGCGGCCGCCCGCCAGTTCGAATCCATCTTCACCCAGACCCTGTTCAAGGGGATGCGCCAGGCCAACTCGGTGCTCACCGAGGGCAACCCGATGAACAGCAGCTACACCCAGTTCTATGAAGGGATGCTGGACGAGCAGCGGGTTGCCGACATGTCGAGCAAGGGGGGGCTGGGCATCGCCGAGATGGTGGCCAGGCAGCTCTCACCCGAGCAGACCTTCACCCATCAGGATGGCCGGGTACTCAAGTTGCCCCAGCGTACCGAGCGGGTCTACAAGCCCTATCAACCCCCCAGTGCCTCCAACGATCTGATTGCTGCCTCCAAAGTTGGCAAAGATTTTGCTGATAACGAAATGAAGGGTGAGCTGAATGGGGCCGAGCGTACGCTGGCCATGCCAAGACGCCCCCACCGCACCGTGCCGCCCATGGGCAGCAGCCAGAGGCCTTCGGCCCTGGATGGCAGCGCCAAGGTGTTTGACAGCCCGGAAGAGTTCGTCGACAGGCTGATGCCGCTGGCCAAGAAGGCGGCGGACAAGCTGGGGTTGAGCCCGGCGGTGCTGGTGGCCCAGGCCGCCCTTGAGAGTGGCTGGGGCAAGCGGGTGATCAAGGATGCAGACGGAAACGTGACGCACAACCTGTTCGGCATCAAGGCCGATCCGCGTTGGGAAGGCCCCAAGGCGGTGGTGAGCACCCTGGAATACGAGCAAGGGGTGGCCTCGCGCCAGAAGGCGGCGTTTCGCTCCTACGAGTCGTTCGAAGAGAGCTTCAACGACTACGTGGATTTCCTGACCTCTGGGAGTCGCTACAAGGGGGCGCTGGCCAAGGTGGACAGCCCGGATCGTTACTTCGAGGCGTTGCAGCAGGCCGGTTATGCCACCGATCCCCAGTACGCCAGGAAACTTAAACAAGTGTTGCGCAGTGATGCCATCGCCGGTTACTCGACGCCCGGCAACATTGCAGACAGGAACACAGAGATGGAGCTGTAAGCTATGGCAAGCGATCTGCTTGGAATTGGGACCTCGGGTGTGTTGGCCCAGCAGCGACTGCTGCAGACCACCAGCAACAACATAGTGAACGTCAATAGCCAGGGCTATGTACGTGAACGCACCCTGATCTATACCAATTCCGTCGGATTGGGGACGGGCGACATGGTGAGCGAGCGCATCATCAACGCCTATGCCCAGGCCGAGGTGCGCCGGGATACGTCCGCCTATCAGGCGGCCAACACCCGCTACGATCAACTGTTCCGGCTCGACAGCCTGCTCGGTGATGCCAGCAACAGCGTGGGGACCACCATCACCTCCTACTTCAAGGCTTTCCACACCGCCAACGAGTCACCGTCCGAGATCGGGGGGCGCAAGACGACCCTGAGTGAACTGAGCGGCATGGTGGACAGATTCCATACCCTCTCCGCCCAGCTCGACAAGCAGTCCGATACCATCAACGCCACCATAGGGGACGAGACGGACAGGGTGAACAGCCTGCTGAACAGCATCAACGATCTGAACCAGGCCATCGTCCGCACCCAGGGCTCCCCTGAAGAGAACCTGATGCTGTTCGATCAGCGGGATGAGGCCATTCGCCAGCTCTCCGAGAAGATGGAGATCCGCACCGTGACCCAGCCCAATGGCAGCATGCTGGTCAACATGAGCACAGGACACTCCCTGGTGCTCGATGGCGGCGTGGCCCAGTTCAAGGTGGTGCCGGGGGACCCGGATTCCCGTGAGCCTTCCCTGCAGCTGACCCTGGGCAAGAACCAGGCCAGCATCAACGACAAGGATATTGGCGGTGCCATCGGTGGCCTCTTCACCGCGCGCCGGGATCTGGAGCCCGCCAAGCGGGAGCTGGGGCAGCTGGCCGTCGCCCTGGGGGATGCCATGAACCAGCAGAACCGGCTGGGGATGGATCTCGACAACGAGCTTGGGGGGGATCTCTTCACCCTCAAGGGAAGCCAGGGGCTGCCCTACGCCAGCAACCAGGGTAACGGGGCAGCCAGCGTCAGCTTCGTCCCCGGCAAGGGGAGCGAGGTCACCACCTTCGACTACGAGGTGCGGTTCAACAGCGCCACCGGTTACGAGGTATTCGCCATCGACGGCAGCGGGCAGCGTACCTCGCTCGCCACGGGGACCACGCCGCCAGCCACCTTCGAGGTGGCGGGGCACGGCATCGAAATCGATCTCTCCGGCACTCCGGTCGCAGGTGACAAGATCTTGTTGCAACCCACCCGGAATGCGGCTGCCAACCTGGAGCAGGCGATCACCCGTCCCGAGGATATCGCGCTGGCATCCCCCCTGAAGGCGGACAAGGGATCCCAGAACCTGGGCTCGGGCGAGATAACGCTGGGCGGTGTCTACAACACCGGCACGGGCTCGGGTTTTGGCACCAACACTCTGGACCCGAGTGCCCCCCAGGTCATCAAGATCGACGGCAGCGGCAACTATGAGGTCTATGACAAGAACAACAACCTGCTCGGTGTGGCCCCCGCCTCCAGCAAGGGAAAGAACCTGATGGCCGCCCTCGAGAGCCCCCTGGGGGGGCCCAAGGTCTACGCCGATCCGACCCAGAGCCCGGGCTATGAGTTCAGCATCACCGGCAAGGTGGAGGCCAGCGACAGCTTCACGCTCAGCTACAACAAGGACGGCTTTGCGGACAACGCCAACGGCCTGGCGCTGGCGGAGCTGCAGAACAAGGAGGTGGTGCGCAAGAACAACAACGCCGCCACCAGCAACGACAAGATGACCTTCAACGATGCCTACTCGGGTCTGGTGAGCGGCATTGGCAACAAGACCAGCCAGGCCAAGACCCTGCTGCAGGCCAACGAGGCGAAGCTGACCCAGAGTACCGCCATCTTCGAGAGTGTCTCCGGCGTCAATCTGGAGGAGGAGGCGGCCAACCTCATCCGCTTCCAGCAGTCCTATGCGGCCTCGGCCCAGATAGTGAACACCGCCAAGACCATCTTCGACACCCTGCTCTCCTCCGTGAGGTAAGTCATGCGCATCACCACCAACATGATCTATGACCGCAACCTTGCCTCCATGAGCAAGGTGAGCGAGCGCCAGAACACCGCCTACAACCAGTTGATGACGGGGGATAAATTCTCCCGCTCCGGGGAGGACCCGGCCGGCATGAGCCAGAAGATGGCGCTGACCAAGGAGATCGATCTCTTCAAGCAGTACGGCGTCAACGGCAGCCTGCTGGAGAACAGCCTGGGCCACGAGGAGACGGTGCTCACCTCCCTCAACAACGCCATGCTGAGTGCCCAGACCCTGATCCAGAAGGCGAACAACTCCGCCATGGGCTCCGAGGAGCGCAACGCCATCGCGAGCGAACTGGAGGGGCTGCAAAAGCAGATGTTCGACCTGATGAACAGCAAGAACTCCCAGGGGGAGTACATCTTCGGCGGCAATCAGAGCAAGACCCAGCCCTTCGTCAAGGATGCCAGCGGCAACTATGTGTTTCAGGGGGACACGGGGCAGCGCAACATCCAGGTCTCTCCCACGGTGCAGATCCCGGCCAACGACTCCGGTTTCGATCTGTTCGAGATGGTGGCGACCCGGCGCACCGCCAGCGCTGCCAGTGGCAACATCCAGGTGTCGGTGGCGGATCAGGGGAACTTCGAGAGTTTCTATCGCAACAACTATGATGCTTCCCTGCCGAGCAACCAGTATGCGGTCAGCACCCTGGCCGGGCCGCCGGACACCTACGAGATCCGTGACAGCGGTGGCACCCTGCTGCAAAGCGGCGACTATGTGGCGGGCAACAAGATCCCCTTCAACGGCCTGGCGCTCACCCTCGACCTCCCTGCGGGATCGGCGACCCAGAACTTCGTGCTGGATACCCCGAAAAACGACAACATCCTCAATGGCATGTCCGATTTCATCTCCGCCATGCGCGATCCGACCCTGTCCGAGAGCGATTTCCAGCTGGCGGTCTCCGATGCCACCACCCACATGAGCAACGCCAGAACCAAGATAGACCGGGGACTGGGGGAGCTGGGGGGAAGGATGAACAGCCTGGAGCAGGTGATGAGCTCCAACGATGGACTCAGCACCCTGAACCAGCAGGCGCGGGCCAAGGTGTCCGAGGCGGACATGTACGAGGTGATCGCGGCCCTCTCCAAGGAGGATGCTGCCATGAGCGCCTCCCAGCTCGCCTTCAGCAAGATAAGCAAGCTGACCCTCTTCGACTATATCCGCTGACGTTCATCCGTTGACCGCAGGCTCCCCCGTGCCACGCACGGGAGAGCCTCGTTTCATGAAGGGCCCGCCGTCCGGCCAATTTGTAACAACCCGTTGCCAGGGGCCCGTTTGCCTTGACTCGACCTGCGCCTGGGCAGATGATGCCGCCCGCACGGTAGCGCCGTGCAATCAATGTTCGCAGCATCTCGTTAGGCGAGGCTCCTGCATAAACACAGGCCACTGATCTCACGACGTCCAGAGACGCCCAAGATCAGGACAGTTTTCATCGGATTAAGGTGTCAACCCAAGTGGCTTCCGGCATGCCGGATACGTTATGCAGTGCTAAAGCTGGTACGTGGGGATGAAAACACGCCGGACGGCGTCATTTCCTGCCTGTTACTCGTCAATCAAATTGCTGTTTTCTTGCCGTTGCATCCGGCCAGGTGCCGGAGGCGTTCAGGTTCGCCTGAAATCACATGAGGACATCTGTGATGAAGAAAACACACACCCTGCTCAATCGTCATCAACTGCTCGACCCGGTTGCCCTGCGCAACTGGCTGGCGCACAACCTGGATCCGGTGGCCCGTGCCGATCAGCTTCTGACCCTGCGCCCGGAAGAGCTCAACTGCATCTTCGATACCCTCTCCATGCCGGAAGGGGCGTCCTTGCTCGCCTCCCTCCCGGCGGAGTGTGCCGGCCATCTGCTGCTCAGGCTGCATGGCAGCATCGTGGGGATACTGCAGGGCACCCTGGCCCGTCGGGACCTGCTGGCCATCCTGCGCAGGCTCGACGAGCACGATCGCAAGACCCTGCTCGCCCGGCTGCCGGACCCCACCCGCAAAGCCTTCCAGTCCCTGCTGGCTTGGCCGAACGAGTCGGTGGGGGCCAACATGCGCCACGAATACTTGGCAGTGGAGGCCGATGCAACAGTTGAAAGCGCCAAGCAGCTGATCCACGGCGCCTGGGATCAGGCCAGGCTGTTCGGTCATCTCTATGTGGTTGACGGCGAGCAGCGCCTGCTTGGCAGCGTCTCCCTCAAGTCGTTGCTGATCGCCGATCCCCTGTTGCCGGTAGGGGAGCTGATGGAGGGGGAGGCGGTGCGCATCAACGCCCGGGCGGATCAGGAGCTGGCGGCCCGCCTGCTCATCGACCGCGACCTCTCGCTCCTGCCGGTGGAAGATCAGGGGCGTCTGGTGGGGGTCTTCCACGTGGACGATGCCGCCGACATCCTGGAGCTGGAGTCCACCGAGGATGCGGAGCTGCAAGGGGGCTCCTCGCCGCTGGATACCCCCTATCTGCAGGCCACCCCCTGGCAGTTGTGGCGCAAGCGGGTGGGCTGGTTGCTGATCCTGTTCGTGGCGGAAGCCTACACAGGCACCGTGCTGCGAGCCTTTGAAGAGCAGCTGGAGGCGGCCATCGCCCTGGCCTTCTTCATCCCGCTCCTCATCGGCACCGGTGGCAACAGCGGTACCCAGATCACCACCACCATAGTGCGCGCCATGGCGGTGGGGGAGGTGAGCCTGAAAAACCTCGGCACCGTGCTGAAGAAGGAGATCTCCACCGGTCTGCTCATCTCGGCCGCCATCGCGCTGGCGGCCTGGGTGCGGGCCTGGAGCCTGGGAGTGGGGCCCGAGATCGGCATGGTGGTGACCCTGACCATTGTCGCCATCGTGCTCTGGAGCGCCACCGTCGCCTCGGTGATCCCCATGGTGCTGCGTCGCTTTCGCATCGACCCGGCGGTGGTCTCCGCCCCCTTCATCGCCACCCTTGTGGACGGTACCGGCCTCATCATCTACTTCGAGATAGCCAAGCTGATCCTGCCGGATCTGCAGTAGGAAAGGACAAGAGACAAAAAAGGCAGCCATCGGCTGCCTTTTTGCACAGAGGGGCGGATCACCCGAGCTGGAACAGCAAGGGCCAGCCCTGCTCGTGGCAGTAGCGGTGCTCCTTTTCCAGGTTCTGCATCAGCAACTTGTTCTCGTCGCACCAGTCGAGCGGCAGGGTGACCACCAGCTGATCCCCGGCGGCCTGCACGTTCCACTCGGGCAGCAGGTTGTCCTGACGCCTGTGGTGGGCCGCCACCGCGAGGCGCAGGATGCGGATGCAGCGCAGCACCGTCTGCTCGTCGTGGTTGGGCAGGGCCGGCAGCTCGGAGAGCTTGAGCCCCTTGCGATGAAAGCGCACCAGGGCCGCCAGCAGGGCCTGATCGTCCTGGTTGAAGCCGGGCAGGTCGGTGTTTTGCAAGATGTAGGCGGAGTGTTTGTGGATGCCGCTGTAGTTGATGGCAAGGCCGATTTCGTGCAACCGCGCCGCCCAGCCGAGGATGGCGCGATAGGGCTCTTCCGGCATCTCCCAGGGGCCGCTCAGGGCGTCGAACAGGGAGAGGACGCTGCTCTCCACCCGGGTGGCCTGGCGCTTGTCGATGCGATAGTGGGTGCTGAGTGCAAGCGCGGTGCGTTCGCGAATGTCGTGATGCTGCAGGCGCTCCTCGAACTCGTAGAGCAACCCTTCGCGCAGGGCGCCGTCGGAGTACTCCATCCGCTCGATGGGCAGGGAGGTGAAGAGCCCGAGCAGGATGGCCACCGCGGCGGCGAACACCCCCTGACGCTCCTCGGTGAGGCCCGCCAGCTTGAGCTGGTCGACCCGCTTGTGCTTGAGCATCTCTTCCTTCAGCCGCTCGAGTCCCGCCAGGGTGATGGCACCATCGGTCCACTCTTCCCCCTGCAACACGTCGCGCACGGTGCGGATGGAGCCCGAGCTGCCGAGGCAGCTCTGCCAGCCCAGCTTGCGGTACTGGTTGATGATGGGGGCGAGCTGATGCTGGGCTTCCAACACGGCGGCGTTGAAGGCCTTCTCGCCGAGCTTGCCGTTGCCAAAGAAGCTCTGGGTGAAGCTCACGCAGCCCATCTTGCGGCTGGTGAGCGCCTTGTGCTCAAACCCTTCGCCGATGATGAGCTCGGTGCTGCCGCCGCCGATGTCCACCACCAGCACCTGGCCCTCGATGTGCTGGGTATGGGCGACCCCCTGATAGATGAGGCGGGCCTCTTCCTGGCCGCTGATGATCTCGATGGGGTGGTTGAGCACCTTGGCCGCCTCGCGCACGAAGTCGCGGGCGTTGCTGGCGCGGCGCAACGTGTAGGTGCCGGCGATGCGGATCTGATCCGGCTTGATGTTGGTGAGCCGCTCGGCGAACAGGGCGAGGCAGTCCAGCCCGCGCGCCATGGCCTCCGGGGACATGCGGCGCTGCTCGTCCATCCCTTCGGCGAGGCGCACTCGCTCCTTGATGCGATCGATGATCTGCATCCGCCCCTCGGTGAGGCGGGCGATGACCATGTGGAAGCTGTTCGAGCCCAGGTCGACAGCGGCGTACAGACTATTGTCCATGGTTTGACTCTATGCGTTTGAGGTAGTCGTAAATCGCCACCTGGGAACGGACCTTGCGGCGGTTGCCCCGCTTCACGTATTCGTTCTTCTGGTCGGCATCGATCACCCGCGCCTTGCAGGTATCACTCAGTTGTAGCTCGAGAATGTCGAGGATGCGCTGCTTGAGCCGCTCGTCATAGATGGGGGTGCCCACCTCGATGCGACCGTCGATGTTGCGGCTCATCCAGTCGGCACTGGAGATATAGAGCTGGGGATTGCCCTTGTTGTGGAACACCATCACCCGCGGATGTTCGAGGAAACGGTCGATGATGCTGATGACCCGGATGTTGTCGCTCAGACCCGGCACCCCCGGGCGCAGGGCGCACATGCCCCGGATGATCATCTGGATGGGCACCCCGGCCTGGCCGGCGGCATAGAGCCGGTTGATGAGGTCTCTGTCCACCAGGTTGTTGATCTTGAGGGTGATGCCGCTGGGTTGCCCCGCCTTGGCGTTGGCCAGCTCGTTGTCGATGAGGCGATAGAGCTGGCGGCGGCTGTTGATGGGGGAGACCAGCAGGTGGTTGAACTTGTAGCGCCGGTACGGGTACTCGATGTACTCGAACACGCTCTCCACCTCGGCGGTGATGTCCGGATGACGGGTCAGCAGGGAGAAGTCGGTGTAGATTTTGGCGGTCTTCTCGTTGAAGTTGCCGGTCCCGATATGGGCGTAGCGCACCGCCTCGCCGTTCTCGTGGCGGGTGATGAGGCAGAGCTTGGAGTGGATCTTGAGGCTGGGCACCCCGAACACCACCTTGACGCCTGCGTCGGTCAGGATGTTGGCCCAGTCGATGTTGGCCGCCTCGTCGAAGCGGGCGCGCAGCTCCACCACCACGGTCACCTTCTTGCCGTTGTTGGCGGCGTCGATGAGGGAGTGGATTATCCGCGACTTCTTGGCCACCCGGTAGATGTTGATGCGAATGGCGCTGACCGCCGGGTCGAAGGCCGCCTGGCGCACCAGCTCGGTGAAGTGGTGGAACTTGTGGTACGGGTAGTAGAGCAGGATGTCCTGCTTGGCGATGGCGTCGAAGGCGTTGACGAAGCCGTCAAAGTCGCGGCAGTCCAGTGCCGGCAGCTTGGGGTTTTCCAGATAATCCCGGCCCACATTGGGGAAGCCGATGAAATCCTTGAAGTTGTGATAGCGCCCACCGGGCATGATGGCGTCGTAGGAGCTGATCTGCAGCTTGAGCTTCAAGAAGCTTATCATGGCCGCCGGCATCTCCCGCTCGTAGACGAAGCGCACCGGCATGGCGGTGAGGCGCTGTTTCAAGCCGTCACTCATCTTGTCCACCAGGCTGAGGTCCAGCTGGTCGGAGAGGTCATATTCGGCATCCCGGGTCAGCTTGACCGCGTAGGCGGCAATCTCGTCGTAGTCGAAGAAGCCCTTGAAGATCTCGTCCAGACAGAAGCGGATGACGTTGTCCAGGATGATGATCTGCTTCTTGCGACGGGTGCCCTCCGGCGGTAGCTGGAAGAAGCGGGGCAGATCGTCGGTGGGCACTTCCACCAGGGCGTACTGGATCACCTGGCCGTTCTTCTTCATCTCGATGGCGAGATAGGTGTGCTCGTCTTTCAGGAACTTGACCGGGTTGACCTCCTTGTTGAGGAGGATGGGGATGATGTGGCGCAGCACTTTTTCCCGAAAGAAGATCCGCAGCCACTGCTGGATGGACTCGGAGAGCTGGCTTTCGTTCACCAGGAAGATGTTGTGGCGGGCCAGCGCGATCAGCAGCTCCTTGTAGGTGTTGTCGAACGCCTCGCCGAGCGCCATCACCTTCTGCTGGATGGCGCGCAGCAGCACCTTGGCCTCGTCGTCGCCGCCGTGGACTTCGTTGATGAGGATGCGGCGCTTGACGTCCGACACCCGTACCTTGAAGAACTCGTCCTGATTGGAGGAGAAAATCCCGAGGAAGCGGACCCGCTCGATGAGGGGTACCGTCTTGTCCATCGCCTCTTGCAACACCCGTTCATTGAATGAGAGCCAGCTAAGCTCTTTCTCTTCATACTGCTTGTCGGTGCTCATCTGGTGCCTCTTTGCTCTGGTTGCGTCTGCGCGGAAGTTATGGCGTCAAACCATGACAAATTTATGACAGGCGACACTATTCGCTCAGATCCTGATCGATGTCGACGACGAGGTCGTCGGAGAGGGACTCCAGGGCCGTGACGAGATCGTCCAGTTCGAGCTGCGGCGGCAGGGCCACCAGGGCGTGGGCATAGAAGAGGGGGGCGCCTGAGTGGGGCGCAGGTTCGCAACCTGTGGTGAGGTCGGCGACGTTGATGTTGAGTTGGCGCAGGATGCTGGCCACTTCATGGACGATGCCCGGTCTGTCGTTGCCGGTGACGCTCAGCATCACCTGATGGGCCGGTTGCGGGCTGAGCTGCCCTTCGGCGAAGCTCACGGTGAGGCCAGGCAGCATCACCAGGGCCTCGCACAGGCTGCGGTAATGCTCGTCAGGCACGGCGACGTGCAAAATGCCGGCAAATTGCCCCGCCAGCTCGCTCATGGAGCTGGCCAGCCAGTTGCCCTGCTGCCGGGTGATGGTATCGGCCAGGCTCTCGACGATCCCGGGTTTGTCTGCGCCGATCACGGTGACGACCAATTGCTTTTGCATCCTGCTCTCCTTGAATGGGGCTGCGTGGGGTCCGTTGACGCCTGGCGGTGACGGGGAGTGCGCCAGAACGTCCATGGGCTCTAGCATTGTGCCTGCTGTGACAGGCCATATGAAGCCCGCCTTGCGCAAATTCAGTGAAAAAACGCGAATGCCGGGACGGGCTTGATTTCTGCGCTGCCTGAGTCGCTTTCCCCGTGGTAGAGTGTGCCCCTTCCTCTGGTGTGAACTGAATTTGTCTTGTAAACGGGATGTGCGTGTATGAATAGCCTTGTCGTATCGGGAGCCGTGTTGCTGGGGTTGCTCCTGCTGGTGATCGTCTGGCGCAGGGAGAAAGGGGGCAAAGCCGAGCCCTATGATCTGCAGGAAACCTTGATGAGCCCAGCGGAGCGCACCTTCTTCGGGGTGCTGGATCAGGCGGTGGGGGACAAGGCCCGTGTCTTTGCCAAGGTACGAGCCTCCTATGTACTGACGCCCGAGGCGCACCTTGGCAAGGGCAAGCGCCAGCAGGCGCTCGGCAAGATAGGGGAGAAGCACTTCGATTTTCTGCTCTGCCACCCGGCGGATCTCTCTTTCCTGTGTGCCGTGGAGCTGGATGACGAGGGGCACCGCCACCAGAAGCGCAAGGCGCGGGATCTCTTCCTGAAGGCGGCCTGCGATGGCGCCGGCCTGCCGCTGTTGCAGATCCCGGCCAGCAGCCACTACCAGGTCGACGAGTTGCGGAAGCAACTGCTGCCCCTGCTGGCGAGAATGACGGCGCCGGTGGATGACCTGCTGCCCGGCGAGCGCCGCGAACCGACCTTCAGCCCGCTGCTGCTCGATGGCGTCGATCTGGGCACGTCACACCCGGGGGCTGCCAGGGAGCCCCAGGTGCCGTCCCCACAGGCCGAAGAGGCAATGCCGGTGTTGATGGAGGAGAATCCCTTCCTCGATCCGGATGAGGAGGAGCCCCGGGAGACGACCCCTCATTGCCCCCGCTGTGCCGCGCCCCTGGTGGCACGGGAAGCACGAAAGGGTCCCCATGCCGGTCGCCTGTTCCTCGCCTGCAGCCGGTTTCCCGAGTGCCGCTATGCCGCTCCCCAGGAGAGCGTGAAACACTGATCCCTCCTCTGACGCCGCACCCTGTCGGCGTCATTCTTTCCCCTTCGCTGGTTTTCATCCGATACTCAATCTGGCTGGAAGCGTGATCCCCGTCCCGCCAGGGGCCGGGAGGATGCGACAAGTTTTGACAATCCGCCAGAATTTTGGCACTTTGTCCCCCTTATGACACAGTGCGAAATTGGTTTTAATAAGCACTTAAAAAACAATAACTTGGCGTCAGGTGTGAAAATATGGATAGGATGGCTATGGGTGTGCTGCTTGTTGATGCCGATGATGTGCGGCGCCAGCAACTGGGGACTGTGCTCTCCTTCATGGGGATCCCCTGGCAGGAGGTGGTGGAGAGCGATCTCGATGTGGCCATCGAGACTGCCGGGCCCTTGCAGGGGATTCTGGCCGGGGAACTGCGCGAGCGCGCCCTGAGTGAGCTGCTTGCCGCCCACCCTCGTCTGCCCTTTCTCTCCCTGATGCCGGCGAGCCATGGCTGCAGCAACTTCATCGGGGTGGCCGAGGCGCCCTTTACCTATGAGTCCCTCACCCGTCATCTGCACTTCTGCCAAGCCTTCATCTCCCTGCATCCCCGTCATCAGACCCACGACAAGGGTCAGACCCTGCTGCGCCTGCTGGTGGGCAAGGGGAGGGGCATCCAGGAGGTGCGCCGTCTCATCGGCCAGGTGGCCGAGACCGACGCCAACGTACTGATCCTCGGTGAGTCCGGGACCGGCAAGGAGGTGGTGGCTCGCGCCATCCACGAGCTGTCCGCCCGAAGCGCGGGCCCCTTCGTGCCCATCAACTGCGGCGCCATTCCGGCTGAACTGCTCGAGAGCGAGCTGTTCGGTCACGAGAAGGGGGCCTTCACCGGTGCCATTGCCGCTCGGCGCGGCCGCTTCGAACTGGCCCAGGGGGGCACCCTCTTCCTCGACGAAATCGGCGACATGCCGCTGCCGATGCAGGTCAAGTTGCTGCGGGTGCTGCAGGAGCGCCAGTTCGACCGGGTCGGGGGCGGCAAGGCCGTCCAGGCAGATGTGAGGGTGATCGCGGCGACCCACCGGGATCTGGAAGCCATGATCCGCACCCAGGCATTTCGCGAAGATCTCTACTACCGCCTCAATGTGTTCCCCATCGAGACGCCCCCCCTGCGGGATCGGGCCGACGACATCCCGCTGCTGCTGCAGGAGCTGCTCAATCGCCATGCCGAACAGCACAAGGGGATCATCCGTCTGACCCAGCGCGCCATGGAGTCCCTGATGCAGTACGCCTGGCCCGGCAACGTGCGCGAGCTGTCCAACCTCATCGAGCGCCTGCTCATCCTCTATCCGAACCAGATCGTCGATGTGGCGGATCTGCCCGGCCGCTATCGCCTGCTGCCCTGCGAGCCACGAGATGAGCGGCTCACCGAGATGGACGAGCGGGACGCCCTGGCTGCCGTGTTCCAGTCCCCACCAGAGCTGGATCCGGGCATCGCCATGCCCCTGCCCATGCAGTTGCCTCAAGAGGGGGTCAACCTCAAGGAGATGCTGGCCGACCTCGAGGTGGAGCTGATCCGCCAGGCCCTGGAGTCCCAGGACGGGGTGGTGGCCCGCGCCGCCGACCTGCTCAGCATGCGCCGCACTACCCTGGTGGAGAAGATGAAGAAGTACGGCATGAGCAAGGACAATTGAGGTCAATGCTTTGACGCATTGAGCCAATGCATTGATAAATAAAGCCTATTTTTATGGCATGGAAATTGAATAAGCTGACTCAATCGCCAGTTTGAGGTCAGCTTTATGACAATCTTGCAGCAGGATGCCCCTCTCCAGTCACATGAAGTGAGTCAGCTTTACGCCATCTTCACGGCGCTGCCGACCGGCGTGCTGCTGCTCGATGGCGAGGGGCTGATCACCCGCGCAAACCCTGCCGCCCTGGCGCTGCTGGGAGAGCCACTTGAAGGCCTTTCCTGGCGCCAGATCATCGCCCGCTGTTTCGAACCCCGTGAGGATGACGGTCACGAGATCTCCTTGCGCGACGGCCGCCGGGTCCAGCTGTCGACTCAGCCGCTGCCGGATCAGCCCGGCCAACTGGTGTTCATTACCGACTTGACCGAGACCCGCCAGTTGCAGGACAGGGTCAACCACATGAAGCGCCTCTCCGCCCTTGGCAACATGGCGGCTTCCCTGGCGCACCAGATCCGCACCCCGCTCTCCGCGGCCATGCTCTATGCGGCCAACCTGGCCAACCGCACCCTCAAGCCTGAATCCCGCAGCCAGTTCCAGCAAAAATTGATGGCGCGCCTGCAGGATCTCGAGAAGCAGATCAACGACATCCTGCTGTTTGCCCGCAATGGCGACAACCAGGTGGTGGCACCCCTCTCGGTGCAGGGCTTGCTGGCGGAAGTGCAGGCGGGGGCCGAAGCCTTCTGCCAGCAGCAGGGGTGCGCCTTGCATCTGGAGGCCCCTGAGCCCGATCTCTGTCTGCTTGCCAACAGCAGTGCCCTGGCGGGGGCCATCAACAACCTCATCGCCAATGCCCGGCAGGCCGGCGCCGATTCGCTCCTGGTGAGCGCTGTACGCAGCGGCAACCGGGTGGAGATGCGGGTCATCGACAACGGCAAGGGGATGGCCCCCTCCCTGCTCAACCAGATCTTCGAACCCTTCTTTACCACCCGTTCCCAGGGCACGGGCCTCGGTCTTGCGGTGGTGCAGTCGGTGGTACGAGCCCATCAGGGGGAGGTAAGCGTGGCCTCGGTCCCTGGCGAGGGCACCTGTTTTACCCTGTCCTTCCCCCTGCATCAGCAACAGGTTCAGTTGGGGGGCGTGGCATGATGCGCGCAAAAGCCGGAGCGCCGGTGAAGATGATTCTCGACAAGGCCATGTTGGTTGTAGGAGGTGTGGCATGACCCAGGCTCGTATTCTGGTGGTGGAAGATGACAACGGCCTGCGCGAGGCGCTGGTGGATACCCTGCTGCTCGGTGGCTATGAGTGCCGCGAGGTGGACAGCGGCGAGCGGGCCCTGCTTGCCCTGTCCCGTCAGCGCTTTGACATGGTGATCTCCGACATCCAGATGGGGGGCATGGATGGTCTGACCCTGCTCGCCAACATCCGCCAGCAATATCCCCAGGTGCCTGTGCTCCTGATGACTGCCTACGCCAACATCGACGGGGCGGTGCGCGCCATGCGCGAGGGGGCGATCGACTATCTGGCCAAGCCCTTCTCCCCCGAGGTGCTGCTCAACCAGGTCAGCCGTTATGTGCCGGCCCAGAAGGTGGAGAAGCGTGCCGTGGTGTACGGGGACCCCAGGACTGCGGAGCTGTTCCAGCTGGCGACCCGGGTGGCGAGAAGCGAAGCCACCGTCATGGTGACCGGACCGAGCGGGACGGGCAAGGAGGTGCTGGCTCGCTACATTCACGACCACTCCAGCCGGGCAGAGCAGGCCTTCGTCGCCATCAACTGCGCCGCCATTCCGGAGAACATGCTGGAAGCGACCCTGTTTGGCTATGAGAAGGGCGCCTTCACCGGTGCGGTACAGGGGTGCCCTGGCAAGTTCGAGCAGGCTCAGGGAGGAACTCTGCTGCTCGACGAAATCACCGAGATGGATCTGGGGCTGCAGGCCAAGCTGCTGCGGGTCTTGCAGGAGAAAGAGGTGGAGCGGCTCGGCAGCCGCAAGATGATCCCCCTCGATGTGCGGGTCATTGCCACCAGCAACCGGGATCTGAAAAAAGCGGTGCAGGACGGGTTGTTCCGCGAGGATCTCTACTACCGCCTCAACGTCTTCCCCCTGCGCTGGACGGCGCTCTGGGAGCGCCCGGGGGACATTCTTCCCCTGGCGGAGCATCTGCTGGCGCTGCATGCCAGCCAGATGGGGCTGCCGACGCCGCAGCTCGCAGAGGACGCCCGAGAGCGTCTGATGGCTCACCCCTGGCCCGGCAACGTGCGCGAGCTCGACAACGTGGTGCAGCGCGCCCTGATCCTCTGTCCAGACGGCCTCATCGACTGTGAGCACCTGATCCTGGAGGAGACGGACGAGACCCTGGTGCGCCCGCTCGAGCGGCTGTCAGGGGAGGGGCTCGGCGGCGAACTCAAGCAGCAGGAGCACCAGATCATTCTGGACACCCTGCAGGAGTGCAACGGCAGTCGCAAAGCGGTGGCCGACAAGCTCGGCATCAGCCCGCGCACCCTGCGCTACAAGCTGGCCCAGATGCGTGACGCCGGCATCGAGCTGCCCGCCTAGGCCTGACAGGCGCATGGCCTTGCCGGTCCAGCTCGATTATCATGGGCCCTGACGATCGGAATCCGGCTCCCCGCACAGTGCGTGGGGAGCCCAGCTAGGAGACCCCCATGATCTCTCATCGTAAACTGGAAAGCCTGCTCAACCACCTGCTCGAACCCCATGCCATCAAGGATTACTGCCCCAACGGCCTGCAGGTGGAGGGGCGCGAGCGCATTCGCAAGGTGGTGACCGGCGTCACCGCCAGCCAGGCCCTCATCGATGCCGCCGTGGCCGCCGGGGCCGATGCCATCCTGGTTCATCACGGCTACTTCTGGAGCGGTGAGCCGGCCCAGATCACCGGCATGAAGCAGCGTCGTCTCAAGACCCTCTTGACCCACGACATCAACCTGTTTGCCTACCACCTGCCGCTGGACGTGCACCCCGAGGTGGGGAACAACGCCCAGCTTGCCAGGCTGCTCGGCATCAAGGTGCGTCGCGGTCTCGAACCCTGGAACAGCAAGAGCGTGGCCATGGTGGGCAAGCTGGAGGAGCCCATGAGCGGCAGCGATTTTGCCAAGCTGATTGCCGAGCGTCTCGGTCGCGAGCCGCTTCATTGTGGTGACAGTGGTCCCGAGCTCATCCGCTCCGTGGCCTGGTGCACCGGCGGTGGCCAGAGCTACATCAGCCAGGCGGCGGAGCAGGGCATCGATGCCTTCATCTCCGGCGAAGCCTCCGAGCAGACCATCCACACTGCCCGCGAGATGGGCATGCACTTCTACGCCGCAGGCCATCACGCCACCGAGCGCTACGGCGTCAAGGCGCTGGGAGAGTGGCTCGCCACCGTGCACGGGCTGGAGGTCACCTTTATCGATATCGACAATCCGGTGTAGGGCCGATTAGCCGCGCAGCGGCGTCATCGGACGTGATGACAGCCATTGCGCTGGTCGATAGAAATGACAAGGGAGGCCTGAGCCTCCCTTGTGGTGTCTTACTGCTGCTCGCGGTTACTCGCTGGCATAGCCTGCCAGGCCAAGCTGCTTGCCATCGAGGCAGGCAGACCCTTCTCGCATCTGCAAGCGCCCTTCGCAGAACCACTGCACCACCAGGGGGTAGATGCTGTGCTCCTGCACCTGGACCCGGGCGGCGACCTCGTCTGCACTGTCCCCTTCGAAGATGGGGACCCGTGCCTGGAGGATAACCGGGCCGCCGTCGAGCTCTTCGGTGACGAAGTGGACGCTGGCGCCGTGTTCGTCATCACCGGCCTCGATGGCGCGCTGGTGGGTGTGCAGACCCTGGTATTTCGGCAGCAACGAGGGGTGGATGTTGATCATCCTCCCCGCGAAGTGGCGCACGAGGTCGGCGCTCAGGATCCGCATAAAGCCGGCCAGCACCACCAGATCCGGCTGATAATCCGCCATCAGGGCCAGCAGGGCGGCATCATACTCCTCCCGGCTGGCGAACTGCTGCTGGGCCAGGATGGCGGTTGCCACCCCGGCTTCCCTGGCACGCACCAGGCCATAGGCATCAGCCTTGTTGCTGATGACGCCGACCACCTGACCGGCAATCTTGCCGCCGGCACAGCCGTCGAGGATGGCCTGCAGGTTGCTGCCGCTGCCTGAGATGAGGACGAGGATGCGTTTCATAGGGGAGGTCATCTGGCCGTTGATCCGATCATTCATTGAATGATGACCTGCTCCTCACCATCGGCCGCCTTGGCGATGTGGCCGATGTGCCAGGCGTTCTCGCCTTCGGCCTTGAGCAGGGCCAGCGCCTTGTCCAGCTGATCCGCCGGCAGGGCGATGATCATGCCGACGCCGCAGTTGAAGGTGCGATACATCTCGTGGCGGGTGACGTTGCCTGCCTGTTGCAACC
The DNA here is from genome assembly GCF_049860605.1 of Aeromonas sp. INTO2. Lineage (NCBI taxonomy): Bacteria > Pseudomonadati > Pseudomonadota > Gammaproteobacteria > Aeromonadales > Aeromonadaceae > Aeromonas > Aeromonas sp. INTO2. Next base: position 1,188,404 of record NZ_CP187588.1, read on the forward strand.
AGCTGAACACCGCCGGCCACTGCCAGCTCTGCTCGTCGATGACCGCCTGGGTGTTGGCGGGCAGCACGCGCGGGATGTTCTCCCAGAAGCCGCCGCCGGTGATGTGGGACAGGGCGTGGATCTCGCACTCCTTGATGAGCTTGAGCACGGGCTTCACGTAGATGCGGGTCGGCTCCAGCAGGGCGTTGGCCAGGGTGGTGTCACCCAGCGGCTGCTGCACGTCGGCCTTGGAGACTTCCAGGATCTTGCGAATGAGGGAGAAGCCGTTGGAGTGGGGACCGCTGGCGGCCAGGGCGATCAGGGCATCCCCTTCGCCAACCTTGCTGCCGTCGATGATCTCGCTCTTTTCCACCACACCGACGCAGAAACCGGCGATGTCGTAATCTTCCCCTTCATACATGCCAGGCATTTCGGCAGTTTCACCGCCGACCAGGGCACAGCCGGACTGTTCGCAGCCGGCGCCGATGCCGGTGACCACGGCAGCGGCAGTGTCCACGTCCAGCTTGCCGGTGGCATAGTAGTCGAGGAAGAAGAGGGGCTCGGCGCCCTGCACGATGAGGTCATTGACGCACATAGCGACCAAGTCGATCCCCACGGTGTCGTGCTTCTTCAGGTCGATGGCCAGACGCAGCTTGGTGCCCACCCCGTCGGTACCGGAGACCAGTACCGGTTCCTTGTAGCCAGCAGGGATTTGACACAGGGCCCCAAAGCCGCCAAGACCACCAAGGACTTCAGGACGACGAGTGCGTTTTGACACGCCCTTGATACGTTCAACCAGTGCATTGCCGGCATCGATATCTACGCCAGCATCCTTGTAGCTCAGTGAGGTTTTGTCAGTCACGCGTATTCCCCGTCATATAAAGAAGTGGAGGGTAAAATTCGGGGCGTATTCTACCAGCGGGTACGAAAAACCAGAAAGAAAATCGTTTGCGCGTTTTTGAATCGAAAAGCTCTACAAGCCGTGGCTTTTGTTGTATGATTCCGCGATTTTTTGGCGCCGGTTAGAGGAGATAATAATGAAAGTCGTTGAAGTCAAACACCCCCTGGTCAAGCACAAGATCGGCCTGATGCGCGAAGGCGACATCAGCACCAAGCGTTTCCGTGAACTGGCCAAGGAAGTGGGCAGTTTGTTGACCTACGAAGCGACCTCTGACTTCGAAACCGAAAAAGTGACCATCGATGGCTGGAACGGCCATGTGGAAGTCGACCAGATCAAGGGCAAGAAGGTCACCGTGGTGCCCATCCTGCGCGCCGGTCTTGGCATGATGGACGGCGTGCTGGAGCACATGCCGAGCGCCCGCGTCAGCGTGGTCGGTATCTATCGCGATGAAGAGACCCTGCAGCCTGTCCCCTACTTCGAGAAGATCGTCAGCAACATCGAAGAGCGTCTGGCCCTGGTCATCGACCCCATGCTGGCCACCGGCGGCTCCATGATCGCCACCATCGACCTGCTCAAGAAGAAAGGTTGCCAGTCCATCAAGGTGCTGGTGCTGGTTGCCGCGCCGGAAGGCATCAAGGCCCTGGAAGCCGCTCACCCGGACGTGGAGCTGTTCTGTGCCTCCATCGACCAGGGGCTGAACGAGAAGGGCTATATCGTCCCGGGTCTGGGGGATGCTGGCGACAAGATCTTCGGCACCAAGTAAGCATCACCCCATCGCCGCGCCCAAGGCGCGCAAACGGAGCCGGCACCCTGCCGGCTCCGCTGTTTCTCCCCCCTTTGCTTGCTGCCATGCGCGCCTTGCCGCTACCATAAGCACCATCCCCCATTTCGAGAATCTTCTTTATGCTGAAACGCTTAGCGACTCTCCTCTGCTGCTGTCTGCCTCTCGTGGTGTCGGCCGCCCAGGTAACCGACCTCTATCAGGGCAAGGCTCCCACCAGTGGCGACATGACGGCCGCCCAGTCTCAGGCGCTGGGGGATGTGCTCGTCAAGGTGACGGGCAAGCGCGATATCCTCACCCAGCCGGATGTGGTGAAGGCCCTGGCGGCGCCGGCGGATTACGTGCAGCAATACAGCTATCAGGACATCGGCTCGGTCAAGTTTCTCAAGGCGGATTTCAATGTGGCCAAGGTGAACGCCCTGGTCGGCCAGAGCAAGTTTGCCCTGCTTGGCCCGGTGCGGCCGCAGGTCGCCATCTGGCTGGTGGTCGACGAAGGGGAGCGGCGCATTCTGCCGGATCAGTCCGGCGATGGCTGGTCCGAGGCGCTGCGTGCCCAGACCCAGGCCATGGGGCTGCCGGTCAGTCTCCCGCTGATGGACTTGGATGACAACATGGCGGTCAATGCCACCGATGTCTGGGGCCGCTTTGCCGATCCCGTGCTCAAGGCGAGCCAGCGTTACGGCGCCGAAATGGTGGTGCTCGGCAAACTCACCCCGGAGGGGGAGGCCTGGAGCATCGATTGGGGTCTTTATGGGGCCAAGCCGGGGGCGCAGGCAGGAGAGCTGACCGAGCTGACCAAGGGCTCGGGTTCAGGTACCCAGGCCGAGGTGGCAAAGGGCTTTGCCGATGCCCTTGCCGGTTGGCTGGTGCAGCAGTACGGTACCCGTCTCTCCGGTGTCGCCTCCAGCCAGACCCTGGTGGTGGAGGGGTTGTCCGACATCGATGGCATGATCCAGATCCAGAAGCTGCTGCAGGGGATGGCCAGTGTCACCAAGGTGGCCATCGGCAAGCTGGAAGGGGACAAGGTGACCTTCAACCTCTCGCTGCAGGGGGACAAGGCCGAGCTGGTGAGGGGGTTGCAACTTGAGAGCCGCCTGCATCAGGTGGAAGACAACGAGAGCGGCCTGCGCTATCAATGGTCGCAGCCCTGATCCCGGGGAAGGATCCTGACCGCCCGGCATGGTCCGGGCGGTTCTCTATCTGCCCCGCTGGTGATACACTTGCCCGCAAATATCACAGTCAAAGCCCAACGAGTGAAGCAACCGGCCCAACTGTCTTTAGCCGTACAACTACCGGATGATGAAACCTTCGTCAGTTTTTATCCCGGCAACAACGCCCATCTGATCACCGCCCTCAAGAATGCGGCCATCGGTCAGGGCTCGCCCTTCCTCTATTTCTGGGGAGCCAAGGGGTCGGGCCGCTCCCATCTGCTCCATGCCACCTGTGCCGAGGTCAACGCCCGCGACGCGGCGGCGGCCTATCTCTCCCTCGATCAGTTCGAACAGCTTGACCCCAGCATGCTCGATGCTTTGGAGAGCCTGCCCCTGGTCTGTCTTGACAGCCTGGAGGCGATCGCCGGCAACGCCCTGTGGGAGCGGGCCCTGTTCGACTTCTACAATCGCTGGAAGGAGAAGGGGGAGGGGACGCTCATCGTTACCGGCTGCAGCGCGCCACGCAAGCTGGGGCTGCAACTGCCGGATCTCGCGTCCCGTCTCGACTGGGGAGTGAGCTTCCACCTCGACGAGCTGGACGACGAGGGCAAACTCAGCGCCCTGCAACTGCGCGCCGAGCTGCGGGGTTTCAAGCTGCCCATCGACGTGGGCCGTTTCCTGCTCAATCGCCTCTCCCGCGACATGCGCACCCTGCTTGCCACCCTCAATCGTCTCGACAACGCCTCTTTTCGCGCCAAGCGCAAGCTGACCATCCCTTTCGTCAAAGAGATCCTCGAGCTCTGAAAACCTATCCCATTAGGCTATCTTATTCGCCATTTTGAACCTGGGCAGTGCTCGAAATCCTCACGTACTACAGTACGCTCCGGTTTCTGCGCGCTGTCCGTGTTCAAACTGCCTTCAACGATTACGCCTACTGGGATAGGTTCTAGGCTGTGTTCTTAAAGTGATGAAGATATAATCTCACATCTTCTCAACAGCTTAAGATCAATTCCGTGTCCCGCCGTTATCAGCTGACTGATGCACAATGGGGGCTTATCGAGCCCCAGTTTCCTTCTCGAAGCCTGATCGGGCGCCCTACCCGTGAACCGCGCCAAGTGCTCGATGGCATTCTCTGGATACTCCACACCGGAGCTCCTTGGCGAGACCTTCCAGAACGTTTCGGACCATGGAATTCGGTCTACAACACCTTCCGGCGTTGGCAGGATGCAGGCCGGATTGATGCCATTCTGGAAGCGCTGCAACTCAAGCTCAATGAAGAAGGGCTCATCGATTTCGACCTGTGGTGCCTGGACGGCTCCAATGTCAGAGCATCCAAAGATGCTGCCGGTGCACGTAAAAAAACACCTCAATGAATCAAGCCCTTGGCCGTTCGCGGGGAGGTTTCGGCAGCAAAATTCACTTGGTCACGGACGGTCATGGCTTACCACTGAGCTTCTGCCTATCACCGGGGCAATCAGCAGAAATCAGCTATGCAACAAGCGCGCTGGCCATGGCGAGGATACCAACGTCATCAGGTCGCTACCGAACACGGCCAGCGCATCTTGCCGCAGACAAGGCCTATAGCAGCAAAGCCTTTCGAGCCGAGCTACGGCGGAGAAGGATAAAAGCGGTCATTCCGCAACGCAGCGACCAGCAACGGCGCCATAAGGGGCGTCCATTGGTACTGGACAAGGTGCATTACCGCAGGCGCAATGTCGTGGAGCGGTGCTTCGGTTGGTTGAAGAAGTTTCGTCGGTTTTCAACGAGATATGAAAAGCTAGCCAAGAGTTTTGCAGCCTTTATCAAACTGGCTTTCTGCCTTCGCTACTTGCGCGAGTTATGTGTGGACAGAAAACCAGCATTTTGAGAACACAGCCTAGGCCCCATAACGACAAACCCCGGGACTTGGCCGGGGTTTGTTTGCGAGCATTACTCAGCTATCAGTGGAACTGATCTTCTTCGGTCGAGCCGGTCAGCGCGGTCACCGAGGATTGGCCGCCCTGAATGACGGTGGTCACCTTGTCGAAGTAACCGGTACCCACTTCCTGCTGGTGTGCCACGAAGGTGTAGCCGCGCTCGGCAGCGGCGAACTCCGGCTGCTGCACCATTTCGACATAGTGCTTCATCCCTTCGCCACGGGCGTACTGGTAGGCCAGCTCGTACATGTGGAACCACATGTTGTGGATACCCGCCAAGGTGATGAACTGGTACTTGTAGCCCATGTCGGAGAGCTCCTGCTGGAAGCGGGCGATGGTGGCATCGTCCAGGTTCTTCTTCCAGTTGAAGCTCGGTGAGCAGTTGTAGGCCAGGATCTTGTCCGGGTACTGGGCCTTGATGGCCTCGGCAAACTTGCGTGCCTCGTCCAGATCCGGCTTGGCGGTTTCGCACCACACCATGTCGGCGTAAGGGGCATAGGCCAGACCGCGGGAGATGGCTTGCTCGATACCGGCCTGCACCTTGTAGAAGCCTTCTGAGGTGCGCTCACCGGTCAGGAAGCCGGCATCGTAGGGATCGGCGTCCGTGGTCAGCAGGTCGGCGGCGTTGGCGTCGGTACGGGCGATCACCAGGGTGGTGGTGCCGCAGACGTCGGCTGCCAGACGGGCCGCGATCAATTTCTGCACCGCTTCCTGGCTCGGTACCAGTACCTTGCCGCCCATATGGCCGCACTTCTTGACGGAAGCGAGCTGATCTTCGAAGTGCACGCCGGCGGCGCCCGCTTCAATCATCCCCTTCATCAGCTCGAAGGCGTTCAGCACGCCGCCGAAACCGGCTTCGGCATCCGCCACGATAGGCAGGAAATAGTCGGTGAAGCCCTTGTCCTGCGGGCCCACCTTGTTGGCCCACTGGATCTGGTCGGCACGGGCGAAGGAGTTGTTGATGCGTTCCACCACCGACGGCACCGAGTTGGCCGGGTAGAGGGACTGATCCGGGTACATGGTGGAGGAGAGGTTGTTGTCCGCCGCCACCTGCCAGCCGGAGAGGTAAATTGCCTCGATGCCTGCCTTGGCCTGTTGCACCGCCTGACCACCGGTCAGCGCGCCGAGGCAGTTTACATAGCCTTTCTTGGCGCCGCCGTGGATCAATTCCCACAGCTTGTCGGCACCGCGTTGGGCCAGGGTGTGCACCGGTTGCAGGCTGCCACGCAGGTTTACCACGTCCTCGGCGCTGTAGCCGCGCTTGATCCCTTTCCAGCGGGGGTTTTCTGCCCAGTCTTTCTCGATAGCCTGGATCTGTTGCTCACGGGTCAGTGCCATATCAGTTCCCTCTTTCATTGATTTCACGTTTCCATTGACTTGTTATGGGGGCCGTTACCGGCCCGGGTCTCACAGCCGCTCGTAGCCGGGCAGCGTCAGAAAATCGATGAGTGTGTCGGCGCAGGTGATCTCGTCCATCAGGGCGCTCGCCTCGGCGAAACGGCCCGATTGCCAGCGGGCCTCGCCCACTTCGCCTCTGACCACCTCCTGCTCCTCGGCCAGCATCTGGCGGAACAGCGCCTTGGTCACCGCCTGACCATTGGAGAGGGTCTTGCCGTGGCGGATCCACTGCCAGATGGAGGTGCGGGAGATCTCGGCGGTGGCGGCATCTTCCATCAGTCCGTAGATGGGCACGCAGCCATTGCCGTTGATCCAGGCTTCCAGGTATTGCAGGGCGACGCGGATATTGGTGCGCATACCCGCCTCGGTGCGATCACCCTCACAGGGGGCCAGCAGGTCGGCGGCCGTGATGGGGGCATCCTGCTCGCGCAGCACGCCGATCTGGTTCTGGGCACCCGCCGGAATGGTGGCGTTGAACACCGCCATGGCTGTATCGGCCAGACCGGGGTGGGCGACCCAGGTGCCATCGTGGCCGTTGTCGGCCTCGCGCTGCTTGTCCGCGTGCACCTTGGCAAACACCTGTTCGTTGACTGCCGCGTCCTTGGCCGGAATAAAGGCAGCCATGCCCCCCATCGCCAGCGCGCCGCGCTTGTGGCAGGTCTTGATAAGGAGTCGCGAGTAGGCAGAGAGGAACGGCTTGTCCATGGTCACCACCTGACGATCCGGCAGGACGCGATCGGGGTGATTCTTCAAGGTCTTGATATAGCTGAAGATGTAATCCCAGCGGCCGCAGTTGAGGGCGACGATGTGATCCTTCATCTGATAGAGCAGCTCGTCCATCTCGAATACCGCCGGCAGGGTTTCGATGAGCACGGTGGCCTTGATGGTACCGCGGGGCAGACCGAATTTGTCCTCGGTCCAGGCGAACACCTCGCTCCACCAGCGCCCTTCCAGATGGCTCTGCAGCTTGGGTACGTAGAAGTAGGGACCGGAGCCCTTGGCCAGCAACGCCTTGTGGTTGTGCAGGAAATAGAGGGCGAAGTCGAACAGGCCGCCGGGAATGGGGGTACCATCAAAGGTGACGTGCTTCTCCGGCAGATGCAGACCGCGCACCCGGCAGATGAGCACGGCCGGATTGGGATTCAGGGTATAGGCCTTCCCCTCCGGGCTCTGGTAGGCAATGGTGCCGTTGACCGCATCGCGCAGGTTGATCTGGCCCTCGATCACCTTGTTCCAGGCTGGGGCCAGTGAGTCCTCGAAGTCGGCCATGAAGACCTTGACGTTGGCGTTGAGGGCATTGATCACCATTTTGCGCTCGACCGGGCCGGTGATCTCCACACGGCGGTCCTGCAGATCGGCGGGGATGCCGCGCACCGTCCAGTCACCAGCGCGAATATGGGCGGTCTCTGGCAGGAAGTCCGGCAACTCGCCGCCATCGATACGGGCCTGGCGTGCGACTCGCTGCTTCAGCAGTTCATTGCGTTGGGGAGCGAAACGTTCCACCAGTTCGGACACCAGGGCCACCGCATCCGGCGTCAGGATCTGCGCGTAATCGGGAAGCATCTCGCCTTGAATGCGCAGGCGGGTGCTGCTGATGGTCTGGGCCGGTGCCGACATAGTGGGTACTCCTCCAAAAGTTACATTTTGAATTTATTAACTACGACTAACGTCTATATCCCTTTCTTTCAAACTCCCCGTAACAGCGGGGTAACACGATTCATAAGGTGCAAAAGAATGGCGGATTCGTCAACTTGATTTTTAAAACAGGTGTTTTTTGATTATGGTTAAGGTGCTGTTTTAAATGGATTTATGTGATTAGTGTAAAAGCTCTTTGCAGATGGTTATGCTCTTGGGTTGCCGGGGCGGCAGGGGAGAGGATTTCGGTAGAGGGGATGGGTTAAAAATGTAACTAATTACGTAATAAAATTACAAATGCAAAAACAAATCCCGACATTACTCCAAGCTTTGCAAGAACAGCTGTATGAAATGCCTTCGTTCAATCCAGCCTGCATGGGGGCTATGAAGTGACCGGGTAGTGAACTGGTGTTTAAAACTAAAATGTCAAATTGGGTCAAAATGGCGAAGGCGAACAGGAGAGAGGGAAATGACGAGCAATAACGTAGGTTTGTATCAAGGCGTGTCCATGAAGGAGAGGGAGGTTGGGGCGGATTAGATGGTCAATTAAACTGGTTTTTGAAGAAAAACTAGCATTTTGTCGTTATTTGCGGTGGCGGTCTGTTGGCCGGGGTCAAGGGCGGTGCCGGACAGCAAAACCGGCGTCTTGAACCGCACTATGGCACGGGCTCGTCTCAGTAATCTTCATCCGGGGCGGCGAGATCGATCACATCGAGGTGCACTGAACTGCCAAACCCGTGCTCTGCGGAATCGAGCTCGGAGGGCGTGGGGGAGATCAGGGGCTGAACGGGCTGGGAGTCAACAGCTTGGGTCATGGATGCTTGCCTCATTGATTGCAAGCCGGTCGGTGATTCCATCACCCTAGTGTCCACCTCCCTGTTTTTATGGCCGGCGGAAAAGTTGCGTATCCTAGCGGCACTTTATGAAAGCTTCAAGTGGTTCTGTATAAAATTCATGCCAATAAAAAGCGGCGACCCGATGAACGGGGGAGGCGAGAGGAAAAAGAGGCAAGCGTCGGGTGTGCAGGCAAAAAAATAGCCCAGTCGTTTGACTGGGCTATTTTCGGGGATTTTGGTCGGTGTGAGAGGATTCGAACCTCCGACCCTCTACACCCCATGCAGATGCGCTACCTGGCTGCGCTACACACCGACGGGGTCAGCTCGGCTGACGGGGAGGAAGTCTAATCGGATGATTTGGCGGGCGCAACTCCTTTTTTATCAGGGAGATGCCGACTGCTTCTTTATTGTTCAGCCAAGATGCAACTTGGGCCCCGGCCGGAGTTTTGGCATAATCGCCGCCCCCTTAGGCGGGCACAGGGTGGCGAACACCCAACTCGGGGCGTTCCGATGTCGCCGGGGCCTTTGGCCTCTCTTTCATTGACAGCATCTTCTGCCGTGGGCTACCGGCTAGCGCGAGGGGGAAGGGGCCCGGTGTGCCCAGGGCCGGGACGCAGCAATCCGGGAGTGCGCGGCCGATGCCGTGCAGGGGCCAGGCAAGCTGACATCATATCGACGAGAGGATCAGGGCGTGAAACCATCTGAAGTTGCAGCACAGATCAGCCAGCGCGAGGAGGACGAACGCTGGATGCGCCATGCCATGGCCCTGGCAGCCAGGGCAGAGGGGATAGGCGAGATCCCGGTGGGCGCCGTGCTGGTGCTGGGGGACAAGATAGTGGCAGAGGGGTGGAATCGCTCCATCAGCGAGCACGACGCCTGTGCCCATGCCGAGGTGATGGCGCTTCGGGAAGCGGGCAAGCAGCTTGAAAACTATCGCCTGCTCGACACCACCCTCTATGTGACGCTGGAGCCCTGCTGCATGTGTGCCGGCGCCCTCATCCACAGCCGGGTCAAGCGGGTGGTCTATGGTGCCCGGGATTTGAAGACGGGGGCGGCAGGGTCTGTGTTCGATATCCTGCTGGATCCCCGCCACAACCACCAGGTGGCACTGACGGGGGAGGTGCTCGCCGACGCCTGCTCGGCCCAGCTGTCGGATTTCTTCAAACGGCGCCGCGCCGAGAAGAAGGCGGCCAGACTCGCCGCGAAAGAGGCGCTTCCTCAAGATGACAGCGGGGCCTGATGGCCCCGTTTGCTTTTATTTCACTGCCAGACCGGCTGCCTGCTTCCCCCCGAATACCAACTGCCACCCCCCGATGGAGCCTGCGCTCTTTGCCGCTGTTGATGTAACAAAACTGTCATGCATCCGCCATATAATGCCGCCAAGCCTAGCTCACATTGAGGTCTTGCATGTCATCGGAATCGTTAAATCTGGTCATGGCGGGCAGTCGAAAACGCCGGATCAAGGATAAATTGGCCAAATATGGCGTCACCACAGGGGGAGCCCTGGTGCTGGTGGCGCTGCTGCTCATCTTCTTCTACCTGCTTTATGTGGTGAAGCCCCTCTTCAATGGCGCCAGCATGGAGAGCACCGCTTCCTTCACCCTGCCCATCAAGGGCAAGACCGCCTGGCTCGGGGTCGAGGAGCAAAACGAGATAGGTTACCGCTTCAGCGACCAGGGGAAGGTCAAATTCTTTGCCGTGCAACCGGATGGCAAGATCAAGACCGGACAGGTGATTGGCGAGGCACAGGTGAACGGCGAGATCACGGCGGTCGCGCCGCCTGCGCCGGGCCAGAAACTCATCGCCTATGGGTTTGCCGACGGCAAGGCCCAGGTGGTGCAACCCTATTTCAAGATCTCCTATCCCAATGACGTGCGCGTCATCGAGCCCAGCCTGCAATATCCCTTCGGCGAGACCCCCGTGGTGATCGATCCCCAGGGCAAGGCGCTGACGCGCATGGTCTTCGAGGCGACCAAGGACAAGATGGCGACCGCGGCCGTGACCGAAGATGGTCGTGGTGTGCTGATGGTGATGAGCGGCGAGGAGAACTTCCTCTCCGGCGAAATCGAGTGGAGCAACCAGACCTACACCATTCCGTCCCTGCCACGCCATGTTGACCAGATGCTGCTGACCCCGAACCTGCGTCTGTTGTTCGTGCGCGAGGGCAACCGCCTGTCGGTCTATGACATCCACAACCTGAGCGACATCTCCCTGCGCAATGTCATGGAGATCAACGCCCCCAATGCCAGCGTGACCCAGGTGGCCCTGCTCTCCGGTGCGTCCTCCCTGCTGGTGGGCAACGACAACGGCGTCATCTCCCAGTGGTTCGAGGTGGCAAAGGATGGCAAGCGCCAGTTCACCCAGATCCGTGACTTCAAGGGTGACGCGCCGGTCGCCCTGCTGACCCCCGAGCACTTTCGCAAGGGCTTCATCAGCGCAGGCAGCGACGGCACCATCAACTTCTTCCATGCCACCGGCGAAGCCAAGCTGCTTGGCGAGAAGGTTGACGGGGGCAACCTGGCTGCTGTTGCCATCTCTCCTCGCCACAACCTGCTGTTGACCCAGCAGGGGGATGACTTCAAGGTCTTTGACGTCGAGAACGATCACCCCGAGGTAACCTGGTCTGCCCTCTGGCAACAGGTGTGGTATGAAGGCTATCCCGAGCCCCAGTACGTGTGGCAGTCCACCTCCGCCAGCAACGACTTCGAAGCCAAGCTGAGCCTGGTGCCCCTGGTGTTCGGTACCTTGAAAGCCTCCTTCTATGCCATGGTGTTCGCGGTGCCGCTCGGCGTCGCCGGCGCCATCTATACCGCCTACTTCATGTCGGCGGGGCTGCGCAAATACGTCAAGCCGACGGTGGAGATCATGGCGGCGCTGCCGACCGTCATCCTCGGCTTCCTGGCGGGTCTGTGGCTCGCTCCCATCATCGAAGGGGCCCTGCCCGGGGTGATCCTGCTGCTGATCCTGCTGCCCATGGGTATGCTGCTCACCGCCCTGGTGTGGAATTATCTGCCGGAGCGCGGCCGCACCTGGCTGCCGGAAGGCTGGCACGCCATTCTGCTTATCCCTGTGCTGCTGTTCATCGGTTGGGGCGCTTTCGCCTTGAGCCCCATCATCGAGAACGCCTTCATGCACGGTGATTCGCGCATCTGGCTGACCCACGACATGGGCATCAAGTTTGACCAGCGCAACTCTCTGGTGGTTGGTATTGCCATGGGCTTTGCGGTCATCCCCACCATCTTCTCCATCGCCGAAGACGCGGTCTTCTCGGTGCCCAAGCACCTGACCCAGGGCTCGCTTGCGCTGGGGGCGACCCCGTGGCAGACCCTGAGCCGGGTGGTGATCCTCACCGCGAGTCCGGGCATCTTCTCGGCGGTGATGATGGGCCTTGGCCGCGCCGTGGGCGAGACCATGATCGTGCTGATGGCCACAGGCAACACCCCCATTATGGACTTTTCCATGTTCCAGGGGCTACGGACCCTGGCGGCGAACATTGCGGTGGAGATGCCGGAATCGGAAGTGGGCAGTTCCCACTACCGGGTGCTCTTCCTCGCCGCCTTCGTGCTGTTTGTGTTCACCTTCTTGTTCAATACCCTGGCCGAATTCGTCCGCCAGCGGTTGCGTGAAAAGTACAGCTCTCTGTAAGGACTAAGGAATCGACAATGGGTAAGTGGTTTAAATCGGGGGCCCCCTGGATCTGGATGACGGGGGGCGCCGTCAGCCTGAGTCTGGTGGCCGTACTGGGTCTGTTGTTGCTGATCGGCTGGCGTGGTCTGGTCTATTTCTGGCCCCATCCCATCTATGAGTGGCAACTTGAAGATGCAAGCGGCAACAAGAGCGTCCTGATTGGCGAGATCAACGACCGGGAGCTGGTGCCGGTGGAGCGCCTGCGCGCCGCAGGCCAGGCGCTGGAAGGGGAGGATCGCGAAGAGATTACCCGTTATCTGGTCAAGACCGGCAACCGGGAGTTCGTGGACCTCGATTTTCGCTGGGTGCTGGAGACCGATATCAAATCGCGCACCCAGCCGGCGGAGCTCGCCATGGTGGAACGCGCCACCAACGGCAACTTCTATGGTTACATCACCTCGGTGAAGGAAGATGGCCAGGAGCTGACCACGGATCTGCATCCCGCCTTGCAGCGGGTGCTGGCCCGTGCCAACGGCCTCTCAAGCCAAGCCAACGACCTGCAAAAAGGGGCCATTGGCAGCATCAACTATCAGCTGGAGCGCCTGCGCCTGAAAGAGCGCAAGGCCGAGCTGGATGACAAGTTGACCGATCAGCTTAAAGCCGAGCTGGCGAGCGAGCGTCAGGCGCTCAACGACCGTTATCAGGTGCTGGAGAAAGAGCTCTTCTCCCTGCGTACCCAGGCGGACAGAGACAGCATCACCGTCAAGGACATGCGCGGCGAGCTGGTGACCATGCCCATGTCCCGGGTGCTGGATGTGGTCTGGCCCAACGACATGAGCCTGATGGCCAAGGTGGGTCACTGGTTCCACCAGATAGGCAAGTTCGTCTCCGATGACCCACGGGAGGCGAACACCGAGGGCGGCGTCTTCCCGGCCATCTTCGGCACCGTCTTCATGGTGATCCTGATGGCCATCATCGTGACCCCGCTCGGGGTGGTGGCGGCGGTCTACCTGCATGAGTACGCGGGCAAGAACAGCTTGACCAAGATCATCCGTATCGCGGTGATCAATCTGGCGGGGGTGCCCTCCATCGTCTACGGCGTGTTTGGTCTGGGCTTCTTCGTCTACACCCTGGGGGGCAGCATCGACCGCCTCTTCTACCCGGAAGCGCTGCCGAGCCCGACCTTCGGTTCCCCCGGAGTCATCTGGTCAGCCCTGACCCTGGCCATTCTGACCCTGCCGGTGGTGATCGTCTCCACCGAAGAGGGGCTGGCCCGGATCCCGAGCACCATTCGCCAGGGTTCGCTGGCGCTGGGTGCTACCCAGGCCGAGACCCTCTGGCGCATCGTGCTGCCCATGGCCAGCCCGGCCATCATGACCGGCCTTATCCTGGCGATTGCCCGTGCGGCGGGCGAGGTGGCGCCGCTGATGCTGGTGGGGGTGGTGAAGCTTGCTCCCACGTTGCCGATGGACGGCAACTTCCCGTACCTGCACGTGGAGCGCAAGTTCATGCACCTGGGCTTCCACATCTATGACGTGGGCTTCCAGAGCCCGAACGTCGAGGCGGCGCGTCCTCTGGTCTACGCCACCTCCTTCCTGCTGGTGACGGTGATCGTCGGCCTCAACCTGACGGCGATCGGTATTCGTAACCACCTGCGCGAGAAATTCCGGTCGCTGGAACATTAATCCAGCCATTACAGAGACGGGCAGGGACCTTCCCTGCCAACCAGATATTCCGGCAGCGGGCAAGACGTTTGCCCGCTGCCACCAAGAGAATTTGAGGTAAACAGATGATCAACGTAACACCGAGTTCGGCCCCGCACACCGCCACCGACCTGCTCAACCTGACCCCGGAGCAGACTGCGCTGGAGGTGAAGGATCTCAACCTGTACTACGGCAACAAGCAGGCGCTGTTCAACGTCAATATGAAGATCCCCAAGGGTCAGGTCACCGCCTTCATCGGCCCGTCCGGTTGCGGCAAGTCCACTTTGCTGCGCTGCATCAACCGGATGAACGATCTGGTGGAGATCTGCCGCATCGAGGGGGAGATCCAGCTGCACGGCCACAACATCTATGACAAGAGCGTGGATGTCTCCGCCCTTCGCCGTCAGGTGGGCATGGTGTTCCAGCGCCCCAACCCCTTCCCCAAGTCCATCTACGAGAACGTGGTCTACGGCCTGCGCCTGCAGGGCATCAATGACCGCCGTACTCTGGACGAGGCCGCCGAGCGTTCCCTGCGCGGTGCCGCCCTATGGGAGGAGGTGAAGGATCGTCTGCATGACAACGCCTTTGGTCTCTCCGGCGGTCAGCAGCAGCGTCTAGTGATTGCCCGTGCCATCGCCATCGAGCCGGAAGTGCTGTTGCTCGATGAACCGACCTCGGCGCTGGACCCCATCTCCACCCTCACCATCGAGGAGCTCATCAACGAGCTCAAGAGCCAGTTCACCGTGGTGATCGTGACCCACAACATGCAGCAGGCGGCGCGGGTCTCGGATCAGACCGCGTTCATGTACATGGGGGAACTCATCGAGTACTCGAATACCAACACCATCTTCACCACCCCGGCCAAGAAGAAGACCGAAGACTACATTACCGGTCGTTACGGCTAAGGGATGCCGGTGATTGAGATGAGCAAGTTGAGCATCAACAAGCAGATTGGCAGTCAGTTCAACGGCTAAGGCATGTTGGTGCAACAAGGGTGATTGAGATGAACAAGATGGGCATCAACAAACAGATTGGCAGTCAGTTCAACGGCTAAGGCATAATCGGAGCAACAAGGATTACTGGTATGGACAATATGAACCTCAACAAACACATCTCCGGTCAGTTCAATGCCGAGCTTGAGAGCGTGCGCAACCAGGTACTGGTGATGGGGGGGCTGGTGGAGAAGCAACTCACCGACGCCATCGCCGCCATCCATGGCCAGGATCTGGATGCGGCGCGCAAGATCGTGGCCAACGACCACAAGGTCAACGCCATGGAAGTGGCGATCGACGAGGAGTGCACCCGCATCATCGCCAAGCGTCAGCCCACCGCGTCCGACCTGCGGCTGGTGATGGCCATCATCAAGACCATCACGGATCTGGAGCGGATTGGCGACGTGGCGGACAAGATTGCCCGCATGCTGACCGACAACGCCAACAAACCCCAGCCACCGCTGGTGTCGCTGGAGAACATGGGGCGTCGCACCATCAAGATGCTCCACGACGTGCTCGACGCTTTCGCCCGCATGGATCTGGATGCCGCCCTGGCGGTCTATAAGGAAGATGACAAGGTGGACCGGGAGTACGAGTCCATCATCCGCGAGCTGATGACCTACATGATGGAAGATCCGCGCACTATACCGCAGGTGCTGAACGTCTTGTGGGCGGCACGGGCCATCGAGCGGGTCGGCGATCGCTGCCAGCACATCTGCGAGTACATCGTCTACTACGTCAAGGGCAAGGATGTGCGTCACACCAAGGCCGATGACCTGAGCGATCTGCTGGGCAAGGGCTGATAGGGCGCCTTGGGTGGAGCTCCCGTCGCGGCTGCACGACGGGAATCCAACTCTGATTGAATAAAAAGGCGCTTTGAGCGCCTTTTTCATTGCATGGCACGGCAGTTCAAGATAACGCCACCCAGCGGGCGCTTTTCTGCTAGAATATGGCCCCTGTGTGAGTCCCGGATGGAGTCACGGTCCGGTTTCCCGGGCCCAGTTTGCCGTCTTGTGCTAAGGCGGCTGTAGCAATAGGTTAATCATGAGTTTTGCCGATAGTTTGTTCTTTCTGATGCTGCTGGTCGCCGGCAGCGTGTTCTTCTCACTCTCCGAGATCTCCCTTGCCGCCTCCCGCAAGATCAAGTTGCAGGTGATGGCCGACGAGGGCAACCGCCACGCCGAGAAGGTGCTGGCATTGCAGGCCCAGCCGGGCAACTTCTTTACCGTGGTGCAGATAGGCCTCAATACCGTTGCCATCCTCGGCGGTATCCTGGGGGAATCCGCCCTCAATCCCGCCATCAGGGAGCTGATAGCCGGCTTCTACCAGGGGCCCTGGCTCGGCCAGATTAGCTCTGCGGCCTCGTTCGTCTTCGTCACCGGCATGTTCATCCTGATAGCGGACCTGATGCCCAAACGCCTTGCCATGACCATGCCCGAGCGGATCGCCGTGGTGGTGGTGCGTCCCATGATGCTGTGCGTCACCTTGCTGATGCCGCTGGTGTGGCTGTTCAACGGCATGGCCAACGGCCTGTTCCGGCTGATGCGCATCTCCATGGTGCGCAACGACGAGATCACCTCCGACGATATTTATGCGGTGATGGATGCAGGTGCCGAAGCCGGTGTCATTCAGCGCGAGGAGCACCAGCTCATCGAGAACGTGTTCGAGCTCCAGTCCTTGGGTGTCACTTCCGCCATGACGGCGCGGGAGAGCCTCATCTACTTCACCCTGCAAGAGGGGGAAGAGAGCATCAAGGCGAAGATCGCCGAGCACCCCCACAACAAGTTCCTGGTGTGCGACCACAACCTCGACAGCATCAAGGGGTTCGTGGATGCCAAGGAGCTGCTGATCCGCGTCATCAGCGGCCAGAGCATCGATCTCAACAGCGGCTCCCTGGTGCAGAACGTCATCATCATTCCCGACACCCTCAACCTCTACGAGGCGATGGAGTACTTCAAGAACCATCGCGGCGACTTTGCGGTGGTGATGAACGAATACGCCCTGGTGGTGGGCATCGTCACCATGAATGACCTGATGAGTACCGTCATGGGGGAGTGGGCCACCCACGTGGTGGAAGAGCAGATCGTCCAGCGGGACGAGAACTCCTGGCTGGTGGACGGGGTGACCCCCATCTCCGACGTGATGCGCGCCTTCGACATCGAGGAGTTCCCGGAAAACCAGAACTACGAGACCATCGCCGGTTTCATCATGTACATGCTGCGCAAGATCCCCAAGCGCACCGACTCGGTCAAATATGCCGGTTACAAGTTCGAAGTGGTGGACATCGACAGTTACAAGATTGACCAGTTGCTGGTCACCCGGGTAGAACCTGCGAGCAATGAGAAGCCCGCTCAGGAATCCTAAAGGAGTTCGTTAACAATCATGAAGATGAAGACTCATTCCCGTGCGCTGGCCTGTGTGGCGCTCACCCTGGCACTGGGTGCCTGCAGCCAGAGCGCACCGCGCAAGCCGGTGACGCCTGTCAAACCCGTCGCTCCCCAGCCTGCCGTGGTGGTCCCGCAGCAGGATCCCGATGCGGTGGTGCAAAGCGCCGTGGCAGAGCCCAGCCCGGTGTTCGACGAGGAGTATCACGGCCCGGATCAAGGGTCGCTTGAATCGGTCACCGCCCTGTTTGCCCGGGGTTACATCGAATCGGCCATGCGCGAGACCATGCTGGCGGCGGTGCACAGCGATTATCCGCTGCTCGGCATGCGGGACGTACGTCTCACCGACCCTGTTGCCAAGTTCCTCACCTCGGCCCAGGCCCGCACCACGGCCCACGACTACCTCTATGCCGGGGTGCAGCGTCGGCTGGGCCGCCCGCTCAGCCCCGCCCAGTGGGAGCAAATCTGGCAGGGTTATCCCCATCAGGGCCGGGTCTCCGACTGGGTCAAGCAGACCAAGCGGGTGCTGGCCGGGCGCTGAGTCCCTCTGGTTATCGGCGGCTGTGCCCGCCTTGATCCCCTGTTTCACAAGAGGTCACCCCCCGGGGTGGCCTCTTGTCGTTTCAGTGTCTGGCCAGGTGATACCTGTGCCGGGGATACCTCCCTTTGCCGCCATCATCCTGAGCTTGCCCGGATTTGTTCGTAGCCCCCGATTGCCTCTTGTTCTACTTTGGGTCATGATATCTGGGATTTCTAGCCGTCTAGATGTTTTGATGGCTTAATGTGATTTCACACAATAAACACCCGTCATGGCGGGGAGACGCAGAGAGACAGAGATGGACAAGCAGGATTTGTGGGTACTCGATGGCGGTATGGGTCGTGAACTGGCGCGGCGTGGTGCGCCGTTCCGTCAACCGGAGTGGTCGGCGTTGGCGTTGATGGAAGCGCCCGAGACGGTGCGCGAGGTACACCAGGCCTATGCGACGAGCGGTGCCCGGGTGATCACCACCAACAGCTATGCCCTGGTTCCCTTCCATATCGGCGAGGCGCGCTTTGCCGCCCAAGGGGAGGCACTTGCAGCTCTGGCCGGGCAACTGGCCCGAGACGTGGCCGACGAGCAGGGGGGAGCCGTCAAGGTGGCCGGTTCCTTGCCGCCGCTCTTTGGCTCCTATCGTGCGGACCTCTATCAAGCCGAGCGGGTGAGCGAGCTGGCGACACCGCTTATCCGGGCCCTGTCACCCCATGTGGATCTCTGGCTGGCGGAGACCATGAGCCTCATCGCCGAACCCCTGGCCCTCAAGGCCCTGCTGCCCGAGGACGGCAAGCCGTTCTGGGTCTCCTTTACTCTGGAAGATGAGGCGCCGGGCAGCGAGCCCACCCTGCGCTCCGGCGAGCGGGTGGCGGATGCCGTGGCCGCGTTGGCGTCGGCCGGGGTGGATGCCATCCTGTTCAACTGCTGCCAGCCCGAGGTGATTGAAGGGGCGCTCAAGGTGGCCGTCGCCGCGTTGCAGGTTCAGGGGCGCACCGACGTTCGCCTCGGCGCCTATGCCAACGCCTTCCCGCCCCAGCCCAAGGAGGCGACTGCCAATGACGGTCTGGACGAGATCCGCGGCGATCTGGGGCCGCTGGATTACCTCGGCTGGGCCGAGCGCTGGCGCAGAGCCGGGGCAAACCTCATCGGCGGCTGCTGCGGCATCGGCCCGGAACACATCGAGGCGCTGGCCAGCCGGCTGCGTTAAGGAGCGCCCATGAAAGAGAGCAAGATCGGGCTCTGGTCCCTCACTGCGCTGGTGTTCAGCTCCATGGTGGGGGCCGGCATCTTCAGCCTGCCCCAGAACATGGCCGATGTGGCGGGCGCCCGCGCCGTGCTGATCGGCTGGGCCGTCACCGGGGTCGGCATACTGGCGCTGGCCATGAGCTTCCTTTACCTGTCGCGGCTCAAACCCGAGCTCGACGGAGGCATCTACAGCTATGCCCGAGCCGGCTTTGGCGAGCTGGTGGGGTTCTTCTCCGCCTGGGGATACTGGCTCTGTGCCACCATCGGCGTGGTGGGGTATCTGGTGATCGCCTTCGCGGCGCTGGGCAGCTTCGTCGACACGCCGGAGCGGGTCTGGTTTGGCGAGGGCAACACATTGGCAGCTTTTGTCGGCGAGTCCTGCATCCTCTGGGCGGTGCACCTGCTGGTGGCCCGCGGCGTGCAGCAGGCGGCCCTGTTCAACCTAGTGGCGACCCTGGCCAAGAGCCTGCCGCTGCTGCTGTTCATCCTGTTCGCCTGCTACTGGTTCGATCCGGTCACCTTTGCGGCGGATCAGGAGGGCAGCACCCTGGCGGTACCGGTCTCCGAGCAGGTGCGCAACACCATGCTCATCACCCTCTGGGTCTTCACCGGCATCGAAGGGGCAGCGGTGCTCTCGGCCCGGGCGAGAAACAAGCGGGACGTGGGCACCGCCACCGTGCTCGGTGTGGTGCTGGCGCTGCTGCTCTATGTGCTCATCTCGGTGCTGGCGCTCGGAATATTGAGCCGCCCGGAGCTTGCGGCCCTGCCTAACCCCTCCATGGCGGGATTGATGGCCCAGATGACGGGTTCCTGGGGCAAGTTGCTCATCAGCGCCGGCCTCATCGTGTCGGTGCTCGCCTCCTACGTGAGCTGGACCCTCTTCTCGGCCGAGGTGCCGTTCAGCGCGGCGCGTCACGGGGCCTTCCCGGCCATCTTCCGGCGCGAGAACCACAACGGCACCCCCATCGCCTCGCTCTGGCTCACCAGCCTGACCGTGCAGGGCTGCTTGCTGCTGGTGTGGTTGCTTGGCAAGGGGTACACCAACCTGCTGCTCATCTCCACCTCCATGATCCTGGTGCCCTACCTGCTCATCGGCCTCTTCCTGCTCAAGCTGGTCTTCAGTGGCAAGGGGGGGCAGGGCCGCGGCCTGATGCAGGTGGTGGCGCTGGTGTCGAGCGGTTATGGTTTCTGGCTGCTCTACGCCGCCGGGGTGGAGTACCTGCTGCTGTCGCTTCTGCTCTACGGGCCGGGTCTGCTGCTGTTTCTCTACAGCCGTCGCCAGCTCGGCGCCGAACAGCGGCTCAGCGGTCGCGAACGGCTGCTGGCCGGGGTGACGCTGCTGAGCCTGATCCCCGCCGTCTGGTCCTTCGTTCACGTCTGACCCGGGGGTTGTCCCTGTCATGAAAAAGAGCGCCCCTGGGCGCTCTTTTTTATCTTGGTCGGTGGGTCAACCGCTGGTGGGGCCCGCCGGTTTGCCAAACAGCACGGCGAGCTTTTGCCGCCAGGGGAGGCCCCGGGCCTCTTGCAGCATGTCGCGCCACTCGTGGAAGGTGAGGGTGAGGGGGTTGAAGCTGTGGATTGGCTTGGTGATGCCGAAACGGCACGGCTCGCCCCAGTCTTCTTCCACGAAGGTGCCAAACAGCCGGTCCCAGATGATGAGCACGCCGGCGAAGTTGCGATCGATGTATCTGGCATTGCTGGCGTGGTGCACCCTGTGGTGGGACGGGGTGTTGAAGATCCATTCAAGTTTGCCCAGCTTGCCCACCACCTGGGTGTGGACGAAGAACTGAAAACCCAGGCTCAAGAGCACGGTGGCGACCACCGCCTCGGGGGGGAAGCCGATGAGGATCATGGGGATCCAGAACAGCCACATGCCGGAGACCGGGTACATCAGGCTCTGGCGAAAGGCGGTGGAGAGGTTGAGCCGCTCCGAGCTGTGGTGCACCACGTGGGAGGCCCAGAGCCAGCGGACATGGTGGCTCGCGAAGTGGAACAGCCAGTAGCAGAGATCCTGCAACAGAAAGAGCAGCAAGAGGCTCCAGAGGTTCAGTTCGATATCGAATAGTCGCCAGCCCCAGAGGGTGTCATAGAGATAGGCGATGGCAATGGCGGCCAGGGCATCGCCCCCCTGATGCATCAGTGCCAGGGTGGCATTGGCGAAGAGATCCTTCCACTGGTAGCCCGCAGTGGGATAGGCGGCGCCGTGTTTTCGCAGGTAGAGCATCTCCCAGCCGATGAAGACCAGAAAGAGAGGCGAGAGGTAGAGCAGGAGCAGTTGCACATCCATGTGAGCCATCCGGTTGGACCAGTTGGATGTCAGCATACCGGATGATGTTAAAAACTCATTAACATTTGATGGTGATCCTCCTGTCTGACGCGGCCCGGCCTTGCCTCCCTGTTTACACTGAAGAAGGAGCGCGCGCGGCATCTACCGCAAGCGGCAGTACCTTGGGAGGGAGAGAAAATGAACGGGACGCCTGTTTGTCTCATGCTCGGCCTGCTCAGTGCGAGTGCGATGGCCAATGACAGTTTCAACAGCGAGTTGAGCCATGTTGTCGGTGGTGCGGCCATGGGGGCGGGCTTTACGGCCATCGCGGATCACTATGGCTATCGGGAGCACAGGGGCTGGATTGGTTTTGGCATCTCGACCGGCATCGGCATCGCCGCAGAGCTGATCGAGCGGGCCAGTGGTCAGGGGCCCTTCTCCGCCCTGGATGCGGGGGCCAATGCGCTGGGGGCCGCCGCCGGTGCCTACGGGACGGATCGCTGGCTGCTGGCACCCGTGGTGCAGCCCGAGCAGCACTTCGTCGGCCTGACGGGCATGTATCGATTCTAGGGGCGAGCCACCTGGAACAAAAAAGGGAGCCTGGGCTCCCTCTTCTTGATTTGCATGACACCGCTGCGCGGTTGATCGAGCCCGGGTTTGCCCCTTTACCGGATTGCCAATATCGGTGCGCTCGTCAGAGTACCTGGCTCAGGAACTGGCGCAGGCGCGGGGAGGGGGGATTGTCGAAGAAGTCGGCGGGTTTCTCGTCCACCAGCAGCTCGCCGCTCTCCATGAAGAGCACCCTGTCCGCAACTTCCCGGGCAAAGCCCATCTCGTGAGTCACTACCACCATGGTCATCCCTTCGCGGGCCAACCCCTTCATGACGTCCAGCACCTCTCCCACCATTTCGGGGTCGAGGGCGCTGGTGGGCTCGTCGAACAGCATGATGCGCGGCTGCATGGCGAGCGCCCGGGCAATGGCCACCCGCTGCTGCTGGCCGCCGGAGAGCTGGGAGGGGTAGCTCTGGGCCTTGTTGGAGAGACCGACCTTGAGCAGCAGGGCCTTGGCCCGCTCCTCAGCCTCCTGGCGAGAGAGCCCTCTCACCTTCTGAGGGGCCAGGGTGATGTTGTCCAGCACCGTCAGGTGAGGGAAGAGGTTGAAGGACTGGAACACCATGCCCACCTCTTCCCGCAGCTTGTTGACATCCCCGGGTTCGGTGAGGCTGATGCCGTCGACCACGATATTGCCATCGTTGATGGTCTCCAGCTGGTTGAGGGTGCGCAGGAAGGTCGACTTGCCCGAGCCGCTCGGCCCCACGATCACCACCACTTCCCCTTCGGCCACCTGGGTGCTGACGTTTTTCAGGGCGTGCACCTCGGTGCCGTAGAACTTCTCTACACCGGTCGCCTTGATGATGGGATCAGTTGCAGCGCGCATAGTTCACCTCCAGACGACGCGCCGGGAAGGGGCAGGGAGTGCCGGTGATGGCAGAACGTTTCGACACCGATGGCGCCTTGATAACGGGATCAGTTGCTGCGCGCATATTTCACCTCCAGACGACGCACCAGGAAGGAGAGAGTGCCGGTCAGCACCAGATAGAGCAGAGCCACGGTGAACCACACCTCGAACGGGCTGAAGGTGGAGCTGACGACTTCGCGCCCCGCCTTGGTGAGATCCGTGATGGAGATGACGGAGACCAGAGAGGAGTCCTTGATGAGGTTGATGAACTGGCCCGCTAGCGGTGGCAGCACCCGTTTGAAGGCCTGGGGCAGGATGACGTACCGCATGGTCTGGGCCGAGGTCATGCCAAGGCTTCTGCCCGCTTCCATCTGCCCCTTGTGAATGGAGCTGATGCCGGCGCGCACGATTTCCGCCACGTAGGCGCCGGTGAAGACCGCGAGCGCCGCCACACCAGCGGTGAATCGGTCGAGGTTCAGCACGGTGCCGATAAAGAAATAGACGATGAAGATCTGCACCAGCAACGGGGTGCCACGGATGAGCTCCACATAGGTCACGGCCAGGTTGCGCAGGGCCGGATTGGGGGAGAGGCGGGCGAGCCCGGCCAGGGTGCCAAGCAGGATGGCGAAGATGCCCGCCACCAGGGAGAGCTTGACCGTGACCCAGACGCCCCAGGCGATGGGGCCGGCGGTCCAGCTCAGTTGCACATCCAGGGTATCGCCGAGGAAGACGGTATCCCCTTCAGCCAGCTGGGAGCCCTTGGGGGCGATGGCCTGACGGCGGCTGGGGTCGAGATCGTCTTGCAGGAAGAGCTGTCCCTTGTCTGCGACCACAGTGCCGTCAAACTCGGCATAGTGTTTCTGTTCTGCCTGATAGGCGATGTACTGGGGAATGCGTTCCCAGCGCCAGGTGTAATCCACTGCCTGCACGGCCTTGTAGATGCCGAAAATGGCGGCCAGCACCAGCAGCAGGAAGAGCCCGTGCCAGAGCAGCTGATTGGGCTGTTTTTCCATCTGTCTTGTGAGTTTGGGGTTGATCACTGTCACAACCTCTTTTGTCGTTATCGTGTGGGGAGTCTGCGTGAAGGGGCGGCATGCCGCCCCTTTGAGAGGTTATTTGAGCTGGTTCAGCCAGGCGGTGGATTCAAACCACTTCTTGTAGAGACGGTCATAGCTGCCGTCGCCCTTGATCTGGCGCAGGTAGTTGTTGAACCAGTTGAGGGTGTCCTGATCTCCCTTGCGGATGGCCCAGGCCAGCGGCTCGAAGGTGAACGGCTTGTCGAGGTGCACCACGGCGCCCTGGTTCTGGGACGCGAAAATGGCGTTGTAGGGCAGGTCGTAGACGAAGGCATCCACCTTGCCGTTGATCACTTCCAGCTTGGCGTCATCCTGGGTTTCAAACTGCAGCAGGGTGGCCTTGGGGATCATGCGCTTGACCGCTTGCTCGCCGGTGGTGCCGAGTTTGACCGCGATCTTGTATTTGGGATCGTTGAGGTCCTGGAAGGATTTGATTTCGCCCGCCTTGTCTTTGCGAAGCACGATGGTCTGGCCGACGACGATGTAGGGATCGGCAAAGTTCACGCGCAGGTTGCGCTGGGGAGTGACGGTCATGCCGCCCATGATGACGTCGAACTTGTCGGTCAAGAGCGCGGGGATGATGCCGTCCCAGGCGGTGTTGACGAACTCCACCTTCACGCCCATCTCCTTGGCGACCATCTTGGCGAGATCCACGTCAAAGCCGATGTACTGGCCCTGCTTGTTGGTCATCTCGAAGGGTTGATAGCCGGCATCGAAGCCGACCCGCAGCACACCGCGCTCCAGCACGGCATCCAGGGTGGAAGTGGGCGCGGCGTTGGCCAGCCCGCACAGCAGCAGGGTAGAGAGAATGAGTTTTTTGATCATAAATGACGTCTCTGTCGTAAATGTGGTCGGCCTTGAACCTGCTCCCGTGCGACTCCATAGCACAAGAGACTGCTGCATCCGGCAGCAGGCAAGACAGGATTATTGTCTTGGTCGGGGCAAAAGCCCCATATGAGATTCTATGAATGGTTCGTTGGATGAAAAATGTACCAAAACCTGTTTGTGCCAGAAGACTCAATAAGTTATGGAGACTTTTATCCCTCGTGGTGACTCATAAAACCACATGAAAACAACATATCTATCTAATGGCGCCGGTTCAAGTGCAAAATATCCGGCGGCCGTCTCGGTGGAAAATCCGGGCACAGACAGGGCGTTGTCCGGCCCGCTTCACGAGGAATGGGGCGTGCGAGTCGGGCAAATATTTTTGCCCGGCCCATAGGCTCCCTCTGTGTCTTGTCATGGGCTTCCCATATACTCAGCCATCCCCATTGGAAGGTTCGGGAATGGACGCCTCAATTCTGCTCAATCTGGACGTATTTACCCTGATGTTGATGGCCCTTGGGGGCTACAGCCTGGGATTCATCACCCTCTCCATCATCTGGTGGACCCACAGGGAAATACCCGGTCTCGGGCTCTGGTGGTGGTCCAGCCTCTGTGCCCTGGCGGCGCAATCGCTCTTCTTCATGCAGGCATTTGCCCCCCATATCGCGGGGATCTGGCTGGCCAACCTGCTCATCACCTTCTGCCTCGCCCTGATGCCACTCGCCATCCAGCGCTTCTTCGGGGAGCCGCCAAACTGGCGGGCATTCACCCTCTTCATGCTGGTCTACCTGCTGATCCTCTGCTGGAGTGTCATCTTCAACGACAAGATGGCCCCCCGGGTGCTGCTGGCCTGCCTGAGCTACATGATGGTGGGGGCGGTGATTGTCTGGCTCATATGGCGCCATGGCTACCCTGACTATCTGCCTGCTGTGCTGGTGTTCACCGTGGTCAACATCCTGCTCTACGGTTTCAATCTGGTGCGCATGGGGGCCCTGCTCGGCGGCGAGGTGCGGGTCCTGATGGATCAGCATGCGGTCAATGTGCTCCCCTTCCTCTCCATGCTGATGGGCAACTATCTGTCGACCTTCGGGGTGCTGCTGCTCTGTACCCAGTACCGGGCCCTGGCCCTGCGTCGACAGGCCAGCCAGGATCCCCTGACCGGCCTCCTGAACCGGCGCGGCTTCATGGATCACTGCGTGACGATGGCAAGGCTGGGGGCGCTGGTGGTGCTGGATCTCGACGACTTCAGCAGATCAATGATCGCCACGGTCACGAGACCGGGGACAGGGTGCTGGAGGCGGTGGGTCGCTATCTTGCCGGCCAGCGGGATCTGGTGGCCAGCCGCTTCGGCGGGGAAGAGTTTGTGTTGCTGTTGCCCGAGCGGGACCCCCTGGCCCAGCAGGCGCGCTGCGAGCAGATCCGCCAGGGGATAGAAACGCTGGGGCTGAAGGGGGTCCGGGTGACGGCCAGCCTGGGGTGGGCGCCCAGCGCCCGCGAATGGCACTTTGACACCCTGTTCAGCCAGGCAGATCGCGCTCTCTATCAGGCCAAGCGGGAGGGCAAGAACCGGATCTGTCAGGGGGCCTGATCCCCCGTCAGGTCATGCCCGGCCGGTGGCCCTTAGCTCCGACCGGACAAAGGCATACCGAGTCAGCCACCTGGTCGCATCAGATCTGAATGGCAGCCTGGCAGCCTGTCAGCGGTGCAACTCCCCCGCGCGTTCCGGCTGATAGACCACTTCCAGGATCTCCACCTGGATGGTGCGACCGGCCGGCCCCGGCCAGGCGATGCTGTCACCCACCTTGAGCCCCAGCAGGGCGCTGCCCACTGGCGCCAGCACGGAGATCTTCGATTCGTCCCCCTGCACATCCTTCGGATAGACCAGCGTCAGGCAGAAGTCGTTGCCGCTGTTTTGCATCTTGAAGCGCACCGTGCTGTTCATGGTCACCACGTCCGGCGGCATGTCGGCGGGTTCGCGGATCTCGGCGCGATCCAGCTCCTCTTGCAGGGCAAGGTGCTGGGGGTGGTTGCCAAGCAGCTGTTCGATGCGATCCAGATCCAGGCTGGAGATGACGAGATGAGGCTGTTTCATAGGGTATTTCCTTATCAATGACTGAAGGGACCAGGATGACGGGCAGACTGGTCGACAAAAAACGGTGCAAGGGTAAAAAGCAGACAGCAAAAGCGATGCCCCCGAGCGACTCGCGCAGCGGGGCGAGGGCGGGGGCTCAGCGGGGTGTGAGCGTACTGGAAAAAATCATGATTGCTTTCATGGAGATACCATAACCATTCTGGGGTGGTTTGGCAATTGGACTGACTGTCTCATCAGGGAGCCTGGTAATCGTACTGGTGCAGGATGCGCGCGAGACTGCCATCCTCCCTCATTTCCTGAATGACCCGGCGCCAGCGCAGCGCCTCGCTGCGGGAGAAGCGGGGACTGGCGGCCAGGTAGAGGGTGCTCTGCTGCAAGGTCTCGCCCCGCACCAGATCCGGGAGCGGCAGACCCGCCCGCTGCTGGTTGTAACGGGCGGTGTTCCAGGCCACCGCCCAGGCCTGGATGCGGCCGCGCGCCAGCTTGCTGGCGTTGCTGACCTCCTCGGTGACCAGCTCCTGGGTCACCCCTGTCAGCGGCTGGATCAGGCTCTGGCTATGGGAGCCACGCATCACGCCAACGGTGAGGCCAGGCAGCGTCTTCATGGAGAGCGGCTCTGGATGGTGACGGCGATGGCTGACCAGCACGAAGGCCTCCTCCAGCAGGGGGGCAATCCAGAGAAACAGTGGTTCGCGCTGGGGATTTCGGGCCGGGGGCAACAACAGGACATCCGGGCGGTGGCTGGCCTGGCTGAGGGCGCGAGCCAGCGGCATCAACTCGATCTCGAGCGGTTCCCCGAGGCGGCGGGCAGCCTCCTCCAGCACCTCGATGGCCATGCCGCTCGGCGCACCCTGCTGGGCGCGGATCACATAGGGGGGAATGTCCGCGGCCACGACGACCACGGCACGGGCCGAAAAGGCGCAGACGATCAGAGGGGAGAGCTGCAGAAGCAGAGTAACAAGGCGCATGGATGTTCGGGTCCGGGATGAGTACAGAGAGTGTAACATCCCGTTACGTCATGTCAGCCAGGCGATTGCAGCCTGGGGGGATCAGTCGAAGAAATCCCGCAGATCCAGGGTCTGGTACCCTGCCAGTTGCTGCCAGGGGAGGGTCTTTGGCAGCGGCTTGAGCGTCACCTCCATCCGGTAGCTGCGATAACCGTCGAGGCTTGCCGACTCCACCACCAGGGGCAACTGCCAGCGGCTCGACCAGAGGATGCGGGTACGCTGGCGACCTTCGCGGGTCTCATACCAGTTCGCCTGGTCGGGGGCGGCCTCATCCAGTGGTGTCATTCCCTCTAACAGGGAAGGGTTGATGAGGTGGCGGATCCGCGCCCACTCCGGTTTGAAGGCCACCTGGCCGTACTCCTCCTGCGGTACCTCCACCAGCTGGTTGTGCCAGGCATCGGCGTAGCGCAACTGGAGTGCGTCTCCCTCGCTGCGGGTGACCCAGCGTGCCGCCATCTGGTGAGTGAAGTGTTTGTGGCCGGGGCGGGCATCATGGGTGGCGTGATAGGCACGGGCCAGGGGAACGGGAATGAGCCGCTGGCTCCACACCTGGTCACCGACCCGCAGCCACTTCTCCTGCCACTGGCTCTCCCGGGTGATGCCGTCGCTGCCGGTCACCCTGTCCACGTAGCGGATGCGGGCGGCCAGATCGGGCACCTCGTCGGCCAGGAGGGGGAAGGAGAGGGCGCTGCCCAGCAGCCATAAAGAAAGCAGATATTTCATCATCGTCTCTCGCTCGACGGAAAAGGTGCCCGGCGAGGTGCCGGGCCCCTTTATCACAGGCCGAGGGCCTCCCTGAGCTTGCCGAACACCCGGGTGTTGTCGAGGGTGCCCTTGAACTGGCTGCTGCCTGCGCCGCCCGCGAACAGCATCACATCTCCGCCGCCGTGAGTCTCGGAGCCGAGCTTGACCCCGGTCTCCTGCAGGTAGTCATCCGCCATCACCTCATCGCTGGTGAGGGTGGGACGCTGGTCCTGGCGGTTGGGGCCGTTGCCGAATACCAGGGTAGTGAACGGCTTGCCGTCCGCGTCGTTCTGGGTCGAGCCATCGGCGTTCTTGACCAGATCCAGCACCTTGTTGCCCTTGGCTGAATAGCCGTTGATGGTCATGGTGTGGTCGTGGTCGGCGGTGACCACGATCAGGGTATCGCTCAAATCCACTTTGCCGAGGGCCGTCTTGACCGCCTCGTCCAGCGCCACCGCATCGGTCAGGGATCGCTTGGCGTTGGTGGCATGCAGGGCGTGGTCGATACGTCCCCCCTCCACCATCAGGAAGTAGCCCTGGCTGTTCTGGCTGAGCAGATCGATCGCCTTGGCGGTCATCTCGGAGAGGGACGGCTGGGTACTGGCCGCCCCCTTGGCGACGCGGTCCAGTTCGTAGTCGAGGTGGGACTTGGTGCTGAACAGTCCCAGCACCTTGCCCGAGTTGACGGCAGAGAGCTCATCCTTGGTGGTGACATAGCGGTAGCCCCGGGCGGTCAGCTCGGCGGTGAGATCCCGGCCGTCGGCCCGGCCGCCCTTGTTGCTGGCGCTGTAGGGCGTCCAGTGGTTGGCGCCGCCCCCCATCAGCACATCGACCCCATCCCCCAGCGCCTGGTTGAAGCCGGCGCCGCCCGGTACCGCCTGCTCGGCGATGGCGTAGGCCGCATCCCGGTGGCAGATATGGGAATAGGTCGCCGCCGGGGTGGCATGGGTGAGCTCCGTGGTCGTGACGGCTCCCACCGACTTGCCGGCTGCCTTGGCCAGCTCGAGAATGGTGGGCACCGGGCTTCCGTTGTCGCTGGTGCAGTTGTTGATGCCCTTGTTGCCGTTGGCATCCTTGGACGGTGCCACGGCCCTGGTGTCGCTGCTCATGGCGATCACCTCGTTGTTCATCTTGACGCCGGTGGTGTAGGCCGCCATGGAGGGGGCGGAGTCCGTGGTCTGGGCATCGTGGGAGAAGGTCTTGATGCGCGCGCTCTGGGGCAGTTTCATCATCTCGAGATCCCCCTCTTCCCCCACCTTGAACAGGCGGGTGGCGGTGAGCACGGTGGGACCCATGCCGTCACCGATAAAGAGGATGACGTTCTTGGCATCGGCGGCGTGCGCCTGGGAGAGGCCGCCAAGCGTGCCGAGCAGGGCGGTGCAGACCAGCGTCTTTTTCATGGTGATGTTCATCCTGATAATCCCTTACAGCTTGGCCGCAGCCTTGATCTTGCCGAACACGGCGGTGTTGTCGAGAGAGCCGTGGAAGCGCTCCGCTCCCTGGCCGATGGCGCCGAGGAAGACATCGGTACCGCCGTGGGTCTCGTTGCCTATCTCGCCCACCTTGACCACCACCTCCTGGTGATAGTCGTCGGCGGAGACGGTGGCGTCGTCGAGGGCCGCCACGCTGCTGCGCGGGCCGTCCACCCGGTTGTAGCCGTTGCCAAAGCCGATGATGGTGTAGGGCATGCCATCGCTATCCTTGCTCGGCTCGCCGGTCTCGTAGTTCTTCACCAGCCCGAGCACGCCCGCATTGCCTGCCGTGGTCTTGCCGGTGCGCTTGGCGTACCCGTTGAGCACCAGGGTGTGGTCATGGTCGGCGGTGACCACGATCAGGGTGTTTTTCAGCTCGGGATCGGTTTTCTTCACTTCATTGATGGCGGCCTGGATGGCGTTGTCGAAGGCGAGGGTATCCTGCAGGGCGCGCTTGGCGTTGGTGTCGTGCAGGGCGTGGTCGATGCGCCCCCCTTCCACCATCAGGAAGTAGCCCTTCTCTTTGCCCTTGAGCTGCTTGATGGCAGCCAGGGTCATTTGGGCCAGTGACGGCTCGCTGGCTGGTCGGTCCAGGTCATATTTCATGTGGCTTGAGCCAAACAGGCCCAGCAGCGGCTTGCTCGCATCGGCCTGGTTCAGCTCGTCCAGGGTGGCGGCAAACTGATAGCCCTTCGCCTTCATCTCGTCGATGAGGTTGCGACCATCGGTCCGCTTGCCCTTGTCGGCGCTGGGCAGGAAGAAGCCGCTGCCGCCCCCGAGCACCACGTCCAGCCCCTCCTTCAGGGCGCTGTTGTAACCGCTGCCCCCCGGCACCATCTGGACGGCGATATCAGCCTCCAAGTCCCGGTTGCAGATATGGGCATAGGTGGCGGCCGGGGTGGCGTGGGTGACCCGGGTGGTGGTGACCACGCCGGTGCCACGGCCATCGGCCTTGGCCAGCTCCAGCAGGGTGGTCACCGCTTTGCCGCCGCTCTGGCTGCAATCGCTCTCCTGGGTGGCGTCGCTGTCCATGCTGATGACGCCGTTGTTGCTCTTGACCCCGGTCATGTAGGCCGCCATGGAGGGGGCCGAGTCGGTCACCTGAGCATCGTGGGAGAAGGTCTTGATGAAGGCCGTTTCCGGCAGGGTGTCGATGGTGAGGCTGCCCTCTTCGCCGACGCCATAGATCCGGGAGGCGGTGAGGGTGTTGAGACCCATGCCGTCGCCGAGGAAGAAGATCACGTTCTTGGCGCTGGGTTCCGGGGTGTTGCTGTCGTTGTTGGAGTTGCAGCCGGCGGCCAGGGCGGCGCCTATCATCACTGCAAGTCCTGCCATCTTTCTCATTGGGGTTCGCTCCTTGTGAAACCTGAGCGCAGCCTAGAGGGGGCAGATGACACTTTTAGTGAAGAGAGATGACAATACGGTGAAAGCGCCTTGCAAATGTTATCTTATATCAATGGGTTATGTTGATTGTGTTCTGCCACTCACCTCCCGGTGGCGTGGCGGGCATCCGGCCACCCGGGTGACAACACCCGGCCAGAATAGCCTGTCAAATCGGGGCCGCAGCAGGTAAAATGCGCCCCCTTGCGATGAGTGCCAGCGGTCTGGCGCATCACCACGCACCCGCAACCCCGAGCGCCCGCAGCCCCGAGAGGGGACCGCATGCCAATGAGAGAGTAACGGATATGTCCATCAACTGGTTCCCCGGCCACATGCACAAGGCCCGCAAAGAGATTGCAGAGGTCATGCCCCAGGTCGATGTCATCATCGAGATGCTCGACGCCCGCATCCCCTTCTCCAGCGAGAACCCCCTGGTGCCGGAGCTGCGCGGGGAGACGCCGGTGATCAAGGTGCTCAACAAGGCAGACCTTGCCGACCCCGAGATCACCGAGCTGTGGGTGGCCCACATGGAGCAGGAAAAGGGGATCAAGGCACTGCCCCTGACCCAGCAGGAGCCTACGATGATCAAGCAACTGCTGACCCTGTGCCACGAGATGCTGCCGGAGCGCAACTTCGAGCTGCGCGGGGTGCGCGCCATGATCATGGGCATCCCCAACGTGGGCAAGTCCACCCTGATCAACACCCTGGCGGGGCGCATCATCGCCAAGACCGGCAACGAGGCGGGGGTGACCAAGTCCCAGCAGCGGATCAAGCTCGACAACCACGTCATCCTGACGGACACCCCTGGCTTCCTGTGGCCCAAGCTCAATCCGCCCTCCTGCGGTTATCGACTGGCGATCACGGCGGCCATCAAGGATACCGTCTTCGATTACGCCGACATCGCCATGTTTGCCGCCGACTACTTCATCAAGGCCTATCCAGAGCGCATCAAGGCACGCTACCAGCTGAGCGAGCTGCCGGAGACCGAGATCGAGCTGCTGGATCTCATTGCCCGTCAGCGCGGCTTCATGCGCAAGGGGGGGCTTGCGGATCTGCACAAGGCCTCGGAAATCCTGGTCAATGAATTCCGGTCCGGCATGCTGGGGCGGATCTCCCTGGAGACGCCAGAGATGGTGAGCCTCGAGATAGTGGAAGCCCAGGCCGAGGCTGAGCAGAAAGCCAGGGAGAAGGCGGAGCGGGAAGAGGAGCGCCAGGCCCGGGCTCGTCGCAAGTACGCCAAGAAGCGCCAGCGCTGACCGGCGTTGTGCACGATAGGTTGTGCTTGATAGCAAGAAGAGGCGGCCCTGGGCCGCCTCTTCTGGTCATGGCGCTCTGGCGTGAGGGAGGCACAGAGTCGATATTCAACCGCCCGCTTCCCCTCATCATGACCAAGGTGTCGGTCAATCAAGGGGATGAGGCTCCCGTCAGGGGAGGGCCGTGCCGCGTTGCCATCACGGTGGGCAGAAAAACCTTGCGACCCGGCCTCAGTGCCGATTGACAAAGGCACAGGCGGTGGCATGATGCGCTCGCATTTTGCCTCTCCCCACGGTTCTATCCATGACCACATACTCCCGCCCGGTGCTGCTCCTGCTCTGTGGCCTGCTGTTGCTGACCCTGGCCATCGCGGTATTGAATACCCTGGTTCCGCTCTGGCTCGCCCATGAGCATCTGCCCACCTGGCAGGTCGGCATGGTCGGCTCCTCCTATTTCACCGGCAACCTGCTGGGAACCCTGCTGGCGGGCAGACTCATCGCCCGCTGCGGCTTCAATCGCAGTTACTACCTGGCCAGTGCGCTCTTTGCCGCAGGCTGCGTCGGGCTCGGCATGACCCTGGCGTTCTGGAGCTGGCTCGCCTGGCGATTCATCGCCGGGGTCGGCTGCGCCATGATCTGGGTGGTGGTGGAGAGCGCGCTGATGTGCAGCGGCAACGCCCGCAATCGAGGGCGCCTGCTGGCCGCCTACATGATGGTCTATTACGTGGGCACCGTGCTTGGGCAACTGCTGGTGAGCAAGGTACCGACGTCGCTGATGGCGGTGCTGCCCTGGGTGACCGCCCTGGTGTTGACGGCCATGCTGCCGCTCTTGTTCACCCGCATCGCCAGTCCGTCAGGCAACCTTCAGGCCAGGACTCCGGTCTGGCCGATGCTGCGCCTGCGTCAGGCGCGTCTGGGGGTGAACGGCTGCATCCTCTCCGGCATCGTGCTGGGGGTGCTTTATGGTCTGATGCCGCTCTATCTGAACCACCAGGGGGTGAGCGACGGGGCCATCGGCTACTGGATGGCGGTGATGGTGAGCGCCGGCATCCTGGGGCAATGGCCGGTGGGGCGTCTGGCGGATCGTTTCGGGCGCCTGCCGGTGCTGCGGGTACAGGTGCTGGTGGTGATCCTGGGGGCCATGGCGATGCTCGGCAACGCGGCCATGGGACCGACGCTGTTCATTCTGGGGGCCGCGGGCTTCACGCTCTATCCGGTGGCCATGGCCTGGGCCTGCGAGAAGGTGGAGCAGCATCAACTGGTGGCCATGAACCAGGCGCTGCTGCTGAGCTACACCATCGGCAGCCTGCTCGGGCCGACCCTGACGGCGCTCTTGATGCAGCACTACTCGGATCATCTGCTGTTCATGGTGACTGCCGGGGTCTCCCTGGTCTATCTGCTGATGCTGCTGCGCAAGATGGGCGAGCACCCGACGCCGATGGCCCATGCCTGAGGGCAGACGGCGCCATCATCCCTGTGCACGTATATAGAAGAGGCGACCCAAGGGTCGCCTCTTTTTCGTCATGGGCCGGGCGGTGCCGCTCAACCAAACCGGTGCCTTGCTACTTCAAAGAGCGAGAAGTGCAGCGGGATCAACTGCTGCCAGTCTCGCCGATAACCCCCGCCCGGTACGGCGGTGATGGGCAGCCCGTGGCGAAGCGCAGAGTCAAAGACCATGGCATCGCGCTGGCGCACGCCGGAGTCGCTCAGGGAGAGGTAGCCCAGCTCGTCGTCCCGGTGCACATCCACCCCGGCCTGATAGAGGATGAAGTCGGGGGCGTAGAGGCGATGAGCCAGGGCGAGGGCCTGGTTCAGGGTCTCGAGATAGGCGTCGTCCTCCATGCCGCTTGGCAGGGGAAAGTCCAGATGGGAGGCCGGCTTGTGGCGGGGGAAGTTGTGTTCTCCGTGCAGGGAGAGGGTGATGATGTCACGGCTGCCCGTGCACAGGGCGGCGCTGCCATCTCCCTGATGGACATCGAGATCCACGATCAGTACCCGCTCGCAGAGTCCCTCGTCCAGGCAGGTTCGCGCTGCGATCACAAGGTCGTTGAAGAGGCAGAAGCCGCTGCCAAACCCCCGGTGGGCGTGGTGGTAGCCGCCGGAGATCTGCAGTCCGCAGCCCTGCGCAAGGGCGTGGCGGCTGGCGGCCAGGGTGGCGCCGACCGAGTGCATGGTACGTTCTATCAGCAGGGGAGACCAGGGAAAGCCGAGCCGGCGAATGGCCCCTTCATCGAGGGTGCCGGCGAGGGCGGCCTGTACATAGGCCGCATCGTGCACCTTCTCTATCTGCTCACGGCTGGCAGGGGTGGCCTGTGCCAGCGGATAGTCGAGGGCGACGAGGCGTTCAAACAGCGCCTGGTACTTGGCCAGGGGGAAGCGGTGACGCTCGGGCAGTGTCAGGGCGGAGTAGTGGGGGTGATAGAAGATGCGCAGTGACATGAAGCATCGGCCATGAACGGGTATGAAAAAGGGGAGCCAGGCTCCCCTCGATGCAGGCGTGCGATGCGCCTTACTGCTGCTGGATCACCCAGATCTGGAAGGCTTTGCGGGTCTCCGCATCGGCCTTGTTGTACCAGCTCTGCAGCTGGGTCAGGGCTTCCGGGTTGCTCATGGCCTTGCTCGGGGCCACTTCCACCGGTGCGCTGGCGGCAGCCATCACGGCGGCGGTGGAGACGGAAACGGTCTTGGGCTGGTTGAAGGCCTTGCCCATCTTCAGCAGCTCCTGCTGATAGTCACGGGTCAGCTGGAAGCCACCCACGGTCGGCATGACGAACTGCTCGGATTTCAGGACCTGGCCGGTGGATTTGTCTTTCAGAACGACGTTCTGTTCCTTGACGAAACGCTTGGCTTCTTCTTCCTTGCGGGGCTTCTTGAAGTCGAGGAAGAGTTGCTGGTTGTCGGCGGCGGTGAAGTTGATCACCAGGGGCTCGGCGGTGACCAGCTTGGTTTCACTGCGGCTGGAGTAGTTGCCCTCGAAGGCGACCACGACCTGGTGCCTGCCGGGCTCCAGGGAGAAGACGGTGGCTTTGTCGAGCAGCTGGGGGTTGACGGGTTCGCCATCGAGCAGCTGGATGACATAGGGATTCGTAATTTCCAGTTGGCTAGCGGCCAGGGCGCTACCTGCCCACAACAGACCAGCCAGGGCCGGTACCAGAACAGTCAGTTTCATTTCATCTCCTTGAACAGTCAGGCAATTGCCCACTGAAAAATAGGGGGTCATTTTTACAGGTTTGCCCCACAGCGGCAATAGCCGTTTATGGCGCCTTACGGTGTGCGGGGTGTGGATCCCGCTGCCCCGAGTCCTGCGGGCAGCGTGCTCTTCTATCTTCCTGCCCCCTCCTGACATGAGAGACAGGGGATCGCATGGCGGGCGTCAGCCGTGTCACTCGATGCGTCGGGTGAAGGGGGGGAGGGCGTCCAGCAGCCCCTTGCCGTAGCGCTTGGTCAGCAGGCGCCGGTCCAGGATGGTGACCCGCCCCCGATCCGCCTCTTTTCGGATGAGGCGGCCACAGGCCTGGATGAGCTTGCGCGACGCCTCCGGCACCGTCAGTTGCAGGAAGGGGTTGCCGCCGCGCTGCTCTATCCACTCGGCGGTTGCCTCTTCCACGGGGGAGTTGGGCACCGCGAAGGGGAGCTTGGTGATCACCAGGTTGGTGAGGTAGTGGCCGGGCAGATCCAGCCCTTCCGAGAAGCTGCCGGTGCCAAAGAGGATGCTGGCCTGGCCGCCGTCGCACTTTTGTTTGTGCAGGAGGAGCAGGGCGCTGCGGGACGCTTCCCCCTGTACCAGGAGCGACATCCCCTTGGCCCGCAGCCCCACCGCCACCTCGTTCATCTGGCGATAGGAGGAGAAGAGCACCAGGCTGGCCTCCTTGCCTGCCAGCAGACGGGGCAGGGTATCGATCAACTCCTGGGTGAAGGCGGGGGCACTGGGCTCATGGGCCATCTTGGGCAGATAGAGTTCGGCCTTGTGGTAGTCGAAGGGGGAGCGCAGCCGCAGATAGCGGGTGCCGTCATGCTCCTTGAGCCCCACCTGGTGGCGAAAATAACTGAAGGAGGAGAGGGCGGTGAGGGTCGCCGACACCAGCACGGCCCCGAGACAGCGGGACCAGAGCCACTCCTCCAGCAGATACCCCACCTCGATGGGGGAGGCGTGCAACCAGATGTCCCCGTCCTCGCTTCTGGCCATCCAGCGGGCGAGGGGGGTCTTGCCGGTGGGAACATGGCGGCTCAGCATCTCCCAGAGGGCGCAGAAGCTCTCGAGCCGTTGCAGGTGAAAACCGCTCTCCGCCAGCAGAGGCTCGGCCTCCTTGCGACGAATTTCGCCATCCTTGAGCGCCTCGCCGATGGCC
The DNA here is from genome assembly GCF_049860605.1 of Aeromonas sp. INTO2. Taxonomy (NCBI): domain Bacteria; kingdom Pseudomonadati; phylum Pseudomonadota; class Gammaproteobacteria; order Aeromonadales; family Aeromonadaceae; genus Aeromonas; species Aeromonas sp. INTO2. The sequence continues at coordinate 1,225,407 of NZ_CP187588.1, forward strand.
CCCTGCATTCTGTCCAGCGCCCGCAACGCCTTCTTGCTCGCCTCCTTGAGGTTTTCCGCCAGCATGGGCAGGGGATCCGGCAGCACCCCATCGGCGAATCTGTGGTGGGGCTCGCCGCCAAAGAGGTGATCATTGCTGGCGAGCCACTGCTCGAGGGCCTTGAGATCCGGCTGGAGAGAGGCCAGGGCATCCTGCAGTTTGAGCTGGGGGTCGAGGAGGCTCTCCTTGTTCAGCGTCCTGGCCAGCTTGCCCGCGCTTTGCACCAGCTTTTCCAGCCAGCGGCGGGATCCCTTGATGCTGGCGCTGGCGGCGCCGTGATCCCGGGCGATGGTGGGCAGGTGATGGGCTTCGTCCAGCACATAGATGCACTCGTCCGGCGGCGGCAATATGATGCCGCCCCCCATGGTGAGGTCGGAGAGCAGCAGGGCGTGGTTGACCACCAGCACGTCTGCTGCGTCCATGTCGTTGCGGGCCCGATGGAAGGGGCAGTGCTGATGGTGGCTCAGGGCCTTGTTGCAGGTGTGGCGGTCGGCTGCGATGCGATCCCAGCAAGGGTCCGTAATGGGTTTGGGCCAGTTGTCCCGATCCCCGTCCCACTTGCCTTCGGTGTAGGCCTGCCACAGCCCCTGGTAGCACGCTTTGTCAGCATCCGATGGCTTGTGTCTGCTCAATGCGCCGAAGTCGAGTTCGAAATTGGCCATCTCGCTGCCGTTTGCCGCCTGCTCCAGCAGGTGCTCGCAGCAGTAACGCTGGCGCCCCTTGACCAGCATGAAGCGAAACGGCAGCTCGCTGTGACGGTGATAAAAGGGGAGATCCTTGTGGATCAGCTGCTCTTGCAACGCCACCGTGGCGGTGGAGATGATGAGCTTCTTCTGGGTGAGCCGCGCCACCGGGATGGCGCCCTGGGCATAGGAGAGGGATTTGCCGATACCGGTGCCCGCCTCGGCCACCAGGATACGGCGAGACCTGTCGTACTCCCCGGTGAGGGTCTTGGCTATCTCGGCCACCAGGAAGTTCTGCTCCCTGCGGGGCACAAAGCCGGGCAGGCCGTCGGCTATCTGGCGATAGGTAGCGCGAATACTGGCTTTGAGACGGGTCGATAACATGGCTTGGCGGGTCATGGCTGGGATTGGAGTGACAGGATACCCGCAACCCGGCGCCCGGGTCGAGGCAGGGATGACAGCCCCTTGCATGGCCGCCGCCAAATATGCCAACACAGCGGTTGGGGATGGACGACTCCCCTCAGCCGGCATAAAAAAGCAGCGTTTTTCGCTACAAACGTTGTCCTCGCATCGAGGGAATGGGGTGGGACCTGGATCACATTTTTTCCCCTATGACTATGGAATCACGGGAAAGTTCCAAGTTTTTTCATTGCGGATTGCAAAACCCGGTGCTAGTCTCAGGCCCCATAGTGATGCAAAGAACATCGCTAACACAGGGAATAACAACAACTTAGTGTTTAATTGCAGTAGGCATTGGAAACTATGAAAAAGACAATTCTGGCTATTGCTATCCCGGCTCTGTTTGCATCCGCAGCTAACGCTGCCGTCATCTATGACAAAGACGGTACCACCTTCGACTAGATTGGCCCCTTGAAGATCCAGACACTTCGCCCCTCTTAACTTAAGAGGTAGTCTTGGAGCTATGTTCAGTACTAGTCACAACGAGAAGATGGTCGAAGTGTTAACAGGGGCCGAGCGCCGTCGACGCCGGACTCCACAAGAAAAGATCGCCATCGTGCAGCAGACCTTTGAGCCCGGGATGACCGTCTCTCATGTTGCTCGCTTGCACGACGTCAACGCAAACCAGCTTTTCAAATGGCGTAAGCAATTCCAAGAAGGGTCTCTCACGGCGATCACCGCCGGTGAGGATGTTGTTCCTGCTTCCGAGTTGGCTGCTGCCATCAAGCAGATCCGAGAGCTTCAGCGTCTGCTCGGGAAGAAGACCATGGAGAACGAGATCCTCAAAGAAGCCGTGGAGTATGGTCGAGCAAAAAAATGGATTGCGCATGCGCCCTTGTTGCCGGGGGACGACGATTAAGTGCTGTGAGCCAGGCTCTTAATGTATCGCGTGCGCAGCTATCCGTTCGTGTTCATCGAAAACCGGGTTGGCAAGATGGTCGTCATCATCGCCAGCGTGATGATGCAGCCTTACTTGGCCGTATCATGGAGGCGATGGCAGAGCTTCCCTCCTATGGCTATCGCCGGGTCTGGGCGCTGTTACGGCGTCAGTCTGAGGCAACAGAACAACCTGTGGTAAACGCTAAGCGGGTATATCGCGTCATGCGCGAGCATGGCTTGCTGCTGGAAAGAAAACCAGCTGCACCATTGGCCCAGCAGGCACATAAGGGGTGTGTTGCCGTCAAGGAGAGCAATCGACGGTGGTGCTCAGATGGCTTCGAGTTTCGCTGCGATAACGGTGAAAAACTACGAGTCACGTTCGCCATGGACTGCTGCGATAGGGAGGCGTTGGACTGGGCGGCCAGTACCGGGGGTTACGACAGTGACACTGTGCAAGATGTCATGCTGAGGTCTGTCGAACGTCGCTTTGGGGATTCGTTGCCGGCATCACCGGTGGAGTGGCTGACTGATAATGGCTCGGCGTATCGCGCCCATGAGACCCGCGCGTTTGCACGAGAAATCGGGTTGGAGCCCAGAACGACAGCAGTGAGAAGCCCACAGAGTAACGGTATAGCGGAGAGCTTCGTGAAGACGATGAAGCGAGACTATATCGAGATGATGCCAAAACCGGATAGCCGAACAGCGGTAGGCAATTTGGCTATTGCGTTTGAGCATTATAACGAGCACCACCCGCACAGCGCCTTGGGATACCGTTCACCACGGGAATTTCTGCGCAGTCGGGTATCACAACCCTAAGCGGGAAAAAGTGTCTGGATCTATGGGGTCAAATCCATCGACATCTACGGTCGTGTACATGCCCAGTACTTCGGCGAGTACGACTCCTACGATGCAGACGCAGATTCTTACTCCAAGAATGATGGTGAGCTGACCACCTATGCCCGTCTGGGCTGGTCCGGTAAAATGGCTCTGAATGACACCTGGTCTGGCGTTGCCAAAACTGAGTGGCAACTGGCCTCCGAAAACTCCTATGGCAGCGACAAGCGTGAGCTGAAGGCTCGTCACATCTATGCTGGCTTCGATGGTTCCCAGTATGGCCAGTTCCTGTTTGGTCAGACAGAAACTGCTTTCTACAATGCAACCGTCGCCAAGACCGATATCTTCAACGACTACGGTGACATGGCCAACGTCTATGATGGTCGTCAAGAAGGTCAGGCTATCTATAACGGTCAGTGGAACGGTTTTGGCCTGAAAGGTGGCTACATCACCAACAACGGCAGCTATGATGCGAACTACGCTGGCTGGTCTGGTGTTGAAGGTAAAATGGACCACGGCTACACCCTGGGCGCAACCTATGACTTCGACTTTGGTCTGGGTCTGGCCGCAGGTTACGAGTCCAAGAGCTTCGAAGATGCCTCCAGCCTCACCATCACTTCCGAAAACGGTACTTTCAGTCGCGCTGATCTGACCGACAAGAATGACTGGGCTGTTGCCGCAAGCTACACCTATCAGGGTTTCTACTTCGCTGCCCTGTATAACGAATCCACCTACAAGTTCGACGGCTTCAACGATGCCAAGGCGCGTGGCTACGAGCTGGCTGCTTCCTACAACGTAGACGCCTGGACCTTCCTGGCTGGCTACAACTTCGCTGAAGCGAAAGTGGAAGGTGTAACTTCTTACGAAGACACCGTAGATTTCACCTCCATGGGTGTTGAATACGCCTTCAACTCCAAGCTGAAAGCTTACACCGAATACAAAATCCAAGGCCTGAGTCAGCAAGATGACGAGTGGACTGTTGGTATGCAATACAACTTCTAATCAAGGCTCCCTCTCATAGGGAATCGTGAAAGAGTTGATGAAACGGCCAAGCTTGCTTGGCCGTTTTGTTTTATCTGCCTTTCACCTCTTTCGCTTCCTTTCGACGTCCGGTGCTGCGCCAGGTCACGTTGTCTCTTTTCCGCCCTTGGCTCCTTCGTCGTAAATCGCTAGATTATTCAATTCGTTGAAGGATGGTTTGCCGACAGGGAAGGATGCCTTTGATCGATTTCACCCACCCCGAGTGGCGCGCGCTGGCACAGCAGTTGCTGAGCGGCGGCCCCCAGGCTGTTCGCGGTCGTCAATGGCAGCCGCTCATCGGCATGCTTCGGGACAACCAGTTGCTGCTGGCCCTTGGCAATCATCACTATGAGCTCACCCCTGCCGGGCACCGCTATCTGACTCGGGAGCTGATGCTGGCGAAGATGGCCAGTGCCCCGCCGGAACCCGAGGAGTGGCTGCAATCCCACGGTTGGCAACTGGGGGAGCGGGTCAACGAGCGGGTGCTGGCGGCCCTGTATCGCAAGGGGGAGGGTCATTTCAGCCCCATCGAGCAGATCGACTTCGAAGACAAGGGGATCCGGCTGTGCAGCGATCTGCCCCTTCGTCTGCGGGCCACACGGCCGTTCAGCCTGTTTCTCAGCGGCGGCACCCTGCTGGATGCCGCTCCCTGGCTCCAGACCCTGGGGGAGGTGGCGCTGCCAGCCCGCACCCTGGCGCAGCTTGGCAAGATCCTCTGGGGAGAGGGGGAGATACAGCGGGTGATCACGACCGATGCCGTCGGCGCCTTCGCCGAGTTGCCACTGCCCGCCGACGCCCTGCTGGTCTGGTATCCCGCCGAGGATCCCGGCACGCTGGAGCCCCTGATCGCCGCCTTGCCGCCCCAGACCCTCTGGAGCCACCTCACTGCCCTGGATCCGGCCGGGGTCGACAGGGTACTGGCATTGGCCCAGCGGTTGGGGAGACCGGCGAGCTGGTGGTTGCCCCGGGATCTGTTGCCCATCAAGGCGGCTTACGGGGCTCCCCTGGGGGATGGCCGGCCCTGGGAGCCGAGCCGTATCCCCCGTGCGCTGCTGGCGCAGTGCAATGATCTGGTGGAGTCGAATCGGGGTCTGTCGGTCGAGGTGTGTGCCCTGGCACCGGATTGGCACGGGATTGGTTGAGGCGGCGCCGAGAAAGCGGTTTTCCCCTATGGAAGGCAGTGGTATAAAGAGCTGACGAAGCGCTCCCTGAACGGGCGCTTTTGTTTGCCAACCTACTTTGCCAGCCAACGAACTCAACGGACTACAGGGAATACCATGTTTGAAAAGGTTGTTGCCGCCCCAGCGGATCCGATCCTGGGCCTGACCGAAGCCTTCCGTGCCGACACTCGCAGCCACAAGATCAATCTGGGGGTCGGTATCTACAAGGATGAGACCGGTGCCACTCCTATCCTTCACTGCGTCAAGCAAGCCGAGCAGAAGCTCTTGACCGACGAGAAGACCAAGAACTACCTCGGTATCGAAGGCAATATCGAATACGGCCGCATCGTGCAGCAACTGCTGTTCGGCCGTGATGCCGCCCTGGTGACCAGCGGCCGCGCCAAGACGGCGCAGGCGCCGGGCGGTACCGGTGCCCTGCGTATCGCCGCCGAGTTCGTGGTACGCAACAATCTCGCCAAGACCATCTGGATCTCCGATCCCACCTGGGCGAACCACGTCAGCGTGTTCCAGGCGGCCGGTTTGACCGTCAAGTGGTACAAGTACTACGACGCCGCCACCAAGGGACTCGACTTCGCCGCCATGCAGGCCTCCCTGTCTGACGCGCAGGCGGGGGATCTGGTGCTGCTGCACGGCTGCTGCCACAACCCGACTGGTATCGACCCCACCACCGAGCAGTGGCGCGCCCTGGCCAGGCAGAGTGCCGCCGCCGGCTGGCTGCCGCTCTTTGACTTTGCCTATCAGGGCTTCGCCCGGGGTATCGAAGAGGATGCCGAAGGCCTTCGCATCTTCGCCGAGTGCCACGACGAGCTGCTGGTGGCGAGCTCCTTCTCCAAGAACTTCGGCCTCTACAACGAGCGGGTCGGCGCCTTCACCCTGGTCTGCGCGACCAAGGCGGTGGCCGACGTCGCCTTCACCCAGGTGAAGACCGTCATTCGTGCCAACTACTCCAATCCGCCGTCACATGGCGCCGCCGTTGTCACCACCGTGGTGAGCGACCCGGCCCTCTATGCGGAGTGGGTGGAAGAAGTGGCCGCCATGCGGGTGCGCATTCGCGAGATGCGCGAGCTGCTGGTGGAGAAGCTGGCCGAGCGGGGGGTGAACCAGGATTTCAGTTTCATCCGCGAACAGAACGGCATGTTCTCCTTCTCCGGTCTCTCCAAGGATCAGGTGGAGCGCCTCAAGAGCGAATTCGCCATCTATATCGTCGGCTCCGGCCGGATCAGCGTGGCAGGCATCACCCGCGCCAACATTGATCCCCTCTGCGACGCCATCGCCAAGGTGTTGTAAGAGAGAAGCATCTGCGCCAAGCGCCTTGCTTCAGCCATAAAAAGCCCGCCGACACGGCGGGCTTTTTCATTTTCCGGCATCAGCGGCGCCGCTTGCTGCTCCCCAGCAGGGAGCCGAGCACCCCGCGCATCAGCTGGCGTCCCACCTCGTTGCCGAGGGTGCGGGCCACGCTCTTGGCGGCGGTCTGCACCACCCCGTCATGCTGGCCACCACGGGGGCCGGTGCGACCGAACAGGATGCCATTCAAGGCATCCAGCAGACCGCCACCCTGGTCGGTCTGTGGGGAAGCGGTCTCGTCACCGGCGGCGGGCGATGCCTCCTGAAGCCGCTCGAACGCGGACTCCCTGTCCTCCTGGGTGTCGTATCTGCCGTAGAGCAATGAGCCCTGAATAAGCGCCTGGCGCTCGGCCGCGCTCAGGGGGCCGATGCGGCTGGCCGGGGGCGCGATGAAGGCGCGCTCCACCACGCTGGGCCGCCCCTTCTCGTCGAGCAGGGAGATGAGCGCTTCCCCGACCCCCAGTTCAGTGATGGCTCCGGCGGCGTCGAAGGCAGGGTTGGCCCGCAGGGTGTTGGCGGCGATGCGTACCGCCTTCTGATCGCTCGGGGTGAAGGCGCGCAGGGCGTGTTGCACTCGGTTGCCAAGCTGCCCCAGCACGCTGTCGGGGATGTCGGCCGGGCTCTGGGTCACGAAATAGACGCCCACCCCCTTGGAGCGGATGAGGCGCACCACCAGCTCAATTTTCTCCAGCAGTGCCCTGGGCGCATCCTTGAACAGCAGGTGGGCCTCGTCGAAGAAGAACACCAGCTCGGGCTTTTCCGGATCCCCTATCTCGGGCAACTGTTCGAACAGCTCGGAGAGCAGCCAGAGCAGGAAGCAGGCATAGAGGCGGCTGGACTGGGTGAGCTTGCCGGCGGCCAGCACATTGATATGGCCGTGGCCCGCCTCGTCGGTCTGCATCAGATCCTGGATGTCCAGCATGGGCTCGCCGAAGAAGTGATCGCCGCCCGCGCTCTCCAGGGTGAGGAGGTTGCGCAGGATGGCGCCGATGGAGGCGGTCGACACATTGCCGTAGCGGGTGGTGAGAGTCTTGGCGTGCTCCCCCGCAAACTGCACCATGGCCCGCAGGTCTTTCAGATCGAGCAGCAGCAACCCCTCGTCGTCCGCCACCTTGAACACCAGCTCCAGCACCCCGCTTTGGGTGTCGTTGAGGCCGAGCAGGCGTGCAAGCAGCAGGGGCCCCATGTCGGAGACGGTGGCCCGCACCGGGTGGCCCTCTTCGGCGAAGAGATCCCAGAACAGGGTGGGGCTGGCGGCAAAGTCGGGTGCCTGAAGGCCGAGCTGGGCCAGACGGGCATCCAGCTTGGCAGAGGGGGTGCCGGCGGCGCCCAGGCCGCTCAGATCCCCCTTCACGTCTGCCAGAAAGACCGGCACGCCGAGGCGGGAAAACCCCTCCGCCAGCACTTGCAGGGTGACTGTCTTGCCGGTGCCGGTGGCCCCGGTGATGAGGCCGTGGCGATTGGCCATGGCGGGGAGCAGGGAGAGGGGGTTGCCATTGGCATGGGCCAGCGTGAGCGGTTCGGCCATGGTGGGCTCCTTGTTTCGAATGGGGGTCGAAAAACAACGGGTTACAAGGAGTGTGGTGGCAGAGGCAGACGATGGCAAGGCACGCCGCCCGAGACAAGGACAGCGTGCTGGCAACCTAGCGGGGGCGGGTCAGCTTGCCCAGTTGCAACAGCAGCAGGGTGAGCAAGGCGCCGGCGGCAGCGCTCAGCACCGCCAGCAGCAGGCTGCCGAGCAGGAAGGGGGGCACCAGGATAGCCGCTTCCTGCTCCAGCCAGTGCAGGGACCAGGTGAGATGGAAGGGGGCTGGCGTCTCGTTCAGCACCAGGCAACCGGCCCGATAGGCGTAGAGGTACATGAAGGGGAGTGTCAGCGGGTTGTTGAACCAGACCGCCAAGAGGGCCAGCGGCAGGTTGAAGCTGAACGCCAGCACCAGGGCGACGGCCACCAGAGAGTGCATGGGCATGGGGACCCAGCTGGCGAACAGCCCGGCCGCCACGGCGCCACAGAGGGCCCGCGTTCCCCCTTGCCAGAGGGCGGGGGTCAGCAGTCGCTCGCCAAAGAGGGCGAACCACTTCTGTTGGCGCAGGGTATCGGGGTCAATCTTGAAGCGGGCCAACCAGCGATTCAGCATGGGCGCGCCACCTTGCGTTTTTGCCACTGGCGCACCGTGCTCAGGCGCCAGCCCGCGCGAACCAGGACATAGCCGACGAGGGCGCTCAGCAGGGCAAGCACCAGGGAGCCCAGCAAGAGCGGCGGGGCCACCGTCTCGAACACCGACACCAGCCAGGCCCAGGTGAAGGTGATCTCGATGTGTTGGGAGGGTTGCCCCAGCAACTGGCAGCCCACCAGATAGGCGCCATAAAACAGCGGTGGCATGGTCAGGGGGTTGGAGAGCCAGACCAGGGCTACCGAGAGGGGCAGGTTGACCCGGCAGGCGATGGCGCCGCCAGCGGCCAGCAGCATCTGGCAGGGGAGGGGAACCCAGGCCATGAAGAGGCCGACCGCACAGGCACCGGCGGCGGAGCGCCGGTTGAGATGCCAGAGGTTGGCATCCAGCAGCAGCTTGCCAAAGAGTCGCAAGTGCTTGTGTTCCTTGAGGGTCGCCGGGTCGGGTAGCCAGCGCTGTATGATTCGTTTGGGCATGTTCTGAACCTTGCTAAATACTTGCTCCATGGATCTGCGTCTGTTGTCGTTTGCCCTGGGGGCAAGCTCCTCACTGCTTTGGCCATGGCTGCCTTCATGGGAATGGGGTGGCCTGATGCTGCTGCTCGCGCTCCCCCTCGCCGGTGGTCGTTGCTGGCGGCTGCTGTTTCTGCTGCTCGGCATCCTCTGGATGCAGGTGAATTTGCACTACCGGCTTGCCTGGCTGGATCAGCTTGGCAAAAAAACGAGCCACATCATAACCGCACACGTGCAAAGTACGGAGTCTTCGGGAGAGAAAGAGGGGGATAAATTTGCGCGCCTGCTGCTGCGCCTCGACACCCTGGACGATCGCCCCCTCATCGTGCCACCCCTGGTGCGGGTCAATGCCTATCAGGTGTTGCCGCCGTTGCCTGCCGGCAGCCGCGTCACCCTGGTGACCTCTCTCAAGCCGGCCCATGGCCTGGCCAACGAAGCGGGGATGGATGGGCGGCGCCTGCTCCTTGGCAAGGGAATCACCGCCACCGGCAACCTGCGCCGGGTCATCGCCCTGGATGCCGTGCCCCCGGGTGTGCGCGATCGCTGGCTGGCGGCGGCGAGTCGCGCCTGGGAGGGGATGGCGCAGGCCCCCCTGCTGGCGGCCCTCACCTTCGGGGAACAGGGAGGGATCACGGATGCCCAGTGGGAACTCTTTCGCGGCAGCGGCCTGACCCACATCATCGCCATCTCGGGCCAGCATATCGCTCTGGTAGCGGTGCTCGGCTGGTGGCTCGGGCGGCTGTTCGGGCTGCGCGGGGCTATCTGCGTGTCACTCCTGTTCGCGGCCACCTACAGCTGGCTGGCGGGGTTTGCGGTGGCCACCGAGCGTGCCCTCATCATGGTGCTGGTGTGGAGCCTGCTGCGCTGGCTAAAGCGGGACTGGCCGAGCCACCGGATCTGGCTGTGGGCCTTCGTGGTGCTGACATTGTGGGACCCTTTCGCCCTCTATTCTGCGGGGTTCTGGCTCTCTTTTCTGGCGGTGGCCCTGCTGTTGCTGGCGAGCCTGCTGCACGATCGCCCCGGCCTGGTGCGGCTGCAACTTCTGCTGCTGCTCGGATTGCTGCCCCTGCAACTGCTGCTGTTCGAGGGGATGGCGCCCCTGGCGTTTCTGCTCAATCTGCTGGCACTGCCGCTGTTCTGCCTTGTCATCATTCCCCTGGCGCTCGTCGGCGTACTGGTGGCGCCCCTCTCCACGTTGCTGGCCCACGGCCTGCTCTGGGTCTCCGCCTTCGGCCTGGAGTGGGTGCTGTGGGGGCTCACGCAGCTGGCGGATCGCCTGCAGCTCTGGTGGCCGGTGCCCGGCTGGCTGATGCCCGCCAGCGCCCTGCTGATCCTGCTGTGGACGGGATGGCACCTGCCGGGAGGGCGCACCCTGGGGGGGCCGGTGGCGGCGGCCCTGCTGCTCGCCCTCTGGCCTGCTCCCGCTTCCTGGCAGGTGCGGGTGCTGGACGTGGGGCAGGGGCTCTCGGTGCTCGTCACCCGGGGGGAGCGGGCCATCCTGTTTGATACCGGGGATCGCTACCCCGGGGGCTACAACATGGCGGATGCGGCCATCCTGCCTCTGCTCAACCGGCTCGGCATCCGGGTGATCGACACCCTGATCATCAGCCACAGAGATAGGGATCACGCGGGCAACCGGCAGGCTCTGCTGCAGAGCATGGCGGTGCGCCGGGAGCTCTCCTCCTTCCCCTTTGCACCGGCTACCCAGGCCTGCCGCCGAGGTCAGCAGTGGCATTGGCAGGGACTGGATGTACGGGTGCTCTGGCCCCTGGCAGCCGGGGCGGGGCGCAACAACGACAGTTGCGTGGTGCAGCTGGACGACGGGCGCCATCGGCTGCTGCTGAGCGGCGACATCGAGCAGCAGGCGGAGCGCCGCCTGCTGGCGCTGGAGGAGGGCGCGGGGCTGGCCAGTACCCTGCTGGTGAGCCCGCATCATGGCAGTCGCACCTCCTCCACGGCTCCCTTCGTGGCGGCGGTGAAACCTGCCTTCGTGGTGCACAGCGCAGGCTTCATGAACCAGTGGGGCTTTCCCCGCCCCGAGGTGGTGGCGCGATACCAGGGGGCGCGGCAGTGGGTCACGGGGGAGGCGGGCGCCATCCTGATCGAGCCGGGGGACGCGGGGCTCAGGATCCGGGCCGAGCGGGAGCAGGGGCCCTGGTACCGGCGTGGGGGCCCCTGGTGGCAGCCGCAAGTATGGGGAAGGGAGTGAGGATCCGGTGAGCCAGCCCGGCAAGGGGCGGCCTTCATTTGTGACCCGGGTTGTAGCCATCGCGCCAGCGGCGCTTGGTGTAGCTCCAAGGTTTGGCTAGAATAGCCCGTCATTTCCCTTATTAACGGCTATTCATGCAACAAGAAACCTCACAAGAGAGCTGGACCGTCTTCAAGCGCCTGCTCGGTTATGTCCGGGATCGCAAGCTGGGTCTGGTGGGCGGCATCATTGGCATGCTGGGTTACGCGGCCGTGGATACCACCTTCGTCTACTCCATCAAACCGCTCATCGATCAGGGGCTCAACGGCAACGACAGCAGCGTGCTCAAGTGGATGCCCTTCTTCGTCCTCGGCATCGTGGCTCTGCGCGGCTGCGCCGCCTTCCTCTCCAACTACTGCATGGCCTGGGTCGGGAACCACGTGGTGATGCGCCTGCAGCAGCAGGTGTTCAGCCACCTGATGGCCATGCCCATGAGCTTCTTCGACCGCCAGAACACCGGCAACCTGCTCTCCAAGGTGACCTATGACGCCGGTCAGGTGTCGTCCGCCGCGAGCTCGACCCTGGTCTCCCTGGTGCGGGAAGGGGCCACCGTCATCGGTCTGCTGGGCCTGATGTTCTGGCACTCCTGGCAGTTGTCGGTAATCTTCCTGGTGGTGGGGCCCCTGGTCGGGATCCTCATCAGCATCATCAGCCGACGTTTTCGCAAGATAAGCCGCCACATCCAGCAGGCGGTGGGTGACATCACCACCTCCACCGAGCAGATGCTCAAGGGGCACAAAGAGGTGCTGATGTTCGGGGGCCAGGAGGTGGAGGACAAGCGCTTCTACCAGGTGAGCAACCGGATGCGCCAGCAGACCATGAAGATGGTCGCCGCCGACGCCATCGGCAGCCCCATCGTCCAGATGGTGGCCTCCGTGGCCCTTGCGGTCTTCCTCTATGTCGCCACCATCGACAGCGTCAAGGCGACCCTGACTGCGGGCACCTTCACCGTCATGGTCACTTCCATGATGATGCTGCTCAAGCCGCTGAAAAGCCTGACCGACGTGAACAACCAGTTCCAGCGCGGCATCACCGCCTGCCAGAGCCTGTTCGGTCTGCTGGACTCCACCCCGGAGCAGGACACCGGCACCCGCACCCTGGAACGTGCCCGAGGTGAAATCGAGTTTCGCAACGTCACCTTCACCTACCCGACCAAGGAGACACCGGCGCTGCGCAACATCAGCTTCAAGGTGGAGGCAGGGAAATCGGTGGCCCTGGTGGGTCGTTCCGGCTCCGGCAAGAGCACCATCGCGAGCCTCCTGACCCGCTTCTATGACATCGAAGAGGGGGAAATTCTGCTGGATGGCGTCAACATCCGCGAATACCGCCTGAGCGAGCTGCGCAAGCAGTACGCCCTGGTCTCCCAGCACGTGCACCTCTTCAACGACTCCGTGGCCAACAACATCGCCTACGCGGCGGAAGAGAAGTACAGCCGCGACGAGATCCAGCAGGCGGCCCGCATCGCCCATGCTGACAACTTCGTCAGCAAGATGCCGGAAGGTTATGACACCGTCATCGGCGAGAACGGCGCCTCCCTCTCCGGCGGCCAGCGCCAGCGCATCGCCATCGCCCGCGCCCTGCTGCGGGACTCCCCGGTGCTGCTGCTGGACGAAGCCACCTCGGCCCTGGACACCGAGTCCGAGCGTCACATCCAGGCGGCCATCGACGAGCTGTGCAAGGCGCGCACTTCCCTCGTGATCGCCCACCGCCTCTCCACCATCGAGAAGGCGGACGAGATCCTGGTGATCGACGAGGGACACATCGTCGAGCGCGGCAACCACCAAACCCTGATGGACATGCATGGTACTTATGCCCAGCTGCGGGCCATTCAGTTTGGTAATACAGCCACGGGTAACAAGGGCTGATGCTGGCCAGACTCTGGTACGGGAACAGCCTCTGGCGCTGGGGGCTGGCCCCCTTCGCCCTGCTGTTTGCCCTCATCAGCGGCGTCCGCCGTCTGGGGTATCGCCGGGGCTGGTTCAGCGCCTATCGGGCCACCCTGCCGGTGGTGGTGGTGGGCAATCTCTCGGTGGGGGGCAACGGCAAGACCCCGGTGGTGGTCTGGCTGGTGGAACAACTCCAGGCCCGGGGCTGGCGCCCGGGCGTGGTGAGCCGCGGCTATGGCGGCAAGGCGCCCCATTACCCCTATCGACTGGATGAGAGCAGTACCCCGGCCGAGGCCGGGGATGAGCCCGTGCTCATCGCCAGACGCTGCGGCTGCCCCGTGGCGGTGGCCCCCAGACGGGCCGATGCTGTGCGGTTGCTGGAGCAAAGCGGTGAGGTGGACATCATCGTCACCGACGACGGCCTGCAGCACTATGCCCTGGCCCGTGACATCGAACTGGTGGTGGTGGACGGTGCGCGCCGCTTTGGCAATGGCTGTCTGCTGCCCATGGGGCCGCTGCGCGAGCCCACGACCCGCCTCAAGCGGGTGGACGCCATCATCTGCAACGGCGGTGAACCCGCCCGTGGTGAGTACGCCATGCGCCTGGTGCCGGATACCCTGCGCCGGGTGTGCGACGATGCGCCTCTCACTGCCCCCCTCTCGGGGCCGGTGGATGCCCTGGCAGGCATCGGCCATCCCCCCCGTTTCTTCGCCACCCTGACCGCCCTTGGTTACGAGCTGGTGCAGAGCGTCGGCTACGGGGATCACCAGGCGTTCGACGCCGCCGAGCTGCTGGCCCGCTTCGGCCAGCGCCCCTTGCTGATGACCGAGAAGGATGCGGTCAAGTGCCGCCCCTTCGCCCCGGACAACTGGTGGTATCTGCCGGTCAGCGCCGAGCTGCCCGATGCCCTGGGGGAGGCGCTGCTGCGCACCCTGGGCCCGCAGTCCGGAAGAGGGGACGGGCATCAGGCGCCCTGACGGGGTGCCACCGGATTGGAACAGACGGCCAGCGCCCGGACTCGGGGGCTGGCCCTGCACATTGACATGCCAGGCAAGATCGCCTGTGGGAAATCGTTAAAGGAGTTTCGTTGTGGCACTGGATATTAAATTGCTCGACATCATCGCCTGCCCGGTCTGCAAGGGGAAACTGCACTATCAAGCGCACGCCGAGGGCCCTCAGGAGCTCATCTGCCGTTTCGACAGACTGGCCTATCCCCTGGAGGAGGGGATCCCGGTGCTGCTGGAGAACCGGGCCCGTCACCTGGCGCTGGAAGAGCTGAAGCCATGAGTTTCGTCGTCGTCATTCCTGCCCGTTACGCCTCCACCCGGCTGCCGGGCAAGCCGCTGGCCGACATTCACGGCAAGCCCATGGTGCAGCACGTGGTGGAGAAGGCCCTGCAATCGGGTGCCGATCGGGTGATCGTCGCCACCGATGACGAGCGGGTGCAGCAGGTCCTGGCCCCCTTTGCCGCCGCTGCCGGGTTCGAGGTGTGCATGACCTCACCGGATCACCAGTCCGGCACCGAGCGTCTGGCCGAGGTGTGCCGTCACTACGGCTTTGCCGCCGATACCATCATCGTCAACGTGCAGGGGGACGAGCCCCTCATTCCCCCCGTCATCATCCGCCAGGTGGCGGACAACCTGGCCGCGGCCAGCGCGCCCATGGCGACGCTGTCGGTGCCGATCAGGGATGCCGAAGAGGCGTTCAATCCCAATGCCGTCAAGGTGGTGACCGACCGGGAGGGGTATGCCCTCTATTTCAGTCGCGCCAGCATCCCCTGGGATCGGGACCGCTTTGCGGCCAGCGATCGCGTTGCGGGGAGCCGCGAGCAGATTGGCGATCACTACCAGCGCCACATCGGCATCTACGCCTATCGCGCCGGCTTCATCCAGCGTTACGTGGACTGGGCACCGAGCGTGCTCGAGCAGGTCGAAGCCCTGGAGCAGCTGCGGGTGCTCTGGTACGGGGAGAAGATCCACGTGGCCCAGGCGCTGCAAGCCCCGCCGGTGGGGGTGGACACCCAGGCCGATCTCGACAAGGTACGTGCGCTGCTGGCCGGTTGAGGCTGGCGGAACGGCTTTGATGCAATACGGCGCCCCAGGGCGCCGTTTTTTAATTGATTCTTTGTATAATAATTTGATTTAAAACGGATTTTACGAGCAATTTCAAACTTTTCCCGCCCATGGTTTGCCAAATCATCGAGTTTGGTTATGATGCAAGACGCCGTGTTAACCCTAACTGGCATATAACGAGATAAAAAACGGGGTGTTTGGGTGATTAATGTATTCCTGGTCGATGATCATGAGTTGGTGCGTACAGGGATAAGACGCATTTTGGAAGACGTCCGCGGGATCAAGGTGGTGGGCGAGGCGCAGAGCGGGGAAACCGCGGTGGCCTTCTGTCGGCAACATCACCCCGATGTGATCCTGATGGACATGAACATGCCGGGCATCGGCGGTCTGGAAGCGACCCGCAAGATCCTGCGGATCCGCCCCGATGTACGCATCATAGTGCTGACCATTCATTCAGAAAATCCGTTCCCCACCAAGGTGATGCAGGCGGGCGCCGCCGGGTACCTCACCAAGGGGGCCGCGCCGGACGAGATGATCCACGCCATTCGCCTGGTTCACTCCGGTCAGCGCTACATCTCCCCGGAGATCGCCCAGCAGATGGCCCTGAGCCAGTTCGCCTCCGCCGACGAGAACCCCTTCAAGTCCCTCTCCGAGCGGGAGCTGCAGATCATGATGATGATCACCAAGGGGCAGAAGGTGACCGACATCTCCGAGCAACTCAACCTGAGCCCGAAGACGGTCAACAGCTACCGCTACCGCCTGTTCAGCAAGCTGGGGATCAACGGTGACGTGGAGCTGACCCATCTGGCCATTCGTTATGGCATGCTGGATGCCGATACCCTGTAACGGGGGCGTGTGGACACCAAAGGCGGCACCGGCCGCCTTTTGCTTTTTGCAGGCTGTGGGCAGTATGCTCTCCCCGTCTTTTTGCATTCATCCGTTGAGTCGAGTTGCCGATGACCCTCTCTCCCGAGCCCCATTTTGACAGCAAGGCATTCCTGAGTGCCGTCACCCACCAGAGCGGTGTCTACCGCATGTACGACAGCGGCGGCACCGTCATCTACGTGGGCAAGGCCAAGGATCTGAAAAAACGGCTCGCCTCCTACTTTCGGACCAATGTCGACAGCATCAAGACCCGCACCCTGGTGCGCCAGATTGCCGATGTGCAGGTAACGGTCACCCACACCGAGACCGAGGCGCTGATCCTCGAGCACAACCTCATCAAGCAGTACCAGCCCCGCTACAACGTGCTGCTGCGGGATGACAAGTCCTACCCCTGGATCATCATCACCGACCATCGGCACCCGCGCATCGGCGTCCATCGCGGCGCCCGCAAGGTGAAGGGGGAGTATTTCGGCCCTTACCCCTCCGGTGGCGCGGTACGCGAGAGCCTGCACCTGATGCAGAAGATCTTCCCGGTGCGCCAGTGCGAGGATGCCGTCTATGCCAACCGTACCCGCCCCTGCCTGCTCTACCAGCTCAAGCGCTGCGCCGGCCCCTGCGTGGCGGGGCTGGTGAGCGAGGCCGAGTATGCTCAGCAGGTGGCGCTGGCCAAGCTGTTCCTCGCGGGCAAGAACCAGCAGGTGATCGGCGAACTGGTGGGCAAGATGGAGTCCGCCAGCGGCGATCTGCGCTTCGAGGAGGCGGCCCGCTACCGGGATCAGATCCAGGCCCTGCGCCGGGTCACCGAGCAGCAGTCGGTGAGCGGCAACGTGCTGGACGAGCTCGACGTGGTGGGGGTGGCCTTCGAGCAGGGGACCGCCTGCATCCACGTGCTCTTCATCCGCCAGGGCAAGGTGCTGGGATCGCGCAGCTACTTCCCGAAAGTGCCGGCCGATACCCCGCTTGACGAGGTGGTGCAATCCTTCCTGCTGCAGTTCTATCTGTCGGGGCAGGGGGGACGGCAGATCCCGAGCGAGGTGCTGCTGGACGTGGCGCTGGAGGATGAGAGCGTCATCGCCGACACCCTGAGCCAGACCGCCGGCTACAAGGTGCGGGTGGTGAGCCGGACACGCAGCGAGCGGGCCCGCTTCATCAAGCTCGCCTCCATCAACGCCCAGACCGCGCTGCGCTCGCGCCTCGCCCACAAGAGCACCATCACCGCCCGTTACGATCAGCTGGAGGAGCTGCTGGAGCTCGAGAGCCCCATCGCCCGCATGGAATGTTTCGATATCTCCCACACCATGGGGGAGCGCACCGTGGCCTCCTGCGTGGTGTTCAACCGGGAGGGGCCGCTCTCCTCGGAATACCGCCGCTTCAACATCGACGGTATCACCGGCGGGGATGACTACGCCGCCATGGAGCAGGCGCTGGAGCGTCGCTTTGGCAAGCAGCAGGAGCCGGACAAGGTGCCGGATGTGCTGTTTATCGACGGCGGTCTCGGCCAGTTGCGCCGCGCGGAGGAAATCCTGGCGCGCCAGTTGGAGTTTCTCGGCGGCAAATACCCGCTGCTGGTGGGCATCGCCAAGGGGGTGACCCGCAAGGCGGGGTTGGAAACCCTGATCCTGGGGGACAGCCACGAAGAGCTGCACCTGCCGGCAGACATGCCCGCTTTGCACCTCATCCAGCACATTCGCGATGAATCCCATCGCTTTGCCATCACGGGCCACCGGGCCAGGCGCGCCAAGGCGCGCACCACCAGTACCCTGGAGGACATTCCCGGGGTGGGGCCGAAACGGCGACAGGCGCTGCTCAAATACCTGGGTGGCTTGCAGGAGGTGAAAAAAGCCGGGGTGGACGAGCTCGCCAAGGTGCCCGGCATCAGCCAGGAGCTGGCCCAGTCCATCCACGACGCATTGCACTCGCTCTAGCGCTGCCTTTGGTGTGAAGGTGGTCACGCCAGGGGGCATCAGGGCGTGCCGCCTGCGCACAAGAGCCGTGACGCAGGGGGCTCCCAAATGCCATAATGACCGGCATCCTGAGGTTATTGATGGATTAATGGACCAAGGCGGGCGCCAGTTCGGTTGCATCCGCGATCGGCTTGGGGCTACCATGTAGCGGCATACAAGAAGTGGCTGAAAATAATGACAAATATTCCTAACCTGCTGACGTTCTTTCGGATTTTGCTCATCCCCGTCTTCGTCATCCTGTTCTACCTTCCCTATCAGTGGTCCTACATGGCGGCGGCCATCGTCTTTATCCTGGCGGCCGCAACCGACTGGTTTGACGGCTATCTTGCCCGCAAGCTGAACCAGTCCACCGCCTTTGGCGCCTTCCTCGATCCGGTGGCCGACAAGATCATGGTGGCGGCGGCCCTGGTGGTCATCGTCGAGCACTACAACACCGTCTGGGTCACCATCCCCGCCATGACCATGATTGGCCGGGAGATCATCATCTCCGCCCTGCGTGAATGGATGGCCGAGCTTGGCAAGCGCTCCTCGGTGGCCGTCAGCTGGATTGGCAAATGGAAGACCATGATCCAGATGGTGTCGCTCACCGGCCTCATCTGGCAATACGACATCTGGATGGTGTGGCTCGCCTATGTGCTGCTCTACGTGGCCACCGTGCTCACCTTCTGGTCCATGTTCCAGTACATGAAGGCCGCCTGGGGCGATCTCAGCTACCACTCCCGGTTCTAGTCCCGACGGGAAGATGGCCGTTTCTCTGCCACTGGCGCCGAGAAACGGCCATGAGCGGCAAAAGTGTGGGACAAGGGTAAAAAACACCCGAACGATCAGCGTATTAAATGTTTTTGGTTGACTGGGCGGGGAACATCGCTAGAATGCGTTCTCACAGTCAGGCAGTCAGCCAGACCGATGCGGGAATAGCTCAGTTGGTAGAGCACGACCTTGCCAAGGTCGGGGTCGCGAGTTCGAGTCTCGTTTCCCGCTCCAAATTCAGACAATAGAGAGCTCCTCTCTTTTGCATGGCGCGTTAGCAAAGCGGTTATGCAGCGGATTGCAAATCCGTTTAGTCCGGTTCGACTCCGGAACGTGCCTCCATATTGACAAGCCCGCCACGCGAGCTTGATACCGATTGCGGTGCCCGAGTGGTGAAATCGGTAGACACAAGGGATTTAAAATCCCTCGACGTTCGCGTCGTGCCGGTTCGATTCCGGCCTCGGGCACCATTAAGATTAAAGAAAAAAAGCCTTTCAGATTAAACAGATACGACGCTTTATTGCGTCGTTTTTGTTTTTAACTCTCTCCAAGATTTCTCTCCAACTTTTCCTTTCTTGTCCATTTCTTGTCTAAGCGACTTACTACTTCCTGCGACTTGTTGCGAACAACCTGCGCTTCGCCCCAACATAGCCAAGGACACGTGGTTAGCCTGCGCTCCGGGCCTTTCCGGGGTCTGTCTCTGGTGCTGACACAAGTGCCGCTCACCGTTACCCCTTCCGCTTCACCCCCTCCCAAACCCGCATTGAATCCCCTTTGAAACAGATATTAATCCCATGCTCTAACCCATCATCGGAGGTATCTATGCAGACCAAATTTCGCTTTACCAATGCAGCCATCAAGGCTTTGCCCGCACAACAACGAGAGGCTGGCGCTACTGAACTGGAGTTCTCCGATACAGAGGTCATCGGCTTAAAACTCTTGTCAGGAAAAAGCCAAGGCAGTAAGCGTTTCCTACTGCGCTATACCCTCCAGGGGAAGAAGCGCAGCATCGCTCTGGGGCGATTCGGCGATATCGATGTGAGCCAAGCCAGGACCATTGCCCGCAAGTACAAGGCGATGCTGGCAGACGGTATCGACCCGGTAGCAGAGCGGGATAGCTACAAAACTGAGCCCACCCTTTCGGAGTTCTTCTGGCAGACCTTTTTGCCGCACCTCAAGACCATCGGCAAACGGTCGATCAACAGCGACATTCAGCGGTTCAAACACAACATAGAACCACGCTTTGGTGCCATGCGTTACCGGCAACTCAAGGCGATGGATGTCCTGCAGTTGCAATCGGAGATGGTTCACCCCAACAACCCTCAGCAGACGGCCTATGCACCGAGTACCGCCAACCGGGTGTTGGCCCAGTTAAAGACCATGGGCAGCTATGCGGTGCGCTGGGGCATTCTGGACACCAACGAGGCGGCCAAGATCAAGCTGTTGAAGGAGGACAATGCCAGGACGCGCTTCCTATCGATTGAAGAGATGAAACGGGTCATTGAGGTGGCATTGCAGGATCGCAATCAGGCCGCAGGCAGCTTCATCGCGATGCTCTACCTGACGGGGGCAAGAAAATCAGAGGTGTTACTCGCTAAATGGGAACATGTGAACTGGGAGGATAAGACGCTGTTCGTACCCCTGACCAAGAATGGCAAGAGCCGGATCATTTACCTGAGCACATTGGCTCTCGATATTCTGGAGAAGCTCCCCAGAATAGCCGGTAATCCCTATGTGTTCGCGAGCCAGCATATTCGCTGTCAGGGCAAGCCCATCGGTGAACCCAGATGTGCCTATGAACGGGTGTTGCAGAAAGCCGGTATCGAAGACCGCGATGAGGTCTGCTTCCATACAGCTCGCCATTCGGTCGCCAGTGCCTTGGTCTCTTCCGGGCAATACAGCCTGTATGACGTCAAGGCGCAATTGGCCCACGCCAGCATTCAATCCTCCCAGCGGTATGCAAAGCTGACTTCTGAGCGCAGTCGCAATATCAGCGAAGGTCTCTCGCATATGATCCAGGCGGAGTGACCGAAAAGGTATTGTTTATAAACAGATATTAATAACCAGACAGCGCTGCCACATCGGCTGTTGGTCCACATTTCACAGTTCCCAGGCCCTTAAGTTCATCTGAGCTTAAGGGCCTTTTTGTTGGAGAGAAACACGATGAAAACTTGTATGGAATGGCCGGAGGAAACATTGCTCGCGGCCTACCCGGCACTCCATGTCTCGGTCATGGAGCAAATTATCGAGCCCTTTTCATCAGTAGAGGAGGCGAGGGCATTCTGGGACACGACTGGTTGCAGTCTGGTCATTATCGAGCAGGGGGATTCGGTCAGCGAGTTTCAGGTCTTACCACAGCATACCCAGAATCAGGTGATGTTCGGCTTGCGTTACCCGGAGCAAGAATTCGCCATATCCGAAGATTGGCGCCTGCTGCTGGCCATTCTCAACGATGAGGGGGCGGGGATTTACCTGCTGATCCACTCAGATGCACCGCTGCTTCCCACCCTGGAGGCGATGCACCATGAGTAATCCCAGTCATAGCGAGATCATGCGCAAATTAAAAGAGATCAAGGGGATTAAAGAGCTGCTGGAGAAGGCCGTGCTGTTGTATGTCCTGCTCACGGATGGCGATCTGCCGGTCTGGTGCTATGCGCTCATCATCGGTGCGCTGGCTTATCTGGTAAACCCGTTCGACGTAGTACCCGATCCCATTCCATTTGCCGGTTATCTGGATGATTTATCGGTCATTACCTCAGCATTAGCCGCACTGCCGGTTAAGTCGCACCACCGCCAATCTG
Organism: Aeromonas sp. INTO2; assembly: GCF_049860605.1. Taxonomy (NCBI): domain Bacteria; kingdom Pseudomonadati; phylum Pseudomonadota; class Gammaproteobacteria; order Aeromonadales; family Aeromonadaceae; genus Aeromonas; species Aeromonas sp. INTO2. The sequence continues at coordinate 1,247,138 of NZ_CP187588.1, forward strand.
CGAAAGACCGAATGAGATCACTGTGACAGTGATGGAGTCGGTCCTGTCACGCTATCGCGTTTTCTATGACCCTTTATCTATGACCCATCTAGCGATGAACTGGAGATCGCAATCTCCAGTTATCTAATGACGTTGTAAGGAAACTATCATGACAAGACCCCGTAAAAACCGCGTTGAAGAGACCCCTAAATCTGTCAGTAACACGGCAGCAGCATCAAACACTCCCGACACCGCGCCAACCACAGAGCCCCCACTCACATCCGGAGCAAGCGGCTGCGCCGAGCCTCTCTTGCCAGCCCTTGCGGCTGAAGCCGACAAGGCCAGGTCTGGACCCGGCGACACCGCAGACTCCGTGCCCGGCTGCCCTGCACCCATACACACCTTGCTCAACCATACCGCCGAGAAACTCAGTGCCCGATCAGAAGGGCTGATTTTCTATGCCATCGGTCGTTGGATTTGACCCCATAGATCCAGACACTTTTTCCCGCTTAGGGTTGTGATACCCGACTGCGCAGAAATTCCCGTGGTGAACGGTATCCCAAGGCGCTGTGCGGGTGGTGCTCGTTATAATGCTCAAACGCAATAGCCAAATTGCCTACCGCTGTTCGGCTATCCGGTTTTGGCATCATCTCGATATAGTCTCGCTTCATCGTCTTCACGAAGCTCTCCGCTATACCGTTACTCTGTGGGCTTCTCACTGCTGTCGTTCTGGGCTCCAACCCGATTTCTCGTGCAAACGCGCGGGTCTCATGGGCGCGATACGCCGAGCCATTATCAGTCAGCCACTCCACCGGTGATGCCGGCAACGAATCCCCAAAGCGACGTTCGACAGACCTCAGCATGACATCTTGCACAGTGTCACTGTCGTAACCCCCGGTACTGGCCGCCCAGTCCAACGCCTCCCTATCGCAGCAGTCCATGGCGAACGTGACTCGTAGTTTTTCACCGTTATCGCAGCGAAACTCGAAGCCATCTGAGCACCACCGTCGATTGCTCTCCTTGACGGCAACACACCCCTTATGTGCCTGCTGGGCCAATGGTGCAGCTGGTTTTCTTTCCAGCAGCAAGCCATGCTCGCGCATGACGCGATATACCCGCTTAGCGTTTACCACAGGTTGTTCTGTTGCCTCAGACTGACGCCGTAACAGCGCCCAGACCCGGCGATAGCCATAGGAGGGAAGCTCTGCCATCGCCTCCATGATACGGCCAAGTAAGGCTGCATCATCACGCTGGCGATGATGACGACCATCTTGCCAACCCGGTTTTCGATGAACACGAACGGATAGCTGCGCACGCGATACATTAAGAGCCTGGCTCACAGCACTTAATCGTCGTCCCCCGGCAACAAGGGCGCATGCGCAATCCATTTTTTTGCTCGACCATACTCCACGGCTTCTTTGAGGATCTCGTTCTCCATGGTCTTCTTCCCGAGCAGACGCTGAAGCTCTCGGATCTGCTTGATGGCAGCAGCCAACTCGGAAGCAGGAACAACATCCTCACCGGCGGTGATCGCCGTGAGAGACCCTTCTTGGAATTGCTTACGCCATTTGAAAAGCTGGTTTGCGTTGACGTCGTGCAAGCGAGCAACATGAGAGACGGTCATCCCGGGCTCAAAGGTCTGCTGCACGATGGCGATCTTTTCTTGTGGAGTCCGGCGTCGACGGCGCTCGGCCCCTGTTAACACTTCGACCATCTTCTCGTTGTGACTAGTACTGAACATAGCTCCAAGACTACCTCTTAAGTTAAGAGGGGCGAAGTGTCTGGATCTTCAAGGGGCCAATCTAGTCGTCATGAAGAGAGTGGCGAGCTGTTCCTGAAAATCACCGGCAATCAGGGTGGGGGTCTGCATAGCAAGGAGTGGATTGCGCTGTCGGCGATTGACGATGTGTTGCGCTCCTTGCCCGCAGACAAGCCGTTTAAATCCAGCGTTATGAAGCGACTGTTTAAAGGTGGCAGTGCCAATAACGCCGGATTCTTATCAGCCATTCTGCGCTCGGACGGGCTGAAGTTGGTCCAGAAGGCAGACGGCAATCCGATGCTGCACGAACTGGTGCCTGATTACCTTGAGCGCTTGGGTTCGCTAACCAATGAGCTCTGTACCGTAACTTCTACCATCGAATAACCCCTGCATAGCACTCACCTGTCCAAGGGGGAGCCCCCCAAACAACCAATCTGAGGTGATTATGACGATCCCATTTGCGGGCGATTTTGCCCTGCCTGCCAGTCAGGCATTGATGAGTATTCTGGATCAGGAACTGGTTAGATCTGGAATGGTGCTGAAGGGAAAATCCAGTCTGGTCTTCAACTTCCGAGACCCGGATTACGGCCCGGTTCGTGGCGGGTTTCATCCGGTAGAAATACGGCTGCTAAAGCGTAAAGACCAGTGGCAGTTCGATTACGTGACGGACTTTAGCTATCAGGGGCCGGAGGATATGGCGGAGTTGGTCAAAGAGATCGACTTCAACTTTTTGAGCGAAGAATACTACCTGCTCCGTTACGGCCAGATGGGACCAGCGTCGGCCAGGGAGCTCTATACGATGTGGGAGTCGAACTTCGTCAGTTACTACCAGATGGGCGTGTTTACCGTCTCAGTGGCTGCGTAACCGTCGCACCGGACAGGAGAGGAACAGGAACCAGCGGCGGTTTGGTTCTGGCAGTGGTGCTGCTGTGTTCACCTTTCCATGCAGGGCAAGGAGCCATGGACTAACCCTACTCGAAACCGGTCGGCGGCTCAGTAGGTTAGTCCATCCTTCGTCGGTTTAAGGTATCCCTCTCTGCCACCATCCCCCCCAAAACAAGTATCCCTCGGCCTGTGGCAGGGAGGCTTGTTTTTTTGTCATCAACGAGGAGTGAAAAGACAGATATGTGTGTATCCCCCAATAGTGTTATTCCACCAAGCATTATTTCCATTAAATATCATAAGGTTATGTGCATAGTGTCTGGCGCAACGAGTGCGTTTTGCGCAAAGCAAATCAAGTGTCGTCGAGTAATCGCCCATTCTGTGATGATGGCAAATGTTAAATGTTTCAATCTACTGGTATGGTAGGGCTCTTATGCATCTGTTCACACTGGTGTGGTTTGGCAGCGCATCCATGACTTATCAACTGACTTTTTATACAGTGGTAATGATAGCGCAAAAAGAAGGGGGGCAAGTGAATACGTTAAGCCACCCAAAGGTTGCTGGTAATGCTATGATTTAATTTAAATTTTTACTTTACAGTGATGAAATTAGGGCGGAGTTAGATGGAAGGCGCTGCTAACGGATTAGTGCCACCTTCCATCTAATCACTGTTAGCCAAGGAGAGCGTATGGGCTTAGCTGACTGGTTCAGCACATTCTGTGAAAATCTCCGCGTCCAAGACGGGGGGACAATCTCAACGAGGTACAAGGCCATTACCCGGCGACTGAACACGGATTATTGGACCACAACCTCGGAGACTGCCCACAGTCTATACGTCGGCTCTTATGGGAGAAATACGGCAATCCATGGCATCAGCGACCTGGATATGATTTTCCAGTTGCCTTATGAAGTTTACCGACAGTACGACGGCCATACCGGAAACGGCCAATCCGCCTTACTCCAAGCAGTCAAGAAGTCCATAGAAAAGACATACGCGACCACAAGCATACGGGGCGACGGACAGGTCATCCTTGTGCCGTTCACAGATGGCATCACCTTCGAGGTAGTGCCTGCATTTATCAATAAAGACGATAGTTTCACTTATCCCGATGCGAACAATGGTGGCCGTTGGAGAGTCACAAACCCAAAACCAGAAATCACCGCCATAAGGACGCGAAATGCAGCCTGCAACGGGAACTTGGTCCCCCTATGCCGGATGATGCGTGCGTGGAAACGAAAATGGGACGTCCCGATCGGGGGGCTACTTCTTGATACGCTAGCGTACCAGTTCATCGATACTTGGCAGTACAAAGACAAATCGTTCCTGTATTACGATTACATGTGTCGCGATTTTTTCCGCTTTATGGCAGACCAAGACAAAGATCAAGAGTACTGGAAGGCGCCAGGCAGCGGTCAATACGTTTACGGGAAAGGCATGTTTCAATGAGTTATGGTGATTTCTGGTGTACGGAGGGATAGAAGGAGTGGCGTATCCTGCTGATTGATTCCTGCAAGAATCTCAATCAACAGAGCGGATACGCCATGAAACATTCTACCCTCACTGTCCTGCCACAACCAGAAGGCAAGCCCGGCGACATGCTCACCGAGCTGCTACGCGCCGGAGCCAGGGACCTGATTGCACACGCTGTGGAGGCGGAGCTCGCCATCATGCTTGAGCAGCATCGAGAGTTGCGACTCCCTGATGGCCGCCAGGCGGTAGTGCGCAACGGGTATCTGCCCCAGCGGACTATCCAAACCGGCATCGGAGACGTTGAAATCAAAGTGCCCAAGGTACGCGACCGCAGCGGCTCCGGTATCAACTTCACCAGCACCCTGCTGCCGCCCTATCTCAAGCGCTCCCGCAGTATCGAGGAGCTGTTGCCGTGGCTCTACCTCAAGGGGATATCCAGTGGGGACTATCAGGAGGCCCTCTGTGCGCTGCTCGGCGACCAGGCCAAGGGGCTGTCAGCCAACACCGTCTGCCGGCTCAAGCAAGGTTGGATTGATGAGCACCAGCGGTGGCGACAACGAGACCTGACCAAGTCTCGCTATGTCTACTGGTGGGCCGACGGGATATACAGCAACGTGCGCATGGATGACCGGCTCTGTTTGCTGGTCATCATCGGGGTGACCGAGCACGGGCGCAAGGAGCTGGTTGCGGTGGAGGATGGTCACCGGGAGTCAGAGACAAGCTGGACGGAGGTGCTGATGGGACTGCGAGGCAGAGGGCTCACCCTCAGTCCCAAGCTGGCCATCGGGGATGGGGCACTGGGCTTTTGGAAGGCGCTGGCCAAGTGCTACCCGGACACAGCCCATCAGCGCTGCTGGGTTCACAAGACAGCGAATGTCTTGTCGGTGCTGCCCAAGTCGGTACAGCCCAAGGTCAAGGAGGCGCTGCATGATATCTGGATGGCCGAGACGAGAGAGGATGCTCACAAGGCGTTTGATCGCACCCTGACCCGTTTTGAAGCGAAGTATCCAGGGGCCATGGATAAACTGGTTAAAGACCGGGATGAACTGCTGGCGTTCTATGATTTTCCGGCGGAGCACTGGGTCAGTATCCGGACGACTAACCCGATAGAGTCAACGTTTTCGACGGTCCGGTTACGCACCAAGCGAGCGAGAAACTGTGGTTCACGGGAGACCACGCTGGCGATGGTTTATAAGCTGCTGGAGTCGGCCCAAAAGAACTGGAAGCGGCTCAAGGGATTTGCGCTGCTGACGTTGGTGGTAAACAACGTGAAGTTCAAGGACGGAATACAGATGCAGGAAGAGTCAGACAGGAACGCCGCCTGACTCCATACACCACATTTGACAATAACTCTGTTTCAATGGAAGGCGACGCGGTGCTACAACATCGCAGTCGAGGCAATAGGGCACGAGACAGCTAATCCGAAACAGGAGTGGTCGGCAAAACAGAAGTGGAGAGATATATTTGGAACCTCATTCCCAGACTAGTGATACGCCAGATTCGCGAGCAATCTTGGAAGGTCAATTGCGCGAATGTTTTGGGCGTGTTGTGTATTCCCACAAGACCCATGAGAAGTGCGCGGATATTCTTCTGAAACGACTTTCCACAGTTAAGCTTTGGCAAATCATATTGTCAGCCTTAACGACCGGTGGATTTATTGCTGCTGTATTCGGGGCTGGTGATATTGGTGCGCTTGTCGGCATCGTCATCTCAACGGTGCTGCTGGTCTTGAACGCCTACACAAAGAACTACGACTTGGGCGAACTCGCCCAGAAACATCGGCAGGCTGGTGCCGATCTGTGGATTATTAGGGAGAAGTATCTCTCTCTGATTACAGACCTACGTATGGGCGAAAAGCCTCTTGAATCACTTCAAACGGAACGGGACGTACTTCTAGAGCAGTTGCACGCCGTCTACTCGGGCGCGCCGAGTACTACGTATGAAGCTTACAAGAAGGCTCAGGAAGCTCTACAGCAACTCGAAGATATGACGTTTTCGGATGCTGAAATCGATGCGTTCCTTCCGAAGGAGCTAAAAAGGGGCTAACAATGCCATGCACTCGGACAGGAATTACGCTGCGCTCCATTCCTCCCGGTGATGGCACGCGTTATGTACTCAACTAGTTAAATTAGGAGTTGCAGTGAAAAAGGCAGTATTGGAAGCGTTAGATAGCTCAATGCTAAGAATTGACAACCCTTACCCTATTGATAGGGAGGTTGATTTTCAGTCCGTGTTATTCGGTGAACTATATAAAGCCTTACCAGAGGCAATTATTCGGTTTGAACACACTTTGCAAAGTGACTACCAATCCTATCGCTTGCATGGCAGTTCCACTGAAAACCGGAGAAGTAGAGTTGATTTACATATCCAGACAGAATCAAAAACTATAGTAATAGAATTAAAGTATTTTAAAGGTGCAAGCAAAGAAGATTGTATGGATATGCTGGCTGATTTAGCAAAGGTTGAACGAATTGTTGAATCAGAAGAGGCACATGAAGGTTTCTGCATTCAACTAGTTAAAGCTGGTGTAGTCGAACATTTGCCTCAAGGTTTGATTGATGCTAAATCTTATGAAAAGAAGGTAGGTCGATGGGACTATAAATTTGAAATTAAAGGGCAATATGAAATCATACCAAAACTACAGGCTAATGGTCGTTCTCTAATTGTTCATCACATTCAATGACCACGCACATAATAACGCGTTTAAAACGGATGCACAACGCTTGGCATGTTGAGTTTGAATCAGCTTTAGTGTTTACAGCCTAATGGCTTAGGTTCGGTGGTTGCGTTGCTCACCACTTAACGTTACGTTATGCTTCATCATGGATAAAACAATGAGCTATCTGAATAAATTTGTTGATTCGATCAGGTTTTTGGAAGAATTCGACATGGAACACAAGCGAGCTAACCTTAACTATGAAGAGGTTGCTAGTGTAATTAAAAGTCGGCTGCTTGATAAGGATCTTAATTATTTTTTAGAACAAAATCTTGGTAATACTGCGCAAAGATTTATAGAGAACTCACCCCAGAGCCTTGAAAACTTATGTCATAGTGTATCTCAGCAGTTTTATGAAAACTGGATGTCACAGCCCATAGGAGATTTAGTTCCTGTTGCAATAACTGTTGGGAATGTGAAGTTCAGGAATAGGGATATTTATAAGGTTTCAAAGTCATCGATAAAAAAGACAATAGCAAAAGGCTTCTGTCCTGATGAGAGCCTAGAGCTTCATGTGTGGCTAACATTCTCAAATATGACCGTTCTGGATCTAACTATTGTACCTACGCTGGTATATAAAGGTTTAGCTACTCTAGATGATTTTGATGGTTGCCAATATGTAATTTGGAAGGAAGGCGAGGGAGAGGAATTTGATTACATTCCTTTGCTTCAACACAATAACTTTATGTATGAAGTAGATAGATATGCATAACAAAGAGTTCTCTGCGCTCTCTGGGTCCTCAAAAGCCACGCTTTTTCGGCCTTTTAAAGTGGTGTTATGTACCTAAGGAGGAAGTGTGAAGTCAGTTATCGAGAGAGAGAAAATAAAACGGGAGAAAGCTGAGAGGCTTCGTCGTTACGCTACGATCAATTGGAATATCAAGAAGCAAGAAATTGAAGTGATATTCCGTGAAGCTTTTGCTGGATTTAATATTAATGGCAGAGAGTTTTATATAGATAACGACCTTAATAGTGATTTCTCCGACAAAAGATATATTGGTTACGACTGCGTACAGGTGAGCCATCCTCTCAGGTTTACAGGAAATATGGTCATTACCAAGGACGAGAGATCAACTAACTTCGTCAGAAGAAAGGAAGTTGGAGCAGCCTTATCGATAACAACGTCAGCAATAGGAAGTTTTGATATTATCCTCATGCCAGCTAAAAACGATGACAAGCTTTTGGAAAGCAGGAGTCTTATTATTTATAGCTGTAAAGACCCCAATGAATTAACAAAAAAGAGGATGCTTAAGTCTATTAAGCAGTATCTAATATTTCAAAGGGTTGATAGTTTGCTTGAGTATTCATCAGTTTTTGAAAATGCTTATGTAGCATGGTTGTATTTTTGGGATGCCAGAAATAGAGAGAAGTATCGAAGCTTACTTTTTCAAATAATGAACCATTGGGGGGCGGTAGCTGTAAGTGCTATAGCTGCATGGGTAATAGCAAAAAACACATCCTGATTACCATCGCCCCTCAACCACCGTCATCTATCATGCTGATAGAATGCTCCTCCTTGATGAGTGTTACAGCCGCAAAAAATGGCGTCTTGCCCGGGTAATCCCTCCCCATCTAGCAACCTTCAAGGCTGGCCATCTCCATTTGCTATACATGAAATCCTACTTCGCTGGTTCATATGAGATTCAAGATAGTCGACACACCCGGCCCAGTGACGATTCATGCTAACGGGTCACACTGTCAGGCTATCGGTCGTCTAAATCGACTCTGGTGCTTCTTCTGGTGCGCTTCGGCATCATCACATTGCTAGTAAAAAGAGAAGGGGAAGCAACATAATGGTTGCTCCCCCAATCGCCTTATTACACCAACCAGATATTGCTATATCAATCAGTCGGTTATCACTTCATGACTCGGCGCATTCTGCGTGATTTGCGCCATCCCTGCCTTGACGTTGTTCAGCCTTTCTTGGAGCTGTGGCATGTCCTCGGGCTTGAACAGTGCCCCCTGCGTATTCCGGCGAAGTTGAACAGCCATTCCGGCCAACGTGAACACCCTGATCCTTAACGCGCTCACGTCACCCCGTTTCTAACTCGAGTGTTCAGATTGGGTCAACTCACTTCTCCTCTTTCTCATCGATTCTCCCTTCAGTGACAGCCGGTGAGCGTTGTGCATCAGCCGGTCCAGGATCGCATCTGCCAGAGTGTTGTCCCCCAAGCTCGCGTACCACTCTTCCGTTGGCAGCTGACTGACCACGACCGTCGAGTATTTCCCGTACCGATCATCCATGATCTCCAGCAGGGCGTTGCGCTGCTCGGCATTCACCGCTTCCAGTCCCCAGTCATCCAGGATCAGCAGCTCTATCCTTGCCAGTTGACCCAGCAGTCTGGCGTAACTGCCATCTACCTTGGCCTGGCTCAGCTCAAGTAGCAGACGCGGCAGCCGGTAGTAACGAGTGCTGTGCCCCTGCTGACAGGCTTGGTAGCCCAGCGCACAGGCTAGGTAGGTTTTTCCGCAGCCACAGGGGCCGGTAATGAGCAGGTTCTGGCCCCGGCGCAGCCACTCTCCTTGGGCCAGGTTTGCCACCTGTGACCGCTCCAGGTTGCGTGCAGACTGGTAGTCCACCTCTTGCACCGTGGCCTGGAGTTTGAGCCTCGCCTGCTTGACCAGCCGAGCTTGTTTACGCTGCTCCCGGCTCAGTTGTTCGTGTTCGACCAGCAGGCTTAGCCGCTCGATGAAGGGCAGCCCTTCGTAGGTACTTGCCTGTTCCAGTTGTTGTTGCACGGCATCCGCCATGCCAGTCAGTTTCAGGTGTCTCAAGCGGGTCAGCGTTTGTTGGGTCATGGGTTTTTTCCTCGTTAGTGGAAGCTCTGGGGGCCGCGGATGTTCTCGTGCTCTTGCGGCAGTTCTGGATAACTGAGCGGACTTGCGGGCAGTTGGTCGCGGCCACTGGTCAGCACCGACTTGAGCTGCTTGAGCCGCACCAGTCCTTCCCGGTTGGCCAGCTGGCAACAGCCTTCGACTCGTGATGGCGGATACTCCCGGCTAAGACTCAGCAGTCCCAGGCAGAGTCGGTATGCCTGCTCGGCATGGGCTTTCTCTGCCAGCCGTTCGCTAACCCAGCACAAGGTGCCCGGTCCGATGTCGGCAGCCCACTGCTTAAGACGCCCTGGCGTCCAGCGTTGCTGCTTGCTGTGACGTTCCGGCATGTGCTCAGGGAGTGTGCTCATCCCCGGGATGGTTTTACGCGGATGGCTCGCGACCAGCTGTTGCTGGTGATAGACCTGAAGCAGGGTATCGCCCGCATGGAGCTCCAGTTGCTGACCCACATACTGGTGCGGCACCGAGTAATGGTGCTGCTCATAACTGACGTGATAGTCGATGTTGACCTTGACCGTTTTGATGGCGACATAGCGATAGGGATGCACCGGTAGTGACCCCAGTGCCGGGCGGTCCAACTGCTCAAACGCCTCGCGTCGGTTACCGGGCAGCTGCTTGAACGGGCGCTCGTTGAGCTCATTCAACAAAGCCCGGATGCACTGGTTTAGCTCGGCAAGCGAGAAGAAGGTCTGATGGCGTAGACGAGCCAGGATCCAGCGCTCGACGATCTGCACACCCACCTCGGCCTTGGCTTTGTCCTTAGGCTTGTAAGGGCGAGCTGGCATCACCGCCACCTGATAGTGCTCGGCCAACTGCTGGTAGCTGGGGTTGAGCTCGGGATCGTATCGGCAAGCCTTGCTGACACCGCTCTTGAGGTTGTCGGGGATCAGCAGTACCGGTGTCCCGCCGAAAAACTCAAAGGCACGGACATGGCTTTGCAGCCAGTCCGGCAGTGACTGGGACCAGGTGGCCTCGGCAAAGGTGTAGTTGGACGCACCGAGCACGGCGACAAAGACTTGTGCCTGACGGACCTCACCCGTAGTCGGCGACACGATGGGCACCGTGGGCCCGCAGTAGTCGATAAAGAGCTTTTCCCCCGCCTTGTGGATCTGGCGCATGGAGCGCTTTTGCAACTGACACCAGGACTTGTAACGGTCACAGAACTGGGAGTAGCTGTAACAGCTATTGGGATAGCGCTGGGTGTACTCCTCCCAGAGCAGCTGTTTGGAGACCCCCTTGCGCTTGAGCTCCTGATGGACAGAGGGCCAATCCGGCACAACATGGCGGGCCGAGATGGTGGTATCGGCCTGCGGATAGAACAGGGCAGCCAGTCGGCCATCATCAAGCTCGGTAGGTAAGGGCCAGGTAAGGCCGAGCGCCTGGGCACTTTTGAGGAGTTTCTGGATGGAGCCGACACTGACCTTGGTACAGATACTGATTTGGCGAACAGAGAGGTCAGCTTCCAGCCGCAGTCGCAGCACTTCACGAATTTTACGCATTGCAATCCTCTTGGCAGACATAGGCTCTTCCCTGGCAAAAGGGAGAGCGTATCAAAGGTTTTTAAATCAATGCGTTAAGGATGATTCCGGTGAATGTGAACAGTGATTCCGGGATGTTGAACACTGTTTCCGGAAAGGAGGGGCGAAGTGTTCAGGTTGAACCGGAATGAGCGTTCACATTGGTCCGGAAATGGTGTTCACGTTGAATCGGAATTGGTGTTCATGATCGGCCGGAATATGCACCCCCAGCTCTATCCCTGGGCACTCTTGCAGGATCACCCGCACCAGGCGGACGGTGCGCGTCGTCACCGGTACACTCTGCCCGACCAGCTTGGCGCGTTTGGCTGACTTACAGTCATCCACGTTGGTTGGGCAGCCATTGAGTTATTGTCAAATGTGGTGTATGGAGTCAGGCGGCGTTCCTGTCTGACTCTTCCTGCATCTGTATTCCGTCCTTGAACTTCACGTTGTTTACCACCAACGTCAGCAGCGCAAATCCCTTGAGCCGCTTCCAGTTCTTTTGGGCCGACTCCAGCAGCTTATAAACCATCGCCAGCGTGGTCTCCCGTGAACCACAGTTTCTCGCTCGCTTGGTGCGTAACCGGACCGTCGAAAACGTTGACTCTATCGGGTTAGTCGTCCGGATACTGACCCAGTGCTCCGCCGGAAAATCATAGAACGCCAGCAGTTCATCCCGGTCTTTAACCAGTTTATCCATGGCCCCTGGATACTTCGCTTCAAAACGGGTCAGGGTGCGATCAAACGCCTTGTGAGCATCCTCTCTCGTCTCGGCCATCCAGATATCATGCAGCGCCTCCTTGACCTTGGGCTGTACCGACTTGGGCAGCACCGACAAGACATTCGCTGTCTTGTGAACCCAGCAGCGCTGATGGGCTGTGTCCGGGTAGCACTTGGCCAGCGCCTTCCAAAAGCCCAGTGCCCCATCCCCGATGGCCAGCTTGGGACTGAGGGTGAGCCCTCTGCCTCGCAGTCCCATCAGCACCTCCGTCCAGCTTGTCTCTGACTCCCGGTGACCATCCTCCACCGCAACCAGCTCCTTGCGCCCGTGCTCGGTCACCCCGATGATGACCAGCAAACAGAGCCGGTCATCCATGCGCACGTTGCTGTATATCCCGTCGGCCCACCAGTAGACATAGCGAGACTTGGTCAGGTCTCGTTGTCGCCACCGCTGGTGCTCATCAATCCAACCTTGCTTGAGCCGGCAGACGGTGTTGGCTGACAGCCCCTTGGCCTGGTCGCCGAGCAGCGCACAGAGGGCCTCCTGATAGTCCCCACTGGATATCCCCTTGAGGTAGAGCCACGGCAACAGCTCCTCGATACTGCGGGAGCGCTTGAGATAGGGCGGCAGCAGGGTGCTGGTGAAGTTGATACCGGAGCCGCTGCGGTCGCGTACCTTGGGCACTTTGATTTCAACGTCTCCGATGCCGGTTTGGATAGTCCGCTGGGGCAGATACCCGTTGCGCACTACCGCCTGGCGGCCATCAGGGAGTCGCAACTCTCGATGCTGCTCAAGCATGATGGCGAGCTCCGCCTCCACAGCGTGTGCAATCAGGTCCCTGGCTCCGGCGCGTAGCAGCTCGGTGAGCATGTCGCCGGGCTTGCCTTCTGGTTGTGGCAGGACAGTGAGGGTAGAATGTTTCATGGCGTATCCGCTCTGTTGATTGAGATTCTTGCAGGAATCAATCAGCAGGATACGCCACTCCTTCTATCCCTCCGTACACCAGAAATCACCATAACTCCCCGTCCTCTAAATTTGCCCAGGTACGTCAAAAGGTGCGCGAGGCTGGGGTGCCAGTGCCGAATAACTGGCGCCCTACCGATCGCAAGACTTTCGAGGCTGTGGTGCGGCAGAAAGCCTATCGTGACACCTGGAAGGCTCTGGGCGACTCGATGGGGATCAGCAATCCCAGTCGCTACGTGACAATCGAATCGTTCATGCTGCTCAAACCGGTACAGGCCGCGGTGCGCGAGCAGCTGGGAGTAGACGGAATTAGGCGGATCCCGCTTGTGACGGAGTTTGCTGACATCGAGCGCCAGGTGTACCGCCCAATAGCAAACAGCATCATCGCCAGGCTACAAGCGCAGGTGGATTCGTCCACCGCTCGATTCGTGGGGCCGGGACCGCTGGCTGAGAAGGCCGATTCCGCGGTCAAGACCCTGGTAGTTGTTCCGCTGGCCCTGCTGTTGTCGCTGCTCGGGGGGTTTGGCCACATGATGAAGCTCACCACCTTGATCTTCCGCAGTTTGCTCGATGAGCAGAGCAAGGCTCGCACCTTGAAAGCCATGACCGCAGCTATAGCCCTGGTCTCAACGGGGGTGTCGGCTCTGTATTATGCAGCTAATCCCCTGGTCGAAGCCAAGGCATATCAGACCTTCTCCGCGGCAACTACCCTCAATAGCGGCAGAGCATTTTCGCTGGGGTTGGAGTTCATCATCCGGTTACAGGAGTTCGTCTACCCGGTTAACGCCGTTCTGCTCCAGCATTGTTATGTGATTATCCCCCTGGTTGGCTCCCTGGCGCTGTTATGTCTGTATCATTGCGCCGAGCCAAAGCGCACAATGCGAGAGGTTCAGGTCAACGTGGCCGCGCTTCAGAAACAATTACAGGCGGCGTTAAGCAATGAATCTCAACGAAAACGAAATGCAGCCTAGGTATCGCAATGATAACTTTCAAAGTCATTTTGTAGTGGTCAACTAAATCCGGACACATAGTTAAGCCGCTTTTCGGCTTCTGCTGGCGGTATCCCATCATTGTGTTGGTGTGGATCCGCCAGAAGAGTGTGAGAAGCAATATTCCGAACGGCTCAAAAGTGTCTAGCGAAGCCGGGGCGATTCAGAAGCAGCATTTTACTTAAGGATCTCGCGCATTCCCGCGTTGAGCTGGCGGCCACCGTTCTCTGCATCACGGTCTTGCATCAATTTGATCGAGACCTCGTTGGCACCAATGGTGTAGGTTGCGCTGTAATTACCACACATGCTGTCGGTTACACATTCAAAAAACGGTACCGATTTATCCTTCACTGTGCGGATGATCACTGGCTTGACTTTCAAGGTATTGGTCGCCTGACTGACTAATTCCTCAAAGTCTGCCTTAGCCTGTCTGACAGAAGCAACGGAGTCGTCTTGGTACGATGCCTGGGTACCGCCGAAGGAGAACACTTTATGTTGGTAGACTGCATAGTAATACTCACCCGTAGTTGGTCGTCCTAAGAATCCCTCGCCTGCCTTGGGTTTGCCGCGAAATTCTTCATCAATGTCACTGCGCCAGTCGTAGCGTATCAGACCATCGTTGACCGCTTGGAGCGTGGTGATGGGTAGGCCGACAGTCAGGGTTTTAAAGCCCGTATTTGCGGCAATGGCGGGTGAGGCAATGAGACTGACGGCACAGGTCAAAGCAGAGAGCAGCGGGGTTTTATGTGGCATGGTGACTCCTCATGTAGAGAGTTGGTTGATGTGGGGTGAATCGCCACCAGTGATGTAGACACTTCCCAGCTGTAACGGGTTGCGATTCACTCTCGGTTTGCTAGCAATAATGTCAGTTACGCCTTGGCCTGACGCCACTTAGTTAGGAGTTATTGTCAAATGTGGTGTATGGAGTCAGGCGGCGTTCCTGTCTGACTCTTCCTGCATCTGTATTCCGTCCTTGAACTTCACGTTGTTTACCACCAACGTCAGCAGCGCAAATCCCTTGAGCCGCTTCCAGTTCTTTTGGGCCGACTCCAGCAGCTTATAAACCATCGCCAGCGTGGTCTCCCGTGAACCACAGTTTCTCGCTCGCTTGGTGCGTAACCGGACCGTCGAAAACGTTGACTCTATCGGGTTAGTCGTCCGGATACTGACCCAGTGCTCCGCCGGAAAATCATAGAACGCCAGCAGTTCATCCCGGTCTTTAACCAGTTTATCCATGGCCCCTGGATACTTCGCTTCAAAACGGGTCAGGGTGCGATCAAACGCCTTGTGAGCATCCTCTCTCGTCTCGGCCATCCAGATATCATGCAGCGCCTCCTTGACCTTGGGCTGTACCGACTTGGGCAGCACCGACAAGACATTCGCTGTCTTGTGAACCCAGCAGCGCTGATGGGCTGTGTCCGGGTAGCACTTGGCCAGCGCCTTCCAAAAGCCCAGTGCCCCATCCCCGATGGCCAGCTTGGGACTGAGGGTGAGCCCTCTGCCTCGCAGTCCCATCAGCACCTCCGTCCAGCTTGTCTCTGACTCCCGGTGACCATCCTCCACCGCAACCAGCTCCTTGCGCCCGTGCTCGGTCACCCCGATGATGACCAGCAAACAGAGCCGGTCATCCATGCGCACGTTGCTGTATCCCGTCGGCCCACCAGTAGACATAGCGAGACTTGGTCAGGTCTCGTTGTCGCCACCGCTGGTGCTCATCAATCCAACCTTGCTTGAGCCGGCAGACGGTGTTGGCTGACAGCCCCTTGGCCTGGTCGCCGAGCAGCGCACAGAGGGCCTCCTGATAGTCCCCACTGGATATCCCCTTGAGGTAGAGCCACGGCAACAGCTCCTCGATACTGCGGGAGCGCTTGAGATAGGGCGGCAGCAGGGTGCTGGTGAAGTTGATACCGGAGCCGCTGCGGTCGCGTACCTTGGGCACTTTGATTTCAACGTCTCCGATGCCGGTTTGGATAGTCCGCTGGGGCAGATACCCGTTGCGCACTACCGCCTGGCGGCCATCAGGGAGTCGCAACTCTCGATGCTGCTCAAGCATGATGGCGAGCTCCGCCTCCACAGCGTGTGCAATCAGGTCCCTGGCTCCGGCGCGTAGCAGCTCGGTGAGCATGTCGCCGGGCTTGCCTTCTGGTTGTGGCAGGACAGTGAGGGTAGAATGTTTCATGGCGTATCCGCTCTGTTGATTGAGATTCTTGCAGGAATCAATCAGCAGGATACGCCACTCCTTCTATCCCTCCGTACACCAGAAATCACCATAACTCGTTGCTTGAGGTACTGGGTTGCATTGATAATAGTCATGGCTTCGGGCGTGTCGGTTTTTTTTTGCGATTAAATCAGATCACAAACGAAGCCTTTTTTCTATCTATTTCAATTGGTTGTAGCTAAAGATCCTGTACATGTGGGCGAGATAGACATCGAGCACACTCCTTGTGCAAAAAAAGAATTAGTACAATAGCGCCGCTGGCTTTTTACCCGCAATGGGTGGCTTCAAATTCATCGCTGCGAATCCCCCTGTATTCCTCTATACCCCAAGAGCTTCAATCTGAGGGGCATTCAAGGGGGGGAGGGATAAGTTTGCTGACTGATGGCGTATCAGTCGGCAATGAAGATCTCTTAGCCAGCCTTGGCAACGTCCCGTACTTTTTGCTCTACCTGGTGCGCGATGGCCTGGATCTGGGCCAGTTCGAGTGAGCCAGCTCTAAATTGGGGGAGTTGTTTGGGGAGTGCAGCGGCACTGACGATGTAGGGGAAGGTGATCTTCTGGCGTAAATCCACAAACCAGCCAGGTAGAACCAGAACGCCACCTACCGGGACTTCGGTCCCAGTTGCACTGTTGAGCCAGTTACGCACAGTGGTGACGTTACGGCGGACCTGTTCGAGCGGCGCTTTTTCAACATGGTTTGGGAAGTGAAGCGCATCATTTTCGACCCGAACCTTGAACTGTTTTTCTCCATTGTTGATGGGTTTGGAGCGACCTTTAGTCTCGATGACAAAGACCCCGTTAGGGCAGATGATCAAATGGTCGACATTGAATCCATCAAACGGGATATCGTGGTAAACCCGAGTTATGGTGATTTCTGGTGTACGGAGGGATAGAAGGAGTGGCGTATCCTGCTGATTGATTCCTGCAAGAATCTCAATCAACAGAGCGGATACGCCATGAAACATTCTACCCTCACTGTCCTGCCACAACCAGAAGGCAAGCCCGGCGACATGCTCACCGAGCTGCTACGCGCCGGAGCCAGGGACCTGATTGCACACGCTGTGGAGGCGGAGCTCGCCATCATGCTTGAGCAGCATCGAGAGTTGCGACTCCCTGATGGCCGCCAGGCGGTAGTGCGCAACGGGTATCTGCCCCAGCGGACTATCCAAACCGGCATCGGAGACGTTGAAATCAAAGTGCCCAAGGTACGCGACCGCAGCGGCTCCGGTATCAACTTCACCAGCACCCTGCTGCCGCCCTATCTCAAGCGCTCCCGCAGTATCGAGGAGCTGTTGCCGTGGCTCTACCTCAAGGGGATATCCAGTGGGGACTATCAGGAGGCCCTCTGTGCGCTGCTCGGCGACCAGGCCAAGGGGCTGTCAGCCAACACCGTCTGCCGGCTCAAGCAAGGTTGGATTGATGAGCACCAGCGGTGGCGACAACGAGACCTGACCAAGTCTCGCTATGTCTACTGGTGGGCCGACGGGATATACAGCAACGTGCGCATGGATGACCGGCTCTGTTTGCTGGTCATCATCGGGGTGACCGAGCACGGGCGCAAGGAGCTGGTTGCGGTGGAGGATGGTCACCGGGAGTCAGAGACAAGCTGGACGGAGGTGCTGATGGGACTGCGAGGCAGAGGGCTCACCCTCAGTCCCAAGCTGGCCATCGGGGATGGGGCACTGGGCTTTTGGAAGGCGCTGGCCAAGTGCTACCCGGACACAGCCCATCAGCGCTGCTGGGTTCACAAGACAGCGAATGTCTTGTCGGTGCTGCCCAAGTCGGTACAGCCCAAGGTCAAGGAGGCGCTGCATGATATCTGGATGGCCGAGACGAGAGAGGATGCTCACAAGGCGTTTGATCGCACCCTGACCCGTTTTGAAGCGAAGTATCCAGGGGCCATGGATAAACTGGTTAAAGACCGGGATGAACTGCTGGCGTTCTATGATTTTCCGGCGGAGCACTGGGTCAGTATCCGGACGACTAACCCGATAGAGTCAACGTTTTCGACGGTCCGGTTACGCACCAAGCGAGCGAGAAACTGTGGTTCACGGGAGACCACGCTGGCGATGGTTTATAAGCTGCTGGAGTCGGCCCAAAAGAACTGGAAGCGGCTCAAGGGATTTGCGCTGCTGACGTTGGTGGTAAACAACGTGAAGTTCAAGGACGGAATACAGATGCAGGAAGAGTCAGACAGGAACGCCGCCTGACTCCATACACCACATTTGACAATAACTCGGTAAACCCGATAGGGGTGCTGTTGGGGCCTAACGATTTGGTCCAGCTCCTGGCCCACTGCCAGTTCACAGGAGTAACCCAGCTTGAGGTGTTGAACCTTGTTGGCCATTTTGTAAGTTTTGGTTGTGCCATAGATAAAGAGACCCAGCATGACTACCCCAGAAGTCAGCATCACAGTCGTGCTCATAGCCTTCTTATCGATGTAGCTCTGTAACAAGAGGTAGAACCCGATCATCATCATGGTCAATGGCGTGAATAGCATTTGGGAAAAGAGGTCTATCTGTAGGTCTTGGATTTGCTGTTGGAGTTATGGTGATTTCTGGTGTACGGAGGGATAGAAGGAGTGGCGTATCCTGCTGATTGATTCCTGCAAGAATCTCAATCAACAGAGCGGATACGCCATGAAACATTCTACCCTCACTGTCCTGCCACAACCAGAAGGCAAGCCCGGCGACATGCTCACCGAGCTGCTACGCGCCGGAGCCAGGGACCTGATTGCACACGCTGTGGAGGCGGAGCTCGCCATCATGCTTGAGCAGCATCGAGAGTTGCGACTCCCTGATGGCCGCCAGGCGGTAGTGCGCAACGGGTATCTGCCCCAGCGGACTATCCAAACCGGCATCGGAGACGTTGAAATCAAAGTGCCCAAGGTACGCGACCGCAGCGGCTCCGGTATCAACTTCACCAGCACCCTGCTGCCGCCCTATCTCAAGCGCTCCCGCAGTATCGAGGAGCTGTTGCCGTGGCTCTACCTCAAGGGGATATCCAGTGGGGACTATCAGGAGGCCCTCTGTGCGCTGCTCGGCGACCAGGCCAAGGGGCTGTCAGCCAACACCGTCTGCCGGCTCAAGCAAGGTTGGATTGATGAGCACCAGCGGTGGCGACAACGAGACCTGACCAAGTCTCGCTATGTCTACTGGTGGGCCGACGGGATATACAGCAACGTGCGCATGGATGACCGACTCTGTTTGCTGGTCATCATCGGGGTGACCGAGCACGGGCGCAAGGAGCTGGTTGCGGTGGAGGATGGTCACCGGGAGTCAGAGACAAGCTGGACGGAGGTGCTGATGGGACTGCGAGGCAGAGGGCTCACCCTCAGTCCCAAGCTGGCCATCGGGGATGGGGCACTGGGCTTTTGGAAGGCGCTGGCCAAGTGCTACCCGGACACAGCCCATCAGCGCTGCTGGGTTCACAAGACAGCGAATGTCTTGTCGGTGCTGCCCAAGTCGGTACAGCCCAAGGTCAAGGAGGCGCTGCATGATATCTGGATGGCCGAGACGAGAGAGGATGCTCACAAGGCGTTTGATCGCACCCTGACCCGTTTTGAAGCGAAGTATCCAGGGGCCATGGATAAACTGGTTAAAGACCGGGATGAACTGCTGGCGTTCTATGATTTTCCGGCGGAGCACTGGGTCAGTATCCGGACGACTAACCCGATAGAGTCAACGTTTTCGACGGTCCGGTTACGCACCAAGCGAGCGAGAAACTGTGGTTCACGGGAGACCACGCTGGCGATGGTTTATAAGCTGCTGGAGTCGGCCCAAAAGAACTGGAAGCGGCTCAAGGGATTTGCGCTGCTGACGTTGGTGGTAAACAACGTGAAGTTCAAGGACGGAATACAGATGCAGGAAGAGTCAGACAGGAACGCCGCCTGACTCCATACACCACATTTGACAATAACTCTTGCTGTTGCAGGGTGTGACCCGCTGGCCTGAGCAGGTCGGCGGTCAACGGGCTGACCCTATGTGAGCGAAGCCTCTTTCTTATTAGCAAGATGATCCCAACTGATAAGAATATCGGGCCCAAGAACAAGCCAGAAGTTGCCAGAACAGATACCGCGAGCGACGAGAGTTCCATTTCATGCGTCTTTTGGGGAATGTGGTGAGGTCAGGTTAGCTGACCTATAGGAGTCTATCCATTGGGATGTGGGGTAAGTATCACAGTATCTGATTATCCCCAATGGAGATCTTACACCTTGTGGTGTTAGTGAGATAAAACAGAGAGTTACTGCGCCTCCTTTGTGCGCAAATGGGGTTCGTTGCGCTTGGGTTTACTTGGCTGGTTATATGTTTACTGATGCGAGCCGGAAGCTGGGCGGCTGTAGCAACTCACTCGGTGGCCTTAGCAAGCAGTCCTATGACAACACTTCCCAATGCCCACCCTTGCGCGGACCAACAAAGCGCAATCGCCCCGCTTTAACCAATGCGGCAGCTGCTCGCTCCACCGTGCTGGTCGATTTGCCTATTCGCTCGGCTACTTGTGTCAGGGTCAGGGCAGGCTCGCTCGCTAAGAGCGCCAACACTGCATCCGGTGTTTTTGCCCGCATTTCTACCTTCATTTCTACCGGCGTTTCTACCCTCACTTTTTCTGGCGGGGTGGGCTGAGATGTCGGCTGTGCGGTAATCGCTTCGGCCAACGCATCTCGCAGCGCCTCTAGCAGAAACAGAATAAAATCGGTGCAGTCACTCAGCCTGTCGGCCTGACTTAATTGGTGGTAGTAGTGCTCTTGGCGCTCTTTGATGATCGCTTCCACCGGCAGGAAGGCCATCACTGGTTGCCAACGGCTCAAGATCACCGTTTGCCACAAGCGTCCCATACGACCATTTCCATCGGAAAAGGGGTGAATAAACTCCAACTCGTAGTGCAAGGCACAAGAGGCGATCAAGGGATGGGCCTCTGTTTCTGCCAACCATTGCATCAGTTGCTCCATCAGACGCGGAACCTGAGTCGCGGGGGGAGCCATATGCACTAATTGCTCACCTCGATAGATGCCGACCCCACTGCTACGCCATTGCCCTGCGTCATCGCATAACCCGTGCATCAAACGTCCATGGGCCCTGAGCAAATCTGCAGAAGAGGTAGGGGCCCAAGCCGACATTGCTTCATAAGCGGCAAACGCATTGCGCACCTCCTGGATCTCACGGGGCAATCCCAGTACAGGTTTGCCGTCGATCACTGCCGTGACTTGATCCAGGCTCAGGGTGTTGTGCTCGATAGCCAGGGATGCCTGGATGGTGCGGATCCGGTTTTCCCGGCGCAGCATGGGGACTTGCGAGCTCTGCGTCGAGCGCCATTGCCCCACCAATTCTGCGATCTCCGCCACCCGGCTCAACATGGCGTGGGTCAGGGTGAAGGGAGGGGAATAGGCTGCCATGGGGGACTCCGACTGAAACGATTGCAAATGCGAAGGCTCAGAGATTATCAGATCGGGGGCAAGACCAACACGGCGGCGTATCTTTGCGAATTCTGTGATAAGCGGTATGCGATGTTCTATGACGGGGTGCGATTTGCTGCGAACTTGCGGTGTTACTCGCTCCATCTGCTTGCTATTTCATGCAATAAGATGCAAACGAATCTCTTTGATTTAAAATCCCTCGACGTTCGCGTCGTGCCGGTTCGATTCCGGCCTCGGGCACCATTAAGATTAAAGAAAAAAGCCTTTCAGATTAGACAGATACGACGCTTCATTGCGTCGTTTTTGTTTCTGCTACCCAGAGTTTCCAGTCTCTCACTTTTCCTTTCTTGTCCATTTCTTGTCTAAGCGACTTACTACTTCCTGCTACTCGTTGCGAACAACCTGCGCTTTGCTCCAACATAGCCAAGGACACGTGGTTAGCCTGCGCTCCGGGCCTTTCCGGGGCCTGTCTCTGGTGCTGAGACAAGTGCCACTCACCGTTACACCTTCCTCTTCACCCGCCCCAAACCCGCATTGAATCCTCTTTGAAACAGATATTAATCCCATGATCTAACCCATCATCGGAGGTATCTATGCAGACCAAATTTCGCTTTACCAATGCAGCCATCAAGGCTTTGCCCGCACAACAACGAGAGGCTGGTGCTACTGAACTGGAGTTCTCCGATACAGAGGTCATCGGCTTAAAACTCTTGTCAGGAAAAAGCCAGGGCAGTAAGCGTTTCCTACTGCGCTATACCCTCCAGGGCAAGAAGCGCAGCATCGCCCTGGGGCGATTCGGCGATATCGATGTGAGCCAAGCCAGGACCATTGCCCGCAAGTACAAGGCGATGTTGGCAGAAGGCATCGACCCGGTAGCAGAGCGGGATAGCTACAAAACCGAGCCTACCCTTTCGGAGTTCTTCTGGCAGACTTTTTTGCCGCACCTTAAGACCATCGGCAAACGGTCGATCAACAGCGATATTCAGCGGTTTAAACACAACATAGAACCACGCTTTGGGGCCATGCGTTACCGGCAACTCAAGGCGATGGATGTCCTGCAGTTGCAATCGGAGATGGTTCACCCCAACAACCCTCAGCAGACGGCCTACGCACCGAGTACTGCCAACCGTGTGCTGGCCCAGTTAAAGACCATGGGCAGCTATGCGGTGCGCTGGGGCATTCTGGACACCAACGAGGCGGCCAAGATCAAGCTGTTGAAGGAGGACAATGCCAGGACACGCTTCCTATCGATTGAAGAGATGAAACGGGTCATTGAGGTGGCATTGCAGGATCGCAATCAAGCCGCAGGCAGCTTCATCGCGATGCTCTACCTGACGGGGGCAAGAAAATCAGAGGTGTTACTCGCTAAATGGGAACATGTGAACTGGGAGGATAAGACGCTGTTCGTACCCCTGACCAAGAATGGCAAGAGCCGGATCATTTACCTGAG
This sequence comes from Aeromonas sp. INTO2, assembly GCF_049860605.1. Taxonomy (NCBI): domain Bacteria; kingdom Pseudomonadati; phylum Pseudomonadota; class Gammaproteobacteria; order Aeromonadales; family Aeromonadaceae; genus Aeromonas; species Aeromonas sp. INTO2. The sequence goes on from NZ_CP187588.1 coordinate 1,270,051, forward strand.
CACATTGGCTATCGATATTCTGGAGAAGCTCCCCAGAATAGCCGGTAATCCCTATGTGTTCGCGAGCCAGCATATTCGCTGTCAGGGCAAGCCCATCGGTGAACCCAGATGTGCCTATGAACGGGTGTTGCAGAAAGCGGGTATCGAAGACCGTGATGAGGTCTGCTTCCATACGGCTCGCCATTCGGTCGCCAGCGCCTTGGTCTCTTCCGGTCAATACAGCCTGTATGACGTCAAGGCGCAACTGGCCCACGCCAGCATTCAATCCTCCCAGCGGTATGCAAAGCTGACTTCTGAGCGCAGTCGCAATATCAGCGAAGGTCTCTCGTCTATGATCCAGGCGGAGTGACCGAAAAGGTATTGTTTATAAACAGATATTAATAACCAGACAGCGCTGTTACATCGGCTGTTGGTCCACATGTCACAGTTCCCAGGCCCTTAAGTTCATCTGAGCTTAAGGGCCTTTTTATTGGAGAGAAACACGATGAAAACTTGTATGGCATGGCCGGAGGATGCATTGCTCGCGGCCTACCCGGCACTCCATGTCTCGGTCATGGAGCAAATTATCGAGCCCTTTTCATCAGTAGAGGAGGCGAGGGCATTCTGGGACGCGACCGGTTGTAGTCTGGTCATTATCGAGATGACGGACTCGGTGAGTGAGTTCCAGGCCATGCCACAGCATACCCAGAATCAGGTGATGTTCGGTTTGCGTTACCCGGAGCAAGAGCTCGCCATATCCGAAGATTGGCGTCTGTTGTTGGCCATCCTCAACGATGAGGGGGCGGGGATATACCTGCTGATCCACTCAGATGCACCGCTGCTTCCCACCCTGGAGGCGATGCACCATGAGTAACCCCAGCCATAGCGACATCATGCGCAAGTTAAAAGAGATCAAGGGGATTAAGGAGCTGTTGGAGAAGGCTGTGCTCTTGTATGTCCTGCTCACGGATGGCGATCTGCCGGTCTGGTGCTATGCGCTCATCATCGGTGCGCTGGCTTATCTGGTAAACCCGTTCGACGTGGTACCAGATCCCATTCCATTTGCCGGTTATCTGGATGACTTATCGGTCATCACCTCGGCATTAGCTGCACTGCCGGTTAAGTCGCACCACCGTCAATCCGCCAAGGACCGAATGAGATCACTGTGACAGTGATGGAGTCGGTCCTGCCACGCTATCGCGTTTTCTATGACCCTTTATCTATGACCCATCTACCGATGAACTGGAGATCGCAATCTCCGGTTATCTAACGACGTTGTAAGGAAACTATCATGACAAGACCCCGTAAAAACCGCGTTGAAGAGACCCCTAAACCTGCCAGCACCACGCCAGCCGACGAGAGCCCACTCACATCCGGAGCAAGCGGCTGCGCCGACCCCCTCTCGCCAGCCCTTGCGGCTGACGCCGACAAGGCCAGGCCTGGACCCGGCGATACCGCAGACTCCGTGCCCGGCGGCCCAGCCCCCATACTCACCTTGCTCAACCATACCGCCGAGAAACTCAGTGCTCGATCAGAAGGCTTGATTTTCTATGCCATCGGGCGTCATGAAGAGAGTGGCGAGTTGTTCCTGAAAATCACCGGCAATCAGGGTGGGGGTCTGCATAGCAAGGAGTGGATTGCGCTGTCGGCCATTGACGAGGTGTTGCGCTCCTTGCCCGCAGACAAGCCCTTTAAATCCAGCGTCATGAAGCGACTGTTTAAAGGTGGCAGTGCCAACAATGCCGGATTCTTATCAGCCATTCTGCGCTCGGACGGACTGAAGTTGATCCAGAAGGCGAGTTATTGTCAAATGTGGTGTATGGAGTCAGGCGGCGTTCCTGTCTGACTCTTCCTGCATCTGTATTCCGTCCTTGAACTTCACGTTGTTTACCACCAACGTCAGCAGCGCAAATCCCTTGAGCCGCTTCCAGTTCTTTTGGGCCGACTCCAGCAGCTTATAAACCATCGCCAGCGTGGTCTCCCGTGAACCACAGTTTCTCGCTCGCTTGGTGCGTAACCGGACCGTCGAAAACGTTGACTCTATCGGGTTAGTCGTCCGGATACTGACCCAGTGCTCCGCCGGAAAATCATAGAACGCCAGCAGTTCATCCCGGTCTTTAACCAGTTTATCCATGGCCCCTGGATACTTCGCTTCAAAACGGGTCAGGGTGCGATCAAACGCCTTGTGAGCATCCTCTCTCGTCTCGGCCATCCAGATATCATGCAGCGCCTCCTTGACCTTGGGCTGTACCGACTTGGGCAGCACCGACAAGACATTCGCTGTCTTGTGAACCCAGCAGCGCTGATGGGCTGTGTCCGGGTAGCACTTGGCCAGCGCCTTCCAAAAGCCCAGTGCCCCATCCCCGATGGCCAGCTTGGGACTGAGGGTGAGCCCTCTGCCTCGCAGTCCCATCAGCACCTCCGTCCAGCTTGTCTCTGACTCCCGGTGACCATCCTCCACCGCAACCAGCTCCTTGCGCCCGTGCTCGGTCACCCCGATGATGACCAGCAAACAGAGCCGGTCATCCATGCGCACGTTGCTGTATATCCCGTCGGCCCACCAGTAGACATAGCGAGACTTGGTCAGGTCTCGTTGTCGCCACCGCTGGTGCTCATCAATCCAACCTTGCTTGAGCCGGCAGACGGTGTTGGCTGACAGCCCCTTGGCCTGGTCGCCGAGCAGCGCACAGAGGGCCTCCTGATAGTCCCCACTGGATATCCCCTTGAGGTAGAGCCACGGCAACAGCTCCTCGATACTGCGGGAGCGCTTGAGATAGGGCGGCAGCAGGGTGCTGGTGAAGTTGATACCGGAGCCGCTGCGGTCGCGTACCTTGGGCACTTTGATTTCAACGTCTCCGATGCCGGTTTGGATAGTCCGCTGGGGCAGATACCCGTTGCGCACTACCGCCTGGCGGCCATCAGGGAGTCGCAACTCTCGATGCTGCTCAAGCATGATGGCGAGCTCCGCCTCCACAGCGTGTGCAATCAGGTCCCTGGCTCCGGCGCGTAGCAGCTCGGTGAGCATGTCGCCGGGCTTGCCTTCTGGTTGTGGCAGGACAGTGAGGGTAGAATGTTTCATGGCGTATCCGCTCTGTTGATTGAGATTCTTGCAGGAATCAATCAGCAGGATACGCCACTCCTTCTATCCCTCCGTACACCAGAAATCACCATAACTCCCAGAAGGCTGACGGCAATCCGATGCTGCATGAACTGGTGCCTGATTACCTTGAGCGCTTGGGTTCGCTAACCAATGAGCTCTGTACCGTAACTTCTACCATCGAATAACCCCTGCATAGTGCTCACCTGTCCAAGGGTGAGCCCCCCTAAACAATCAATCTGAGGTGATTATGACGATCCCATTTGCGGGCGATTTTGCCCTGCCTGTCAGTCAGGCATTGATGAGTATTCTGGATCAGGAACTGGTTAGATCTGGAATGGTGCTGAAGGGAAAATCCAGTCTGGTCTTCAACTTCCGGAGTTATTGTCAAATGTGGTGTATGGAGTCAGGCGGCGTTCCTGTCTGACTCTTCCTGCATCTGTATTCCGTCCTTGAACTTCACGTTGTTTACCACCAACGTCAGCAGCGCAAATCCCTTGAGCCGCTTCCAGTTCTTTTGGGCCGACTCCAGCAGCTTATAAACCATCGCCAGCGTGGTCTCCCGTGAACCACAGTTTCTCGCTCGCTTGGTGCGTAACCGGACCGTCGAAAACGTTGACTCTATCGGGTTAGTCGTCCGGATACTGACCCAGTGCTCCGCCGGAAAATCATAGAACGCCAGCAGTTCATCCCGGTCTTTAACCAGTTTATCCATGGCCCCTGGATACTTCGCTTCAAAACGGGTCAGGGTGCGATCAAACGCCTTGTGAGCATCCTCTCTCGTCTCGGCCATCCAGATATCATGCAGCGCCTCCTTGACCTTGGGCTGTACCGACTTGGGCAGCACCGACAAGACATTCGCTGTCTTGTGAACCCAGCAGCGCTGATGGGCTGTGTCCGGGTAGCACTTGGCCAGCGCCTTCCAAAAGCCCAGTGCCCCATCCCCGATGGCCAGCTTGGGACTGAGGGTGAGCCCTCTGCCTCGCAGTCCCATCAGCACCTCCGTCCAGCTTGTCTCTGACTCCCGGTGACCATCCTCCACCGCAACCAGCTCCTTGCGCCCGTGCTCGGTCACCCCGATGATGACCAGCAAACAGAGCCGGTCATCCATGCGCACGTTGCTGTATATCCCGTCGGCCCACCAGTAGACATAGCGAGACTTGGTCAGGTCTCGTTGTCGCCACCGCTGGTGCTCATCAATCCAACCTTGCTTGAGCCGGCAGACGGTGTTGGCTGACAGCCCCTTGGCCTGGTCGCCGAGCAGCGCACAGAGGGCCTCCTGATAGTCCCCACTGGATATCCCCTTGAGGTAGAGCCACGGCAACAGCTCCTCGATACTGCGGGAGCGCTTGAGATAGGGCGGCAGCAGGGTGCTGGTGAAGTTGATACCGGAGCCGCTGCGGTCGCGTACCTTGGGCACTTTGATTTCAACGTCTCCGATGCCGGTTTGGATAGTCCGCTGGGGCAGATACCCGTTGCGCACTACCGCCTGGCGGCCATCAGGGAGTCGCAACTCTCGATGCTGCTCAAGCATGATGGCGAGCTCCGCCTCCACAGCGTGTGCAATCAGGTCCCTGGCTCCGGCGCGTAGCAGCTCGGTGAGCATGTCGCCGGGCTTGCCTTCTGGTTGTGGCAGGACAGTGAGGGTAGAATGTTTCATGGCGTATCCGCTCTGTTGATTGAGATTCTTGCAGGAATCAATCAGCAGGATACGCCACTCCTTCTATCCCTCCGTACACCAGAAATCACCATAACTCTTGAGTCATCATGACGCCTGCTTCGGCCAGCCAGCGATTGATGGTCTTGAACAATTGGCGGGCCAGTTGATGCTGCTCCAGCAGGTGGCGGAAGTTCATGATGGTGGTGCGGTCCGGCAAGGCGCTATCCAGGGATAACCGGGCAAACAGACGCATGGAGGCGATTTCGTACAGAGCATCTTCCATCGCGCCATCGCTCAGGTTGTACCAATGCTGCATGCAGTGAATGCGTAGCATGGTTTCCAGCGGATAAGGTCGCCGGCCATTACCAGCCTTGGGGTAAAACGGCTCGATGACTTCCACCATGTTTTGCCATGGCAGAATCTGCTCCATGCGGGACAAGAAAATCTCTTTTCTGGTCTGACGGCGCTTACTGCTGAATTCACTGTCGGCGAAGGTAAGTTGATGACTCATGATGAACCCTGTTCCATGGCTCCAGATGACAAACATGATCTCATATCAGGGACTTGTTCGCACCTTCCCTTGGGAGATGTTTTTAAGGCCGAGAATACCGATTGGAGTGAGGCGGCAGCCTATCTTCGCTGGATGGATGATCTGGCTTTATCTGTGCAAAAAGCCTTTGACGCACAGATGGAGCAGTTAGACATCGCCCGAAGTTCGCTTCGAGTGCTGCTTTCTGATCAAAATGAGTCCTTTAGACCGGGTGGGCGGCTCTATAACGTGGCCCAGGCTTACAGGAATTCATATTCGGGGTTCATAGCGCAGTTCACCAGCCTTAGGGAGCTCACTGGTAATAACGAATTTTTGGGGGGCTCGGCCAAAGTGGGCTTACTGGGCTGCATACGTTCAATGCATGCTCAGTGGCAGTCACATAAACAGGAAATCCAACCATGGTGTGTCTGGAATGACTCCCGTGCGAAGGCTTTATTACTTGGATTGCAGGGATTGATTGAGCAGGTCGAGCAAGGTGCAGTAGATCTTGCTGATCTTAAAGATCATTTTGTGGTGTCTTATGCTAGCTGGTGGCTAAAGTGCATTTTGGATAGAGAGCCGTTGCTCGCGAACTTCTCTGGCGCATCACAAGCCCATAAAATTGCAGAGTTCCAAAAGGCTGATGAGCGTTTCCAGAAACTCACAGTTCAGTATGTACAGGCCAAGTTGCGCGGCAAGATTCCAACTGGGTCAGAATTGACGGGTGACTTGAAAGGGGAAATAGGGTTTTTGCGCCATGAAGCGCAGAAGCAGAAGATGCATCGTCCGATAAGAGAGGTGCTTAAAAAATCCTCCGCAGTGCTGCCACGCTTAAAACCCTGTTTACTGATGTCACCTCAGTCCGTTGCACAGTATCTAGACACGAGCACTCAGATGTTCGATGTAGTTATATTTGATGAAGCCTCGCAGATACCGACGTGGGATGCTGTTGGTGCAATCTCACGCGGTAAGCAATTGATTTGTGTTGGTGATCCTAAACAGCTACCTCCGACCAACTTCTTTAGTGCCTCGGATGCCTCTGGAAACTTTGATGATGAAAGTCTCATTGAGATGGAATCTATTCTGGATGAATGTTTGTCCTGTGGCATGCCGTTGTCTCGGTTGGCTTGGCACTATCGTTCACGTAACGAAGGGTTGATTACATTCAGTAACCACCAGTATTACGGGTCGGATTTAGTTACTTTCCCAAGTCCCGTGGAAACGGATAACTCTGTGGAGTTTGTTGATTCGAAAGGGATATATGAGCCCGGCAAGTCGCGCACAAACAAAATTGAAGCGGCCAAGATCGTTGATGAGATCGAGCAGCACTATCTCTCAGGTGCAGGCAAGAAGTTCTCAATTGGAGTCATTACCTTTAACTCTACTCAACAGGCTCTGATAGAGAAACTAATGGATCAGCGGCGCCTTGCGAATCGGCAACTGGATGAGGCTATTGCACAGGCTGGCGAGTTATGGTGATTTCTGGTGTACGGAGGGATAGAAGGAGTGGCGTATCCTGCTGATTGATTCCTGCAAGAATCTCAATCAACAGAGCGGATACGCCATGAAACATTCTACCCTCACTGTCCTGCCACAACCAGAAGGCAAGCCCGGCGACATGCTCACCGAGCTGCTACGCGCCGGAGCCAGGGACCTGATTGCACACGCTGTGGAGGCGGAGCTCGCCATCATGCTTGAGCAGCATCGAGAGTTGCGACTCCCTGATGGCCGCCAGGCGGTAGTGCGCAACGGGTATCTGCCCCAGCGGACTATCCAAACCGGCATCGGAGACGTTGAAATCAAAGTGCCCAAGGTACGCGACCGCAGCGGCTCCGGTATCAACTTCACCAGCACCCTGCTGCCGCCCTATCTCAAGCGCTCCCGCAGTATCGAGGAGCTGTTGCCGTGGCTCTACCTCAAGGGGATATCCAGTGGGGACTATCAGGAGGCCCTCTGTGCGCTGCTCGGCGACCAGGCCAAGGGGCTGTCAGCCAACACCGTCTGCCGGCTCAAGCAAGGTTGGATTGATGAGCACCAGCGGTGGCGACAACGAGACCTGACCAAGTCTCGCTATGTCTACTGGTGGGCCGACGGGATATACAGCAACGTGCGCATGGATGACCGGCTCTGTTTGCTGGTCATCATCGGGGTGACCGAGCACGGGCGCAAGGAGCTGGTTGCGGTGGAGGATGGTCACCGGGAGTCAGAGACAAGCTGGACGGAGGTGCTGATGGGACTGCGAGGCAGAGGGCTCACCCTCAGTCCCAAGCTGGCCATCGGGGATGGGGCACTGGGCTTTTGGAAGGCGCTGGCCAAGTGCTACCCGGACACAGCCCATCAGCGCTGCTGGGTTCACAAGACAGCGAATGTCTTGTCGGTGCTGCCCAAGTCGGTACAGCCCAAGGTCAAGGAGGCGCTGCATGATATCTGGATGGCCGAGACGAGAGAGGATGCTCACAAGGCGTTTGATCGCACCCTGACCCGTTTTGAAGCGAAGTATCCAGGGGCCATGGATAAACTGGTTAAAGACCGGGATGAACTGCTGGCGTTCTATGATTTTCCGGCGGAGCACTGGGTCAGTATCCGGACGACTAACCCGATAGAGTCAACGTTTTCGACGGTCCGGTTACGCACCAAGCGAGCGAGAAACTGTGGTTCACGGGAGACCACGCTGGCGATGGTTTATAAGCTGCTGGAGTCGGCCCAAAAGAACTGGAAGCGGCTCAAGGGATTTGCGCTGCTGACGTTGGTGGTAAACAACGTGAAGTTCAAGGACGGAATACAGATGCAGGAAGAGTCAGACAGGAACGCCGCCTGACTCCATACACCACATTTGACAATAACTCCAGGCTGGCTCGGAAGAACTCTTCATCAAGAATTTGGAGAATGTTCAGGGTGACGAGCGTGACATCATCTTGTTCTCAATTACCTTTGCTAAGGATGCAAGTGGAAAGTTGAGTATGAATTTCGGTCCAATGAACAAGGAAGGGGGCCATCGCCGCCTTAACGTCGCTGTGACCCGTGCTCGACACAAAGTCAAGATATTCTCAAGCCTACGGCCAGAGGACATTGATCTATCGCGCACCAATGCCAGGGGGGTGGCAGACCTAAAAGCCTATCTGGACTTCGCTTTGCATGGCGCACGTGTTTTGACTGAACAAGCCATACCATCTGGGCGGGAACCTGACAGTCCTTTTGAGTATCAGGTCATTGACGCCTTGCGTAACCGTGGGTGGCGTGTTGTGCCACAAGTGGGTGTATCCGGGGCGTTGTTGATCAAATCCGTCGCTGGATGGCCGTTCCCCAACCCGTTGATACCACTCAATTCACTGGCTGGCGAACAGGCATACCAAGCCCTGTCAGCTTGTTCATCACCTTCACGCCAGCCAGGATTTCGCCCACCTGGGCGTTGTAGTTCCGCAGGCTCAGCGTTGGCCCGATGAGTTGCTTGAACCGGTACATGGCGGTCTCGGCTATCGAGCGCTGGTGATAGCCGGAGTCTTTCTTCCATTGCTTCAGTTCACCGGCCTTGAGCGCCGTCACCGCCTCGTTGCGGGGATGGCCTTCCTCCCACGGTGCCGCATTTTTTCTCGGCGGTATGGTGGCTTTCGCCCCCTTCTTCTTCAGTAGCGCATGACAGGCCTTGGTGTCATACGCACCATCGGCGCTGACCTGTTTTATCTTGCGTCGTAAGGGGTTGAGCAACGTCGGTAACACCTCGTTATCCGCCACCGTCTCCAGGCTGACTTCGGCAGCGATGACCGCATGGGTTGTGGCATCCACCGCCAAGTGGAGCTTGCGCCACACTCGTCGCTTCTCCTTGCCGTGTTTGCGAATTTTCCATTCGCCTTCGCCATAGACCTTGAGGCCGGTGGCATCAATGACCAAGTGAGCCACCGGGCCTTGGCTGGGGACGCGGTACTTGATGTCGACGGTCTTGGCGCGCTTGCTGATACAGCTATAGTCCGGCGACTGCAAAGGCACCGCCATCAGTTGGAACAACGAGTTAATGAAGCCTTCTAGCGCCCGCAGCGGCAACTTGAACAAGCCTTTTAGCATCAGGGCCGTCTCAATGGCGGTGTCACTGTAGTGGAAACCTCTCCCTCGGCGGCCATGGTGGACCAGGCAATGCCACTGCTTAATGGCTTGTTCGTCCATCCAGATGGTCAACGAACCGCGTTGCACCAAGGCTTGGTTGTACTGCTGCCAGTTGCTGATCTTGTGCTTGGACTTGCCCATCTGATGCTCTCGGAGACTGCGCTACAGGATCAGATCACCGAGATGTCAGATAGTTCCCCGATTTGAGCAACAAGGCCTGTATCCGGTTATCGCATCGACCTGGCTGTAGTCAACCCTCATGCTCCAGGAAAATTTTTGCTGGGAGTAGAGTGCGATGGCGCTACTTATCATTCCGCACCGAGTGCTCGTGATCGAGATCGCTTGCGCCAAATGGTGCTTGAAGGTTTAGGCTGGAATATTCACCGTATTTGGTCGACTGACTGGTGGTTTAACCGAGAGATCCCTCTGAAAGCGCTTCTCGCACGGCTAGATGAACTGGAAGAACAAGCTCGTTTTGAAGCCCAACCTGTTTGAGGTCAAGTGATCTGATGGGGGATACATGCGTGTTATGCATATATCCCCATTAGCGTTGCTCTAAGAGCTTCCAGCGGTGGTCATTCAGTAGAGGGCTGAGTTTTTTCCAACCTGATGGAATATCAGTCGGCAATGAAGCTCTCTTAGCCAGCCTTGGCTACGTCCCGTACTTTTTGCTCTACCTGGTGCGCGATGGCTTGGATCTGGGCCAGTTCAAGTGAGCCAGCCCTAAATTGGGGGAGTTGCTTGGGGAGTGCAGCGGCACTGACGATGTAGGGGAAGGTGGTCTTCTGGCGTAAATCCACAAACCAGCCAGGCAGAACCAGAACGCCACCTACCGGGACTTCGGTCCCAGTTGCACTGTTGAGCCAGTTACGCACAGTGGTGACGTTACGGCGGACCTGTTCGAGCGGCGCTTTTTCAACATGGTTTGGGAAGTGAAGCGCATCATTTTCGACCCGAACCTTGAACTGTTTTTCTCCATTGTTGATGGGTTTGGAGCGACCCTTAGTCTCGATGACAAAGACCCCGTTAGGGCAGATGATCAAATGGTCGATGTTGAATCCATCAAACGGGATATCGTGGTAAACCCGATAGGGGTGCTGTTGGGGCCTAACGATTTGGTCCAGCTCCTGACCCACTGCCAGTTCACAGGAGTAACCCAGCTTGAGGTGTTGAACCTTGTTGGCCATTTTGTAAGTTTTGGTTGTGCCATAGAGAAAGAGACCCAGCATAACAACCCCGGAAATCAGCATCACAGTCGTGCTCATAGCCCTCTTATCGATGTAGCTCTGTAACAAGAGGTAGAACCCGATCATCATCATGGTCAATGGCGTGAATAGCATTTGGGAAAAGAGGTCTATCTGCAGGTCCTGGATTTGCTGTTGCAGGGTGTGGCCCGCAGGCCTGAGCAGGTCGGCGGTCAACGGACTGACCCTATGTGAGCGAAGCCTTTTTCTGATTAACAAGATGATCCCGACAGATAAGAAGATCGGGCCCAAGAACAAGCCAGTAGTTGCCAGAACAGATACCGCGAGCGACGAGAATTCCATTTCATGCGTCTTATGGAGATGTGGTGAGGTCAGGTTAGCTGACCTGTAAGAGTCTATCCATTGGGATTTGGGGCAAGCATCACAGTATCTGATTATCCCCCAATGGGGTTCTTACACCTTGGTTTTTTCGTGAAGTAAAACAGGATGTTATCTTTTTTCCATCATGCGCAAAGGAGATTCATTGCGCTTGAGTTGACTTTGACTGTTACAGATGGAACCTGAAAGCGGGTCTGCACGGGATTGCATCGACGGGGTGATCCCCCTCATCTTTGCGAATTCTGTGATAAGCGGTATGCGATGGACTATGACGTGATGCCATTCGTTGTGAATTAGCGGTGTCACTCGCTCCATCTGTTTGCTATTTCATGCAATGAGATGCGAACGAGGCTCTTTGATTTAAAATCCCTCGACGTTCGCGTCGTGCCGGTTCGATTCCGGCCTCGGGCACCATTAAAATCAAAGACTTACTAAGGCCACTAGCAATAGTGGCCTTTTTGTTTCTAGTCAATTGACTGCCAGAATGGCAGCGACCTGAAGAGTCGGTTCATCTCTTGAATCTGCACGTGCCAAGCTGCGACCCCTGGTGTGAACATCAAAGAGCCTGCTCGATGGCAGGCTCCGGAGTGCTTCCCAGATTTATCTAGAGTTCCGAGATGATGGTCGACACCTCTTCTGCTCCGTGTCTTATCTCCTCCATCACTTTTGCAACGTCATCGATCTGCTTTTGCCCGTGGATGGCACCGTCTGCCGCGGACTGGATCTGCTCGCTGACCTGCCTGGTGAGCTGCTGATTCTGGCTGACGACATTGGCGATTTCGTTGGTCGATTGGGAGGTTCTTGCCGCCAGTTGACGAACTTCATCGGCCACGACGGCAAAGCCTCTGCCTTGTTCGCCGGCTCTCGCCGCTTCGATGGCGGCATTGAGCGCAAGCAGGTTGGTCTGGTCTGCAATGCTGCTGATGGTGGATACGATGGCGGTGATATTCTGGGATTGAGCGTGGAGCTTGCTCATCAAGGTGCTGGCATGTTCCATCTGCCTGACAATATTGTCCGAAGTGGAGACGACGGTGGTCAACATGTCCTCTCCTTTGATGGCGGAGGATTTGGTTGTGACAGATGTTTCATTTGCCACCTTGGCCACATGTTGTACGGCCTGATCTTTGCTGATCTGCGGGGTGATATTGGAGGCAAACTTGATGACCTTGATCACCTTGCCATGGCTGCCCCGCACAGCGTTGTAGGTTGCCTCCAGCCAGACTTCATGGCCTTTTTTATCAAATCGCTGAAAGCGCCCCGATTTGAACGTCCCCTGAGCCAGCTCCTGCCAGAAATCGGGATGTTCCCGATAAAACAGCTCATCACAAAACATGCGATGTTGATGGCCTTTAATTTCATCGAGTCGATAGCCCATGGTATCCAGGAAATTACGGTTGGCGGAAATAACAACACCAGTCGGTTCAAACTCGATGACGGCAAGGGAGCGATCCAGCGCCTCAAATATTGCTTTTTGAGTCATGAGCAGATCATGTTGCACTGTCACATCTGACGCTATTTTGATGATCTTGATTATTTTTCCACCCTGGCTGACGGGGAAATAGGTGGCTTCCAGCCATATTTCCTTGCCTTGTTTGCCAACCCGGTGGAAGGTGCCATGCTGGCTGTGCCCATTTGCCAGATCTCGCCAGAATTCCCGATAGGAGGGAGAGTCGGTATCTTCTTTCATGCAGAACATGGCGTGATGCTGCTGCACGATCTCATTGAGGGAGTAGCCGACGGAATGAAGAAAAAGCGGGCTGGCATCGAGAATATAACCATCGGTAGTGAATTCAATCATGGGAAGATGATCGTGCATGGCATGATCCAGTGCCTCGCTTTTCAAGGCCCTCTCTCGTTCTGCTGCCAGCTCTTTTTTAAGTTTCGAGTCGAACATAAGCACACCCCAGCCAAGAAAATAGAATCATCCAACATCTCTTCGTTGACGAACCCTTCACACTTTCTGGGTATGAAGCGTCGTTTTGAGTGTAATGCACCCTGTCATTTGATTCGGGCTTTTCCATACAAAAAACAGGTTTAATACAAGGTGATGCGCCCTTTTTATATGCGGTGATAAATAAAACGTATTCCTATTCTGAATTATTTGTTCGATGCATCGATTGTTTAACGGGGGTCTGTCAGTGGGCAAGACAATGGTTCGCAGTCGTGGGCGAACAGGGCCTCATGTCGGCGAATACGGGTATCCAGGGCAGGGGCTTGTCGGTGAGGACTGATGAATCGCCCCTGGTTTTCTAGACACTTTGTTGCTGAAAAATAAACTGCCTTTCAAACTCTACCGGCGACAGCCCATCATTGGAACCATGACGCCTGATTGGGTTGTAAAACATCTCGATATAATCAAACACATCGCTGCGGGCTTCGTCTCTTGTCGCGTAAATCCTGCGCTTGATCCGCTCCCGTTTGAGCAACTGAAAGAAGCTCTCGGCGACCGCGTTGTCGTGACAGTTACCCCGTCGGCTCATGCTGCAACGCAGGTTGTGGGCCTTCAGAAAGTCCTGCCATTCACCACCGATAAACTGGCTGCCCTGATCCGAATGCACCAGTACCGGCTGCTTGGGTTTGCGCCGCCAGACGGCCATCAATAACGCATCAACCGCCAAGTCTGCCGTCATGCGTGACTTCATCGCCCAGCCGACGATCTGGCGAGAGAACAGGTCGAGCACCACCGCCAGGTACAGCCACCCTTCTTGAGTGCGAATGTAGGTAATGTCAGTCACCCAGGTGATGTTGGGGGCTGGCACCTTAAACTGACGTGCCAGCGTGTTTGGGGCAGCTTGCGTGCTCTTGCCTCCATAATGCCCCTTGCGGCGTTGATAGCCCGTTTGCGAACGCAGTCCCTCCCGCTTCATTAATTTGGCCACACGGTGCTTGCCGCAGGCTTCCCCTGCGTCACGAAGGTCGCGATGGATCTTGCGATAACCGTAGACAGCACCACTTTCCAGCCAGGATTGCTTGACCAATCCGGTCAGTCGTTCGTCCTCCTGCTGTCGTGGCGATGTGGGCTGTTTCAACCACGCGTAGAAGCCACTTCGGTGAACCCCCAGGGTTTGGCACAGGGTAACGACACTGTACCGGTCGAGTCGGGAGGTTATGAACGCGTACCTTTCCTTGACTCGCTGGCAAAGTACGCGGCGGCCTCCTTTAGAATATTGCGCTCCTCGGTGACCTGGCGCAGTTCAGTTTTCAGGCGGCGGATCTCGGCTTGCAAGGCAGACTCTTCTATCTGCTGGTCAGCAGGCTTACCGTACTGCTTGAGCCATGCATACAGGCTGTGGCTGGATACCCCGATGGCACGTGCAACGTCAGCCACCGGCCGCCCGCGCTCGGTGATTTGTTTAACGGCTTCGATTTTGAATGTTTCTGGATAACGCTGACGGGTCATAACACCTCCAATAGTTGCCTCATTTTAAGGCTGTGAGGTGTCTAGGGAACTGGGAGCGATTCACTCCGTGTGGCTGCGAAATGCCCTGGAGAGGCTCGCCTGACCTGGTCAGGCGAGCCGGCTCATATCGCGTCAGTCATCACCCCTGGACATTGACCAGGATCCGGCCGCGCACCTGGCCTGCCAGGAAGGCATCCCCCAGGGTCACGACCTGGGAGAGGGGCACTTCCCGGGTGAGGAGGTTGAGGCGGGTCAGGTCGAGATCCTCGGCCAGTCGGGCCCAGGCCTGCTGGCGCAGCGGGCGCGGTGCCATCACGCTGTCGATGCCATAGAGGGTGACGCCGCGCAGGATGAAGGGCATGACGGTGGAGGGGAAGTCCATCCCTCCCGCGAGACCGCAGGCAGCCACGGCGCCGCCGTAGCGGGTAGTGGCGCAGGCATTGGCCAGGGTGTGGCTGCCGACGGTGTCGATGACGCCGGCCCAGCGTTCCTTGCCCAGCGGGCGTCCCGGCGTGGCCAGTTCGGCGCGATCGATCACCTCGGCGGCGCCGAGGGACGTCAGATAGTCGGCCTCGTGCAGCCGCCCGGTGGCGGCCACGACCCGATAACCCAGCTTGGCCAGGAGGGTGATCGCCACGCTGCCCACGCCGCCGTTGGCGCCCGTCACCAGAATGTCACCGTCACCGGGGGGGATGCCGTGCTTCTCCAACGCCATCACGCAGAGCATGGCGGTGTACCCTGCGGTGCCGATGGCCATGGCGTCCCGGGGCTGGAAGCGCTCAGGCAGGGCGACCAGCCAGTCGCCCCGGACCCGTGCCCGCTCTGCCAGCCCGCCACTGTAGGTCTCGCCCACACCCCATCCGTTGAGCACCACCTTGTCGCCGGGGTGCCAGTCGGGATGCTGGCTCTCCAGCACGGTACCGGCAAAGTCGATGCCGGGGATCAGAGGGAAGCGGCGAACCACGGGGGAGGCGCCGGTGAGGGCCAGGCCATCCTTGTAGTTGAGGGAAGACCACTCTACCGCCACGGTCACATCCCCGGCAGGCAATATCTCCTCGGAGAGGCTCTGGTAGCTGGCGCGATAACCCGCCTCGTCTTTCTCGATCAGAATACCGTTGAACATCTTGTCTACTCCCATTAATTGGACTGACTGACTATTAATCTTCGTAAAAAAATCACTTTGCTAACTTCATGAAAAAATTGAGAAAAGAGAGCATGGGCTCGGTATCGCCCACCAGGCGTGCGCGCAGTACGGCCCCTTCCCAGCCGATCCAGAACTGATGGGCGAGGGCGGGGCAGTCGCAATCAGGGGGCAGCTCCCCCGCCGTCACCGCGTCCCTCAGGCAGCGGGCGAGCAGCGCCTCCCAGTCGAGGAGGATCTGCTCGAGGCGCAGGCGCAGCTCGGGGGAGAGCTGCACCACCTCCTGACCCAGGTTACCCACGAGACAGCCCCGCTGGAACCCATAACGGGTCATGCCCCGGCAGGCGCTGTCGACGAAGGCAACAAGACGGGCCAGGGGGGGCAGGCTCTCATCCTCCAGATAGCGCGTCAGCTTGCGGCAGAAGTAGTGGTGATAGGCATCCATGACCGCCAGAGTGAAGTCGTGCTTGGTGGCGAAGTAGTGATAGAAGGAGCCCTTGGGGATCCCGGTCGACTGCAACACCCGCTCGATGGAAGTGGCGGCGATGCCCTGCTCGGTCAGCAGCTCCATGCCCCGGCGGATCAACAGATCCCGGGTATCGGCATAGGTGTGCCCGTGCTGGGCAGGGCGGCCGCGAGGGCGGCGGGGCAGGGGGTCATTGGCTTGCATGGGGCTTATTAGACGCCTCAACTAGAAATGATGCAAGCGCTGCATCGAAGGGACGAAACGAGTGGATGAGATCGGGTAGTCGAGACAAGCTGGCGCCAGCGGGGCAGAAAACAGCGAGGGCGCCAGTGGCGCCCTCGCATCGATGGGTGGCTGCGTCTCAACTGCGCAGCTTGTTGTAGACAAACAGCACGATCAGGGCGCCAACGGTGGCGATGATGATGCTCGGCAGGTTGAAGCCGGTGACCGTTCCCATCCCGAGCAGGGTGCTGACATAGCCCCCCACCATGGCGCCGACCACCCCCAGGATCACCGTCATGAAGAAACCGCCGCCATCCTTGCCCGGCATGATCCATTTGGCCAGGATGCCGACGATCAGCCCCAGTACCACCCAAGTAAGAAATCCCATGGTCTTCTCCTCGTTGTGTGCAGAGAACCAGAGTATATGCAGGGATCCAGCTTGTATCCCGCCACAGCACGGCGTGAGTCAGAAACGGTCATATGAGACTCGCTCCTGACCATGGCAGGCAGAGGGCCTCAGCCGAGCGCGCGGGTGTCGAGGCGCTGCCCGGCGGGGGAGCAGACCAGCACCGACCCCTGCTCGAACCAGTCTCCCAGCACGATGCGCCGCGCCGCACGCCCATCCAGGGTGAAGTCGTGGATGGCGGGCCTGTGGGTGTGACCGTGGATCATCAGGCGGCAGCCGTGCTGGCGCAGCATGTCGTCCACCGCCTCCGGGGTCACGTCCATGATGATCTGGCTCTTGTGGGCATTCTCCATCTGGCTCTGGCCGCGCATCTTGTGGGCGATGGCCTGGCGGCGCGAGAGCGGCAGGCGCAGGAAGAGCCAGCGCAGCCACTTCTGTTGTGTGATGCGGCGAAACTTCTGGTAGCCCTCGTCCCGGGTACAGAGCAGATCCCCGTGGCTCAGCAGCACCCGCTCGCCGTACAGCTCGATGACGCAGGGGTCGCCGAGCAGGGTCATGCCGGCCCGTTTGGCAAACTGGTGCCCCAAGAGGAAGTCGCGGTTGCCGTGAATGAAGTAGAGGGGCACCCCTTGCTGGCTCAGGGCGAGAAAGGCATCGGCCACCTCGCGGTGGAGCGGGTTGGGGTCGTCGTCCCCAATCCAGAATTCGAACAGATCCCCCAGCACATAGAGGGCGTCGGCACCGGGCGCGTCTTCGGCCAGAAAGCGCACCAAGGCCGCCGTCATGTCGGGCCTGCCTTGGCTGAGGTGAATGTCACTGATAAAGAGGGTGCTCATGAGTTCCTGGGCATCATGGTAAGAGAGTCCCGCCTGGGTGCGGACAAGGCCTGTGACCTTGCACGTCGAGCGGGTGGGGGAGGGAAGGGCAGCAGAGCCCCGCAAGGTTGACGCCCTCAAGGGTCAGCAACGCCTCGTAAGGGTCGCCGGACAGACCCAGCAGGCGGCACATGGCCGCTTCCCCCTTGAGCCCTTCATCAACGCGCAGGCGCAGCACCTCCCGGTGGAAGGGGGCGCCAAAGCGCTCAAGCAGGGCGGCCATCAGGCTGAGGTGGCGCCAGCCATGACACATCTCGAGGGGATCAGGGGTGAGGTAGAGCTCGACTGGCCAGCACTGGCCATCTGGCCCGTGGCGTCGCTGCTCGGCGATCCAGACCTGCTCGCCCTTGCTTCGCACCTGCCAGCCTTGTGCTGCCAGTGTCGCGGCAAGGAAGGCCGGATCCGGATGCTGGCAGAGGATGTCGAGATCGCTGCCGGGCCTATCCAGCCCGATGGCGATCGTGCTCACCAGGGCCAGATCGTTGCACAGGGGGCCAAGCTCATTCCACAGGCCGCCGCTCAGCAGGGCGTGGGCCGAGCGCTGACGTGCGTTGCCCTGGGCCAGATAGTCGAGGCGGCGCCAGTTGGGGGCGGCAGATGGAAAAACTGCGGCCGGGGCCGCAGTTGTGTCAGAGCCTGGCCGGCAGGGATTACTCGGCAAGGGTCACCTTGGTGATGACGACGTCTTCGGTCGGAACGTCCTGGTGCATGCGGCCGTAGTTGCCGGTCTTCACGCCCTTGATCTTGTTGACCACGTCCATGCCGGCGGTCACTTCACCGAACACGCAGTAGCCGAAGCCCTGGGTGGTGGCGGACTTGAAGTCCAGGAAGTCGTTGTTGTTCACGTTGATGAAGAACTGGGCGCTGGCGGAGTGTGGTTCCATGGTGCGGGCCATGGCGATGGTGCCGACCTTGTTGGACAGACCGTTGGCCGCCTCGTTCTTGATGGGAGCGCGGGTCTCTTTCTCTTCGAAGCCCGGGGCATAGCCGCCGCCCTGGATCATGAAGCCGTCGATGACGCGGTGGAAGATGGTGTTGTCGTAGTGACCGTCACGGCAGTATTGCAGGAAGTTGGCCACGGTCTCCGGGGCTTTTTCCGCGTTCAGGGTCAGGGTGATGTCGCCGTGGTTGGTGTGCAGAGTAACCATGAGTTGTCCTTTCATTTTGACGCAGGCAGCAAGGTGCCCGCAGGTGTATGGCATAAAGTGGTGGCAATTCTAGCCCATCAGGGCCCTGCGGCATAGATGGCAGGGGGGAGAGGGGGCTTTTTCTGCCTCGTTTTCTATACCGGATGCGGTTAGAATGGCAGGCCATTTTACTCACAGGCAGTGGTCATAAGATGCTGAAGATATACAACACACTCACTCGTCAAAAAGAAGAATTCAAACCTATCCACCCGGGCAAGGTGGGCATGTATGTGTGTGGCGTCACTATCTATGATCACTGTCATATCGGCCACGGCCGTACCTTCGTCGCCTTCGACGTCGTCGCTCGCTACCTGCGTTATGCAGGGTACGACCTCACCTATGTGCGCAACGTCACCGACGTGGATGACAAGATCATCAAGCGCGCCGCCGAAACGCACGTGACCTGTGACGATCTCACCGAGCGCCTCATCGGCGACATGCACCAGGATTTCGATGCCCTCGGCATGGTGCGCCCGGACATCGAACCCCGCGCCACCCAGCACATCGGCGAGATCATCGCCCTGGTTGAAACCCTGCTGGAAAAAGGGCACGCCTACGTGGCGGACAACGGCGATGTGATGTTCATCGTCGAGTCCTACACCGACTACGGCAAGCTCTCGGGCCAGGATCTGGAGCAGTTGCAGGCCGGCGCCCGGGTCGACGTGGTGGATGCCAAGCGCAATCCGCTCGACTTCGTGCTGTGGAAGATGTCCAAGCCCGGCGAGCCGACCTGGGACAGCCCCTGGGGCCCGGGTCGCCCTGGCTGGCACATCGAGTGCTCCGCCATGAACTCCAAGCACCTTGGCAACCACTTCGACATCCACGGTGGCGGCTCCGATCTGCAGTTCCCGCACCACGAGAACGAGATTGCCCAGTCCTGCTGCGCCCACGGCGGCGACTACGTCAACACCTGGATGCACAGCGGCATGGTGATGGTGGATAAAGAGAAGATGTCCAAATCCCTTGGCAACTTCTTCACCATCCGCGATGTGCTGGCCCACTACGACGCCGAAACCGTCCGTTACTTCCTGATGTCCGGTCACTACCGCAGCCAGCTCAACTACTCGGAAGACAACTTGAAGCAGGCCCGCGCCGCCCTGGAGCGGATGTACACCGCCCTGCGCGACCTGCCGGCGGCTGCCGCCGCCGGTGGTGACGAGCAGGTGGCTCGCTTCAAAGATGCCATGGACGATGACTTCAACACCCCGGAAGCCTACTCTGCCCTGTTCGACCTGGTGCGCGAGATCAACCGCCAGAAGGCCGAAGACATCGCTGTCGCCGCCGGCCTCGGTGCCCGCCTGCGGGAACTGGGCGCCGTGCTCGGCATCCTGCAACAGGATCCGGATGCTTTCTTGAAGGGTATTGAGGTGGACGAAGAGGTCGCCGAGATCGAGCGCCTGATCGCCGAGCGCATTCAGGCCCGCGCCGACAAGAACTGGGCCGCGGCGGATGCCGCCCGTAACCGTCTCACCGAGATGGGCATCGTACTGGAAGACAGCGCAGGCAAGACCAGCTGGCGCCGTGCCTAAGGCCGGTGGCGCTGTTGGCGCCTAGTGCCAACAGGTTGAGCCAATAAGAAAACCGCAGCCCTGGGGCTGCGGTTTTTGTTTGGGCGAGGGCCTTGCCCTCGAAGGTGTTTCGCCCGCCCTTCGGGCTGGGGCGAGTGACTTTGGAAAGACCCAAAGTCACCAAAGGTCTTCTCCCCCGGCAAACCGCCCGCTTCGCGGGTTCCCTCGTCTCGTCCAACGGGTCGGACGGAGCGCAGCAGACGGCACATCCCTGTGCCGACTGCGGCTGCGCCATCATCCCTGATGGCGCTCCTGACCCGCTGAACTCGACTCGGCGGATTGCAGGGGGAGCCAATACCGTGCCA
The DNA here is from genome assembly GCF_049860605.1 of Aeromonas sp. INTO2. Classification (NCBI taxonomy): domain Bacteria; kingdom Pseudomonadati; phylum Pseudomonadota; class Gammaproteobacteria; order Aeromonadales; family Aeromonadaceae; genus Aeromonas; species Aeromonas sp. INTO2. The sequence continues at coordinate 1,290,567 of NZ_CP187588.1, forward strand.
GTCCGTGGCTTCATCTTGCATATTGGCTGCCTATCCTGCCTTGGAGCAGTGCAAGGGGGAAATAGCGTTTTGGTAAAAATTATCTGGGCAATATAAATAAAAACCGCAACTCAAGGCCGCGGTTTTTAACTATCACATTGCTCAATGTTTCTAGCGTGTTTATTGAGGTTGTAAAAAACTAGGTTTATTTTTTGGTGAGAAATAGATTTGAGCCTTTAATATATGAAATTTCTTTCTGTTTGGTGATGTCAATATCTAGCTTACTATTGATCCATTGCATGTCAGCCTCTGCGGTTCTGTACATGTAAAGCCGTTTTATTACTATTATTTGAAGTATCTTTTTGACAAAGATATTGTTTTTTGACTCTTTTAAAATTTCCTCGATGTGCCCCCTTGGAATTGCACTCGGTGAGTCAAGTAATTGAGCCAATCTAATCATTTTGTATGATGTCGTTTTTTTATCATCAACAATATGAAAAATATCCTCAAATAAGTTAGCTGAGTTTGCTGCTTGAGCCGGTTTTGTTAAATATATTACGGAAAGGAATTGAATTAGTGCTGACACAGTTTGTTGTGAAGCAACCCTAATTTTTTCTTTATCATTTGATATTCCTTTTCGCTCAATTTTTTTCTCAATCTCGGATATGAGTGCATCCGGATTCTCTCTTATAAACTCATAGAAATTATCTAAGCTTCTCAATGGTGCTGAAAATATTTCGTTTAAAATCTCTCTTTTTTCTAAGCGGTTGATTTTTGCGTATTGGTTCTTCAAAAATTGACCCGCAATTTCGATCGCTTTGAACATAGTAGTTATCTGTGCAACAAGACTTAGATCGTCTGGGTTGTCTTCTTCAATTTCTGATAGACCATCATTATCACTGTCTGCAAGATCTTTAGTTTCATTTACTCTTTGGCGATGTTCTTCAGGTGAAGTTTTGTTATATATTAAATTAGGTGAATGTCGAACAATGTTGGTTAATCCCTCATCTGTTTCGAACGTGACAGGCGAATTATCTCGAAACAATGATGACATTGCATGTTTCATACACTCAATTAAAGTTCTAGTCGAGCTTGAACCAGCATGATGAGCTAAAAATAGTATAGTATGTGCGTTTGATCTAACATAAAGGTGTTTGAAGCAATGATTTATATGTTCAACACATACGTGTAGCTCAATATTATCACTCAAATATAGCCCTTTGAAGAAATAGTATATGTAAGGGTACTTAAATGAGTAGAGTCCTCCATAGTTTGACAATATGTTTGCTGCACACAGCTCTCCAAGCCTAGTTCTTAGCTCTACGGTATGACGCTCATTACTAAAAATACTGTTAAAATTGCTTACCTCTTCGTGCGTTAATTGTTCTCTTGTGTTCTGATGGACATACCAAGATAGTTGACATAAATACTCAAAGTATTCAGTAAGATTTTCTCTTTTTATCCCATTATTAAGTAGGGACTGTGTGATTAGGAAACGATAATATTCACCTAGTGAACTCTCATTCAACTCACTGCCATGTCCAGCTTCCATGCTTTGCATTAATGTCAAAAGATAAATTGGAGCTGGTGGAATAAGGTTTTTAGATATTATGATACCAATGTTTTTCTCAGCTTTATCTACTTTATTGAAAAGCAAAGACTCATCTTCAAACTTGTTACTACCAACGCTATACCATCTTTTTATAAGTTCATTCCGTTTTCTAAAGCCAAATGGTTGAATAGAGAAATTTCTATATCCATTAAAAGGGTTTACAGTATGCTCATTAATAAATGAAGTTAGATCAAAAAGTTCATTTACTGTGATAACGATGTTTCCAAAGGTACTTTTTAGCTCATTAAGAATGGAGTCTAGCCCACTTGTTGATTTTACTTGAATTTCGTCAAAATTATCAAAAAACAAAATTCTTTTTTCCTTCGGTACTTGTTTGTAAGTGTCGAAAGCAGATTCTTTAGTGTATTGGGCATTTATTGCTGACTCTATACTGCGTGTAAGTTGATTCGGCTTTGATATTTTTAATTCCTTCCCATCCATATAAATTGGATGTAGGCCATTTTTTAAATGTTCAACTAGGAGTGTTTTAAGTAGGGTAGTTTTTCCTGTTTTTTCATCACCTTTTAGGATTATACACTCACCAATAAAATCAACTTTTTTTAACTCGGATGCATCATATAGATGGTTGTCTACATCGTTTCCTATTTCTTTAATATGTGGGTAAACATATATATCACTAATCTTTAGATGGTCCGTGCCTGAGTTTTGGAATGCACCGCCCAAGTCATTATTGTTTTCTAGTATTTCAAATGAGTAGGACAAGCTACCATTCTTATGTTTTGTATCACAGCCATATGTATTTGTACATTCTGAGTTGGCAACGTATATTTGCTCCGCAGGGTCATATTTATAGGTTGAAATAATGTAGTGATGTGAGTCTGTATCAATATTGATGACTGAAAACTCTGAGTTGTTAGAATCATCATGCAATGATGCCCCTTCGATAAAAACACATTCGCCAGAGTTTTGTTCATATGTATCGGTCACGGTAGGCTGATGTTCATGGCCTGTTACTATGAAGTTTGAATGCTCTCTGGTGTTTTTCCTGAAGTCATGATAACAACTTTGTGAAAACCAATTGAACGGGTGATGAAATAGAGTTATTACAATATCGCTTTGGTTGATTTTACCGAAATTAATTGCATTGTTTGGAATTATCATTTTTCCTTGTTTTTCATGCAACTCTGAGCACCAAGATGTATTTATTAGTGCAAATCTAACTGTTGTATTGACATGTACGTAGTCAAATGTTTTAAAGATTTTAGAGTGTTCGATGTAATTAGGATTTACGTCTTTTTCAAACTTAAAATACTCATCTTGTATAGATGCAATTTGATTTATGGTTTCATTCTCTAAACTAGAATTACTATTAGATGTTAAAAATTGAAGTAAGATAGATCTGGCTTGGTTTGCATTGCTAAAGTTACAGTCATGATTTCCAGGCACTATGATTATCTCAACAGGCTTTTTAGTATCTGCATTAATGTCATTTTTTAGTTTCTCTATAAACCTAGATGCTATTAAATACTCATGTTCTTTACCGCTGAATGCAATGTCTCCGGTGATCGCTATGAATATAACGTCAGAGGATGATGCATGATAGGATGTGAGATTAGTAAGATTTGGAACTATTTTTTCAAGAAATTCCTCCTCCGTTGTTCCTTTTATATGAATGTCACTTAAATGGAGAATTGAAATTTTCATGCTTATCACTTATGTGGTTTATTAATTGTGGTTAATGGTTATAGGTTCGATTAAAAAACATAATAGGACGTTCGAGAAATAAGGTGTTATTACAGTGAAATACTCACTCTCGGGCCTTCAATATAAAACCGTTTCCCGATAGGGATGGGTGCCGCTTGTCGTTATACTCACCATGATTTTTTCACCAATGAAGCTACGTTGATAATTCTTGTTTCATTGGTGAGGCAATCTGGTCACGCCATGGGGTGGGCGAGGGGTTGGCTCTGAGATAACAACCCGCCCGATTTTTGCCCCGAATAGACGGGGGGTTACCACAGTGCAATGCGCTGCGCTTGGTGTACCCTGCGCCTGTTAACCGGCCTCGGTGCTGCGGGTTGGGTGTTGCCCCCCTGTTGTTCGCCGAGGTGAGGGCACAAGGTCAGGAGCGCCGTCATGGACGACGGCGCAGACGCAGGCGGTACAGGGATGTACCGTCTGCGTCGTTCCGCCAGACCTTTTGCCTGAACCGAGGGAACCCAACGCAGGAGGGCGAACAAGTGGGGGTGGCCTTTCTTTTGGTGACTTTTCTTTGGCCACGCAAAGAAAAGTCACTCGCCCAAGCCCGAAGGGCGGGCGAAACCCTGTCGAGGGCAGCGCCCTCGTGTCCTGCATGGCGAAGCCATGTCAATCCAGCGGTCTACGACATCGAGTAATGATGTTACCGACTCCTCACCCTGGCCCTCTCCCCCAAAGGGGCGAGGGGATAAGGGCGAAACCCGGTCGAGGGCAGCGCCCTCGTGTCCTGCATGGCGAAGCCATGCCATTGAGGCGTGGGGTGGCATTCGCCAGGCAATGGCGTTACCGAACCCCTCACCCTGACCCTCTCCCGCAAGGGGAGAGGGGACTGTTACCGCGGACGATTACGCTTCGCTAATCGACCCTACTCGACTCTACCAATGGTTTCTAACGTCTTACCCGCAGGGGAGAGGATGGAGCCTCGAGGCTGACGGGCACTCCCGTCGAGGGTGACACCCTCGCCCCTTGCCGCAGGCGCGGGATGCCGGGCTGGCATCCGCCAGAATTGCTACCGCCCCTGGCTCTCGCTACCACAATGCGCCGCTGACCCGACGGGACGAAACAGGGGCCAACGGGCACCCATTACCATCCTACGGAGCCGACGGGGCCCGATCCACGGCTATTGCTGAGGGATGTGTCAGAAATGATGGGTTTTTTGCGCTGGTTCAAAGTTATGGCCCGGGGCGGGCCGCCGGGGGGGCCCCGGGCGTGGCGGCGCGCCCGCCAGGCCGTGAGCGGGTGGGTGTTTTCCCGGTCTACCCCTTTCTCGCACTTGTCTGGCGTGCCCCGAGTTGGCTAAGGTGTGCGGACATGACATGCAAGCTGGGAGAGAGGCATGGACAAGATATTGCAGGCCCTGTCGGAGCGGGTTACAGAGGCGCGGGATCTGGAGAGCCTGACCCGCCCCTTGCTGGAAATGCTGGCGTCGGTGACCGGGCTGGAGTCGACCTATCTCACCGAGATTGACCTCGGGCAAAGCAGCCAGCATGTTCTGTTTGCCCGCAATGCGGCCGGGCTGCAGATCCCCGAGGGGATGACGGTGGAGTGGAGCGATACCCTGTGTCGCCGTGCCATCGACGATGAGATTGGCTACACCGATGACGTCGCCGCTCTGTGGGGGGACTCCCAGGCGGCCAGCGAGCTCGGCATTCGCTCCTATCTGAGCAGCCCGGTTCGCACCTCCACCGGCTCCCTCTATGGCACCCTGTGCGGCGCCAGTACCGAACAAAAGCCCGCGGTGGCGGGGGCGCAGCAGCTCATCGCCTTCTTCGCGCACCTGATTGCCGAACAGGTGGAGCGGGAGCAACTGCTGCGGCAATTGCAGCAGGCCAACGACGAGCTCTCGCGCCTGGCCCTCTCCGATCCCCTCACCGGGCTCCCCAACCGCCGCGCCCTGATGCTGGAGCTCACCCGCCTCTTCTCGTTGTCGGAGCGGGCGGGGCATCCGGTGCTCATCGCCTTTGTGGATCTCGATGGCTTCAAGGCCATCAACGACGAGCATGGCCACGAGGCGGGGGACAGGCTGCTCACCGCCATGGCGCGGCAACTGAGCGAGACCCTGCGCGGCGGCGATCTGCTGGCCCGCTTTGGGGGGGACGAGTTCGTGGCCGTGGGCATGGGGCCTTTCCCGGACGCTGACACGCTGGACGGGGCGGTGGCGGCGTTTCGCCAGCGCCTGTTCGAGCACAGCGTGCTGTCACTGCCGGTGGGGGACAAGGTGATCCATTATCCCGGTGCCAGCGTGGGGGCGGTGGCCGTGATGCCGGCCGAGGTCAGCGTCGAGGAGGCGCTGAACCGGGCCGATGCGAGCATGTATGCGGTCAAGCGCCAGCGCCGGGCCGCAGGGGAGGGCGGGAACCCGCCTCCTTCCAGTCAGGTGTCTGCCCCGCGATAGGAGCGGGGCGGGTTGAGAGGGCACAGGGTGGCGCGTCCACCCGGGTGCCAGTCTGTTTTCTCTTTTATCGGTTCGGAGCCCATATCATGGTTCATCTTCTTGCCCGCCGTGTGCGCGCCCTGGCCGGGCGGCCACCCTGGTGGCCGGACTCTGCGAGTTTCAGCAGCGCATCTGGGTGGTCAGCATCGTCAAGGAGTCCTACACAGATACCTTCGTGGTCAACGAAGGGGGCTTCGAGGAGCCTTTGCAATGGATGCGCCGCAAAGGCTACAACGCCGAGATGCTGGCCAGGGTGGAGGCCATGGCCCGATCCCAGGTGCTCCAGCTCGAGTGCGCCGGGCAGCGTCACCGTCTGATGCGGGTGAAATAGGGGCGAAGCCGCCCCCGGATGGCCTGAGCGGCACCGCCGCCCGGGCATTGACCACATATCCTGCCGCCCTCTTCGTGTCAGACGGGGAAAATGGGTCGCCAGTTATGATTTTTCCGTGGTTCTCTCCGGTTTCAGGCCGCCGGAGTAGACGCAAATCGCGGAGTTGTAGCTGTTGAAGGTGACCGCGTAGTTGAAATCGCAGAAATAGGCCGGGTGCTTGGTGGCGACAATGTCCCCCGCCTTGCACTTGTCCTGCATCCCCTCCACCAGGGTGTCGTTGTTTGACCCGAGACAGGCCTTGCCGGTGGTCTTGTCACCGCCGCAGGCCATCAGAAGGGCGCAGACCGAGAGACTCATCAACCATTTCGCTGTGTTGTGCATGTGTGTTCCCAAGAGATCGCAGAGATGGCGGGGAAGGGCGTGAGCGCGGCGCTGCCCGATGAAGGCGGTCGGCGGGCACGCTGCCGCCCCTGACTGTCGCTGCCACCGTGCGCCCTGCCCCTTGCCGTGAAAAAGGGGCCAACAGGCTCCTGCGCCCTATATTACGGACCCAGGACGGTCTGCGTCACCCCTTGTCGTTGCAAGTGGCGAACATTAAACGGGTTTCGTGCGCTGGCTCAAAGGCGGGCCGGGGCCTTGGCGGCCCCGGCGGGGGAAGGGGTCAGGGGGAGGGGAAGTATTTGTGCTGGAGCTGCTGGAAGTCGCTGCTGGCCAGCACCTGTGTCAGGCCGATCTGGAACTCCCTGACCAGGGCATCGTCAACCGGGTGGCTGAAGGCGAAGCAGTACTGCTCGGAGCTCAACATCCAGCGCACCTCGAACTGGGCGGGATCCAGCTGCTGGGTCTTGATGAGATCCAGCAGGGTGGACTTGTTGCTGGAGATCAGCTCGACCCGGCCCGAGGTGAGCATGCGCAGGGCCAGGGAGAGGCGGTTGGCGGTCATGATCTTCTGCTCGTCGAAGCCGGCGTTGAGCAGCAGTTGCTCCCCCACATCGGATCGCACGGCGCCTATGGTGTAGCGCTGGGCATCTTCCAGGCGGGTCAAGGTCAGGGGGCGACTGGCGAGCCCCATCAGCACTATCTCGGCATAGCCGATGGGGCAGGCCCATTTGAACAGGGGATTGCGCGCCTCGGTGCGGGCGGTGGAGAAGAGCACCACATTGGGTTTCTGGGTCAGCAGGTAGTAGCCCCTGGCCCAGGGGAGGATGCTGACGGGCTGGACAGGGGTGCCGGTCTTTTGCCACACCAGGTGCAGCAGGTCGATGGCAAAGCCGGTCGGGGCGCCATCCTCCCCGGTGAAGTTGTAGGGTTTGTACTCTTCGGTGAGGTAGTGCAGGCTGGCGAGCGCCGGGCTGGCCTGGGTCGCGGGAGTGCCCCAGACCATGGCCGCGAGGGCGGCGCAGGCGACCAGTCTGCGAAGGGGGACTGCAATGTCTATGTTCATCCTGACCGTCCTGCTGCCGAGTGCCCAGTTTCAAGTGTTGCCAAGTCACGGCGTTTCGCCACCCGGCGAAGACGTTATCCGCCGGGGGTTGTCATCATCTTGCCACTCACAACCGGGTCGGCGCCCCCTTTTTACCAGGCCGGGCGGGTGTGACCCAGGGGGGTGAACGCTTCGTCCCTCAGCCCTACCAGCAGGGTGTTGCCATCCTCTTGCAGGCGAAACTCGCCGTAGCGGGCCGACTCATATTGATCTCCCGTGCCCTCTTCGAAGAAGAAGGCGTCAGGCCCGATAAACCACTGGCCGTCGCGCTGGCGCACCTTGAGCAGACGCTCCCCCGGGCCCGGGGCCTCGGACTTGCCCCCTTCCACCCAGTGCACCACCTGATGTTCATCCAGGCGAACGACCAGGGTGTGGGGGCCGGCGGCGGCCTGGCGGCCCGCCAGCTGGCGGGCGAGGGCGTAGTTCAGGCGCATGTAGTCCCCCTGCATCAGGGAGCGGGGGTCGACCGGTGCCAGCTCGATCAGCACCACCTCCCCCTGGCTCATGGCGTGCTCGAAGCGCCAGACGATGGCGTTGATGCCGGCGAGCAGGGCAAGACCGGTCAGCAAAAAGGCGAGGCGTCTCATGAGGGGCTCCTGTGGTGAAGGTGCTTGAGCCACTGACGGGTACCGAGCAGCAGGGCCCCCGAGGCGAGCAGCAGCCAGGACTTGGTCATCAGGGTCAGCCCCAGATCGTAGTAATAGAGGGAGCCAAAGCCGAGCAGCAGGAGGCCTGCCAGGGTCATCAGGGCCAGGCTGCCGGCGTAGAAGCCGAGCACCAGCACCAGGGCGCCAGCCCCCATGCCGGGAATGATGGCGCTGATCACCACCAGCGGCAGCCCGTAGCGCAGCGGCAGCCTGAGGCGAACCATGACCGCGAGCAGCAGGGCGGCGCAGAGCAGGGGATTGAGCCAGAGGGGCAGGCGGGAGCTGCCGAGCTCATTGAGCACGCTGGTGCCTCCCTCCCACAGGGGGTGGTGCAGCCGTCCCAGCACCAGCAGGGAGAGTGCCAGCCCCAGGGTGAGGGATTCATAGAGCAGATGGCGGGCGGGATCGCGCTCCGCCTGCAGCCAGCACAGGGCGACGGCGCCCATCACCAGCGGCAGGGCCAGCAGGTGCAGGCCGAGGCAGGCGAGGGCGAGGGTGAGCAGGATGGCGGCGGCGAAGCTGTGGAACAGCCTGATCAGCCAGTGCTCGAACAGGGCGGCCACCCCGAGGGAGAAGGCGGTCAGACCGAACCAGAGCCACGCGACGTTCAGATCCAGCCTGTCCAGCAGGCCGTAGAGCAGCCAGGCATCTGCCGCCAGCGCCAGCGCCAGCACAAACTGATCCCAGAGATCGCTGCGGGTCGCCATGCGGTTGAGACCGAGGGCGGCGGCCATCAGCACCATCCCCATGGTGAGGGCGTTGTTGGGGTCGCGGGTCAGCTGCTCGAAGGCCATGAAGAGGAAGAAGAGCAGGAAGAGGGCGGCTATCCAGCCCACCATGCCGAGCAGAAAACGGCCCGACCAGTGGGGCTGTTCATCCCGGGGGGCATCCCCTTCCACAAGTTGGGCTGCACGCAGGCGCTCCCAGGGGGTGAGATCAGACATGCAGCCTCCGTTGTTGTTGCAGCCAGCGGCTGGCCATCACCGACAGGCCGATGGCGATGAGAGCCAGCAGCAAGAAGCCGTTCATGTCCGGTTCCATCCACTTGCCAAGGGCCGCGAGGATCACGGCGATGAGGCTCAGGCACCCCATGGCGAGCCCGGCGATGAACCTGTGGTGCCAGCGCAGGTAGGCGGCGCCGAGCCAGGCGAGCCAGGCAGGCCAGACCCAGGGAGAAGCGGCATCGAACAGGGCCAGCAGGGTGAGCAGGGTGATGCCGAGCCCCGCGGCCAGCCCCGCGAGCCAGGAGGGCATCAGGGCGTAGCGGGCGGGCACCAGGATGAGCAGACCCCAGAGGGCGGCGTTGAGCAGGGTCAGGCACCAGCCGAGGGCCTCCTCGTTGAAGGAGAAGAAGAGATCGAGAAGGCCGAGCCGCCAGTAGAGCACCAGGGCGAGCTGACCGAGCAGCCAGGCCAGGGTCCAGAGCAGCGGGCTTCTGCCAAGGGCCGCCAGCGGCAGCAGCATCAGGGCCCAGGTGGCGAAGAGCTGCCAGGGGTCGGCGCCGGTCTGGTAAGTCTGGCCCACCAGGGCGAGCAGGGCGCCGAGGTTGAGGGCCAGGGCCAGCAGCAGGGCCTGGCGCGGGGTGTCACTCATGGGTTTGCGCCAGAGCACCAGGAGCATGGCGAGCAACGGCAGCTCCAGCAGGGCGAGACGTGAGAGGCGCCCCAGGGCCTGCCAGTTGAAGGCGACGAAGAAGACGAGGCCGGCGCCAAGGCAGAGGCAGCCGAGCCAGAGCAGCAGCCTGTCGAACAGCCACTGCCAGCGGGCAGGACCGGGGGGCAGATCGCACAGGGCCAGGGCGGCAGGCAGCGAGGCCCGTGGCAGGCGGCCGCGCCTGACCCAGTCGAGCAGGGTCTGTCTTGAGGTGAGGTGCATGGGGGCTCCTGAAGCCGTGATGCCTGAAAGATAAGGCATTATGGCACGGAGCCGCGTCTCGGGGCAGGGGCGCCGTTGGCGCTGCGACACAGGTCGCGGCACGGGGCCATGTCTTTGCACTAAAAAGGCCCCCGCCGTGAGGAGGGGGCCTGAAGGACGTCCGGGGCGGCGGTGGCGATCAGTGCTCACGCTGATCCCCCGCCGGCTTCTATGGAGGTCAGGCGAAGATCAGGGTGGAGATGCCAAGCCCCGCAAAGAGGATGGCGCAGGCAATGCGGATCCCCTTGAGGGGGAGCTTGTCGGCCCCGAGCTTGCCGAGCAGCACCACGGGCACGTTGGCCAGCATCATGCCGAGGGTGGTGCCGGTGATCACCTGGATCAGGGAGTCGTACTTGGCTGCCAGCAGCACGGTGGCTATCTGGGTCTTGTCACCGATCTCGGCGATGAAGAAGAGCACGAAGGTGGCCATGAAGGGGCCGTACTTGTCCAGGGAACTCTCTTCATCGTCCATCTTGTCCGGCACCAGGATCCAGGCGGCCATGGCGATGAAGGCACCAGCGACCAGCCAGGTCATCACCTTGGGATCCATCCAGCGACTGATGAATTCCCCTATCCAGGCGGCCCCTGCGTGGTTGAGCAGGGTGGCAGCCAGCATGCCGGCGATGATGGGCCAGGGTTTGCGAAAACGACAGATGAGCAACAGGGCCAGCAGCTGTGTCTTGTCGCCGATCTCGGCGATGGCAACGCTGATGGTGGAGGTTAACAAGGCTTCCATAAAAATGACCGGGGGACGGAATTGTTATAAACCAAAGACAAGCCTGTGCCATCCGTCCCCGGTTTTGGCACTGGCCCGTCAAAGGTCTTGTCAAATCCGGCATTGCCCGGATCACCCTGACCATGGTGAGTTGGCACCAAGTATGTTGATCAGGATCGCGCACGAAACGGGTCCGTGGCGAGACTACTCCCCCTCGATGGGAGCGGGCATTCTAGGGAAAAACCCCCGGTGAGGCAAGGCGCGGGATGGGGAATTATCCCCCCACCAGCTTGACCTGAAAGCCGGCCTTCTCCAGTTCGGCCTTGATAAGGTCCCGTTTGTCCCCCTGGATCTCGATGATCCCCTCCTTGAGACCGCCGCCGGTACCGCACTTCTTCTTGAGCAGGGTGGCGAGGGCCTTCTGCTGGTCGGCGGGAACGCCGTGGATGCTGATGACCCCGGCCCCCTTGCGTCCCTTTGTCTCGCGGCGGATGCGCACGACCCCGTCGTCGGGGAAGGGGGAGGCGTGCTGGGCAGGGGCGGATTCCTTGATCATGCCGCCGTCCGTGCTGTAGACCAGGCGGCTGTTGTTGTCGTGACTCATGGCAATACTTTGTCGGTTAGCTAAGCGGAGTTTGATTTTACGCAAATAAATGTTGAGGGCACAGCTTATAATCCCCCCATTAAAAGCGAATTATTCTTGTTTAACTTCAGGAGCCCGTCATGGTACTCACAGAGCTGTCGCCGGGACAGAGCGCTCGCATCACGCACATGAACCACCTTGGCCGCGCCTTGCGGCGCAAGCTGATGGTGATGGGGCTGCTGCCCCAGACCGAGATCCTCTATCTGCGGGCCGCCCCCCTGGGGGACCCGCTCCAGATCCAGTGCCAGGGCATCTGCCTCTCCATGCAGCGGGGTCTGGCCCAGCAAATCGAGGTGGAGCCGGTATGAGCTACAACCTGGTCACAGTGGGCAATCCCAACAGCGGCAAGACCTCCCTGTTCAACGCCCTGACCGGCTCCCGCCAGCAGGTGGGGAACTGGAGCGGGGTCACCGTCGACAAGAAGATGGGGGCCTTTGCTGCCCGCGGGCAGGAATACACCCTGGTGGACCTGCCCGGCATCTATGCCCTGGCCAACCAGGAGGCGAGCCTGGACGAGCAGATCGCCAGCCGCTTCGTCCAGCGCCAGCAGCCGGATCTGCTGCTCAACGTCATCGATGCCGCCAACCTGGAGCGCTCCCTCTACCTTACCCTGCAACTGCGGGAGCTGGGGCTGCCCATGGTGGTGGTGCTCAACAAGATGGATCTGCTGCAAAAGCGGCGCATCACCATCGACGAGGCCTTGCTCGCCAAGGCGCTGGGGTGCCCCGTGGTGTCACTCTCGGCCCACAATCGCCAGCAGGTGGCGGCCTTCAAAGAGGGGATCCACCAGTATATCGGCCAGTCCCAGCCCGCCCTGGTGCTCGACTACGGTCAGCCCCTCGAGGGAGACATCGCCGAGCTGGAGACCCTGCTCGCCCCCCATCATCTGCATCGCCGTGGTCGCGCCCTGCGCCTGCTGGAGGAAGACATCGCCATGCAGGAGACCCTGGCGGCGGGGCAGCAGGCGGCGGCCGACAACGTGGTGAGCCGCGCCCACCACGCCCAGGACATCGACCTGCAACTCGCTGATTTGCGCTACGGCCATATCCACCACTGGTGCCAGCAGGCGTGCCGTCATCAGGACAAGCTCACCGTCGCTCAGAGCGAACGGCTGGACAGGGTGCTGCTCAACCGCTGGGTGGGCATCCCTTTCTTCCTGCTGGTGATGTACCTGATGTTCATGTTCGCCATCAAGGTGGGTAGCGCCTTCATCGACTTCTTCGACATCCTCGGGGGGGCCCTGTTCGTGGACGGAGTGCACCACCTGCTGGGGCTGATGAGTGCCCCCGACTGGCTGGGGGCCGTGCTCGCGGACGGCGTGGGTGCCGGTTTGCAGACGGTGGCGACCTTCATCCCCGTGGTGGGCTGCCTCTTTCTCTTCCTCGCGGTGCTGGAGAGCTCCGGCTATCTGGCCCGCGCCGCCTTCGTGGTGGATGCCCTGATGCGTCGCCTCGGCCTGCCCGGCAAGGCCTTCGTCCCCATGCTGATGGGCTTTGGCTGCACCGTGCCCGCGGTGATGGCGACTCGCACCCTGGGGTCGGAGCGCGAGCGGCTGATGACCTCGGCCATGGCACCCTTCATGTCCTGCGGTGCCCGTCTGCCGGTCTACGCCCTGTTCGCGGTGGCCTTCTTCCCCGAGTCGGGGCAGAACCTGGTGTTCGGTCTCTATCTGTTCGGCATCCTGGTGGCGGTGCTCACCGGCCTCTTCCTGCGCAGCACCCTGCTGCCGGGCAAGAGCGACTCCATGGTGATGGAGATGCCCGATTACGAGTGGCCCCGTCCGGTGGACGTGGGGCTGCGCACCTGGCAGAAACTCAAGGGCTTCATCTTCGGCGCGGGCAAGACCATCGTCCTGATGGTGGCGGTGCTGAGCGTGCTCAATTCGCTGGGCACCGACGGCAGCTTCGGCAACCAGGATCAGGAGAACTCGGTGCTGAGCAAGCTGAGCCAGTCCGTGACCCCGGTGCTGCATCCCATAGGCGTGCGGGACGACAACTGGCAGGCCACGGTGGGCATCCTCACCGGCATCTTTGCCAAGGAGGCGGTGGTCGCTACCCTCAACAGCCTCTACGCCGGCGGCGCCGGTGATGAGGAGGAGAGTGAATACTCCCTGCTGGGCAGCCTGAAAGCGGCGCTGGCCACCATTCCCGCCAACCTGGCGGACATCGACCCCGCCGATCCCATGGGGCTCAAGGTGGGGGATCTGGAGGACAAGCAGGCGGCCGCCGAGGCCCAGGAGGTGGACACCTCCACCTACGGCAACATGCAGACCCACTTCGACGGCGTGGCCGGGGCCTTTGCCTACCTGCTGTTCGTGCTGCTCTACATGCCCTGCGCCGCCGCCATGGGGGCTCTGGTGCGAGAGACCGGTCGTCAGTGGGCCCTGTTCACCGCCGCTTGGTGCAACTACGTCGCCTTCCTGTGCGCCACCCTCTTCTATCAACTGGCGACCTTCGCCGCCCACCCGGCGCAGAGCCTGGTCTGGAGCCTGAGCTATCTGCTCTCCCTGGTGCTGCTCTGGTGGCTGGGGCGTCGTCACGGCGACATCGTCGCCCGCAAGGTGGTGACCCTGTGAAGGGGCTCATGGTCAGGGACGAGTGCGCCGAGAGGGAGGGTATTCTGTGATCCTGCGTGAACTGGGGGACTATCTGGCCCTGCACAAGAAGGTGAGCCGGCGGGCGCTGGCCCGCCACTTCCACACCTCCGAGGATGCGGTAGAGGCCATGCTCGGGGTCTGGATGCGCAAGGGGCGCGTCGCCAAGCGGGAGAGCCGCCTGTGTGGCGGCTCCTGCTGCGGCAAGCACGAAGAGGTGACGTTCGAGTGGTGCGAGCCCGGCCAGATAGGGCTGATCCAGAAGGGCTGACACCTGCCCACATGCAAAAGGGAACCCGAGGGTTCCCTTTTTCGTGGCCGCCGGGCCCGTCTCAGAAGAGGTCGCCCTCGTCCTTGGTGGGCTCCAGGCTCCAGCCGCTCGCCGCCGCACTGTTGCCTATCTGGCCCTTCTCCCGCCAGAGTTTGATCTTGAGGCGCAGGTTGTTCTGGGAGTCCGCGTTCTTCACCGCCTCCTCCTCGTCGATCACCCCCTCGACCACCAGATCGAACAGGGTACTGTCGAAGGTCACCATGCCAAGGGCCCTGGATTTTTCCATGATCTCCTTGAGGCCGCCAAACTCGCCGCGCTTGATGAGATCGCGCACCGTGTGGGTCCCGAGCATCACCTCCACCGCCGCCCGGCGCCCGCCGTCCGTGGTCTTCACCAGCCGCTGGGAGACAAAGGCCTTGAGGTTGTTGCCAAGGTCGTTGAGCAGCTGGGGTCTGCGCTCCTCCGGAAAGAAGTTGATGATGCGATCCAGCGCCTGGTTGGCGTTGTTGGCGTGCAGGGTGGAGATGGCCAGATGCCCGGTTTCCGAGAAGGCGAGGGCATGCTCCATGGTCTCCCGATCGCGGATTTCACCGATGAGGATGACATCCGGCGCTTGGCGCAGGGTGTTCTTCAGGGCCGCGTGGAAGCTGCGGGTATCCACCCCCACCTCTCGCTGGTTGATGATGCTCTTCTGGTGGCGATGGACGAACTCCACCGGATCCTCGATGGTGATGATGTGGCCGCCGCTGTTGCGGTTGCGATGATCGATAAGGGCCGCGAGCGACGTGGACTTGCCGGACCCCGTGCCGCCGACGAAGAGCACCAGACCCCGCTTCTCCATGATGGTGTCGAGGAGTACCGGGGGGAGTTTGAGATCCTCGAAGCGGGGGATCTCGGTCTTGATGTTGCGCGCCACCAGGGAGACTTCATTGCGCTGCTTGAAGATGTTGACCCGAAAACGGCCTATCTGGGGCAGGGAGATGGCGAGGTTCATCTCCAGCTCTTTCTCGAACTGCTGTTTCTGCTCGAGATCCATGATGTCGTAGGCGATGCGGGCCACCTCGCCCGGCCCCAGAGGCTCCTGGGTGAGGGGGCGCAAGGCGCCGTTGAACTTGGCGCAGGGGGGGGCGCCGGTGGAGAGATAGAGATCGGAACCGTCCTGTTTGGCCAGGATCTGCAGCATGTCTCTCAATTCCATGAGGGGCCTCGTCGCTCAAAGGGCTGGGGGATGATGAATGGCTTGAGTGTACAGCCTCAGGCGCCGGTCAGTTTTTCGCGGAACACAAAAAAGACCGCGCCCAGGATGCACAGACCCGCCCAGAGGTAGTCCCACTTCAGATCTTCTTTCAGATAGAAGATGGAGAAGGGAACGAACACGGTGAGGGTGATCACCTCCTGCAGGATCTTGAGCTGGCCGACGGAGAGCACGGTGTGGCCGATGCGGTTGGCGGGCACCTGCAACAGGTATTCGAACAGGGCTATCCCCCAGCTCACCAGGGCGGCGATGATCCAGGGTTTGTGATTCATGCTCTTGAGATGGGCGTACCAGGCAAACGTCATGAAGACGTTGCTGCAGATGAGCAGGCCGATACTGGTCATGATGGGGTTCATTAGGTTCTCCTTTTAAATCAATGCATTTTATCTCGACTCCATGGGTTTTCATAAGTGGTGCTTGAGGGTATTTTTAGCTCACAAGGATGTAACAAAAGAAGGCGAAAGCTGGATGGGCAAGACAAGCTGGGGTGCGCTTTGTCTGTTGTTTGCCTGCTGGGCGCAAGGTGCGCCGACCCTGACGGTGGCCACCGATGTCTGGCCGCCGTTTCGCATGCTGGCAGAGAACGACGACTTCCAGGGGCTGGATATCGACATTCTGCGCCAGTTGCAGGCACGCAGCGGCATTGTGCTCACCCTCAAACGGGTGCCCTGGGGACGGGCACTCAAACAGATGCAGACCGGTCAGGCGGATCTGATGATAGGGCTGGCTCACACCGAGGAGCGGGCCGCTTTCATCGACTACCTGCAGCCGTCCTATTACCAGTGCCGGCCTGCCTTCTATGGCAAGCCCGCCGCCGTGGCCGGCCTCAGGCGCTACGAGGATCTGCGGGGCCGCGAGATAGGCTATGTGCTCAACTCCGCCTACTTCCCCCCCTTCGATGGCGACACCCAGCTCGACAAGCACGGGGTCCCCACCGAAGACCAGTTGCAGCGCATGGTGGAGCGGGGTCACCTGCCCCTGATGATAGGGACCGACTGCCAGGTGGATTACGCCCTGAGCCAGCGCAACGACGCCGGCCTCGTCAAGGCGCCCTTCCAGCCCCCCAACCCGGTGGTGCTCTACCTCGGGATGAGCAAGCACTCACCTCACCACGAGCTGGGCCCCAAGCTGGCGCAGGCGTTGCAAGCCATGGTGGAGAGCGGCGAGATAGCGGCGCTGGCCAAGCCCTACCAGCCTTGACCTTGGGTGGTAACGCGCTGTTATCATGCAGCTTTCCTGCCTGCCCCCCGGCGGGCCTCGCTTCTTGGGGATCCCGTGTATCTCTCTCTCATCCGTCGCCAGCAGCGCTGGCAGCGCCGCTGGCTGCTCCTGCTGTCGTTGCTGACCCTGGCCCTGTTCCTGCTCTCCCTCGCCCTCGGGGAGTTCGTGCTGCTGCCCTGGCAGCCGCTGGGGGATCTGGAGCTGCGCATCCTGCTGGAGCTGCGCCTGCCGCGCGCCCTGCTGGCTCTTCTGGCGGGGGCCTCCCTTGCCTGCGGCGGTGCCGTGCTCCAGGTGATGCTGCACAACCCGGTGGCGGAACCCGGCCTGCTCGGCGTCTCGAGCGGCGCTGGGCTGGCCGCCATGGTGGCGATGGCGGTGGCCAAGGGGCTCGGGCTCTATCTGCCGGGCTGGGGGCTGTCGCTGGCGGCCTTTGGCGGCGCCCTGGTGGTGACCATGCTGCTCATCCGTCTCGCACGCCGGGCACGGCTCGGCCATGGGCGGCTGCTGCTGTTCGGGGTCGCCATCGGCATCCTCACCAATGCGGCCATGACCTGGCTGATGTATTTCGCCGACGACGGCGCCTTGCGGGAATTCATGTTCTGGATGATGGGCAGCCTCGCCTACGGCAGCCAGCAGCTCGCCTGGTGGTGGCTGGTGCTGCCCCTCACCCTCGGCTGGCTCTGCTGGCAGGGGCGGGCACTGCAACAACTGCTGCTGGGAGAGACCCAGGCCCGCCTCATGGGGCTGAACGTGGACAGGATGCGGGTACGCCTGGTGCTGGCGGTCTGTCTGCTCACCGGGGTGGCGGTCTCCCTGTGCGGCGTCATCGGCTTCGTCGGCCTGGTGGTGCCTCACCTGCTGCGCCTGTGCGGCGGCAGCGATCAGCGCTTCCTGCTGCCCGCCTCGGCGCTGGGGGGCGGCGCCCTGCTGCTCGGGGCCGATCTGGTGGCCCGCTCGGCGCTGCACGCCGGTGAGTTGCCCATCGGGGTTATCACCGCCTCGGTGGGTGCCCCGCTCTTTATCTATCTGCTGCTGAGGCAAGATGCCGATGTGTCCCGCTGATCCCGCCCCCTGGCGGCTGGAGGCACGCGCCCTGGCCATCCCCCATCGCCTCGCCCCCCTGGATCTCGCCTGGTCCGGCGGTCAGCTGGTGGCCCTGCTCGGCCCCAACGGCAGCGGCAAGTCCTCCCTGCTCGGGGCCCTGGCGGGCCTGCTGCCCGCCGATGGCGCCGTCTTGCTGGGAGGAGAGGCCATCACGACCCTGAGCTGGCCCGAGCTTGCAACGCGGCGCGCCATGCTGCCCCAGCGCCAGCCCCAGCTGTTCCACATCCCGGTGTTCCAGGTGCTGAGCCTGGGGCTGGAGGAGGGGGGCCCCGATGCCCAGGCGCAGGCGGTGGCGGATGTGTGCGACGCCCTGGAACTGGCGCCTCTGCTGGCACGGGACTTCAGCCGATTGTCCGGGGGGGAGCAGCAGCGGGTGCTGATCGCCCGCACCCTGCTGCAACTGTGGCCAAGCCTCAATCCGACCGGGCGGGTGCTGCTGCTGGACGAACCCCTGGCGGGGCTGGATCTGCATCACCAGATGGCGCTGCTGCGGCTGCTCAAGCAACTGGCCGCACAGGGATTGCTGGTGGTGGTGGCGATCCACGACATCAATCTGGCCATCGACTGGGCGGATCGCGTGCTCTGCCTGCAACAGGGCCGCGTGGTGGGGGAAGGGGACGTCGGGATCATCGACGAGGCGCTGCTGGAGCGGGTGTTCCAGATCCGCACCGATCGTATCGAGGCAGCCGGCCGCACCTGGTTTATGCCGAGTCTTTGAGAACGGGGCGCAGAGGAGAGATAGCGTTTGTAGGGTCGATTAGCGAAGCGTAATCGGCCGCCTGCAAGAATAAGGGGCCAGTATCAGGAATACTGGCCCCTTTGCTTTATATTCGCTGTTCAGCCCAGCTTGTCCAGACGGACCTTGGCCGCTTCGGCCAGCATGGCGAGCAGGGTCTCGGTGTCTTCCCATGACAGGCAGGCATCCGTGATGCTCTGGCCGAAGGATGATGGCGCAGCCGTTAACCCTGGCGGGTTTTCTCCAGCCGCACCTGGGCGGCTTCTGCCAGCATGGCCAGCAGGGTTTCGGTGTCACTCCACGACAGACAGGCATCGGTGATGCTCTGGCCGAAGGTGGCGGCACAGCCGTTCTCCACGTCCTGACGCCCTTCCACCAGGAAGCTCTCGGCCATGATGCCGGCGATGCCGGTGCGGCCGCGGCGCAGCTGATCGCAGATATCCTGGGCCACCAGCAGTTGGCGGCGGTGATCCTTCATGCTGTTGCCGTGGCTGAAGTCCACCACCAGGCGCTCCGGCAGGCCCACCTGGGCCAGAGCCTCGCACGCCTCGTCGATGCTGGCAGTGTCGTAGTTGGGACGGTGGCCGCCGCGCAGGATCACGTGGCCGTAGGGGTTGCCGGCGGTGCGGTAGATGGTCATCTTGCCGTCCTTGTCCGGGGAGTAGAAGATGTGGCTGTGACGGGCGGCGCGCACCGCATCGATGGCAATGCGGGTGTTGCCGTCGGTGCCGTTCTTGAACCCCACCGGGCAGGAGAGGGCGGAGGCCATCTCCCGGTGAACCTGGGACTCGGTGGTGCGCGCGCCGATGGCGCCCCAGGTGATGAGATCGCTGATGTACTGGCCGGTCACCATGTCCAGGAACTCGGTGGCGGTGGGCATGCCGGTCTCGTTGATGTCCACCAGCAGTTTGCGGGCCAGTTTGAGCCCTTCATTGACGTCGAAACTGCCGTCCAGGCGCGGATCATTGATGAGCCCCTTCCAGCCGACGATGGTGCGCGGCTTCTCGAAGTAGGTGCGCATCACGATGCACAGGCTCTCTTTGTACTCTTCCCGCAGGGTGTTCAGACGCAGGGCGTATTCGTGGGCGGCGGCGGGGTCGTGGATGGAGCAGGGGCCGACGATGACCAGCAGGCGTTGATCTTCACCGGACAGAATGGCTTCCACTTGGCGGCGGGCATCCAGCAGGTTCTGGGCGATGGTGTCGGTTAACGGGAAGGCGTGCGCCAGCTCGCTTGGGGTGATCAGGGCCTCCAGGCGACGGGTGCGCAATTCATCGGTGTGAATGGACATACGACTCAATTCTCGAGTGGATAAGGTGGGCGGGATGCCAAAATGCAAGGGAATAAAATAAAGCAAAAGTCACCCGATGGAAACCTTGGGCGGCTCTGATAGGATGTGAACCCAAAAGCCATTTCAAATGAGGTAGTTATCGTGGCAAAGCCAGGCGCGACCGGGATCACCCGCATCATCAACGCAACCGGTTACAGCATGAAAGGTCTCAAATCGGCCTGGATCAACGAGGCCGCCTTCCGCCAGGAGCTGCTGCTCATCCTGCTGCTGATGCCGCTGGCATTCTGGATAGGTGACTCCCTCAACGAGATCCTGCTGCTCGTCTGTATCAGCTGGCTGGTGGTGATCGTCGAGGTGCTCAACTCTGCCGTGGAGGCGGTGGTGGATCGCATCGGCTCCGAGCATCACGAACTCTCGGGCCGCGCCAAGGATCTGGGCTCCGCCGCCGTCTTCATCGCCCTGACCTTGAACGCCCTGGTGTGGGGCGCCCTGGTGGGCCGCAACCTGCTGGGCTGGTGGTAGGTTGCGAGAGCAAGCTTTCTTCTGACATAAAAAAGCCCGTCATCACGACGGGCTTTTTACTGCGCAGATAAGGGCTTATCAGTGCAGGATCCGGGCACGTATGGTGCCATTGATCTCTTTGAGACGGGCCAGGGCCTTCTCGCTGTGCTCGGTTTCGACGTCGATGACCACGTAACCGATCTCGCTGCTGGTCTGCAGGTACTGACCGGCGATGTTGATCCCCTCGTCGGCGAAGATCTGGTTGATCTGGTTCATCACGCCGGGCTGGTTGCGGTGAATGTGCAGCAGGCGGCTGGAGCCCTTGTGGCCGGGCAGGGAGACTTCCGGGAAGTTGACCGCGGAGAGGGTGGAGCCGTTGTCGGAGTATTTGACCAGCTTGTTGGCTACTTCCAGACCGATGTTCTCCTGGGCTTCCTGGGTGGAGCCGCCGATGTGGGGGGTCAGGATCACGTTGTCCAGGCCGCGCAGGGGGGTGAGGAACTCCTCGTCGTTGGACTTGGGCTCCACCGGGAAGACGTCGATGGCGGCGCCGGAGAGGTGGCCGCTCTTGATGACGTCGGCCAGGGCGTCGATGTCCACCACGGTACCGCGGGAGGCGTTGATGAAGATGGCGCCCGGTTTCATCATGCGCAGTTGCTCTGCACCGATGAGATCCTTGGTGGAGGCGGTTTCCGGTACGTGCAGGCTGATGACGTCAGACATGTTGAGCAGCTCCACCAGGTTCGGCACCTGGATTGCGTTGCCAAGGGAGAGTTTGTTCTCGATGTCGTAGTAGTAGACTTTCATGCCGATCATCTCGGCGATGATGCCAAGCTGGGTGCCGATGTGGCCGTAGCCGATGATGCCGAGCTTCTTGCCGCGGGCTTCGACGCTGCGGTTGGCCAGCTTCTCCCAGACGCCGCGATGGCACTTGGCATTCTTCTCGGGAATGCCGCGCAGCAGCAGCAGGATCTCCCCCAGTACCAGTTCGGCCACGGAGCGGGTGTTGGAGAAGGGGGCGTTGAAGACGGGGATGCCGCGCACGTGGGCGGCGTCGAGGGAGACCTGGTTGGTGCCGATGCAGAAGCAGCCGATGGCCACCAGCTTGGTGGCGGCATCCAGCACCTTCTCGGTGATCTGGGTGCGTGAACGCAGGCCCACGAAATGCACGTCACGAATGCGCTCGATCAACTCCTCTTCCGACAGGGACGTCTTCAGATATTCCACATTGGTGTAGCCGGCTGCCCGAAAGGTCTCCACCGTGTTGGGATGGACTCCCTCCAGCAGCAGTACCTTGATCTTATCCTTGTCCAGCGAAAACTTGGCTGTCATGACGTTCCCTCTATTGTTTTGAAAAATGCGTTCAGGCTTGCAGTGTGAAGAAAACCGTAAAGTAGCAAAAACGTTTGGGAGAGGGAATATTTGTGACGAAAGTCAAATTCTTTGAAGTTATCAACGATTGTTGCAGATGTGCTGCTACAAGCCATTGAGGGATAACCAGAAACGGCGCCATGAGGCGCCGTTGTCCATTTGGGGCAGTCAGATTGACTGACCGGGGCGGGGGCTTGCCCGGAGGGAGAGGTCCGGGGAGCGGGCCTTAGTTGGTGATCACACCCTCGGGGGTGCCGATCAGCACAACGTCGGCGCCACGGTGGGCGAACAGGCCGTTGGTGACCACGCCCACGATGCTGTTGAGGCGGGTTTCCAGAGCCTTGGCATCGGTGATGGCCATGCCCTTGACGTCCAGGATGATGTTGCCGTTGTCGGTCACCACCCCTTCACGCCACACCGGGTTGCCGCCAAGGGCGCGGATCTCGCGGGCCACGTATTCGCGGGCCATGGGGATCACTTCCACCGGAAGGGGGAAGGTGCCCAGCACATCGACGGTCTTGGTATTGTCGATGATGCAGATGAACTGGTCGGCCACGGCGGCGACGATCTTCTCGCGGGTCAAGGCGGCGCCGCCCCCCTTGATCATGTCGCGGCTGGCGTTGATCTCGTCGGCGCCATCCACGTAGACGGAGAGGGCATCGATGTCGTTGAGGTCAAACACCGGGATGCCGAGACCCTTGAGGCGCTCGGTGGAGGCGATGGAGCTCGACACCGCGCCCTTGATCTGGTCTTTCATGGTCGCCAGTGCGTCGATGAAGTGATTGACGGTAGAGCCGGTGCCCACCCCGACGATGGTGCCGGGTACCACGTATTTGAGCGCAGCCCAACCGGCCGCCTTCTTCATTTCATCTTGAGTCATGATGGATCCTTATGGAAAAAGCGGGCGCATTATATCCAAGCATCCCCCCCAGAGCGACCATGGTGCTCACTTTCCGGCGCAAAAATCCCCAAGATGTAAATCGTTTTCCTGTTTATTGAACCGAAGGGGGCGCCCCCACCTGATCAGGCAAAGTGCCAGCTGCGGCTGGGGGTGATGATCTGGGGGAGCGGCACGTCCCACTGCTCCCGGGGGACGGCATCCACCTGCTGGCAGTCGTGGGCGAGCCCTAGGGGTCTTGGGCCGAGCTGGTGCTCGTGCCAGCAGGCGAGGGTGCGATCGTAGTAGCCGCCCCCCATGCCGAGGCGGTTGCCAGCCTCATCGAAGGCCACCAGCGGGGTGCAGATGATGTCCAGCATGCTGTGGGGCAGCACCTGCTGCACGTCGAGCTCGGGCTCGGCGATGCCGTAGCGGTTGCGGGTCATGGGGGTGGTGGCGGTGTAGCGCAAGAAGAGCAGGTGACCCGGGGTGAAGGGGTGCAGCACCGGCAGGTAGACCTCCTTTTGCCGGGCCCACAGCCAGTGGATGGCGGGCAGGGGATCGAGCTCCCCGTCGTTGGCCAGATAGAGGGCGATGCGCCTGGCCGCGAGGATGCCGGGGTGTTCCTGGAAGCGTTCGACCAGCTGTTGGGCCGCCGCCTGCTGCTCGGCCTGGCTCAGGCTTTTTCTGCGCTGGCGAATGAGCTGGCGCAGGTTCTGGCGTTCGGGTTGGGTATCCGGCATGGGGACTCCTGGGCAAAGGTGGGCTGGCGCTACCTTAGCAAGGGGCCGACGGGATGAAAAGCCGATGGCGGGGCCGCCAGCCGGGCGGCCCCTGAGGTCGGGCGTCAGGAACGGTGGGGGGCGGGAGCCACTGCGCCCATCTGGTGCTTGAGGAAGACGGCCACGATGGCGGCCAGGGCCAGCGCCATGGGGTAGAAGCTCATGCTCACGACCAGGATCGGCGAGAGGGCGAAGATGGAACCCAGCAGCAGCGCCTGGGCGCCCCAGGGAATCAGCCCCTGTACCACGCAGGAGAAGATGTCCAGCATGGAGGCGGCGCGGCGCGGGGTGACCCCGTGATGGTCCGCCAGATCCCTGGCCACCTTGCTCGCGACTATGATGGCCACGGTGTTGTTGGCGGTGCACAGGTTGGTGAGGCTCACCACACCGGCGATGCCGAGCTCGGCCGCCTTCTCGTTCTGCTCGCCATCGTGGTGGCGGGTGAAGCGGGCAATCAGGGCGGCGATGCGCTCACTTATCCATGCGAGCCCCCCTTGGCGTTCCATCAGGGCACCCAGACCGCCGATGAGCATGGAGAGCAGGAAGATCTCCTGCATGCTGGTAAAGCCCTGGTAAATGTCCTTGCTGAACTGGCCGAGGGAGTAGCTGCCAAGCAGCCCCACGCCACCGGCCGCCAGGATGCCGAGCCCCAGTACCATGAAGACGTTCATGCCAGAGAGGGCCAGCACCAGGATCAGCAGATAGGGGGTGACCTTGAGCAAGTCCGCCTCGGCGGTGGGGGCCGGCGCTTCACCGGTGGAGCCCAGCACCAGATAGAGCAGGATCACCAGCACGGCGGCGGGGGCGGCAATCTTGATGTTCTCGCGAAACTTGTCCTTCATCTCGCAGCCCTGGCTGCGGGTGGCAGCGATGGTGGTGTCTGAGATGATGGAGAGGTTGTCCCCGAACATGGCGCCGGAGAGGATGGTCCCCGCCATCAGCATCGGATCGATGCCGGCGGCCTGGGCGACGCCCAGCGCCACCGGTGCCACGGCGCCGATGGTGCCCATGGAGGTACCCATGGCGGTGGCAATGAAGGCAGAGATGAGGAAGAGCCCCGGCAGCAGGCACCAGCCCGGAATGAGGGAGAGGCCGAGGGCGACCGTGGCATCCACCCCTCCGGTGGCCTTGGCCACGGTGGCGAAGGCGCCCGCCAGCAAATAGATGAGGCACATGGCCATGATGTTGCTCTCGCCCACCCCCTTGAAGAAGGTCTCGAGGTTCTTGTTGAACCCCTCGCGTCCCATCAGCAGGGCCAGCATGACGGCAGGCAGGGCGGCAACGGGGGCGGGGAGCTGGTAGAAGGCAAACTCGACCCCCTGCAGGGTCAGCCAGGTACCGGTTCCGATGAAGAGGGCAAGAAAGACCAGAAGGGGCAGCAGGGCTCTGGCACGGGGTTGGGTCTGGATCATGTGTTCCTCGAAACTTGAACAATGACCTCCTGTCGTTGCCTGTGGCGCCTCCGGGGCGGGCACAGGGCGGGCATCCTGCCACCATGGGGGGCCAACAGTAGTGAGTCGGCCCGCCCGGGTCAAGATAGCCGTCCAGATGGATAGGGCTTTTTGCTTCGTGATTCTGACTTGTCTGGTTATTCCGTTATTTATTCTGTTTTTATTGAATTTATCGTTTAAATGTCGGGGTGGTTTGGCGGGCCAGATCGGGCTTTTCAAAGGGGACGCGGGCTGGTAAAACGGTCTCTTTCCATAATAAAGAGATGAGAGGGTGGAGATGGACAATCCGATCCGTGTGGCCGTGATGGGCTGTAATGGTCGTATGGGCAAGGTGCTGCTGGAGGCTATCGCCAACGCCGAGGGCGTGGTGGTGGGAGCGGCGCTGGAACGACCGGGCTCTGCCGTGATCGGTCTGGATGCGGGTGAACTCAACGGCCTGGGGCGCCTTGGCGTCATCATCAGCGACAGTCTGGAGAAGGTGAAGGACGAGTTCGATCTCATCATCGACTTCACCCGCCCCGAGGTGACTCTGGCGAACCTCGCCTTTGCACTGGCGCATGGCAAGCAGATGGTTATCGGCACCACCGGCTTTGACGAGGCGGGCAAGGCGGCCCTGCACGAGGCGGGCAAGCAGATCGGCATCGTCTTCGCCTCCAACTACTCGGTCGGGGTCAACCTGGTGTTCAAGCTGTTGGAGCAGGCGGCCAGGGTGATGGGGGAGTACACCGACATCGAGATCATCGAGGGGCACCACAGACACAAGGTGGATGCACCGTCCGGCACCGCGCTCTCCATGGGGGAAGTGGTGGCGAAAACCCTGGGCCGGGATCTCAAAGAGTGCGCCGTCTATGGCCGTGAGGGGATCACCGGTGAGCGGGATCGCAACACCATCGGCTTTGCCACCATCCGCGCCGGCGATCTGGTGGGGGAGCACACCGTCATGTTCGCCGACATCGGCGAGCGGGTCGAGATCAGCCACAAGGCCTCCAGCCGTCTGACCTTCGCCAACGGTGCAGTGCGGGCGGGCAAGTGGCTCGGCCAGCAAGGGGCTGGTCTCTATGACATGCAGGATGTGCTCGGTCTGAAATAAACCGTCTTCAGGGGGAGTGCAGACTCCCGTACTGGTTGCCAAACCCCGGTCCGCCGGGGTTTTTTGTCACTTTTTTGTAGAAATAAGCCTTAATCATCACTTTTTGAGTGAACCTCGCTAAATCCTGCCATTCTTACAAGCCTGCCACCCTCTTGCGACAAAAATGTCATCAAGGGGTAACGGGTCTGGGTCTCAATATTCTCCTGCGGGGGGCATTTTGCCCTGATGTGAAACAGACTAAAAATGCAATCCAAGAAAAACGTTTTCCATTCTTGTGGTTCATTTTTCTGGCTTCAAATGGTGTTTTTGTTGTTGTGTTGTTTGTTTTTTGATTTTCTATCTTGCTGTTTATTAAGTGGTAAATTTGGATTTTTGTACGTTGCATGGCATCGGGTGCCGCTTTGTGGTCTGTGTTTGGCTTTTCTTTTTGAAGAGGGGGTTGCAAAGCAACCGAGTGCATAGATAATGGGTAATGTTGCTTGTTTATTGAATTTAGATGCATTTCAAACGAGAAAAGACGTTGAAATGAGATCGTTTTTAAGTAGAATGCGCCCAATTTGCCAGAAATCTGCCGGGTTCGAGTCCTGTCAAAGACCGGAACCGAGCCCGCAACACCCAGGTAAATTGCTGAATTTAAAGCTAAATAACTGGAGGTTGTCTTGAATCACACTGCATTGCTAGTGCTGGAAGATGGAACTGTGTTCAAAGGCGTGTCGATAGGCGCCGAGGGATGTTCCGTTGGTGAAGTGGTTTTCAACACGTCGATGACGGGTTATCAGGAAATCCTCACAGATCCCTCCTATTCCCGTCAGATCGTTACCCTCACTTACCCCCATATAGGCAACACCGGCACCAACAGCGAAGATGAAGAGTCCAGTCAGGTCCATGCTCAGGGCCTCATCATCCGGGACCTTCCGATACTGGCCTCCAACTTCCGCAATCAGCAATCCCTCTCCGATTACCTCAAGTCTCACAACATCGTTGGCATCGCCGACATCGACACCCGCAAGCTGACCCGCATCCTGCGTGAAAAAGGCGCCCAGGCCGGTTGCATCCTGGCCGGCAAGCAGCTCGATGAAGCCCATGCCCTCGAACAGGCCCGCGCCTTCCCCGGTTTGAAGGGGATGGACCTGGCCAAGGAAGTGACCGTGAGCGAATCCTACAGCTGGACTGAAGGCAGCTGGCAGCTCGGCAAGGGTCACGTCACCCCGGCGGCCGATGAGCTGAAATACCACGTGGTGGCCTACGACTTCGGCGTGAAGCGCAACATCCTGCGCATGCTGGTGGACCGTGGCTGCCGCCTGACCGTGGTGCCGGCCAAGACCCCGGCCGCCGAGGTACTGGCGATGAACCCGGATGGCATCTTCCTCTCCAACGGCCCCGGCGACCCCGAGCCGTGCGACTACGCCATCGAAGCTATCAAGGCTTTCCTCAATACCAACACCCCTGTGTTCGGTATCTGCCTGGGCCACCAGTTGCTGGGCCTGGCCTCCGGCGCCAAGACCATCAAGATGAAGTTCGGCCACCACGGTGCCAACCACCCGGTGAAGAGCCTGGACGACAACACCGTGATGATCACCGCCCAGAACCACGGCTTTGCGGTGGACGAGCAGACCCTGCCCGAGTGCCTGCGTGCCACCCACGTCTCCCTGTTCGATGGGTCGCTCCAGGGCATCCATCGCACCGACCGTCCGGCCTTCAGCTTCCAGGGTCACCCCGAAGCGAGCCCGGGCCCGCACGATTGTGCCGGTCTGTTCGACCACTTTATTGAATTGATTAAGCAGTATCGCGCCTAAGAGGATAAAGAGAGCCATGCCAAAACGTAACGACCTACAGAGCATCCTGATCCTCGGCGCCGGCCCCATCGTCATCGGCCAGGCCTGCGAATTCGACTACTCCGGCGCCCAGGCGTGCAAGGCCCTGAAAGAAGAGGGCTACCGCGTCATCCTGGTGAACTCCAACCCGGCCACCATCATGACCGACCCGGAGATGGCCGACGCCACCTACATCGAGCCCATCACCTGGGAAGTGGTGCGCGAGATCATCAAGAGAGAGCGCCCGGACGCCATCTTGCCCACCATGGGTGGTCAGACTGCGCTGAACTGCGCCCTGGCGCTGGAGCAGCATGGCGTGCTCAAGGAGTTCGGTGTCGAGATGATCGGCGCCACCGCCGACGCCATCGACAAGGCCGAAGATCGCTCCCGCTTTGACAAGGCCATGCGCAGCATCGGTCTCGAGTGCCCCCGTGCCGGCATCGCCCACAACATGGAAGAGGCCTGGGGCGTGCAGCAGATGGTCGGCTTCCCCTGCATCATCCGTCCCTCCTTTACCATGGGTGGCTCGGGCGGCGGCATCGCCTACAACACCGAAGAGTTCGTGGAGATCTGCGAGCGCGGTCTGGATCTCTCCCCGACCAAGGAGCTGCTCATCGACGAGTCGCTCATCGGCTGGAAAGAGTACGAGATGGAAGTGGTGCGGGATCGCAACGACAACTGCATCATCGTCTGCGCCATCGAAAACTTCGACCCCATGGGCATCCACACCGGTGACTCCATCACGGTCGCGCCAGCCCAGACGCTGACCGACAAGGAGTACCAGATCATGCGCAACGCCTCCATGGCGGTGCTGCGCGAGATCGGCGTCGAGACCGGCGGCTCCAACGTCCAGTTCGGCATCAACCCCAAAGACGGCCGCATGGTCATCATCGAGATGAACCCGCGGGTGTCGCGCTCCTCTGCACTGGCCTCCAAGGCGACCGGCTTCCCCATCGCCAAGATCGCCGCCAAGCTCGCCATCGGTTACACCCTGGACGAGCTGATGAACGACATCACCGGTGGTCGTACCCCGGCCTCCTTCGAGCCGGCCATCGACTACGTGGTGACCAAGGTGCCGCGCTTCAACTTCGAGAAGTTCGCCGGTGCCAACGACCGTCTGACCACCCAGATGAAGTCCGTGGGTGAAGTGATGGCCATTGGCCGCAACTTCCAGGAGTCCCTGCACAAGGCCCTGCGTGGCCTCGAGACCGGCAAGACCGGCTTCGACCCCATGGTTGACCTGAACGCCCCCGACTCCCTGACCCGCATCCGTCACGAGCTGCAGGATGCTGGTGCCGAGCGCATCTTCTACATCGCCGACGCCTTCCGCGCCGGCCTCTCCATGGACGGCGTGTTCAAGCTGACCAAGATTGACCCCTGGTTCCTGGTGCAGATTGAAGAGTTGGTGAAACTGGAAGAGCAGGTGAAAGAGCGCGGCATGGCCGGTCTTGACGCCGACTTCCTGCGCGCCCTCAAGCGCAAAGGCTTTGCCGACGCCCGTCTGGCCAAGATCCTCGGCGTGGCCGAAGGTGAAGTGCGTAAATTGCGTGCCCGCCACAACATCTTCCCGGTCTACAAGCGGGTCGATACCTGCGCGGCCGAGTTCGCTACCAACACCGCCTACATGTACTCCAGCTACGACGAGGAGTGCGAGGCCAACCCCACCAACCGCGACAAGATCATGGTCATCGGTGGCGGCCCGAACCGTATCGGTCAGGGCATCGAGTTCGACTACTGCTGCGTGCACGCGGCCCTGGCCCTGCGCGAAGACGGTTACGAGACCATCATGGTCAACTGCAACCCGGAAACCGTCTCCACCGACTACGATACCTCCGACCGTCTCTACTTCGAGCCGGTCACCCTGGAAGACGTGCTGGAAATCGTGCGGGTCGAGCAGCCCAAGGGCGTCATCGTCCAGTACGGCGGCCAGACTCCGCTGAAACTGGCGCGGGCATTGGAAGCGAACGGCGTGCCGGTGATTGGTACCAGCCCGGATGCCATCGACCGCGCGGAAGATCGCGAGCGCTTCCAGTCCGCCGTCGAGCGCCTCGGCCTCAAGCAGCCGGAAAACGGCACCGTCACCGCCCTGGAGCAGGCCGTGCAACTGGCCACGCGCATCACCTACCCGCTGGTGGTTCGCCCCTCCTACGTGCTGGGTGGCCGCGCCATGGAAATCGTCTATGACGAGCAGGACCTGCGCCGCTACTTCGCCGAGGCAGTGAGCGTCTCCAACGAGTCGCCTGTGCTGCTGGACCGCTTCCTGGACGACGCCACCGAGGTGGACGTGGACGCCATCTGCGACGGTACCGATGTGGTTATCGGCGGCATCATGGAGCACATCGAACAGGCCGGCATCCACTCCGGTGACTCCGCCTGCTCCCTGCCGCCCTACACCCTGTCCAAGGCCATCCAGGACGAGATGCGCGAGCAGGTACGCAAGCTGGCGCTGGAACTCGGTGTGGTGGGCTTGATGAACGTGCAGTTCGCGGTGAAAGACAACGAGATCTACCTCATCGAGGTGAACCCCCGTGCCGCCCGTACCGTGCCCTTCGTCTCCAAGGCCACCGGCGCTCCGCTGGCGAAGATTGCCGCCCGCGTCATGGCCGGTCAGAGCCTGAAAGAACAGGGCTTCACCACCGAGATCATCCCGCCCTACTACTCGGTGAAGGAAGTGGTACTGCCGTTCGCCAAGTTCCCGGGTGTGGACCCGCTGCTGGGGCCGGAAATGCGCTCCACCGGTGAAGTCATGGGGGTGGGCAGCAGCTTCGCCGAGGCCTATGCCAAGGCGCAGCTGGGTGCCGGTCACCAGGTTCCGAGCGAAGGTCGCGCCCTCTTGTCCGTTCGCCACGGCGACAAGGAGCGGGTGGTCAACCTGGCCGCCAAGCTGATGGAGCTGGGTTATGACCTCGACGCCACCCACGGCACCGCCGTGACCTTGGGCGAGGCGAGCATCAACCCGCGTCTGGTGAACAAGGTGCACGAGGGTCGTCCGCACATTCTGGATCGCATCAAGAATGGCGAGTACACCTATATCGTCAACACCGCCGAGGGTCGTCAGGCCATCGAGGACTCCAAGCAGCTGCGCCGTGGCGCCCTGCAGCACAAGGTGGCCTACACCACCACGCTGCACGCGGCCTTCGCCACCTGCATGGCCATCAGTGTCGATGCCACCGCCAATGTGAACTCGGTGCAGGAGCTGCACGAGAAGGTGAACAACCGCTAAGAGCACCGGCAGCACGCTGCCCGCTCGATGCACGCAAACCCCGCCAGCAATGGCGGGGTTTTTTATTGCCTGCGCCCTGCCACTTCCGGGGAAACGCCTTCAAGGAAGATGGGTGAGATGGCGAATAATCCATCAGGAGTGGTGAGACTCACCCCGTTATTGGACATAAACTGCATCCATATTGCTTAATTGACATGAAATGGTGCAATCTTCGCAATCTCTCGCCCCCACGACCTCCCTATACTGGGTGCTCATACAAACAAGGTCGTCTGCGCCGACACACCGAAAGGTGGCGTGCGAGAGGATCAGCGCCCGCAGCCCGATCCGGCTGCCGTGGCCGGCCCCGGTGACCGACGGGGGCCGCAGGAAAACCGGTCGCGGGGTTACCGCCGCGCGACTCGTCAGGGACGGTGTTACCGCACCAACCCGCTTCCCCTCCTTGCCCCACCCGCCTGTCGGCCCGGTCGTCCGGCGCCTCGCCCATCCGTCAAGGGAATCTGAATATGAGCTTCGATCATCGCAAATACCGCCGTGCCCCCGTGATCAACCTGGCGGATCGCCAGTGGCCCAACCGGGTACTGGAGCGGGCACCGCTCTGGTGCGCCGTGGACCTGCGCGATGGCAACCAGGCGCTGGTCGAGCCCATGACGGTGGCCCAGAAGCTGCAAATGTGGGCGCTGATGACCCATATCGGTTTCAAGCACATCGAGGTGGGCTTCCCGGCGGCCTCCCAGCCCGACTTCGATTTTGTGCGCGAACTCATCGAGCGCAACCTCATCCCCGATGACGTCACCATCCAGGTGCTGGTGCAGGCGCGCGAAGATCTGATCGCCCGCACCTTCGAGGCGCTCAAGGGGGCGAAGCGGGCCATCGTTCACGTCTACAACTCGGTCAACCCGACCCAGCGCAACTATGTGTTCAACTCAGGCAAGGACGGGGTCAAGGCCATCGCCGTGCAGGGGGCGCGCTGGGTGCGGGAGTATGCGGCCCGCAATCCGGGCACCGAGTGGAGTTTCCAGTATTCCCCGGAGAGTTTCAGCAGCACCGAGGTGGAGTTCGCCGTCGAGGTGTGTGACGCCGTCATCGACGAGTGGCGCGCCGCTGCCCGCCCGATGATCCTGAACCTCCCCGCCACGGTGGAGGTGAGCACCCCCAACGTGTTTGCGGATCAGGTGGAGTGGTTCTGCCGCAATTTGAAGGCGCGATCCGAGGTGAGCATCTCCATCCACACCCACAACGACAGAGGCTGCGGGGTGGCCGCCGCCGAGCTGGCGGTGCTGGCGGGGGCGGATCGCATCGAGGGCACCCTGCTCGGCAACGGGGAGCGTACCGGCAACATGGACATCGTCACCATGGCCATGAACCTCTACAGCCAGGGGATTGACCCCGAGCTGGACCTGTCCGACATGGATGCCATCGTCGCCACCGTGGGGGCCTGCACCCAGATTGCCCTGCACCCGCGCCACCCCTATGCCGGCGAGCTGGTCTACACGGCGTTTTCCGGCAGCCACCAGGACGCCATCCGCAAGTCTCTCGCGGCAGAAAAACCGGATCACTACTGGGACGTGGCTTACCTGCCCATCGACCCTGCCGATCTTGGTCGCAGCTACGAGGCGGTGATCCGCATCAACAGCCAGTCCGGCAAGGGAGGGGTGACCTATCTGCTGGAGCGTGACCTCGGTCTGCAACTGCCGCGCTGGCTGCAAATCGACTTCAGCCGCCGGGTGCAGGCCGAGGCTGAGGCGAGCAGCAGCGAAATCAGCCCGGAGCAGATCCGTACCCTGTTCGAGCAGCACTATCTTGAGCCGGCCCACGGCTATCGCATCGGGCGCTTCCAGCTCGGTCATGACAGTCAGGAGAGCCTGCGCCTGGAGTTGCAGACCCCCCACGGCACCCTGCAATTGTGCGGTGAAGGGGAGGGAGCCATCACCGCCCTGGTCAACGGCTGGCAGCGTCAGACCGGCATGCACATCGATGTGCTGGATTACTCCGAGCATGCGCTCACCGCCGGCACCGAATCCCGCGCCGCCGCCTATGTGCTGCTGAGCGTCGAGGGCACCCGGATGTGTGGCGTTGCCGTCGGTCGCGACGTGGTCAACGCCTCCCTGCAGGCGGTGATCAACGGCGCCGCCCAGCATCAGGCCCTGCGCCAGAGCGCCTGAGGCGGCACTGCCCGCTTGCCGTGAGGGCGAGCAGGGAAGGGCCGCCCGCCCGGATTCACGGCAGATCGCGCCGTCCCCGTTGCAACAATCCCCTGACCCATATGGTGAGGGGATTGTTTTTTATGGAAAAATCGGCCCACAATATCAGTGATTTGCCACCAGGAATGCCGTCGGGGTTCGCTGGCGATGGCAGCCAACGGCTGCCATTCGGGATAGAAGACATGCGCGCTTGGAGCCCAAAACATGATGAAGACTCCCCTCAGGTTATCCGTTCACCCCGCCCGGTTCTTCTCGCTTCCTCCCTGCCGTCGTTTCGCGCTGGTGAGCCTGCCCTGTCTGCTGCTGACGGGGATCCTGGCCGGGGTCAGCTTTGATCCCCTGGCAGAGCACAACCTCTATACCGTCGGGGCTCTGGCCGAAGCGCTCAACGTGCTGACCTTGCTGTTCATGTTCTGGGTGGTGCAGTGTGCCCAGATCACCTTGAGAACCTATCTCTCCCTCACCGGCGGGCTGACCCTCTGGCTCGTTTCCGGCGTCATCGATCTGATGGATGAGGTCTATTTCCAGCCCTGGTGGCTCTCCACGGTGGAAGACAGCCTGCGCACGATCGGCATGCTGGCCTCGGCCTGGGGTGTGCTGCTGATGGTGCAGCAGATGTATGGCACCCAGATGCGACTCTCCTCCCTTGCCATGTCAGACGAGCTGACCGGGCTCTCCAATCGCCGGGCGTTTCGCGCCGTGCTGGAGGCGCACGGAGAGGAGGGGACGCCGCTCCTGCTGCTGGATCTCGATCACTTCAAGCTGATCAACGATCGCTATGGCCACGCCATCGGCGACAATGTACTTCGTGAATTCAGCACCCTGCTGCGCCAGCTCTGCCCATTGGATGGGGTGGTGGCACGCCTTGGGGGAGAGGAGTTTGCCATCTGGCTGCCCGGCATGACGGGCGACAAGGCCCGTGCGCTGGCGGAGCAGATAAGGTGCGCGACCGAAGAGCTGGTCTCAGGTGACGGGGTAAGATTCACCGTGAGCCTTGCCCTGGGTATCAGCCAGAGCGGGGAGGGGGTGGATGCCCTGCTGCAGCGTACCGATCTCGCCCTCTATCAGGCCAAGCACCTGGGACGCAACCGGGTGGAGCTGGCGTGATGGCGCCAGGGGATGCCGCAGCCAGCGGGCCAGCAGGTTCATCCGCCTTCATCTTGTCAGACTTGTTCCCTACAATGTCCGCCTCCATGCATTCGAGCCCTCTCATTCGCGATGAGGGGCAGGTCCCGCTCTTCAGGAAGCCTTCATGATCCCCTCTTACTCTTTGTTTCATGCCCATTGGCGCTGGTTGTCACTGCTTACCCTTGCCCTGCTGTCGGGTTGTGCCAGCGAGCCTCCCGCCCCGACCAGCCCGGCGACGCCGGCGGGGCGCCCCATTCCCAAGGCGATGCAGCCGCAAAAACCGGCCGACATGAAGAGCCGTATCGTGCGCTTCCTGCCGCGCAACGTGGTGGACAAGCCGGGCTGGGCCAATGACGTGGTGACGGCGCTCACCACCCAGGGGCTGACGGTGAGCGATCACAACGTCTGCAGCGTGCTGGCGGTGGCGGAGCAGGAGGCGACCTATCAGGCGGACCCCGTGGTGCCCAACCTCAACAAGATTGCCTGGAAGGAGATCAATGCCCGGGCCGGCAAGCTGCTCATCCCCGAGTTCATGGTGCGCACGGCCCTCTCCATCCAATCCCCCACCGGCAAGAGCTATGCCGAGCGCATCGACAAGCTTCGCACCGAACGGGAGATGAGCGAGATCTTCGAAGACATGATAGGCAGCGTCCCCATGGGCAAGCAGCTCTTTGGCAACCTCAACCCGGTGCGCACCGGTGGCCCCATGCAGGTGAGCGTCGCCTTTGCCGAAGCCAACGCCCGTGGCTACCCCTATCCCGTGAAGGAGTCCATTCGCCACGAGGTGTTCACTCGTCGGGGCGGCATCTGGTTTGGCACCAAACACATCTTCGGCTATCCCGCCGACTACCCGGATACCCTCTATCGCTTCGCCGACTTCAATGCGGGCTGGTACGCGAGCCGCAATGCGGCCTTCCAGGCGGCGGTAAGCCGGGTGAGTGGCAAGCCCCTGGCCCTGGACGGGGATCTCATCCGTTACGACTCGGATTTGCCCGGCAAGACCGAACTCGCGGTCCACAGCATCGCCAGCCGCGTCAACATGAGCAAGCAGGCCATTCACCAGAGCCTGAAGCTCGGGGACAGCAGCGACTTTGCCAAAAGCGATCTCTACCACAGGGTCTTCGCTCTGGCCGACAAACAGGCCGGGACACGGCAACCCCGCGCCATCTTGCCCGGTATCCAGCTAAAGAGTCCCAAGATCACCCGCAACCTCACCACCGCCTGGTTTGCCAAGCGGGTGGATGAGCGCGAGCAGCGCTGCGTGCAGAAGATGGCAACGATCCGCTGATTTGCAGAAGTAACAAAGGCGGCCAATTGGCCGCCTTTGTTTTATGCCTCAGTCGTTCAGCCTTCCCATCTACTTCATCAGCGCTCTGGTCCCCCTGCATGTGGGGAATTCACGGCATCCCCAGAACGGTTTTCCCTTGTTGTCACCTCGACCGGCAGTGCGCAGCACCATGGGGTTGCCACACCTGGGGCACATGGGGCTCTGGAGGTTCGCCGGATAAATGGCCGTTGGCGGTGCAGGGTGGTGAGCGCTCGGCACGCTGGCTGGCACAGGCTTGGTGGGGGCTTCCCCGTGGCGGGCCTTGAGCTGTGCCACATGCTGTCTGTGAGTCTGCCAGTTGGCGGCAAGTCGCCCTTGTTGAATGGTGTCGACAACGTGAGCGACCTCGCTCTCGGCCAATACCGGCGTGGTTATACCCTTGACGTAGCGAATGAGCCCACGGTTCATAACGCTCTGCGGCATAGGGGTCTTGAAGGTGCAGTCGCCGATAAAGAAGATGATGGAGTGAAGCTGGTTGTCTGAGAGCCCCAGCAGGGATTTGAGGGTCATCATATGCAGGTGGTTCTGATGCAGCGGATTTTGAAAGTGGTGCCTGCGGCGATAGATCTGCTGGGTCCAGCGTTTCTGGGTCGGGTTGCCGAATATCCAGCCCTTCATGTTCTTGGTCTCAATCACGAATAGCCCGAAGCGGGAGACGATCACGTGATCGATCTGGGTGCTGCCCTGGGGGGTGGGCAGGGTCACGTCCTTGAGCAGGCGATATTCCCGCTTGTCGAGAAATAGCCGAATACAGAGATTGATAAACCACTCCCCGACCATCCCTTTGAACCAGGCCGTTTTGAGCAGGGTGGCAATCAACAGCAGTGGTAGTAGAAACCAGAGCTGAGTCAGCAGCAGCGCTATGGTAGCAGTGATATCCATGTGATTTAGCCTTCACAGATCCCGGTCAGGGATGGGTCTCGATGGGGATGATGCTGCGACACTTGGGGTATTCGGGGCAGCCCCAGAAGCTGTTGCCCTTGGTATCTCCCCGTTTGCTGGTCCTCAGTACCATGGTTGTGCCGCATTTTGGACAAACCGGTGCTGTACCTGCATGAGCGGCCACGTTGTCCTGTGGGTCACTGTCGCTTGCGACGCGCTCCAACGTGATGCGCACCTCCTCGCTCACCCGAATAATGCGCTGGGCTTCATCGTAGGCATCGCGGTACAGCTCACTGTCATCCGCCCGCCGGATCAACACCCCCATCTCGTTGTTGTTCACCTGGCTGAATTCGTAGAGGTTCAGGCTGGTGACAATGCACATCTCCTCATTGAGGTAGCACTTGGCATGGAGATTTTTGCAAAAGCTGGTGCGGATATAGGTGAGCTCCTTGAGCCAGCTGATCTCTTCCGGTTGGAGTTCGCTCTTGCCATAGACGATCCGCACATCGATCTTGAGCCGGTTCTTGTCGGTCAGCAGCTCCTTGATCCTGTCATTGAGTTTGAGAAAGGGGCTGATCAGGATTAACCGCTCCTTGGCATCCTTTATCAGCTCTTCGAGGAAATAGTTGGTTGCGCTGGTATTCAGAAATTTGGCCATAACAAGCTCCCTGTCCCTGGAAATGTCATGTGTTCTCTGCTCAACAGTAGGCAGTCAGCCTGACCACAATCCCCGGCGTGGTTCTGCTTCACGTCTTCACCCACCGTCCGTATCCCCATGCTAGGAGATACAGGTGGGGCCTGACAGTGGCAATTGAGTCAAATGTGCGTTCAGTCAGAGATTTGGTGATGGGGACGGTTCATGTCGCCTTGCGGCGCTAGAAACTCATCGCCAGCCCGATGGAGTAGCCGCTGGTACTGTTGCTGAACATATAGCGGGCCACCAGCCGGGTGCGGGTCACCAGGATGTCGTACTTGCTGCTGTCGAGTTCGAGGCCAAGTCCCAGGGAGTTGAGGCTGTTGAAGCCGAGCAGCCCCCGTTGCTGCCCCAGGTATTCGGTTCTGGCTCCTTCCAGCACGTAGCGAAGGGGCCTGTCCAGCAGGGTCCAGTCCCACAGGGGGGCGCGGCGGCGCAGGTAAAGCCCGAGGTTTTCCGCATCGGCCTGACCGCTGACGCTCTCGGCGGTGCCGGTGAAGCTTTGCAGATGCTGGTAGGAGTAGCGCAGCTCGGCATCGATGTCCTGGGCGGCGGAGAAGAGCTCATAGTCCAGCATCAATGAGCCGCCGAGGCCATAGACATTGAGGGTGCCGCCGTCGAGGAAGTCCAGATTCTGGCCGCTCCTGTGCTCGAGCAGGGCGGCCCCGATGCGAAGGTCGCTGGCCACCGTGCCCAGGGTGACATTGGCGATGGGCCGCAGCACCAGATTGCCACCAACGCGATCCCGGTGGACGCCGACATCCCAGCCGATGCCGCCGGTGGCGCTCAGGCTGTTCCATTTGGTGGGAATGGTGCGGGTCTCGTTGCCATCGGTGAACACGAACTGGGGATCGTAGCGGCTGTAGCCCAGGGTGCCCTCCAGATAGAGGGGAACATCCTCGCTCAGGGTAGCGCCACCCCCGAGCTGGGTGATGGTGAGGGCAGAGGTGTCGTTGGTGCCGCTGCCGATATTCAGGTTGCTGGCGGTGATATCCGGCACCACGGCGTAGCTCATCAGGGAGACGACGGCGTTGGCGCGCTGTTGAACCAGGCTCTCGTCGCTGGCGCGGGCCTTTGTCACAAGACCGGCAGAGACGCCGACAATAACCGCCAGCAAGGAAAGTGTGTGAGAAGAGAGCTGTCTTGCCATACCTGGCTCCATGAGTACCCCGTCCATCGGGGCATGTTCACACTGTAACGGGTTTCATCTGGCTTGGCAGCCTGGCAAGGGCCGACCCGTCCTGTTTTGGGGTGTGCGCATTGGCCTGATGGGCCAAGCTGCCCTCGCTTTGGCGGGGGCAGGGGGTCGCGAGAAGGGTGAACCGCTGGGCAGAAATCACAGACATTAATTTATTGTTCAGTTCCCCGGGTGTATAAGAGGCCTCCCATACGAACATTGGGGTGGTAGCAGGGATGGATTACCAGACGGGGCCTTCGGGTCATCATGACGAATGCGCATTACGTTGATGGGAGTCACACCAGATGCAGGACATGCTGCTTGCCATATGGCATCAGGATTTTGATCAGCTTATACAAATGCAGGCAATCGGTCTGCTCGTCACCTGTCTGGTGGTGATCCTCTTCCTTGAATCGAGCTTCGTCTTTCTGCCCCTGCCCGGTGACAGCCTGGTGCTGCTGGCGGGCGGTCTGGTGGGCATGGGGGTGCTGGGGCCCGAGGTGACCTTGCTCTATCTGCCGCTCGCGGCCGGGATAGGGAGCGTGCTCGCCTACTGGCAAGGGCAGGCACTGCATGGCACCCGTTTCATGGGCCATGTGGAGCGAATGATCCCGGAAGGGAGCCTGCCCAGGGCCTCCCGACTGCTGGATCGTTACGGCTTCTGGGCCATGTTCGTGTCCCGTTTCATCCCCTTCGTGAGAGTGTTGACCCCCATGTTGATGGGAGTCTCCCGCCTGCACCTGCTGCGGGTGGCCGTGGCGAGTTTTGCCAGCGCCTTCCTCTGGTCCCTGGTATTGAGCATGGTGGGCAAGATGGTGATGGCGACCCCGGTCTTTGCCCATCATCAGGAGCTGCTGACCAAGTGCCTGCTTGTCACCTCTTTCGGGCTGTTCGTCATCGCGGTGGCGGCCATCGGCATGCGGCTGCTCAAGCGTCCGAGCAAGCGGGTGCGCTGATCTCACTGCCCGGGCTGCGCCTGCTGCCGCGTCTGGCGGGCGCAGCCCCCGGAAAAATACAGGCCATTTGAGGCGGCATTCCTGTCGCCTATCTGTTACACTTCGCGCCCGCCATTTTCCGGCTCATCTTCTGATCTGATGTCAGACCCAGCCGTCCTTGGCTCCATGCCTCGCCGATGCCAGGCCACACGCCGGCCCAGGCCACCCACGCCAACTACAGCTCCGCTGGAACACAGGAACCCAACATGAGATTTGAATCGTTCGATTTTGCCCCCGAGATTTTGCGCGCCATCTCAGATTGCGGTTATCAGGAGATGACCCCTGTGCAGAGCCAGGCCATCCCGGCCATTCGCCGTGGTCGCGATGTGCTGGCCAGTGCCCAGACCGGTACCGGCAAGACAGCCGCCTTTGCGTTGCCCATCCTGCAACGTCTGGTAGACAACCCGGCGCCGGTGCAGCCTTCCAATGCCCGCGTGCTGATCCTGACCCCGACCCGCGAGCTGGCAGCCCAGGTGGCGAGCAATATCAACGATTTCGCCAAGTATCTTGATATCACTACCCTCACCATCGTGGGTGGCGGCAAACAGGATGTGCAGGCCAAGAAGCTCAAAGCGGGCGCACACATCATAGTGGCCACCCCTGGCCGTCTGCTCGAGCACCTCACCGCCTGCAACCTGAGCCTCTCCGGGGTCGAGACTCTGGTGCTGGACGAGGCGGATCGCATCCTCGACATGGGCTTTAGCGCCGATGTGCAGCAGATCCTGCAGGCGGTCAACAAGACCCGCCAGAACCTGCTCTTCTCCGCCACCTTCTCCGAGGCGGTGAAAAAGCTGGCCAACCTCATGCTGGACAAACCCCAGGTGGTGGCCGTCGACAAGCAGAACTCTACTGCCGACACCGTGAGCCACACCGTCTATCCGGTGGAACAGAAGCGCAAACGCGAGCTGCTCTCCGAGCTTATCGGCAAGCAGAACTGGCAGCAGGTGCTGGTGTTTGCCAGCACCCGCGAGAGCTGCGATGAACTGGTGGAGGAGCTCAACCTCGACGGCATCAAGTCTGCCGTGGTGCACGGTGACAAGGCCCAGGGGAGCCGTCGCCGTGCCTTGCGTGAATTCACCGAAGGCAAGCTGCGGGTGCTGGTGGCCACCGAGGTGGCCGCCCGCGGCCTGGACATTCCGAGCCTGGAATACGTGGTCAACTATGATCTGCCGTTCCTCGCGGAAGATTACGTGCACCGTATCGGCCGAACCGGTCGCGCTGGCAAGAGCGGCATGGCCATCTCCTTCGTCAGTCGCGAGGAGGAGCGCACCCTGCTGGAGATCGAGGCCCTCATCGGCCAGAAGATCCGCCGCATCATGGTGCCGGGTTACGAGGTGAGCAGCCGTGACGACCTCATCAAGCAGTTGCAGGAGCGCCGCCGCTTCGGCAAGCGCCCGCAGCGTGAAGACAATGCCGCCGCCCAGGCCATGGCCGAGGCGAAACTGCAAGGTCAGCGCCTCAAGCGTCTGGCGGCGGCCAAGAAGCCCCGTCAGCCGAAATAAGGCAACGTCGCACCCTCCCGGTCGGGGAGGGGCGTTTACTCTCCAAAGGCGCCACTGGCGCCTTTGTGCTGTCGATGACGCGGCCCCTGGCCGCCCCGTTTCAGAGGATCCGAGATGACCCTTCCTGCTTACAATCAGGCCCTGCTCGAGATGGCCCGCCAGAGCCTGGCGGAGCTGGAGCGCACCGCTGCCCAGAAGACGGGCAAACGCACCCCCGCCCAGGAGAGCCACTTTCTCTGTACCTGGATGGCGGATTCTCTCAAGGAGAAACGCTTCTCCCGGCTGGTGATGGAGGATCTCAAGGCCTGGGTGCAACTGGGGCGGACGCTGGGGGCGGGGGCCGATCTCAAGGGGCTGCTTGAGCGGGTGCAGCGCCAGTATGAGCGTGCCATGCATGAGCCGGTACAGCTGGGGGCGCGCCTGGCCGATCTGCTTTTGGCGCTGGAGGGGGCGGGCTGGCTGGTGTTCACCGACAGCGAACTGAACACCCGGCAGCGGCTGCTGAGTCAGGGGCAATCCAGCCTGATCATCTCGGCCAGCGAGTATCAGGGCCATATCGAGGGAGGTGAGCTGGTCAAGCCCCTCACCCTCTATGTGCGCGGGGACGAGCAGGTACTGGCCGAGGCGGCATTTGCCCGGGGCCTGCTGCTGAGCCAGGGCAACAAGAAAACCACCCTGGTCAAGCACCACAAGGCCTATCGGCTGATGCCGGGCAACGCGCAGCCTGCCCTGGCGCTGCTGTCCTCCTGATCCCGCCTTCTCATCCCGTCACCCGGCCCTGCGCCGGGTTTTT
The DNA here is from genome assembly GCF_049860605.1 of Aeromonas sp. INTO2. Classification (NCBI taxonomy): domain Bacteria; kingdom Pseudomonadati; phylum Pseudomonadota; class Gammaproteobacteria; order Aeromonadales; family Aeromonadaceae; genus Aeromonas; species Aeromonas sp. INTO2. The sequence goes on from NZ_CP187588.1 coordinate 1,332,323, forward strand.
TATGGCAAATGCACCCCACGGGGTTGCCTGCACGCTCGGGCCGGGCGGGCAATCTTTGTCGCAGCCAAGGAGCTCCCCCTCTGATGGGGGGCGTCCCCCATATGGAGGGATGGTGGGGTGGTGCTTCTGCTCTAGGGTGGATGGGCCCCAAAGAGGGCCTTAAAGGAAGCAGACCGCCTGACAAGGCGACACTCAATGAATGAGGAAACATGATGAAAGCGACTCCAATTGCCCTGTTGCTGGCCGGCGTGCTGGCGTCCCCGCTCTGCGCCGCCGGACTCGATGCCCGGCTCACTCTGGTGGAGGGCAGCACAGACGATGTGCGCGTCAACCTGACCCTGACCAACACCGGGGAGAAGCCGGTTCGTCTGCTCAAATGGCAACTGCCGGGCAGCGAGGATGCCCCCCTGTTCCAGGTGGAGCGTGACGGCCAGCCGGTGGATTACGAAGGGGCCCTGATCAAGCGGGCCGCCCCGAGTGACAAGGACTATCAACTGCTCAAGGCAGGCCAGAGCCTGACTGTGCAGGCGGAGGTCTCCGGTCTCTACGACATGAGCGCCCAGGGCCAGTACAGCATCCGTTACCTGCTGCCGACCGTGGCGCAGGAGGGGAAAGCGGCCAAGGCCAAACAGGCCCAGGCGAGCGAGTCCAATGCCGTGACCCTCTGGGTGGACGGGGTGAGCGACGATCGGGTGCTGGCCAAGGCGGCGGTGGCCGAGCCCCAGGCAGTGAGCGCCTCGGTCAGCTTCAGCGGCCGTTGCACCAACACCCAGAAGAGCGACATCCTGGCGGCGCTCGATGCCGCGAGTGGCATCGCCAACAACTCCAGCAGCTACCTCGCGGTGGACAAGCCGAATGGGCAGCGCTACCGCAGCTGGTTTGGCGCCTATGACGCCACCCGCTGGAACCAGGCCGAGACCAACTTCAGCAAGATCAAGGATGCCATCGACAACAAGCCGCTCACCTTCGACTGCGGTTGCAAGCAGAGCTACTTTGCCTATGTCTATCCGGACCAGCCCTACAAGGTCTATCTGTGCAAGAGCTTCTGGACAGCGCCGGTCACCGGGACCGATTCCCGCGCCGGCACCATTGTCCACGAGCTGAGCCACTTCAACGTGGTGGCGGGCACCGACGATCTGGGATACGGTCAGGCCAATGCGCGCAATCTGGCGAGCACGGATCCCCAGAAGGCCCTGAACAATGCCGACAACCATGAATATTTCGCCGAGAATACCCCGAGCGAAAATTGAGTTGCAAACAGGGGCCGGATGGCCCCTTTTTTGACGGAGGCACCATGATGACACTCTTGCTCACCACCCTGGCACTGGCGCCCTTGCAGTGCGAGCTGTCGGTCAGCGCAGAGAGCGGGGTGAACGAACCCCTGCCCCTGGTGATGACCCTGACCAACCGGGGGGAGACGCCCCTCGAGGTATTGACCTGGTTCACCCCCTTCGAGGGGTGGTTTGCCGATGCCATCGACCTGACCCGCGATGGGCAGCCGCTGGACTATCGAGGGCCGCTTGCCAAGCGAGGTACCCCCGGGGACGGCGACTTCCTGCACCTGGGGGCAGGGGAGCAGAGCCAGGCCGATGCGGATCTGGCGCAGGCCTACGATCTGTCCCAACCGGGCCGCTACCGGCTCAGCTATCGTGCTCAGCCCCTGACGCTGACCAAGGGCGTGGCGCCCAGCTGCCCCGCCATCGACTTTACCCGGGTGGCCCCCTAGGCGATCTGCGGCTTGCCCTTGGTATCCAGCAGCCCGACGGCGCGGGTGGCCACCGCCAGACTGCGTGACGATTGGCTTTCCCGCCAGCAGCAGTGCACCAGCGTGATCACATAGTGAGCCAGGGTGTTGTCTTTATCCGGATGACGCAGGGGATGGGCCACCGAGTGGGTCGATAGCAAAATGATGAACATGAGGGGCGGTCCAGCCATGCCATGCACCGGGCCGACTCGTTTACACCGTCAAGGAGGGGACATGGCACTGGAACAACTGAAACGGGAGCTGGAGCGCTTTGGCGAGCAGAATGACGGCGCGCAACACTCCCGTGGCAGCAAGATGCTCAACATTACCCGCGACACCGGCGAACTGCTGGCGGTGCTGGTGCAGACGAGGGGGGCGCAGGCTGTGCTGGAGATCGGCACCTCCAACGGTTACTCCACCCTCTGGCTGGCCGAGGCAGTGAAACGGCTGGGGGGCCGGGTCACCACCATCGAGCTGGACGAGGGCAAACGGACCATGGCGGCGACCAACTTTGAGCGGGCCGGGCTCACTCCCTGGATTGAGCAGTTGGCGGGGGATGCCGGCAGCCTGTTGCCCTGCCTGCCGACGGCGGGCTATCAGCTCATTTTTCTGGACTCCGATCGCCGCCATTACCAGGCCTGGTGGCCAGAGATCCAGCGCCTGCTTGCCCCTCGTGGCCTGCTAGTGGTGGACAATGCCATCTCCCATGAGGACGAGATGAGGGAGTGGATGGCACAGGTGCGGCGTGACCCCGATTTCCTGACTTCCCTGGTGCCGGTGGGCAAGGGGGAGTGGCTGGTGGTGCGGTTGTAGGGGAAAGGCATGGAAAACAAGACCATGGAACCAAAAGCAGTTGTGGAGGCCTACTGGCAGGCCATGCAAAGCAACGATTTCGTCAAGACCCCCAGGTGGCTGAGCGATGACTTTCTCTGTGACTGGCCAACGTCGGGGGAGCGGCGCGAGGGGCGGGTCAACTTCGTCGAGATCCATCGGCGCTACCCGGCGGCCGGGCCCTGGAATGTCGACATCGTCCGCCTGCTGGAGCAGGGCGGGAGGTGGTGACCGAAGGGGTGATCACTGACGGTGACGTCAAGGCGCGCGCCATCGCGGCTTTACCTTCCACGTGGTGCGTGGCAATCCCATTTGCCATCAGACTGAATTTTGGCCCGATTGATACGTTGTGTCGTGATTGGGCCACTCTGCCATCCCGCGGGAGCTGCAACCCGCCTGATATGGTTTCCGCTGACGGAGCGCCGCCAGCGGGGCAATTCCTCGGCCAGCCCGGCCATTATTTATTCGTTATTCATTATTTCGCTAAATATCCCGTATTTCATGGTTGGGTCATGCCATGAGCCACGTTATGTTTCATCCATACCGCCAGCAAGCACTATGAAGGTTATCTCTGCCGATAATTAATTTAAATTAAACATGATAACCGGCTGGTTTTATTTTGTGGTGGTTGGCAAGCGCTCTGGATGTTCATAAATATAACGAGGTGAATAATGAAAAAACGGCACTCCCTGTTTTTAATGGCGGCACTGCCGCTGGCACTGATGACATCGGTACAGGCACAGTCAAGCCTGGCCGATATCCAGCGGGCCGGAGTGATCAAGATCGGCACCGAAGGGACCTATCCTCCCTTCACCTACCACGACAAGAGCGGCAAGCTGGTGGGCTTTGACGTGGAGATCGGCGAGCTGATAGCAAGCGGTCTGGGCGTGAAGCCGCAGTTCGTCGAGGGCAAGTGGGACGGGCTTATCGCCGGGGTGGACGCCAAGCGCTACGACCTGGTGCTCAACGAAGTGGCCATCACCCCTGAACGGCTGAAAAAATATGATTTTTCAGACCCCTACATCACTTCCAAGGCGGTGATCGTGGTGCACAGCGACAACCAAAGCATCAAGAGTTTTGCCGATCTGAAGGGCAAGAAATCCTCCCAGTCCCTGACCAGCAACTTCGCCCACCTGGCGAAATCATCGGGTGCCGAGGTGGTGGCCACCGAGGGATTCAACCAGTCACTCGAACTGGTGCTGACCGGGCGGGTGGATGCCACCATCAACGACAGCCTCTCCTTCCTCGACTTCAAGAAACAGAAGCCAGACGCCAAATTGAAGGTGGCGGCCAGCGAGGCCAAGGGGGAGCAATCTGCCGCCCTGCTCGCCAAGGGGCAACCCGAGTTGCTGGCTGCCATCAATCAGGCGCTGCGCAATGCCAAGCAGGATGGCGAATATCAGAAAATATCGCAGAAATATTTCGGCGCCGACGTCTCGCAATAATATCGCGGCAACATAATAACAACTGAGGATATTAACGTGCCGGCCTGGTTGCAGTTAATGATCGACTCTTTTTGGCCCCTGCTCAGTGCGGGGCTTATTTTTTCTGTGCCACTCACTCTGATTACCTTCGTGCTGGGAATCGTGCTCGGCTTGTCGGTGGCGCTGGCCAGATTATATGGTCCGGCCCCGCTGGTGATGCTGGTCCGCTTCTATGTCTGGCTTATTCGGGGCACGCCGCTGCTGGTGCAGCTGTTTCTGATCTTTTACGGTCTGCCGAGCGCCGGCATCGTGCTGGACGCCTTCACCGCCGCCGTCATCGGTTTCACCCTCAACATCGGTGCCTACAGCTCGGAGATCATTCGTGCCACCCTGGCGGCCATCCCCAAGGGGCAGTGGGAGGCGGCCTACTCCATCGGCATGAACTGGCCCCAGGTGATGTGGCGGGTGATCCTGCCGCAGGCGGCGCGCATCGCGGTGCCACCGCTCTCCAACACCTTCATCTCCCTGGTCAAAGACACGTCGCTGGCGGCGGCGGTGACCGTGCCCGAGCTGTTTCAGGCGGCCCAGCGACTCGCCTCTGTCACCTATGAGCCGCTCATCCTCTATGTCGAGACGGCTCTCATCTACCTGTTGTTCAGCTCGGTGCTCTCCACCCTGCAAGACAAGCTGGAGCAGCGACTGGCTTACAAAGAGACCCGGGAGGTCGCCCTATGATCCGCTTGAGTGGCATCGAGAAACAGTTTGCGGGGCAGCGCGTGTTGAAAGGGGTGGGGCTGGCGATGGCCGCGGGCAGCGTCACCGCCCTGATCGGTCCCTCCGGCAGCGGCAAGAGTACCTTGCTGCGCTGTGTGAACCTGCTGGAGCGACCCGATGCAGGCCAGCTGGTGCTGGGGGGCCGCGAGCTCGACTTTACCCGGCATCTGTCACGGCAAAGCGTGCTGGCCCTGCGCCAGCAGACCGGCATGGTGTTCCAGAATTTCCAGCTGTTCCCGCACATGACGGTGCTGGAGAACGTGATGGAAGGGTTGGTGACCGTGTTGAAGTGGCCCAGGGAGAGGGCAGTGGCGCGCGCCCTGCAACTACTCGACAAGGTGGGGCTCAGGCACAAGGCCGAGGCGGTGCCTGCCACCCTCTCCGGCGGTCAGCAGCAGCGGGTCGCCATTGCCCGGGCGCTGGCGCCATCCCCCAAGGTGCTGCTCTGTGACGAGCCTACCTCGGCACTGGATCCCGAGCTTGCCCAGGAGGTGGTGGCCGTGCTGCGCCAGCTGGCCAGTGAGGGGACCACCATGCTGATCGCCACCCATGACTTGCGTCTTGCAGCCCAGATTGCGCAGCAGGTGATCTTCCTGGAGGCCGGGGAGGTGGTGGAGGCGGGCAGTGCGCGTCAGATGTTCACCACCCCCAAGCGGGCACGTACCTTCGAATACATCTCCACCCTCACCGAACGGCTGCCGGAGAGCTGGAGTATCTAGCCGGTTCTGGCGGATTGAGAGCGAGATAAAAAAAACAGCCCTGCAGGAGCGGGGCTGTTTGCATGGCTGCTTGGTTATAACGGCAGATCACACGGCCAGGTAGTCCATGATCCCTTCGGCCGCCTTGCGACCCTCATAAATGGCGGTCACCACCAGATCCGAGCCGCGCACCGCGTCACCACCGGCGAACACCTTGGGGTTGCTGGTCTGGAAGGCGTACTCGGCCTTCTCGGGCGCTTTGATGCGATCCCGGCCGTCGAGCTCGACGCCGTGCTCTGCCATCCAGGGCTGGGGGTTGGGCTGGAAGCCGAACGCCATCACCACCGCATCGGCGGGCAGCACCTGCTCGGAGCCTTCAATGACTACCGGATTGCGGCGGCCATTGGCATCGGGGGCGCCGAGCTCTGTGCTCACCACCTTGATGCCGCAGGTGCGGCCGTGGGCGTCCAGCTCCACGCCGATGGGCTGGAGGTTGAACATGAATTCCACCCCTTCCTCCTGGGCGTTTTTCACCTCCCGCTTGGAGCCCGGCATGTTCTCGGCATCCCGGCGGTAGGCGCAGATCACCCGATCGGCCCCCTGGCGGATGGCGGTGCGCACGCAGTCCATGGCGGTGTCGCCGCCCCCCAGCACCACTACCTGCTTGCCGGCGAAGTCGATGTAATCGGCTTGCGCCTTCTCAAAGCCCAGCAGCCGGTTGGCGTTGGAGATGAGGTAGGGCAGGGCGTCGTAGACCCCCGGCGCCTCTTCGTTGGCAAAGCCGCCCTTCATGTACTTGTAGGTGCCGACCCCGAGGAAGACCGCATCGAACTCGCCGAGCAGGTCGGCGAAGGTGACGTCACGGCCCACTTCGGTCTCGAGGCGAAACTCCACCCCCATCCCCTCGAAGATCTCGCGGCGGCGCTGCATCACCTCTTTCTCCAGCTTGAAGGAGGGGATACCGAAGGTGAGCAGGCCGCCGATCTCCGGGTACTTGTCGAACACCACAGGGGTGACGCCATTGCGTGCCAGCACGTCGGCACAGGCAAGGCCCGCGGGGCCCGCGCCAATGACGGCGACCCGCTTGTCGGTCTTGACCACCTTGGAGAGATCCGGGCGCCAGCCCATCTCGAACGCCTTGTCGGTGATGTACTTTTCGATGTTGCCGATGGTGACGGCGCCGAATCTGTCGTTGAGGGTGCAGGCACCCTCACACAGTCTGTCTTGCGGGCAAACGCGGCCACATACCTCCGGCAGGCTGTTGGTCTGGTGGGAGAGCTCCACCGCCTCCAGGATGCGTCCCTCGTTGGCCAGCTTCAGCCAGTTGGGGATGTAGTTGTGTACCGGGCACTTCCACTCGCAATAGGGGTTGCCGCAGTCGAGGCAGCGATCTGCCTGCATGCCAACCTGGGCCTGGTTGAAGGGCTCGTAGATCTCCACGAACTGGATCTTGCGGATCTTGAGCGGCTTCTTGGGCGGGTCGACCCGCTGGACATCGATAAACTGGAATACGTTCTGGCTCATAGGGTTCCCTCCTTATTGCGCCTGGATTCTGAGTTCTGCACTGGAACGGCTGGTGTGGCCAAGCAGGGACTTGACGTCGCTGGACTTGGGTTTGATCAGCCTGAACTTGGGCACATAGGAGTCGAAGTTGGCCAGGATCTCCTCGGCACGCGAGCTGCCTGTCTCGTTGAGGTGCGCCGTGATGATACCGCGCAGGTGCTCCTGGTGGATGGCAAGATCCGCCACCTCCAGCAGTTCGACCAGCTCGGGGTTGGTGCGCTTGGCAAAGTTGCCGCACTCGTCGAGCACGTAGGCGAAGCCGCCTGTCATGCCCGCCGCGAAGTTGACGCCGGTCTTGCCGAGCACGGTGACGATGCCGCCTGTCATGTATTCACAGCCGTTGTCACCGATCCCCTCGACTACCGCGAGGGCCCCTGAGTTGCGCACCGCGAAACGCTCGCCGGCAGTGCCTGCGGCATAGAGCTTGCCGCCGGTGGCGCCGTAAAGGCAGGTGTTGCCGATGATGGCCGCCTCGTGGGACTTGAATGCCACGCCGACGTGGGGCTTGATCACCAGCTTGCCGCCGGTCATCCCCTTGCCCACGTAGTCGTTGGCATCCCCGGTGAGGATCATCTCAAGGCCACCGGCGTTCCAGACGCCGAAGCTCTGGCCGGCGGTGCCGTTGAAGTGCACCTTGACCGGATCGGCCGCCATGCCCTGGTTGCCGTGGCGCTTGACGATTTCGCCGGACAGACGCGCACCCACGGAGCGGTCGGTGTTGCGGATGTCGTAGCGGAACTCGCCGCCACTCATGTTTTCCACCGCGTCCAGCAGGTCTTCCACCATCTTGAGGTTCAAGGGCCCCTTATCGAAGGTGGGGTTGTGCTGCTGGCTGAACAGACTGGAGCCTGCCGGTGCAACCGGGGCCGCCAGGATACCGGACAAGTCCAGCTTGGCCTGACGAGCGGTGAGGCCGGGCAGGGCTTCCAGCAGGTCGGTGCGGCCGATGAGGTCGGTGAGCTGGGTGACACCGAGCTCGGCCATCAGCTCGCGGGTCTCCTCGGCGATGAACTTGAAGTAGTTCATCACCATCTCCGGCAGGCCGGTGAAGTGTTCGCGGCGCAGCTTCTCATCCTGAGTGGCGACGCCGGTGGCGCAGTTGTTCAGGTGGCAGATACGCAGGTATTTACAGCCGAGCGCCACCATGGGGCCGGTACCGAAGCCGAAGCTCTCGGCGCCGAGGATGGCCGCCTTGATGATGTCGAGACCGGTCTTGAGACCACCGTCCACCTGCAGCCGCACCTTGTGGCGCAGGCCGTTGGCGACCAGGGCCTGCTGGGTTTCGGCCAGCCCCAGCTCCCAGGGGGAGCCGGCGTATTTGACCGAGGTGAGCGGGCTCGCGCCGGTGCCGCCGTCATAGCCGGAGACGGTGATGAAGTCCGCATAGGCCTTGGCCACGCCGCAGGCGATGGTGCCGACGCCGGGCTCGGAGACCAGTTTCACCGACACCAGGCAGTTCGGGTTGATCTGCTTGATGTCGAAGATGAGCTGGGCCAAGTCCTCGATGGAGTAGATGTCGTGGTGGGGCGGCGGGGAGATCAGGGTCACGCCGGGCACGGAGTAGCGCAGCTTGGCTATCTGGGCCGTCACCTTGTCACCGGGCAGCTGGCCACCCTCGCCGGGCTTGGCGCCCTGGGCCACCTTGATCTGCACCACGTCCGCGTTCATCAGGTAGTGGGGGGTGACGCCGAAGCGACCCGAGGCCACCTGCTTGATGCGGGAGTTCTTCTCGGTGCCGAAGCGCTTGGGATCCTCGCCGCCTTCGCCGGAGTTGCTCTGACCGCCGAGGCGGTTCATGGCGATGGCCAGGGCCTCGTGGGCTTCAGGGCCCAGGGCGCCGATGGACATGGCGGCGGAGTCGAAGCGGGGGAACAGCTTGGCCGCAGGCTCGACCTGATCCAGCGCCACCGGGTTGTCGACTTTCTTCAAGGTGAGCAGGTCGCGCAGGGTCGCCACCGGGCGCTCGTTCACCAGACGCGCGTACTCCTTGTAATCGCTGTAGTTGCCGGAGCGCACCGCCACTTGCAGGGTCTGCACCACGTCCGGGTTGTAGGTGTGGTACTCGCCGCCGTGGACGAATTTCAAGAGGCCGCCCTGGGTCAGCGGCTTGCGGCCGAGCCAGGCCAGACGGGACAGATTGATCTGATCCTGCTGGATGTCGGCAAAGTCGGCACCCTGGATGCGGCTCGATACGCCGCGGAAGCAGAGTTCGACCACAGCCTTGGAGAGGCCGACGGCTTCGAACAGCTGGGAGCAGCGGTAGCTTGCCACCGTGCTGATGCCCATCTTGGACATCACCTTGTAGAGGCCCTTGTTGATGCCGTTGCGGTAGTTGAGCATGGCCTGGCGCAGGCTCATCTTGAGCACGCCCTCTTCTACCTGCTTGGCGAGGGTCTCGTAGGCGAGATAGGGGTAGATGGCGGTGGCGCCAAAGCCCAGCAGCACGGCGAAGTGGTGCGGGTCGCGCACGCTCGCGGTCTCCACCAGGATATTGGCGTCGCAGCGCAGGTTGTTGTCCACCAGGGTACGCTGCACCGCACCCACCGCCATGGCGGCCGGGATGGGCAGGGTATCAGGGCTGATGTCCCGGTCTGACAATACCAGCAGCACCGCGCCGCTGCGGGCCGCTTCAGCGGCCTCGTGGCAGAGGCGCTCGAGGGCGGCTTGCAGCCCCTCTTCGGGCAGGTAGTTGAGGCTCAGCACCGCATGGCGGTAGTGCTCCCCTTCCAGGGCCAGCAACTGATGGAAGTCGGAGTAGAGCAGGATCGGCGACTGGAACAGCACCCGGTGGGCGTGACCGAAGGTCTCGTTGAACACGTTCTGTTCGCGGCCGATACAAGTGGCCAGGGACATGACGTGATTTTCCCGCAGGGGATCGATGGGCGGGTTGGTCACCTGGGCGAACATCTGGCGGAAGTAGTCGTACAGGGTACGCTGGCTGGAGGAGAGCACCGCCATCGGGGTGTCATCCCCCATGGAGCCCACCGCCTCCTGACCATTCTCGCCGAGCACGCGGATCACCTGATCCAGCTCTTCAAAGGAGTAGCCGAACAGCTTCTGGTAAGTCTTGAGCCGGTCATCCGGGAATTCCCGCGATCCCGTGCTGGCATCGTCCATCTGCTCGAAGGGCACCAGGCGCTTGCAGTGCTTGTCCATCCACTGCTTGTAGGTGTGACGGCTCTTGAGATCGTCATCAATTTCGAAGCTGGTCCAGATCTTGCCGTTGCTGGTATCGACCACGAACAGCTCCCCCGGGCCGACACGGCCCTTCTCCAGCACTTCGTCCGGGGTGTAGTCCCAGGTGCCCACTTCGGAGGCCAGCGTGATGAACTTGTCCTTGGTGATGACGTAACGTGCCGGACGCAGACCGTTTCTGTCGAGTGCGCAGGTAGCGTAGCGACCGTCGGTCATGACGATGCCGGCCGGGCCGTCCCAGGGCTCCATGTGCATGGAGTTGAAGTCGTAGAAGGCGCGCAGGTCGTCATCCATGTTCGGGTGCTTCTGCCACGCAGGCGGGATCAGCAGGCGCATGGCTCGGAACAGGTCCATGCCGCCGGCCAGGAAGAGATCCAGCATGTTGTCGAGGCTGGAGGAATCCGACCCCGTGGTGTTGACGAAGGGGGCGGCCTCTTGCAGATCGGGGATCAGCGGGGTGGCGAACTTGTAGCTGCGCGCCTTGGCCCACTGGCGGTTGCCGGCAATGGTGTTGATCTCGCCGTTGTGGGCGAGGTAGCGGAACGGCTGCGCCAGCGGCCAGCGTGGGCTGGTGTTGGTGGAGAAACGCTGGTGGAACACGCAGATGGCGGCCTGCATGCGGATGTCGGCCAGATCCAGATAGAAGCGCGGCAAATCCACCGGCATGCACAGTCCCTTGTAGACGGTGACCAAGTTGGAGAGGCTGACCACATAGAAGTAGTCGTCGCTGATGCGTTTCTCGATGCGGCGGCGCACGATATAGAGGCGGCGCTCGAGATCCTTGTCGACCCAGCCCGGGGGCGCGTTGACAAAGACCTGTTCAATACTGGGCAGGGACGCCTTGGCGATGGAACCGAGTACATTGGTATCGATGGGCACCTTGCGCCAGCCGACCAGACTCAGGGTCTCTCTTTCCAGCTCCTCGTCGATGATGTCGCGAGTGGCCTGGGCCAATACGGGGTCCGGGTTGAGAAACAGCATGCCGACCGCGTAGTTGCGGCCCAGGTGCCATCCCTTCTCTTCGGCGACAGCTCTGAAGAAGCTGTCGGGTTTTTGCAGCAACAGGCCGCAGCCGTCGCCGGTCTTGCCATCGGCGGAGATACCGCCGCGGTGCTGCATGCGAGCCAAGGCTGACATCGCGAGACGGACAAGCTTGTGGCTGGCTTCCCCTTCCATGTGGGCCAACAGGCCGAAGCCACAGTTATCCCTCTCCAGCTTTGGATCATATAGTGACATTGCATTTCTCCCTTGCTCGGCCTTCCATCGCACTGTCATCAACAGACTGCATAAATTGCGATTGGCTCTTGTGGTTCCGTCCGCCTGAGGTGGCGAATCTCCAAACTAATGGGATTTTCGGGCAAGGTCAATTGGACATCCCGCTTGTTTGCAATGTTACATCGCCATAACAAAATGTGGGTTTTTGAGACTCAATCAGCATTTTTGTGTATTTATGACTGCCTTTTATTTATTTTTCGGCTTTATATTCTGGTTATGGACGGTTTGGTGGTTGACTGCATGGTGGCGGGAAACTGTAGTAATTTTACAAAGTCATCTCTGGTGTGCTTGGCGGGAATCACATTTCAGGATCCTGCGTCTTGCATTTGTCCATAAGCAGACTAAACAGGATTTTTTCAGTAGTTACAGCCGGTTATGGGCGAGAGGTTATGACACTTTTCTCCAGGTTGCAGGAGTGACAGGTTGTCAAAAGTGACCGTGAATGCCGACTGTTGGGTATTTATCACATCTAACGTGAATATTTATATGATTTTTGGGTAGAGAGCGGGATTGATCCAGCGCAGCCTGCCCGCCGGGCTGCGTCGCTAGAATGACACCTCATTTCGGAGGTGTCATGCAGTTACACGAACTCATCAATACATTTGGCCAGGATCTCAAGCAACGCCACGGCCAGAAGATCCACAAACTCTCCATTCACGGGGCCTTTACCTGCCCCAACCGGGACGGCACCCTGGGCCGGGGTGGCTGCACTTTCTGCAATGTCTCCTCCTTTGCCGACGAGTCGGCCCAGCAACTCTCCGTGGTGCAGCAACTGCTGGCACGCCGGGACGAGGTAACCCGGGCCAGGCGCTATCTGGCCTACTTTCAGGCCTATACCAGTACTTATGCCGAAGTGGAGTACCTTCAGCGCATGTATGAAGAAGCCTTGTCGGTGAGCGACATGGTGGGGCTCTGCGTCGGAACTCGCCCTGATTGTGTACCCGATGCGGTGCTGGATCTGCTGGCAGGTTATCAGGCCAGAGGTTACGAGGTGTGGCTGGAGCTCGGGCTGCAAAGTGCCAATGACAAAACGTTGCAACGCATCAATCGGGGTCACGGCTATGCCGCTTATGCCGATGCCGTTGCCCGAGCCCATCTGCGAGGCATCAAGGTGTGTGCCCACCTCATCGTGGGCCTGCCCGGCGAGGTGCCGATGGACAGCCTGGAAACCCTCCACCGTGTCGTGGAGACCGGCGTCGAGGGGATCAAGCTTCACCCACTGCATGTGGTGGAGGGGAGCACTCTTGGCAAGGCGTGGCAGGCGGGACGGTTGGATGTGTTGACGATGGAGCAGTATGTGGCGGCGGCGGTCGCCATGATCCAGTACACGCCTCCCGAGGTGGTCTATCACAGGGTCTCGGCGTCGGCGCGCCGCCCGACCCTGCTGGCCCCCGCCTGGTGCGAGAAACGCTGGAGCGCCATGACCGCCATTGCCGCGGCGCTGGCACGCTCAGGCCCTCAGGGACACTGCCTGGGACGCCCTTTTTCTCTCCCTTCCACAGGCGAGTGCCAACTCTAATTTCGTCAAAAAAACAGTGGGTTATTAGATGAAATTCAGTCTTTGGAGTATAGTTTCGTTCAAGTCACCTTGATAAGATGGTCGGCTTGAAAAAAGATATAGTTATCAATAACTCTTTGCAGTTTGTATACCGGGCGGGCTTTCTTCGTACCGGGTGGCATATTTCTTGGCAACATCAGGTGCCCGGCATGTCCCCTCCGTTTCCGGCATGAAAATCTGTGAGGGAGGCGAGACATGCAGTGTCCCGGCTCTGTGCGCTAATCGGGTTGTGGGTCTGGGTGGCGAGGTCTGTTCTGTTTTTCCGGATCGCCGCCGGGCTTTGGATATTCGGCCCCGAGACAACCTTCTGAATCATGTTTGATGGGATGCTATGCAAGCAGAAACCAGCCATATAGATGAACTGTTGGAGTGCCTGGTCTTTTTGACCCGCTTTTACGGGGTGCCCAACAGTCAGGATGCTCTCACCACCGGCTTGCCACTGGTCTCCGGGCGTCTCAGCACGGCGCTCTTCAGTCGTGCCGCCGAGCGGGGTGGTCTCTCTGCCCGCGAAGTGATTCAGCCCCTTGAACAGATCTCCTCCCTGCTGCTGCCCTGCGTCTTGCAGACGCGCAATGGCGGCGCCTGCATCTTGCTTGAATGGAATGAAGAACGGACCCAGGCGAGGGTCATCTTTCCCCAGGCCGGAGACGCGGCCCAATGGGTCAGTCTTGCCCAGCTGGGTGACGAGTACAATGGTCGTCTGTTCTACGTCAAGCGGCAGTTCAAGTTTGATGAGCGCTCGCCCAAAGTGCTGGAGACCCGTGATGGTCACTGGTTCTGGAGCACCTTGTTCGAGTCCCGCGGTATCTATCGGGATGTGCTGGTGGCCTCGATCCTCATCAACCTGTTTGCCATCGCCAGCCCCCTGTTCACCATGAACGTCTATGACAAGATTGTGCCCAACCTGGCATTCGACTCCCTCTGGGTGCTGGCGGTTGGAGCCATGGTGGTGTTCACCTTCGACTTCGTGATGCGCCAGCTGCGCAGCTACTTCATCGATATTGCAGGCAAGAAATCCGACGTGCTGTTGTCGGCCAAAATCTTTGCCAAGGTGATGGGCATGAAGATGGAGTCCAGGCCTGCGTCGACCGGTGCCTTTGCCAAGCACTTGCAGGAGTTTGAATCGGTGCGCGAGTTTTTCACGTCGGCCACCGTCTCCACCCTGATCGATCTGCCGTTTGCCATATTCTTCCTCTTCATCATCTGGATTTTCGCCGGTGTCATGGTGGTGGTGCCCATCATCGCCATCCTGATCCTGGTGGCCTACAGCTTCTACATTCAGGCACCGCTGAAGCAATCCATCGAGGAGGGCTCCCGGCTCGCCTCCCAGAAGAACGCCAATCTGATCGAAAGCATCTCGGGCCTTGAGACCGTGAAGATTTTCGGGGCCGAGAGCATGTTCCAGCACCGCTGGGAGCAGGCGGTGTCCCACATCTCGACCTGGGGCGTGCAGACCCGGCGCATCACCAACTCCATGTCTTCTCTGGCGAGCTACATCCAGCAGGTGGTGACAGTGGGACTGGTGATCGTCGGTGTTTACCAGATCTCGGAAGGGTTGGTGACCATGGGGGGCATGATAGCGGCCGTGATGCTGTCGAGCCGGGCCATCGCCCCCATGGTGCAGCTCTCGGTACTCTCCACCCGCTACAACCAGGCCAAGTCGGCGCTCGAGATCCTGGAGAAGATCATGATGACGCCGGGTGAGCAGGAGGAGGGCAGGCAGTACATCCACCATCCGGTCATCCAGGGGCGCATCGAGTTTGAAAATGTCTCCTTCAAGTATCCGGGCATGGAGAGCAGTACCCTGCACAACATCAACCTGCGCATCGAGCCGGGTGAGAAGGTGGCCATCATCGGGCGGATTGGTGCGGGTAAAACCACGCTGGAGAAATTGCTGATGGGCCTCTATCGCCCGACTGACGGCCTGGTGCGTCTGGATGGCTTTGAGCTGGACCAACTGCCGCCGACCATCATTCGCCGCAACATCGGCTGTGTGCCGCAAGATGTGACCCTCTTCTTTGGTTCCGTGCGGGACAACATCATGCTGGGTAATCCCCTGGTGGACGATGCCCGTGTCTTGCGCGCCGCCAAGCGGGCCGGGGTCACCAACTTTACCAACCGGGATCCCAACGGTCTCGACAGACAGATTGGCGAAGGGGGACGTCAGCTCTCCGGTGGCCAGCGTCAGTCCATCCTGCTGGCTCGCGCTCTGCTCAACGATCCCCCCATTCTGGTGATGGACGAGCCGACCTCCAACATGGACAACCAGTCAGAGATGCACGTGAAGCAGGAGCTGGCGCGGCTCGGCCCCGAAACCACCCTTATCCTCATCACCCACAAGACCTCCATGCTGGATGTCGCTTCCCGTGTCATCGTCGTGGAGCAGGGGAAGATAGTGGCGGACGGTCCCAAAGAGGTGGTGTTGCAGCAATTGAAGGAAGGCAAGGTGCGGGTGCAGGAGACGGCGAATGGCTAACCACTGGTTCAAGAAAACGCCCTCAGATACGGTCTTGCCTGCACCCGAACATCTCGAGTACGTGGATGACGGTGCCGCCGCCGTGCTGCTGACGACACCCACCCGTGCCAGAGTCCTGCTGTGGGCCTGCTTCCTGTTTTTTGTCAGCGCCATCGTCTGGGCTGCCTGGGCAGAGCTGGATGAAGTGACCGTCGGCCAGGGCAAGGTGATACCGTCGCGCCAGTTGCAGGTGATCCAGAACCTGGAAGGGGGGATCGTCAAGGAGATCTTCGTCAAGGAGGGGGACATCGTCGAGAAGGGACAGCCACTGCTGCGCATCGACGATACCCGCTTCAAGTCGGATTTTCGCGAACGGGAGCAGGAGCTGGTCACCCTCAAGGGGGATATCGCCCGCCTGCGCGCCGAAATTCGCAGCGTGGTGGTCAAGAACGAGCCCAATCTGGGCTGGCGTGAACAGGTTGCCATCGACAAACAGGCCATCGAGTTCCCCGAAGGGTACGAGAATGTATTTGCCGAATATGCCGCCCGTGAAAGATCGGTGCAGGAGGCGCGGTTAAACAACCTCAAGAACCAGCTCTACATCCTGGGACAGCAGATCGAGCAGAAAGAGCAGGAGACCATAGAGCTCAATGCCAAGATCCGGACCGTAGGTCGCAGCGTTGATTTGGCTCGTCAGGAGCTGAACATCAGCCGTCCTCTCGCAAAAGAGGGTATAGTTCCTCAAGTGGAGCTAATTAAACTGGAGCGGCAGGTCAACGAAATGCAAGGGGAGCTGGAGGCGAACCGCCTGCTGGTGCCCAAGCTCAACTCGGTACTGCGGGAGACCATCTCGAAGCGAAATGATATCGCCCTGAAATTCCGGGCGGACTCCCAGACCGAGCTGAACGAACGTCAAGGCAAGTTGAGCCAGTTGTCAGAGGGCCAGGTCGGCCTCAGGGACAGAGTCGATCGTACCAGTGTGATTGCGCCTCTCAAGGGGACCATCAAAAAGCTCAAGATTAATACGCTGGGTGGGGTCGTTCAGCCGGGCATGGACCTGATGGAGATAGTGCCGCTGGAAGACACCCTGCTGGTTGAAGCCAAGGTGTCGCCCAAGGACATCGCGTTCCTCAGACCCGGACTGGAGGCCGTGGTCAAGATAACTGCCTATGATTTCACTATTTATGGAGGTTTACATGGCAAGGTTGAACAGATAAGTGCCGACTCAATCCAGGATGAGGAGGGCAATTCCTTCTATCTGGTGCGAGTACGAACCGAGAAGAGTTATCTGGGCGATGAGCTTAACGCACTTCCCATCATCCCCGGTATGTTAGCCAGTGCAGATATTATTACTGGTAAAAAAAGTGTCCTAGACTACTTGCTGAAACCCATCTTGAGGGCTAAGCAGTCGGCACTGAGAGAACGATAAGCCAACAATCTAAAAACAACATGACTGGAGATACCATGAAGAAGACGATTGTTGCCATGCTGGTTAGTGGCACCATACTGTTCCCGGGCCTGAGCCAGGCACAGACGCTGGAACAGTCAGTGGCGCAGTCACTGGCTACCCATCCGAAAATCAAGGAAGCTTTTGATCTCTATCAGGCACGACTGTATCAGCATGATGGAGCCAAGGGCGGCTATTACCCCACCATTGATCTGCGTGGTGGCGTCGGTTACGAGAAGACTGACAGTCCCTCGACCCGTGCCGCAGGTCCCAATTCACAGACGATCGATGACTCCATGACGCGCAAGGAGGCCGGGATCAGCCTTCGCCAGATGCTGTTTGACGGCTTTGATGTCAGCAGCAACGTGGCACGGACCGATGCCGCCGCCCAGGCCCAGCGCCTGGCGATGATCTCCGAGGCGGAGAACACGGCCCTGCGCGTGGCCGAGGTCTACCTCAACATGCTGCGTCAGCAGGAGATCCTGGAGCTGTCCAAGCAGAACCTTGAAACCCACGAACAGATCCGCAGTGACATCCAGAAACGGACCGACTCCGGTCTGGGGTCGACCGCTGACCAGACCCAGATCGACGGTCGTGTGGCTCGGGCGTACTCCAACCAGGCGGCGGCGGAGAACAACTATCGGGATGCCGAGAGCGAGTTCATCCGTGTCGTCAATGAAGTGCCCAAGGATCTCGTTCAGCCAGTACCGAACACCCAACTCCTGCCCGCAACGCTGGAAGATGCGCTGAAGACGGCAACAGAGGTTCACCCGACCCTGCTGTCATCCCTGCAGGACATCGAAGAGGCGAAGTATCAGCATGAAGGCTCCAAGTCCGGGTTCTACCCGAACGTAGCCTTTGAAGTGGATCAGAACTGGAACGAGGACATCGATGCGGTCAAAGGCCGTAACGACGATCTCACCGCCATGGTCCGGATGCGTTACAACCTGTTCCGCGGTGGGTCCGATCTGGCAGAAAGCAAGGCAACCTCAGCCCTCTATTCCCAGGCCAAAGACATTCACATGAATGCCTTCCGTCAGGTGGAAGAGGGGACCCGCCTCGCCTGGAACGCCAAAGAGTCGCTGGCCAAGCAAAAAGTCTTCCTCAAAGAGCACGTGGACGCCAGCTATGACACCGTACAGGCCTACAAGAAGCAATTCGGCCTGGGCCAACGGACCTTGCTGGACGTGCTGAACACGGAGAACGAACTGTTCGAGGCTCGCCGCAGCTACATCACGGCCGAGTACGACTCCCTGTTGGCAGATTATCGTATCCTCAATGCCACCGGTGGTCTGCTCAATGCCCTGAATGTGCAGCAACCGGCTGAATGGCAGGCCAACAACAACTGATGGCCCTGCCACTGATGTCATATCAGGCAAGGGGAATGGCTGCAGCGTGCTGCAGTCATTCTTTTATGCGTCCGGTGGTCAGGGGATGATGGCGGCGTCATGACACAGAAAGAAGTGGCATCGACAGGCTGGAGCCGACGTGATGGGTATCGAGCTGTAGCAGGTGCACGTGCGCCCTGGCGGGTTCGCCTGCTATGGCTGGCCCTGCTGGCGATCCCCCTGCTGCTCAGCGCCAGCCAGCCTCTCTCACCGGAGGATATGAAACTGGTCAAGCGCGCGGAGGAGACCTATGGCCCCAGGGCCGGCAAACGGGTCACCAGCTGGCGCACTTTGGCAATGCAGAACAAGGCAGCGGGGCTGACGGATCGGCAGAAGCTGGAGAAGGTGAACCAGTTCTTCAACCAGATGCGTTTCATCGATGACATCAAGTTGTGGCACAAGAAGGATTATTGGGCGACACCGCTGGAATTTCTGGGCGCAGCAGGAGGAGATTGTGAAGACTTCAGCATTTCCAAGTATTTTACCTTGCTGGAACTTGGCATCCCTGATGAAAAAATGCGAATGGTATATGTCAAGGCATTGGATTATAACCAGTTTCATATGGTCGTTGCCTACTATGAGGCGCCTGCGGCAGTACCCCTGATTCTGGACAATCTTGTCGGCTCAATTCGCCCGGCGACCCAACGGGCGGATTTGTTGCCAATTTACAGTTTTAACGGTAGTCACTTGTGGCTGATGAAAGCGCGTGGTCAAGGGGAACTGGCCGGGCAATCATCCCGCTTGGGATTATGGACAGACTTACGCAATCGCATGACATCGGGGCGATTGGCTCGGCCTGCGGTCAATTTGGATGATTAACCTATGACGCTCTACAGACAACTATTGGCAACCATGCTGCTGCTGTTCGGATTGCTGTTTGCCGCCACCTATTGGGTGCAATTCAATTCGACCCGCAACTACCTGGCGCAGCAGCAGGAGACCACCGTCATCAATACGTCCACCGCACTGGGTCTGGCGCTGACCCCCTATCTGGAGAACGGCGACAAGGTCAGTGCCGAATCCGTGATCAAGGCGGTGTTCGACGGGGGTTACTACAAGCTGGTCCGTCTCGATCTGCTGGCCTCCAAGGATGTCATCGAGCTGGAGAACAGCAGCCATATTGAAGGGGTCCCACAGTGGTTCATTGGGCTGGATCTGTTCCCTGAAGTGGCCAATGAATCGATTTTGACGTCGGGTTGGCTGCAACTGGGCAAGCTGAAGGTCGTCGGCCACCCTGGACAAGCCTACTACGAGCTTTGGAAAGGAATGAGCGAACTGGCCACCTGGTTCCTGGTCGGCTTTCTCGTCACTACTCTCTTGCTGATGCGGGCGCTCAATTATCTGCTCAAACCGCTCAAGCTGATTTGCGATCAGGCGGTTGAAATCGAGCTGCACCATTTCGGCCACGCCATTCCCGAGCCCAAGACCCGCGAGCTGCGGCAAGTGGTACAGGCCATCAATACCCTTTCCAGCAAGCTTGCCGTGCAGTTCAAAGAGCAGGCCGACGAAGCCGAGAATCTGCGAGCCCGCGTCTATGTGGATGCCGTCTCCGGGCTTGGCAACCGCTCTTACTTCGTCGGGCAGGTCAATGCCTGGATTGCGGAGGCCGGGCAGGGCGGGGTCATGCTGGTGGCCGTCGACATGCTGGACGATCTCTATCGGGAAGAGGGCTTTGCTGCAAGGGACAACATGGTCAAGTCCATTGCACAGGTGCTCAGGGAACTGCTGGATGGCTGGGATGGCGCGGCGCTGGCCCGGATCTCGGCGACGGAGTATGCCTTGCTCTGCCCCACCGATGATCTGTCTCAGCTCAAGGAGCTGGCGGAGCTCATCAACAGCCGTATCGCCGATCTGGTTGTCAATCCCATGGGAGAAAGCGGTGCGCTGTCCGTCGTCGGCATCGCCGGCCGTGATGGCAATGACGATCTCTCGGCCCTGCTGACGAAGGCGGATAACGCCCTTGGCAAAGCGCGCAATGAGCGGCGCGGTGCCGTCGTGATGGAAGGCGGCAATGAGCAGGGACTGATGGGACGCCTTGCCTGGCGAGACCTGGTGCAGGATGCCATTGCCAGACATCTCTGGCGCTTCAAGGCACAGCCTGCATGTCGCTTCGATGATGGTACCCGCCTGCATGCCGAGTTGTTCGCGGCCATCTCGCGAGATGGAACAGATTACTTCGCAGGGCAGTTCTTGCCTGCGATCGAGCAGTTCAAGATGGGGGCAGAGTTTGACAAGGCGGTGCTGGAAGCCTGCGTCCCCTTGTTCAAGCAGCAACCGGAATTGGTGTTGGCAGTCAATATCACGGCGGGTTCTCTCTGTTCGGATGAGTTCCTGACATGGCTCAGAGGCTATCTGTCGCTGAACGTGGAGCTGAAGGAGCGACTGCTGTTCGAGATCCCGGAAGCGGCCATCATGAAACACAAAGAGTATGTGACTCATCTGGTTGAGCTGTTGCGAGAGCACGGCTTCTTGTGGGGGGTCGATCACTATGGCCGGCACTTCCAGTCCCTCGGCTATCTGGAAGAGCTGACCCCCACCTATGTCAAGGTGGACCACGGGTATACCAGCCAGGTCATGGAACCAGGCGCCGATACCTCCTTTCTGGCGGCTGTCTGTCGGGCTGCCCACAATGCGGGTGTCACGACCATCGCCACCCGGGTGGAAGATCAACGGCAGGTTGAATTGTTGTCCAGTTTGCATATCGATGGTTATCAGGGGTTCGTTCACCCTGCATTTCCACTGGCATAAGCGGTACAACTCGATAGAAAGGGGCCCATTAAGGGCCCTTTTTTATATCTGTTTAGAATATGTACATCATTTTTACGCGACAAACAGGTAATATCACTAAAACTCGCGCTGTTACTTAATTGATTTTTATATGTAAAAAATATTCGTTCGATTCGCTGCATCGGATGAAGTCAAAGAGACTCAACCCTGTACATTTTTGCAACGGAAGCAGGACGGGGGCGTATCTAGAGTGTAGGCATCAAGATCTGTCACCCTGGAGCAATGGATATGCGCACCCAAATCATCGACAAAACCGTGGTCGTCTCTTCCGTAGAAGGCAACGTTCAGATCCTGCTTGCCGATGGCAGCAGTCGCCCTCTCCAGCCTGGCGAGATCCTGCAGCCTGGCGCCAGACTCAATATCGCTGATGATGCCAAATTGATGCTGGCGCCCTACGATGACAAACCTGCAGCGGACAATGGTGTCCCGGCAGGGACAGAGATGCCTCCAGAGGGGCAATCTTCCTCATCGGTTGCCAATCATCAGCAAGGCTCGCCTGAAGTGTCGCCAGAAATTGCGGCGTTGCAACAATCCATCCTGCAAGGGGTTGACCCGACCAAGAACTTCGAAGCCTCTGCTGCCGGTGGGGCACCTGCCGCCGGTGGTGGTGGCGGTATCGGCGGGGTCGCTGGGGCCAGTGGCAATGGTGGTTTTGTTGTCATAGATCGCATCGGAGATGCGACCATAGCTGAGGCCGGATTCGATACCGGCTATGACACGTTGATCGATCAGAATGTGCTGCAGGAAGACGATCTTCTGCCCGAGAATCAGCTCGATGATCAGGATGAGTCTGCTGTTACCCAGGAAGATCAGGCCATCAGTGGCAATGTGCTCGACAACAGCAACAATCCGGATGGTCCCCTTGATACGTCTGTCATTTCCTATAGCTGGGGTAGCAATCAGGGAATTGCTGCCGGCGTTGAGAGCACGCTGGATGGGATTGGTACGCTGATCATCAATGCCGACGGCTCCTATACCTTTACCCCTGCGCTGAACTACACAGGCCCTGTACCTGCGGTCAATTACACCGTAACGGATGGGGATGATACCAACGACTCCACTCTGACCATCACCATCACCCCTGTAGATGAGCCTGTCTCGCTGAATGGATTGCAGGTCGAGGGTGGTGAGCTTGTCCTTGATGAAGCCGCATTGCCGGATGGCTCAGCCTCCGATGGCGCAGCCTTGACCAAGAGCAGTACCTTTACATTCAATGCGGCAGATGGAGTACAAAGCCTGACGCTGGGAGGTGTGACGCTGATCAGCAATGGCCAGGTCTTGACCACCTTCCCCCAGGGGATCCCCAGTCCTTTGGGAAATCAACTGCTGGTGACCGGCGTCAGCTACAACCCGGTGACAGGGGTTGGCAGCGTGACCTACAGCTACACCCTGAACGATAACGAAACACATAACAAACCTGCAAATGATGGGGCTCTGACGGAGAGCTTCAACGTTGTGTTGACGGACCTCGATGGCGACACGACCAGTGCAGGGCTGGATGTCGTGGTGCTGGACGACGTGCCGACGGCGGTGAGCGACGTCAACCTGACGGTGGCGAGCGAGAACAACCTGGTCCTCAATGGCAACGTCATCACCAACGACGTGCAGGGGGCGGATGGCGCGGCGGTGACCGCGGGCACCCTGAGCGGGACCTACGGCAGCCTGGTGCTCAATGCCAACGGCACCTACATCTACACCCTCAACCCGAACGACGGTGACTTCAAGGCGCTGACCGGGGGCGGGGTGGGCAGTGAAGTGTTCACCTACACCCTGACGGATGCGGACGGAGACGTGAGCACGGCGACCCTGACCCTGACCATCAAGAACGACGATGACGGGGTGACCATCACCAACCTGACGCCCAAGGGCGAGGGCGGGGATGCGAAGGTGTACGAGGACGACCTGCTGGCGACCCGCGGCGCGAATGAGTCGGCGGGGTCGGACAGCAGCAAGGAGTCGACCACGGTGACGGGGGACTTCACCATCAGCGCGCCGGACGGGGTGAAGACCCTGAGCGTGGGTGGCATCAACATCGTGGTGAACGGGGTGGTGGCGGGCTTCCCGCTGAGCGGGGTGACCACGCCGCTGGGCAACACCCTGACCATCACCGGGTACAACCCGGCGACGGGGCTGGTGAGCTACAGCTACACCCTGAAC
Organism: Aeromonas sp. INTO2; assembly: GCF_049860605.1. Taxonomy (NCBI): domain Bacteria; kingdom Pseudomonadati; phylum Pseudomonadota; class Gammaproteobacteria; order Aeromonadales; family Aeromonadaceae; genus Aeromonas; species Aeromonas sp. INTO2. The sequence continues at coordinate 1,355,619 of NZ_CP187588.1, forward strand.
GACAACGAGGCGCACCCGACGGCGAACGGCAACAACAGCCTGTTCGAAGACTTCGCGGTGAGCCTGGTGGACAGCGACGGGGACTCGGCCTCGAACACCCTGAGCGTACAGATTGTCGATGACGTACCGACGGCGGTGAGCGACGTCAACCTGACGGTGGCGAGCGAGAACAACCTGGTCCTCAATGGCAACGTCATCACCAACGACGTGCAGGGGGCGGATGGCGCGGCGGTGACTGCGGGCACCCTGAGCGGGACCTACGGCAGCCTGGTGCTCAATGCCAACGGCACCTACATCTACACCCTCAACCCGAACGACGGTGACTTCAAGGCGCTGACCGGGGGCGGGGTGGGCAGTGAAGTGTTCACCTACACCCTGACGGATGCGGACGGAGACGTGAGCACGGCGACCCTGACCCTGACCATCAAGAACGACGATGACGGGGTGACCATCACCAACCTGACGCCCAAGGGCGAGGGCGGGGATGCGAAGGTGTACGAGGACGACCTGCTGGCGACCCGCGGCGCGAATGAGTCGGCGGGGTCGGACAGCAGCAAGGAGTCGACCACGGTGACGGGGGACTTCACCATCAGCGCGCCGGACGGGGTGAAGACCCTGAGCGTGGGTGGCATCAACATCGTGGTGAACGGGGTGGTGGCGGGCTTCCCGCTGAGCGGGGTGACCACGCCGCTGGGCAACACCCTGACCATCACCGGGTACAACCCGGCGACGGGGCTGGTGAGCTACAGCTACACCCTGAACGACAACGAGGCGCACCCGACGGCGAACGGCAACAACAGCCTGTTCGAAGACTTCGCGGTGAGCCTGGTGGACAGCGACGGGGACTCGGCCTCGAACACCCTGAGCGTACAGATTGTCGATGACGTACCGACGGCGGTGAGCGACGTCAACCTGACGGTGGCGAGCGAGAACAACCTGGTCCTCAATGGCAACGTCATCACCAACGACGTGCAGGGGGCGGATGGCGCGGCGGTGACTGCGGGCACCCTGAGCGGGACCTACGGCAGCCTGGTGCTCAATGCCAACGGCACCTACATCTACACCCTCAACCCGAACGACGGTGACTTCAAGGCGCTGACCGGGGGCGGGGTGGGCAGTGAAGTGTTCACCTACACCCTGACGGATGCGGACGGAGACGTGAGCACGGCGACCCTGACCCTGACCATCAAGAACGACGATGACGGGGTGACCATCACCAACCTGACGCCCAAGGGCGAGGGCGGGGATGCGAAGGTGTACGAGGACGACCTGCTGGCGACCCGCGGCGCGAATGAGTCGGCGGGGTCGGACAGCAGCAAGGAGTCGACCACGGTGACGGGGGACTTCACCATCAGCGCGCCGGACGGGGTGAAGACCCTGAGCGTGGGTGGCATCAACATCGTGGTGAACGGGGTGGTGGCGGGCTTCCCGCTGAGCGGGGTGACCACGCCGCTGGGCAACACCCTGACCATCACCGGGTACAACCCGGCGACGGGGCTGGTGAGCTACAGCTACACCCTGAACGACAACGAGGCGCACCCGACGGCGAACGGCAACAACAGCCTGTTCGAAGACTTCGCGGTGAGCCTGGTGGACAGCGACGGGGACTCGGCCTCGAACACCCTGAGCGTACAGATTGTCGATGACGTACCGACGGCGGTGAGCGACGTCAACCTGACGGTGGCGAGCGAGAACAACCTGGTCCTCAATGGCAACGTCATCACCAACGACGTGCAGGGGGCGGATGGCGCGGCGGTGACTGCGGGCACCCTGAGCGGGACCTACGGCAGCCTGGTGCTCAATGCCAACGGCACCTACATCTACACCCTCAACCCGAACGACGGTGACTTCAAGGCGCTGACCGGGGGCGGGGTGGGCAGTGAAGTGTTCACCTACACCCTGACGGATGCGGACGGAGACGTGAGCACGGCGACCCTGACCCTGACCATCAAGAACGACGATGACGGGGTGACCATCACCAACCTGACGCCCAAGGGCGAGGGCGGGGATGCGAAGGTGTACGAGGACGACCTGCTGGCGACCCGCGGCGCGAATGAGTCGGCGGGGTCGGACAGCAGCAAGGAGTCGACCACGGTGACGGGGGACTTCACCATCAGCGCGCCGGACGGGGTGAAGACCCTGAGCGTGGGTGGCATCAACATCGTGGTGAACGGGGTGGTGGCGGGCTTCCCGCTGAGCGGGGTGACCACGCCGCTGGGCAACACCCTGACCATCACCGGGTACAACCCGGCGACGGGGCTGGTGAGCTACAGCTACACCCTGAACGACAACGAGGCGCACCCGACGGCGAACGGCAACAACAGCCTGTTCGAAGACTTCGCGGTGAGCCTGGTGGACAGCGACGGGGACTCGGCCTCGAACACCCTGAGCGTACAGATTGTCGATGACGTACCGACGGCGGTGAGCGACGTCAACCTGACGGTGGCGAGCGAGAACAACCTGGTCCTCAATGGCAACGTCATCACCAACGACGTGCAGGGGGCGGATGGCGCGGCGGTGACTGCGGGCACCCTGAGCGGGACCTACGGCAGCCTGGTGCTCAATGCCAACGGCACCTACATCTACACCCTCAACCCGAACGACGGTGACTTCAAGGCGCTGACCGGGGGCGGGGTGGGCAGTGAAGTGTTCACCTACACCCTGACGGATGCGGACGGAGACGTGAGCACGGCGACCCTGACCCTGACCATCAAGAACGACGATGACGGGGTGACCATCACCAACCTGACGCCCAAGGGCGAGGGCGGGGATGCGAAGGTGTACGAGGACGACCTGCTGGCGACCCGCGGCGCGAATGAGTCGGCGGGGTCGGACAGCAGCAAGGAGTCGACCACGGTGACGGGGGACTTCACCATCAGCGCGCCGGACGGGGTGAAGACCCTGAGCGTGGGTGGCATCAACATCGTGGTGAACGGGGTGGTGGCGGGCTTCCCGCTGAGCGGGGTGACCACGCCGCTGGGCAACACCCTGACCATCACCGGGTACAACCCGGCGACGGGGCTGGTGAGCTACAGCTACACCCTGAACGACAACGAGGCGCACCCGACGGCGAACGGCAACAACAGCCTGTTCGAAGACTTCGCGGTGAGCCTGGTGGACAGCGACGGGGACTCGGCCTCGAACACCCTGAGCGTACAGATTGTCGATGACGTACCGACGGCGGTGAGCGACGTCAACCTGACGGTGGCGAGCGAGAACAACCTGGTCCTCAATGGCAACGTCATCACCAACGACGTGCAGGGGGCGGATGGCGCGGCGGTGACTGCGGGCACCCTGAGCGGGACCTACGGCAGCCTGGTGCTCAATGCCAACGGCACCTACATCTACACCCTCAACCCGAACGACGGTGACTTCAAGGCGCTGACCGGGGGCGGGGTGGGCAGTGAAGTGTTCACCTACACCCTGACGGATGCGGACGGAGACGTGAGCACGGCGACCCTGACCCTGACCATCAAGAACGACGATGACGGGGTGACCATCACCAACCTGACGCCCAAGGGCGAGGGCGGGGATGCGAAGGTGTACGAGGACGACCTGCTGGCGACCCGCGGCGCGAATGAGTCGGCGGGGTCGGACAGCAGCAAGGAGTCGACCACGGTGACGGGGGACTTCACCATCAGCGCGCCGGACGGGGTGAAGACCCTGAGCGTGGGTGGCATCAACATCGTGGTGAACGGGGTGGTGGCGGGCTTCCCGCTGAGCGGGGTGACCACGCCGCTGGGCAACACCCTGACCATCACCGGGTACAACCCGGCGACGGGGCTGGTGAGCTACAGCTACACCCTGAACGACAACGAGGCGCACCCGACGGCGAACGGCAACAACAGCCTGTTCGAAGACTTCGCGGTGAGCCTGGTGGACAGCGACGGGGACTCGGCCTCGAACACCCTGAGCGTACAGATTGTCGATGACGTACCGACGGCGGTGAGCGACGTCAACCTGACGGTGGCGAGCGAGAACAACCTGGTCCTCAATGGCAACGTCATCACCAACGACGTGCAGGGGGCGGATGGCGCGGCGGTGACTGCGGGCACCCTGAGCGGGACCTACGGCAGCCTGGTGCTCAATGCCAACGGCACCTACATCTACACCCTCAACCCGAACGACGGTGACTTCAAGGCGCTGACCGGGGGCGGGGTGGGCAGTGAAGTGTTCACCTACACCCTGACGGATGCGGACGGAGACGTGAGCACGGCGACCCTGACCCTGACCATCAAGAACGACGATGACGGGGTGACCATCACTAACCTGACGCCCAAGGGCGAGGGCGGGGATGTGAAGGTGTACGAAGACGACCTGCTGGCGACCCGCGGCGAGAATGAGTCGGCGGGGTCGGACAGCAGCAAGGAGTCGACCACGGTGACGGGGGACTTCACCATCAGCGCGCCGGACGGGGTGAAGACCCTGAGCGTGGGTGGCATCAACATCGTGGTGAACGGGGTGGTGGCGGGCTTCCCGCTGAGCGGGGTGACCACGCCGCTGGGCAATACCCTGACCATCACCGGGTACAACCCGGCGACGGGGCTGGTGAGCTACAGCTACACCCTGAACGACAACGAGGCGCACCCGACGGCGAACGGCAACAACAGCCTGTTCGAAGACTTCGCGGTGAGCCTGGTGGACAGCGACGGGGACTCGGCCTCGAACACCCTGAGCGTGCAGATTGTCGATGACGTGCCGACGGCCAACGATGATGGTGACAGTGCGACTGAAGGTGTGTTCACTCCGGTGACGGGGAATGTCATTACCGGGGCGGGTACCATCGGCGGCACAGCCGGTACCGGGGTGGACGTCATGGGGGCTGATGGTGCGGCAATCAGCCAGGTCGTGAGCTCGAACGGCAATTCAGACAGTAATCCTGCCGGTGGATTCACCGTGACCGGGCTGTATGGGACGCTGACCATGGGGCTGGATGGCGAATACAGTTATACGCTCACGGCGGCATCGGTTCCCGTGGGGGCCTCGGAGGTATTTACCTACACGCTCAAAGATGGCGATGGTGATACGGATCCGGCAACTCTTACCATCAATATTGCTCAGGATACCCGTGTCCCTGTATTGACCATCGGCAATGCGACGGTTGATGAGGAGGGACTGCCTGAGGGGACGGCTGCCAGTGGTAATTCGGAGATATTCAATGGCAGCTTCACCATCAACACCCAAGGTGAAAATCTGACTACCTTGACCATCGGTGGGCAGGCTTACAATTTGACCAGTGGCGGCAGTCAGACCTTGATCAACAATACGGAAGGAATGCTGACGGTAACCGGTGTCAGCGGCCCCACAGCCGGTGTCTACACGGTGAACTATACCTACACGCTCAAAGACAATGTGCTGACTCACAACGTTCAAGGCAACAGTGATACAGCGAATGGTCCGAGTTTCGTCGTGTCGGCTACGGATGCCAGTGGCGACAGTGGCACGGGTAACCTGCAGGTTGTGATCAGCGATGATGCCCCCATTGCCAATGCTGTTACCAATGCAGGCCAGGCGACTCAGGTGCAGAACACGAATCTGATGTTGATCCTCGATATCTCCGGCAGTATGGGTGACCCATCGGGCTATCAAGGTATGACTCGGATGCAGGTGATGCAGAAGTCCGCGTTGGAGCTGCTGGACAAATACAGCGCCTACGGCAGCGTCATGGTCAATATCGTGACCTTCTCCACTTCAGCCGCCAATCCGACCGGGGTGTGGGTCTCGATCGATGTAGCCAAGGCGATCATCCTTGGCCTTACCCCCACTGACTCGACCAACTACGATGATGCGTTGAACGAGGCAATCAAAGCCTTTGGCGATACAGGTAAACTCGCTAATGCGCAAAATGTCTCTTACTTCATGTCGGATGGTCTGCCAAATGCCAGCTCGTTGAGCGGTACCCCCGCCACAGTTCCTGATGGCAACAACTCGCTTGGCGGTGGGAACGGGATCGATGGTGACGGCACGACACTGAGCGGTGAAACCAAGGACTGGGCCAATTTCCTGACGGCGAACAACATCAATTCGTACGCGCTCGGGATGGGCTCGGGAGCGACCCAGTCTGCACTGGATCCCATTGCCTACAACGGGGTCAGTGGTGCCAGCCCGGCGAATACCACCGCAGTGGTGGTGACTGACTTCAGCCAACTGACCGCGACCCTTTTGAGCACCGTGGTAGCCCCGCCCCTGGCAGGACAACTTATCAACGGTGTAGCGGCGAGTGCCGGGGCCGATGGTGGCTGGCTCAATGCCATTACCGTGGGAGGGGTGACTTATACCTACAACCAGAAGACGGACTCCGCCGGCGTCTCGGGAGGGACATCAGCCGGGACCTTCAATACAACGACCAACGAATGGACCATTACACTTGCAGGCGGCATCCTCAAGGTGGACATGGACAACGGCGCCTACACCTATACTCCGCCGTCATCCATTCCGGTCGGGGGGATAAACCAGGTCGTGGGTTACAGTGTGATAGACAACGATGGGGATACTGCGTCCAGCACCTTGTCCATCGTTATCAACCCGGCGGTCGGTCCTACCGTGGTTCGTGATGACTTTATCATCACCAACCAGGACCCTGCGACCATTCCGGATTGGGCCCTGCTTGCCAATGACACCGGGCCTCTGGCTGCGACCCAGATGATCACGGGCGTCTCGGGAGCCGTTGGAGGGACCGTCACAGACAATGCAGGCTCGGTAACATTTGATGATACCTCCGGCAATGCGACTCCCAACTCTTACGAGGGTTCGTTCAACTACACCAATAGCACGACCACAGATACGGCCAAGGTGTATGTGGATGTGCAGAGCGGTTCGACACTTACCGGGAGCTATCTCGACGAGATCCTTATTGGGGGATCTGGAAACGATACGCTCAACGGCAATGCCGGGAACGACATCCTGCTTGGGGGGCTCGGCAACGACACCTTGAATGGCGGCAACGGCAATGATACGGCCAGTTACTTCGACAGCTCTGCTGGGGTCACGGTCACAGTCAATGGCGCCAATCAGAATACCGGAGGGGCAGGGACAGACAGCCTGAGCAACATGGAAAACCTGGTAGGGTCCATGTTCAACGACAGCCTGACCGGCGATGGCAATGCCAACGTCCTGAGCGGACTGGCAGGTAACGACATCTTGAGTGGTGGTGGTGGTGACGACCTGCTGATTGGGGGTACCGGCAGTGATACCCTGACTGGTGGGGCTGGCAAGGATACCTTCAAATGGATGGCAGGTGATGCAGGAGGCACGGATACCATCAAAGACTTCACCACGGGGGCCAATGGAGATGTCCTGGACCTGAGTGAACTGCTCAGTGGTGAGCATGCCGATGCGAGCACACTGGATCACTATCTTACCTTTGCTCCTGGTCCGGGCAGTGGCAAGTCGACTCTGACCATTGATCTGGATGGCGCGGGAAGTGGCACCACGACTCATACCATCCTCTTTGACAACGTGGATCTGACGGCTGGCAAATCCAATCTGCAGATCATTCAGGATCTGCTGGATCAGGGCAACCTCAAGGTCGATCCGTAAGCAGGTTATGGGGGCCGGGTGTGCCCGGCCCCTGTTATTTGATGGAGTGGGCAGATAAGATAGCTGCAGTATCAGGAGAGGGTCACCATGCAGTCATTCAACTGGGTCGACATCGACGGCATTCGCTATAGCTGGAACGGGCAGGACAATATCGTCTGCACCGGCCGCTTTGGCTATCAGGCCACGATGACGGGTGACACGCTCAACGGTCTGGAGCTGGAGAGCGAAGATGGTGAGGTGGCGGGGTTGCTCAATGTGGACTTTGCCGCCTCTCGTATCAGCTTCACGCCAGCAGAGGATGCCCCCCTGCCCCACATGATGGTGCTGGTCGGCCATGAGTGGGGGCAGCAGGAGTATTCGTTGCAGAGCCTGAGCGATACCTCCTTGCAGGGGCTGCTAAGCCACGGTGAGGAGCTTGACTGGGGTGCGTTGGCCGTTGTGACGACGTCCGAGCCGAATCTGCTATCACAAGGTCATGTTCTGTCGTGGGATTCGTTCCACTTTGAGGATGAATCGCTGTTTGGCAGCCCGGCGCCTGCTCCCGTGATGACAAGCCATGGCAATTCAGGAGGAGGGGAGATCAGCATCAATATCGACATGACCAATCAGGTGCTGGACCAGATCCCGCCGACACACGATATATGAATCCCAATCGACGACATGCATAATGACCTCCATCTAAATGATGGAGGTTTTTTATGTGGCGTCCCCTTCTTACCCTGTCCGCGCTGGTTGTCAGTGCTCCGTTGCTTGCCATCGAGGTTCCTCAGGCCCCCCATCTGGTCGTCAGTGGCTATGCGGAGCAGAAGGCTGAACCAGACATGCTGACGCTCAATGTCGCCGTCACGGCACTGGAGAAGCAGGGCATCAAGGCCAAACAGCAGGTAGATACCAAGGTAGCAGCCTTCTTTGGCCAGCTGGAGAGCCTCGGCATCAAGCGCAGCGACGTGGAGGCTGGCAATCTGGTGATCTCCCCCGAGTACCAGTACCCCCAGAACAAGCAACCCGAAATGGTGGGTTACCGTGCCCAGCGTCAGCTGGCGGTCAAACTCTACCAGCTCGACAAGTTGAGCCAGCTGATGGACACCGCCCTCAAGGCGGGTCTGGAGTCCGTGACCCAGATAGAGTACGGCCTGAAGTCACCACAGGTCATCAAGGAGCAGGCCCGGCTTGGTGCTGTTGCTGATGCCACGAGCAAGGCGGAATCCCTGGCCAAGGCTTTCGGCATGAAGCTTGGCAAGGTATATAGCGTTGAATACCGCAACAGTTCCCCCATGCCGGTCTATACCCGTGCCATGAAGGCTGCGGCAGCCCCTGCCGCCGACATGATGGAAAACAGCTATCAACAGCAGCAGATCAGCATCACTGACAATGTAGAAGCCGTCTTCCTGCTGGAATAACACAGCCCCTTTGTCCATCACTCAAACCCGAGGCAACCCCTCGGGTTTGTCATTGCAGGGGCTGGCAGGACAAGTGAGCCGCGAACTGGGTCAGGTGAAACGGGAATGGAATAAAAAAATGCCGGTCAGTGACCGGCATTTTTGTTGGAGGAGGCTCGATGCCTAGCCCAGGTTGGTCGCCAGCTTGCGTTGGCTCTTCTGTTTGAGCAGATAGCCGATACCGAGTACCAGGACCCAGGCCGGGATCAGCTCGACCGAGATGCGGGTGCCGTCGTTCATGTACATGATCACCAGGATGGCGGCCATGAAGGCGAGGCAGAGGTAGTTGCCAAACGGGCTCCACAGTGCCTTGAACTTGGTGGTGACCCCTTCTGCGGCCTTCACCTTGCGGAACTTGAGGTGCGCCAGGCTGATCATGGCCCAGTTGATGACCAGGGCGGAGACCACCAGGGACATCAGCAGACCAAAGGCCTTGCCCGGGATCAGGTAGTTGATGAGCACACACAGCAGGGTGGCCGCGGCCGAGATGGTGATGGCGGTCAGGGGCACGCCGCTCTTGCTGGTCTTGAGCAGGGCCTTGGGGCCGTTGCCCTGCTTGGCCAGGCCAAACAGCATGCGGCTGTTGCAGTAGACGCAGCTGTTGTACACCGACAGCGCGGCGGTCAGCACCACCAGGTTAAGTACGTTGGCTACCAGGTTGCTGTCGAGCGCATGGAAGATCATCACGAACGGGCTGCCGCCTTCCACTACCTTGCCCCAGGGATAGAGGGAGAGCAGTACGGTGAGGGCACCGATGTAGAAGATGAGGATGCGGTAGATCACCTGATTGGTGGCCTTTGGGATGCTCTTCTCGGGATTGTCCGCTTCCGCTGCCGTGATGCCGACCAGCTCCAGACCGCCGAAGGAGAACATGATGAAGGCCATTGCCATCACCAGCCCGCCGACGCCGTTGGGGAAGAAGCCACCCTGGGCCCAGAGGTTGCTGACCGTGGCCTCGGGGCCGCCGCTGCCGGAGAACAGCATCCAGCCGCCGAATCCGATCATGCCGAGAATGGCAACCACCTTGATGATGGCGAACCAGAACTCCATCTCGCCGAACGCCTTGACGTTGGAGAGGTTGATGGCGTTGATCAGCACGAAGAAGAAAGCCGCCGACATCCAGGTCGGGATCTCGGGCCACCAGTACTGGACATAGATACCGACTGCCGTCAGCTCGGCCATGCTCACCAGCACATAGAGCACCCAGTAGTTCCAGCCGGAGGCGAAGCCGGCGAAGTCACCCCAGTACTTGTAGGCAAAATGGCTGAATGAGCCGGCAACCGGCTCTTCCACCACCATCTCGCCCAGCTGGCGCATGATGAGGAAGGCGATGAAGCCGCCGATGGCATAGCCCAGCAGCACCGCAGGGCCCGCCATCTTGATGGTGTCGGCAATGCCGAGGAACAGGCCTGTACCGATGGCACCGCCCAGTGCGATAAGCTGGATATGGCGGTTTTTCAGACCGCGCTTGAGCTCGTCGCCGTGTTGTTGAAGATCCATGCTTCCTTCCTTACGTCGCTGAAATCACTCGGCTCGCGTCCCGTCAGCCACAGCACGTCCTCTGCCTGGCGCGGCATCTTGTGCCGAAAACGTGACGAAATCCGTATTTATATCGTTACGGTTTGCCGCTGGCTGTTTTTTGTAGCGGCTACCAACCCGAGCAGAATAGTGATAATCGATCATTCATGCACCTGTTTTCCTCATCATCGGCTGCTATTTTGTGCGACATGCAGGTTTTTCATGATCTGGAAAGGGGGTTTGAGAGTGGTTGCTGGTTTTGTGTTCTGATGGATTTCCATCTATTGACTCAGTCCGGTTTTCATGGCCTTGTTGCCCTTTGATAAAAAGGGACTCATATGATGGAGCGTATAGTCGGTGGCCTGGTGATGGTCGTGCTCTGGCTCGGGATCTGGCTATCCCCCATGTTGCTGACGATGGCGATGAGCAGCCTTGTTGTCTGGGGCTGGTTGGGAGCGGATTACCTGGTGAACCACATCGCCATGGTGCTCATCCTTGCTGCCGGGATGGGGCTGGTGCCAGCTTGCTGGCTGAGCGAGCGAGTCCGCAAGGGCAGGGGACTCATTAATTTTCACGGCATGTTGATGAACAACAAGGAACTCAACAAGCCCTGAGCCTGCTTGCCCCGCGAGTGATGGGATGCCAGCGATGATGCTGGCATCATTTTTTCATCCTGTTTCTCTGTTTCGTTATCTTGCCACTCCTCTGTCTCATGGTGCGTTGTGCTGTCGCAGCCTTGCAGGTTAGCAGAGCTGGCGGCGAAGGCCGGTCGCTTCCAGGATCTTGGCGCTGATCTCCTCGACCGAGTGGGAGCTGGTATCGAGGAAGCGGATCGCCTCCTGGCGGAACAGCCTCTCGACGCTGGCCAGCTCCTGTTTGCATTGATCAAGCGAGGAGTAGCGGCTGTTGGCGCGGCGCTGGTTGCGGATCTCGTGCAGCCGCTGCGGCATGATGGTGAGGCCGAACAATTTGTGGCGATTGGCCTTGAGGGCGGCGGGCAGCTCCAGCGATCCCATGTCCTGCTCGATAAAGGGATAGTTGGCGGCGCGAATGCCAAATTGCAGTGCCAGATAGAGGCTGGTCGGTGTCTTGCCGCAACGGGAGACCCCGATGAGGATGATGTCTGCCTCGTCATACTCCCTGGTGGTGATGCCATCGTCGTTGGCCAGCGCAAAGTTGACCGCTTCGATGCGATCGTCGTACAGCTTGCGGTTTTCCATGCCATGGGTGCGATGCAACCTGGGTTCGGCCTTGATACCGAGCTCCTGTTCGAGAGGGCTCACGAAGGTGTTGAGAAAATCGTGGCTGCTGGCCTGGGCCTTGAGCACCTCTTCACGCACCATGGGGTCGACGATGGTGTGAAACAGGATGGGGCGCACCCCGGTCTGGCGAAACTGCTCGTCAATGCGTGCCCGTACCTGGCGCGCTTTCTCCTGGGTCTCGACAAAGGGGATGGTGACCTGCTCGAAGGCCAGGGGGAACTGGCTCAACACGGCGTGGCCGAAGACTTCGGCGGTGATGGCGGTGCCGTCGGATACATAGAATACGGTGTGCACTGCGGACTCCTGTGGTGCGCTCCAGGGGGCGGCGAGAAATAAGTATCTCTCGAAACCATATCGTTTTTGTCAACAGATCTGCCATGCCCAAGTTGTGAACTCGCTTGCAAACCTGAGTCGTTACCTTTTTGTGTCGCTATTGTAGAATGCCTGTGTCAAACGACCATCCCCAACTCTTGCTCGGGGATTTTTTTGACAATAAATAGAAAACGTTTTCATGGTCGTTGGCAACAGACACTAACAAAAACACACGACTTGGCACAGCAGGTGAATTGTCACCCTGGCCCCCCAACCTGGAGACATGCAAATGCAACAGTACGTACTCTGGTACGAACAGCTCGGTATGCAGGACGTTGAACGCGTCGGCGGCAAGAATGCATCCCTTGGCGAGATGATCAGCAACCTCTCGGGGGTCGGCGTGTCCGTGCCGGGCGGGTTTGCGACCACCGCCTTTGCGTTTAACGAGTTTCTGGAGTTAAGCGGCCTCAACGGCAAGATCCACGACCTGCTCGACAGCCTGGATGTGGATGACATCGCCGCCCTCAACAAGGCCGGTCAGCAGATCCGTGACTGGGTGGTGGAAGCACCCTTCCAGCCCGCTCTGGAGCAGGCGGTGCGCGAGGCCTATGACAAGCTGAGTGCGGGGCTCGAGGCATCCTTTGCCGTGCGCTCCTCTGCCACTGCGGAAGACATGCCGGATGCGTCGTTTGCCGGTCAGCAGGAGACCTTCCTCAACGTGCGCGGTATCGATGCCGTCATGACTGCCATCAAGCATGTGTTTGCCTCGCTGTTCAACGATCGCGCCATCTCCTACCGGGTCCATCAGGGCTATGACCACAAGGGCGTCGCTCTCTCCGCCGGGGTACAGCGCATGGTTCGCTCGGATCTCGCCGCCTCCGGCGTCATGTTCACCCTGGATACCGAATCCGGCTTCAACGACGTGGTCTTCATCACCGGCGCCCAGGGCCTGGGCGAGATGGTGGTGCAGGGGGCCGTCAACCCGGACGAGTTCTATGTGCACAAGCCGACCCTCAAGGCCGGGCGCCCTGCTGTGGTGCGCAAGACGCTGGGCTCCAAGCTCATCAAGATGACCTACTCCGGGGATGCCGGTCATGGCCGTCAGGTGAAGGTGGTCGACACCACCGATGCCGAGCGCAACCGCTTCTGCATCACGGACGAGGAAGTGATGGCCCTGGCAAAGCAGGCCCTCATCATTGAGCAGCACTACGGTCGCCCGATGGACATCGAGTGGGCCAAGGATGGTCAGGATGGCAAGCTCTACATCGTTCAGGCCCGTCCGGAAACCGTGCGTAGCCGCCAGGAAGCCAATACCCTCGAGCGCTTTGCCCTCAAGCAAACCGGCAAGGTGCTGATCGAGGGGCGCGCCATCGGCCACAAGATTGGCGCGGGTCCGGCCCGTGTCATCTCCTCCATCAGCCAGATGGATGAAGTGCAGCCCGGCGATGTGCTGGTCACCGACATGACCGACCCGGACTGGGAGCCCATCATGAAGCGCGCTTCCGCCATCGTCACCAACCGGGGTGGACGCACCTGTCACGCCGCCATCATCGCCCGGGAGCTTGGCATTCCGGCAGTGGTGGGTTGCGGCAACGCCACCGACCACATCCAGGATGGTCAGCTCATCACCGTCTCCTGTGCGGAAGGGGATACCGGCTTCATTTATGACGGCGAGCTCGACTTCGACGTGGCGGTGACCGAGGTGGGCAACATGCCGCGCCTGCCCATCAAGATCATGATGAACGTCGGCAATCCGGACCGCGCCTTCGATTTTGCCCAGTTGCCGAATGCCGGCGTGGGCCTGGCCCGCCTCGAGTTCATCATCAACCGCATGATCGGGGTCCACCCCAAGGCGCTGCTGGAGTTCGATCAGCAGACCCCGGAACTCCAGGCCACCATCACCAGGATGATCGCGGGCTACGAGAGCCCACGGGAGTTCTACGTGGCCAAGCTGACGGAAGGGATCGCCACCCTAGCGGCCGCCTTCTGGCCTGAGCGGGTCATCGTGCGGATGTCGGACTTCAAGTCCAATGAGTACGCCAACCTGGTGGGGGGCCGTGGTTACGAACCCCATGAAGAGAACCCCATGATCGGTTTCCGTGGCGCGTCGCGCTACATCGCCGACAGCTTCCGCCCCTGCTTCGCCCTCGAGTGCGAGGCGATGAAACGGGTGCGGGATGTCATGGGGCTGACCAACGTCGAGGTGATGATCCCCTTCGTGCGTACCCTGGGTGAGGCGGAGCAGGTGGTGGAGATACTGGCTGAGAACGGCTTGCGCCGTGGCGAGCGCGGCCTGAAAGTCATCATGATGTGCGAGCTGCCCTCCAATGCGCTGCTGGCGGACAAGTTCCTCGAGCACTTCGACGGCTTCTCCATCGGCTCCAATGACATGACCCAGTTGACCCTGGGGCTGGATCGGGACTCCGGGCTCATCGCCCACCTGTTCGACGAGCGCAACGAAGCGGTCAAGGCGCTGCTGGCCATGGCCATCGCCGCCGCCCGCAAGGCGGGCAAGTACGTGGGGATCTGCGGCCAGGGGCCGTCCGATCACCCGGACTTCGCCGCCTGGCTGGTCGAGCAGGGGATCGATTCCGTGTCGCTCAACCCCGATACCGTGGTCGACACCTGGCTCTATCTGGCCGAGCAGCACAAGGCCGGCTAAACCCGTCCCCGCTTTTTGATGACACGGCGCCGCAATGGCGCCGTTTTTGTCTGCGCCCCCCTTTTTCTGTTACAAGGGGAAAGAGCAAGGCGCTCCGCACCCATCACAGGACGATCCCATGACCTCATTGCAGTGGCAATCCGCCACCCTGGCCCTGCGTGGCCACCACACCCTGGTTATTCCCGAACTCTGTCTCACCCCGCAGGCCTGCTGGGCCTTCGTCGGCAGCAACGGCAGCGGCAAGACGGCGCTGGCGTCGGCCCTGTGCGGCGAGCTGGCCGTGCGTGCCGGAGCGGTATGGGGCCGAGTCCGGGCCGAGCGACTCTCGTTCGAGTCGCAGCAACAGCTGGGGGAGCTGGACTGGCAGCGGCGCAATACCGACATGCTGGGAGAAGAGGAGGAGGCGGGGTATCGGGTATCGACCCTGATGCTGGAGGCGGGGGGCGAGGAGCATGAGGCACGCGCGCTGCTGGCCCGTTTTGGCATTGAATCCCTGTGGGAGCGCCCCTATCGCTACCTCTCGAGCGGGGAGGGGCGCAAGCTGCTGCTGGCCCGGGCCCTGCTGGGGCGACCCGAGCTGCTGGTGCTGGACGAACCCTTCGATGGCCTGGATCAGGGGGCCAGGGCTTCTTTGATGATGTTGCTGGCCGACCTGGTGTCAGAGGGGCTGCGTCTGGTGGTGATCGTCAACCGTTTTGACGAGATCCCCCCCTTTGCCACTCACCTCGGCCTGCTCGGCGAGTGTCGTCTGCTGCTGGCGGGGGAGCGCGAGGCGGTGCTCGGCAGCCAGGAGGTGGCCCAGCTGGCTCGCGCCGAAACCACGTCCCCCCGTTTGCCGCCACCGCTGACGACACCCGAGCCCTTGCCTCCCGGCCCTCGGGTCGTCATGAAAGCCATGCGTATCGCTTACGGAGATCAGGTGATCATCGACGGGCTCGACTGGACCATTGACGAGGGGGAGCACTGGCAACTGGTGGGACCAAACGGCGCTGGCAAGTCGACCCTGCTCTCCCTCATCACCGGAGATCACCCGCAAGGTTACAACAATGAGCTCCATCTGTTCGGACGGCGGCGGGGCAGCGGCGAGAGCATCTGGGAGATCAAGCGCCATATCGGGCTCGTGAGCCCGGCGCTGCATCTGGACTATCGTGTCAGCTGCCCGGTGCAGACAGTGATCCTCTCCGGTTTCTACGACTCCATCGGGCTTTATACCCGGCCGGGGGATCGTCAGCTGGCGCTGGCCAACCAGTGGCTGGCCCTGCTGGGGCTGGCCGATCAGGGGGCGCAGCCTTTCCACTCTCTCTCTTTCGGTCAGCAGCGACTGGTGCTGATCGCCCGTGCCCTGGTCAAACATCCGCCGCTGCTCATCCTGGACGAACCCCTGCAGGGACTGGATCCCCTCAACCGTCACCTGGTACGGGAGATGGTGGCGCGCCTCGTGGGCGAGGGAACCCAGCTGTTGTTCGTTTCCCATCATGCCGATGATGCGCCCCCCGGTCTGACCCACAGGCTGAGCTTCGTGCCAAGGGAGGGGGGAGGATACGACTATCTGCAGGAGCGTCTGGGGGGCTGAGCCGTCCGGGCGGCATGGTCAGAGAGGGGCTGGTTCGGCAAGGAGCGGCGGCATCCCCAGCAGCGTCCACCACAGCCCGAAGAAGAGCATGATCCCCAGCCAGAGCCAGGCAAGATAGTGACGGGTGGCCGCCATCCCCGTCACCGTCACCATGAGTGCCGCCCCGAAGGCGATGAGGGCGAACAGAAAGGGCGCCATGTTGTCCATCATGGCGGTCATTTCACCAGGGAGAGGATCTGGCGAAATGCCGGATGGCGGCAATCCCTCATCAGCGCGTAAAGACACATCTCCACCGACGTCAGCGCAGCTCCCCTGGCCGCAAGCTGGCCGATGGCGAGATCCCGGTTGGCGGCGGAGCGGGACGACACCGCATCCACCACCAGCGAGACCCGGGCACCGCTGGCGAGAAGCCCCAGCACGCTCTGGTAGACGCAGATATGGGTCTCGATGCCACATACCAGCCAATGCTCGACCCCGCTTTCGGCCAACGCGGTCGCCACCGTCGGCTCCCCCAGGGCGCCGAAGCTGTATTTGGGCAGCACAAGATCGCCTGCCTGCAGCGACTGCAATTCGGGCACGGTGGCACCGAGCTTGTCCGGGTTCTGCTCCAGCCAGACAACCGGCAGCCCCAGCACCCTGGCCCCTTGCACCAGCCTGGCGGTATTGGCAATCAGGGCGTCGCTCTCCTCGACCAGGCGGGCGAGCCTGCCCTGGATATCGACCACCAGCAGGCCGGTGGTGTTTTGCTCAAGCATGAATGTCTCCTTGTTTGTGGCGGACAGCCTCGCCTGAAGGCTTTCGTTGGCTGACTGAGTGGCGCTGCTTCACTCGCTTGCCGTGTCTGGGCATTCAAGGTAGGTCATCGCCTCGATGTTGTTGCCATCGGGATCGCGCAGGAAGGCGGTGTAGTAATTGGGGGCATAGTGGGGACGCAGTCCCGGCAACCCATTGCAGGCAAAACCTGCCTTGATCCCCGCGTGATGGAACGCATCCACCTGTGTCGCGTCGTCGGCCCTGAATGCGAGATGGCAGGAGGCGCCCTGCTGCCCCCGCTCAATCAGAAAGCCCACGTGATCGCGGCCCATCAGGCCAAAACCGGCCGCCGTCTCATCAGACCATTTGAGTTCTATCAAAAGAGGAGCCAGCACGGTGGCGTAGAAGTGCTGACAGGAGTCAAAACGCACCACCTTGATTTCTACATGATCGAACACGGTGACTCCTTGTGTTGCCTGGGTGTAGAGCAGCCCATCAGGACCTTATGGAAACCCGTTGAAATGGGTATCGAATGACCACAATAAGTCAGTTTGACGCCAGGCAGGGAGAGGGCAAGGCGCATAACTGCGCGCTCTGTCAAAGATTTTTCATCCAGTTGCGGGATGCGCTTTGCTTCGTGCTGGCCAAGCTTGCCCGGTTTTGTTGCTTGGCGAAGGCTACGAGCTCTGTTATGGTATGCTCAGTTAGCCGTTTGGATGGCTAGATGGTTGTGCGCTGACTGCATGTTCGCGCCCCCGACCGCTCACCGTTTTGATGATCATGTTGACAGGGAGTTTTTATGCAACGTCGTTCCTTCTTCACCCTTTCCGCCCTGGCGTTGCTCGCCAGCAGCCTGCCGCTGTCCGCCTTTGCCATCGATGAGGCGAAGAAGGAGATCGTCATCGGCACCACGGTTGGCGACTTTGCCGACATGGTGACCGACTCTATCAAGCCGCAGCTCGAAGCCAAGGGCTACAAGGTCAAACTGGTGGAGTTCACCGATTACGTGACCCCCAACATCGCCCTGGCGGACGGGTCGCTTGACGTCAACTGCTTCCAGCACAAGCCCTATCTGGAGAGCTTCGCCAAAGACCGGGGTCTCTCTCTGGCGCCCATCACCCAGGTGCCGACCGGCCCCATGGGGCTCTACGCCGGCAAGCTGGGGGATCTGAAGGCGGTGAAAGAGGGAAGCACGGTCGCCATCCCGAACGACCCCACCAACCAGGCGCGGGCGCTGCTGATGTTGCAGGATCTGGGCTGGCTGAGCCTCAAGGAGGGGATCAATCCCCTCAAGGCGAGCGAGTTCGACGTGGTGAAGAACCCCCACAACCTCAAGCTGGTGCTGCTGGAGGCGGCGCAGCTGCCGCGCTCCCGTGAGGATGTGGACTTCTCCGTCATCAACGGCAACTTTGCCGCCTCAAGCGGGATCCCGTTCAGCTCCGGCCTCTTCCTCGAGCGCAGCTATGACTTCATCAACTGGGTGGTGGTCAAGAGCGCCGATGCGGGCAAGCCGTTCGCCAAGGATGTGGCGGCCGCCTACAACTCCCCTGAATTCAAGGCTTATGCCGCCAAGCGCTTCGTCGGCTACAAGTATCCCGAGGGCTGGCAGCAGAAGGGGTGAGTGGCGTACAAGCGATAAAAACGGGCACCCAGGTGCCCGTTTTTTATTGGACGTCAGTAGTGGCGCAACCACCAGCGGGCGGCCAGGAGGGCGGTGAGGCTGCCAAGCAGGGCGCTTGCCAGCACATCCAGGGGCCAGTGCATGCCGATAAGGGTGCGCGAGAGGCCAATCCCGATGGCCCAGAGTGGCAGCAGCCAGGCCCCGGCGGGTGCCCGGGCCAGCCAGATCAGGCCGAAGAACTGGGCGAGGCTCATGGCGGCGATGCTGTGACCGGAGGGAAAGGCGTAGTTGACCTCTGCCTGCCAGTGCTGGCCGAGCCAGGCGGGCAGCGCCAGCAACTGGGTCGCGGCGTGGACCTGTTCACTGCGAAGGGCCTGGCTTCCCCCATAGAACTGGCGGATGGCGGGGATCAGCTCCTGGCTCTCCAGCCAGATGAGGTAGGGCCTGGGCTCCTCGGTCAGCAGCTTGATGAGGCTCTTGATGACCCAGTCGCTCGCCAGTACGGCAAAGAGGGCGCCAGCCAGCGCCAGCAGGGCGCGACCGTCCAGCGTCAGCTTGTGTCTTGTGAGCAGCAGCAGGGCGGCGATGGTGAAGACCAGCCCCGGCAAGTCCACCATGCGGGTGAGGGCGTAGGGCCACCATAGCCAGCCCGATTGCAGGGCCTGGGTCATGAACGGCTGCCAGGGCAGGCAGACGAGCAGCAGCAGGGGGAGGAGCAGGAGGGCATTGAAATGAAGCACCTTGCGGCGTGGCAACGAAGAGGAGTGAGTCGGCATCAAGGGGTCCGGTTCGGTGGCGCGAGCGGCTAAAAAGAGACGTCATTGTGCCAGTCAGGTTGCTCTGGTCAAGGCGAAGGGGGCGAGGGCAACAGGCTGTTACATATGATGCTGCCGGGCATCGTGCCCGCACCTGAGGCCGGAAGGCGGAAAGATGGCCGCAGAACGGTCTGCCAACAAGCCTCTGAAAATCCGTCGCGTTTGGGCTAGAATGGCGCGCCTGTGGCCCTTGTGGACGAGATGCGTGCCGATGAAGATCGTTGTTGATGAAAATATGCCCCATGCGGTGGAGCTGTTTGCGGAATTTGGTGAAGTGGTTCCCCTGCCGGGACGAGAAATAAAGGCCGCGGATCTGCAAGAGGCGGATGTGTTGCTGGTGCGCTCCGTGACCCGGGTCAACGAAGCGCTCCTGGCGAGTTGCCCCAGGCTGGGGTTTGTCGGCACGGCCACCATCGGCACGGATCACATCGATCAGGGGCTGCTGGCGGCGCGGGGCATCCCCTTCTTCAGCGCCCCCGGCTGCAACAAGGTGTCGGTGGGGGACTACGTGCTCTCCGCCCTGCTGGTTCTGGCGGAACGCCATGAGCTGACCTTGAGCGAGATGAGCCTCGCCGTCATCGGCGCCGGCAACACCGGCGAGAGCGTGGCCGGCAAGGTCGAGGCGCTCGGGATGAAGGTGCTGCGCTGCGACCCGCCCCTGGCCCGTAGCGGCGCCGCTGGCGACTTCGTGGATTACCGCACTGCCCTGGATGCCGACATCGTCAGCTTCCATGTCCCCTATCTTCGTGAAGGGGATGAGGCCACCTTCCACCTGCTGGGAGCCGAGGAGATCGCCGAGCGTCCGGCCGGGCAGATCCTCATCAACGCCTCCCGCGGCGAGGTGTGGGACAACCGTGCCCTGCTTGTCCGCCAGCAGGGATCCAATCCCCTGCGACTGGTGATGGACGTGTGGGAAGGAGAGCCGGAGCCCCTCAAAGAACTGGTGCCCCATACCGAGCTGGCGACCCCGCACATCGCCGGTTACAGCCTGGAAGGCAAGGCCCGTGGCACCTGGATGCTCTATGAGGCGCTGTGCCGGCAACTGGGGCGCACCCCGCGCCAGGATCTGCAATCCCTGCTGCCTGCCCCCGAGGTGCGCGAGCTGACGCCGGGGCAGCCGGCGGATCAGGCGCTCATCAAGCAGCTTGTCCACCTTGTTTATGACGTGCGCCGGGACGACGCCCGTTTTCGCAAACGGATCGGGCTGCCCGGCAGCTTCGATGAGCAGCGCAAGCGCTACCCCGAGCGGCGCGAATTGGGCGCCCTGCAACTGAAAGGGCCCTTCGCCGACGACAGACTGGCCCGACTGGGCTTTGCCGTCTCGGAGCAATAAACCCGATTTCAACAAGGGGAGGGGCTTGCCCAGGCGGCGCCTCCCCCCGGCCCGGCATCAGGCGGGCCTGTCATCAAACCGATACGCGTGCCAGTCGGGGCCCTCATGCCCGGCCCCGACGGGCCGCATCACAGGAGAACAGATCAGTGAGTCAGCAATTCAACGTAGCGGTATTGGGTGCCAGCGGCGCCGTGGGTCAGGCCATGATCGAGATCCTGGAGGATCGCGCCTTCCCGGTAGCGACCCTCTATCCGCTCGCCTCCAGTCGCAGCGCTGGGGACACGGTGCGTTTTGGCGGCAAGAACGTCGACATCCTTGATGTGGAGGCCTTTGACTGGAGCCAGGTGGAGATCGCACTCTTCTCCGCCGGTGCCGAGGTTTCGGCCAAATGGGCGCCCATCGCCGCCGAGCACGGCTGCATCGTCATCGACAACACCTCCTGCTTCCGCTACGACGAGGACATTCCCCTGGTCATTCCAGAAGTGAACCCGGATGCGCTGGCCGATTTTCG
Organism: Aeromonas sp. INTO2; assembly: GCF_049860605.1. Lineage (NCBI taxonomy): Bacteria > Pseudomonadati > Pseudomonadota > Gammaproteobacteria > Aeromonadales > Aeromonadaceae > Aeromonas > Aeromonas sp. INTO2. The sequence goes on from NZ_CP187588.1 coordinate 1,376,957, forward strand.
CAACCGCAACATCATCGCCAACCCCAACTGCTCCACCATCCAGATGCTGGTGGCCCTCAAGCCCCTGCACGACGAGGTAGGCATCAGTCGCATCAACGTGGCGACCTACCAATCCGTTTCCGGCTCCGGCAAGGAAGGGGTGAGCGAGCTGGCGGGCCAGACCGCCCACCTGCTCAACGGCCGCCCGGTGGAGCCGACCCTCTATCCGCAGCAGATCGCCTTCAACCTGATCCCGCAGATCGATGCTTTCACCGACAACGGCTACACCCGGGAAGAGATGAAGATGGTGTGGGAGACCCAGAAGATCCTGGGGGATGCCAGCATCGCCGTGAACCCTACCTGCGTGCGGGTACCGGTCTTCTATGGTCACGCCGAGGCGGTCCATGTGGAGCTGCACCAGCCGCTGGACGCCGAGCAGGTCAAGGATCTGTTGCGCAATGCCCCGGGCGTCACCCTGTTTGATGATGAAGGGGACTACCCGACCCCGGTGCGCGATGCCACCGGTCAGGATGATGTGATGGTCGGGCGGGTACGCCAGGATATTTCTCATCCGAGTGGTATCAATATGTGGATTGTGGCCGATAACGTTCGTAAGGGCGCGGCAACCAACAGCGTGCAGATTGCCGAACTGCTGGTACGCGACTACCTCTGAGGCCGGTTGTCGGCCCCGGGCGGGGAGGGAACCCCGCCTTGATGTGGGCGCCCTGGTCCCGGTATGTGACCGGGAACCCACTCTCCGGTTTTTGGAATACCGTGTGATATCAGTGGACTAGGTTTTTTTCTACACTCTGGTTCGCGTCTGGGGCTGCTTTCTGGTCGCCGCCGGGCGCGAAATATGTCGGATCGCTGGCTTGAGACCGGCGCCTGATTTATATTGAGCCGATTGTTTTGGGGTAACTATCCAGATTTTTCAATGTGATAGGGCCGTCATACGAAGGAACGAATATGGGACATTCCCGCATAACGCTGGCAACGCTACTCGCATTGGGGCTTCTGGGCACGGTTCAGGCCGAAGAGGGGGCGCGAGAACCCTTCTTTGTCGAACTCAAGGGACCGGATGGCTCACCGCCCCCCGCGGTGCAACCAGAGCCCCGGGCCCAGCCCGTGGCGCCCGTCACCCTGCCCAGAGCCGAGCCCATCGTGCGTCAGGTGCCTGCTGCGTCGGCTGGCAGTTATGGTCCCGTGCGTCCCACCGATACCCTCTGGAGTCTGGCGAGCAAGCATCGCCCGTCCAACCGGGTAAGCGTCTACCAGACCATGGTGGCCATCTATGACAAGAACCCCCGAAGCTTCGCAGACGGCAACATCAACCATATTCTGGTGGGTTCCCACATCCTGCTGCCCACCGCCGCAGAGGCGGGGCGCATCACGGATGCCGAAGCACGCCGTCGCTTCAACAGCGACAACGCGAGCTGGAAGGGGCTGAGCCCCAAATACCTGGCCAACAAGCAATCCCACGTCGCCCAGCCGGTGGTGAGCAAGCCTGCTCCGGCCAAGCCGGCTGTGGTGGCCAAGAATACACCGCCCAAGGCGGCGCCGATCCCGGCGGCACCCAAGGCAACGGCTCCAGCCCCCGAGGTGAAGGAGACCGCCAAGGCGGCTGTCTCCACCCCCGTGGTGGTGAGCGCTGCTGCGAGCAGCGCCGCCAGCACGGCGCCGGCGCCCCTGCCCGCCACTGCGGTGGGCAAACCTTCCACCGAGATGGCGCTGGCCCTGGAAGATGCCAACGCCCAGCTCGGCCAGGTCACCGAGATGAACCACAGGCTCAAGCTGCGCTTGCAAGCCCTGACCGAAGAGGTGGAGACCCTCAAGGCGCAGTTGCAGGATCAGACCGCCCTGCAAAAAGAGGTGGCGGAACTCAAGGCCAATCCGACGCCTCCCGTGGTGGCGCCGGTGCCCAAACAGAGCTGGCTGATGGAGCTGCTCTCTTCGCCGCTCAATCTCGCCATGATCATCCTGCTGCCGGTACTCCTGGTGCTTGCCCTGGTCACGCTCTGGCTGCGTGCTCGTGCCCGCCGCGAGCTGGAAGAGCAGGAGAAGAGCCTCTCCGAGTCGACCTCCATGGTCATGGGAGACGAGAACAGCGAGTTTGATCAGCTGATGACGGTGGGCATCGCGGATGACGAGCCCCTCCATGGCATGCCGGATCTCAACGAGCCGGAAGTGAGCAGGAAGCAAGATGGCGCCAGTGCTGCCGCCGATGTCATCTTCCGGGATGACGAGACGGCGCTCTCCGCTTTTGATGTGGAGCCTGCGGTGACGACGGCGAACCGGGATCCGGATCTGGTGCCCGAGCTGGATCTGGCCCACGAGGGGGACTTCGATCTGCCCGTGGTGCCGGAACTCGATCTCTCCGACGAGCCCACCTCCTCTGCTCGTGGTCATGACGAGATCATGACCGAGGAGGAGCTGCAGGCCGCCCTGTTTGCCGAGCTGGACGCGGATCTGGAAGCGGATCTGGCCCAGGCCCAGAAGGAGAGCCGCAGCCAGCGTGACGAGACACTGGCCAACTTCGATCTGAGCGATCTAGAGACCGGGTTTGGCGAGCCGACCGACGATGAGCTTGCCACCAAGGCGCCACACATCGACGAGACGGGGTTTGGCAAGGACGATGTAGACGACATGCTGGCCGAGCTCGGGCTGGAGCCCACCAAGCCGACGGCGTCCGAGTGGGATCCCAGCGAGCTGGCCCTGGCGGACTTCGAGGATGCCTTCGCCGAGGTGGAGTCCCATCAGGGGGAGGTGAAACCCCGCGAACAGGTGCAAGACAGCGACTTCGTTGAAATCGACAAGCTGCTGGCCGATGCCGATGCCAGCAGCACGGAGCAGGAACCCTATCAGGGCTTCTCTCTGGATGTGGGGCTGGACGGTTTCCCCGAGGTGCTGCCGGAGTCCAACGGCTTTGATGTGGATGCCGATGACGGCGGGGTGGGGGCCAAGCTGGATCTGGCCCGGGCCTACCTCGAGATCGACGACAAGGAGAGCGCCCGCGAGCTGCTGGAAGAGGCGGTGGCCCAGGGCAGCGAGTACCAGCGCAGCGAGGCGCAGAAGCTGCTCAAGCGCCTGGGCTAGGCAGGCCCTTGTCATCCATGCACCAGAGAGGGCAGCCCGCGGGCTGCCCTCTCTCTTTGGGGGCCCCGCACCGCGGCCTCGCCCGGTCTGGGACTTTTGAGCTCGAGCGCGTATAATCCGCCCCGTTTCTTTCACTGCATCCTTTCATCAGAAGACACCGTTACCCATGCGAATTGCCCTTGGTATTGAATATGACGGCAGCCGGTACTTCGGCTGGCAGCGCCAGCGCGAAGTGATCAGCGTTCAGGAGGAGCTGGAAAAAGCCCTCAGCCGCATCGCCAACCACCCCGTCTCCATCCAGTGTGCCGGTCGCACCGATGCGGGGGTGCATGCCACCGGCCAGGTGATCCACTTCGATACCGAGTCGAACCGCGCAGAAGGCGCCTGGACCCTGGGGCTCAACTCCAACCTGCCCCCTGACATCGCCGTGCGCTGGGTCAGGGAGGTGGACGAGCATTTCCATGCCCGCTTCAGCGCCACCGCCCGTCGCTACCGTTACGTCATCTACAACCACAACTACCGCCCGGCGATCCTGGGCCAAGGCGTCAGCCACTACCACGAAGCCATCGATGCGACGCTGATGCACCAGGCCGGCCAGAGCCTGCTGGGGGAGCATGACTTCAGCACCTTCCGGGCTGTCGCCTGTCAGTCCAACACCCCCTGGCGCAATGTGACCCACCTGTGTGTTAGCCGTTCCGGCCCCTACATCGTGCTCGACATCAAGGCCAACGCCTTCCTGCATCACATGGTGCGCAACATCACCGGCTCCCTGCTGCTGGTGGGGCAGGGGCTTCAACCGGTGGAGTGGATTGCCGAGGTGCTGGCGGCGAAGGATCGCAACCTGGCGGGCCCGACCGCCAAGGCGGGCGGCCTCTATCTGGTGGATGTGGATTACCCGGCCGAATTCGGGTTGCCCCGGCCGCCCCTCGGCCCGCTGTGGCTGCCGGACTCGGCACCGGGTACGACCAGTTTTTAGTAACTGGGCCCGAAAATTTGTGGTTTAATGATCCGTCGTTTATTGCCATCGAGCCGTTAAGTCATTGAACAATCAAGGCTCGATGTGTTTTGTCAGGCACAAATGCATTAAGGAATTCCATGAGCTGGCTTGAGAAGATCCTTCCCAAGAGCAAGATCACCACACCGCGTCGTCACAACATTCCGGAAGGGGTGTGGACCAAGTGTACTGCTTGCGAACAGGTGCTCTACCGGGCAGAGCTGGAGCGCAATCTCGAAGTGTGCCCCAAGTGTGACCATCATATGCGCATCAGCGCACGTGCCCGTCTCGAGAGCTTCCTCGACACCGAGGGACGCAGCGAAGTCGCGGCCGAGCTGGAGCCGCAAGACATCCTGAAATTCAAGGATTCCAAGCGCTACAAGGATCGTTTGTCTGCCGCCCAGAAAGAGACGGGCGAGAAGGATGCGCTGGTGGTGATGAAGGGGACCCTCAAGGGGGTACCGGTCGTCGCCTGTTCATTCGAGTTCTCCTTCATCGGGGGCTCCATGTCCTCCGTGGTCGGTGCCCGCTTCGTGCGCGCCGTCGAGGAGAGCATCAAGGAGGGCCGCGGCCTGGTCTGCTTCTCCACCTCCGGTGGTGCGCGGATGCAGGAAGCCCTGTTCTCCCTGATGCAGATGGCCAAGACCAGTGCGGCCCTAGATCGCCTCACCAAGGCGGGCCTGCCCTTCATCTCCGTGCTGACCGACCCCACCATGGGTGGCGTCTCCGCGAGTCTGGCCATGCTGGGTGACATCAACGTAGGCGAACCCAAGGCGCTGATCGGCTTTGCCGGCCCTCGCGTCATCGAGCAGACCGTGCGCGAGAAACTGCCGGAAGGCTTCCAGCGCTCCGAGTTCCTGCTGGAGAAGGGTGCCATCGATCTCATCATCGACAGGCGCGAAATGCGCAACCGTCTGGCTGGTCTGCTGGCCAAGCTGATGAACACTCAGGTCATCGAAGACTGAAGATGAGTTCACACATGCAACAATCCCAAAGCCGGTCGCTAGTCGACTGGCTTTCTTATTTGGAGCAGATCCACCCGGCCAACATCGACATGGGGCTGGAGCGGGTCGGCACGGTTGCCCGCCGCATGGGCCTCACCAAACTGCCGTTCAAGGTGATCACGGTGGCGGGCACCAACGGCAAGGGCTCCTCCTGCGCCATGGCGGCCAGCATCCTGATGGCCGCCGGCAACCGGGTCGGTGTCTACTCCTCCCCCCATCTGCTGCGCTTTACCGAGCGGGTGCGCGTCAATGGCCAGGAGCTGGCGGATGGCGATCACTGCGCGGCCTTTGCCGAGGTGGAAGCCGCCCGGGGCGACATCGCCCTCACCTTCTTCGAGTTCGCCACCCTGGCGGGTCTGTGGCTGTTTCGCCGCGCCGCGCCCGATGTGCTCTTGCTGGAAGTGGGGCTGGGGGGGCGGCTCGATGCCACCAATGTGGTGGAATCGGACGTCGCCCTGATCACCTCCATTGCCCTGGATCACTGCGACTGGCTCGGGGATACCCGGGAGGCGGTGGCGGTGGAGAAGGCTGGCGTCTATCGCAAAGGTAAACCCGCCATCAGCGGGGAGCCCAATCCGCCGTCGACCATTGCAAGCGAAGCGGCGCGCCTCGGCGCCTGCCTGCGTCAGGTCGGCATCGATTTTCGTGGTGACGAGCATGAAGGTGACTGGGATTATCACGGCCTGCACCACTGGTCGGGATTGCCCAAACCGGCCCTGCCGCTGATGAATGCGGTCACCGTGCTGGCGGCCCTGGAGTCCCTCGGTCTGCCATTGGCGGAGTCCGCCATCCGCGACGGCCTGGCCAATGCCCGCCTGGCTGGCCGGATGCAGCAGTTGCAAACCTCGCCGCTGGTCATCGTCGACGTGGCCCACAATCCCCACTCTGCCGCCTATCTCGCCAGCCAGCTGCGCCTGCTCCCCGGCAAGGGCAGGCGCCGCGCCGTGGTTGGCATGCTCAAGGACAAGGACATGGCGGGGTCGCTGGCCGAGTTTGACGGTGTGATTGACGAGTGGTTCCTGGCAAGCCTCCACGGCCCGCGCGCGGCCACGGCCGACCAGTTGGCGACGGCCCTTGGCGGCGACCGGGGCGTGGCGCTCACTTTTGCCTGCGTGGGGGATGCCTACGGCGCCGCCTTGGCCGCATCGAGTCCTGACGATATGGTCATTGTGTTCGGCTCGTTTTACACTGTCGCCGACGTGCTGGCTCTGGGCTCGGTCTGAGCCGTTCGCTCCCCTGGCTCCGTCATCGTGACGACGGGCCGGGTTTTGCACTGGATAATCCCCTTTCAGGCCAAGTGGGTGGCGAGGGACCCGGCTTCGCCAGCCGGCGTGAGGGGAGGCGTTCTTTGCGAAGAGTGCAAGATTGCAATGGATCCTAAGTAACATGGGTGGAAATTAACTTGGCTTCGAAGTTTCAAAACAGATTGGTGGGGACCGTCATCCTGGTCGCCCTGGTGGTCATCTTTCTGCCGGACCTGATGGACGGCAACAAGCTGGAGCAGAAGGACGAGGCCTTCGCCAAGATCCCCCTGCGTCCGGAGCTCGAGCCCGCCAAACCTGCGCTTCAGGTCTCGGCGGCGAGCACCCTGCCGGCCGAGCATCTGGCGAGTCAGCAGCAGGCCTCTGCCGCGACCCAGTGGCAGGTAGAGGAGATTGGCGATACCGTGACCCTGGCCAATCAGGGGGGAGCCAATCCAGCGGGAGCCAGTCAGGCTCCCATCACCCAGCAGCAGCCGGTACAGGCCGTGGTGCAACCCAAGCCCCAGCCCAAACCCGAGCCCAAGCCGGAAGTGATCGCCAAGAAACCGGTGGAGCAACCCAAGCCCAAGCCGGTGCCCCCCAAGCCGGTCGAGGTGCAAAAGCCGGTGGAGGCCAAGCCGCAGGCGGGCCAGATCAAATCCATGGATGATCTTATAGCGAGCAAGATGGCCCAGCCGGCCCCGGCTCCTGCCGCCACGTCGGCCCAGGGAAGCTGGATCCTGCAGCTCGGCGCCTTCAAGAATGCAGACAGCGTCAATGCCCTGGTGAGCAAGCTGAGGGCGGCGGGCTACTCGGCCCAGACCTCGCCGAGAACCCCGGTGCAGGGGCAGATCAACCGGGTCTTCATTGGGCCGGATGTCTCCAAGGCGAAGTTGCAGGGCATGCAGAGCCGGATCAGCCAGATGACCGGCTTGAGCGGCTCAGTGGTGGCCTACAACCCCTGACAGGGTGATGAAATGAAAAGGCCGCGCCTCATGGCAACATGGGCGCGGTCTTTTTTTGTGTGCAAAACGGGGAGGGGAGTATGGCCATCGGGCAGCAGAGAGAGCCTAGATACACTTCACCGGCTTGGGCAGGCCCGCGATCTTGGTGGCCTGCTTGGCGGGCCCCTCCGGAAACAGCTTGTAGAGGTAGCGGCTGTTGCCCTTCTCCGGGCCGTACTGTTTTTCCATCGCCTTGACCAGGGCGCGGATGGCGGGGGAGGTGTTGAACTCCAGGTAGAAGGCCCGCACGAACCGCACCACTTCCCAATGGGGCGCCTCCAGCACTATCCCCTCCCGCTCGGCCAGCACCAGGGCCAGCGCCTCGCTCCAGTCCGTGACATGACGCAGATAGCCCTGGGCATCGGTCTCGATGGCCTGGCCGTTGAATTCCAGCTGATGATGCTCAGACATAAGGGCTCCTCACAAAGGGGCTGTCGGGACTGGGTTATTGAGATTGGGCGGGCATGGTAGCGCCTTGACCCCGGATCGGCAACCGGTGCGGAGGCACCGCCGCGCCCCTTCACCGATCATGGCCCTGTCGCCAGGGGTTCTGGTCGCGAGATCCGCGTCCTCAGGCCTGATCCTGCCGGGTCAACAACTGGCCGTCGTTGGCCAGCATCAGCAGCTCGTCCGCCAGCTGGCTGATGAGGGTGAGCTGCTGGCTCAGCATCAGCTGCTCCTCGCTGCTCTCCGGAGCAATGGCCGGACAGGCTCCCGCGAGCGGGATCGGCATCTCCCCCGCCAGGTGGCCGGCGGCCTGCTCCAGGGTCTGGCTGATGTGGCGGCTGATCTCCTCCAGCCCCTCGATGGGCTCGAGTTTGTCGCGATGGGCCCCGAGCGCCGAGATGTAGGAGAGCAGGGCATGATTGCGCCAGGTGAGGGTGAAGCAGAGGTCGAGGAAGCGGCGGCGCTTGCTCGGCTCCACCAGCATGCTCTGCCAGGCCATGGCCAGCTCGCTGTCGGCGAGGTGGGCGCACTTGCGGGCCACCCGGTAGTCCAGGGATTCATCTCGTTGGCGATGCAGGCTGGCGAGCACCGCCGAGAGGTACTTCGCATTGGCGGACAGGGAGTTGGCAATCAGGGTCGGCAGCCGCTTGTATTGCCAGTCCGGCCAGAGCCAGGCCACCAGGGCGTAGGAGAGCAGGCAGCCTAGCAGGGTATCGAGCAGGCGGGGCCCCAGGATGGCGAAGCCGATGCCGTCCAGCAGGTTGAACGCCATCAGCACGTAGAGGGTGATGAAGCAGACGGCGGCGCTGTAGTTGCTGCGCACCTGGGTGAAGAACAGGAAGGCGGCGAGCCCCATGATCCCGAGCTGCAGGTGCAGCTCGGGGAAGAGCCAGAGCACGGGCACGCCGATGAGGATGCCGGCGAAGGTGCCGAGCATCCGCTGCACCAGGCGACGGCGGGTTGCACTGTAGCTCGGCTGGCAGACGAACAATACGGTGAGCAGGATCCAGTACCCCTTGTCCAGGTGAAACGCCTGCAGAATGCCATAGCCCACGACCAGCCCGAGGGAGAGCCGCAGGGCATGGCGAAACACCATGGAGTTCGGGGTCAGGTGCTGCCTGAGCAATGCCAGCAGGGGCAGGGCGACCGGCCGTGCCAGGGGAGGCAGGCTGGTGGGGGGCGCGGCGGGGTTTTGCAGCTCTTCGGCGCTTTGCAGCAACTGGTTGATGCTGGCCAGGTTGCGACGCAGGAACTTCATCGGTGTCAGCAGGGTCTTGGGGTAGTGCTGCTTGAGGTGGGTGAACTCCAGCTGATCGCCGAGGGCCTCCAGGGTCCAGTGAATGCGTTTGTGGTGGGTGTAGGGCTTGTGCACCAGGATGGCGTAGCCAAGCTGCTGACAGGCATCGGCAAGCTGTGACAGCACCTCCTGGAAGCCGTCGAGGACGATGCCCTGCTTGAGCTCCGCTTCCAGCTTGCTGTAGGGGTAGTGGCTGGAGGTGGCCCGCTCCTGGATCTCCAGGGCAAGCAGGTAGAGGCGCAGCAGGCCCGCGAGCTCGGGGGCAACCCCGTGGCGGCCGGGGGCATGAAGACGGGCATTGAGCGCCGTCTTGGCCTGGTTCAGGGCATTGACCAGGTTGATGTTGAGCTGGGCCAGATTGTGGCGGATGGCCTGGGCGCCGTGTTCGTCGGCCGGGAAGAAGCGGGATTTCTCCTGCAAATAGCGGGCGAGGGCGAAGTAGCTCTGGGCCAGTTGCTCGTGCAGGGTCTTGTAGGGCAGCAGCCAGAGCCAGACCAGGGACACCAGGCCGTACCAGAGGGCCCCGGCGCACAGGGCCAGCGGCTGATAGAGCAGATCCGGTGCCTTGGCGGCCCCCAGCATGGTGTAGATGGCAATCAGCAGGGAACCAAAGCTGATGGTGGCGTAGCGTTGGCCGAGGGCACCCACCATGACGAAGATAAAGGTGGAGCCCGCGAGCCCGATGGCAAAGAGCCAGGGAGTGGGGAAGAGATACTGCACGCACAATGAGGCGAACAGGAAGCAGAGCAGGGTCATGGCGAGGTTCTTGACCCGGCCCCAGAGGCTGTCGTCGGTCTCGGCGATGGCACCGGCCACCACCCCGAGGGAGAGCAGCACGGTGAGCTGGATGTCACCGGTAGCCAGCGCGAAGGCGAGCAGCCCCGCGATGGCGAGCAGGACCTTGAGGGCGAAATAGATGTGGCTGTCGGTCAGCAGACGGCGCAATAAACCTGAGAAGTCCATGGGCATGGGATGAAGGCAACCCTTGAGCGAAACGAAAGTGACAGCATAACCTGTCGATAACGAAACGGCCCTGATTTGGATCAGGGCCACTTCGCTTCATATCCTTGATTTGCAACTTATCCTGACAGGAATGGGCGCCAATAAAAACCCCGCCGAAGCGGGGTCTTGTGCATCTTAAGCATCCATCAGTTGCGGTTGCCGCCAAGCAGGCTCAGCAGGCTCAGGAAGATGTTGTAGATGGAGACATACAGGGTGACGGTGGCAGAGATGTAGTTGGTCTCGCCGCCGCGCACGATCTGCTGGGTGGTCAGCAGGATGGCGCCGGAGGAGAAGAGCATGAACATGGCGGACAGGGCCAGGCTCAGGGCGCTCATCTGCAGGAAGATATTGGCAACCATGGCTACCAGCAGTACCCAGAACCCGACGAACAGCATGCCGCCGAGGAAGGAAAGATCCCGCTTGGTGGTCAGGGCATAGGCAGACAGGCCGAAGAAGGTGAGCGCAGTACCGCCCAGCGCCGTCATCACGATCTCGCCGCCGCCATTGTTCATGTACATGTTGATGATGGGGCCGAGGCTATAGCCCAGCAGGCCGGTCAGGGCGAAGGTGAACACCAGCCCCATGCCGTTGTCACGGTTCTTCTCGGTCAGGAACATCAGGCCGTAGACACCGATGAGGAACACGGCCCAGTGCAGGGGCGGCATGTTCATGACGGTCGCTACCCCGGCTACCACGGCTGAGAAGCCAAGAGTGAGGGAGAGCAGCATGTAGGTGTTGCGCAGCACCTTGTTGGTGTCGCGCACGGCACCCTGGGTGCCAGTGTAGATAGAACGGGTATCCATCTTGATGTCCTCTTGATTTCCGGGGTGAAGCGACCAGTTGTGCTTCGTTAACGCATTGTATGCACTGAATGTGTGGATGACGAGCGCTGATTTCAAGCGCCACCCCACCTGCGTGGTGCCTACTATCCCAGAACAAAGATGTATTGCGCATGAACAAGGAGGCTCAAGGCGTTGCAGAGAGCGCCAGCTCCTACACTTTACCCTGTCTGGCGATCCGCGTCGGCGAGAAGCCGAACTGCTTTCTAAACGCCGTGATGAAATTGGCCACATGGTCATAGCCGGCGTGGGCGGCGGCCCCTTGCAGAGAGAGGCTGCGCGCCTCCAGCCTGGCCCGCGCTTCTTGCAGCTTTCGCTGGCGAAGGTAGCGCTGCAGGCTCATGCCCAGCTCTTTTTTTGCGGCTCGCTGCAAGGTGGAGACGCTCATGCCGAGGGTGGCCGCGATCTCGGTCAGGGTCATCTCGTCCACTTTTTCATCTCTGAGCAGCATCTTGAGGCGCGTCGGTTGCTCGTTCTGGCGCTGGCAGCAGGGGGAGGCGGCCTGCTGGAGGTGGGTCATCAGGCTCTCCCAGACACTGAGGGCAAAGGCCTTGCGCATCAGCATCTCGGAGGCGTTCTGGCTGCTGGTGAGATTGAGCGCTTCCGCAATCTGTCCAAGCGCCGTGGGCAGGGTCCAGTCGACGCGGCTCAGATGGCGGCTGAAGGTCTGTGCGAAAGCCTTGCGATGCGCCTGTGCCAGGTTGTGGGCGAGCCAGGTGTGGTCCAGGGAGAGGACGATGCTGCGGCTGCGCACCTGGGCTTTGGCCGCCCCCTGCACGATGTCGGGCTCGGTATAGAGGATGGCGGTTGCCACTATGGGGTCGGACTCATGGAAGCGACCCCCCTTGAGCCTGTGAGTGGCGCCATAGGTCATCAGGGCCCGGCTCTCGAGGGGAATGGCGATGATCAACTGCGGCGGCAACTCCCGCTCGGTGGCGAAGTCTGCCTTGTGAACGATGTCCTTGTTGTGAAAGCGAAGACCCTCCTGGATCACCAGGTTCTCCACCCTGCCGGTGAAGCGCCCCCGCTGGCGTGCGCTGGTGTCCCTTGCCACTGTGTCAGTCATGTGCAATTTGACCATGTCGAAGAGTGAAATGACCACACCGCAAAACTGCGGCGGAAGATGGAGTGATATATTAGCCCCCGGAAAATCAAATGAAAATGATTATCATCTCTATCTTGAGGTCACTCTTACTATGGTTGTCTTGAAGGATAAAGCGCGAAGCCCGCTGGCTCTGGCCATCTCTGCCGCTCTGGCCGTCACCTTTGCCGCCCCGGCAGGGGCACACACACCGGACATCAAGCCGGACGAAACCCTGGTCGTCTATGGCAATCCACTCTACGGGATGTCGCCGTCGGAGGAGACGGGAGGCTATGGGGTCGACTCGGCCACCGTCGGCACCAAGACGCCGGCGGCCCTCAAAGACATCCCCCAGTCGATCACCGTGTTGACCAACGACTACATCGAGGAGCGCAACTTCGTGGCGGTTGACGATCTGGCCAAGTTCACGCCGGGTCTGCGCACCCTGGTCAATGACAGCGGTCGCTCCTCCATCTTCTCCCGCGGCTATGAGTACGACGAGGTGAACCTCAACGGCCTGCCATCGCCCATGCAGAGCAAGTACGGCACCCTGCCGTCGCTGGCGGCGGTGGATCGGGTGGAGATCATGCGGGGCCCCTCCGGCCTCTTCAACAGCACCAGCGAGCTGGGGGGCGTGATCAACATGGTGCTCAAGCGTCCGACCGACGCCTTCAAGGGCTCGGTCACGGCGCGCTATGGCAGCTGGGACAGGCATTACCTGGAGGCGGACATGGGGGGCGCACTCAACGACGAGGGTTCCCTGCGCGGTCGCGTCGTGGTGGCCAACGCCGACATCAAGAACCAGGTGGACTACAACAACAACGACAACGGTACCTACTACGGCACCCTGGAGTTCGATCTCTCGGATCGCACCCGCCTCTCCGTCTACGCCCTGCACCAGACCAAGGACATCCTGCCCACCAACGGCCTGCCGGCGTACAAGGACGGCTCCCTGCTCGACATCGGCCGCAGCACCTACCTGGGGTCGGCTGAAGACTTCTTCGACGCCGACACCACGGATGTGGGGGCCTCGCTGCAACACGCCTTTGCCAACGGCGGGGTGGGTCAGGTCTCGGCCCGCTACATGGATCACGACATGCGGCTGGAGCAGACCTTCACCAACGGCCCCGTGGACGCGGCGGGCAACACCGGGCTGATGTTCAACGGCCAGGGGAACCAGCAGAAGAACATGGCCTTCGATGCCAACTACAGTCAGATGTTCGATCTGTTGGGGCACAAGAGCGAGTTTGTGCTGGGCTCCGACTACAAGCTCTACGAGTCGGACATCCAGACCTACACCAACCGCAACCTCGGCAAGATCAATGTGTTCGATTTCGACCCGACCCGGGTCGCCAAGCCGGACTACAGCTACACCAAGAATGACCATGAGGAGCAGTCGGAGCTCGGTCTGTATGGCAAGGTGACCTGGCGGCTGATGGAGCCGCTGGCGGTGATCACCGGGGCCCGCGTCTCCTGGTACGATCTGGATGCCGTCAGCACGACCCTGAGTTCCGGAGCCCAGAGCGGCGAGTCCAGTGCGTTCAACGGCAAGCTCACCCCCTACGCGGGGGTCGTCTATGACCTGAGCGACGAACACGCCTGGTATGCCAGCTACTCCAAGGTGTTCAAGCCCCAGACCAGCCAGGACGAGAGCGGCAACCTGCTCAAGCCCCGGGAGGGCAGCCAGTGGGAAACCGGCATCAAGTCCTCGCTGCGTGACGGCCTGCTCAACACCCGGGCGACCCTCTTCCTGATGAAGGACGACAACATCGCGGCCCAGGCCTACGACGATCAGGGCATTGCCATCACCAACACCTACTGGGCTACCGGCAAGGTGGAGACGCAAGGGGTGGAGCTGGAGGCGAGCGGCTATCTCAGCCAGAACTGGATGGTGATGACCGGCTATACCTTCACCGACATCGAGGAGAAGGCCGGGGATCACAACCCGAAATTCGACACCATCCCCCGTCACGCCCTCTCACTCTGGACCGACTACCACCTGGCCGACTGGGTGCAGGGGCTGCACCTCGGGGCAGGCATGACGGCGGTGAGCGACTACGGCTTCAACCAGAAGGGGGTCGAGACCCATCAGGGGGGCTATGCCCTGTTCGATGCGGCGGTGCGTTACGAGATCAACGACAAGATGCAGGCGACCCTGAACCTCTACAACCTGCTCGACCGGGAGTACTTCTACCGGGTCGGCTCCACCAGCACCTTCAACATGTACGGCGAGCCGGCGAACCTGATGGCAGGCTTCACCTACAAGCTGTAACGACCGACGACAGCAGGGCCTGCGGGCCCTGTTGTCGTCTCTGTGCGCCGCCCTACGGGGGATCCCCAAGGCTGGCGACACAATCCTGGTTCATCTCATGACAAGACTCATCACCCTGCTGCTCACCATGATCACACTCTCTTCTGCCCAGGCAGACATGCTCCACTACGCCCAGCGCTTCACCCACCATTCGGCCCTGCTGGGGGAGACGCGGCAATACAGCGTCTCCCTGCCCCGGGAATATGAACGCGAGCCCGGGGCTCGGTTCCCCGTGCTCTATCTGCTCGACGGGGAGAAGAGTCTGCTGGAGGTTGTCGGCATCACCCGGGCCCTGCGGGCCGGGCTCAATCCTGCTATCCCCCCCCTCATCATCGTCGCGGTCCACAACACCGACCGGATGCGGGATTACACCCCGAGCCACACCATGACCTTGCCCAATGGGTCACCGGCGGGGCCCGGCTATGCCGTGACGGGGGGCGGGCCCCGATTCCTGCGCTATCTGAGTGAGGAGCTGCGCCCCCTCATCGAGGAGAGGTTTCGGACCCAGGCGCCAGCCCTGCTGGTGGGCCACTCCCTCGGCGGCCTGCTGGCGCTCGATGCACAGGCGCAAGACGGCGGCCAGTTCCAGGGAGTGATCGCCATCGACGCCAGCCTCTGGTTCGATTACCCCCGCAATTACGAGCGCATCGCGTCGGAGTTGACCGGGCCGCTCAAGCACGCCTCCTCGCTGTTCATGGCGGTGGCCAACAACCCCTTCACCCCGGGATTCGGGCGCTCGGCGTTTCACCGGGATCGCCTGCAGCAGTTTGCCCGGCAGGTGGTGGCAGCGCCCGGCGCAAACCTGAACGTCACCAGCCGCTACTTCGAGGAGGAGGATCACCACAGCGTCTACCACCCCGCCGTCTATCAGGGACTCCAGTGGCTGTTTCAGGGCTATCGGCTGGATCTGGCGCCCGGGCACTTCAGCCGACAGGGGGTGATCGCCCGCTTTGATGCCCTGAACCGCCACCTCGGCAGCGCACTGCGCCCGGAGCTGGGGAGCCTGCGGGACATCAGGGAGAAGGCCGTGCGCTGGCCGCAGATGGCGATCTCCGTGGACGAGGCCGATGCCCTGCTGACCCACTACTACGGGTCGAAGCCGTGAAAAGCCGATATTTTTGCCTGTGTCTGGAATCGTCACAACGGCGCCGGAGACGGGTGTCGGCCCGGCGCCATCCCTGGGTAGACTGCCGAAACGAGGGGCGCCGGGTCGGTGCCCCGACAGAGGCAGGGAGTGAGCGATGGCGGTTGCAGGAAAGAGGGGAGGCATGCTGGCTCTGTGGTGCGGCGCACTCCTGATGTCGGGGTGCAGTGGGTTTGCGCCTGCGCCCATTCCCGTCACCTATCTGAGTCAGGATCCGCCCCCAGGCAGGCTGCCCCTTGGGGAGACCGCCTATGTGGATGACGGTCGCTGCCCACCCGGGCAGGTCAAGCGGCTCATCGGCGGGGACGCGAAGCACAATGTGCCAAGAAAGGTGGAGTGTGTGGCAAGACCACAATGATGATGTGATTTCCACAGCCTGAAACATCCAAGAAAGAGCCCTGAGGCAGTCGCCTTGGGGCTCTTTTCGTCTGGCTGGCCTGGTCGGTGTGATGCCGCAGCGGGCTAGAAGGCATCTCCAGGGACCCGCACCCAGCCTTCCATCAGGATGCGGGCGGAGCGGGACATCACCGCCTTGGTGACCGTCCACTGTCCCGCTACCTGCTCTGCCTGGGCTCCGACTCTCAGGGTGCCGGAGGGGTGACCAAAGCGCACCGCTTCGCGCTCGCCGCCCCCGGCGGCCAGATTGACGAGGGTGCCGGGAATGGCCGCCGCCGTGCCGATGGCCACGGCGCAGGTGCCCATCATGGCGTGGTGCAGCTTGCCCATGGAGAGGGCCCGCACCAGCAGATCGATCTCGCCGGCAATAATCTCCTTGCCGCTGGCGGTACGGTAATCCTTGGCGGGTGCGACGAAGGCAATTTTCGGGGTGTGCTGGCGAGTGGCCGCCTCTTCGGGGCGCTTGATGAGCCCCATGCGCAGGGCACCGGCAACCCGGATTGCCTCGAAGCGTGCCAAGGCCTCGGGGTCCGTGTTTATCTGCTCGCGCAGCTCGGTGCCCTCATAACCGATGTCCTCGGCGTTGACGAACACCGTGGGGATGCCGGCGCTGAGCAGGGTGGCTTTCAGTACGCCGCTCTTTACAACAGACGCGGGTACCTCCAGATCGTCCACCAGATTGCCGGTGGGGAAGAGGGCGCCGCCGTCTTCACCCTCGTCGGACGGGTCGAGAAACTCCAGCACGATCTCGGCGGCGGGGAAGGTGACCCCGTCCAGCTCGAAATCGCCTGTCTCCTGCACCTGGCCGTTCGTCACCGGCACGTGGGCGAGGATGGTCTTGCCGATATTGGCCTGCCAGATGCGCACCTCGCAGGTGCCGTGCTCCGGGATGCGGGACGGGTCCACCAGGCCGGCGTGGATGGCGAAGGCCCCGGCGCCGGTGGAGAGGTTGCCGCAGTTGCCGCTCCAGTCCACGAATGCCTTGTCGATGGCGACCTGGCCGTAGAGGTAGTCCACATCGTGATCGGGTTGCTGGCTTTTGGAGAGGATCACGCACTTGGCTGTGGAGGAGGTGGCCCCCCCATACCGTCCATGTGGGCGCCGTAGGGGTCGGGGCTGCCGATGACCCGCAGGAAGAAGGCATCCCGTGCCGGGCCCGGCTGCTGGCAGCGCTCGGGCAGGTCAGATAAGCGAAAGAAGACCCCCTTGCTGGTGCCGCCGCGAAGGTAGGTGGCCGGGATTTTGACTTGTGGTTGGTGGGCCATAGAAATCGTCCAAAAAAGGGTGAAAGAAGCTTCTCTGCTGGAGAGAAGGTGCCCGAAGGGGGAGTCGGGCGAGGGAGACGCATGTTCCCTCACCCAACCCTCTCCCAAAGAGAGAGGGTGCTTTATGCCTTCCCCTTTTTCAAAGGTGCGGAGCGGGGTTGCGATTTAGCTTGCGGCCTTTTGCGCGGTCGACGCCAGGAAATCCTGGGCGAAGCGTTGCAGCACGCCGCCCGCCTCATAGACCGAGACCTCCTCGGCGGTGTCGAGGCGGCAGGTCATGGGCACCTGGATCACTTCGCCGCTGCGACGGCGGATCACCAGAGTGAGATCGGTGCGCGGCTGGCGCTCCCCCACCACGTCATAGGTCTCGGTGCCATCGAGGCCCAGCGTGAGGCGGGTGGTGCCCGGTTTGAACTCGAGCGGCAGCACCCCCATACCGATGAGGTTGGTGCGGTGAATGCGCTCGAAGCCTTCCGCTGCGATCACCTCCACCCCGGCAAGGCGCACCCCCTTGGCCGCCCAGTCACGGGACGAGCCCTGACCGTAGTCGGCACCGGCCACGATGATGAGGGGCTGCTTGCGCGCCATGTAGGTCTCGATGGCTTCCCACATCCGCATCACCTTGCCGTCCGGCTCGACGCGGGCGAGGGACCCCTTCTGCACCACGCCGTTCACCACCGCCATCTCGTTGACCAGCTGGGGGTTGGCGAAGGTGGCGCGCTGGGCGGTCAGGTGATCGCCGCGGTGGGTGGCGTAGGAGTTGAAGTCCTCCTCCGGCAGGCCCATCTTCGCCAGGTATTCCCCCGCCGCGCTGCCCGGCAGGATGGCGTTGGAAGGGGAGAGGTGGTCTGTGGTGATGTTGTCCGGCAACAGCGCCAGGGGCCGCATGCAACGCAGGGTGCGCTCGCCCGCCAGTGCCCCCTCCCAGTAAGGCGGGCGACGGATATAGGTGCTCTGCGCACGCCAGTCGTACAGGGGCGCCACTTTCGGGCCCTGGTCTTCCTCTATGGTGAACATGGGGATATAGACCTGGCGGAACTGGGACGGTTTGACCGCCGTGCGAACCACGGCGTCGATCTCCTCGTCGCTCGGCCAGATGTCTTTGAGGCGCACTTCCTTGCCGTTAACTACCCCCAGCACATCTTTCTCGATGTCGAAGCGGATGGTGCCTGCGATGGCGTAGGCCACCACCAGGGGCGGGGAGGCGAGGAACGCCTGCTTGGCATAGGGGTGGATGCGGCCATCGAAGTTGCGGTTGCCGGACAGCACCGCCGTGGCGTAGAGATCCCGCTCGATGATCTCCTGCTGGATGGCGGGATCCAGCGCGCCGGACATGCCGTTGCAGGTGGTGCAGGCAAACGCCACGACGCCGAAGCCGAGCTGTGCCAGCTCATCCATCAGCCCCGCCTCTTTCAGGTAAAGCGCGACCGTCTTGGAGCCGGGGGCGAGGGAGGATTTGACCCAGGGCTTGCGCATCAGGCCGAGCCGGTTGGCGTTGCGGGCCAACAGGCCTGCGGCAATCACGTTGCGCGGGTTGCTGGTGTTGGTGCAACTGGTGATGGCGGCGATGATGACGGCGCCATCGGGCAAGAGGCCGTCAGCCTCCTGGGCACGAGCCTTGTCCAGGTCCACCGCGATTCCGCGCTCGGCCAATGCCGATACCGGCAGGCGGCGATGGGGGTTGGAGGGGCCAGCCAGGGTGCGCACCACGCTCGACAAGTCAAAGTGCAGCACCCGCTCGTACTGGGCGCCCGCCAGGGCATCGGCCCAGAGACCGGCCTCCCTGGCATAGGTTTCCACCAGTCTGACCTGCTCGTCGTCACGGCCGGTGAGCTTGAGGTAGTCGAGGGTCTGCTGGTCGATGAAGAACATGGCCGCGGTAGCGCCATACTCCGGCGCCATGTTGGAGATGGTGGCCCGATCGCCGAGGGTGAGGGCGGCGGCCCCCTCCCCACGAAACTCCAGGTAGGCGCCGACTACCTTCTGCTGGCGCAGGAATTCGGTGAGCGACAGCACCAGATCCGTGGCGGTGATGCCGGGTTGCGGCTTGCCGGAGAGCTCCACGCCGACGATCGAAGGCAGCCGCATCCAGGAGGCGCGTCCCAGCATCACGTTCTCGGCTTCCAGCCCGCCCACCCCCACCGCGATGACGCCGAGGGCATCCACGTGGGGGGTGTGGCTGTCGGTGCCGACGCAGGTATCCGGGTAGGCCAAACCGCGATCGGCGTGGATGACAGGGGACATCTTCTCCAGGTTGATCTGGTGCATGATGCCGTTGCCAGGCGGGATCACCTCGATGTTCTTGAACGCCTGCTTGGTCCAGTCGATGAAGTGGAAGCGATCCTCGTTGCGCCGATCCTCGATGGCGCGGTTCTTCTCGAATGCCTGGGGGTCAAAGCCGCCACATTCAACGGCCAGGGAATGGTCGACGATGAGCTGCACCGGCACGACCGGGTTCACCTGGGCGGGATCGCCCCCCTGCTCGGCGATGGCGTCGCGAAGGCCCGCGAGGTCCACCAGGGCGGTCTGCCCCAGGATGTCGTGACACACCACCCGCGCCGGGAACCAGGGAAAGTCGCGATCGCGCTTGCCATGGACTATCTGGCCGAGGCACTCGCCGAGGATGGTCGGATCGCATTTGCGAACCAGGTTCTCGGCGTGGACGCGGGCGGTGTAGGAGAGCCTGTCCCAGGCGCCGGGGGCGATGGCGTTGACCGCCTCCCGGGCGTCGAAGTAGTCAAGCTGTGTGCCGGGCAGGGGCTTGCGATATTGCGTGTTGATCATCACTTGCGCTCCTTGAGCGGCACGAACTGGAGATCCTCCGGGCCGACGTAGTTGGCGCTCGGGCGGATGATCTTGCCGTCGATGCGCTGCTCGATGACATGGGCCGACCAGCCTGAGGTGCGGGCGATGACGAACAGCGGGGTGAACATGGCGGTGGGCACCCCCATCATGTGGTAGCTGACGGCGCTGAACCAGTCGAGGTTCGGGAACATCTTCTTGGCCTCCCACATGGTGGACTCCAGCCGCTCGGCGATGTCGAACATCTTGGTGTTGTGCTGCTCCTGGCTGAGCTCGCGCGCCACCTCCTTGATCACCTTGTTGCGGGGATCGGAGACGGTGTAGACCGGGTGGCCGAAGCCGATGACCACCTCCTTCTTCTCGATGCGGGCGCGAATGTCGGCCTCCGCCTCGTCCGGGTTCTCGTAGCGCTTCTGGATCTCGAAAGCCACCTCGTTGGCGCCCCCGTGCTTTGGCCCGCGCAGGGCACCGATGGCTCCCGTGATGCAGGAGTACATGTCCGAGCCGGTGCCGGCGATGACGCGGCCGGTGAAGGTGGAGGCGTTGAACTCGTGCTCGGCGTAGAGGATGAGAGAGGTGTGCATGGCGCGAACCCAGGAGTCGCGTGGCTTGTGCCCGTGCAGCAGGTGCAGGAAGTGGCCGCCGATGGAGTCGTCGTCGGTCTCCACATGGATGCGTTTACCGTTGTGACTGAAGTGGTACCAGTAGAGCAACACGGAGCCGAGACAGGCCATCAGCTTGTCGGCGATGTCCCGGGCGCCCGGGTGGTTGTGATCGTCCTTCTCCGGCGACAGGCACCCCAGCACGGAGACGGCGGTGCGCATCACGTCCATGGGGTGGGCGGAGGGAGGCAACTGCTCCAGGGCGGTCCTGACCCCGGTGGGCAGGCCGCGCAGGGCCTTGAGCTTGGCCTTGTAGGCGGCGAGCTCCGCCACATTGGGCAGGTGGCCGTGCACCAGCAGGTGGGCTATCTCTTCAAACTCGCAGCTGGTGGCCACGTCCAGGATGTCGTAGCCACGGTAGTGCAGATCGTTGCCGCTGAGGCCCACGGTGCACAGGGCGGTATTGCCGGCGGCGGTGCCGGAAAGGGCGACGGATTTCTTCGGTTTGAAGCCGGTGGTTTCGGGCAGGGCGCTCATCACATGTTTCCTCATTCAGTCCGTTGATGCGCCAGCCGCCAGCATAAGGCGGCCGGTCGCCGTCTTATTCCTTGGTCGAAAGATCCTGGGTGAACAGCCTGTCCAGGGTCTGCTCGTAGTGGTGGTAACCGAGAAAATCGTAGAGGGACTCCCGGGTCTGCATGGTGTCGACCACGGCGCGCTGGTGGCCGTCGCGGCGAAGCGTCTGATAGACGTTGAGGGCGGCCTGGTTGGCGGCGCGGGCGGCGCTCAGGGGGTAGAGCACCATGTCGACGCCATGCAAGGCGAGCGCCTCCTTGTCAAACAGCTCGGTCTTGCCGAACTCGGTCATGTTGGCGAGGATCGGCATCCCGGCCGCCTGCCTGAAACGGTCGTACTGCTCGAGCTCGGTGACCGCTTCGGCGAAGATCATGTCGGCGCCCGCCTCCACATAGGCGGCGGCGCGCTCCAGGGCCGAGCCCAGCCCTTCCACCGCCAGGGCGTCGGTGCGGGCCATGATGACGAAACTCTCGTCCTGGCGGGCATCCACCGCCGCCTTGATCCTGTCCACCATCTCGGTGACGCTGACCACGGCCTTGTTGGGCCTGTGGCCGCAACGCTTCTGGGCCACCTGATCTTCCATGTGGACGGCGGCCACACCGCCGCGCTCGAAGGCGCGGATGGTGCGGGCGATGTTGAAGGCGCCCCCCCAGCCGGTGTCGATGTCCACCAGGAGTGGCACCTGGGTGGCGGCAGTGATGCGTTCGGCATCGATGAGCACGTCATTCATGGAAGTCATGCCGAGATCCGGCAGGCCATAGGAGGCGTTCGCCACCCCGGCGCCGGAGAGATAGAGGGCCTGGAAGCCGCTGCGCTCGGCCATCAGCGCCATGTAGGCATTGATGGTGCCGACTATCTGCAGGGGCTTTTCGTTGGCCAGGGCCGTGCGAAAACGCTTGCCGGCCGAGGGGGAGAGGTTGGACATGGTGACTCCTTTCATGGGGTGCGTGTCTGCTGGATGTGTAGGGTGAATGGCATCATCTCACACTACGTTTACGTTAACGTCAATTATGCTTAGGTCCAAGGTCGTATCAAGTGTGCTCTCCCCTGACGGGCCCCTGGTAACACCAGTAACACAGACTCGTTGGAACCATTTTTTGGTGTGATGCATCGTGTGGGAGAGAGGTGAACCTGGGAAAATGCCGAGTGTTTTTTGGCCAAACCTGGTCTTTTGGGGTCATAATCTTGCGCGGCGTCAAACAGGATGCAAATTGTGTCTCAGCCATCCTCCCCGACTGGGTCTCTGCGTTGCTTGCCCGTAGGCGTTTGGCTACGCTCAGTGGGTGATCAAACAAGGGGTGTGCGCCATGAAGAAAAGCCAGGTTCATCTCATCGACGAAGAGGTGGATTTTCCTGCCAATGAACAGCTGGTCTCCACTACGGACCTGCAGGGTGTGATCACCTACGCCAATGATCACTTCTGCCGGGTAGCGGGGTACAGCCGGGCTGAGCTCATCGGCCAGCACCACAACATGGTTCGCCACCCGGACATGCCCAAGGCTGCCTTTGCTGACCTCTGGGGCAAGCTCAAGCAGGGCAAACCCTGGCGCGGCATGGTGAAAAACCGCTGCAAGGATGGGCGTTACTATTGGGTGGATGCCTATGTCACCCCTATCTTCGAGCAGGGGCGGATCAATGGCTACCAGTCGGTCCGCAGTCGCGCCGCGCCGGAGATGAAAGCCGTGGCCGGGCGCACCTATGCCAGATTGAAGAGCGTGGAGCGGGGGGAGCGAAAGGGCGGATTGAGCCTGCGCCCGATGCGCCACGGGCTGGCCATCGTCGGTGTCTTGCTGATGCTGGCGGGGGGGGGCTATCTGATGGGGCCCTGGGGGCCGTTGTTCACCCTGTTGCCTCTCTTGTGGCTGGCCCTGATCTATCGTGACACCCTCATCACTACCCCCCGTTATCTGCGACAGCTCGCGGACGAATATGACAGCCTGACCCGGCTCATCTATTCGGGGGAGGATGCCAGTGCCATTGCAGACTTCCACATCAAGCTGTTGCAGGCCAGGATCCGCACCGTCCTTGGACGAGTGGACGATGCGACCCTCTCCCTGCAGGATCTCGCGGTGCATCTGAAAACAGCCTCCAGCGAGGCAAGCGCCGACATCGCCGAACAGGATGTCCAGACCCAGCAGGTGGCGACGGCCATCACCGAGATGGCGGCGACAGCCCACGAGATTGCCCGCAATATCCTTGAGACGGATAACCAGATAGCCCAGGCCAAGGCGCACTGCCAAAATACCGATCAACAGCTGGAAGATACCCAGCACAGGGTGACGGAGCTGGCCACCCAGGCAGAGCATGCCTTCACGGCCGCCGTGGCACTGGCGGAGGAGTCGGACCGCATCGGTGTGCTGATGAGCGAGATCCAGGGCATTGCGGATCAGACCAATCTGCTGGCGCTCAACGCCGCCATCGAGGCGGCGCGGGCAGGGGAGCAGGGGCGAGGCTTTGCGGTGGTGGCGGACGAGGTGCGAACCCTCTCCACGCGCACCCACAAGGCGACCGAGCAGATCCAGAGCAGCATAGGCCAGATCCAGCGTACCCTGAACGGCTGGAAGGGCATGATGCAGCAGAACCTGCAACAGACCCAATCCTGCGTGACCCTGACCCGCCAGGGATCAGAGAGCCTGCATCAGGTGCTGGCGGAAATAGAACGGGTGGTGGACCTCTCGGCCCAGATCTCGACGGCGGCAGAGGAGCAGCAGGCGGTGGTGGAGGACATCAGCCGCAACGTCAACGCCATCTCCCAGCACTCCCACACCAACAGCAACAAGATGCAGGACATGGACGCCTCGAGCGACATCCTGCTCACCAAGGCTCGCCAGCTCAAATCCCTGGGGCAGACCTTCGGGTAAGAGCGGTCAGACTCATGCAATGCAGGAAGGCCACCCCTGGGGTGGCCTTCCTGTTTATTGGTTTCATGGGGGTATCGGCTGTGTGTGCCGGGAGATGAGCCAGTCAGCCGGACTGCTCCGCCAGCGTGATGACGCGGCCACCTTTGTCACAATACATGGCCCTGTCGGCCTGGATGAGCCACTGCTCCGGGCTCCAGTCATGCTGGTAGTGGCTGACGCCGATGCTGATGCCCACCTGCATCGGCTGGTCATTGACCACGAAGGGGGCCTGCATGGCCTGGCGGATCACGGCGGTGACCTCCTCTGCCTGACGGATATCGTAGCCCGGCAGCAGCAGGATGAACTCATCCCCCGCCAAGCGGGCAAAATAGCACTGGTGGCCGATGGCGCCGTGGATCCGTCGGGCCAGCTGGCAGAGGATGGCATCCCCCTGGCTGTGGCCGAAGTTGTCGTTGATGCGCTTGAAGTCATTGAGATCGCAAAACAGCAGGCAGCCCGGATTGTCGCTTTGCACCTGGTGTTTCAACTGCTCCATCAGGCTCAGTCGATTGGGCAGCCCGGTAAGGGGATCGAGGCGGGCCAGTTGCAGTATCTCCTGCTCTCGCTGCTTGCGCAGGGCCACTTCCTGGTTGAGCCGCTTGTTGCTCATCAGAAGATAGAGGGAGAGCAGCAGGATGAGACCACCAACACCCAGGCTCAGCAGGAACCATGGACGCCAGAAGATCCACTGTTCTGAGGGGACCTGATAGAGGAAACGGGTCAGGGAGACCGGTTTGGCAAGGAGGCCTATCTCCACCAGCTGCCGCATGATGTGAGCGAAGCGATCCGGATTCATATACCCGATCTCCACATAGAGCGGCTGGATCATCTCCTTGCTCATCTGCAACTCGTATTCCATGTGGGCCTGGCTGCGGTTGACGCCATACTCCGTGCGCAGCAGGGCGATGGCTTCCTCGGGGTGGGTGAGGGCATAGCGCCATCCCTTGAGGCTGGCTGCACGAAAACGTGCCACCCGCTCCGGATTGAGCCGCTCCTGCGCCTGGGTGGTGAAGAGAATGTCGCTGTAGAAATCGATGCCGTAGTTGCGAGGGTTGATGACGGACACCGAGATGCCGCGCTCTTCCAGATAGAAGGGCTCATTGCTCAGATAGGCGTTGAAGATGTCTATCCGGCCAGCGATCAGATCGTCGATGTTGACCGAAGTGGGTACCGGGATGAGCTGGCGCTCGTGAAGCCCCTGATAGTAGAGGGTGGCCAGCAGTTCGGCATCCTGATGACCCGGAAACATCATGATCCGTTTGCCACGCATGTCCGCAACGGTGAGAATGCCGCTGTCGCGGCGTGCCAGGAAGATGGAGGGAGAGTGCTGGTAGACGCTGGCCAGCGCCAGCAGTGGCTTGCCCTGGGCGTAGTGGGTCAGCACCTCGGTGTTGCCGACGCCAAAGTCGGCGCGTCCGGCCAGCACCTCCTGAACCGGACTTATTCCCTTGCCACCTGGCCTTATCTCGACATCCAGACCGGCGTCGGCGTAATACCCCTTGGCCTTGGCCATGTGATAGCCCACAAACTGGGGCTGATGCAGCCAGCGCAACTGCAATACCACCTTCTCCGGCAGATCACGTGTCCGTTCACTGGCCTGGAGGGGCGAGAAGCAAGTGATGCCAAGCAACAACAGCCAAAACAGGCATTTTTTCATTCGTGCGATTCTTGTGCTGAGGGTCCATGAAGATGGCCTGCAGGCCTGCATTCAAGTTGTTAACAAGTAACATTCTAAAGGGTTATACATGTACCGGATACTATTGCAGCACAAAGATTTCATGGTGATCAACAAGCGTCCGGGCATTGGCATGCACGATGATGCCGGCGAGCCGGGTCTCGTCAATCGGGTCAGAATGGATACCGGTCTTGACCTCTATCCGGTCCATCGACTGGACAAGATGACCTCTGGGCTGGTGCTGCTGGCCCGCACCGCCGAAGCGAATCGCGCCCTCAGCATGGCTTTCGCGGCGCGGGAAGTGAGCAAGCAGTATCTGGCACTCTCCGATCGCAAGCCGAAGAAGAAGCAGGGCTGGGTGAAGGGGGACATGGAAAAAGGGCGAGGCGGCAGCTGGATGCTGAGCCGCACCCAGGATAACCCGGCCATCAGCTGGTTCGACTCCGTTTCGGTGCGCGAGGGGCTGCGCCTTTATCGCATCAAGCCCCGGACCGGCAAGACCCACCAGATCCGGGTGGCCTTGAAGAGCGTGGGAGCCGCCATCCTCGGAGATGAGCGTTACGGCGGCACGGCGGCGGATCGCGGTTATCTGCACGCCTGGCGCCTCGCCTTCACCCTGGCAGGTGAGAGCTTCGATCTCGTTTGTCCGCCCGATGAGGGGGCGCTGTTCCTCCTGCCCGAGTTGCATGCCGCCATCGCAGAGATCACCGAATGAGCGCTGCAACCGCGAGAGTCCCAGCCCGTGGCTGGATCCTGGCCGACTTCGATGACACCCTGGCGCCGGATGACAGCCATGCGGGGTTGCTGCGTTTCATCTTGCGCCGCCGTATCTGGCCGCTGCTGCTGTGGCCACTGATGGCGTTCGGTGCCGTGATCTATCTGCTGCCAGGTCAGCGCAGTCGCGGCATTGCACTCATCTGGTGGGCCATCACCCTCGGGCTATCCCCCCTGGCCTGGCGCGCCCTGGTACGGCAGTACAGCCTGACCCGGCCCGGTCTGTATCGGGAGGCGCGAGCCCTCCTGACGGGGGAGGGGCACCGCTGCTGGGTCATCTCCGCCAGTCCCCGCGCCCTGGTCCGTGCCCAGCTCCATCGTCAACTGCCAAGGCTCCCTCACCGCATCATCGGCTCGCGGATGGGTTACCGTTTCGGCGGCTTGGTGCCGCGCTTCTATTGCCATGGCAGGCACAAGCTGCTGCCCGAGCTCCTGACCCTGGAGGCCGCACTCACCCTGAGTGACAGCCTGCACGATCTGCCCCTGCTGGCGTTGGGGGCGCAGGCCTGGCTCATCAACCCGCAAAGGACTCGATTGCTAAAGGCGAGGGCGGTGCTGCCCCATATCGAACCCCGTTATTGGTCGCTGTAAGGCAAAGCTGACAGCCTTGCGGGACGCTAACGAGCGCAGTGCAAGGTTGGGGCTGCTATGTCACATTTCATTTACATTTTTTGGCGCGGATCCCCGCCAAACTATCTGAAAGCCGCCCCTTCTCATTCCCTGCGCTCGCCACTCTAATGAAACAAGTTGTTAACAATGCCGTGCGGGCTGCCTGTCGAGCCCTTGCGGCGTGAACCGTTTCGTTATCAGTTCATCGCAAGGAGCGCATCATGACCACCCCTTCTTCCCGTACTCACACCATCAACCCCCTTGGCACCGACGGGTTTGAGTTCGTCGAGTACACGGCGCCGGATCTCAAGGGCATTGCGGCCCTCAAGGCGTTGTTCGTCTCACTGGGCTTTGCCGAAGTGGCCAAGCACAGGCACAAGCAGTGCTGGCTCTATCGCCAGGGGGACATCAACTTCGTGGTCAATGCCGAGCCCCACTCCCAGGCGGAGGAGTTTGCGCGGGCCCATGGTCCGAGCGTGTGCGGCATGGCGTTTCGGGTGAGCGATGCCGGCCGTGCCCAGCAGTACGCCATTGGCCAGGGGGCCAAGCCGTTTGTGGGCAAAATCGGCCCCATGGAACTCAACATCCCCGCCATCTACGGCATCGGCGAGAGTACCCTCTCCTTTGTCGATCGCTATGGCGAGCGGGGCTCCATCTATGACGTGGACTTTATCTTCTACACCGACTGGCAGGCCCGCATGGCCGAGGTGGACGCGGGGCTATATGAGATCGACCACCTGACCCACAACGTCCATCGTGGCAACATGAACCTCTGGTCGAATTTCTACGAGCGGATCGGCAACTTCCGGGAAATCCGCTACTTCGACATCGAGGGCAAGCTGACCGGACTGCACTCGCGCGCCATGACGGCCCCCTGCGGCAAAATTCGCATTCCCATCAACGAGTCGGCGGACGACAAGTCCCAGATAGAGGAGTACCTGCGCCAGTACAAGGGGGAGGGGATCCAGCACATCGCGCTCGCCTCTGCCGACATCTATCACACCATCCGCACGCTCAGAGGGCGGGGAACCGGCTTCATGCCGACGCCGGACACCTACTACGAGAAGGTGGACAGCCGGGTCGTGGGTCATCAGGAGGATCTGGCCGCGCTCAAAGAGCTGCGCATCCTCATCGACGGCTCGCCGACGAAGGACGGCATCCTGCTGCAGATCTTCACCGACACCGTGATCGGGCCCGTGTTCTTCGAGATCATCCAGCGCAAGGGCAACGAGGGCTTTGGTGAGGGCAACTTCCAGGCACTGTTCGAATCCATCGAGCTGGATCAGATCCGCCGTGGCGTGCTGGACGGATCCACGCAAGGGGAGGTGAACAGTGCCGCGCAGGGCCAGAAAAACGGAGAACCGAGCGATGCGTAACTGGATAAGCTTCCCCCATCGGGAGGGAACCCACTCCCGCCAGGCCCATGCCGATCTGCCGGAGCAGGCCATCTATGAGCGCGAGCTGGGGCGCTCGGGCTTCTTCGGTCCGGCCACCCACATGCACCACAAGCATGCTCCCACCGACTGGGTCAACTGGGAAGGGCCGCTTCGGCCACGGGCGTTTGACTTGAACGATCTGCAGGAGGAGGTGAGCTCCCTCTCCCCCTGGGTGATGCCGGATATTCTCAGCAACCCCCACTGCCGCTACCGCATCTGGCGCCTGCATGAGCCCATGCCGTTTCTGGTGCGAAACGCCGATGGCGACGAGCTCCTGTTCATTCACGAGGGGGGAGGCGAGTTCTACTGCGACTACGGGCACCTCATCTTGAGAGATGGCGACTATGTGGTGATCCCCCGTGGCACCATGTGGCGCATCGAGCCCACCGCGCCCCTCTTCATCCTGATGATAGAGGCGACGGAAGACAGTTATCAGCTGCCGGACAAGGGACTGGTGGGCAATCACGCCATCTTCGATCCGGCGGCCCTGGACGTGCCCGCCATCAACGAGCGCTTCCTGGCCCAGCAGGATGAAAACCCCTGGTCGCTGCAGATCAAGCGCCACGATCAGGTCTCGGTCGTCACCTGGCCGTTCAACCCGCTGGATGCACAAGGGTGGCACGGGGACTTGTGCGTGGTGCGCCTCAACTGGCGGGATATCCGCCCGCTGATGAGCCACCGCTACCACCTGCCTCCCTCGGCTCACTCCACCTTCGTGGCGAGCCGGTTCGTGGTCTGCACCTTCGTGCCGCGTCCCATCGAGAGTGACCCAGGCGCCCTGCGGGTGCCCTTCTACCACAGCAACGACGACTTCGACGAAGTGCTCTTCTACCACGCCGGGGACTTCTTCAGCCGGGACAACATCAAGCGGGGCATGGTCACCTTCCACCCTGCCGGCTTCACCCATGGTCCCCATCCCAAGGCCTTTGCGGCGGGACTGGCTCATGCCAAGACCTTCACCGACGAGGTGGCGGTGATGCTCGACACCCGTGATGCCCTGGCCGTCGGCCCGATCTGCGAAGGGGTCGAACACCCCGGTTATGTCACCAGCTGGCAGCGTCCAGAGACGCTCGGCAAATAAGGAATTCGATATGAAACTGGCAACCCTGAACAATGGCAAGCGCGACGGCGCCCTGGTGGTGGTGAGCCGCGATCTGGCGCGCGCCGTCCACGTGACGACCATTGCCCCGACCCTGCAGTCGGCCCTCGACCAGTGGGGCGAAGTGGCGCCGCAATTGGCGAAGGTTTATCAGCGACTCAACGAGGGCGCCTGCCCCGACGCCTTCCCCTTCGATGAGGAGGCGTGCCTCTCCCCGCTGCCCCGCGCCTACCAGTGGGTTGACGGCAGTGCCTACGTCAATCACGTGGAGCTGGTGCGCAAGGCCCGCGGCGCCGACATGCCAGAAAGCTTCTGGCACGATCCCCTGATGTATCAGGGAGGCTCTGACAGCTTCCTGCCGCCCCGTGGTCCTATCGTGATGGGCTCCGAGGAGTGGGGCATCGATTTTGAGTCTGAAGTGGCCGTCATCACCGACGACGTGCCCATGGGCACCCGTTCGCAGGAGGCGGCGAGCCACATCAAACTCTTGATGCTGGTCAACGACGTGAGCCTGCGCAACCTCATTCCCGGGGAGCTTGCCAAGGGCTTCGGCTTCTTCCAGTCCAAGCCCTCCAGCAGCTTCTCGCCGGTGGCCATCACCCCGGACGAGCTGGGGGATGACTGGCGCGATGGCAAGGTCCACCTGCCCCTGGTGACCCACCTCAACGGCGCCCTGTTCGGGCAGCCCGACGCCGGGGTGGACATGACCTTCAACTTTGATGAGCTGATTGCCCATGCCGCCAAGACAAGGCCGCTCGGGGCGGGCTGCATCATCGGCTCGGGCACCGTCTCCAACTACGACAGAAGCCGGGGATCCTCCTGCCTTGCCGAGCGGCGGATGCTGGAAATTATCGAGTCAGGTCAAGCCACTACACCCTTTCTGCGCTTTGGTGATACAGTGTCCATCGCGATGCAGGATCGCAACGGGATGAGTCTGTTTGGCACCATTTTGCAGCGGGTCACGCAAGCAACGGCCGAGCGGGCGATCTAGGAGAGCCCGATCCCTGGAGGGGCGGGCGACACGGCAGGTGGCAGACACCTGCCACCACAGGGACACACTATGCTGCAGTTGTTTGGATATTGGCGCTCATCGGCCAGCTTTCGCGTGCGTTTGGTACTGCAACTCAAGGGGCTCGATTATGAGCAACACCCGGTCAACTTGCGGCAGGGTGAGCAGAAGGAGAAGGCCTACCGCCGGGTCAATCCCCAGGGGCTGGTGCCGTTTCTCGTGGACGATGACGTGCATCTGGGTCAGTCGGTGGCCATCATGGAGTACCTCGACGAGACCTATCCCGCCTACCCCCTGATGCCGTCTGCCCCCATCGAACGTGCCCGGGTGCGCCAGATAGTCAACATGATCGCCTGTGACACCCACCCCCTCAACAACCTGCGCGTGCTGCACTACCTGGAGCAGGAGCTGGGGCAGAGCAAGATGGCGCGGGATGCCTGGTATCGCCACTGGATAGACGAGACCTTTACCGCGCTGGAGCAGCTTCTCATGACCACCGCCGGCATCTATTGCGTGGGCAACGAGGTCACCCTGGCGGACTGCATGCTGGTGCCCCAGGTCTACAATGCCCGCCGCTTTGACATGACCCTGGATGACTACCCCACCATTGCGCGCATCGTCGCCAACTGCGAGCAGTTGCAGGCCTTTATCAAGGCTGCCCCCGCCAATCAGCCGGATGCCCAGCCCTGAAGCTGTGCAGACCGGGCCAGTGCGTTGGCCCGGTCTGCCGTCTCTTTCCTTGCCCGGGTTATCTTGCTCGCCTCAGGGCGTGCCATTGGCCCCATAGCGTCGAAACCCCGGCCGCTCTTTCAGTCGCTGGTAGTAGTCGTCCACGGCGGGTAGCGACGGGCGATCATAGGGCGTCTCCAGCCAGCGGTTGACTGACAGCCCCATGGGAATGTCTGCCAGCGAGAAGTGCGGACCGGCCACATATCCTCCGGTTGTTTGAAGCTGTCTCTCCAGGATCTCCATGCAGTGAGACCACAGCAGGCAAGCTGCGTGAAGGGCCTGATGGTCTTGATGCTGGGGGGAGCGCCTCACCAGCGACAGGAAGCCGTAGCGCCAGGCGGTGTTCAAGTCCGATGCCTGCCAGTCAATCCATTGATCGACCCTGGCCCTGGCTCTCGCCTCGGCGGGATAGAGTACATTGGCACCATGGCGCGTCGCCAGGTAGCGGATGATGGTGTTCGACTCCCACAGCGTAAAATCCTCATCCTGAATGACGGGCACCATGGCATTGGGGTTGAGCGCCAGAAACGCCGGGGTGTCCGTGGGTCTGAAGCCGGATCCCCACTCCTCCAGCTCGAAGGGGAGGGCCAGTTCGGCGCAAGTCCACAGTACCTTGCGCACATTGATTGACGACGCCTTGCCCAGTATTCGCAACATCTTTTTCGTCCTTGTCCGGGGTGATGGATGGCCTGTTTGTCGCAGACATGCCACTTCCCTGTTTGGTAGCCATCAGTGCCCTGCACTGTCACTGACCGTGCGGGGCCCTGTTTTATGGACTGGCGAGTCAGCCGTGGGTGGTCCTTGGCTGGAAATAGGCGATAAATTTGCCGAGTTTCTCCCCGTCGTAACTCTTCCCCTTCTCCAGCAGCCCGGTGTTGAAGGACTCGAGCAGCCTGCCCTTGGCATCCAGCACGTAGAAGTGGGGGACCCCCAGATACTCGGGATAGGCTTTCAGGAAGGATTCATTCTTGTTCTGCTCGCTGACGTTCACCTTGACCACCACGAAGGTGCGGTTGAGCTGGCCGGCGAGATCGGGTTCCCGGTCTAGAAAGCGGTTCATCTCCTGGCACCAGCTGCACCATTCGCCCCCCACCAGCAGCAGGATTTTCTTGCCCTCGGCACTGGCCTTGGCGGTAGCGGCGGCGAGATCGCGGGCCGGATCCCGCGTCTCGTCATAACCCTGGCTGTAAGCGGGCAGGCTCTGACTCCAGAGGTGGTCGCCCGCGCAGGCGGCGCCATTGAAAAGGAGGGTGCCCAGTATCAGGGGCAGTAACAGTCGTTTCATGGTCTCTTCCTTGTGTCGTTATCTTTGCTTCCAGGCGCAGACAATGTGACACGAGGCGTTTCCTGCGCCAAGCCGCAAACAGGGAAGGGAAAGGCAAAAAGCGGCAATGGAATGGCAGAAAACAACAAAGCCCCTCGAGAGGGGCTTTGTATTCAGGTCAGAGGCGATCAATAACCCTGCTGGTGGACGTCCATCACGGCGCGACCGGAGGGGTCGGCCATCTCCTTGAACTTGGCATCCCATTCGAGCGCGGTCGGGGTGGAGCAGGCGACCGACTTGCCGTAGGGCACGGTGCGGGCGGCGGACTCCAGCGGGAAGTGCTCATCGAAGATGGCGCGGTAGTAGTACGCCTCCTTGGTGAGCGGGGTGTTGACGGGGAAGCGGAACGCCGCGGCCTCGAACATCTGATCCGTCACCTCTTCCTCGACCATGGCTTTCAGGCTGTCGATCCACGAATAGCCCACGCCGTCTGAGAACTGCTCTTTCTGGCGCCACGCCACTTCATGGGGCAGCAGATCCTCGAATGCTTCCCGCAGGATGTGCTTCTCGATCTTGCCCTTGCCGCACATCTTGTCGGCGGGATTGAGGCGCATCGCCACGTCCATGAACTCCTTGTCGAGGAAGGGCACGCGGCCTTCCACACCCCAGGCGGCCATGGACTTGTTGGCCCGCAGGCAGTCATAGAGGTGCAGGGAGGCGAGCTTGCGCACGTTCTCCTCGTGGAACTCACGGGCGTTGGGGGCCTTGTGGAAGTAGAGGTAGCCGCCGAACAGCTCGTCGGAGCCTTCGCCGGAGAGCACCATCTTGATCCCCATCGCCTTGATGTAGCGGGCCATCAGATACATCGGGGTGGAGGCGCGGATGGTGGTGACGTCATAGGTCTCGAGGTGATAGATGACGTCCCGCAGGGCATCCAACCCTTCCTGCACGGTGAAGTGGATCTGGTGGTGGATGGTGCCCAGGTGATCGGCCACCTTGCGGGCGGCGGCGAGATCCGGCGACCCTTCCAGGCCGACGGCGAAGGAGTGCAGCTGGGGCCACCAGGCTTCGCTCTTGCCATCGTCTTCCACCCGGCGGGCGGCATAGAGCTTGGTGATGGCGGAGATGACGGACGAATCCAGACCACCGGAGAGCAGCACGCCATAGGGCACGTCGCACATCAGCTGGCGCTTGACCGCCGCTTCCAGGGCCGCTTTGAGCTCGGCCTTGTCGCTGACGTTGTGCTCGACCGGCGCGTACTCCATCCAGTCACGTTTGTACCAAGTTTTAAGCTCGCCATCCTTGCTCCACAGGTAGTGTCCCGGCGGGAAGGTCTCGACGCTCTTGCACACGGGCACCAGGGCCTTCATCTCGGAGGCGACATAGAAGTTGCCGTGTTCGTCGCGGCCGGTATAGAGGGGGATGATCCCCATGTGGTCGCGACCAATCAGGTAGGTATCCTGCTCGGCGTCATAGAGGATGAAGGCGAAGATGCCGTTCAGATCGTCCAGAAACGCCGGGCCTTTCTCCTTGTAGAGGGCCAGCAGCACTTCACAGTCGGAGTGGGTCTGGAACTGGAAGTCGACCTTGAGGTTCTTCTCCAGCTCCTTGTGGTTGTAGATCTCGCCGTTGACGGCCAATACGTGCGTGCGCTCGGGGTTGTAGAGAGGCTGTGCGCCGTTGCCCGGATCGACGATGGCCAGGCGCTCGTGCACCAGGATGGTCTTGTCGGAGCTGTAGACGCCGGACCAGTCAGGCCCGCGGTGACGCAGTCGCTTGGACATCTCCAGGGCCGATTTGCGCAGGGCAGTGGCGTCGGTCTTGATGTCCAGAATGCCGAAAATAGAACACATTGGCGGTAATCCTCTTGATTTTTATATGAGCCCCCCACGTTTGGGCTCGAAATTCCATTTACATTCCTCGCCAATCACAATGCCTAGCGGAAAACCCTTTTGCAAGCGGGAAAACCGCAGAAAATCATGCCGTAAGCGTCAAGTTGCGCCAGGGGATGGCGACCGTCCGGCCGCCTGAAGAGAGAGGGTCAGGGTTGACGTGCGCGTCAAGTCGCGGCGGGTTCGAAGATCACATAGAGCTTGCGACAAGGGGTGAGGGTCTCCCACTGCCCGACAAAACCGGCGGGAATGACGAACTGATCCCCTGGTTTGAGGTGCAGCCGGCCACCCTGCTCGTCGTGGATCACCGCCTCCCCTTCCAGCATCTGGCAGTATTCGTGTTCGGTATAGTGAACGGCCCAGCAGCCCGGCTCGCAAGCCCAGAAGCCCACGTGAAACTGCTGGCTCGGGTCGGAGTAGTGGTTCCATGCCGTCTGGCTCGGCGTTCCGGCCCTGATGCGCTCGGGGGCTGGCATCAGCGGGGTGGGGGAGACAGTGTGCTTGTCCAGCAGGATCCAGTCGTTCAGGCTCTTCATGGTGCGTCCTTGAGTGGCGAAGGAGCATCCTGCTCCCGTTTAGTTTGTTTAACGATGTTGCGCTTACGTTAAACGAAACGGGCCCCCTTTGCCAAGGGGGCCCGTGCAGGCTGAAGGCTACCGGAAGGGCGGCACCCGGGATCAGACGATGTCGATGTCCACCACGGAGTCGAAGATGTGGTTCGGTCGAAACGGCATGCGGTCGATGTCCGCCACCTTGCTCACCCCGGAGAGCACCAGCACCGTCTCGAGACCGGCCTGGAAGCCAGCCAGGATGTCGGTGCGCAGGTTGTCGCCGATGATGATGGTGTCGTCGGAGTGGGCCTCCATCCGGTTGAGAGCCGCGCGAATGATCCAGGCGCTCGGCTTGCCGACATAGAAGGGCTTCTTGCCGGTCATCCGCTCGATGGGAGCGCACAGGGCGCCGCAGGCCGGGTACATCAGGGGGCCGTGGGTGTCGGGGTTGGTGGCGATGAAGCGGGCCCCCTGATCCACGAACTTGGCGCCCTGCTGCATCATGGTCCAGTTGTAGTTGCGGGTCTCTCCCACCACCACGAAGTCCGGGTCGATGTCGGTGATGGTGAAGCCGGCTTTATAGAGCTCGTGGGTCAGGGCCCCTTCGCCAATCACATAGGCCTTCTTGCCATCCTGGCGCTTGAGAAAGTCGGCGGTGCCCATGGCGGAGGTGTAGAAGCACTCCTCGGGCACCTCTATTCCGGCGGAGCGGAAGCGGTTTTGCAGATCTTTCTGGGTCTGGGCCGGGTAGTTGGTGAGGAACAGGAGCTTGCTGCCCTGCTCCAGCAGGCGGTGGACGAAGCGGTCGGCGCCGGGAATGAGATCGTTGTTGTGCAGGATGACGCCGTCAATGTCACAGATGACGTTTTTCTTCATGAATTCTCCTTGTAGGGCGCAAGAGCGGGGACAGGGCATCCCTCTGTTCGTCTCTTCAATCGGTTATGGTTTTTGTGCCGCCATTATAAGGCCCTTTGATGACAAGTCTCCTCCGGCGGGCCAGATGGGTGCGCAATGAAGGCGAAGAGAGGGCGCCGCCCCGGTGGTGTCCGCACGGAGTCTGACGATGGAGCCGTCATCATGGAGCACTTTATTGCCGGCTTGCCCAAGCTGGAACTGCACCTGCATATCGAGGGGACCCTCGAACCCGAGCTGATGTTCGCCCTCGGCCAGCGCAACGGGGTGGCGCTGCCCTGGCCCGATGTCGACAGCCTGCGCGCCGCCTATGAGTTCGACGGCCTGCAATCCTTCCTCGATCTCTACTACCTCGGCGCCAGCGTGCTCATCCACGAACAGGACTTCTTCGACCTCACCTGGGCCTATCTCGAGCGCTGCGTTGCCGATCACGTGGTGCACGTGGAGATCTTTTTCGCTCCCCAGACCCACACCGCCCGCGGCGTGCCTTTTGCCACCGTGCTGGGGGGCATCGAGCGGGCGTTGCAGGCTGGCGAAGCAGCCTTTGGCATCAGCTGGCGGCTCATCATGAGCTTCCTGCGCCACCTGAGTGAAGAGGCGGCATTCGCCACCCTGGCAGAGGCCATGCCGCACCTGGTGCGCCTGCACGGGGTCGGCCTCGATTCGGGGGAGCAGGGCAACCCGCCCAGCAAGTTTGCCCGGGTCTTTGCCCGGGCCAGGGAACTGGGGTTGCCGGTGGTGGCCCACGCCGGCGAGGAGGGACCTGCGGACTACATCTGGCAGGCGATCCGGGAGCTCGGGGTGCAACGCATCGATCACGGGGTGCGCTGCGTCGAGGATCCCTCGCTGCTGAGCTATCTTGCCGACACACGGCTGCCCCTCACCGTCTGCCCCCTCTCCAACGTGCGGCTCAGGGTGTTTGACCAGATGGCCCACCACAATGTGCTGAGGCTGCTGGAGCAGGGGCTCTGCGTCACCGTGAACTCCGACGATCCCGCCTATTTCGGGGGATACCTGGGGGCCAACTTCCAGGCCCTGGCCGACGGGCTTGTCGCCAGCCAGGAGCAGCTGTGCCGCCTCAGTCTCAATGCCGTGGAGGCGAGCTGGCTGAGCCTCGCGGACAAGGTGCGTCTGACCCGGGACATTCGCCTCCATGCCGCCCTGCACGGGGTGAGCCTGCACTGAGCAGGCCGCCTTGCACATCTTGAATGGAGGAGGCCCGCCATGGCGGGCCTCTTTGTGCCATCGTTGGGCGGGTATCAACCCACCCTCACCAGATACTTTTCCCCTTGTCCCTCCTGCTTGACGCGGGTGAGCAGGGCGGGCAGGGCGTCGAAGTCGCCCACCACCAGCGGCGGCAGGGTCAGCTCGCCGCTCGCCATCTGCGCCATCATGGCGACACCGGCCGCTACCAGACGGCTCCACTGTTTGTCCGAGCCAAAGGCGTGCTGGGCGCCGAGGGCAATCTCGTGCAACGAGTGGCAATGGCTAAAGGCGGGCAGCGGGTTGCGCGCGATGCGCCCGAGCACCGTCACCATGTGGCCGTAATAGCCAAGGGCAGGCAGCAAGGCTTCTGCCTGCTGGCTGGAGACCAGATCGATGATCCCCTCGAAGGGTTCACCGCCGTTGGCGGCCTGCAACTGGGCCAGCCAGTCGGGATCCCGATAGTCCGCCACCCCCTGCACGCCTAGCTGTTTGAGCCACTGGTGGTGGCGCGGGCTGGCGCTGGCAAAGACGCGGGCCCCCTTCTGGAGGGCAAGTTGCACCGCGAAGCGGCCGACACTGCTGCCAGCCCCCGAGATGAGCAGGGCCTCCCCGTGCAGGTGCGGCAGCTTGGCCAGCGCCTGCCAGGCGGTGAGGCCGGGGCAGGGGAGCGCGGCGGCCGCCTCGTCGCTCAGGGCATCGGGCACCGGCATCAGGGCGCGAGCCGGCACCAGGGTGTGGCGGGCAAAGCTGCCGCCGTGGCGCAAGTCGGTGTGATAGGCGACCCGGGTGCCGGGGCGCAGGTGGGTGACGTTGGCCCCCAAAGCCACCAGGGTGCCCATGCCATCGACGCCGGGCACATGGCCTGGCTGCCAGTGGGGATGACCCTGTTCGATGAGTTTCCAGTCCACCGGATTGAAGGCGATGATCCGGTTGGCGACGAGGACCTCGTCGGGCCCGGGGGTGGGGAGCGCTTGCCGGGTGAGGGTGAGCTGGTCCGGTTCGCCGGGGGCGTGCCAGCACCAGGCCTGGGTATGGGTCATGGTGACTCCTTGAAAGAGAGGGAGCGCAGATTGAGTCATATGGCGTAACAATGTCTTGAGTTGTTGTTGCACTGGCAAGACAACCAGGCGGACCCCACGCTGGTGGGGGCCGCCCGATAAGGCGTTCGGCGCGAGCCGCCTTATGTCCGCTCTGCCCCATAGACGGGGTAATCAGTCAGCCCTTTCTCGCCGCCGCCAAACAGGGTGGCGGGATCATGGGGAGCGAACGGATGGCCGTGGCGCAGGCGGTTCGGCAAGTCGGGGTTGGCCACGAAGGGGCGACCGAAACCAATCATGTCGGCCCAGCCTGCCTCGATGGCGGCGCGGGCGCGTTCCCCATCGTACTTGCCGGCGTAGATGAGGGTGTTGGGGAAGGCGTCGCGCAGCCCCTGCTTGAAGCTCTCCGCCATCAGGGGGGCGTCGTCCCAGTCCGCTTCGGCGACGTGCAGATAGACCACGCCGAGCTTGCCCAGCAGGCGCGCGGCGGCCAGATAGGTCTCCTGGGGGTTGGCATCCACGGTGCCGTTGAGGGTGGTGAGGGGCGCAAGGCGTACCCCGACCCGGTCGGGACCGATCTCGTCACAGACCGCCTCGGTCACCTCTTTGAGGAAACGCAGCCGGTTTTCGAGCGAACCGCCATAGCCGTCGGTGCGGGTATTGGACTCGGAGTCGAGGAACTGGTTGATGAGGTAGCCGTTGGCGGCGTGCAACTCGATGCCGTCAAAGCCCGCTTCCATGGCGTTGCGGGCGGCCCGGCGAAACTGCCCCACCACGGCGTCGATGTCGGCCTGGGTCATGGCGCGCGGGGTGACGGTCTCCACAAACCCCGGGGCATCGCTGCCGTTGTCGACGAACACCTTCACTCCCTTGGCCTGGATGGCGGAGGAGGAGAGGGGCTGGGCGCCGCCGATGTTGTCAGGATGGGTGACCCGGCCCACGTGCCAGAGCTGGGCGAACATGATGCCACCCTCGGCGTGGACGGCATCGGTTACCTGCTTCCAACCTGCCACCTGCTCGGCGCTGTGGATGCCCGGTGTCCAGGCGTAGCCCTTGCCCAGGGGATCTATCTGGGTGCCTTCGCTGATGATGAGGCCGGCCCCGGCACGCTGGGCGTAGTAGGTCGCCATCATGGCGTTGGCCACGTCCCCGGGCTGGCTGGCGCGGGAGCGAGTCATGGGGGGCATGACGATGCGGTTGGCAAGGTGCAGCTGGCCGAGGCGAAGGGGGCAGAACAGGGGATCGTGGTGCATGATGGATTCCTCAATCTTTGGGAGTGAGGTGACTCTAGAGGGGATTGTTATTGTGAAAAAGAGGGGGTATTGCAGAAGAGAATTGCCGTTATCGCAGCAATGGCGCGGGAGGGGCCGGGCTCGGGCCAGAAAAAAGAGGGCCAAAGGCCCTCTTTTGCTGCATTGCCACCGATGATCAGGGGGAGAGTGGGGTGACCCGTACTCGCTCGATGCGCCGCTCGCTCACGGCCATGACCTCGAAGCAGAACTGGCCGAGGTGCAACTGCTGACCGACGTCGGGCAGGCTGCCGAAGTGGGAGAGCAACATGCCCGCCAGGGTCACGTACTCGTCGCTCTCGCTCACCAGACCGTCGCAGTTCAGTGTCTGCTCCACCTGGTGGATGTTGGTGGTGCCGTGGATGAGCCAGTGCTCGCCCTCGCGCACCACATCGGGGGTCTCGTCCTCGTCCGGCAGCTCGCCGACGATGGCCTCCAGCAGATCGTGGTTGGTGACCAGCCCCTGGATGACGCCAAACTCGTCCGCCACCAGAATGAGGCTGCCCCTGGCCTGGCGCAGCTCCGCCAGCAGCCGGATCACGTTGATGGTCTGGGGCACGATGACGGGCTCGTTCTGTCTGGCTAGTGCTGCTAGGGATTGCCCCTCGTTGAGGGCAAACAGCAGATCCCGAGCCTTGACCACCCCGATGATCTCGTCCAGCTCCCCGTCACAGACCGGGAACAGGCTGTGGGGGGCCCGTTGCAGCAGGGCGCGGATCTCGTCCTCGCTGTCGCTCACGTCGATCCACTCCATCTCGGAGCGCGGGGTCATGATGGTGCGAATGGAACGCTCGGCCAGCGACAGCACGCCGCTCACCATGTAACGCTCCTCTTCACCGAAACCAGGGGGCAGGGGCTGAGCCTGCACCTCTTCTTCGTCCTCCTGCGGGTGGGCTGAGCGCTTGTTCCCCCCCATCAGCTTGAAGATGGCGGCGGTGGTGCGCTCGCGCAGGGGCTGGCGCGCCTCATGGCGCAGGGCACTGCGCTGGGCGAGCTGGTTGAAGAACTCGATGAGCACCGAGAAGCCGATGGCCGCGTAGAGGTAGCCCTTCGGAATGTGGAAGCCGAAGCCCTCCGCCACCAGGCTGAAGCCGATCATCAAGAGGAAGCTCAGGCAGAGCACCACCACAGTGGGGTGGGCGTTGACGAAGCGGGTCAGGGGCTTGGAGGCGAGCACCATCACCACCATGGCAATGGTCACGGCCGCCATCATGACGCCGAGGTGATCCACCATGCCGACGGCGGTGATGATGGAGTCCAGGGAGAAGACCGCATCCAGCACCAGGATCTGAGCGATCACCACCCCGAACCCGGCATAGACGCCGGTGCCGCCTTGCTCCTCGGGCTTGGCCTCGAGTCGCTCATGCAGCTCGGAGGTGGCCTTGAACAGCAGGAAGAGGCCGCCTCCCATCAGGATGAGATCCCGACCGGAGAAGGGGTGATCCCAGATGTGCAGCAGAGGAGCCGTGAGGGTGACCAGCCATGACATGATGGTGAGCAGTCCCAGGCGCATCAGCAGGGCCAGGGAGAGACCGATGATGCGCGCCTTGTCCCGCTGGGCGGGGGGCAGTTTTTTCACCAGGATGGCGATGAAGACCAGGTTGTCGATCCCGAGAACGATTTCCAGGATGATCAGGGTAAGCAGACCGACCCAGATTGACGGGTCCAGCAAGAATTCCATGTGATTGACCTCAATGAAGACAGATGCAGTGAATCGTGGTCACGGCGTGGCCGTGGTGACGGAGACGATCGCTTCAGAGGCGTTGGTTGAGCAGGTACAGATAGGCTTTGATGGGAAAAGACGAAGGGCTACTTCGGGGATTGTCCATGATGGGCAATAAAACCTCGGGTCAAAAGTGAGCCCTGATGATAACGACTCGCCGCCATTTGGCAAGGGGGTCTGGACGCGCAGGGGGAGGCGCTCGCCCAACAGGGCAACAGGGACAGGCGGGGCTTGCCAGGGAAGCCCCGCCTTGCGGCTTACAACCAGCGTTTCTCGCGGGTGAAGCAGACCGAGAGCCAGGCGTCTCCCAGGGTGTCGCCGAGGCGGGACCAGAGCTCCTGGCGCAGGGCATCCTGGCGCTCGACGGGCCACTCCTGGCCGGGGGCCACCAGGATGTTGAGCTCGAGATCGAAGCGGCGGCCGCTTTTTGCCAGGTGGCTGTAGCACTCGACCCCATGGCGCAGGCGCAGGGCTTCGACTTCGCTGGCCACCAGCCGGGAAACATCCCCCTTGGGGGCAATTTTTAGCACTTCCCGCAGGTTGCGACCGAGCACCTTGATGGGAATGAGGGTGGCACACAGGGCCAGCAGCGAGACCAGCACCGGGTCTATATAGCGGTTGTAGTGGCCGTAACCCAGGGTATCGAGCCCGATGGCGACCAGAAAGCCGATGAGCAGGGTGGCGCTGAGCAGGGTATCCACCAGCCACTCCTTGGAGTCCACCCGCACCAGCTCGGAGTTGACCCGCTCGGCCACGTCGGCCTCGATGAGATAGAGGATGCCGCAGAAGAAGGTGGAGACGACGGCATAGATGAGGGCGTGGCCGAGATCTATTTCTCGTCCGCCCGCCAGAAGGGAGGTGATGCCGCCATAGAGGGCGCCAAGGCAGAGCAGCAGAATGATGGCGCCGTTGATGACGTTGGCGATGGGTTCGAAGTGGGCGTAGCCGTATTGGAAACGGGCGTCGGAGGGGCGGGTGACCAGGTAGGCGGTGATGAGCCCAAGGCCCGTCATGCCCATGCTGAACAGGGTGAAGATGCCGTCCAGCATGATGGCGTTGGAACCGACGAACAGACCATAGCCGATCCCGAAAATGGCAAAGGTGATGCAACCAAACAGCGACAGGGTCAGCGCCTGTTTTTCGGTGCGAATAAGCGTACTGATAACATGGCTGTAGTGAGCCATAAAAGTCCTCCTTTCAAATGGTGAAGATTGCGCGCGCAAGCGGTTTTCTAGCTGATATACTGCCCGCTCACATGTGAGCGGACTGGTTCGGACACCCGCAAAGAGGCAGGTCCGAACGGTCGTTGTCGCCGGAATGCCGGCATCAAGCAAAGGATGGGAACAAGGATTCATGATCCCGAGACTCGATTACCAGGACAGTTTGTCACCTACAACCCTGCAGTTTCTTGAGTTGCTGGCGCGATCAGCATTTCGTGGTGATATCGAAAAGTCTTATGCAAGCCGGTTGGCGATGGCGACGGATAACAGCGTCTATCAGGTCGTACCTCAGGCGGTTCTCTATCCGCGCAGCGCGGACGATATTGCGGTGATGCTCAAGCTGGCCCAGGGGCCCGAGTACGCAACCTTGAGTTTCTTCCCTCGCGGCGGCGGTA
Source organism: Aeromonas sp. INTO2 (assembly GCF_049860605.1). NCBI lineage: Bacteria > Pseudomonadati > Pseudomonadota > Gammaproteobacteria > Aeromonadales > Aeromonadaceae > Aeromonas > Aeromonas sp. INTO2. The sequence goes on from NZ_CP187588.1 coordinate 1,419,754, forward strand.
CCGGCACCAATGGCCAATCCTTGGGCGGCGGCATTATCGTCGATCTCTCGCGCCATATGAACCAGATCATGGAAATTAATCTGGAAGAGGGTTGGGTGCGGGCCCAGGCCGGGGTGGTCAAAGACCAGCTCAATGCCTATTTGAAGCCCCACGGCTACTTCTTCTCGCCGGATCTCTCCACTTCCAACCGCGCTACCCTGGGGGGCATGGTCAACACCGATGCCTCGGGGCAGGGCTCCTTGGTGTACGGTAAGACCTCGGATCATGTGCTCGGCCTCAAGGCCGTGCTGGAAAACGGCGATCTCATGGCGACCGAGCCGGTGACCGGTCAGCGTCTGGCGGACAAGCTGGCCCTCGAGACCCGTGAAGGGGAGATCTATCGCACCCTCTATCGCATCGGCCGCGAGCGGCGCGCCGACATCGAAGCCACCTTCCCCAAGCTCAACCGCTTTCTGACCGGTTACGATCTCAAGCACCTCTATCAGCCCGATACCGACACTCTGGATGTGAGCCGGGTGCTGTGCGGCTCGGAAGGCTCCTTGGGCTTCATCACCGAAGCCCGGCTCAACATCACCCCCATCCCGCGCTACCGCACGCTCGTCAACGTCAAGTACGACAGCTTCCCGTCGGCTCTGCGCAATGCCCCCTTTATGGTTGAGGCCGAGGCGCTGTCGGTGGAGACGGTGGACTCCCGGGTGCTGGGACTGGCCCGCGCCGACATCATCTGGCACTCGGTAAAGGATCTCATCCAGGATGTGCCGGGCAAGGATCTGCAGGGGCTCAACATCGTCGAGTTTGCCGACACCGACGAGGATGCGCACAAGGCCAAGGTGGCGGAGCTGTGCCGGCGCATCGACGCCCTGCTGGCCAGGGGGGAGGCGGGGATCATTGGCTATCAGGTGTGCGACCACCTGCCGAGCATCGAGACCATCTATGGCATGCGCAAGAAGTCGGTGGGGCTGCTCGGCAACGCCGAGGGGCGCAAGAAGCCGGTGGCCTTCACCGAAGACACCGCCGTGCCGCCGGAATCCCTGGCGGACTTCATCATGGAGTTTCGCGCCCTGCTGGACGCTCACGGCCTTGACTACGGTATGTTCGGCCATGTCGATGCCGGGGTGCTGCACGTGCGCCCGGCGCTGGACTTGTGCGATCCGGAGCAGGAGGTGCTGCTGCGGCGCATCTCGGATCAGGTGGTGGCGCTCACCGCCAAATACGGCGGCCTGATGTGGGGGGAGCACGGCAAGGGCTTTCGCTCCGAATACAGCCCCGCCTTCTTCGGCGAGCTGTGGGAAGAGCTGCAACGGGTCAAGGGGGCATTTGACCCGGCCAACCGCATCAACCCGGGCAAGATCTGCATGCCTTATGGCAGCGGCGCTTCGCTTGTCTCGGTGGACGGGCCCAAGCGCGGCAAGTTCGACCGCCAGATCCCGATTGCCGTGCGCGAGAGCTATACCCGGGCCCTCGATTGCAACGGCAATGGTCTCTGCTTCACCTTCGAGACCGACTCCCCCATGTGCCCCTCGGTCAAGATCAGCCGCGACCGCCGTCACTCCCCCAAGGGGCGGGCTGGCCTGATGCGTGAATGGCTGCGCCAGTTGTCGGAGCAGGGCTTCGATCCCCTTGCCGAAGAGGTGGCGCTGCAAAGCGGCGGTCTGCGCTTCAAGCAGATCGTCGACAAGTTCCGCAATACGGTGGCCCGCGCCCGGGGCGAGTATGACTTCTCCCACGAGGTGATGGAGGCGATGGAGGGGTGCCTTGCGTGCAAGGCATGCACCAGCCAGTGCCCCATCAAGGTGGATGTACCCACCTTCCGCGCCCGCTTCATGCAGCTCTATCACAGCCGCTATCTGCGCGGCCCCAAGGATTACTTCGTGGGCACGGTAGAGAGCTATGCGCCCCTGCTGGCCAAGGCGCCGAAACTGGTCAACTTCTTCCTCGAAAAAGAGTGGGCCCAGAAGGCGACCGAGAAGAGCATCGGCATGGTGGATGTGCCGCTGCTCTCCGTACCGACCCTGGCCGAGGAGCTGCGGGATCACCGCGCCCGCTATTTCGATCTGCCGGGCCTGGAGGCCATGAGCCCCGAGCAGCGCCAAAAAGTGGTGCTCATCGTGCAGGATCCCTTCACCAGCTACTACGACGCCCCCGTGGTGCGTGACCTGGTGAAGCTGGCCAGCAAGCTGGGCTATCAGCCCTACCTGCTGCCCTTCAAACCCAACGGCAAGCCTCAGCACGTGAAGGGATTCCTGCGCGCCTTCGCCCGCACCGCAGCCAGCAGCGCCCAGTTCCTCAACAAGGTGGCGGCCCTCGGCATCCCCATGGTGGGGGTCGACCCCTCTTTGGTGCTCTGCTATCGAGATGAGTACGTGAAGGCGCTCGGCCCCGCCCGCGGTGATTTCCAGGTGCTGCTGCCCCAGGAGTGGCTGCTCTCCCTGCCTGCCGAGGCGCTGCCGCTGCGGGGAGAGGCTGCCGCCGACCCCTGGTATCTGTTTGCCCACTGCACCGAGAAGACCGCCAAGCCCACCACCCACGGTGACTGGAGCACCCTGTTCGGCCGCTTCGGTGCGCGTTTGCAGCCGGTGTCGGTGGGTTGCTGCGGCATGGCGGGCACCTATGGTCACGACGCCAAACAGGTGGAGAACTCCAAGGGGATCTACGGTCTGAGCTGGGCCGAGCCTCTTGAACGCCTGCCCAAGGCTCGCTGCCTGGCCACCGGCTATTCGTGCCGCAGCCAGGTCAAGCGGATGGAGGGGGAGAAGCTCAAGCACCCGCTGCAGGCCCTGCTGGAACTGCTCTGATGCTCCACTTTCCCAAGGGATTCCGGGTGCCAAAGGCCTATCGGCACCCGCATTTTCTGTTGCTCCCCACCACGCCGTCCCAGGCCGTGGTGGAGTTTGTCGCCATCCTGCGCGAGCGCGAGCAGCTTCATCAGCTGTTTCGCCCGGACGATGTGTGGCCTTCCGCCAGTTTCAGCCTGAGCCAACACGAGGCCGATCTGGAGTGGCAACGTTCCGAGTTCCTGGCCAAGCGCTCCTTTGCCTATGGCCTCTGGAGCCCGGACAGGGAGCCCCGCTTCTGGGGCGGGGTTTACCTCTATCCATCGGTGCTGCCGGAGGTGCAGGTGGAGCTCTTCTTCTGGAAGGTGGCCGAGGCGCCGCTCACTGACAGCGAACTCGAAGCCGAACTGCGCGCCTGGCTCGGCAAGGTATGGCGCTGGTCCGAGCCGCGTCTGCCGGGGCGCGACCAGCTCTGGGGCGAGTGGCCAGGGGTGACCTATCCCTGGTGAGGGTCAATCTCGATGCAAGATGCCCCGGCGTGGGCATCTTTTTTTTTGCGCCTTTTTCGCCGACACTGCTGGTTTGCCGCTACAGCGCAGCGATAACCCGTTGATCACGCAAGGAGTCCGCTCACCATGAGTCAAGAAAGCAGTCCCATCTGGCGCAAACCCATGAGCCTGGAGGGGCTCAATGCCAGCTCCCGCAACACCCTGATGGCCCACCTCGATATCGTCTACACCGCCTTTGGCCCCGACTGGCTGGAGGCCACCATGCCGGTGGATCACCGCACCCATCAACCGCTCGGCATGCTGCACGGCGGCGCCTCCGTGGTGCTGGCGGAAACGCTGGGATCGCTTGCGGCCAACATGGCGGTGGGGGAGGAGAGTTATTGCGTGGGGCTGGAGGTCAATGCCAATCACCTACGGGCCAAGCGGGAAGGGATGGTGACGGGGCGCTGCGCGCCGCTGCATCTGGGGGCGACGACTCAGGTGTGGCAGATCGAGATTCGCGATGAACGTGGTCGTTTATTGTGCACCAGCCGATTGACCATGGCGGTGCTCAAGCACAAGCGGGACAAGGACTCTGGCGAAGCGTGATCCGCAATAACGCATCATGAGTGAAAAATAAGCAAGCCATAGTCGCGAGATCCCTCTATAATTGCCAACGTCTTGAGACACCTATCACATTTTTCAAGACAGCAGAACAAAGTGGCGCTATAATCGCCGCCTTTTTGCTATTCCGCGGTGTTAGCCGCCTGCCTTAATCTGGAAGAATCTATGTCTGATACCGAACAACTGCCCCTTTTTAGTGAGCTTGGACTGGCCGCGCCCGTATTGAAAGCGCTGCAGGACGTGGGCTATGAGCGCCCGTCTCCCATCCAGGCCGCAGCAATCCCCCACCTGATGGCGGGACACGATCTGCTGGGGCAGGCACAAACCGGTACAGGGAAGACCGCTGCTTTTGCCTTGCCTCTGTTGTCTCGTCTGGAAGCTGGTAACCGTAACACCCAGATCCTGGTGCTGGCGCCGACCCGCGAACTGGCTCTGCAGGTGGCCGAGGCGTGCCAACGCTACGCCCACCACATGCCCGATTTCCACGTGCTGCCCATCTACGGCGGCGCCTCCTACGAAACCCAGACCCGCGCCCTGCGCCGCGGTGCCCAGGTTGTCGTGGGTACCCCGGGCCGCGTGATGGATCTGATCCGTCGCAAGAACCTGGACCTCTCCGGTCTGAAAGCCCTGGTGCTGGATGAAGCAGACGAAATGCTGCGCATGGGCTTCATCGACGACGTGGACTGGATCATGGATCAGTGCCCGGCCGGTCGTCAGGTTGCCCTGTTCTCTGCCACCATGCCGGAGCAGATCCGTCGTGTTGCCCAGAAGCACCTGAAGCAGCCCAAAGAGATCAAGATCGCCTCCAAGACCGCGACCGCCACCACCATTCGCCAGCGTTACTGGCAGGTGACCGGTCTGCACAAGCTGGACGCCATGACCCGTCTGCTGGAAGTGGAATCCTACGAAGCCCTGCTGGTGTTCGTGCGTACCAAGAACGCCGCCGAAGAGCTGGCGGGCAAGCTGGCTGCCCGTGGTCACGCCTGTGAAGCGCTGCACGGTGACATCCCGCAGAAACTGCGTGAGCGTACCGTTGACAAGCTGCGTCAGGGCCAGCTGGACATTCTGATCGCCACCGACGTGGTCGCCCGCGGTCTGGACGTTGAGCGCATCACCCACGTAGTGAACTACGACATCCCCTACGACACCGAATCCTACGTTCACCGTATCGGCCGTACCGGCCGTGCCGGTCGCAAGGGTGAAGCCATCCTGTTCGTGGCGCCGCGCGAGCGTCGCATGCTGCGTGCCATCGAGCACGCCACTCGTCAAGCCATCGAGCCGATGAAGATGCCGAGCACCGAGGACATCAACCAGCACCGTCTGGCCAAGTTCAAGGAGCGCATCCGCGAAACCATGATGGGTGAAGAGCTCGAGATCTACCACAACCTGGTGAACGAGCTGATTGAAGAAGATTCTGCCGATCCGCTGGAGCTGGCTGCTGCACTGGCCAAGCTGGTACAGGGCGATCAACCGCTGCTGCTGGATGACTCCATTCCGGATCCGGTGTTCAACGCTGGCAACGATCGCGGTGGCTTCGAGCGTCGTGAGTTCAACGACCGTGGCGGTCGTGACTTCGGTGACCGTGGCGATCGTCCGGCCCGTCGCATGCCGTCCCTCGAACCGCGTCCGCTGAAAGACAACCCGGACGTGGAGATGGAGCGTTACCGTGTCGACGTGGGCGCCCATCACGGCGTCAAGCCGGGCCAGATCGTGGGTGCCATCGCCAACGAAGCGAACATCGAGAGCCGCTTCATCGGCAACATCGACATCGCCGATGACTTCTCCACCGTCGATCTGCCCAAGGGCATGAGCGCCGAGGTGCTGGAAGTGATCAAGAAGGCCCGTGTCTGCCAGCGTCCGCTGCAGATCACCCGTTACACCGAAGTGCCGGCCGGTGGCAACACTGCTCCCCGTCCGCCCCGTGGTGATCGTCCGTTCCGTGGCGACCGTCCTTTCAACAAGGATCGCCGTCCCCAGGGTGACCGTCCCTTCAACAAGGATCGCCGTGAAGGCGGTTTCGACAAGGGTCGCAAATTCGGTGGCAACAAGCGCCGCGACAGCTAAACCCTGACTGCACTGATGAGAAGGCCGCTCCATGGAGTGGCCCTTTTTGTGTCTTTTTTTCAGATGCGTAGCGAAGATTGTCACCTTTTTCCGGCCGTGGTGGGCATCCGGTTTGATGAGGAGCCAGTGAAAGAAAAATGGTGCAATCCATTTGCCTGGGGGTGGCGCCTGGTGTCATTCTTTGGGAATCGATTGGATACTTTTGGAAGACGCACAATCGTTGCTGGTTGCAAACGACTGCGACTTTGGTCTGAAGGTGCATTCTGTTGTTTGCATATGAGTCAGCAGAGTGAGATGAATAAATAAACCGTATGACAGGGAGGTGCGTGATGGGCAAGTGGCTTGGCAAGGTGTTGCTGATATCTGGATGGCTCGTGTCGGGTATGGTGTTGGCGGAGGAGCCCTTCTTCAGAATTGCGGGGGCGGGGTGCTGCAATGGCAAGGGGGAGGTGGTGCTGACCCGTGCCGAGTTTGAGGCCTTGCCGCAGACGGAAGTTAAGACGGGGACGCCCTGGACCGAGGGGGAGCACCTCTATCGCGGGGTGTTGCTGCGGGACCTGGTCAGGATCTACGGTCTCAAGAGCCAGGAGGTCAAGGCCCTCGCGGTCAATGAATACTGGGCCGCACTGCCGCTGGAAGACGGGGAGAAGTACCCGGTGCTGGTGGCCGAGAAGCAGGATGGCAAGGCTCTGACCCTGCGCAACAAGGGGCCGCTCTGGGTCATTTATCCCCTCACCGACCATCCCGAACTCAACAAGGAGATCTATCACAGCCGGATGGTGTGGCAGCTGACGGCGCTGGAGAGCAAATAAGATGCTGAGCAGCAAGTTCTTGAGCCTGATCCTGATGGTGACCACCTTTTTGGGGGTGACCCTCTGGTCGGTCTGGAACTATGACCGCGCGTTCAATGAGGTGACGCGCTACACCCAGCTCTCCGCCTGGGCACTGGCCCAGCTCGAGCTGGAGATCCACGCCTTCGAAGAGGGCTTGCAGCTCTATCGTGCCGGTGCCGTCAGCCGGGAGGAGATGAACAAACGCTTTGACATTGCCTGGAACCGGCTCGATGTCTTCCTGCACGGGGAGGAGGCAAAGTCGGTCAGGGCCCGATTCGGTGCGGACAAGGCGGTCGGCAAGATCCTCGCTCTCTTCGAACATTATGAGCAGGATGTGGTGCAAGGGGAGCCGGATTCCCCCGCACTCAAGATGTTCACGGCCGCGCTCGATGACGAGATGCGCGGGGTGCGGGACGTGATGGTGAAAAACTTTACCGGGCCTTCTGCCATCGCCCAGCGTGAGCTGCTCAACGAGTCGAGAACCCAGAACTTCTTCATCCTGGGGTTTCTGATGCTGGCGACTATGGTGATGTTGATGGTGCTGTTTCGCGAAGTGCGTCGCCAGCATTTTCTGGCGTGGAACGACCCTCTCACCCGTCTCCCTAACCGGGCGGCGCTCATCAAGCACCTCCAGCAGTGGACCAGCCACCCCGGGCGGCGCAGCAGCATCACCGTCTGCCTCATGGATCTGGGGCATTTCAGGGAGGTCAATAACAGTCTGGGTTACGAAGTGGGGGACGCCTTGCTCAAACGGCTTGCGGCGCGGATCAAGGCCGCCTCTGGCCAGGGGATCTTCGCTGCCCGAACCGGCAGTGACGAGTTCACCCTCATCATCACCGGCACCATGCCCACCTATCTGCGCTTCCCGTTTCTGGAGCAACTGCGCAGCGAGCTGGCGGATCTGGTGTTTGCCGCCGATCCGGCGCACCGGGTGCGGGTCTTCATGGGCACCAGCCAGTACGTGAAACCGGATCATTCACCGGAAGAGATGCTGTTGTTTGCCGATATCGCCCTCGACAGCGCCAAGCGCAAACGGCTGAATGACAATGTGCTCTTCTCCAGCAGCATGTATCAGCACTATCAGCGCAAACGCCGGCTGTCGACCGAGCTGCGGGAGCTTATCCACTGCCCGCAATGCCCGCAATGCCCGCAATGCCCGCAACTGGCCCTTTACTATCAGCCCATCGTGCGCGGCCAGAGTGTAGTGAGGCTGGGGGCCGAGGCGCTGATCCGCTGGCATCATCCGGAATATGGCTTTATTGCCCCCCTCGACATCATCTCGCTGGCAGAAGAGAACGGGTTGGGCGAGGCGCTCGGGGGCTGGATCATCCGGCGCATGCAGCTCGATCTGTCCGGCTTCCCGGAGGAGGTGCTAGCACCGCTCGAGATCTCCATCAACCTCTCCAACTCCATGTTCAACATGGGGTTGGCCAGGGAGATTGAAGAGAAGATGGAAGATGGGCCGTTGGGGCTGCACCAGTTGATAGTGGAGCTGACCGAAACCATCGCCCTCGATGACATCGCCCTCAGCAAGCAGATCATTCACTCCCTGCGCCAGATAGGGGTGCGGGTGGCCCTCGATGACTTCGGGACCGGCTGGTCCTCGCTCTCTTACCTGCGTGAACTCTCTTTCGACAAGCTCAAGATCGACCGCTCCTTCATCACCGCCATCGACAAGGATCCCCGTCAGGCGCTGTTCGTCGAGACCATCACCACCCTCTCTCATCAGTTGGGGGTGCGTGTCGTGGCAGAAGGGGTGGAAAACAGCGATGAGCTCAAGGCGGTGCTCACCATAGGGGTGGATGAGATCCAGGGTTATTTCTACTCGCGTCCCTTGCCGCTGCCGGAGTTCATGCAGTTCTGTCACCGCTATTTCGCCCACAGCGCCGCCATTCAGGAAGTGGCACTGGGGTAGCCTTGGGGCAATCGAGCCCCTGTAGCCTTGTCTTCGAGTCCCTCTGTTCGATCGTTCCTGGTTGATATTTCATCCCGACACCTTTCTCCCATGGCAGGACCGCCCTTGACGCGGTTTTCTTGTGCCTCCTGCCAGAACGAGGGTGCGAGAGGGCAGGCCCGGTGCTACCTTGTGCCACGAACAGTGCCACAGGGCAGAGGAGCCATAAATGGATCGCTTGGGGGTGATGGAGGTGTTCGTGCTGGCGGTGGAGACCGGCTCGTTTTCGGCGGTGGCCCGCCGACTGGGGATGGGGCAACCCACGGTTTCCAGATTGATTGCCCAGCTTGAGGCGCACCTTGGTAGCCGCCTGTTGCTGCGCTCGACCCGGGGGCTGGCGCCTACCGAGGCCGGAGAGGCCTACTATCTGCGGGCGAGAGAGATCCTGGCCCAGGTCAACGAGGCCGATGCCATGGTGCAGCAATGCCGGGCGGGCCTGAGCGGGCGTCTGCGGGTGAGCGCTCCCGTCACCTTCGCCCGCCTGCATATCATTCCCCATCTTGCCGGTTTTCTGGCGGCTCACCCGGGACTGGATCTGGAGATCCTGCTGGATGACGGCAATGTGGATCTCATTTCGGCGGGCATCGAGGTGGCTCTGCGGATCGGCAAACAGGCTGACTCGTCGCTGGTCGCCCGCTGCCTCGCCCGAAGCGACGTGCGGGTGTTGGCGACGCCGGCCTATCTGGCCGCCAAAGGAGAGCCTGAGACCCCTCAGGCCCTGCAACAGCATGATCTGGTGCTTTACAGTCCACGGCCCGGAATGGGGCAACAGTGGCGATTTCGCCGCGGCGTCGAAGAGAAGGTGGTTTCCGGAGAAGGCAGGCTGACGGTCTCGGCGGCCGAAGGCATGCGCGCAGCCGTGCTGGCAGGACTGGGGCTCGGTATTGCCTCGGAGTGGATGTTTGCCCAAGAGCTTGCCCGCGGCGAGGTGGTGGCGGTGCTGCCCGAGTGGCAACTGCCCATGCAGGAGCTCTGGACCCTGCTCCCGGCAGGTCGCCAGCCCGGTGCCAAGGCGAGCGCCTTTCTGGCATTCGTGACCGGCCTGCCCGGCGTGGGGCATACGCCAGCGGAATAACTGTTATGGTCCCCACCGCTCTACTGGTGGCGACGCTCCCCGGGTAGGCTGTGCGCATGGGGCCCGTATCCTGGCGGGAGCCCTTCTACCACGAGGAGAAGATCATGAGTACATCGCCTTCTGCCGGAGGGGCCGCAACCCCCGGGCCCTCCCTGCTCTTCGCCATGGCCCTGTCATGCGGCCTGGCAGTTGCCAACATCTACTACAACCAGCCCATGCTGGCGGTGATGGCACAGGACTTTCCCGGGCACTCGGGCATGCCATTGATCGCCATGCTGACCCAGCTCGGCTATGCCATGGGCCTGCTTTTGCTGGTGCCGCTTGGCGATGTAGTCGAGCGCCGCTGGCTCATTCCGGGGCAGTTTGCATTGATCGCGCTGGCCTCCCTGCTGGCGGCCACGGCCACGAGTGCCACCACCTTGATGCTGGCCTCCGTCCTGTTCGGCATCGGGGCCACGGCGGCCCAGCAGATAGTCCCGGTGGCGGCGGCCCTGGCAGATCCCGCCCGCCGTGGTGCCGTGGTCGGCAGCGTGATGAGCGGCCTGCTGGCCGGAATACTGCTCAGCCGCACCGTCGCTGGCCTGGTCACCGCTTATGGCAGTTGGCGCGCCATGTTCTGGCTGGCCATTCCCCTGGCCCTGTCGGGGGCTCTGCTGATGGCCAGGATGATACCGTCCGGATTGCCGCGCTCTCCCCTCGGTTATGGCCGTCTGCTTCACTCTCTGGTCGGTCTGTGGCGCGAGGAGCCCGCCTTGCGCCGCGCGACCCTGACCCAGGCCTTGCTGTTTGCCTCCTTCAGCGCCTTCTGGACCGTGCTGGCGTTCTACCTGGCCGAACCTGCCTATGGGTTGGGGGCCGACATGGCGGGTCTGTTCGGCGTCATCGGGGTGGCTGGGGTGGTGGCGGCCCCTCTGGCAGGCCGGATGGCGGATCGGTTGGGGGCCAGACCAGTGGTATTGGCCGGCGCCGTGCTGGTGGTGCTTGCCTGGATCTGCTTCGAGCTGTGGCTCTCTCTGGCCGGGCTGGCGTGCGGGGTCATCTTGCTGGATCTCGGAGTGCAGAGCGCACTCATCGCCCATCAGCAGCGCATCTATGGTCTGAGACCTGAGGCCAGGGGGCGCATCAATACCCTCTTCATGACCGGCATGTTCCTGGGGGGAACCCTCGGCTCCAGCCTGGGGATGCTGGTCTGGCAACAGGGACACTGGCTCGGGGTGGGAGCAGCCGGCATGGGGTTGGCCTTGGTTGCCTGTCTCTGCGCCCTGGCCGGCAGGCGGGGGCTGCAACCGGTCATCTGAGGCATGTGCAAGACAAGAAAGGCGACCCCGGGGTCGCCTTTTGTCTGTCTGCTCGGGATGGACTCAGAGCACCATGGCGGCAATCCAGCCGAAGATCACCAGGGGGATGTTGTAGTGGATGAAGGTTGGCACCACGCTGTCCCAGATGTGGTCGTGCTGACCGTCCGCATTGAGGCCCGATGTGGGGCCGAGCGTCGAGTCGGAGGCGGGGGAGCCCGCGTCCCCCAGCGCGCCCGCGGTGCCCACCAGGGCGATGGTCGCCATGGGCGAGAAGCCGAGGTGGATGCACAGGGGCACATAGATGGTGGCGATGATGGGCACGGTGGAGAAGGAGGAGCCGATCCCCATGGTGATGAGCAGGCCCACCAGCAGCATCAGGAAGGCCGCCAGTCCCTTGTGACCTGCCATCATGCTGGAGACGGACTGCACCAGACTCTCCACCCCGTGGGTCTCCTTCATGACGGCGGCGAAGCCTGCGGCCGAGATCATGATAAAGCCGATGAGGGACATCATGCGCACACCCTGGGTGAAGGCATCCTGGCTCTCGCGGAATTTGATGACGCCGCCGCAGGTGAAGATGATGAAGCCTGCGAGCGCCCCCAGCACGATGCTGTTGGTCATCAGTTGCAGACCGAGTGCCACGGCGATGGCCAGCAGGGCGACCCAGATGTGGTTGAGATTGAGCTCGACCGTCTCGGGTTCGGCGGCCAGGATCTTCTCCAGATCATACTGACGCGGCTTGCGGTAGCTGAAGAAGACGGCGATGAGCAGGCCGAGGAACATGCCGAATACCGGGATGGCCATCGCCAGGGGCAACTGGCTGAATTCCACCGGTACGCCGTTGTCGACGAGATTCTTGGCCAGGATGTTGTTCAGGAAGATGCCGCCAAAGCCCACCGGCAGCAGCATGTAGGTAGCGGTCAGGCCGAAGGTGATGACGCAGGCCACCTGACGGCGGTCGATCTGCATCTGGGCCATGACATGCAGCAGCGGCGGGATCAGGATGGGAATGAAGGCGATGTGCACCGGGATCAGGTTCTGGGAGGAGATGGAGACCGCGAGCACCGAGGTGAGCAGCAGGCTCTTGACCCAGAGAATGCGGGTGCTGCTGGCATCCTTGCCGAGCTGGTTGATGACCTTGCGGGCCAGCAGATCGGTGATGCCGGAGCGGGAGATGGCTACCGCGAAAGCCCCCAGCATGGCGTAGGAGAGGGCGATTTCTGCACCGCCGCCCAGGCCGCCGGTGAAGGTGCTGAGGGTCTGCTCGAGGGAGAGTCCGCCGAGCAGGCCACCCACGATGGCACCGATGGCGAGGGAGACCACCACATTGATCCGCAGCAGGCTGAGCACCAGCATCAGCGCCACCGCGATAACAACAGGATTCATTTGATTTCCTTATGGATTGTGTTGCTGTCAGTCGTATGAAAGCCAGCTAGTTTGCGAAAAACAGGCTAAATGTCGAGAAAAAAATCGGCAGATCCCGGCCAAGGGACGCATCTTCTGCTGGCGGTGAACGGGAACCGGGAAAATGGCCCTTCTTCCTTGCCCAGACAGGTCCCCTCATGCAGACAGGCTGCCATGGGCAGCCTGTCTGGGCAGGGGCTGGGAGTGTTCAGCCCTCGTCTTCGGTGTCCGTCGTTTCATCCGGGTTGGCCAGAGGCCAACCTCCCAGGCTCTTCCAGCGATTGACGATGTGGCAGAAGAGCTCTGTGGTGCGCTCGGTGTCGTAGAGGGCCGAGTGGGCCTCTTTGTTGTCAAAGGGGATATTGGCGCTCTGACAGGCCTTGGCCAGCACCGTCTGTCCCAGGGCAAGACCCGAGAGGGCGGCGGTGTCGAAGGTGGCGAAGGGGTGGAACGGATTGCGCTTGAGGCCGGCCCGCTCGGCGGCGGCCATCACGAAGCCGTGGTCGAAGGTGGCGTTGTGGGCCACTATGATGGCGCGACCACAATCCTGCTCCTTCATGCCCTTGCGCACCCCCTTGAAGATCTCGGTGAGTGCTTCCTTCTCGTCCACCGCGCCCCGCAGCGGGTTGAAGGGGTCGATGCCGGTGAACTCCAGCGCCGCTTTCTCCAGATTGGCGCCCTCAAAGGGCTGGACATGAAAATGGAAGATCTGGTCAGGGACGAGCCAGCCCTGCTCATCCATCTTGAGGGTGTGGGCGGCTATTTCCAGCAGGGCATCGGTCTTGGCATTGAATCCGGCGGTTTCAACATCGATGACGACGGGGTAAAAGCCGCGAAAACGGCCCTTGAGGGTGTGAACGGCGTCGGTCATGGTATCTCGGTCGGCGTGAAAGGAGGCGGCATTATGGCAAAAAAGCGTGCCCTTGTCCCTTATCTGCCGCCATGGGACGGCAAGAGGACCATTTTGAAACACCTGTGCTTATAATGGGCGACGTCAACCATGGAGGGAGAGGACGATGAAGAAGCTGGGATTGGCACACAAGATGATGTTGGTGGTCTGTCTGCCGCTGTTGGCCCTGCTGTTTTTCTCCGGCCGGTACGTCTATGAACGTTATCGGGTCGAACAGGAGATGAGCGGCGCCCTGGTCGCGCTGGCGGTGGTGAAGGAGGCGGCGCAGCTGGCCCATGAGCTGCAACGGGAGCGCGGCATGTCGGCCGGCTTCCTCGGCTCTGGCGGCAACAAGTTTCGCGATGCGCTGCCTGCCCAGCGCAAGGTGGTGGACAGCCTGTTGCAGCGTTTTCATCAGGATCCTGCCTTGCTGGCGCTGACCGAGGTGCAGCAGGGAGTGGCGGGACTCACCGCCATGCGTGAGCGGGTCAGCGCCCTGGGGGTCGAGGTGGCGGAACAGGTCGGCTTCTATACCCGCCTCGTGACCGCCCTGCTGGCGGTGGTGGACAAGATAAGCGTCGACAGCATGGATGCCACCATCGCCTTGCAGACCAATGCCTACGCCGCCTTCCTGCAGAGCAAGGAGCGTGCGGGACTGGAGCGGGCGACGCTCAGCAACGTCTTTGGCCGTGACAGCTTCACGCCTGCGCTGTTGCAGCAGTTCATCTCCCTGCTGGCGGCCCAGAACACCTATCTCGAACGTTTCCAGGCGGTGGCGAGTCCAGCCCAGCGTCAGTTGCTGAACGACAGCCTCGCCTCACCCGTGGTGGCCAAGGTGGCCGCCATGGAGAAACTGGCCCTGGACAAGGCGGCAAGCGGCAGTTTTGGTGTCGATGCGGAGGCCTGGTTTGCCTTGAGTACCGACAAGATAGGCCTGCTCAAGGAGATAGAAGACAGCCTTTATCAACAGCTCTTCGAGCGGGTTGAACAGATGCGGGTCGGGAGTGCCAGTGACTTCTGGTGGGGGGCGGCTGGCGTGTTGCTGTGCATCGTCCTGACCACCTTCGTCTGCTGGCGGGTGGTGCGGGATCTGCATCTGGGCTTCATGGCCCTGCACCAGACCTTCAAGCGCCTGGTGCAGGAGAACGACCTGACCGTGCGGGTCGACTGGCGATCCGGGGATGAGCTGGGGGCCCTGGCGCGGGATCTGAACCATTTCCTCGGGCACCTGGAGAGTTTGCTGCTGGCTGTGCGCCACTCCTGTGACGTGCTGATACGCAGCGCCGCCAGCTCGGCCGAGGTCATTGCCGAGGTGAATGCCGGCGTAGTCAGGGGATGCGGGCAGGTGGATCTGGTGGCGACTGCCGCCACCGAGATGGCATCGACTGTGGCGGAGATTGCCCGCAACGCCACCCAGACCTCCCAGGCGACTCAGCAGGCCATCGGCCGGGCGAAGCAGGGTGACAAGGAGGTGGATCAGACCATCCACACTATCCAGCAGGTGGCGGGTACCCTGAGTGATACCCAGCAACTGGTGGACAGCCTGCATCAGGATACCGAGTCGGTGGGCGAAGCGCTCAACCTCATCAAGCAGATCTCGGACAGAACCAACCTGCTGGCCCTCAATGCCGCCATTGAGGCGGCCCGTGCCGGTGAATCCGGGCGCGGCTTTGCGGTGGTGGCCGACGAGGTGAGAGCGCTTGCCTCCCGTACCCAGCAGGCGGCGGACGACATAGAGCGGATGCTGGGCCGTTTGCGCCAGGGGGCCAACGAGGCGGTGGCTGCCATGCACACGGGCACCGAACAGGCCGGTCTTAGCGTGACGGAGGCCAAACGGGCGGGGAGCGAGCTGACCGACATCGTCAACGAGGTGCGCAAGGTGAGCGACATGACGGCCCAGGTGGCCACCGCCACCGAGGAGCAGCGTTACGTGACCGACGACATCCAGCAAAACGTGATGACCATCCGCGATGTGTATGAGGCCCATCGCCAGCACTCCCATACCTTGCAACAACACAGTGCCGAACTGGATGCCCTGGCCCGGGAGCTGGCGGGACGCATCGCCAGCTTCAAGCTGATGGCTCCATCTTCCCCCCATTGAGCGTTTTGACCTAAAGCTTGTCCTGCCGCTGCCGATAGATAATTCGAGATAGTGTGGAGGACAAGCCGTTGAATGCTTGGGTGTTGGGGTTGATCAGCATATCAGTGAGTATGCAGTTGCAGGCGGGCGTGACCGAATTTGGCGCCGGTCTGGATCAATCCGTCTGGCGCCTGACCTCTGATACCCAGGTGGAGTGCAGGCTGGAGCATCCTATTCCCCGCTGGGGAACCGGGGCCTTTGTCAGCCGGGCCGGGCGCAAGATCAATCTGGATTTCGAGCTAAAGGGGCAGCGACCCCAGGCGCGTACCCAGACAGTGAGCCTCGGGATCATGCCCCCCAGCTGGCGTCCCGGGGTGGCCGGGCGACAGATCAGCCAGTTGCAGTTCTATCAGCAGTTTGACGGCCTGGTGGCGGGGCAGACCGCCTGGACCATGCTGGACGAGCTGGAAGGAGGGCGTATGCCGACTTTCCAGTATCGCGACTGGTATCGTCAGGACAGGCCGGTGCGGGTATCGCTTTCGTCGGTCAATTTCAGGGTCAAGTACCAGGCGTTCATGGACTGCCTGAGTGGCTTGCTGCCCTACAGCTTCAACGACATCGCCTTCAGCGTGCTCTCCTATGACAAGAACAGCGATCAGTTGTCACCGGCCTCCAAGCGGCGGCTGGCGATGATCGGTGACTATGTGAAGGCAGACAAGAGCATCGATGTGGTGGTGATCGACGCCTACAGCGACAGCTATGGCGGCCGCTGGCCAAACCAGAAGCTCTCCGAGAAGCGGGCGGATGCCATCAAGCAGGTGTTTGTGGATCTCGGCATCGAGGAGGGCAAGATCTCGGTGGAAGGGCACGGTGAGAAACAGCACGTGGCCTCCAACGAAACGGAAGCTGGCCGAGCCAAGAACCGCCGGGTGGTGATCAACATGGGACGCAACGGCACTATCTGATCCCGTTGAGTCATCGAGAGGGGCGGGATTTTCGCTGTAGTCAGGAATAAAAAATGCCAGTCGGCGAACCGACTGGCATTTTTTTCACGGGTATCAGGGATTACTTGGCCAGGGATTCCGGCAGGTTTTCGCGGATCTTGCCGAGCATCTCTTTCAGCACGCGGGGGTTGGCCACCACGATATTGCCGGAGTTTTCGTAGTTGTGACCACCGACGAAGTCGGTGACGATGGCGCCGGCTTCTTTGGCCAGCAGCTCACCGGCGGCGGTGTCCCAGGGTTTCAGGCCGATTTCCCAGAAACCGTCGACGCGGCCAGCGGCCACATAGGCGAGATCCAGCGCGGCGGAGCCAGCACGACGGATATCGGCACACTCGATGAACATGCTCTGGAACATCTTCAGGTAGGGTTCGATGTGGTGCTTCTGCTTGAACGGGAACCCGGTGGCCAGGATAGTGCCGGAGAGCTCTTTGGCCTTGCCGACACGGATGCGGTAGCCGTTCAGCTGGGCGCCGCTGCCGCGGGTGGCAGTGAACAGCTCGTCACGGATGGGATCGTAGACAACGGCTTGTT
Source organism: Aeromonas sp. INTO2 (assembly GCF_049860605.1). Classification (NCBI taxonomy): domain Bacteria; kingdom Pseudomonadati; phylum Pseudomonadota; class Gammaproteobacteria; order Aeromonadales; family Aeromonadaceae; genus Aeromonas; species Aeromonas sp. INTO2. The sequence continues at coordinate 1,436,772 of NZ_CP187588.1, forward strand.
CGGTCTTGCCCTTGACGCGCAGAGCGATGGAAACGGCAAAGTGCGGAATGCCTTTGACCAGGTTGGTCGTGCCATCCAGTGGGTCGATGATCCATTGGTAGTCCGGATTGGTACCGGCAATCTCGCCAGACTCTTCAGCAACGATGCTGTGTTCCGGGTAAGATTTTTTGATGGTGTGAATGATGGCCGCTTCGGCGTCACGGTCAACGTTGGTCACGAAGTCATTGCTGCCTTTCTGGATAACCTCGATGTTCTCAGGTTGAGAAAAGGCTTTTACTACTACTTGACCGGCGTTGCGCGCAGCGCGCACGGCGATATTCAGCATCGGATGCATAGGTTCACCACTGGATGTTAAAGAACGGGGGATAAAAGGACGCGACATCTTACCAAGATATTCGGGAATAGCAACTGCTATGCCCTCATTCGGTCAGGGTGGTGACTGACAGATCTGACGGCTCCAATAAAGACCTGTAATCAACTAGTCTTATCGCGACAGCCGGATAACAGGCTGTGGTGAGCATAGGGATATGAGCCATGAATCTGTCATTAGTCAGTCAGAAACCGTCGTCGCCGACGACTCTGGGTGTGTTGGCCGCACTGCGTGCCGCCAGCGAAGAGAGCGATTATGTCACCGAGGTCCGGGTGGCGCAGCCCCAGCAGTGGCAACCGTCGAAGGACGAAGCGGCGATCCTGCTGCTGGAAGAAGAGGGGGCTGCCTGGCCTGTTCCGCTCTGGCCGGCAGGAGGCAGTGCACTGGGATTGCCGGTGCTTCCCCTGTTGGTGCATCGACAGTATGAACATCCTCCACAGGGGCCGGATGTCAGGGATCCGCATTTTTATTTCGTCTCCAACGGTATTCTGCTGGATGAGGCCGAACTGGCGGATCCTGCCTGCAGCCTGGTGCTGCAAAGCAAGTTTGAATCCTATTTCCCGCTGCTTTCCCGTCTTATCTTGCTGCGCCAGCGCCAACCAGGGGTACTGAGCAGCTAATCATCTCCCCTCGATGCGGGCTGTTCAAGGGGCACAATATTTGTCATAACTGACCGACATTGTGCCGCTTTGCTATGGCCTGTGCCGCGGTTCACCGTGTGTTCGTCGACGGAGGTGACATGAAGGTTTATGAGCTGAGACGAGCCCCCAATGCCCGTCGGGTCAGAATGTTTCTGGCGGAGAAGGGGATCGAGATGGAATATCAGCAGGTCGATCTGGGGGCGGGGGAAAACCTGGCGCCCACCTTTTTGACCAAGAACCCGGCCGGGCGCATTCCTGTGCTGGAACTCGATGACGGAACCTGTCTGAGTGAAACCCTGGCCATCTGCCGCTATTTTGAAGAGCTCCACCCAGAGCCGAACCTGTTTGGCAGCACCGCGCTGGAGCGCGCCACCATAGAGATGTGGAGTCGCTTCATCGAGTTCAACCTCTGGCTGCCGACCGGTATGGCGTTTCGTCATATCACCGGTTTTTACAAAGACCGGGAGCGGGTCTTCCCCGAATGGGGGGAGGAGTGCAAGCAACAGGCTCAGATCTGGTTTGACAAGCTTGATGCCCGTCTTGCCGAGGTGCCCTATATTGCGGGGGAACGCTTCACCATCGCCGACATTCTTGCCCTCTGTACCATTGATTTTGGCAAGGTGGTCGGCCTGCGTATCACCCCCGAACAGCCCCATTTGCAGGACTGGCATGACCGGGTGAGTGCCCGGTCCAGCGCCCAGGCCTGATCCTTTCCCCTGAACGTTCAAGGAGTCCAAGATGATAGAGTTGTACACTGCCGCCACGCCCAACGGGTTCAAGGTGTCGATTGCCCTCGAAGAGCTGGGGCTGCCCTACAAGGTCATTCCCCTTGATTTCGCGACCATGGAGCAGAAGAAGCCCGAGTTCCTGGCCATCAACCCCAATGGCCGCATCCCGGCCATCGTCGATCGGGACAATGGTGACTTCGCAGTGTTCGAGTCCGGCGCCATCCTTCTCTATCTGGCGGAAAAAACCGGCAAGTTGCTGCCGCAGGATCCCAAGCGCCGCTCCCAGGCCATCCAGTGGCTGATGTTCCAGATGGGAGGCGTCGGTCCCATGATGGGGCAGGCCAACGTCTTCTATCGCTATTTCCCCGAGAAGATCCCGGCCGCCATCGAGCGTTACCAGAAGGAGGGGCGACGCCTGTTCGAGGTGCTCGACGGTCATCTGGCACACCATGAGTATCTGGCGGACGAGTACAGCATCGCCGACATCGCTACCTGGCCCTGGGTGCGCATCCACGACTGGAGTGGTATCTCCATCGAGGGGTTGGTGCATTTGCAGGCCTGGATGGCACGCATGGAAGCCAGGCCCGCCTGCCAGAAGGGCATCACCATTCCACCGCGCAATGAAAGCCCCGAGGATCAGGTCAAGCGGGCGCAGCAGATGGTGACTCGCTGACACCATCATGATGGCCCTGACGGGCCATCTTTTTTATTCCCCTTTGACTCCCCGTTGTTTGACGATCTGCATCGCAGTCGCTTTTTGTCTTTCAAATAAGCCATTTATCAAAAATCAAAAGTCATTTTTCCTGATTAATTGTTATGTTATAACGCCATTTCTTTGGTTGATGAACATGAAGCTTGGATGGAAAGGATGACAAAAAAATGCACCGCAGCCGGGTGGTTCGCCCTGGCTCTGATGGCAGGAACGACTGCAGCCGACGGCAAACCGCTTGCCATGGTGGGGCCCTGGGAGATCCACTGTGTCGACCCCGCCAGCAACGGGGTCTTCTTTACTCGCATGCAGGTGGCGGAGACCCTGGTAGATGTCGATGGGAAAGGCAATCTGCAACCCGGGCTTGCCAGTGAGTGGTCGCGTAGCGATGACGGTCTGCAGTGGCGATTCACGTTGCGCCCCGGGGCCCGTTTTCACGATGGCAGCGAGGTGAGCGCCGAGCAGGCCGCTTTTGCCTTGCAACAGGCCTGGCGCAAGCCCGGCGTGATGACCAGCGCTCCTATTGCGTCCATCGGATCTGGAGATGGCGTCTTGAAGGTCACCCTGAGCGAACCCTTCGCCTCCCTGCCCGCCGTGCTGGCCCACCCCAGCACCCAGATCCTGGCGAAGGCCGCCTACGATACCAAGGGGGAGGTAACCCAGGTGATAGGCTCTGGCCCCTACCGCATCACCCGCCTGCAACAACCCCAGCGGATAGAGACTGTGCGTTTCGACGGCTGGCAGGGGGCCAGGCCCGCGATCGAGGAGGTCAGCTACCTGACGGTGGGGCGCGCAGAGAGCCGCACCCTGATGGCCGAGAGCGGTCAGGCCGACATCGCCTGGGGGCTGGATCCGGTCAGCATCCGCCGCTTGCAGCAGGCGTCACGGGTCTCCATCGCCTCGGTCACCCTGCCACGAACCATCCAGCTCAAGCTCAATGGCGCCGATCCCCGTCTGAGTGATCCGGTGGTGCGCCGTGCCCTGAGTCTCGCCATCGATCGTCGTGGTATGGCAGCCGCCCTGCTGCGGGATCCCGAGATGGCGGCAACCCAGCTCTTTCCTCCCACTCTGGGGGAGTGGCACCAGCTCGGGTTGACGCCGCTTGCCTATGACGTCAAGGCGGCCCGGGCGGCCTTCGCGGCGGCAGGCTGGCAGCCGGGGGAGGACGGTGTGCTGCGCAAGGGGGAAGAGCGCTTCGCCCTGACCCTACGTACCTTCCCTGACCGTCCGGAGCTGCCGCTCCTCGCCACGGCACTGCAGGCGCAGTGGAAGGCGGTGGGGGTGGCTCTCAAGGTGGCGGTGGGCAACTCGAGCGAGATCCCGGCGGGCCATCAGGACGGTTCGCTCCAGCTTGGTCTCTACGCCCGCAATTATGCCCTGGTACCGGATCCCCTGGTCACTTTGCTGGGGGACTTGGCCCCTGCCGGTGCGGACTGGGGGGTGATGAACTGGCACTCCCCGGCCATGACGCAAACACTGACCCGCCTTGCCACGCAAGCCTTGTCGCCCACAGACGCCGCTGCGGCTCGCCGGGAGATAGCCACGACACTGCAACAGGAGTTGCCGCTCCTGCCCATCGCCTGGTACCGCCAGAGCGCGGCAGTCAGTCGGGGGCTGGAGGGATTTGAACTCGATCCCCAGGAGCGCAGCTATGGCCTGGACAAGTTGACATGGAGCGCACGATGACAGCGACACCCTTGTCTCGCGTCATGGGGATACTGGGTCAGCGTCTGGTGCAGGCGCTGGTGGTTGCCCTGCTGGTGGCCGGACTCTGTTTTCTGATGGTGCAGTCCCTGCCCGGAGACATCGCCTTTCGCATCGCGGCGGGTCGTTATGGCTATGACTATGTCACCGCCGAGGCGGCCAACGCGGTGCGCAGCGAGCTGGGGCTGGCCGGCTCGGCCCTTATCCGTTTTGGCGACTGGCTGTGGGCCTTGCTGCAAGGGGATCTCGGCAGCTCCCTGGTGACGGGCGCACCGGTCGCCACCGACGTGGGTCATCACCTGGGCGCCACCCTGACGCTCGCGAGCGCCTCCGTGGTGCTGGCGCTGGTGGTGGCGCTGCCGCTTGGCAGCCTGAGTGCGCTGCGCCCGGGGGGATGGTGTGATCGCCTGACCCTGGGCTGGAGCGTGTTGATGCGTGCGTTGCCCCCCTTCTTGCTCGGCCTGGTGCTCATGGTGATGCTCTCGGTGGAGCTGGGCTGGGTCAGTGCGGCAGGGCACGGGGAGGGGAGCAACCTGCTGCTGCCCGCCCTGACCCTGGGATTGGGGCTCTCCGGCGTGCTCTCCCGGGTGGTGCGTGAAAGCGTGCTCACCGTGGTGCAGTCCGGTTATTACCGATTTGCCCTCACCAAGGGGCTTTCGCCGGCCCGGGTTTTCTGGCGCCACGGTCTGCGCAACACCGGGGTCAGCATCATCGCCTACACCAGCGTGCAGCTGGTGCTGCTCATCGAGGGAGTCGTGGTGGTCGAGAGCCTGTTTGCCTGGCCCGGGATCGGCCATGCGCTGGTGCACGCCATCTTCTGGCGCGACATCCCCATGGTTCAGGGGACCGTGCTGGTGCTGGCGGTGCTCTTCGTGCTGCTCAACACCCTCACCGACCTGCTTTGTCTTGCCATTGACCCCCGTGGTCCCAAGGAGTCCTGATCATGTCGTTGTCTGTCAAAACGGGGCTGGGTCTGCTCCTGCTGGTGGTGCTGTTTGCCCTGCTGGGCCCCGTGCTCTGGCCCGATCCGGCGGCTCAGGTTCTGGCACAGTTTCTGGCTGATCCCTCTTGGCAGGAGCCCCTCGGGCGGGATCAGATGGGGCGCAGCCTGATGGCGCGCCTCGCGGCGGCGACCCGGCTCTCCCTGCTGCTGGGACTGCTGTGCGTCATCACGGCGGCGCTGCTGGGGTCATTGCTGGGCTGGCTCTCAGCCTGGCGCGGCGGCTGGGTCGACGGTCTGCTGCGCAGCCTGGCCGACGGCGTGCTGGCCCTGCCAGGCCTGTTGCTGGTGCTGCTCTTCTCCGCCATGGCCCAGGGTGGCTTTGCCATCCTCTATCTCGGGTTGGCCATGGCCCAGTGGGTGGAGTATTACCGGGTGGTGCGTGCCCGCAGCCGGGGGCTGCTCGCCTCGCCCCAGGTGGAGGCGTCCCGTCTGCTGGGATTCGGCCATGCCCATGTGGTGCGGCGCCATCTCTGGCCCGAGCTCGCCCCCCAGTTGCTCACCATGATGGCCTTCGGCCTAGCGGGTGCCATTCTAACCCTCTCTACCCTGGGCTTTGTCGGAGTGGGCATTCAGCCGCCCACGCCGGAGCTGGGGCTGATGATGACGGAGGCGCTGCCCCACTATCAGGAGGCTCCCCGTCTGCTACTGGCCCCCATTCTTGTCATGGGGCTGATGTTGCTGGCCCTGGTGCTGCTTCATCAGACGCGCGGCCTTGACATGCCATCTTCACAAGGAGCCACCTCATGACGGCCATTAAAATCAAGGGGTTGCAGGTCGATGATGGCCAGAAAACCCTGTTGCAGGCGCTGGATTTCACCATTCATCCCGGCACCGCCCTGACCCTGATCGGGGAGAGCGGTTCGGGCAAATCCCTGTTGGCTCATGCCCTGATGGGGACGTTGCCAGCCCCTCTGACAGGCCGGGGTGAGATGGTGTCGGGTGGCCGCCATCACAACCTGGCCGACACGCCTCGCCTGCGCACTCTCTGGGGGCGGGAGCTGGCGATGTTGCCCCAGGAGCCGGTGCTGGCGCTGGATCCCACCATGGGGTTGCTTGCCCAGGTGGAGGAGGGGTGGCTGCCAGGGGGCAAGGAGGCCCGATCGCGGGCCCGCGCCGCCCTCGAGCGGCTTGGACTGGCCGGGCGGGAGGGCGCCTTTGTACACCAGCTCTCGGGAGGCATGGCCCAGCGTGCGGCCTTTGCCGCCGCCACCCTGGGGGAGGCCCGTCTGCTGGTGGCCGACGAGCCCACCAAGGGGCTCGACAGCCGGGCCGCAGCCAGGCTGGGTGCCTTGTTGCTGGGCTACCTGGCCCGTGGACGCCATCTGCTGACCATCACCCATGATCTCTCCCTGGCTCGCGCATTGGGGGGCTGGGTGCTGGTGGTCAAGGGAGGAGAGATCGTGGAGCAGGGGCCCGCCGAGCGTGTGCTGCACACGCCATCCCATGCCTATACCCGGGCCCTGCTGGCGGCGGAGCCCTCCGCCTGGCCCGAGGCGGCCGTCCCTCCCACCGGAGACTGGCTCATCCGCGGAAAGGGGCTTGCCATGGGATATGGGGATCAACCCCTGTTCACGGGGCTGGACCTTGCCCTGGCGCAAGGGGAGCGAATGGCCATCATGGCGCCGAGCGGCGCGGGCAAGAGCACCCTCGGCAACGTGCTGCTGGGTCTGCAACGCCCCCTGCAAGGGGAGGTGCTGCGACGGGAAGGGGTAGCCCCCTGCCGCTGGCAGAAGCTCTATCAGGATCCGGTGCAGGCCTTTGCCAGCCGGGTGCGCCTCGCCACCCAGTTCGATGATGTGCTGCGTCTGCACAGGCTGCCCCGCCATCGGCTTGTCGACTATCTGGCCCGGTTGGGGCTGGATGAACGGCTGCTGACGCGCCTGCCAAACCAGGTCTCGGGAGGGGAGCTGCAGCGGCTGTCGCTTATCCGGGCCCTGTTGCTGCGCCCCGTGCTGCTGTTCGCCGATGAGCCCACGTCCCGGCTCGATCCCCTGAGCCAGCAACAGACCATCGCCTGTCTGCTGGAGGAATTGGGAGAGATAGGCTGCGCCCTGCTGCTGGTGACCCATGACGAGGGGCTGGCCGGCAAGGTTGCCCCTCGTTGTCTGAGACTGGGGGAGGCGGGCCCCCCCATGTTCGAAGGCGCGTCGGCCGAGGTGAGAAGAGTGGGGTAAAGAGGGGGCAGGATGAATCCTTCCCTCATGATGAGATGACAGTGACGGGGCCTTGGGCCCCGTCGCATTAGAAAAACTTGGGTAAGCAGATTATAAAGTTTTGTTCGTTTTTTGTGATATGAATCACTAATATTGTCGTAAGCCAGAGAGCGTCCTGCTGCTGGCGGGTGCGGGTCCTCCGCCTTGTTCCTCTTCAACGACCTTTGTCAGACACCTCCTGCAGATCCCTGCCCGGAGGGTGGCGGCTTTTTGATCTTTTTCGGACGACATATGTATCGGCACAGCTTCTATCCCCTGTTCTTCCTGACCATTCTGATGGTCGCCGTGGGTCAGATGACCCAGACCCTCTATGTGCCCTCCATTCCCATGATGGCGGTGGACTTCCATGTGGCCTCCGGCCAGCTGCAGGCGGTGATGGCCTGCTACCTCATTCCCTACGGCCTCTCCCAGTTCGTTTATGGCCCCTTGTCGGATCGCATCGGTCGTCGCCCTGTGCTCATCATCGGCATGATGATCTTCCTGGTCGGCACCCTCACCATCCAGCTGATCCCAAGCTTCACCGCCTTGCTGGCGGGCAGCCTGATCCAGGGGCTGGGCACCGGCGCAGGGGGCGCCATGAGCCGGACCGTGATGCGCGACCGTTACAGTGGCGCCGAGCTCAACCGTGCCAACAGCCTGGTGAGCATGGGGGTCATCTTCTCCCCTCTGCTGGCACCTGTGTTGGGCGGCTGGCTCACCGAGCTGTTCAACTGGCGTGCCGGCTACTGGTTCCTGTTCGGTTTTGGTGCCCTGACCACCCTGGCGCTGCTGGCCTGGTTTGGGGAGACGCTGCCAGCATCCGCCCGCCAGCATTCGCTGCGGGTGGGCGCCGCCTATCGTCATGTGCTCGGCAACCCGCGCTTTCAGGGCAACCTGCTCTGTCTGATGGCCACCTTTGCCGGCCTCGCGGTGTTCGAGGCGGCGGCCGGGGTGTTGCTGGGGGACGTGCTCAAGCTGAGTGCCCGCACCGTCAGCGTGCTGTTCGTGCTGCCGCTGCCCGGTTATCTGTTCGGCGCCTGGCTTTCCGCCAGACTGAGTTTTCGCCTGAGCCAGGGCAAGCTGATGCGCCTTGGCATCGCCTTCCTGGCCCTGGGGTCGCTCATCATCCTGGTACCCGGGCTGCTCGGCATGGTGAGCGCCGCCTCCCTGGTGGGCGGGGCTGCGGTCTACTTCATTGGCAGCGGCATTCTCTATCCGACCGCCACCTCCTGTGCCATCGAGCCCTTCCCGGGCCAGGCTGGCACCGCGGGAGCCGTACTCGGGGGCATGCAGAATCTGGGGGCTGGCGTGGTAACCCTGCTGGCCGCCAGCTTCCCGATGACGGGGCAGGTGACCCTGGGGGCCATCATGACGGTGATGGTGCTGATCGTGGCCTTGAGCTTTGTGTGGCTGCGCCACCACGGCGCGCCCCACGAGCAGATGGCCGTCTGACACGGCCAAGAGCCCGCCCCGTTGGCGGGCTTTTTACTGCCTCCTGCCGGGTGGCGAGACGCCGCAGGCGAGTGGAAGGGGGGGACCGCGCAGGCAAAGAAAAAGCCCGTCGTGATGACGGGCTTTTTTTGGGTAGGTACCCCGGAGATGCCGTTGCCGGTTTGGGCCCTTGAACCGTCGGTTCAAGGCGGAGATCTAATCTGGCCGCAGGCTTCTCGGTCGGGCCGAGCATGCTCAATAGCCAGAAGGCAGACCCCCTGTTTGGTATGAATATCGGCTCGGGGACTTGAACCGGCTGACAAACACTCCAGGGAATTTCAAAACTCGGTGCGATTAGGGCTGTTGCGCCTCTTCGCTGGATTCACCGTATTGTCCGTGCTCGATCAAGGCGGCTTCGATGGTGCGTTGCAGCATCTTGATCCGCTTGTCCATGGTCTCAGAGTATTGGTGGTTTTTCTCTTTTTCAAGGCAGAGCTCGTGACAGAAATTGAGCGCTGCCATGACGGCCAGCTGTTCGTTGCTGGAGACCTTGGAACGTTGACGAAGCTCGATGAGCTTGTCGGTCAGCTGGTCGGCGGCCTGGCGCAGGGCATCTTGTTGTCCCAGGGGACAGGACACCTTGTAGGGACGTCCCAGAATGACGATTTCTACGGCCTCTATGCTCATGCCTTCCTCAATACGGCGGGGCTGATTTCCGCCTATATCCACGTGGACAACTGGGCGGGACTATATAGCGCAGATGCAGAAGTTTCAAGGCCTTGCTGGCTCTGGCAGGGGGAGAATGCTAGGATCTCGGCCATAAATTCTGCATATTTGCCTGAACTTTGAGCGGATCCTAGATGAGCAAAACAAACCCCCTGAAATACGCCGCCGTGGCGGACCTGATGGCACAGCACGACCTCATGGCGACGGCCGTCGAGGCCCATGGCGTGATATGCGGCCTGGTGTGCGGTGGCGTGGCCTTGGACGACAAAAGCTGGCAGCCCCATTTCAATGATCTGATCAACGACGGTTTCGGTCTGCCGGCACCGGTGCGCCAGGTGATGACCGACCTCTATCACGAGGTGATCGAGAGCCTGATGGCACAAAAGGGCGTCGAGCTGCTGCTGCCAAGCGACGAGGCGCCGCTCGATGAGCGCATCGACTCGCTGGTGGACTGGTCCCAGGCCTTCCTGGCCGGCTTTGGCGTGGTGCAACAGGAGCTCTCCAAGGCATCCGAAGAGCTGCAGGAGATGATTCAGGACATCGCCAGCATCACCCAGGTCTCTGCCGAGTTCGATCAGGAAGATGAAGAGAACGAAGCCTCCTTCCTGGTGCTCTACGAACACGTGCGCCTCGGGGTCATGATGGCGTTCGAGGAGTTTGGCAAGCGCCCGGCCGCGCCGAGCACGCCGCCGACCCTGCACTGATCTGCCCGCCCAGCGGGTCAATGAAAGAGCGCATCACGGCGCTCTTTCTGTTTTACAAGGGGTGAGAGCAGGGGAGGTACTCTGCTAACCCATGGCGCCAAAGCGGTTTTTTGCCCGTGGCTTCGCATCCCGTCCGCCACCTTTGTGGTAGGATTGGCCCACGTTTTTTCGCCTATGCCCTCTTCTCATGTCTCAATCTGATCTGGTTCACGTCGACGTGGCTATCGTCGGCGGTGGTATGAGCGGTGCCGTGCTGGCCCTCTCCCTTGCCGCCCTGAAAGGACAGGATGGCGCCCCCCTGCAGATCCTGCTGCTGGAGGCGAGTGCGCCCGAGCTCAATGCTCATCCCGGTTTCGATGCCCGTGCCATCGCGCTTTCCGCCGGTACCTGCGAGGCGCTGGCCCGTCACGGCCTCTGGCCGCACCTGGCGCCCCACTGCTCCCCCATCACCCATATCCATGTGTCGGATCGGGGCCACTGCGGCCAGACCCGGCTGTCGGCGGCGGAGTATGGTCTACCCGCCCTCGGTCAGGTGATCGAGCTGTCGGCGGCGGGCATCGTGCTGCAAGAGGCGATCGCCGCCTGCCCGCAGATCCGTATGTTGTGCCCGGCCAGGCTTGAGGCCATCGACCCCGACGAGGGGGAAGTGTCGCTCGCCCTGGAGGGCGGCACGCGCTACCGCACCCGGCTGCTGGTGGCGGCCGACGGGGGCCACTCCTTCGTGCGCCAACATTTCAAGATGCCGGTCAGTCGCCACGATTATGGTCAGAGCGCCATCATCGCCACCGTCAAGACCGCCGAGGATCCCGCCGGGCGGGCCTTCGAGCGCTTCACCGATGGAGGGCCGCTGGCCCTGCTGCCCATGCAGGACGGCCTATCTTCTCTGGTGTGGAGCGTGCCGCGGGACGAGGCACAGGGGTTGCTTGCACTGGATGACGCCGCCTTTCTCGCCCGTCTGCAGGAGGCTTTTGGCTGGCGCCTCGGGCGCATCGAGCGTACAGGCGTGCGCCACCTCTATCCGCTGGTGCTGACGGTGGCCGACTACCCGCTGGCCCAGCGCACCGTGCTGGTGGGTAACGCCGCCCACCTGCTGCACCCCATCGCTGGTCAGGGGTTCAACCTCGGCATGCGGGATCTGGACGTGCTGACCCGGACCCTGGCCCGTGCGCTCGCGGCGGGGGAAGACATCGGCGGCTTTGAGGTGTTAAGCGGCTACTGGCAGCAGCGGCGGGACGATCAGGCCCAGACCGTCTGGCTCACGTCCTCCCTGGCCCAGCTCTTCTCAAACCATCACGCTCCCCTGGTGGTGGGCCGCAATCTGGCGCTCTCCCTGATGGGCAGAGTGCCCTGGCTCAAGGCACCGCTCGCCTCCCACACCCTGGGATTCGTGAACGAGGTGTGCGGCCAATAAGCGCTGTCGCCCTGGGCGGCAAAGACGATTTCGAGCAAGAGGCACGCCTGTGGGCGTCGCCTCGCAGATCCTGGCGACCCGCCCGGAAAGGACACAAGAGAATGCAGATGCAAGATGTGGATGTGGTGATCGTGGGGGGGGGCATGGTGGGCCTGGGGCTCGCTGCCGCCCTCAAGAACCGGGCGATCAAGGTGGCCATCGTGGAAGGCCGACTGCCCGATGCAACGCTCGGTGAGACGCCGGACAACAGGGTCAGTGCCCTGAGCCTCGCGAGTCAGCACATCCTGCAAGGGGTCGGCGTCTGGGACGGCATAGTGGCGCGCCGCCTGCAGCCCTACGAGAAGATGCAGGTGTGGGAGCAGGACAGTTTCGGCCACATCGATTTCGATGCCGCCAGCCTGCGTCAGGGGGCTCTTGGCCACATCGTCGAGAACCGGGTGATCCAGCTTGCGCTGCTGGACGCCATCGCGGGGGCCAGCAATATCCAGATGCTGACCCCGGCCCGGGCCACCAGCCTGCAGTGCGGGCCAGCGGGCGCCCTGCTGCTGCTGGAAGATGGCCAGGCCCTCTCGACCAAGCTGCTGGTGGCCGCCGACGGCGCCCACTCCTGGGTGCGCCGTCAGGCAGACATTCCCCTCACCAGCTGGGATTACGGTCATCACGCCCTGGTGGCGACGGTGCGTTGTGCCGAGCTCCATGAGGCGGTGGCGCGCCAGATCTTCACCCCCCAGGGGCCGCTCGCCTTCCTGCCCCTGTGGCAGCCCGACCTCTGCTCCATCGTGTGGTCTGTGCCCGCGGCCCACGCCGAGGCGCTCTGCGCCCTGGATGACGACGGCTTCAACCGCCAGCTCACCGCCGCCTTTGATGGGCGCCTCGGGCTGTGCAAGGTGGAGGGGGCTCGCAGCGCCATTCCGCTCACCGCCCGCTACGCCCGCGACTTTGCCCGCGAGCGCCTGGTGCTGGTGGGGGATGCGGCCCACACCATCCACCCGCTGGCGGGGCAGGGGGTGAATCTGGGCTTGCTGGATGCCGCCGCCCTGGCGGAGCAGATCCTCATTCATCACGGCAAGGGCGCGGACATCGGCCTGCTCGCCAACCTGCGGGGCTACGAGCGCTGGCGCAAGAGCGAGGCGGCGCGCATGCTGGCGGCCATGGAGGGGCTCAAGCGACTGTTTGCGGGCAGCAACCCCCTCAAGAAGCTGGTGCGCGGGGTGGGGCTTCGCACCGTCGACGGTCTTGGCCCCCTCAAGCAGGGCATGATCCGGGCCGCCATGGGGCTGGATGGGGAGCTGCCCACCCTGGCCAAAGGTGAAAAAATCTAATATTACCCCGGGGTTTTAACAAAAAAACTAATCTGACAGGGCGAGATGCCCCTTCGGGGTGTCAGCCTTTAATGTTGGCGAGAAGCGAAACGTTTTTCTGTAAATTGTGACGGAACGGTAAAAATCAACATTAAATCCCGCAATGGCGCGGTTTTGGCTGTTTTTATCACTGTTTTTGCCTTAGTGTCTGGTGTCAGTGAGTTGGGTGAGGATTAGTTTTTTTTGAGCGGTGCCCCGGCACGCTTGTCATATAATCCGCTCCGTTCAAGGAATCACTCCTGCCCGCCCGGGCGGGAACGAGCACAGAGCTTGTGGTCCGTAGTTCCCGACGAGCCGGGGCGGATTGCGAGTGTTGTCGCGAACGCTTAAGGAAACACAGCAATGATCCAGACTACTGTATTGCATCCGAAACACCTGGAAGCGGGTGCCAAGATGGTGGACTTCCACGGTTGGGAGATGCCCATCAACTACGGTTCCCAGTTGGAAGAGCACCATGTGGTGCGCACCGATGCAGGCATGTTCGATGTCTCCCACATGACCATCGTCGATTTGACCGGCGAGCGGGTCAAAGCCTTCCTGCAACACCTGCTGGCCAACGACGTGGCCAAACTCACCGTCCCCGGCAAGGCCCTCTACAGTGGCATGCTCAATCCGGAAGGCGGCGTCATCGATGACCTCATCACCTATTTCCTGACCGATACCTTCTACCGCCTGGTGGTGAACTCCGCCACCCGCGAGAAGGATCTGGCCTGGATCCGCCATCACGCCATCGACTTTGCCGTGAGCGTGACCGAGCGCCCCGAGCTTGCCATGATCGCGGTGCAGGGCCCCCACGCCAAGGCCAAGGCGGCCAAGGTGTTCACCCCCGAGCAGAATGCGGCGGTCGAAGGGATGAAGCCCTTCTTCGGTGTGCAGGCCGGGGATCTCTTCATCGCCACCACCGGCTACACCGGCGAAGATGGCTACGAGATCGTGGTCCCCCAAGAGAAGGCGTGCGATCTGTGGCAGGCCCTGCTGGACAACGGCGTGGCCCCTTGTGGCCTGGGTGCCCGTGATACCCTGCGCCTGGAAGCGGGCATGAACCTCTACGGTCAGGACATGGACGAGTCAATCTCTCCGCTCGCCGCCAACATGGCCTGGACCCTGGCCTGGGAGCCAGCCTCCCGCCAATTCATCGGCCGCGCCGCCCTGGAAGCCCAGAAGGCCGCAGGCAACCAGCCCAAGCTGGTGGGTCTGGTGATGGAAGAAAAGGGCGTGCTGCGTGCCGGCATGCCGGTCACCTTCACCAGCGAGAGCGGCGAGACACGGGAAGGGGTGATCACCTCCGGCTCCTTCTCGCCCACCCTGGGTTACAGCATTGCCCTGGCGCGGGTGCCCCGTGATATAGGCGAACAGGCCCAGGTGGAGATCCGCAAGAAGCAGGTCACCGTGAAAGTCACCAAGCCGGCCTTCGTGCGCAACGGCCAGCCGCTGGTGTAATCATTGATGGCGGCGAGGGTGACCTTCGCCGCCCCATTTTTGTTGAAGCGATCCAAGAGCATAAAGGAAGCACAAATGAGCCATATCCCGAGCGAACTGAAATATGCCACCTCCCACGAGTGGGTCCGTGTTGAAGCCAACGGCGAAGCCGTGGTCGGCATCACCGAGCACGCCCAGGATCTGCTGGGGGACATGGTGTTCGTCGATCTGCCGGAAGTGGGCAAGCAGGTGAGCGCCGGTGAAGATTGCGCCGTGGCGGAGTCCGTCAAGGCTGCCTCCGACATCTACAGCCCGGTGAGCGGCGAGATCCTGGCCGTCAACGAAGAGCTGGAAGGCAGCCCCGAGCTGGTCAACTCCGACCCCTACGGCGCCGGCTGGCTGTTCCGCATCAAGCTGGACGACGCGGGCGAGCTCGCCAACCTGCTGGATGCCGAAGGCTACCAGAACGTGGTGGACGAAGAGTAATGCCCCCGGGCCCTGCCAACACAGCAGGGCCCACTTGTATGACTGCCATCCTGCGGCCATGGCGGTTGCAGGATGGGCGCAGCCTTTGCGCCTTCGGGATGCCCTTGCCGCATTCCCCGTCTGCCCGCGGCGGACACAGAACATGAGTGGAGCCGGTATCGACCGGCTACAGGAACATCAGGTCTTGGTTATCAGGATGTCATGCCAGGACCTATTACCAGGAAATAGGGAAATGACCCAGTCACTGTTTGAACTCGAGCAAAAAACCGATTTCATCCGCCGTCATATCGGCCCGGGTGAGGAAGAACTGCGGGCCCTGCTCGCCACCGTGGGTGCCGAGAGCCTGGACGATCTGATTGAGCAGACGGTCCCCGCCGCCATCCGTCGTCCGGGGCCGCTTGGTATCGGCGCCCCCATGACCGAAGTGGAGGCCCTGGCCAAGCTCAAGGGCTATGCGGCCAAGAACCAGATCGCCAAGAGCTACATCGGCATGGGCTACCACGACACCCACGTGCCCCACGTCATCCTGCGCAACGTGCTGGAAAACCCGGGCTGGTACACCGCCTACACCCCCTATCAGCCCGAGCTGGCCCAGGGCCGTCTCGAAGCCCTGCTCAACTTCCAGCAGCTCACCCTGGATCTCACCGGCATGGATCTGGCGAGCGCCTCCCTGCTCGATGAAGCCACCGCCGCCGCCGAAGCCATGGCGCTGGCCAAGCGCATGGCCAAATCCAAATCCAACCTCTTCTTCGTGGCCGACGACGTTCACCCCCAGGTGATCGACGTGGTCAAGGAGCGCGCGGTCCACTTCGGTTTCGATGTGGTGGTCGGCCCTGCGAGCGAGGCCGTGAGCGAAGAGGTGTTCGGTGCCATGTTCCAGTACCCGGGCACCACCGGCAATGTGACCGATCTGCGTTCCCTCATTGCCGCCGTCCAGGCCCAGAAGGGGCTGGCCTGCGTCGGGACCGACATGCTCTCCCTGCTGCTGCTCAAATCCCCGGGTGAACTGGGTGCCGACGTGGTGTTCGGCAGTGCCCAGCGCTTCGGTGTGCCCATGGGTTACGGTGGCCCCCACGCCGCCTTCTTCGCCACCCGCGATGCCTACAAGCGCTCCATGCCGGGTCGCATCATCGGCGTTTCCAAGGATGCCCGTGGCAAGAGCGCCCTGCGCATGGCCATGCAGACCCGCGAGCAGCACATCCGCCGCGAGAAGGCCAACTCCAACATCTGTACCGCCCAGGTGCTGCTGGCCAACATGGCGAGCTTCTACGCCGTCTACCACGGGCCGGTGGGGCTGAAAACCATCGCCTCCCGCGTGCACCGTCTGACCACCATCCTGGCGCTCGGCCTCACCGCCAAGGGCGTGGCCCTCAAGCACGGAAGCTGGTTCGATACCCTCACAGTACTGACGTCGGACAAGGCTGCACTCATTGCCAAGGCCGAAGGGCTCGGCATCAACCTGCGTGCGGATCTCGATGGTGCAGTCGGTGTGTCCCTCTCTGAAACCACCACCCGAGGCGATGTAGCCGAGCTGTTCGACCTGTTCCTTGGGGCGGGTCACGGCCTCGATGTGGAGGCCCTCGACCAGGCCGCCCAGACTCATCACGCCATTCCGCAGGATCTGCTGCGCACCGACGCCGTGCTGACCCACGAGGTATTCAACAAGTACCACTCCGAGACCGAGATGCTGCGCTACATCCACCGTCTCGAAGCGAAAGATCTGGCCCTGAACTACGCCATGATTTCCCTGGGCTCCTGCACCATGAAGCTCAACGCCACCGCCGAGATGATCCCGGTGACCTGGCCTGAATTCGGCAAGCTGCACCCCTTCGCGCCGCTCAAGCAGACCCAGGGCTACCAGCTGCTGCTGGCAGATCTGGAAGACTGGCTGGTGAAGGTGACAGGCTACGATGCGGTCTGCATGCAGCCCAACTCCGGCGCTCAGGGCGAATACGCGGGCCTCTTGGCCATCAAGAAGTACCACGAGTCTCGCGGCGAGGGGCATCGCGATGTCTGCCTCATCCCGGCCTCTGCCCACGGCACCAACCCGGCCTCCGCCCAGATGGCGGGCCTCAAGGTCATCGTCACCGCCTGTGACAAGGCCGGCAACGTGGATCTGGACGACCTGCGGGCCAAGGCCGCCGAGGTCGGAGACCAGCTCTCCTGCCTGATGGTGACCTACCCCTCCACCCATGGGGTGTACGAGGAGACCATCAAGGAGGTGTGCGACATCGTTCACCAGTATGGTGGTCAGGTGTACCTGGACGGCGCCAACATGAACGCGCAGGTCGGGCTGACGGCGCCAGGCTTTATCGGCGCGGACGTCTCTCACCTCAACCTGCACAAGACCTTCGCCATTCCTCATGGCGGTGGCGGTCCGGGCATGGGTCCCATCGGCGTGAAGAAACACCTGGCACCGTTTGTGGCCGGTCACGCCGTGGTCAAGACCGACAAGGAGAGCCGTGACAACGGCGCCGTGTCTGCCGCCCCGTTCGGCTCGGCCAGCATCCTGCCCATCAGCTGGATGTACATCGCCATGCTGGGGGACGAGGGGCTCAAGAAATCCACCCAGGTCGCCATCCTCAACGCCAACTACCTGGCCAAGAAGCTCGGCGAGTCCTTCCCCGTGCTCTATACAGGTCGCAACGGCCGGGTGGCCCACGAGTGCATCCTGGACATCCGCCCGCTCAAAGAAGCCAGTGGCATCAGCGAGATGGACGTGGCCAAGCGCCTGATGGACTACGGCTTCCACGCGCCGACCATGAGCTTCCCGGTAGCGGGCACCCTGATGGTCGAGCCGACCGAATCCGAATCCAAGCGCGAGCTGGATCGCTTCGTGGAAGCCATGACCGCCATCCGCGCCGAGATTGCCCGGGTGCAGGACGGTCACTGGAGCCTCGCCGACAACCCCCTGGTTCATGCGCCGCACACCCAGGACGACGTGATGGATGCAGAGTGGAACCGTGGCTACAGCCGCGCCGAGGCGGTGTTCCCGTCGGAGGCCGTGCGCGCCAGCAAGCTTTGGCCGTCGGTCAACCGCATCGACGACGTCTATGGTGATCGCAACCTGTTCTGCTCCTGCGTACCCACCGAGGATTACGCCAAGTAATCGCGGCGCAGTAAGACTGACAGCCAATATGCACAAGGCCACCCCCAGGGGTGGCCTTGTTGTGTGTGGCGCCCGTGCGAACGGGCTACTCGCCCCGGCGCGCCGCCTCGATGGTGGCAATGTCAATCTTGTCCATTTGCATCATGGCCTCGAAGGCGCGTCTCGCTGCCTCGGGGTCGGGATCGCTTATCGCCTCGGTGAGGACCTGAGGGGTGATCTGCCAGGAGATGCCCCACTTGTCCTGACACCAGCCGCACTCGCTCGCCTGACCGCCATGGTCGATGATGGCGTGCCAGTAGCGATCCGTCTCGGCCTGGTCCTGGGTAGCCACCTGAAACGAGAACGCCCAGTTGTGGCTGACCCCGGGCCCGCCGTTGAGGCCGAGGCAGGGGATCCCCATCACCCTGAACTCGACCGTCAGCACATCCCCTTTCTTGCCGGCGGGATAGTCGGCCGGGGCCCGGTGTACGGCACCGACGGCGGAGTCGGGGAAGAGGCTGGCGTAAAACCGTGCGGCCTCCTCGGCATTCCCGTCATACCAGAGGCAAATCCTGTTCTTGACTGGTCTCATTGTGTCGCAGCTCCATCCTGGTGTTTGTCCTTCGACGCCCGTGAGCGGGCGCCCCGATGGGTATCCTGCCGCCCGCAGCGCCTGCTGCTTCGCTGGGTGACAAGCCAGCCTGTACGCCGTTTGCCACCCGCTTGGGGCTTGCATGATGGGGTCAAGTGTAGTGGCATGGGGATCCTGGTCACCAGGCCGGGAGCTGGCATGAAGGCCGCAGCAAGAGAGGAGTCTGCCATGGACAGTACCCAGCGATTCTCGACCCGGGTCGAGGCCTATGTGAAATATCGACCCGGTTATCCCGCCGCCATGCTGGATTTTCTGGCAAGGGAGCTGGCCATGGGGCCAGAGGCCCAGGTGGCGGACATCGGCGCGGGCACCGGCATCCTGACCGCCCTGCTGGCCCCCCGGGTCGCGCGGGTCTGGGCGGTGGAGCCCAATGACGATATGCGGGCTGCCGCCAAACGGCTGCTCGCTCAGGTGGGGAACATCGGCTGGCTGCACGGCAGTGCGGAAGCCACGGGCCTGCCCACGGGGGCGATGGATCTGGTGACGGTCGCCCAGGCGTTTCACTGGTTCGATCGCGCGGCTTTTCGGCAGGAGTGCCAGCGGCTGCTCAAGCCCGGTGGCCAGGTCGCCCTCATCTGGAATGACAGGCTGACGAACACCCCGTTTCTCAAGGCCTATGAAGAGGGGCTGCACGCCTACTCGGGGGATTACGAGGAGGTCAATCATCGCAACCTCGGTGAGGCGGATTTTCGCGCCTTCTTCACCGGGGAGTACCGGCTCGATCGCTTCGAGAACAGCCAGCTGTTCGATCTTGACGGGGTGCTTGGACGGCTCAACTCCTCCTCCTATGCGCCTGTGGCGGGCACGCCGGCCCACGATCAGATGACGGCGCTCGTTCGCCGCGAGTTTGCTCGCCATGCCGTTGACGGCAAGATAGCCTTCAACTATTGCACCCTGGTCTACAGTGGCCGGGTGTAGCCCCGTTCAGCGCTGACATCCGCAGTGAAAAGGCCCCCGCCAGTGATGGCGAGGGCCTTGTTTCATTTTGGCGGTCTGTATCCGGGCGATGCGAAAGAGACCGTCGCGCGGCGAAGGGGCGGTATCAGCCCTGATCGATGCCGAGAATGGCCATGGCCTTGGCCAGTGTATCGACCGATTCCTGATGCTTGCCCGCGTTGTGCAGGGTCTCTCCGTCCGCTCTCAACTGCTTCACCTCGGCCAGTTGCTCGGCACTGAGGGCGGGGCCTGCGGCCAGGGCGTCGTCTATCTTCTTCATGTCCATGGGGCAGTGGAAGGCGAGGGCGCTGCCGCAAAAGAGCAGGGCGGCCAACAACAGCATGAGTCTCATCTTTCGGATCTCCATGTGGGGTTCCCGTCAAGCATAGCCCCGCAGGGGGAGGGCATTCGGGTTGAAGGGGGCGGGAGGCAGGGGCTACCATGACCCTTTTGTTGCGAGGAGGCTCCATGGCACTGACAAGGTTGCTGTCCCCCCTGACCAGTCTGGTGATCTTCATTCTGGGTCACGGTCTGTTCAATACCCTGCTGACGGTGCGTCTCTCCGCCGAGCAGGTGTCCGCCCAGGCCATCGGTCTGGTGTCGGCTGCCTATTTCGGCGGCCTGGTGCTGGGGACCTTCATCAATGCCCGCCTCATCATCCGGGTGGGTCATATCCGGGCCTATGCGGCTTATGCCTCCCTGCTCTGTTTTCTGTTTCTGCTGCACGGCATGGTGGTGGAGCCTGTCACCTGGGCGGCGCTGCGGCTGATCGGGGGGTTTGCCACCGGCGGCCTGTTCGTGGTGCTGGAGTCCTGGATGCTGGTCTCAAGCACCCCTGCGAACCGGGGGCGGTTGATGTCCCTCTACATGATCCTGCTGTACGGCTCACTTGCCCTGGGCCAGCAGCTGCTCAAGCAGGTGGACCCCATGGTGCTGACGCCGTTCGCCCTGTGCGCCATGGCGGCGACTCTCTCCGTGGTGCCTCTGGCTCTCTCCCGAGTGGCGACGCCGGCCATGGTGGCACCCCAGCCGGTGGGAGTGCTGGAGCTGGTGCGCCTCACTCCGGCGGGAATGGGCAGCAGCTTTACCTCCGGCCTCATCCTCGGGGCCATCTATGGGCTGTTGCCGCTCTATTTCACCGACAGCGGCGCCTCCCTCTCCCAGGTGGCGGACATGATGGCGCTGGTGATCCTGGGGGGGATGTGTCTGCAATATCCCATCGGACGTGCATCTGATCGTTACGACAGACGGTTGGTGATCCTGCTGCTCTGCGCCCTGCTGACCCTGATCGCGTTGTTGATGGTGCTGCTGCCGGAGCCCTGGCGCGAGCCAGTCGAGGGGACTCTTGTCTTCCTGCTGGGGGGCATGGCGTTCTCCATCTATCCCTTGAGCCTCAGCCATGCCTGCGATGAACTGCGCCCGGATCAGGTGCTGGGGGCAAACCAGGGGCTGCTGCTTGCCTACAGCCTGGGGGCCATGACGGGTCCGCTGCTGGCCCCCTTTACCATGGCAACGTTCGGACCACAGGGGCTGTTCGTCTACTTTGCCCTGTGCGGTCTGCTGCTGTCGGCCTATCTCGGCTGGCGCAGGCGTAAGCGAGCCCCCATTCCGCTGACGGAGCACCAGGTCTTCATGCCGGTGCCCCCCAACACCCCCATGACGGCGGAGCTGGAGCCAAGAACGGATCTGGAAGGGGAGGCAGTGCCGGCGAGCTATCCCGCGACTGATGCAGAAGAGAGAGCGGTGAGGGAAGAGGGGCAGGAGAGGGACGCGCCGCAAGGGCGTTGAAGGCTGGCGACCCAACGACAGGGATAAAAAAACCGACTCCAGGGAGTCGGTTTTTTGTTGGGCGGCGGTTATCAGGCGGTCACGGCATCGGCCTGGGTAGCTTGTGCTTCCGGCGCCGGGTTGCGAATGAGGTAATCAAACGCACCCAGAGCGGCGGTGGCACCTGCCCCCATGGAGATGATGATCTGCTTGAACGGTACCGTGGTGGCATCCCCTGCGGCATAGACGCCGGGCAGGGAGGTGGCACCCTTGGTGTCGATCTCGATTTCGCCAAAGCGGGTCAGGGCAATCTCGCTTCCTTTGAGGAACTCGGTGTTCGGCACCAGGCCTATCTGGACGAAGATGCCGGCCACAGCCAGATGCTTGATCTCGCCGGTGGTGCGATCTTCGTAATCCATGCCCACCACCTTGCTGCCATCGCCGATGACTTCGGTGGTGCGGGCGCTCATGATGATGTCAATGTTGCCCATGGAGCGGGCCTTCTTCTGCAACACGTCGTCGGCACGCAGGGTATCGGCGAACTCCACCACGGTGACATGCTCGACGATGCCGGCCAGATCGATGGCTGCCTCGATGCCGGAGTTGCCGCCACCGATCACCGCCACGCGCTTGCCCTTGAAGAAGGGGCCGTCACAGTGGGGGCAGTAGGCCACACCCTTGGTACGGTACTCGAGTTCACCCGGCACGTTCAGGTCGCGCCAGCGGGCACCGGTCGCCAGGATCACGGCGCGGCTCTTCAAGGTGGCGCCAGAGGCGAGGTCCACGTTGACGTAACCATCCTTGCTGATGGCGGCGGCGCGCTGCTCGGTGATCACTTCCACGCCGTACTGCTTGACGTGCTGCTCCAGGCTGGCGGCCAGCTTGGGGCCCTCGGTGTAGGGCACGGAGATGAAGTTCTCGATGCCGACGGTGTCCATCACCTGGCCACCGAAACGTTCGGCGACAATGGCGGTGCGAATGCCTTTGCGGGCGGCATAGATGGCCGCGGCGGCGCCGGCCGGGCCACCGCCCACCACCAGCACGTCATAAGGCGCTTTTTCGCTCAGCTCTTGCGCCTTGCGCTCGGCAGCGCCGGTGTCGAGTTTGGCGACGATCTCTTCCAGCGAGATGCGGCCCTGGCTGAACGGCTGACCGTTCAGGTAGACGTTCGGGACCGCCATGATTTGACGCTCGTTCACCTCATCCTGGAACAGGGCACCGTCGATCATGGTGTGGGTGATGCCGGGATTCAGGGTGGACATCAGGTTCAGGGCCTGTACCACGTCCGGACAGTTGTGGCAGGAGAGGGAAATATAGGTCTCGAAGTGGAACTCGCCCTTGAGGTTCTTCACCTGCTCCAGCACGGCCGGATCGGCCTTGGAGGGGTGACCGCCGCTTTGCAGCAGGGCGAGCACCAGGGAGGTGAATTCATGACCCATGGGAATGCCGGCAAAGTGCACGCGCGGGGCCTGGCCCTGGGGCGCGATGCTCATGGAAGGCTTGCGGGCATTGGTGCCATCGGTCAGGGAAATTTTGGGGGACATCTCGGCGATCTCGCTGGCCAATGCCAGGAGTTCGGCGGATTTGTCGCTGTCATTGCCGGACACGCTGATCTCGATGGGATTGACGATGTACTGCAAGTAACCGTTGAGTTGTTGTTTGAGGTTGGTATCTAACATGGTCGAATTCCTTCTTGCTGAATGCGGGTCGGCACGATGACCGGATACAGAAAACAGAGGTCCACACAGCAGACCGGCGCATTTTCTGAGGGCCGTAAACAAGACCGGCCCTTGAACGGGCCGGTCTTCAGAGCGGGGAGGCTTAGATTTTGCCTACCAGATCCAGGGACGGGGCCAGGGTGGCGTCGCCTTCTTTCCACTTGGCCGGGCACACTTCACCCGGGTGGGAAGCAACGTACTGGGCAGCCTTGACCTTGCGCAGCAGTTCCAGTGCGTCACGGCCGATGCCGCCAGCGTTGATTTCAACGATCTGGATGACGCCTTGCGGGTCGATGACGAAGGTACCGCGGTCAGCCAGGCCAGCTTCTTCGATCATCACGCCGAAGTTGCGAGTGATGGTGCCGGTGGGGTCGCCGATCATCGGGTACTGGATCTTCTGGATGGTGTCAGAAGTGTCGTGCCAGGCCTTGTGGGTGAAGTGGGTGTCGGTGGAGACGGCGTAGATCTCGACGCCCAGCTTCTGGAATTCGGCGTAGTTGTCGGCCAGGTCGCCCAGCTCGGTCGGGCAGACGAAGGTGAAATCAGCCGGGTAGAAGAACACCACGGACCACTTGCCTTTCAGGTCAGCGTCAGACACCTGAACGAATTTGCCATTGTGGTAGGCGGTGGCGTTGAACGGCTTGATTTCAGTGTTGATGTAGGTAGACATGTATTTGCTCCTTGGTGATGTACATATGCCTGTCTGGTGTTGAAGAGTCGTGCCAGACGAGGCGCTTAACTTTCGATGGAGTCATCATAGTGACTTTTTCTAATCGGTCAAAGCCACAATTTTGAATCACATAAATCTATTTATTAGATAGACCATCACAACTGTACCTAACATGAATATCTCAGGCCTTCGGAGATAACTCATTGTCGAAGTTCAATTTCTGTCCTGCATGTCACATTTTCAAGGGCTGGGCCGGATTTGTTTTCATTGCGTGAGCAGAGAAGGGGGCAGACGAGGCGGCGCAGTAGAAAAAAGAGGGATAAAAAAATCCCGGCGCCGTCGCACAGACAGGGCCGGGTCATCAAACAAGGAATGGCGATAAATATGCTTTACAGCAAAGACTAACTACGGGGTGTGCAAACTTGCAAACATATGAAGAGAAGATGGCGGGTGCACAATCCTCATCTCCTCTTCGGCAACCATTGCATGGTGGGCATCATAGTGTGATAAATGTCACAACGCAAGTTTTGTGGTGTAATTTTACAGTCAAATTGAAAGTGTTTCACTTAAATAGCCGTTAAATTAGGCTGAAAACGCTTTTATTGTAATTTTATTACAGAATTTTAAGATCAAAAGTCGGTTGGGGGCTCCTGCTCCTCCATCAGCTCCAGCAGATTGATGGCCACGGCGATGAAGTCCGACTCGGTGACGATGCCAACCAGCTTGCGCCCCTTGAGTACCGGCAGACAGCCATATTTGTGGCGCTGCAGATACAGGGCCGCCTCCTTGATGCCGGCGTGGGGATCCACGCTCGCCACCTGACGAGTCATGATCTCGTCGAGCTGGACGCTGTCGGTGAACTCCGCCTCCCGCTCCGGATTGATCAGCAGCAGTTTGGACTCGCGGGTGGCCAGGATGTCCGAGAGGGTGACCAGACCGAGCAGATGCTGGTGTTCATCGACGATGGGAACGTGACGGATCCGCTCCTGCTGCATCAGCTCCATCGCCTGCTTGACGCTGTTTTCCGGACCCAGGGTAAAGGGGTGTTCAGTCATGATCTCGGAGAGGGTCATCATGGTGGGCCTCCTTGTGTGTCTGCTTCCACCCTAGCCCAGCCCCCGTCGCCAGAACATGATCGGGGTCAATACAAAACCTTAAAGGTTTTTTAACGGGCCCAGCCTCACAAAATGGCCCGCTATCCCTTGTCTTCCTTGGGTTTTTAGTCTTTTGGGTTGCCTTGGAAGAGGGGGATAACTAGACTAGCCGCCGATTCCCCCGAGGTGAAAGATGCAAGTATCCGATTTTCATTTTGATCTGCCAGACGAGCTGATTGCCCGCTACCCCATGGCGGAGCGTACCGCCAGCCGCCTGCTGCAGCTCGATGGTCAAACCGGCGCCCTGCGCCACGGTCATTTTGTCGATGTGCTTGACCAGCTCAACCCCGGCGATCTGCTGGTGTTCAACAATACCCGGGTTATTCCGGCCCGCATGTTTGGCCAGAAGGCCAGCGGCGGCAAGCTGGAGGTGCTGGTGGAGCGCATTCTGGACGAGCACAGCGTGCTGGCGCACGTCCGCTCGTCCAAGTCCCCCAAGCCAGGTACCCGTCTCCTTCTGGATGGCGGTGCCGACGGCGTGCCCGTCGAGGCCGAGATGCGTGCCCGCCACGACGCTCTGTTCGAGATCCACTTCCTCGACCCGCGCCCTGTGCTGACCATTCTGGATGCCATCGGCCACATGCCGCTGCCCCCTTACATCGACCGTCCCGACGAGGATGCCGACAAGGAGCGCTACCAGACCGTTTACAACCAGAAGCCGGGTGCCGTGGCGGCGCCGACCGCCGGTCTGCACTTCGACGAGCCGCTGCTCGAGCAGATCCGTGCCAAGGGCGTGGAGATGGCCTTCGTGACCCTGCACGTGGGGGCGGGCACCTTCCAGCCGGTGCGCGTCGACAAGATTGAAGATCACCACATGCACTCGGAATACGCCGAAGTGCCTCAGGAGGTGGTGGATGCCATCGCGGCGACTCGCGCCCGAGGCGGTCGGGTGGTTGCGGTGGGCACCACGTCGGTGCGATCCCTCGAGAGTGCGGCCAAGGCGACCCTGGCCCAGGGCAAGCCGCTGGCGCCCTTCTTCAATGACACCGACATCTTCATCTTCCCCGGTTACGAGTTCCAGGTGGTCGATGCCATGATCACCAACTTCCACCTGCCCGAATCCACCCTGATCATGCTGGTCAGCGCCTTTGCCGGCTATGACAACGTGATGGCCGCCTATCAGGCCGCCGTGGCGGGACAGTACCGTTTCTTCAGCTACGGGGACGCCATGTTCGTCACCCGTCGCCGGGTGCAGGGTTAAGCCTTGCCCTTCAGAAGTCGTTCAGGCTCTGCTTGTCAGTATGCCGGCCGGCTTCATATTACCGGGCCCCTCGGGCCCTTTGTTGTCAGACTGTTTCTCTGACTGAATAGAGGTAGCAATGAAATTTGAATTGAAAACCACCGATGGGCGTGCCCGTCGCGGTCAACTGGTGTTCGAACGTGGCGTGGTCCAGACCCCGGCCTTTATGCCGGTCGGCACCTACGGCACCGTCAAGGGGATGACACCGGAAGAGGTGCGTGAGACCGGTGCCCAGATCCTGCTTGGCAACACCTTCCACCTCTGGCTGCGCCCGGGTCAGGAAGTGATGCGCGCCCACGGCGATCTGCACGACTTCATGAACTGGCAGGGGCCGATCCTGACCGACTCCGGTGGTTTCCAGGTATTCAGTCTGGGGCACATCCGCAAGATCACCGAGGAGGGGGTGCACTTCCGTCATCCCATCAACGGCGAGAAGATCTTCCTCGATCCCGAGAAGTCCATGGAGATCCAGTACGATCTGGGTTCCGACATCGTGATGATCTTCGACGAGTGCACCCCGTACCCGGCCACTTACGAGGAAGCGCGCAAGTCCATGGAGATGTCCCTGCGCTGGGCCAAGCGCTCCCGTGACAAGTTCGATGCGCTCGGCAACAAGAACGCCCTGTTCGGCATCATCCAGGGTTCTGTCTACGAACCGCTGCGGGATGTGTCGCTGGACGGTCTCCTTGAGATCGGCTTCGACGGTTACGCGGTCGGCGGTCTCGCCGTGGGTGAGCCCAAAGAGGACATGCATCGCATCCTTGACCATGTCTGCCCGAAAATTCCGGCCGACAAGCCGCGCTACCTGATGGGGGTGGGCAAGCCGGAGGATCTGGTGGAAGGGGTGCGCCGCGGTATCGACATGTTCGACTGCGTGATGCCGACCCGCAACGCCCGCAACGGTCACCTCTTTACCACCGATGGGGTGGTCAAGATCCGCAACGCCAAGTACCGGGAAGACACCAGCACCCTGGATGCGGACTGCGATTGCTACACCTGCAAGAACTACACCCGCAGCTATCTGTACCATCTGGACAAGTGCAACGAGATCCTCGGTGCCCGTCTGAATACCATCCACAACCTGCGTTATTACCAGCGCGTGATGCAGGGTTTGCGGGACGCGATCGAGCAGGGTAAATTAGACGACTTTGTAACTGAGTTTTACCGTCGGCAAGGGAAGCCTGTGCCTCCACTGGCTGAAAATGACGTGAAATAACAACGACATATAAGTTAGTATTCAAATCTACATCAATAAGAGGTTGTTAAATGAGCATTATCTCCAAGGCGTATGCAGAAGGCGCGGCTCCGGCAGCACAGGGTGGTGGCATGGAAATGATCATCATGCTGGCCGTGTTCGGTCTCATCTTCTACTTCATGATCTACCGTCCCCAGGCCAAGCGTGCCAAGGAGCATCGCAATCTGATGAGCTCCCTCTCCAAGGGCGACGAAGTGCTCACTTCCGGTGGCCTGGTCGGCAAGATCGCCAAGGTTTCCGCCGACAGCGACTACATTGTGCTGGCCCTGAACGATCAGACCCAGGTCACCATCAAGCGTGACTTCGTCTCTGCCGTTCTGCCCAAGGGTTCTATCCAGTCCCTCTAATCTCCCGAGGAGCACAGCGTGTTAAATCGCTATCCGCTGTGGAAATACCTGATGGTGATCGTCGTGATCGCCATCGGTTTTCTATATGCAGCCCCCAATCTTTACGGCGAAGACCCGGCCTTGCAGGTCTCTGCCAGCCGTGGTGCCGAAGTCAAACTAGAAACCCTCGACCAGGTGAAGGAAACCCTCGACGAGGCGAAGATCCCGGTCAAGCATGCGGCGTTCGAGCACGGCTTCATCCTGATCCGTTTCAACAACACCGAAGACCAGCTCAAGGCGCGTGACATCGTGGCCAACAAGCTGGGCGACAATTTCATCACCGCCCTCAACCTGGCACCGTCCACCCCCGCCTGGCTTGAGGCCATCGGCGCGGCGCCCCTGAAGCTCGGTCTTGACCTGCGGGGCGGTGTGCACTTCCTGATGGAAGTGGACATGGCCGAAGCGCTGGCCAAGCAGCAGGAACAGATGGTGCAGGATTTCCGCGCCGAACTGCGCACCCAGAAGATCCGCTACTCCGGTGTGCGCCGGGTCGGGGATCAGGTGCAGGTGGTCTTCCGTGACGAGGCCGATCAGGCCAAGGCACTCTCCTTCCTGCGTCGCCAGAATGCGGATCTTGTCTTCACCACCGACCAGAAAGGGGATGACTTCATCCTGCTGGCCAGTCTGAGCGAAGCCAAGGTCAAAGAGGTGAAGAAGTATGCCCTCGAGCAGAACATCACCATCATCCGCAACCGGGTGAACGAACTGGGTGTGGCCGAGCCGCTGGTCCAGCAGCAGGGCGGTGAGCGTATCATCGTCGAGTTGCCGGGGATCCAGGACACCGCCCGTGCCAAGGAGATCCTGGGTGCCACCGCGACCCTGGAGTTCCACATGGTCGATGAGGCTGCCGATATCCAGGCCGCTGCCGCAGGCCGCGTGCCGCCGAGCTCCAAGGTCTACAACGATCGCAACGGTCGTCCCGTGGTACTGCAAAAGCGCGTGATCCTGACCGGTGACCACATCGTGGGTGCCCAGTCCGGTTTCGATGAATACAGCCGTCCCCAGGTCAACATCAAGCTCGATGGTCAGGGTGGCAACAAGATGGCCAACTTTACCAAGGACAACGTTGGCAAGGGGATGGCGACCGTCTTCATCGAGTACAAGCCGGTGGGTCAGCCTGGTCCGGACGGCAAGCGCAAGTTCCGCAAGCAGGAGGAGGTGATCAACGTCGCCACCATCCAGTCTCGCCTGGGTAGCCAGTTCCGCATCACCGGGATCGACAACGCCAACGAAGCCCACAACCTGGCGCTGCTGCTGCGTGCCGGTGCCCTGATTGCCCCCATCCAGATCGTCGAAGAGCGCACCATAGGCCCGAGCCTGGGTCAGCAGAACATCGACAGCGGGATGGAAGCCATCGGCTGGGCCATGCTGGTGATCGTGCTCTTCATGGGGATCTACTACCGTGCCTTCGGCTGGGTGGCCAATCTGGCGCTGACCATGAACCTGGTGCTCATCGTCGGTATCATGTCGATGATCCCGGGGGCCACCATGACCCTGCCGGGCATCGCCGGTATCGTGTTGACGCTGGGGATGGCGGTGGATGCGAACGTACTGATCTACGAGCGTATTCGTGAAGAGATCCGCAATGGTCGCGGGGTGCAGCAAGCCATTCACCTGGGCTTTGACCGCGCCTTCTCCACCATCGCCGACTCCAACGTCACCTCGCTCATCACCTGCGTGATCCTGTTCGGTATCGGTACCGGTGCCATCAAGGGCTTCGCCCTGACCCTCGGGATCGGCCTGACGGCGTCCATGTTCACTGCCATCACGGTATCCCGCGCCATCATCAACCTGGCCTGGGGTGGACGGCGCATCGACAAGCTGCCGATCTAAGGAAGAGACATGTTTCAAATTCTACATTTTGAAAAGCCCATCCCCTTCATGCGTTTCGCCAAGCTGGGTATGGTCCTCTCTGCTCTGGTGACGGTGCTCGCCCTCTACGTTCTGTACGATCGTGGCCTGAACTGGGGGCTGGACTTCACCGGCGGTACCACCATCGAGGTGGGGTTCCAGCAGTCGGTGAGCCTGGACAAGATGCACGAGGCGCTGGATCAGCAGAAGATTGACGGGGCGACCCTGCAGTTCTTCGGCTCCAGCCGTGATGTGTTGGTGCGCATGGCCCCCCAAGAGGGCGTCAAGGTCGAGCAGCAGGGCAACGAGGTCCTGGCGGCCGCCAAGCTGGTCGACGAGAGCGCCGTGCTCAAGCGTGTCGAGTTCGTCGGTCCCTCCGTGGGTGACGAGCTGGCCACCGACGGTGCCCTGGCCATGCTGGCCTCCATCCTCTGTATCCTGATCTACGTGGCGGTGCGCTTCGAGTGGCGTCTGGCCACGGGGGGCATCCTCTCCCTGGCTCACGACGTGATCATCACCCTCGGCATCTTCGCCTACTTCCAGTACGAGTTCGACCTGACCGTGCTGGCGGCGCTGATGACGCTGGTGGGGTACTCCCTGAACGACACCATAGTCGTGTTCGACCGGGTGCGGGAGAATTTCCGCAAGGTACGCCGTGGGGACACCGCGGAGATCATGGATCTCTCCATGACCGAGACCCTGAGCCGGACCATCATCACCTCGGGGTTGACCTTCGTGGTGGTGGTGGCGCTGCTGCTCAAAGGCGGGCCTCTGATCCACGGTTTCTCCATCGCCATGGTGATCGGGGTGGCTTTCGGGACCTACTCCTCCATCTATGTGGCGAGCGCCTCAGCCATGTTCCTCGGGATCAAGCGGGAGCACATGCTGCCGACCCAGGTGGAAAAAGAGGGCGCGGATCAGCAAGAGATCCTGCCGTAACAGACAAGGGCGCCGCAAGGCGCCCTTTCTCTTGTGGCCGGGGTGAGTCATGATGCTCCCCACAACCCAGCATCCATTACCCAAAGCAAGGAGCAAGCCCATGCAACACAATCCCCGTTTTCTGGCCCTGGTAGAGTCCATCCGCCCGCAGGTGCAGGAAACCGATGTGCACCAGATCAAGCGCTGGCAGGATGAGGGCCGAGCATTTCATCTGATCGACGTGCGCGAAGAGAGCGAGTGGGCCAGGGGCCATCTGCCGGGGGCCACCTATCTCGGGCGTGGGGTGATAGAGCGTGACATCGAGACCCGGTATCCGGATCCCGACACCGAACTCTACCTCTATTGTGGTGGGGGATTTCGCTCCATCCTGGTGGCGGATAACCTGCAGAAGATGGGTTATTCCCGGGTCGTCAGCGTCGATGGAGGCTTTCGCGGCTGGAGCGATGCCGGATACCCTGTCGAATCCTGATTTATTTGAGGGAGAGGGGCTGCGCCACATGACAAACGGCCCCGTGATCTTTACCATATGCGGGGTCAAGCGTAAGCGTCGGAGTGTTCATTGAACGTCAGGATAGGGATTGGATACCTCACGGGTATCCTGTTGTTGCTCCCCTTGTGGGGTTGCAGCAGTAGCAGTCAGGTAAAAGCGCCTCAAGTTCCCAAGCCGCAACCCGCTTCACTGGTATTGGCGACCCCCTTGCAGGTCTCCTACCAGAGCGAGTTGGCGTTGGCGCGACTCGGGCAGATGCTCAGTGAAATGGAATTGACGACCGAACAGCGGGCAGAACTCTTCTATGAGCGTGCCGTGGTGTTTGACCGGGTGGGCTTGCGTTCCCTGGCGCGACTCGACTTCAACCGCGCCCTGCGGGAGAAGCCGGATTTTGCCGAGGCCTACAACTTCATCGGTGTCTATCTGGTTCAACAGCAGAACTACGACGAGGCCTATGAGGCGTTCGACTCCGCCCTAGAGCTCGCCCCGGATTACGACTACGCCTATCTCAACCGGGGAATCGCGCTCTATTACGGCAATCGCCCCGAGCTTGCCGCGGCGGATATGAAGCGCTTCTACGAGGCGCAACCAGAAGACCCTTATCGGGTGATCTGGCTCTATCTGGCCGAGCAGAAGCTCAACGGACCGGCGGCCATGAGCCGGATGCGCGAGCGGCTCAACAAGTATGACGACGACGCCTGGAACTGGGATCTGGTGCGCCTCTATACGGGCGACATCAATGCCACCCAGTTGATGAGCAACGTGGTGAAAGGGGTCAAGGACAACAGGGAGCTCGCCGAGCGCCTGTGCGAGACTTACTTCTACCTCGGCAAGTTCGAGCTGGCCAAGGGTAACCGCAAGGAAGCCATCAGCTACTTCAAGCTGGCGCTGGCCAACAACGTCTATGACTTCATCGAGCATCGCTATGCCTTGCTGGAGCTGGAACTGATGGCGCGCAAGCCCCAGCCACCCGGAGCCCAGGGCAAGAGCGGCAAAGCGTGACTAAACGGGTTTGATCCCCATGAAAAAGGCCTCTTGACGAGGCCTTTTTGCTGTCTGGTGACACGGGGTGCGCCGCTACTCCACCAGGCTCATGCCGGGGATCTGGCGCCAGTAACCGTTGCAGTCCCGCTCCTGCAGCAAGAGCAGGGGGGCCATCCCCTGTTCGTTGGCCTTGAAGCGCTCCAGCATCTCCAGGGTCTCCATGCCTTCGGGCGAGAGGCGCACCACATCCACCAGGCCCTCCATCCCCTTGAGCTCGTTGCCCAGGTTGTAGCAGTAACCGGACTGGGTCTGGATGCCGTTGAGGTTGAACACCTTCTGCCCCTCGCGACTGCTGGCAAGTCGCCCGGTGGGGTAGTCGATGCAGGCCAGTTCGCAGTTGTCCTTGGGCCGGTTGAGGGAGCGGGCGGTGAAGCAGCGTGCCGAGTAGGCGAGCGGCAGATGACCATAGGCGAACACCTCCACCTCGAACTGCTGGCGCTCCCTGCCCAGATCCTGATTGAGCTGCATCAGCCAGTCGTGGGAGAGCTCCACCGGCATCACCCAGCGCTGCATCCCCTGTTTAAGCAGCATGCGCAGCACGTCGGCGTTGTAGGCGTTGATGGCGGGGCCGCAGACGAACGGCAGCCCGGCTTCACTGGCGAGCTGGACGGCCCCCAGATCGTTGGCCTCGATCATCAGCTCGCCGTTGTCGATCAGTCGCTTGACCTCCTTTAGCTCGGAGGGGGCAGAGATCAGCGCCAGCGTGGAGAGCACCGCCTGCCTGCCGGAGCCCGCCACCTGACTGGCGAGGGCAATCCAGTCATCCACTTTCAGTTCGCGCCGCTTGCTGCAGACGGTTTCTCCCAGATAGACGATGTCGGCCTGGCTGGCGGCGGCCGCCTGATAGAAGGCCTGGGTGTCGGCCTTGGGCCAGTAGAAGAGCAGGGGGCCGAGAGAGAATTTCATGAACAGGGCTCCTTATTGCCACTGGCGATGATAGGCACCGAGGGTGGTCTGGCTCCCCTCGGAGACACGGGCGAGCTGGGCATCCCACTCAGCCTTGACCTGATAGGCCTCGGGGTTGGCCTGATAGGCGTCGATGGCGGCGCGCCAGACCCGGGTCACCTGCTCCACATAGGCGGGGCTGCGCTGGCGTCCCTCGATCTTGACTGACTGGATGCCGGTCTGGAACAGCTCGGGCAGAAGGCCGAGGGTGTTGAGGCTGGTGGGCTCCTCCAGCGCGTGATAGGTCTGGCCATCCACCTCGAAGCGGCCCTTGCACAGGGTCGGGTAGCCGGCATTTTCCCCCGGGCCGTAACGATCGATCAGCACCTCGTTGAGGCGGGATTCGAGGCCGCTCGGGGTCTCTTCCCAGCGCACGAACTTGGCCGGTGAACAGGCACCGACGGTGTTGGGGCTCTCGCCGGTCATGTAGGAGGAGAGGTAGCAGCGCCCCTCCGCCATGATGCAGAGGCTGCCGAAGGCGAACACCTCGAGGCCGACGTCAGTCTCGCGGGCCAGCTGCCTGACCTGATGCATGGAGAGCACCCTCGGCAGCACCACCCGGCCGACGTTGAAGTGCTGCTGGTAGAAGCGGATGGCAGCGGCGTTGGTGGCGCTGGCCTGGACCGAGACATGCAGCTCCATGTCGGGATGGCGGCGGCTGGCATAATCGAGCACGGCGAGATCGGCGATGATCAGGGCATCGGCACCGAGCGCCACCCCTTTGTCCACGGCCTGCTTCCAACGGGCATCGGAGCCCGGGTGGGCAAAGGTATTGATGGCGATGTGCAGCTTGCGGCCATGCTGGTGGACATAGTCAACCGCTCTTTCCAGCTTGCTGTCGGTGAAGTTGAGCCCGGCGAAGTGGCGGGCATTGGTGTCATCCTTGAAGCCGATGTAGACCGCATCGGCCCCGTTATCCACGGCTGTCTTCAGTGCCGGCAGGCTGCCTGCCGGGCAGAGTAATTCCATCGGGTACGCTCCGAGAGGGCAAAAATGCAAAAGTGGCCCGATTGTATTCATGCTTGCCCTCCCGCTTTTTGACCTGAGGCAGCTTTAGGTGGCTTTACCCTTCTTGAGGTAAGTGGGCACAAGTTTGATTTTCAACAGGATCTTGCCGAAGGGGCTGTGCTTGAATGCGCAAAAAACTGGGAGTTTATCGTGTTTCAACATCTGCAACGTCGCCTGGTCGAACAGGCACCCCGTCTCTTGCGCCACCCCCTCAAGCTGGTGCCCTTCCCGCTGCAACAAAACCTGATGGAGGCCCTGCTGGGCAGGGTATTCCGGGAGGCCATCGAAGAGGGGGAATTTGCGTTTCTTACGGGCAAGTGGCTGAAAGTGGAAGTCAGCGATCTGGGGCTATGCTGGTTTATCAGCGAGCAGGAGGGCAAATTGGTAGTGGCGAGGAAGTGTGAGCACGCCGATGTCTGTTTCAGCGGCAATAGCCAGGATCTTGTTCTGATCGCCGGGCGCCGTGAAGACCCGGATTCCCTCTTCTTCCAGCGCCGGCTGAAGATAGAGGGGGATACAGAGTTGGGCCTGGAGGTGAAAAATCTGATGGACAGCCTGGATCTGGACGGGCTGGGATTGATGAAATACCCCCTGATGGATCTGGCGACCTTTATCGAGCGTGCCCGCGAGACGCACGTGCCCACTGCCGCGACAATGAGCTGAGCCCGAGTGCTGCGAACAGGCGAACTTTAGCCGCAGTACCCCACTGTCAGCGTGACCACGCAGGGTGGGGAGGCGTCATCTGCCTGTTTGTGCAGAAATGCCTGGTTGGAAGCGGTGCCAAAATAGCGATTGGTTATGTTACAATTGCGCGCCATTTTTGACTGAAGATTGACTGGGCATGTTGGATCAGATTCGTATCGTGTTGGTAAACACCTCTCACACCGGCAACATGGGATCCGCGGCGCGGGCCATGAAGACCATGGGACTGACTCAACTGGTGCTGGTCGATCCCCAGGCCCAGCCGGATGAGGAGGCCGTCGCCCTGGCGGCGGGGGCCAGCGATATCCTGGCTCGCGCCCGAATCGTGCCGACCCTGGACGAGGCCATTGCCGACTGTGGTCTGGTCATCGGCACCAGTGCCCGTTCCCGCACCTTGAGCTGGCCCATGCTGGATCCCCGTGAAGCGGGCGAGAAGCTGGTTGCCGAGGGCATGGAGCACCCGGTCGCGCTGGTGTTTGGCCGTGAACGCACCGGCCTCACCAATGACGAACTGCAAAAATGCCACTTCCATGTGGCCATTCCCGCCAATCCAGAATACAGCTCCCTCAATCTGGCCATGGCAGTGCAGACCCTTTGTTACGAGGTGCGGATGCGCTGGCTGGAAGTACAGAACCAGGAGCCGGAGGATGAGCGGGTCGAGTACCCCAGCGCCCAGCAACTGGAAGGGTTTTATCAGCATCTGGAGCAGACGTTGCAAAAGACGGGATTCATTGCCGATGACCACCCAGGCCATGTGATGAGCAAACTGCGTCGTCTGTTCAATCGGGCCAGACCCGAAGCGGTGGAGTTGAACATCCTGCGGGGCATTCTCACCTCTGTCCAGAAGTCCAGGGCACAGGATTAATCCCGACTGATTTACTCAAGCATATACTTGACTGATTTAGTCGGGTATGTGACCATATGCCACATATTGATTGGTTCGCAAGACGGTAAGGCATATGAGACTGACCTCAAAAGGACGTTACGCGGTGACAGCCATGCTCGACGTGGCGTTGCATGCAGAGCAGGGGCCCGTGCCCCTGGCTGATATTTCAGAGCGCCAGGGCATCTCTTTGTCCTATCTGGAACAACTGTTTGCTCGTCTGCGCAAGCATGGTCTGGTGAGCAGCGTACGTGGCCCCGGTGGCGGCTATCGCCTCGGTCTGGCCCCTGGCGAGATCTCGGTCGGTCAGGTGATCACCGCGGTCGATGAATCGGTCGATGCGACCAAGTGCCTCGGCAAAGGGGGCTGCCACGGTGGTACCCAGTGCCTGACCCACTCCTTGTGGCGGGATCTGAGCGAACGCATCTCCAGTTTTCTGGGGGATATCACCCTGGCCGAGCTGGTTGGTCAGGCCGATGTGCGCCGTATCGCCGGCAAGCAAGATGAACAAATGAAGACCGTGTTGTCCCTGGTTGATCGGGCCGAACGCGGTGATGTGAGCTTGAAAGTCCAACTATAAACGTGCTTTCCACGACGAGTCGCTGTGTGACCCCGTCGTAACGGAGAAAAAGATGAAACTGCCTATTTACCTTGATTATTCGGCAACCTGTCCGGTGGACCCGCGTGTCGCAGAAAAAATGATGCAGTGCCTCACCATGGACGGCCTGTTCGGCAACCCAGCCTCCCGTTCCCACCGTTTCGGCTGGCAGGCCGAAGAGGCGGTGGATCTGGCCCGTAATCAAGTGGCAGAGCTGATCGGCGCGGACCCGCGCGAGATCGTCTTTACCTCCGGTGCGACCGAGTCCAACAACCTGGCCATCAAGGGCATCGCCCATTTCTACGCCGGCAAGGGCAAGCACATCGTCACCTCCAAGACCGAGCACAAAGCCGTGCTGGATACCTGCCGCCAACTGGAGCGGGAAGGCTATGAGGTGACCTACCTTGAGCCCATGCCCAACGGCCTGTTCACTCTTGAGCAGATCGAAGGCGCCCTGCGTGATGACACCATCCTGGTCAGCATCATGCACGCCAACAACGAGATCGGGGTGGTGCAAGACATCGCTGCCATCGGCGAGCTGTGCCGTTCCCGCAAGATCCTGCTGCACGTGGACGCCGTCCAGAGCGTGGGCAAGATCCCGGTCGACGTGGAAGCACTCAAGGTTGATCTGCTCTCCATGTCCGCCCACAAGGTATACGGCCCGAAAGGCATTGGCGCCCTGTATGTGCGCCGCAAGCCCCGTGTTCGTCTGGAAGCCCAGATGCACGGCGGTGGCCACGAGCGCGGCATGCGCTCCGGTACCCTGGCAACCCACCAGATCGTCGGCATGGGGGAAGCCTTCCGCATCGCCAAGGAAGAGATGGCGAGCGAGAGCCAGCACATCATGGCCCTGCGCCAGCGTCTGTGGGATGGCATCAAGAACATCGAAGAAGTCTATATCAACGGGGATCTGGATCAGCGTGTACCGGGTAACCTGAACGTCAGCTTCGCCTATGTGGAAGGGGAATCCCTCATCATGGCACTGAAGGATCTGGCGGTCTCTTCCGGTTCTGCCTGTACCTCGGCCAGCCTGGAACCTTCCTACGTGCTGCGCGCCCTGGGCCTGAACGACGAGCTGGCACACAGCTCCATCCGTTTCAGCATCGGTCGCTTCACCACCGAAGAAGAGATCGACTACGCAATCAAGCTCATCTGCGACTCCATCGGTCGTCTGCGCGAGATGTCCCCCCTGTGGGAGATGTTCAAGGATGGCGTCGATCTGAACACGGTCGAATGGGCACATCACTGATCCTTGCCAGCATGGCAAGGGTCTGGTGAACAACGGAATTAGCAGGAGTTAGATATGGCTTACAGTGAAAAAGTAATCGACCACTACGAGAATCCCCGCAACGTCGGTGGTTTTGACAAGAACGATCCCAGCGTCGCCACCGGCATGGTCGGTGCACCGGCCTGTGGTGACGTCATGAAGCTGCAACTGAAGATCAGCGACGATGGCATCATCGAAGATGCCAAGTTCAAGACCTACGGCTGTGGTTCCGCCATCGCCTCCAGCTCCCTGGTGACCGAGTGGGTCAAGGGCAAGACCCTGGACGAAGCGGCCGGTATCAAGAACACCGACATCGCCGAAGAGCTGGCGCTGCCGCCGGTGAAGATCCACTGCTCCATTCTGGCGGAGGATGCCATCAAGGCCGCCATCGCCGATTACAAGCAGAAGAAAGGTCTTTAAGGTCCGGAGAGCAGTATGGCCATAACCATGACAGATGCCGCAGCGGCGCGGGTTTCCTCCTTCATGATCAACCGGGGCAAGGGCATCGGCCTGCGCCTCGGCGTCAAGACGACCGGCTGTTCTGGCCTTGCCTATGTGCTCGAGTTCGTGGATGAGCTGGCTGCCGAGGATCAGGTATTCGAGCAGAAAGGCGTCAAGATCATCGTGGATGCCAAGAGCCTGATCCACCTGGATGGCACCGAGCTGGACTTCGTGAAGGAAGGCCTCAACGAGGGCTTCCAGTTCAACAACCCGAATGCCAAGGGCGAATGTGGTTGTGGCGAAAGCTTCAGCGTGTAAGTGGTTCGATTGACCGATCGCCCATGTTTGCAACGCCTCGCAGCCCCAAGGGTGAGCCCTGTTGCGGCGAGTCTCTTGTGATCAACACCTTGCTCATCAACACAGTGGTGTGGACGCCAGTCCATGCCACTGCTTTCAAGTTCAAGACGAGTGTGGTTGCACTCCCAGCGCTATTGTCTGAGGACGAAGGATGAATCATTTCGAGCTGTTCGGGCTGGCTGAGGGCTTCGAGCTCGATACTCGCCAACTGGCTGACACCTATCGTCAGCTGCAGACCCAGTTCCATCCCGATCGTTTTGCGACAGCCCCCGAGCGGGAGCAGCTTGCTGCCGTGCAGCGTGCTGCCCAGATCAACGATGCGTTTACCACCCTCAAGGCCCCCTTGCGCCGAGCCGAGTATCTGCTCTCCTTGCGGGGCACCGATATTCGCGGCGAGCAGCAGACACTGCAAGATCCTGCCTTTCTGATGCAACAGCTGGAGTGGCGAGAGCGGCTGGCTGATCTCAAGGGCGACGCCGACCCTGAGGGGGCCATCAAGGATTTTCGCCAGGAGATCAGGCATGATCACCAGGCGTTGATGCAACGGCTGACCGACTCTCTCACCAGGGGTGAGGATCTGCAGGCGGCGGATTGCGTTCGCAAGCTCAAATTTGTCGACAAGCTCCTCGAGGAGCTGGAACGATTCGAAGACTCGCTGTTCGAGTCTTGACCCTCTAACGCAGGAATTGTGATTACCCATGGCATTACTGCAAATTGCCGAGCCAGGCCAGAGCGCCGCGCCTCACCAGCATAAACGTGCCGTCGGCATCGATCTTGGCACCACCAACTCCCTGGTCGCCGCCGTGCGCAGCGGCCAGGCCGACACCCTCTGTGACGAGCAGGGGCGTGATCTGCTGCCTTCCGTGGTCCATTACCAGGCCGATACCATCCGGGTTGGCTTCGATGCCAAGCGTGAGGCGGCCCTCGATCCCCACAACACCATCGTCTCGGTCAAGCGGATGATGGGCAAGGCGCTGGCCGACATCGATACCCGCCAGCAGCCTTACGAGTTCGTGGCTACCGAGACGGGTATGCCTCAGTTGCGGACCCGCCAGGGGCTGGTCAATCCGGTGCAGGTCTCGGCCGAGATCCTGAAAAAACTGGCCGAGCGCGGTGCCGCGTCCCTCGGGGGAGACCTCGACGGCGTGGTCATCACGGTGCCCGCCTATTTTGACGATGCCCAGCGTCAGGGTACCAAGGACGCGGCCAGACTGGCCGGTCTGCATGTGCTGCGCCTGCTGAACGAGCCCACCGCGGCGGCCATCGCCTATGGCCTCGACTCCGGCCAGGAAGGGGTGATCGCCGTCTATGACCTGGGTGGCGGAACCTTCGATATCTCCATCCTGCGTCTGCATCGCGGGGTGTTTGAGGTGATGGCCACCGGTGGCGACTCGGCACTCGGTGGTGACGATTTCGACCATCTGCTGGCGGACTGGCTCAAAGAGCAAGCCGGGTTGTCCGGTCAACTCGATGCCCGTACCCAGCGCGAGTTGCTGGATGCGGCGGCCAGCATCAAGCACGGCCTCACCGATGCCGATGCCCTTGTCTGCGCCTTTGCCGGCTGGCAGGGTACCGTCACCCGCAGCCAGTTTGACGAGCTGATCCAGCCCCTGGTCAAACGCACCCTGCAGGCCTGTCGGCGCGCCCTGCGCGATGCGGGTCTCGAGCAGGAAGAGGTACTGGAAGTGGTGATGGTCGGCGGCTCGACCCGGGTGCCGCTGGTGCGCGAGCGGGTGGGCGAGTTCTTCGGCCGCACGCCCTTGACCAGCATCGACCCCGACAAGGTGGTGGCCATCGGTGCCGCCATCCAGGCCGACATCCTGGTGGGCAACAAGCCTGACGCCGAGATGCTGCTGCTGGACGTTATCCCCTTGTCGCTGGGTCTGGAGACCATGGGCGGCCTCGCCGAGAAGGTGATCCCGCGCAATACCACCATTCCGGTGGCCCGCGCCCAGGAGTTCACTACCTTCAAGGATGGCCAGACCGCGATGGCCATCCACGTGGTGCAGGGGGAGCGCGAGCTGGTGGCGGATTGCCGCTCCCTGGCCCGCTTCACCCTGACCGGCATTCCGCCCATGGCGGCCGGCGCCGCCCACATTCGCGTCACCTTCCAGGTGGATGCGGACGGTCTGCTGTCGGTCAGCGCCATGGAGAAATCCTCCGGCGTGCAGGCCGAGATCCAGGTCAAGCCCTCCTACGGGCTGGGGGAAGATGACATCCTCAACATGCTGAGCGCTTCCATCGTCAATGCCCAGCAGGACATGGACGCCCGCATGCTGGCGGAGCAGCAGGTCGAGGCCGACCGGGTGGTCGAGAGCCTCAACGCCGCCCTGGCCGCCGATGGCGAGGCTTTATTGAGCCCCGCCGAGCGGGCCGAGCTGGATGCCGCTATCGCCCATCTGCTGACCATGCGCAGCACGGGCACCACCAACCAGATCAAAGAGGCCATCGAGGCGGCGGACGCTGCCAGTGGCGAATTTGCAGCCCGCCGGATGGATGCCTCCATCCGCAAGGTGCTGACCGGACAAAACGTCAACAAGGTGTGATATGCCAAAACTGATTATTCTGCCCCATCCCGAGCTCTGTCCGGACGGCGCGGCCCTCGAAGGTGCGACCGGTGAAACCATTCTGGATATCGCGCTGCGCAATGGCATCGAGATCGAGCACGCTTGCGAGAAGTCCTGTGCTTGTACTACCTGCCACTGCGTGGTGCGGGAAGGGTTCGACTCCCTCGAGCCGAGCGACGAGCTGGAAGACGACATGCTGGACAAGGCGTGGGGGCTGGAGCCGGAATCCCGTCTCAGCTGCCAGGCCAGACTGGCGGACGAGGATCTGGTGGTGGAACTGCCCAAGTACACCCTGAATCTGGCGTCCGAGCGCCACTGATGACCCCTTAATTACACATGAGTGAATTGCGCGTGCAGCATCTCATGGTGCAGTAATGATATGGTGAAGGCCGTGACCCTTGAGGGAGCGGCCTTTTTTGCGCCCGTGATTTCCCTATTCGTTGATGAAAGTGCCAATAAAAAGGAAGCAAGAGAACATGGCTGACATGATGAACGTAAGGTTGTCGTCCCAGGCTGCCGCCGCCCACTGGGGCGAGGGTGCCCTGCTCAGTTTCAACGGGGATGAGGCTCATCTCCATCTGGCCGCTGGCCAGGAGAAGGAGGCGCTGCGCGCCATCCAGCGGGGGGCCAGACGCCTCGAGTCGAGCGGCATCAAGCGCATCAAGCTGGTGGGCGAGGGGTGGAATGGGGAGCGTCGTTACGCCTTTGCCCAGGGCTTCTATGCCGCCAAGGGGGTTCGCGAGCTCGACTTCGGCGAGCAGAGTGAGCAGGAAGCGGCCGAACTCGCCGCCTTGCTCAAGGCGACCCACTGGGTGCGCGAGGTGACCAACGGCTGCCCGGAAGCCATCTACCCCATGAGTCTGGCGGAGTCCGCTCTGCTGCTCATTCGCAGCCTCGGCGGTGACAAGGTGACCGCCCGCATCACCGCTGGCGAAGCCTTGCGTGAATCGGGTCATATCGGGATCTGGTCGGTGGGCCGTGGCAGCGAGCGCGAGCCGGTGCTGCTGGAGCTCGACTACAACCCGACCGGGGATGCCAACGCCCCCGTGGTCGCGGCGCTGGTGGGCAAGGGGATCACTTTTGATTCCGGCGGCTACTCCATGAAGTCCTCCGACAACATGCTGCCGATGAAGTCCGACATGGGCGGCGCCGCCATGGTGACCGGCGCCCTGGCGCTGGCCATCAGCCGTGGCCTGAACAAGCGGGTCAAGCTCATCCTCTGCTGCGCCGAGAACCTGGTCTCCGGCCACGCCTTCAAGCTCGGCGACATCCTCACTTATCGCAACGGCATCTCGGTCGAGATCCAGAATACCGACGCGGAAGGTCGCCTGGTGCTGGCAGACGGCCTGCTGGCCGCCAGCGAAAGCGGGGCTGCCTACATCCTCGACGCTGCCACCCTGACCGGCGCCGCCAAGACCGCGCTGGGCCGCGACTACAACGCCGTGTTTGCTCTCGATGAGGCGGAGCAGGTGCGCGCGCTGGCTGCCGCCAACGCCGAAAACGAGAAGGCCTGGCCGCTGCCGCTCGAACCCTGGCACGCAGGCCAGCTCACCTCGGCCTTTGCCGAGCTGGGCAATGTGGCATCCGCCGAAGGCACTGCCGGCGCCACCACGGCAGCGGCGTTCCTGTCGCGCTTCGTCCGTGACGAAGGCAAGGGCTGGGTGCACCTGGACCTGGCCGCTTCCTATCAGAAGTCGGGCAATGATCTCTGGGCGACCGGGGCCAAGGGCCATGGTCTTCGCACGATTGCCCGCTGGCTGCAGGAGGTGTGCGCATGAACGTCTGGTTGAGCCGAGAGTTTGCACCGGCCGAGTGGGGGGAGGGGGCACTGCTCTCCCACCGTGCCGACGGCATGGTGATCCATCTGGTGAGCGCCACTCCCTTGCTGGATATCCAGCAGGCGGCGCGGCGCCTGTGCAGCC
The DNA here is from genome assembly GCF_049860605.1 of Aeromonas sp. INTO2. Taxonomy (NCBI): domain Bacteria; kingdom Pseudomonadati; phylum Pseudomonadota; class Gammaproteobacteria; order Aeromonadales; family Aeromonadaceae; genus Aeromonas; species Aeromonas sp. INTO2. The sequence continues at coordinate 1,479,537 of NZ_CP187588.1, forward strand.
AGGGGATCCAGCAGGTGGTCCTGGCTGGCCACTGGGAGCGGGAGCAGCAGTGGGCCTTTGCCCAGGGGCTGCAGACGCCCAAGGCGGAAGTGGGGTTGCAGTGGGCCACTTCGTCCGAGGAGGACAGGGAGGAGCTGGAGGCGCGCTGGCTGTGCGGGCGCTGGGTGCGGGAGATGACCAACGCCACCCCGGAGCAGTTGGGGCCGCTGGAGCTGGCGGTCGAAGCCGCCGCCTTCCTCACCGAGCTGGCACCGGACCGGATCAGCCATCGCATCCTCAAGGGAGAGGCGCTGCAACAGGCGGGCTGGGTCGGTCTCTATCAAGTGGGTCGTGGCAGTGACCGCGAGCCCGTGATGCTGGAGCTGGATTTCAATCCGGGCAAGGATCCCAAGGCGCCGGTAGCGGCCGCCCTGGTGGGCAAGGGGATCACCTTCGATTCCGGCGGCTACTCCATGAAGACCTCCCAGGGCATGCTGACCATGAAACACGACATGGGCGGCGCCGCCATCGTCACCGGCGCGCTGGCGCTGGCTATTCTGCGTGGCCTCGACAAGCGGGTGAAGCTCATCCTCTGCTGCGCCGAGAACCTGGTATCCGGCCATGCCTACAAGCTGGGTGACATCCTCACCTACAAGAACGGCACCACGGTGGAGGTGGTCAACACCGACGCCGAAGGGCGTCTGATCCTGGCCGACGGCTTGCAACTGGCCGGCGAGTCTGGTGCGCCGCTCATCATCGACGCTGCCACCCTCACCGGGGCGGCCGTGATGGCGCTGGGGGGGCGTTACAACGCCCTGTTTGGACTGGACAAGGGGCTGGTGAGCCGCGCCATGGCCTATTCGGATGCGGAGCAGGAGCCAGCATGGCCGCTGCCGCTGGAGCCCTGGCATCGCCAGCAGTGCCCGTCCCACTATGCCGACACCGCCAACAGCCGCCCCGTGCCGGGCGGCGGACCGGGGGGGGCCTCCAATGCGGCAGGCTTCCTCTCCCGCTTTGTCCCTGATGAGGGAAGAGGCTGGCTGCATGTCGATCTCGCCGCCTGTTTCAGCGAGAACGGTGACAGTCTGTGGGCGCCCGGGGCCAATACCCTGGGGATGCGCACCATCGCCCATACCCTGATGGCGGAGACGCGCTGAGCCAGTGAACGGCATCACAAGGGCACCTCAGGGTGCCCTTTCCAGTGCTGCTTTGCTGAGCAATTGATACGGTTTTGAGGCATTAGCATGCCGATCGTGCGCAAGCGCACATTTTTTCTCTCTGCCCTGGCACAAGATGAGTCACCATGTTGTTTCAAGGATTCTTTTGTTTAACAAAAAGTTGATTTTTTGTGTGTTATTTCGTTTTTTGTTTACGTATAATCGCCGCCGAACATGGATTCCTACAATAAAACTCTGTAGTTAAGGAAAGAACTCAATGGCTATCGAACGTACCTTCTCCATCGTCAAGCCGGATGCGGTCAGCAAGAACCTGATTGGTGCCATTTACAGCCGCTTCGAAAGCGCCGGCCTGAAAGTCATCGCCGCCAAGATGCTGCACCTGACCAGCGAACAGGCCGCCGGTTTCTACGCCGAGCACCAGGGCAAGCCGTTTTATGATGGTCTGGTCGGCTTCATGACCTCTGGCCCCGTCATGGTACAGGTGCTGGAAGGTGAAGACGCCATCCGCCGTCACCGTGAAATCATGGGCGCCACCAACCCGAAAGAGGCACTGGCCGGCACCCTGCGCGCCTGCTACGCCGAGAGCATCGATCGCAACGCCGTCCACGGCTCCGATGCCCCGGCCTCTGCGGCCCGTGAAATCGCCTACTTCTTCTCCGACGACGAGATCTGCCCGCGCGGCTGATGTTGTCTGCTGGTGACCAAGGGAGCTTCGGCTCCCTTTTGTTTTTTGGTCATCCTGCCAATATCCACTTATTCTCCAGGTGGAAAGCCAGACCCATTATTTGTACAATGCCGCCCCCTGACGTAGGTCAGCCGATAATTTATGAAGTGTGTGAGCTGAGGCCCCTGATGAGCGAAACAAAAACCAACCTGCTGGATCTCGACCGGGATGCCATGCGTGCCTTCTTCGTCGAGTTGGGCGAGAAGCCGTTCCGGGCAGACCAGATAATGAAGTGGATCTATCACTTCGGTTGTGATGATTTCGATCAGATGAGCAACGTCAACAAGGCGCTGCGCGAGCGGCTCAAGGCCATTGCCGAGATCCGTGCCCCCGAGATCAGCCGTGAACAGCGCTCCGCCGATGGCACCATCAAATGGGCGCTGCAGGTGGGAGATCAGGAGGTGGAGACCGTCTACATTCCGGAAGCGGACCGCGCGACCCTGTGCGTCTCCTCCCAGGTGGGTTGTGCCCTGGCGTGCACCTTCTGCTCCACCGCCCAGCAAGGCTTTAACCGCAACCTGAAAGTCTCCGAGATCATCGGCCAGGTGTGGCGTGCCGCCAAAGTGGTGGGCGGCAAACGCCCCATCACCAACGTGGTGATGATGGGCATGGGTGAGCCGCTGCTCAACCTCGCCAACGTGGTACCTGCCATGAAGCTGATGATGGATGACTTCGGCTTCAGCATCTCCAAGCGCCGCGTCACTCTCTCCACCTCCGGTGTGGTGCCGGCGCTGGACATGCTGGGGGACCAGATCGACGTTGCCCTGGCCATCTCCCTGCATGCACCGAACGACCAGTTGCGTTCCGAGATCATGCCGATCAACGACAAGTACAACATCGAGTCCTTCCTTGCCGGGGTACGCCGCTATCTGGCCAAGTCCAACGCCAACGGCGGCCGGGTGACCGTGGAGTATGTGCTGCTCGATCACATCAACGACGACATGCAGCATGCCCATGAGCTGGCCAAGGTCCTCAAGGAAACCCCTTGCAAGATCAACCTGATCCCGTTCAACCCCTTCCCGGGCAACCCGTTTGGCAAGCCGAGCAACAGCCGTATCGACCGTTTCTCCAAGGTGCTGATGGAATACGGCCTGACCGTCATCGTGCGCAAGACCCGTGGTGACGACATCGACGCCGCCTGTGGGCAGCTGGTGGGGGAGGTGATTGACCGCACCAAGCGCACCATGAAAAATCGGATGCAACAGGATGGGATTTCCGTCAAAATGGTTTAACTCCTAAGCCATTGTATAGACAGGAAATGGATATCCGTACATTGATCGTAGTGGCAGCGCTCTGTGCGCTGCCAGGCTGTGTCACAGAGACCACTTACGCTGGCCAGAATTCGACCCAACGTGAAGTGGGCCCCGACCTCAAGGCCGCCGCCCAGACTCGTCTCGATCTGGGTATCCAGTATCTGCGCCAGGGCAATGCCGAGCAGGCCAAATTCAATCTCGACCGCGCCCTTCAGTACGATCCCAACAATCCTCAGGTCTACATCGGTTTTGCCTATTTCTACCAGCAGGTGTCGGATTTCAAGGCCGCCGAGGCGAGCTACAAGAAAGCGCTGGCCATGGATCCGTCCAATGCTGACGCGATGAACAACTATGGCGCCTTCCTCTGCAACCGTGGCCGCTTCGACGAAGCGGAAAAGGCGTTCTTGCAGGCCGTCAGCCAGCCCGATTACGTGAAGATCGCCGATACCTACGAGAATGCGGCGCTCTGCTCGATGCAAAATCACAGAAATGACAAGGCTGGCGAGTATTATCGTCTGGCCTTGGGGTATAATCCCCGCAATCCTAGGTTATTGCTGGACATGGCCGAGCTTTCCATGAAAGATGGCAAGCTTCCTGATGTCCAGTCTTACCTCGCGCGCTTTGCCGATGTGGCAGAGGAGAACGAGGAGAGCCTCTGGCTCCGGCTGCGGCTGGCCCAGGCCATGGACAAACCGGCATTACTTCACCAATTCGGGACTGAGCTGGTAAGGCAATATCCCACTTCGCAACAAGCCAAGCGTTACTTAGCCAATGACTACTGAACAGCCACACGATTTCCAAGACGACTCCCAGGCAGCGGGCCCAGGCCAGCTGCTGCGCAACGCCCGTGAACAGCTCGGCTGGACCCGGGAACAGGTTGCGTCCCGCATTCACCTTCGTCTGACCCTGATCGCCGCCATCGAAGCGGATACCTATGACAAGCACACGTCCCATACCTTCATTCGTGGCTATCTGCGGGCCTATGCCAAGCTCGTGGGCATCCCCGAGGAGACCATCCTCGCCGCCTACGAAAAGCTGGGACTGACTCCCCCCGACAATATCGACATGCAGAGCTTCTCCCGTCGCTCCCGCCAGCAGGCCAATGACAGCCGGCTCAAGGTGGTGACCTGGCTGGTGATCCTGGTGCTGATCGGGCTCTCCGTCGCCTGGTGGTGGCAGAGCACGGCGCGCCGCTCTGCCGGAGACGACGCCCTGGCGGCGACCGAGATGAGCGCGACCGTCAATACGCCGGAAGCGAATGTTGCCCCCGCCGTGGAGATCGCCGAGCCCGTGCTGCCCGCAGTGTCCGATGCCGTGTCCACCCAGGTTGTGGTGAGCGGTGCCACCGCGACCCTGCCTGTGGTCGCTACGGATGCCAGCGCAGCCGTCCCGACGGACGTTTCCGGTGCGGTCTCGACGGCCGAGAGCACGACCACCGAGCCCGCCAAGGCGCCCCAGCTCAAGATGAGCTTCACCGCCGATTGCTGGCTGGACGTCAAGGATGCCAACGGCAAGACCCTGTTCAGCGGTCTGAAGAAGGCGAACGACGAACTGGTACTGGAAGGACCCGAGCCACTCAGATTCATCATTGGCGCGCCCATGGCGGTCAATCTCGAATATCAGGGCAAGTCCTTCGACATGAGCCGTTACAACAACGGCCGGACTGCCCGCTTCTCACTGCCGCAGGAGTAATCAGTCCGCCATGTCTGTTCACGAAAAGCCCGCACACGAATCACCCATCGTTCGTCGCAAATCCAGACAGATCATGGTCGGCAACGTGCCGGTTGGGGGCGATGCCCCCATCACGGTACAGACCATGACCAACACCAAGACCACGGACGTGGCCGCTACCGTCGAGCAGATCCAGCGGATCGAGCGGGTCGGGGCCGACATCGTCCGGGTCTCCGTCCCCACCATGGAGGCGGCGGAAGCGTTCAAGCTCATCAAGCAGCAGACCCGCATCCCCATCGTGGCCGACATCCACTTCGACTACCGCATCGCCCTCAAAGTGGCCGAATACGGGGCCGACTGCCTGCGCATCAACCCGGGCAACATCGGCAACGAAGAGCGGGTGCGTGCGGTGGTGGATTGTGCCCGTCACTACAACATCCCCATCCGCATCGGCGTCAACGGCGGTTCCCTTGAGCGTGATCTCCAGGAGAAATACGGCGAGCCGACCCCGGAGGCGCTGCTGGAGTCCGCCATGCGCCACGTGGATTACCTGGATCGCCTCGACTTCCAGAACTTCAAGGTGAGCGTCAAGGCGTCCGATGTCTTCCTGGCGGTCGGTGCCTATCGCCTGCTGGCAAAGCAGATCGATCAACCCCTGCATCTGGGCATCACGGAAGCGGGCGGTTTTCGCGCCGGCGCGGTCAAGTCCGCCATCGGCCTTGGCATGTTGCTGAGCGAAGGGATTGGCGACACCCTGCGCATCTCTCTGGCCGCCGATCCGGTGGAGGAGGTGAAGGTGGGCTTCGACATCCTCAAGTCCCTGCGCATCCGCTCCCGCGGCATCAACTTCATCGCCTGTCCCTCCTGCTCCCGTCAGGAGTTCGACGTCATCGGCACGGTCAATGCCCTGGAAGAGCGGCTCGAAGACATCATCACCCCGATGGATGTCTCCATCATCGGCTGTGTGGTGAACGGTCCGGGGGAGGCGCTGGTTTCCGATCTCGGCCTTGCGGGCGCCGCCAACAAGAGTGCCTTCTACGAGGGGGGCCAGCGGGTCGACCGGCTCGACAACAAGGATTTGATCCCGACCCTGGAGCGTCGTATCCGTGCCCGGGCTGCCATGCTGGATCCGGCCAACCAGATCCAGGTGGACAAAGGTTGAACCATGACGGGGCCACCTGGGGTGGCCCCGGCTTTAGGTTGTTGATTTTACATCCCGCATCCGGGCACCCGATTTTACCTCGGGGTCGAAAATCCCTATAATGCGGCCAAATTTTACCTCTTTTTCTCGAGTATCAACGTGGCAAAACAGATCCAAGCTATTCGCGGTATGAATGATTGCCTGCCGGAGCAGAGCCCGGTATGGCAGAAAGTAGAACAGATCCTGCGCCAGGTCGTGGCCAGCTATGGCTACAGCGAAGTGCGCATGCCCATCGTCGAGCAGACCCATCTGTTCAAGCGTGCCATCGGTGAAGTGACCGACGTGGTCGAAAAAGAGATGTACACCTTTGAAGACCGCAACGGCGACAGCCTGAGCCTGCGTCCGGAAGGGACCGCCAGTTGTGTGCGTGCCGGCATCGAGCACGGTCTGCTTTACAACCAGGAACGCCGGATGTGGTACATGGGCCCCATGTTCCGTCACGAGCGTCCCCAGAAAGGTCGCTATCGCCAGTTCCACCAGTTCGGGGTCGAGCTGTTCGGCATCAACGGGCCGGACATCGATGCCGAGCTCATCATGCTGACCCACCGCCTGTGGCGTCTGTTCGGCATCCAGGATCACGTCACCCTGCAGCTCAATACCCTTGGTCAGAGTGCCGAGCGCGCCGCCTATCGCGATGCCCTGGTGGCCTACCTGGAGCAGTACAAGGATCAGCTGGACGAAGAGAGCCAGCGCCGCATGTACAGCAACCCCCTGCGGGTGCTCGACTCCAAAGACGAAAAAGTGCAGGCCATCCTGGTGGGGGCGCCCCGTCTGTTCGATCACCTGGGCGAAGAGAGCCTGGCTCATTTCGAAGGGCTCAAGCGCCTGCTCACGGCGGCCGGCATCCAGTTCGAGGTGAACGAGCGTCTGGTGCGCGGCCTCGACTACTACAACCTGACCGTGTTCGAGTGGGTGACCAACAGCCTGGGTGCCCAGGGCACCGTCTGTGCCGGTGGTCGCTACGACGGCCTGGTGGAGCAGCTCGGTGGCCAGCCGACCCCGGCGGTGGGCTTTGCCATGGGCATGGAGCGTCTGGTGCTGATGCTCGAAACCCTCGAGCTCAATGCTGACATCCGCCCGGCGGTGGATGTCTATCTCTGCATGGTGGGTGAGGGGACGGAGCAGGCTGGCTTTGCCCTGGCAGAGCGCCTGCGCGATGCCCTGCCGGACTTGCGCCTCATGAGCCACTGCGGCGGCGGCAACTTCAAGAAACAACTCAAGCGTGCCGACAAGAGCGGCGCGGCCATTGCCCTGATCCTTGGGGAGACCGAGGTGCAAAGCGGGGAGATCACCATCAAATATCTGCGTGGCCAGGCCGAGCAACAGACCGTCTCGGTCGATGCCGCCATCGCCCTGCTGGCAGCGAAAGGAGAGTAAGCTGTGGAAGTGTATACCACTGAAGAACAACAGGTTGAGGTCATCAAGAACTGGTGGAAAGAGAACGGTACCTCGGTGATCGCCGGGACCGTGATCGGTCTGGTCGGCCTCTTTGGCTGGCGCTACTACAACGAGATGCAGCAGAACAACCAGGAAGCCGCCTCCCAGGCTTACAACGAGATGACCGCCCAGCTCGCCAAGGGGGACGACGCCGCCCTGGAGCTGGCAAAGAGCTTCATTACCGCCCACAAGGGGGACGCCTATGCCGAGCTGGCCGCTCTGCAACTGGCTGCGGCCGCCGTCAAGGCGGGCAAGCTGGATCTGGCTGCCGAGCAGCTGACCCAGGTGGCCGCCAGTGGCGACGACAGCATCAAGCCCATCGCCGCCCTGCGTCTGGCCCGGGTCCTGAGCGATCAGGGCAAGGCAGACGAGGCCCTGGCCCAGCTTGGCAAGATCAACAACGACGCCTTCAAGGCCCAGGTGGCGGAAGTGCGCGGCGACATCCTGCAAAAGCAGGGCAAGGCCGAAGAGGCGCGCGATGCCTATCAGGCAGCGGCGGATGCCGGCGGCCTGCAGAGCAGCGCCGAACTCAAGCTGAAGATGGATGATCTGGCGCTGCCAGCCGTCACTGCGGGCGAGGCTCCGGATGCGTAATCTGTACAAGCGAATGGCGCTGGGGGTGGCTGTCTCCTTCGCCTTGCAGGGGTGCTCCCTGTTTAGTTCGGAAGAGGATCTCAACCCCATGGCGCCCCTGCCCAAGGTCGAGTCCGCGTTCACTGCCGATACCGCCTGGTCCTCCTCGGTCGGGGATGGCATCGGCAACTTCTACTCCCAGCTCAAGCCGGTGGTGGAAGAGGACCGCATCTATGCAGCGGCCCGTGATGGCGATGTGACCGCCTTCGAGCGCGAGAGCGGCAAGGAGCTGTGGAGCGTGGATCTGGCAGATCTGCCCATCAACGCCGACAAGCGCAGCGCCCGTCTCTCCGGCGGCCTGGTTTCCCGCTACGGCAAGCTGTTCCTCGGGTCCGAAAACGGGGTGGTCTACGCCCTGAACGAGGCCAACGGCGAAGTGCTGTGGCAGACCACTGTGCCGGGGGAAGTGGTGGCGAGCCCCGCCGTCGAGGATGGCCGCGTGGTGGTGCTGACCACCTCCGGTCGCCTGGTGGCGCTCGATACCGACGAGGGCAAGCTGCAGTGGACCCTGTCCGAAGAGCAGCCGCCCCTGACCCTGCGCAGTGCCGGCGCCCCCATCATCACCAACGGTGCCGTCATCTATGGCCGCGCCGATGGCAAGGTGGGCATCGCCCTGCTGAGCAACGGCCAGCCGGTGCGTCAATCCAAGGTGGCTGACCCGCGCGGCGCCACCGAGCTGGATCGGATGGTGGACGTCGATGCCAGCCCGCTGATTGCCGGTGATGAGCTCTACGCCATCGCCTACAACGGCCAGTTGATGGCGCGCAAGCTGATGAGCGGCGACGAAGTGTGGAAGCGCAAGTATTCCGGTTATCGCGACATGGCGGTGACCGGCAATGCCATCGTGCTGACCGACAGCCGCAGCCATCTGTTTGCGGTCGATCGTCGCAACGGTCTCGAGCTGTGGTCCAACACCCAGCTGGAAAACCGCACCGTGACCGCCCCCGTCATCCTGGGTGACTATGTGGTGGTCGGCGATGTGGAAGGTTACCTGTATTGGCTGGACCGTACCGACGGGACCATCAAGGCCATGCAGCAGCTCGATAGCAGTGGTCTCTATGCCGCTCCGCTGGTGGAGGGTGACACCCTGTATGTGCAGAGCCGTGACGGCAAGTTGTACGCCCTCAAGCGTCCTTGATCGTCCGATAATGTGAATATCCGGCTCCTGGTCTTCGGACCCGGAGCCTTTGTCGTCTTGAGAATGAGGCTTTTATGACTCCTGTAGTTGCCCTGGTGGGCCGCCCCAACGTGGGGAAATCCACCCTGTTTAACCGCCTGACCCGTACCCGGGATGCCCTGGTTGCCGACTTCCCCGGCCTGACCCGGGACCGCAAATATGGCCAGGCGAAGCTGGGCGAGCTGGAATTTATCGTGGTCGATACCGGCGGTATCGATGGCACCGAGGAGGGGATCGAGCTGAAGATGGCTGAGCAGTCCCTGCTGGCCATCGAAGAGGCCGATGTGGTGCTCTTCATGGTGGATGCGCGCGCCGGTCTGACTGCGGCGGATCAGGCCATCGCCGAGCACCTGCGCAAGACCCACAAGAAGGTGTTTCTGGTGGCCAACAAGACCGACGGCATCGACGGCGACTCCGCGGTGTCCGAGTTCTACGGTCTGGCCCTGGGCGAGGTCTACCAGATGGCGGCCGCCCACGGCCGTGGCGTACTGAGCCTGCTGGAGCTGGCCCTGGCCCCTCACCTCGAGACCCTGGTCGGCTCTGCCACCGAGGCACAAGAGGAAGAGGAGCTGGAGGAGTTCGACGAAGAGGCCCTGCTGCGCATGGTGGCTGCCGGTGAGCTCGACACCCGGGAAGACACCAAGGAGACGCCGTTCGCCGACCTGCCCATCAAGTTCGCCATCGTCGGTCGTCCCAACGTCGGCAAGTCGACCCTGACCAACCGCATGCTGGGTGAAGATCGGGTCATCGTCTACGACATGCCGGGTACCACCCGCGACTCCGTCTACATCCCCATGGAGCGCGACGATCAGAAATACGTGGTCATCGACACCGCCGGCGTGCGTCGCCGTGGCAAGGTGCACGAGACGGTGGAGAAGTTCTCCGTCATCAAGACGCTCAAGGCGATTGAAGATGCCAACGTCTGCCTGCTGGTCATTGACGCCCGGGAGACCATCACGGATCAGGACTTGAGCATCCTTGGCTTCGTGCTCAACAGCGGCCGCTCCGTGGTACTGGTGGTCAACAAGTGGGACGGCCTGGATCAGAAGGTGAAAGAGGACGTCAAGAACGAGCTGGACAGACGTCTGGGCTTCATCGACTTCGCCCGGGTGCACTTCATCTCCGCCCTGCACGGCAGCGGTGTGGGCCACCTGTTCGAATCCATCAACGAGGCTTACGAGTCCGCGACTCGCCGTACCAGCACCGCCATGCTGACCCGCATCATGCAAATGGCCCAGGAAGATCACCAGCCGCCCATGGTGAATGGTCGCCGGGTCAAGCTGAAGTATGCCCACGCCGGTGGCTACAACCCGCCGCGCATCGTGATCCACGGCAACCAGTTGAACGACCTGCCGGACTCCTACAAGCGCTACCTCATCAACTACTTCCGCAAGTCGTTGAAGATCATGGGTACCCCGATCCGGGTGGAGTTCCAGGAGTCGGTCAACCCGTTCGAGGGCAAGAAGAACACCCTGACCCTGAGCCAGGAGCGCCAGCGCAAGCGCCTGCTCAAGGCCAAAGCGAAGAAATAAAGCCCTGCGGCTGCCCTTACCGGCAGCCGTTTTTCTTGGTGGCCCTCTTCAGGGCAGACAAACCGGGGGAGGGGCTGCGGGTAATGCCGGTGCACAGTGACCTAAAGAGGAGTCGAGAAGAGAATTAACACGCTGACCTGCCTTGCCTGTCAGGGCGAACTGGACAGCCGCAGCCGCGAGACGACGTGTGGCCAGTGTCAGGCCCGTTATCGCATCCGGGCCCTGTGTCCTGCCTGCGGGCAGGAGCTGGAGCGGCTTCGGGCTTGCGGCGCGGTGGATTATTTTTGCAACCACTGCAACACCCTGGTCTCCAAACGCACCGTTCTGTTTGAAGCGCAGCCTGACAAGGCATAAAAAAACCCGGCTGATGCCGGGTTTATACTGTGTGCTCCGCTATCAGCAGCGTGAAGGAGCGGTTTCTGTGCCAGATCTTGCGTTTCATGTCGGCCAGCTTGAGCTTGCGTCTCGGGCTCCAGGCACATTTGGTTTTTCGGGCCAACATGGCTCTTCTGCGTGCTCGCATCCTGTTCTCCTCCCTGGTCTTGCGTGGGGCCGAAAGGGCCCTTGGCAGGAACTGCAACGCAATGAATACATTGCAATAAGTTCGCTCCAGCGCCCCTCGTATACCCAAGGATGGTAACAGAGAACAGGGCAGGAAAACACACCCCCCGGCGAGGCTAGGGGGTGATGATCTGTTTGACCACTTCGGCGATGATGGCCGGACGCTGTGCCGGCACGTCCGGCTCGCTGCTGTCGTCCTCGTCCAGCTCCTCCCGACGATGGGCCTTCTGCTGTTCGTTGTCGAGCCAGAGCAGGCTCTGGTAGTACTGGCGCACGTTGTTGACATAGTTGCGCGCCTCGCCGCCACGGGCATAGCCATAGCGTACCTTGCGATGCCAGCGTGACTGCTGCAACAGGGGCAGCACCTCTTTCACGTCGCTCCAGGCGTCCGGGTTCTTGCCCAGCTCCTTGGTCAGGCGGCGGGCATCCATCATGTGGCCGTAGCCGATGTTGTAGGCGGTGAGGGCAAACCACACTTTCTCGTCCGCCGGGACCGAGTCGGGCACCTTCGCCATCATCTCCTGCAGGTAGCGGGCGCCCCCCTTGATGCTCTCTTCCGGGTGGGTGCGATCGTTTACCCCCATCGCCTTGGCGGTCGGGCCGGTGAGCATCATCATGCCGCGCACCCCGGTGTAGGAGCGAGCCTGGGGATCCCAGTGGGATTCCTGATAGCTGATGGCGGCCAGCAGCCGCCAGTCGATATCCTTGGCGTGGGTCTGGAACAGCGCCTGGTACTTGGGCAGCAGGCTCTTGGCCCGTTGCAAGAAGGTTCGGGTGTCGACGAAGTCGAAGTTCTGTACGTGGCCGAAGTACTTCTCGTCGAGCTTGGCGATGGCGCCATCCATGAAGCGCTGACCGAAGAAGTCGATGATGCTGGCGTAGAGGCTGTCGTCGGGCAGCTTGGTCATGGCCCAGGCCACGGTCTGCTTGCTGGCGAGGGTCAAGCCTTCGGTGAGTTCGGGGTAGTAGCGCTGGGTACGGGCCAGTATGGTGTCCTGCACCACGGTGTAGTCCACCTTGCCGTCGGCGACCTGCTTGAGCAGCTCCTCCACGTCCGCATCCCGATTGGTGCTCCACTTCAGGTTGGGGTACTGCTTGGCCAGCTCCTTCATCAGGTCCTCGCCGGTAGAGCCCGCCGGCACCACTATGTTGCCCTTGATGTCACCGAGGTTCTTGGGCCTGGAGGAGCCGTTGCGATAGACCAGCTTGGGGGAGACCTGGTAGAAGCCAGGGCCGAAGCGGAACAGCTTGCGCCGCTCCGGGGTCACGACGATGGCGGCGGCGGCGAGATCCAGCTTGCCCTTTTGCAGTTGCTCGACCAGCTCGGCGGTGCTGTAGGCCGGTACTATGGTCAGCTTGACCCCCAGCCAGTCGGCGTAAAGCTGCGCCAGCTCGTAGTCGAACCCCAGTGCGGTGTCGTCACGCTGGTAATAGGAAGTGGGGCCATAGAGGGTGCCAACCCGGATCTCGCCTCGCTGGCGGATCTGCTCCAGTTGGCTGGAGGGGTGATAGAAGTCGCAACCGGCCAGGGCCAGCGTCAACATCATCCCGATGAACAGTCGAAAAATGCAGCGCAAGTAGGTGAGTACCCTTGTTGAAAAAATCGGCATTTGTCAAAAAAGAGGCACCTTTATACCAGAGAGTATGAAGGGAGTCACACCGCGCGAGATGAGAAAAACGTTTGTTCAGGATGGGCCTGATCCCTATAATACGCGCGTCTCAAATCCCCCCACACTCTAAAACTTGGTGAGAAAGGTATATGGAAATCTTGCGTGGTGCCCCAGCACTGTCTGAGTTTCGTGTCCACAAGCTGCTGCAGAGCTGCGCACAGAGAGGAGTAGAGATAGCAAGCGTCTATGCGGAATACGTGCATTTTGCCGAGCTGACGAGCCCGCTGTCGCCCCCCGAGCGAGCGACCTTGGGCCAGCTTCTGCGCTACGGCCCGACCATCCCGGAACACACCCCCAGCGGTCAGCTGTTCCTCGTTACCCCCCGCCCCGGCACTATCTCCCCCTGGTCTTCCAAAGCAACCGACATCGCCCACAACTGCGGCCTGAAACAGGTCAAGCGGCTGGAGCGCGGCATTGCCTATTACGTGCAGGCCAAGGGTGAGCTGAGCGTGGCCCAGCGTAGCGAGATCGTGGCCCTGCTGCACGATCGCATGATGGAAGTGGTCTTTGCCGAGATGAACGAGGCCGCCGCCCTGTTTGCTCACCACGAGCCGCGCCCCTTTACCCAGGTAGATGTGCTGGGTGGTGGTCGCGCCGCCCTGGAAGAGGCCAACGTGACCCTGGGTCTGGCCCTGGCCGATGACGAAATAGATTACCTGGTGACCAACTTCACCCGGCTGGGTCGCAATCCCAACGACATCGAGCTCTACATGTTTGCCCAGGCGAACTCCGAGCATTGCCGTCACAAGATCTTCAACGCCGACTGGACCATAGACGGCGAACAGCAGCCCAAGTCGCTGTTCAAGATGATCAAGAACACCTTCGAGCAGACGCCGGATCATGTCCTGTCTGCCTACAAAGACAACGCCGCGGTGATGGAAGGCAGCCAGGGTGGCCGCTTCTTCCCGAGCCCCGCCAACGGTGAGTACCAGTATCACCAGGAGCGTGTCGACATCCTGATGAAGGTGGAGACCCACAACCACCCTACCGCCATCTCTCCCTTCCCGGGGGCCGCCACCGGCTCCGGCGGCGAAATCCGCGACGAGGGTGCGACAGGCCGTGGCGCCAAGCCCAAGGCGGGCCTGGTGGGCTTCTCCGTCTCCAACCTGCGCATCCCCGGTTTCGAGCAGCCCTGGGAGCAGGACTTCGGCAAGCCGAGCCGCATCGTCAGCGCCTTTGACATCATGCAGGAAGGGCCCCTTGGCGGCGCCGCCTTCAACAACGAATTCGGTCGCCCTGCCATCCTGGGTTACTTCCGTACCTTCGAAGAGCAGGTGCCGAGCCACAACGGCGTCGAGGTGCGCGGCTACCACAAGCCCATCATGCTGGCAGGTGGTATCGGCAACATCCGCAGCGAGCACGTTCAGAAAGGGGAGATCCCGGTGGGGGCGGCCCTCATCGTGCTGGGTGGTCCGGCCATGAACATCGGCCTGGGTGGCGGCGCAGCCTCCTCCATGGCGTCCGGTCAGTCTGCCGAAGATCTCGACTTCGCCTCCGTGCAGCGTGACAACCCCGAGATGGAGCGTCGTTGCCAGGAAGTGATCGACCGCTGCTGGCAACTGGGGGACGACAACCCGATTATCTTCATCCACGACGTGGGCGCCGGTGGTCTCTCCAACGCCATGCCGGAGCTGGTGAGCGACGGGGATCGCGGTGGTCGCTTCGACTTGCGTGCCATCCCGAACGACGAGCCGGGCATGAGCCCGCTGGAAGTCTGGTGCAACGAATCCCAGGAGCGTTATGTGCTGGCCGTGGCCCAGGACAAGCTGCCTCTGTTCAAGGCCCTGTGCGAGCGCGAACGCGCGCCCTATGCCGTCATCGGCACCGCCACCGAAGAGAAGCATCTCACTCTCTCTGATGATCACTTTGACAACCAGCCCATCGATCTGCCGCTGGACGTGCTGCTTGGCAAGGCGCCCAAGATGCACCGCGACGTGCAGAGCCTGCCCGCCCAGGGCAAGGCGCTGCAACTGGACGGCATCACCCTCAGCGACGCCGCCGAGCGCGTGCTGCGCCTGCCGACCGTGGCGGAGAAGTCCTTCCTCATCACCATCGGCGATCGCACCGTAACGGGCCTCGTCAACCGCGACCAGATGGTCGGCCCCTGGCAGATCCCGGTGGCTGACTGCGCCGTCACCGCCGCGACCTACGACAGCTACCACGGTGAAGCCATGTCCATGGGCGAGCGCACCCCGGTGGCGCTGCTCTCTCATGCCGCCTCCGCCCGCATGGCGGTGGCCGAGGCCCTGACCAACCTGGCACCGGCCAATATCGGCTCCCTCAAGCGGGTCAAGCTCTCCGCCAACTGGATGTCTGCCGCGGGTCACCCGGGGGAAGATGCGGGCCTCTACGAAGCCGTGAAAGCGGTGGGCGAGGAGCTCTGCCCGGCCCTTGGCATCACCATCCCGGTGGGCAAGGACTCCATGTCCATGAAGACCCGCTGGCAGCAGGACGGGGAGGAGCGCAGCGTCACCTCGCCGCTCTCCCTGCTCATCTCGGCGTTTGCCCGGGTCGAGGACGTGCGCAATACCGTGACGCCGCAACTGCGTACCGATCTCGGTGAGACCGACCTTATCCTGATCGACCTTGGCAACGGCAAGCAGCGCCTCGGCGCCTCCGCCCTGGCCCAGGTCTATCGCCAGCTTGGGCAAAGCGCCCCGGATCTGGACAACCCGGTCCAGCTCAAGGGCTTCTTCAACGCCATCCAGGCGCTGGTGGCGGATCGCAAGCTGATTGCCTACCACGACCGCTCCGACGGCGGCCTCTTCGTCACCCTGACCGAGATGGCGTTTGCCGGTCACTGCGGCCTCGACATCCAGCTCGATCGCGTGGGTGGCGACCTGCTGCCGGCCCTGTTCAACGAGGAGCTGGGTGCCGTCATCCAGGTTCGTCGCGAAGACAAGGAAGCGGTGCTGACCCTGCTGGCCGGTCACGGTCTGGCAGCCTGCTCCCACGTGCTGGGCACGGTGCGCGAAGACGACCTCATCCTGTTCCAGCGTGCCGGCAGCGAGGTTTATCGCGCCAGCCGCACCGCCCTTCGCACCATCTGGGGCGAGACCAGCTGGCAGATGCAGCGCCTGCGGGACAACCCGGAGTGCGCCGATCAGGAGCATGCCGCCCGCCAGGACGCCACCGATCCGGGTCTGCAGGCCAGGCTCACCTACAACCCGTCCGACGACGTGGCCGCGCCCTATATCGCTCGCGGGGTTTCTCCCCGTCTGGCGGTGCTGCGCGAGCAGGGGGTCAACTCCCACGTGGAGATGGCGGCCGCCTTTGATCGCGCCGGTTTTACTGCGGTGGACGTGCATATGAGCGACATCCTCGAGGGGCGCATCAAGCTGGAAGATTTCCAGACCCTGGTGGCCTGTGGCGGCTTCTCCTACGGCGACGTGCTGGGGGCGGGGGAAGGCTGGGCCAAGTCCATCCTGTTCAACGACAACGCCCGTGAGCAGTTCCAGCGCTTCTTCGAGCGCGGCGATACCCTCTCCTTGGGGGTGTGCAACGGCTGCCAGATGATGTCCAACCTGCGTGACCTCATCCCGGGGGCCGATCTCTGGCCGCGCTTCGTGCGCAACCGCTCCGAGCGCTTCGAGGCGCGCTTCAGCCTAGTGGAAGTGCAGGACTCCCCGTCCGCCTTCTTCGCCGGGATGGCTGGCTCCGTGATGCCGATTGCCGTCTCCCACGGGGAAGGGCGCGTGGAAGTGCGCGATGCTGCTCACCTGGCTGCGCTGCAACAGAGCGGTCTGGTGGGGCTGCGTTTCGTGGACAACCGCGGCAACGTCACCGTGCAATACCCGGCCAACCCCAACGGCTCCCCTGACGGTATCGCCGCGGTGACCAGTACGGACGGCCGCGCCACCATCATGATGCCGCACCCGGAGCGGGTATTCCGCACCGTGGCCAACTCCTGGCACCCGGACAACTGGGGAGAGGATGGCGCCTGGATGCGCATGTTCCGCAATGCTCGGGTTCGCCTGGGTTAAGCGCCAGCAAGAAACCAAAAACCGGCCCCAGTGGCCGGTTTTTTATGGGCATGTGTCTGAGAATGGGGAGGGCAGGAGGAGGCGAGCACGATGGGGGCAAGGCCATCTTCAGCTCGCTGCTCGGCGAGCTGCTTGCTGGAGGATATGGCATGGATTGAGAGGACCGATCTGGTATCGCCTGCCAGACGGGCAAGCCGGACCGGGCCTTGGCGGACATAAAAAACCGGCCACGGAGGCCGGTTTTGCTGTGTGAACTGTGAACCTGAGGCTAGCGCAGCACCACGTGCTGGAAGCCCTGCACCAGGCTGATGACGGGCTGGGGGTAGATGCCGAGCAATACCACCAGAATGGCGGAGAGCA
The DNA here is from genome assembly GCF_049860605.1 of Aeromonas sp. INTO2. Taxonomy (NCBI): domain Bacteria; kingdom Pseudomonadati; phylum Pseudomonadota; class Gammaproteobacteria; order Aeromonadales; family Aeromonadaceae; genus Aeromonas; species Aeromonas sp. INTO2. The sequence goes on from NZ_CP187588.1 coordinate 1,496,896, forward strand.
GCACCACCAGGCCCCCGGAGGAGAAGGCCCAGTCGGCCCTGGCATCGCGCAGTTGCATACCGGGTTCACGCAGGTAGAGGGTGACCATGACCCGCAGGTAGTAGTAGAGCCCCAGGGCACTGCCGAGCACGATGGCGCCACTGAGCCACCACAGCTTGGCATCGACGGTGACGCCGATGAGGTAGAACTTGCCGATGAAGCCCAGCGTCATGGGGATACCCGCGAGGGAGAGCATCATCACCGTCATCACCGCCGTCAGATAGGGGCGCTTCCAGAACAGACCGCGATAGCTGTGCAGGGAGTCCGCATCCTTGCCGCGATAGGGGCTGGACATCATGCTGATGACGCCGAAGGCCCCCAGGCTGGTGAACAGGTACATCAGCAGGTAGACACCCGCCGCTTCCACCGGCATCTCGCCGAGGCGGCTTGCCACCACCACCGCCAGCAGATAGCCGAAGTGGGAGATGGAGGAGTAACCCATCATCCGCTTGATGTTGGTCTGGATCAGCGCCAGGAGGTTGCCGACCACGATGGAGATGACTGCCATGGCCGCCAGCAGCCAGTGGATCATGGGATCCGAGGTGGCGGGTACTGCCAGGTAGAAGCGCAGCAGCACGCAGAACACGGCTATCTTGCTCACGGTGGCGAGGAAGGTGGCCACCGGTGCCGGCGCCCCTTCATAGACGTCCGGGGTCCAGAGGTGGAAGGGGGCGAGGGACAGCTTGAACGCAAAGCCGACCAGCATCAGGCCAAAGCCCCCCATCAGCAGCGGATGGTGAGCCGGGCTCTGGGCCAGGGTCACACCGAGATCGCTGAAGCTTAGGCTTCCGGCCTGGGCGTAGAGCAGTGCCATGCCGAACAGCAGGAAGGCGGTGGCACTGGCGGAGAGCACCATGTACTTGATGCTGGCTTCCAGCGAGTGCCGCTCGCGATAGGCATACCCCACCAGACCAAACATGGGCAGGGTCAGCATCTCGATCCCGATGAAGAGCGAGGCGAGGTGACGGGAGGCCGCCAGTACCAGACCACCTGCGGTGGCGATGAGCAGCAGCAGGTAGAACTCTTCCCGGTTGTCCGGATAGCCCTTGAGCCAGGTGCGACCGAAGGTACAGGTGGCCAGGGCCCCGATGAGCACCAGCCCCATGTAGAAGACCGCGTAAGCGTCCACTTGCAGCAGGGGAGTGACCCCCTGATCCCCCTGGGCCATCACGATGGGCAGGGAGAAGAGCGCGAGGTTGAGGCCGATGATGGTGACCACGAAGGCGGTGTCGTCACAGCGCTTCCAGGCGATGGCCAGCATCAGGGCCACCATGGCCCCCGTGGTCAGCAACAGGGGCAGCAGGGCCAGCAGTTGAGAAACAGTAAACGTCATGACAGTGCTCCCGACATGGACAAGGAAGGCGAAAGAGAAAGCATCATTGCAGCGCCCCCGTGCCCGGCAGCGCGTACCAGTGCAGCACGCTCAGGAGGCTGCTGCTGGCGGTGTCGAGCACCGGCTGGGGATAGAGACCGAGCAGCACCAAGAGGCCGGCGATGGTCAGCATCATGGTCAGCTCCCGGGTATCCAGCCCCTTGAGCATGCTCGCCTCCAGGGGCGTCCCGAAGCAGGCCCGTTGCAGCATGATGAGGGAGTAGACCGAGGCCAGCACCAGCCCGAAGGTGGCGATGACGGTGATGACGGGGGCCACCTGGAAGCTGCCGATGAGGATCAGGAACTCGCCGACGAAGTTGCCGGTCCCCGGCATCCCGAGGGATGCGACGGAGAAGAACAGCATCACGCCGGGCAGGTAGCGCAGCCGTCCCCAGAGACCGCCCATCTGGCGCAGATCCCGGGTGTGCAGGCGCTCGTAGAGCTGGCCGCACAGGATGAAGAGGCCGGCGGCCGAGAGCCCGTGGGCAATCATCTGTACCACTGCCCCTTGCAGGGCGAGCTCGCTGCCGGAGTAAATGGCGATCATCACGAAGCCCATGTGGGAGATGCTGGTGTAGGCAACCAGCCGCTTGATATCGGTCTGGGCAAAGGCCAGCAGGGCGCCATAGACGATGCCGATGAGGCCGAGCACCATGGCGTAGGGGGCAAACTCGGCGGACGCCTCGGGGAAAAGCGGCAGAGTGAAGCGCAGCAGGCCGTAGGCCGCGGTTTTCAGCAAGATGCCCGCCAAGTCCACGGAGCCTGCGGTGGGCGCCTGGCTGTGGGCATCAGGGAGCCAGCCATGGAGCGGCACCAGGGGCATCTTGACCGCGAAGGCGATGAAGAAGCCCAGCATCAGCAGCCACTGTACCGTGCTGCTCATGGGGGTGTTGAGCAGTTCCTGATAGTTGAAGGTGAAGACACCGGTGGCGGCGTGGTGGGTCAGTACCAGGCCCAGGATGGCCACCAGCATGATGAGGCCGCTCGCCTGGGTGTAGATGAAGAACTTGGTGGCGGCGTTGATGCGCGACTTGCCATCGGTGACCGAGTGGCCCCAGAGCGCGATCAGGAAGTACATCGGCACCAGCATCATCTCCCAGAAGAAGAAGAAGAGGAACAGATCCACCGCCATGAAGACGCCGAGCACGCCCCCCAGGATCCACAGCAGGTTGAGGTGGAAGAAGCCGATGCGCTGGACGATCTCCTTCCAGGAACAGAGGATGGCCAGCACGCCGATGAAGCTGGTGAGGATCACCATCAGGAGCGACAGCCCGTCCACGGCGAGGTGCAGGGAGATGCCGAAGCGGGGGATCCAGGGTTGTTGCCACTCGGCTGCCCAGACGGGGAGGCCGGGGTTGGCGAGGGTGAAGTCACCACCGAGCCAGATGGCACTGGAGAGCACCAGACAGGCGCTCATGGAGGCGAGGGCCACCCAGCGGACAAACTGTCCGCCGAGCCGCTCCATCTGCCAGCAGAGCAAGCCGCCGATGAAGGGAATTAGCAAGATCCAGAGTAAGGTCACGATATCAGCTCTCATCTAGGTTCTAGTCGGGCAGGCGCTGAGCCTGCCACACAATATTGGGCTCATGGATCAGCCGAGCAGCAGCAGGGCCAGTATCAGGGCGGCGCCCATCCCCATGGAGGCTGCGTACCAGCGCAACTTGCCGGAGACGGTCCAGGCCAGCAGCTGATGCCCCCCCTGGGCCAGCACGGCGGGCAGGTTCATCATCCTGTCCAGCGGATCCTTGCCGAGCAGGCGAGTCGCCAGCAGGTAGGGCTTGACCCAAATCAGCTCATAAAGCCAGTCAAAGCCCCAGGCATTGAACCAGAGGGTGGACAGAGCCCGCCCCGGTGCACTCTGTGCGATCCCCTTCGCCAGGCGACGTTCGCCGAGGAAGAGGAAGGCAGCCAGCGCAATGCCTGCCACGGCGATGACGCCGGAGAGGATCTCGAGGCCATGGCGTCCCTCTTCGATGTGATCCCCGGGGCCTGCCGGCAGTACTCCGGCGAGCGGCGGCACTATCAATGCACCCACCCCGGTGGAGAGCACCAGCAGCACCAGCAGTGGCAGATGGTGGGCAAGGCCCTGTCCGGCGTGAGCCTGGGTCTGCGCCTTGCCGTGGAAGGCGATGAAGATGAGGCGGAAGGTGTAGAGGGAGGTGAGGAAGGCACCACCCAGACCGGCCCACAGCAGGGCGCTCTGGCCGCTGGCCTGCACCTGCCAGAGGATGGCGTCCTTACTGTAGAAACCGGCGGTCACCAGCGGCAGCGCGGCCAGGGCCGAGCCCCCCACCAGGAAGCAGGCATAGACCAGCGGCAGGCGATGCCGCAGACCTCCCATCTTGAAGATGTTCTGCTCGTGGTGGGTCGCAACGATGACGGCCCCGGCGGAGAGGAACAAGAGCGCCTTGAAGAAGGCGTGGGTCATCAGGTGGAAGATGGCCCCTTCCCAGGCGCCGACCCCCAGGGCCAGGAACATGTAGCCTATCTGGCTCATGGTGGAGTAAGCCAGGATCCGCTTGATGTCGGTCTGCACCAGCGCCGCAAAGCCTGCCAGCACTAGCGTGATGGCACCGACCAGGGCCACCAGATGGAGGATCTCCGGGGCCAGCAGGAAGAGGCCGTGGGTGCGGGCTATCAGGTAGACGCCGGCAGTCACCATGGTGGCCGCGTGGATCAGCGCCGAAACCGGGGTCGGACCCGCCATGGCGTCCGCCAGCCAGGTCTGCAGCGGCAGCTGGGCGGATTTGCCGACCGCGCCGCCGAGCAGCATCAGGCAGGCGAACGACAGTGCAGGGGAGCCTTCTGCGAACATCGCGGGGGCGCGCACCAGCAGCTCGTGAATGTTGAGGGTGCCGAGCTCGCGGTAGAGCACGAAGAGCCCGATGGCGAGGAAGACGTCGCCGACCCGGGTCACCACGAACGCCTTGAGGGCGGCGGCACCGTTGTTGCGATCCTTGTAGTAGAAGCCGATCAGCAGGTAGCTGCACAGCCCCACTCCTTCCCAGCCCAGATAGACGAACAGCAGGTCATCGGCCAGCACCAGGAACAGCATGCTGGCGATGAAGAGGTTGGTGTAGGTGAAGAAGCGCGAATACCCCTCTTCCCCGCGCATGTACCAGGAGGCGAACAGGTGGATGAAGAAGCCCACCCCGGTCACGACCCCCAGCATGGTCAGCGACAGCCCATCCAGGGAGAGACGGAAGGCGGGCTGGAACTCGCCCACCGTCATCCACTGCCACAGGGTCTGGGTATAGACGCCGCCTTCCGGCATGGTATTGAGAAAATCGATGCCGACCCACAGGGTAGTGAGGGCCGAGAGACCGATGCTGCCGACACCGATGAGCGCCGAGGTGCGCTCGCCGAGGCGGCCGAGGGAGAAGGCCAGCAGCAGCCATCCCAGCAGCGGGAACAGGAAAGTCAGATATAGGAGGCTCATCCGCGCATCTCGCTCACAGTGTCCACGTTCAGGGTGTGGTAACGACGATAGAGCAGCAGTAACAGGGCGAGGCCGATACTGGCCTCCGCTGCCGCCAGAGAAATCACCAGTATGTACATGATCTGGCCGTCGGCCTGGGCCCAGCGGCTACCCGCCACCACGAACGCCAGGGAGGACGCGTTCATCATGATTTCGATACTCATGAGGATAAACAACAGGTTGCGGCGTATCAGCAGGCCGCACAGGCCGATGGCAAACAAAATGGCCGCCAGCAGGAGGCCGTGCTCCATGGGAATTCCACTCATCGCCATGCTCCTTGTGCTTGCTGGATGGAAAGGGGGCGGGCTGCCGGCAGCGAGCCATGCATCACCACGGGGATGTCGCTCATTGCTGACCTCCTTCCTGTGTGGTGCGAGGCACGGAGAGCACTTCCCCGCTCTTGTCCTCGCGGCCCAGGTGATAGGCGGTGACCAGACCCGCCAGCAGCAGGATGGAGGCGAGCTCCACTGCCAGCACATAGGGGCCGAACAGGGCGATACCGACTTCCTTGGCGCTGACCTCGGTCAGACCCAGTTCACCGCCGGTCACGCCGAGAATGCCGTGGGCCAGAAAGCCCAGCAAAATGAGGGAGAGCAGGGCCGGGCCACCCCAGGTCATGGGGGTGAGCCACTTCTTCTCCTGATCCTGGGCGCTCCCCAGGTTCAGCATCATCACCACGAACACGAACAGCACCATGATGGCGCCGGCGTAGACGATCACCTGCAGGGCCCCCGCAAAGGCGGCGCCCAGGCAGAAGAAGATCATAGCCACGGCGATGAGGGAGATGATGAGATTGAGCAGCGCATGCATGGGGTTGCTGGTGCTGATCACCCGCAGCGTGCTGTAAACGGCGACCAGGGCCGCGGCATAGAATGCCAGTTCCATGGTTGACTCCTAGGGCAGCAGGCTCTTGACATCGATGGGCTTGGCTTCGTTCTCGGCATCCCCTTTGGGTTTGCCGTCGATGGCCATCCCGCTCATGCGGTAGAAGTTGTAGTCCGGGTATTTGCCGGGGCCGCTTATCAGCAGATCTTCCTTCTCGTACACCAGATCCTGGCGACGATACTCCCCCATCTCGAAATCCGGCGTCAGCTGGATGGCGGTGGTGGGGCAGGCCTCCTCGCACAGGCCGCAGAAGATGCAGCGGGAGAAGTTGATGCGAAAGAACTCCGGGTACCAGCGGCCATCTTCCCGCTCCGACTTCTGCAAGGAGATGCAACCGACCGGGCAGGCGACCGCACACAGGTTGCACGCCACACAGCGCTCGTCGCCGTCAGGATCCCGGGTCAGTACGATGCGACCGCGAAAACGGGGGGCGGCGTAGACCGGCTGCTCCGGGTAGCTCAAGGTTTCACGGGGGCGCCAGGCATGGGAGAAGACCATCCCAAGACTGCGCAACTGGGTGCCAACACCCTTGATAATGCTCGTAATTTTCATAGGTGCCTCACTGCACATTTATCAGCACTGGCGTCTGGGCGTTTCCTTGCCGCAGACCGCCGAATCATCGTCATGTCCATCTCGTTTTGCTCACGCATTCATCAGCACCACGGCAGCGGTGACCAGCATGTTGAGCAGGGTCAGGGGCAGGCACACTTTCCAGCCAAAGGACATCACCTGGTCGAAGCGCGGGCGGGGCAGGGAGGCCCGCAGCAGGATGAAGAACACCATGAAACAGGCGGTCTTCAGGGCGAACCAGATGAAGGGCGGCAGCCAGGGGCCGTGCCAGCCACCGAAGAAGAGGGTCACGATGAGGGAAGAGATCAGCACGATGCCGATGTACTCCCCCACGAAGAAGAGACCCCACTTCATGCCCGCGTACTCGATGTGATAGCCGTCGGCGAGCTCCTGCTCGGCCTCCGGCTGGTCAAACGGGTGGCGGTGGGTGACGGCGACCCCGGCAAACAGGAAGGTGACGAAGCCCAGGATCTGGGGGATCACGTTCCACATGCCGGCCTGGGCCTCGACGATGTCACGCAGGTTGAAGCTGCCGGTCTGGATGACGATGCCCATGAGCGAGAGGCCAAGGAACACCTCGTAGGAGAGGGTCTGGGCCGAGGCGCGCAGGCTGCCGAGCAGGGAGTACTTGTTGTTGCTCGACCAGCCGGCGAACAGCACGGCATAGACCGCCAGCCCGGCGATCGCCAGGATATAGAGCAGCCCCACGTTGAGATCCGCCACGCCCCAGGTGGGGGTGATGGGCACCACCGCAAACGCCAGGATGAAGGCGGTGAAGGCGATGATGGGGGCCAGCACGAAGATCCGGCGATCCGCAAAGGGCGGGATCCAGTCCTCCTTGAAGAACATCTTGACCATGTCGGCCGCCAGTTGCAGCAGGCCGAAGGGGCCAACCCGGTTGGGGCCGTAACGGTCCTGCCACAGTGCCAGCAGGCGGCGCTCGATGAAGCTCATGAAGGCGCCAGCCCCCACGATCCCCACGAGCACGACCAGGGCCTTGCCGACCTCGATCAGCAGATCCATCAGAGAGTCGCTCATGCGATGACCTCCTGCAGGTTATCGATCAGGGCGTGGTGCAGGGCGGTCGGCAGGCCGTTCACCCCGAGTGGCAACCCTGCCAGGCCCGGAGCCAGCGCATCGCTCAGGCGAAGACGCAGGCGCCAGTGGTTGCCACCCCAGGAGAAGGCCACCAGTGCGTCAGGGGACAGTGCCAGGCGCGCGGCATCCGCCGGGTTCAGTACCAGGGTGGGTTCCCCCATGCGAGCCTGGATGACCGGGCTTCTGGCGGAGAGCTCCTCGCCACCGAACAGCTGGTCATAGCTCACCACCTGCAGGGATGCGGCGGGCTGGAAGGGGGCCGGGATGGCGCCAAACCAGCCCAGGTTGCCTTCGCCCGGCTCCAGCAGGCGGCGACCGGGATCCCCGGCACGCAGGTTGCCACCCACCTCGTCCTGGAACTTGTTCCAGGCGGAGGGGGAGTTCCAGCCCGGCGCCCAGGCAAACGGTACCTGGGAGAGGGGCTGGCGGGCACCGGCGTAGCCTTCCATGGAGAAGGCGAACGGCGAATCGGGATCCTGGGCGACTCTGGGCTCGCTCACGTTCTGGTTCGCCAGCATGGAGGTGCGACCACTGTAGCGGTGCGGCTCCCGGGCGAGCTTCATGCCGCGAATGCGCAGGCCGGCGTTGGGTGCAGCTTCACCCATGGTGGTGAGCAACGGGGCGCTGGCGGCACAATCGCGACTCACATCGTCGAAGGTGCTCCAGCGAACCGAACGCGGTTGCTGGCTCCCTTGCAGGGCATCCAGCCAGCGCCAGCTTTCGCGCACCTGGATATCGGCGTTGTAGAAGGCGGGAGCATAGACCTGGAAGAAGCGCTGGGCGCGGCCTTCCATGTTGACCAGGGTGCCATCGCCTTCGGCAAAACTGGCGGAAGGCAGCACCAGATCCGCCTTCTTCGCGGTGGCCGTCTCCTGATGGTCGATGACCAGCAGGTGTTGCAGGCGATCCAGGGCGGCGTCCACCCGGCTGCGGGAGGCTCGGCGGTAGAGGTCGTTCTCAAGAACGACCAGGGCAAGCCTCTCTTCCCCTTCCATGCGCTCGAGGGCTGCCTCCAGCGGGGCGGCATGCCGGGCCAGCATGGCCAGTCCCAGGCTGTTGGCTTCCTGAGCCACCAGGGCAAGCTCCGCGGCCTGGCCACGGCCCTTGAGGGCGCGGGCGATGTTGCTGGCCGCTTCGATCAGCGCCTCGTTGCGGGCACCATTGCCTGCGATGATGAGGGGCTTTTTGGCGTTGCCAAGCAGGTCGGCCCATTGGGCGGCGAGGGCCTGCTGTTCGGGGGAGAGATCCGTTGGTGTCGGTGCACTGGCATCCAGCAGGTGGGCGATGGCAAACCCGAGGCGCGCCTGATCCGCGTGGGGGGCGTGCAGGGTGCTGCTCGCCACGTCATCCAGGCGGGTGGCATCCAGACTGGTGATGAGCAAGGGGTAGCGCTGGTTCTGGGCCAGGGTCTGCACGGCGGCGACCTGCCAGAGATCCACCTTCAGCTTGCGGGCAATTTCGCGCCCCTTGCCTTTCACCGCCTGGCGCAGGGCCAGGGCGATGCGGGCGGCGGTCTGGGTGACATCTTCCCCGAGCACCAGCACGGCGTCGGCCTCTTCCATGTCGCGCAGGCTGGGAGTACGCACGCCGCCGTGCTCCAGAATGTCCAGCATCTTCTGCAGGCATTTCCATTCGCTCCGCTCGACCCCGGAGTAGAAGTTGGCAGCCCCCACCAGTTCGCGCAGGGCGAAGTTGCTCTCCAAGGAGGCGCGGGGTGAGCCGATGCCGATGACGCCGCTGGCGGTGCGCAGCGCATCCGCGGCCCGGTTCAGGGCACCATCCACCGTGATGGCCAGCTTGTCACTGCCATCCTGCAGCAGGGGCTGGCGCGGGCGGTCGGTCAGATTGACGTGACCGTAGCCGAAGCGGCCGCGATCGCAGAGGAAATAGTGGTTCAGGGCACCGTGGAAACGGTTCTCGATGCGGCGCAGCTCGCCGTAGCGCTCACCCGGGCTGATGTTGCAGCCGACCGAGCACCCCTGGCAGATGCTGGGGGCGAACTGCATGTCCCACTTGCGGTTGTAACGCTCGGAGTGGGTCTTGTCGGTGAAGACGCCGGTGGGACAGACCTCCACCAGGTTGCCGGAGAATTCGCTCTCCAGGGTGCCATCCTCGACCCGGCCGAAGTAGACGTTGTCATGGGCGCCATAGACCCCGAGATCCTCGCCACCGGCGTAATCCTTGTAATAGCGCACGCAGCGGTAGCAGGCGATGCAGCGGTTCATCTCGTGGTTGATGAAGGGGCCCAGATCCTGATTCTGGTGGGTGCGCTTGGTGAAACGGTAGCGGCGGCTGTTGTGGCCCGTCATTACCGTCATGTCCTGCAGGTGGCAGGCGCCACCCTCTTCGCACACCGGGCAGTCGTGGGGATGGTTGGTCATCTGCCACTCCACTACCGTCTTGCGAAACTCCTTCGCTTCTTCATCCTCGATGGAGATATAGGTGCCATCGGTGGAAGGGGTCATGCAGGACATGACCAGGCGGCCGCGCTTGTCGTCGGCATTCTGATACTGTTTGACCGCGCACTGGCGGCAGGCGCCGACGCTACCCAGCGCCGGGTGCCAGCAAAAATAGGGGACGTCCAGACCCAGCGACAGACAGGCTTGCAGCAGGTTGTCTGCCCCGTCTACCTCGTACTCTTTACCGTCTACATGAATGGTTGCCATACAACTTCCCTGAAACCTGTTTTATGAAATCGGCTATTGCCCGATGCGTCCTGGCGCTTACCAGCGCTCGCCCAGCAGGTTGGGCTGGATACCCTTGAACAGCTTGTGATTGTCATGGGGGGCCTTGACCCCGGCCTCGAACTCGGATCGGAAATACTTCATCGCACTGCCAAGGGGCTCGACGGCGCCGGGGGCATGGGCACAGAAGGTCTTGCCCGGGCCCAGGAAACTGACGAGCTGTTCCAGGGTCGCGAGATCCTCGGGTTGGCCCTCGCCCCGCTCCAGCGCCCGCAGGATCTTGACGCTCCAGGGCAGGCCGTCGCGGCAGGGGGTGCACCAGCCGCAGGATTCGCGGGCAAAGAACTCCTCCATGTTGCGCAGCAGTGAGACCATGTTGATGCTGTCATCCACCGCCATGGCAAGGCCCGTACCCATGCGGGTGCCCACCTTGCCGATGCCGCCTGCATACATCTGGGCATCCAGGTGCTCGGGCAGCAGGAAACCGGTGCCGGCGCCGCCCGGTTGCCAGGTTTTCAGGCGATAGCCGGGCTTCATGCCACCGGCGTAGTTTTCGAACAGCTCGCGGGCGGTGATGCCAAAGGGCAGCTCCCACAGGCCGGGATTGTTGACCTTGCCGGAAAAGCCCATCAGCTTGGTGCCGTGATCTTCCGAACCCGGCAGTGCCAGCCCCTGATACCAGGCCACACCGTTGCCGATGATGGCGGGGACGTTGCACAGGGTTTCGACGTTGTTGACGCAGGTGGGCTTGCCCCAGACGCCGGAGACGGCGGGGAAGGGGGGTTTGGCCCGCGGGTTGGCGCGCCGTCCTTCCAGGGAGTTGATGAGGGCCGTCTCTTCGCCGCAGATGTAGCGACCTGCGCCGGTGTGGACGAACAGCTCGAAGTCAAAGCCCGAGCCCAAGATGTTCTTGCCAAGGAGCCCCGCGGCCTTGGCCTCTTCCACGGCGCGGCGCAGGTGGATGGCGGCATCCACGTACTCGCCGCGCAGGAAGATGTAGCCGCGATAGGCCTTGAGAGCCCGGGCACTGATGATCATCCCCTCGATCAGCAGGTGAGGCAGCTGCTCCATCAGCATGCGGTCTTTGTAGGTATTGGGTTCCATCTCGTCGGCGTTGCAGAGCAGGTAACGGATGTTCATGCTCTCGTCTTTGGGCATCAGGCCCCACTTCACGCCGGTGGAGAAACCGGCGCCGCCGCGTCCCTTGAGGCCGGCGTCCTTGACGGTGCTGACGATGTCATCCGGGCTCATCTGGCCAAGGGCCTTGCGGGCGGCCTCATAGCCCTGTTTTGCCTGATACTCCTCGAGCCACACCGGCTGGCCATCGTCCCGCAGGCGCCAGGTGAGAGGGTGAGTCTCGGCGGTGCGGGGGATGCGATTGGCGGTGCCGAGGGAGGCAAGCGTCTTGCCTGGCTGAATGCTCATGGGTAAGCCTCCAGGGTTTTCAGCAGGCTGACGGCATCGAGTCCGCCATAGGTATCGTCATCGATCATGATGGCCGGCCCCTTGTCGCAGTTGCCGAGGCAGCAGACGGGCAACAGGGTGAAGCGGCCATCCGGGGAGGTCTGACCGGGGGCCAGATTGACGACCTCTTTCAGACCGGCAAGCAACTGCTCGTGGCCGTTGATGTAGCAGACCATGCTGTCGCAGACGCGGATGATGTGACGACCCACTGGCTGGCGGAAGATCTGGCTGTAGAAGGTGGCGACCCCTTCCACGTCGCTGGCGGGGATGCCGAGCTCGGCGCCGATGGCGTGAATGGCGCCGTCAGGCACCCAGCCACGGGCCTGTTGCACTATCTTGAGCGCTTCGATGCTGGCTGCACGGGGATCTTCGTAGTGGTGTTTCTCGTGTTCGATGGCATCGCGCTCAGCCTGGCTCAGGACGAAATCTCCCTGCTGGCTGCTACATGCCCCTTGCCCTTGTGGGGTCTGGTTATTGTGACACTGACATTGGCTCATGACTTGACCTTTTGTGGCTTGTCCCTTTACTGCGCGTCTTGCCCTTCGCCCCGGCTGCCGGAGCGAGAGGACTCAACGATCCACATCTGACATAACGAAATCGATACTGCCCAGGTAGACGATAAGATCCGACACCATCTGGCCGCGGATCACCGAGGGGATCTGCTGCAGGTGGGCAAAGCTCGGGGTGCGGATCCGGGTCCGGTAGCTCATGGTGGATCCGTCGCTGGTCAGGTAATAGCTGTTGACTCCCTTGGTCGCCTCTATCATCTGGAAGGACTCGGCGGCCGGCATGACAGGCCCCCAGGAGACTTGCAGGAAGTGGGTGATCAGGGTTTCGATGTCCTGCAGGGTGCGCTCTTTGGGCGGTGGCGTGGTGAGCGGGTGATCCGCCTTGAAGGGGCCCTCAGGCATGTTTTTCATGCACTGCTCGATAATGGACAGGCTCTGGCGGATCTCCTCGATGCGCACGGTGGCGCGGTCGTAGGCGTCCCCGTTGCTGCCCACCGGCACCTCGAACTCGAACTGATCGTAACCGGAATAGGGGCGCCATTTGCGCACGTCAAAGTTGAGCCCCGTGGCCCGCAGACCGCCCCCCGTGGTGCCCCAGGCCAGGGCCTGGGCCGTGTTGTAAGCGGCGACGCCGATGGTGCGGCCCCGCAGTATGCTGTTGCGCATGGCCGCCTTTTCATACTCCATCAACCGCTTGGGCAGCCAGCTCAACAGGTTGTCCTGGATGAGGCGGGTCCAGCCGGCAGGCAGATCGTGGGCCACGCCGCCGATGCGGAACCAGGCCGGGTGCATGCGGGCTCCGGTGATGGCCTCGATGATGGTGTAGATCTTCTGGCGGTCCGTGAAGGTGAAGAAGACCGGGGTCATGGCCCCCACGTCCTGAATGTAGGTGCCAAGGAACAGCAGGTGGCTCTGGATGCGGAACAGTTCCGCCATCATCACCCGGATCATGTCGACCCGCGCTGGCACCTTGATGCCGGCCAGCTTCTCTACCGCCAGCACATAGGGCAGGTTGTTCATCACGCCGCCCAGGTATTCGACCCGGTCGGTGTAGGGGATGTAGCTGTGCCAGGACTGGCGCTCGCCCATCTTCTCGGCGCCGCGGTGGTGATAGCCGATGTCGGGCACGCAGTCGCGGATCTCTTCCCCGTCGAGTTGCAGCACCAGGCGGAAGGCGCCGTGGGCGGAGGGGTGGTTCGGCCCGAGGTTCAGGAACATGTAGTCCTCGTTCTCGTTGCCGCGGGCCATGCCCCACTCTTCCGGCTTGAACAGCAGGTTGTCCTGCTCCTGATCCTGCTTGACCGCATCGAGCATGAAGGGATCAAACTCGGTGGCGCGCGCCGGGTAGTCCTTGCGCAAGGGGTGCCCTTGCCAGCTCTTGGGCATCATGATGCGGGTCAGATGGGGGTGGCCATCGAAGGTGATTCCCATCAGATCCCACACTTCCCGCTCGTACCAGTTGGCGTTGGGGAAGTGGCGGCTGACGGTGGGCAGATGGAGATCACTCTCCTTGAGCGCCACCTTCAGCATCACGTCGGCGTTACGGTCGATGGAGATGAGGTGATAGAAGACGGTAAAGTCGCTCTCCGGCAGGCCGTGGCGATGGCTGCGCATCCGTTCGTCGGTGGCGCTGAGATCGAACAGCATCACAAAGGGGGAGGGCAGCTTTTGCAAGAAGCCCATCACGTCCAGCAGCAGATCCCGGGAGAGCCAGATGACCGGCACGCCGGTACGGGTGCTCTGCACGGTGAAGCGCTCGGCACCGAAGTGGGCGAACAGCTCGCCGACCACCTGGGCATCGGCGTGATCGGCGGTTTGCCACTGGGCCATGGTGTAATTGCTTGGGAATTCTCGAGTCAGTTTCATGATCAGATCTCATCCGGCGTGCGCAGGTTGGTCACGTTGATCCGCTCGCCGCGTTTGCGTTCCTTCTCGGATTGCATCTGGGGACGGTAGATCCCCTGATCCCCCACCACCCAGGAGAGGGGGCGGCGTTCCTTGCCGATGGATTCCTGCAGCAGCATCAGGGCTTGCAGGAAGGCCTCGGGGCGGGGCGGGCAGCCCGGAATGTAGACATCGACCGGCAGGAACTTGTCCACCCCCTGTACCACGGAGTAGATGTCATACATACCGCCGGAGTTGGCGCAGGCCCCCATGGAGATGACCCACTTGGGCTCGAGCAACTGCTCATAGAGCCGCTGGATGACAGGGGCCATCTTGATGAAGGGGGTGCCGGCAATCACCATGAAGTCGGCCTGACGGGGGGAGGCTCGTATGACCTCAGCACCGAAGCGAGCCACGTCGTGGGGAGAGGTGAAGGCGGTACACATCTCCACGTAGCAGCAGGAGATGCCGAAGTTGTAGGGCCAGAGGGAGTTCTTGCGGCCCCAGTTGACGGTGTCTTGCAGCACCTCTTCGAGGCGCCCGATCATGATGCCGCGGGTCGCTTGCTGCGCCAGTGGATCATCGACGGTCTGGCGCTGTTCCTGGGGGTAGCGCTCAACGGGCGCATCCGGGTCAATCCGGGTCAGGGTGTACTTCATGGTGCAACCTCAAAGAGATAATCGGTAGTTCAGTCTGGTTTCTTGTCAGTCAGGACACGCTTTTTCGGGGCCCAGTCGAGGGCACCAATGCGCCACAGGTAGAGGAGGCCTACCAGCAGCAGGGTGATGAAGATGGTGGCTTCGATGAAGCCGACCCAGCCGCTCTCCCGAACGGAGACGGACCAGGCAAAGAGATAGAGGGCTTCGACATCGAAGATGACGAAGAACATGGCGACCAGGTAGAACTTGGCGGAGAAGCGCAGGCGGGCGTTGCCGACGGAATCCACCCCGGATTCGAAGGGTTTGTTCTTGGCACGGCCATAGGCGCGTCCCCCCAGCAAGGCCGCCAGGCCTATCATGGTCAAGCAGATACAGATGGCGCCAATGACATAGACAGCAAAAGCCCAGTGCTGGACGGCAATATCAGCAAACATATAGGTTTTTCCCTAACCAAATTAATCATGTGACTTAACAATGACGTTACGTAGTATGCCACTTTCGTACTGATTTACATGTCATTTCAAAGGATTAATTATTAATCAACGGGATGAAAATTGTGTTTTGCTAGCGGGGTCAACTTTCTCGTTTGAGAATTGTTTTCAATCGTTTTTATTTAGCAGAAAAAAACCGGATAGTTTGAAAATCCGGTGGATGGCAGGAAACAAAAGACCCCGCATGGCGGGGTCTGTTTCAGGGTTGGAGAATGGGGAGGCTCTGCTCTGCCGCCTTGCCCTGGGAGAGCACGATCTCCACCCGGCGGTTGGCCTGGCGGTGAGCCGTGGTATCGTTTGGATAACGGGGTTGGGTATCCGCCACCCCCTGGGCGATCAGCCGTCGTGAATCCAGCTTGGGGTTGGTCAGCAGGGTGTGGGTGATGGTGGCCGCCCGCAGCACCGACAGCTCCCAGTTGTTGCGATAGAGCTCCACCGGCGCCTGGGAGTTGTCGGTGTGACCGGTGACCACCACCATGCCGGGGATGTCCGCCAGCACGTCCGAGACCTTGTTGACCAGCGGAATGAACTGGGGCTGCAAGAAGGCGGAGTCGGCCGGGAACAAGGTCTTCTCGCCGATGCGGATCACCAGTTGGCTGCCAAGCTGCTCCACCTCGATCTCCTTGGACTCGATTTGGCTCTTGAGCTGCTGATCCAGCTTCTGCTTGGTGACCGTGACCCAATCCTGCTCCTTGGTCTTGTGGGGCCAGGACTCCGTGGCCGTAGGTTTCTCCGAGGAGCCGATGGTCTCGTTGAAAGGGTCGGCCGCCGCTGCGGGCGTCTGGGTATCCAGCACCTGCTCTTTCTGGGAGGTATTGGGGGTGGTCTTGGACTCGGGTTCCAGTATGCCTGTGCCCCCTTGCATCACGGGGGAGCCGGCGGGAAGGGAGACCAGCCCTATCTTGCCAAGAGATTCGATAAAGCCCTGAATGAGCACGCGAGTCTCCGACTGCTTGGCCATGGCGAAGGAGTAGAGCACCACGAACAGGGCGAACAGCAGTGTCATGAAGTCGGCGTAGGAGACCAGCCAGCGTTCGTGGTTCTCCGGCGCCTCAGCCTTTTTCTTTTTCGCCACTGTGGCCTCCGAGGTAAGGCTCAAGGGTCACTTGCAGCCGTTGCTGTGACTCGCCGTCCACGATGCAGAGGATGCCGGTGAGGGTCATCTCCTTGTAGTGGCGGATCTGGTGGGCAAACGACTTGTAGCGGTTGCCGAAGGGCAGGAAGATGAGGTTGGCGGCCGACACCCCGTAGATGGTAGCGATAAAGGCCACCGCGATGGCGCCCCCCAGCTTGTCGGGGGCATCCAGCAGGCCCATGGCGTGAATGAGGCCAAATACGGCCCCGACGATCCCCATGGTCGGGCAGTAGCCCCCCATGGCCTCGTAGAATTTGACGGTCTGTTCGATATCTTCCTGCTCGAACTCGATCTCGTTTTCCAGTACCTCGTGGATTTTGGTCTTCTCGTAGCCATCGACCATCATCTGTACCCCTTTTTGCAGGAAGGGATCCTTGATGTCGTCGATCATGCCCTCCAGTGCCAGCATGCCACTGCGCCGTGCATTGCCCGCCAGGGTTTCAAGCAGCTGGGCCTGCTCCAGCATGTCGAGGCGCAGGGGAGTGATGAGCCACTTGAAGCGCTTGAGGGTTTTACCAACCACGGAGAAAGGAAACTGGGTCAGTGCGGCACCGACGGTACCGCCGATCACGATGAGAAAGGCGGGCAGATCGAGCAGGGCGCTGGGGTGCCCCCCTTCTATCATGTTGCCACCCAGAATGGCTGCCAGGGCCAGCAGCAAGCCAATAAGACTCATTTGTCCATATCCCTATGCGATGTGTGAGGCTAGTGTAGCCATTTAACTATCAGTTTTTCAAAACGATATCCAATCGGTGAGCAATATCCGAGAGGTTGCGCAGACCCGGTATTGTCCGGTGGCATCGGCCTGTACAGCCTGATCTGCAGAGCAGGTTGACGGTGCCGGCATGGCAGGACGAGGCAGTTCTCCAGGTGATATCACAATATACTGTGCTATCTGTGAGAGGATATTGGTCATCTATATCGTCACTTTCTCTTTGCTTGGCGTAATACGCTGTCAACGAGAAAGGGCTGGCTGCCCTCGGGGTATATCCCCTGTCGACAGAGAGCAGAGAGCAGAGAGCAGCGAGGCGGAAGGGATGGGATTGGCTGGGCGGCACTCGGCCAGGTATCGCGGCAAACCGTTTTTTCTGGCCCCCGCCGATGACGGGTTGCTCTTGTCAGGGGGCTGGCAGACGCCTTGAAGCAAAAAAACCGACCCTGAGGTCGGTTTTTACAATTTGGCGGTGAGGGAGGGATTCGAACCCTCACTTTTGTATATCACCGCAAAAATATAACCTTTTCATTCAATGACTTACGCAGAAACTGCCGACTATAAAAACAGCGTAATTGACTCAAGCTATTGCCATGAGTTTTCTACGTCTTTTATAAAGAAAAATTCTTAAATGTCAAGAACGTGAACATACATTCTGACTATCGGAATCATGCTGTTGATCTAAGGAAAGTGCGAACAAGTATCCCAAGAACAAAAAATGAAAATTTTAGTCATTTAATATCAATGGGTTACCAGTAAATGCTCTCGTGCCATATGACTTATTCGCACCTTCCCTAAATAAACTGCTGATAACTCATGATCATATATTTTTTGTTTTGGCTCGTAGAAGGGGATCACCATTAAGTATAGTTACCACCGCTTACCGTTAAATTACGATTATATCCCCATTACCTAACTTCAGAAATAACAATTGACTTCACTTTAGTTATAAGTTAATAAATGGTTGTTTCTACAATTATGTAGAAACATTTGAGCAAAGACTCAAAGGAGGATAATTATGTTAACTAATATTTTTGAATAGATCATAAAGCTGATGGCTGTTCGTCTAGTGTAGATGACAATTGACTCAGTTACATTTATATTTACGGGGATGTATTTTGATCTTTACCATAATACGTTTGCTCTGTATCTTATAAAAAAACTGATTGTTGAACCTATACTTAGACGATTAAAGTAAGCTTATCTATACGCCCACTGCATATGCAGTGGGTTTTTAATGATTTCCAATGAAATTATATTTATTAATTGTTATACTGTTAGATTTTTATGAAAAATCACAGTCCTATATTTAATCTAAAAGTGCATTTTCTGTATTTTTTATAAACTCGGAAAGAGTCATGCCTTTTGATGCAAGTACATCTATGCTAAAACACTCAGTTCCACCTTTTGCATTTTTAAGAATATGGCCTCGATATTCTAAGTGTGCACCAAAAACTCTTATAAATTCATGTTCAATTTTTAAGGCCATCTGAATGGTAGTGCTAATTTGTTGCGAGTCAGCAATGATTACATCGTCTTTTCCAAGTAATTTATAGCGTATATCAATGCTCTTTGTGGTAATTCCAATCTTCCAAAAAAAATGCCCCTTATATAAAAGTTTCAAATAGTATACTATACAAAAATCATCTGGTGACCTATTGGCTAGAAGATTACGTTCAACTCCACAAGCAGGACATCCTCTCCCATCAAGATGGCGGTTAGGCGTCTGTTCAAAAGGCCCATGCTCACGACAAATTATGGTTATATACTCTTTTGTGTTAATATATTTAACGGCAGTGTAGTCGTATAAATTACCATGTGTATTTATAGCCTTTGCCAAAAAATCATCCTGTGTAAATTGTAAGCATTTAGGGCACCCCTCTGATAGGGGTAAACGAAAAGCTTGTTTTTTAAATTCCCCATGTTGACGGCAAATTACGCTTACTTCATTAAAGGCACCGGTATATTCAACCGATGAATAATCATAATCGTCCCCAAACTTATCTTTTAAACGTTGTATATATTGCTCGTTTGTTATATCAGGACGCCCTGAGCATGCTTTACAACCGCCATTTCCATGTAAGTGGCTATTGGGTATTATTGAGAAGTCACCGTGTTCTGGGCATGTTATTGTAACGTGCGTGAAAGCATTTATATATTTCACTTTATCATATTCAAATCTTGATTTAAATTTATCTTTTGATTTCGCTATGAAGATTTCAGTTGTTACTTCGGGTCGCCCAGCACAAGCCTTACAGCCCTGTTTTTGTTTTCCAGCATGAGCGCTAGCCCTCATTTCAAACTCGCCATGCTCTGGACAAATAATTACAATTTTATTATGCGCCCCAGTATATACTGTCTTGTCATAGATGTATTTATCACCGTGAATCAACTTACATTTTGATATAAATTCATCTGTAGTGATCATGCTACCTTTTACTGGCATATAACTCCTGCGACTTACTAATTGTAGTATTACGTGATATTTATCAGTTAAAAATAAAATCGCTTCATCAATGTATAATGATCAATCTATCATTTTGGATGTATGCAAAATAGAGTTGAGAATCCAAACACCATTGTAACAACAACCTTACGCCAGGGGGGTGACAATAAGTATATCGTGTGCAAAACTTGCAAACTAATTCATTTAGTATAAATAAATACACATCCATTGAGGCCTCCGCGAATATGTTGAATCAATTAAACGAGAAACCTAAAATCAACCCAGTCATATGTTCAACTATATCATAATGTTACGACCAGGAACATGAGCTATATCACGACTAAAAACAATATTAACAATCAAAAGACTTTGTTGCTTGGCATGGCTCGTCCGGCCTGATAATCACCAACAAGGACGCAGTGGGGTTGATGTGGCGAATCTGCCGTTGAGCACTCAACGGCAATAAGAAAATCTGAGTCTCCCTACGTTTTACAAACTCATGCCCTAATTCACCTGTCGAGTGGTGGTGATCGGTAATCTTTATTGGATGTCATGGGTTACTTTGGTTAGATGCGGTTAAGCGAGTGAATCCCCCCTTACTCAGCCTCAAACCCTTACCATGACTGCGTTTGAGGTAATGATGGTTAAGCTGAGTAAGGGAAGTTGCCATGAAGCGTGGTGAGTGCTGGATGGGCTCTTATCAAGGTTTACTCAGTGTTTATATATAAATCACCTTAATCAATTAACCAAAAACCACTGTAGGTCAGTAATGGCGAGGGTTTGAGGCTGGTTAAGAAGCTAGAAAAACCACTTAACATGCACTTAACCAATTAATCATTTGCCCAATAGACGGGCAGAAAAAGCCCCGCCTTATCGGCAGGGCTTAAGAGTCACTTGTCGGCTTTACCCTTCTCTTTGGGGCTATCGACGGGCAGCAGGTACTCGGTCCTATTAGAACGCACCCTGCGGCTCTGGAGCTTGCCCTCGCTCGCGAGCAACCGGAGTGCCTTACCCCAACTACTCGCCATGCTCAGCCTCTCACCGTGGCGGGCGCACAGCCCGCTCGCCGTGAGCCATTCAGATGAGGCCAGTGGACGCGATAGATGGTGGTGGTAAATAACCTCATAATATGGACCCTTGTCTGTGTGAGCATCGTTTTCCGATGCAGCTAGTGCAGCTGTTGCATCATCCAGAAACCACGTTGCTCCTGACTCATAGCGCTCCCTTACCTCCAGCCAAAACTGGCGCAGTTGCTCAGGGTCTGTCTGGGACAAACGGCCTGCACTCCAGCTCCAGCCCAGGACCGCATTGAGGCGCTCAACATCAGCTGCCGCAGCCAACTCGATAACAGCAAATCTGGAGTTACCGGTTGTATCCTTGAGAAAATCCGTCCCGTTGACCGTGGCAATAAATGAAGTCTGGCGCTTTTTGGTGGTCATGCTGCGGGCATAGGGTAGGCGATAGCTGTCGTTCTCTCGGGTCAAAAAAGCCTTGAGGCTACCCGCCTCATGTCGGGTCGTACTCTCAAGCTCAGCCAGCTCCACAACCCATGCAGACACTGCGCGACGAACATCATCAGGCTTGTCTGGATTGATGGCACAATCGAGGGTCGAACTTTGCACCACAGCAGCCAGACGGCTCACCCAGGCGCTTTTTCGATAGGACTGTGCCCCCACCAACACAGGCACCAATTTCGAGTACCAGCGCGGTTGATAGAGTGCAGCGACACACCCAACCAGCCATGCATGTAACACCGCACTCGCATAGGCAGGATTTGCCGCATTGAGGGTAGCAATAACCGCATCGATGCGCGGTTTCCCATCCCACGGTGCCCCACGTTCGAGCCACTGACGCACAGGGTGATAACTGTGGCGCTCACAAATTGCGATCAGGTGCTCCTCAATCACGGCATCCGGCACACCTGCCAACTGGCAGGCATCAACCAGCGCGGATCGCTGACCCGCCTCAGAGCCTCCCAGACGCTCACCATCCGCATCAGCCAGTTCTGCCTCACCCGTCATCAGGTTGTAGCGTGGCTCCCAACCGTTGAATGTGATAAGAGCAAACAAATTCGAGCTGGTTTTGATGGGGCGGCCAGTAGGGCTCATATCCGGCAGAGTCAGCAGTTTACCCTGCATCACCGACCTGGCAGCCTGCTGCACCTGTTGTGTGGCAGCACCGTCCTTCTGACCGTCATATGACGAAATATCATGCCCCGCTGTTTTGTTTTTATTATTTTTCATTTTTATTATCCTCGGTGTTATCACCTGATTGTTGTTATATATAACCTCTGCCATTTTCTACTTTTTAATTGAGTGGGGTAGTTAAAACATACATGGCTCCACTCAATTAAATTCAAACCGTTTTTATGAATGGTATTGCGCCATCAATATGGGATGACCGTCACCGAGATATAGGCGTCAAGGTTGTTCCTCCTCGTCCCGAGTCAGACTCCACCTTGACCCCTATACCCGCCTCCTTCGTCATCCCATATTGACCGCTTCATACCATCCATAAAAAAGGGTTCTCCACCCCACTCCGGTCGCTGCGCAACCTACGGGGGTTCCGGTCTCGTAACCTCGACACACCCCCATACTTACGTGCGTAAGTATGGTTTTCAACAGCCGTGCTTACGGTGTGTTTTAAATCATACTTACGGTTGTATTCTTTGCGTACTTACGACTCTTTTCATGGCGCACTTACGTGCGCATCCGTAAGCGCTACATGTTATATTTCTCACGCCAATGAAGACCATCATTAGGTGTTTACATGTCCAATCATGACTATTTTTGATGAGTAAAGATTGAGAATATTACCGCGAGAAACCATCATCTTTTGATTTGTCTCTATTTATAAATGCAGCCATTCCTTTTCGCTTAACATTTGATTCTTCACTTGGCTCAACCACCATTATTGGTGTATTTGGCTGGATATAGCTTTTATTATCCGCAGACGGCACGCTGTGAGTCACTCTAATGTGGCTCAGGTCAGCATCAGCAGGACAACTCGGTAAACGTCCTCCTCTTGCTGATTTTCGATTTCCGTAACGATTAACTGAGGCTGTGGCCTGATGTCCCATCAAATAGGCAATTTGTACGCGGTCCATTCCGGATGCTTTGAGCTCTGACCCCAATTGATGACGCCAACTATAAAATGTAGGGAGATGATTGCGCTTCGGCCATAAATTTTGTCCTGCAATGCGAAGTTTATCTTGCAACGATTTAATATTGGCGAACTGTGCTTCTCTGACTATTGAGCTTAACCAGCGAGGGTCAACGCCTTCAAATTGCAGAGTCCTGTCTGCACCACGAATACCATCATGGCTTTTTTTTGCCCCCACAATACGTACTTTATCGCCATTTACTGTAATGTCAGCAAGTTCAGCTGGCCTGATACCAGTGTAGGAAAATAGTATTATCGCAGCAACCATTCTTATATCATTCCGCGCTTTGAAATAATCGATCAGCGCGGTTTGGTCAGCAGGATTGATGCTCTTAACCCTGTTCTGCTTTTTCTTAATTGGAGTATTGCTACCTTGAGCCGTGACTGGATTACGTAATCCCATAATGCGCTCAGCGGCCTCGACATAACCCAGATTTTTTTGATGACAGACAAGTGCTCCACGCAGGCGACGCCAGTAGTCAGGACGATATTCAGGCGCGCAGGCCAACAGCTCATCTGAAATGTTTTTAGCTGTAACCTTGATGTTTTTTCTTTCAAGGCGAAGATAGAAATGTTTTGCCAACCTTTCGTATTCTAGTTTTGTTTTTTCTGTAGCCATTTTTATTCCTTAGGCTCTTAACGGCCCTTATTTAACGTATTATCGAATCAATAATATATCGATATGAATCACAGTAGTCATCGCTAATCTGATTGAGAATGCGGTTCACCAACATGTATGTTTTTCATTGATTGAGCAACCAGCCCTAATAAATATTGCTGAATTTGTGGGTCGGCAATTAATTTAGTCATGTCCAGTTCTGAGTTGTTGGCCGGAACCAGAGCAGGCTTCTCATTAAGGCGGAAACAACGAGCAAGAGCGTTTTCGGCTAATGTTTTGAAATCCGCAGCATCCTCGACTAACCATTTTCCATAATGGCGCCTTATCATTGCGGTACTTGTATGCCCCATCTGTTTGGCAATCCATTCGATATTAACACCTGCGGACAACAGTTGACTGGCATAGGTATGTCTAAATTGCGATGGCCCTCGGTAGGCAACGCCCGCAGTGGCACAAAACGGCTCAAAAAAATCCTCTCTGAATTCATCGACGCTGGTGTATTGACGTCGCTTATCCGGATAATAGGCTAATAAAGTCCGGCGCAGTTTGATCCGCGTACGATTGTCAGCACACATGACCGAAATCGCTTTCTCTTTGCGATGCCTAGCATGCTCCAGAAGGGTACGTAGTGCCTGCACCGCGGGGACAGTCAACTCGACTGTTCGGCAGGAGCTTTTGGTTTTCGGTGTTTTATAGCAACCATCTACCAGGGCTAGATCAACACGCAGTGTGCGTTTATCCAGGTCGATAGCCTCACGGCTAATTGCCAACAATTCGCTGATCCGCAGTCCAGTGGAAATACCAACCTGGATTATTGCTGCACCAATAGGGTTGATATGTTGATGTGCAATAAATAACTGGATCTCTGATTGCAGGAATGGCTGAGGCTCTACCACCTCAAATCGACAATTTTTGACATGACACATCGGATTTATTTTTATAATGCCATCTCGATAGGCCCTGTTAAATACCTGTCGCATAATGTCAATATATTGATTGACCGTGTTTCCTTTGAGGCGTTTTAGCAGTTTGGCAATATACATTTCGATGTCGGTTGCATTAATATCAACCAGCTTTTTTTTCCCCCATTTACGGATAAGCTGCATGGCTTTTCTACACAAAACATCATAGGTTGCGTCTGATACCTGTTGATATTTTATGTTCAGGTGTTCCTCTACTGCGGTTTTGAACGTTTTTTCACGAGGATCTGATTTTAGATTGTTGTTGTTTTTCATGTACACCCTGTTTTTATTATTATAATTTCGCGCAGGATTACATTCAGCAAAAACCAAGTCAAATAAAAAGTGAAACCTAACAAAAACTAAGGAAGGTGCGAATAAGTCATATGGCACGAGAGCATTTACTGGTAACACATTGATATTAAATGACTAAAATTTTCATTTTTTGTCCGTGGGATACTTGTTCGCACTTTCCCTAATTTAATGTCAATTTTCAATATATTTGAAATAAATTGTACAGATCTAGTTATCACCTGACACCGGCCTCAAACCGGTGTCTTGTTTACGCTACTTTAGTGCGCACTTCCTTCGGTATCAATTTCAGACCCTTTTTGAACATGCTGTAGGGAGTCTGTCCTTCCATCATCCTGCCTTGATGTGGCCGCTGGGTGTTGTAGTGATCCAGATAGCTGTCCAGGTCTGTCTGCATCTGCTCTACCGACTCATACCAGGTTGTCCTCCCCTTGATACGGAAGTGTTCATCCAGCAGGGTGCGATGTAGCCGCTCGATAAAGCCGTTGCTCTGCGGCCTGCGTACCTTGGTGGTCCGGTGCTCAATCCCCTCCAGTTGCAGGAACAGCTCGTAGGGGTGATGGTCAGGGCGCCCGCAGAACTCGCGCCCGTTATCTGACAGGATGGTATAGACCCGCGCCTCGTGAGCCTCGAAGAACGGCAGGACCGTTTCGTTGAGCACATGGACCGAGGTCACCGGCAGCTTGCTGGTGTAGAGCCGTCCCCAGGCGTGGCGGCTGTAGCAGTCCAGTACGGTTTGCAGATACACCTTGCCCACCCCCTTGAGTGCGCCGACGAAGAAGGTGTCGACCGCCACCAGTTCCCCGGTGTAGTGAACCTCAATTTGGCGTTCGCGAAACTCGGGGCTGAAGCGCTCGAGCAGGCGGATCTGCTCGTCATTGAGCTCAATCGTCTGTTCCCTGTGGGTTTTCTCGAGGCGCAACAAGCGGTCATGCTTGGAGAGCAAGTCGTGACGTTGCCACACGCCACGCACACCGCCCGCACTGACGTTGATGCCTTGCAGAGCCAGTTCTTGCGCGACCCGCAGCGGGCCATGGGTTGGTCTGGTGAGAGAGTAATCGAGGATAGCCTGTTCAATCTCGGGAGCGACCCGGTTGGGATGCGCCCCTTTACAGCCGGGTAGTTTGTCGAGCAAGCCCTCGGCGCCATAGGTCTGATAGTTACGGCGAATTTCGTAGAACTGCTGACGGCTGTAGCCGATGAGCTTGCAGGCTTTGCTGACGTTATTGAGCTCTTTGGCGAGCTCTAGCAGGCTGAGTTTGCGACGTGCTACTTTCTCGTTGGTGGTCATACGGTGACTCCGGATAACACGGTAGGGGTACCGTTTTGTTATCCGGTTTGAAGCCGTATGACCACTCCCTTTTGTGGGCAACTGTCAGGTGAATACCATCTCCATACATAAATAAATTGTCAAATTAACGACCAGTAACAGCAGAAGCCTGTCACACTATTTAAATGATGAAAATCAACATGTTACTTTGCCAGGCAAGCACGTGAGCGGGTATACCTCACCCACTCAAATGCCTATTTCGCCTGATATTCAAAAATCGACTAAATCGCTGGGGATTGACTCGATTTTTTCTCGCAGCAACGCAATACCTAGTCGCTTGCCGTAGCGCCCAAACGTCAGGCCGTTTTTACTGTGTCCCGCAAGTTCGGCCACAAAATGCTCAGCGACATCCGCCTGCTGTAACTCATCGATGAAGCTATGCCGCAGCCCGTAAAGCGTGGGACGGCCCTGACCTACGATGCCAGCATCATTGAGGTGGCGTTGGAAGCGACAGGTGATGTTATGCGCCCAGTCGTCGTCTTTGCCTGATGGTTGGTCATCGAACAAAAATACCTTCCCTTGACTGCGACGACTCTCCACATAGTCCAGGAATTGATGTCCAATCAACGCACTATGCAACGGCACGGTACGGTACGCATTGGCAGTTTTGAGCTGTTGATCCGCCTCTCCCGCATCGACCATCAGACACCAAATCCCCTCAACCTGTTTGATGTTCTGAGTTTTGAGCTGGCAAGCCTCGGAGGGTCGCAGCCCGGCATACAGGCACAGCAGGGGCACCCACCAGTCTTGAACTCTCAATTTTTTTCCTTTCTGGGATTGTTTGCTGCGCAGGCTGGCAAACAGCTGAGCCAGTTGAGGGCGATGCCAGCGCACTCGCTCCTCATCCGCCCGTTTGTGCGGCTTCTTGCCTGCCGTCAACCCATCAAAAGGGTTACGGCTGCAATAGTCCAGCGCCACGCACCAACGGAAGAACTGTTTCAGGGCGGCGAGGTAATCTCCTTTGGTTTTGAAACTGAGGTTGGTCTTGCGCAGCAAGCTGTTGCGGTACTCCTGCGCCAGAGCGGGCGTCACCTCATCGACTTTAACCCCTTTGGCCCAGGTGACGAAGGCGTTGATCCGAAGTTGGAGCTGGCCCACCGACCTATGCTGGATCCCCTCACTGGTTTTAGTCTCGATGAATCTCGCCAATGCGTGGGTGAGCATGATCCCACTGCTGGGGCAAGCTGGGGCATCAACAGAAGGTTCACGAGGTGTGGAAGGTGTTTGAGGAGGGATGAACCCCGCGGCTTTGAACGCGTCTAGATCGGCGCGGATCCAGCGATAGAAACTGCGGGGGGCAGTATCGGCAGGAGTAGCCGCGATAAGTGCGCGAGTACGAGCTGCCACTGCCAGGTTGCGGTCTACGGCGAGCTGACGGTCTTTGGTGCAAAGGGAAGTACGGATAGCGAAGGGCAAGCCACGGTCACGTAATGACTTAGGCAGCGGGAGACGAGTGTAGTAGGTGCCGGAGGCATTTTTACTCAGATACATGATTGTTCCACCCAGTTGATCCAGGAAAAAAATCACGTAAGTCTAGAAATGAAAAAACCCGTTGAAATTCAACGGGTTATATTTGGCGGTGAGGGAGGGATTCGAACCCTCGATACGTTGCCGTATACACACTTTCCAGGCGTGCTCCTTCAGCCACTCGGACACCTCACCAAATTTTTACTGCTTGAAGTGGCTTTCGGAGCACGCTGCGCGTACATCTTGCCGACTTCGTCGGTGGGCAGCCTCTCGGATACCTCACCAAATTCTGGTCTGTGATTTAACGTGTTCAGCCAACACGGTGTTCGCTGCGCCGTTGCGCTGGAACGGGGCGTAATTTAGGGGAAAGGGCTGCCTGGGTCAACCACTTTTCCCCTTATTTTTCATAATCTTTATCGAGTGCCTATCCCTTGAACAGAATGCCGGTTTTTTAATCCCGTTCAAGGCTTGTCGAGAATGATCAGGCTGTCAGGCAGCTCGTTCTGATCCCGGGTGGCGGGGAAGGCGTCGGTCAGAATGGCGCTGGTGCGCTCCACGCACTCCAGGAACCCCTGCTCGACCTCCTTGTTGCGTACCCGAACCACGAAGTCGTCGATGATCTGCTGCCACTGGGTGTTGTCGATGTGCTGGGCGATCCCGTCGTCTACCAGGATCTCCACATAGTGCTCCGCCACCGAGACGAAGATGAGCACCCCGAGCCGGTCCCGGGTGCGGTGAAGTCCCTGCTCGACAAACTGCAGGCGGGCCATCAGGGCGGCCCGGTGACGGCGTACCTTGTTGGGAATGAGCCGCATCTTGATGGGTGTCCAGTGGAACAGCAGGCTCAGCAGCAACCAGACCGACCACTGCACCAGCAGGATCTCGTACCAGCCAAGCCAGAAGCCGAGCTGGAAGACCAGCAGGGGGGTGAGCATGGCGAGCAGGGCGGCCCACAGGGTCGGAATATAGCGATAGCCATCGCTGGCCGGGGCCAGCACGGTGACCAGTTCGGCATCCGTGGCCTGCTCGGCCTGTCGAACCCTGGCCTGCAAGGTGTGGAAAAACTGTTTCGAAATCATCTTGTTGTCTCTTTTTCCCTGATTACCAACCGCCAGATGCACCGCCGCCGCCAAAGCTGCCGCCGCCACCACTGAAACCGCCACCACCACCGCCAGTGCGGCCGCCAAAGGAGCCGGCACCGAATCCACCGGCCATGTAGGCGGCCCGGCGACGTCCTCCCGGCCCACCGCCGCCGCCGCGCAGGTTGTGCAGCACGATCATCGCAATCACCACCAGGATGAAGAGCCAGGGACCTCCCTGCTTGTCGGCCTTGCTGGTGTTGTCCACGGGCTGATACTCCCCGGCCAGGGCCTGCATGATGCCCTGGCTGCCGGCGAGGATGCCGGCCACCATGTCACCGCGCTTGAAGGCGGGCAGGATCCGGGTCTGGATGATATTGGCGGCGATGGCGTCGGGCAGGGCACCTTCCAGGCCATAACCCACCTCGATGCGCACCTTGCGCTCGTCCTGGGCGATGATCAGCAGAACGCCGTTGTTCTTGCCTTTTTGGCCGATGCCCCAGTGGCGACCGAGCTGGTAGCCGTACTCTTCGATGGTATCCCCCGCCAGCGTGTCGATGGAGACCACCACCAGCTGGACGCCGCTGCGCTTCTCGAAGACGGCCAGTTGCTGTGCGAGTTGGTGGGCCTGCTTGCGGGACATCAGATTGGCCTCGTCCACCACCCGCCCGGTCAGGGCCGGGAAATCGGGGGCGGCATGCAGTGCCGTGGCACAGAGCAGCAGACAGAGCGCCAGCCAGTGTCTCATCACGTTCATTGGAAGCTGACCTTGGGCGCCTCATCGGCACCGGGTTTGGCGCTGAAGGTGGGTTTGGCTTCCAGATCGGAGTAAAGCAGCTTGGACCAGATGACCCCGGGGAAGGTACGGATCTCGGTATTGAACTGGCGTACTGCCTCGATGTAATCCCGTCTGGCCACCGCGATGCGATTCTCGGTGCCTTCCAGCTGGGCCTGCAGGGTCAGGAACTGCTGATCGGCCTTCAGATCCGGGTAGCGCTCGACCACTACCATCAGCCGGGAGAGGGCGCTGGAGAGCTGCTCCTGCGCCGCCTCGAACGCCTTGAGCTGGGAGGGGTCACTCACCTGCACGCTGCCGACTCGGGCACGGGCATCGGTGACCGCTTTGAGGGTCTCCTGCTCGTGGCTGGCGTACCCCTTGACGGTGGCCACCAGGTTGGGGATGAGATCGGCCCTGCGCTGGTACTGGTTCTCGACCTGTCCCCAGCTCGCCTTGACCTGCTCATCCAGGGTCGGAATGGTGTTCATGCCGCAGCCGGTCAAACCCAGCAGCAGGGTCAGGGTCAGCAGGGCACGGGTACCACGCTGCCAGAGTGAAGTGGCCATCTTGTTGTTCTCCATTGATATTTCTCTCGGAAATAGGTTCACCATAACAGCTTGTGGTCAGCCCTCACAACGCCTGGGTAACAGGGGGGCGCGGTAGCTCATCGACACCTTGGGCAGCTGGGGTTTGTCCTTGAGCCAGGAGGCCAGCTCCTCCCCACAGCCATTGCCGGGGGGAATGGGAGCCTGGGGCTGGCAGTCCGGACTGTTTGCCGGGCAGCGCAGGCGCACGTGAAAGTGGCTGAAGTGGCCGACCCAGGGGCGCAGCTTGCCGACCCAGGCTTCACCGGGTGCCTGTTTGCACACCTCGGCCTTGATGACGGGGTTGACGAAGATACGCGCCACCTCGGGGCGATCAGCCGCAAGGCGCAGCAGATTGAGCTGCCTGGGGCCGAATCGGCCGGGCAGCATCCGGTAGCTGGGTTCGTCGATCAGCGCCCACTCCCTGGGGGCATCCTGCTCCCAGCGGCTAATGGGCCTGTCAGCCATCCTGAACCAGATGTCGGCATCCAGGCCGGTCTGGTGGCTGCGATGACCTGAGGTAAAGGGCCCCCCATGCATCATGGCGAGGTCGGCGATATAGAGATCCGGCATGCCGGCCAGTCTGGTCTGGTTGGCCAGATGCTGCAGGTAATGGATGAGGTCGGGGTGACCGTAATAGCGCAGCCGTTTGGTGCGGATCACCTGATAACCAGGACCTTCGAGGGGCAGGGCCACGGCATTTTTCAGGCAGCCGGCGGAGTAGCCGCCGATGGCCTCGGCATAGAGTGTGCTCGCGGACAAGAGCAGGGCGGTGGCGAACATGGGACTCCCGGGATGGCGCCCAGTGCGGGCTCAGACAGCCCCAAGCATACCAAGAGTGGCGGCTGGCCGTCATCCGTGTCGCGGTGGCGGTTGCATCGCGGCGCGTCGCTCGCGCACAATGCGCGGCAACGCAGCGACGGCAAGGCCGTTCGCATCACAGAAGGAGAAGAGAAGATGAGAGTCAGTGAGCTGGCAGCGCAAGAGAACGTGCGCTGGCTGATGCCCCCGGCCCGGCGGTTTTACGGGGTGATGATCTGCCTGTTGCTGGCGAGTCTCGCCACTGTGGTGGCCGCCCTCTGGCTGGGATATCCCGACATGGGCCTGCTGCCCTGGGTCGGGGTGGTCTTTGGCGGTATCGTGCTGGTGATGATGGTGTTGCCGCGCAACTGGCAGCGCTGGCGTCTGGCTGAGCTTGCCTGGGATGAACGCCATCTCTATCTGCTCAATGGTGGCGAAGACCGGGCGTTGGCCCTGCCCAGAGCTGTGCTGGTGGGCTTGGAGCGGGATCGCAAGGTGGGACACGATGGCCAGTGGCTCGATTTCAGCCTGGATCTCGGGCTGGATGAGGTGACCCTGGCGACGGCCACCAGCCTGCTCGGGTTGTCCCGGGAAGGGACTCACGAAGTGGCTCCCGGGGTCTATCGATTCGGGTTCAAACGTGCCTGGCATGGGCGTCGTGCCCTCGGCACATTGCTGGCCGAGCTGCACCCGGCCTGACTATTTTCTCGACAATTCATCCCAATGCTCAGATACTGCCTCTGATTCGATTTGATCTTTCCTGCTCCGATAGCCCAAGAGATCAAGGACTTGGGATACGAAGCTGGAAGTGCCATGGCATGATGCCGTGGCTGGTCCGGCAGGGGGGTTGTGCCCTTACTCCCAGGTCGGTGGATGCATAGATAAGGCACCTTGAATCGAGAGTGGATGGCATGAAGATTTACGTAGGTAATCTGTCGTACCGGATGACGGCCGACGAACTGACAACCGTGTTCAGCCAATTTGGGCAGGTAGACAAGGTCGATATCATCATCGACCGCGATACCGGTCAGTCCAAGGGGTTTGGTTTCATTGAAATGCCGGTCAATGGTGAGGCCGAGAAGGCCATCGCCGAGTTGCACGGCACCGAGGTCGGCGGCCGCACCATCACGGTCAATCAGGCCAAACCGAAGACGGATGCACCCCGTGGTCGCCCCCAGCGCCATCGTTGAATCGTCTCGATAACGGAAAACGGCATGGAATCCTCCATGCCGTTTTTGTTTTCAGGGTCTGGTGCAGACTCAGGGAACGTCATAACCCAGAGCGGCCTTGCGGATGCGGAACCACTGCTGGCGAGTGAGCTCAATGGACTCGGCTGCCACGGCGGCGGCGATCCGCTCCCGTTTGCCGGAGCCGATGAGGGGCAGCGGCTGACTCGGCAGCATCATCACCCAGGCGTAGACCACCTGCTCCAGACAGTCGGCGCACACCTCCTGGCGGATCTGCTCGAGTTCCGCCCGCAGCGGGGCATAGTCGGGGGCATGGAACAGCCGCCCGCCGCCAAGGCAGGACCAGGCCATGGGCTTGATGCGCAGTTGCTGGCATTGATCCAGGGCACCATCCAGCGTCCCCTCCTGATGGAGCGGGGAGATCTCCAGCTGGTTGGTGACCAGGGGGAAGGGCAGGCGGGATTGCAGCAGGGCGAACTGATGGGGCGTGAAGTTGGAGACCCCGGCGTGCTTGATCTTGCCTGCCTGCTTGAGGGTGATGAAGGCGTCGGCCACCTCGTCGGCGTTCATCAGGGGGTCGGGGCGATGGATCAGCAACAGATCCAGGTGATCGGTGCCGAGTTTTTGCAAGGAGGCTTCGGCACTGGCGACGATGTGTCCCTTGCCGGTGTTGTAGTGATTCAGGGCGTGGGCCGGATTGGCGGTGAGGGCGATGCCGCACTTGCTGACGATCTCCATGCGATCGCGCAGGGAGGGCTCCAGGCGCAGGGCATGGCCGAAGGCCTCCTCGCACTGGTAGCCACCGTAGATGTCGGCGTGATCGATGGTGGTGACCCCGAGATCAAGGTGATATTTCATCAGGTCCAGCAGGGCGGCGGGGGAGAGCTGCCACTCCATCAGGCGCCAGTAGCCCATGATGAGACGGGAGAAGGTGGGGCCTTGCTCGTGCAGGGCCAGACGGGATACGGACATGGTGACTCCTCTGGACATAAAAATGCGAAAAGAAAGGGGCAAAATCATGTGCCAGCATCTTGGTCTCTTCCGGCGGACAAGGCAATAATGCCCCCTTCGCGAATTCGAACTATGGTTCTGACTCCGACGGGTCAAGATCCCGGTGTCAGTGAGAGGAGAAGGGGTGATGGAAGGATTTGCCGCCAGGCTGCAAAGCCTGATCGGGGAGGGGAGTGTGAGCGCCTTTGCCCGCAAGGTGGGGTTGAGTGAAGCCCTGATCCGCAAGTATCTGAAAGGGGCCGAGCCCGGCCTTGGCAAGGCGAACCAGATTGCCATGGGGGCCAACTGCTCGCTGGAGTGGCTCGCCACCGGTTGCGGGTATCTCTATCGTCAGGCCGAGGTGGTGGACAGGGACGCGCTGGCGGCGGCGGGGGCGCTGGTGCAGGAGACTCGTCCGGGAAAGCCCATGCCGGACGAGGAGCAACTGGTGACCCTGCTCGCCTATTACCAGTTCCTGCGCAGCCACAAGCAGGCGGACGGTTTTCTGGACCTGGCCCGGGCGCGGGAGTTTGGGCGCCATCTGGCCGAGGCCTGAGCCTGACGGGGGCTCCCGGCAGTCCGCCATTCTTCTGATACCCTCTAAGCAGTGATCAAATCCAAGGACACGCAGATGAGCTATCTGATCCTGGGCAGTGGCGGGTTGGGCAGTGCGCTGGCACGGGAGCTGGCCAGACGGGGCGAAGAGTGGTTGCTGGCGGGCAGGCAACTGCCCAGGGGGCTGGATCCCGCCTGCTACTTTCCGCTGCAGGAGGTGGACTCGCTCTCCTTTGAAGCCCTCTTCACCCTCTATGACAGCACCACCCTGCCGACGGTGGTGATCAACACCATAGGCCTGCTCCATGATCTTGCCCACATGCCGGAGCGGCGGGTGGAGGAGGTGACCCCCCAATGGCTCGAAGAGAGTCTGCTGGCCAATGCCTGGCCCCACCTGGCCCTTGGTGCCAATCTGAGCCGGCGCATGATACCCCAGAGCACGCTCTGGCTCTGCACCCTCTCGGATCGGGCGGGATGCCTGGAGGAGGGGGGCCAGGAGGCCATGTGCCATTACAGCTACCGCATGAGCAAGGCCGCCCTCAACATGGGATCCCGGATCCTGGCGGGTGAGTGGGCCGGACGTTTTCCCGGCGCCGGTGTCATCACCGTGCATCCCGGCCTCATGAATACCCCCATGCAGCAACCTTTTCTTCAGGAGATGGATCCCGCCCTGCTGCAGGATCCCGCCGAGGTCGCCGTCCGCCTGCTGGATCTGATGGCCACACTGACGCCCGCGCACTCGGGCCGTTTCGTGGATCTGCAGGGTCAGTCGCTGCCCTGGTGAGCCGCCGGGCTCACATTCCCGCTTGCCGTTTCTTGCCAGCCGGGTGTCGGCTGGTTAATGTCATCGTCCTGCATCAGGAGGATGACATGCGCTATATCGATTTACGAAGTGATACAGTGACCCAACCCACGGAAGCCATGCGCCAGAGCATGCTGCATGCCGAGGTGGGAGACGATGTCTATGGGGAAGATCCCAGCATCAATGCGCTGGAGCGCCGCGGCGCCGAACTGCTTGGCAAGGAGGCGGCCCTGTTCGTGCCCTCCGGCACCATGTCCAACCTGCTGGCCATGATGAGTCACTGCCAGCGTGGGGAAGGGGCCGTGCTGGGGGCGGCCTCCCACATCTATCGCTATGAGGCTCAGGGCTCTGCCGTGCTGGGCTCGGTGGCCCTGCAATCCGTCCCCATGCAGGCGGACGGCACCCTGGCCATCGAGGATGTGCGGGGGGCCATCGCTCCCGATGATCCCCATTTCGTCCAGACGCGCCTCGTCTGCCTGGAAAATACCCATAACGGCAAGGTGCTGCCATTGACCTACCTGCGCGCCATGCGCGAATTCGTCGACGAGAAGGGGCTGAAGCTTCACCTGGACGGGGCTCGCCTCTTCAATGCGGTGGTGGCGAGCGGGGAACCGGTGGCCGCCATCGCGGCGCCTTTTGACAGCATCTCCGTCTGCCTCTCCAAGGGACTGGGAGCACCGGTGGGTTCCCTGCTGGTGGGATCGGCTGCGTTCATCGCCCGCGCCAGACGGCTGCGCAAGATGCTGGGGGGCGGCATGCGCCAGGGAGGGATCCTGGCCCAGGCCGCCCTGTTCGCGCTGGATCAGCACGTTGCCCGGCTGGCGGATGATCATCGCCGCGCTAGGCGTCTGGCAGAGGGGCTGGCCGCCTTGCCAGGCATCGCACTCAACTTGGGGGAGGTGCAGACCAACATGGTATTCCTGCGCCTGACCCAGGGAGATCCCGCCACCTTGCTGGGTTTCATGAAGGAGCGCGGTATTCTCTTCTCCGGCTACGGGGAGCTCAGGCTGGTGACCCACCTGCAGATCACCGACGATGACATCGACGAGGTGATCGACGCCTTCACCGAGTACCTGAGTGGCTGACGCCATTCCCCATCGCAACAACAAGGGCGCCATCGGGCGCCCTTGTTGTCATGGCAGGGTCGGTCATCCCTGGCGCTGGCCGGTGATCAGCATGGCCTCGTCGGTGGCGTCATAGATCATGATGGCCAGGTGGGTGACCTCTCCGGCGAAGTCGGCCAGCGGCACCAGGGTCAGGTTCTGGTACATGTAGGGGGCCGATCCCGTGATGGGGCGGTAGTTGGAGAAGCGCAACAGGTAGGGGCGCTGCTCCCAGGTGCTGAAGGCACGGTTGTTGAGCTTGAACACCATGTTGGCCTTGCGCTCGAACCAGGCCTTGTCCACATCGGGGAAGAGCGAGAACAGCCCTTGATCGCGCACCTCGCCTGCCAACCGGCCGCTGTGACTCTCCATGAAGCCGTTCCACACCTGGATCCGGTACTCCCTGTCGAGCACGACCAGCCCCACGTCCAGATTCTGGACGATGTTCATCAGCCAATGAAATTCCCGAATGTCCATGGTCACTCCTGGTGGTTGCTGCCGCGGGACGGTCAGAGCATGTGCATGATCTTGTTGTTCATGGTGGCGATGGAATCTTCGGTAAACAGCAGCAAGAGATCGCACTGCACCGCATAGCCCTGCACCCGATAGTTGATCTCGATGGCCAGAGTGCGGCGCCAGCGGCTCTGGTTGGTCCGAATGAGATCCTGAATGGGCCTGTGCTGGCCCAGCACCACGGGGTGACCCTGGCTAAAAGGGGTGTCGAGCTGGTTGGCGTAGCCGCGCAGGAAGGCGCCGATCAGCACGTTGGCGGTGTCCATTAGCAGTTCCAGCTCGGCGCCGTGATCCAGCTCCCCCTGATGGTTCATCAGGCGGGCCAGGTCCTGGAAGCTGGCATCGTGGAACAGCAGCAGGGCCTCCCCGGCGATCCCGGCCCCGATGAAGCCTTGACAGACCGCAGAGAGCGTCTCCGACTCGGCGGCGGCCGAGAGCGCCATGTGCAGCTCGGAGACCTCCAGCACGTTGACGTTGGGGATGGGGAGCAGCACGAAGGCGCCGAGCAGGCGGGCCAGCAGATCCGCCCCCTGGCCCATGGCGACGTTGGCCAGCTCCTGATAGACATCCCGCAGCTCGGGGGTGAACTGGATGCTGCTCTGGGCAGCCTGGTGGCTGGCGACGGGCTGGGGCTGGATGGCCGTCACCTGGGTGGCCGATTGCCACAGTCCGTGGCGCTTGAGCAAGGCAAGGAGGGTGTCCGGGGAGGCCGGCTTCTTGATGAAATCGAGGGCGCCAAGGGCCATGACACGCTCATGGGCTTCCGGCTGGATGTCGCCGGAGACCACGATCACCTTGCTGCGCACCCCCTCTCGCTTGAGGGTCTCGAGCACGCCATAACCGTCCATCTCCGGCATGGTGAGATCGAGAAAGATCAGGTCCCCGTGCCCCATCAGGATCTGCTCGACCCCTTCCAGCCCGTCCGCTGCCTGGTGCAAGGTGACATCCCAATCGGCGGGCAGGGCGCGCACCAGCTGTTTGCGCGCGAACCCGGAGTCATCACATATCAATACATTCATAGTGTTAGCCGACCTATGCAACGAGGATTGCGCTAAGTGTGGGTCATCAGCCGTCAGATGCAACGGGCAGCGGCTGCGCCGGTGAAAATTGATCGTTCTGCTGACGGGTGCGATAGCGCTCGGAGTGCTTCTCGACGAAATCGGCGAACATCTTAACACGCAACGGGGTGAACCGGGGCTGGCAATGGAGCATGTAGAAGGGACGTTTTCCCGACTGCCAGTCCGGCAGGACGGGGACGAGCTGACCATCTTGCAGGAAGGGGTGCACGTAGTGCTGCGGGGCGTTGACGATGCCGAGGTGGCGCTGGGCTGCCCGCACGGCGGCCTGGGTCTGGTCGATGCAAAGGCGGGGTGTGCGCTTGATGCAGATCGTCTGTTCGTCCCGCCCGCTCAGTTGCCAGTGCTGGTGGGGCCAGCAGTAGATGAGATCGTGCTCTTCCAGCTGGGTCGGGTGGGAGGGCACTCCCATCTTCTCCAGATAGAGGGGGGGCGAACAGACCGTACTGGATGTGACCCAGACAGAGGGCGTTGGGCAGGGTCTGGGGAAGCTCGCCGTTGAAAAAGACCAGGTCCCTGTCCTGATCCGCCTGGAGGGCATGATCGTTGGACTGGCGGATGTCAAACTGTACCCCGGGATAGCGCAGGCCGAAGTCCGCCAGCATGTCGACCAGGATGGTGTTGGAGAGGGCGATGGGGGCCGCGAGGCGGATGAGGCCGCTGATGTCAGTCTCCTCACCCCGGATTTCGCCGGTGGCCTGCTCTATTTCCGCAAGGGGGGTACAGAGGCGCTCGTAATAGCGCAGCCCTTCGTCGGTGAGACGCAGCTTGCGGGTGGATCTGTGCAGCAGGCTGCATCCGAGCTGCTCTTCCAGTTGGGAGATACGTCGACTGATGGTGCCGGTCGGCATGCCCAGCGCAGCGGCGGCGTGGGAGAAACCGCCCTCTTGCACCACCTTGACGAACAGATAGAACTCTTCGATGTACTTCATAAGCGGTTTTAGGGGGTGTTCTGGCTGTAACAAGCCAGTGACCTTATGAAGAGTCACCGGGCTTGGCAAGCGCAATCCGGCGTTTAATTGATCTGGATTAGATTCGACTCGCGCTGGTATTGCTGGAGCAGATGGACGAAATCTTTCGGGGATCTGTCCAGGCTGTTGTCGGGCACCAGCAGATCGTACCCCAGCAGATCCCGCAGCCGTGCCATGCGGTTGCCGAGCATGGCGATCACCCCCTCATAGCGCTGGCCGGAGGGTGAGCAGAAGCGGCTCTCCTCCAGCAGTCCCTCTCCCAGGAGCCCACTGCCGCACCCTCCGGTCGGGCAGTCGGGGCGCTCGCTTCGCATGGCCTGCATCAGCACGGCGCGCTGCTCGGTCAGCAGACGGACGGCGAGCCGGGGTGTGATCAGCGTCAAAAAAGCGTCGTAATCCTTTATTTTCAAACCGATGTAGGGCAGCTCCACCAGATCCCACCCCAAATGGATACGTGGTTGGTCAATTCGCTGAATATTTCTCCATTTCAGGATCCAGCCGCCGTACTTGTGATGGTATTGCAGGCAGTCCTGACACAAAGAGAGACTAAAATGAGGCTCACCCAGTTTCCAGACCCCGACAAGAATTGTCATCAGGCCCGCGAGGAGGAGGGAAATGGCGGGGATTAGTAGTTGTACACGAAGAAAAAAAAGTATAAAAATCATAGCAATGGTTATCACCATGCCCAACAATACCAGTGTGGGTCCATTTCTTCGTACCATGGGGATCACATGTAGCGTTTTCATATGATTTCGGCCTTTTTTCATCCGTTTGTTATCCGATTATGGGCCGGAACGGATTTTGTACCAGCGTGAATGTTCCTGTCAGGGGGCGCAAGCGACTGGTTCGACCATGAGCTTTCAGCATGAATCATCACTCAACATGAATACGCTAGACGAACGCCTGCTCACCGTGATGGATGTCCTCCACACGCCAGTCTGGGTCTATGACATCCAGCGTCATCATATTTACTGGGCCAACGATGCTGCCCTCGGGCTCTGGGAGGCGAGCTCCCTGGCCGAGCTGAAGTCCCGGGATTTCTCCGCCGACATGGCCGCCGCCATCGATCTGCTGCTGCAGCGCTATCTCGGCGATTTCCAGCAGGAGCGCAGTTACAACGAGTGGTGGACCCTCTCGCCTAAGGGGGTCAAGAAGCAGGTCTATCTGCGTCTTTCCGGGATCCAGCTTGCCGGACGGCAGATGATGATGGCGGAAGCGGTCATCGATGCCGACACCCTCTATCAGGAGTCCTCCCTCGCCACCGGCGACACCCTGGCCTGTCTCTTTGACAACGAGGGGCGCCTCGAGAGCGGCAACCATCACTTCGACATGTGCTTTGGCACCGGCATTCTGACGCTGCCCCAGATCTTCTCCGGTGCGGACGAGGCCTTCTATCGTCGCCTCTCCCGTCTGGACGAAGTGGTGGCCGAAGGGGAGTGCCGCACCCAGAAGGGGATGCGCTGGTTCCAGTACCAGTTTCGCCATATCCAGCAGGGGGCGCGGATCCTGCTGACCATGCGGGACATCACGGATCGCAAGCTCGAAG
Organism: Aeromonas sp. INTO2; assembly: GCF_049860605.1. Lineage (NCBI taxonomy): Bacteria > Pseudomonadati > Pseudomonadota > Gammaproteobacteria > Aeromonadales > Aeromonadaceae > Aeromonas > Aeromonas sp. INTO2. The sequence continues at coordinate 1,536,156 of NZ_CP187588.1, forward strand.
AGCTGGAGCATCGCCACCTGGCCTGGCACGACTCCCTCACCGGGCTGCTCAACCGCTACGGCCTGATGAAATCCCTGGAAGCCTATTGCGGCCTCGGGGGTCGCTTTGCCCTGGTGTTCATGGATCTGGACAACTTCAAGCTGGTCAATGACAACTACGGCCACAAGGCAGGGGATCGCCTGCTGGAGCGGGTCGCCGGACGGCTAAAGCAGATCTGCCCGCGGGACGTGGAGCTGGCGCGCCTTGGCGGGGACGAGTTCACCGCCCTGGTGCCCCTCAACCAGGCGAGCGATCGGGCCCAGGAGGTGGCGGATCTCATGCTCTCCCAGATGAGCAAGCCACTGCAGCTGAGCGGTGTCCCCGAGGTCACCATCGGCGGCAGCATCGGCATCGCCATCTACCCGGACGACGCGGATGACGGCGACAACCTCATCACCCGTGCCGACATGGCCATGTACCAGGCCAAGCAGATGGGGCGGCTTCGATGGCAGCGCTTCACCCCCAGCATGCAGCAAAGCCTGCATCGCAAGCTGACCCTCAAGCAGTTCCTGGCCAAGGCCGTCGGTCGGGGGGAGCTCAGCCTGCGCTATCAGCCCCAGGTGGATGTGGCGCAAGGTCGGGTCATCGGTTTCGAGGCCCTGGTACGCTGGTACAATCCCGTGCTCGGCCATGTGTCGCCGGCGGAGTTCATTCCGCTGGCCGAAGAGATGGGGCTCATCCGGGAAATTGGAAGCTGGGTGCTCTCCACCGCATTGGCCCAGATGGGGGAGTGGCAGCGACAGGACGGGGTGAGGGTGCCGGTGTCGGTCAATCTCTCGGGCTTCCAGCTCTCTGCCAGTTTGCCGGAGCTGGTGGCCCAACTGCTCGAGGTATTCTCGGTGGAGGCGGCGCTGCTGACCCTGGAGCTGACCGAAACGGTGCTGATGCTCGACATGAAGGGGTGCATCGAGATCCTCGACGCCCTGAGCGAGCAGGGGATCAAGATCGCCATCGACGACTTCGGGACGGGCTACTCCTCCCTGGCCTACCTCAACCGGTTGCCCATCGACACCATCAAGCTGGACCGCTCCTTCGTGGTGGGACTCAACCTGCCGGTGATCCGGGCGACGGTGGCCATGGCCACCAGTCTGGGGCTCGGGATCCTGGCGGAAGGGGTGGAGGAGGAGCACGAGCTCGCGGCCCTGCAGACCCAGGGTTGCCATGTCTTCCAGGGGTTCCTGTTCAGCCGTCCCATGACCCCGGAAGAGGTGGCGGCGGCGGGGTTCGCTGTACAGTGCCGGCTGGGTCGCTACCCCCTCGCAAACCATTGAGCAAGTTGTCGATAAATGTGCGGCATCTCCCATTTATGAAGTGCGAGATGCCAAATTAAACATAATTAATCGAATTTTTGTCTCATATCATGGGATCCATTAGACGTTATCGCTAGTATGCGCGCTCATTCCTTGGTAATGGAGTATCACCATAATGAGTCAAGCTGCAGTGAACGAGCGTCCGGCCCCTCCCAACGGCTGGTTGAACCGCTTTCTGAACGGGGTGGAGAAGGCGGGCAACAAGCTGCCGGATCCCGCCATGCTCTTCCTCTATGCCTTGCTGATCGTCTGGGTCGGCTCCTGGATAGGCTCCCAGTTCTCCTTCGATCTGGTCAACCCCCGCACCGGGGAGGCGGTGGTGGTCAACAACCTGCTGACCGGGGCGGGCCTGGCCGAGTTTCTGGCCAGCATGGTCACCACCTTCACCGGCTTTGCGCCGCTTGGCATCGTCCTGGTGGCCATGCTGGGGGTCGGGGTCGCCGAGCAGTCCGGCTTCATCAACACCGGCCTCAAGAAACTCCTGAAGGTCACTCCTGCGCGCTTCCTGACCCCCATGCTGATCCTGGTGGCCATCGTCAGCCATACCGCCGCCGATGCCGGCTATGTGCTGGTGATCCCCATTGGCGGCATCATCTTCCATGCGGCGGGTCGCCACCCGCTGGCGGGGATTGCCGCAGCCTTTGCCGGGGTTTCCGGCGGGTTTGCCGCCAACTTCCTGCCCTCCGGCGGGGATGCGCTGCTTCAGGGTTTTACCCAGTCTGCAGCCCAGTTGTTCGACCCTGACTACATGGTCAACACCCTGTGCAATATCATCTTCACCGGCGCTTCTTCCTTGCTGATCATCTGCGTGGGCTGGTTTGTCACCGAGAAGATTGTCGAGCCGCGCCTCAAGCAAGTGCCCCTCAACGAGGATCTGGAGAGCGCCGACGAGATGGGTCGTTACAGCGCCCAGGAGAGCCGGGCCTTCAACTGGGCCGGGTTCGCCATGCTGGCGGCCGTGGTGCTGCTGGGGCTGGCGCTGGCCCCCGGCGACTCGCCGATGCGGGCACCGGACGGTTCCCTCACCACCTTCGCCGCACCGGTGATGAAGTCCATCGTGCCCCTCATCTTCCTGCTCTTCATCCTGCCCGGGATCGTCTATGGATTTGTCGCCGGCAGCTTCAAGAGTGGCAAGGATGTGATCGACGCCATGTCGGCCACCATGAACAAGATGGGCTCCTACATGGTGATGGCCTTCTTCTGCGCCCTCTTCATCAAGGCGTTCGGGGACTCCAACCTCGGTACCCTGCTGGCGCTCTCCGGTGCCGAGGTGCTTCACGCCCTGGCGTTGCCGGGAGAGGTGACAATCGTCGGCATCATACTGCTGACGGCCACCGTCAACCTGGTGGTGGGCTCGGCCTCCGCCAAGTGGGCCCTCATCAGCCCCATCCTGGTGCCCATGCTGATGGCGGTGGGGATCTCGCCCGAGCTGACTCAGGCCGCGTATCGGGTGGGGGATTCCGCCTCCAACATCATCACCCCGCTGATGGTCTTCTTCCCCCTGGTGGTGGTCTATTGCCAGCAGTATGTGAAGAGCACAGGCATCGGCACCCTGGTCTCCATGATGCTGCCTTACTCCCTGGCCTTCCTGGTGAGCTGGACGGGCTTCCTGCTGCTCTACTGGGCGCTGGGGTTCCCGCTTGGGCTGCAGGCCCCCTATGTCTATCCTGCCCCTTGAGGGTGACGGGGGGCCTTGGGCCCCCCGCTTTTTTTGGGTAGAGTGTGACCTTCATCCCGGAGGTACCATGAACCCGACCATCGATCTCATTCTTTCCCATCGCTCCATTCGCCAGTTCACCCCAGAGCCCGTCAGCGCAGAGCAGCTGGATCAGATCCTGAGCGCCGCTCAGAGCGCCGCGAGCTCCAGCTTCCTCCAGGCCAACAGCATCATCCGGGTCACCGACAAGGGGCTGCGGGCCACCCTGGCGGAGCTGGCCGGTCATCAGGCCTATGTGGTCGAAGCGGCGGAGTTTCTGGTGTTTTGTGCCGACTACCATCGTCACAGCCAGATAGTGCCGGAGGCCCGCACCGGCTTTGTGGAGCAGCTCATGATCGGGGCCATCGACGGCGCCCTGATGGCGCAAAATGCCTTGCTGGCGGCCCAGTCACTTGGGCTGGGGGGGGTCTATATCGGCGGCATTCGCAACAATCCGGCCGAGGTGAGCGAGGTGCTGGGTCTGCCCCATCAGGTGATCCCGTTGTTTGGCCTCTGCCTGGGTCATCCCGCCCAGCGGCCGGAGCAAAAACCGCGGCTGCCCCGGGCGCTGGTGGTGCACGAGAACCGCTATCCTGCCACCCTGGATCGCGCCCTGCTGGCCCGGTACGACGGGCAGATCCACGACTACTACCAGGCCCGCAGCAGCAACAACAAGGATCAGACCTGGAGCGGGCAGATCAGGGGGATCCTGGGCAAGGAGGCGAGGCCCTTCATGCTGGGATTCCTGCAGTCGAAGGGTTTTTGCCTCAAGTAATGGGGGCGGCGGGCGATATGGAGCATGACGCACCGGATGCGGTCACCGCCTGCGAGCGTTCTTGTGAGGCAATACGGGATCTGGGCGCTACCCTATGAGGCTAAGCTGTTGTAGGATCTCGCAATTGGATTGGGACTGGAGTGTGAACACCCTATGATTTTAACTCTGATATTGCTGTCAATCGGCGCACTCCTGTTTCTGGTCATCGCCTATAACGTGGTGCAGCAATACAAGCAGAAGGCCGAATCGGACAAGCGCCAGGCCATTGCCCGTCACAAGGCGGTGGCAGACGAGACCGAAGAGGTGTTGCTGAACGTCAACCTGGTGCCCTTTTCCAAAAACATGGTGTTGCTGTTGCAACACCGGATCCTGGATGCCTACCGCGCCATCGCGCTGGTGATGCCCAATGCGCAGGTCAAGCAGCGCATCGCCGATGTCCAGCTTCAGATCAAGAATGTGCAGGAGAATTACAGCAGCCAGGACGAGGGGCATTTCAAGACGCCGGAGTCCGACCGCCAGGCCATCCAGATGCTGCAACTGGCGAAGAAGATGCGGGCCGTGCTGCGGGTCGAGCACAACAAGGGCAAGATAGATCCCCAGGGCTTTGCCCAGGAGGATCGCCGCCTCGAGCTGATGCAGCTCAAGATCAACATCGCCAACCTGCTCAAGCGTGCCATGGATGCCCAGATCCAGGGGCAGTACGGCACCTGCCGCCAGCTCTACACCAAGGGGCTGGGGGCGCTGGCCAATGTCACCGACAAGGATCCCTACCTGCTGGCGCGGGAAGAGGACATGCGTCAGGGGATGCGCCAGCTGGAAGAACACCTGCAGCAGCACAGCGAGAAGGAGCTGCAAAACATCAAGGACAAAGAGACGGACGAACTGGACGTCCTGTTCCAACCCAAGAAGAAATGGTGATCATGTCACATCCCCTGGATTCCACACTGGGGCCCATGGCCCCATTTGTTTGTCAACTGCTCACGGAAATGCATGCCGTCATGGGAGTCAATGGCTCCCCCGTGGTGGATCACCTCTGCTACCGCGCCGCCACCCTGCCGGAATATCTGGAGTTGAAAGCGGTGCTGGCCGCCCACGGAGTCTTGCTGGTGGAGGGGATGATAGGCGGTCGTCCCATCGCCACCTATCGCTTGCACCAGCCTGTCTGCTGGGAGCAGGTGACCGTCCCCTGCATCGAACTGGCCGCCCCCAAGGCGGGCCGAAGCCATCAGGCCGGGCTCGAACATATCGAGCTGGTGGTGCCCTCGCTCACGGCCTTGGTGGCGACGCATCCCGATGTCCCCTTCAAGACCGGCAACATCGATGACGAACGCAATCCGGATATAGGATTGATGCTGCCCTCTGGGCAGATCAAGTTTCATCTGCGCCCGCTTGAGGAGGTGATAGACGAAGAGCTCTGCACCGGCGCCGTGGTGCCGGTACCGGCGGACTATTATGACGGTCTGTGAGGGGAGAGCCCGTTGACGGGAGCCTGACCCTGTGGCGTCAACGTACAAGCGGGCGCCACACGTCCTTTCAAGTGACCGAGCCAGAGGCTCAACCCCGCGGTGATCATCAACACCAGCTCGATGCCGAGCACCAGACCCCAGAGCCCCCCCTGCTCCCAGAAGGGGTGCAGATAAAGCCCACCCAGACTGGCTCCCAGGTAGTACCCCACCAGATAGAGCGACGAGGCGAGCGCCCGGTTGTGCTCCACGTGCTGGCCGACCCAGGCGCTGGCGCAGGCGTGGGCCAGGAAGAAGCCGAAGCTCGAGACAAGCAATCCCCCGATGATGGCGACAAGGCTCCCCTGCAGCAGGGCCAGACTGCCGAGTGCCATCAAGGTTATTCCCGCCAGCAGCAGACGATGTGCTCCCCAGCGATGGGCCCCGCGGCCGCTCAGTGAAGAGGCGACGGTGCCGGTGAGGTAGGTCAGAAACAGCATGCCGAGCCACTGGGTCGGCAGGGAGAAGGGGGCCTTGGCCAGCAGGAAGGTGAGATAGCTGTACTGATTCAGGAAGACCATGAAGTTGAGGCCGCCGATGAGATAGGCCCCCACCAGCAGGGGATTGCCAAGGTGACTCTGGATGGCGCGGCGCAGTTGCCCAGGCGCTGCCTCCACGGCCACGAAGCAGCGCTGGGCGGGCAGCAGCCAGATGACCAGTGGCAGCAGGGCGAGGCTGATGATCCCGATACCGAGGAAGGTGTGCTGCCAGTCACCAAACCAGCCAGCCAGCAGACCGCCGACCACCCGGCCCGCGATGCCCCCCAGGGAGTTGGCCGCGATATAGACGCCGACGGCTACGATGAGGGCACGTTTGCTGAACTCTTCCCCCATGTAGGCAATGGCGGTGGCGGGCAGCCCTGCCAGCAGGACGCCTTGCAGGATGCGCAGGCTCACCAGCACATCAAAGTGGGTGACCCAGGGGATGCACAGGGAGAGCAGGATGGCGGCCGCCAGGGTCCACAGCATGATCCGCCGCCGTCCGAACCGATCAGCCAGACGGGCACAGACGAGCAGGGAGCCTGCAAGCCCTGCGGTGCAGCCTGCCAGCGTCCAGCTGGCGGACAGGGCGCTGACGGAGAAAACCTCTGCCAGGAGTGGCAGCAGGGGATGGGTCTGGTAGAGATTGAGGAATACCAGGAAGGAGCCCAGGCTGAGAGCCAGGGTGGCACGTATCCATTCGCGACTGCCTACTTCGATCATATGGAGTTGTCCCGACGACTTTTGTGCAGGGTAGTGCGACGAAACGTATAAATATAATATATTTAAGTTATTACCCTGATAAATGAAATTGATATGGATCTGAAACAGCTCGGATACCTGCTGGCGGTGCGCGATGCCGGCTCCTTCACCAGGGCGGCCCAGGGGCTGAACGTGGCCCAGCCTGCTGTCAGCATGGCCATCGCCAAGCTGGAGCAGCAGCTCGATCTGCGGCTGTTTGACCGACAGGATCGCAGCGTGCGCCTCACCCCGGAGGGAGAGGTCCTTTGCCGCCACGCCGAACGGCTGCTGCGCCAGATGCACCAGGCCGAGGCCGAGATGGCCGAGCTCAAGGGGCTGGAGCGGGGGGAGGTGCGCATCGGCATCCCCTACATGATGGGATCCTATTACTTCCCGCCAATCCTGATGGCGTTCAAGCATCGCTACCCCGGTTTGAAGATCCGGGTGGAGGAGGCGGGCACCCGGGAGCTGCTCAGCCGCATGGTGGATGGCAGTCTGGATCTCGCCATCCTCATCACCAGCGATCTGCCACCGGCCCTCGAGGGGGCGCAGCTGCTGCGGGAAGAGATGCTGATGGTGGTGGGGGAGGAGCACCCCCTGCGTGGCGCTGAGGCGGTCTCGCTGCCACAGTTCTTCGGCCAGGAGCTCGCCATGTTCCGGCGAGGCTTCTACCACAGGGAACACATGGAGGTGTTGGCGCAGGGGCTGGGGGTAGAGCCTGACATCGCGTTCGAAAGCAATCTCATCCCGCTGCTCAAGGCGGTGGTGCGCCAGGGATTCGCCGTGACCACCTTCCTGCGCATGGCGCTGGAAGAGGAGCCGGCCCTCACCGGCATCCCTTTTTCACCCCCCATCTTCCTGGATCTCTGCGTAGCCTGGCGGCGGGGGGATCCGCTCTCCATGGCGAACCGGGCATTGCGGGATTTTTTGCTGGCGCAAGGGGATGTGTCTCATCATTGCGCTACAGATACTGAATGATTCAGTGGTATCACCAATAAAAACGCCTCCAATCTGGAGGCGTATGCTGACAAGGTGGATGCAACCTTATTTCTTGAACAGGTGATCCAGCTTGTTTGCCTTGGTGGAGAGATAAAACTCGTTGTGGGGATTGCGACCTTCCTGAAGGGGCACGCGCTCCGCCACCGGGATGCCAAAGGATTCCATCGCCTTCAACTTGCGTGGGTTGTTGGTCATCAGGCGCAGTGACTTGACCTCGAGCGCCTTGAGCATGTCGGCGCAGATGGTGTAGTCGCGCATGTCGGCGGCAAAACCAAGCGCCACGTTGGCCTCCACGGTATCGGCCCCCTGATCCTGCAGATGATAGGCCCGGATCTTGTTGAGCAAGCCGATGCCTCGCCCTTCTTGACGGACATACAGCAGGACGCCGCGGCCCGCCTTGGCGATGTTTTCCAGCGCGGCCTGCAATTGGAAGCCGCAGTCACAACGCAGACTGAACAGGGCATCCCCGGTCAGACACTCGGAATGAATGCGTCCCAGCACGGGTTCGCCGTCTGCGATATCGCCCATCACCAGCGCGGCATGATCCTTGCCAGTGCCGGTTTCCTGAAAACCAACCAGCGTGAAAGTGCCCCAGGGGGTCGGCAACTTGGATTTGGCCACGAGGGTAACGCTGCTCATATGGTTGCTCCTGACTACAGCTGCTTAAAAAAGGGCGGCCAGTTTAGCGCGCATTGTCCGGAACAACCATAAGAACAAAACCTTGCGTGAGAAGTGGGTTAACCCGATTGGTCAGAATAGGTGCAATCACGACGACTTTTGCGCAATTGTGTGCCCTGACAACTGCCAGCGACGGCGCATTCGGGTATAATCGGCGCCCATTAACCCATCCCGACAGGGATGTGTGCAACCAGTCAAGATGCCGAATGCGCAGGAGAAACGTTATGGCTCAGATGGCCCCCGTGATGACTATTGATGGCCCAAGTGGAGCAGGAAAAGGCACCTTGTGCCAGTTGCTGGCTGAAAAACTGGGCTGGCACCTGCTCGATTCCGGTGCCATCTACCGGGTGCTCTCCCTGGCAGCCCTGCATCACGATGTGGAGCTCGATTCCGAAGCCGCATTGGTTCCCCTGGCCGCCAATCTGGATGTGCAATTCCAGGTAGAAGGGGAGCTGGTCAAGGTGATCCTCGAAGGGGAGGATGTTTCCCGCACCATTCGTACTGAAGAAGTGGGCAACGCGGCCAGCAAAATTGCGGCGTTTCCCCGGGTACGTGAAGCCCTGCTGCGCCGTCAGCGAGCATTTCGCCAAGCCCCCGGTCTCATCGCCGACGGTCGCGACATGGGCACCGTGGTTTTCCCCGAGGCGGATGTGAAGATTTTCCTCGACGCCAGCGCCGAGGAGCGGGCCCAGCGCCGCTATAAGCAGTTGCAAGATAAGGGCTTTGATGTTAACTTTGAGCGTCTTTTAACCGAGATTCGGGAACGTGACGATCGCGACAGAAATCGCGCCGTCGCTCCTCTGAAACCCGCGGAAGATGCTCTTGTTGTAGACTCAACGTCCATGACCATAGATGAAGTGCTGGCAACGGTGCTTGCCTATGCAGAGCAACAACTTGGTGATGTCAGCGCAAACTGATGTCAGTCGTCTGCACCAAGGATGGCGCAGATAATTTAAAACAACCCCGCTTGTGCCGGATTGCAAGTGGATGTTTCATTTGTGACATAAACAATGATCGAATCTTTTGCTCAACTCTTTGAAGAGTCCCTGAACGCCGTTGAAACCCGTCAAGGTTCCATCGTCAAGGGCACTGTCGTTGCTATCGAGAACGGTTTCGTACTGGTTGATGCCGGTCTGAAATCCGAGTCTGCTATCCCGGCTGAAGAATTCAAGAACGCCATGGGCGAGCTGGAAATCAACGTAGGTGACTCCGTTGACGTGGCTCTGGACTCTATCGAAGATGGTTTCGGCGAAACCAAGCTGTCCCGCGAAAAAGCCAAGCGCCACGAAGCCTGGCTGCAGCTTGAAAAAGCTTACGAAGAGCAAGCTACCGTTATCGGTATCATCAACGGCAAGGTCAAGGGTGGTTTCACCGTTGAACTGAATGGCATCCGTGCCTTCCTGCCGGGTTCTCTGGTTGACGTGCGTCCGATCCGTGACACCGCTCACCTGGAAAACAAAGAACTCGAGTTCAAAGTCATCAAGCTGGACCAGAAGCGCAACAACGTTGTTGTTTCCCGTCGTGCCGTGATCGAGACCGAGAACACCTCCGAGCGTGAAAGCCTGCTGGCCAACCTGCAAGAAGGTCAAGAAGTTAAGGGTATCGTCAAGAACCTGACCGACTACGGTGCATTCGTAGATCTGGGCGGTGTTGACGGCCTGCTGCACATCACCGACATGGCGTGGAAGCGCGTTAAGCATCCTTCCGAAATCGTCAACGTTGGCGACGAGATCGCTGTCAAGGTTCTGAAGTTCGACCGCGAGCGTACCCGTGTATCCCTGGGCCTGAAGCAGCTGGGCGAAGATCCCTGGGTTGCTATCGCCAAGCGTTACCCGGAGACCACCCGTCTGTCTGGCCGCGTGACCAACCTGACCGACTACGGCTGCTTCGTTGAAATCGAAGAAGGCGTGGAAGGCCTGGTACACGTATCCGAGATGGATTGGACCAACAAGAACATCCACCCGTCCAAGGTTGTCAACGTTGGCGACGTGGTTGACGTGATGGTTCTCGACATCGACGAAGAGCGTCGTCGTATCTCCCTGGGTCTGAAGCAGTGCAAATCCAACCCGTGGCAGCTGTTTGCCGAAACTCACGCCAAGGGCGACCGTGTTTCCGGCAAGATCAAGTCCATCACTGACTTCGGTATCTTCATCGGTCTGGATGGCGGCATCGACGGCCTGGTTCACCTGTCTGACATCTCTTGGAACAACCAGGGCGAAGAAGCCGTGCGTGAATTCAAGAAGGGCGACGAAATCGAAGCCGTTGTTCTGCAAGTGGACCCGGAGCGTGAGCGCATCTCCCTGGGCGTCAAGCAGATCGAAGAAGACCCGTTCAATAAGTACCTGTCTGACAACAAGAAAGGTGCTATTGTGAAGGGCAAGGTTACCGAGGTTGATGCCAAGGGTGCCGTGATCGAACTGGCTGACGGCGTAGAAGGCTACCTGCGTGCCTCCGACGCTGCTCGTGACCGCGTAGAAGACGCCACTCTGGTGCTGTCTGTTGGTGACGAAGTTGAAGCCAAATTCATGGGCGTTGATCGCAAGAACCGCACCGTAAGCCTGTCTGTCCGTGCCAAGGACGAGGCTGATGAGCGTGTTGCCATCGACAGCCTGAACCAACAAGAAGAAGTTGTGTTCAGCAATGCCATGATGGAAGCGTTCAAAGCCGCCAAGGGTGAGTAATCCTTGATGCAAGAAAAGGGCGGCATTGCGCCGCCCTTTTTTATCTTGGCAAAATGATTATTGCATGTGATCGGGGAAGGAGATTTAACCTTATGACCAAATCAGATCTCATCGAACAACTGGCAGCCAGCCGCATGCATATGCCGGCCAAGGATGTCGAAGCCGCCATCAAGGAGATCCTTGAGCAGATGGCATCGACCTTGCAAAACGGCGACCGGATTGAAATCCGAGGATTTGGCAGTTTCTCGCTGCACTATCGTGCGCCCCGCGTGGGTCGCAACCCCAAGACCGGGGACAAGGTTGAACTGACCGGGAAATATGTCCCGCACTTCAAACCTGGCAAAGAGTTGCGCGAACGCGTCAACATCATCGAATAATGCAGAAAACGGCATACCTGAGTATGCCTTTTTCATTTTTATGTTTTGGAGTCTGCCCGTTGTCGGGTTTCTCACACTCTTTTCCCATTCGCGCTAGAGTCTGCCTGTGATTTTAAGGATAATCAGTCACTCATTCGCTACAGACAGGGAGCTCCCATGAAGCGTATCTTGGCCCTCATTCCACTGGTGCTGGTGTTTGTCCTGACCCTTGCCATCGGTTCTCAAAATGGTCAGCTGGTGCAGTTCAACTACCTGATTGCCCAGGGGGAGTTCTCGCTCTCCATGTTGCTGGGGTTCTTCTTCGCCGGCGGTTTTCTGCTGGGCTGGCTGGTGTTTGGTCTGCTGTTCCTGCGTCTCAAACTGCAAAATCGCACCCTGAACCGAACCATGCGTCGTCAATCTCGCGAGTTGGAGCTTGCCCGGTCGACAACCAAGGAATAATGTCCCTCGATGCTTGAACTGCTTTTCCTGCTGTTGCCCATCGCTGCCGGTTATGGCTGGTACATGGGCCGCAGGAGTGTTCGCCAGGACACCCAGCAACAGAGTAACCAGTTTTCCCGCCAGTACGTGGCGGGCCTCAACTATTTGCTCTCTGACGAGTCGGACAAGGCGGTGGATCTCTTTATCCAGCTGCTGGAAGTCGACAGCGAAACCATCGAAACCCACCTCTCCCTCGGCAACCTGTTCCGTCAACGGGGCGAAGTCGATCGCGCCATCAAGATCCACCAGAACCTGGTTGCCCGTCAGCTGACCCGTGAGCAGCGTCAGCTTGCCTTGCAGGAGCTGGCCCGTGATTTTCTGGCTGCCGGATTGCTCGATCGGGCCGAAGCACTCTGGAAAGAGCTGTGTGATGACAGCGATTTCGAAGAGACGGCTCTGGCACAGCTCCTGATCATTCATCAGCAGTTGCGTGACTGGGACAATGCCATCGCCGTGGCGGGGCGTCTGCAGAAATTCCAGGGCAAGAAGCTGGCCGAGCCCATATCCCACTTCTATTGCGAACAGGCGGAGAGTGCCTTGCGCGATGGTGACAAGCCTGCGGGCATCGCCAAGCTCAAGCGCGCGCTCGGTGCCCACCCGGCCTGTGCCCGCGCCAGCCTGCGGCTGGCCGATCTGGCGATGGAGGAGGGCAGGTTCGAGGATGCGGCCAAGGAGCTCCTGCGGGTGTTCGAGCAGGACATCGACTTTGCCTCCGAAGCCATGCCAAAACTGCTCGAATGCTATCGCCAGCTTGGTCGCAGCCAGGAGCTGATCCCGCTGCTTGAAAAAGCGGTAGAGGATCATGCGGGGGTCAGCGTGACCCTGGCGCTGGCCAATCTGGTGGAGGCCCGCGATGGGTTGAGTCAGGCTCGGGCGCTGGTGCTGCGCCAACTGCGTCGCCACCCCTCCATGAAGGGCTTTTATCAGCTGGTCGGTTTCCAGTTGGCCAGTGCCGAGGAGGGGCCTGCCAAGGAGAGCCTGGAGCTGCTGCAACAGCTGGTCGGTGAGCAGATCAAGATCAAGTCGACCCACAAGTGCCGCCAGTGCGGCTTTGCCACCCATTCGCTGTTCTGGCAATGCCCTTCCTGCCGGCAGTGGGGCACCATCAAGCCGATCCGAGGGCTGGATGGGGAGTAAACGCCAGCGAGGCCAGCACGCCCGGGCGAGCACGGATACCCAAAAATTTCAGATGCCAGCGTGCAACCGGGCCTCGGCTCTGCTGCGCCTGGCTGTGGCATAACAATCCATAGGAAGTGACATGCAAGACCCCAAAGTACTGGTCGCGCTGGATTATCAGCACGAAGCCGACGCCTTTGCCTTCATTGAGCAGATCTCACCGGCCCAGTGCCGCCTCAAGGTAGGCAAGGAGATGTTTACCCTGTTTGGTCCCCAGTTCGTTCGCCAACTGGTGGCCAAGGGGTTCGACGTCTTCCTGGATCTGAAATTTCACGACATTCCCAACACCGTCGCCAAGGCGGTGGCGGCCAGTGCGGAGCTGGGCGTCTGGATGGTGAATGTCCATGCCAGCGGTGGCGAACGCATGATGCGTGCCGCCAGAGAGGCGTTGCTGCCATACGGCGACAAGGCGCCCCTGCTCATCGGGGTAACCGTGCTGACCAGCATGGAGCAGTCCGACATGGCGCCCCTGGGTCTGGATGTGACGCCGGCAGAACAGGTGATCCGCCTGGCCACCCTTGCCAAGACGGCCGGGCTGGATGGTGTGGTCTGCTCCGCGGAAGAGGCGAGTGTGCTGAAGGGGCTGCTGGGAGCCGAATTCAAGCTGGTGACGCCGGGCATTCGTCCGAGCGGATCGGCTGCCGGCGATCAGCGCCGCGTCATGACGCCGCTGGCAGCGGTGGAGGCGGGTGCGGATTATCTGGTGATCGGGCGTCCCATCACCCAGTCCTCGGATCCCGCCGCCGTGCTTGGGGCGATCAATGCCGAGCTTTGCCGGTAACGGCGTAATGGGCGAATGAGCGCAGGCCGGATCCCAGATCCGGCCTGCTGCATTTTGGCCGTGGGCTGGCCTTGCCTATGGGGAGCTCAGGAGTGAACGGCCTGGGCGTCCAGACGAATGGGGAAGAGGCCGAGCAGCAGGCCGGCGAGTGCGCCGATGAAGTGTGACTCGATGTGTACCCTGGCACCGATCAAGGCGGAGACAGGGCTCTCGCCGGCACTGTAAAAGTCCACACCGAGCTTGATGGCGACGCCCGCCAGCATCAGCCAGCCGGAGTGACGGCGAAAGCGGATGTCCTGCATGGCACCCCATACGAACAATCCGTGCAGCAGGCCGGAGAGTCCCATGTACCACTGGGTTTGCGGGCAGCCCCACCAGATGCCGAGTCCGACCGCCGTTCCCAGCAGCAGCAACAGCACGGGCAGGCGCCATCCCGTCAGGTACTCCTGAAACAGGCTGTAGAGCACGGCCAGGCCGCTCAGGTTGAGCAGCAGATGCCATCCATTGGTGTGTGCCAGATTGCCTGTTATGATGCGCCACCCTTCGCCCTGGGCGATCAGGTCGCGATCGAAGGCGAGCTGATGATTTGGCACGGTGAAAAAGAGCAAGGCAGTGACGAGCGAAAGCGCGATGACCCAGAGCAGACCCGATTTTTCTGACAACATGAAGCAGCCCAACGACAAAGAGAGCCGATACTGTACACGCTGTACCCGGGCCCTCAAAGCGTGCCTGTGCGATTATATTCAGCGGGTGCCAAACCTGGCTGCGCTCCATATCCTGCAACACCCTGCCGAAGTAGGTCACCCCAAGGGGACGGCGGCGTTGCTGGCGGCGTCCCTGTCCGATGTGCGCATCCATGTGGGGGAGGATTTTTCCGACGACGAAGGGCTCAATGCCTTGCTTGTCGACCCCGCTGTCCAGTGTTACGTGCTGTGGCCCGATGAGGAGGCCCTGACCCTGATAGAGGCAAGGGAGCATCTCCTGAGGCGTGGGCGCACCGTGCGAGCCCACTTCATCCTCCTCGATGGCACCTGGCGCAAAGCCTATCGCATGTTGCACAGCTCGCCTGCACTGCTCGGGTTGCCGCGGATCACCCTCGGCGCCATTGCCGGGCAATATTCCATTCGCAAGAAGCCCTTTGAGGAGGCACTGTCCACCCTGGAGGCGGGCTACCATCTGTTGTCCCGGTGGGAAGGAGAGCCTGAGCGCTTCACCCCGCTGATGACCCTGTTTACCCATTTGAACCGGCAGTGGCATGACTTTGCACAAGGCCGCCGCCGTTGAGTTGCCCAGAGGAGTGAAAAACATGAAAAAAGCCGTCGTGGTCTTCAGTGGCGGGCAGGACAGCACTACCTGTCTGGTGCAGGCACAGGCCCGCTATGACGAAGTGCATGCCATCACCTTCGATTACGGCCAGCGCCACCGGGCGGAGATTGACACCGCCCGCCATCTGGCGACGGCGCTCGGGATCGCCGCCCACAAGGTAATGGATGTGACCATGCTCGGGGAGCTGGCCATTTCGGCGCTGACCCGGGACGACATACCGGTGAGCTTCGAGCTTCAGGAGAACGGCCTGCCCAACACCTTCGTACCGGGACGCAACATCCTGTTCCTGACCCTGGCGGCCATCTATGCCTATCAGGTGGGCGCCGAAGCGGTGATCACAGGGGTGTGCGAGACCGACTTTTCCGGCTATCCCGATTGCCGCGACGACTTCGTCAAGGCGCTCAATCAGGCGGTCTCCCTGGGGCTGGATCGCCCCATCCGCTTCGAAACCCCCCTGATGTGGCTCGACAAGGCCGAAACCTGGGCGCTGGCGGATCATTACGGTCACCTCGATACCGTGCGTCACCAGACGCTCACTTGCTACAACGGAATCCAGGGAGATGGTTGCGGGGCCTGTCCTGCCTGCGAGCTGCGTCGCCGTGGCCTGGATCACTATCTGGCTGACAAGAGCGGCATCCGTGCCAGACTTTACGAGAAGAGCGGACTGGGCGAGAAAAGCGGATCCTGAGCCTGTGCCTAGCCCGGGTTTGGGGTATAATCCGCCCCTTTTGCAGCAAGTCGTGACCAAGATGCACTACCCAATCAACGAGATCTTCCAGACCATCCAGGGGGAGGGGGTATTTACCGGCCTGCCCGCCATCTTCGTTCGCCTTCAGGGCTGCCCGGTGGGCTGCCCCTGGTGCGATACCCGCCACACCTGGGTGGTGGACCCCGAGCGTGAGGTGGCCCCAGGCGAGGTGCTCGATCGTTCCAATGAGTCCGACGGCTGGAGCAAGATGAGCACGGAAGATATCCTGGCCAGCTTTACCCGGCTCGGTTACCGGGCCCGTCACGTGGTGTTGACCGGTGGTGAGCCCTGCCTCTACGACTTGCGCGAGCTCTCTTCGGCCCTGGTGGCATCGGGTTATCAGGTGCAGATCGAAACCAGCGGGACCAGCGAGGTGCTGACCCATGAGCAGACCTGGGTGACTGTTTCCCCCAAGATCGGCATGAAGGGTGGGTTGCCGGTGCTGGTCTCTGCACTGGAGCGGGCCAACGAGATCAAGCACCCGGTGGCCACCGAGCACCATATCGAGGAGCTGGATGCCCTGCTGGCCACCGCCCGGCTGCGCCCCGATGTGATGATTGCGCTGCAACCCATCAGCCAGAAAGCCAGGGCCACGGAGCTGGCCATGGCGACCTGCATCGCCCGTAACTGGCGACTCTCCATCCAGACCCATAAATACCTGAATATCGATTGATATGGATGGACTCAGCGATGAGCGCATCTTGCTGACGCTGGCCAGCAAGATGCCTTACGGGAAATACAAGGGGCGGCGCATCATCGATATTCCCGAGCCCTATCTGGTATGGATGGCGCGAAGCGGTTTTCCAGCCGGTACCCTGGGCCAGTCTCTGGCACTGGCCTACGAGATAAAGCTCAATGGACTCGAGTCCATGATTATTCCCATTATTAACAGGATGTCAGAATGAGAATATATACAAGGCAAGGGGACAAGGGGCTCACGCGACTGGCCGATGGCACTTCCCTGGCCAAAGACGATAAACGTGTCGAGACCTATGGCGCCATCGACGAGCTGAATTCCCAAATAGGCTTGTTGATGGCTGAAATACCCGCCGGGGAGACGACTCTCCTGGCCGATCTCATATTGTTGCAGCAGGAGCTGTTTGATCTGGGGGGGGAGCTGGCATTTTCCAGTGAATCACAAACGGATACGCTGTGGCAGGTGAACGAGGCTTGGACGAACAGGCTCGAGCAACAGATCGATGCCTACAGTGCCGGGTTGCCGGTGCTGCGCAATTTTATTTTGCCGAGCGGTTCGCGGGCGGCGGCCCAGGCACATGTGGTGCGTACCCTGACCCGTCGCTGCGAGCGCCTGCTGCTTGGGTTGAGCCGCGTAGAGCGGGTGAATCCGGCCGTTTTGCCCTACCTCAACCGGCTGAGCGACTGGTTTTTCACCATCGCCAGATACCTGCTGGTATCGTCGGGTACCCCGGAGATCCTCTGGGTCAAGGCGGCTGACAGAGGCTGACCACCGCACGAAGCAGCAATAAAAAAACCTCGCCTTGCGAGGTTTTTTTATTGCTGTGGAAAGGGGTCTGATATTGCTGTCAGATAGCAAAGGCTTCCACGGATTTGCCTTCAGCAACGGCCTTGGCAATGACCGAGGGCATGCGGCCCTGACCGGTCCAGGTTTTTTCCACACCATTGTCCAGATAACGATATTTGGCGGGGCGGGGCGCACGTTTGCTGACCTTGGTATTCTCGGGCACCACGGTGTTGACCAATTCGGCGGGATCGATCCCAGCGGCCTTCAGCATTTCGGCATATTCGGCAATTTTCTTTTGATGCTCTTCACGGGCCTGGCGTTCGGCGGATTCATCTTGCCGACGTTCATCGACGATGGTGGAGAGCTTTTCCAAGCCTTCTTCCAGTTGTTCCAGCGTCAAATCGCGGCAAGCTGCACGCAGGCTACGGATATTCAACAGCACTTTCAGAAATTCGTTCATATTGGCTACCACGCGAGCAAAATATTAAGGAAAGTGCGAACAAGTATCCCACGAACAAAAAATGAAAATTTTAGTCATTTAATATCAACGGGTTACCATTAAATGCTCTCGTGCCATATGACTTATTCGCACCTTCCTTAAGGGAAAAACTGGTTTTTCGATAATTTATAGGGGTATTTGGCACCAAGTCAAGCCTGCCAAAATAATTAATTAGGCTGATAAATTAAGTCTTGAAATAGGTATGAAGGATATTTTTATCCGTTTGACGGGCCAACATCTTCGAATGGGCTCGTGTCAGATGAAAATATCGCCAGCGGAGTCTTTAATGAACCATTTGACTACCTTTACAGATATGGGGGCCACAGAAACCTTGAAATTTAATCAAAAAACTTGCTATCACCCGGCGGCTCGATAAAATGTGCCGCGAATACCTTTAAGTAGAGGCGCGCTGCCTATGAGTAACCGAGCGGAGGGTGATGCCTGCGATGCTCGATGAAAGGAGTCGGCGCCGAAGTGACCAGGCCATCATACCGGGTTGCTGGTTTTGCATCTAATAGGTGCAGGACTGCCATAGTCATCCACTATGGAGCGCTACCTGAAGGGGCTGAGGAGTATACCCTCCCCATGGGTTTTGTTTCTTTGATCCTCTCGGTAGATCTCCACCTGTTGTCTTTAGGTGCAAAGAGATCATGGACATCGTTCATTACGCCGACTCCGGTTGGTCCGTCGTTCCCCCCCTGCTGGCCGTTGCGCTGGCGATCATCACCCGCCGCGTCCTGGTGTCGCTGGGGGTGGGCATAGTCGCAGGCAGCCTGCTGATCAACCAGTTTTCTCCCCTTGCTTCCCTGCATTACATGCTCGATACCGTGCTCAGGATCTTCTGGGTCGACGGTGCGCTCAATCGTGACAACGTCAACATGATCCTCTTCATGTTGCTGCTGGGCGGCCTCATCAGTCTGATGAGCGTCTCCGGTGCGACCCGGGCGTTTGCCGAGTGGGCGGAGCGCCGCGCCAAGACCCGCAAGGGTGCCAAGTCCCTGACCGGTCTGATGGTGTTCGCCTTCTTCATCGACGACTTCTTCCACAGCCTGTCGGTGGGGGCCATCTGCCGTCCGGTGACCGATCGCTTCCAGATCTCCCGCGCCAAGCTGGCTTATCTGCTGGACTCCACCGCCGCGCCGGTCTGTGTGCTGATGCCGATCTCCTCCTGGGGGGCCTACATCATCGCCCTCGTCGGCGGCATCATGGCGGCTCATGGTCTGACCGACCAGAGCCCCATCTCCGCCTTCGTCGAAATGATCCCCATGAACCTCTATGCGGTGTTCACCCTGATCATGGTGCTGGTGGTGATCGCCTTCCAGCTCGACATCGGCCCCATGCGTCAGCATGAGCAGTGGGCACTGGAGGGCAAGCTGTGGGACGAGTCCAAGGGGCGCCCCATCGGGCTCGACATGGAGAGTCCGGAAGAGAGCAATGGCGGCATGATTGACATGGTGCTGCCCATCCTGACCCTCACCCTGACCACCGTCTATTTCATGATTGACTCCGGGGCTGCGGTGCTGGCCGACAAGGGGCTGCCGTTCAGCGTGCTCGGCTCCTTCGAAAACACCAATGTCGGCTCCTCCCTGGTCTATGGTGCCCTGTGCAGCCTGGTGGTCTCCATCGGTCTGGCCATGCGCCTCAAGCTCGGGGCAAGCAACTGGATGAAGGCGGCTCCGCAGGGGATCATGGCCATGCTGCCCGCCATCAACATCCTGCTGTTCGCCTGGACCATCGGCGCCGTGGTGCGCGATGTGGAAACCGGCAAATACCTGGCCTCCCTGGCCAATGGCAATCTGCCGGTGGAAGTGCTGCCCGCCGTGGTCTTCGTGCTCTCCTGCGCCATGGCGTTTGCCACCGGCACCAGCTGGGGCACCTTCGGTATCATGCTGCCGCTCGCCGGCGACATGGCGGCCGCCAGCGACATCAGTCTGATGCTGCCCATGCTGGCCGCCGTACTGGCAGGGTCCGTGTTCGGGGATCACAGCTCCCCCATCTCCAGCACCAGCATCCTGTCTGCCACCGGGGCCGGTTGCCATCACATCGATCACGTGATGACCCAACTGCCCTATGCCCTGGCCATCGCCTTTGGCGCTGCGCTCGGCTACCTGGTGATGGGGCTGATGCACTCCGCGCTGGCCGGTTTCACCGTGAGCGGGCTCTGGTTCCTGATCTTCTCCGGTTACCATTTGCGCAAAACCCGGGCGTATAGCGCCGTGGCAGTCGCATAAGAGAACAAGGGGCCTGCGGGCCCCTTGGTTTTGGCAGGGGCTTTGGTTAGCATGCGCCCCATCACTCCCGTTTCGGAACCCCATCATGGCTTCACTGCACTACAAATTTGCCACCATGAACTCAGGCAAATCGACCCAGCTCATCCAGGCCCACTTCAACTATCTGGAGCGTGGCATGTATCCGCTGGCCATGACGCCCGCCATCGACGATCGCTTCGGTGCCGGTGTCATCAGTGCCAGGGTCGGCCTTGAGCTGAAAGTGGAGGTGTTCAGCGACAGCTGCGATCTCTTCGAGATGGTCAAGGCGCGTCACGCAAAGCGGCACATCGATGTCTTCATCGTTGACGAGGCGCAGTTCCTGACCCGTGAGCAGGTCTACCAGCTTGCCCGCATCGTCGACGAGCAGGACATTCCGGTGATCGCCTATGGTCTCAAGACCGATTTTCGCGGCGAACTGTTTCCCGGCTCCTACCACCTGCTCTGTCTGGCGGACAAGTTCGAGGAGCTAAAAAGCATCTGCTGGTGCGGCAACAAGGCCCACATGAACTCGCGGGTCAACGAGGCGGGGCAGGTGATGCGCGACGGTGAGCAGGTGGAGATCGGCGGCAACGATCGCTATGTGTCGCTCTGCCGCAAGCACTATCTGGAAGGACGTGCCTTCAAGTAACCCGTGGCTGGCTCGTGCAGCCTGGACACCAAAGAGGGCGCCTATCTGGCGCCCTCTTTGTCTGTGGAGGTCAGTCGATCTCGATGTCCACAGGGGCGATGATGGGGTCTGCCGCCGGCAGGCGGTGGAAGAGCTGGCGAAAATGCTGCTGTACCCGGCCTATGTCCACCAGGGACATGCCGGAGGCGAAGCCGAACCAGACGTAGAGCCCGGTGAGGTCGCGAAACATGGGAGGGAGGTAGCGAGGGGCGTCGATGAGCCCCTCCAGATAGTGCTGATAGAGCACGGGGATGTCGTCCAGGGTCACCTTGCCGACGAACAGCATGGGCAGGATCTCCGGCACCCCCTCCAGCACGGCGCTGCGAATGAAGTTCACCGTCTCCACATAGCCCTTCACATAGGAGAGATCCTTGGTAAAGCAGGCGCCCCCTTCGACCATGCCTCCGCGAAACACCCGCTGGGTGATCTTGTAGGCGTCGTGCTCGCTGGCCCCTTTGGCCACGAAGTGGCGGAACACCTCGATGAAATCGGCGCCACGCTCCGCCATGTCGATGGCCATGACCCGATCCGAGATGCGCTTGGCCCTGTCCGGGAAGGAGCTGAAGGTGAGGGTCTCGATGAGTACTGCCAGCCCCTCCTGACAGGCGGTGATGCGGGGCGAGCCGGCGCCGAGCCAGGTGGCGTAAGATTGCTGGCGGCCGTTGAGGGTGGTGCCGACGTGAACCCAGCCTTCGTGTACCTCCAGCACCTGCAGATCGAGCTCCGAGAAACGGGCGTGGGAGTTGAGCTTGATGTAATCCCCCCCGGCGGCGGCATCGGAGACAATGCCATCGCTGAGCTTGACCTGGACTGTGCCGTCGCTGAAGTAGCTCGACAGCTTGCCCTGCAACCTCGCCACCGCGACTTCCCCCTCGAACTCCTTGGGGTAGGGACGCACCAGGTGGCGGGCGCCGGGCAGGGAGAAG
This sequence comes from Aeromonas sp. INTO2, assembly GCF_049860605.1. Classification (NCBI taxonomy): domain Bacteria; kingdom Pseudomonadati; phylum Pseudomonadota; class Gammaproteobacteria; order Aeromonadales; family Aeromonadaceae; genus Aeromonas; species Aeromonas sp. INTO2. The sequence goes on from NZ_CP187588.1 coordinate 1,557,789, forward strand.
ATGTCGCACAATCTGGCCCCCAGCTCCTTCAGGGTCTTGCGATCCCCGCGCAGGTGATCGCTTGCCGAGCCGTAGAGCCGCTGGCTGTAGCGCTGGAAGTCAGGCTGCCCGCGCTGGCGCAGCATCTCGATGACCACCATGTACTGATCCACCGTCTCTTGCAGGATCCGGCCGAGATCGTCCTGAGGGCCGAGGCGCCGGCGGATCCTGTCCCTCAACTCCTTGAGCTCAAGGTACTTGTTGCGGGGATCGAACCCCAGGGGGAGGGATTCATAGAAGTGCCTGTCGATGGCGGGCAGTGCCTTGCCGCCACTTGCCAGAAAGTCGCTTTGCAGGTGACGGGGCCATTTGATGGCATCCAGGATGCGGATGGGTTTTTGCAGGGCGAGCAGTTCATCCGAGAGGGATTTGAGGTGCAGGCGATACTTTTCTTGGATGGTCATCGGGCTCTTTGGAGGCGAGTGCGCTACGAGAATGGCTGAGTATAGGCACAGGGCCTGTCAAAAAGAAGCGAGACGACGGGGATCCGGCCTGTGTGCTTTTGGTTGTCTGAAAATTGGTTTAGACTGCGCCCCTTGATCTCTACCGTGTCGTGAAAATGATGAATATCCCCAGCTCTGAAATGATAATGCGTTGGTTGCAACAGGCCCGGATCGAGCACTATGTGTGCGATCAGTGTCATGGCATCCACATGGTCTCCCTGCAGTCCGTTGAGGGCATCCAGGAGAGCCGGATCTTCGTGGAAGAGGAAGGGCTGCTGTTCTCATCCGAGCTGGAAGTGCGCCCCTCATCGCTGCTGCCCCTGGTGGCCGAACTGGGTCGTCTCAACATGCAATATCCGTCCCTCAAGGTGTTCCTCGACATCATCGATGACAACCTGCCACGCCTCGTTGTGGGTCACACCGTCTTTACCAAGGCGGGTCTCACCGTCGAGCAGTTCCTGCTGTTCGTTGAAAGCACCACGGCAGCCACCCATGAAGTGGTTTCCGAATGTGAACGCCTTGGCTTCCTCAATCTGCCGGAAATCCAGGTCGCACCGGAATCCGTTCACTGACCTCAGCACCTGAACTGTGCGTTTAATGTGCGAACGGTTCGCTGCGGCTAAAAAGCCGTTGACGGCGGCGGGGCTTTCCCCTAAATTACGCCCCGTTCCAGCGCAACGGCGCAGCGGACACCGTGTTGGCTGAACACGTTAAACCACAGACAAAAATTTGGTGCGGTATCCGAGAGGCTGCCCACCGACGAAGTCGGCAAGATGCACGCACAGCGCGCTCCGAAAGCCACTTAAAGCAGTAAAAATTTGGTGAGGTGTCCGAGTGGCTGAAGGAGCACGCCTGGAAAGTGTGTATACGGCAACGTATCGAGGGTTCGAATCCCTCCCTCACCGCCAAATATAACCCGTTGAATTTCAACGGGTTTTTTCATTTCTAGACTTACGTGATTTTTTTCCTGGATCAACTGGGTGGAACAATCATGTATCTGAGTAAAAATGCCTCCGGCACCTACTACACTCGTCTCCCGCTGCCTAAGTCATTACGTGACCGTGGCTTGCCCTTCGCTATCCGTACTTCCCTTTGCACCAAAGATAGGCAGCTCGCCGTAGACCGCAACCTAGCAGTGGCAGCTCGTACTCGTGCACTAATCGCGGCTACCCCTGCCGATACTACACCCCGCAGTTTCTATCGCTGGATCCGCGCCGATCTAGACGCTTTCAAAGCTGCGGGATTTGCTGCATCTCTTACGCCCTCCCAATCCATTGCTTCCCCCATCGAGTCCTCGACTTGCCCCGCCAAGGGGATTGCCCTTACCCAGGCGTTGACACAGTTTCTCGACGCCAAATCGAGTGAGGGGATCCAACATAAATCCGTGGGCCAGCTCCAACTTCGGATCAACGCCTTCGTCACCTGGGCCAAAGGGGTCAAAGCCGATCAGGTGACCCCAACCTTGGCGCAGGAGTACCGCAACATCTTGCTGCGCAAGAGCGACATCAGTTTCAAAACTAAGACCGATTATCTGGCAGCCCTGAAACAGTTCTTCCGTTGGTGCGTGGCACTGGACTATTGCAGTCGTAACCCTTTCGATGGGCTGACGGCAGGTAAAAGACCGAGCAAACGGGCGGATGAAGAGCGAGTGCGCTGGCATCGCCCTCAACTGGCTCAGCTGTTTGCCAGCCTGCGCAGCAAACAATCCCAGAAAGGCAAAAAGTTGAGAATTCAGGACTGGTGGGTGCCCCTGCTATGCCTGTACGCAGGGTTGCGGCCTTCCGAGGCCTGCCAGCTCAAAACTCAGAACATCAAACAGGTTGAGGGGATTTGGTGTTTGATGGTCGATGCGGGAGAGGCGGATCAACAGCTCAAAACTGCCAATGCGTACCGTACCGTGCCGTTGCATAGTGCGTTGATTGGACATCAATTCCTGGACTATGTGGAGAGTCGTCGCAGTCAAGGGAAGGTATTTTTGTTCGATGACCAACCATCAGGCAAAGACGACGACTGGGCGCATAACATCACCTGTCGCTTCCAACGCCACCTCAATGATGCTGGCATCGTAGGTCAGGGCCGTCCCACGCTTTACGGACTGCGGCATACCTTCATCGATGAGTTACAGCAGGCGGACGTTGCTGAGCATATTGTGGCCGAACTTGCGGGACACAGTAAAAACGGCCTGACGTTTGGCCGCTATGGCAAACGTGTGAACATTAGGCTGCTGAATGAGAAAATCCAATCCCTTCCTACCGACCTGATACCCCACCACCTGCTGTCAGGGGGAAAATCACCGTAAAGATGACGCATATTTTTTGGGTAACAGGGCTGTCTCCCCCCCATGAAAAAACCAATATGAGAGCATTTCTCGGCGGTTTAATGGGGCGGGTATGGCCCTATCTTCATGATTTATAATGATTTTAAGCGCACTGGAAAATATTTAAAAAATCTAATAAAAACATGTTGACATTTATTTTTATTTGTGGGTCATTTGCATTGACAGGTGGGCCTCAATCGTTGTAGTATGCTGATAAAGCTGCTAACAAGGACATAACAACGACAGTAAACACGAAGGATCGAAACGAAATGAATATGGCGTAGAACACACCGACACGTTTATCTCGTTCAAACAAGGGTTATCACCCCTTCAGATTTAAAAAATACCGCCAATATCACAGCTATCTTCGATACGCTGAACGGGTTGTTATTACCCAAATTCGGGTGAAGTGAATAACACATGGTATTTACTTGATGCAATGTTGAGTAAAAATCTGACGGGAACATTTGATTATATCGATTAAATGACATCAGCCATCGCTAATGTATACTCGGCATTTGACAAATTAACAGGATTTTGAGGTGAAACTTATCTGTTTATAGCGTCACAGAGTAATTTATATCGCTGTTTTTAGGTGCACTATTACCCTCTCGGTATCGATGCGTGAGCATCACGTTTTGCTATTGCTGTTTTTGTAATTGAAGGAGTATTTATAACTGTAATGAGGGTGATTATGAACAAACAAACCAATAAAAGGACCGTTCAAAAACAAAAAACTAAACACAACACTGTGCGTTCAGTCATTGTTGATGAGCATTCACTGGCGGCAGCCATTCGTCAGCACCTGGAAATCAAAAAATACCAGTATGCGCAGACAACCTATGACATTTCGAAGCGTAAAGCAGAACAGTTGATAAAATGGATTGGTGATAAACCGCTGACGTCATATCGTGCGAGTGACATTGAACTGCTCGTAGTGAAATTTTGCACCAAAAAATATAAAGGAAATACCATCAATCAATATTTGGATATATTGAGGCAAGTCTTTGCCCGAGCTGTCAGCGATGGTGTTATTCATACCAGTCCAATGGATGGCATTAAAAAATGTAAATTTGAGGTGGACGAACCCGATCCATTTTATCAATACGAAATTAAGGCATTTCTTGCCCTGAAAAACACCCATTTGCTGGAGGTGTCACTCATCCAACTCGGTATCTCTACGGGGCTGCGTATCAGTGAGTTAATGGCGGTCAGTGCGGAGGCGGTCAATCTCGACAAGAAGACCTTATTGGTTGACCTTGCGTTGGTTGATGGGCAGTACAAAACGCCTAAAACCAGGGGATCTATTCGCACGATAGAGCTGTCAGAACAGGCTGTTGGATCTCTCAAAACCTTGATGAGGCTAGCGGAGCATCGTAAGGCTAAGAAGATTACGGTCACGAGGTCGGACAATCGCACTCAGATGAGTGAACAACGCACCCTGCTGGCTTACTACAGCGCCAAAAGGCGCAGTTATGCCTCGGTTGATGAGTTCCGTGAGCGGTTTTTCAGGCCGTTCTGTCAGGCTGCTGGGGTGCGTTATCGGGGGCCATCTCAATTTCGGCACACCTATGCAAGCCAACTGCTCTCGGCGGGGATCAGCATCGAGTGGATAGCCCGTCAGATGGGGCACACCGGTACGGAGATGGTGGTACGCCATTATGGCAAATGGTTGATGGAGGACGCCCCTGATTATAGGGGTAAGGCAGACACGGTATTTAATGCCTGTATGGCTGGTCAGCAGGCTCCAGTTAATGTGCCGAACAGTAATCCAAAAACTGAAGACAAAAAAACTGAAAGCGAATTCGATGTCGACGCATTACTGGCAACTCCTGTTGTCATGCAGAGATTGATGAGTGTTTTAATGCAGCGAATTTCTGTGGCGCAGTAAATCACTGTTTACATCACGCATTCAGCATTAATTTAAAACTAAATCGCACCTTTAATAAAGGGATCCACGTCGTGGGTGGGGAAATCCTGCCCACTATCTAAAGAAGGCGTTATTCAAGCGCTCTGGGAGATGACCGAATGGCTACACAGGCAACGGAAAAGGAATATGAAAAACTGGCAAAAAATCATTATGAAATCCTAAAGAAAAAAGGCCTCAATATCACAGCAAAAAACATTGCGGATGAATTGTTGGCTCGCGCTTCAGAATGCAGTCCTGGCTATTGGCGAAAACTGCGCCGTGCACTGGTATATCATCAAAAATTGTTGAATTTTCCCGACGCGGCCGAGCGAATTCAAGCCCTGAGTAGGCCAGATATACCGGTTAAGGCAAAACAAAAAAGAGTTAAGAAGGTCGAGAATGATGACCTCGTGGAACTGATTCAGTATTTTAAGGCGCGTAATGACAGCGCTATGTTGGCGGCCATATTGTTGTTTATGCGCGCGGGGATAAGACCTGCTGAACTAGCCACCATAACTGCGCAGGGTAATCGGCTCACCGTTATCGGAGCCAAAAAAAGTCATGATGGCAAACGTGGTGCAGATAGGGTCTTACAGTTTGACACGCTTTCGCCAGAAGAATTGCAACTTATGGTGACCGAGGCAAAGAAAGCAAAAATTGGCTCATTGCAGGACAAGCTGCGTGCGGCGGGCAAAAGCCTCTGGCCGACGCGAAAATCGCTGCCGACCTTTTACAGCTGGCGCCATCAGATGGGCTCTGAGCTCAAAGCGTCTGGGCTCGACCGGCAGCGCATTGCCTACATCATGGGTCATCAGGCAACGTCTTCTGTGGACAAATACGGCAATCGTAAATCCGCTAATGGTAACGTGTTACCCACTTGCCCAGCGGATGCTGACCTGAGCCATATCAGGACAACGCACGCCGAGCTTTCTGTGGATAACAAAACTTATCGCCAGGTAGCTACACTCACAACAGTGGCTGAGCCTTCGCCGAGCGCAGATTCAACTGCCCCAACAAAGCCGAGAGGCATGGCGGCATTCATCAATCGGCATCGCGATGCCGATGACGACTTATCCCGATAAGGGAGCGGCTACAGGGGGACAGCTTTGCTGCTATCACAGCATGGCAAATCCTCCTGGGGCGCAACCGTAAGAACGCCTTCGTCGCAACCGTAAGAACGCAGAGCCAACACAGCGTAAGAACGCGGGGTAAAACATTCTTACGAACGTAAGAATGTGGGTGTGGTGAGAGTAGCGAACCCGGAACCCCCGTAGGTTGCGCAGCGACCGGAGTGGGGTGGAGAACCCATTTTTATGGAGGGTATGAAGCGGTCAATATGGCATGACATGAGCCGGATATAGGTGTCCAGGTGGAGTCTGACGAGGCACGAGGAAGAACTACCTTGACGCCTATATATCGGTGACGGTCATCCATATTGATGGCGCAATACCCGCCATAAAAACTGTTTAGATGATTATTTGTTATTACACAAAACGCAGCCATAACATCGCTTGGTGCTGATCAATCGAGGGTGTTTACATCACAACCAGTATCTAACCAGCAGAATTTATGACAGCCGAAAAGGTACCATATTGTTTAACAACATAGAGGAAATAGATGAAAATTCTAAACGAAATTTTGGCAATCATTTCAGAACACCCGCGCACCGGATCTAGCAGGGTGCTGGCTGCTGCGTTGGCATCGGCATGTAACACTCAATACACAGTGTCATTGCTCGATGTGTCTGTGAGGCTCGATGAAAGTGGCAGGCGGCTGGTTGAGCGTCTGGCTCGGATCACTCAGGAACCTGACTATTCGAACGCTGCACAGGATAAGGCGCTCGAACGCCTTCGGGCGATCGGACTCAGTTGCTAATCGAGGACAGACGACCAATGCCGCCATTATTGGTGGCATTTTTATACCTGATTATCCATGCCCTTTATATTGATAGCGCAATACCATACATAAAAACGCTTTATCTGCAACAACACGGGTAGTTAATTATACATATACGCATGATTAGCTTATGCATATATGTAAACGATGAGACATATCAACAGTACCAAGTCACCACAATAATATAGGTATGTTTATGAATAATGAAAAGCATTATAATTTCAGTCCTGCTGCGGGATTAATTTCCAGCCAGCAAAACCCTAATTGGGTGGTGGATAATCTGATTGAAAAAGGCGAGCAGTGGATTATTAGTGGCTCGCCCAAAACGGGTAAATCGCTGCTTGCAACGCAGTTGGGCTTGGCTGTAGCCAGCGGTAGTGTATTTTTAAATTGGGAAATTAAAAGGCCAGCGCTCGTATTGTATATGGATTTTGAGGTCAATGACAGATTGTTTTGGCAGCGGTACTACACCATGTCGGAACAGACCAACTTGGGCGATGCAAAAAACATTAAAACATTCTTGCGGTGCGGCGATTATAAATCGACAGATGTATTAGATCCTATTGCATCACAGGCAATACTAGGGAAGGTGCGAATAAGTCATATGGCACGAGAGCATTTAATGGTAACCCATTGATATTAAATGACTAAAATTTTCATTTTTTGTTCGTGGGATACTTGTTCGCACTTTCCCTAGATATTGTCAACGACATTCAACCGGATTTGATCATCTGGGATGTCCTCGCTCGGATGCATAATGCAGAGGAAAACGACAATGGCGAAATGGGTCAGGTGATGCGAGCCATTCGAAAAATCAGCGGCTCAGCTGCACACATCATCGTTCATCACGCAAGAAAGGCATCGCCTAATGCAGGTGGGGTTAACGCTGGCGTAATGAGCATGCGGGGAGCTTCTTCAATTCATGGTGAGGCCGATGGTGTCATCTCACTGGGGACACGAGAGGGTCAGGGCGCTCGCTACAACCTGACGTTCAGTGCGAGGGCGGTTGAAACACCTGACGAAATACTCCTTAATCGTATTGGGCTGACATTAGTCAGTGCCATCGGGGAGGAGCGCGACAAGCTGATGCATGGGCTGCTGGAGGCACTGGAAGGCCAAGAGGCGATTTCTGCCACCACATTGACCGAGAGGTTTTGCCAGTATTTCTCTGTAAAAGAACGGCAGGCAAAAAATTACATAAAAAAATGTGTCGATAATGGTTGGGTGACAAGGGTGGCGACATCTGAACGGACTGAATATGTATTAACAGATGGCATTGCTATCACACATTTAGCAGATTCATCCACATCCGCTAATTAATTGGATGCAATGGTGCAATGAACTACATATATATAAGTATTGCATGTGATATATTGCACCCCCTTAACAATCCCCCGGCTCGATGAGGATAAATCTACTCTTATCCTCATCGGTTGACATCTCGAAAATAAGTAGGTATGAAAGCATCAAGTATTAATTTTAAAAAAATCTAACCCCCCCGTTTGTTTTCAAATAAAAAAGGAATTTTTTCATGAAAACAAAAAAACGGTTTTATTATTTTACTGGCTGGGATTGAACTTCACGCTGCCTCTTTTTCAGTGCACTCTCCTCCTTATCGCCATTTGTAAAAATGCGTCTCATCGGAAGCCGTCTTTACTTTCATAAATTCCACATAGAACTGCGTTCTATGTGAATATATGATCCAGAGTTTAGCAATGCAGGCCGGTCAATAAGAACTCATCTCAGTGTATTAACGGTCAACTCTGAGTTCGTTAGGAGAGACCCGTCGGCCAAGTGGTACGGGTGCATGCATTCAAGATACGAGAAAATTGTACTTATAAGCACCCCAGTTTTTCGGGGGGGGGATTGCCGGTCAATAACTGTGCAACAAACACCCAAAATGGGCAAAAAAAAATCAAGAGCAAAATTTGTACAATTATTTTTTCAATAAATAATTCCTTTAAAATCAATGGCATGATCCAGCTTTTTGACTTGACAGAGGAAATCTCTCGGTTTACCGTGGGCACTCTCTTAGATACCCAATGGCGACTCATGATGGATCAACTATGCGATAGGATTTTGAAATGGCGGGAGAAATTTAAAAATTTCAATATCTCTATTTATACTAATTTTTCGTGGGGCTGGTGATCGGGTTCTGCTCCCGGTTCTGCTCCCGAGTATTCAAATAGGATGATTGTTATATCATCACAACAGCAACCGTTTGCCAATTTCCCCCACTGGACTAATCATGATAATTTTAACTAAAAAGCCTTTCATCGGCCCATTCATCTACCACCTAAACGGCTATATCACTGAGCCCGGATCTGTGCTCCCATTTATCGATGAAAGATCCTATAACCAACCCATTTTGCTGGCTAAACATTTCAACCAACTGCGACGTGACAGCGTCGAGGCTGGTTTTAATGCTGGCTGTGGTAGCGCCGACGTTCGACACTGCCTGATCACCCAATTTATCCTGCTGGGTCATCCCGATCTGCCGCATCTCGAGTTTATCCCGCAGCCACCCCGGGAGCAGTGCTATACGCAACCAGAGGATGGGCATAGATGCCAGAGGCGACTAAGGGCTCGAACATACACCTATCAGGTCAGCGGCTATATCATCGACTCTAGCTATCCACAGCCATTCACTGAGCTGATTCGATTGGATACCCCCCTATTATCGGGCGAGAATTTTTTCCAGATGACCCAGCATCTGCGTAACCACCTGCTGGGTGCAATCCCAAGCCATCCTCATATGAACCCCAGCCTGTTAGTGACCGAGTTCAATTTGCTCCACGATCCGGTTTACGACCTCAGCGATGCGTTTCACTCCACTGTCGCACGGTGTTCGGATGGAATGCTGCGGGATAACGGGATTTGTGTCGCGAGCAGTTAGTCTAGGGAAGGTGCGAACAAGTGGATCGCACTTTCACCACGAGCTCTTTGTCCGCATTTGAAATGCCCATCACTCCAAAAACCTAACTTTTTGCCGCAAGTATTCGGCTATTAAGCGCCATTTAGCCTCATTTTCGAGGCTTATCTCGATTTTTGGGCACAGCTATCCCCCCCATGCCCGTATCATCTGGTCCACGCGAAACAGATTCACCAGCGTAAACAACATCGCCAGTTGGTTGTCGTTCTTGCGCAGCCCCTTGAACCGCGCCTTCACAAAGCCAAACTGACGTTTGATGACCCGAAACGGGGGCTCCACTTTGGCGCGGATGCTTGTTGAGCTCCTTGAGCCTGCCTGGTCGCATCGCAATCGCAATCGCCCACATTGTGCCTTTCCGCCAGCTCTTCACGATTTTCCGCACCCTGATATCGCTGCGTCAGCGAACACAAATGCCTCCTCGCCATGGAGCAGATTTCCCACTTGATTGAGGTCATGCTCATTGGCTGCCGTGGTCTCCAGACTGTGTGTCAGGCTACTCTTGGCATCGACACCGATATGAGCCTTCATGCCGAAGTATCATTGATTGCCTTTCTTCTTGGTCTGGTGCATCTCGCCGTCACGCTCGCCACGCTTGTTCTTGGTCGAGCAAGGGGCAGTCTGTTAGTAATCGATTTTTTGCTCATGTAGGTGCATAGAAATCTCAGTTTACACACGTAAAAAAGCCACGGTTTTTTTCCAGAACATCTAAGCTTTTTTTTCATGATCTCATGATTTTTTGGCGAGATTTTTATACTGTTTTTTTTTACTTTTTATGTTGGAAATAATTATGTGAAACCCCATTATTTTTTCCACGAAAATGACTTTTCTCCGTGTGATTTTTTTGATTTTCATTGTTTTAAACTTCTCATTATGGACAGTAAAAAGAGAGCAAAAATCAGTTCATATTTAATGAAAAAAATATTTTCGATATTTTTGCTAATTGCTATTGCCATTTGCATGAAATCAACCTAAATTAACTGCAACTAGACGCGCGCTATACATTTATCACTACAAATAGTGAATGTGTTTTGCGTTAACCTATAAGTTTTTATTTGGCAATAAACTCATTGCTTTGGGGTAGGTCTTCAACCTACCAATAGATAAACACAAGTGCTGAAAAATCTTCGTTAATATATGAGGTTGTATTATGATTGAAAAAGTTAATGATGACGTCTGTGCGATTGAATCTGAGGTTATTAATAATGCACTCGTCCATTTGATGGGGGGCATTAACCGGAATGAAAACACCTACCTGATTACCCATGATTAGCAGTCAGTTACCACGAACTATACTGATCTTACGTACAGTTATCGAGGTGCGAGATCATGGCCAAAAGCAAAATCCAATTCCAGAAAGGCTACAGCCTGTTTGAGTTTCTCAAGGACTATGGCACTGAGGCTCAGTGCGAAAACGCGCTGTTCACTTGGCGTTTTCCTAACGGCTTTGTCTGCCCTGAATGTGCCAACAAGACCTGTTGTCGCCTGAGAAGGCGGCCACGTGTGTGGCAATGCAATCACTGCCGTCACCAGATGTCATTGACTGGAAACACGATTTTCGCAAACACCAAGCTCCCACTGACCAAGTGGTTTCTGGCAATGCACCTGTTGTCACAAACCAAAACAGGCTTGTCAGCGATGGAGCTAAAGCGCCAGTTGGGCGTCAAATATGACACCGCCTGGATGCTCAAGCACAAGCTGCTGCAAGCCATGAAAGAGTCCGATGACAAGCAGCCCATCAGCGGCATCATTCAGCTCGATGATGTCTACTGGGGTGGCGAGCGCCGTGGTGGCAAACGGGGTCGGGGCGCGGCAGGCAAGACGCCGTTTGTGGCAGCAGTGGCCCTGAACAAGGAAGGACATCCAATCAAGATGCGGATGACGGTGGTCGATGGTTTCAAAACCAAGTCCGTTGCTGATTGGGCAAAACGGCATATTGCCAGTGGTAGCGCGGTGATATCCGATGGATTGGCCTGTTTCAAAGCGGTCAAGGAGGCCAATTGTGAGCACCTGGGTGTTGTCACCGGGGGCAACCTGGACTGGCTGGATCATCCGGCATTCAACTGGGTAAACACGATGATAGGAAATGTGAAAAACTCGCTGCGGGGCAGTTGCCATACGCTCGGAGCGAAGCATTTACCAAGGCATCTTGCGGAATACTGCTTCCGGTTTAATCATCGTTTTGACCTCAAGAGCATGTTGGTTGAATTGGGGCATGCAGTCGTGGCAAGCCCTCCGATGCCATATCGGCTCTTGAAGCTGGCTGAGGGTCATGGGTAATCAGGATTCCAGAAAGGCTACAGCCTGTTTGAGTTTCTCAAGGACTATGGCACTGAGGCTCAGTGCGAAAACGCGCTGTTCACTTGGCGTTTTCCTAACGGCTTTGTCTGCCCTGAATGTGCCAACAAGACCTGTTGTCGCCTGAGAAGACGGCCACGTGTGTGGCAATGCAATCACTGCCGTCATCAGATGTCATTGACTGGAAACACGATTTTCGCAAACACCAAGCTCCCACTGACCAAGTGGTTTCTGGCAATGCACCTGTTGTCACAAACCAAAACAGGCTTGTCAGCGATGGAGCTAAAGCGCCAGTTGGGCGTCAAATATGACACCGCCTGGATGCTCAAGCACAAGCTGCTGCAAGCCATGAAAGAGTCCGATGACAAGCAGCCCATCAGCGGCATCATTCAGCTCGATGATGTCTACTGGGGTGGCGAGCGCCGTGGTGGCAAACGGGGTCGGGGCGCGGCAGGCAAGACGCCGTTTGTGGCAGCAGTGGCCCTGAACAAGGAAGGACATCCAATCAAGATGCGGATGACGGTGGTCGATGGTTTCAAAACCAAGTCCGTTGCTGATTGGGCAAAACGGCATATTGCCAGTGGTAGCGCGGTGATATCCGATGGATTGGCCTGTTTCAAAGCGGTCAAGGAGGCCAATTGTGAGCACCTGGGTGTTGTCACCGGGGGCAACCTTGATTTGCTGGATCATCCGGCATTCAACTGGGTAAACACGATGATAGGGAATGTGAAGAACTCGCTGCGGGGCAGTTGTCATAAGCTCGGAGCGAAGCATTTACCAAGGCATCTTGCTGAATACTGCTTCCGGTTTAATCATCGTTTTGACCTCAAGAGCATGTTGGTAGAATTGGGGCATGCAGTCGTGGCAAGCCCTCCGATGCCATATCGACTCTTGAAGCTGGCTGAGGGTCATGGGTAATCAGGAACACCTATGCCCTTGATAAGCATGTGGTGCTCAAAAATAGTAACTATATGTATGAACTTCATGATTTCCCCCCGTTTGTCCTTGTAAATAAGGACATTGCAATGCTTGTTGCAAGAGCATTAGATGATGTGTCTATTCATGTACAGGATCTTTAGCGGCAACCAATTGAAATAGATATAAAAAAGGCTTCGTTTGTGATCTGATTTTATCGCCAAACAAAATCAACACGCGCGAAGCCTATGACTATTATCAACGCTAATTACTATCTGGAGCAACTCTTGGCTCCCGCCGCACTCGAGCGCATTGCTCGGCTCTGCAAGTTTTGTCTGCGTCAGCGTGCCATTACCCCAGCCATGCTCGTACCTGCACTGCTGCGGGCCATGGGAGGCGACCAGGTCAATGACATTGCCGGTTTACACCGCCATTTCAATGCCTTGCAACTGGTAAACACCCATCAGGTTTCTTACAAACCGTTTCACAATCAGCTGCGCAAAGAGAGCTTTGCCCTGTTTATGAAAGCCCTGGTCGAGCGGGCCATCGCCTTGCGTATCGACCATCAACTCAAAGCAGCCTCCCTCGGCGCGTTCAAGCAGGTGTTACTGCACGATGGCACCTCCTTTGCGGTGCATCGGCGCCTTGCTGCTGATTTTCCCGGCCGGTTCAAGACCATCAGTCCGGCAGCTATCGAGTGCCATATGACCATGTCACTGTCGGAGCAGAGCCCGTTGTGCATGAGTGTGTCTGCCGATACCGCAGGGGAACGGCAATTTCTGCCTGAAGCCCACACGCTGACCAACTGCCTGCTGCTGGCTGACGCAGGTTACATTGACAGGGCTTGGTTTGAGCAGGTGAACGACGCTGGCGGATTTTATCTGGTGCGCGGCACGAAAAGCCTGAACCCCAAGATAATCCAAGCCTGGCGCGGTGATGGACGGGAAGTACCCAAGCTGGCGGGACTATCTCTGAGAGAGGCCGGACGGCGACGCTGTCGGGCCGAGGTACTGGATATGGTGGTGAAGTCCGGCCAGGTCGAGTACCGGTTGATCCGGCGCTGGTTTGCTGAGGAAAAGCGGTTCTGTCTGTGGATGACGAACCTACCGCGAGCAGCATGGTCAGCAGAGCAGGTGATGAGCCTGTATCGCTGCCGTTGGCAGGTGGAGTTGTTATTTAAAGAGTGGAAATCGCACAACCGGCTCAAGGGGTTTGTGACGGGCGAGAAAGCGATTGCCGAGGGGTTGGTGTGGACGAGCCTGCTGTCGCTGGTGATGAAGAGACGGGTCGCGCAGAGTGTGATGAGTGGGGCGCTATCGATGCTGAAAGCGTCGAAGAACAGTGCGACGTGGTGGCTACCGCTATTGGAAGCAGTGGCCCATAGGGCGCTGACAGAAATAAGGGAAAGATTGGAATGGGCTGCCGATTATTTGGCCAAGAACGCCTGCCGAACCAAGCAGAGAAAGTCGATACAGAACAGGACCTTGGAAGGCGTTTTAAATGGACTCGCCGCTTAAGGTCCTGTACATGTGTGTCTATTAAGACATATTATGATGATCTTGCTGATGCATTTTACAATGATGAGAATGGTCGTACTGTTACTTATGATCAAGTACATTCTGATTGGGCCCGTAGCAACATGCCTAGTTACTATATGCCAGGTGGAGACTACCAATCTGCTGAGAATTTCCTTGCAGAGATGGGGGCTGACAATGTGAATGAATCTACTATTATAGAAAATTACAAAATGGCGATAAATGTACTCTCAAGAGTAAAAGTATAGCCATTATTGATGTTGGTTCGAGCAAAACTAACTATTGAAAGTTAGTCTGGCTTGCTCCATCAATCTTATTGATGTGTAAGAAGTTTGAACATGATATGTATGAGGTTAAAACACCTTCACCAATAACGTGAAATGCACATCTGATGAAAGTAATAATCTTAAAATAAGCGGGACTGAAAGCGCAGCGCGTTTTGCAGTCCCTTTTTATTTGTTAGATTTGGTATAACGCCTCGATTTTTTACGAGGCCAAACATTGTCTATCTAGCATCGATTTTCAGTTAATTTGGCTTGATACATTAGCCCCTTTATTGTCTGCCGTTGCCATCAAGAAAAGGCATTGCCCACCACTGGTTTTCTCCCAATGTGCTCCAACTGCTGCTTTCTCCCGACTATCCGCGTTATCTTGCAGGTGTTGACCCTTGTATTCGACAACCAGCAAACGACCATCAGTCAATTCACACACGAAATCCGGATAGAAATAACCACCTGCAACAGGTAGTTTGAAAGAGAGTCGAGGTTCTTTCTCTACGTTGCGAACCCAATGTTTTACCTGATTACCCATGACCCTCAGCCAGCTTCAAGAGCCGATATGGCATCGGAGGGCTTGCCACGACTGCATGCCCCAATTCAACCAACATGCTCTTGAGGTCAAAACGATGATTAAACCGGAAGCAGTATTCCGCAAGATGCCTTGGTAAATGCTTCGCTCCGAGCGTATGGCAACTGCCCCGCAGCGAGTTTTTCACATTTCCTATCATCGTGTTTACCCAGTTGAATGCCGGATGATCCAGCCAGTCCAGGTTGCCCCCGGTGACAACACCCAGGTGCTCACAATTGGCCTCCTTGACCGCTTTGAAACAGGCCAATCCATCGGATATCACCGCGCTACCACTGGCAATATGCCGTTTTGCCCAATCAGCAACGGACTTGGTTTTGAAACCATCGACCACCGTCATCCGCATCTTGATTGGATGTCCTTCCTTGTTCAGGGCCACTGCTGCCACAAACGGCGTCTTGCCTGCCGCGCCCCGACCCCGTTTGCCACCACGGCGCTCGCCACCCCAGTAGACATCATCGAGCTGAATGATGCCGCTGATGGGCTGCTTGTCATCGGACTCTTTCATGGCTTGCAGCAGCTTGTGCTTGAGCATCCAGGCGGTGTCATATTTGACGCCCAACTGGCGCTTTAGCTCCATCGCTGACAAGCCTGTTTTGGTTTGTGACAACAGGTGCATTGCCAGAAACCACTTGGTCAGTGGGAGCTTGGTGTTTGCGAAAATCGTGTTTCCAGTCAATGACATCTGGTGACGGCAGTGATTGCATTGCCACACACGTGGCCGCCTTCTCAGGCGACAACAGGTCTTGTTGGCACATTCAGGGCAGACAAATGCGTATTCCGGCGAAGTTGAACAGCCATTCCGGCCAACGTGAACACCCTGATCCTTAACGCGCTCACGTCACCCCGTTTCTAACTCGAGTGTTCAGATTGGGTCAACTCACTTCTCCTCTTTCTCATCGATTCTCCCTTCAGTGACAGCCGGTGAGCGTTGTGCATCAGCCGGTCCAGGATCGCATCTGCCAGAGTGTTGTCCCCCAAGCTCGCGTACCACTCTTCCGTTGGCAGCTGACTGACCACGACCGTCGAGTATTTCCCGTACCGATCATCCATGATCTCCAGCAGGGCGTTGCGCTGCTCGGCATTCACCGCTTCCAGTCCCCAGTCATCCAGGATCAGCAGCTCTATCCTTGCCAGTTGACCCAGCAGTCTGGCGTAACTGCCATCTACCTTGGCCTGGCTCAGCTCAAGTAGCAGACGCGGCAGCCGGTAGTAACGAGTGCTGTGCCCCTGCTGACAGGCTTGGTAGCCCAGCGCACAGGCTAGGTAGGTTTTTCCGCAGCCACAGGGGCCGGTAATGAGCAGGTTCTGGCCCCGGCGCAGCCACTCTCCTTGGGCCAGGTTTGCCACCTGTGACCGCTCCAGGTTGCGTGCAGACTGGTAGTCCACCTCTTGCACCGTGGCCTGGAGTTTGAGCCTCGCCTGCTTGACCAGCCGAGCTTGTTTACGCTGCTCCCGGCTCAGTTGTTCGTGTTCGACCAGCAGGCTTAGCCGCTCGATGAAGGGCAGCCCTTCGTAGGTACTTGCCTGTTCCAGTTGTTGTTGCACGGCATCCGCCATGCCAGTCAGTTTCAGGTGTCTCAAGCGGGTCAGCGTTTGTTGGGTCATGGGTTTTTTCCTCGTTAGTGGAAGCTCTGGGGGCCGCGGATGTTCTCGTGCTCTTGCGGCAGTTCTGGATAACTGAGCGGACTTGCGGGCAGTTGGTCGCGGCCACTGGTCAGCACCGACTTGAGCTGCTTGAGCCGCACCAGTCCTTCCCGGTTGGCCAGCTGGCAACAGCCTTCGACTCGTGATGGCGGATACTCCCGGCTAAGACTCAGCAGTCCCAGGCAGAGTCGGTATGCCTGCTCGGCATGGGCTTTCTCTGCCAGCCGTTCGCTAACCCAGCACAAGGTGCCCGGTCCGATGTCGGCAGCCCACTGCTTAAGACGCCCTGGCGTCCAGCGTTGCTGCTTGCTGTGACGTTCCGGCATGTGCTCAGGGAGTGTGCTCATCCCCGGGATGGTTTTACGCGGATGGCTCGCGACCAGCTGTTGCTGGTGATAGACCTGAAGCAGGGTATCGCCCGCATGGAGCTCCAGTTGCTGACCCACATACTGGTGCGGCACCGAGTAATGGTGCTGCTCATAACTGACGTGATAGTCGATGTTGACCTTGACCGTTTTGATGGCGACATAGCGATAGGGATGCACCGGTAGTGACCCCAGTGCCGGGCGGTCCAACTGCTCAAACGCCTCGCGTCGGTTACCGGGCAGCTGCTTGAACGGGCGCTCGTTGAGCTCATTCAACAAAGCCCGGATGCACTGGTTTAGCTCGGCAAGCGAGAAGAAGGTCTGATGGCGTAGACGAGCCAGGATCCAGCGCTCGACGATCTGCACACCCACCTCGGCCTTGGCTTTGTCCTTAGGCTTGTAAGGGCGAGCTGGCATCACCGCCACCTGATAGTGCTCGGCCAACTGCTGGTAGCTGGGGTTGAGCTCGGGATCGTATCGGCAAGCCTTGCTGACACCGCTCTTGAGGTTGTCGGGGATCAGCAGTACCGGTGTCCCGCCGAAAAACTCAAAGGCACGGACATGGCTTTGCAGCCAGTCCGGCAGTGACTGGGACCAGGTGGCCTCGGCAAAGGTGTAGTTGGACGCACCGAGCACGGCGACAAAGACTTGTGCCTGACGGACCTCACCCGTAGTCGGCGACACGATGGGCACCGTGGGCCCGCAGTAGTCGATAAAGAGCTTTTCCCCCGCCTTGTGGATCTGGCGCATGGAGCGCTTTTGCAACTGACACCAGGACTTGTAACGGTCACAGAACTGGGAGTAGCTGTAACAGCTATTGGGATAGCGCTGGGTGTACTCCTCCCAGAGCAGCTGTTTGGAGACCCCCTTGCGCTTGAGCTCCTGATGGACAGAGGGCCAATCCGGCACAACATGGCGGGCCGAGATGGTGGTATCGGCCTGCGGATAGAACAGGGCAGCCAGTCGGCCATCATCAAGCTCGGTAGGTAAGGGCCAGGTAAGGCCGAGCGCCTGGGCACTTTTGAGGAGTTTCTGGATGGAGCCGACACTGACCTTGGTACAGATACTGATTTGGCGAACAGAGAGGTCAGCTTCCAGCCGCAGTCGCAGCACTTCACGAATTTTACGCATTGCAATCCTCTTGGCAGACATAGGCTCTTCCCTGGCAAAAGGGAGAGCGTATCAAAGGTTTTTAAATCAATGCGTTAAGGATGATTCCGGTGAATGTGAACAGTGATTCCGGGATGTTGAACACTGTTTCCGGAAAGGAGGGGCGAAGTGTTCAGGTTGAACCGGAATGAGCGTTCACATTGGTCCGGAAATGGTGTTCACGTTGAATCGGAATTGGTGTTCATGATCGGCCGGAATATGCAACAAAGCCGTTAGGAAAACGCCAAGTGAACAGCGCGTTTTCGCACTGAGCCTCAGTGCCATAGTCCTTGAGAAACTCAAACAGGCTGTAGCCTTTCTGGAATTGGATTTTGCTTTTGGCCATGATCTCGCACCTCGATAACTGTACGTAAGATCAGTATAGTTCGTGGTAACTGACTGCTAATCATGGGTAATCAGGATGTTTTATCTTGGGATGCTCATCGATTGCACGTGCACACAAAAACTCTTCAGCCCATTTGCCAGCAGAGGTTTTTTTCCGTAGGTCATGTATCAGAGCACTACCGTAATAGTGTTCAGGCTGAATCGATTTGGGAAACAACGCCCTGGATAGTGAAATGACTTTATTGTGGCGTCTTTTACCGTCCGGTTCATTCGTTCGGCCTGCCCATTGGTCCATGGGTGATATGGCTTGGTCAGTTTGTGCTTTATGCCATGTTGACGGTAGACCTGATCAAAGACGTGCCCAACGAGACGGTTGGTAGGGCCATTCCTTTATCTTGCTTGCTTTGTGAAGGCAATACCGTTGTCTGCGAGAACGGTGAATGGGTAGCCTAGGGAAGGTGCGAATAAGTCATATGGCACGAGAGCATTTAATGGTAACCCATTGATATTAAATGACTAAAATTTTCATTTTTTGTTCGTGGGATACTTGTTCGCACTTTCCCTAGAGAACTACTCGATAACCTCCACCAACTTAAGTGGAAACAGTATTCCCGGTAGGCCTTTAAAGTTAAGCGGTGCGACATTCCAGTCCATCAGACAAAACATCACCAGTGCCTTCTTAACCTTTACCCGTAACTCGCCATTTTCCATGTTGTAGTCGTAGGCTATAGACTCGGGGTGCTCGACACCCTCGTTCACCTTGATGACCAGCGTGACCTGGCGTTGCCACTCATCATCATATTCCTTCCGTTGATCTATAGCAGGTGTTGTTGGTAGCAATTCACAATGGATGATTCGATTGAGTTTGAAGCTACGGAACTCCCCTGATTTGTGGTCAAAGGCCCGTAGGTAGACAAAGGTGCCGGTGCGAAAGAGGGAATGAGGCGCGATGGTGCGGGTGCTGGGGCCATTCTTGACTGACATATAGCTGATGACCACCTCTCTGCTAAGGCTCAGCGCCTGAAACGCCGGATAGAGTGTTGTGATAGAGAGCGTGATCCGGGGGAGTCGGTAAGTGCTGGCATTACCAACAAAGCGCGGCTCGCAGTCAATGGTCACGGTGCCGTCGCACAAGAGTTGAATGGCATCATCGATGTTGTGAATAAACCTCGGGACAAAGTTTTTGCTGGGCCGATAGCACTTCAGGGCCAGATCGTAGGTGAGGTTCTCACCTGACATCTCCTGATAGGCGGAGATGTCGCGGGTTGCCAGGACCTGCTTGATCTCAAAGCGGTTCATCAGAACGTTTCGATTGACTGCGCCAAGGACGTAGGCACAGAGATCGATGTATTGGAGACGTTCGGCTTGGCGTTCATCAATCACGGAAGGCATGTGCAGTTCCTAGTAAATGGCTTGCTAAAACAAGTGAACTCTAACGCACAGTGTATTATTGTGTAAACAGTTCAATAATGTACGCAAGGTTTTTTATGAGTCTTAATGGATTAAGGGACTATTTGGACAAGATTGATAAGGGTCTGCCGGTTAACTTGATGAAGTTGACTCAGCTGCTCGGCAGTCTTGCGTTGTCGCGCCCGTTTCTCAGTACTGATGTGGTTGCTCGCAAGGTTAAATGGAATCTCTATCGGGTGACTGCAATCGAACCAGAACTACTTGCTCAGCTTCGCTCGCTGGTTGATACGGCAGGGGATGACCGGGTATCGGCCGCCAGCCAAAACAACAGCCACCAGCACAAGGTCAATGGGTCACTGCTGATGGTGCGAAAGGGGCTGGGCCATCCATCTGTGGCGGTATTTGATGGGGAGGGTGGGTTTTGTTACCCCTTTGCTCAGTCAAAGAAGGTGTTGCTGATAGAAAACCGCGAGAATTACATTCGTGCCGCTGAGACTGTGGCGTTTTTGCAGCGCCACACCGCGCTGACTGACGTGAACATCGACGATCTGGATGTGGTATTTGCCGCTGGCAACGAAGTGAGTAACGCGCTGCATCAGGTGTTTTTTGCCCATTATGAGCATCGCTTTTTCTGCTTCGATGTGGATGCTGGTGGACTTCAAATCGCCAAAAATATGTTGGATTTATTGCCGGGTCATCCGGCCACATTTTTAGTGCCTGCTGACTTAGAGCTTCGCCTCATCAAAGTGAATCTGCGTGCAGAAGCAAAACAGATTGATAACGTGATTAGTCTTGGTATGGCCTGTCCAGCCTTGCTGCCGTTCGCAAAGCTCATCAAGAAACATCAGCGCACTCTTGAACAGGAAAGTTATCTCTATGGCGAATGACCTTTTTTTAGATGAAATGCGCGAAGACTATATCCTTAAGCGGATGGTTTACGTGAATTCTGCTAACCATGGTTACTCCGAGATCTTGTTGGATGAACATCTTGCCATGTTTGCGGACAACAACGCAGGCAAGACAGCGTCACTCGCCGGAACAAAGTTGCTGCTCTATCCAGAGGTGAACTTCAACCAGTGTGAATCCAAGTTCAAGTTTGAGGGCAAAAGTGGACTCTTCTCCAAAGAGGATTCTTATGAGTTCTATTTCCCAGATGCACGGTCTTTTGTGGCGCTGGAAGTACAGAATCCGGAAGGAAAGTTCGTCATGGTGCTCTACAAGATGAACAACTACCAGTATGGTCGCTTCTTCGTGCCGGTGGCCTATGAGGTGATGCGCCCGCTGTTTTGGAACGAGGCGGCAAACACCTTTGCTGAGGACTTCAGGAGTTATTGTCAAATGTGGTGTATGGAGTCAGGCGGCGTTCCTGTCTGACTCTTCCTGCATCTGTATTCCGTCCTTGAACTTCACGTTGTTTACCACCAACGTCAGCAGCGCAAATCCCTTGAGCCGCTTCCAGTTCTTTTGGGCCGACTCCAGCAGCTTATAAACCATCGCCAGCGTGGTCTCCCGTGAACCACAGTTTCTCGCTCGCTTGGTGCGTAACCGGACCGTCGAAAACGTTGACTCTATCGGGTTAGTCGTCCGGATACTGACCCAGTGCTCCGCCGGAAAATCATAGAACGCCAGCAGTTCATCCCGGTCTTTAACCAGTTTATCCATGGCCCCTGGATACTTCGCTTCAAAACGGGTCAGGGTGCGATCAAACGCCTTGTGAGCATCCTCTCTCGTCTCGGCCATCCAGATATCATGCAGCGCCTCCTTGACCTTGGGCTGTACCGACTTGGGCAGCACCGACAAGACATTCGCTGTCTTGTGAACCCAGCAGCGCTGATGGGCTGTGTCCGGGTAGCACTTGGCCAGCGCCTTCCAAAAGCCCAGTGCCCCATCCCCGATGGCCAGCTTGGGACTGAGGGTGAGCCCTCTGCCTCGCAGTCCCATCAGCACCTCCGTCCAGCTTGTCTCTGACTCCCGGTGACCATCCTCCACCGCAACCAGCTCCTTGCGCCCGTGCTCGGTCACCCCGATGATGACCAGCAAACAGAGCCGGTCATCCATGCGCACGTTGCTGTATATCCCGTCGGCCCACCAGTAGACATAGCGAGACTTGGTCAGGTCTCGTTGTCGCCACCGCTGGTGCTCATCAATCCAACCTTGCTTGAGCCGGCAGACGGTGTTGGCTGACAGCCCCTTGGCCTGGTCGCCGAGCAGCGCACAGAGGGCCTCCTGATAGTCCCCACTGGATATCCCCTTGAGGTAGAGCCACGGCAACAGCTCCTCGATACTGCGGGAGCGCTTGAGATAGGGCGGCAGCAGGGTGCTGGTGAAGTTGATACCGGAGCCGCTGCGGTCGCGTACCTTGGGCACTTTGATTTCAACGTCTCCGATGCCGGTTTGGATAGTCCGCTGGGGCAGATACCCGTTGCGCACTACCGCCTGGCGGCCATCAGGGAGTCGCAACTCTCGATGCTGCTCAAGCATGATGGCGAGCTCCGCCTCCACAGCGTGTGCAATCAGGTCCCTGGCTCCGGCGCGTAGCAGCTCGGTGAGCATGTCGCCGGGCTTGCCTTCTGGTTGTGGCAGGACAGTGAGGGTAGAATGTTTCATGGCGTATCCGCTCTGTTGATTGAGATTCTTGCAGGAATCAATCAGCAGGATACGCCACTCCTTCTATCCCTCCGTACACCAGAAATCACCATAACTCGGACTTCAGCGTGCAGGCGCTCGCCAAGTTTGCCCGTGAACATGATGGTATTCAGGTCAATGAGCGCAAAGTGCTGATCGAGCTGATGTATGAGGGTTTCCGTCACGAAAAGAGCAAGAAGCGCTTTTGTGTGCTGCCGCTCAAGGATGCTAACACCGAGTCGATCGCGGCCTTTAGCAACATCTACCAGCTTGCCTTTGATAACACCAACACGGAGACCCAATCGCTGCCGCAAGCTATTGCCACGCTGGTGGAGATGGGACGTGGCCGCGCTGAAGAAAAAGTTGATGCTGATTTAACTCGAATTAACGAAGATCATGCCACCTTGGTGGAGAAGCAAAATTGGCTGCAAGCCCTTCAAAATGCTAAGCCGCGCTATGAGCGGGTCAGGGACAGCTTTGCTCAGATTGAGACGGATTATGAGGCTTACAGCATAGCGTATTACACGCTGGAAAATTTGCTGGGTAAGCGTCAAGAGGAGCATGTGCCGCTCTATCAGGAAGCCTCTACGCATGTGGACGAACTGCGGGAGTTGGATCGGACGCTTACAGACCAAGCAAAAGAGCTTGATGGTCAGGCGAAAGATGCTGGGACAACCATCAAGAATTTTAGCACTCAGCTCACTATGAAAGAGGCTGAGCGGCTCAAAACGATTGAAATCATCAGTAGTTACGGTTCGTCCAAGAGCAACAAAGACATTATTGAAGAGCTTCAAGATTTCATCGCAGAACAAACCAAAGAGCACGAAGAACTCAAGGAAGAGAACGGTATTAAGCTGTCGCTAGAGCGAGTGATCAGGGAGAAAAATCTTCTGATTGGGAAATTGGCGGACGTCAATACGCTGATTGCTAACACGAAACTCTCTTTCCTGGATCAGTTAGACCAGCAAGCAGCCTCTGCCTTATTGTCAATTAATCGCAATTTTAACGGGGTCGTAGTCTCCCTGACGAATGAGCAAAAGGCCACGATTAATGCCTTTGCTGGTCTGTTTGCGACCGATGAGTCAAACAATTTGACCTTCCTTGGCAAGCCATTTGGCACACAGTTCAGGAGTTATGACGCCAGAGCGTCTGCCAAAGCGAGGGAGCAGGAAAGGCAAGATTATGAAGGCCAGCTCAGTGGTTGTGAGAAGTCCATCAAGAGCAAAATGGAAGAGTTAGCTAAGGGTAAACATGCCAACCCTGAGAAGATGATGGCTAAGTGCATGGAAAATATTAAAGGCGCCGAGGAAGACATTAGCCTGGTTTATGGCCTGGAAAAGCTAAAGAAAGAAATTGCATATTTTGAACAAATTATTGCTGCGAATATTGGCAAGCAGAAGGTTGTGGGTGAACAGCTGGCCGAGATCCAAGAACAGCAGCGCAAAGCCAAAGGGGACTTCAACCACTGGTATGCGAAACTCAAAGAGCTCGATTGCCAGAAAGAGCTCTTTAGCATTGTTACAAGTTCGCTTGGTCGGGTGAGACATGTCTTTCAGCCTCGTGAGATGACGGCTGCTGAGGTGGATGCACTGGAATTGCCGCCAATGCTGAGCAAAGAGCTGGTCAACGAACTCGATGGATTGGCAACAACCTACAGCAAAAACCACCAAACATTTACAGGTGAGTTGCGCCAGTTGATGACCATTATCACTCATCCGGATGTCGATCTGTTCATGGATTATCGCACCACGGAAGATTTTGCGCGAATTGTGAAGGCGTATGAACACACCTTTACCACGCTCGATTACGACATGGCGCAGTTGCTGACCGAGGTAAGGGCACATAACCAGTTTGTAGGCAATCAATTGAGTGAGTTACGTGATGCCAAGTTGTATCTGATGAACTTCATCAACGACATCAATAAAGAACTCAATGATAAACACGTCTCAAACTTGTCCGAAATCAAGTTGGTTCTGAAAACCAACCCGAGCTTTGAACAGATGCTGTCGACCCTTGATAAAGTGAATATTCAGGATGATTCGATGCTTGATGACAAGTTCTATCTGACGCTGGCTCAGTTTGTGGAAGCCTACTTCAACAAGAAAACGCGCCGTCTGAAGATGCACGACATCATTTCCTCGATCAAGTACAACTATGTACTGGCAGAGACCGGTGAGATGGTCACCAAGAGCCAGTCTGGCGGCACCACCAGCACTATCACCGCCTTCGTATTGAGTGTACTGCTCAAGCGCGTGACACCAGATTATGTTGCACTGCGCATGCCGATCATCGTCGACGAAATCAGTACCTTGGATTTTAAAAACACCAGCGCAACCATTTTGCAGATTGCCAAGCATGGCTTCTCCATTTTCTGTGCCACGCCTGCCTTCTCGTCATTTATTGCGCAAAAGGTGGGTCGCTGGGTGCAGATTGACCATGTGAAGGTGCAAGCGCCGCAGGTCAGTAAATGCCACATGAATATCTTACCGTGGGATGTGCAGGCTTTTGGGGAGATTCCCGATGAGGCTTAATCGCGATGTCCTGATCACGGGTATCGTGCGCCATCAGAACGTATTTTTTGCACTGTTGGATCACATCGACAAAAACGATGGATCGTTGGAGTTTCCGGAGTTTTTGTACCTGAACCTCTACAGCAAGGTGATCTGTGAGGACAGCACGCCGAACATCCAGACGCACCTGAGCATGGAATCCTTGCTAGAAAACGGGGTCTTTGTCAGCAATGACCGCAATACTGGTATGGTCACCATAGAGAATATCATTGTCGAGCTACTGCGCTTTTTGGATGTGAAGCGCACCAAAGAGTTGACACATTTCGACTTTGAGCAACTGCGCAAGCGCACAGTGCAAATCTCCGAAGACATGATGCAGTTCGAGTTTGGTAAAGAGGATTATCTGGATGCAAGAAATGCATTCAACACCTTGATGAGCGAGATCCACTCGAAGATTAAGGCTAACGTGGCGGCGCTGACGGCGCAGGTTGAAGCGGTAGCCCAGGACTATAAGGCCTATGACGAAGGTGAGTGCACCATCTCGGTGTTTGACCTTTATGAGCGAGTGAGAGTGCTCTATGCGCGCTACGTGATGCCTTGCCTGGAGTTCATTAACCCAAAAATGGAGATGGTGCGGACAATCAACTTCTCCAGGGCGGTACAGCAGTTAATTGATTACCACTGTAGTGACGAGATCCAGCGCTTTGATATCGCCAACGTCATTTTGTCGCGCAAAACTGCCATTACCAGTTACTACAAGGACCTGGCGGTACTGGTTAAAAAGCTGGAGCAGTTCACCAGCCATCTGGCGCGAGATCGGAATAACTACCTGGCTATCCAGAGTGCCTTCACCGGGTTGATGGACTCAGTGAAATTGCTGCGTCATGGCCAGAAGCGCAACATGTACCTGACGGGTAAGGCAGACTACTTTAAGCAGTACAGCTCGCTCGATGGATTGAGTAGTCACAATAAGAGCTACTCATCGCGTTTTACATGGGAAGATGGCAAGACAGACAAGCGGTTTAATGAGTACTTGAACCTTCTGGAAAATACCGAGATCAAGCCAAAGATGCCTGCGTTAAAACCACTGCCATCTAGCTTGAACGTCACTCAGGAACGGCAGATCCAGATTTTCAGGCTGCTGTTTAAGCAGAAGTATCTCCCGGCCCATATCCCGGATGTGCAGGCCTATCTCCATGACACATTGAGACAGACATTGCCGGAATTCTGCCTAGTGGATGTGCTGTACGGGCTTGAGGCCTTTATGCCGCTTCTGCCTCCACATCGGGTCAAATCGAACCGCCAACGCGGTCGAATGACCGATGACACCTACTATCTGAACTATATCGTTCTCGAACTCGTACTCGAACATTCCAAGGAGCCAGAACATGTATAACGCCGCCTTGAGCAGTGACATTTTTAACGACCTGATGAATGGCAAGATGATCAACAAAACAACGTTCAATAATGCGGGTCAGTTTGTCGATAACGAGTTATTCATCGAGATCATCACTAACCTCAAAGATTACCGGACGCAGTACGAGATGAACGGCTTTGAGTTCGTTGAGACCAATAATTACTTCTTCATTCGCGACCGGGTGAACAATAAGGATGATCTGAAAACCGACATCTCGATGCGAGCGTGTTTGATGCTGTTGTTACTCGGTAAGTACATCACTGAGAACAACTATCGGCTTGAGAAGCTGACCGATGCGGCGGGGGGGATCACGGTCGCTGACATCGAGGCTATCAAGGAGATGAGCGACACCGGCGAGATCTTGGAGAAAGCTGGTATCAATAAGGACCTGCATAAAGAGATCCGGACCACTCTTGTGAACCGTAATATCATGCTGGAGAAGCCAAGTCAGCAAGTATATGTGTTATCTGATTCTGGTAGGGCGTTCTTTGACGAAATTATAGCGAATTATACTGCTTAATAGAGTGAAATATACTTAGGTGTGCCACGGATTTTGCATTTTTCTTAGAAACGGTGCTGGCAAGCCCTTGGTATGTAGAAGTTATGACTTGTTCTAACCGTGGGCCTTGCCGAAAGGTGGCATTATAGCTTATTGCTTCATATATATATCACAACCAAAAATATGTTCAGGTGAAGCACACGAAGTCCAGCATACGAGTTTAGGTACATCTAAATGCCTCTAAGAATCGTAAAACCTTTTGCCCAGGCACTTAATCTTGCGTATGAACGTGCCATGAGAGCTCGTGAAGCAGTCGAGCATAGGTTGATCAGTATCTCGCAGCAGGAGCTGATAGTGCGCCAATGGCGGGATAACTTGCCTAGGATGGCCGCAGAACTCTATCCACGTCAAGATGTGTTGTCATACCCTGTTCAGACTCGGATGCTGCGGGATTTCGAGAAACTTGAACGCTATCATAGTGAATTGCAGGAGCGTCTCGAACACTATGCAACCACTTTACAAACAATCGAGCAGACAAGTAATCATATTCTCGTTGCAACAAACAGAGATTCATTCTCTGAGCCCACTGTATTATGGCCTGCTTGTCCGAGTATGTTATGTGATGAACCATGGCCCCCCCATTGGCCCCCCCGGCCAGAGCAAACTAGTTGTGAAAGTCCCAGCAAGGCAGAATATTCTTTCAACACCGACCGATCATTGCCGCCGAGACGACTGCCATCACCAAAGTCATTTTCAATAAATATAGCGGGTCAGGAAGTCAAGCTTTTTGCTCGCTACGAAGATGGTGTTAATCCATTCATTATTGCTCTGGAAGCTTTCCTGTATGGTGCGTCATCCTCGCGTTGGCCCGCCATTATTGAAGCGACTCGATGTGGTATCCGTTGGCCACAATTGGATAGTTATCTAACCGAGTGCAAAAATCCTTGGCTTCCATTGGATTTTGTCGGTACAGAATTCGGTCTTAGAGGGACTCTATCGCGTCGTGATGAATTGGCTGATGTGATGGCTCTGATTTCTCCAGACGCTGGCAGATGGTATCTATCAGAACAACCCCGGCGGTGCCGCTTGAATGACCTTTTAAACGGCCATGACATTCTCGAGGAGCTAATGGCCTTGTTGCTCAAATCGGGGAACTATCTGACATCTCGGTGATCTGATCCTGTAGCGCAGTCTCCGAGAGCATCAGATGGGCAAGTCCAAGCACAAGATCAGCAACTGGCAGCAGTACAACCAAGCCTTGGTGCAACGCGGTTCGTTGACCATCTGGATGGACGAACAAGCCATTAAGCAGTGGCATTGCCTGGTCCACCATGGCCGCCGAGGGAGAGGTTTCCACTACAGTGACACCGCCATTGAGACGGCCCTGATGCTAAAAGGCTTGTTCAAGTTGCCGCTGCGGGCGCTAGAAGGCTTCATTAACTCGTTGTTCCAACTGATGGCGGTGCCTTTGCAGTCGCCGGACTATAGCTGTATCAGCAAGCGCGCCAAGACCGTCGACATCAAGTACCGCGTCCCCAGCCAAGGCCCGGTGGCTCACTTGGTCATTGATGCCACCGGCCTCAAGGTCTATGGCGAAGGCGAATGGAAAATTCGCAAACACGGCAAGGAGAAGCGACGAGTGTGGCGCAAGCTCCACTTGGCGGTGGATGCCACAACCCATGCGGTCATCGCTGCCGAAGTCAGCCTGGAGACGGTGGCGGATAACGAGGTGTTACCGACGTTGCTCAACCCCTTACGACGCAAGATAAAACAGGTCAGCGCCGATGGTGCGTATGACACCAAGGCCTGTCATGCGCTACTGAAGAAGAAGGGGGCGAAAGCCACCATACCGCCGAGAAAAAATGCGGCACCGTGGGAGGAAGGCCATCCCCGCAACGAGGCGGTGACGGCGCTCAAGGCCGGTGAACTGAAGCAATGGAAGAAAGACTCCGGCTATCACCAGCGCTCGATAGCCGAGACCGCCATGTACCGGTTCAAGCAACTCATCGGGCCAACGCTGAGCCTGCGGAACTACAACGCCCAGGTGGGCGAAATCCTGGCTGGCGTGAAGGTGATGAACAAGCTGACAGGGCTTGGTATGCCTGTTCGCCAGCCAGTGAATTGAGTGGTATCAACGGGTTGGGGAACGGCCATCCAGCGACGGATTTGATCAACAACGCCGGAGCTAATGGTCATTGGCCTAGGGAAGGTGCGAACAAGTCCCTGATATGAGATCATGTTTGTCATCTGGAGCCATGAAAAAGGGTTCATCATGAGTCATCAGCTCACCTTCGCCGACAGTGAATTCAGCAGTAAGCGCCGTCAGACCAGAAAAGAGATTTTCTTGTCCCGCATGGAGCAGATTCTGCCATGGCAAAACATGGTGGAAGTCATCGAGCCGTTTTATCCCAAGGCTGGTAATGGCCGGCGACCTTATCCGCTGGAAACCATGTTACGCATTCACTGCATGCAGCATTGGTACAACCTGAGCGATGGCGCGATGGAAGATGCTCTGTACGAAATCGCCTCCATCCGTCTGTTTGCCCGGTTATCCCTGGATAGCGCCTTGCCGGACCGCACCACCATCATGAATTTCCGCCACCTGCTGGAGCAGCATCAACTGGCCCGCCAATTGTTCAAGACCATCAATCGCTGGCTGGCCGAAGCTGGCGTCATGATGACTCAAGGCACCTTGGTCGATGCCACCATCATTGAGGCACCCAGCTCGACCAAGAACAAAGAGCAGCAACGCGATCCGCAGATGCATCAGACCAAGAAAGGCAATCAGTGGCACTTTGGCATGAAGGCCCACATTGGTGTCGATGCCAAGAGTGGCCTGACCCACAGCCTAGTCACCACCGCGGCCAACGAGCATGACCTCAATCAGCTGGGTAATCTGCTGCATGGAGAGGAGCAATTTGTCTCAGCCGATGCCGGCTACCAAGGGGCGCCACAGCGCGAGGAGCTGGCCGAGGTGGATGTGGACTGGCTGATCGCCGAGCGCCCCGGCAAGGTAAGAACCTTGAAACAGCATCCACGCAAGAACAAAACGGCCATCAACATCGAATACATGAAAGCCAGCATCCGGGCCAAGGTGGAGCACCCATTTCGCATCATCAAGCGACAGTTCGGCTTCGTGAAAGCCAGATACAAGGGGTTGCTGAAAAACGATAACCAACTGGCGATGTTATTCACGCTGGCCAACCTGTTTCGGGCGGACCAAATGATACGTCAGTGGGAGAGATCTCACTAAAAACTGGGGATAACGCCTTAAATGGCGAAGAAACGGTCTAAATAGGCTGATTCAAGGCATTTACGGGAGAAAAAATCGGCTCAAACATGAAGAAATGAAATGACTGAGTCAGCCGAGAAGAATTTCCCCGCTTATTCGCACCTTCCCTAAGCCGAGCCAACTGACAGCGGCACATGATTGTGACATGGGTCCTGTCAGCCTTTAACCATAATTGGTTGATTCACAACGTTTTAGTGAGTTATTTCGAGGGTTAGAGCAGAGCAGCTTGTGGTGGTGAATGGCCGCAGGCTTTCAGGGGGGAGGCACCTTGGTGGCGAAGCCTCCTGCTCTCACCGCCAACTACAGACAAAGGCCCCGCCGCAAGACGGGGCCTTTGTCGTATCTGCTGGCTGGCGGATGGGCTGTGGGGCCCGCGCGATCGGGCGGTGGCATTGAACGATTACGAGGGTGCCCGCAGAGCAAACATCAGGCGGGAAGCACCATCCAGATCCACAGCCAAATGAAGCACCCGCTCCTCCACCATGTCATCCCGTTTATGTCGTTATCTCTTCAATCTGGAGACATAGGGGATATTCCGGTACTTGTGCTCCCAGGGCAGGCCGTAGCCCACCAGCAGGTCATCGTTCGTCATCTCATAGGCATAAAACTGCTCGGCGGGGATAGCCACGCGCCCCGGTTTGACAAACAGGGTCGCGATGGACAGCGAACGTGGCGCGAACGCCTGCAGGTGCGCGACCAGCCGCTTCATGGTACCGCCCGATTCGATGGCGTCGTCCATCAGGATGACGTCTCTGTCCCGGATGCCGACATTGTCGTGAAAGACGATGGGGGAGGCGTTGTGGCGCTCCCCCGGAGTGTGGGGGCAGGAGATATAGTCCATGGCGACATCAAAGCGCAGCGCCCTGACGACATCGGCGGTAAACAGCATGCCGCCCGGCACCACGGTGATCACCACCGCCTCCGTGAATCGCTCGTTGAGCCGCTTGGCGATGACCTCGACGCCGAGCGCAATGTCCTCGGTTTTCAATACCACCTCGCCGAAAACAGGGTTTCTCATGGCAGCTCCTGACAGGTTGTTGAAAGAGGGGTGGCCCGTGGCGCCAGCCGCACGCGTCTGCTGAGCAGCAGGGCCAGCACTATCAGCAAGACGACGCCGTGGAGGGCTGTCGGCAGACCGAAGGCGTCGGCGCCAAAGCCGACCAGAGCGGGGCCGGAGAGCACCCCGACATAGCCCAGGGTGGAGACGGCGGTGATCGCCAGGGCTCCCGGCATGAGCGACTGCTGGCCGGCCGCCGAAAACATGACGGGGACGATGTTGGAGCAGCCCAGGCCGATCAGCGCATACCCCAGCATCGCCGTCTGCCACTGGGGCAGCGACAGGCTGAGCAGGAAACCCGTGACGGCGATCCAGGTGCCTGCTGTCACCACCACGCGGGCCCCCAGCCTGGCGACGGCGCGATCCCCGAGCAGGCGCCCCGTCGTCATGGCGATGGAGAAGAAGAGGATGCCCAGCCCCGCCGCGCTCGCCGGCACGGCGCGGTATTCGTTGAGGAAGATGCCGCTCCAGTCGAGCACTGTCCCCTCGGCCAGGAAGAACACGAAGCAGACGATGCCGATGACGACGACGGGCCCTCGCGGCAGGGCGAAGAGCGGCCCGCTGCGGGCGGTGGCGTCCGTCCTGTAGCCGGGGGCGTTCAGTACCAGCAGGGCCATGATCAGCAGCGAGGTAGCCAGGGTCGCGGCGATGGGGCCCATGCCGAGGGTGAGCAGCAGGGTCAGGATGAAGGCGCCAGCCATGCCGCCCAGGCTGTAGAAGCCATGAAAGCCGGACATGAGCGGTCTCTTTGCCTCCTGCTCGACGGCCAGGGCGTGGATGTTCATCGCGCAGCCCGTGGTGCCGACACTCATCCCGTAGCACACCAGGGTGAGGGCCAGCAGCCAGGGGGAGCTCGCCAGCAGCAGGCAGGGCAGCAGCAGGGCGATGGCGGACACCACCCCCACGAGCACCCGCTTGCACCCGATGCGGCTGGTATAGATGCCAGCGATGGGCATGCCAAGCAGTGCGCCGCCTCCGAGGCAGAGCAGCATGATGCCCAGGGTGGCGTCGCTTATCTGGGCGTTCAGTTTGGCGAAGGGGATGATGGAGGCCCAGGCCGCCGTGGCAAAGCCCGAGCATAAGAAGGTGGCTCGGGTGGCGAGCCGCTCGTGCCGGGGCCGCCGACTGGAGAGTGTGGACAACATGGGGTCTCCTTGGATGACAGTCGAAGGAGGGGGCTGTGCCTGGGATCCTCCGAGCGAGGAGGTCATGCTATGATCATTTCGAGCTCATATGAACAAAAATGACCTTGTATTTGTTTGTGTGTGTTCATTGTGGCGATATAATGACCGCGGTCAGCATGCATACATCCGAGGTAACAGCATGATCACGCTCATCATCACGGACATGGACGGCACCTTCCTCATATAGCAGGGGGGATAACAACCGAGCCCTGTTCGCCGAGGTGGTTGCCGCCATGGCGCAGCAGGGGATACATTTTGCGCCCTGCACGGGAAAACAGGTCGACCGGGTCGAGGTGCGGCTGGGGGCGCAGAGCGCGAATTTCTGGATCCTGGAAGACAGCGCCACCCGCATCAAGCACTAGGGGCGCTACGTCTATCAGTCGCTGCTGGGTAACGCCCTGGGCCTGGCCATCATCCGTCGGTTGGAGCGTCTGCCGGGCGAGCATATCGTCATCGCCTGCACGGCGGCCTGCGCGGCGATCCGGGAGGAGGTGCCGGATCATCTGAAAGCCTTGGTGCGTCGCTCCTACACCCAGGTGCAGACGGTCGCCGATTTTGGCGACATCACCACGGACGTTGTGAAGATCACCCTCTATGACAAGCAGGGCCGCTGCCTGGATCTGCGGGGCCAGCTTGGCGAGTGTGATGACGAGGCCTACATAGTGGCGTCCGACAAGCAGTGGATAGACATCGCCAATGCCGGCGTGCACTAGGGGACAACGGTGGCCAGGTTGCAGCAGCTGGTCGGCGCCGGTCGTCATGAGACCCTGGTCTTTGGCGACGGGCTCAATGACATCGAGCTGATGGTGTGCGCCGACTTCAGCTTCGCCATGCGCAATGGCCACGACGAGACCAAGGACGCCGCCCATTTCATCACCCGCTCGAACGATGAGGACGCCGTCATGCACACCATCTTGCAACTGTTCGCACTGCAGCGGCAGGGGGCGTAAGGCGGGCCGGGCGGTGATCGCCCGGCCATTACAAGGGAACACCATGGACAAGTATTCACCGGAGGAGCGACGGCTCCTCATTCTGGATCTGCTGGCCGCGCACCACAAAGTGATGGCGGCGGAGCTGGCGGAGCCGCTGGGCACCACGGAGGCGACCATCAGGCGGGATCTGCGCTATCTGGCCGGTGAGGGGCGCTGCAAGCGCATCCACGGTGGCGCCATCTCCCTGTCGCCCCAGACGGGGACCCTGACCGAGCGCAGTACCCAGCATGTGGCGCAGAAGCAGGCCCTGGCCATGGCCGCCTTGAGCCTGGTCAAACCGAACCAGCTGATCTTCCTGGATGCCAGCAGCACCCACCTGCTACTGGCCTCCCTCATGCCGGAACACCATGGTCTGACGGTGGTGACCAACAGCCCGGCCATCGCCTGCCGGCTGCTGGAGAGACCCGGCATCAGGACCATCCTCATCGGTGGCGAGCAGGATCCGCTGGTCGGCGGGGCCGTCGACATCACGGCGGCCGAGGGCATCAAAAAGTTCCGCTTCGACCTCGGTTTCCTGGGGGTCTGTGCCTGGTCCTCGGATCTCGGCTTCAGCGCCGTGCATTACCAGGACAGCGAGTTCAAGCGCCGGGTCGCGGAGCGTTGCGGCTCGCTGGCGGTGCTGTGCAATGACGACAAGCTGGAGTCCCTGGCCTCCTACCCCTTCCTGCACGCTGCGGATCTCGACTACCTGATCTGCACCCGGCAGGATCCGGTCCTGGTCAAGACGTTCGAAGGGGAGGGCTGCACCGTCATCACCGCCGGCTGATGCCGCCGCGAGAAGAGCGGGGAGAGGCCGGGGGCTGGAAGCGGCCCATAAAAAACGCCCCGTTCCCGGGGCGTCGGGAACGGGGCACCTGCCAGCGTCATCAGGCGAGATCGAAGCGATCCAGGTTCATCACCTTGGTCCAGGCCGCCACGAAGTCCTTCACGAACTTCTCCTTGGCATCCGCACTGGCGTAGACCTCTGCCAGGGCGCGAAGCTGGGAGTTGGAACCGAACACCAGATCGACCCGGGTTCCGGTCCACTTCACCTTGCCGCTCTGGCGATCACGGCCTTCATAGACTCCCTGGCTGCCAGCCGCCGGCTTCCACTCCGTGCCCATGTCGAGCAGGTTGACGAAGAAGTCGTTGGAGAGGGTACCCGGGGCGGCGGTAAAGACCCCGTGGCAGTTGCCCGCGTTGGTGCCGAGCACCCGCATGCCGCCCACCAGTACCGTCATCTCGGGGGCACTCAGGGTGAGCAGCTGCGCCTTGTCGATCAGCATGGTCTCCGCGAAGCCCGCGCACTCGCCCGCGTAGTTGCGAAATCCATCTGCGAGGGGCTCGAGCACCGCGAAGGAGTCCACATCTGTCTGGGCCTGGGAGGCATCCATCCGGCCCGGAGTGAAGGGCACGGTCACGGCGACACCGGCTCTCTTCGCGGCCTGCTCGACCCCCACGCTGCCCGCCAGCACGATGAGATCGGCGAGGGAGACCCGCTTGCCGCCGGTGGCTGAGGCGTTGAAGGCCTGCTGGATCCCGTCGAGGGCCTGAAGCACTTTCGCAAGCTGGGCAGGCTGGTTCACGGCCCACTCCTTCTGCGGGGCCAGGCGGATGCGGGCACCGTTGGCGCCACCGCGTTTGTCAGAGCCACGGAAGGTGGACGCGGAAGCCCAGGCGGTCGACACCAGCTCGGCCACGGACAGGGAGGTCGCCAGGATCTTCTCCTTGAGCAGGGCCACGTCCTTGTCATCGATCAGGGGATGATTGACTGCGGGGATGGGGTCTTGCCAGATCAGCTCCTCTTTGGGTACCTCCGGCCCCAGGTAGCGGGCGATGGGGCCCATGTCCCTGTGGGTCAGCTTGAACCAGGCGCGGGCGAAGGCATCGGCGAAGGCTTGCGGATCCTCGTAGAAGT
Organism: Aeromonas sp. INTO2; assembly: GCF_049860605.1. Taxonomy (NCBI): domain Bacteria; kingdom Pseudomonadati; phylum Pseudomonadota; class Gammaproteobacteria; order Aeromonadales; family Aeromonadaceae; genus Aeromonas; species Aeromonas sp. INTO2. The sequence goes on from NZ_CP187588.1 coordinate 1,593,323, forward strand.
GGCGGGAGATCTTGCCAAACTCGGGGTCAAAGCGCAGGGTCAGGTCGGTAGTGAGCATGGTCGGCTTGTGGAACTTGCCCGGGATGTGCGCATCGGGAATGATCTCCGGTGCATCCTTGGCCACCCACTGCTTGGCGCCGGCAGGCGACTTGGTCAGCTCCCACTCGTAGTTGAACAGATTTTCAAAGAAGTTGTTGCTCCACAGGGCCGGTGTCTTGGTCCAGGTCACTTCGAGCCCGCTCGAGACGGTGTCCTTGCCATGGCCGCTGCCGAAGTCGCTCATCCAGCCGAGGCCCTGGGCCTCCAGAGGCGCGGCTTCCGGCTCTGGCCCCTTGTGGGATTCGGGCGCGGCGCCGTGGGCCTTGCCGAAGGTGTGGCCGCCCGCGATAAGGGCGACCGTCTCTTCATCGTTCATGGCCATGCGACCGAAGGTGGAACGGATGTCCTTGGCAGCCTCCATGTAGTCACCGCTGGCGTTGGGCCCTTCCGGGTTGACGTAGATGAGGCCCATGTGGGTGGCACCGAAGGGGGCCGTAAGCTCGCGATCGCCCTTGACCCGATCGGGATCGACCCCGAGCCAGGCAATTTCATCCCCCCAGTTGACGTCCTGATCCGGCTCCCACACGTCGGGCCGCCCACCGCCAAAGCCGAAGGTGCGAAAACCCATGGTCTCCAGGGCGACGTTGCCGGCGAGGATCAGCAGATCGGCCCAGGAGATCTTGTTGCCGTATTTCTGCTTGATGGGCCAGAGCAGGCGACGGGACTTGTCGATGTTGACGTTGTCAGGCCAGCTGTTGAGGGGGGCGAAGCGCTGTTGGCCACGGCCGCCGCCACCGCGACCGTCGGTGGTGCGATAGGTGCCCGCAGCATGCCAGGTCATGCGGATGAACTGGGGGCCGTAGTGACCGAAGTCCGCCGGCCACCACTCCTGGGAATCCGTCATCAGCTTGACCAGATCTTTCTTGAGTGCCTTGTAATCCAGGCTCGCGAAGGCCTTGGCGTAGTTAAAGTCCTTGTCCATGGGATCGGCGCCGGGGGAATGCTGATGCAGCAGATCCAGCCGCAACTGGTTCGGCCACCAATCTCGATTGGTTCTGCCGACGCCGGCGGTGTGGTTGAAGGGGCATTTGCTTTCTTCACTCATCTCTGTCTCTCCTTGGCAGTCATGTGCAATGCAGACAACTCAGTATGGGAACTTTTCCTGCAACCGGCGGGGCATGTGACAGGCTGGGCCTTGGACCGGCATCGGGGGGTTATCAATAACTCCTTATATTTCAGCTAATTGATTAAGGATGGGATGACCGTATTACGAAAAGATGAATCGGTGCCATCGAATTTGGCTGCTCCTGTACAAGGGATAAGAGAAGGAAGGAGCGCCCTGGCAGCCGTGTTATCAATCTTTTTATCCATAACACGAGGGATCAGACCTGGACTTGCGCTGGGTCATGGCATGAGGAGGGCTTGTCTTGAGCGGGGCAGAAAACCCCATTTTTGTGACGGCGGTCCGGACTGCGTCCTGAGCAGGGCACCGAGCGCCAGAGGATGAGGTGGGGGCGTTGCGCCAAAAAGCGGACGGCGCAGAAACAAAAAGACCGGCCAGCGGCCGGTCCAAACAGACAGCGTGCTGCTGTCTCATCAGGCTGATCCCAGCCTGAAGGGGAATAATGGGGTGGCTGATGGGGCTCGAACCCACGACAACCGGAATCACAATCCGGGACTCTACCAACTGAGCTACAGCCACCACTGAAATCTGCCTTCGATACAGCAATCAAACTCATGTGTATCGATGGCGCGCCCTGCAGGATTCGAACCTGCGACCCACGGCTTAGAAGGCCGTACCTGTTAATAGAGTTAAAATGTCATCAGAATACGTCAAACATCAAATAAATATAATACTTTAAAATCAATGTCTTATTGCCGTTAAGTCTGTCTAGGTTAGCTGAGGAAATTTTATGTTGCCAAAATTAGCACTTCAGGCTTCTGCATTTTTAGTTGTTTTTTTGATCTAAAATGGATCATTCACTCGCTCGTACGCAAAAAAAATGAGCCTCGATAGAGGCTCATTTGGGGCGATGCAAGAGGCATTTGTCACATTGGTCAATTATCGTTTTAAGCGTTGCGCTTTCGAACTGAGTCCACCCAAAATTGAATCTGCAATCTCAGTGGGAAATGTATCAGGCAATTGCTGACGAACGATTGATATTACCTCATCCAGATTATCCGTCAGTTCGCTGATGATTTTTTCCATCTGCACTTGTTCAAAACCAATCGCCTTGGCCGTTTGATAAAAATGGCGAGGAAATATCTGCTCTATCGCGTATTTTTTGCCCTTGGTTGCAGTAAGCCCCATGGCCAACTTGGCATCACGGGGATGTAATCCTTTACCACCAAATGCAGGATACATGGAAAGGATGTCGTAAAACGGTGTAAGCCGGAAACGCCCTTCAGGTTCGATAAACACCGAGAAATTCTTGGCATGGCCATCAGTGGCAGCCAGCAGCCAGAACAACACCTGAGACTTCATAAACAGGTACCGATCCTGCTCCGGCGTGGCCGATCCCAGCAGGGTCGTCATGATGTCAGCAATGCCCGGTCCACCATGGCTCTCGTACTTGCGTGCTGACGGTACATTCAACACCTGGCAGAAGTCCTCTTGGGGCAGGCGCATGATCCAACTGCGATCCGTGGCGTAGCGCCGATCGAAGCGTTCCACCGCCAGAGCCTTGACCTTGCCGACCTGCATGATGAAGCAATGGGGAACCGGAAGACCCAATGCTTTGGCGATCAGGGTGCAGAGATATTCGTTTTCTACGCTCTGGGAGAGGTCTATCGAGTAGGAGTGGCTTTCGATCTTGCCAATGGGCAGCTTGATAATGTGGGTGGTTGGGGTCGCTGCATGCGGTAAGCACCAACGGTTGTCGAGGTAGAGTAACGCGGTCTTTTCCTGAGCCCCGGCGATGGATATCCGAAAATCGTCCTCTTCCCTCACCATACCAAGCGGGATCCCTTGCTGGTAGCTGGTCATGATCTGCTCCAGTTCGGCGTCAGAGAGCGGCTTGCACTCAATGCGCTTAACGTCTGGCACAGGTCTGCCCTGAGCCACCAGTTGCAATGCCCCCACGCTGTCCTGGCCAATACAACTGAGCAGATCAAAGGGTTGGGTGGAATCGGCTTGATAGCGCGCCACCACCCGGTTTCTTACTTCCGGGTTATCTGGCAGCAGATTATCGAAGAAGTTATAGGCCTCATCGCCCTGGTAGCGCTGCTGGCGTAATGGCATGGAGAGCGAGATGGGGCGGCTGCCTGGCAACTTCACCCACGATTCATCGTACTGAAATTGGTGAGCACCATTGGTCGCCTTGGTAAAGGTACCTACCCGGTATCCGTTCATGTAGACCGTCAGGCTGGCCATTACCACTCCTCCTTCCAGCCAGGCGTGGCGTTTTCCGCAGGATCGGTGCGGGGCCTGATATCGAGGGAGAGTTCCAGTGCGGCGAGGATCTTGAACAAGGTCTCCAGCTTGGTTGACTCGGGATTGAGCTCGAAGCTGGACACCGTGTCCTGCCTGATCCCCACCTTGCCGGCCACTTTGCCTTGGGAGAGCTTTTGCGAAAGCCTGGCATCCTTGAGACAGGCACTAAGTTGCTTGGCGCTGGTTACTTTCATGATTTGACTTACCTGGTAGCGTAATTTCTTTTAATTTACACGCTGTGGCAGGTATATCAATATTTACCTGCTTTAGGCGGTAAATGTTTTTCACACGCTAAAGGCGGTATTTAACCTTGATCCTCAGGTATGGGTGTCGCACTTTCGATTCAAGGGGCCATTAAAACAAGGTGTAACGAGTTTCAGCAGGAGTGCACTGGGGTTGGCGCAACAAAAGCCAAGGCGGCGATGGTGCGTCGGTTGATCGTCTCTGTCAGTGAGTCCATGATTGTTGCGATCGCTTCACGGGAGCTCACAAGTTCGCACCCGCGTTCGCTTCTTTAAATACCTTCTTGAATTGATGAGCACGAAATTTTGCCAATCTAGCCGAGGTTTCTCGGGAAAATTTGCAAATGCAGTGATGGTGTCATACCAAGCAGCCACCTCCATTGAAGATCTAAACTGGACAGGTCCCCAGTGTTATCGAAAACGGGGGGGCGCAACCAACAAGGTAACTCTGACATGTTGAAACCCATTCTGGTACAGCTCCGAGAGGCCTTGGCCGAGCTGCCCTACTTCACCCATATCGACAACCAGCATGACTACGAAAGTGCGCTGGCACTGATAGATGAGCTGGTGGATGACTACGATAACAACGTCCAGCTGTTAGACCTGCTGGCGGCCAGCATTGAGCGTTGGGAAGATAATGCTGAAGAGTTTGCCGAGTTTAACCGGCGGGTGGCGGCCATCCCTGCGTCATCATCGACATGAACCACTAGGCTAACGTCTTGCCGCCGGGCGCAGCCTACCGCATGAAGTCCGAGCACGACAACAAGCTGCTGATGGATCTTCGATCCAAAAATCGGATGGTTGCACACACTCCAGGGTGGTCAAAATTGGACGCTGAAAACCCCGGATGGATGAGTCAGACAGGAATGCCGCCTGACGGCCTTTGCTTTTCAGTGGTTCGTCTCCATCGGAAGCGCCCAAGTGAATTCCCCTTTATTACTACACCGGGGCCCAGATCAGCAGGCGCTGCCAGTTCGCTCACACAATGAGGGGAGGAGGGCCATGACACGACTAATGCTGCGATGACAATAAGGGGCATCGTAGCGTTGATCTCCAGCCCGCGCTTGATCAACGTTGATTTGCAAGAGCTGAGGGTAGTGATGGCAAGGATGGGATTCTAAATCATAGGTCCTCCAGGTTGACGCTGACGAACTCCGACCGTTTGACTCGCTCATCGACAATACGGTTCAGCTCGGCATCTTCGGCCAGTTCCAGATAGTAGGCGTAGAGCTCAGGCGGCACACAATAGAATGCTGGCTCGTTACGATAGAGGATGGCGACGGCATCGCCTTTTCCCTCTTTGATGGTCCCCATTGGATTGCGTCTGAGCTCTGTGATATTGGCAGTGGTGGCTGCCAGGCTTTGGTAACTCATGATGATGTCCTCGGCATAGAGCACCGCACTATGGAATACCTTAATAGATACTCAACTCGACGATTGTCACAGTATCAATCAGCGCCCATGTTGCGCTTTCCACGCGATAAACTCCGAGGGCCGTAAACCATAGCGTGCCAGAACACCTTCATGCAGCCTTCGCAACTCTTCAACAATCAGTGCCTGTACGGCCGATCGCTCTTGCTGCGGGACGTTCTCTGACACCGCTTGTTCAATGGTGCTGAGTGGATCAAGTTGGATCGACGTGACGACCCCACGGACAGTCTGTTTGATAAGATCCCGCCATGCTAGGCGAAGTGGGTCAGGTTCGGCGAGATCCCGCTTGATGGCAAGATATTCTTGGGTTGAACGTTCATAAGCCCACACGTACAGGTCGCGTAGCAGTTCGATGCGGGCCATTTCGTACACACCGAGGGTGGCGCGGCTGTAGGCCTGTTCTGGTACATCGAGGAAGGTGAGCGGGCAGAGGTTGCCACGAAACAGGGGGAGATTCGCGGCTAGGCGGGAAGTGCGTTTATTGATGTCGGCAAAAGGTTGTAGGTAGGGCAAGTGCACCATCATGAAAAACGATTGTTCAAACGGATCGTGGATCTGATTGGCTTTGCTCAGCACCTCGTCCAGCACCTCTTCGATTTGTTGTGCCGTGGATAACGGGCGATAGATACTTTTACTGATGTCGACAGCATGTTGGCGAATGCGCCCCTCATCGGCAGGGTTGGGTAGCAAGTTTTCCGCCAGGGCGCTGTGCAAGTTCATCAGGGTGTAGCGGTTAAATTCGGCACTGTCGATGTTTTCGACCAGTAACTCGATCGCGGTTTTATGGTTCAGGATCATCTGCGTTTCGATGGCTCCCTTACCCCGCGCGGCCTTGCCGTGCTCGATAAGTTCACGGGTGTCTAGCCTGCTATAGGTATTACCTTCCAGGTGGCTCGATGCCCATGATAAGTCGATCAACAAACGGTTCAGGATCGCTCGACTGTATGTGCCGGCAGGCTCATCGATGTCTGTGGTCTTGCCCATGTTGTGCAACTGACGGCGCAGTGATTCGGACAGGTAACAGGTTTCGTTGGGATGATATGCCTGCAAGAAATCATGCTGATAGCCCACGGGCTTGCGGGCTGGGAGGGGCTGGTCGATATAGGCAAGGATATCCAGGCTGTCGGCAGAGAGTGGGATGAACGCGGGGAAACTGTCCACCTTGGCTATCCGGGGCTCGGTATGGCTCTCGGAGTCAGCATGATAGCGGCGAGCCCGTCCTTCGCCTTGGGCTGTGATGTGGCCGCTTTCAATCAGCTTGGCTATCAGGCGCTGTGCGGTGCGTCTGGCTATGCTCGGGTGGCGGCCCAGCAGTTCAGCCAGCGTCAATCCGCTTTCGGATCCCCTGATAGTCTCTAGTAGGTCTGTGGTCGCTGACATCGTGTTTGTTGGCGCGTTTTTCATATATATGGCGCCATTTTGGCGCAGTTAACTAAACTGCGCCAGTTTTAGTGGCAAGTTTGGCGCAGTTTTGCGGTGGCTTCATAGGTTAACGTTTGGGGTTTGAAAGAGTCCTGCATCGTTGATGGTATGGTTTAGATGGGCTAGTTTAAAGGCGCAATGATACAGGGAGCCGCCTCGCCATGTCCTACGCTGCTTATCGTTCTGTTCGCCAGATCCGCCAACCGAAGGGGCTGATGGCCTCGCTGGCCTTGCCCCAGGAGCTTGTGGGGGCGCATCATCTCATTGTGGCTGGAATGGCTCCCTCCATCGTCAATGAACTGGCTGCGTTGCTGGGCTGCGACGTCAAGATAGTCTGTCAGCTGGTTGGCATTGACCGCTCGACGGTGACACGCAAGCGCACTGCGGCGGCCCTGCTGTCCCGCGCTCAGAGTGCCCGTATCTATTCATTCGTTAGTGTGATGGAGGCTGCGGAGTCGCTGTTCGAGGGGGACAGGGGGAAGGCGCTTGAGTGGTTGAACAAACCTGCCCGGGCGCTGGGAGGAAACCCTCCTGCTACTTTCCTGACGACCGCTGTCGGAGCTCAGGCAGTTATCGATCTCATCGGCCAGATTGAGCATGGCGTCGTCGTTTGATGGCGACCTATCTCGCTGAAGGCGTTACCGCTCGACAGCGGTGTCCAGCATGTGCAGGAGAAAGCCAAGTATTGTTCAATTGACGTCACCCGAGTCAGTCACATTCCCCCTTGCATATCGGCTAAATGATCCCGCTCCCTCGACGATTACCCACTTGGTGAATTGCATCTCCATTCCTGACTTCATTCACAGTACCTGCCTGCGGTAGGCCTGCCATGCGCAGGTTCAGAGGTTCGGTGTGTGGCTGAATCGGTTTATCGCTAAGGAACTGTTTGAAAACAAAATACATTTTTATGTAATGTGTTAGTAACGGGTGATACACGGGGTTTACATGAGGACGAAGGAGTCAGGGAACTATCAGATCCATCCGGCGTTAGTCGCGTTTCGTGAGGCGTGGTTGGAGTTGGGCTTCAAGACTGGGCTGCCGATTGCCGATCAATTCCATACGCTCTGGGAGTCAGCCATTATTCTCTATCGTCCCTTGTCGTCAGGCGATGATGTGGGCAGTGCGCTTATGATCGTAGGGCCATTGTTGCCAGTATTGTCTTGGCCGTCGCCAATCAAACCGCCGCCTGGGCAACGATTGATCCCCTGCGGGCTGAATGATGGTGAGGTCGAGCAGCATCTGGCCGGGGAGTGGCTGAGGTTGATGACGCTGTTAGGGGAGCCCCGTCTCATCGAATGCAGCCGACGAATTTTCAATCGCGTTCTGACAGACGAGCAGCGTCTTAACTGGTTTCAGAAGAAGCGGTTGTCTCAAGACTATTGGGCCAAGGTGTGCGGGTTGTCCCGGGAACAGCTGGCGCATGCTCAGGAGGCGCTGAGCAAGTCCCGGCAAAAAGACAAAAAGAACGGGATGGTATCGGTGCCCGAACCTAACTTCTTCTTGCAGAGGTTAGCCGATGAGTGATGACCTTTCGCAGGAGCAGGCAGTGGAGGGTCTTGACGCTGAACCCGCCCGTTCCCTTACCCGACAGCTGGTGTTTCCGGAGGCGTTGGCCGAGTGGCACCGGCAAATCCTTGAATCGTTGCAAGCCTGCTGTCAGGGGATCCTGGGATTGGATCCAACACTGACCGCGTTGTTGGCCGCCGAGCTGCAGTGGATCGATTCTGTCTCATCCAAAGAGATGCTGCCCCCATCGCCACTCTCTGCCATGCAAATGCGTGAGCGGTTGAGTAAAGATCGGAGACTCAGCCAATTCTATCTCGTTGACGCCATCTTGGCGGAATTGCGTAGTGGCCATAGCCTCAACGGTGAGCTATTTGCTCAGCTCAAGTCCGTGACGATCCTGGCCGTCTTGGCGTTATCACATATCAATTTTTCTCAGGGTATTGCCGAGCGGGACCAAACGGTCGAAGAGGCGCTGCGCAACGTCAGGCTGATGGCGAACAATCAACGTGAGGTGATGATTAAGGCCCTGTCTGAGGTCGATTTTACGCAGCCGATACTGACGCTATTGCAAGCCATCAAGATCCAGAGAGAGCAATATGCCAATAACAAGCAGGTGAGCGTCAATACAGGGGCCTTGGAGGCCCTACTGAGCCGACTCTATAAGGCGCGAGCCAAAGAGATCAAAACGGGTACCCGGTCAACCGGCGAACGCCAGCGGTTCCAACTGGAGGCGCGTTATCAAGAGCAGCTCGACGAGCAGACCCAAATCCTGTTGCTACGGGAGGTTCTGCTGCAGCGCGGCAAAGTCAAACTGACCGAGTGGGAGGGTGAAGAGGAGCGAGGAACCCTCCCTGAGCAGCAGACGCTGCTGGTGTCCTCTCAGCCACAGGGGTTGATGGATATTCAGGCGAGGGTTTTGCAAAGCGCCTCGGTAGCGCTCTCCATGTCGATGCGTCATCTGCAGTTGCCGGCCAACCTTTGGATTGCCACAGCGTCACAGATCACACGCCTCGTCGATGCCTTGATGCCTCAGGCGGTCGATGAAACGGCGTTGCCGGCGCTGTCGATCCTGCTGCAACTGGTGATGGGCACGAGTAGCGAGGACTTGCACAAGCTGCCGGTCTGGCCGAGTACTGAGATTAAATTGCCTGCTCCTGGCTCTCGATTTGCCGATGACGACGGACCCTCAAAGAATGCCAGTGGTATTTGGCGGCTTCCTCATGGGGCGTATCTACAACGCTATGTAGAGGTTGCCCACAGCCGAGTGCATAGGAAATTGCACTCTTTTTTGCCAAAGAGCGACTTATTCTTGCAGCTACCTTTGCCAAAATGGGCCACTCATTTATTGGTTGGACACGGTTGGAGGACATTGAGTAGTAGCGCGCAGGTGGATTGTTTAGCGCGAGCAAATGAGCGAGCTGGCACGGCCTTGACCATGCGACAGCTGCAAAACTACCAGCGTGCTTGGTTGCAAAGAGAGGGGATTGATAGCGCCATTGCCGGTATCCTGCGTGGCAAGGCGGCTCAGCAATGTTCCCCTATGGCCTACAGTCATGTGCCACGTAAAGACGTGTTGCAGATCTGGTGCCGTTATTTGGCCTCCATGGGGATGACCGCGGTGGTGCTGGCACCGGAATTAGAACAAGGAGCTGTCGGATCACGCCTCTATCCTAGCGTTGGCGAGCTTGCTCGACTCCTAGGAAATTATCAGCAGTACCTCTGTGCACGACTCAGTGGGTCACGGCAGCAGCGTCCAACGCTGACGCAATATCATAACCTCCTCGTGCGCCACAGTTTGTTGATCCTCCATCTTTCTACTGCCGCCAGGCCCGTGACGGAGATGTACGGCAGGCGTGGCGATTACTGCCTCATCAGTCGCTTTATCCGGCTGACAGACAAAGAGGGACGATCTGTGAGCTCGGCCAGGTTGGTGCCATTGTCAGCGTTGGCAGTGCAGCAACTGCAAGCCTGGGAGCGCTATTTGACATATTTGGCATGTCAGCGTGAGCCGCTGCTGGCGCCGTTAGTGTCGGCGGCGGAGCAAGCATTGAGTGGAGCTGGAGCGCTCCTGTTCTGGGCGGTCGAGGCCAAAGATGGCAGCCTGGAAGGCACAGAAATCGTCACCCCAAATTCGATGATGAGGCAGTTCGAAAATCTGTTGCCCCTGGCGCCAAACTGGCATCGCCATTCGGTGCGCAGCCACCTGCTGGAGCAAGGCGTGGCCACCGAGTTTATCGATGCGCTGCTTGGTCATGAGGAGATGGGGACAGAGTTCACAAACCAGTACAGTAGTGCGGCGTTGAGCGATCTATTTACCCTGACGGACGTGCTGGACAAATGGCATCAAACCCTCGGGTTGAAGGTGATGGGCGAATGGACAATCCACTGATCGATTGGCGTGAACAGCTTCGAAAGGAAGATGAGCGTGCAGCGAACGTTCTTCGGTCTGGTCGGGCTATGCGTCGGGATCGTCTCAAACGTGCTCAGGTGCAAATAGAGCGTCGAGCACTGGATGCGCTGTTGCAACATTTGCCCGGCCTATTCAAGGAGCCAGCCGATGTCCGAGGGTTTGAGTATCTGTGGCCATTGGCGATGAGCACGTTGACGGGCAAGTATAGGCGACAGTCTGAATTCAAGGCTGGGCTGCGAGCCATCCTGCTTTGCCTGCAGCAGGGCAATACCAGCGGGTATTGGCAGTTGCCGTTGCCGACAATCCCCCTGACGGTGCTTCGGCGCCCGCTACCTTACACTGAAAAGTGGTTTGACAAAGCGCAGCGCTGTAGTCAAGCGCTGCTGAACTGGCATAGACAGATCGAGGCCCGCGACACTAGCCTGATCGAAGCTGAAGATTTACTGGCCGACATTCTTCATAGCGCGGTGTTTTACTGCGGTGTACACCAGACGGCGATTTTGCACGCACTGATGCTGGCCATCGCTGAGCGGCGAAGATTATGCACGAATGGCTCAGTTGTTTGGTTGCCTTTGACGTTAGAGAGCAAGGCGTTGGCCACCAATGCGCACGATAGAGCAGGGAAGGGGGTTACCGAGCTCCAGATTTTCCTAAGCCTGCCGACTCTGGGGTTGGTACAGCGCTGGTATCGTCGGCGCGGCAAAACGTTTGAGCTTGCCGTTGAGCTCGACACATTCAGCTTATGGGCCCAGAGACATCTGACTGCACCCCTGCGCGGGATCAAAGAGTTTTGCCAAGGGGCGAGTCTGGTAACCGGTGGGCAAGCCGGGGTCCGCTGGCCACAGATCCTGACTCATGTGGCATCTGGGGCGTTACACAGTGTACCACTGCCTCATGAACACTGGCTTTCACTGCATCATCCGACGGTTGCGGATGGTCACCAAGTGGTGTGTTTGGCGCAGGAGGCGAGTACCGGATTAGTCGATAACCTGACGGCAGGCAGTTCCAAGCGTCGGCGCTACCATGGCGAAGACCACCCTTATTCATCCTTACTGGCTCGGTTGCGAACGGTGTTGGCGGAAAAGGAGAGCGCGACTCGCAAGCAGACGAAGGCAAGCTGCCTCGCAGGACTGAATCGGTTGCGCAATGAGCAGACCCTCAGCAAGTCAGAGCAGATCCTGGTCGGGTGGCTACATCAATGCATCGCAAAGAACAAAAACAAGCCTTCGACGCTGCGCAGTTACCTTAGTCGCGGTGGTCAGCAATGGCTTGTTCGGTGCTTTGATCATGATCTCGGCTTATGGGATGGCGATCGTTTTCTGAGCTGTTATCGAGCATTGCTGGAAGAGTATGGGGGGACTTCAAATCTGGTCGTCGACCCGGCGCTCTCTGGTGCGGTTGAACGGACGGACCTGGAAAGATCCTCCTCCGCAGAGCCGGAAAGTTCCTCTTCCGAGGCGCCCGTTAGCCAAAAGAATGCTGTCAGCTACATGGCTGCACGCTTGACCAGCCTGCACAGCTATGCGGTGGCGAGTTACCACTTGGCCCCATTGCCGGAGGAGCTGGTCCCGCGCGAGCGCCAGCGGCCCCATGTGCGTGCCACCTATCTCAGTGAACCTCTCTTTCGACAGTTGCTGCGTGGAATGGAGCGGATGACGCACACCTCATCGAGTTACCGAGAGTGTCTGAGCGCGTTATACATCGTGGCTTATCGTGCTGGACTGCGCTTGAGCGAGATCCAAAAGCTCAGGTTGAAAGATATCGAACGCAGTCCAGAGTGCTGGCTATATATTCGCGATACCCGGCTTGATGATGGCAAGAGTGACAGTGCCACCCGCAAGATCCCCCTGGGGGTCTTGCTGACCCCGGAAGAGCGTACTCGATTGGATGCGTACTTGTCTGGGTTATGGCCGCGAAAGGCGAAAAACGCGAACGCGCTGGCGTTTCCCTCACAGAGCGGTTGGTTGATACCGATGTCGGATGAAGAGATCAGGGGGCCGTTAACCAGTATCCTTCGGCAGGTTGGTGGGAAATACTATACCTTCCATCATCTGCGGCATACGGCATTGAGCCGCCTGCAACTGCTGCTACATCACGAAGCTCTGGCACTGCACAGTTTGCCAGGGTGGGCACATTTCCTGCCTTGGTCGGCCGCACAGTGTACCGCTATCTACCAGACCATCACACACTCATCCACTCAGGGGGATTATTGGGCGCTGGCCCAGTTTGCTGGCCATCAGAGCCCGGAGACGACGTTGCACTCATATTTGCATTTTACCCACTGGGTCAATGCAGCGTGTCTGTTGCAGGCCAAGTACGACTGGTCTTTGTCACTGCGACACCACTTCACCGGGCTGTCTCGTGCAAAGCTCACACAGAACGACTGGTTGGAGGGGCCCTTGACATGGCAGCGCTGCCGGGAGGCCCTGCTCCAGTCGCTTTCGCCTTATCTTCAACAGGTCTCCTGGGTCCTGATGGAGTGTGCACCTTACCCTCCCTTGGTTAAACACAAGCTGGATTTTGATGCCGCTCTGGAGCTGATCGCACGGTTCGCACGACATGAAGATATCACCGATCAACTCAATCGTTATCAACTCACACCCGCTATGGTCGATGAGTTAGTTGAAAAAATTCATTTACTTAAAGCATTTAAGACTCAGCGGGGAGCACAGCGATTGCTCTACTCAACGTCACATCATCTGAATTTGCTTCCTGGAGCCTTGCGCAGTCATAAGGAGCAAGTCGAACTCCGTAAAGTGGTTAAACTGGCTCGCCAGGTCTATCGCGAGCAACGAGCGGCTTTCATCGAATGGATTGGCTATCTGCTAGTCCGAAGCAATACTCGCAACACTGGGATCCCCTTCACGGATCCACAGATGTTGCAAGCCTTCCTGAGTGTGACGGTGTTACTGCTGCCAGCGACACGGATTGCGATCGAGGTACGATGTGGCGCCAAACGGAGTGAAAAATCCCCATGGCGGGAGGTCATCTCACGCTATCGCGTGAAGAGTGAATTCATTGAAAAAAGTGGGGCTAACCGGGCACTACTGCGAATAATTCATCCTGACGAGGCGGGTATCTGTCAGCGTTCTACTGAGCGGCAGCAAAATGCTGACACGGTAAAACCAATGGCGCGCTACAGCACTCCGTTGCTGCGGACAGTCGCCTATGTCGTGGCGCTGAAAGTAATGAGCATCCAAGAGCTGGTATCGCTAGGTAACAAGAAGAAAGCCGACTTTGCACGTCAAACCGCGCGTGAGCTTACAGATTGAACGTGCAACATGCTGAAATAGAATAAAAATCTATTTGCTTCGCCATTTTGCCAGCTGCCTGACCACTGCGCGCTGCGCATCTGATGTGGATAGGCCTTGAAGGGGCAGGAATTGCTCTGCTTGCCGGCGCTGCTGTCGAGGGCTGAACCAGCTTTTCCCATCCTTATCCATGTTCCAAGGGCTCGAAACGGCGCGTTGGAGTATTGGCAAAAAGTCATCCGTCGTTGCGTCGCGTGATAGCTGGCCACGCAACTGAGCGCGCCAGCGTTTGTGCCAAATCCGCTTGTCTTCAGCTTCAGACGTCGCTGTTGTGTAGCCAAACATGGGGGTCTTTCGTCGACTTCGGCTCATTTTTTTACCTCATCTCAGGGGGGATGAAAATTTATCCGGAGTATCGATGGGAAAGTGCATATTGATGAGGTGAGGAAGGCTGGGATGGTCAGATTGACTACCACGTCACCGTTCCCCTGACCTCGTTAAACCAGACCTTTTGGGTTCTCTCGTAAGAGTCTTTTGTTACATTCCACCGAGATTCTCGGGAGGGTGACCCACCACTTCAAACAAATCACCAATCTCAATTCTTAAATGGTGGCATAACTGTTCTATTACTTCTAACTCCACTCGCGTTGCCGTCTCATTGTAGAGACGATGCAAAGTGTTTCGATTGATACCCGTATCTCTGGCAACTTCGGCAACTTTGAGTTTCCGTTCACCCAAAATTCGGGATAGATGGCACTTAATCATCACTCCTCCATAGAAAAAAGACCTGCAGGATGGCAAAAATCGTTGCACTAACGATTTGTGGTGCTAAAATCCCTCCTGTGGTGCATTTGTTTTTTTTGAAGAGAAAAAAGAGAGGATATGATTATGGCATACACCTACCTGACAACAGAAGAGCTCTCTGCTCGCATCAAGTTCGATCCACGTACTATCCGCAATCAGCTGAAAGACTCTGTCCTGCTCGAAGGGCTGCACTATATTCGCCCGTTTGGCGGTCGTAAGTTGTTGTTTCTCTGGGAGCCTATCGAAGAGGAAATGCTCAAGCACAGCGCAATGTTCGAGTCGTTTCAGGGCTAGGGGAGGTGGATTCTTATGGCAACAGTATATAGCCTTAACCAATTGCTTTACCTCGATTTTTGCTTCAAGGGGAAGCGCTGTCGTGAGCGCACTGGGTTACCCGATACAAGCCAAAATCGCCACAAACTGAAGCAGTATTGTGAACGGTTGGAGGCACAAATCACCCTCGGGCAGTTTGATTTTTGCAAAACCTTCCCAAACAGCCCGCGTTGTGGCTACTTCACCAAACTGGCCGAGCGGGAAGCCGTGTTGCGGGCTGGGTGCCCTCTGTTGTCTGATTTTGCTGAGCAGTGGTACCAGGAAAAATCGGCCGAGTGGCGAACCTCCCAGCAGGAGACCATCCGCGACATTCTTGATTGCCATCTGCTGCCGCACTTTGGCAATCAGCCGCTGAGCGTGATCGATAAGTCTGCGATCTTGGCATTCAGGACAATGATCGCTCGTTTGCCCGGGAGAGGTGGCAAGCCGATCTCAGCCTCACGGGTCAACCACATCATGACGCCGCTTCGCATGATGTTGGCAGATGCGGCAGATCGGTTCGGTTTTGACTCGCCCTGGCGCAATATCCGAGCACTCAAGATCCCCCGTAGCAACATCATGCCCTTCAGTCTTGAAGAGATTGGTCGACTGCTGGCAGTGGTGAGGGCTGACTTTCGCCCTTATTACACCATCCGGTTTTTTACCGGGCTACGTTCGAGCGAGATCCACGGTTTAACCTGGCGCCACATCGATTTCGAGCGCCGGCAGATCCTGGTGTATCAGGCATGGGTCCGCAATGAACTGATCCCGACGAAAACCGATGGCTCCTATCGCGCGGTGCAGATGAGTGAGCAGGTTTATCAGGCATTTCTCACTCAACGCGACCGCTACGATGGCAAGGTCTCACCAGATGGGTTTGTTTTCTGCACGAAGCACGGCAGCCCGTTCGAGGATCGCAATGTGGCCAATCGGGTGTGGTACCCATTGCTGTCGTTGTTAAAGCTGGAGAAGCGCAAGCCCTATCAGACAAGGCATACCGCCGCCACGCTCTGGCTCGCGGCAGGTGAGAGCCCTGAGTGGATAGCAAAGCAACTGGGCCATAACAGCACTCAGATGTTATTCCGGGTCTATTCCCGTTACGTGCCTGATCTGTCGGGTCGGGATGGGCATGCCTTTGAGCAGATGTTGGCGGGATTCGAGCAGCAGCGGCTTGCCTCGAAGGCGCTGGCGGAAAGGTGGGATTCACACGATGGGGAGGCGGGTCATGGTACACGTCACTGAATATGCGGATTGCGGCGAACTGATGTGGGCAACCAGACTGGCGGATAGCGAGGGCGAGTATGAGTGTTGGGAATTGTTATCGCCAAAGGCCGTCCATCGAGTCTCGGTCTCAGATAAATGCATGGCAACTATTGCGCCGTCGGGGCAGCTGGTACTGGCAATGCTGGGGATGGAGCAGCAGTCTGTCACATTGCGCAGTTGTCGCGCTCTGGAAGGCATCACAGGGGACGAGGGGCGTCAACTGTGGGAGTTTCACCTTGGTTTGGCCCTCAATGAGTCGCATGGCCAGATGATCCAGGCACTGTGGCGCTTCTATGCCATGTTACCGCCCGGCGGGTTACGGCGCTTTTCCCTCGGGATCCTACGTGACCGGCGTTTTATCACCGGGTTTTATCGAGGCAGGGCGAGCCATCACCATCATCATGACCATGTGGGTGTGCTGGAGCACAGTGTAGAAGTGGCGATGACAGCCAGGATGTTGTGTCGTCAATACCGGCTTGATGGACGCACCGCCGACGTCGCCTTCCTAGGGGGATTGCTGCACGATGTGGGCAAACTCTACCTCTACTACAACGTGGAAGCCGGAGAGGGGATCTGCTCCCAGCATGAAGCCCTGAACTTCATGAAGTTGGAGCCACACCTGCAAAGTCTGATGAGCCAGGATCCCCGGGCATTTGAAGCCCTGTCGGCCTGCTTGTCCGCATCGATTGGCAAGCCGCTTATCCAGTATATGCCGGAGACTATCGTCAAGATGGCGGATCGATTATCGGCCGAAGTATTCAACTGGCGCAGGGTGTTTGCAGGATTGCCCGATTTTTACTGGTTTCGGAAATCGACCAGCGATACGCGGATTTACAAGCGGCTGGATTGATGGCGTGGTCGTGGGCTTAAACCGGTTTTAAAGAAGAGCTGGCAAGATGGTGGCATCACCCACAACGTCCGATGGGGCTCTTGCCGGGGGTAAACAGGTTGCGTGTTGAGATAATGCGGGAGGCAATATGTTGGTAAAAGCGATAGTTCCGACGGAGCAGGTCGTAGATGTTATCTGTGATGTGTGTGGTGACTTTCTGGAATTGGATTTTGCTTTTGGCCATGATCTCGCACCTCGATAACTGTACGTAAGATCAGTATAGTTCGTGGTAACTGACTGCTAATCATGGGTAATCAGGAAGGGTTTAATCAGATAGCAAAACACCGAGATGTTGGTAGTCACACAAGGGAAGGTGCGAATAAGTGGGGAGTTATTGTCAAATGTGGTGTATGGAGTCAGGCGGCGTTCCTGTCTGACTCTTCCTGCATCTGTATTCCGTCCTTGAACTTCACGTTGTTTACCACCAACGTCAGCAGCGCAAATCCCTTGAGCCGCTTCCAGTTCTTTTGGGCCGACTCCAGCAGCTTATAAACCATCGCCAGCGTGGTCTCCCGTGAACCACAGTTTCTCGCTCGCTTGGTGCGTAACCGGACCGTCGAAAACGTTGACTCTATCGGGTTAGTCGTCCGGATACTGACCCAGTGCTCCGCCGGAAAATCATAGAACGCCAGCAGTTCATCCCGGTCTTTAACCAGTTTATCCATGGCCCCTGGATACTTCGCTTCAAAACGGGTCAGGGTGCGATCAAACGCCTTGTGAGCATCCTCTCTCGTCTCGGCCATCCAGATATCATGCAGCGCCTCCTTGACCTTGGGCTGTACCGACTTGGGCAGCACCGACAAGACATTCGCTGTCTTGTGAACCCAGCAGCGCTGATGGGCTGTGTCCGGGTAGCACTTGGCCAGCGCCTTCCAAAAGCCCAGTGCCCCATCCCCGATGGCCAGCTTGGGACTGAGGGTGAGCCCTCTGCCTCGCAGTCCCATCAGCACCTCCGTCCAGCTTGTCTCTGACTCCCGGTGACCATCCTCCACCGCAACCAGCTCCTTGCGCCCGTGCTCGGTCACCCCGATGATGACCAGCAAACAGAGCCGGTCATCCATGCGCACGTTGCTGTATATCCCGTCGGCCCACCAGTAGACATAGCGAGACTTGGTCAGGTCTCGTTGTCGCCACCGCTGGTGCTCATCAATCCAACCTTGCTTGAGCCGGCAGACGGTGTTGGCTGACAGCCCCTTGGCCTGGTCGCCGAGCAGCGCACAGAGGGCCTCCTGATAGTCCCCACTGGATATCCCCTTGAGGTAGAGCCACGGCAACAGCTCCTCGATACTGCGGGAGCGCTTGAGATAGGGCGGCAGCAGGGTGCTGGTGAAGTTGATACCGGAGCCGCTGCGGTCGCGTACCTTGGGCACTTTGATTTCAACGTCTCCGATGCCGGTTTGGATAGTCCGCTGGGGCAGATACCCGTTGCGCACTACCGCCTGGCGGCCATCAGGGAGTCGCAACTCTCGATGCTGCTCAAGCATGATGGCGAGCTCCGCCTCCACAGCGTGTGCAATCAGGTCCCTGGCTCCGGCGCGTAGCAGCTCGGTGAGCATGTCGCCGGGCTTGCCTTCTGGTTGTGGCAGGACAGTGAGGGTAGAATGTTTCATGGCGTATCCGCTCTGTTGATTGAGATTCTTGCAGGAATCAATCAGCAGGATACGCCACTCCTTCTATCCCTCCGTACACCAGAAATCACCATAACTCATAAGTGGGTAGCACCTTCCTCTTTGATTGCTAGGTCGATTTTTGACTCGGCCCTTTTCTAAAATTGCCCCATTTTCTTCAAAAATCAGGCTTTATAACCATTTTCACCCCCTTTCTGGGGGTATTCCCCGATTTTAGGTAGATCTTTCCTGTGCCCTTATCAATTGATCCGCGAATTCAACTTCGAAGTGCGACACTCGCCTATGCCGCCTGACGGTACTCTTCGAATACCTTGACAGGCTGCCTGAATCCGAGACATTTCCGAGGTCGTAGGTTGAGCCACTGCTCCGCTCTCCTGACATCCTCGTCCGTGACCTCTCTCAGGTCTGTTCCCTTTGGGATAAACTGCCTCAACAGCCCATTGCTGTTCTCGTTCAGACCGCGCTCCCACGAAGAGTAAGGGTGCGCAAAGTAAGTCTCGGCACCCAGCGCTTCCTCTATCGCCTTGTGTTCGGCAAACTCGCCGCCGTTGTCAAAGGTGATAGTATGCACCTGCTCGATGTAGGGCGTTAACATCTCGATTATCGCATCCCGCACCACCCCAGCCTGTTTGCTCGCGACCCGCTTGACCAGATAGAGCCGGCTCTTGCGCTCCACCAGGGTGACCAGTGCACCTGTGCCTTGCTTGCCCAGCACCGTGTCCGCCTCCCAATCACCGAGCCGCTCCCGGCTATCGACGATAGCCGGCCGTTCATCAATAGAGCGGGCTTCCTTGATGGGAGAACGCAGGCTGCTCGCCCCCTTGCGGTAGCGCTTGTGGCCCTGGCGCAGATGGCGGTACAACTGGCCACCCCGGGCTTTGTCGGCGGCCACATGGCGGTATATCCACTCGTGACTCACCATGAGGCCTATCTGCTTGCCCACCGTGCTTATCTGCTCCGGGCTCCACCACCAGGCGAGTGTCAGCTCGACAAACTGGATGACATCGGCAGATAGCCGAGATTTGGCCGCACTGGCCCGTCGGTGGGTGGCGTGCTGATGCGCATTGTCTGGCTGGTAGCCCTGCGGCCCGGCGTTACGACGCAGCTCCCGGTAGAGGGTGGAGCGATGAACGCCAATGGCGCGTGCGGTGGCAAGGATGGACATCCCCTGTGCGCGAAGCACCGATAACTGGTATCGTTGCCCCTCGGTCAACTGCTGATAGCTCATGGTGATACTGCTTATACTTTGGCGAGCAGAAGGGTACCACCAATCAGCAGTTGGCCACCTCTCGCCATTCATCCATGAGTGTCGCACTTATTATCTGAATTCCCGATCCACTCGGAACAGGTTCGCCAGCGTAAACAGCATCGCCAATTGATTGTCGTTCTTCATCAGCCCCTTGTACCGCGCTTTGACGAAGCCAAACTGACGCTTGATGAGCCGGAATGGGTGTTCAACCTTGGCTCGGATGCTGGCCTTGAGTCTTTCAAACTGGATAACGGCCTTGTTCTTGCGCGGACGTTGTTTGAGCGCTTTGACCTTGCCTGGGCGTTCGGTAATGGCCCATTCGACCTTTACCCCAGCCAACTCCTCACGCTTGGGTGCCCCTTGGTAACCGGCATCACCAAACACAAATTCCTCCTTCCCGTGCAGCAGATTGCCGGCTTGATTGAGGTCGTGCTCATTGGCCGCGGTGGTTGCCAGGCTATGGGTCAGGCCGCTTTTGGCATCGACGCCGATATGGGCCTTCATGCCAAAGTGCCACTGGTTGCCCTTCTTGGTTTGGTGCATCTCGGGGTCGCGCTGCTGGCGCTTGTTTTTGGTCGAACTGGGGGCCTCGATGATAGTGGCATCAACCAAGGTCCCCTGAGTCATCATGATGCCGGCGTCAGAGAGCCACTGATTGATGGACTCGAAGAGCTGGCGAGCCAGTTGGTGCTGCTCCAGCCGATGGCGGAAGTTCATGATGGTGGTACGGTCAGGGATAGCTTGGTCGAGGGAAAGCTTGGCAAAGAGGCGCATGGAGGCAATCTCGTAGAGCGCGTCCTCCATCGCTCCGTCACTGAGGTTGTACCACTGCTGGATGCAGTGGATACGCAACATGGTCTCCAGCGGATAGGGGCGACGACCATTGCCGGACTTGGGATAAACGGGCTCAATCACGGCCAGCATTCTTGACCAGGGCAGCAACGCCTCCATACGGGCAAAGAACGCTTCTTTTCGAGTTTGACGGCGTTTGCTGTGGAACTCGCTGTCGGCAAATGTCAATTGATGAGTCACGTTGAGCTTCGTCCCTGATGCCAAAATGATGTGGCGATGATCTCACATCAAGGACTTGTTCGCACCTTCCCCAGCGTTTGAGCTCCTCGCTGATGTATTCCGGACCGTTATCACAGCGGATGGCCGCCGGTTTGCCACGCCACGCTATCACCTGCTCCAACGCCCGTTTGACCCGCGAGGCGGGAAGCGAAAAATCGACTTCGATACATAACGCTTCCCGGTTGAAATCATCTATCACATTGAACAACCGCACCGAGCGTCCATCGGACAGCTGGTCATGCATGAAGTCCATCGACCAGCAGGTATTGGGTTTTGCAGGAACCGCCAACGCCGCCGGTTTTGCACGCACCAGCCGTTTCCTGGGTTTTATCCGCAGGTTGAGCTCCAGTTTCCGATAAATCCGGTACACCCGCTTGTGGTTCCAGCCAAACCCTTTGACGTTGCGCAAATAGAGGAAGCAGAGCCCGAAGCCCCAGTTGCGCTGGCTGGCTGTGATGCGCAGCAGCCAGTCGGCGATGAGCTGGTTCTCTTCGGCCAGTACCGGTTGGTAGCGATAGCAGCCTTCGCTGACCCCGAACACCCGACAGGCGAGCCGGATGGAGAGGGCGCAGTGAGCGACCGCCTGGGTGGCCATCTCCCGGCGGGTAGATGGCGTCACCACTTTATTGCCATGGCCTCCTGGAGGATGTCGGCTTTGAGGCGCTCCTCGGCATACATCTTCTTGAGGCGGCGATTTTCCTCCTGGAGGTCCTTGAGACGAGCCATGAGGGAGGCGTCCATGCCGCCGAACTTGGCGCGCCACTTGTAGAAGGTGGCGCTGCTGATGCCATGCTCGCGGCATAGCTCGGGGATGGGTGGCGGCGGGCGAGTTGGCCGCCCAGTTTCCTCATTGGGAACAGTTGCACAGCATTGGCGTGGCCATCTCTTATCGCATTGAAAACATGAAAAAAGCCACCCTTGAACATCACTACTTCATCTGTTCAAAAACGCTGGAGCGGGATGAGTTTTCTCGGGCGGTGCGTGGGCACTGGGCCATCGAAAATAGCCTGTACTGGGTACTTGGTACTGGATGTCACGATGGGCGAGGATGATTGCCCAATCTATCGGGGTGATGCGGCAGAGATTTTAGCGTGCATCCGGCACATGGGGCTGAACATGCTCAGGGCCGAGACTTCACGTAAGGCGAGCGTAAGACGGAAGCAAAAAATAGCAGGAATGAGCAGCGAATATCTGGAAACGGTACTCAATGCGGGCCTGAAAAAATTGGGTGAATTTTAACAAAATGTTCACGCTCTCACCCTGGGGCTAAAGGTATAATGACAGTTGGCATATCGATGTCTCATTGCTGCCCCCCCCTAAATGGGGTGGATCATAGATCATTGTATTTTCTACAAAAAAAATTTTCCATCGAGTTTTAATGACGTCTAATGCTTTTTTAATGCTGTATAAAAACCGGTGTTTGATACTCTCTTGCGACCATTATTGGCGAATAAAAACTATTCAAGCCGATAGGCACACAGTTCAAGGAAGAGCTCCATGACGACAGAGATTCCATTGGTACTCGTGACCGAAGGCAATGTTCAGGCGACGACCTTCACCACCTACCTGATGGCCCAACTCGGTGAACCAATACGCCTGATTAGCCATCCCGATCAACTATTGGCTATCGAGAATTGCAACCTGTTCCTGATCGATCTGGACTATCTCAAGTCGAGCCAGCAGTTTGGCTGGAGCCGGGATATAGCCGCCTTCGAATCGGCCAGCACGATATTACTCAATGCGCCGACCAGCACGAATCGCGATCTGCTGCTGCTGTGGCCCAATACCAGCGGTCTCTTCTTTCGTCAGGATCCCTTGGATCACTTGGTAGCCGGTATCAAGAAGGTGATGCTGGGGGAGTTTTGGATCCCGCGTCATCTGATGTGCGAGCTGGTCCATTATTACCGACAGGGCATGGAGCCAGCCCAACGCAGCCAGAATCTGCTGACGGTCCGAGAGCGCGAGATCATTCGCTATTTGATGACGGGAGCCTCCAATACCGAGATAGCTGACACCCTGTTTGTCAGCGAGCACACCATCAAGTCCCACCTTTATAACGTCTTCAAGAAGTTGAACGTCAAGAATCGGTTGCAAGCCGTGAGCTGGGCTAAAGATTACCTCGATATGACGAGCTCCTACTGATGCGAACTTGGCTGCTCTGTCTCTGGTTGATCTCTGGTGCCCTAGCTGCCAATGAAGGGGATGCCAACACGCCTCTGGAATCGCTGCAACCCGAGCAGGAGAGCGACAGGATAGAGATTGGGGGTCTGGTGATAGACCGTACCTTCACCCGTTTCGGTCAGGTTTTTTATCATCACTTCAGCCGATTGCGAGAGGACGAGGATCCGAATGCGCGGGAGAACATCACCATACATGAGCGGCCGACTGCGCGCTGGGGCAGCCTGATCTGGATCACCCACAATCGCAAGGTGCTGTTTAGGACGGCCCTCTCCCCGGTGCGCAGTCAGGGAGAAGCTGCAGCGCAGCAGGCCTGGGTCCAAGTGAACGAAATTTTACAACAGCAGAAGGTCGCCATCCTGTTCATGGATACCTTCGATCTGGAACACGATGAACTATAAGGATATAGCATATGTGCTCACGCCTCCTGCTTCTGGCACTGACGGTCAGCATGACCGCTTCTGCCTCCGAGCTTATCTATCGGCCTACTAACCCCAGCTTTGGCGGTAACCCGCTCAACAGCAGTCATCTGCTGGGCACGGCTAACGCCCAGAACGACTACAAGGATCCCTCCACTGGCAGCAGCAGCGGCACCTCGGCTCTGGACAGACTCACCTCCAGTCTGCAATCGCGGCTGGTGAGCCAACTGCTGGCCGACATCGGCAAGGATGGCAGTCAAAGCGGTAGCCTGGTCACCGACGAGTTTGCGATCAATGTGGTGGATGAGGATGGCACTCTTGCCGTTTCCATTACCGACAGATCGACGAATGAAACCACCATGATAGAAGTGAATGGCCTGATCGCCGACTGAGGACGTTATGACAAGGACACCGTTATTTACCGCCCTGCCTTTGCTCGCCATTCTGTTTGCTCTGGGGGGGTGTGCTACCCATATAGGCTCTCCCGAGGCGGATGAGAAGGCGACCCTGATGCCGAGATCCATCTCCTACAAAGAGTTGATCAGCCTGCCCAAACCCAAGGGCAAGATAGTGGCCGCCGTCTATGATTTTCGCGATCAGACCGGTCAGTATCTGCCAGCCCCAGCCTCCAACTTCTCCACCGCAGTGACCCAGGGTGGGGTCGCCATGCTGAGCACGGCGCTATGGGACTCCCAGTGGTTCGTGCCTCTGGAGCGGGAAGGGCTGCAGAACCTGCTGACCGAGCGCAAGATAGTGCGGGCCACGCAAAACAAACCCAATGTGCCCGGCAATAATCAGCATCAATTACCCTCTCTGGTGGCGGCCAATATCCTGATCGAAGGGGGCATAGTGGCCTATGACAGCAATGTGCGTACCGGCGGTGCCGGGGCCAAGTACTTCGGCATAGGGGCGAGTGGCGAATACCGGGTCGATCAGGTGACCGTCAATCTGAGGGCCGTCGATATCCGCTCCGGCCGGATTCTCAACAGCGTCACCACCTCCAAGACCATCTTGTCCCAGCAGGTGCAGGCCGGAGTGTTCCGTTTCGTCGAGTACAAGCGCTTGCTGGAGGCCGAGGCGGGCTTTAGCACCAACGAACCGGTACAGATGTGCGTCATGTCTGCCATCGAATCGGCGGTGATCCGGCTCATTGCCAACGGGGTGCGAGACAACCTCTGGCAGCTGGCCGATGCGCGGGACATGGAAAACCCCATACTGCAGGGTTATCTGCAAGACAGCGCCCCCATCCTCTAGTCGAGGCAGCGTCGCTAGTTTCTATCTATCGCTTGCCCCTTTCAGCTCCTCTCCACAGGCCCATCATGGGCCTGTTTTCATGGTCTATCCCCCCTCCATCCCTTGGCGCGACACCTGCAAAAAAGAGGCATGGCTCAGCTTGACCTCAGCCTTTTCTACCAGACAAACCCTGGATCCGAATCAGCCTCGAATCAGCTGTGTGCCTGATGGCCCTGGCCCGGGGGGCTGGGGATACTGGACCCGCACTTCAAAAAGGTAATCACAGATGAAATACCTGAATCCCGTCCTGCTGATCATGAGTCTGCTAGGCCTGCCCGCATTGGCGCAGGACCTGGCTTCCCTGAGTGAACTGGGTCAGGGCAACGAGCTTGAGCTGGTTCAGCGGGGGGAGGGCAACCAGGCCCACCTCTGGCAGCTTGGCTCGGATAACGAATTGCAGCTCAGCCAGTCAGGCAATGACAACCAGATCCGCCTGATGCAACAGGGCCAGCAGCAGCAACTGCGACTGGATCAAGTCGGCGACAACAACTGGGTAGATGCGGTCCAGCTCGGAGTTGGCAACAGCGCCGAGCTCTACCAGGCCGGTATCGGCAACCAGATCTGGCTGTGGCAACAGGGGATGGACAACCAGGCCTGGATCAGCCAGAGCGGATATGACAACAGGGCACGGGCCGTTCAGCTCGGTGATGGCAACTTGGCCAGCATAGAGCAAAACGGCTCCGGCCTATCGGCCACCGTCATTCAGACGGGCGCCAACCAGCAAGTGAGAGTAGTTCAAACCAACTGAGCCCAGGCTCACACCAAAGCACGAGAGGGAAATCATGTTCAAACGTACCATCATCGCCTCTGCCGTATTACTGGCTACTTCCAGCGTCTGGGCGGCTTCCGCCAACAACCAGGCGACCGTCGCCCAGACCGGCAACAACAACTTGGCCACCGTCGAGCAGATCGATAGCAGCAACCACAATCAGGCGAGTATCAGCCAGATTGGTGCCGACAACGAAGCGAAGACCATCCAGAAAAACACCAGCCAGTCCGAAGCCAGTGTGGCTCAGGTCGGGGCAGGCAACGATGCCCTGGTGACCCAGGAGTCCAGCACCGCAGGATCCGTCGCCCAGGTGGCAAGCACAGGCAACTTCAACGTCGCGACCGTGACCCAGCAGGTGTTCAACGAAGGCTCCCACGCCTCCGTGGCCCAGGTCGGCAACCACAACAGTGCCGACGTGATGCAGGATAACGGTGATGGTGCCAGCTCCACCGTGAGTCAGGTTGGCAACAACAACGATGCCAGCATCAACAACTATTGGTCCGATAAAGCCATCGCCAACGTCAGCCAGCTTGGCAACAGTCACGAAGCCAGCGTTTCCCAGCAGATTGCCGATGGTGCCGAAGCTCAGGTGGCCCAATCCGGTCAGTTGAACAAAGCCACCGTCACTCAGGCCACCAATAATTATGGTTACGCCTATCCGGAGGGGACTCTGGCAAAGGTGACTCAATCGGGTAGCGGCAACGAGGCCCTGGTCGACCAGCGCGATCTCGATAACAAGGCTTATGTCACCCAGAGCGGTGTCGATGGCTATGTGAAGACGGCGCAGTCTGGCTCTGCGGCCGGTGAGGGCAACACCCTGACCGCCAATCAGGCTGGTACCAACGAGAGCGCCACCCTGACCCAGGTTGGCAACCGTAATGAGATCGAAACCAGCCAGACTGGCCGTGACGATGCATTGACCATCGATCAGCTGGGCGATGACAACTTGGCCACTGCCTATCAGGGCGGTGTCGGTGAGCAGAGCTCCATCACCCAGGTGGGTGACGGTAACCTGGCCGATACCGAGCAGAGAGGGTCGGGCAACCAGGCCAGTGTCGATCAGATGGGTGACGGCAACCAGGCCGTGGTCAAGCAGCTGGCGAGCAGCACCGCTGGCGTGGTGACCATAGATCAGAGCGGTGATGACAACTACGCCAACGCGGTGCAGGAAGCGGGCAGCAACAACCAGATCGCCATCGACCAGCAAGGGGATCGCAACCAGGTGGCGGCCGCGCGTGATGTGCAAGGCAAAGGCGCCTGGACCTGGGGTTCAGACAACGAGCTGACCGTGGCCCAGACCGGCAACGACAACTGGGCCTATGCCGATGCGTCCCACTCCGGCTCTACCGTGACCGTGACCCAGACCGGCGACCTGAACAACGCCTCTGTCGAGTCCTACCTGGGTAGCGACAACGATCTGACCGTCAGCCAGACCGGCAACAACCATGTGGCCGACGTCTATGTCAACGCCGGTATGAATGGCGGTGGCAACCTGGTCGATGTGGTACAGACTGCGAGCTTCAACACGGCTCAGGTCGATGTCTATGGCAGCAACAACCACGCCTATGTTTATCAGGGCGGCAACTGATGATTTGCACATTCGGGGGCCTGCGGGCCCCTTTTTTATTGGTGCGAACCCGGGACTGGCTGGCTGGTCCATGCCATCAGACCACTCCCCTGCACCGGCGGCTAGTGATGCTGCTCCTATGGCTCAGCTTGTCTCCCTCGGGATGGGCGGGCGAGTCAGAACCGGCCAAGGAGGCCAAGGTGATCCCCAAGATAAGCCTCAATGTCCAACAGGGGCCGACCGGCCTCTCCCTGGCCCCTACCCTGCAAAGCGACCAGTCGGGGGCCGTTACCTTTGCCCTGGATCTCTGGAGCCAGGGGGGCGGGGGCGCAGTCATCAGCGCCAGAGCGGGGGCCGAACTGGTCGCCAACCGGCCCCATGGCGTGGGACGACTGAGTCTGGGACTGGCTTGTCCCTATCAGGCAAGAATACGGTTGCAGCTGTGGCAGGGGGCCTTGTTGCTGAGCGAGATCGACCAGACATTCGAGTGCCCCTCATCTCCATGATTTCCCGTCTGGACTGTCTATTCATCCAGTAGTCTCTATGCCATACTGGCCCGCTCTGGTTACCGTATCGAGCGCGCAACAAGATGGAAAAAATCGTGATCCGGGGTGCCCGCACCCACAACCTCAAGAACATCAATCTGACTCTTCCCCGCGACAAGCTGATCGTGGTCACCGGCCTCTCTGGCTCCGGCAAGTCTTCTTTGGCGTTCGATACCCTCTATGCCGAAGGCCAGCGCCGTTATGTGGAGTCCCTCTCCGCCTATGCCCGCCAGTTCCTCTCCCTGATGGAGAAGCCGGATGTGGATCATATCGAGGGCTTGTCGCCGGCCATCTCCATCGAACAGAAGTCTACGTCTCATAACCCGCGTTCGACCGTCGGCACCATCACCGAAATTTATGACTATCTGCGCCTGCTGTTTGCCCGGGTGGGTGAGCCTCGCTGCCCCACCCATGCCATACCGCTCGCCGCCCAGACCATCAGCCAGATGGTGGATCAGGTGTTGGCTCAGCCAGAAGGCAGCAAGCTGATGCTGCTGGCGCCCGTGGTGCGCGATCGCAAGGGGGAGCACAGCAAGCTGCTGGAGAACCTGGCGGCTCAGGGTTATATCCGTGCCCGCATCGATGGCGAGGTGTGTGACCTCTCGGATCCCCCCAGCCTGGAGCTGCACAAGAAGCACACCATCGAAGTGGTGGTCGACCGTTTCAAGGTGCGCGAGGATCTGGCCCTGCGCCTCGCCGAGTCCTTCGAGACGGCCTTGACCCTCTCCGGCGGCATCGTGCTGGTGGTGCCCATGGACGGGGAGGAGGGGGTTGAACCCATGACCTTCTCGGCGAATTTCGCCTGCCCCGAGTGCGGTTACTCCATGTCGGAGCTCGAACCGCGGATCTTCTCCTTCAACAACCCAGCCGGTGCCTGCCCCACCTGCGACGGCCTGGGTGTGCAGCAGTACTTCGATCCCGCCAAGCTGATCCACGATCCGAGCCAGAGCCTGGCAGGGGGCGCCATCCGTGGCTGGGACAAGCGCAGCTTCTATTACTTCCAGATGCTGAAATCCCTCGCCGAGCACTATCAGTTCGATCTGGAGCTCCCTTGGGGGGATCTGCCCGCCAAGGTGCAGGAAGTATTGCTGCGGGGCTCGGGCAAAACCGAGATCGAGTTCCGCTACATGAACGACCGTGGTGATGTGGTGGTGCGCAAGCACCCCTTCGAGGGGATCTTGCACAACATGGAGCGCCGCTACCGGGAAACCGA
Organism: Aeromonas sp. INTO2; assembly: GCF_049860605.1. Lineage (NCBI taxonomy): Bacteria > Pseudomonadati > Pseudomonadota > Gammaproteobacteria > Aeromonadales > Aeromonadaceae > Aeromonas > Aeromonas sp. INTO2. Next base: position 1,622,257 of record NZ_CP187588.1, read on the forward strand.
ATCCAACTCGGTACGCGAAGAGCTCTCCAAATACATCGCCAACAAGTCCTGCACCAGTTGCGGCGGCAGCCGTTTGCGGGAGGAGGCGCGTCACGTATTCGTCGATAACCGCAACCTCTCCGCCATCGCCGAACAATCCATCGGCGATGCGCTGGCCTTCTTCGAGGGGCTGGCGCTCACCGGCCAGCGTGCCCAGATAGCGGACAAGATCCTCAAAGAGATCGTCGAGCGGCTCGGTTTTCTGGTCAACGTGGGCCTCAACTATCTGAGCCTGTCCCGCAGCGCCGAGACCCTCTCCGGCGGCGAAGCCCAGCGCATCCGCTTGGCGAGCCAGATAGGTGCCGGTCTGGTGGGGGGTCATGTATGTGCTGGATGAGCCCTCCATCGGCCTGCACCAGCGGGACAACGAGCGCTTGCTCAAGACCCTCAGGGGATGGTCAGCATGCGGGCTCCCCCTCTGATTTCAAATGTTAGAAAGTTCAAGAGCGAAACAGTCGTCCCATCATGTTGACTTTCCTAGGGAAGGTGCGAATAAGTGGGTAGCACCTTCCTCTTTGATTGCTAGGTCGATTTTTGACTCGGCCCTTTTCTAAAATTGCCGGTAATCCCCCATATTCAGGGGCATTCAAAAGTAGAGGTCAGGCGGCCCGCGCCAGGTGCTGCTTTGGCGTGTAGCCACCCAGCGCCATATTAGGCCGCTCATGGTTATAAACCCATTGCCATTGCGTGGCAAATTCCTGCAATTCATCGCTGAGAATCCCATTCTGCAATGCCCAAGCAGCCTGTATGAAGTCGCCAAGCAGCTGAATGCTTGGTGTGAAAGCTGAATAGGTTGGTGGTGTGGTAAAATTACAACATCGTAGGGGAAGGCGCAGAGGTCGATGCCACTTTATGTCAGCTTATGGGTAAATTTTACCTGATTACCCATGATTAGCAGTCAGTTACCACGAACTATACTGATCTTACGTACAGTTATCGAGGTGCGAGATCATGGCCAAAAGCAAAATCCAATTCCAGAAAGGCTACAGCCTGTTTGAGTTTCTCAAGGACTATGGCACTGAGGCTCAGTGCGAAAACGCGCTGTTCACTTGGCGTTTTCCTAACGGCTTTGTCTGCCCTGAATGTGCCAACAAGACCTGTTGTCGCCTGAGAAGGCGGCCACGTGTGTGGCAATGCAATCACTGCCGTCACCAGATGTCATTGACTGGAAACACGATTTTCGCAAACACCAAGCTCCCACTGACCAAGTGGTTTCTGGCAATGCACCTGTTGTCACAAACCAAAACAGGCTTGTCAGCGATGGAGCTAAAGCGCCAGTTGGGCGTCAAATATGACACCGCCTGGATGCTCAAGCACAAGCTGCTGCAAGCCATGAAAGAGTCCGATGACAAGCAGCCCATCAGCGGCATCATTCAGCTCGATGATGTCTACTGGGGTGGCGAGCGCCGTGGTGGCAAACGGGGTCGGGGCGCGGCAGGCAAGACGCCGTTTGTGGCAGCAGTGGCCCTGAACAAGGAAGGACATCCAATCAAGATGCGGATGACGGTGGTCGATGGTTTCAAAACCAAGTCCGTTGCTGATTGGGCAAAACGGCATATTGCCAGTGGTAGCGCGGTGATATCCGATGGATTGGCCTGTTTCAAAGCGGTCAAGGAGGCCAATTGTGAGCACCTGGGTGTTGTCACCGGGGGCAACCTGGACTGGCTGGATCATCCGGCATTCAACTGGGTAAACACGATGATAGGAAATGTGAAAAACTCGCTGCGGGGCAGTTGCCATACGCTCGGAGCGAAGCATTTACCAAGGCATCTTGCGGAATACTGCTTCCGGTTTAATCATCGTTTTGACCTCAAGAGCATGTTGGTTGAATTGGGGCATGCAGTCGTGGCTGTCACCGCCGATGTAAAAATGACCCACTAACGCCGGAGTAAAGTTGACCCACCTGGGCCAAGATCGTGGCTTTTGAGCCACGCCCATGTTGACCCAGGAGTTATCAGTGGAAATCAGAGTGTTGGCCCGTCAGGGCATGAGCATCCGGGCTATCGCCCAGCAATTGCGGGTGTCCCGTAACACGGTTCGCAAGTATCTGCGCAACCCGGGCCTGCCAATCTATCCCAACCGAGCAGCCCGACCAACCAAGCTCGATCCTTTTAAACCCTATCTGCAAGCGCGTATCCAGGCAGCGAAGCCACACTGGATCCCGGCGACGGTTCTGCTCAGGGAACTGCGAGAGCATGGTTACACTGGCGGGCTCTCCCAGCTCAAGGCCTGGTTATCGCCTCTGCGCCATGACGCCTCTGGCACCATCGTCCGTTTTGAAACGGCCCCCGGTAAACAGATGCAGGTCGATTTCACCATTATCCGCCGCGGCAATCGGCCTCTAAAGGCCTTTGTTGCTACCCTGGGATTTAGAGAGCAGCAAGCATATGGACAGCAGTGCCAATCAGCTAGGCCTGCTCTCCACCAATGTCCGTTCTGCCGCCGATCTACTGGGGCAGCGCTTGGAACAAGTGACACAACAAATTGAGCAAGCCGGTAGCCAAAATGCTGCACTTACTGATCAACTCAAGCAACAAGCCGAAATGCTGGCCAGATTGCAAGATGGCCTGCTGCAGGGAGCGGAGCGGTTCGAACAGGCTGCCAGTGAGGCTCGCCATGGCTTTGTTGAGATGAAGCAAACGCAGCAACAATTCCTGACAGGGGTGAGAACCGAATTCAATGCCTTAGGGAAGGTGCGAATAAGTCATATGGCACGAGAGCATTTACTGGTAACCCATTGATATTAAATGACTAAAATTTTCATTTTTTGTTCGTGGGATACTTGTTCGCACTTTCCCTAGTTTCACACAGCTCGTTGCTGACTCCAACAAAGAGCCCGTAGAACGTACGATGCTTATCGCCGGTTTATTGGGGCGCGAACCGGCCTCAAGCCATCCAAGTGTAAATTCGTAGTGAAGATTCTACTTGTCCAAGAGCAGATCACTCTGGTCGCTGCAATCAGTGGGAAGATAATCAAGGTGCCAGTTGGTCTTCCCGTACTGCGGATTGTCTGAAATGGCGCTGACTCGATTTTTTTACCCCTATCTCTCTGTTAATCTTGGCGTTTTCTGCTAGGTGCCTGCTTACTATGTCTATCGATTACTACAACCAACACGCCGATAGCTTCGTCGAAGGCACGCTGTCGGTCGATATGCAACCGCTTTACCAGCGCTTCTTGCCTCTGCTCGCCGCCGGCGCTCATATCGTCGATGCGGGCTGCGGCTCTGGGCGGGACAGCCTGTATTTCCATCAGCAAGGTTTTCGGGTCACAGCCTTCGATGCCAGCGCGGAGCTGGCCCTGCGTGCCGAGCGCCTGCTTGGTCAGCCGGTGCAACTGTGCCGTTTCGAGCAGTTTGTGGCTCCCGTGCCGGTCGATGCCATCTGGGCCTGTGCCAGTCTGCTGCATGTTCCCCGCGCCGAATTGGATGCCGTAATGGCCCATCTGTGCCAGCAACTCGCCGACGGTGGTCTGCTCTATTGCTCGTTCAAATATGGGGTAGACGAGACCGAGCGCGATGGCCGAGCCTTCACCCAGTTGGATGAGGCGGGGCTGCACGCCCTGATCACGCCGTTGCCGCTGAGCGAGGTCGAGACTTGGCTGACGGCGGATCGACGCCCCGGCCGCGAGCAGGAGCGTTGGCTTAACGCCATCGTGCGCAAGGTCGGGTCATGAGTGCACCCGTGCTCATCAGCGGGGGAGAGGCGGGGGATCCGGAGTTCAACGATCCCCTGTTGCCACATCTGCTGGACGCCATCGCCCGTTGTGGCGAGGGTAGCCGCATCGAGTTGTGTGTCTCCTTTATTCGCCAAAGCGGGCTGGTGCTGTTGCGCGGTGCCCTGCACGAGGCGTTGGCGCGAGGAGCACGGCTTCGGGTGATCACCTCGGACTATCTGGAGGTGACTCAGCCGGTGGCGCTGCGTGAGTTGCTTAAATTTGATCCCGCTCGCTCTTGCGCGCTGATCTACCAGAGTCAGGGCAATCGCGGCTTTCACCTCAAGTCCTATCTGTTTGTCCAGCACGCAGCCCAGTATCTAGGCGAGCAAGTTGGCCAGGAAGGGTCGCCAGCGGTGCTCGGTGGCCAGGCGTTTCTCGGCTCCAGCAATATCTCTGCCGCCGCCCTCACCGAGTCGCTGGAGTGGAACTGGTCGCTCAGGGCTGAGCCGAGCGGCCCCAGCGAGCCGCATCACAGCCTGCGTCAGCTCGCGGCTCAAATCGATCGGCTGGCGCAAGACGCGCGGGTCGTGCCCCTTACCCACGACTGGATCGATGGCTACCTCGCTCGCTATCGGCAGAGCGCGCTGCGGGAGTTGCGGGTGCTCACTGGGGATCATCGCAGCAGCGCTGAGCAGCTGCGTGAAGCCCCCATCCCCAACAGCGTGCAGCAAGAGGCGCTGATGGCGCTGCAAGCCGCGCGGGCACAGGGGCATAAACGGGGTGTGGTGGTCATGGCGACCGGCCTTGGCAAGACTTGGCTCGCGGCTTTTGATGTGCGCCAGATGCAGGCGGCCCGCCTGCTGTTTGTTGCCCATCGGGAGGAGATCCTGACCCAAGCGCGCCAGACCTTCTTGCACATGGTGCCGCGGGCAAATTCGGGCCTCTATCATGGTCAGCAGCAGGATGAGGCCGACTGGCTGTTTGCCTCCATCCAGACCCTGGGCAAGAGTCAGCATCTGCTGCGCTTTGCACCGGATCACTTCGATTACGTGGTGGTCGATGAGTTTCATCATGCCGCCTCACCCTCCTACCGGCGCTTGCTAAACCACTTCAAGCCCCGCTTCCTGCTCGGGCTGACCGCGACCCCTGACCGCACCGATCAGGCCGATATTCTGGCGCTGTGCGACAACAATCTCGTCTTTGAACGGGGGCTGGCCCTCGCCATCGAGCAGAAGATGCTGGTGCCGCTCACCTATCACGGCATTTTGGATGACACCGTCGACTATGCCGCGCTGCCTTGGCGCAACGGTCAGTTTGACCCCCATGCGCTGGAGAGTGCCTTCGCCAGTCAGAAGCGGGCTCAGCACGCCCTTAGCCAGTGGCGACGTTTACGCCAGCAGCGCACGCTGGCCTTCTGCATCTCGACCCGTCATGCCGATTTTATGGCCAGCGTCTTCCAGCAAGCCGGTGTGCGGGCGATAGCCGTCTATGCGGGCTCCCGCCAGGGGCGACAAGCCGCCCTGGAGCAACTGGCCGCCGCCGAGCTTGATATCATCTTCTCGGTAGATTTGTTCAACGAAGGCACCGACTTGCCCGCCATCGATACCGTGCTGATGCTGCGCCCCACCGAGTCGCGCATCGTGTTCCTGCAACAGTTGGGGCGGGGCTTGCGCCTCTATCAAGGCAAAGAACGCCTGGTGGTGATCGATCTGGTGGGCAATCACAAGGCGTGTCTCTACAAGCCCCAGCTGCTGCAAACGCAATTGACCCGCCCACCAACGCACGCAAACAGGGCGATGCCGCTGGCGGCAGGTTGTTTTATCAATCTGGATCCCAAGCTGCTTCCGCTGCTGGCGCTGTTAAAAAAGCAGCAGAAACCGACTCTGATTGAGACCTATCAGACCCTCAAAGAGCACCTCGGCTATCGCCCCACCGCGCGGCAAACCTGGGCAGTCCGGCTGGGTGAGCAACTGCGTTTCGATACCCAAAAACAGGGGGGCTGGTTTGAGCTGCTCGCCCAAGCGGGCGATCTGGGGGAGGAGGAGCTGCGCGTGCTGAACCGGCACGGCGACTTTCTGCGTTCGGGGGTGGAGCACACCGCGCTCACCAAGAGTTTCAAGTTGATCCTGCTATTGGCGCTGCTCGAACTCGACGGCCTGCGTGAGCCACCCACCTTGGCGGCGCTGGCCAGCCACTCCCGTTACCTGTTTGAGCGGCATCCCGAGCTGGCCCGCCTCGATCTACCGGTCAAGCAGCAAGCCCTGAGCGCCGACAGCCCGGCTTGGCTCAGTTACTGGAAGAGCAATCCGATCAAGTTCAGCAGTGGCGGCAATCCAGGCGCCAAGGGGGAGTACTGGTTCGAGGTAAGGGAGGATCGCTTCTGCCCACGCTTCGCGGTGAGTGAGGAGGATATCGATCCTCTGCATCGCATGGTGCAAGAGCTGCTGGACTTGCGTCTGGCCCAATATCAGCAGCGCAAAATCGCATCGGCAGCCGCCATTTCCCCTGAGCCCTTCACAACTATCCACGATGAGGAACAGGCGCTGGCGCCTGATGCCAAAGCGCGTCAGGTGACCCTGATTTAAGGCTGGCTATCCGATAGCACGATCAGTGTAAAAACAAGCAGTGTAAAAACCAGCAGCGTGAAAGCAATCAAGGCGCCAGTGGCGCCTTGATTGTTTGGGGAGATGGTCGGTCAGCGCTGGCCGTTACCGAAACAGCCATTCCATATCGTCCTCTTCCTCACGCCACCTTATTTGCTGCTGATCCCAGCGGGCCGCCAGATAGGGTTTGAGGGTCTGCAGGGTGGTGATCTCGGCCAGCTGGGCAGTCAGGTGGTCGATATCACGCAGCAAATAGTCCCGATGTTCGGCAAAGGCCTGCTCGGTCTTTTTCTTGGATGATTGCTTGAATTTGTGCAGCACCGCGCCCATTAGCCCGTCTTGCCCGCCGTAGTAGCTGACTTCGAGCTCGCGTAGCTGGCGTTTCAGCATCGGGTTGAGGTAAGCGAGGTTCTCGTCACTGAGCAGGTTATCGAACTCGGGTAGGTGAGCGTGGGCCAGCTGTAACAGGGTGAACATCTCTTTGTTTTCCCAAGCCTGACTGAGTTGGCCCATGATGCGGGTCTTTTCCGCCTGCATGGCGGGGTCGGGTTCCCGATCCGGGTGCAGCGCCAGGGCGAGCTTGCGATAGAGCTGCTTGAGGCTGGATTTGCTGAACAGCTGTTCGATGCGCATCTCTTCCTCTTGCTCACGACGGGTGCGCGTGTGGGCAAAAGCATCTTGCTGCTCAGCGCCGAAGGGGGACTCATCGGCAAACAACTCATCATCGTCGAAGAGGGCATCCTCTTCCTCACCAGCGGTGTCACTCCCGTTGGCCATTTTCTGCTTCGCCGCGTTTATCAGGTACTCGTGCAACAGAGCGGGGTTTTTGACCATATCGCGCAAGGTGTCGATGTCTTCGGGGCAGTGACCACAAGTTTCCATCAGCATATGGGTAAGTTCATCACACTGATAGTCGAGCTGTTCGTCATCCATGTGCAGGGCGGTATTGGTTTGGATTTGGTGATAGAGGGGGGCCAAATCCATCTCGCCACGAAACGGATTGGACTCGAGATAGTTGATGAGATCGTGGATCCAGTGGTGCAAGGTCTCCCGTTGCCACTGGGTAAAGCTCTTGCGAGCCGTAAAGTCGGTCAGTCGCTTGGTGAGGGCAAAGATGAGCTCGCATTGTTGACGCTCAAGGGGTTCGATGTCGCTGGTGAAGCGCTGATAGATATCGCGGCCGTTGAGGGTTTGCTTGTCGATTTTTGCCTGTAGCTTTTCGAGCGCTTGCCAGTTGCGGTGGAAGAGATCGAGGGCGGGGTTACCCGTCGTGGGGGAGGGCTGGCGAGCGGGCTGCTTGCGAGCTGGATTACGAAGAGACATAGGCCGCCTCCATAGGCGTTATTTTGTTCGCTAAAACAAAAAAACCGGCGCGGGGCCGGTTTATCGCCGCGCATAAATAGCGCGAAGTCTGCCTTGCAGATGAGTTGCTGGCCATATTAAAGCCTTTCTTACGCAACAGATAGCAACAACAGAGAAATAATGGGGTGGCTGATGGGGCTCGAACCCACGACAACCGGAATCACAATCCGGGACTCTACCAACTGAGCTACAACCACCACTGAAATCATCGCCATTTTGTGTCTGCCAAGGCCTGGCCAAGGTCATCCTGAGATAATCTGCCGAATGGACGATAAGTCACACTCTTCATCAATAACTCAATGATTTAAAACACATTTTAAATGGCGCGCCCTGCAGGATTCGAACCTGCGACCCACGGCTTAGAAGGCCGTTGCTCTATCCGACTGAGCTAAGGGCGCGTTGTATCAAGAAATCCGGGGATTTCCCGATGAACCTGGTCGGTGATAAAGGATTCGAACCTTTGACCCTCTGGTCCCAAACCAGATGCGCTACCGGGCTGCGCTAATCACCGAAAATTCGCCATCCAGCATACCTTCGGCGGCACCACTGGGCAACGGGCGGGCATCATACCCAAGCGCCAAAGTCAGCGTCAACGACTTTTTCCGCCAGTAAATTCAAGTGCCTACTTATTGCCCTCCCTGCGAGAGCCGCTAACACCCGCGCCAAAAAAATGCGACAATGCGCCGCAGTTGAACACATGGTGAGTGAAGAACGATGTCTGCCAAAATCATTGATGGAAAACAGGTTGCGCAAACGATTCGCAATCAGGTCGCCGCGCAAGTCCAACAGCGGTTGGCGCAGGGGAAACGGGCACCGGGTCTGGCGGTGATCCTGGTGGGGCTGGATCCGGCCTCCCAAGTCTATGTGGGCAGCAAACGTCGCGCTTGTGAAGAGGTGGGATTTGTCTCCCGCTCCTATGATCTCAGCGCCACGGCGACACAAGCGGAGCTGCTGTCCCTGATCGACCAGCTCAACGAGGATCCGGAAGTAGACGGCATCCTGGTGCAGTTGCCCTTGCCGGCCCACTGCGATACCACCCAGGTACTGGAGCGCATTCGTCCCGACAAGGACGTTGATGGCTTCCATCCCTACAACGTGGGTCGTCTGGCCCAGCGGATCCCGGCGCTGCGACCCTGCACCCCCAAGGGGATCATGACCCTGATCGAGACCACCGGCGTCAAGACCCATGGTCTGCATGCGGTGGTGGTCGGGGCTTCCAACATCGTGGGGCGCCCCATGACGCTGGAGCTGCTGCTGGCCGGTTGCACCACCACCACCTGTCACCGCTTCACCCAGGATCTGGAGACCCAGGTGCGCCGGGCCGACTTGCTGGTCGTGGCGGTGGGCAAGCCCAACTTCATTCCGGGGGAGTGGGTCAAACCCGGTGCCTTGGTGATCGACGTGGGCATCAACCGCCTTGCGGACGGCTCCCTGGTGGGAGATGTGGAGTATGAAACCGCGCGCAATCACGCCGCCTTCATCACGCCGGTACCGGGGGGCGTGGGCCCCATGACGGTCGCCAGCCTGATGGAGAACACCCTGAGCGCCTGCCAGGATTACCACGACGCCTGATGAGGGCGCCGGGCAGAAAAGAGAAAGGGAAGGCATTGCCTTCCCTTTTTTTATTGCGTCACTCCCCCGGATCGCTACTGGATATCAGAGGAGGGCCAGGGCTGCGGCCAGATCGGCAATCAGATCGTCGGCGTCTTCCACCCCGATGCTGAAGCGGATGAGATCGTCATTGACCCCGGCGGCGAGGCGGCTCGCCTCGTCCATGGCGGCGTGGGTGGTGCTGGCCGGATGGCAGGCCAGGCTCTCGAGATCGCCCAGACTCACCGCCTGCACGAACAGCTGCAGGTTGTCGAGCAGGGTGGCGCAGCGCTCAAACCCGCCTTCCAGCTCGATGCTCACCATGCCGCCAAAGCCGCTGGCGAAGGCGCCGAGGGCATCGTGGCCCGGATGGCCGGCAAGGCCCGGGTAGATCACCTTCTTCACCGCCGGGTGGGCATCCAGGAACTCGGCCACCTTCTGGGCGTTGTGCAGGTGGGCATCCATGCGCAGGGGAAGGGTCTTGACCCCCCGTTGCAGCAGGTAGGCCTCCTGCGGGCCGATGGGGGAGCCGATGTGCTTGAGGGCCACGGTGCGAATCGACTTCATCAGTGCGTGAGAGCCCGCCACCACCCCGGCGATGATGTCGCCGTGGCCGCCCAGGTACTTGGTACCGCTGTGCATGACAATGTCGATGCCAAGCTCGAGCGGGCGCAGCAGATAGGGGGTGAGGAAGGTGTTGTCACACACCGTGATGGCACCCACCTTGCGGGCCGCCTCCACCACCACCCGCGGATCCACCACCTTGAGGGTGGGGTTGGTCAGGGTTTCAAAGAGTACCACCTTGGTGGCGGGGCGGATGTTGGCCAGCAGCGCCTGATCGCTCTCGTAGGCGGTGATCTTGATGCCGGCGCGGCTGAAGGTCTGCTTGAGGAAGGCATCGGTGCCGCCGTAGAGGGGGCCGATATAGGCCACTTCATCACCGCTGTCGGCCAGGGCATACATGATGGCACTCACCGCCGCCATGCCGCTGGCCACCACCAGTGCCTCATCTGCACCTTCGAGGGCTGCCAGCTTCTGCTCCAGCTCGGCGGTGGTGGGGTTGCCAAAGCGGCTGTAGATGAAGCCGGGGGCTTGACCTGCGAAGCGCTCCTTGCCCGCCTGGGCGTTGAAGTAGCTGAAGGTGCTGCTCTGGTAGAGCGGGGTGGTGAGGGCGCCGGTCTGGGGATCGATCCGCTGGCCGCTGTGCACGCTCATGGTCTTGAATTTCATTTTTTTACTCCGTTATTGTCAGGTCGTTGCCCGACTGCTTGTGTTATCCGGGGCGCCGTCGCGCCCCTTTTTTAATGTCGAGTGGCGGGTTGTCAGACTAGCGCTGGCTCGCGCTGCGGCTCGCCTGCATAGTGGCGGGCCGCCACATCCGGGTGGGAGCGCAGCCTCCCCTTGAGCACGTTCTCCCCCACCTGATAAAAGAGCGGGTTGGCGGGATCGCTCTGGGGCCCTTCGGCCAGCGCCGCCAGCTCGGGGGAGAGGCTAAGCAGTGGCACAGTCGCATCCAGCCTTGCCGCCATGAAGAAGGCGCAGGAGAGGCGCGATACCCCGGGAGGTGGGCTCACCACCCGGTGCAGGGTGGCCTTGAGGTAGCCGTCGGACGCGAGCTCCAGCAGCTCGCCGATGTTGACCACCAGGGCGCCCGGCAAGGGGGGCGCGGGGATCCAGCCATCCGCCGTCTCCACCTCGAGCCCGGAGTGATCGTCCTGCATCACCAGGGTCAGGTAGCCGGGATCCTTGTGGGCACCTACCCCCTGACCACTGCTGCCTTCCGGTTGTCCGGGGTAGTGAATGAGCTTCATGTGCTGGTAGGGGGCACCGCGAATGCTCTCGTCAAATACGCAGGCGGGCTGCCCCAGCACCTCTGCGAAAGCGTCCAGCAGGGTGAGGGTGATGTCGCTCAGTCGATCCTGCCATGCCAGCAGACGTGTTTTCATCTCGGGCAGGGCGGCGGGCCACTGATTGGGGCCGATGAGGCGCTGCCAGGGTTCACGAATGTGCGCCACAGGCAGGGCCTGGGCCTCGTTCATGATATCGAACTGCTCCCGCAGATCCGGCCGTGCCCGGGTGAGCTCTGCCCCCACCTGGTTGTAGCCGCGAAAGTGGGGGGAGTGGACCATCTGCACCGCCAGTTTTTCTTCAAGTGGCAGGGCGAAGAAGCGGGCGGCGAGCGCCAGGGTCTCCTGGCGCACCGATTCGCTCAGATCATGGCCCACCAGATAGAAAAAGCCCACTTCGCGGGCGGCCTGGCCAAGCTGCGTCAGCATCTGGCTGCGTGCAGCCGGGGTGCCCTTGAGGGCGGCGAGATCGATGATCGGCAATGATGGGGTGGTCATGGGCATCTCCTCACTTTCCGTGAACGGGGTCTGCGTGCCCCGGCGTGCGGGGTGTTGCGAAACCGGGGCGCACTCTTCTTGAGTGGCGCCGTTTGGGTTGAGGGTGATGCTACTGTTCGAGGTTATAAGGTGGAAGCGACAAAATATTCTTAGTTATATACAAAATTCGAAATGGAATTCGGACTTGAGCGAATGGAACGAGCAACGGGCGGCTCAGGCGGCGATCTGCCGTACCGGGTGAGAGCGACATTGGCGTGACGGGATAGACGGAGGGAGGCATCCGCCTCCCTCCGTGTGACTGTCATGGGAAGGGTTGCTGGCGCGCCTTTCCTCAATAACCCAGGGTGAAACGCTGGCGCAGGTGAGCCGGTGCTTGCGCCTCGTTCAGCACCCCGTCCGCCAGATCGCCGACCGTGATCCCGGCGGGCTGCTCGCCGCTGAACAACACCTGATCCGTGCCAAGGCGGTAACCGCCGCGCTTCTCGCCGGGTTCGAGGAACACGGGTGGGGAGACGAAACGCCAGTCGAGGGTGGTTTCCCGGCGAAGGGCGGTGAGACCATCCCGGGCCGCGAGGGCCCCTTGCTTCCACTCTGCCGGGAACTCCGGGGTGTCCACCAGCTGCACGCCCGGGGCGATTTCCAGACTGCCGGCACCGCCGACCACCAGCAGCCAGCTGTTGGCCGCGACGGCGGCGGCCACGATGGCGCTGGCCCCCTTGAGGTACTGATCGTAGATGTCCGGGGCACTCCAGCCCGGGTTGTAGGCACTGATCACCCGATCGTGCCCCTTGAGCACCCTGGCCAGTGCCTGGCTGTCCTGGGCGTCCACCGCCACGGCGGTGACTTGCGGGTGAGCGGCGACCTTGCTCACGTCACGCACGATGGCGGTGACCTGATGACCGCGGCTGACGGCCTCCTGGAGGATGGCTGAACCGACAAAACCGCTGGCACCGATGAGGGCAATCTTCATGGGAATTCTCCTTCACTGTGGGAATGGGGCTATCCTACGCCCCCGAGTGTGATTTAATAATCCAGTTAAAATTGCATTCACTTGTAAGCAGGGCTTCATAATGGATCAGCTCAGACGCTACGCCATCTTCGCCGCCGTGGTGGAGGCGGGCAGCATGACCGGCGGCGCCAAGGCCCTCGGCATGACCCCGTCCGCCGTCAGCCAGCATATCAGTCAACTGGAGAGCCAGCTCGGCCTGCCCCTGCTGCACCGCTCCACCCGCCGCCTCAGCCTGACCGAGGCGGGGGAGGTGGTGTGGCAGGGTTGCCAGTCGTTGCAGCAGACCCTGAACGACACCGAGCTGCGCCTCTCGGAGGTGCGCGACAGCCTGCTCGGAGAAGTGCGGATCACCGCGCCGGTGGGGATGGCGGGCCAGCCCCTGGCGCGGGCGCTCTCGCCGCTGCTGCAGGCTCACCCCGGCCTGGGCATCCAGATCATTGCCGACGACGAGAAGCGGGATCTCATCAAGGATCGCATCGACGTGGCGCTGCGGGTCGGCACGCTTGAAGATTCCACCCTGGTGGCGCGCAGGCTGGGTCAGACCCGGATGTTGCTGTGTGCCTCGCCCGCCTATCTGGCACGCAAGGGCACGCCGCGCAGCCCGGCGGATCTGCTGGCCCACGACTGGCTGGCCTCGGACATGCTGGGGGGCGGGATACTGCTGCTGGACGAGAAGGGGGAGGCCCACAAGATCAAGCCCAAGCCCAGGGTACTGTGCAACAACGTCTTGCCCCTGCGCCAGTTTACCCTGGCAGGGCAGGGGATTTCGCTGCAACCGGAAGGTGAAATAGAAGAAGATCTCGCCACCGGTCGATTGCTCGCGCTGCTGCCGGGCTTTTTGGCCCCTCCCATGGAGATCCATGCCATCACCCCCCAGCGGGAGATCCCGGAGAAGGTGCGGCGGGTGATCAGCGCCCTTCGCAGCCACTTTGCCGAGCATGGCCAGAGCCGTCTACCCTGAGCGGGGCGGGATGAATAGCCAGGCGGTGCGCCGGCCTTGCGGTCGGCGCGACACCCCTGTTTAATGTGGCCCTCCCGGGCCAGAGCGCCCTCTGCTGGCGTGGTCTCAAGCGCATCATGACACCGACTTCTCCCCACCCACTCCGTGAGCCGGCACCCGAGGCGCGCGCCCACCTCACCCGCATCGAGCGAGTGCTCGACTACATCCATGCCAATCTGGATCAGCCGCTCTCCCTGGAGGCGCTGGCACGGCAGAGCTGCTGGTCCCGCTGGCAGTTGCAACGGGTATTCCTGCATGAGACGGGCCAGACGGTGGCTCACTATGTGCGCGAGCTGAAGCTGAGCATGGCGGCGGAGGCGCTGCTCTCCACCCGGCTGCGGGTGCTGGATGTGGCGCTGGATCACGGGTTTGGCTCGGAAGTGAGTTTCAGCCGCGCCTTCAAGCAGCAATTTGGCTGCTCGCCGCTGGCGTATCGCAAGCGGGGCCTGCGGCTGGGGCTGCGCACGCCCCTGGTGCGGGCGGCGGTCCCCCGCTCTGCCTCTCCCAATCTGGTGCAGGTGCGCATAGAGAGCCTGCCGGTGTTCACCTTGCAGGGAGTCAGGGGCACGATCCGGGGGTTGTTCGATGCCTCACCGGATTTTCAGCAGACGGTGCCCGCCATCTGGCGAGCGCTGCGCGAGACGGGGGCGCTGGGCCTGTCGAAGGAATGGCTGGGGGTGGTGGATGTGTCGGGGGCAGGGGAGCGGCTGCCTTACTGGGCCGGAGTGGCCACGACGGCGCCTACGCCCCCCGGCCTGTCGAGTCTCGACGTGCCGGCTCAGGAGTATGCCGTGCTCACCCACAAAGGACCCATTGCCCAGCTGGGGGAGAGCCTGCACTGGTTCATCCTGCACTGGCTGCCGGAGTCGGCATACCGGGGGCTGGACGGTTTCGAGCTGGAGCGCTATGCCCCCGGCTTTGACGGCCAGCAGCCCGACGCCACCATGGAGTACTGGCTGCCCGTCGCCCCCCGTTAGGGAAGGAGGCTCATTTCGGCATGGCGCCGGGATGGCTCCGGGCGTGTGGCGCTGGCCAGGAGATCAGTGAACTGGGCCGGTGGCAGCGGCTTGGCGAAGTAGAAGCCCTGCAAGTAGTCGATGCCATAGTGGCGTGCCATCTCGACCTGCTCCTGGGTCTCCACCCCCTCGGCGACCAGAGCCAGCCCCATGCGATGGGCGAGATCCAGGATGTTTTCGACGATATGGCGGGAGGGGCCTTCCTCTTTCATTCCTTTGATAAAGCTGCGATCGATTTTGATGATGTCCACATGGAACATCTGCAGATAGCAGAGGCTGGAGTGGCCGGTGCCAAAGTCATCGATGGCGATGAGCACGCCCAGCTCGTCCAGGGCATCGAAGATGGCGCGGGTCTGCTCGTCCGCATCCACCATCTCCCGCTCCGTCACCTCGAGCACTAGGCGCAGATCCTGGCCCGGGAAAGCGCGAAGAAAGTCGCGGCACTCGGCGACGATGTCCTGGTTTTTGAAGTGCTGGGCGCAGACATTGACGGCGACGTGAAAGCCGGGGGGCAGCCTGTCGGCCACCCCGACCAGATAATCCCGGGTCTGGGCCATCAACTGGCGAGTCATCGGCACTATGTAGCCGCACTCCTCCGCGAGGGGGATGAAGTGGTTGGGGGCAATCATCCCTTGTGTGGGATGACGCCAGCGCATCAACACTTCACAACCGCGCAGGCGCCCCTGCCTGTCCATCACGGGTTGCAGGTGGGGGATGAACTCCCGGGCCGCCATGGCTCTGGCAAGCTCGCTGCGAGGGGAGCCGCTGCGCCCCCTCAGATAGAAGGTGAGCAGCCCCAGCAACAGCGCCAGCACAGGGGCGGCAAGCAGGTTCTCCTGGTTGTACGCCCAGGCAAACGCCAGCACTTCCTTGTAACCGTTGAGCGCCACCAGGCGATAGGGATGAGCGGTGGGATCGCTCTGTTGCAGACGTTGTCCCCCTTCCAGCAGGCGGGCTGCGGGCAGGGTCCTGCCATGGCCATCGAGGGCCTGGTCCCCGAGGAGGAAGAAGAGGTTGTCCTCTCCCATCACGGCCTGCAAGGCGCCGAAGATGTGGAAGCCGTCCAGCTCCACCAGCAAGGTGCGATCGCCGGATGGCTGACGGTAGAGGATGGAGGTCTGCCCGGTGATGGGGCTGTGTCTGGCGAGGATCAGCGTCTGGTTGCCCGCCGGGCCGCGAGGAATATCCCGGGTGAGGATGGGCCTGTGCAGGGTGGTACAGCGCAGTTGCTGCCCCTCCAGCACATAGAGTGCCCGCGCATAGGGGGAGGCGGTGATGAGGTCGCGCAGGGCCAGTTGCTCATCCTGACAGCGGCCCATGGCGAGGGGGCGGGCGGCCTCGACCAGGGACTGACTGTCGTTGATGGCGCTCTCTATCATGGCCCGGGCATGGTTCAGGCTGCGCGCGTTGTCCTTGCGAAGGCCGCTGGCCGCCTGCAGGAGGTTGAGGGCGGTGAGGCCGACCAGCAAGAGGAGCCCGAGCACGATGGCCAGACGCAGACGCTGTGCAAGGGGATCAGTCGGCATGGTGCACCCGATTCTTGCCGGCATCCTTGGCCTGATAGAGCGCCTGATCGACCCGCGCCAGCAGTTGCTCGGCGGACTCCTGTCGCCACAGTCCCAGCCCGGCAGAGAAGGTCACCACCAGGTCCGGTTCGCGCCATGGTCGCTGTGCCACCTGGGTGCGCCACTGCTCGAGCATCGTCCGTGCTCTGGTGCTGTCATCCCCGGGAATGATGATGGCCAGCTCCTCGCCGCCGTAGCGGTAGAGGGTGGCCTCCTGGCCTGCAATCTGCCGCCCTTCCCGGGCAACCGCCCGCAGGACGTCGTCACCGACCGGGTGGCCGTGGGTGTCATTGATGGATTTGAAGTTGTCCAGATCGATCAACCCCAGGCAGAAAGGGCGGCCGGCGATCAGCTGGTCGTCGAGTGCCTTGTCAAAGCAGCGGCGATTGAACAGACCCGTCAGGGCATCCGTGTTGGACGCCTCCACGGCTTCCAGCATCTGGCGATGGCCGCTCTGGATCTCCTGGCGCAACTGATCCCCTGGTTTGCCCGCGTGGATGCGTCCGGTGCGCATCAGGGCGATGATCTCGAAAATCATCTTGCTGAGCACATGACGCAAGGACCACCAGCAGAGCAGGCAGATCAGCATGCAGCCCACCAGGGTGATCTGGAGCTGGTGGGACTCGCTGCTGCTTACCTCCTTGAACCTGGCATCGCTGACGGCATAGATGACGAACCAGTCCGGGTTGGAGAAGGAGTAGTAGTAGAGGTGGGTCTGGCGCTTTGCATCGAAGAGGTGGTCGGCGCCGTTGGTCATCTGCTCGATGAGCCGGCGGTCCACGCGATGGCGAAACAGGTTCCCCACATCCGAATGCAGCAGGATGTCGCCCGCCCGATCGACCAGGTAGAACTCCCCCTTGAGAGGGCTCATGAGCTGACGCAGGGGATAGCTCATCTGCTCGAGATCCACGTTCATGGCCAGGGTGCCGAGGAAGAACCCCTCCTTGTCGAGCAGGGGGCGGGAGACGGAGACGCTGCGGCTCTTGTCATCGAACTTGCTGGTGTAGTGGTCGGTGTAGTGCACGAAGAGGGTTCGCACGGCGGCCGCGAGAAACCAGGGGCGCTCCCTGGCATCAAAGTGCTCCCCGACCGGCAGATGGGGGATGGCGTTGAACCGCCCCTGCGGATCGGCGAGCAGGATGCTCTTCACATAGGGGGTGAGCGCCAACGTTTGCATCAGGGAGAGGCCAAGGGGCGTGTGATCCTCATTGAGGAAGGCATCCAGGCCTGATTCATCGATGACACTGCCCGTTTCGTTGAGGACATGCTCCAGTGACTTGAACTGTGGCTCGATGGACTGGGTCGCCATGTTGTGCACGAACATGGCCGCCACCTTGTGGTACTTGCGCTCGGCAGAGGTCCGGATGCTGACACTGACGGCCATCAGGGCGATAAGCAGGGTCAGGATGATGACTCCGAAGGTGAAGTTGAGCTGGGTATCGCAGTGCAGATTTTGGTGGGCGGTCTCATTCATAGGCGTGTGCTGATGGCTTGGTATTGTCTCAATCAGGGCTGATAAAAGGGTGGGCATGCTATCGCCTCCTTTATCAATAGCGATTGACCAGGATCAACAAGGGGAGGGAGAACGCGACCATACTTGTCTGATGAGTGTGAATATGGGGGTTAAAATGCCGCCATGTTCTGAATATGTGATGGTTACTTGCTAGTTGGCTGTGAAAGTGAAGGCGGTGACCTTCATCAGGTGGCCATGATGAGCCTTCCCTGAGAGCTTCGACGGCGTTGCCATCTTGCCTCCGATAGGAGATGGCGTGCCTGCCACCCTCGCTTTTCCCGCTTCCCCGCCAACATGCCCCAAATTGTTAATATCGGGGCAAAATAGAACAATAAAATGCAAATGATATTTGTTACTATTCACATGCAGTAAGTAATCGAGGATCAGATGCAGCTTGTTCACCCCCCTTTGACCCTGGTCGCCGTGACCATCTCCACCCTGCTTGCAGGCTCTGTACAGGCCGCCACACCCGAAAGCCAGGATACGGCCACCGCCGACGAGACCCTGACCGTGCTCGGCCAGACCTATCGCAACACCGCGACCAAGACCCGGCTCGACCCCATCGAGACGCCCCAGGCCATCTCGGTGGTGGATGGGGAGACCCTGTCGCTGCGCGGTGTCAGTTCGGTGAGCGAGGCGCTGCGCTACGTGCCCGGCGTCAACACCGAGCTGCGGGGCGGGGCGGTCAACCGGCTGGATCTGTTCAACATCCGTGGCTTTGACAACTACCAGAACTTCTATGACGGCCTGCTGCTCCAGTACAACGACTGGAACCTGCAACCCCAGATAGATCCGGTGGCCATCGAGCAGCTGGAGGTGTTCAAGGGGCCGACATCGGTGCTCTATGGCAGCATGCCCCCCGGCGGCATGGTCAACCTCATCGCCAAGCGCCCCCAGCGGGAGAGCAAGCACAACGTGAGCGTGGCGACCGGCACGGGCACCCTCAAGGAGATGACCCTCGACAGCACCGGTGCCATCAACGAGCAGCTCGCCTATCGGCTGGTGGGACTGGCCCGGGAGAAGGATGGCCAGGCGGTGACCTCGAAGGAGGAGCGCTACGTCTTTGCGCCGTCCCTGGACTGGCAGCTCGGCGAGCGCACCCTGCTGAACCTCAACCTTTACTACCAGAAGGATCCCGAGGCCGGCATCTACACCACTGTGCCCGCCAGCGGCTCGGCCAAGTCCAACCCCCTGGGGCAGCTTGGCAGCGACACCTTCCTTGGCGACGAGAACTGGAACGAGTACAACCGGGATGTGACCCTGTTGGGCTACAAGCTGAGCCACGACTTCAACGAGCGCTGGCAGGTGCTGCAAAATGCCCGCTACATGGATGCGTCCGCCTATCAGCGCAACACCTACAACGCGGCCCTGGCGGCGGACAACCGCACCCTGGCACGAAACGCCTATCTCACCGATGAAGACTCTCGCGGCGTTGTCATCGACAACCAGCTGGCGGGCAAGGTGCAGACGGGCTCTGCCCAGCACAACCTGCTGCTCGGGGTCGATTACCAGTACCTGGATGCCCATATCCTCTACCGGGATACCCTCGACTACTCGGCGCCCAGCATCGACATTTTCAACCCGAACCATAGCCAGATAGTCCCAGAGGCACTCACTTTCAACTACCAGGATAAAAAGGTGATCCGTCAGTCCCAGACCGGCGTCTATCTGCAGGATCAGGTGCGCCTCGATCGGCTGGTGGCCATCGGCGGCGCCCGCTACGACCGTTACCGGATGGACACCGACAGCCGGACCCTCTATCAGGGGGCGGACAGCCAGTCCCTGGCCCACATCGATCAGGACAACCTCTCCTTCCGCGTCGGCGCCCTCTATGAGCTGGATGGTGGCTTCTCCCCCTATGCGAGCTATGCCGAGAGTTTCGAGCCGGTGCCGGGGGCGGACAAGCAGGGCCAGGCGTTCAAACCGGCGACCGGTCATCAGTGGGAAGGGGGCGTCAAGTTCCTCTCCGACGACATGAGCAAGACGGCGACCCTGTCGGCGTTCCACATCACCAAGAAGAATGCCCTGGTGACGGACCCGGACAATGTCTACGGGCCCAAGCTGCAGACCGGGGAGACGGTCTCCAGGGGCATCGAGCTTGAGGGGAGAGCCGATCTCACCAGCCAGCTGGATCTGGCCCTCAACTACACCCTGATGGACATGGAGATCACGCGCGACACCACCACGCTGCAGGGCAAGACGCCGGTCTGGGTCCCCAGACAGATGGCGTCGCTGTGGAGCAACTACTACCCCGGCGGCAACCTCGAGGGGATGCGGGTGGGCGCCGGCCTGCGCTACGTGGGGGAGGCCGAGATGGATGCCGCCAACACCGACAAGGTACCGGACTACCTCCTGATGGACATGTCCGCCTCCTACGATCTCGCCGCCCTCAGCGCAAGCCTGAAGGGGATGGGGGTATCGCTTGGCGCCAGCAACCTGTTCAACAAGACCTACTACTCCTGCTACGACCAGAACAACTGCTGGTTCGGGGCTGAACGAAGCGTGGAGGCGCGACTCAAATACGCATTCTGACCTTGCGCCCCGGCACGCGCCCGGGGCCCTTTCAACGAATGGGCGAGGAGAGGGGGCGCGGTGTGCCGCGCGGCCTTGGCCGGGAGAAAGCGGACGCGGAACGCGCCCTCGTCTCGGATCACCAGGCCCTGTTCGCGGCGGCGGCCAGCCTGATCCCGTCCCTCAAAGGGAACCTGGTGGCGGCCGGTGACGTGCGCCCGCCACTGACGGATGCCGCCGGAGCGACGTCGGCCGAGGTGGCCGCAGCCCTCCATGCGCACTGGCAGCAGGCACACCCGGAGGCGGGGCCCGCCTACTGGCTCACCCGCAGCTGGGGCATGCTCTGCTGGCAATCCATCTATCTCGCCATGGTGGCCGTCTATCGCCATCAGGCCGTGCCTGCCCTCGACAGGCTGGGACAGGGGCATGAGGCCGGCGTGGTGTCGGGCTTTACCCTGCCGGCCGAGCCCATGATCAGAGGGGAGGCCGGCGTGTTGATCAAAACGGCCGGGGAGCGACTCCAGGCGCACTGGCAGGGGCTGTTCACCCTCCTTGGGACGGCGCAGCGGCTGCGCCCCGGTTTCGTGCGCCCGCTCCTGGCGGACGATCTGCTGGCGGCCCTGGTGCGGGTGCCCGATTTCTTCGGGGAGGTGAGTCGGGAGGAGGTGAGGGCCCATGCCCCCCTCTGGCTTGAATCCTGTGGCCTGCCGTCGGCACATCTGACGGGTTGGCGCGAGGCGGGCCTGCCCCGGGACGAAGCCTTCCCGGGCTATGTGCGCCAGCGCTGCTGCCTGCACTACAAGCGCCGGGATGGGGAGCTTTGTGGCAACTGCCCGCGAAGGCAGGGTGGGGCGAGGGGTGACGAGTGCTGATGCCCGACTCTTCGTCTGCGCGGGCAACCCGTGATGAAAGCCGCCTGATCCTGGCGGCTTTTTTGTGTCCGGCTTACTGGGCCGCCATCCGGGTGCGGATGCGCTCGAACAGGCTCTGCAGGCAGGCCTGATCTTTGTCGGCGGCGCGCACGGCGCCATACATGTGGCGGCGAATGCCCTCCCCGAGAGGGCGCGCCTCAAGCAGGCCCTGGCGCACGAACTCCTCGCTGGCCCAGCGGGGCAGGGCGGCGATCCCGAGCCCGGCGGCGGCCATCTGCAGCATGACAGAGGTGTTGTCCACCGGTTTGCAACGGGCGGGCTCCACCCCGGCCGGTTGCAGGAAACGGCTGAACACGTCCATGCGCGCCCGCTCCACCGGGTAGACCAGCAGCACCTCCGGCCGCAGATCGTCCGGTGCGATGCGCCGCTGCTGGCAGAGGGGGTGATCCGGCGCCATCACCAGGGTGAGATCGAAGGCGAACAGCGGCTCGAAATGAAGATCCCCGCGGGCCTGCACATCCGAGGTGAGCAGCAGGTCGAGCTGGCCGCCAAGCAGGGCACTGATGGCATCGAAACCCGGCACCGACTCCACCTCCAGATCCACGCCGGGCCACTGGCGGCGAAAGTCCGGCAACAGCGGGAGCAGCCACTGGATGCAGCTGTGGCAATCGAGGGCCAGATGCAGCCTGCCCGCCTCGCCGCTGTGCAGGGCGAACAGCTGGCGCTCGGTCTGGGCCAGGGCGGGCAGCACCTGACGGGCCAGGGCCAGCAGATGCTGGCCTGCCGCCGTCAGCACCAGAGGGCGGCTTTTTCGAAGAAACAGCTCCAGATTGAGGCGGGTCTCCAGCTCCTTGAGCTGGTGGGAGAGGGCGGACTGGGTGAGGTTGAGGGTGAGTGCGGCCCCGGCCAGGGACCCTTGCTCGGCCAGGGCGCTGATGGTCTTCAGGTGTTTGAGATCGATGCCCAGATTGCTGCTCTGAGGGGGGCTGGATGGGGTGGGCGCGACCATGGCACTGCTCCTTTGTGCGTCAGTTGAGAAATTCTTGAGAGCCAGTTGAAGAGGATTCAATAGCCAAGATCACCTTATCTTGTCATTTTGGATGTGTAAACATCTGGATGGCCAAACAATCCAGATCCTCATCAGATAAACGAGCATAAGGAATGGAACCTATGACCTGCGCACACACCCTGGGCTTTCCCCGTATCGGCGCCAAGCGCGAACTGAAATTTGCCCTCGAATCCTACTGGCGTGGCGAAACCACCCAGGCCGAGCTGGTCGCCGTGGGCAAGAGCCTGCGTGAGCGCCACTGGCAGGCCCAGCGTACCGCCGGGGTTAACGTGCTGCCGGTGGGAGATTTTGCCTGGTACGATCAGGTGCTGGGTACCAGTCTGCTGGTGGACGCCGTGCCTGCCCGTCACCGCCACGGCGACACCGACCTCGACACCCTGTTCCGGGTGGCCCGTGGCCGTGCGCCGACCGGCCCGGCGGCGGCCGCTGCCGAGATGACCAAATGGTTCAACACCAACTACCACTACCTGGTGCCGGAATTTTACCGTGACCAGCGCTTCAAGCTGGGCTGGAGCCAGCTCTTTGACGAGGTGGAAGAGGCCAAGGCCCTTGGGCTGCCGGTCAAGGCGGTGTTGCTGGGCCCCGTCTCCTACCTGTGGCTTGGCAAGGAGAAAGAGAGCGGCTTCTCCCGTCTCGAACTGCTGGATCGCCTGCTGATCGTCTACCAGGAGATCCTGGCCAAACTGGCGGCCCAGGGGGTGGAGTGGGTGCAAATCGACGAGCCGGCCCTGGCGCTGGACCTGCCGGACGAGTGGCGCCTGGCCTACCTCAAGGCATATGAGCGCCTGAGCGGCCCCTGCAAGCTGCTGCTCACCACCTACTTCGGGTCCGTGGCCCATCAGCGGGACATCATCACCAGTCTGAAGGTGGACGGCCTGCACCTGGATCTGGTGGCGGCCCCCGAGCAGCTGGAGACCCTGGTCCCGCACCTGCCGGCCCAGTGGGTACTCTCGGCGGGTGTCATCAACGGCCGCAACGTCTGGCGTGCCAACCTGGCCAAGCTGGCGCCGACCCTCAAGGCCTTGAAAGAAAAGCTTGGCGAGCGCCTCTGGGTGGCCTCCTCCTGTTCCTTGCTGCACAGCCCGGTGGATTTGACCCTGGAGCACGAGCTGGATCCCCAGACCCGCAGCTGGTTCGCCTTCGCCCTGCAAAAGTGCTATGAGCTGGGGCTGCTGTCCGACTACCTGGACGGTGGCGCCTTGGACAAAATCGAGGCTTACAGCCAGCCCATCGTGGATCGGGAGTCCGACAGCCGGGTTCACAAGAAAGCGGTGCAGTCACGACTCGCCAGCCTGACCAACAGTGACTTCGATCGCCAGAGCGCCTACCCGGTGCGTGCCGACGCGCAGCGCTCGGATCTGAAGCTGCCGCTCCTGCCCACCACCACCATCGGCTCCTTCCCGCAGACCTCTGAAATCCGGGTGCTGCGCCAGGATTGGCGTGCCGGGCGCATCGATGACCAGGCCTACGAGGCGGGCATCCAGGCCCAGATCAAGGACGCCATCGAGCGCCAGGAGGCCATCGGGCTCGACGTGCTGGTGCACGGTGAAGCGGAGCGCAACGACATGGTGGAGTATTTCGGGGAGCTGCTGGACGGCTTTGCCATCACCCGCTTTGGCTGGGTACAGAGCTATGGCTCCCGCTGCGTCAAGCCGCCGGTGATCACCCGTGACATCGACCGTCCGACCCCCATGACCCTTGAGTGGACGAAGTTTGCCCAGAGCCTGACCGACAAGCCGGTGAAGGGTATGCTGACCGGCCCCGTGACCATTCTCTGCTGGTCCTTCCCGCGGGAAGACGTGAGCCGCGAGCAGTCCGCCCTGCAGATTGGCCTGGCCATTCGCGACGAGGTGGCTGACCTGGAAGCCGCCGGCATCAAGATCATCCAGATCGACGAGCCGGCGATCCGCGAAGGGCTGCCCCTGCGCAAGCAGGATCACCAGGCTTACCTGGACTGGGCGGTGCGCGCCTTCCGCCTGAGCGCAAGCCCGGTGGTGGACAGCACCCAGATCCACACCCACATGTGTTACAGCGACTTCAACCTCATCATCGAGGCGGTGGCGGCACTGGACGCGGATGTGATCACCATCGAGACGAGCCGCAGCCAGATGCAGTTGCTCGAAGCGTTCGAGCGCTTCAACTACCCCAACGAGATCGGTCCGGGCGTCTACGACATCCACTCGCCGAACGTACCGAGCCAGGGCTGGATTGAAGACCTCATCCGCAAGGCTGCGCAACAAATCCCGGCAGACCGGCTCTGGGTGAACCCGGACTGCGGCCTCAAGACCCGCGGCTGGGAAGAGACCACCGCTGCCCTGAAGGTGATGGTCGATGCGACCCGGGCGCTGCGCGCCGAGCTGGCCTGAGGGCTTCCATTCACCCGGACGAGCGCCCGGTGAGTGTCACCAAGACGAGAGAGGGAAGGCGACAGCCTTCCCTCTTTTTTGCATGGCCGCTCCCTAGAGGGGGAGCAGGGCGGGCCGGGGTGCGGGCAGGTAGCGGGTTGGGGAAACCGACATCGTCACCCGGTGAGGGGCGCTTGCGAGCGCCTCGGTCAGCCACTGTTGGTCGAGGGGGATGGCATTGCGATCCTCGATCACCAGATTGAGGTGCTGGGCGCCCAGGCACCCGTAGCGGGCGGGGTCGGTCTGGGTAAAGAGGCCAAGACAGGGCACACCGCTGGCGGCAGCCAGGTGCAGGGGACCGGTGTCGGCGCTGACGAAGAGGGAGAGGCCGCCCGTGAAGCGGGCCAGCTCCCCCATGTTGCCAAGGGAAACGTGCACGTCCCCGAGCAGGTGCTCGGGGGCGGCGGGTTCCGCGAGCTGGATCAGCAGGGCATCCGGGCTGTGACGGCGCAGATCCCCAAGCAACCGCTGCCACTGGGGCTGGGAGAGCCCCTTGCCCTTGCGGGCGCCGGTGAAAAAGCCGATCAGAGGACGGCCAGGATGGGCTCGTCGCAGCGCACTCAAGGCCGGGCTTGGCCCCTGCAACAGGCTGCCAAGGGGAATGGGTTCGGCCGGATTGCCCGGTATGCCGAGCAGTTGCAGGGGCTGGTGGGCGTAGTGGCACTCACTGTCCGGAGCCTGCGGACGCTGGAAGATGAGATCCCCGTGGCCATCGTCGAAGCCGCATTTCTCCCGGGCCTGTACCCAGGCGGCGATGAAGTGATCCGTACTGGAGGCGAAGGGGACGTAGACCCAGTCGTAGTGCTGGCGGCGCAGACGCGAGAGTGCCGAGAGAGCGCCCGGCAGGTGTCTGCCCTGCAACCGGATCTGATGAATGCGCCGCAGGGGCAGATCGGCCAGGAAGGGGAGCAGGGTGGTGGGGCTGCACACCAGCTCCAGCTCGGCGTGGGGATGGGCGCGATGAAGTTGGTGCAGGAAGGGCAGCAGGAAGAGGTTGTTGCCGATGCGGTTGGTGCTGCGAATGACCAGGATCCGGCGGGGTGCCTGCGAAGAGGGCGGCAATGCGCTGCGACTGGCAAGCCAGCCGAGCAGGGTTCGCTCCAGTCCCGCCGTCCAGACCCGGCGTTGGCCGTCGAAGCGGCGCAGGGCATCGTTGAGGTGAGTCATACCGTTGGGCTCCAGTGTTGGGATGGTGTAGAGGGTGCCAGCGGACTCTTAAGACAATGTTAAGAAGGGAAAAAGCGTGCGGCTGATGGCCATGGCGGAGCGGGGGGCTGGTGCGGGACGGGGGAAAGTGGCTAGAATTGCGCATTTGAAATAAATGTTATCGTCCGCGGGAGCACCATGCAGTTCAGGGATTTTTTGCCGGTATCGACCAATACCAGCGTCAAAGAGAGTTGTTACGGCGCCCTTGGCGCCCTCATCGGCTTGCTCGGCACCGCCTTGCTGTGTCGCTGGGGGCTGGGGCTCGAGGTGCACTGGCTCATCGCCCCTATGGGGGCCTCCGCCGTGCTGCTGTTTGCAGCCCCGGCCAGCCCCCTGGCCCAGCCCTGGTCCATCCTTGTGGGCAACGGGGTCTCGGCCCTGATGGGGGTATTGAGCGCGAACCTGGTGCCGGACATGGCTATCGCCTCGGCCCTGGCGGTGATGCTGGCCATCGCCGCCATGTTCCTCACCCGCAGCCTGCACCCGCCCGGCGGCGCCGTGGCCCTGACCGCCGTCATCGGCGGCGAGGGGATCCGGGCGCTCGGGGTCGGCTACGTGCTGCTGCCGGTGCTGCTCAACTCCCTGTTGCTGCTGAGTCTGGGCTTGCTCTACAACCGCGCCCTGGGGCGTCGTTATCCCCATGGCGGCAAGGCGGCGCCCAATCGCCACCAGACGGCGGATCCCCAGCCGAGTGCCCGGCTCGCCACTCAGGACATCGACTTTGCCCTGGAAAAACACGGGGAGCTGCTGGACATCAGCCGCCAGGATCTGCAGGAGCTGCTGCAGGAGGCCCAGCTTCACGCCCTGCGGGGGCGAGTGGGGACGGTACGGTGCCAGGATGTGATGTCGCGGGATCTCGTCGTGACGACGCCACAGGCGCTCGCCATGGAGGCGTGGCATCTGCTCTCCCACCACCAGATCAAGGCGCTACCGGTGGTGGATGAGGGGGAGAGGCTGGTCGGCATCATCACCCTGCACGACCTGATGATCGACCGGGCGGGTCGCCAGCCGAGGGCGAAGGAGGCCCTTGAGCAGCAGCAGGTGGCAGATCTGATGACCCGGGAGGTGCAGACGGCGCGGCGCTACCAGCCTCTCTACGATCTGGTGGAGGCCTTCTCCGACGGGGGGCTGCACCACATGCCGGTGGTGGAGGGGGAGCAGCTGGTGGGCATCATCACCCAGTCCGACATGGTGGCGGCGCTCTTCACGCTGGCCCTGAAACCCGGACTGACGAGCGAGGAGGCGACCCCGGTGTCGTCGTAGCCAGGGGGGCAAGAAAAAAGAGGGCGTGCCAGGCACGCCCTCTTTTTTCGCAGACTCGCACAGACGGTGCCAACGCCTAGCCGTAGCGGGCCAGGGTGAGCCCCTCGTCGCTGATATCCGGGGTATTGCCCGAGATGAGATCGCTGAGCAACTGGCCCGATCCTGCCGCCATGGTCCAGCCCAGGGTGCCGTGGCCGGTATTGAGCCAGAGCCCGGGGATGGGGCTTGGGCCCACCAGGGGCGTGCCGTCCGGCGTCATGGGGCGCAGCCCGGTCCAGAAGGTGGCCTGCTCCAGATTTCCCCCCTGGGGGAAGAGATCCCTCACCACCATGGCCAGGGTATCGTGGCGCCTCGGGTTGAGCGCCAGGTTGAAGCCCGAGAGTTCGGCCATGCCCCCCACCCGGATCCGTTCGTCGAAGCGGGTGATGGCGACCTTGTAGGTCTCGTCCAGCACGGTGCTGCGCGGGGCGCCCTCGGCATCCGTCATCGGCAGGGTGAGGGAGTACCCCTTGACCGGGTAGACGGGGAGCTCAATTCCGAGGGGGCGCAGGAAGCCGGTGCCATAACTGCCGAGGGCACAGACGATGGCGTCGGCCTGGAAGCGCTGCTCGCCGGCACGGACCGCCACGGCGCGTCCCTTCGCGATCTCGACCTCGTCGATGGCGCAGTTGAAGACGAAGTTCACCCCGAGCCGACGCGCCTCGTCCGCCAGGGCCTGGGTGAAGCGGAAACAGTCACCGGTTTCATCTCCCGGCAGGCGCAGGCCGCCCACCACCTTGCCACGCACCCTTGCCAAGGCGGGCTCGACCTCCTCGCAGCCGTCGGCATTCAGAGACTGATAGGGGACGCCGTACTCCTCGAGCACGGCGATGTCGCGCTGGCTGGCATCGAGCTGTGCCTGACTGCGAAACAGTTGCAGGGTGCCGAGCTGGCGCCCTTCGTAGTCGAGCGCCAGCTCGCCCCGCAACTGCTTCATGCAGTCGCGGCTGTATTCAGCCAGTCGCACCATGCGCCCCTTGTTGACCGCATAGGCTGCCGGGGTGCAGTTGGCGAACATCTTCAGCATCCAGCGCAGCTGGAAGGGGTCCGAGGTGGGCCGCACCGTGAAGGGGGCGTGCTTTTGCAGCAGCCATTTGGCGGCCTTGAGGGGAATGCCGGGGGCAGCCCAGGGGGAAGCATAACCCGGTGAGATCTGACCCGCGTTGGCATGGCTGGTTTCAAGGGCCACCCCGTCACGCCGCTCCAGCAGGGTCACCTTGTGACCGGCCTTGGCCAGATACCAGGCGCTGGTCACACCGACCACGCCACCACCGAGTACCACTATGTCCATCTTGTCTCTCCTTGACTGGGGCCTCCACCTTAATCAGCCGCCACAGGATATTCAACTGGTGTCGATATCATTGGTGGTTATCGCTATTCACATTTTGTTAACTGGCTCTCAATGTTGTCATTTGCTGACTTTCTGGCATGAAATCCGGTCGATTCAGAGCCGTTCCAGATGGAGCAGATGATGCTCTGCCGTCGTCAGGATGGCTTGCTGCTGTTCTGTAGTTTGGCCATCCCAGTTGGCATAGGGCAGGGCGAGGCGAGGGTTGTTGCCAAGTTTGTCCCGGTTGCGCCAGAGAAAGTGCCAATAGAGGCTGTTGAAGGGGCAGCTGTCCGGCCCGCTGCGGGCCTTCACTTGATAGTGACACCCCTTGCAGTAGTGACCCATCCGCTCGAGATAGGCGCCGCTGCTGGCGTAGGGCTTGCTGCCCATCAGACCGCCATCGGCAAACTGGCTCATGCCGCGGGTGTTGGGCAGCTCCACCCACTCGATGGCGTCCACATAGATGCCCAGATACCAGGCATCTACCTCGTCAGGGTGGATCCCCGCCAGCAGGGCGAAGTTGCCGGTCACCATCAGCCGCTGGATATGGTGGGCATAGGCGTGCTCCAGAGACTGTCGAAGGGCGTGACGCACGCAGGCCATGCTAGTTTCTCCATTCCAGAAAAAACCGGGCAGGGGGCGCTCGGCCCCGAGAAAGTTGGTGCGCCGATACTCGGGCATCTTTTCCCAGTAGAGGGCGCGGACAAACTCGCGCCAGCCGAGGATCTGGCGGATGAACCCCTCCACCTGCGCCAGGGAAATGGTGGCCTGATTGGCCTGCCAGTGAGCTTGCGCAGCGCGGATCACCTCGAGGGGATGGAGCATCTTGCTGTTCATGGAAAACGACAAGCGGCTGTGGAACAGGCTCCAGCCCCGTTCGCTCAGGGCGTCCTGATAGCGGCCGAAGTGGAGCAGGCAGTGTGCAAGGAAGTGTTCAAGCAGTGCGCGGCTCTGGCGCCGGGTGACGGGCCAGGGCAGGGCGCCCGCATCGGCACTGCCGATGGTGGCGACGCCGTGGCGGGTCAGCATGGCATCGATGTCGCTCACCTCGTTGGCAAAGGTGAGGGGCGCCGGGATGGGTTGGCTCGCCGGCAATTTGGCGCGATTCTCGGCATCGAAGTTCCAGCGCCCCCCAAGGGGTTGGCCGCGCTCATCGAGCAACACCCGGTACTGCTTTCGCAGGGTGCGGTAGAAGAACTCCATCCGGCTGTGGGGGTAGCGTCGCCAGCCATCGCGGGGGGTGAGAAAATGTTCGCTGTCCACCTCAACGGTCGGGATGGCAAGGCCTGAGGCCCACTGGGTCAGCTGGCTTGCAAGGCGCCACTCGTCCGGGCTCTGCCAGGCGAAGCGCTCGGCCTGATGCGCTTCGAGCTGGGCCGCCAGCAAGCTCGGCAAATCGGGCCAGGGGGCGCTCTCATCGAGAGTCAGGTAGCAGACCCGGTGGCCCGCCTTGGTGAGGGCGGCGGCGAAGGCGCGCATGGCGGCAAAGAAGGCGAGCACCTTCTGGCGATGGTGGCGGCAGTAGTCTGTCTCCTGGCGCAGCTCCGCCATCAGGTAGCAGACAGCGGGATCCTGCGTGCGAAACCAGCTGTGACCTGCGTTCAGTTGATCTCCGAGAATGAGGCGCAGCTCCATCAGGGGTGCTCCTTCCGACGACGGCAGCGTTCGCTGCAATAGCGCACTTCCTGCCAGCAGCGGGCCCACTTGCGCCGCCAGGCAAAAGGACGCAGGCAGATGGGACAGATCTTCTCGGGTAGATGGGGTTTGAGGTGCATGTGGCGGCCCTGTTGATGCCCTTGGTTTCTCTCTGCCTCCTTAACGAAGCACCATACGGTCGGGATCACCGGGGGAGCAGAAAGAGGCAGCAGGGGGGGATTGCCACTCATGAAAAAGGCCCCCGCACCTGCCGGTTGGGGGCCCTTGTTCTCGTAGCCGTTACTGGCTGCTGAAGAGCCTGGGCTGGGGAGTGGACTGCGCCGTCAGGGTCATGCGGCCCGAGGTTTCCAGCCAGCTCTTGATCTTTCTGGCATCGGCGACCCGTTCATCCGT
Source organism: Aeromonas sp. INTO2 (assembly GCF_049860605.1). Lineage (NCBI taxonomy): Bacteria > Pseudomonadati > Pseudomonadota > Gammaproteobacteria > Aeromonadales > Aeromonadaceae > Aeromonas > Aeromonas sp. INTO2. Next base: position 1,652,698 of record NZ_CP187588.1, read on the forward strand.
GGTGTTGGCGTGAAGCAGCACCATGACCACGGGCTCGTTGTTGACCCGGGTTCCCATCACCAGGCAGCGCCCCGCCTCGCGGATATAACCGGTCTTGGAGACCAGAATGGGCCAGCTTCCTTCCCGTACCAGGCGGTTGGAGTTGAGGTAGTGCAGCTGGCGCTTGCCGTTGCGTACCAGACGCTGCTCGGAGGCGGTGTACTGGCGGATCAGCGGGTAGGTGGATGCGGCAGCAGCCAGTTTGGCGAGATCGTGTGCGGTGGAGACGTTGCGGGGGTTGAGCCCGGTGCTGTCGGCGAAATGGGTGCTCCACATGCCGAGCATGCGGGCCTTGGCATTCATTGCCTCGATAAAGGCTTTGCGGCCACCTGGGTAGTGCCGTCCCAAAGCGGAGGCGGCGCGGTTTTCAGAGGACATCAGTGCGATGTGCAGCATGTCGGCGCGACTCAGACGCGAGCCCACCGCGAGGCGCGACCCCGTGCCCTTGAGTCTGTCCACGTCATCCATGGTGACGGTGAGGGTCTCGTTGAGGCGCTGATTGCCATCCAGTACCACCAGCGCTGTCATCAGTTTGGTGATGGAGGCGATGGACATCACCCGGTTGGCGTTGCGCTCTGCCAGTGTCTCGCCGGTTTTCGGGTTGACGACCACGTAGGCATCGGATCTCAGCGGCAGGTTGCTGCGGGGTTCGAGCAGGCTGTTGGTGGAAGAAGAGGTCGCAGAAAACGGGTTGGCATGGGCGCTTTCCATGCTGGCGGGAAGGAGGAAGGCGCCGAGCAGCAAGGGAAGAAAAGGACGAAGGTTCATGATTTGACTCTACTACGACTCACAGGGACATTTGGCTAAGTTATATGACGGTAATTGACGCTTCACAACGTCTGGTGGCCGGATATTTCCATTTTATGGGCCAGCGCACCTTGAAATCCCCCGCATCGGGGCTATTGGGCCCGCAAAAGGGAGTCATAGAGGCCTGCCAGGCCATGCCAGACACGCCACCACGGGGGCGCACTATATGCTGGCGAGGGGCGGGATGACGACTCCTTTCGCACCTTTCGGCGCCTTGGGATGATGAAGGGGTCGTTAATGGCGACCATGGCGATAAAAACGGCGCCCGGCAGGGAAGATGGTCCGCTGCATTATCGCTGTTTTGCCCCGCGTCATCCTCCCATCATTCGCGCGGTCTGAATGGCCTGGATCAGCGCGGCCCGGTTGATGCGGGGGCGCTCCTCGTCCAGCAACTGCTGCCAGAGGGCGATGGCCTGGGAGTAGCGGCCGTGCAGGAAGTGATCGGAGGCGAGCAGCATCAGGGCGCTCACCTCACCCTTGTCCTGCTTGAGCGCGCTATCAAGCAGGCGCAGTGCCTCCGGGGTGAGCTGCTGACCCGCCTGGTAGTAGAGCACGGTGGCCTGGGCGGCCTGGGTCGCCGCGCTGGCGCCTCCTTCTTGCAGGGCGAGGCGCTGGTAGGCGAGCAGGGCATTGGCGTACTCGTTTCGATAGAGATAGAGCTGGCCGAGCGCCGCCCAGCCGTCGAGATCGGCGGGGTTGGCTTGCAGACGCTGGTGCAGGGCGCCCAGCTCCTTGTCCTGCAGATCCCGCGGGCTCAATCCCGCCAGCGGATCGGGGCGCGACTGATACGCCTGCCACGCCTGATAGCGGCCGGTGCCGGCATAAATGCCGGCCATCAGCGCCAGCAACAGGGCCCCAAGCAGTATCCATGACCGCAGCCTAAGCTGCGGGCGGGCGGTGCGATCCCTAGCTAGCCGGTCGCGCAGGGCCTGTTCGGCAGGTGGGGTGGCGTTGGCGAGGCGGGCCAGCTCCAGCTCCCGGTAGAGGCGGCTGTGGGGGGCAAGTCCCGCCTGCTGCTCGGCCATGATCAGCCGGTTCAGCTCGGCCCTGGGGTCGTGGGCGAGTATCCCCTCGGCTCTGTCGCCGATAAGCGGCACCCGCGCCGGTTGCCGGCGATGCAGGCTCCTGCGCAGGTGATTGAGGGCCAGCAACAGCAAGAGGACTGGGCCGCCCCACAGCAGTGCCGTGCCGGCCTTGAAGGGGGGATCGTAGCGCACGAAGTCGCCGAAGCGCGCCGTCATGCGGGCGATCACCTGCTCATCAGACTGCCCCTCGTCCACCCAGCGGTAGACCTCGAGCCGCAGATCCCGGGCGATGGGGGAGTTGGACTCCACCAGGTTCTGGTTCTGGCATTGGGGGCAGCGCAGGGCGCGGGCCAATTCCTGAGCGCGGGTCTGCCGCTCGGGGTGGCGAAACTCATAGGTGTCGACCCCGCTGGCAAGGGCCCCGAGGCTCAAGGCCAGCAAGAGCGGCGCGATCAGGGCGTGGCCGAGACGGCTCATGGCTTGCTCTCCCGCACTTGTCTCTCTACTTCTCTCTCCGCTTCTCTTTCCACTTCGGGCTGGCTAGCGATGTTGCTGCGGGCCTTTGCAAGCAGGGGGGCAAACTGGCGTTGCCAGACTTCCCGGGTGAGCAGGCCGGTATGACGGGTCAGCAGGGTGCCGTCGCCGGTGAAGAGATAGGTCTCCGGCGTGCCGTAGACGCCGAGCTCAAGGGCAAGTTTGCCGTCAGGGTCGGCCAGCACGGCGCGATAGGGGTTGCCTGCCTCGGTGAGCCAGGCGAGGGCGGCGTCCCCCTTGTCCCGGTAGTTGAGGCCGTAGAGGGGTACGGCGCTGGCCAGATCACCCAGCAGCGGATGCTCGGCGCGGCAGTTGGGGCACCAGCTGGCCCAGACGTTGAGTACGAAGGGCTCCCCCTTGAGCGCCGCGGTGTGGATGGGGGCGCCGCCAAACAGGTCGTCACTCTGCCATGCAGGCAGGGGGCGCCCGGCGAGGGCCTCATCCTGGCTGTAGGGGTTGTTGCCAAGGCCGAGCCAGAGCAGGGCACCGAGCCCCAGCGTGAGCATGAGCGGCACGAACAGGCGCAAACGGGCTCTCATGGTGCCTCCTTGGGGAGCAAGCCCGCGACTTGATGTGCAGAGGTCTGCGGTTGGGCTGCCAGCAATGGCTTGCGCCCCAGCAAACGCAGGGCGCCGCCCGCCATCATCAACAGGCCACCTAGCCAGATCCAGCGCACCAGCGGCTTGTAGTGCAGCCGCATGGCATAGGCGCCGGGTCCCATCTTTTCGCCAAGCACCACGTAGAGATCGCCAAACAGCCCCCACGCGATGCCGGGCTCGTTCATGTTCATGGTGCGCACGCTGTAGTGACGCCGCTCCGGGGTGAGCCTGGCCACCTCTTTACCGTCCTTATGCACGCCGAGAGTGATGCGCTCGGCGGTGTAGTTGGGGCCGATGATGGGCTCGCTCCCCTCATAGCGAAACGCGAAGGCGCCGAGCCGATAGGGCTGGCCTGCGGCGAGTACCGCGCCCCCCTCCTGACTGTGGTCACTCACCTGCGCGATGCCGAGGGCGCACACTGCCACCCCGAGGTGGGCCAGCAGGCTGCCGAACCGATTGAGGGTGAGCTCGCGCAGGGCGACCGGTTGCAAGAGCGGGAGCAGCAGGCTGGCCATCAGCCAGAGGCTCAGCACGTTGGCCGCGAGCCCCAGCCAGTTTGCCCGCAGCGGTTCGGGATAGGCGAGGCTCAGCAAGGTGCCCCCCAGCAGGCCGAACAGGCATGGGAGCAGCACCGTGATGCGGCGCTGGGCTGCCAGATGCTGCCAGCGCAGGCGCGGCAGCTGGGTCATCAGCGCCATCAGGCAGAGGGCCAGCGGCACGAAGATGGTATTGAAATAGGGGGCGCCCACCGAGAGCGAGCCCAGATGGAGCGACTGGAACACCATGGGGTAGAAGGTGCCGAGCAGCACGCTGGCGCAGGCCACGCAAAGCAGCAGGATGGCGGCGCCGAGCAGTCCCTCTTTTGACAGCAAGCCAAAGCGGGCATAGGGAGCGCGAATGTCCGCCCGCAGGGCAAACAGGGTGAGGGCGCAGGTCAATAGCAAACCGAGCAGCAACAAGAGAGTGAGCCCGCGACTGGGGTCCACCGCAAAGGCGTGTACCGAGGTGAGCACTCCGGAGCGCACCACGAAGGTGCCGAGCAGGCTCAGCGAGAAAGTAAAGATGGAGAGCAGCAGCACGGCGTGGCCGTAAGCGCCGCGCTTCTCGCACACCACCAGGGCGTGCAGCAGGGCGGTGCCGAGCAGCCAGGGCAAGAGGGAGGCATTTTCCACCGGATCCCAGAACCACCAGCCGCCCCAGCCGAGCTCGTAATAGGCCCACCAGGAGCCCAGCACGATACCGGCGGTGAGAAAGACCCAGGAGCCGAGCGCCCAGGGGCGGCTCCAGTGGGCCACGGCGCCATCGAGCCGACCCGAGTGCAGCGCCGCCATGGCGAAGGCGAAGTTGACCGCAAAGCCGACGTAACCTAGATAGAGCAGGGGCGGGTGGATGATGAGGCCGATATCCTGCAGCATGGGGTTGAGATCGCGCCCCTCCAGCGGCCCCGGGAACTGGCGGTCAAACGGGCTGGAGAAGATCAGGGTATAAAGGCCGAACAGCCCGACGATCAGCCCCATGATGGCCAATACCCGGGTGCGGATCAGCGGATCGACCCGCCTTGAGCAAAGGGCCACCAGCGCGCCCCACAGCCCCAGCGCAAAGACGAAGAACAGCATGGAGCCCTCGTGGCCGCCCCACACGGCCGCCAGTTTGAAGCCAAGGGGCAGGGCGCTGTTGGCGTGCTGGGCCACATAGCTGACGGTGAAATCATCCTGGCCAAAGCAGCTGGCGAGCAGCAGCAGGGAGGCCAACAACAGGAGCGCGACCAGGAGGGCCAGCGGTGTTGCGCAGCCCAGCAGCGGCCGTGAGGCGAGCCGCAATCCCAGCCAGGGCAGCAGCCCTTGCAGCAGGGCGAGCCCGGTCGCCAGCAACAGTGAGAGATAGCCGAGCTCCGCCAGCACACAACCTCCAGTCAATCATTCGTCTATGTTATGCCGCAGCGTCTGCACCGTACCGGCGCTGGGGGATAACATCCACATTTCTGGCAACAATCAATCGCAACAACTCATTGCAACAAATAAGCGCCAGTCACCCGAGGGTGGCTGGCGCTGGTGATCATACCTTTAAACTACCGTCATCTGGCCGGCATAGAGCACGAAGTAGCGCAGCAGCAGGATCCCCACCAGGGTCAGGCTGCAGACCAGCACCAGATAGCCGTTTCTGGCCCGCAGCGGCGCGGGGGCCAGCAGGGCCAGCAACTGGGGCAGCAGCATGCCGATGCCCACCACCCCGAGCCAGAACACCTGAGCCCAGAAGCCGCTGCCGATGGCGGCCCACATGGCTGCCTCCTTCTGGCCGCCACCGAAGTAGAGGCCGGTAAAGAAGCAGACCAGCAGCAACACCTCCACCGCCAGCACCGGCCGCTCGAAGCGGTGGACAAAGCTCACTCCCTGGCTGTGATGGTTCTCCTTGAACAGGGTGACCGCCAGCAAGATGGTGGAGGCGATGCCGGAGCTGATGCCGGAGATGAGGAACAGCACCGGCAGCACCGGGTTGTTCAAGAGCGGATAGGTCTTGAGCGCGGAGAGCAGAAAGCCGGTGTAGGCCCCCAAGAGCACGGCAAGCAGCAGCAAGAGCGGCGCCAGCAGCCGCTCGATGCGGGCAAGCCAAGCGATGAGATTATCCACAAAGGCGAACTTCTCTTGCAGCAGGTGACTGCGCAAGGTCTCGATCTCGGCCCGAAACACCACTGCCAGCCAGGCGAACAGCACCGCCATGTAGACCTGGAACAGCATGACCCCCATCGACATCACGGAGTCGAACTGGTAGTGGAACATCAGCTTCCAGAAGGTCCAGGGGCGGGCCAGGTGGAAGATGAGGATCAGTAACCCCAGCACCACGCTCACCGGCGCCAGAATGGCAGTCGCCTTGATGATGCCGCTCTCGCTGCCGGCTCCCTTGCGGCGCAGCAGCACCGAGAGGGTGGTGGCCCCGGCGGAGATGCCGAGCAGGAACAGGTAGATGGCTATGGGCCAGTCCCACACCAGCGAGGGGAAGTGAAATGCATCATGCAACATGATCCATTCCTCCTTCTGTTACTGCGGTAGATGGCGATCGGACAAATCCCCACACAAGGGAAGGGAAGTGAAATGCCTCTTGCATCGTCATGACTTTATCTCCCCTTTGGGCACGCGGTACATCTTGGGCGAAGTGCCGAGTGCCTGCTTGTAGCGATAGGTGGTCTCCTTTACCAGCCGTTTGGCGATGGGGCTGTCCGGGTCATCCAGATTGCCGAACACCAGCGCCTTGGTGGGGCAGGATTCCACGCACGCCGGCTCCTTGCCCGCCGCCAGGTTGGTCTTGCGGCAAAAGTCGCACTTGTCGGCCACCTTGGTCACAGGGTTGATAAAGCGCACCTGATAGGGGCAGGCAGCCAGACAGTACATGCAGCCAACGCAGAGATCCGGGTTGACGTCGACGATGCCATCCTCCTTGCGGATATGGGAGGCACCGGTGGGGCAGACGTGCACGCAGGGGGCGTTGTCGCAGTGCTGGCAGGACTTGCGAAAGAAGTGGTACTCGGCATCGGGGAAGGTGCCGATGGGGCCGGAGCGGATGATCTCGAGGCGCGAGACCCCCTCTGGCACCTGATTCACCTCCCGGCAGGCATCCATGCAGGCGGTACAGCCGATGCAGGCCGTCTCGTCGTGGAGCATGCCAAAGCGGACCCCGTCGATGGTCTGGCTGTGGGCGAGGGGGGTAGCAAGGGAGCGAGTCGGCCCTGTCATCATGATGAGGGCCCCCGCGCTCATCCCCGCCATGAAGTGACGGCGAGAGCAGCTCATGGTACCTCCTTGCCCGAGGTGGTGTTCGCCTTGGCCGCCTTGACGGCCTCATGCTGCTTGCTGTGGCAGTCGACGCAGAGCTTGATGCGAGACTTCTCCGGAATAGCCACCATGGGCTCCTTGGCCGGGTGCAGCTGGTGGCAGCTGGTGCAGGTGAGCTTGGTGGCGTGCACGTCGTGGGCCCAGAGCGCCTCGCGCAGCACTTTGGGCTCGTGACAGCTCATGCAGACCCCGTTCTGCTCGGCGATGGGGTAGCGCTCGGTACTCTGTTTGTCATTGAAGCTGTCGCTAAAGCGCATCACGTCCTTGACCCCTTCCCGGTGTTGGGGGGAGGGTTGACCGTGGCAGTTGGTGCAGGTTACCGGCGCCAGGTTGTTGGGGTTGGTCGCCTGGCCGTGCTTGCCGTGCATGCCTTCGACCTGCTCCTTGTGGCAGTCGGTGCAGGCCTTGTCGGCACTGCGCAGAAATTCCACTTCATGTGTAGTAGGTGCCGGGGCGGTTGCCGCATCGGCCGCCAGGCCCTGCAGGCTGGTCAGCAGCATGGCTGCCATCAGCATCAGTCGTAAGAAATCCATTGTTAAATCACCCATAGGAAGCCTCCATCCGGCTGCGGGCCCGACACTGCGGGCCCGCATGCCTCGTCATTGTGCGAGCCGTCCGGCCGCTTTGGCCTCGGCATCCCAGGCGGGGACTGTGGTCTTGAGGAACTGGGCCTTGTCGCTGTTCATCTGCTTCATGTCCATCCCAAGAGCGGCCTGGGCCTTCTCCTTGCTGGAGATGTCAGGAATGGCGATCTCGTGGCTGATCCCCTTGGCGGCCAGCAGGCGTGCCAGCTTGGTGCGGGCGTCGGCGGCCTTGTCCAGGGCGGTTCCCAGCATGCGCAGCGCCACTTCCGGGGCGTGCATCTGCACCCCGTGGGAGGCGATGGAGAAGTCCCAGCGCCATTGGGCGTGACGGATATCCTGCAGAATGTCCTTCATCTCGGCCTCGGTGGCACCGGCATCCCAGGCGGCCTTGGCTTCAAAGTGGGCGTGCACCAGCTGCTTCTCGACTTTGAGCTTGATTTCGGTGACGGCGTCCTTGCGCTGCTTGACCACCCCTTGCAGCATCTCCTTGCTCTGGGTGTGGCAGTTGCGGCAGGTCTGGTCGAAGCGATCGAAGGGGTTGCCTACCTTGTGGTCGGTGTAGACCTTGCCTTGCTCGTTCTGCACCTTGGGCATGTGGCAGTCGACGCAGGCGACGTTGTTCTGGCCGTGAATGCCGGCGCGCCAGGTCTCGTACTCCGGATGCTGGGCTTTGAGCATGGGGGTCTTGGAGAGGGCATGGGTCCAGTCGGCAAAGCCAATCTCGTCGTAATACTCTTCCATCTGCTCAACAGTCGTACCCTTGTCCCAGGGGAATTTCACCGCCTTGGTGGGGCCGCTGAAGTAGTACTCCACGTGGCACTGGCCGCACACCTGAGACTGCTGATCGAAGCGTCCCTGCTCCTTGAACGGCTTGCCGATGGCGGTCATGGCCCGGTCGGCATAGGGACGGGAGAGGTGCAGGGCGGGTTTCCCTTCCTTGAACTCTTTCGAGGCGGTGTCGTGGCAGTCGGCGCAGCCGATGGTGTTGACGATCTCCGGTCCGCCTTTTGCCCACATGCCCTTGAAGTAGCCATCCTCACCCTTCTCGTCGATGACGCGGGCCACGTCCGGGCCTTTGCAGCTCCAGCAGGCCATGGGCAGCGGACCGTCTTCGGCAGTCTTGGGGGCGCCGGTACGCAGGGTTTCCCGCACGTCGGTCAGCGCATAGAAGTGGCCGCGCGGCTTGTTGTAATCCTTGGAGAAGGGGTAGCCGGCCCAGAGCACCACCATCTGCGGATCTTCCGCCAGGGCGTCGGTGCGCTCGCGGCTCTCGCTGGTGCCTTTCCAGCTGGTGAACTGATCGGTGTGATCCTTGGCGAACAGCTCGCTGCGCGCCTCGATCTTGCCCTTGCTTTGTGCCTCGTCGGCCGCCTGTGCCAGACTGCCAGCGCCCAGCAGGGCGGTCAGCAGCAGGGCTGCCAGCCCTGGTCGAAATAGCTTGTCATATGAACCCACGGTCATCACTCCCAGATAAAAGTCCATGTCGGGCCTGACCGTTCCATCTTGGTGTGGACATCTGTGCTCATCATCGACGGGCATGGCAGGCCGATCCATTGTTATGGCTGCATATAAATCGGTGTTTATGCAATTGCTCGGGGGGATAATACCAAATGGGTAAAATGGATAATTATTTATCCCCGTGGGAGTTGCGCTAGATCAATTGAGGGGGGGGGAGGGATGCCAAAAGTGCGATCCAGGTGGAATTATTGAACCTCATCCGAGGGTTATTTCCACCCGTTCTCTTTTGATGAAAATAGGTAAAATCGATGTTCATCATGTTGGCGAGGAGGGCTGGGCGAGAGGCGGCGGAGAGATACACCGCATGCAGAGAGAGAATAAACTGCTGATATTGAATTTAAATTCAATATTAAGCTTGCGAAGGGGTGAGGGGGAGGCTTCGGTTTTCCATCACCATGGTCCCTGTCAAGGGACTTTGTGACAGAAGTTGTCGTAGAAATGGGTGCCAAGAGAGCCATCTGTTTTCATGAAAGGGAAAATAAGGGCTTTATTCCAGCATATTCGCGGCTTGATAGCGTCTTATTGAATTTAATAGGACGGTTGGCGGCATTTACTTTCGATATTTTCGAAAATGACGAAGGGTTATAGGGGGTTATTGACGGTAAAATAGCCGCCTGTCACGGCAATGCTGATCAGTTAAGGATCCATTGACCGATCCTTCTGCTGTAGGACAATCCGGAACCAATCACTAGTTCCGGATTTTTTATGTCTATTGCAAACGATCTGAACGATGTTGTTGAGGCATCTGGTGACATGCTGGCTCGGCTGGCCATTTTTGCCGACCATATTCCCGACGAATGGATTACTGCCGCTGCCGCCTTGTCTGAAAAGGCCACTATCCGCCGACGCCGCTTACCTTCTGATATGGTCTTGTGGCTCGTCGTGGGGATGGCCTTTTTCCGCAATGAGCCCATCTCCGAGGTCGCTCGGCGCCTCAACATCTGTGCAGAAGGGTTGGCCAATGATGCCTTGCTCGCGGACAGTGCCCTGTCTCAGGCCCGTCAGCGACTCGGCAAACAGCCGCTCGAGTGGCTGTTCAAACAGTGCGCCGATGTGTGGGGGCGGGAACGTTATCCTGAAGACCATTGGCACGGTTTACAGGTCTTTGCCATCGATGGGGCCCTGTTCCGAACCCAGGATATGCCTGAACTCAGAGCACATTTCGGCTCGGGTAACACCTCAACCAACCGGCAGACACCCTACCCGATGCTGCGGTTGGTCACGCTCATGAATGTCCGCTCGCATGTCATTGCCAACGCGGCCATCAGCCCGTACCGCAAAGGGGAAATCCCCCTGGCCAGCGAGTTCATTCACTCATTGCCGGACAAGTCAGTGACCCTGCTGGATAAAGGCTTCTTCGGTGCCGACCTGTTGCTGCGTATTCAGGCCGAAGACACCGACCGTCACTGGCTCATCCCGGAACGCAAGGGGCTGGTATACACGGAACTTGAGCGCTATGGCGACGGTGACCGTCTGTTGCAAATGACGGTCTCGCCTCAGGCTCGCAAGAAAAACCCGGCGTTGCCGACACACTGGCAAGTTCGCGCAGTGACCTATGAGGTGGCAGGCAAGGAGAAAACGGTCTTTACCTCCCTGCCCGTGGCGCGATTCAGTGCAGCTCAGGTGGCGACCCTGTACCACGAGCGCTGGGAAATCGAGCTGGGATACCGGGATATCAAAAGCGCGATGCAGCACAACGCCATCACGCTGAGAAGCAAGAAAGTGAACTTGGTCTATCAGGAGCTGTGGGGATTGCTGCTTGGATACAATCTGGTCAGGCGGGAGGCCAGCCAGGCCGCCGTAGCCCATCAGCGAGCGCCCAATGAGGTGAGCTTTAAGTTTGCCTGTCAGTTCATCGCGAACCAGATGGCGGTGATGGCGGGCGCGTTATCGCCAGCCCATACGCCACGGAGGTTGGCGGAGTTGCGGGGCTGCATAGGCGTCGTGTTCATAGAAAAACGCCCCAGGCCATCGAGACCCAGGGCGGTGAAGATATCAAAGACCCGGTTTCCGGTAAATCGCAATGCGGCTCCGCTTAAGTGAACAGCATTGCGGTGGTGACCGGCAAGGAGACGGCCCTCGGCGATCCGCTGGAGGTGATTGTCAACGTGAACCCGCTGGCGGACGACGCCAAGCTGACGGTGCGCGAGATCCAGGGCAAGGAAGATACCCTGATCGATCTGGGCAGCAAGATTGGGCTCGCCCATCTGGGAGACACCACGGATGGCTCCGAGCAGCTGTTCGTGCGCATCAGCGGCCTGCCCGCCGGCGCCACCCTGCTGCTCGGCGGGGTGGCGGTCACCCTGGATGCCAACGGCTATTACGAGGTGCCCTATGACCGCATCAATGACCTCAAGCTGCAGCCGCCCAAAAACAGCAACGTCGATTTCGATCTCACCATCAAGGGGGTGGTGAAGGACACCGCCATCCTGACCGATGCCAACGGCCAGACCCACACCGTGGTGAACGAGAAGGAGACCGGCAGCCAGAGCCTGCACGTGGATCTGGTAGGGGTGGTGGACGAACCTCACTTCGATCTCAATACCTCCGGCTGGAGCCAGGATGGCAACGGCTACAACATCACCATCCAGGAGGATGGCCGGGCACCGCTCGACTTCAAGCTCACCTCGGGGGAGTGGACGGATACCCCGCAGGATCACTCGGAAACCCTCAACCTGGTGCTGGAAGGGCTGCCGGAAGGGGCCAGGGTGTTCGACGGCAATGGCAAGGAGCTGACTCTCACCTTCGCCGGGCTCGATGGCAAGGGCAATCCCCTCTATCAGGTGGATGTGACCAGCCTCGGCAACCTGCAAATCCAGCCGCCCCCCAACAGCACCGCCGATCTGCACCTGGTCGGCCACGTGGTGGTGACCGAGAACGACGGCGACCACAAGAGCTTCGACGTGCCCCTCACCATCAAGGTGGAGCCGGCCATCGACGCCACCGACTATGCCAAGACCAGCCATGGCCTGGAGGATCAGTTCACCGTGCTGGACTGGCAGCCTGATCTGACCGACGGCGCCGAGAAGGTGACCCACCTCAGCCTCTCCGGTATCGAGCCCGGGTATGAAGTCTGGATCCGCGTGGGCGGGGTCGAGACCCAGCTGACCGTGAGCGGCGGCGCCGTGGACTTGAGCGACGGCGAGCTGCAGAGCCTGCTCGGCGGCGGCCAGCTGCTGGTGAGAGGGCCCGAGGATAGCGACAAGGACACCACCCTCCAGAGCCATGTCACGGTGACGCAAGTGGATGTGGACTCCAGCGCCACCGCCCAGAAGGTGATCGACGGCACCCTGCATGTGGATATCCAGGCGGTGGTGGAGCCCGATGCCAACCTGGTGCAGACCGGTCAGCTGGAGAGCCCGGACGGGCACGACATCCCGCTGGACGGCGTCTTCGTGTTCGAGGATCTGGACCCCAGCAGCATCGAGACCATCGACTACCTGGTGATCAGCGATCTGCCCCCCGGCTTCGTGGTGGTGGGCGGCATCAACGATGGCCAGGGCAACTGGACCGTGCCCCATGACGCCCTCGGCAGCTACGCCTTGCGCTCGCCGGATGGCTTCACTGGCACCGTCACCTTCAAGGTGAGCGCCAGGGTGATCGACCTTGGCGACAACAACGAGGGGGATGTGAGCGCCCCGGCCTATCGGGAGATCACCGCCAGTGCCGACTTCCATGGTGCGACCCACTCGGGCCAGGTGGCCGCCGATGTCGATTTTGACAACAGCGCCCCCATCACCGGGGTGGAGGATCACGGCGTCAACTTCGGCAGCCAGCTCAAGCAGATGGTGACTCTGGGCACGGCGGACAGCGGGGATGACGAGCTCAGCATCGTCATCACAGGTCTCCCCCCGGGCGTCAACGTGCAGGGGCTCACCTTCGACTTCGTCAATGGCGAGTACCTCATCAAGTTGCCGGGCGGCCTCGATGATCTCGACCGCCTGACCCTGACCCTGCCGCAAGACTATGCCGGTGACGGTCTGCACTTCAATGTGCGCCTGGTCAACACCGACACCGTGAGCGGTGACACCAAGACGGTGGAGAAGGACGTCACCCTCTCCATCACCCCGGAGGTGGACGTCAACGGCGGGGCGGACGGCCTGCCGGAGCTGCAACTGAACGTGAAGGATGTGAACGGCGACGGCCAGCCTGACAACCTGGAAGACACCGACATTCATCTCGATCTTTCGGTGAAACTCGCCGACATCAGCCCCTCGGTGGCCGATGGTGGTCTCGAGACCGTGGAGCGGGTGGTCGTGACCGTGGATCCCCAATATGGCCACTTCCTCGACAAGAATGGCCAGCCGGTCTCCACCCTCAGGGTGAACGACCCGGCGGATCTCAAGGATCTGGTGTTCGTGCCCAGGGAGCACTTCAGCGGCAAGGTGCCGCTGGCGGTGACGGTGGAGATCCTCGATACCGCCACCACGGGCACGGATCGGGGGAGCTGGAGCGGCAACGTGAGCTTCGAGGTGCTGCCGGTCAACGATCCGGCCAACCTCACGGTCCAGAACGTCACGGGCCAGGAAGATGGCAGCGTGAGCCTGGGGGGGCTGGGGGCCAGCCTCATCGACGACGATGGCTCCGAGCAGATCGTGGGGCTGCAGATCAAGGGGGTGCCGGATGGCTTCACCCTGTCCGCCCCGGCGGTCAACAACGGCGGCGGGGTGTGGCAGGTGCCTGTGGGCACCGACTTCTCCACCCTGACCCTGATCCCGCCTGCGGATTTCAGCGGCACCGTGGATCTGACCCTGAGCGCCTTCACCCTGGACAAGGGGCTGACCCTGCCCCTTGAAACCAGTGCGGGCTTCACCGTCACCGTCAATCCGGTGGGGGATGCGGTCATCACCGACATGCAGGAGAAGGCGAGCGGCACCGAAGGGGACGTGATCACCCTGCATCTGGGGGTGGAGACCCGGGACACCCATGCCACCGGCGGCAGCGCCGGGAATGTGCAGGAGAACGGGCCCGAGCAGGTGCGCGTCACCCTGGAAGGGGTGCCGGACGGTGCAGAAATCCGCTTGCCGAGCGGGGTGAGCGGCACCGTGGTGGATCTGGGTGGCGGCCGCTGGCAGGTCACCACGGATGGGGGCAAGCTCGACGGGGTGGAGCTGGTGACCCATGACGCCAACGGCGCCATGGAGATCAAGGTGACGGCCCAGAGCCTGGACAACGGCGCCCTCGGCCCCGAAGTGAACGGCACCATCCATCTCGATGTGAGCCCGGTCAACGATGCCCCCGTCAACGTGCTGCCCGGGGAGCCACAGGTGGCTCAGGAGGACGAGCCCTTCGTCATCCAGGGTCTGCAGGTCAAGGACGTGGATGCGGGCAACGGCATCATGGAAGTGCGCCTGTCGGTAGAGCACGGCACCCTGACCCTGCCGGACGGGAGCGGCGTGACCCTGACCGGCAACGGCACCGGCGATGTGGTGCTGACCGGCACCCTGGCGGATCTCAATGCCCTGCTCTCGGGCGGGGTCACCTATCAGGGCAACCCGGACTTCCACGGCAATGACGCCTTGACCATGGTGACGGACGATCGGGGCAATACCGGCAGCGGTGGCGCCCTGAGTGACACCGACGTGCTGCCCATTGAGGTACAACCGGTCAACGATGCCCCCGTCAACCAGCTGCCGACGACGCCCCAGGTGGCGCAGGAAGACCAGCCCTTCACCATTCACGGGCTGCAGGTGAGCGATGTGGATGCGGGCAACAGCCCCCTCTCCGTGCTGCACGGTACCCTGGAACTGGCGGCGGGCAGTGGCGTGACGGTGAGCGGCAGCGGCAGCAACACCCTGGTGCTGAGCGGTTCCCAGGATGCCATCAATGCCTTGCTCGCAGGGGGCGTGACCTATCAGGGCGAGCAGGACTTCAATGGCCAGGATGCCCTGACCATGGTGACCAATGATCTTGGCAACACCGGCAGCGGTGGTCCCCTGAGCGATACCGACGTGCTGCCCATCGAGGTCGAGCCGGTCAACGATGCCCCTGTCACTCAGGTGCCGGGCTCATTGCAGGTGAAAGAGGATGGCTCCCTGTCGCTCACCGGGATCAGCGTGAAGGACGTGGATGCGGGCAGCGCCCCCATCTCCATGGTGCTGCGGGTGGAGCACGGTGTGCTGACCCTGCTGGGGGCGGCAGGCGCCGTCTCGGTGCAGGGGGCGGGGACCAGCGTGGTGACCCTGGTCGGGTCGCTCGATGATCTCAACGGCCTGCTGGCAGGCAACCTGCACTACGAGCCAGCCAGGGACTTCTGGGGTCTGGACAACCTGAGCATCACCACCTCGGATCAGGGCAATACCGGTGCCGGTGGCGTCCTGACCGACAGCGCCCAGATTGCCATCCAGGTGACGGCCGAGCCGGACGATCCCCAACTGGGGGTCGGCACCCACGATATCCTTGCGTTGCAAGGGGCCTGGGTGCCGCTCAACCTCAGCGCCAGCGTGGTCAATCCGGCCCCGGGTGAGCTGTCGGTGCGGATCCAGAACCTCGGCAGCGCCCAGGTGGTGGACGAGCACGGCCAGAGCGTCGGCCACGCGGATGGCAACGACTGGTTGCTGCCGATGGACCAGTCCGTGCCCATCTACCTCAAGGATCTGCCGGCGGGGGATCATGCCCTCACCCTGAGTGCCGAATCCAGCCTGGGTGGCAGCACCCTGAGCTCGGCCACGGAGACCATCACCATCCACAGCCAGAGCGGTCACGATCTGCTGGGCTCGGATCAGGGGGACTGGCTGTTCGGCTCCTCCGGCAATGATCGCCTCCTGGGCGGCATGGGAGATGATGTGCTGCGGGGCGGTCAGGGCAACGACATCCTGACCGGTGGCGCCGGCAGCGATCTCTTCGTGTGGGGCAGTGGTGACGAGGGGACGACGGCCTCTCCGGCGATAGACACCATCACCGACTTCCGTCCCCAGGAGGGGGACAGGATCGATCTGGCGGACCTGCTCAAGGGGGTGACCGACAACAGCGTGGATGGCCTGCTGGGTCATCTCCATGCATCGGTGACCAGCACCGGCAATGGCCTGAGTGACGTGAGCCTGTCGGTCTCCCCGGCGGGGGATGGCAATGTCACCCAGCAGATCACCCTGAAGGACGTGGATCTGAGTGGCTGGAACCTGAGCGGCTCCTCCTCTCACGACATCCTGCAATCCATGCTGGATCAGCACAGCCTGATCATCCAGCACCCCTGATGGGGTGAGATGATGCAAAGAGCCGGCGAATGCCGCAATGCTGATCAGTTAAGGATCCATTGACCGATCCTTCTGCTGTAGGACAATCCGGAACCAATCACTGGTTCCGGATTTTTTTATGTCTATTGCAAACGATCTGAACGATGTTGTTGAGGCATCTGGCGACATGCTGGCTCGGCTGGCCATTTTTGCCGACCATATTCCCGACGAATGGATTACTGCCGCTGCCACCTTGTCTGAAAAGGCCACTATCCGCCGACGCCGCTTACCTTCTGATATGGTCTTGTGGCTCGTCGTGGGGATGGCCTTTTTCCGCAATGAGCCCATCTCCGAGGTCGCTCGGCGCCTCAACATCTGTGCAGAAGGGTTGGCCAATGATGCCTTGCTCGCGGACAGTGCCCTGTCTCAGGCCCGTCAGCGACTCGGCAAACAGCCGCTCGAGTGGCTGTTCAAACAGTGCGCCGATGTGTGGGGGCGGGAACGTTATCCTGAAGACCATTGGCACGGTTTACAGGTCTTTGCCATCGATGGGGCCCTGTTCCGAACCCAGGATATGCCTGAACTCAGAGCACATTTCGGCTCGGGTAACACCTCAACCAACCGGCAGACACCCTACCCGATGCTGCGGTTGGTCACGCTCATGAATGTCCGCTCGCATGTCATTGCCAACGCGGCCATCAGCCCGTACCGCAAAGGGGAAATCCCCCTGGCCAGCGAGTTCATTCACTCATTGCCGGACAAGTCAGTGACCCTGCTGGATAAAGGCTTCTTCGGTGCCGACCTGTTGCTGCGTATTCAGGCCGAAGACACCGACCGTCACTGGCTCATCCCGGAACGCAAGGGGCTGGTATACACGGAACTTGAGCGCTATGGCGACGGTGACCGTCTGTTGCAAATGACGGTCTCGCCTCAGGCTCGCAAGAAAAACCCGGCGTTGCCGACACACTGGCAAGTTCGCGCAGTGACCTATGAGGTGGCAGGCAAGGAGAAAACGGTCTTTACCTCCCTGCCCGTGGCGCGATTCAGTGCAGCTCAGGTGGCGACCCTGT
Organism: Aeromonas sp. INTO2; assembly: GCF_049860605.1. Lineage (NCBI taxonomy): Bacteria > Pseudomonadati > Pseudomonadota > Gammaproteobacteria > Aeromonadales > Aeromonadaceae > Aeromonas > Aeromonas sp. INTO2. The sequence continues at coordinate 1,669,873 of NZ_CP187588.1, forward strand.
ACCACGAGCGCTGGGAAATCGAGCTGGGATACCGGGATATCAAAAGCGCGATGCAGCACAACGCCATCACGCTGAGAAGCAAGAAAGTGGACTTGGTCTATCAGGAGCTGTGGGGATTGCTGCTTGGATACAATCTGGTCAGGCGGGAGGCCAGCCAGGCCGCCGTAGCCCATCAGCGAGCGCCCAATGAGGTGAGCTTTAAGTTTGCCTGTCAGTTCATCGCGAACCAGATGGCAGTGATGGCGGGCGCGTTATCGCCAGCCCATACGCCACGGAGGTTGGCGGAGTTGCGGGGCTGCATAGGCGTCATGTTCATAGAAAAACGCCCCAGGCCATCGAGACCCAGGGCGGTGAAGATATCAAAGACCCGTTTTCCGGTAAATCGCAATGCGGCTCCGCTTAAGTGAACAGCATTGCGGCGAATGCCGGCTCTTTTTTTTTGGCTGAATATGCTGGCTTGATGTTTTATGGTGGTGGCAATGGGATGTGGTTTTTAACAGAGTGGGTGTTGTTGCTGCTTTTCACTGTGCTAGCGGTTCAAACAACCAAAAGGTTTCGCCGCCCAAGCCTCCCATCGGGGCTGCCCGGGCGGCGTCAGGGCCTTGCCGCGCCGATCCCGGTCAAGGCCGGCCAGAGGGGGCGCAGGCATTGACCGGGGCGTGTCGCCTCCAAGCCGGTGCCCGTGATGATGGGCGGACCGGGGGGATGGCGGTCAGGCCAGCGCCCGTGCCAGCAGGTGCACCGGGTGTTCGCAGCGAAACGCCGTGCTCATCTCGATCTGCCACTTGCAGGTCTCGCAGTCGGTGATGACCAGATCGGGTTTGAGCCGGTTTATCTGATCGAACAGCCCCTGACCGATGGCCTGGCTGGTGTCGTAGTTTTCCGACTTGAAGCCGTAGGTGCCGGCGATGCCGCAGCACTGGGAGTCCAGCACCGTCACCTTGACGCCGGGGATGGCCCGCAGCAGTTCGAGGGTGTAGATGACCCCCCCCATCTTCTCCAGGTGGCAGGGGGTGTGGTAGGCGATGTGCAGATTGAGGGGCTTCATGGCCGGTTTGTTGCCCCGATCGAACTCGTTCCACAGGAAGCGGGTCACCAGGGAGATGCGATCCCGCACCTTGTGGTTGTCCTGCTCCAGCAGGTGGGGATATTCGTCCCGCAGGGTGAAGCCGCAGGTGGAGGAGGTGGCCAAGAGCGGCATCTCGTTGCCGAGCAGGGTGTTCTCCAGCTGCTGGATGTTGAAGGCCGCCTGTTGCCTGGCCTTGTCCATGAAGCCGTTGGCAATCAGCGGCACGCCGCAGCACTTCTCCCGCGCAAGCAATTGGACGCCGATGTTCATGGCGTTGAGCACCTGCACCAGCTCCTTGCCAAGCTGCGGATGGTTGTAGTTCACATAACAGCCGTGGAAGTAGGCGATCTGGCGCGCAAAGCGGGCCTGAGTCGTTTTCTGCTTCTTGTACCAGCCGCGGAAGGTGCCTTGTGAATATTTGGGCAGGTCCCGGTGGGATGAGACCTCCAGCGCCTTGTCCAGCACCTGCTTCATCGGCTTGAGGCCGGTGGCGAAGTTGACCACCGGGGCCATCAGGGTGGACATGCTGCCCATCAGATCCGTGTGGGAGAGCACGAACTCGCGGATCCCCGGCTTGAAGCCGCTGTACTGGTGCTTGGCCTTGGCGATGATGTCGCCGATGCGCACCCCGCTCGGGCAGGCTACTTCACAGCGCTTGCAGTTGGTGCAGTATTTGAGGGCGCTGTCAAAGAGCTCCGGGCTCTTGATGCGCAGCCGCTCTCCATCCGGGCCCGCCTGCTTGGGGCCGGGGTAGGCCGGGTTGGCCTTGGCCACCGGGCAGTAGGCGGTACAGACGGTGCATTTGATGCACTGATCGAAAGTCTGGTTGGCATGATCCAGTAGCATGTCAGTTCTCCTCCCGTTGGGTGTGAAGGCACGGGATATGGGGCGAAATCATCATTGGGCTGAACTCAAAATGTGACCGGCGACCTGCCAGCCGGTGGCGATCGCGACACCTGAGCCAGAGCCCTCCTTGGATTGGGCATCGTCGTGGGCCAGCACGCCGTGTCGTTGGGGTGGGAATATGTGATTCATCTCAGCCCTCCGCCAGAATATGGCCAGCGGCTTGCCAGCCGGTGGCAACGGCCACGCCGGAGCCGGAACCTTCTTTAATGGGGTCATAGTGCGCGAGCACGCTGCCGGCGCCGTAAAGGTTGGTGAGGGGCCTGCCGCCGCGCAGCACCCGCAGCCGCTCGTCGGTCTTGACCCCGAAGCCCATGAAGGGGTGGTGGTCGAACAGGCGGCGGCCGGCCCAGGCGTCGCGCTCGGCAAGGCTCAGTACGTCGGCATCGAAGATGGGTTCACGAATGCCCCCGAGGCGCGACTCCAGTCCTCGGCTGAAGAAGCTGCCGGAGGCGAGCACGAAGTGGTCCGCCTCGAACAGCTGATCCTCCCCGTGCTGGCTGTGCACCCCGATCACCTTGTCGCCGTCATAGCGAGCGCCCAGCACCCGCTCGCTGGTGAGGAAGGTGCCGCCAAGGGCCATGAAGCGGCGCTTGAGGGCCTCCTGCATCCGCATGCCGATGAGGGATGGCGGCATGGTGGCCACCTCCTTGATGGTGCAGCCGGTGCGCCGTTCCAGCTCGCTCAGACGCGGGCCGACCAGCCCCAGCGACAGGCAGGCGGGCAGCACGATATGGCGACAGCCGGGCACGCCGCATCCCTGCATCACGCGGCTGATCTCGCGGGCCAGATCCGCCAGCAGGTCCTGCTGGCCAGGCCCCTGCTTGTCGAACAGGCGGGCGATGTCGGCGGAGCGAAACTCGTGGGGATTGCGGCTGAACTGGGCGAGCTGGGGCAGGCGAATTTCCCCGGTCAGGATGCGGCTGTGGGCAAAGCGGGCGTGGGTCGCGAGATTCGCCGCCGCGAGCGCCGGGTGAAAATCGCGAAACCCTTCCAGGGTGGCGAGCAGGATGGCGTCGGGAGCGGGGGCATCAGTCACGCAGGCACAAGTGTCGGGGGAGATCCAGGTGGATTTCAGGGTGCCGATGGGGGTCAGGCGATGGTGGTTGTGCTCCTGGCGCATCAGGGGCAGCCCCTCTTCTGCGCAGTGGCGTTGCAGATCGGCCAGACTCCCCTCGATATTCTGTATGCCTACTTTGCTGTAGGGGTGATCCGGATGGGCCGCCATGAAGGCGGGCAGGGCGGCGCGGGGATCCCCGTCGCTCTCCAGCAGATCCACCGAGCCGGAGGAGAAGTGCAGGGCGCTCTGGCCGGAGGCCATCAGCAGGGTCTTCTGGCCGGCCTCGGCCAGGCGCAGGGCCGCCGAGAGGCCCGCCATGCCGCCGCCGATCACGATGCTGTCAAATTTCATGGCTGCGCTCCTTGGTGGAATTGGCGGTGCTGGCATCGAGCGGGAAGGGGGGCTCGCTCACCAGGTGGGGGGCCGTCCACTCGCCAAGGCCGAACAGCCCTTCGTAGATCCAGTAGGTAAATTCCGCTTCCCGCAGGGCATCGCCCCACAGCACCGGCCGGGTGCCCTTGTAGCGCTCCTCCAGGAACTGGCGCAGCATGACGCAGGCCTGACGACCGTCCGCCTTGCCGTACTCCTGCATCAGACCGGCGGCGCGATAGGCGCACAGCTCCCCCTGACAGGGGCCCATGCCGAGGCGGGTGCGGCGGCGCAAGTCCACCAGGTTGTCCACGTCGAGCTCCCGCAGGGCGTATTCAATCTCGCCCGCGGTCACCATCTCGCACTCGCAGATGAGGGCGTTGGCCTTGGGGTTGTCGCGGAAAAAGGCGATGACCCGCTCGCCGTGGCGGTACTGGGCCGAGCCTTCGGCGGGTACCGAGAGACCGGGGGCGGAGACCTTCTCCGGATCCCGCGAGCCGGGCAGGCTCAGCTCGGCGGTGCGGCAGGGCTTGCTGTTGCCAAGCTTTTTGGCAAGCAAGTCGGTGGCCCATTCGGCCATCAGCCGGTAGGTCATCAGCTTGCCGCCTGTGATGGTGTTGAAACCCTGGAGGCCATCTCGTTCGGCGTGATCCAGCAGCACGATGCCACGGCTGATGTTGCGGCCGGACTCGTCGCCATCCACTGCCACCAGAGGGCGAACGCCGGCGTAGGCGCGCAGCAATCGGGTGCGGGCCATGATGGGGGCCAGTTTTATCCCCTCGCGCAGCAGCACCTCCACCTCTTCGGGCTCGACGGTGAGCTGGTCAATCTTGTGGTAATCGATGCGACTCGACGTGGTGCCGATGAGGGAGATGGTATCGCCCGGCACCAGAATGTCCGCGTCCGCCGGTTTGCGGCAGCGGTTGAGCACCAGCTGGTTGAGGCGGTAATCCATGATGAGCAATGAGCCCTTGGCGGGGAACATGCGGATGCCGAGGTCGGCATACTCGCAGATCTGCTGGCCCCAGATGCCGGCGGCGTTGATCACCTCCTGGCACTCCACCTCGAATGCTTCGCCGGTGCGGGTGTTGATGGCCTTGACCCCGTGCACCCTATCCTGGGTGCGCAGCAGCCCCAGCACCTTGCTGTGAGTGAAGATGCGGGCGCCGTGCTCCTTGGCGTCCAGCACGTTGGCGGCAGCCAGACGGAAGGGGTCGACCGTGCCGTCCGGCACCTGGATGGCACCGATCAGCGCCGGGTTGACGTTGGGTTCAAGGCGCAGCGCCTCGGCGGGATCCAGCTGGCGGGCGTCGATGCCTGCCAGGGCGCAGGCGTCCATGAAGGTATTTTGAAAATGGATGTCATCTTCCGGCAGGGTGATGAAGAGGCCGCCGGTGTCCTCGACGCAGTGGCTGGCGATCCGCTTGAGGATGCGGTTCTCCTGAATGCATTCGCGGGCGGACTCCTGATCCGTCACCGCGTAGCGGGCGCCGGAGTGGAGCAGGCCATGGTTGCGGCCCGTGGTGCCGGCGGCGATGTCGTCACGCTCAAGCAGGATGCAGTCGATGCCGCGCAGTGCGCAATCGCGCATGATGCCGGCGCCGGTGGCGCCCCCCCCTATGATGACGACTTGTGTGGTGATTCTTTTCATTCTTGCCCGTCTCATCTCTTCCAGATGAGGCCAGTGTGGCGCCTTCATGACGTAAAATGTTTGATATGGGCCAAATTAATGTTCGTAAACGCTCATTAAGTGTGAGGCGATGAGCGAAATGTGATGAACCTCACGTCACCGTCGAGGCGGGCAGGGGAAAGCATGACGGGAGGGGAGAAGGCCAGCCCGGGGGCTGGCCAGAGGGCGGCGTGGGGGAAACCTCAGCCGCAGCACTTCTTGAACTTCTTGCCGCTGCCACAGGGGCAGGGGTCGTTTCGCCCCACCCGCAGCGGCGCCGGATCCTGCTCGCCGTCGGTGTAGACCCAGCGCCCCTGATGGCGCACGAAGCGGGAGCGCTCATGGAGGCAGTGACGTTCGTCCCCCTCCAGGAACCAGGCCTTGAATTCCACCATGCCGAGGGTGTCATCGGGGCCGCCCTGGCTGGCGAGGATCTCGAGGCCATCCCAGCGGGTGTCGGTCGATGAGAGGTCGGCTGCGGTCAGCCCGTTCAGATAGTCCGGGTGCCAGCTGTGTACCAGATATTCTCCCAATCCCAGCACGAAGGCGCTGTAGCGGGATCGCATCAGCTGCTCCGGGGTGGCGGCGGGCTGACCTGCGTGGAGTACACCGCAGCACTTGGCAAGAAAAAGAGAGGAACCGCAAGGACATAGGTTCATGAGTCAGCTCATCTGGTCGATAATTAAAGGTGGCGGGATTGTAGCGAACGCACTTCCCTTTCGGCCAGCTTCCCATGCCGTTTAGGCAGACATCATGCAGCAATGAACACAGTACAAAGGGTGACACAATGACACTTAAGCAGAAGATCCTGTTACTGGGGGCCATCCCCGTGCTGCTGATGGCCCTGGTGGTCAATCTCAGCAACTACCTGGTGGCCAGGAGCGATCTGGAGTCGGATCTGGTGGTGGCGCGGGAGAGGGCAATCAAGGAGCGCAAGGCGCTGCTCAGCAGTTATCTGATGCTGGCCAAGACGGCCATCGAGGGCAGCTACGGCAAGCCTGACAGCCCCGAAGTGCGCCAGCAGGTGAAGGAGATATTGCGGCCGCTGCGCTATGGCAGCGACGGCTACTTCTTCGTCTATGACTATCAGGGCAATACCGTGCTGCTGCCGACCCGGCCCGAGATGGAGGGGAAGAACCGCTGGCAGGACAAGGACACCAAGGGGGCCTTCCTCATTCAGGGGATCATCAAGTCGGCGCGGGAAGGGGATGGCTTCTCGGAGTACTGGACCAACAAGCCCTCTATCGGGCGGGATGCCCCCAAGCTCTCCTTCAACCTGGTGCTCGACAAATATCAGTGGGTCGTGGGCACGGGCTTCTACATCGACGACATCGACAATGAGCTGGCAACCCTGCGCAGCGAGCGGGAGGAGACCATGTATGGCTCCCTGAAAACCGGGGTGCTGTTCATCCTGGTGATCCTGGGGGTGACCCTGGCGGCCACCGTGGTGATCGGCAACCGGGTCACCCGCCCGCTGGCGGATGCGGTTGCCGCACTCAACGACATCGCCGACGGGGACGGGGATCTGACCCAGCGCCTCAAGGTGCAGAGCAAGGACGAGGTGGGGCAGCTGGCCGCCGCCTTCAACCGCTTCGTCGAGCGGATCCAGTCGGTGGTGAGCCAGGTGGGGGAGACCAGTCACCAGTTGCTGGGGGCTGTGGATCGGCTGCATAGCCTGAGCGAACATGCGGACAGGCAGATGCAGGGCCACGGCAAGGAGACGGATCAGGTGGTGACAGCGGTGACCGAGATGAGCTCCACCGCCCAGGAGGTGGCGGCGAGCGCCTCCAACGCAGCCAGCGCCACCAGCGATGCGGCCCGCGAGTCCGATGCGGCCCGGGGGGTGGTGAACAGCGCCATCGGCAGCATCAACCGGCTGGTGGACGAAGTGCATGTGGCGGCCGGGGTCATCGAACAGCTCGCCCATGAGACTGGCAAGATAGGCTCCGTGGTGGAGGTCATTCGCGGCATCGCCGATCAGACCAACCTGCTGGCCCTCAACGCCGCCATTGAGGCGGCCCGGGCGGGCGAGCAGGGGCGCGGCTTTGCGGTGGTGGCGGACGAGGTGCGATCCCTCGCGGGCCGTACCCAGCAGAGCACCAAGGAGATCAACGAGATGCTCCAGCGCCTGCAGGGCGGGGTGAGGCAGGCGGTGGAGGTGATGCAGGCCAGCGAGGCACGCAGCCAGGAGACTGTGCAGGAGGCGAGCCACATCGCCAGCTCCCTGGACAGCATGGTGGCGGCGGTCGGCACCATCAACGACATGAACATCCAGATCGCCACGGCCGCCGAGGAGCAGCACGCGGTCTCCGAGGAAATCAACAAGAACCTGGTGGCCATCCAGCAGATCGTCAGCGAGCTGACCGAGGCGTCCGGGGAGTCCAGCACCACCACCCGCGCCCTGGCAGGCACGGGTGACAAATTGCGCCAACTCGTCTCCCGCTTCCGTTACTAATCACATTTTTGCCGTCTGGACAGGATTTCCAGACGGCAAATTTGGGGATCGGCGCAGAATGTGTGAAAATCGCGCCATTCGTTCTTTTCGTTAGCCCCAACCCTATGAATGAGATCGTGAAAGGCAGTATCGATTTGATCCGTCAGCTCAACTACGGCCTGGTCTATGCCAGCCTGGAGGAGCACAAGGAGCTGTCCCGTACCGATCTGTCCCGTCTGACCGGCCTGTCGCCGGCCAGCATCACCAAGATCACCCGCGAGCTGCTGGACGGCGGCCTGGTGGTCACCTGCGGCGAGAGCTCGGTGGGGCGTGGCCGTCGCCAGACCCTGCTGCGCATCAACGAGCGCCGCTTCCAGTTTCTCTCCATGCGTCTGGGGCGCGGCTATGTGGACATGGCCCTGTTCGATCTCGCGGGCCACTCCCTGGCGCGCCATCGCCATGTCTTCAACGAGGCGGAGCGTGCCGAGCTGCTGGCCAGCCTGGTGCGGGCCATCGAGGGCTTTTTGCCCAAGAAGGCGCTGCGTCTGGCCTGCATCGCCCTCTGCCTGCCCGGCCAGGTGGAGCGCCACTCCGGCATGGTCAAGCATTTTCCCTATTACGATCTGCGCAGCTGGCCCCTCGGTCCCACCCTGCAGGAAGCCTTCTCGGTTCCCGTGCTGGTGAGCGGCGACGTGCGCACCTGGATCCAGGCCGAGCGGGAGTGGGGCGCCGCCAGGAACTGCTCGGATGCGGTGCTGGTGTTCGTGCACAACGACATCGGGGTCGGCATGGTGGTCAATGGCCAGCTCATCGAGAGCGAGTCGGCTCTGCTCGGGGATCTCAGCCACCTGCAGCTCGAACCCTATGGCCAGCGCTGCTACTGCGGTGGCTTCGGCTGCGCCTGCACCCTGGTGACCAATCAGGCGCTGGAGGCGCAATATCGGGAGCTGCGCGAACGGATGCAGGAGTTCGATCTGCCCGAAAGCGTCACCATCCGCGAGCTGTGCGAGCTGGCGCTGGCCGGCAACAGCCTGTGTCAGGACATCCTGCACCAGGCGGCGGGCCGCCTTTCCCGGGTGCTGGCGAACCTCATCTGCCTGCTCAATCCGGGCAAGCTGCTGCTCGGGGGGGAGATCACCCGGGCCGATCGACTGCTCTTCCCCATGTTGCACCAGTCCCTGGCAAGCCAGTTGCCCGCCGAGTACCTGGTGCGCCTGCAGATTGAATCCACCCACTTCTACGAAGATCCCACCAAACCCACCTCGGTGCAGGTGCACAAGGCCCTGCGCGATGGCAGTCTGCTGCTCGACTTGTTGCGAGGCGACAAGGAGGCATGAGGCTCGGGTTGCAAGGACGCTTCCTGCTCATTCTCTGTCTGGTCAGTCTGTTGCAACTGGTGTTGCTGAGCGGGGCCAGCTACTACTATGTCGCCGAGCAGCGCTACCGTGAGGTGGGGGATCAGGCCCTGGATGTGGCACGGCTGGTGGCGCGAGAGTCCGGCGTCATCGCCGGGGTGAAGCGGGCGGATACGGTCCGCCTCAATGCCCTGGTGGAGCGGATCCGCGCCGAGGTCGGGGCCAGCTACATCGTCATCGGGGACAGGCAGGCACGCCGCCTGGTGCACCCCAATGCGGACCGGATTGGCAAAGCCATGGTGGGGGATGATCCCGAGCGTGCCCTGCAGGGAGAAGCCTATATCTCCAGGGCCCAAGGGTCCCTTGGGGTCTCGGTGCGCGGCAAGGGGCCCATCCGGGACGAGATGGGCAAGATCATCGGGGTGGTGTCGGTCGGCTATCTGGTGCGGGACATCGATGCGGATCTGCAGGGCTATTTGCGCTTTGGCCTGGCCATGACATTGCTCATTGTGGTACTCAACAGTGTCGCCGCCGCCTGGCTGGCCCGGCGCTACAAGAAGGCGATATTCGGCTTTGAACCCGAGCAGATGGGGCGTCTCTATGCGGAACTCGACTGTACCCTGCGCACGGTGCGCGAGGGGATCCTCACCATCGACGAGCAAGGGCGCCTCACCTCCCTGAACCCCAACGGCATCAAGCTGCTGCGCCTGGACGACACCACCGCCAGGAGCGCCATCGGCCAGCCCATCGGTCACCTGCTGCCGGGCAGTCGCATGCTCTCCATCCTGCAAGAGCAGACCCCCCAGTTTGACGAGGAGATAGTGCTCAACGGCCAGTCCCTCATCGTCAACCGCTTGCCGCTGGTGCGCGAGGGCAAGCTGATCGGCGCAGTGTCGAGCTTTCGGCGCAAGGACGAGCTGGCGGAACTCAGCGCCCAGCTCTCCCAGGTGCAGGCCTACAGCGATCTGCTGCGGGTGCAGACCCACGAACACAACAACCAGCTCGGGACCATCGCCGGCCTCATTGAGCTCGGTGCCACCCGGGAGGCGCTCGCCTTCATCGGGCGGGAGGCGGCCACCGAGCAGACCCTGCTCGGCTTCCTGATGGGGGCCATCGCCAAACCCAAGGTGGCGGGGTTGCTGCTCGGCAAATACCACAGGGCCCACGAGCTCGGTCTTGAGCTCGTGATCGATCCCGATGCCCGTCTGCACGATATTCCTGCCCGTGTCAGCGGTTCCCAGCTGGTAACGGTGCTGGGCAACCTCATCGACAACGCCTTCGAGGCGACCCGCCGCCACGGTGCGCCCTATCAGCCCATCCGGGTTTCCCTGAGCGATCTGGGGCAGGATCTGGTGCTGGAGGTGGAAGACGGGGCTGGCGGCATCGACCCGCAGTTGGCGGACAGGTTGTTCGAACAGGGGGTCAGCAGCAAGCCCGAGCCAGGACACGGTATCGGGCTCTCCCTGGTGCGCAAGACCCTGGATGCCCTGCAGGGGGAGATCACCATCGAAGCCACGACGCAGGGAAGTTGCGTCGTCTGTTACATTCCCAAGGAGGTGTGAGTGATCAAGATCCTGATCGTCGAGGATGATCCCGCCATTGCCGAGATCCACCGCCGTTTCGTGCAGCGCCTCCCCGGTTTCGAGGTGCTGGGGGTGGCGTTGACCCTGTTCGATGCCAGGGAGCAGATAGGGATCCTCCGGCCCGATCTGGTGCTGCTGGATGTCTGGTTGCCCGATGGAGAGGGGTTCTCGCTATTGAGAGAGCTGCGCCAGGCGGGGGCGAGTCTGGATGTGATCCTGCTCACCGCGGCGCGGGAAGCCGCTGCCCTGCAGGAGGCGATGCGCCTCGGGGTGGTGGATTTCATCTTGAAGCCCGTGGTGTTCGAGCGGCTGCGCGACACCCTGGAGAAGTACCGTCAGAGCATCGCCGCCCTGGCGGCGTTGGCCGACATCGACCAGCAGGCGGTGGACACCCTGTTCGGTACGCCGTTGCAGCAGGTGGCGGCAGAGGGACTGCCCAAGGGCATCGATGCTCTCACCCTGCAGCGGGTGCTGACGGCCCTGACTCCGGAGGCCGCCAGTGCCGAGGAGATAGGCAGCCGGATAGGGGTGAGCCGGACCACGGCACGCCGCTATCTGGAATTTCTGGTGGGGCAGCAACTGGCGAGCCCCGAGCTCGAATATGGCACCGTCGGGCGGCCGGAGCGGCGTTACAGCAAGCCGTGATCCGGTCGCCCGGAACCTGTTGTCCAGACAAGAAAAGAGCGCCTTTCGGCGCTCTTTTTATCAGGATTTGCTTCCCGTGGGCATCAAGGTCTCTGCGCGTGATGGTCAGGGTTCAGAGGTGGCAGAGGATCATCGATTCAGTGGCTGGTGGCAGGCTCCACCTTGGGGGCCCGGCGAGCCTGCCACCACTGCCAGACGGGCAGCAGCAACATGGTCAGGGTGATCACCGTGAAGGCGAGGGTGATGGGGCGCTCCCACAGGAAGCTCAGGCTGCCGTCGTTGATCACCAGGGCCCGGCGCAGGTTGTCCTCCAGCATGCCTCCCAGGATGAAGCCGAGCAGCATGGGGGCCATGGGGAAGGTGAGCAGGCGCAGGCCGATGGCGATCAGTGCAACGATGGCCATCACATGGATGTCCATGGTGTTGAAGGAGACCAGATAGACCCCGGTCAGGGAGAACAGCAGCACCATGGGGATGAGCACGGGGCGCGGCACCGCCAGTACCCGGGCCAGGTAGGGGATGAGGGGGAGGTTCAGGATCAACAGCACCACGTTGCCCAGATACATGGAGATGATCACCGACCAGAAGACGTCCGGATGCTCCATGAACAGACGTGGGCCCGGCTGGATGCCGTAGGCCACCAGGGCGCCCAGGATGAGGGCCGTGGTGCCGGAGCCCGGGATCCCCAGGGTCAGCAGGGGCACGAAGGAGCCGGTGGAGGCGGCGTTGTTGGCCGCTTCCGGGGCGGCCAGACCGCGCAGGCTGCCCTTGCCGAACTGCTCCTGGCGCTGTTTGCCGGCGATGTTGCGCTCGGCCCCATAGGCCATGAAGGCGGCGATGGTGGCACCGGCTCCCGGCAGCACGCCGATGAGAAAGCCCAGCACCGAGGAGCGGGCGATGGGAGGCGCGATTTCCCTGACCTCTTCCTTGCTCAGCTTGAGGCTGCCGAGCTGCTGCATCTGCCTGGCCTCTTCCTCGCTGTTGTCCTTGCCGGGGCGCAGCACCGCCATCAGGATCTCTGCGAGGGCAAAGGTGGCCATGGCCAGCAGCAGGAAGGAGAAGCCGTCACGCAGATCCGGCAGCCCGAAGGTGAACCTGTCCACCCCGACGCTGCGGTCGATGCCGATGGTGGAGATCATGATGCCGAACAGCGCCATGATCAGCGCCTTGAGCACCTGCCCCTTGCCGGCAAAGGCCGCCACGGCGGAGAGGCCCAGCACCATGAGGGCGAAGTAGTCCGCCGACTGGAAGGAGAGGGAGACCTTGGCGAGCAGGGGCGCCGCCACCATCAGCATGATGGCGGAGAGGGTGCCGCCGGTGAAGGAGGCGTAGGCGGCGATGGCCAGCGCCTTGCCCGCCTGTCCCTTGCAGGCCAGGGGATAGCCGTCGAAGGCGGTGACCACGGTGGCGGAGCAGCCGGGGGCGTTGATCAGGATGGAGGAGGTGGAACCCCCGAAGATGGCGCCGTAATAGACCCCCGCCATCAAGATGATGCCGGAGGCCGGATCCAGGCCATAGGTGATGGGGATCATCAAGGCGATGGCGGTGACCGGGCCAAGGCCCGGCAACATGCCGATAAAGGTGCCGATGAAGCAGCCAAGCACCATCATCATCAGGTTGACCGGCAGCAGTGCAGTGCCGAGTCCTTGCAAGATTCCGTCTAACATGGTGACTCCTTAGAAACCGAGCAGGGTGAACAGGCGACCCGGCTCCAGATAGACGTTGAGCCCCTTGGTGAGCAGGGCCCAGAAACCGATGGAGAAGGGGACGCTGATCATCAGGCCGTAGCGCAGACTGGGCTCACCGAGCACCCGGATGCCCACACTCAGGAAGGCGATGGTCGAGAGCACGAAGCCAAACCAGGTGAGCACCAATCCGTAAATGACCATGAGCCCGAGCAGGATGAAGACCCGGCGCCAGTCTCCCTCTTCCCGGCGCAGGGGCTCGCCCCCGGGGAAGAGCACCAGCAGCAGGGAGAGCAGCGTCCCGATCCCTGCCAGGGCATAGGGCAGGGTACTGGCGGTGAAGGGTTCGTATTCGTCGCCGGGGTAGCCCGGTATCTCGGTGGCGTAGTAGCCATAGGTGAGGGAGAGCAGCAGAAACAGCAGGCCCCCCAGTCGCTCCTTGGTAATGTTCATCTTTTGACTCCAACATGAGCGGCGGGCCTGCGCCTGCCTGCGATGGGACAGCGAGGGTTATTTGATGAAGCCGAGCTCGCGCATCAGGCCGCCGATCTGCTGCTCCTGGCCGTCAAGGAAGGCGGTGAACTCGGGACCTGACTGGTAGAGGTTGGTCCAGCTGTTGCGGCTGCGGACCACTTCCCACTCCGGCTTGTCGTACATCTGCTTGAGCAGGGCGGCAAACTCGGCGGATTTCTCCGGGCTGATGGTGGGGGAGGCGAAGTAACCGCGCCAGTTGGCGAAGACGGTGGGGTTGTTCTGCTCGCTGAAGGTGGGGATCTGCTCCGCCCCCGGCAGGCGTTTGTCGGAAGTGACCCCGAGGATCCGCATCTGGCCCGACTTGACCGCTTCCATCGCCTCGCCAAAGCCGGTGGAGATGGCCTGGGTCTCTCCGGCCAGCACGGCGGCCATGGCACTGCCACCGGCATCGTAGGCGACGTAGCGCAGCTTGCTGGCGTCGGCCCCGGCGTTCTTGAAGGTCAGGGCGGCGACCAGGTGATCCAGACTGCCAAGGGCGGAACCCCCGGCGATCTTCACCTTGGCCGGGTTCTCCTCGTAGGCTGCCAGCAGCTGGGCCCAGTTCTGATAGGGGGAGTCCGCCTTCACCGCCAGGGCCTGGTAGTCGGCGATGATGGCGGCCACTGGCGTCAGGTCACGGAAGGACTGGGGCAGCTCCTTGGAGAGGGATTTGACGATGATGGGGGTGGAGTTGACCATCAGAGTCTTGTCGGACTGGGCCGAGGTCTCGATGAGGTGGGCGATGGCCTTGGCGCCTCCACCGGCGGACATGTTCTGGTAGGAGACGGTCTTGACCAGACCGGACTTGGCCAGCACTTCACCGGTGCCGCGGGCCGTGGTATCCCAGCCGCCGCCAGCGCCGCCCGGGATCAGGAAGTGGACTTCGTTGATCTGGGCGTGGGCGCCGACGCTCAGTGCGAGCAGGCTACCGATCAGGGTGCGTTTGAGGGTTCCTTGCAACATGGTGCTCTCCTTGTGATTGTTGCAAGAAGGTTAATTAATCATGTCTGATTGGAAAACAATCTGACCGTAATGGCTATTAAGGCTGTTGTGCCCATTGTGTTCATTCTGGTCACGGGCCACAGAAGGATGTGCACAGAGACGAGGCGCCATGGGCGCCTCGTCCGGCAAGGATCACTGGGTCGGTTTCGCCGCCGATGTGCTGACGTCCTCCTTCGCCTCCTGTTTCAGGGCATCGCTCGCCTGCTGGCGCAGGGCCACCTGCTCCATCACCAGCTTGTAGGCGATGTAGTACTTGTAGATGTTGCCCACATAGGTGACCGTCTCGGGGCCGATTTTCTCTGCCGCCACGTACTCGACATTGTGGAACCAGACGTTGGGATCCAGCCCCCGTTTTCTGGCCTCGGTGCGGAGCCGCGCCACCCGGGCGGGGCCGGCATTGTAGGAGGCGAACGAGAAGAGGGCCTTGTCGAGGGCGGTCATGGGCTCGTCCGCATAGTAGTGATCGATCATCCAGCGCATGTATTTGACGCCGCCGTGAATATTGGGCTCGAGCTTGCGGATGTCGCCGACCTTCAGCCCCTTGCCGGTGGCGGGCATGATCTGCATGATGCCGATGGCGCCCACATGGCTGCGGGCCTGGTGGTTGAGGGCGGACTCCTGGTAGCCCTGAGCCGCCATCAGCAGCCAGTCCATGTCATAGCGTTCGCCATATTCACGGAACAGCTCGACCACCTGCAGGAATTTCTTGCGCTCCGCCTCGACGGCGGCGCTTTTGACGAACTTGTTCTGCTTGAGATAACGGGCCAGGATCTCATCCCCCGTCGCCTTGCCGCGCAGCGCCTTTATCTGCTCGTTGAGCATGGCGAGCAACTGGGGGCTCTCCTTGCGCACCGCCCAGGCGATGACGCCCCCTTCCCGGAACACGGGGGTGTCGTGAATGGTGATCCCGGGGAAAATCTTTTGCCAGAAGCGGGCCTTGTGCTCGTCCATGACGATGAAGGGGAGCAGGCCTGCGTTCACCATCTCCACCAGATCTTCATCTTCGAGCACCTCCGAGGCGGGCTGGAGGTCGATGAGGGGCTCTCCCGCCGACTTGCGCGCCTGGTTGTAAGCCATGAGGCTCTCGAAATAGCTCGAGGAGGGGCGCACGTAGATGCGTTTTCCCCCCAGATCGGCGGCGCTTTCCACCTTGGGCGAGTAGGGGCCGGAGACGAGCAGCTCCCGCACGTCTTGCAGCAGGGGATCGGTGAAGGTCACGCCCTGCTCCTTGCGCTTGTCCGTGATGGTGAGGTTGGCGGCGGCGATGTCGCCTTTGCCTTCGATGAGGGAGCTCAGCAGGGCTTCCCGGGCCACGGGAATGAAGACAAAGTGCACCTTGAGGTGGCGTTTGATCGCCTTTTGCTTGCGCAACTGTTCGTTGAGGCGCTTTTCCACCTGCATGAAGGCATCGTAGGTGGCCCCCCGTTGCACACCCTTGGTGATGAAAAATCCTGTCTTGTTGTAGGTGGTGAGCACCCTGATGGTGCGCTGCTCCAGCATGACGTCGAGATCTCCCAGCCTGGGTTTGGCAAGCTCGTCGTTTGCAAAGCTCAGGGCGCTTTTCTCCGTCTCTGCCTCGGGGGCCACCTGCTTGCCGGATTCGGCCCCCCAGGCTGGCGTCAGGGAGCAGAACCACCAGATCACAATCATCCATGCGCGTTTCATCACTTACACCTCGCTCGTTTTATTGAGTGTAAGTGGCACCTTGTAGAGGATTTAGCTTATTGGGTTTGATAGACCCGTCCCCATAGCACGATTTTCACTATTCCATCCAGGAGTGCCCGCCCATGAAAAAAGGAGCCTCGAGGCTCCCTTTTTTCATGGGCGGGCAGGTACTCTGCGGCTAGAACCAGAAGCCGATGATGAAGGAGCCCGCCAGGGTCAGCATGACGTTGGCCACCGCATAGGTGCCGGCGTAGCCGAGCGCCGGGATGGAGCTGTTGGCCGCTTCGTTCACCACGTCCATGGCCGGGGCGCAGGTACGTGCGCCCGTGATGGCGCCGAGCAGCAGGGCCGGGTTCATTTTCAGCACCCAGACACCGAACAGGTAGCCTACCAGCACCGGCAAGGTGGTCACCAGCATGCCGGAGAAGAGTACCACCATCCCCACTTCGCTCAGGTGATCGAGGATGCCGCCCCCGGCCTTGAGGCCGGTACTCACCATGAAGACGGCGAGTCCGAGATCCTTGGCAAGGCGCAGGGCGCCTGGTGGCACATAGCCCACCGTGGGGTGGTTGGCACGCAGGTAGCCCATCAGGATCCCCGCCAGCAGCAGGCCGACGGCATTGCCGAGGCCGAACTCTATCTGGCCGAACACCAGGGAGACGGAGCCGATGAGCAGGCCCAGTACGAAGAAGGTGGCGAAGGCCACCAGATCTGTGGTCTGGCTGTGGATGCTGATGAAGCCTATCTTGTTGGCCAGCAGCTTGACCCGCTGCTTCTCGCCGCTGATCTGCAGCACGTCGCCCTTTTGCAGCATGATGTTGCGATCGAACGGCATCTCTATCTGGGAGCGCACCACCCGGTTGAGGAAGCATCCCTTCTCGGTGAGGTTGAGCTCCACCAGATGGCGACCCACCACGGCATCATTTTTCACCACGATCTCTTCGGTGACGATCTGCAGGTCAAGGAGGTTGCGATCGAACACCTCCTTGCCGTTGCGGTAGTTGACGTCGAGCTTCTCGTGGCTCTCGGGGTAGCCCACCAGGGCGATCTCGTCCCCTTCCTGAATGACGGCGTCACCATCGGGGCTGGCCAGAATGCCGTTGCGGCGAATGCGCTCCACATAGCAGCCGGTGTGGGGATAGATGCCGGTTTCGCGCAGGGTGCGACCGCCGATCCAGGCGGCGAGCTCTGGGCCGACCCGATAGGCGCGGATGATGGGCAGATAGGTCTTGCGGCTCTCGCTGTCGGAGAGCCCCCGCTCGCGGGCGATCTTCTGGGCCTCGGTGTTGAGATCCAGCCTGGCCAGGGAAGGAAGGTAGCGCACCACCAGCATCAGGCCCACCAGGCCCACCAGGTAGGTCAGGGCATAGCCTATCCCCATGTTGTCGAGCACCGACTGCATGTCGGTCTGGTGGGGCAGGTTGAGCAATCCGCTTCGCAGGGCGTCCTGTGCCCCCACCAGGGCCGGCGTGGAGGTGAGGGAACCTGCCAGAATGCCGGCGGCCATGCCGGGCCCCAGATTGAAGAACTTGGCGAGCCCCACGGTCAGCAGCAGGGCCGACAGCAGGATCACCAGGGTCAGGGTGATGTAGTGGATGCCGTCGCGAAGGAAGACGCTGAAAAAGTGCGGCCCCGCTTCAATCCCCACGCAGAAGATGAACAGCATGAAGCCGACGTTTTCAGTGGAGGTGGAAAACTGGAATCCCATCTGGCCAAACAGCAGGGCGGTGAAGAGCACGCCTATGGTGTTGCCTATCTGGAAGTTGCCGATGCGTACCTTGCCCAGCAGCAGCCCGAAGGCTAGTACCACGAACAGCAGCAGGGAGTCGCTTTGATGTAGCAATGTCACGAAATCTATGGTCATGCCCGGAAAAACCGAGGAAAAAAGTGGGGCCGATATTGTGCCGGATCCTGTATCAAGAAAGAAGCGCCAAAGCGGATTAACAGCCAGTTAAGTGCTGGTCTCTTCGGTGAAGATAGGGATGTGAGGGGGGGCTGGGGAAAACACCTCTATTTTACGCTGCAAGGCCCGCTGTCAATGAGTGAAATATGCTGTCGAGCAGAGAGGGGATGACACTCCTGTGGACAATTTATTACCTGCTGCATGGGGAGCAAACGGGCACGTTTTTCAGCATTTTCCACTGAGGAAATTGAAGGGTTACAAAAGAGACTTATGACTCATCCGGCGAGGGCTGACCCGCAGGATGCGGCATAGCGAAAAAAAATCCCCCACGGGCAGCACCGCGAGTCGATTCATCCCATTTAGGGGGGAAGGGAAAAACAGCAGAAAATGGGGAAGAGCGGGGGCAGCCAGCGCAAACCGGGGACAATGGCTGCCAGCCCAGATGAACCGTGGCTTTGGTCAAGTTACCCACAGAAACTGTGGATAACCCTGTTCATGAAACTTGGCGATCAGGCTGAAAGCCGCGCCGATACTGGGCTGCAAGGACTGTTCAAAAAATACCTGCAATAAATTGTTTCTATAAAAATCAAATAGTTATGTGCAGCAGAACAAAACGCTGCTGGTCAGTATCGGGAGATCAAAAGGGAGTCAGGCCGCAGGGAAGGGCTTGTGCATTAAAATTGGAAGAGAAAAGCACTAAAGTGGATAACTTGCACCGAGATGGTGAGGAATTGGCTCCCCCGACTGGACTTGAACCAGTGACATACGGATTAACAGTCCGCCGTTCTACCGACTGAACTACGGGGGAATATCAGGCAAGGAGGTGCATCATACAGAGGTCGTATTTCGGGGTCAATAGCCATCAGGGAGGGTGAGCGGATACCCAGCTCCTTCAACTCGGGGTACACTGCTCCCTTGCCGTTTTTTGCCGGGAGTCGTCATGAGCAAGTTATTCCAGTTGGCCAGCCAGTTTCAACCCGCCGGGGATCAGCCGAGGGCCATCGCCCAGTTGCTCGATGGCATCGAGTCGGGACTGGCCCATCAGACCCTGCTCGGGGTGACCGGTTCGGGCAAGACCTTTACCATGGCCAACGTCATCGCGACCCTCAATCGTCCCACCATGATACTGGCCCCCAACAAGACCCTGGCGGCCCAGCTCTACGGGGAGATGAAGGAGTTCTTCCCCGACAACGCGGTGGAGTATTTCGTCTCTTATTACGACTACTACCAGCCCGAAGCCTATGTGCCGACCACGGACACCTTCATCGAGAAGGATGCCTCCATCAACGATCACATCGAACAGATGCGGCTGTCAGCCACCAAGGCGCTGCTGGAGCGGCGTGACGTGGTGATCGTCGCCTCGGTATCGGCCATCTATGGTCTGGGGGATCCCCAGGCCTACCTCAGCATGATGCTGCACCTCAAAGTGGGGGACGTGATCAATCAGCGGGATATCCTGCGCCGCCTCGCCGAACTGCAGTACACCCGCAACGACATGGCCTTCCAGCGCGGCACCTTCCGGGTGCGGGGGGAGGTGATCGACATCTACCCCGCCGAATCGGACAAGCTGGCCCTGCGGGTGGAGCTGTTTGATGAAGAGGTAGAACGCCTCTCCCTGTTCGATCCCTTGACCGGCGCCATCGAGCAGACGGTGGTGCGTTACACCATCTACCCCAAGACCCACTACGCCACCCCGCGGGAGACCATTCTGGGTGCCATCGAGCACATCAAGGAGGAGCTCAAGGGGCGGCGCGAGCAGCTGATGAACCTCAACAAGCTGGTGGAGGAGCAGCGCATCAGCCAACGCACCCAGTTCGACATGGAGATGATGCAGGAGCTGGGTTACTGCTCCGGTATAGAGAACTACAGCCGCTACCTCTCCGGCCGCGCACCGGGTGAGCCGCCGCCCACCCTGTTTGACTACCTGCCGGGGGACGGCCTGCTCATCATCGACGAATCCCACGTCACGGTGCCGCAGATCGGCGCCATGTTCAAAGGGGACAGATCCCGCAAGGAGACCCTGGTGGAGTACGGCTTCCGCCTTCCCTCGGCGCTGGACAACCGGCCCCTCAAGTTCGACGAGTTCGAGGCGCTGATGCCCCAGACGGTGTTCGTCTCGGCGACCCCCGGCCCCTACGAGCTGGAGAAGTCAGGCGGTGACGTGGTGCAGCAGGTGGTGCGTCCCACCGGCCTGCTCGATCCTGAGGTGGAAGTGCGGCCGGTCAGCACCCAGGTGGACGATCTGCTCTCCGAGATCCGCAAGCGGGTGGCGGTGGAGGAGCGGGTGCTGGTCACGACACTGACCAAGCGGATGGCGGAGGACTTGACCGAATACCTGGCGGATCACGAGGTACGGGTGCGCTATCTGCACTCGGATATTGATACCGTGGAGCGGGTGGAAATCATCCGCGACCTGCGCCTTGGCAAGTTCGACGTCTTGGTGGGCATCAACCTGCTGCGCGAAGGACTCGACATGCCGGAAGTCTCCCTGGTGGCCATTCTGGATGCGGATAAAGAGGGCTTCCTGCGTTCCACCCGCTCCCTCATCCAGACCATCGGCCGGGCAGCGCGCAACCTCAACGGCAAGGTGATCCTTTACGGGGATACCATCACCAACTCCATGAAGGTTGCGATCGAAGAGACCGAGCGGCGCCGCGCCCTGCAACACGCCCACAACCTGGAACACGGCATCGTGCCGAAGGGGCTCAACAAGGCCATCGGCGATGTGATGGACATGGGGGGCAGCCGCACGGCGGGCAAGGCCGGCAAGGGGAGTCGCAAGGCTGCCGAACCGCAAGGGGAGTACCATGCCCGCTCTGCCAGCGAGATCAGCAAGGAGATCAGGCGGATGGAAGAGCAGATGTTCCAGCATGCGCGGGATCTGGAGTTCGAACAGGCGGCGGCGCTGCGGGATCAGATCCAGCGGCTGCGCGGCGAGCTGATCGAGTCATGAGCGCCAGACGCTGGCTCATCTGGCGGCGTTTGCGCCGCCTCTATCAGGGCTTTCGCCACCCAGGTACACCCTGGTGGGCGAAGGGGCTGGTGATCCTTATCCTGCTCTATGGCATCAGCCCGGTGGACGTTGTCCCCGATGTGGTGCCTCTCCTTGGCTGGCTCGACGACGCGACCCTGTTGCTGCTCCTCTTGTGGGGCTGGGAGAAATGCCTGCCCGGCGAGGTGCTGGCCGCTCTGGACAAGGCCGAGTGAGCAGAAGCCTACGTTCAGGGAAAGGGGAAAAGAAGGGGGGATTGAATGACTCCCTTCATGGGGTTCGAAAAAGGGGACCATGGGGAGATTGTGAGCCAGGTCTCATTGGCGTAGACTCCACGCCGTTCACTTCATGGGTACCAAAAAATGGATCTGATCCTCTTTGCCATCGACTTTATTCTGCACGTTGACGTGCATCTGAAAGAGCTGTTCGAGAATTATGGCGTCTGGGTATACGCCATCCTGTTTCTGATCATCTTCTGCGAGACCGGGCTGGTGGTGACTCCCTTCCTGCCGGGGGACTCCCTGCTGTTTGCTGCAGGTGCCCTCACAGTGGGCAGCGTGCTGGACGTGCACACCCTGGCCGCCGTGCTGATCATCGCCGCGGTGCTCGGCAACGTGGTGAACTACACCATAGGCCACTTCTTCGGTGAGCAGCTGTTTCGCAACCCCGATTCCAAAATCTTTCGTCGGGACTATCTGGTCAAGACTCATGCCTTCTATGCCAAGCATGGCGGCAAGACCATCATCATCACCCGCTTCCTGCCCATAGTGCGGACCTTCGCCCCCTTCGTGGCGGGCATGGGGGCCATGACCTATCCCCGCTTCCTGGCGTTCAACTTGGTGGGGGGGCTCTTGTGGGTGCTCTCCTTCGTCTATGCCGGCCACTTCTTTGGCAATCTGCCGGTAGTGCGCCACAACTTTACCCTGCTCATCTTCGGCATCATCGCGGTCTCCTTGTTGCCCATGGTGATCGGCATGGTGAAGGCCAGGAGAAGTGCCAGCAAGGCTACCTCCGAAGGCGCGTGACATCGCCGTGCACGACATGAAAGAAGGGAGCATATGGCTCCCTTCTTGTTGGTTGGCTGAGTGGCAGGTCGCCGCTGCGCCCTTTGACCCGCTTGTGGCCTGTTACGATGATGCACACCCGCAGGCAGCCACTTCATTGGCAGAACAGGGAGAAGGAGATCCGGCCCCCTGGGCATGGGGTCGTGAGGCGATAAAGAGGAGATAAAAAGGGAGCCATGTGCTCCCTTCTTAGGGTCGAGTGACGAACTAGTTGCAGCAGCGCCCTTTTATCAGGTTGCCAGCAGCCACGATGACGAACACCAGCAGGTAGGCGGCAAAGATGACCACGAGCCACTGCGGCATGGAGAAACCGAGGAACTGCCAGCTGATCTCGCTGCAGTCGCCGTCCGGGTAGAACATCCAGGGAACCCATTTATCCAGTGGTGCCCAGGCAGGGAAGTCAACAAACCCTTCGCATACGTTGAAGGGGGAGGGGTTCATCTGGTAATCCACGTGCTTGAGCGCCAGTTTCAGGCCCCAGAAGGCGCTGTAACCCCACAGGAGCATGGCACTCCAGCGCAGGTACCAGCGCTCTGGCGCGACCATGCCGAGGAGGCCGGCGGTGAGCACGCCGAGGATGGCGATACGTTCATAGATGCACATCACGCAAGGGTGCAAACCCAGCACGTGCTGGAAGAAGAGGGCGCAGAGTTCCAGCGCGAAAGCGGAGGCTGCCAGCAATCCCCAGGCCAGACGATGACTGGCAATGCGGCGAAGATACTCGATCATCTGATTGATCTCTCAGAGAAAAATAGTGGCTGAATTAGAGCAGAGCCCCATCTGAAAAGAAAGGGGCCGAACAGCCCCTTTCATGATCAGTGTGTGGACGGGGTGGGCAGTGGCAGTGCCCCATGATCCAGCAACCACCCTGCCTGATAGAACCATTCGGTTGCAGGACCGAGGAGCAGTTCCACGGAGAAAAAGCCGACAAGCCCCAGCACCAGGGTATAGGGCAGCGCCATCCAGACCATGCGGCCATAAGAGAGGCGCAGCAGGGGAGCGAGGGCCGAGGTGAGCATGAAGAGGAATGCGGCCTGGCCATTGGGGGTGGCGACCGACGGCAGGTTGGTGCCGGTGTTGATGGCCACGGCCAGCAGATCAAAATGCTCGCGGCTGATGGCGCCGTTGATCAGGGCGGTCTTCACCTCGTTGATGTAGACGGTGCCGACGAAGACGTTGTCACTGACCATGGAGAGCAGACCGTTTGCCAGGTAGAAGAGGGCAAGCTGATCCTCCGGCTTGGCCGCCAGTACCCACTGGATCACCGGCTTGAACAGCTGTTGATCGATGATGACCGCCACCACGCTGAAAAAGACGGTGAGCAGGGCGGTGAATGGCAAAGCCTCCTGGAATGCCTTGCCAAGCGCGTGTTCTTCAGTCACGCCGGTGAACGCCGTCGCGAGCACGATGACCGTCAGGCCGATCAGCCCAACAGCAGCCAGATGGAGGGCAAGACCCGTGATAAGCCAGGTGGCAATCAGCGCCTGGACGATCAGCTTGGCCTTGTCCTGCGGGGTACGTTGTGCGTCTTCGTCGCGCTCGTAGGATTCCATGATGTGACGCACGGGCTCGGGCAAGCGGGCGCCATAACCGAACCAGCGGAATTTTTCGACCAGGATGCAGGTCAGCAGGCCGCAAATGAAGACCGGAATGGTGACTGGCGCCATGCGAATGGCAAATTCACCGAAGTGCCACCCCGCCTGTTCACCGATGATGAGGTTCTGGGGTTCGCCGACCAGGGTGCAGACGCCCCCCAGGGCGGTACCGATGGCGGCGTGCATCATCAGGCTGCGCAGGAAGGCACGAAATTCGTTCAGATGCTGGCGGGAGAGCTCGTCAATCTCTTCGTCATCATGATGCAGATTGCCGGACTCATCCCGGGAGGCCACCTTGTGGTAGATGGCGTAGAAGCCGGTTGCGACGCTGATGACCACGGCGATCACGGTCAGGGCATCAAGGAACGCGGAGAGGAAGGCAGACACCAGGCAGAAGGCGAGAGAAAGCAACGTTTTGGAGTGGATGCGCACCAGCATCTTGGTAAAGACGTAGAGCAGCAACTGCTTCATGAAGTAGATGCCGGCCACCATGAAGACCAGCAGCAGAAGCACTTCGATATTGGCCACCAGCTCATGTTTTATCTGGTTGGCGGAGGTCATGCCGATGAGCACGGCTTCGATGGCCAGGAGTCCGCCCGGTTGCAGCGGATAGCACTTGAGGGCCATGGCCAGGGTGAAAATAAACTCGACAACCAGCAGCCAGCCGGCCAAGAAGGGATCAACGTAGAAAATGATCGGGTTGATCAGCAGGAATAGAACGATGGCAATTTTGTACCATCGCGGAGCATTGCCCAAAAAGTTCTTTGTAAACGCGCGCCCTAGGCTGATTGGCATAATGATGGTTCTCTGTTCTGTTGTTGATATCTGCGTCTATGCAGTCGAGCCCGACCCGAGCCGAACATCCGGATATTCACCTGTATCAGATTGATTGCACATGATTTTAATCAAGGGAGCGATAACTATAAATAAGCTCGCTGAACTTGCCCAGCGAGCAAACGGTTATATCCCCATCATTTGGTGTTGGTTGACTCCCCACTTGTTGGCGCATACATATTTTTAACAAAAAGATCGGGGTAATGTGAGCAGAGGACCGACCTTCTGCTTGCCAGCATGACCGGCTTTGCTATTATTCGGGGGCCTTTTTACGCACTACAACAGAGTCATTACATGGTCATTAAAGCGCAAAGCCCTGCCGGGTTTGCCGAGGAATACATCATCGAGTCCATCTGGAACAATCGCTTTCCTCCTGGATCCATTCTGCCGGCGGAGCGCGAGCTGTCCGAATTGATCGGCGTGACTCGCACTACCTTGCGTGAAGTGTTGCAGCGCCTTGCCCGTGATGGCTGGCTCACCATCCAGCATGGCAAACCGACCAAGGTCAACAATTTCTGGGAAACCTCCGGTCTCAACATCCTGGAGACCCTGGCGCGTCTCGATCAGGACAAGGTACCTGATCTGGTGGCACAGCTGCTCTCCGCCCGGACCAACATCTGCACCATCTTCATCCGTGGCGCCATTCGCAACAACCCGGAACAGGCCGCCGAGATACTGCGTGGTGCCGATGATGTGGAGAACACGGCCGAGGCCTATGCGGACTTCGACTACCGTTTGCATCACCAGCTTTCGTTTGCCTCTGGCAACCCCATCTATGCCTTGATCCTCAACGGTTTCAAGGGTTTGTACAGCCGGGTTGGCCGCTACTATTTCTCGGACAAGCAGGCGCGGGAAACCGCAGATGCCTACTACAAGACGCTGCGCAAGCTGGCCGAAAACAAGGATCACGAAGCCGTGTTCATGACGGTACGCCAGTACGGCATCGAGTCTGGCAAGCTTTGGACCCGTCTGCGTCAGGACATGCCAAGCAACCTGTGTGACAACTGATTACCCTGACCCAAGAAAAACGCGCCTGATGGCGCGTTTTTTTATGCCCGGTACTGACGTCAGGTCATGCTCTTGCGGTCCGGACAACGGCCGATGATATCTGCGGATAGCTCGCCATTGTCCTGCTCCAGCACCACATCGAAGCCCCACAGCTGATGCAGATGCTTGAGCACCTCGTGGCGTGACTCGCCAAGGGGGATGCGGTTGTGGGGAACATAGCGCAGGGTCAGGGAGCGATCGCCTTTCACTGCCACGTTGTAGACCTGAATGTTGGGCTCCAGGTTGCTCAGGTTGTATTGAGCGGACAGGGTGCTACGCACCAGCCGGTAGCCCTCTTCATTGTGAATGGCGGACACCTTGAGATAGTTCTTCAGATCGTCGTCATCAATTGCAAAGAGCTTCATGTCGCGCATTACCTTGGGACTGAGGAACTGGCTGATGAAGCTTTCGTCCTTGAAGTTCTGCATGGCGAAATGCAATGTCTCGACCCAGTTGGTGCCAGCGTAATCGGGGAACCAGTATCTGTCTTCCTCGGTCGGGTGTTCGCAGATGCGACGCAGGTCGGTGAACATGGCAAAGCCAAGGGCGTAGGGGTTGATCCCCGAGTAATACCGGCTGTTGTAGGGGGGCTGATAGACGACGTTGGTGTGGCTGTGCAGCACCTCCAGCATGAAGCGATCGCTGATTTTTCCCTCGTCATAGAGATGGTTGAGAATGGTGTAGTGCCAGAAGGTGGCCCAGCCCTCGTTCATGACCTGCGTCTGCTTCTGCGGGTAGAAGTACTGACTGATCTTGCGCACGATACGCACTACCTCGCGCTGCCAGGGCTCGAGCAGGGGAGCATTCTTTTCGATGAAATAGAGAATGTTCTCCTGAGGCTCGGCAGGATAGCGCCTGTCTTCCACCCCGGCAATCTTGTGATGCTTGGGCAGGGTACGCCACAGCTCGTTAACCTGGGTTTGCAGATAATCTTCCCGTGCCTTCTGGCGTCGCTTCTCCTCGGCCAGAGAGATCTTCTGGGGCCGCTTGTAACGATCCACCCCGAAGTTCATCAGGGCATGGCAGGAGTCGAGCAGTTTCTCCACCGCATCGATGCCGTGTTTTTCCTCGCACTCGGTGATGTAGTTCTTGGCAAACAACAGGTAGTCGATGATGGAGGAGGCATCGGTCCAGGCCTTGAACAGATAGTTGTTCTTGAAGAAGGAGTTGTGACCATAGCAGGCGTGGGCCATGACCAGCGCCTGCATCGGCATGGTGTTCTCTTCCATCAGATAGGCGATGCAGGGGTCCGAGTTGATGACGATCTCGTAGGCCAGTCCCATCTGGCCGCGCTTGTAGTTGCGCTCGGTGTGGATGAAGCGCTTGCCGAATGACCAGTGTTGATAACCGATGGGCATGCCGACACTGGAGTAGGCATCCATCATCTGCTCTGCGGTGATCACCTCGATCTGGTTGGGGTAGGTGTCCAGCTTGTAGAAGCGGGCGACACGTGCGATCTCCTGGTGATAAAGCTCCAGCAGATCGAAGTTCCAGTCAGGCCCGTCATCCAGCGGCGCTATCTTTCTTGCGGTTTCTACCATATGTGATCCCTCAAGCCGCTTGCTTCTTGAACAATTCCCGGAACACCGGATAAATGTCCTCGACCTTGCGAATGTGCTCCATGGCGAAGTGGGCGTATTGCTCTGCCACTGCCTCATATTCGTGCCACAGGGTCTGGTGGGCGCGGGTAGTGATCTCGATGTAGGAGTAGTAACGCACCCGCGGCATGATGTCGCGCATCAGGATCTCCCTGCACTGAGGGGAATCATCCGCCCAGTTGTCCCCATCGGACGCCTGCGCCGCATAGATGTTCCACTGGTTGGCGGGATAGCGTTCGTTGATGATGTCATTCATCATCTTGAGCGCGCTGGAGACGATGGTGCCGCCGGTCTCCTGGGAGTAGAAGAACTCGTGCTCGTCCACTTCCTTGGCCTGGGTGTGGTGGCGAATGTAGACCACCTCGACATTCTTGTAAGTCCGGCTCAGGAATAGATAAAGCAGGATATAGAAACGCTTAGCCATCTCCTTGGTAGCCTGATCCATGGAGCCGGAAACGTCCATCAGGCAGAACATCACCGCCTGGCTCGAGGGGACGGGCCGTTTGACGAAGTTGTTGAACTTGAGGTCGAAGGTGTCGATAAAGGGGACTGCATCGATCCGCCGCTTCAGCTCCCTGATCTCTTTTTCAAGTTGCGCCATTTCGGCGAAATGGTCGTTGGGCTCGCAAGCCAGCTGGGCCAGGCGCTCCTCCAGTTCACGCAACTGACGTTTCTTGCCTGCCTGCAGCGCCATGCGCCGCGCCAGCGAATTTTGCAGGGAGCGCACCACGTTGATGTTGGCAGGCACCCCGTTGGAGGTGTAGCCGGCCCGGTAGGTCTTCATCTCCATCAGCTGGTTGAGCTGGGTCTTTTGCAGCCGCGGCAGTTCCAGATCCTCGAACAGCAAGTCCAGATACTCGTCTTTGGAGATCTGGAAGACGAAATCATCGACGCCCTCTCCTTGATCCGAGGCCTGGCCCTCGCCACTCCCCTGGCCGCCGCCACCCCCTTTGGGCCGGTCAATCTTGTCACCGGAGACAAACTGGTCGTTGCCCGGATGCACCATCTCCCGTTTGCCGCCATGACCCTGATGAAAATGGGGTTCCCCGATGTCCTTGGTCGGGATGCTGATGCTCTCGCCCTTGTCCACGTCCTGAATGCTGCGCTTGGAGACAGCATCCGAGACCGCTTGTTTTATCTGCTTCTTGTAGCGGCGGATGAAGCGCTGCCGATTGACAGCGCTTTTGTTTTTGCCGTTGAGCCTGCGGTCGATAAAATGCGCCATAACTCCCCCTTGAACACGGCAGGGTCAGGATGACTTGCGTACCCTGAGATACCACTCGGAGAGCAGCCGCACCTGTTTGCGGGTGTAGCCTTTCTCCATCATCCGTTCGAC
Source organism: Aeromonas sp. INTO2 (assembly GCF_049860605.1). NCBI lineage: Bacteria > Pseudomonadati > Pseudomonadota > Gammaproteobacteria > Aeromonadales > Aeromonadaceae > Aeromonas > Aeromonas sp. INTO2. The sequence continues at coordinate 1,698,194 of NZ_CP187588.1, forward strand.
AAAGTTATCGTGCTTCTTCTGCTCCTCAGCCGAGGTTTTGCTGTTGAAGGAGATAACCGGCAGCAGCTCTTCCGTGTTGGAGAACATCTTTTTCTCGATCACGGTGCGCAGCTTCTCGTAACTGGTCCAGTTGGGGTTACGGCCTGCATTGTTGGCCCGGGCCCGCAGCACGAAGTTGACGATTTCGTTACGGAAATCTTTCGGGTTGCTGATCCCGGCAGGTTTTTCAATTTTCTCCAGCTCGCTGTTGAGAGACGCTCTGTCAAACAGCTGGCCGGTTTCGGGGTCACGATACTCCTGATCCTGGATCCAGAAGTCGGCGTAGGTGACGTAGCGATCGAAGATGTTCTGACCGTACTCTGAATACGACTCGAGGTAGGCGGTCTGGATCTCCTTGCCGATGAACTCGACGTAGCGCGGAGTCAGGTAACCCTTGATGAACTCCAGATAGCGATCGTGCAGCTCTTGCGGGAACTGCTCGCGCTCTATCTGCTGCTCCAGCACGTAGAAGAGGTGCACCGGGTTGGCGGCCACTTCCGCGTGGTCGAAGTTGAAGACACGGGAGAGGATCTTGAACGCGAAACGGGTGGAAAGGCCGTTCATGCCCTCGTCGACACCGGCATAGTCGCGGTACTCCTGATAGCTTTTCGCCTTGGGGTCCGTGTCTTTAAGACTCTCGCCGTCATAGACCCGCATCTTGGAATAGAGGCTGGAGTTTTCCGGCTCTTTGAGTCGCGACAGCACCGAGAACTGGCCCAGCAGCTCCAGAGTACCCGGTGCGCATTTGGCCTCGGTCAGCTCGCTGTTGAACAGCAGTTTTTCATAGATCTTCACCTCTTCCGAGACGCGCAGGCAGTAGGGCACCTTGACGATGTAAACACGGTCGAGGAAGGCTTCGTTGTTCTTGTTGTTGCGGAACTGCTGCCACTCGGATTCGTTGGAGTGGGCCAGCAGGATGCCGTCGAAGGGGAGGGCGGAGAGCCCCTCGGTACCGTTGTAATTCCCCTCTTGCGTCGCCGTCAGCAGCGGGTGCAGCACCTTGATGGGCGCCTTGAACATTTCGACGAACTCCATCATCCCCTGGTTTGCCTTGCACAGCGCACCGGAGTAGGAGTAGGCGTCGGCATCATCCTGGGCGAAGTGTTCCAGCATGCGGATATCGACCTTGCCGACCAGGGAGGAGATGTCTTGGTTGTTGTCGTCCCCCGGTTCGGTCTTGGCGATGGCGATCTGATCGAGGATGGAGGGGTTTACCTTCTCCACCTTGAATTTGGTGATGTCACCGCCAAACTCGTGAAGGCGCTTGGCGACCCAGGGAGACATGATGGGGCGCAGATAACGGCGAGGGATGCCGTACTCCTTCTCGAGGATTTCGCCATCTTCGTCGATGTCAAACAGGCAGAAGGGGTGATCGTTCACCGGTGAGCCCTTGATGCGATAGATGGGCACTTTTTGCATCAGGGATTTGAGTTTCTCTGCCAGCGAGGATTTACCGCCGCCAACCGGTCCGAGCAGATAGAGGATCTGTTTCTTCTCTTCCAGACCCTGAGCGGAATGTTTGAGATAGGAGACAATCTGTTCGATGGCTTCTTCCATGCCATAGAAGTCTTTGAAAGCGGGATAACGCGCGACGACGCGGTTGGAAAAGAGACGGCTGAGACGTGGATTGGTCGAGGTGTCGATCATTTCCGGCTCGCCGATGGCGGTCAGCAGACGTTCGGCGGCAGAGGCGTAGCAGGATTTGTCCTGTTTGCACATATCCAGAAACTCCTGGATGCTGTACTCCTCCTCTCTGGCCTTCTCATACCGCTGTTGATAGTGCTCGAAGATGCCCATAACTTAGCCCTCGTTATAGTCGCTTGCCCTGAAAAAGAGTGGATCACTACTTTTGTTCTGTTTACCTCTTAAGCCTAGTCAACAGCCCCCAGTAATCCATCGCCATCATTGGTTTAAGTTTGTGCGGGAGCTTCCCGATCCTCGTGCGGGAAGAAGCACTAAGTGACATACCTATGTTACTGACTGTTAAATTATTTTTGCCACGACAGTGATGCAAATGTCAAAGACATAAAAAATAAATCTTTGCGTGCCAGAGGGAGAAAATGGTGACGCTCTGTTTTGTCAGGGGGCGGTGCCAGCAAGGGCAAGGGCGGCAGGGAATAGAGGGTGAAAAGACGTGTCGCTTACGTCAACGTAATGTTATTTGTTTGGTGTTTTTGCTCTAATTTTTACATTGACGCTACATTCTGGCTGCTCTAGATTGGCCCTGTGTCGAGCAGTCATCGCTTTAGCAAGAGAGTGGGTGATTGTGCAGATACTAAGCTCTGTTTAAGCACGTTTCCGTTGGCTTGACCCTCGCATCCGCGAGGGTCTTATTTTTTCAGCGCCTGAACGGCGCCAAACCTGCAAGCTCAGGATTCGGCGGGATAGAGGGCTGACACCGCCGCCAGCACCTCGGCGAAGGGATGGTCCGCCAACTGGCCAAAACCGGCCAGATCCCTGGCCTTGAGACGGGTCGTCAGCGGGGTGGCGATGCCACACAGGAAACGGGTCAGGATCCTGGGATGGCGCTGATGGCACAGGGCGATCAGCGGGTCGCACCAGGCGCGCAAACCGTGCTCGTTGGGCAAGCCCGGTGATGCAAGCGGCGGCAACACGGCGATCTCTCCCCGGCAGACGGAACAGTGCCCGCACCGCTCGGGGGCCGCGTCGTCGGCAAAATAGCGGGCAAGCTCATGGCTGAGGCAGGTGGTCGAGGTGAAAAAGGCCAGCAGCGCCTGAAGGCGGGCCAGCTCGCTCTGCTCTTTCTTTTCAAACAATCCATGCAGCTCTTCGGCCAGGGTCGCGGTATCGATTTGCTGGCTCAGCACCCGATAGACCTCGGTCATCTGCTTGCTTTCAAGCTCGATCCAACCCTGCTGCTGCAGGTAGTCCAGCGCCGTCGCGGCGCGCTGGCGTTCCCCCTGGTATCCCTGCCACAGCGCTTCGAAGTCCATGGTGCACCAGGTGCGCGCCTGGGGTGCGCAGGCAAAGACCTGCTCCAGGAACTGGCGGCGTTCGGGATTGAAACGAGCGAGGATCGCCTGTTTTTCCAGCACGAACCTGAAGCGGTACTCGGCAAAGTAGCTGTAGGCCGGTGCAATGACCCCTGCCATCTCCAGATAGACCAGCAGGGTCTTGAGGGGCAGTTGGCGAATGTTGGTCTCGTTGGAGAGGCGCAGCAGGCTGAATTCCCACTCGGCGCCGCTCTGGCGCACGATATCGAGCAAGTGCGCGATGGCGTCCCTGTCCGGTGTATCCCCATAGACGAAGTTTTCCAGTACCGGCAACTGGGCGCGGCTCGCCAGCACGGTGCAGCGGGAGGGAAGCCCGTCACGTCCGGCGCGGCCTATCTCCTGGCTGTAGTTCTCGATGGACTTGGGCAGGTCGTAGTGAATGACCCGGCGAATGTCGGCCTTGTCGATGCCCATGCCAAAGGCGATGGTGGCCACGATGCAGTCGAGTCTGCCAGCCATGAAGTCGTGCTGGATCTGGCTGCGCAGGGCGGGATCGAGCCCCGCATGGTAGGCGCATGCCCGGATGCCGCTGGCCTGTAGCTGCGCGGCGCACTGTTCTGCGCTGTGTTGCAGAGTCACGTAGACGATGGTGGGGGCGGCCGGATCCCGGTGCAGCTCCTCGCGCAGCCAGGTATCGCGGGCACTGCCGGCCAGCGGGAGGACGGCCAGATCCAGATTGGGTCTGTAGAAACCGGTGACCACCAGATCGTTCCGGTCGATGGCAAATTTTGCCTGCATGTCCGCCATGACGGCCGGGGTGGCGGTGGCGGTCAGCAACAGCACCTGGGGAATGGCCAGTTCACGGCGATGATCCGGCAGCTTGAGATAGTCAGGGCGAAAGTTGTGGCCCCACTCCGAGATGCAGTGGGCCTCGTCCACTACCAGCAGTGACAGGGGGATGTGGGCGATGAAGCGGCGAAAGCGCTCATTTTTGAGGCGCTCCACCGAAATCATCAGGATCTTGAGCTGGCCATCGCTGGCCTGCTGCATCACGCGCCGGCTCTCTTCCGCTGTCTGGCTGGAGTCCAGGGTGGCGGCGGCGATCCCCTTGCTGCGCAAAAAGGCGAGCTGATCGTGCATCAGGGCCAGCAGGGGAGAGATGACCAGGGTCAGGTGGGGCAGTGCGAGGGCGGGCAATTGATAACAGAGGGATTTCCCCGCGCCAGTCGGGAAGATGGCTGCGGCGCTCTTGCCAGCCAGCAGACGACTGATCACCGCTTCCTGCCCGGGCTGCAAGCGATCAAAGCCGAAGTGTCGGGTCAATAAAGAGGTGATCATGGCAAGGCTCCCTGAAAAAGGGCGTCATCATATCACTTCTGGCCCAGTGGTGGCCGATGATCGGACTGGTTTGGTGACATTTTGACCGTGGTTGATATTGTGTTATCACATTGTTGTAGATTTTTTGTGAGGTAACCCTGATATTTTTCAGTGATTATGTGGAAAAAAACCATGGCAGATGGGATATTCCTGTCCGCAACCCCACGCGAACGGGACAGATCCACCAGAAGAGCTGCCCACGGCGTCACCGTTAACGGACCGGTGCCAATGCGCGGGGCTGGTTGCCAACAGGACTAATGATTCACGCACCATGAGTGCACAGGGACTACTTGATGACACAACAACACCCCCTCATTCGACTGGTCAACAGCACCAGTCTGGTTAGCCAGATCCTGGTCGGTCTGGTATTCGGTATCCTTCTGGCGATGTTCATGCCCGAGTGGGCCAAGGCGGCGGGTCTGCTCGGCAGCCTGTTCGTCGGCGCCCTGAAGGCCGTGGCGCCGCTGCTGGTCTTCGTGCTGGTGATGTCGGCGATCATCGGCCACAAGCAGGGCCAGAAGACCAACATGAAACCGATCCTGCTGCTCTATGTGCTGGGTACCTTCCTGGCGGCTGCCGTGGCAGTGGTGGCGAGTTTCCTCTTCCCCTCCAACCTGCATCTGGTGGCAGGCGCTACCGAGATCACGCCGCCGGGGGGCATCACGGAAGTGCTGCAGACCCTGCTGTTCAACGTGGTGACCAACCCGGTGAAAGCACTGCTGGAAGCCAACTATATCGGCATCCTGGCCTGGGCCATCGGCCTTGGTATCGCCATGCGTCACGCCAATGAGAGCACCAAATCACTGATTTCCGATGTGTCTCACGGAGTTTCCGCCATCGTCAAGGCCGTGATCCGTTGCGCTCCGCTCGGCATCCTGGGTCTGGTTGCCTCCACCCTGGCTGAAACCGGCTTCGATGCGCTGTTTGGCTATGCCCAACTGCTGGTGGTACTGATCGGCTGCATGCTGTTCATCGCCTTCGTGGTCAATCCGCTCATCGTCTTCTGGAAGATCAAGCGCAACCCCTATCCCCTGGTGCTGACCTGCCTGAAAGAGAGCGGTGTGACCGCCTTCTTCACCCGCAGCTCCGCCGCCAACATTCCGGTCAACATGGCCCTGGCCGAGAGGCTGCGCTTGCCGGAAGACACCTATGCGGTCTCGATCCCGCTGGGTGCCACCATCAACATGGCCGGCGCCGCCATCACCATTACCGTGCTCTCCATGGCGGCGGTGCATACCCTGGGGATGGAAGTGGACATGGCGACCGCCATTCTGCTCTCCGTCGTTGCCACCATCAGTGCCTGTGGCGCTTCCGGTGTGGCGGGCGGCTCCCTGCTGCTGATCCCGCTGGCGTGCAGCCTGTTCGGTATCAGCAACGACATCGCCATGCAGGTGGTGGCCGTTGGCTTCATCATCGGGGTGTTGCAGGATTCCGCCGAGACGGCCCTCAACAGCTCCACCGACGTGCTGTTCACTGCGGCCGCCTGCATGGCCGAGGATGAGAGCCTGCTGGATGCCGCCCCGGTGCCCAGCCGCGAAGCCTGATCCCCTAAGACTTTCTGCTCTGCACAGGCGCCCTCTTCGGAGGGCGCTTTTTATTTGCGCGCGTGTCAGGCGCCCTGCACCTTCTCGCCGTGTCATAGCATTGACAGTGCTCGGATCCCCCTGTGTGATTTCCCGGGAGGGGCCCGTTGGCCGCCTTCGTGTTCTCGCCACCGCCAACACGCCATTCCCTGTACCAACGTGCCCGGCGCTGCATTCGGCAGGGCATATCGGGCTGTTTGTGCTGTCAGCATGGCGGCCTGTGGCATCCCCTCTGGTGACCGAAGGGGTCATCTGCTCTTCGGATGCTGCACGGGAAGCCCGGTCAAGGTCTCTCGGCAGCTTTTGCCTGCGCCCTGTGGCCGGTGCTTTCCCTGAGTGCCTCGAAGAAAGGCTCCATTGGGTGGGGACCTGGACTCTCTGGGCGAAACCCCGAAGAGCGGGCGTTCCTGGTAAGGACAAGGGCTCTGGTGTTCTGCCTGGCAAGGCCGATGGCGAGCAGCAGATGACGGGATAACGCAGCACGTCTTGGTCGTGTGTCATGGGCGAAGGAATATGAGCGGCAAGCTGTCACCAAGGGGAAAGAGAGTGGGTGACAGGGCTGTCTCTGATTTGAGGGCTGGGGGCTCTGATCATCTGAGCCCAGTACCTGATGATCATAACGAACACAGCCCGGCAGAGGAGATCTGCCGGGCTGTGGGAGGCGCCGGGCCCGCTGGCCCGACGGTATCGCAGGAAGGCTTAGCCGACCAGTTGATAAAGGATGGCGGAGATGGCGATAAGGCCCATGGTCGCCACGAAGACGTTGCTGATCTGGCCCTGGTATTTCGCCATGGCCGGAACGCGCTTGATGGCGTACATGGGCATGAGGAACAGGATGGTGGCGATGATGGGGCCACCCAGGGATTCGATCATCCCGAGGATGGAAGGGTTGATCACGGCCACGCCCCACAGGGTCAGGATAAAGAAGGCGATGATGAACAGCTCCACCTTCTTGTGGTTCGGTGCCTTGCCGGAGCTGCGCATGTTCTGGACGATCATCCCTTTCAGACCTTCACGGGCACCCAGATAGTGGCCGAAGAAAGAGGAGACGATGGCCACGAAGGCAACCAGCGGACCGAAGTAGGAGATGATGGGGCTCGCATGCTGGTTGGCCAGGTAGGAGAGCACGGCGATGTTCTGGGACTTGGCTTCTGCCAACTGGGCCGGCGTCAGGCTCATCACGCAGGAGAAGACGAAGAACATCACGAAGCCCAGCAGAATGATGGCGGTGCGCTTGAGGATGGCGTCGGACTTGGCGACGGCATGCTCACCGTGATCACGGCGCTGGGCCAGGGCGAAGCTGGAGATGGCCGGGCTGTGGTTGAAGGAGAAGACCAGCACCGGGATGGTCAGCCACAGGGTGGTGGCGAAGTCCTTGGTGCTCGGCATTTCATTCAGGGCCGCACCGGTCCAGTCCGGGATCAGGTACAGGGAGATGCCCGCCAGAATAGCGATGAGCGGATAGACCAGGAACTCGGTCACTTTCAGCATCAGCTTCTCGCCAGCCAGCATCACGGACATCATGGCCATGATGAGCACGATGGAGAGGATCCAGCGCGGGGGCGGCGTCATCTGCAACTGGTTGACCAGGAAGCTTTCCACCGTGTTGGTGATGCCCACGCCGTAGATCAGCACGATGGGGTAGATGGCAAAGAAGTAGAGCAGGGTGATCAATTTACCGGCACCCACGCCGAAGTGCTCTTCCACCACCTGGGTGATGTCGGCATTGGGCTGCTTGGAGGAGAGCACGAAGCGCGCCAGACCACGGTGGGCCAGGTAGGTCATGGGGCCGACCAGCAGCGCCATCACCACCAGCGGCCAGAAGCCACCCATGCCGGCGTTGATGGGCAGGAACAGGATGCCTGCACCGACGGCGGTACCGAACAGGCTGATCACCCAGGTGGTGTCTTGTTTACTCCAACCGCGAGATTGGACCGAGCTGATTCCTTGCTCCTGTGCGGCTGCAACATCCTGTGCGCCAGTGACAGTATTGGACATGTGTCTCACCCCGAATGTGTGGTTTTAATTAGTCGGCGCAAGAATACTTTCTTTTTAATCAAAAATGTTGATCAAATTCACCTTTGTGCGGCTGAAACCCGTACTTTCTTGTAGAAATGTGATCAAAAGAATAAAAAATCAAAATTTATTTATCAAATGCAGTGTTATTTGAATGTTAACTGGATAATTTCTCACCCAATTATGTTGTCAAAATGTTATATCGAGATGTGCTGGGCAAGCTGGCGGATCATGCTGGCAGTTGCTCCCCAGATGAAAGATTGCTCCCAAGGGATCCAATAGATGGTGTGACGTCCGTCCGCCCTTGGCAGGCTCAGGGCTATGTGCTGCCCCGGATCCAGCACGTGGGCGAGGGGGACTTCGAAGGCCTGGGCCACCTCGTCCTGGCTCAGGGTCAGCCCGTAGCCTGGGTCGAGCATGGCGAGGACCGGCAGCACATCGTAGCGTGAGACGGTATTGAGAGGGGTGAGGCTGCCGATGATCCGGATCTGGGAGGGGGGAATGCCAAGCTCCTCCTCGGTTTCCCTGAGCGCGGTGTGAATGAGGTCCCGGTCTTCCGGGTCCTGACGCCCGCCGGGAAAGCTGATCTGGCCCGGGTGGTGGCGCAGGGCGGCGCTGCGGCGCGTCAGCAGCAGATGCAGGCCCTCGGGGCGCTCCACCAGGGGGATCAACACGGCGGCAGGTTTGAGCCCGGCCAGTGCCAGGCGATGGGCGGGGGCGGGGCGCTGCAGCAAAAAGCGGGTCAGCAGCTCGGCACTCGTCATCTCCATGGGTCTCCTTGTGTCGGCCCCGCAGGGCCGGATGGGATCAAAGGGCATCGAGCAGTGGCAGAATGCGGGCCACCTTGTCGTAGGTCTCCTGATATTCGGCGTCGGGATCGGAGTCGGCGATGATGCCGCCCCCCGCCCAGCAGTGCAGCTGACCGGCTTCGGCGATCAGGGTACGGATGCAGATGCTGGTATCCATCCTTCCGTGCTGACTCAGATAACCGATGCTGCCGCAGTAGGCATTGCGCCGCACTGGCTCCAGCTCCTCGATGATCTCCATCGCCCGGATCTTGGGAGCCCCTGTGATGGAGCCGCCGGGGAAGCAGGCCCGCAGCAGATCCACTTCTTGCCAGCGCGCATCCAGTTCTCCGTGAATGGTGGAGACCAGATGATGCACCGCCGGGAAGGATTCCACGGCAAAGAGGTGCGGGACCGTGACCGATCCCGGCCGGCTCACCCGGCCGATGTCGTTGCGCAGCAGATCGACGATCATCAGGTTCTCCGATCTGTCCTTGTCGGCGCTGGCGAGCGACTCGGCTACCCTGGCATCCTGGGCGGGATCCGGGTGGCGAGGCCGGGTGCCCTTGATGGGCTTGGTCTCGATATGGCGCTTGTCGAGCAGCAGGAAACGCTCCGGGGAGAGGCTCAGAATGGCGCTTTGCGGCAGGCGGATAAAGGCGGAGAACGGCGCCTTGTTGGCGGCGCTCAGGGCGAGATAGGCGGACCATTCATCCCCCTGATAAGGGGCGCTGAAGCGCTGGGTCAGGTTGATCTGGTAACAATCCCCCGCCGCCAGATAGGCCTGGATACGGGCAAACTTGTCGCCGTATTCGGCCCGCGTCATGTTGCTCTGCCAGGGGCCGGTCAGGCGAAGGGGGAGGGTGGTTCGTTCGCGTTGCGCCATCAGCCAGTCGAGCCTGCGGGCGAGGCCGGCTTCATCACCCCAGTGGGCCAGCTGCCAGTGTCCCGTCGCGACATTTCGCAGCAGCGCCCAGTCGTAGATCCCGACCGCCATGTCGGGCACCTGGATGTCCTGTTGCGCCACTGCGGGCAGACGCTCGAATCGTCGGCCCAGATCGTAGCCAAAGAGTCCCAGGGCTCCCCCGATAAATGGCAATCCCGAGTCATCCTCAACGCGCTCCCCGAGCAGGGCTCGCTGGGTCCTGGCGAGCAGGGCGAGGGGATCGCCGTCATGATGGTGCTGGTGGTTATCCTGGGTGAGGCAGGTGCTAGCACCCCGGGTTTCCAGGGTGGCAAGCGGATCGGCGCTGATGATGTCAAAACCGTTGTCAGCCCCCAGGGGGCCGGCGGATTCCAGCAGGATGGCCCAGGGTTGGTGTTGCAGGCAGGCGAACCAGGTGTGGAGCGAGGCCTGCGGGTCGAAATGGTGGATATGCAGTCTTGGTTTCATTTTTTGTTACATAGGCAACAGTTTGCGCCCGGCTCCCTAGCCGGTTCGGGTGGTCAAGCGTATCATGGCCGCCGGCATTTTTAAGAAAAACACCGTTATAAAAACACGCCGCAGTCTGCCGGCTCCAGGTGCATTTGCCACCTGCCGAAGGCCCGGCTCATATGGAAGCCCTTGCTCGCGCAAGCGATAACAAGGACCAGTGAGGATGATATGAGCATCATTAGAAAACAGGACTTTATCGATTCCATTGCTGACGCCCTGCAGTACATCTCCTTCTACCACCCCCTCGATTTCGTGCAGGCCGCCAAGGCCGCCTATGACCGCGAGATCAACCCGGCCGCCAAGGATGCCCTGGCCCAGATCCTGATCAACTCCCGCATGTCTGCCGAAGGTCATCGCCCGCTCTGTCAGGACACCGGTATCGTCACCTGCTTCGTCAAGATCGGCATGCAGGTACAGTGGGACAGCGACATGACGGTCCAGGAGATGGTGGATGAGGGCACCCGCCGCGCCTACACCAATCCGGACAACCCGCTGCGCGCCTCCGTGCTGGCGGATCCGGCCGGCAGCCGTAAGAACACCAAAGACAATGCCCCCGCTGTCGTGCACATCGACATGATCCCCGGCGACAAGGTGGAAGTGAGTATCGCGGCCAAGGGCGGCGGCTCCGAAAACAAATCGAAGATGGTGATGCTCAACCCCTCCGACGACATCGTGGAGTGGGTGCTCAAGACGGTGCCGACCATGGGGGCTGGCTGGTGCCCGCCCGGCATGCTCGGCATCGGCATCGGCGGCACCGCCGAGAAGGCGGCGGTGCTCGCCAAGGAAGCCCTGATGGAGCACATCGACATCCAGGAGCTGATTGCCCGTGGTCCCGAGACCACCGAAGAGAAGCTGAGGGTCGAGCTCTATGACAAGGTCAACAAGCTCGGGATCGGAGCCCAGGGGCTGGGCGGCCTGACCACGGTGCTGGATGTGAAGGTGAAATCCGCACCGACCCACGCTGCCTCCAAGCCGGTGGTGATGATCCCCAACTGCGCCGCCACCCGTCACGTGCATTTCGAACTCGATGGCTCCGGCCCGGCGGAGCTGACACCCCCCAGGCTGGAAGACTGGCCGGAGATCACCCGTGAGTCCGGTGGTAATGTGCGCCGGGTCAACGTGGATGGCATCACCAAGGCAGAGCTTGCCAGCTGGAAGAGCGGCGATACCGTGCTGCTCTCCGGCAAGATCCTGACCGGCCGCGACGCCGCCCACAAGCGCATCGCCGACATGCTGAAAAAAGGTGAAGGACTGCCGGAAGGGGTCGATTTCACCAACCGCTTCATCTATTACGTGGGCCCGGTCGATGCGGTGCGTGACGAGGTGGTCGGCCCGGCTGGCCCCACCACGTCCACCCGGATGGATAAATTCACCGACATGATGCTGGGAGAAACCGGCCTCATCGGCATGATCGGCAAGTCCGAGCGCGGCCCCAAGACGGTCGAGAGCATCAAGCAGCACCAGGCTGTCTACCTGATGGCGGTGGGCGGCGCCGCCTATCTGGTGGCGAAAGCCATCAAGAAGGCGCGCGTGGTGGCCTTTGCCGATCTGGGGATGGAGGCCATCTACGAGTTCGAGGTGGAAGACATGCCGGTCACCGTGGCGGTCGACTCCCAGGGCAACAACATCCACGAAACCGGCCCGGCCTACTGGTCCGCCAAGATTGCCGAGCTGGAGACGAAGCTGGCTTGATCAATCGGACTTCGATGCAAACGCAGAGCGATTAGCCCCGTACAGCAGCATGTTGAAAGGCGACCCTCGGGTCGCCTTTTTTGCGGGCCCCATTTGACGGTCTGGGCCTGAGCTAATTTACTGCTGCTGTGCTGCTGTGCTGCTGTGCTGCTGTGCTGCTGTGCTGCTGTGCTGCTGTGCTGCTGTGCTGCTGTGCTGCTGTGCTGCTGTGCTGCTGTGCTGCTGTGCTGCTGTGCTGCTGTGCTGCTTTGTCTTTGTCGCCATGGCATCCCGGGTCGGAAGCCTGGATAACCCGGTGGGCAATGCCGGCGCATTGGCTGTTACGCCGAAGGGGCGATCAGTGGTTCAGGTAGATATCCTGGCCGCCGTAGCTCAGTGCCCCACCCAGAGGGGTTGCGGGCTCGAAGAAGCGGGTCAGGACACCGGCACGCTGGCCCAGGGTGCTCAATGTGCTCCGGTCCAGAGCGACCTGCTCGGGCAGCCAGGTCAGCACGGCGGCGCAGTGACCATTGATCAGGCTCTGCTCCAGCAGGCGCTGCCAATTCTTGATCTTGGGGGCGTGCACGACAAGCACCCTGGCAGGATTGATCCCTCTGGCCTGCAATTGCGCGGCGGCGGGCAGACCGGGCGGGGCGACGAGCAGGATCCAGCCACTGTCAGACTGACTCAGTTGCCCCAGGGCATCCAGCAGCGGCGCTTCCTGATGGAGAGGGCCGCGCCGCTGCTCTTGTCCCATCTTGCTCTGATGGCGAGTGGGCCAGGTGGTGATCAGACCGGCAGAGGAGGAGGGGGGGCAAAGATTCAGGGGCTGGCTCATATGTCGTTCCTGTATGAATAACCATGCTGTATGCACATACAGTAGTTCTGTTCGCAAGGAGTGACAAGTCATTTGTGGCTAAAAGTGTGAGCCGATTAACAGGAGATGACTTTAACTACATGATTAAAAAGGATATTTATATCTTCCTTATACAGGGTGTTTTTTAACCTGTAGACAAACTTCGGGTCGGCGCTCATGGTTATACAGTCCTGTATAGGGAGAGGAGGGAGCGAGATGGACGTTAGTACCTTGCAACGACTGGATGCGAACATTCTGCTCGGGATCATCAACGAGAAGCTGCGGCTGGAGTGTGATGGTCTGGAAGAGCTGCTGGCTTACTACGACATGACAGAAGATCAGCTGGCTACCCGTCTGCAACAGATCGGGTATCACTACGACCCTATGAGCAATCAGTTCAAGGCACATGGTTAATTGAAATCAAAGGGTGCTCCGATTGGGGCATCCTTTTTATTACCTGACGAGGGGGTGTGAATTGAAAGCGCTTTCAATTTCTCCATAGTCGGCGGTTATTTTCACGTATTTTCAGTCACAGGCAATCATTGAAAACCTATTCATGAAACTATCTTTTTTGTTTTCTTATATCACTATGATTTAAAACGAAATTTATATTTCATTCAGGCTGGATCAAGGAAAGGGTTTTCATGGTGAAACTGTCATTTTTATGCGTTAAAGTGTGACTCACGTTAACTTTTAAACCCTTGGCTTTAGCTAGTATGCCCCCGCCGGAGCATATTCTGAGATAACAACAGCGCCGGTCCACCCGATGGGATGACATTTTTTATTTGTAACGAAGGAAAATGGTTTATGGCTACCAAGAAGAAGACAGACCAGGATCTCCAACTGGATAAAGATCAGCTCAAGGCGAGTATCGTGCGTCACCTGCGTTCTACCTTGGGTACAAGCGAACAGAAAGCCTCTCCGGATGCCTGGTGGAAAGCGACCGCTGCCGCCGTCAATGAACAGGTGTACGAGCGCCTGACCCGTACTCAGCAGGCTCACTTCAAGAAAGATACTCGTGCGATTCACTATCTCTCTGCTGAATTTTTGATGGGGCGTTTGACCTCCAACAACCTGCACAACCTCTCCCTCTACAAAGTCTGTGAAGAGGCGCTGGGTGAACTTGGTCTGGAACTGACCGATCTGTGTGAACAAGAGCCTGACATGGCCCTTGGCAACGGCGGCCTGGGTCGTCTGGCTGCCTGCTTCATCGATTCCCTGGCCACTCTGAACTACCCGGCGGTGGGCTATGGCATCCACTACGAGCACGGCCTGTTCCGTCAGGAAATTCAGGATGGCCGTCAGATCGAGCGTCCGGACTCCTGGCGCGAATATGGCAACCCCTGGGAGATCTGCCGCCCGGAATCGGTGCAGGAGATCCCGCTCTACGGCTACGTGGAGACCGTCTTTGGTGACAAGGGTGGCCTGAAGAAGGTGTGGCACGCCGGTCGCAAGATCAAAGGGGTGCCCTGGGACATTCCGGTGGTCGGCTTCGGTGGTCACACCGTCAACATCCTGCGTCTGTGGGAATCCCGCGCCTCCGAGTTCTTCGACTGGGACGTGTTCAACGCCGGTGGTTATATCGACTCCCAGGCCGAGAAGGCCCAGGCCGAGACCATCTCCAAGGTGCTCTACCCGAACGATGAGACCGACGCCGGCAAGGAGCTGCGCCTGATCCAGCAGTACTTCTTCTGCGCCTGCTCCATCAAGGACATCATGCGTCGCTACAAGCGGGTGCATGGCAGTGACTTCAGCAACTTTGCCGCGCAAATCGCCATCCAGCTCAACGATACCCACCCCACCGTGGCCATCCCCGAGCTGATGCGCGTGCTGGTGGACGAAGAGGGGCTGAACTGGGATACCGCCTGGGGCATCTGCTATCAGGTCTTCTCCTACACCAACCACACCCTGCTGCCGGAAGCGCTGGAGAAGTGGTCCGTCAGCCTGTTCGAGAAGGTACTGCCCCGTCACCTCGAGATCATTTATGAAATCAACGCCCGCTTCCTGAACGAGCTGGTGGAGCCCAAGTGGCCGGGCAACGATGCCATCAAGGCCAAGCTCTCCATCATCGAAGAGGGTGACGTGCGCAAGGTGCGTATGGGCAACCTGTGCGTCATCGGCTCCTCCAAGGTGAACGGCGTGGCCGAGATCCACTCCAAGCTGGTGAAGGAAGATCTCTTCCCCGAGTATGCCGAGCTGTGGCCCGAGAAGATGTGCAACGTCACCAATGGTGTGACTCCCCGTCGCTGGCTGCTGGCCTGCAACCCGGAACTGGCCGAACTCTACAACGAGGTGGTGGGCAAGGAGTGGCCGCTGCAACTGGACAAGCTGCGCAGCGTGGTGAAGTTTGCCGACGACAAGGCGTTCCAGCAGCAGTTCATGACCATCAAGCGCCACAACAAGGAGAAGCTGGTCAAGGTCATCAAGGCGGAAACCGGCATCGACGTGAGCGCGGAGGCGATCTTCGACGTCCAGATCAAGCGTCTGCACGAGTACAAGCGCCAGCAACTGAACCTCATCCACATCATGGCGCTCTACCGTCGCCTGCTGGCGAACCCGGACTATGACATGCATCCGCGGGTGTTCATCTTCGGCTCCAAGGCGGCGCCCGGCTACAAGCTGGCCAAGGACATCATCTACGCCATCAACAAGCTGGCGGAGCGGGTCAACAACGACGCCCGTATTCAGGGCAAGCTGAAAGTGGTGTTCATGCCGAACTACCGCGTGAGCCTTGCCGAGAAGCTGATCCCGGCGGCGGATGTCTCCGAGCAGATCTCCACCGCAGGTTACGAAGCATCCGGTACCGGCAACATGAAGATGGCGCTGAACGGTGCCATCACCATCGGGACGCTGGATGGAGCCAACATCGAGATCGCCGAAGAGGCGGGTGCCGAGAACTGCGCCATCTTCGGTCTGAATGTGGACGAGGTGAAGTCCCTGAAGGCGCGCGGCTACAACCCGTATGACTTCTACTACGCCAACTCCGAGCTGAAAGCCGTGCTGGACTGGTTTGATACCGACTACTTCACGCCGGGTCGTCCGGGTGAGCTGGCCTCCATCAAGCGCTCCTTGCTGGAAGGGGGAGACCCTTACCTGACCCTGGCGGATTTCGAGTCCTACTCCGAGGCGCACAAGCTGATCGATGCCTGGTACCGGGATCCGGCCCTGTGGGCGAAGAAGGCCATCATCAACTCTGCCACCATGGGCAAGTTCAACTCCGACCGCTCCATCCAGGATTACGTAGACCGTATCTGGAAACTGACGAGCTGCAGCGTCGGCTGATGTCTGCTCCTGTGAAAAACCCCGCGATGCGGGGTTTTTTTTCATCTGTCGGGCTGAGGGAGGCTCAGGGCCTGTCGACCACCCGGGTGTCCGCCGGCACCCGTTTCTTGCCGGTGATCATCGCCCTGACGAGATCACCCCGTACCAGACGATCCAGGGCGATGACGGCCAGTACATGGACGAAGATGGCCACCTGCAGCCCCTTGGCAAAGAACTCGTGGATCTCTTCCATGCGATGGGTGCCGGAGAGCGGCCCGTATTCGGTCATGATCCCGCTGGCGGCGGTGCCGACAAGGCAGGTCAACAGCAGCAGTATCATCAAGGACCCCAAAGGATTGTGACCGGCATAGTAGGGGTGGCGACCCTTGATCGTCTCCTTGAGATAGGTGATGACGCCGGTCGGTGTCGGCAGCCACTGGGCGAAGCGGGCATGATAGGAGCCGATGAATCCCCATACGATGCGCAGTGCCAGCAGTCCGGCCAGCGCATATCCCGCATAGCGGTGGTTGCGCGCCCCCTCTTCAAGGATGAAGAGATTCAGCACGCACAACAGCACAGTGGCCCAGTGAAATACCCTGACCACCGGATCCCATACCTTGATTTCACGGTTGTTCTGCATCGTCTTACCCATGAGGTGATCCCCTTGTCGTGATGTCCATGATCATCGCCATCGTCAGCCATGGCTGCGTGATGGCCGTTGTCAGCATCATGGAGGCGATTTCTTAAGTGCAAGTTAATGTCGCCGTGATGTCGCGGGTAGGGAGTGCGGTGGTTTCGGGGCGAGAAAAAGCCCCGGCGATGCGGGGCTTGGAGGGGCATTAGGGGGCGAACCTCAGTGGAGGATATCCCCCATGAAATAGGCCAGCATGGTCAGGATGACGGTGAACACCAGGTTCAGTACCAGGCCGGCCCGCATCATCTCCCGCTGCTGGATATGGCCGCTGGCGAAGACGATGGCGTTGGGAGGCGTGGCCACCGGCAGCATGAAGGCACAGGAGGCGCCGACGGCGATCAGCACGGAGACCACGATGGGGGAGACCCCCAGTGCCTCGGCCACCCCGGCGAACAGCGGCACCAGCAGCGCGGCAGTGGCGGTGTTGGAGACCAGCTCGGTCAGGAACACCACGAAGGCGGCCAGGCAGAGCAGGATCACGAAGATGGGCATGGAGGAGAGGCCGCTGGAGAGGTGCTCCGCCAGGAAGGCGTTGGCCCCGGTCTGCTTGAGGATGGCGCTCAAGGTGAGACCACCCCCGAACAGCAGCAGCACGCCCCAGTCGGTGTTCTGGTTGATGTCATCCCAGCTGGCGACGCGGCTGACGGCGATGGCCAGGATGGCGCCCATGGCGATCAGGGTATCGAACTGGGGAATGCCGCCCAGCGCCTTGGCAAGAGGCTGGGATCCAATCCACAGCAGCACCGTGGTCAGGAAGATGGCCAGGGTCACTTTGCGCTGACCTGTCCACTCGATGGTGACCTGCTCGGTGCTGACCTGGTGGGAGAGATTGGGACGGGTCACCCAGTAGAGCAGGCCGATGCCTACCGGCATGAAGATGATCACCACGGGGATGCCGAACTCCAGCCAGTCGGTGAAGCCCAAGCCCATCTGGGCGGCGGCGATGGCATTGGGGGGGCTGCCCACCAGTGTGCCGATGCCACCGATGCTGGCGCTATAGGCGACGCCAAGCAGCACGAAGACAAGGGTGCGGCGCTCCTTGTGAACGTCCAGCCCTTTCAGCATGCCGAGGGCCAGCGGCATCATCATGGCCGCGGTTGCGGTGTTGCTGATCCACATGGAGAGGGCGGCCGTGATGGTGAAGAGCACGATGGAAGCCCAGCCCAGGTGTCCCTTGGCGAGCTGCATCACCTTGCCGGCGATCTGGGTGTCGAGTCCCTGCTTGGAGAGGGCTGCAGCGAGGGCAAAGCCGCCAAAGAAGAGGAACAGGACGGGGTTGGCAAAGTCGGTCAGCGACTTGCTCATGTCGAACACCCCGAGCAGGGTGGCGAGCACCGGGATGGAGATGGCAGTGATGGTGATGTTCACCGCCTCGGTCAGCCAGAGGATGGCGATGAAGATCAGGATGGCCAGCCCCTTGTTGACCATGGGGTCAAACGGGAGCCATGCCAGCATGGCGCAGAGCAGGAGCAGATCCAGGATGACGATCCCGGACTTGATGTCCAGCCAGCGTGAGGGGGGAGTCGGAGGTACAGCCGATGTGTGCATAACGTTCTCTCGGTTAATTTATGGTTGTTGTTGTGATGCCGAGGTTACATATATCCCCCTGTTTGAAACAGGGGGATATGGTCAAATCATGTGGCGACTCACAGAGTCAAGTGAAGATGGATCTTCAATCAAACATAAATGAAACATTTTGTTTTCATTTGACAGGGGAGGTGAAGGAGAGCAGCCACTCCTTGAACAGGCTCTTGGGCAGGGCGCCGCTGCGCTGTGCCAGGATCTCCCCCCGCTGGAAGACCATCAGGGTAGGAATGCTGCGGATGCCATAGCGACCTGCGATGGCGGCCTCCTGCTCGGTGTCGAGTTTCACGAAGCGAAGGCGGGGCTCAAGCTCCCGGGCGACCTCCTGAAAGACGGGGTCAAACTGCAGGCAGGGGCCACACCAGCTTGCCCAAAAGTCCACCACCACCGGGATGTCGGACTGGATCAGGGCATCGAAGCTGGCCTGACGCCCTGCCACCGGGGTTTGTTCGAAGAGGGCGTGACGGCAGCGGCCGCACTTCGCGTTTGAGTCTGATTTTTCGACAGGCAGGCGGTTGCGGGTAAAGCATTGGCTACAATAGGTGGTGACAAGTGACATAATTGCTTCCTTATTTCATGGCCCGGCAACATCTTTATTGCAATCAGAGCGCTGACTAACGGTAACATAGCACTCAGTGGTTTTTCACAGTTGGCCTCCGGCCGTGACCTGATGTCACCGGATGGCCGACCATGACATGAGAATCGAGACGGGATGAAGAGTGTTGCACGGGCCAATCGTGTTGTCTTTGGCCTTATCATCGTATCGCTGGTGGGCTTTTCTGCCTATTGCTGGCAGTTGCTCAGCCAGCAGCAGCGTGCCTTCGATTTGAGCGTGGCGGCTGAGATGGTGCTCAATCGGGTCAATACCGATACCGTCTATCTGCTGGGGCGCGAGAAGGCAAGCGATGGCAGCGTACAGCAGCGCCTGAGCCTGCTTTCCAGTCACCTGGACAGGTTCGTCAGGCTGGTGCACGAGGATCCGGAGTCGGTGGACGACCCCGGCTCCCAGGCGTTGCAGCGGGACATCGACGGTTATCTGCTGGATCTCGCCAGGCTCTACACCATGGAGATGACCATCGAGTATCTGGCTCCCCGCTTCCAGGGTCAGCTCAAGGCGTTGCAAGGCACTCTGCCGGTCGGTGAGGCGCAGTACCGCGACCTGACCGAACTCATGCGCCTGCACCACTACCTCCGACGCAGCTGGGATCAGAACGAGCAGCGGCAACTGCTGCAACTCCAGCAGCACCTGCTCGACCGCTATGGCGAGCAGCCGAGGGTCGCGGCCCTCGTTCGGCTGGGCCAGGAGTTCAATCAGCAGGTGATGGAGTACCATCGCCTGCGCAATCAGGTGGTGGAGATGAAGGGGCTGAGCTCGCTGCCCGCCTGGAAGCAGAGCAAGCTGGAGCGGGCCTCCTCCCTCAAGAGCCGCTTCTACCTGATGGTGCTGGGGGGGGCGCTGCTCTGCTTCTCGCTGGTGGCCGCGACCCTGTGGCGTCGCAACCAGAAGCTGAGCGAGCTCTCTCGCCATGCCGCGCTGCTGGCCCAGGCCAAGAGCGACTTCCTGGCCAACATGAGCCACGAGATCCGCACCCCCATGAATGCCATCATCGGCTTCAGCGCCCTGGCACTGCAAACCAGCCTGGATCCCCAGCAGCGGGACTATCTCAACAAGATCAAATCCTCGTCGGATACCTTGCTGCTGCTCATCAACGACATCCTGGATCTCACCAAGGTAGAGTCCGGCAAGCTGACTCTGGAGGAGATCGACTTCGATCTCAGCGAGCAGCTCGACTCCCTCGCCGCCATGTTCGCGGATCTGGCGGAGCGCAAGCACATCGAGGTCATCATCAACAAGTCTCCCGCCGTGCCCGACTTTCTGCGCGGGGATCCGCTGCGCCTCGGTCAGGTACTGGTCAACCTGGTGAACAATGCCATCAAGTTCACCGAGCGGGGCGAGGTGGAGGTGGCCATCACCCTCACCAGCCAGCATCCCATGCGGGTCTGTTTCAGCGTGCGGGATACCGGCATCGGCATCGCCCCGGAGAAGCAGGCCCAGCTGTTCCAGCCCTTTACCCAGCTGGAGGCGGGCAATACCCGCAAATATGGCGGCTCCGGGCTTGGCCTCAACATCTCCCAGCGCCTGGTGGGGCTGATGGGCGGGGAGATCACCGTGCAGAGCAAACCCGGGGTGGGCTCCACCTTCCTGTTCGAGATCCCCATCTCCCAAGCGGTGTACGGGGTCTCGGGGCGCCGGGTCTTCTTCGATCACCAGCCCCTGATCCTGATGATGGATGACAATGAGCTGGTGCTGGAACTGGCAAAGGACATCCTGGGGCGGGCGGGGGCGTCCGTCATCACGGTCAACAGCCTCTCCCGCGCCCGTCAGGTGCTGCGTGAAGAGGGGCATCACATCCGCCTCGCCATCCTCGACTGGCGCATGGGTCAGGAGGATGGCCTGGACTTGGCCCTCGAGATGTACCAGCACAGCCAGTGGCGGCGCCTGCCTGTCCTGATGACCAGCGCCTGGTCCAGGGAGGGGCTGCACGGGCGGATGGAAAGCATGGGACTGACCCACTTCCTGGCCAAGCCCATGACCGAAAACGCCTTGCTGGCCAAGGTGGACGAACTGCTCAACGGCAGCTCCCATGACAGCAAGGTCCGCCAGGCGGAGGCACAGGGGGATCAGCAGCAGTTCCGGGAGCTGCTGCGTGGTACCCGGGTGCTGCTGGCCGAGGACAACCGGGTCAACCAGCAGCTCATTCTGGAGTACCTGCGCCGGGTGGAGGCCAAGGTCACCGTGGTGGACAACGGCCGCGAGGCGGTGGAGCAGGTGGCGGAGCAGCCGTTCGACGTCATCCTGATGGATCTGCAGATGCCGGTGCTGGACGGGCTGGATGCCACCCGCCAGATCCGCAAGATGGTGGACAAGCATGATGTGCCCATCATCGCCCTCACCGCCAGCGCCATGCCGGGGGACAGGGAGCGCTGCCTTGGCGTCGGCATGAATGGCTATGTCACCAAGCCGGTGAGCAAGCTCGATCTCTACAACAACCTGCTGCAATGGGTGAAGAGCAGCGGCGGGGAGCCCAAGGTGCCCATCGAGGTCAAGCCGCCGGCCCTCATGGGCGTGCTGGATCTGGAGGATGCCCTGCGCCGGCTGGAGCATGACAGGGAGGCGCTGCAGATCCTCTTCAAGCTGTTCCTCTCCGAGCACAAGGACGATCTGTGGGACATCCGCACCGCCCTGCGTCGCCAGCAGCCCGAAGTGGCGTGCCGCTTGCTGCATACCCTGAAGGGGGTCTCGGCCAACATCTCCGCTTCCCGCCTGCAACTGTTGACCGGTGAACTGGAGTGGCGGCTGCGGTTGCAGGAGGAGCTGAGCGAGGGGGAGCTCAACCAGTTGCAGCAGGTCTTTACCCAGACCCGGGAGGAGGTCTCCCACTTCCTGCTCACCGGGGAGCAGCAGGAGTCGGTCGCCTTCCCGTTTTCGCCCCCCGACAAGCGGCTCTGAGGGAGGGCAAGATAGCAATCGTTCTCAAGTCACCCGCTTCAGGCTATGATGACCTACTCGTTCGCCCCCGCCAGGGGGCGATTGTATTGAGCTTCTCTTCACGATCACGCGGCAGCGCGCCGCGACCAAGGACTTCTCTGTGAGCGTATTTTTGCGGCTTGGCTGGTTTTTCAAGGATCAGTGGCGGCGTTATCTGGTGGCCATCTCCCTGCTGATGCTGGTGGCCCTGTTGACCGTGATCCCCCCCAAGGTGGTGGGCTGGGTGGTGGATGGCATCACCAAGGGTGACCTGGACAGCGGCACCCTGACCGGCTATCTGGCGGGGCTTTTTGGCCTGGGACTGCTTATCTACCTGCTGCGCTACGTATGGCGGGTCATGCTGTTCGGTGCCTCCTACCGGCTCGCCTACGTGCTGCGCAACCGGCTGTTCAGCCACTTCACCCGCATGAGCCCGGATTTCTACCAGCGCCACCGCACCGGTGATCTGATGGCCCACGCCACCAACGACATCCAGGCGGTGGAGATGACCGCAGGGGAAGGGGTGCTGACCCTGGTGGACTCCTTCATCGTCGGCATCCTGGTGCTCTCCATCATGTGCAGCCAGTACTCCTGGCAGCTGACCCTGCTCTCCCTGCTGCCCCTGCCGGTGATGGCCTTCTTCATGAACCGCTTCGGGACCCAGATCTACAAGGAGTTCAAGGCGGCTCAGGGGGCCTTCTCCCGCCTCAACAACAAGACCCAGGAGGCCCTCTCCGGGGTGCGGGTGCTCAAATCCTACGCGGTCGAATCCCTGGAGGACGAGGGCTTTGCCGAGCTGACCCGTCAGGCGGGGGAGCGCAACATGGCGGTGGCCCGCATCGACGCCAAGTTCGACCCCGTGATTTACCTGTGCATCGGCTGCTCCTATTTTCTGGCGGTCGCAGGGGGCAGCGCCCTGGTGCTGCAAGACAAGCTGACCCTGGGGGAGCTCACCAGCTTCACCATGTACCTCGGCCAGCTCATCTGGCCCATGTTCGCCATCGCCTGGCTGTTCAACATCATCGAGCGGGGCAGCGCCGCCTACTCGCGCATCGAAAGCCTGCTGGGGGAGCGCAGCGACATCGAGGAGCCGGCCCATCCCGTGGCGCTGGCCTCGGCCTTTCCCCTGCGGGTGCAGGGGCTGGGCTACCGGCTGGAGCAGCGCACCCTGTTGCAGGGGGTGGATGTCACCCTGCAGGCTGGCGCCATGCTGGGGATAGTGGGACGCACCGGGGCAGGCAAGAGCTCCCTGCTCAAGCTGCTGATGCGCCTGGCCAACCCCACGGCCGGGGAGATCCGCATGGGGGAGGTGCCCATCTCGCAACTGTCGCTGGGTGAGCTGCGCAGCCAGTTTGCCTATGTGCCCCAGGAGCCGTTTCTGTTCTCCACCACCATCGCGGCCAACATCGCCCTGGGCCGCCCCGAGGCGAGCCGGGAGGAGATTGAGCGGGTGGCGCGCATCGCCTGCGTGCACGACGACATCAGTCGCTTCCCCAAAGGGTATGAAACCGAGGTGGGGGAGAAGGGGGTGACCCTCTCCGGCGGTCAGAAGCAGCGTCTGGCCATCGCCCGTGCCCTGCTGCTGGATGCCCCTATCCTGGTGCTGGATGACGCCCTCTCGGCGGTGGATGCCCACACCGAGCAGCAGATCCTGCTGGCCCTCAAGGCCCACAAGCGCACCCTGGTGCTGGTGAGCCACCGCATGACGGCGGTGGAGCAGGCGGACGAGATCCTGGTGCTGGAGCAGGGAGCGATCAGCGAGCGGGGCCGTCACGAGGCCCTGATGGCCAGGAACGGCTGGTACGCGGACATGGTCCGCTACCAGCGCCTGGAGCAGGACGTGGAGGAGAGCCTGTGAACAGGATGACAAGACCCCTGGTTTCCTTCACCCCCCGCCCGGCTCCCGCGAGCGTAGAGGGGAGCAAAAAGAGTCAATTCCCGTGGAGCGCTGCGCTGGAGGCAAGTCTGTGAATCCAACCATCAAACGGCTGCTCGCCTACTGTGCCAGCTACCCCCGCTGGCTGGTGCAGGCGGGCATCTGCCTGCTGCTCGCCACCGGCGCCGAGGTGGCGGGCCCCTTGCTCATCAAGCTCTTCATCGATGACTACCTGGCGCCGCGCCGGCTGGAGTGGGGCATCATCGCCGCCCTTGCCGCCGGTTATCTGGGGCTGCAGGTGTTGTCGGCGGCTGGCTTCTACCTGCAATCCCTGCGCTTCAACCGCATCGCCCAGGCGGTGGTGCAGCGTCTGCGCGAGCAGGTGTTCGCCACCGCCATCCGCCTGCCTGCCCGCTATTTCGACAAGCACCGCTCGGGCTCCCTCATCTCCCGCATCACCAACGACACCGAGGCGATCATGAACCTCTATGTCCAGGTGATAGGGCTCCTGGTGCAAAAAGTGGTGCTCCTGTGCGGCATCCTGCTCTCCATGGCGCTGTTGGACTTGCGCCTGATGCTGGTGTGCGCCACCCTGCTGCCGGCGGTGGGGGCCGTGATGTGGCTTTACCAGAAACTGAGTGTGCCCGTGGTGCGGGCGACCCGATCCTTGCTCTCCGACATCAACAGCCGCCTCAACGAGTCGTTGCAGGGGATGCCGGTGATCCAGGCCATGGTGCAGGAGCGCCACTTCGCCAACGCCTTTGCCGGGGTGAACCAGCAGCACTGGCAGGCGCGGATCAAGAGCCTCAAGATCAACGGCATCCTGCTGCGCCCCCTCATCGATCTCTTCTACATGATGGTGCTCATCGGTCTGCTGGCCCTGTTTGCCCACGAGGGGCTGAGCACGGCGGGGGCCATCCAGGTGGGGGTGCTTTACGCCTTCATCAGCTATCTGGGGCGGATGATCGAGCCCCTCATCGAGATGACCAACCAGCTCAACCAGTTGCAGCAGGCCATGGTGGCGGGGGAGCGGGTGTTCGCCCTGCTCGATGAAACCCGCGAGAGCACCGACGGGGAGGTGCGCCCCCTGGAGGGACGGGTACGCTTCGACGGGGTGGGCTTCTCCTACGACGGGGAGCAGCAGGTGCTGCAAGATGTGAGCTTTGCCACCCGGCCTGGCCAGATGCTGGCGCTGGTGGGCCACACCGGCAGCGGCAAGTCCACCATCATCAGCCTGCTGATGGGCTTCTACCCCCTGGATCGGGGGAGCATCCACTTCGATGATCACCCCATGAACGGCCTGGCCCTCTCGGCGGTGCGCCGCAGCATCGGCCTGGTGCAGCAGGATCCCTTCATCTTCGTCGGCACCCTGGCCGAGAACCTGCGCCTCGGGCGTGACGGCATCGAGGATGGGCGGCTCTGGCAGGCCCTGGAGGAGGTGCAGCTGGCCGATTTCGTGCGCCGCCTGCCCGATGGCCTGGCCACCCTGATGGAGGAGGGGGGCAAGAACCTCTCCGCCGGCCAGCGCCAGCTGCTCTCCTTTGCCCGCGCCCTGGTGGGGGATCCGCGCATCCTCATCCTGGACGAGGCGACCGCGAGCGTGGACTCCCAGACCGAACTCGCCCTCTCCCAGGCGCTCTCGGCGGCGCGCCGTGGTCGCACCACCATCGCCATCGCCCACCGCCTCTCCACCATTGTGGATGCCGATGAAATCCTGCTGCTCTCCCGCGGGTGGGTGTGCGAGCGCGGCACCCACGGCGAGCTGATGGCGCTGGGGGGGCATTATGCCCAGCTGTTCGAGATGCAGAGCCAGGGGGCCTGGCTTGAAGAAAAACGGGCCTGAGGCCCACCTAAAAAAACAGCCGGCATCTGCCGGCTGTTTTTTTGACTGGCGGGGTTACACCGTGGCCTTGCTGCGGCTGGCCAGCTTGGGCTCCAGGGGCGGGAAGTCATCGTTGAAGAAGGTATCCGCTTCTTCAATTTGTGCCTTGCGCTGCTTCTGGATGAAGTTGTCGAAGTCGCGCTTGATCTCGGGGTCCTTGAGCGCCTCGTAGTCGAACACGTTGGCGGCATAGAGGTAGTTGAAGTAGATGTCGACGAACTCGGCGCTGGCACAGGCGGAGGTGAACTTGCTGTTCTGGCGGTCGAAGTTGACGCGGTACTGCTTGATCTTCGGCACATAGACCAGCTCGTTGCCCACCTTGAACACTTCCACCGTGACCCCCACCGTGATGGTCTTGTAGAAGTCCTTGTTGTTCTCCACCCCGAAGCGGATGGCATCCCCCTGCTTTTGCAGGAACTTGTTGAAGCTGGCCAGCGCCGTGGTGCCCTGGCTCACCACCACGTCCATGATGAAGTTGATGAAGTCGGTGGCGATGCTGAGCCCCTTGATGTGGCGGCTGTAGCTCTGCTGATCGATCTTGCTCGGCCCCATCAGGGGGATCTTGGAGAGGGCCCTGGCCCAGAGATCCGCGTCCGTCTTGTACTGCTCGCCATAGGCTTCGGCGTAACGGTTGATGTAGGCGGTGACCACGGAGGTGATGGCGATGAGGTAGGCCTTCTGCTCCGCCAGCTTGGCCATGACGGCGGGATCGTCCAGCAGCTCGTTGGCCACGATGAACTCCACCAGGCCGTCCTTGTCGGCATAGGGATCATTGCCCACCGCCCGGACGGTGTCGGGCAGATTGACGTCGTTGAAGAAGGCCTCGGCCTCGGCGAACTGATCATGGTTGCTCAGGCGGTTGGCCGGTGCCTCGCGCACCAGCTGGCAGAGCACCAGCTCGGCCTCGTAGTCCGACTCGCGCCACAGGGGGGCCTGCAACTGGTTGCCGAAGGTCTTCTTGTAGGCGAGGTTGAAGTCAAACAGCACCGAACTGCAGCCGCAATCCATGGCGAAGTCGACGGTGTAGCTCAGCGGCCCGGTGGGCAGGGGCTTGCTCATCTTCCCCTTGGCGCTGAGGTTGGCATAGCACTTGAGGTACTCCCGGCCAAACAGCTCGTAGGCACGGTTGTTGTTGAAGTTGAGCTGGAAAGTACCGGCGCTCTCTCCCCCGTTGAACAACTGTTGCACGTGACTCATCTCTCTATCCTTATGGTGAGATTGGTAGATGGGTTGACCCGGTGCCGAGTGGCTACTTCCGGGCCAGCAACAGCCTAGCGAGGGAGTGGGGGTTTGGTTACTGCAAATAATCCCAGTGGCGGGGGCGGGATCCTGGGCTAGCCCCCTGACGGGGAGTATTTCTTGTTGTGTTTCATTCGGATATGGCTGTCATGGTCCCGTCATCCGGGGCGGGACCTTGAAAAAAATCGGAAAAAGGGAAAGAGAGGGGCAACCCGGGGTCAGGAAAGGCCGGTTTTATCATTTGCCAGGCAAATAGAACCTGGCCATTGCATGAATTTTGCAAATACCCTTTGGGGGCCCGCTCACAGGGATGGCACGGGAGGCTTGTCTATCGGGATGCAGGCTGGCAACATTTGCGGCACATTCACTCATCGGATCAGTTTGCAATGGACCTGCAACGCCTCAAAGCCAACCTCGCCCTGCGTCTGTTCGCCTGGCGCTACATTCCCGTCATTGGTTTTTGTGCCCCCGTCATCGAGCAGATGGACGCCAGGGCGCTGCGCATCCGCATTCCGCTGGGCTGGCGCACCCGCAACCACCTGGGCAGCATGTATTTCGGGGCGCTCGCCACCGGTGCCGACCTGGTGGGGGGGCTCCTGGTCATGGAGAAGGGGCGGGCGCGGCGCAAGAAGGTGCATTTCGCCTTCAAGGATGTGCAGGGGGAGTTTTTGAAGCGCCCGGAGGGGGACGTGCAGTTTGATTGCGCGGCGGGGGAGCTTATCGACGCCATGATCGACGAGTCCCTGGCGAGCGGTCAGCGCATCAACCGCCCCATCCAGGTGGTGGCCACCTGCCCGTCGCGCAACGGCGACGAGGCCATGGCCCGCTTCGTGCTGACCCTCTCCATCAAGGCCAGCTGAAGGCCAGAGGGCGCTTGGCGCCCTTGTTCAAACCGGGATCAGAGGATCTCGGGGCTGACGCCTTCCTTCACGACTACCTTCATGCCGTTGAAGTTGACCACCTGCTCGGCGACTATCTTGCAGCGTTTGCGGGTCTCGACCTGACCGTCGACTTCCACCAGGCCCTCGGCGACCAGCGCCTTGGCGGCACCGCCACAATCGGCCCAACCCTGATGCTTGATCAGGTCACACAAGGCAACGAAGGGGTGACCTTCGAGCAGAAACGTCTCCATGGGAAATCCTCTAGCTGGATGAATGGCTGAAACAGCGGGGGCTCATTCTAGGCAGTTAGGCGGGGCAGGGAAAGGGCCCGGGCCGAATTGCCCCGAAAAAGGGGCGAGCACAGGCAAAAAAACCAGCCCGACCGGGCTGGTTGTGTCTCTGGGTGCCACTGGCGCTCAAGGGAGTTTCACCACCGCTTCCCCCGTCACGGCGAGGGCGCCGCCCTGGGTGAAGATGCGGGTGGCCAGGGTGGCGATGGGCTTGTCGCTTCGAAGGGCAATCACCTCCACCTCCGCCGTCACCACGTCCCCCACGAACACCGGGAGCGTGAAGGAGAGGCTCTGGCCCAGATAGATGCTCCCTTTCCCGGGCAGTTGCTGCCCGAGCAGCCCAGAGAAGAGGCTCGCCAGCAGCATGCCGTGGACGATGGGGCGCTCGAACACCGTCGTGGCGGCGAAGTCCGGGTCCAGGTGCAGGGGATTGAAATCCTCCGAGAGACCGGCGAAGGCCGCCACCTCGGCCGGGCCGAAGCGCTTGGTCAGGCTGGCTTTCATGCCCACGGCAAGGGGTTGTGTACTCATGCGGGTTCCTCTTCTTGCTTCCTGACGCCGGCCAACACCGGATTGAGCCGTACCTTGACGTAGCTGCCGGGGGCCGCCTCCAGCCCCTCGACAGGCTGCCGGGCGGGGACGGGCTCTGCCTCGTCACGGTCTTTGATAAAGCGCATCATCTCGGGCCACCAGGAGCCGCTCTGGTGGGTCGCCCCCGCCAGCCACTGCGCCGGGCTGTCCGCCTCGGCCCCGTTTTGCCAGAAGCCGTATTTGTTGGCATCCGGCGGATTGATGATGCCGGCGATGTGCCCGGATTCGGCCAGAATGAAGCGCCGCTCGCCCCCGAACAGCGTCATGCCCTGCCAGGTTCCCTGCCAGAGGGCGATGTGATCGTCCACGGCGGACACCAGCAGCACCGGGGTCTTCACCTTGGCGAGATCGATGCGGGTGTGGCGGATCTTGAGCTCCCCCTTCACCAGCTGGTTTTCCAGGTAGAGTCGGCGCAGCAGGCTGTTGTGGGTCTTGCCCGCCACGTTGGTGCTATCGCTGTTCCAGTGCAGCAGATCGAACGCCACCGGGCTCTGGCCCTTGAGGTAGCTGTCGATGTAGTAGTTCCAGTAGAGGCTGTTCTCCCGCAGCAGACTGAAGGAGACCGCCAACTGGCGCCCGTCCATGATGCCCCTGGCCTCGTTCTGGGCTTCCAGCGCCGCGATGATGGGCTCGTGGATGAAGATGCCAAGCTCCCCGGGCTGGGAGAAGTCCAGCAGGGTGGTGAACAGGGTGGCGCTGCGTACCCGCTGCTTCTGGCGCCGCGCCGCCAGCCAGCCCATGGCGAGTGACAAAGCAGTGCCACCGATGCAGTAGCCGATGCCGTGCACCTCCCGCTCGCCGGTGGCCGCCTCCACGGCGTCCAGGGCGGCGATGACCCCGTCCACCACGTAGTCGTCGAGATCGGCCTGCCCCTGTGCCACCCCCGGGTTGCGCCAGGAGATCATGAAGACCGTCTGCCCCTGGGCGACCAGCCAGGCCACCAGGGAGCTCTGGGGGCGCATGTCCATGATGTAGTACTTGTTGATGAAGGGGGGCACGACCAGCACCGGGGTCTTGCCCACCGTCGCCGTGGTCGGGCTGTACTGGATGAGCTCAAAGAGCTCGGTGCGCAGCACTACCCGGCCCGGGGTGGTCGCCAGATCCCGGCCGAGCTCGAAGGCGGACTCGTCGGTCAGGCGGATGTTGAGGTGATCGGCGCTGCGCTCCAGATCTTCGGCCAGGAGCGCGAGGCCGCGCACCAGATTCTGGCCGTCGGACTCCAGGGTGAGCTTGAGCAGCTCCGGGTTGGTGGCCAGGAAGTTGCTGGGAGCCATGGCGTTGACGTACTGGCGGGTGAAAAAGCGCAGTCGCTCCCGGCTCTTCTCGGGCACGCCCTCCAGGGCATCCACCGCCGCCAGCAGGTGTCTTGCGGTCAGCAGATAGGATTGCTTGAGGTAGTCATAAAGGGGTTGCTCGCTCCAGGCCTCGGCCTTGAAGCGGCGATCGCTGCGATCCGGGGTGATCACCGGCTCGCTCGGCTGGCCTGCACTCTTGAGCAGGGTGTGCTGCATCAGCTTGAGCTGATCTTGCCACCAGTTCATCTGGGACTGGATCAGCTGCCAGGGCTGCTGGCTGCCCTGCTCCAGCACCTGGCCCAGATCGTCCAGACTGGTCTGCAGCAGGGCCTGGGCGGTGCGCTCTGTCTGGGCTCTGGCCATGGCCAGCAGCTTGTCGTTGTAGTGGGCCAGGGCCTCGAACAGCGGGCCGTAAGATGATTGGCTCATGTGTTCTCCTTCACCCACGCCCGGGGCGGGCACTTGCCCGTTCTGTCGAGTCGTGGGGAGATGTGGCTGCCCGCAAGACGGGCAGCCAGGGGTTATCAGGCCTTGCCCGTGCTCTTCTTGATGCCATCTGCGGTCAGGGCATCCAGCTCTTCCTTGAACTGCTGGCCGAGGGCGCTGAGCTTCTGGATGTCATCCAGCATCTGGCGGGAGAGCTGGCTGGCGCTCTCCAGCTGCACGGTGCCGAGGGCCGCCAGGCTCTGGGCATCCTGCACCTTGCCGACGGCCTGCAACTGGTTGAGCCCCAGTTCGGCGTAGGCATTGGCGGACGCCAGTTGCAACCGGGTCAGCTGTTCGATGTTGCTGGCCAGCAGCTGGTTGTAGCGGGTGAGGGGGGCGGCAAAGCCTTGCATCTGCTCGGTAAAGCTCTTGATCACGTCCATATTCATCATGGGTCTCCGGTTCGGCAGAACACTGTTTTTGCGGGTCAATCGACCCTTCTTGCGGGTACAGCACGTCATCCCTGTGTTACGTGTTGTTTGCTCTGTTCAAACACACGTTTGAGCATTCTGCAACCAATCCACCTTTGGTGTAAATGACATAAATGTTAGTTTCTGTTTGAATTTTCCATCCCGCCGAGAGAGCCATCCCCGGATTCAGACGAGAGGTGACGCAGGGAAAGGGTCGGGGTCTCGTCCCCCGGGGCCTGCGCTGGTACCCTTGAGCCACACCCTCTTCACAAGGAATCCCCGATGAAACCGTTCGCCCTGCTGCTCGGCTGTGGTGCCCTGACCCTCGCCGGTGTCGCTCAGGCCAGCACGCCGGTCCAGATCTCCCTGCCCGGTGTCAACCTGCCCTCGTCCAATCAGGTGGAAGGAGCACGGGCTTCCTTCCTCTACGGCCGCACCGGCCAGGTGAAGGGGATCGATCTGCCGGTGTTCGCCCTCTCCGATGTGGATCAGTTCACCGGCCTGCAGCTTGGTGTGTTCTTTGGCGCGAGCCGGGTGCGCCACCAGTTTGGTGGGGTCGCCATCAACGCCGTCAACTGGCACGAAGGGCAGGATACCGGCCTCAATCTGGGCTTCGTCAACTTGACCAACAATGTGAAGGGGCTCAACTGGGGGGCGGTCAACATCGCCCAGGGCAATGCCCTGGCCAACGTCGGCTTCGTCAACTATGCCGAACGCACCACTTTCCAGCTGGGGTTCGTCAATGCCACCAAGCACCTGGACGGCTTGCAGATTGGCCTGGCCAACTACGCCGAGAACGGCATCTTCCCCATTCTGCCCCTGATCAACTTCAAGAAATCCTTCTAGGGACCAACTTGCCCTTGCTTTAGGAGGGGTAGCCATTACCCTGTGCTCCATCAAGGCTGCACAGAGGTAACAGGGGCATGACAACGGAACACATGGACGCCATCGGCATCGGTTGGGACGTGAGGGGTTGGCAGGGCAATGCCCAGGCGGTGGCGGTGGTGGGTTGGCAGGCCCGGGAGTCGCGTCTGCACTGGCTCGGGATCTCCCCCCTGTTTCGGCTGAGCTCCCGGGTCGCGCCGGATCTGGATGCCCTGCTGCGCCCGGCCCTGCAAGACGAGGTGGCGCTGATGCAGGTGCTGGCCTGCCCGCGCCTTGCTCTCGGCATCGATGCGCCCCTGGCCTTTCCCCGCGCCCTCGCCGATCTGCTGGCGGGGCGGGGGAGCGGCTCTCCCGTGCCTCAGCGGGAGATTGACAACCCTTACGCCTACCGGGATTGCGAGCGCTGGCTCCATCAGCATTATGGCAAGAAGCCCCTCTCCGCCACCTTCGACAGGCTCGGCAACAACGCCACCCTGGCCCTCTCCATGCTGCCGCGTCTCGGGGATCTGCAACTGGTGCCAAAACAGGCGAGGGCTGCCGGGCGCGCGGTGCTGGAGGTCTATCCCGCCCTGGCCAAAATGGGGGGCAAAGCCTCTGCGGTGCGGCCCGAGCTGCAACCCCACCTGCCGGCGTCCCTCATCCCTGGAACGGATCCCTATGATGCCGCGCTCTGCGCCCTGATGGCCCTGCAATATGCGGCTGAAGGGGTCGTCACCTCGCTGCCTGCTCTGGTGGACCTGCCGGAGGAGATGGCACCGGACGAAGGCTGGGTCTACCACTTCGCCCGGGATTGAGACGCCCAAGGGCACCGCGCTCCCTCTGATGACTGCTGGCGACTTGCTGTCGCCACTTCGTATGGCTTGCCGTTGCCACGGTGTCAGGCAAGGGCAGGCCGCGTTCGTCCTTGTGATCTTCCGACGTCCCCTTGACCCTTGCCCTTGTTGCCTTATTTTGCGACTGCCGACTGCCGACTGCCGACTGCCGACTGCCGACTGCCGACTGCCGACTGCCGACTGCCGACTGCCGACTGCCGACTGCCGACTGCCGCCTTTTCATCGGACCTCATCCTTGATCCCGACTGTTTATGGCTGGTTTAAAAATCACCTCGTATGCCATCAGACAAGAGGCGTACAAGTACATTTATCACCCCGCAGCCGCGGGCAGATGGCTCCAGGGTTGTGCAGAAACAGGGTAGCGGCGGTCAAATATGCGGCAAGTTAGGCCTGCAGAAGCATAAATAGGGAGTCAGGGCGTTAATTGCTGGAAGAGCCGTCTCTTCATCCGATATATTGCCTCTTTTCCTCAGGTTTCTTGTGCGGTGGTGTCGATGAAACGCATTCTCTCTATCCAGTCCCACGTGGTGTTTGGCTGTGCCGGCAACAGCGCCGCCGTGTTCCCCATGCGCCGTCTCGGCATGGAGGTGTGGCCCATCAATACGGTGCAGTTCTCCAACCACACCCAGTACGAGGCGGGTTGGCAGGGAATGGCAATGCCGGCGGGCCACATTGCCGCCCTGTGCCAGGGGCTTTGCAATATCGAGGTGCTGGCGCGCTGCGATGCGGTGCTGAGCGGCTATCTGGGCTCGGCGGAGCAGGGGGACGAGATCCTGGCGGTGGTGGCGGCGGTGAAGCGAGCCAATCCGGCGGCCCTCTATTTCTGCGATCCCGTGATGGGGCATCCGGAGAAGGGGTGCATCGTCGCCCCGGGCGTCACCCGCTTTCTCACCGAGCAGGCCCTGCCGGTGGCGGACATCATGGCCCCCAATCTGCTGGAGCTGGAGACCCTGTGCGATGTCCATCTGACAACCCTGGCCCAGACCCGGGTCGCCGCACACCAGTTGCTGGAGAAGGGGGTGAAGATGGTGCTGGTCAAGCACCTGGGTCGCGCCGCCAGCGTCCCCGGCCGCTTCGAGATGCTGCTTGCCACCCCCGAGGGAGACTATCTGATCGCCCGTCCCCTTTACGATTTCGCGCGCCAACCGGTGGGCGTGGGGGATCTCATCAGCGCCCTGATGCTGGCCAACCTGCAGGCGGGATATGATGGGGTGAGCGCCTTCGAGCGCACCAACGCCGCGGTGGATGCGGTGCTGCGACAGACCTGGGAGGCGAATGCCTACGAGCTGCAGCTCATCGCGGCCCAGAGCGCCTTTGCCGAGCCGCAGATTGCCCACAGGGCCGAGCGCCTGGCCTGACGCCATTGATCAGCCCGTGACGGGACGAGCTGATCAAGGCTCAGCTTGCGGCACTGATCGGTGTTGCATCCTGAAAATGTTCGACCCTGGGGAAGGGGTCGTAGAAGTGGTGCAGCAGGGCCTTCCACTCCTGGTACTGAGGGGAGCCCCTGAACCCCCGGGTGTGATCTTCCAACCGTTCCCACTGCACTAGCAGCAGGTAGTGATGGGGATCGTCCAGGGCACGCTGCAACTGGTGGCCCAGGTAGCCGGGCATGGCGCTGATGATGTGCTGGGCCCGGGCGAAGGCCTGCTCGAAGTCAGTGGCCTTGCCGGGAATGATCTGCAGATGGGCGACTTCCAATATCATGATGGCTCCTTGCCGATGAGTCTGATTGAACCAAAAACCTATGTGCGCCGAGCCTTGGCGGGGGCAAGACCGGCACGCTGTCCGCTCTTGCCAGGCCGTCTGCCTCAGAGCTGCTTGTAGAAGAACTGGGTGGCGGCCAGGGTGCCGTCTCCATTGCGGGCGAAGTCCGGGATCTGGCCGGCCTCCTGATAGCCGAGCTGGCGATAGAGGCTGGAGGCCACGTCGCCGACCCGGGTATCCAGCACCAGCAAGGTACGCCTGGCGTCCCGGGCCCCTTGCTCCATGGCGTTCATCAGGGCGCGACCCACCCCCTTACCACGGGCCTGGCTGTGGACCATCAGCTTTTCCACTTCGGCCCTGTGGCCCCCGTTGGCCTTTGTGCACAGGGAGAGCTGCAGGGCGCCCACCAGATGGTGCTGATCAAACGCCACCCAGAGCTTGCGCACTCCATCCGCCAGCTCCCCCTCGATGCCTTGCCAGTACGCCAGCCCCTGCTCTTCCTGCAGGGGAGGCAGAAAGCCCACCGAGGCACCGCTGGCCACGCAATCTTGCAGCAGGGCGATCAGCGCCGGTTTGATGCCTCTGGTGCTCTCGACCTCAAGGATCTCCATTGAATGTCCTCATCATCTCTCTTGGCCCACGTGGGGGATTAACGTCTCGGGCGCGGACTCTCCTGCCGGTGCCATTATCATCCGGTCAGGTGCGCCGTCTCTTAATGGATCAGTCCCTGCGCTGCCAGCCACTGGAACAGCAGGCGGGAGACGGGGGAAACTTCGGCGAGGTGGCGGCTGTCCAGCCAGCGCAGCTCTGCGATCTCCGCCGAGGCGACGGGCGTGCCGTCGGCGTCCCCCGTGTAGCAACGCAGATTGACATTCACCCCTTGCGGCTTGCCGTCCGCCTGGGCGCTGAACTCGCAGGCGAACGCCAGGGTGTCGGGTTTCAGGGTGACCGCGAGCTCTTCCTCGATTTCACGAACGAGGGCCGCCTCGTCGCTCTCGCCCGGCTCGCGCTTGCCCCCCGGTATGTAGTAGATGTCCTTGCCGTGGGAGCGGGCGCACAGCAGTTGTCCCTCCTTGAAGGTCAGCCAGGCGAGTTTGTCGATCATGGGCAGATTCCTCTTGTTGCTGCTTGTCAAAGGGGGGCTCGCTGCTCGCACAGGGTGCGATAGGAGCGGGTTTCCCGCATCTCGAGCGCCAGTCCCAGCCGGCTAGCCAGCGCCAGCAACTGCGCGCGGTAGGCGGGCAGGGCGGCCTCGTCGTCAGTCATGATGGCGAGTTCGGCAAAATCACCGACACCTGCCAGGTGATCCACCGTGACGTGGAAGGCCCCCAGAAAATAGATGCTGCGCCGCTTGTCGATGGTCAGCACCGGCTGGTAGCCCAGGGTGCGCACCATGCTGGCGGCCTTGTCGGCGTCGGTGATGTTGACCGCCTCGCAGCGATCGGGTCCGGGCCCTTTGACTATCCAGAGCCGGATGCCGCTGGGGGCCATGGTGCGGATGATCAGGCTCTTCTCTGCCCGAGCCAGGGCGCCGTCTGCCGTGTCGAAGTAGCAGTCCTGCTCATGATTGTCCGCCACCATCACCTCGGGGCCGAGGGCCGTGAGGGTATGCACAAAGGCGGCGCTGTCCGTCAGGCGGTATTTGAACTCCACCTCGAAGCGCCCCTGAAAGTGGGTGGTCATGGCCTTGCGACGGCTCCCGAACGGCAAATGAATAGGGCAGCCTAGCAAAAGTGCCGGGCTCTCCCAAGCATCGGGATCACAGCTTCGCATCGACTGCCGACTTTATGACCAGATGGTGAGGGAAAACCCGCCCTGGTGCACAGCTTGTGGCCCGGTGGCTGGGCGCCGTCCGGGGGCTGTGCTCTAATGAGCTCCCTCTTTGGCGGTATTGCCGCCCTGAACAACGACAACGAGGCGTCGGCCCCGGCCGCGCCAGTGGAGCCACAGATGCAGATCACCTCAAAGACCCCCTTTATCGGACTGGGCGTGGCGGGCAACTTCGCCGGTCACCTGGAGCAGGCAGGGGAGGCGGCGGATTTCGTCGCCGTCAAGGTTGACGACAAGGTCGCCCCCAAGGCGCTGTTCCCCTTCTATGTGCCGAACCATCCCGGCCAGCTCGGGGTCTTTCCCCTGAGCGGCGAGGCCATCTTCCTGCCGGAGGCGGCGGTGAGCGGGGACGAGAAGGTGCAGATTGAACCCGAGGTGGCGCTCTGGTGCGAGCTGAAGTACGCGGGGGAGCAGGTGGTGGCCATCCATCCCAAGGCGTTTGGCGCCTACAACGACTGCTCCATCCGTCGCCCCAATGCCAACAAGATCAGCGAGAAGAAAAACTGGGGTGAAGAGAGCAAGGGGCTGGCCGCGAACCTGCTGCCCCTGACCCACTTTGCCGCAGGATGCGAGCTCGATGACTACCGCATCGCCTGCTACCTGGAGCGCGGCGGCGAGCTGCACCCCTACGGGATCGACAGCGCGGCGGTGGACTACAGCTACTTCCACGGTCAGTTGCTGGCGTGGGCCATCGACAAGTTCAACCATCAGCAGGACGAAGGCCCGGCCGAGCATATCCAGGGGCTGCTGGCCCAGGCGGGGCGCCCGGCCCATGCGCTCATCAGCATCGGTGCCACCCGCTACACCCCCTTTGGCGAGACCCACTTCCTCGCTCCCGGTGACACCGCCTGCGTGGTGGTCTACCCCGCCAGTCGCTACGACGAGCAGGTTATCCAGGAGGCCATCCGAGCCCGCCGCTTCGGGCCGGATGTCTCCGTGCTGCTGCAGGCGGTCAAGACCCGCTAATCCTGTCGTCAGGCCCGCTTCGGCGGGCCTGACTGTTTTTAAGCACAGCGCAGCCCGTTCCCTGTCGGCTTTCTACCCCCTGTTTGCATACCCTCTATACCTACCGCACGCCATGCCAAGCGCATGATGTTCCTCGATCCTGTTCGCGCTCCGCCATCTGCCTCCCGTGCCCTGAACCGTGCACCTCGAAAGCCGATTGCAGTGGCTGGATATAACAGTATGATTTGCCACAAGAAGTCCATTCTGCCTGCAAGGATCCCGAGTATTCATGGTTGAACTCAAGACCCTGGCCCTGTTTCTGGTGACTGCGGTTGCCGAGATCCTGGGCTGTTATCTCCCTTATCTCTGGCTGACCCAGGGCAAGAGCGTCTGGCTGCTGCTGCCCGCGGCCCTGAGCCTGGCCCTGTTCGCCTGGCTGCTCTCATTGCACCCGACCGCCGCTGGCCGCGTCTATGCCGCCTATGGCGGCGTCTACATCTTCGTGGCCATTCTCTGGCTCTGGGCCGTGGATGGCATCAAACCCAGCCTGTGGGATCTGGTGGGGGCCGGGGTGGCCCTGATCGGCATGGCCATCATCATGTTTGCCCCAAGACCCGCCTGATATCGATGCCAAGGGAGATCAGCATGATGACGACAGTGGTGATAAGAGAGTGTGAGGCGCAGGACTTGGCCGGGCTGCTGGCCCTTTATCAGGAACTCAGGCCTCAGGACCCCGTGCTCGACGAGCAAGGGGCCCGCGAGGGATTGGCGGCGATGCTTGATCTGCCCCATACCCGCATCATGGTGGCCCTGGTGGAGGGCCAGCTGGCCTCCAGCTGCCAGCTCGGGGTGATCCCGACCCTCACCAACGGCGGCCGACTCTTCGGCATCATAGAGCATGTGATCACGGGTGCCGCGTTTCGCCGCCAGGGGCTCAGCCATCAGTTGCTGGAGCATACCCTGGCGCTGGCCTGGGAGCTGGATTGCTACAAGGTGATGCTGCTCTCAGGGGAGGAGCGGGAGGCCGCTCATCGCCTCTATGAGGGACTCGGTTTCAAGGCCGGCATCGAGAAAGGGTTTGTTATCAAGGCGCCGCAATAAGTCCCATGGACTGCTGCATCATCAAAGGCGTGGGCTGTTATCCGCAACATATTGAGGTAGCGATGAAAATTGACGCCGCACAAAAGTGCGCTCACCCAACCCTTATCACCATCTGGGAGGCCTCGGTGCGCGCCAGCCACCACTTCCTGCAAGAAGCCGACATAGCGGCCCTGAGGCCCTTGATCCTGGAGCACTATTTCGATGCCGTGACGCTGAACTGTGCCAGAGTAGACAATGGCGAGATCGTCGGTTTTATCGGGGTGGCCGAGGGCAATATCGAGATGCTGTTCGTCGCCCCCGCCGGGATGGGGCAGGGGGTGGGTCGCCAACTGGTGGCCCATGCCATCGCCAATCTCGGGGCGCGCCGGGTGGATGTGAACGAGCAAAACGAAGGGGCCTGTGGGTTTTACCGACGGATGGGCTTCGAGGTGACGGGGCGCTCCCCCCTGGATGGCCAGGGCAAACCTTATCCCCTGCTGCATCTGGTCCTGTCTGCCGAGGCTGGCGCATGAAAAAACCGCCCGAGGGCGGTTTTTTGTTGTTCAGGAGGTTTGGCTCGCGCCCTTCACTCCTCGCTGGAGTTGTCCTGATAGTCGCCCCGCTGGGCCTTGGGTAGACGGCGCATGGGGGCGAAACCGATGTCCTCGCCCACCACTTCCCGCTTGCGGGACTTGTTTTGCGCAGGCTGGGCCGGCTTCTTGGCGCCATCCCCTTTGCCTTTCCCGGCGGCGGGTTTGCCCTTGGTATTGGCATGGCCACGGGCGCGGGGCGGGTTTTGCACCGGCTTGCTGCCCGGCAGGGTCTGGCGGCTCGGCTTGCCGCTCGGCTCGTATCCTTCCAGGATCTCCACGGTCAGGGATTGGCCGATCAGCGCCTCGATCTCCTTGAGCTGGCCCAGCTCGTCCTGGCTCACCAGAGAGATGGCCTCGCCGCCACGGCCGGCGCGGCCGGTGCGGCCGATGCGGTGGATGTAATCCTCCGCCATCTGGGGCAGCTCGAAGTTGATCACGTGGGGCAGCTGATCGATGTCCAGGCCGCGAGCGGCGATGTCGGTGGCAACCAGCACCCGCACCTTGCCTTCACGAAAATCCGCCAGCGCCCGGTTGCGGGCCCCCTGGCTCTTGTCACCGTGGATGGCGACTGTATCCAGGCCATCTTTCTGCATTTGCTGGGCGAGCCTGTCGGCAATCTGCTTGGTGCGCACGAACACCAGCACCCGCTGCCAGTTGCCACGGCCAATCATGTGGGAGAGCATCTCCCGGCGGCGTTCCCGATCGACCTGGATGATGCGCTGGCTTACCTGCTCGGCGGCGGTGTTGCTGGGATCCACCTCGATGAGGGTGGGATCCTTGAGCAGATCGTCCGCCAGCGCCTTGATGTCATTGGAGAAGGTGGCGGAGAAGAGCAGGGTCTGACGCTCCTCCGGCAGGGCCTTCATGATGCGGCGAATGTCGGTGATGAACCCCATGTCGAGCATTCTGTCCGCTTCATCCAGCACCAGCACCTCGAGGGCGCTCAGGGTCAGGGCGCCCTGGGTCAGCAGATCCAGCAGGCGGCCCGGGGTGGCGACCAGGATGTCGACCCCGAGCTTGATGGCGTCCAGGTTCGGCTTGATGCTGACGCCGCCATAGGCGATCAGGGTACGAAACGGCAGGTGGTGGGCATATTTGATGATGCTCTCGCCCACCTGGGCGGCCAGCTCCCGGGTCGGGGTCAGCACCAGGGCTCGCACCTGGCGACGACCGCCACGGCCGTGGTTGGCCAGCAGTCGATGAAGCATGGGCAGGGTGAAACCGGCCGTCTTGCCCGTGCCTGTCTGGGCGCCGCCTAGCACGTCCTGCCCGGCCAGGATGGCGGGAATGGCTTGCTGCTGGATGGGGGTGGGTTGTTCGTAACCCAGCTCCTTGACGGCCCGCAGGATGTGCGGTGACAGACCCAGTTCATTGAATGACATGTTCGAGGGACACTCCGAGCCTTGGGCTCAACGGGTGACGGCAGCCTTGGTCCGTCACGACATGGAAAATAGGGTGGGCCGCCATCGAGGCTGGGCCTGAGCCCGGCAAAGCGACCGCACAAGAGACAGTGGGCGCGTAATATAGCAGATGCGAGGCGCACGCGCAGCAGCCGTGTCGCGAGCAGGGTTGCCACGGCCATCCCGGCAGGGAAAGGCCAGGGGGGCGCTAAGAGGGGCCCCCTGGCCTCGGCGCACGCCCGTCAGAGCAGTCCCTCGATGGCCTGCACCAGATCCTCCGGCCTGGTCTGGGGGGCGAAGCGGTCCACCACCCGGCCTTCACGGTCAATCAGGAACTTGGTGAAGTTCCACTTGATGGCCTCGCTGCCAAGGAGCCCGGGCTTTTGCTCCTTGAGCCAGCGATAGAGGGGGTGGGCACCGACGCCGTTGACCTCGCACTTGGCCATCAGGGGGAAGCTGACCGGGTAGTCGAGGGAGCAGAAGCGGGCGATCTCCTCGGCATCGCCCGGCTCCTGATGGCCGAACTGATCGCAGGGAAAGCCCAGGATCTCGAAGCCTTGGGGGCCGAACTGGCGATAGAGGGCCTCAAGCCCGGTGTATTGGGGGGTAAAACCGCAGCGGCTTGCCACGTTGACCACCAGCACGACACGGCCCTGCAGATCGGCGGTGGACCAGGCCGTGCCATCGAGTCGTTGCAGGGGGATGAGGGGCAGGGGCATGGTTTCTCCTGATGCAAGAGGGGCGACAAGGCGCCCGGGGGACAATCCTTGCACGTTAACGGGCCGAGGGCCGGGGAGCAAGGGGGAGGGCGTCTGTGCCCCCCAGACTCCTATTGATGGCGGGACTTCTCAAGAGAAGCAATCCGGTTTGTGCCGATGGTCCGAAGTCGCTACAAAGCGCACTCTCTCCCCTCGCTGCGAGCCTATCTTGGACTATCAAGCCGTCATGGATGCCATCTACACCCGGGGTTGGGTGATAGTGGATGATTTTTTAACCGCCGCCGAGGTGGGTGCCCTCAAGGCTTGCCTGCCGGACGAGTGGCGACCGGCGGGGATCGGGCGCGAGACCCTGCATCAGGACAACCGCGATATCCGTCGGGATCAGATCCACTGGCTCGACGCCTCCCTCGGCGCGCCGGTGGCCGACTATCTGGCCCGGATGGAGTCCCTGCGTCTGGCCGCCAATCGCAGCCTGATGCTGGGGCTGTTCGACTACGAGGCCCACTTTGCCCGCTACCGTCAGGGGGACTTCTACGCCACCCATCGCGACGCCTTCGCCGGGCGATCCAACCGCCGGCTCACCTCGGTGTTCTACCTGAACAACGACTGGCAGCCAGAGGCGGGGGGAATATTGCGGGTCTATGACGACAGCGAGCAGTTTCTGATGGATGTCTCCCCCCGGGGCGGGCGGCTGGTGCTCTTCCTGTCTGAAGAGTTTCCCCACGAGGTGCTGCCCGCAAGCCGGGAGCGCTACAGCATTGCCGGCTGGTTTCGGGTCAACGGCAATGGCGCCGGGCGGGTCGATCCTCCCCGCTGAGCGCATTTCATCCTGTTTCTGACACAGGAAGAGACTTTTATCTGCCCGGGCAGGGGGAGGTGCGCCCCATCGGCTGACAAGGCTTCCCCTCCCTTGCTACACTGCCCGCACTTATGTTCGTTTCTGGCTTCGTCCGGTTTTCATGCGGTTGGGTTTGACATGGTGATGACGAAGCCGCTTCTCCCAAGGGATCACATCTAATGAAGAACATGCATGTCTTGCTGCTGTGCGGCGGTGGCGGCTCCGAGCACGAAGTCTCGCTGCGCAGCGCCAATTTCCTCGAAAAACAGCTCGGGCTCCTGCCCGGTATCGAAGTGACCCGGGTCGAGATGTTTGCCGACCGCTGGCTCTCCGCCGACGGTCGCGAGTGCAAGCTGGGGCTGGACAAGCTGCTCTCGTTCGACAGCGTGGCCCGTCCGGTGGACTACGTGGTGCCCTGCATCCACGGCTATCCCGGTGAGACCGGCGATCTGCAATCCTTCCTCGAGCTGGCCGGCCTGCCTTATCTGGGTTGTGACGCCGAGGCGAGCAAGGTGTGCTTCAACAAGATCACCACCAAGCTGTGGCTCACCGCCATCGGCATCCCCAATACCCCCTACCTGTTCCTGACCGAGCAAGGCGAGGCGAGCCTGATCGAGGCGAAAGCGGCGCTGGCCAAGTGGGGCAAGGTCTTCATCAAGGCGGCCTCCCAGGGCTCTTCCGTGGGTTGCTACTCCGCCAGCAACGAGGCAGACCTGGTGAAGGGTATTGCCGATGCCTTCGGTTACTCCGAGCAGGTATTGATCGAAAAAGCGGTCAAGCCCCGCGAGCTGGAAGTGGCGGTCTACCAGTATGGTGACGAGCTGGTGGCCACCTATCCGGGGGAGATCTGCGTACCCCAGGACAAGTTCTACACCTATGAAGAGAAGTACAGCAGTGCCAGTCACACCGAGACCGCGCTCAAGGCCGAGGGACTGACTCAGGCGCAGGCTGACGCCATTCACGAGTACGCGCTCAAGGCGTTCCGTCAGCTCAAGCTGACCCACCTGTCGCGCATCGACTTCTTCCTGACCGAAGAGGGGGAGATTTTGCTCAACGAGATCAACACCTTCCCGGGCATGACCTCCATCTCCATGTTCCCGAAACTGCTGGAGCACCACGGCCACAGCTTCGCGCACTATCTGGAGCAGATCCTGCGAAAGGCGGTCTGATGTCGCCAGACCCGGTTGCAACGGATGGTGAGTAGGGGCCTCAGGGCCCCTTTTTTCATGGGGGGAAGCGGGCAGAGCGCGGGGAGGGAAGGGGGCAGGGCGCCGCCCGGCAAGCCTTGCCGCCAGGAGGGCGCGCCGTTACAATCAGCCCCCTTTTGTCCCGCCACAGGCACCGTCAGAGCCGCGTTCCATGAAGCCCATCCCCGATCACGCCGTCAACCGCCTGCGCATCTGGCGCAA
The DNA here is from genome assembly GCF_049860605.1 of Aeromonas sp. INTO2. Classification (NCBI taxonomy): domain Bacteria; kingdom Pseudomonadati; phylum Pseudomonadota; class Gammaproteobacteria; order Aeromonadales; family Aeromonadaceae; genus Aeromonas; species Aeromonas sp. INTO2. Next base: position 1,741,167 of record NZ_CP187588.1, read on the forward strand.
GAGCGTCTCGACCCGACCCTTTCTTGCCCGTGGCGGCAGCGTGCCACGCTGTGATGCCTGCCAGCTGCGCCACGACTGGTGTGCCTGCGACTGGCGCCCGGCGCTCAAGGCCGAGGCCGGTTTCTGCCTCATGATGTATGACAGCGAGCCCATGAAGCCCTCCAACACCGGGCGCCTCATCGCCGACGTGCTGCCGGACTCCACCTGGGCCTTTCTCTGGTCGCGTACCGAACCCCATCCCGAGCTGCTGGCCCTGCTGGCGGATCCCGCCTGGCAGCCCTACTTGGTCTTTCCCGCCTGCGAGAAAGCGCCCGACCGCCTGACCGGCGAGGTGGTACTGGCCCCCGGCAAGAAGCCGCTGTTCATCCTGCTGGACGGCACCTGGCCCGAGGCGCGCAAGATGTTCAACAAGAGTCCCTATCTGGACGGCTTCCCGGTGCTCGCCATCAAGCCGGATGCGCTCTCTACCTACGGCATGCGCGTCGCCCACAGCGACGAGCACCTGTGCACCGCCGAGGTGGCCGCCTGCGTGCTGGAAGTGGCCGGGGAGCTGCGGGCGGGACAGGCGCTGCAGCTCTGGTTCAATCTCTTCAGCAGCCGCTACATGGCTGGCCGGGTTAGCCGTGCACCCGGTGCTGATGAAGGGCCCCTGCTGGAGGGGCTGGAGGCCATCAAGGGCCAGAGCCGCGCTCTGGATTAATCCTCATCAGCAGCCGCTACATGGCTGGCCGGGTAAGCCGTGCGCCCGGTGAGGATGAAGCGCCCCTGCTGGAGGGGCTGGAGGCCATCAAGGGCCAGAGCCGCGCTCTGGATTAATCCTCATCAGCAGCCGCTACATGGCTGGCCGGGTAAGCTGTGCGCCCGGTGCTGATGAAGCGCCCCTGTTGCAGGGGGTGGAGGCCATCAAGGGCCAGAGCCGCGCTCTGGATTAATCCTCATCAGCAGCCGCTAGATGGCTGGCCGGGTAAGCCGTGCACCCGGCGAGGATGAAGCGCCCCTGTTGCAGTGGGTGGCGGCTATCAAAGCACAGGCCCTCTCGCACGCTGATTAATGAAAATAAGGAATTAGTTGGCTGCCATTGTTTCGTTGGCTTCATGAGCCCGCCCTCGCTAGGATAGCGACCTGTTGACTCCTTCAGGCTCCAGGCCATGCCGGGCGCCGCCAATCACACGAGGTCTATGGATGGAACTGGAACTGCTCACCCTGGTCGCCCTGTTCGGGGTGGCCCTCATCGCCGGCTTTATCGATGCCATCGCCGGGGGCGGAGGGCTCTTGACGGTGCCGGCCCTGCTGGCCACCGGCATGCCGCCGGCCCTGGTGCTTGGCACCAACAAGTTGCAGAGCAGTTTCGGTTCTTTCTCCGCCACCTGGTTTTATGCCCGCAAGGGGCTCCTTGAGTGGGCCATCATCTGGCCGGCTGTCATCTGCACCTTCATCGGGGCGGCCATCGGCACCCTGGCGGTGCAGACCATCGATGCCGCCATCCTGGAGCGGCTGCTCCCCTTCCTGCTGATGGCGTTTGCCTGCTACTTCTACTTCTCCCCCAGGGTGAGCGATGCGGAGAGCCAGCGCCGCCTCACCCCCATGGCGTTCGCCCTGCTGGTGGGAGGGGGCGTGGGCTTTTATGACGGCTTCTTCGGGCCGGGCACGGGGTCGTTTTTTGCCATCGGTTTCGTGGCCCTGGCGGGCTTCGGCATGGCGCGGGCCACCGCCCACACCAAGCTGCTCAACTTCACCTCCAACATCGCTTCTCTGCTCTTCTTCACCCTGGGGGGCAAGGTGGTGTGGAGCGTGGGGCTGTGCATGGCGCTGGGGCAGTTCATCGGGGCGCGCATGGGCTCCAAGCTGGTGCTCAAGAAAGGGGTGAAGCTCATCAAGCCGCTGCTGGTGACCGTCTCCCTGGTGATGTCCGCCAAGCTGGTGTGGAGCCAGTACCCCGAGCTCTTTGCCTGGTTGGGCTGAGCCGGTACCCGCCATGACGAGGGCCCGATCGCAGATCGGGCCCTCTTGCGTTTCAGCCCTGTGCCGTCAGTTGCCGGAAATGGGCTTGCAGCGCCTGCACCAGGCGGGCAATGCGATCGCGCTTGAGGCTGTTTGGCCGATAGACCAGGTGGAGCGGGCGGCCCAGTCCCGGCAGGGGGCGTGCCTGTGTCCCCTGCTCACCCACCAGCGCCAGCAGGCCGGCGGGCAGGAGCACGGGGCCAATGCCTGCCTTGGCCAGCTCGATCAGCGCCAGGTAGGAATCGAGCTCCATGGCGGGGATAAGCCCGAGGGCGGCCAGGGGCTCGCGCAGATAGCGGTTGGAGGGGTTCTCCAGATCCATGGTCAGGATCTTGCGCACCTTGCCCTGCATCCCCTGACTCACGTCGCCTTCAGCCAGTTGCTTGCTGGTCACAGTTTCTTGCAAGGCGCCCTGGTGATCCGGCTGCGCCGCCTCATCCAGAGCCTCCCCCACCAGATAGAAGGGCTCCTCCAGCAGCCGTTCGGCACACAGCCCATGGCCAGGCGGCAGGCGGCCGGCGCAGATCCCGAGCAGGGCATCCCCGCCGCGCACCCGGGCCAGAATGACCGGGGTGTGGTGGGTAGAGAGGGCAATGTGGGGATCCCGTTCAAGATAGGCGTGCATGAAGCGGGCGAGGTAGCCCGCTAGCAGGGTTTCGGAGCAGGCGATGGACAGAGGGGTCTGATCCGTGAGGATCTGGCTGTCCGCCAGCACCCCCTTCATTTCGGCGAGGCTCGGGGCTACCCGGGCGAGCAGTTCACGGGCCTGGGGAGTGAGGCGGATATGACGGCCATCCGGCTCGATGAGCTTCTTGCCAAGGCGCTGCTCCAGCTGGGCGATGCGCTTGCTGACCGCCGACTGACTGATATAGAGGCGGCTTGCAACCTTGGCCATGGTGCCCTCGCTTGCCAGCAGGCAGAGTGTCTCCAGCCCTTCCAGTAACATGCGTCCTCCCTCCTCGTGTGTTGGACGCGGTTACCTTAGGGGCTGGTGGCATCAGGGGCAAGTACCGTTTGCGGCCCTTGATAGCGGCCAGCGCCACGCCTTGACGGGGGGCGCGAAGATCACCAGGTTGCCGATGAGGCTCACCACCACGCCGACGATGGAGACCGTCTGCCAGACAAAGCCTTCATAGAAGGTGGAGAGGGTGAGGGCCACCAGGGGGAAGAGCACGGTGGCGTAGGCCGCCTTGCTGGCACCGATGCGTCCCACCAGGGTGAGGTAGGCGGTGAAGGCGATGACGGAGCCGAAGATGGCCAGATAGACCATGGCGGCGAGGTAGCGCGGGTCGGTGGGCAGGGTGAGTGACTGACCGAGTACCGTGACCCAGCCCAGCAGCAGCGCCACGCCGTAGACCATGCCCCAGGGTACCATCTGCAATACGTGATAGCCCTGGCGCTGTCCCCGGGCGGAGACCAGGTTGCCCAGGGAGAAGCAGAGGGTGCCGGCGCAGGCAAAGAGCAAGCCCTTCCAGCCGTTTGCACCCAGTTGCGCATCCGCCAGCACCGGCCAGAAGAGCAGCAGGGTGCCAAGCAGCCCCAGCAACGATCCTTGCAGCCAGCGCAGGCCCGGTCGTTTACCCTCGAACAGCCAGAGATTGAGGCCGTTGAAGATGCTGGCGCTGGCGAAAATCACCGCCGACAGGCCGCTCGGGATATAGAGGGTGGCGTGGTAGAAACAGAGGAAGTTGGTGGAAAAGAGCAACGCGCCGAGCAGGGCAGCATAACGCTGGCCCGCCCAGGGCAGGCGCGGAAACTTGCCGCTCACCGTGAGCAGGGCGAACAGGGCCAGGGCCGCCAGGGCGAAACGATAGAGCACCGAGACCTCGATGGGGATGGGGCCGAGCTGCCAGGCGATGGCAATCCAGGTGCTGCCCCAGATGAGGACGGTGGAAACATAGAGCATCAGATTCATGGTGTGATCCCATCAAGAGAAGATGATGTGATCAGCATGAACCGTGAGGCGGGGTGCCGGCTTGCACCATCTTGCGGTTTTTTCAACGGAGGCGCAGCCTTTGACCATGAGGCGCGATAAGATGGCGACAGGAAAGGGGCGGCAAGTGCCAGAGAGGGACGCAAGCGTGCAGCATGCCATGCAGCAGACAAGACAGGCAGGGGTCTTTGATGCCCTGGTGAGCACCGGTGCCAGGCTGGAGGACTCCTGCTGGCTTGAGCCCGGACTCGGGGTGGCGAGCTGGTGCAACCGCTACGATCAGACCCGCTACCACAAGCCGGGCAACCACACCATCAGCGTCTACCTGCAGGGGGGCGAGCAGACCGAGCGGCTGGACGGCCCCGGTGGCCATGGCGGTGCCGGCAAGGTGTGCATCATGCCGGATCACCACAGGTCCGAGTGGCTGGTGCGCGAGGAGTTTCGCTTCTTCCACCTCTACTTCACCCCCGCCCACTTCACCCGCATCGCCGAGCAGGCGTGTGACAAGGAGGGGCGTCATCTGCAACTGGAAGACAAGACCTTCATCGACGATCCCCAGGCGGCGGCCCTGGTGCAGGGGCAATTGATGAAGCTGGACTGGCAGCACGGCATCGATCGCATGGCGCTCTCCCACGGTGCCTGGATGCTGATGTTGCACGCCTATCGCCATCACACCCGCGAGGCCCCGGCGCTGCCGGAGGTGCGTGGCGGCCTGGCCCCGGCCGTGGTGCGCCGGGTGCAGGAGTATCTGCAGGCTCACCTGGCCGAGCCGGTCACCCTGGGAGAGCTCGCCCGGGAGGCGGGTCTGAGCGAATACCACTTCGCCCGGATGTTCGGGCAGAGCCTGGGCTGTCCGCCCCACCGCTACCTGCTCGGGCTGCGGCTCAAGCGGGCCAAGCAGTTGCTGGCCGGAAGCGAGCCCCTGGCCAGCATCGCCGCCCAGTGCGGCTTCTCCTCCCATGCCCATTTTGGCAACCGCTTTCGGGAGGCGTTCGGCCTGAGCCCGGGCCAGTGGCGAGCCCAGTTGTCATTCTCCTGTCACAGATAACCCTGAGACTCTGGACAAAAGAGGTGTACCCTCTGTCTCTTGTCCATTGAAAGGAATGCCCATTGAATCATCGCAAACGTCAGACTCGTACTCGCCATCTCTGGTTCAACCACTGGAATGCCCCCCTCTATCGCGCCACCCAGCCGACGCCGCCCGAACCGCTCGTTCCTCACAGTTCCCGCTGAAAACGCCGTTACCCGATAGGATTTTTCCGGCAACTTTGCCACTATTGCGGCATCAGGATGGACTGGATATGGCCGCATGTTTCTGGAACGCATTGAAGTCAAAGGTTTTCGCGGAATAAATCGCCTCTCCCTCGGGCTGGACAACACCACTGTGCTCATCGGCGAAAACGCCTGGGGCAAATCCAGCCTGCTGCGGGCCCTCTGGTGCCTGCTGGGGGATGCCGAGCCCTATCAATTTGGTCAGGATGATTTTCACCGGCCCGAAGATCCCGAGCTCGAACCCTCGCGCACATTGCAATTGGTGCTCACCTTCAGCGAGTATCGTCCCCAGATGTGCCAGCACTCCCGCCGTCTGGCCCGCCTCGGGGCGGCCTGGATCCCCCACAAGGACAAGTTCCACCGGGTGCATTATCGTGCCAGTGCCGAGTTGCAGGACGATGGCAGCGTGCTCACCACCCACGACTTTCTCGACGGCATCGGCAAGAGCCTGGCCATCGACAACAATGAGGCGCTGGTGCGTCTGCTCATCACCATGAACCCGGTGTTCAGGCTGCGGGATGCCCGTACCGCCAGGGAGGGCATCGAGCGGCTGCCCTGGGGGGATCTGTGCGAGCAGCGGCTGGACGAGCTGGCCGGCAAGCTCACCGACGAGCCCCAGCGCATCGGTGAGCCTGAACTCAAGGAGGCGCTGCAGGCGGTGCAGCAGTTGATGGAGCACTACTTCAGCGCCCTGGCGCCCATCAAGCACAAGCCTCGTAGCCAGCGGGATATCGTCAATCGCCCCATGACCCTGCGTAATCCCGGCAACCTGCAGGTACTGCTGCGCAATGCGGACAACCGGGCGCTGCAACTGGCCATGGCGGGCATGGCGGCCATGCTGCTCCACGCCCGGGGCAACCGGGAGCTGGAGGAGGGGGCCAGACCCATACTGATGCTGGAAGACCCCGAGAGCCGCCTGCATCCCACCATGCTGGCCCTGGCCTGGGGTCTGCTGGAGCAGTTGCCCGGCCAGAAGCTGCTCACCACCAACTCGGGGGACCTGCTCTCCTCCTTGCCCCTCAATCAGGTGCGTCGTCTGGTGCGCCGCCAGCAGGACATCCTCTGCCATCAGTTGGGAGGGGAGCGCTACAGCAGCGACGATCTGCGTAAAATTGCCTTCCATGTGCGCATCAACAGGCCCATGTCGATGTTTGCCCGCTGCTGGTTGCTGGTGGAAGGGGAGACCGAGATCTGGCTGCTCTCGGAGCTGGCCCAGATCTGCGGCTACAGCCTGCGGGCGGAGGGGGTGCGCATCATCGAGTTCGCCCAGTGCGGCCAGGCTCCTCTCATCAAGGTGGCCCGGGACTTTGGCATAGAGTGGCACCTGCTCACCGACGGTGACGAGGCGGGTGCCAAGTATGCGAGTTCCGCTCGCTCCCTGCTCAAGGGGGAGCGCGAGCGGGATCGGCTGACCCAGTTGCCGGCGGCAGACATAGAGCACTACCTCTACCAGAACGGGTTCGAGGGGGTGTTCCGGCGTGAGGCGGGGGTCGGGGGGCGCTCCACCCTCAACGCCGGGCGCATCATCGCCAAGGCGATCCATCATCGCAGCAAGCCAGGCATGGCCCTGGCGGTGGTGGAAGAGGCGGAGCGTCTCGGCAGCGAGCACATTCCCCCTGTGCTCAAGCAGATGTTTGCCCGGGTGGTCGCCCTTGCCCGGGGACAAAGCTGACCGGCGACGTTGGGAAGACGGGGGGAGTTTGGATATACTCCCTGCCTCTTGTCCTTCCTTACCCTGTGATGGGTGCACCCGCACCCGGACTGCTGCCGGAGACCCTATGTTCGTCCAACTTCCTTTTTGGCTCTTTCCCCTGACCGGTCTGATGGCCCTGGGGGCCCTGATCGCCGTGGGGCTCGTCCTGTGGCGCGGGGATCTCTGCCCGGGCCAGCGCTCGCGGATCACTACCCAGCTCTTCTCGGTCTGGGTGATCACCGGGCTCTCCCTGATGCTGGCGGTGGAGGCCAAGGTTGCGGGCTGGCTCATCTGGAGTGGGGGGGCCGCCCTGGTGCTCGGTATCGTGCTCTCCCTGCTCCAGTCTCGCCTGGAGGGCAAGCGCGCCATCCCCGCCACCCTGCTGTGGTTGCCCGCCATGCCGCTCGCCCTCTACGGGCTGGGTCTGATGCAGATCCAGGGCTGGCTCGGCGGCCTGCTGCAGATGGTGCTGCTGGGGTCGGCCTTTGCCCACCTGATGCTGCTGCGTGCCCGCCACCGCCTGCAAGCCTTCAATCTGCTGCTGCCCCTGGCGGGGCTGGTCTCCGCCATCCTGAGTCTTATCTGGCTGGCGGTGCTGGTGGGTTGGCAGGGGAGCAGCGCCGGGCTCGACCCGCTGATCCCCGGGGTAGTGACCCAGGCCGGCCTGCTGGTCGCAGCCCTGCTGCTCTGGTTCAGCCCCATCTACCGTCAGCAGGAGACGGCCCCCGTGGTGGTCTCTGTGACCCTGTGCGGCCTCATCATCGCCCAGATTGCGGCGACCAGCGTGTTGCACCAGCTGGCCTGATCCCGGCGCATCCTTCCGCCCGCACCTTGTCGTGCGGGCTTTTTTTATGGCAAAGAGGGGCAAGGCGGGGAGGGGCCTGAGGGGGAAGAGATCGCTAGCTGCCTGAAAAAACTGCGATTTGTTGCAAAAGAGCGCAGTATGTGACGGTTTAATCCCCGAATAAACTTTTTTTAGGATATTTACTTGCAATCTCAGCGTTGGCGCCTATTATGGGCGACCTCGGACGCGGGGTGGAGCAGCTCGGTAGCTCGTCGGGCTCATAACCCGAAGGTCGTCGGTTCAAATCCGGCCCCCGCAACCAACCATTTGTGTCCATGGCAAGCGCATCGCGCAGCGGTGGAGACGAAGACAGCAAGAAGCAACTGCTCTGCTTTTTGTGGTGGCAATACAATTCGGACGCGGGGTGGAGCAGCTCGGTAGCTCGTCGGGCTCATAACCCGAAGGTCGTCGGTTCAAATCCGGCCCCCGCAACCAACTATTTGTGTTCATGGCAAGCGCTAGCGCCTGCGGTGGAAACGAAGACAGCAAGAAGCAACTGCTCTGCTTTTTGTGGTGGCAATACAATTCGGACGCGGGGTGGAGCAGCTCGGTAGCTCGTCGGGCTCATAACCCGAAGGTCGTCGGTTCAAATCCGGCCCCCGCAACCAACTATTTGTGTTCATGGCAAGCGCTAGCGCCTGCGGTGGAAACGAAGACAGCAAGAAGCAACTGCTCTGCTTTTTGTGGTGGCAATACAATTCGGACGCGGGGTGGAGCAGCTCGGTAGCTCGTCGGGCTCATAACCCGAAGGTCGTCGGTTCAAATCCGGCCCCCGCAACCAACTATTTGTGTTCATGGCAAGCGCTAGCGCCTGCGGTGGAAACGAAGACAGCAAGAAGCAACTGCTCTGCTTTTTGTGGTGGCAATACAATTCGGACGCGGGGTGGAGCAGCTCGGTAGCTCGTCGGGCTCATAACCCGAAGGTCGTCGGTTCAAATCCGGCCCCCGCAACCAACTATTTGTGTTCATGGCAAGCGCTAGCGCCTGCGGTGGAAACGAAGACAGCAAGAAGCAACTGCTCTGCTTTTTGTGGTGGCAATACAATTCGGACGCGGGGTGGAGCAGCTCGGTAGCTCGTCGGGCTCATAACCCGAAGGTCGTCGGTTCAAATCCGGCCCCCGCAACCAACTTCTGACTGCTTTTCTTCTGAATTACCTCTCTGATTACCTCCAGCATCTGTTGCTTGCACACAATAATGTGTGTTTTTCCGATCCCTCTCGCCATTTGTTCGGTATCATCCTGCTTTCTGTTCATGGATGAGGCCGCACCCTGTGATGACCCCTTTTAGCTATTCTTCTCCCCAAATCACGATGCAGAGCACCTCCCTCGCCGAAGTAATGGCAGGGCCGGCTGCCGTCAAACTCCTGCTCATTGCCGACTCAGCGCGCGATACCCTGCTGGCGACGCCTCCCTTTGCCGCCGTGGCAACCCAGATAGCCCTGGGTCAGAAGGCCCCCTATTCCCTTGACGACAGTCAGGGGCTGCAACGGGTGATCTTCATGGATGCCCGCCCGGTCCTGGATCATCGGCTCTACAAGCAGGTGCGCAGCTGGGTGGGCTCGCTGGCGGGCCTCAAGGCGACGCACCTGGCGCTCCATCTGGAGGGCTTTGACGATGAGCATCGCGCGCAACTGGCAAGGGTGGTGCTCGCCTGCCTGCTCGCCGCCGATGTGACCCTGCCGACCCAGAAACGGAGTGAGGCGACAAGACCGGGTTATCAGCAGTTGCAACTTTCCCCCTCTTGCGAGCTGGACATGGCCCGCCTGAGCGCAGAAACCGAAGGCAACGGTCTGGCTCGCCACCTGGCAGTGCTGCCAGCGTCCGAGCTCAATGCCCGTCATTACCGGGCCTATGCCCGGGAGCTGGCGCAGCAGGAGGGGTGGCAGTGGCAGGAGTTTGACGAGGCGACCCTGGCACAGAAGGGGGCTGGCGCCTTCCTGGCGGTGGCCCGTGGTTCGGCGGACGGTCAGGCCGCCATCGTCAGGCTCAGTTACTGTCCGGCCAACCCGCTGCGCCGCGTCGCGCTGGTGGGCAAGGGGATCTGCCACGACTCCGGTGGCTACAACCTGAAAGTCGGTGGCAGCATGTATGGCATGCACCTGGACATGGGGGGCAGCGCGGTGGCCCTTGGCACGCTGCTGGCCATCAGCCGGGCGAAACTCCCCGTTGAGGTGCACTGCTGGCTCGCCATCGCCGAGAACCACATCGGCCCGCAGGCCTTCCGGCCCGGTGAGGTGGTGACCGCCCTCAACGGCACCACCATCGAAGTGGTGGACACCGACGCCGAGGGGCGCATGGTACTGGCGGATGCCCTGACCCTGGCGGCCGGGGACAACCCCGACTTGCTGATCGACTACGCCACCCTGACTGGCGCCTGCAAACGGGCGCTCGGCAGCCGTTACAGCGGTGCCTTCACCAACCGCCCCGAGTGGCTCACCACTCTGATAGCGCTGGGCCAGCAGAGCGGGGAGCGAGTCTGGCCCTTCCCCCTGGACGAGGATTACGATGACAACCTCGATAGCGAGTGGGCCGATCTGTTACAGTGCGCGCCGGGCGCCTCCCCGGATCACATCGATGCCGCCCGTTTTCTCACGCGCTTCGTGCCCGCCGAGCTTCCCTGGTTGCACCTCGACCTGAGTGGTTTTCGCAACAAGGGGGGCAATGGCGTGGTGGGCAGCGAGGTAACCGGCTTTGGTGTCAGGCTGACCCTGACCCTGCTCGACAGCCCTCTGGGGATGGGTGCGCCCGACGCATGACAACGTGGCCAAGCACAATCAATAAGGACAAGCGTGAAACAAGCAAGCTATGACTGGGTGCTGTTCGATCTGGACGAAACCCTGCTCGATTTTCCGGTCGCCAGGGCGCTGGAGCGGACCCTGCAGATCTACGGCGTGGCGCCGACTCCCCCCAAGATGGCGGAGTACCATGCGCTCAACCAGCGGCTCTGGCAGCAGTACAACTCAGGGGAGATTGACGCCACCCACCTGCAGCAGACCCGTTTTTCGCTCTTTGCCGAGCAGGTCAACGTGGCGCCCATGGCGATGAACGAGACCTTCCTGCAGCAGATCATCGCCCTGAGCGTGCCGCTGGAGGGGGTGGAGGAGACCCTGCAGGCCCTGAAGAGCAAGGTCAGAATGGGGATCATCACCAACGGCTTCAGCTTGCCCCAGCGCGGGCGCCTCGACAAACTGGGCTGGAACAGCTGGTTTGAGCCTCTCGTTATCTCTGACGAGGTGCAGGTGACCAAGCCGGCGGCGGCCATCTTCCAGCATGCCCTGGCGCAGATGGGTCAGCCGAGCCCGGCGCGGGTGTTGATGGTGGGGGACAATCCCAAGACCGACATCGCCGGTGCCGCCGCCCAGGGGCTTGCCACCTGCTGGTACAACCCGGGACGGGAGACAGGCCCGTGCGAGGCGACCCACGAGATCCACCACTTCGCCCATCTCTGCGCGATCGTGCTGGGAGAGTAGGTCCCCATGTTCGCAAGGATGTAAAAAACAAGGCAGCCCATGGGCTGCCTTGTTTGCATCCGGCGTCTGCTAGCGGCCGAGGCGGGCGAGCAGCCAGGCCTCCAGCAAGGCCACTCCGGGGGCCAGCACGGCTTCGTCGAAATCGAACTCCGGATGATGGTGGGGGGCCGCGAGGTTGGCTCCCAGGATGAGATAGGCGGCTTCGCCGCCGTGCTGCTGTACCCGCTCGATGAGGAAACCGGCATCCTCGCTGGCCCCGAAGCGGCGGGTGTGGATGGTATCAAGGGAGATCCCCTGTGCGAGAGGCACGATTTCCTCGATGAGGGCTGGGCTGTTCTCGATGCCGATCGCTTCCCCCTGTTTGCGGATGTGGTAGGTCGCGCCCTGCATCAGGGCCGCCCCCTCCACAATCTGCTGCACCTGATTGAACATGTAGTCGTTGAGGGCCGGCGTCGCGCCACGGGTCTCCCCCATCAGGCGGGCATGGCCCGGGATGACGTTGCGTCCACTGCCGCCGTTGAGCTGGCCCACGTTGATGCGGGTCATGCCGTCCCGATGGCGGGGAATGCCGAGCATGGCGGTGGTGGCCATGCAGGCCGCCGCCAGGGCATTGTGGCCCGCGTTGGGCTCAAGCCCCGCATGGGCGGCTTGCCCCATGAACTCCACGTCGAATTTGGTTGAACAGAGAAACTCGGTGGGGTTGACCACCAGCTCACCACTGCTCGCGTGAATGCCGATGTGCAGTGCCAGCAGGGCATCCACATCGTCGAGCTGCCCCCCTGCCGCGAGCGCCTTGCCGCCTCGGCAGCCCTCTTCAGCCGGCTGGAAGAAGAGCTTGATGCGGCCAGTGAGGCGATCGGCGAGGGCCGCGATCCGCTCGGCCAGCACCAGCCCGATGGCGGTGTGACCATCGTGGGCACAGGCGTGCATCCAGCCCGGGTTGGCGGAGTGCCAGCCTCCCTGGCCGGGCAGGTGTGACGCCTCCTGGCTCTCTTCGACCTCCACCGCATCGATATCGAAGCGAAACGCCAGGGTGGGGCCGGGGCGCCCGCTCTCCCAGAGTCCCATCACGCCGGTGAGTGCGTCGATCCGCGTCAGCCACTCCGGATGCGCCCCCTGGTACAGGGCACGGGCCTTCTGGGCCTCGACGTCTATTTCCCGTCCCATGATGAGGGTGCTGGCGAGCAGTTGATCCCCCAGCATGATGGAGAAACCGAGCTCACTGAGGTGTTGGGCGATGAGGGTGGTGGTGCGAAATTCACACCAGGCGGCTTCGGGGTGACGATGAAGGTCGCGGCGCCAGTGGCGCAAGGCATCCTGAGTCATGGTGGTTCCTGCGTGGCAAATCCAGCGGCCATTGTGACGGGCAGGGGGGCAAGAGTAAATCCCGCAGGGGGAGATGCGACAAGGGGAGCCCGGGCTCCCCTTGAAAGATGGCATGGATGTCGACGAGGTCGTTTTGTGCGCGCAGATCGCGCTCAATGATGGCTTGGCATCATCCTTTGCCAGAGCGCGTCAAAAACCCATGTTGTAGTCTGTTTTTTGAACCATCCCTCTGGTGGTAGAGGTGGCAGATGGCTGATTGACCGACTTAGAGCTGTGCCAGCGACGGCATGGAGACGGCAACCAGAGTGAAAAACACGGTGAAAACGGCGGTAACTACGAACTCTTTCATGATTTTATCTCCCTTGGTTGGCTCATGATGGAACCAAGATACCACAACAGAACGATAAAACAACGAAAAATGTAATTATGAGGCAAAAATGGTTTGGTGGTGGAATGCGGCTGCATTTTTCCAAGTTTAAGGGCGTTTTTTGTCCTGCGAAGGGTTTTATGGTGATGCCAGTGAAAGTTTATGCATATAAAGCCTTTAAATACATTGAGTTATGTTATTTTTATGACGCTCTCTTTGGTGGTTCCGATTGGAGTTTGTGTGGTGATCTCCATTTTTCGGCAGCAAAATGGCCTGCGGGATGCGCCGATTGATGTCGCCATAGGGAGGTTGGTGGCTGTCAGCCAGGTTTTGTCATCCCATGTCATGTTTTCTCACGACTTGTGTCCTAACCCCAGTCTGCAAGGCTGTTGCCAGCCAGGGTTATCCGATGAAGGCTCAATTTTCTGCTCATCCCAAACAGGATGGGAGCAAAAAGAGTACGAAAAAACGGCAAAACGGCCGCCAAAGGAGCATGGAAGGAAAGGGGGAAGGCGGGAAAATGGAGGTTCGATCTTCATGGGGCCTTGGGTGGTCGGAAGCCCCGTTTTTCGCTGTTTTCTTGGGGGGACGAGCCACTGGGCCCGCGCGCAGGGGAAGCGGGCGATATCGTCGGCCCACCCGGGTTGCTATATGGCGCCAGTGTGATGGGATGAAGGGCAGGGGAGGCCTGGCGCAGGGCCGTGGCACTGCGCCACCAAGGCCTTTATCCATACCCGTCGCGAACAAGGTGAGCAAGTAGAAAAGCGGGGGAAAGAAGTAAAGGAGAAGGTCGTGGGGTCAGAGGCTCAGGGCCGCCGGGCAAGGGGTAAGACATGGCGACAGTGGCCAGTGGATAGCCGGGCCCCGCAGGGGGAGGAGGGGGTGAGGAGCCCGCATAAAAAAACCCTCCAGAGGAGGGTTTTTTGTCAGACCACAGCCTTTAGAACAGGGTGGTGGAGAGATCGTACAGCTCCTGGTTGAACGGGCGCTTCAGGTTCTCGATGCAGTCGATGATGTCGTGGTGCACCATCTCGTTGCCCTGAATGCCGACGCAGCGGCCACCCTGGCCCGCCAGCAGTTGCTCGACGGCGAAGGCACCCATGCGGCTGGACATGATACGGTCACGGGCAGTGGGAGAACCGCCACGCTGGATGTGACCCAGGATGGTGGCGCGGGTTTCGCGGCCGGTCATGGCCTCGATGTCTTTCGCCAGGGCGTTGACGTCGGTGACGTGCTCGCAGATGGTGATGATGGCGTGCTTCTTGCCCTTGGCTTCCCCTTCCTTGATCTGTTGCAGCAGCTTCTCCTTGTCGAAGGCCACTTCCGGCACGATCACGTACTCGGCACCACCGGCAACGGCGGCAGACATGGCCAGATCGCCGCAGTGTCGGCCCATGATCTCGACCACGGAGATGCGGTGGTGGGAGCTGCAGGTGTCGCGCAGGCGGTCGATGGCGTCCACGACCACGTTCAGAGCGGTATCAAAGCCGATGGTGAAGTCGGTACCGGCGATATCGTTGTCGATGGTGCCCGGCAGGCCGATGCAGGGGAAGCCCTCTTCGGTCAATTTCTTGGCACCCATGTAGGAGCCGTCACCGCCGATGACCACCAGGGCGTCGATGCCGTGTTTCTTCAGGTTTTCGACCGCTTCGGCACGGACTTTCGGATCCTTGAAGGCGGGGAAACGGGCGGAGCCCAGGAAAGTACCGCCACGGTTCACGACGTCGGAGACGCTGTGACGCTCGAGCTTGACGATACGGTCCTGGTGCAGACCGAGGTAGCCATCATAGATGCCGTAAACTTCCAGGCCATGATGCAGACCGGCGCGCACCACGGCGCGGATGGCTGCGTTCATACCCGGTGCGTCACCACCACTGGTCAAAACACCAATACGTTTGATTTGTTTGGTCATGAGTGCCTCTGGATCTGAGTTGTCGAAAATCAAGATTCTGAAAAATACGGCTGGCCGCTTTTACTATATCGGCTTTCCTATGGCGAGAGGGTCCATAGGAAAGCGATATGCAAAGAGGGGCGGGGCCCCTCTTTGCTTGGCGCTTACTTGGCGGCGCCAGCGATGATCTGGGAGAAGTCGTCCACTTTCAGGGACGCGCCACCCACCAGGCCACCGTCGATGTCCGGCTGGCCGAACAGGTCGGCAGCGGTGGCGCCAGTCACGGAGCCGCCGTACAGGATCTGTACCTTGGCAGCCACGGCTGCATCAAAACCGGCCAGGTATTGACGGATGTGAGCATGCACGGATTGTGCGATCTCCGGGGTGGCGGTCTTGCCGGTGCCGATGGCCCATACCGGCTCGTAAGCGATGACGGCGTTCTCGAAGGAGGCGATGCCGCAGCGATCGATCACGGCCTTGAGCTGGGTCTCGACCACCTGGTTGGTGGTACCGGCTTCGAACTGGGCCAGGGTTTCACCGATGCACAGCACGGGGATCAGGCCGCCCTTCTGGATGGCTTCGTACTTGGCAGCCACCACGTCGTCGGTCTCTGCGTGCAGGGTACGACGCTCGCTGTGGCCGACCAGGGAGTAGGTGCAGCCGAAGGCTTTGAGCATGGAGGGGGCGTTTTCGCCGGTGAAGGCGCCGGACTCGTGAACGTCGGCGTTCTGGGCACCGTAGGCGATCTTGCTGCCAGCGGTCAGCTGTTCAACCAGACCCAAAAAGATAACCGGCGGGCAGACGGCCACTTGCACGGAAGGATGAGCGGCAGCGGCCGGGGTCAGTCCTTTGATCAGGGCTTCTACAGAAGCCTTGGTGCCGTTCAGTTTCCAGTTACCCATTACCAGGTGCTGTCTCATCTTCTATATCTCCTAGGCATTTGATTGCGCAACATTATATGAATTGAACCGAGCCCAAGATAGCTGACCCGGCGGCAAATGACGTAATTTTTTTTCGCTTTCCTGATCCAAATCAGGAATGCAAGGCGCGATTGCTCACTCGGTGACCTGCCCACGCAAACGGGCCCACCATACCCCAATCCACTCGTGAATGGCAGCCTCGGAATACATCAGATAACGCCCCTTGGGGAGGTAGCTGTAGAGGGGTTGCGGCTCCTGACTCTGCTTGGCGGTGTAATCGGTGGGAGCCGGCACCGCATCGAGTCCCTGACTGCGATAGAGAGCCATGGCCCGGGGCAGGTGGGTGGCCGAACTCACCAGTGCCACCCGCTTGCCGTTGAGGTGGGCGGCGATGCTGACCGCCTCGTCATGGGTGTCTTTGTTGTTTTCAAACAACGTCATGCGCGCACGCGGGATGCCAAGGCTGGCCGCCATGCGGGCGTTGACCTCGGCGTTCGACAGGGGATCCCCGGCCACGGCGCCGGAGAAGACCAGCTCGGCTTCTGGATAGGCCAGGGCCAGGCGAACTCCTTCCAGGGTGCGCGCCAGGGAGATGTTGTTTTGCCAGGCGCGCTCTGGGATGGCCGGATCGCTCACATGACCGTTGCCCAGCACGACGATGGCCTGGATGTCCGGATGCAGGCTCACCTCGAAGGGGGGATAGGTCTGCTCCAGGCTGCGGGCTAGCTCGTAGCTCACCGGCCGCGTCCCCATCAGGGCAATGATCACCAAGGAGAGGGTCGCCAGCAGCCTGCCGCTTTTTTGAAAGCGGGTGAACCAGAGCAGCACGAGCGCCAGCACCAACAAGGAGAGAGAGAAGGGGAGCGGCATCAGCAGATGGCCCAGCCATTTCTTGATGACAAAGAAGTTGAGCTCGAACACGACAGACACGTCCTTGAGTTTTCAGCAAATTCGGGATGTGACAGAATACCCCTCTTTTTTCCTGTGGCCCAATCCTGTGTGGTTCCTCTTGCGGCCCTCATGGCGGGGCGGTCGAAGATGAGTGTGTCTTGAAGCAAGATCAGAGTTTTGACGGGCGCGCGGACAAGTTCGCTCGCAACATTTACGACTCCACCAAGGGGCGCATTCGCACCACCATTGTCTGGAGTGACATCGAAGCCTGCCTGGCGCGCCTGGGCAACCGGCCGCTGCGCATCCTGGATGCCGGCGGCGGCTTTGGCTACTTCGCCCAGAAACTGGCGGCCATGGGCCATCAGGTGGAGCTGTGCGATTTGTCGGCAGAAATGCTGGATCTGGCCCGGGAGCAGATCGCCCAGAAGGGGTTGGAAGACAGAATTCGTCTCATCCATTGCCCCATTCAGGATCTCAAGCAACACGTGACCGGCACCTTCGATCTGGTGCTCTGTCACGCGGTACTGGAGTGGCTCGCCGAGCCGCGCCAGACCTTGCTGGGTCTGTTCCCTTTCGTCAAGGCTGGGGGCATACTGTCGCTGCTTTTTTACAATCGTCACGGCCTCCTGTTCCAGAGCCTGGTGGTGGGTAATTTCGACTATGTGCGCCTGGGCCTTCGCAAGAAACGCCAGACCGCCCTGACACCCACCAATCCCCAGTTGCCGGAGGAGGTCTATGACTGGATAGGCCGGGGGGGATTGCGGATCATCGGCAAGACCGGGGTGCGCGTCATCCACGACTACATGCGCCACAAGCAGGATCAGGTCGAGAAGTTCGAGGACCTGCTGGCCATGGAGCAGCAATATTGCCGCCTGGAGCCCTTTGTTTCCCTGGGGCGCTACATCCATGTGATGGCCCAGAAACCGGCCGGTTGAGACACACCGGCGTGAATACGATGCGGGATCCAGCCGCCGGGGCGCCACCGACCCCGGCCTATATCACCACGGCGGGCGAAGACCTGCCGACTATAACAACGAGATGATAACGTCATGATGAGTACATCCCGTACCCTGCCAGAGACGGTGGGATGGGTCAGACAGGAGGGGTTGGCGCTGAACCTCCCCACCGACAGGCTGGCCTTTCTGATAGCGATCAAGACGCTCTCCGAGGACGAGTCTGATCTCTCGGAGGCCGCGCTGCACGATGCCTTTGGCTATGTCAGCAGTGCCTTCGGCCAGATGGACGAGACCCTCACCGGTCGCGCCAACAACGCCATCAACGATCTCATTCGCCAGCAACTGCTGTCGCGTTTCACCACCGACATGGTGGCGGGGGAGAGCCTCTACCGCCTGTCGCGCCTTGGCATGAGCATCGTCGATTTCTTCATGGATCAGCGCCAGGTGGACTCCATCAAGCTCTCCATCCTGCTCGAGCACCTGGCGGCCGAGCTCGACACCGCCCGCAAGGCGGCGCTCGAGACCAACACCCGGGAGCAGTGGGACGCCGAGGTGCTGCCGCGCCTCTCCTTCTCTCTGGAAGAGACGCTCGGGCGCATCGATCTCACCCAGCGCGCCATGGACGAGCAGCAAAACCAGGTCAAGAGCGAGATCGCGGCCCTGCTGACCCAGAACTGGGTCGATGCCATTCACAGCTGCGAGAAGCTCCTGCACGAGACCGGCCAGACCCTGCGCGAGTTGCAGGACACCCTGGATGCCGCCGGCCACCGCCTGCAGGCGGGGCTGCTCAACATTCAGGAAGCGGCCCAGGGGCGTGAGGATCTATTCCACGTCGAGGAGCTGACCCACGCCCTGCAGGGGCGTCTGGACGTCATCACCGCCTGGGGCCAACAGTGCATCGAGCTCTGGTCCCGTTATGACAGGCACGTTCACAAGTTCATCCGCAACGCCATCGACATGGACAAGAACCGCGCCTTCAGCCAGCGGCTGCGGGAATCCATCCGCAACTTCGAGCAGCACAGCTGGTTGTTGCGGGTGGCCGAAGAGCCCCGTTTGCTGGAGTTGCGGGATGAAACCATCGCCATCCACGACGAGGAGGTGACCGGCGAGGTGCCCCTCGAGATGGAGTACGTGGAGATGGTGGACATCAACCAGGAGCTGGCGGAGCGCATCGAGCGCTACCTGGCCCGCTACCCGGAGCAGGGAGATCGGCTGGATCTTGCCGACGTGCTGCGGGAATACCTGCTGGACTACCCGGCCCATGCCCACTTCGACGTGGCGCGCCTCCTGATCGATCAGGCCGTGCGTCTCGGCCATGCCAGCGGTGAGCGCGAACACCACCGCCAACCCGCATGGAAACCCATCAACCAAGCTGGATCCAAGGTTCAGGCCTATGTCATCGATCAATACTGAATTCCCCTTGCCCCTGCGTCTCGCAGAGGCCATCGCCAACCCCTTGTTTCCGCGCATCGACACCGCCCTGCGCTCCGGTCGCCACATCAGTGCCGACGAATTCGAGCAGCACTCGGCCCTGGTGGAGTACCACCAGGAGCTGGAGATCTTCTACGGTCGCTATCAGGTGGAACTCATCAAGGCGCCGGAAGGCTTCTTCTACCTGCGTCCGCGCCCGAGCGCCGACATAGGTACAACAGTGTTATCTGAGCTCGATATGCTGGTGGGCAAGGTGCTCTGCTACCTGTTCCTGAGCCCGGACAGGCTCGCCTCTGAAGGGGTGTTCGCCATGGGCGAGCTGCAAGAAGAGGTGCTGAGTCTGGCGGACGAGAAGCAACTGCTGCGCATGGTCAACAGCCGCTCCGGCGGCACGGATCTGGACAAGAAGAAGCTCCTCGAGAAGATCCGCACCTCCATGCGTCGCCTCAAGCGCCTCGGGATGATCACCCCCCTTGGCAACAGCGACAAATTCCGGGTCAACGAATCCGTGTTCCGCTTCGCCGCCGATGTGCGCTCCGACGAGGATCCTCGCGCGGTGCAACTGCGGATGATCCAGGAAGGGGAGGCCATTTTCCACGACGACGAGATGCCGAGCAGCGATTCCCTGTTCGAGGATATCGAAGAGGATCTGGACGAAGAGCAGCTGGAGCTGGAGGTGGAAGATGATCTGCAACGTTAATGTGCCGGCACTGATGGTGTCTGCCGGTTTGATGGAGAGTGTGGCGTGAGAGGCAAATTCAAATCCCTGACCATGGTCAACTGGAACGGCTTCTTCGCCCGCACCTTCGATCTCGACCAGCTGGTCACGACCCTGTCCGGCGGCAACGGCGCGGGCAAGTCCACCACCATGGCGGCCTTTATCGCGGCCCTCATTCCCGACCAGTCACTGCTTCACTTCCGTAACACCACGGAGGCGGGCTCCTCCAGCGCGTCCCGCGACAAGGGGCTCTACGGCAAGCTGCAGCGCGGCCACTGCTATTCGTTGCTGGAAGTGATGAACAGCCGCGAGCAGCGGATCTGGGTTGGCGTCCACCTCGAACAAGTGGCCAACCGTGACAACAAGGTCAACATTACCCCGTTCGCCCTGGTGGATGTGCCCGAGCACCTGGCGCCCACGGATCTGCTGCTGGAGAAGCTCGACGACGGCAAGGGCCGGGTACGTGCCTTCGCCGATCTGAAGGGGGCGGCAGCGGAGCTTGGCGCCATCAAGGTCGCCAAGTTCAATACGGTGACCGATTATCACAACTTCATGTTCGAGTTCGGCATCACCCCGAAGAAGCTGCGGGATCAAAAGGATCGCGGCAAGTTCTATCGCCTGATCGAAGCCTCCCTCTACGGCGGTATTTCGTCTTCCATCAGCCGCTCCTTGCGTGAATACCTGCTGCCGGAGAACTCCGGCGTGCGCAAGGCGTTCCAGGACATGGAGGCGGCCATCTACGAGAACCGCCGCACCCTGGAAGCCATCAAGGAGACCCAGGGTCAGCGGGATCTCTTCAAGAACCTGATCACCGAGACCACCCACTATGTGGCCGCGGAGTATGTGCGGGGCGCTGCCGAGAAGAGCCGCCTCTCCGAGCTGGCCCTCAAGGCACGCTCTGAGCTCGCCGGCAAACGCCGCCTGCTGGCCGAGGAGAAGCAGCGCGCCATCTATCTGGCGGACGAGGTGGATCAGCTCACCAACCGCGAGAAGCTCCTGACCGACGAGCTGGAGTCCGCCGCCGAGCACCTGGCCAAGGTGATGGCGGCCGTGGCGCTGCAAAAGAAGATTGCCCTCTATCGCGCCGATCTGGCGGAGCTCAACGACAAGCTGGAGCAGCAGCAGGCGGTGGTGGAAGAGATCCACGGCCAGTTGCTGGAAGTGGAAGAGCGCAAGGAGCTGGCCCAGGCAGAGGTAGACAGCCTCAAGACCCAGTTGGCCGACTACCAGCAGGCGCTCGATATCCAGCAGACCCGCGCCATCCAGTACCGTCAGGCGGTGCAGGCCCTGGAAAACGTCCGCGAGCAGTGCGAGTTGCCGGGGCTCGAGCCTGCGCAGGCGAGCGACACCCTGCATCAGTTCCGCGCAGCCGAGCAGAGCCTCACCAGCCGGGTGCTGGGGGCCGAGCAGCAGTTGGCGCTGGCCAAGGCGGCGGTGGCCGAACACGAAGCGGCGCTGGCGCTGCTTTTGAGCATCGCCCCCGAAACAGTGCGCGAGGCTGCCTGGCCTACCGCGCAGGGGCTGCTCAAGCGCCACATCGAAGACAAGGCCCGCATTGCCCAGGGGCAGGGTCTGCGCGTCGCCCTGGCTCGCCTCGAGAAAGAGAGCGAGAGCCAGAAGACGCTCTTGCGGCTGCGAGACGAGCTGGCCCAGGCGTCTGGTCAGCACATTGCCAGCCAGGACGAGTTGGAGATCTTCCTCGAAGCCCAGCGCACCCGCCAGGAGGAGCTCTCCGAGCAGCAGGCAGAGGCCAATCAGCGCCGCGCCAGCCTCGAGCATCAGGGCACTCAGCTGGGCCGCGATATCGCGGAACTGACCAAGCTGGCCCCGCGCTGGCTCAAATCCTTTGAAAAACTCGAGCAACTGCGCGAGCAGAGTGGCTTGGCCTTGGCCACCGCCGAAGAACTCTCTTCCGGCATGCAGAGCGTGCTCGACAAGGAGCGGGAGTTCGAGCAGGAGAGCAACCGCATTCAGGGCCAGAAACAGGCGCTGGAGATGCAAATTCGCAACCTGCAGCTGGGTGCCGGCGAGGCGGATCCCCGTCTTGCCCGCATCGCCGAGCAGGTGGGGGGCGTGCTGCTCTCCGATGTCTACG
This sequence comes from Aeromonas sp. INTO2, assembly GCF_049860605.1. Taxonomy (NCBI): domain Bacteria; kingdom Pseudomonadati; phylum Pseudomonadota; class Gammaproteobacteria; order Aeromonadales; family Aeromonadaceae; genus Aeromonas; species Aeromonas sp. INTO2. Next base: position 1,762,975 of record NZ_CP187588.1, read on the forward strand.
ACGACATCTCCATCGATGATGCCCCTTACTACTCCGCGCTCTACGGCCCGGCTCGCAGCGCCCTGGTGGTGCTCGACCTCGAAGGCGCCATCGAGCGGCTGAAAAAGCTGGAAGATTGCCCGGAAGATATCTACCTCATTCAGGGCAACCCCGACTCCTTTGATGAGGATCTGGTGGAAGCGGACGAGCTGGGGGACGCCGTGCTGGTGCGCACCAGCAAGCGTCAGGTGCGCTTCTCCCGCTACCCCGAGCTGCCGCTGTTTGGCCGCGCCGCCCGGGAAAAACGGATCGAGCAGCTCGATCTTGAGCGGGAAAACCTCATCGAGGGCTACGCCAAGGCCGCCTTCGAGCAGCAGAAGTATCACCGTCTCTACGGGCATTTTCGCGACTTTATCGGTCAGCATCTGGATATCGCCTTCCGCCCGGACCCCGAAGCCGAGGTGCAGGCCAAGCAGCACGAGCAGCGCAAGCTGCAAGAAACCATCGCCGAGTGCGACAAGCAGCTGAGTGATGCCAAAGCCGCTGCCGCCCAGCTGACCCGCCATATCCAGCTGGTGCAGGGGATGCTGCCCTTTGCCCACCTGTTTGCCGAGGCAGACCTGGCGGCCCGCCTCGAGGCGGCTCACGCCGACGTGGAGGCGCTTAAAACAGCCGAAGCCTTTATCGCCCAGCACGGCAAGGCGTTGGAAAAACTGGAAACCATGGTGCAGGTGCTGCGCCAGGATCCCCAGGATCTGGCGGCCCTGCAGGCGGCCTTTGACGAGGTGAGCGACCTGCTGGCCGCGCAGAAGCGCCGCTGCTACGCCCTCGATCAGCTGGTGGCCCGTTTGCCGCACTTTGCCTATCAGGATGCACAAGACCTGCTGGGCAAGGCGTCCGAGATGAGCGAGCGACTCAAAGAGAAGCTCAAGGCGGCGGAGCTTGCCGCCCGCACCGCCGGTGAGCAGCACAAGCAGATCACCCAGCGCCACACCGAGGCGCTGCAACTGCGCACGGCGCTCGATTCCAGCGCCTCGGCCAAGGGGCAGACCCTGGCGGAGTTCGAGCAGGAGCTGGCGGCCATGGGCCTGACCCTCTCTGACGATATGGAAGAGAAGGCCCGTGCCCACAAGAAAGAGATTGAAGAGCTGCTCATCCGCACCCGGACCCGCCGCACCAGCGCCGAGGCCCAGTTGCAGGTGTGCAAGCGCGAAATCGAATCCCTTGGCGGTCGTCTCAAGCTCGAAGGCAAGGATTACTACAGCGCCCGCAAATCCCTGGTGGGTCACAAGGCGAGCTGGTCGCGGGTGGTGCGTCTGGCACGGGAGACCGACGTCGAGAAGCGTCTGAACAAGCGCGAGCTGGCTTATCTTGACAGCGACGAGCTGCGCTCCATGTCGGACAAGGCCCTCGGCGCCCTGCGGGTGGCGGTGGCCCACGACGAGGCCCTGCGCGATGCGCTGCGCCTGTCGGAAGGCAACCGCAGCACCGAGCAGAAGGTCGCCTTCTACGTGCAGGTCTACCGTTACCTGAAAGATCGCATCCGCAACGACATCATCCGCTCGGACGATCCGGTGGAAGCCATCGAGGAGATGGAGATCGAGCTGGCGCGCCTCGCCGACGAGCTCAAGCAGCGGGAAACCCATCTGTCCCTCTCCTCCCACGAGGTGGCGGCCAAGATCACCAACATCATCCGCCGGGAGCAGAACCGCATCCGGGTATTGAACCAGGGCCTGCAGAACATCGCCTTCGGTCTGGTGCGCGGGGTGCGTCTCAACGTCAATATCCGCGAGGCCCACACTCGCCTCCTGACCGCACTCGCCGATCAGAGCGCCATGCACAACGATCTCTTCGCCGACAAGGAGCTCAGCTTCTCCGAGGCCATGGCCAAGCTCTTCCAGCGTCTCAACCCGCAGGTGGAGCAGGGGGAGCGCAACTATCAGGTGATGGGAGACGTGCTGCTGGATTATCGCAACTACCTGGAGCTGGAGATCGAGGTGCAGCGCGGGGCCGACGGCTGGCTGCGTGCCGAGAGCGGCGCCCTCTCCACCGGCGAGGCGATCGGCACCGGTCAGGCCATCCTCTTGATGGTGCTGATCAGCTGGGAGGAGGAGTCCCGCCGTCTGCGCGGCAAGGACATCGCTCCCTGCCGCCTGTTGTTCCTGGACGAAGCGGCGCGGCTTGATGGCAAATCCATCGCCACCCTGTTCGAGCTGTGCGAGCGCCAGGACATGCAGCTACTTATCGCGGCGCCGGAGAACATCAGCCCCGAGAAGGGCACCACCTACAAGCTCATCCGCAAGGTGCAGGGCAAGCACGAACATGTGCATGTGGTGGGGCTGCGCGGCTTTGGCTTCGCCGACGACAAGCTCATCGCCTGACAGAGGCTGACGGATAAGGTATGAAAACGGGAGGCTTGGCCTCCCGTTTTACATGAGCAATGCATCTTTTTTTACAGTTAAAGCAACGGTAAACTGTCAAAATAATATTGACACCTATACTGGCCAGAATTACAAAAGGATTTTAAATGGCAATTTCACAGTATAAAAACCAAAAAAAACCACTTGAATATAGTAAAAATGAAATTGACCGTGCGGCTAGGGAAGGTGCGAATAAGCGGGGAAATTCTTCTCGGCTGACTCAGTCATTTCATTTTTTCAGTTTGAGCCGATCTTTTCTCCCGTAAATGCCTTGAATCAGCCTATTTAGACCGTTTCTTCGCCATTTAAGGCGTTATTCCCAGTTTTTAGTGAGATCTCTCCCACTGACGTATCATTTGGTCCGCCCGAAACAGGTTGGCCAGCGTGAATAACATCGCCAGTTGGTTATCGTTTTTCAGCAACCCCTTGTATCTGGCTTTCACGAAGCCGAACTGTCGCTTGATGATGCGAAACGGGTGCTCCACCTTGGCCCGGATGCTGGCTTTCATGTATTCGATGTTGATGGCCGTTTTGTTCTTGCGTGGATGCTGTTTCAAGGTTCTTACCTTGCCGGGGCGCTCGGCGATCAGCCAGTCCACATCCACCTCGGCCAGCTCCTCGCGCTGTGGCGCCCCTTGGTAGCCGGCATCGGCTGAGACAAATTGCTCCTCTCCATGCAGCAGATTACCCAGCTGATTGAGGTCATGCTCGTTGGCCGCGGTGGTGACTAGGCTGTGGGTCAGGCCACTCTTGGCATCGACACCAATGTGGGCCTTCATGCCAAAGTGCCACTGATTGCCTTTCTTGGTCTGATGCATCTGCGGATCGCGTTGCTGCTCTTTGTTCTTGGTCGAGCTGGGTGCCTCAATGATGGTGGCATCGACCAAGGTGCCTTGAGTCATCATGACGCCTGCTTCGGCCAGCCAGCGATTGATGGTCTTGAACAATTGGCGGGCCAGTTGATGCTGCTCCAGCAGGTGGCGGAAATTCATGATGGTGGTGCGGTCCGGCAAGGCGCTATCCAGGGATAACCGGGCAAACAGACGCATGGAGGCGATTTCGTACAGAGCATCTTCGATCGCGCCATCGCTCAGGTTGTACCAATGCTGCATGCAGTGAATGCGTAGCATGGTTTCCAGCGGATAAGGTCGCCGGCCATTACCAGCCTTGGGATAAAACGGCTCGATGACTTCCACCATGTTTTGCCATGGCAGGATCTGCTCCATGCGGGACAAGAAAATCTCTTTTCTGGTCTGACGGCGCTTACTGCTGAATTCACTGTCGGCGAAGGTGAGCTGATGACTCATGATGAACCCTTTTTCATGGCTCCAGATGACAAACATGATCTCATATCAGGGACTTGTTCGCACCTTCCCTAAAGCAGGCATACCCAAATTATTTTGGCTCCACACGAAAATTTAGTGACTTTCTCGAAAGGCAAAGGGGGGATTTGGGGTAGTATTGGTGGAGACTACATGTTGGTTGTTTTGTACAACCAGGCATATATCGATCAGCATATGGTTCCCCTGACAGGGGCTGACGGGTGAACACACAAACGGGAGGCTTGGGCCTCCCGTTTTCCATGGGAAATGTGAGAGAGTAGGCTCCAGCTCGCGGGCGCCCGTCTGGCCATGACAGCCGGACGGGGCGAACGCGACATCTCATAACGGGTCGAGGAAGTAGATGATGAGGACCATGGTGCAAAAAGGGCTGCTGGCCTCCCTGTGCCTGCTGCTGGCCGCCTGCAGCAGTCAGCCTGATGCAGGCAGTGCGGGCAACTGGCGAGGCTATACCCAGACGGGGCTCGCCTCCTATTACGCCGATCGCTACCACAACAAGCGCACCGCCAGCGGGGAGCCTTACCAGCGCCACGCCAACACCGCCGCCCACATGACACTGCCCTTCGGCGCCCTGGTCAGGGTCACCAACCTCGCCAACGACAAGAGCGTGGTGGTCAGGGTCAACGACAGGGGCAATTTCCCCCGCGGGCGCATCATCGATCTCTCCAGGGCGGCGTTCAGCGCCATCGGCAATCCCCGATCCGGGCTTATCAAGGTCAGGATTGAGGTGCTCTAGTCGCCGGTTCTGCATGTGCCCGAGCCCCTCCATACCCGGGCCGCTGGAAGAGGATGCTTCCCAGTGATCGCGGGCCATCTTCTTCATTCCATTGGTGAGGTTGCCAACGCGGCTTCCCATTTTCCGGTGCGCCATTAAGATAGCCAAACGAAAAACAGGGTGTCTTTGCCATCTGGCGGCAACCGGGCATGACATGGTGTGTGAGACCCCCTTCAACCCCTGCCCATGTTTCGCCGCTAAGGAGCAGGCTATAAAGTGAGACGTCATTCACAGGGAGGATCAGAACATGACTGACAAGCGCGCCATTCAGGCAACGGCCATCCCCGAGCACAAGGCAAAGTCCCTCTATCCGGAGCCCTTTGCCTCCCTGGTCAAGCACCGCACCCGGCGCAGGCTGGGGGATCATTTCGGCCTCGCCAATTTCGGGGTCAATCTGACGACCCTGGCACCGGGAGCCATCTCGGCGCTCAAGCACCATCACGGCCTGCAGGACGAGTTCGTTTATGTGCTCTCGGGCAATCCCACCCTGCGCCACGGGGAGGAGGAGTACCGGATGTCGCCGGGGGAGTGCATCGGCTTCAAGGGGGGCAGCGGCCTGGCCCACCAGTTGCTCAACCACGGTGAGGTGGACGCTGTCTATCTTGAGGTGGGGGACAGGCTGCCAGGGGATACCGTCGACTATCCCGACGACGATCTGGCCTTGGTACAGGGTGCCGATGGCGCCTGGTCAGCCAGACACAAGGATGGCACCCCCTACTAGAGGGGGCCTCTTCGCGCAATGAGAGAGACCTCCATGGTGTTCAGCTCCTTTTCTGCTGTCAGGGCAGAGGATTTTCTTCCGCTGCTCAACGATGAGACGCTGCGAAAGCACCTGATCCCTCATCCGCTTTTCGATGTGGCCGGGGTGCGCGACTGGATGGCGTACAAGCTGGGAGTCGACGCCCGGCCAGGTTGTCGCGTGCGCGCCATCTTCCTCGACGGCACCCTGGCGGGGTGGTGCGGCATCCAGCCCGATGACGAGGGGGTGGAGCTTGCCATCGTGCTCGCCAGGGCCGGCTGGGGAAGCGGCGTGGCGATTTTCAACGAGATGATGGGGTGGGCGAGGGCGCTTGGCCATCGGACGATCCTCTTTCACTTGCTGGATACCCGCCCGCCTTATCGATCCCTCGCCAGACGGGCCATCTGGGTGAGGAAAACGCGCCTGGGCGAACACCCTTTCACCACCTATTGCCTTGACGTTGAGCGCTGGTCTGCAGGCCCTTAGCCTGGACCAGGGGGCAGCAAGCCGTGCCGCCTCCTGGCGGGTCCCGTTGTCACCCTTTGCGCCATGATCCCTCTCACTCGTTTGTTCCTCCGTGCACGGCGTGGTTATCCACCCCGTTGAACACAGTGTTCATTCTGCCCCCCTATATGGCCCCCACCGTCCTGCCTACACTGGGCAACGTCTGATGGGGGCGCATCCGGCAGTATAAATCGCTGTCCAGGTTGCACTCTCTGGCGTATTGACGATGTACAACGGAGAAAACTGGATGAAAAAAGAGACAGACAAACTGGTATCGATCGCGGTGCTCAAGGCCCGTGACGGCATGGGAGAGCGCCTTCGCGATGCCCTGCTTGCCTTGATTGGCCCCACTCGCCAGGAGCCGGGCAACCTCGATTACGTGCTGTTCGAGTTGAAGGATGAACCCGGCACCTTCTACATGCGGGAAGCCTTCGTGAGTCAGGCCGCCCTGGATGCCCACTGTGAGACCGCGTATTTCCAGGCTTTCGCTCGCCAGGCGGACGCACTGCTGGCCGAACCCCTTCGGCTTGTCTTCATGGAAGAAGTGAGCCCCTGATCCTTGCCGCAGAGCCCGATGATCCCCTCATCGGGCTTTTTTCCTTCAGCCTCGCTCCGGCAATCGCATCTACCTGCTCGGCTGCGTGGCCATGGCCCTCAACCCCATCCTGATCACGCGCTGCTACCGGGGGGAGTCCTTCCTCCACCTGACCGGCTGGACCCTCATCTGCGCCACTGTGCTGCTCACCGGCATGCTGGCCGGGGAGACAGTACACTGGGAACAGGTAGGCTGGGGGGTAGGGGGTGTGCTGCTGACCATGATGGTCATGGTGCTGCTGCCCCTTCATGCTGGCAAACGGGGGGCGGTCTGAGGGGCTGCCTGTGGCCCTGATCAACCAGGGAGTGCGTCATGAGAAGAACCCTGATCCTGGTACGCCATGGCAAGTCGAGCTGGGAGGACGCGTCTTTGTCTGACCGCGCTCGTCCGCTGGCGGCGCGCGGGCTGCGCGATGCGCCCCTGATGGGGGCTCGCCTGGCGCGCCTGGGGGGGAAGCCCGATCTCATCCTCTCGAGCCCCGCCTGCCGGGCCCTGACAACCGCCCGGCTGCTTGCCGCAGAGTTGGGTTATTCCACGAACCACATCGCCATCGACGAGGGCCTCTACGAGAGCGATGCCGGGACCCTTCTCGGGGTGGTGGGGGCGCTTTCAGATGATCTCGCCTGCGTGCTGCTGGTGGGTCATGATCCTGCCTTCACCGACCTGGCCCATGGCTTTTCCTCCGGTATCACTCGCATGCCGACCTGCGCCGTCGCCCGCTTCATCTTCGACGCCCCCTCCTGGTCGGCGCTCCCGTCCTGCTCGCCGGTGGTGGCCGTGCTGGACTTCCCGAAGAAGGGGTAGAGGGGGCGTGGGTTGCAAGCAGGCAGAAACGACAAGGGGAGCCGCGGCTCCCCTTGTCGGGATGGTGACGGGGTCATTTGGCCGCGATGGGCCCCTTGGTGCCCGCGTCGTTGTCGACCCAGCCATCTTCTCCCTTGAGGCGGCGATCCCCCTGGATGGTGTAGATGACCATGCCCTCCTTGAACACCAGGGCGCCGTCGGATTTCCTGGCACTGACCTGCTTGTCGTTGACCCACACCTGATCCTTGTCATCGATACGGATGTTCGCGACCGTGGCGCCCGTCTCGGGGAAGGTGGCGACCCAGTTGCCGGCGTAGGGGCTGGCGCTGGCCGCTGCGGGGGCGGCGCCAAATCCGGCGGCGGCGTTCTCGGCCTTGCTCTTGTTGATGTCACAGCCGTTGAGCTCGCTCACCTGGGTACAGCCGGAGCGCTCCAGCTTCTGCTCATAGCTCATGTTCAATCCGCCTTCGTCGGCCGGGGCGGCGGTGCCAAATCATGCCTTGGCGTTTTCCGCCTTGCTCTTGTGAATATCGCAGCCCTGGGCTTCGGTCACCTGGGTGCAGCCGGAGCGTTCCAGCTGCTCGGCGTATTTGTGGTTGATGGCGTGAACCTGGGCGCTGCCCAACAGGGTGAGGGTCAGGATGAGCGCGGTCTGTCTGAACATGATCAATACCTCTGGCAATGGGTCATTCGGGCTTGCCGCTCCCTGGGCGGCAAGGGGCTTGCGTTGGCGAGCTGCAGCCCTCTCTCACCATAGCAGGAGGGAGCGAAAGACGATGCCTGCGTCAGCTCTGGGGGATGCGGACCCCCTTGTCGAGGTAGAGGCTGCTGTAGTGGGCGCGGTGGGTGACGAACATCACCTATGGCGACTGCCATCGGAGAGGATGATGAAATCACCGGCCTGTGCCGGGCTTTGCAGGCGGATCTCGTGTTCGGGGGCCGTCAGCTTGTCGGCCTCCTCCCGGAAGGTGAGGGTGTAGGAATACATATGGCGCTCCACCGCAGGCTCATATACAGACACGCCTACAACTCTAGCCCCGGTAGCCGGGATCCGCGGCGCCCAAGCGGCGCCGATGGTGCAGATAATGTCAGCCGCGGTGAGGCACAGGGATCAGGGACGACCACTGAGCAGGATGGCGCCGCCCAGGGTGATGAAGAGCCCGCCGGTGATGCGGCCAACGAGGCGCTCGCTGCGACCTGGCTTGAAGTAGCGACCGGCGCGCCTGGCCAGGGCGACATAGCACAGATGCACCAGGCTGACGATGGCGCAGATGGTCAGGTACATGGTGATGAACTGCAGCGTCAGCGGACTTTGGTGATCGAGGAACTGGGGCAGCAGGGCGCAGAGGAAGACGATGGTCTTGGGGTTGCTGGCGGAGACCAGAAAGGCTTCTCGCAACAAGGAGAGGGTGGTTCTGGTGCGTCCCCGCGCGGTGGAGGGAGAGAGCCCTTGGGCACTGGTATTGGCCGCGCGCAGCGCCTTGTAGCCCAGATACACCAGGTAGCCACCCCCCGCCAACTTGAGGGCGACAAAGAGGGGAGGCAGGGTTTGCAGCAGGGCCCCCACCCCCATGGCGACCAGACCGATGAGGATGGCCTGGCACCCCAGGTTGCCGAGGATGCTGACAAGGGCGGCGCGCCAGCCGTGTTGCAGACCGTTCTTGACCACCAGCAGCACATTGGGGCCAGGGGTCAGTGTCGCCAGCAGATAGGCCAGCGCAAACAGCATCCAGGTATTGGGGTTCATGAGCACATCCTTGGCGTCAAAGCTGGCATGATGCCAGCCTCTTTGACGAGCCGTCCAGCGGCGTCTCTCCCGACCCCGAAGAGGATCCAGGCGAGAGCAATCAGGTGCAGCATGGTCTGCGGCTGGAAATGCAATAGGCAAGGATATGGTTAAAAAAACCGCCATCAGGCGGTTTTAATGGTTGTCAGCCCATATTTCAGGGCTTTTTTCAGCTTTTTGATCTTGCCTTCGTGCTTGGCGATTTTCGCCTGGCGGGCGGCGATCTTCTTCTTGATCTCTTTCTTGCTGGCCATGGGGCGGCTCCTTGTCTCGTGGGCGCCATGGGGATCAGGGTGCCCGGGGTCTTTCCATGCGTGCCGGGAAGGCCCTCTCCATTGGCGCACTGACAGTCAGGGGAGGGGCATACCGCGGAACTGGTTTGCAGGATAGTCCAGTTTCCCGGCGGCGCCACTGTGGCCGCGCCGACATCAGCTGTGGGCCCTGACAACAAAAAAGCGCCCCGGGGGCACTTCTTGAGTCATCCGAACAACAAGGCTAAGGGGGATCAGGCCTTCTTCAGGTAGGCGGCCACCAGCACGATCTGCATGCCGTTGACCTTGCCCTCGATGTGCAGCGGGTTGTTGGTCAGGCGAATGCCCTTGACCAGGGTGCCGCGCTTGGCGGTGAAGCCGGCGCCCTTGACGTCCAGATCCTTGATCAGGGTGACGGAGTCCCCTTCCACCAGCACGGCGCCATTGGAGTCGACGGTCGGCACGCTGTCGTCATCGTCGCTGGTCACGCCGGCGTCTGCCCAGGCCTTGACCTCGTCTTCCATGTACATCATGTCCAGCATGTCCTGGGCCCAGAGCTCGCCCCGGGCGACGAGGGCCTTCAACTGGCGCCAGGCCATCACCTGCACCGCCGGCACCTGGCTCCACATGCTGTCACCCAGGCAGCGCCAGTGGTTCACCTCCGTGGTGTCCGGCTGCTCCAGCTGGCCGCGGCAGGTGGCGCAGAGGGCCACGCTGTGGTCGTCGTCGCTGGCGGGGGAGTGCGGCACCGGGAAGGCAGTCAGCGCATGTTCTGCGCCACACAGCTCGCATTTGGCATTTGCACGGGCTTGCAGGATGGCATTGATGGTCATGATTGGGTTCCGTTTATAGGGGTAAAGCGGCTCGCCGTGGCGGGCTGCGCGAATGAGGGGGCGGAATATAGCACAAATCCCTGCTTTTTGTCAGGCTACCAGAGGCGCACAGGCGAGTGCTTTTTGACGGCAGATCGCTAGAATGAGCCTCCCTTTTTGCTCCAAAGGACAGGTTCACCGTGCTGGCCCACCGTTTTCGACAACTGGACTGCTTGCTCACCGCTGAGCGACGCTGGTGGCAATACCAGCCCTATCACCATTTGGGGATCGCCTTTGCCCGCGAGGCGCCAGCCCTTGCGAAGTGCCTGGCAGCCCTGACCCTTGACGAGATAGCGCACCTCGACGGGGACATGGATGCGCTCTGCACCCTGCTTGCCCCCTGGATCCCGGCGGGGGCCGAGTTGCAGGCCCTTGGCGAGCTTGCCCCTTTCGCCCCAGAGCCCGTCCAGTGCGCCAGGACCATGGCGATGTACATGCCGGGACGCAAGCAGGGGCAGATAGAGGCCTTCACCGGCTGCCTGCCCCCCCACCAAGGTCCCTATCTGGAGTGGTGCGCCGGCAAGGGGCATCTGGGGCGCCTGGTGTCGCTGCACCGTGGCGCGGAGATCCTTAGCCTGGAGTGGCAGGGGGCGCTCTGCGAGGAGGGGCGGCGGCTCGCCGCGCGCGACGGCGCCAACATGCGGTTCGTGGAGGCGGATGCCTTTGCCGCCGAGTCCGGGGCCCTCATCGCCCCGCACCATCACGCCATGGCGCTCCATGCCTGCGGCGATCTGCACACCCATCTGTTGACGCGGGTGGCCGAGGGGCGTGCCCAGGGGGTGACCCTCTCCCCGTGTTGCTACCACCTCATCAGAGGAGAGCACTATGCGCCCCTCTCCCGGGCCGCCAGGGCCAGTGCCCTGCGCCTTGGCAAGAGCGATTTGAAGCTGCCGCTGCAGGAGACGGTGACCGGCGGTGCCCGCATCGCCCGGCTGCGGGAGCGGGAGGTGGTGTGGCGCCTCGCCTTCGACTGCCTGCAGCGCCAGGTGCGCGGGGTGGATGAGTACCTGCCGGTGCCCAACCTGCAAAAGAGCCTGCTGACCGGGGGCTTCGAGGATTTCTGCCACTGGGCCGCCGAACGCAAGGGGATGGGCTTGCCCGCGGGGCTCGACTACGCCGCCTTGCTGGCACAGGGGGAGCGCCGTTTTGGCGATGTCGCCCGCATGGAGCTGGTGCGCCACCTGTTTCGCCGTCCCCTGGAAATCTGGCTGCTGCTCGATCGCGCCCTTTTCCTCGAGGAGCAGGGCTACCGGGTGGAGGTGGGCACCTTCTGTCCCAAACCCATGACCCCGCGCAATCTGCTGATCCGGGCGGTGCGCGCAGGGGGGATCTGAGCAAGAGTCCGGACAGGTCGGATGGCTGCGGCCGCAAGACCAGGGGATGGATCCCCCTGCAAACGAGCGCCATCTGAGTGCAGGGAGGCATGGCTCACAATTTCGCCAAATTCTTAATTCTTGTCGTGAATTTAGTTGTCAGGATGCCTATGCTCGCCCTGACATTTTCAAGACAAGGATGGTTACCCATGTTCATGCTCACGCGTACCGCCTGCTTGGTTGCCCTCGTCTGGGCACTGCCCAGCCAGAGCGCCATGACAATCCAGCCCGATCCCCAGAACAGCGGCGGCTATGTGATGGCGGCGGCGGATCTTGCCAGTGCGGCCCAGGCCAAGACCGCCAACCCCATGTACGGGATCTGGTCCCACGCCCTGGCCACCCGGCCCAATTCGGTGGTGGAGGCCATCGTGGCACGCGCCCCCGGCAACCCGGACAACGTCAAGCGGGTCGAGCGGGTCTTCACCGAATCGGACTGGGAGTTCCTGACCCAGATGGCCGCCCCGGAGTACACCTACGAGCGCTTCCTGCGGGCGGTGGGCAAGTTCCCCGCCTTCTGCGGCGACTACACGGACGGGCGCAATGCGGACGCCATCTGCAAGAAGTCCATCATCACCGCCTTCGCCCACTTTGCCCAGGAGACCAGCGGCCACATTGCCAAGGAGAATGTCTCCGACAACCCCCTTGGGCTGGAGGAGTGGCAACAGGCCCTGGTGCACGTGCGGGAGATGGGTTGGTCTGAGGGGCAGACCGGCTACACCACGGGGTGTGGCCAGAGTGACTGGCAGAACCGGCGCTGGCCCTGCAGCACCGGTCAGGGCTATTTCGGTCGCGGCGCCAAGCAGCTCTCCTACCACTTCAACTACGGCGCCTTCTCCGAGGCCATGTTCGACGGCGACGCCACCGTGCTCCTCAACAACCCCGGGCTGGTGGCGGACTCCTGGCTCAACCTCGCCTCCGCCATCTGGTTCTTCCTGACGCCCCAGGCTCCCAAACCCGCCATGCTGCACGTCATCGACCGGACCTGGGTGCCCTCCCAGCGTGAGCTGGCGGCGGGCATCGGCTACGGCTTTGGCACCACCATCAACATCATCAACGGTGGCATCGAGTGCGGCGAGCAGAACAAGAACAAGGGCCAGCCGGTCAACCGCATCCGCTACTGGGAGGGGCTTGCGGCCCACTACGGGATTCCGCTGCTGGCGGACGAGAAGAACACCTGCTGACAGCAGATCCCCTATGGCAGCCTCAACCTCAACGGCGCCACCGACGTGCTCTACACCAACTGGGACGGCAACTGGAAATACTACCCGGACAGACCCGGCGGCTACTCCTTCGAGTGTGATCTGGTGGGGTACCAGACCGCCTATTCGGCCCTGGTGCCGGGGGATTACGAGAAGTGCGTGACCAACTTCTACGGCTCCCACGCCAGCTGGCCCAAGGTACGGGTGGTGGCCACGCTGGATCCGGCCCCGGTCGACCCCGGCACGCCACTGGTGGACGGGGTACCGGCCTGGGAGGCTGGCAAGGTCTACACCGCGGGCAACAAGGTGAGCCACAAGGGGATCATCTATCAGGCCAAGTGGTGGACCCAGGGCAACGAGCCGGGCAAGGGCGACCCCTGGGCACCGGTGACCTGAGAGTCAGTACAAGCGCAAGCACCCCGGGGAGGCCGCGCGCCTCCCTTGTTGATCGCCGCGCTGGCTTGTTGCGCCTCTTTTGGCACTGATAGCCTGCGGGTTCACACCGAGGGAGGATGACCATGAACATCGCCATTCATTTTGAAATTCCGGTACAGGATCTGGAGAGAGCCATTCGCTTCTATGAGGGGGTCTTCGAGACGGTGCTGGAGTGGGTGCAGATCGATGGCAACGAGATGGCGCTCTTTCCCCTGGAAAGTGGCACGGCGGGCTGCTCCGGCGCCCTGGCGAAGGGGGAGAGCTATGTGCCGAGCCTGGATGGCACCCGGATCTATCTGCGGGTGGCTGACATCGAGGGGGCCATGGCCCGGGCACTGGCATCGGGCGGGGCCTGTCTCTATCCCGTCACCCGGGTCGGGGAGAGCCTCCGGGTGGCGGAGTGTCGGGATTGCGAGGGGAATCGCATCGCCTTGCAGGAGGGAACCTGACCATTATTTATCCGGTGCATGGGGTGTGTTGAGTCATTCACACGATGAATAAAGAGGGGGATTTTCCCGCTCCGGGAGCCTCAGCCTCGCGGTAAGGCCCCGGTATGGTCAGTTGTCGCCCCCCGGATCCCGTGCTACTTCATCTGGTGCGGCAAGAAGGCGAGCACCCGTTCGCCCGGTCTGTCGCCCCAACTCTCAGGAGGCATCATGGAAGGACATTGTCTGTGTGGCGGGATCACCGTGTCGAGCGGCGATCACAAGGAGGTCAACCTGTGTCACTGCGCCATGTGCCGGCGCTGGTCAGGGGGGCCCATGTTCGCGGTGCACGGGGGCAAGGGCGTGCGGTTCACCGGGATGGCCCCGGTGGCCTACCGCTCGTCGGAGTGGGCGGAGCGCGGATTCTGCCCCACCTGCGGCACCCATCTTTTCTACCATCTGTTGCCGACGGACGAGTACATCCTCTCCGCCGGCCTGTTTCAGGATCAGGGGTTCGAGCTCACCGGGCAGATCTTCATCGACGAGAAGCCCGACTTCTATGCCCTCAAGAACGACACCCCGACCCTGACCGGACAGCAGGTGTTCGAGCAGTTCGCCCCCAAACCCTGAGCCTGTACTCACCCCGAGGAGAAGCCATCATGGATGAACAACCGAAGGTGAAGGGGCCTGCCTCCTACTTTCCTGCCATCGAGCAGAAATACGGCCAGCCCATCGCCCACTGGCTGACCCTGCTGGCAGGGCGGGAGGAGCGCAAACACATGGCCCTGGTGGCCTGGCTCAAGGACGAACACGCCATGGGCCACGGCCATGCCAATGCCCTGGTGGCCCACTTTTTGGCGCAGTCCGATGCGCCCGGCGTGGCATGACAGTGCCACAGTGCAAAACGTGCAGGAAAGCCAGAGGATCAGAGAGATGAAGATAAGCGTCAGCGTCTGGGTTGCCAGGCCGATTGCCGATGTGTGGCAGGGCTGGAACACCCCCGCCAGCATCATGGCATGGAACGCCGCCTCCCCGCAGTGGCACTGCCCCCAAAGCCGGGTGGATCTGCGGGTGGGTGGGCGTTTTTGCCACCACATGGCGGCGCGGGATGGCAGCACGGGGTTTGATTTCGAGGGGACCTTCACCGAGGTCACAGCGCCGACGGGGCTCGGCTACGTCATGGACGATGGCCGCGAGGTGAGCGTGCGGTTCGTGGCAGAGCAGGGGGGCACCCGGGTGGAGGAGCGGTTCGATGCCGAGTCCCTGCACAGCGGCGAACAGCAGCGGGCGGGGTGGCAGAGCATCCTGGATAACTTCAAGCGACATATGGAAGCCGCCAGCTGACCCCTGTGGGGCGCCATAAAAAAACCACCGCAAGCTGGCGGTGGTTTTTTTATGGCGTTCGCCCGGGGCAAGGCGGGGCGGGGAAGGGGGTCACTCCTCGATGTCCAGCAGCACCAGGATGGCGCTCTCGCCCCCCCACTCCCGCGGCGCCTGGTGAAAGGCGCGCACAGCGGGGTGCTGGGCCAGCCAGCTCGGGATGCGCTGCTTGAGGATGTGCTTGCCGATGCCGTGCATCACCGAGGCGACGTGGATGTTCTCTTTTCGGCACAGGGTGAGCAGGGCCGCCAGCTCCTGCTTGGCCTGGTGCTGGTTCATGCCGTGCAGATCCAGATAAATCTCCGGCGGGTAGCTGCCGCGCTTGAGCTTTTTCAGCTCGAATTTTGACACGTCGTCGCGCACGTAACGGGTCGGCCCGTCCGCCTCGAGATGGGGCTGGTACTCGTCGCTGAAAAAGTGGTCAACCCCAAGCTTTTCGCGGCTCTCGCGCACTTCGCGTTTCTGCTTGACCGGGCTTGAGGAGGCCCTTATGGTATCTTGCTTAATTTTCCGGGTACCTTTGACAGCATCACGAAACAGCAGGCTTTCCTCGTCTGTGAGTGAGGGCGTTTTTTTCATCAGGTACTCGTCTTGCTCGCTGTATAAAATTCTCGGGCCGGATATTACTCGACTTGGAGGTGGATTTGGACAAGATATTTATCGATGAGGTGGTTGCCGAAATGCACACCATCCAGGACATGTTGCGCTGGGCCATGAGTCGTTTCAACGACGCCGGGATCTTCTACGGACATGGTACCGACAACGCCTGGGATGAGGCCGTGCAACTGGTGCTGCCCGCGTTACATCTGCCGCCGGACGTGGATCCGGGCATGCGCCACTCCCGCCTGACCACCAGCGAGCGCCACCGCATCGCCGAGCTCATCATCCGCCGCGTGCAGGAGCGCATTCCGGCGCCCTATCTGACCAACAAGGCCTGGTATGCGGGCTGGGAGTTCTATGTGGACGAGCGGGTGCTCATTCCGCGCTCCCCCATCGCCGAGATGGTGGCCAACCGCTTCGCCCCCTTCCTGAAAGACGAACCGACCCGGATTATGGACTTGTGCACCGGCTCCGGCTGCATCGCCATCATCATGGCCCACGAATTCCCCCATGCGGAAGTGGATGCCATCGACATCAGCGTCGATGCCCTCAACGTGGCCGAGCGCAACATCAACGATCACGGGCTGGAGCAGCAGGTCATCCCCATTCGCTCCGATCTGTTCCGGGATCTGCCGGCTGGTGACAAGTACGATCTCATCGTCTCCAACCCGCCCTATGTGGACTCCGAGGACATGTCGGATCTGCCGGAGGAGTTTCGCCACGAGCCGGAGCTGGCCCTGGCGTCGGGCTCCGACGGCCTCAAGCTCACCAAGCGTCTGCTGGCCAATGCCGCCGACTTCCTGAAAGAGGATGGGGTGCTGGTGGTCGAGGTGGGCAACAGCATGATCCATCTGGAAGCCCAGTTCCCCGAGGTGCCCTTCACCTGGGTCGAGTTCGAGAACGGCGGTCACGGCGTCTTTGTGATGACCCGCGCAGAGCTCGAGCAGTATCAGGCCCATTTCGCCATTTACAAGAACTAAGCAGCAAGGAGCATCCATGGCAGGGAACAGTTTCGGCCAACTCTTTCGGGTCACCACCTTCGGCGAGAGCCACGGTCTGGCGCTGGGCGCCGTGGTCGACGGCTGCCCGCCGGGGCTGGAGATAAGCGAAGACGATTTGCAGGGGGATCTGGACAGGCGCAAGCCCGGCACGTCCCGCTACACCACCCAGCGCCGCGAGGCGGACGAGGTGAAGATCCTCTCCGGGGTGTTCGAGGGCAAGACCACGGGCACCTCCATCGGGCTGCTCATCGAGAACACCGATCAGCGCTCCAAGGACTACTCCGAGATCAAGGATCTGTTCCGTCCGGGTCACGCCGACTACACCTATCACCAGAAGTACGGCCAGCGTGACTACCGTGGCGGCGGCCGCTCCTCCGCCCGCGAGACCGCCATGCGGGTCGCGGCGGGGGCCATCGCCAAGAAGTACCTGAAACAGGTGCACGGCATCGAGATCGTGGGTTTTCTCTCCCAGCTCGGCCCCATCAAGGCGGAAGGGTTCGACGAGAGCCAGATCGAGCAGAACCCCTTCTTCTTCCCCGATGCGGGCAAGCTGGAGGCGCTGGATGAATACATGCGTGCCCTCAAGAAAGAGGGCAACAGCGTGGGGGCCAAGGTGTGCGTCGTGGCGCGCAACGTGCAGGTGGGCCTGGGGGAGCCGGTGTTCGACCGCCTCGACGCCGACATCGCCCACGCCATGATGGGCATCAACGCGGTGAAAGGGGTGGAGATCGGTGACGGCTTCGCGGTGGTGGAGCAAAAAGGCTCCGAGCACCGGGACGAGATGACTCCGACCGGCTTTGCCAGCAATCATGCGGGGGGCATCCTGGGGGGCATTTCGTCGGGTCAGGAGATCGTGGTGAGCATGGCCCTCAAGCCTACCTCCAGCATCACGGTGCCGGGCAAGACCATCACCACCAGCGGTGAGGCCACCGAGATGATCACCAAGGGGCGTCACGACCCCTGCGTCGGCATCCGTGCCGTGCCCATCGCCGAGGCCATGCTGGCCCTGGTGCTGATGGATCACCTGCTGCGCCACCGCGCCCAGAACCAGGGCGTGCACACCCAGACCCCGCAGCTGCGCTGATCACGCTGCGGGCAGGGTGAGTGATCACCAGACACCACAAGGCGACCCCAGGGTCGCCTTTTTCATGGTTTTTTGCCGGCGTCGGCGTCAGGGGGCCGATGGCGTCGAGAGCAATGGGTGCCGGGTTGCGTCCAGGCGGCAGCGGGGCGGCGCAAAGGCGGGATCCGGTGAGGGCAGGGCGGCGATGGCGGAATCGATGCGGGCGAGCGCCTCATCGTTCACGGCCTCTTTGGCAAACATCAGGCGCACCGGCTGCTGGTGCAAGAGCACCTGACACTGGATGGCATCGCTCGCCCCGAGCTGGCCGAGCCGGTAGCGGGCGTACTGCCACTCCATGATGACGCCGTCGAGGCGGCGCGCCAGCAAGAGGGTGAGCAGCCTGTCATCGCTGTTGTATTCGCTCGCCTGCCCGAGGGCGGGGCACTCCTCGCTCATCGGCAGGGGGCGGGTGCCCCGCAGCTTGCCAAGGCGCAGCCCCTTGGCCTGGCAGAGGGTTGCCAGCTCCGTGATCTCTCGCCAGCCCTCGGGCTCCCCGGCCTGCGGGCGCTGGCTCAGCAGCACGAAGCTGGCGCGCCGATAGGGGGCGGAGAAGCGGGCGAACCGCTCCCGCTCGGGGGTTTTCAGGGCGCCCATGGCCACGTCCAGCTGCTGGCGCTCCATGAGGTAGAGGGCCCGGGCCCAGGGGAGGTTGCGAAAGGCGGGCTCCACGCCTGCCTTGCCCAGGATCTGGCGGGTCAGGGTCACGTCCAGTCCACCGAGGGTGCCGTCGGCAGCGATTTGACTGAAAGGGGGCCAGTGGCTCCAGGCCACCGACAGGGTCTCCCTGGCGGCGAGGGGCTGGGCGAAGAGCAGGGGCAGGACGAGGCCCAGCATGCGCCGGGCAGTGGGGGTGAACTTCCGTTTCAATCAAAACCTCCTGTTCCGTGTATCGCGCCGTCCCCGGCAGGCTGCGCAGGGGCATTGATACATACGGCGATTCGGGCCATTTTGTCCTGCCTTCGTCCCTATTTCCAGCCGTGCTGGAAGGCGCATCACATTTTCCTCGTCTAAGTGCGCCAACTCCGTTAGACTGCGCCTCTATTCTTTCCCCTTTGCTCTGCTCCCCGGGGAAATCGTTGTTTTCTCTATAGGCCCGGATCCTGTGAGATGGCATCGGCTCAGCAGAGGAGCCCCACCACGATCTTTGGCGCCCCTATCCCTAGCAGGTAACTATGAGTTTTACTTCCCTCGGTCTGGCCGAACCCTTGTTGCGTGCCGTTGCCGAGCAAGGCTACGACACCCCGTCTCCCATTCAGCAACAAGCGATCCCGGCGGTACTGGCTGGCCGTGATCTGATGGCCGCCGCCCAGACCGGGACCGGCAAGACCGCAGGTTTTACCCTGCCGATGCTGCAGCGTCTGACTGAAAGCAAGCGCAAGGTTTCCCCGAATCGCATCCGTGCCCTGGTGCTGACCCCGACCCGCGAGCTGGCCGCCCAGGTGGGCGAGAGCGTGCGCAACTACGGCAAACACCTGCCGATCCGCAGCCACGTGGTATTTGGCGGCGTGAGCATCAACCCGCAGATGATGGCGACCCGCCGTGGTCTGGACGTGCTGGTGGCCTGCCCGGGCCGCCTGATGGATCTCTACAACCAGAACGCCGTCAAGTTCGACGAAGTGGAGATCCTGGTACTGGACGAAGCGGACCGCATGCTCGACATGGGCTTTATCCGCGACATCCGCCGCATCCTGGCCCTGCTGCCGAAAAAGCGTCAGAACCTGCTCTTCTCCGCCACCTTCGCCGACGAAATTCGTGAGCTGGCCACCGGTCTGCTGGACAACCCGGCGGTGATCGAAGTGACCCCGCGCAACAGCACCGCCGAGCGCATCGAGCAGCTGGTGCACCCCTGCGACAAGGCCAACAAGATTGCCCTGCTGAGCCATCTGGTCACCAGCAACGACTGGCAGCAGGTGCTGGTGTTCACCCGTACCAAGCACATGGCCAACCGGGTTGCCGAGACCCTCGACAAGAACGGCGTCAGCGCCGCCGCCATCCACGGCAACAAGAGCCAGGGTGCCCGTACCCGTGCCCTGGCCGGTTTCAAGGATGGCAGCGTCAAGGTGCTGGTGGCGACCGACATCGCCGCCCGTGGCCTGGACATCGACAAACTGCCCCAGGTGGTCAACTTCGAGCTGCCGAACGTAGCGGAAGATTACGTGCACCGTATCGGCCGTACCGGCCGTGCCGGCGCTGCTGGTCACGCCATCTCCCTGGTGGCCGCTGATGAGGGCAAGCTCATCAAGGCCATCGAGCGGCTGACCAAGCAGAACATTCCGTGCGAGCAGGTAGCCGGTTTTGAAGCCTCCCGCGAGACCCTCGACAACATCGCCCGTGGCATCGGCGCGCCGCTTCGCAAAGAGCCGCGGGATCCGAGCGAGCAGCGCCGTGCGCCGCGTCCGCAAGGTCAAGGCCAGCGTCAGGGGGCCGGTCGCTCCGGCAATGGCGGCGGTGGTAACGGCGGTGGCAATCGCACTGGCAACGGCGGCAAGCCCAAGCCTCAGGGTGGTCAGCGTCCGGCTGATGGCGCCGCGAAGCCGGCCCAGGCCCGTCGTCCGCGCCGCGCCAGCCACAACCAGTAAGCGGTCAGGGAGCCAGGCTCCCCCACTGTTCGGTTGATACAAAAAGCCCCGCCAATCTGGCGGGGCTTTTTTTGTCCTGGTAGACGCTATTCACCGTAGAGGCGGATCTCCAGCACATGGGTGATGGCCTCGCCGCTCCAGTGGTACTCCAGATGACGGGCGTGGTCCACACGACTGACCAGGCGGGGGCGATAGAGCACGTGACAGTCGTGACCGGGGTGGCGCACCGAGCGGTAGTGGATGCCGTCCGCCCCGGCGACCTTCTGCTCCCGGGCGAAGGCCTGGGCGGGGCCGTAATCGGTGGCGTGATAGAGGGGGCCTGGCAGAAACGCCGGGCCCGTGATGTCGATGAGGCTGGCGCTGAACTGCGCCTGGATCACCCGCATCTGCACCTTCTGGGCTGGCTCCCGGGTGTACCCGAAGATCCGCTCCCTGTGGTAGACCGTCTCCTTGATGCCGGTGTCGAGGGAGGGGGCACAATAGTAGCCGCCAAAGTCCCCCGTGGTGAAACGGGCACCCTCGGGATTGAGGTGAGTGAAGGCGGCCATCACATAGCTGCCGCCGGGCAGCCCCACCAGCCAGTCTTCCCTGGGCACCCGCATCAGCTCGCCCGCTTCTTCCCTCAGCCTGTCGTTGGTCAGGGCCTCGACGGCCCAGACCGCCTCCAGCTCGTCGGCGGTAGCGACGTCTTCATAGAGGCAGATGGGGGGAAAGCGGCTCGGAATGATGCGATAGGCGCATGCATTGTGGAAGGCGCGCAAGGGCGGGGAGGACATCAGGCCATCTCCCCGCGCCAGGCGTGCAGCCGGGTGGCCACTTCGTAGAGATCGGCCACCCGCCCACCCTGCATGACCTCCATGGCGCTGCGCCCGGCAAAGAAGGGGTGGCTGTTGGGTTTGCGCACCCAGCCATAGATGCTCTCATCCAGGCTGAACAGTAGCCGCAGGCTCTTGTGGATGTTGAGCAAATAGCTCATCCGCTCCTGGAGATCGGCGCTCAGCCGAATGCCGCCGCTGGCCTCCTTGTACTTGTTCAGGGTGGAGCGGGAGGTAATGCCAAGCAGCCTGAGCTGTTCATCCGTGCTGCACTGCCATTTGTCCAGGATGCGAAACACCACGGGCAGGGCCTTGCTGGGATCGACGGCGGGCTGTTGCCGGGGAAGAGATGCGGTGGCGACCATGTTGCCTCCCGGGTTGGCGTGCCAGACGGGCACGGGATCATGAGTTGTCTGCTAAGCAGTGTAGGGCAGGGGCGCAGTCATGTACATATCTATACATGGTTGCACTCAAATGTTCATTATTGGATGGATTTCGCGAGGAGGGGCGTGGGTCGGCCAAGTGAGCCCGTGCCAATGAAACGCCCCGCCAACTGGGTTGGCGGGGCGTGTCTCTTTGCGGCGTTTCTGCTTGTCGGGTCGGGGAGATCAGAGGGCGGGCAGCAGCCCCATGCTGACGCTGACCTGCACCCCGACGATCAGTACCCCCATGGCACCGGCCAGACCCAGGGCCAGCACGCCACCCGGGACGCGGTAGTGGTCTGCCTCGGCCTGCTTGCGGCTCTGCCACACCAGGGCCACCGGCAGCAGCACCGCCAGCACCGCCAGCGCAATGGCGGCGTAACCCAGCGCCATGATGAAGCCTTGCGGAAAGTAGAGGGCGAACAGCAGGGGCGGCACGAAGGTGATGAGGCCGGTCTGGGTGCGGCCCTGCCAGTTGTCCTTGCGACGGGTCACCTTGGCCATGAAGTCGAACAGTCCCAGGGTCACCCCGAGGAAGGAGGTGGCGAGCGCAAGATCCGCAAACAGATGCATCGCCTGGTTGAAGGCGGGCCAGCTCACCAGGCCGCCGACGTTGGCCAGCAGGCTGTCCAGGGCGCCGCCGGTCTGGATCAGGGATTGCTGGCCCAGCAGCCCCAGGATGGCGACCTGCCACAGCACGTAGAGCACGAGTGGCAAGGCGGAGCCCCACACGAAGACCCGGCGCAACTGCCTGGGGTTGTCCCCGAGGTAGAGCATGACGCTCGGGATGGAGCCGTGGAAGCCGAAGGAGGTGAAGATGACCGGTAGGCCCGCCAGCAGCAATCCTTCCCCGAGGGGCATGGAGAGCAGGTGCTGCCCCTGGGCGCGGGGTAGCAGCAGCGCCAGCACCGCCACCATGATCACCAGCTTCACGGTGAACATCAGGCGGTTGAGGTAATCCACCTGCCTGGTGCCGACGCACACCATGCCGCCAAACAGCAGGGTAAAGACCCAGGCCGCCTGCTCCTGGCCGAGGGGAAGGCCGGCATCGGCCAATGCCTGGGCCAGCAGGCTGCTGCCGCCGCTGATGTAGGCGGAGGCCAGGGCGTAGAACAACATCAGGATGCAGAAGGAGGCGATGCCCTTGCCCCAGGGGCCGAGCAGGTGATCCGCCAGCTGGTGCAGGTACCACTTGCCGGTGCTGAGGCTGGCTTCCACCTGCAGCATGGCGGTGAAGGCCATCAGGGCCCAGAGGCCGATCATCAGCATCAGGGTGGCGGGGCCGCCCAGGGACGAGGAGGCCAGCGGCAGGGCCAGCATGCCGGCGCCTATGGTGGTGCCGGCAATCAACAGGGTACAACCCAGGGTCTTGGTATTCATGTTATCCATCCGAAAGTGAGGGGCGCTGTTGCAAACAAGAGAGAGCCAGTTGGCTGTGTCGGGAGACGCCTCCGGGGAAAAGCCGGAGGCTAGCAATATCGGTGTGGATACATCTGTACCTGAAACCTGTCAGTTGTAAAAATTGGTTGCCAAGTTAGCGGATTGAAATGGCGGAAACAACCCCTTAAAAGCGGATTTTGTGCTGTGGTAAGCCGAAGGGTGGCAATAAAAAGTGACACATTGCGCCATGCGCCGAAAAAATGCGCCCCTCAAGGGGAGGCCGCCCGTCAGGCTGCGTTGCGGGTCGACATCGAGAGCGCCCGCGTTGGCGGCAACAGGGCTTGCAGAGGGTAACACGGGGCCCTGGTGGTGCGACTGGCCCGATATAAGCAAACATCGGGTCATACTCCAAAAAGCCATCATTTTCACTTATATCGAGCCGAGGCGCCGATAAACGGGTCCTGGCGCGGGGTGGCCAACCCTGCCGGCGGGGTTGCCGCCCGGCAGATCACCTCAAAGCCAGAAGGCGCAGGGCAAAAGCTGAGACAACAGGGGAGAACACAAGCAGGTGTGGGGGAGGAGGCTCAGGGGCTGGCACGGCGGGCCGCCCCCGGGGTGGTGCGTCGTGGTCGGGTCAGCGGCGGCGTTTGAGGGTGCGGCTCACATAGTGCAAGCCGCTCTGGTAGTCGCCATTGACCGCCTTGAGGGCCAGCGTCAGGGCCTGGCTTGCCAGGGCGTCGTGCTGCTGGGGCAGGGAGTTGATGCCAAAGGGGAGGAAATCGAGCAGGCGGTCATCCCCGAAGGTGGCCATGGCGAGCTGGCTCATGTCGGCCTCCTGCTCCAGCAGGTAGTCGAGCACCCCCTCCATCAGGATGTAGGAGGTGGTGATCAGCGCCTCGGGCAGTTGGCCGAGCTGCTGATGGAGCGTCTTGATCAGGCGATACCCTTCGGTACGCGAGAAGTGGGCCCCTTCACACAGGTGACGGGTCGCACTGTGGCTGGCAATGGCCTGCTCGAAGCCCGCTTTTCGCTCCTGGCTGATCGTCAGTTCCGGCAGCGCGGTGATCAAGGCGATATGTTCGATGGCCGGGGTGAGCAGGGAGGCGGTGAGGTCCAGGCTCGCCTTCTGGTTTTCACTCGCCACGGTGACGAAGTGCTCGGTGGCCATGGCACGGTCGATGGCGAGGATCTGCACGCCCCGGGACTGCTGCTCCAGGTAGAAGGGATCCGCCGGGGGGAGGCAGCTTGCCACCAGGAGCGCGTCCACATGGCGGCTCACCAGCATCCGGGCCAGCTCCTTTTCGGTGTCCGGATCGTCCTCCGAGCAGACGATGAGCAACTGATATCCCTGGGTGCGAGCCCCTTGCTCCAGGCGCTTGGCGAGCTTGGCGTAACTGGCGTTTTCGAGGTCGGGCAGGATGAAGCCGAGGGTGCGGGTCTGGCCGCCGCGCAGGGAAGCGGCGCGGCTGTCCGGCTGATAGTTGTGGGCATGGACCACGGCCATCACCTTGTCGCGGGTGGCCTGGCTGATGCGGTATTGATCGGCCTTGCCATTGATCACATAGCTGGCGGTGGTGCGAGAGACACCGGCCAGCGCGGCGATTTCATCCAGTTTCATCATGTTGGCTCTGTTTGAGTTGCAAGGCCCGCGCCGGTTCCTGGTTGGGGCGCCGAAAAGTGTGCGCGGGATCATATCATTGAAACGTACTTTCTGCGGGATCTTGAACAATGCGCTGAAACGATTCAGTCTGAGTGTAAGTGAAACGATTCAGCTTGTCAGTAACGGATGATTATCTGCACTTGGAAATGGGTTCCGGCTCACCAAAGCGAAAGATCACCGTCTATTGTCAGCAGGCAAGTTACCCAAAAATCGAGTTGAGTTGAGCCGGTACGCCGCGAGGTGAAGCCGGACCTGATGGAGAATCTCTATGTTGAAGTTGGCGCGACAGCAAATCCTGCTGGGACAATCGGTGACGACCAAGGCGGACGCCATCGCCCTGCTGGCAAGCAAACTGACCGACGCCGGTCTGGTTGAAGCAGGTTACGTGGACGGCATGCTGGCGCGGGAAGCGCAGCACGCCACCTATCTTGGCAGCGGTATCGCCATTCCCCACGGCACCACGGACACCCGTCATCTGGTGAAGAGCACCGGTGTCATGGTGGCCCAGTTCCCCCACGGCATCGAGTGGGACGAGGGGCAGATTGCCTACGTCGCCATCGGCATCGCCGCCAAGTCCGACGAGCACCTGGGGATCTTGCGCCAGCTCACCCACGTGCTGGGTGACGAGCAGGCCGCAGCCCAGCTCAAGGGGGCGACCGACGAAGAGACCATCATCAATATCCTGACTGGCGCGACTGGCGCCAAAGAGGTGCAATACCTGACCCTGGCGGACTTCCCGGCCGACGACCAGGACCAGTTGCTGCTGGGGGCTGCGGCCCGCGCCAAATCCGCAGGCTGGGGAGACGCCGCCATGGTGAGCGCCCTCCTGGCCAGTCAGTCTGTTCACCTGGGGGAGGGCATCTGGCTGGCCCGTGCGCAAGCGGCCCAGACCGGTTGGGTGCTGGCCACCCCGAGCACCCCGCTGAACGTCGGTGAATTGCCGGTCAACGCCCTGCTGCTGCTGTGTGCCGCAGATAGCGGCCATTTGCCGCAACTCGAGAATCTGGCCAAGCTGGCCGCAGCCGGCCAGCTGGCCACCCTCTCTGGCAGCGATGGTCTTGCCATGTTGCAGGCGGGTCCGGCGAGCGGGCTGTCCGAGACCTTCACCATCATCAACCCTCACGGTCTGCACGCACGTCCGGGCGCCATGCTGGTCAAGGTGGCCAAGGAGTATGAATCCGACATCCGCGTCGCCAACCTCGATGGCAGCGGTGAAGCCGTCTCTGCCAAGAGCCTGATGAAGGTGATCGGGCTTGGGGTCAAGTGCGGTCATCGTCTGGCGTTTCGCGCCGAAGGAGCGGATGCCGAAGCAGCCCTCAAGGGCATTGGCGAAGCCATTGCCGCGGGTCTTGGCGAGGGGGCGCACTGATGGACATCGTCACCATCACCCTCAACCCCGCGCTCGATCTCACCACCCGTCTGGAGGCCATGCACCCTGGCGAGGTCAATCTGGTGAGCGAGGCCAACTTGCGCGCCGCGGGCAAGGGGATCAACGTCGCCATGGTCTTGAAAGATCTCGGCCGTGACGTAGGCCTGACCGGCTGGCTCGGTGAGGGCAACCAGCAGAGCTTCGTCTCCCTGTTCGAGGAACGTGCCCTTGCCGATCACTTCGTGCGCGTGGCGGGCGACACCCGGATCAACGTCAAGATCTCCGAACAATCCGGCCGGGTGACCGATCTCAATCTGCCGGGACTCGCCGTGCAGGAAGGTGATATCAGCGCCCTGGAGGCGGCGCTGGAGCGACTGGCTCCCCACACTGACTGGTTCGTGCTGGCGGGCAGCCTGCCCAAAGGGGTGGCCCCCGATTACTGCGGCCATCTGATCCGTCTGCTCAAGGCCAAGGGCAAGCAGGTGATCTTCGATTGCAGCGGCGCGGCGTTGAGCGAAGGGATCAAGGCGGCGCCGACCCTGGTCAAACCCAACCTGGAAGAGCTGAGCCAGTGGGCGGGTCGCCCCGTGAAGACCCTGAGCGAGCAGGCCGAGTGCGCCCGCGCGCTGCAGGCAAGCGGGATCCCCAACGTGGTGATCTCCAATGGTGCCGACGGCCTCATCTGGTTTGCACCGGATGCCACCTGGCAAGCGATTCCGCCGCGCATGGAGGTGGTCAGCACCGTGGGTGCCGGCGACTCCCTGGTGGCGGGCCTGGTCCATGGCATGAGCCTGGACTGGACGCCGGAGCAGACCCTGCGTCTGGCCACCGCCGTCTCGGCACTGGCGGTGAGCCAGGTCGCGGTCGGCTTCAACGATATCAATGTGCTCAACCCCTTACTCGAGCAGGTGCGCGTACAGCGTCTGGATGATCTGGCACCGACTCAACCCCAACCCCATTTGATGGCTAACTCAGGAGATGCCCAATGAAAGCAATTCTGGTTACGGCTTGCCCGGCGGGCATTGCCACCAGCTTTCTCGCTGCAAAACGGATAGAACAGCAGGCCAAACTGGCTGGCTGGGAGCTCACTCTCGACGTCGACTCCAACGTGCAGCCCCGTCAGGTTCCCTCGAAAGAGCAGATTGCCGCCGCCGACCTGGTGCTGGTCGTTGCCAGCGCACCGGTGGATCTGGCCGCCTATGACGGCAAGTCGCTCTATCGGGGCGACATGGATCTGGCGCTCCAGGATCCGGCCGCCCTGCTGGAAGCCGCCGCGAGCGGTGCCAGCCTCTATCGCCACCAGGCCGCGCCCGTCGTTGCCACTGCCGCTCCCAAGGCGGCCACCGGTGCCAAGCGCATAGTCGCCGTCACCGCCTGCCCGACCGGGGTGGCCCACACCTTCATGTCGGCCGAGGCCCTGGAGACCATGGCCAAGCAGCTGGGTCACCAGATCCGCGTCGAAACCCAGGGCTCGGTCGGTGCCCAGAATGCCTTGACGGCGGACGAGATTGCCGCCGCCGATCTGGTGTTCCTCGCCACTGACATCGAGGTGGACATGGCGCGCTTTGACGGCAAGCCGGTCTATCGCACCAGCACGGGGGCGGCGCTCAAGAAAACCCGGGCCGAGCTCGACAAGGCCTGGACCGAGGCGAAGGTCTATCGCCACAGCGGCGCGGCTGCGGTCAAGAAAGAGGAAAAGGCGGGCCCCTACAAGCACCTGCTGACCGGTGTCTCCTTCATGCTGCCCATGGTGGTGGCGGGGGGCCTTATCATCGCGCTCTCCTTCATCTTCGGCATTGAAGCGTTCAAGGAAGAGGGGACGCTGGCCGCGGCCCTGATGAAGATCGGTGGCGGCTCCGCCTTCGCCCTGATGATCCCGGTGCTGGCAGGCTACATCGCCTACTCCATCGCCGACCGTCCGGGTCTGGCGCCCGGCATGATCGCCGGTATGCTGGCAAGCTCGCTCGGCGCCGGTTTCCTTGGCGGCATCGTCGGTGGCTTCCTCGCCGGTTACAGCGCCAAGTTCCTGAGCGACAAGGTGCGCCTGCCGGTCACCCTGGAAGCCCTCAAGCCCATCCTCATCATTCCGCTCTTTGCCAGCCTGTTCACCGGTCTGGTGATGATCTACGTGGTGGGTGGCCCGGTGGCGGGCATCATGAACGCCATGACCGAGTTCCTCAACAACATGGGCTCTGCCAACGCCGTGCTGCTGGGTGTCATCATCGGCGCCATGATGTGCTTCGACATGGGTGGCCCGGTCAACAAGGCGGCTTATGCCTTCGGTGTCGGCCTGCTCGCCTCCAAGACCTATGCCCCCATGGCAGCGGTCATGGCCGCCGGCATGGTGCCTGCACTGGGGATGGGGATCGCGACCTTCCTGGCCAGCAGAAAGTTCATCAAGGCGGAGCAGGAAGCGGGCAAGGCCTCCTTCGTGCTGGGTCTGTGCTTCATCTCCGAGGGGGCCATCCCGTTTGCCGCCAAGGATCCCATGCGCGTCATTCCGGCCTGCATGGCGGGCGGCGCCCTGACCGGTGCGCTCTCCATGCTGTTCGGCTGCGAGCTGGTGGCACCCCACGGTGGTCTGTTCGTGCTCTTCATCCCGAACGCCATCAGCCATGTGATGATGTACATCCTGGCGATCGCCGCCGGTTCTCTGGTGACCGGGGTGGCCTACGCCATGCTCAAGCGTGGCGAGGAGCAGGCCAAGCTGGCGACCGCCTGAGGGCGTCACGGCGTGACACACTCTTCATGACAAGGCGGCCCTGGGGCCGCCTTTCTTGTTGAGGGGAGGGGCAACGTGGGATTTAAAAATCCCAGCCCGGCGGGGGCGGCGGATCGGCCGCCTCTGCAGCCTGCGCCTTGCGGCGGGCGGCCTCGACCCTGGCCTTGCGGCTGCGGCACAGGCGCATCACCTCCTGCTGCTGGGCAGGGGTCATGGCAAGCCAGTTGAAACGCTCCTCGCGACTTCGCAGGCATCCCTTGCAATACCCCTTGTTGTTCAGTTCGCAGACCCCGACACAGGGGCTCTGGAGCGGGAAGATTTCGAGCTGTTCCATCCATGACCTCTCACACCTTGTCACCTTGTTATAACCCAGAAGATCACGGCAGGAGAAATCCGTCGTCAGGGGCGTGAAGGCGTTTGCTTTCCCCGGGCAATTTTGGCATCTTCCCCGCCGTGCAAGACACTCGGTGTTATATGAGGACATATGAATAGACATGCGTACTGGTTGGCCGCCGCCGTGGTGGGGCTGGCCGGTTGTGCGGGCAACCCTGAACCGGTCAAGGTGCCCCAGAAGAAGGCGGAATCCGGATGTTTTCTGAACTGCGAGATCCCTGAGAATCTGGGCAAGCAGTATCTGGATGGCGCCCTGCCGGGGGATCTGGTGCGGGTAGAGCGGGTCAACAGCCGCGCCCGCGCCGATTACAGCAAGTTCGGTCCCCAGAGCCGGATGGTGATGGAACGCTCCGGCCGCATGGCGAGCCGCTATGGGGAGCTCTATCGTCAGCTCTCACGCTGGGTCGCCAATGGGGGCAATCCCGCCCATATCACCCAGTACGGCATCAGCCTGGCGCAGCTTGGCGGTGCCGACCGCATGGGCAACGTGCTCTTCACCGGTTACTACTCGCCGGTGCTGGAGGTGCGCCATCGCCCGGACGCCCAGTACAAGTATCCCATCTATGCCATGCCCAACTGCGGCGGTCGCTGCCCGAGCCGGGCCGAGATCCACCGGGGGGCGCTGGCCAACCGGGGGCTGGAGCTGGGCTACAGCAAATCCCTCATCGACAACTTCCTGATGGACGTGCAGGGTTCCGGCTTCGTTCACTACGGCGATGACGACCGGTTGCAGTACCTTGGTTACAGTGGCAAGAACGGCCACGGCTATGTCAGCATTGGCCGGGTGCTCATCGACCGTGGCGAAGTGCCCAAGGAGCAGATGTCCATGAAGGCCATCAAGGAGTGGGCCAATCGTCAGCCGGAAGAGAGCGTGAAGGAGCTGGTGGAGCAGAACCCCTCCTATGTCTTCTTCGAGCGCCGTCCCACCAATGACGTGGTGGGGGCTGCCGGCATTCCGCTCTTGCCGATGGCGGCGGTGGCTGCCGACAAGACCCTGCTGCCCATGGGTACCCCCATCCTCGCGGAAGTGCCGCTGCTGGACAAAGAGGGCAACTGGACCGGCAAGCACCAGCTGCGGCTGCTGATTGCGCTGGATGTGGGGGGCGCGGTGAAGAAGGGGCACCTCGATCTCTACCACGGCATGGGGGAGAAAGCCGGTGTCGCGGCCGGTCACTACAAGCACTTTGGCCGGGTCTGGAAGCTGGGTCTGCACCACGGGCCGACTGCCGCCCCCTGGTTGTAACGCCCCCGGGTTGTAATGTAAGAGGGGCCATGGCCCCTCATTTCCCTCAAGAGATGGGAGATTCCCATGAAAAAAGCCGCCGGAGCAATCCGGCGGCTTTTTGTTTGCGGGGCAGATCTGGCGATAAGGGCCGTCAGCCCTTTCGGATATCGAGCTTGATGGCGCCCACCGGCTGGCAGCAGCAGGGGAGGCACTCCCCCTGGGAGACAAAGGCGAGCGGGACGGCGGCGTAGTGCACCTTGCCCGCCAGCAGCGGGGTGCGGCAGGCGCCGCAATAGCCGCTGCGGCACTGGAACTCCACGTGATGGCCGTGGCGCTCCAGGGTCTCCAGCACGCTTTCGCCGGGATAGGGGTGCAGCACACCGTCCAGGGTCTGTACCTGGGGGGCTTGTCCCTCCGGCGCCGTGGTGGCGGTATGCAAGGGCGCGTTCAGGGTGGCGGTGGCGTCACTCACGGACGTCGCTCTCCCGCATCATGGTCTGCCAGCAGAGGTCGCCTTGCATCACAGCTCGAAGTCACCCAGATCGTCGGCGTGCACTTCACTGTCTATCTGACCCACCAGATAGGAGCTTACTTCCACTTCCTGGGGCGCCACCTGCACGTTGTCGGAGGATAGCCAGGTGTTGATCCAGGGGATGGGGTTCTGCTTGGTGCCGGCAAAGGCCGGTTGCAGGCCGACGGCCGCCATGCGCAGGTTGGTGATGTATTCCACGTACTGGCAGAGGATGTCCTTGTTCAGGCCGATCATGGAGCCGTCCTGGAACAGGTACTCGGCCCACTCCTTCTCCTGCAGGGCCGCTTCCTTGAACAGCTCGAAGCAGGCCTGCTCGCACTCGACGGCGATCTCCGCCATGTCGGGGTCGTCGTTGCCGCTGCGCATCAGGTTCAGCATGTGCTGGGTGCCGGTCAGGTGCAGCGCTTCGTCACGGGCGATCATCTTGATGATCTTGGCGTTGCCCTCCATCAGCTCGCGTTCGGCGAAGGCGAAGGAGCAGGCGAAGCTCACGTAGAAGCGGATTGCTTCGAGGGCGTTGACGCTCATCAGGCACAGGTAGAGCTTCTTCTTGAGCTCCCGCAGGCTGATGGTGACTTCGCGATCCCCGATCCGGTGGGCCCCCTCACCGTGCAGGTGATAGACGGAGGTGGCCTCGATGAGATCGTCATAGAAGTGGCTGATGGAGCCGGCGCGCTTCAAGATCTGCTCGTTGGTCACGATGTCGTCGAACACCTGGCCCGGGTTGTTGACGATGTTGCGGATGATGTGGGTGTAGGAGCGAGAGTGGATGGTCTCGGAGAAGGCCCAGGTCTCGATCCAGGTCTCCAGCTCCGGAATGGAGACCAGGGGCAGCAGGGCCACGTTGGGGCTGCGGCCCTGAATGGAATCCAGCAGGGTCTGGTACTTCAGGTTGGAGATGAAGATGTGCTGCTCGTGGGGCGGCAGAGCCTGGAAGTCGATGCGGTCGTGGGAGACGTCCACCTCTTCCGGGCGCCAGAAGAAGGAGAGCTGCTTCTCGATCAGCCGCTCGAAGATGTCGTGCTTTTGCTGGTCATAACGGGCCACGTTGACCGACTGGCCGAAGAACATCGGCTCCTTGAGCTGATCGTTTTGGGTCTGGCAAAAAGTAGAGTAAGCCATGGTTAGAATGCCGTGAAATAGGGAAAACAGGAGGGCGGGAGCTTGATGCTCCCGCCCGGTTTATCAGTGCGTTTCGCGGTTAGATCTTGCAAGCCCCGCCAGCGCAGCCGTCATCTTGCAGATCGGTCTGGGTGTCGTCGGCACCATCACGGGTGTTGTGATAGTAGAGGGTCTTGAGACCGTATTTGTAGGCGGTCAGCAAGTCTTTGAGCAACTGCTTCATCGGCACCTTGTTGCCTTCGAAGCGGGCCGGGTCGTAGTTGGTGTTGGCGGAGATCGCCTGATCCACGAACTTCTGCATGATGCCGACCAGCTGCAGGTAACCGTCGACGCTCGGCTGTTTCCACAGCAGTTCGTACTGATCCTTCAGGCGGTGGTACTCCGGCACCACCTGCTTGAGGATGCCGTCCTTGGAGGCTTTCACCGACACCAGGCCGCGGGGCGGCTCGATGCCGTTGGTGGCGTTGGAGATTTGGCTGGAGGTCTCGCTCGGCATCAGGGCGGTCAGGGTGGAGTTGCGCAGACCCACGGTCTTGATCTCTTCGCGCAAGGTTTCCCAGTCCAGGTGCAGGGGTTCATTGCACAGGGTGTCCAGATCCTTTTTATAGGTATCGATGGGCAGGATACCCTGGGCATAGGTGGTCTCGTTGAAGGCCGGGCAGGGGCCGAACTCGCGGGCCAGTTGCACGGAGGCCTTCAGCAGGTAGTACTGGATCGCCTCGAAGGTGCGGTGGGTCAGGGCCAGACCGGAACCGTCGGAGTAGTGGGCACCGTTTTTCGCCAGGTAGTAGGCGTAGTTGATGACGCCGATACCCAGGGTGCGGCGGTTCATGCTGCCCTTCTTGGCGGCCTTGAGCGGGTAGTCCTGATAGTCGAGCAGGGCGTCCAGAGCGCGCACGGCCAGCTCGGCCATCTCTTCCAGATCTTCCAGCTTCTCGATGGCGCCCAGGTTGAAGGCGGAGAGGGTGCACAGGGCAATCTCGCCGTCCTCGTCATCCACGTTGTTGAGCGGCTTGGTGGGCAGCGCAATCTCGAGGCAGAGGTTGGACTGGCGCACCGGCGCCACGCTCGGATCGAACGGGCTGTGGGTGTTGCAGTGATCCACGTTCTGGATGTAGATGCGACCGGTACCGGCGCGCTCCTGCATCATCAGGGAGAAGAGATCCACTGCCTTCAGGGTCTTCTTGCGAATGGCCGGATCCTGCTCGTACTTGACGTAGAGTTCTTCAAACTTGTCTTGGTCCGCGAAGAAGGCGTCATAGAGGCCGGGTGCATCGGACGGGGAGAACAGAGTGATGTCACCGCCCTTGATGAGGCGCTGGTACATCAGCTTGTTGATCTGCACGCCGTAGTCCATGTGACGGACCCGGTTCTCTTCCACGCCGCGGTTGTTCTTCAGTACCAGCAGGCTCTCCACCTCGGTGTGCCACAGCGGGTAGAACAGGGTGGCCGCACCACCGCGCACGCCGCCCTGAGAGCAGCACTTCACCGCCGTCTGGAAGTATTTGTAGAAGGGGATGCAGCCGGTGTGGAAGGCTTCGCCGCCACGGATGGGGCTGCCCAGACCACGGATGCGGCCGGCGTTGATGCCGATGCCGGCGCGCTGGGACACGTAGCGCACGATGGCGCTGGCGGTGGCATTGATGGAATCCAGGCTGTCGTCACACTCGATCAGCACGCAGGAACTGAACTGGCGGGTCGGGGTGCGCACGCCGCTCATGATCGGGGTCGGCAGGGAGATCTTGAAGGTCGAGACCGCATCATAGAAGCGCTTGATGTAGTCCAGACGGGTATCTTTCGGATACTTGGAGAAGAGGCAGGCCGCTACCAGGATGTAGAGGAACTGCGGGCTCTCGTAGATCTCGCCGGTGACGCGGTTCTGTACCAGGTACTTGCCTTCGAGCTGCTTGACCGCCGCGTAGGAGAAGTCCATGTCGCGCCAGTGATCGAGGTAGCCGTTCAGCTCCTCAAATTCCGCCTGGGTGTAGTCTTCCAGCAGGTGCTTGTCGTACTTGCCCATGTCCACCAGTCTGGCGACGTGCTGATACAGGTGGGGCGGCTCGAACTGGCCGTAGGCCTTCTTGCGCAGGTGGAAGATGGCCAGACGGGCAGCCATGTACTGGTAGTCCGGGCTTTGCTCGGAGATGAGGTCAGCAGCAGCCTTGATGATGGTCTCGTGGATGTCGGCGGTACGGATACCGTCATAGAACTGGATGTGGGACTTGAGCTCCACCTGGGAGACCGACACGTTGTCGAGCTTCTCGGCAGCCCAGTCGAGCACACGGTGAATTTTATCCAGATCGATGGGTTCTTTGTGTCCGTTACGCTTCGTCACAAACAAGTTCATTGGCTGATGACCCCTTTCATTGATACCTGCCGGTATCGGTTGATTCCCGAAAAGCCATCGCACAATGGCGCAACCCGGCTCCGTCTGTCGAGGGAAACTGGGCAGGCATTGTGCGATGAATCACAAGATGTAGTGTTATTTTTAATGCGAACTACAAGATAGTGAGGTCGATGCGGTAATGCAATCTGTGGATAACGCATTAGCTGTGGATAAATTGTGGGTGTCGGGACGGGAGTTAGTGGACGCTCACAGCGAACGGGTTTTCATCCGTCCGATCCGTCAAATGCAAGTCCGGCGATCGAAGATGGAAAATTAAAATAACTTTTTTTGCTTGCGAAAGCAGGGTGTTTTTACTAGCAAATCCGGTCTGCTCATCCCTTGTGCAGTCAGGGTCAAAAGGTGTCCTGTTACGCCGTTCGGGGGGTTGCCAAGCCTGTAAAAAGAGGGATCGTCCGGGATCCCTCTGGTGTGCTGCGGGGAGAGCTGCGCGCCGGGGCCGATGCCCGCATGGCCATCGGGACATCATCAAAGTTGCCCCGCAGATCCACCTCTATCCGGATGCCTTGTCGGTCATGGGCAATGAACGTGTCAGCTCAGCTCGTAACGCAGCCAGTGGTGCAGGGCCTGCACGGTATCAAAGTGAAGATCGGCGCCCCAGAGGGCGGGATCCTCGTCATCATTGAGATAACCCCAGCCAGCCACCGCGGTACGCATGCCGGCATTGCGGCCAGCCTCGATGTCGCGCACGTGATCCCCTACATAGAGACACTGGCTCGCCGCGATGCCGAGCCGCTCGCAGGCAAAGAACATGGGGGCTGGGTCGGGCTTGCGTACCGGCAGGGTGTCGGCGCTCACCGTCACGCCGCAACTGGCGAGTTCAGGCAGGGCTGCCAGGAGCGGTTCGGTGAGAAAACCCGGCTTGTTGGTGACAATGCCCCAGGGCAGCTTTTTCTCGTCGAGCCACTCGATGAGATCCACCATGCCTTCATAGGGGCGGGTGCCGACGCAGAGGTTGGCGGCGTAGTAGTCGAGCAGGGCGGTGCGAAGGCGGGTGGCCCCCAGCTCCTCGAGCAGCTCGTCACCAAGACCGGCCCTGAGCAGCCCGAGGGCCCCGTGGGAGGTGGTCTGGCGGATGATGTCGTCAGAGAGCGGGGCAAAGCCTTCGCTTATCAGCACGTGGTTGACGGCGGCGCCAAGGTCTGGGGCGGTGTCGAGCAGGGTGCCGTCCAGATCAAACAGCACGCAGCCAAGGGGCATCGGGTGAGGTGTGCTCATCAGCCTTGCTCCGGGCGCTCGAACGCCACCATGTAGTTGACGTCGACATTCTTGCCGAGCTTGAAGCTGTTGGAGAGCGGGGCGTAGTGAACGCCGCTCATGTCCCGCACCAGGAGGCCCGCCGCTTCCCCCATGCGACAGAGTTCGGCGGGGGTGATGAACTTCTTGTGATCGTGAGTGCCCTTGGGGACCATCTTCATCAGGTACTCGGCCCCGAGGATCATCATCAGATAGGCTTTCGGGTTGCGGTTGATGGTGGAGACGAACACCTTGCCCCCCGGCCGTACCAGGGTGGCGATGGCGCGCAGCACCGAGGCCGGGTCCGGCACGTGCTCCAGCATCTCCATGCAGGTGACTACGTCATACTGGCCCGGCACTTCATCGGCGTGGGCTTCGGCGGTGATCTGGCGGTACTCGAGCTCCACACCTTGTTCCAGCGCGTGGAGGCGGGCGACGCCGAGGGGCTCCTTGCCCATATCGATGCCGGTGACCCGGGCCCCCCGGCGGGCCATGCTCTCGGAGAGGATGCCGCCACCGCAGCCGATGTCGAGCACGCGCTTGCCAAACAGGCCGCCGCTCTTGTCGGTGATCCAGTCAAGGCGCACCGGGTTGATTTGATGCAGCGGCTTGAATTCGCCCTCCATGTCCCACCAGCGGGAGGCGATGGCTTCAAATTTGGCGATTTCTGTCAGATCGACATTGGCATCACTATTCATGTTTTGATGATCCTGTGGCAAGGCACGCAGCGGGCTGGGCGCGCGCAATCTATTGTCCTGGCGCGCATTATAACGGACCGACCTCGTCGCACCAGCCCGATGTGCTCATCGGATTTGTGGCTTAATGTATTTGGCTCAGTGTGTTACCATGTCGCGCTGTTTAAGCCAAAGAACAACTAATTAGGGATTAAGGCTTTCTATGAGCGATCTGGCCAGAGAGATCACGCCGGTCAACATCGAAGAAGAGCTCAAGAGTTCCTATCTGGATTACGCCATGAGCGTGATCGTAGGACGAGCTCTGCCGGATGTGCGTGATGGCTTGAAACCGGTTCACCGCCGCGTTCTGTATGCAATGAACGAGCTGGGGAACGACTGGAACAAGCCCTACAAGAAATCGGCCCGTGTGGTCGGTGACGTAATCGGTAAATATCACCCGCATGGCGACATCGCCGTGTATGACACCATCGTCCGGATGGCGCAGGATTTCTCCATGCGCTACATGCTGGTCGACGGTCAGGGCAACTTCGGTTCGGTGGACGGCGACAACGCCGCGGCCATGCGTTACACCGAAGTGCGGATGGCGCGCATCTCCCACGAGCTGCTGGCCGATCTGGACAAAGAGACCGTGGACTGGGTGCCGAACTACGACGGTACCGAGATGATCCCGGCTGTCATGCCCACCAAGGTCCCCACCTTGCTGGTCAACGGCTCCTCCGGTATCGCGGTGGGCATGGCGACCAACATCCCGCCTCACAACCTCACCGAGATTGTCAACGGTTGCCTGGCGCTGATCGAAAACGGCGACCTCACCATTGACGAGCTGATGATCCATGTCACCGGCCCGGATTTCCCCACCGGCGGCATCATCAACGGCCGTTCCGGCATCGTGCAGGCTTACCGTACCGGTCGCGGCTCCGTCTATGTGCGGGCCAAGGCCGAGGTGGAAGTGGACGAGAAGACCAGTCGCGAGACCATCATCGTCCACGAGATCCCCTATCAGGTGAACAAGGCTCGCCTGATCGAGAAGATCGCCGAGCTGGTCAAAGAGAAGAAAATCGAGGGCATCAGCGCCCTGCGCGATGAGTCCGACAAGGACGGCATGCGCATCGTCATCGAGATCAAGCGCGGCGAGTCCGGCGAGATTGTGCTGAACAATCTCTACAAGCACACCCAGATGCAGACCACGTTCGGCATCAACATGGTGGCGCTGGACAACAACCAGCCCAAGGTGATGAACCTCAAAGAGATCCTGGATGCCTTCCTGCTGCACCGCCGTGAAGTGGTGACTCGCCGGACCGTGTTCGAGCTGCGCAAGGCGCGGGATCGGGCGCACATCCTGGAAGGGTTGGCGGTGGCATTGGCCAACATCGACCCCATCATCGAGCTCATTCGCCACAGTGCGACCCCGGCGGATGCGAAAGCCGCCCTGGTAGCCAAGGGCTGGGAGCTCGGCAACGTGGCCGCCATGCTGGAAAAAGCGGGCGACGACGCGGCTCGCCCCGAGTGGCTGGAGCCCGAGTTCGGCATCCGTGAAGGGCAGTACTTCCTGACCGAGATCCAGGCCCAGGCCATCCTTGACCTACGTCTGCACAAGCTGACCGGCCTCGAGCACGAGAAGATCCTGGAAGAGTACCAATCTCTGCTGGATCTCATCGCCGAGCTGCTGCACATCCTGGCAAGCCCGGAACGCCTGATGGAAGTGATCCGTGACGAGCTGCTGGCCGTGCGCGAGCAGTACGGCGACGAGCGTCGCACCGAGATCAGCATGTCCAGTGCCGAGATCAACATCGAAGATCTGATCACCCCGGAAGACGTGGTCGTTACCTTGTCTCACCAGGGCTATGTGAAGTATCAGCCGCTCTCGGACTACGAGGCCCAACGCCGCGGTGGTCGTGGCAAGTCGGCCACCCGGATCAAGGAAGAGGACTTTGTGGAGCGTCTGCTGGTGGCCAACACCCACGACACCATTCTGTGCTTCTCCACCCGTGGCAAGGTCTACTGGCTCAAGGTGTATCAATTGCCGGAGGCGTCCCGTGGCGCCCGCGGTCGTCCGATCATCAACCTGCTACCGCTGGATGAGGGTGAGCGCATCACCGCCATTCTGCCGGTGAAAGAATATGACGCCGACAAGTATGTCTTCTTCGCCACCGCCAACGGCACCGTGAAGAAGACCAGCCTGTCTGACTTCAGCCGTCCGCTCTCCTCCGGTATCCGTGCCATCAACCTCAAAGAGGGTGATGAGCTGATCGGGGTGGACATCACCGATGGCAGCAACGAGATCATGCTCTTCTCCGATGCGGGCAAGGTGGTTCGCTTCGCGGAAGGCAGCGGTCGCGCCGATGCCGATGCCACTGACGAGGTCGACACCGATGACGACGCCGGCAACGACGATGACGGCAGTGACAACGGCGAAGGCACCGAAAGCAAGGGCACCTTCAAGGGCGTACGTCCCATGGGTCGTACCGCTGCTGGCGTGCGCGGCATCAAGCTGGGCGCCGGTGACAAGGTGGTCTCCCTCATCGTGCCCCGTGGTGATGGTGCCATCCTCACCGCTACCGAGAACGGTTACGGCAAGCGCACCGCGCTGGACGAGTACCCGACCAAGAGCCGTGGTACCCAGGGCGTCATCTCCATCAAGGTGGATGAGCGCAACGGCAAGGTAATCGATGCGATCCAGGTCGAAGATACCGACCAGATCATGCTGATCACCAACGGCGGTACCCTGGTTCGTACCCGGGTGTCCGAGGTGAGCGTCATCGGCCGCAACACCGGCGGTGTGCGTCTGATCCGTACCGGTGAAGACGAGACCGTAGTCGGCCTGCAGCGCGTTGCCGAGAGCGACGAAGAGGAAACCGAGGCCCTGGCTGTTGAAGGGGAGGTGTCTGAAGGCACCGACACCGCAGCGGACGCTGGCGCCGTCGATACCGGGGAGGCGGGCGACGAGTAATCGTCCCCCTTTGTCCGGTGCAAAAGAGCGACCTTGATGGTCGCTCTTTTTTTGTCCGCCTCACCGCAGGCTCTCCCCGTCCTTGTGCTTGCCCTGGCGCCCTCTTTTCTGCTGCCAGACTCCGTCTGCCGTGCATGCAGCCCTGCCTGCCACGGCGTCATCTTCCTGATATGCAGGGTTGGCCCCATCGCATCAACACGATTCCTTCACTCGGCTGTCATGGCCCTGTCATGACGGCCAGCCATGCTGCCTGCGTTGAATGAGGCCACCACAGAGGCAGGCATCGCTTGCCAGGAGCACTGTTATGACGAGCTGGGTAATGTGGGAGATCTGGTGGAGCCGGATGTGGGGAGGGCAGGAGAAGGCGCGCCTTAGGGTGGATGAGGAGGAGGTGGCGCACGAGCCATCCCGCCTGCCTGCGGAGCTGATTGCACAGCGCCATCCAGCGGGGAGCTGCCCGCCGAGACCACGGGGCTGACGGCGCTCAGAACAGACGCAACTGCTCGCCCGGGCGGATGAAGGCGGCTGTATTGAGTGTTACATGGCGCTTGCCCAGTTGCAGCCGCCTGCTGATCAGGCGAAAGCGCTGGGCGAGCAGGTCGGCAAACTGTCCTTCACCTCGCATGCGGCTACCAAAGGTGGCGCTGTTGAGTGAGCCACCCCGGCTTGCCCGCAGCTGGTTGAGGATCGCCTCTTTCTGGCCGGGATAGTGCGTATCGAGCCAGTCGCAAAAGAGGGTGGTGAGCTCGTGGGGCAATCGCAGCAAGATGTAATCCGCACAGCCCGCCCCGGCGTCGACGGCGGCCTTGATGATCTGTTCCAGTTCAGGCTCGTTGAGCCTGGGGATCATGGGGGCGGCGAGCACGCCGACCGGCACACCGGCCTTGGCCAGTCGTTCGATCACCTTGATCCGCCCAACCCCCGTGCTGGCCCTGGGCTCCAGCTGTCGCCTCAGCGTCTCATTGAGGGTGGTGACCGACACCATCACCTGGCATAACCCTTCCCGGGCCAGCTCGGTCAGCAGATCGAGGTCGCGCAGGATCATGGCGCTCTTGGTGATGAGTCCTACCGGATGGCGATGAGCCAGCATCACCGTCAGGAGTTCGCGAGTCAGGCGATAGTGGTGCTCGATGGGTTGATAGGGATCGGTATTGGCCCCCAGCACGATGGTTTGTGGCTGATAGGCTGGCTTGGCAAACTCCCGTCGCAGCAGCTCGGCAGCATTGATTTTGGCAAACAGCTTGCTCTCGAAATCCAGCCCGGGGGAGAGCTCAAGGTAGGCGTGGCTGGGTCTGGCATAGCAGTAGATGCAGCCATGCTCGCACCCCTGATAGGGATTGATGGAGCGACCGAAGGGAAGATCCGGCGAATCGTTGTAGCTGATGATGCTGCGGGCGCTGATCTCCGTCACCTCGGTGCGGGGAGCGCTGGCGGCAAATGCCGCGTCCCAGTCGCTCTGACTCCAGCCGTCGTCAACGGTTTCGATTTGCGGGCCGCTGAAGCGGTGCTCGACATTGTGGTTCGCGCCTCGTCCTGCCATCACATCACCAATGAACTGTTTATATATACAGTTAT
Organism: Aeromonas sp. INTO2; assembly: GCF_049860605.1. Lineage (NCBI taxonomy): Bacteria > Pseudomonadati > Pseudomonadota > Gammaproteobacteria > Aeromonadales > Aeromonadaceae > Aeromonas > Aeromonas sp. INTO2. Next base: position 1,803,655 of record NZ_CP187588.1, read on the forward strand.
TTTGCTGTGTAGCCCGTCAAACTGCAAGTTCGCAAAGAGCGACCCCATGAAAGAGGGTGAACCCAGGTGATCTCCTGCTTGATCTGTTGCTACATTTCGTTTACATAGACGAAATGCGAACCAGATCACGGAAAATGTCATGCAACCTACTACCGCCCGCTGGCTCTTCATCGCCCTCATTGCGCTGGTCATCTGGCGTCTGATCCCGCTCTCCACCGAGCAGGAGCTGGCGGCGGCCAACCGCGCCTGGCGGACAGGGCACTTTGATGAGGCGACCCGGATCTGGGCGCCCCTGGCGGAGCAGGGCCAGCCACGGGCACAGGCGCTGATGGGTTGGAGCCATGAAGTGGGGCAGGGGAGTGAGCAGGATATGGATCGCGCCATCCGACTCTATCGTCAGGCTGCGCAGGCGGGGGACGCTTTCGGCCAGTATCGGCTGGGAGAGGTCTATCTGCGCGGGGCTGGGGTGAAGCGGGATCTGCACGAGGCGTTTCGCTGGATGCAGCTGGCAGCCAGGAACGGTGATGCGCCCGCCATGCTGAAGGTGGGCATCCTGCACCTGATGGGGGTCAACGGGCGGGTTGAACTGGCCGAGGCGAAGCAGTGGCTCTACCAGGCCTCGCAAAAGGGCAACAAGATGGCACTCCAGGTATTGCAGGAGATGGCGCTGGCCGAGGAGGGACGCAGCGCCTTCGATTTCAATGGCCAGTCTTTTCTGAACGCCGGTTAGGGATCAACGGCTGGCGGTGACTTTACCGGGCGTCACGTCGGTGACATAGAGGGTACTGCGCTCGGCACTGTGGACGATGCTGCATACCTCCCGCTTGCTGCCATCGCCCAGGATCACCAGCTCACCGATATGGACGGGACAGTGAGTCGTAAGAAGGTGATCCGGATGAACCAGCTTTTCTGCATGCTCCGTAAATGAAATGTCGTAGGTGTACATCATGCTCTCCTTGCTTTGGCTGACGCCTCAATCTGGTACAGGGTATGGCAGCAGAAGGGCGCCCTCGCAAGTAGGACAGGTTGACACCCGCGCTTAGGCGGTATGCAAAATCGCCAAGACAGCTTGTCTGGGTTGTCGCGTCTGATACAATCCCCCGCTGTACCTCTCAATGGATGGCCTTGCACACGCCATATGGCAGTGCCACTGCCGTGTACCAACCGTATTGTGAACGGTGAAACTCGGGAGTGAACAGCTGGACATGAAAGGGTTTCTCCAACCTGCATGTGGCCTTTGGTAGGGGTCACCACTGTATAAGGAAACACCTAATGCCAATCATTACTCTGCCTGACGGCAGCCAACGTCAATTTGCCCACGCCGTTTCCGTCATGGATGTGGCCGCGGACATCGGTCCCGGTCTCGCCAAGGCGTGCATTGCCGGTCGGGTAAACGGTGAACTGGTGGATGCCTGCGAGCTGATCGAAGCCGATGCCTCCCTGGCCATCATCACCGCCAAAGACGAAGAAGGTCTGGACATTCTGCGCCACTCCTGTGCTCACCTGCTGGGTCATGCCATCAAGCAACTCTGGCCCCAGACCAAGATGGCCATCGGTCCCGTCATCGACAACGGTTTCTATTACGACATCGATCTCGACCGCACCCTGACCGACGAAGATCTGGCTGCCCTGGAAGAGCGCATGCTGGCGCTGGCCGCCAAGGATTACGACGTCATCAAGAAGAAGGTCTCCTGGCAGGAAGCGCGCGACGTGTTCGAAGCCCGTGGCGAGACCTACAAGGTCGAGATCCTGGATCAGAACATTGCCCGTGATGACCAGCCCGGTCTCTATCATCACGAAGAGTACATCGACATGTGTCGCGGCCCGCACGTGCCCAACATGCGTCATTGCCACCACTTCAAGTTGCAGAAGATGTCCGGTGCCTACTGGCGCGGCGACTCCAACAACAAGATGCTGCAGCGCATCTACGGCACCGCCTGGGCTGACAAGAAGCAGCTCAAGGCCTATTTGCAGCGTCTGGAAGAGGCCGCCAAGCGCGACCACCGCAAGATCGGCAAGCAGCTCGACCTGTACCATATGCAGGAAGAAGCGCCGGGCATGGTGTTCTGGCATAACGACGGCTGGACCATCTTCCGCGAGCTGGAAACCTTCATCCGCGGCAAGCTCAAAGAGTACGACTATCAGGAAGTGAAAGGCCCCTTCATGATGGATCGCGTGCTGTGGGAGCGTTCAGGTCACTGGGAGAAATACGCCCAGGCCATGTTCACCACCCAGTCCGAAAACCGCGAGTACGCCATCAAGCCGATGAACTGCCCGGGCCACGTGCAGATTTTCAACCAGGGTCTGAAATCCTACCGCGATCTGCCGTTGCGCATGGCCGAGTTCGGCTCCTGCCACCGCAACGAGCCGTCAGGCTCCCTGCACGGCCTGATGCGGGTACGGGGTTTCACCCAGGATGACGCCCACATCTTCTGTACCGAAGAGCAGATCATGGAAGAGGTGTCTGCGTGCATCCGCATGGTCTATGACGTCTACGGCACCTTCGGTTTCGAAAACATCGTGGTCAAGCTCTCGACCCGTCCGGAGCAGCGTATCGGCTCTGATGAAGCCTGGGATCGTGCCGAGGCCGCGCTGGCCGAGGCGTTGGAACTCAACGGCTTGAAGTACGACCTGCAACCGGGCGAGGGGGCTTTCTACGGTCCCAAGATCGAGTTCACCCTGCACGATTGCCTTGATCGTGCCTGGCAGTGTGGTACCGTGCAGCTCGACTTTGCCCTGCCGGGCCGTCTTGGCGCCACCTATGTGGGCGAAGACAACGAGCGCCACATCCCCGTGATGATCCACCGCGCCATTCTGGGCTCGCTGGAGCGCTTCATCGGGATCCTGACGGAAGAGTACGCCGGTCTGTTCCCGACCTGGCTGGCTCCGACCCAGGCCGTGGTCATGAATATCACGGATAACCAGGCCGATTATGCTGTGAAAGTTGCCAAGGCATTGAATGATGCGGGCCTTCGCGCAAAAGCGGACTTGAGAAATGAGAAGATTGGCTTTAAAATCCGCGAGCATACTTTGAAGCGAGTACCCTTCATGCTGGTCTGCGGCGACAAAGAAGTAGAAGCCGGCAAGATTGCAGTGCGTACTCGTAAAGGGGCTGACCTGGGCTCTTATCCTGTTGAAGAGCTGATTGCTCTGTTGACCCAGGAAGTTCAGACCCGCGGACAAAAGAAAGTGGAGGAATAAGCTATAAAAGGCGGAAAAAAACTGGGCAAGCAACCGCAAGCCCGCGCTCACCGGATCAATGAAGAGATCCGTCTGAAAGAAGTTCGTCTGACTGGTCTGGATGGTGAAGCCATTGGCATCACCTCCATTCAGGATGCGCTGAACTTGGCCCTTGAGGCTGGAGTGGATCTGGTCGAGATCAGTCCGAACGCTGAGCCGCCCGTTTGCCGGATCATGGATTACGGCAAATTCCTCTACGAAAAGAGCAAGACCACCAAAGAACAGAAGAAAAAGCAGAAAGTCGTCCAGGTCAAGGAAATCAAATTCCGTCCTGGCACCGACGAAGGCGACTATCAGGTAAAACTACGCAACCTGGTTCGCTTTCTGGAAGACGGGGACAAGGCAAAGGTCACCCTGCGCTTCCGTGGTCGTGAAATGGCCCACCAGGATCTTGGTATCAAGGTTCTCGAGCGCGTCAAGAACGATCTGGAAGAGCTGGCCGTAGTCGAATCGTTCCCGAAAGTCGAAGGCCGTCAAGCTGTGATGGTTCTCGCACCCAAGAAGAAATCTTAAGGCCCACAAGAAATTGACTCATGGGGCTGGCCCCATGAGTCGGTTCGCCTTGCGATTTTGTTGTCACTCACAATGCGGAGTATGAAATGCCGAAGATGAAAACCAACCGGGGCGCCGCAAAGCGCTTCAAGAAGACTGGCTCAGGTCGCTTCAAGTGCAAGCATAACCACCTGCGTCACATCCTGACCAAGAAGAGCAGTAAGCGTAAGCGTCAGCTGGGACCGAAGTTCTTTGTTTCTGCTGCCGACCACAAACGTGTTGTCGCTTGTCTGCCGTACGCATAAGGGGGGATGTGAAAAATGCCAAGAGTTAAACGTGGTGTGACCGCTCGCGCTCGTCACAAGAAAGTAATGAAAGCCGCCAAGGGTTACTACGGCGCCCGTTCCCGTGTCTACCGCGTAGCGGTACAAGCGGTAACCAAAGCTGGTCAGTATGCCTACCGTGACCGTCGCCAGAAGAAGCGTCAGTTCCGTCAACTGTGGATTGCACGTATCAACGCTGCAGCCCGTCAGAACGGCCTGTCCTACAGCCGTCTGATCGACGGTCTGAAGAAGGCTTCCATCGAGATCGATCGCAAGATCCTGTCCGATATCGCCGTTCACGACAAGCTGGCTTTCACCGCCCTGGTTGAAAAAGCTAAAGCAGCTCTGGTCTAATCCAGCTCTGTTATAAAAATAAAGGAGGCTCAGGCCTCCTTTTTTGTATCTGTAAAGTGATGATTTAATTGAAATTTATTGTTTTTGTGTCCACCATATGTCCACAGCTTTGGCAATATGGATAGTTGTCTGTAGTAGCAGCGGATTCAAAATCCGCCGTAGCAATACGTGTCGGTTCGAGTCCGACCCCGGGCACCATTAACTAATTCAATGACTTAAGGCCACCCAAGCGGGTCGCCTTAAGTTTTTATGCTACCTAGTGGCGGCAAAGTGGCGGCAGAGAAATTTGATGATCGAGAAAGGCGGCAGAGCGTTGGCTCTGCCGCCTTTTGTTTTTGCTGCTGTTACTCGGTCACTTCCGGCAGGTCGTCGATGGCAACTTCGAGGTTGATGTTGTTGGTGTAGCCGCTGTTGGTCAGGCTGTGCACGACCCGGGTCAGTACCCAGCCTGCCTCGTCGATCTGCGGCTTGAATCCCCTGACGGTGGTGGGTTGTTCCGGGTAGAGCTCGGGGCGGCCGGTGGCCAAGGTGATCTCGAACTCGGCGACGCCACGCTGCAGGCGTTCCCACTCGGCGCGGGCGGCGCGCAGGGCGTTGGTCTGGTTGGCATAGATGTGGCGCAGCACCTTGACGTTCTCGCTGTCGCCGATCAGTAGTTCGCGGCCCTCTTTGTCGACGGTGGTGTCGCTGGGCAGTGCCTGCTCCGGCTTTGGCTTGGTTTTGCGTTTGCGCTTGAGGGTTGAGCCTTTGGTGGCAGCCTTCTTCGGGTCGTGCCAGTTGGCTGATACGCCGGTGTAAGCGTCACGGTCAGCCACGGCGAAGCGGTGCTGATCTCCGTCCTGGCGGGTGATGGTGACGGAGGGAAGCGGTTTGCCGCTGGCGGTGAGCCCCTTGCCCTGGCCGATGAATAGCAGCCGACCCGATTTGATGGTGGTCAGGGCGCCGCATTGGCCGGCCAGGCGGGTGAGGAAGGCGGGATCGCTTTCGTTCTGCTGGTCGATGTGGTCGATCAGCATGCCCTTGAAGCGCTCGGCGCAGGCGGGGGTGAGGCCGTGGCGCTGGGCGATGGTGTCGACAATGCTGCCGACAGTCTGCTGGTGATAGCTGGTCTGGCGCAGTTTGTTGAGGCTGCCGCGCAGGTCAGCTGACTTGCCCCGGATGGTGAGCTTGTCCGGGGTGCCTGAGTGCTCCACCTCGTCGATGGTGAACTCCCCTTTATCAACCAGCGGCTGCCCCTGCCAGCCGATCAGGGCGCGCATTCTGGCGCCCCGGCGCGGCATGGCCAGCTGACCGTCGCTGTCGTCGAGTTCGATGTCGATGGTGTCGGCATCAAACCCGCGATTGTCGGTGATGGTCATGCCACCAAGGCGGGGGCGGATGGTGGCGGATACGTCCTTGCCGTCGATCAGCAGTTGGTAAGCCGGGGCCTTGTGGTCGGCGCCAGTGACGCTGAATTGCCCCAGCTGGCTGGTCAGGTTGCTGCTGACAGCAGAGAGCGCGTTATCTATCAGGCTCACAGCAGGCCCCCGATCTTGTTGCCAACGGTGCCAACGATGTTGCTGATTCCCAGCCGACTGGCGATGCCGCCGATGGCACGACCTAGCAGTTTGTTGCCCAGGCTCGTCTCGTCGTCGTCCACGCGCTTGAGGTTCATGGTGAATTCAATCTTGCGGGCGGTGCCATCAGAGAAGAATTCTGAGCGGGTGACGCTGGTGCGCTCGATGACGAAATAGCCCCGCATCACGCCATCCCCCTGGATCAGGGGGAAGGCCTGGCCGGTGTCGGCCATTTCGTGGAGCAGGTCGAGGGAGACGGGCCCGCCTGTCAGCTCAGGGTAGAGGGTGCCGGAGAACACGGTGGTTTCGTCATCTGGCCCTGTGAACTGGTAGGCTGGACGGGCGCCGACCCGGGGGTTACCCGGGTGACGCCATGATCGCTCATCCTGTTGTGACTGGGGGGCGAAGGTGGAGCGCTGGAACACGAACCATCCCAGGGTCATCATCATGATGCTGCCTCCTTAGCTGTTGTCGCGCAGGCTGGCGCGGGTGCGCGCTGATGCCTGCCGTTCGCGGCGGTCCAGCTCACGGCGCACCTCTTGCGCTACATCGACGCTTGATTGCCCAGGTTGCTGGGCGATGTGAATTGGGGCGCTGATGTGGATATTGGTGTCGCCCCTTGCTGGCGCCAACTTTGGCGTTTCGACGATGCGCGGGCCTGGCCTGCTGTATGAATTGGCTGGCCGGTTCAGCTCGGCAGGCACTACTTGCTCGCGGATGGTTTGGGCAGCCTCAACAGGTTGGCGCAGTTCAGCAGGCATGACCTGTTCGCGGATGGTGCGGGCCGTATCTGCTGGATGGCGTAGCTCGGCAGGCATGACCTGTTCACGGATGGTGCGGACGGTATCTGCAGGCTGGCGTAGCGCTGCAGGCACTACCTGTTCGCGGATGGTGCGGGTGGCATCCTGATGCGGTTGCATGGCAGCCAGTGGCATACTGGCCAGCATGGCCGCTGATGCCATGGCTGCAGTGTGACGGCGGCTGATTATGCTGGCGGGGCCTTTTACCACTTCTGGCCCATTTTCCCCAGCGATCCCCCATTTCCCAGCCGGGATCAGACCGCCCTTATCGTAAAAACCGGCAAACCCGCCCTCTTTTCCCGCCTGCACTGCGGGTGCTGTTGATGCGTTCTCTACCGACGCTTTCACCTCCGAACCGCCGTTCCACCAATCAGGCAGCAGGTCTGTCATGGCGGCGATCTTGGTTTTCAGCTCTGCCCACTTATCAGATATCCCCTTGATCAGGCCATCTATCAAGTCAGCGCCAAATTTGGTGAAGTCGGCAATCACATCGATGAATGATTTGCCCAGGCCGCCCAGCCACAGCCCAAAGCGTTTACCGGCGTTGGTTGCGCCGTCCAGCTCTTGTTGGGTCGTTTTGATGGGGGTTAGCAGGTTGGTCACCCATTCCCACGCCGAGCCAAGGGCGCTGCTGATCCCATCCCATATCGGCTTGAGTGGGCTGAGGGCGCCGGCCATCGCCTCAAACGCGGGCGTGAACACGGCTGCGACCGGCCCAAGCCCCTCTTTGAGCCCCTGGAAGAAGCCCGAGAAGAAGGCCTTTATTGGTTCCCAGTAGCGGTAGATGGTCAGGGCGGCGAGACCGATGGCAGTGACCAGCAGGCCGATGGGGTTCATCAGCAGCAGCCTGCCGACAACGGCGATGGTCTGACCTACCAGCCTCAGGGCACCCACCAGGCCGCCCTTGAGCAGGGAGATCGTGCCGCTGGCTGCGCCCTTGAGCAGGTTCATGGAGGTGCCCATGACGCCATTGGCGGCGACATAGGCAGAGGTGGCCGCGGTGGCCGCCCTGATCCCGCTTATCATTGATGTGAACTTGGTGGCAGCGGTCGCTTTTGATGCCGCCCATTGCGCCGTGATATAGCGCCAGGTGGCGGCTGTCATGGCGCCGATCTTGGTTGGTAGGTTGGTGATGGTAGTCAGCATGGCGTTCATGCCCGCCCCGACCTTGGCGAAGGATAGCCCCTTGATGGCATTGCCCAAGGCAGCCCATTTAGCCAGCAGCGGGGCGGCCATGCGGCTGTTGAGTGCCATTATTCGGGAGAACATCGACATGCTTTCGGCTGTCTTGTTGGTCGAGAGAAATAATCCACCGAGCCTGACCAGTGTGCCGCCAAGCGCAAATTTCAACATGGCCAGCGGCCCCAGCAGGCCAGCGACTATCAGCAGCAGCGAGCCACCGGCTGCAGCGGCCACGGCGGTGATGGCGGCCACTTTGGTGAGGGTGGCGGTGAGTTCAGGGTTGGCTCGCATCCAGGCGCCAGCGGCCTGGGTCATGCTGGTCACCTGTTGGATCAGGCCGCGCAGTGGCCCGTTCTGGGTTTCCAGCATCTGGATGTTGAGGTCTTCCCATGCCGAGGTCATGTTGTCCAGATCGCCGCGGGCGTTGTCGCCCATCACGGCTGCCATCTCTTTGGCGACCCCTTTGCTCTGCTGCCGGATCATGGCGGCATATTTGGCGAAGCCGCCGGCCCCGGCTTGGCCGATGAGCTCGGCCATCCCTGATGCCGCCTCTTCGCCAAAGATCTCTTTGTACGCGGCCAACTGGTCAGCGTTGCCCATCTTTTCTGTTTGCTTGGCGACCTGGGCCATGATGTCCACGATGTTGAGCATGTTGCCGCTGGCGTCTTTGGTGGTCACTCCCAGACTTTTCATCAACTTGTCGGCTTTGCTGGTCGGCCCAGCCAGCCGGTTCAGCATGGCGCGTAGGGCGGTACCCGAGTTTGACCCTTGAATACCGATGTTCCCCAGCAAGCCAGCGGCGGCGGCCGCTTCTTCAAGGCTCATGCCTGCCTTGTTGGCGATGGGGCCCATGTATTTCATGGTTTCCGCCAACATGTTGAGGTCTACGTTTGAGGTGGTCATGGTGAGCGCCAACGTATCGCTGACCCTGCCCATCTGGGCCGCTTCCATCTTGAAGGCGCTGAGGATGTTAGAGGCGATGTCGGCGGTCTGGTCCAGCCCCACGCCAGAGGCTTTGGCAAGGTCGAGCATGTCCGGCATCGCCGCCTTAATCTGTTTCGGGTTGAAGCCCGACATTGCCAAGAATCCCTGAGCCTGCGCCGCATCCATGGCGGTGAAGCTGGTCGAGGCGCCGAGATCCCGCGCTTGTTGGCGGAGCATGGCCAGCTCTGCGCTGTCCTTCTGCAGGCGGGTGAGAGCCTGCACCTTTGACATCTGGGCGTCGAAGTCGAGGCCGACCGAGGCGATGGAGTTGATCTTGTAGAGGCCCGCCGCGCCGGTGGCCATGCCGGCGGCGCCATAGCCTGCCATGGTGCCGCGCATCGCCATCGTCTTGTCGTAGTTGGCCTTCACCTGGGCGATGCGTTTTTGCTGAGCGGCGACCTGGGTCAGCTTGCTGCGCTGTTGTTCGAGCTGGGCGGTGGTGGCGGTCAAATCGGATTTGAGCTGGCGCTGGTGCTGGCTCAGCTGTCGGGTGTTGATGCCCGCCTGCTGCATCGCGGCTTTCATGGCGCCGTGACGGCTGACCATCTCACGCTCTTTGTTGGTCAGGTCACGCACGGCCCCTTTGGCCCTTTCCAGTTCACGGGTCATGGCTTTGGTGGGGTTGGCGGTGGCAGCCAGTTCTTTGGCCATGCGCTGGGCGGTTTGCTGCGCTTGGGTCAGCTCTGCCCGGGTGGCGCCTATCTGCTTGCCGAGAGTGCGATAGCCGTCAACCTGGCCGCTCTGTTTTTCCAGATCGCGAACTTTGGCTTTGGTGTCGGCGAGGTCTTTGGCGGTGATGCGGCTTTGGCCGGTGACGGCCTTGAGGGGGGCGGTGAGTTTGTCCACCGCCCCGAGCAGGATTTGTAACTTGAGGGTGCTCATGATTCGTCTGCCCCGTTGATTTGGTTGTATCGCTCAACAAGGCGTTGGTGCCAGCCCATCAGCTCGTCGAGCTCCATGGCCGCCATTTCAGATGGCGGCCAGTGGGCGATGATGGCGAGATCTGCCATCAGGTCGTCTATGCAGTGAGGTAAGCCAGCTTCTTGGGTAACAAAAAAGCGGCTACTTCCTGCCCCAGTTGCATCAGGTCAGCGGGGTCCATGGCGCCGATGTCCACCTCGGTCAGTGCCGGGCTGGTGATGCGCGGCAGCAGCTTGGAGAGGGCGTTGACGTCCATCTGCAGGATGTCGGTCATGTTGAGGCCGCGCAATTGCCCCGCCATGGGCTTGCGGACGACGATTTCACTGATGGTCTGCTCGCCGTGCTGGATGGGATTGTCTAGGGTGACAGTTTTCTGAGTCATGGTGTGTTCCTTGATCAGTATGTGGTCACGGGCGGCAGCGCCGCCCGGTGGTGGTTGGGTGGGTTAGAGGCCGATGGCTTTGCGATGTTCTTCCATCAGGTCTTCGCCGCCGACTTTCCAGATCATGTTGATGAGGTCGATCTCGACCAGTTCTTCACCGTCGACGGTCACCTTGTAGTAGGTGTTGGCCATGCTGACCTTTTGCTGGGTGTTGTCGCCGGTTTTGAGGGTGCCGCCATCCAGCTCTTTGATGCGGCCACGCTGAACGATTTCGACCGAAGAGACCTGGGCGGTGTCGTCGCGCTGGAAGGAACCCGCAAAGCGGAGCATGACGCCGTCAATCTTGGCCTGATGCTGCTTTTTGAACAGGGCTGCTTCGTAGCCGCCGAAGGTGAATTCGGTATCGAGGGCGCCATCATCGAGGCCCATGTTGATATGGGCCGCCCCCGGCATGCCGCCGCCGCGGTAGGCTTCGAGTTTCAGTGTCAGTTTGGCCGGGGTGTACTCTTCGGCAACGCCGATCCAGTTCTCGCCGTCGAGGAACAGGTTGAGGTGCTTGAGTTTGCGAGGGAGTGCCATTGTTGATGCTCCTTATGCGGCGGCCACGCGGGCGGCGAAGTCGACCAGGTAACGGTCGGTGATGCGCTGCTGGAACATGAGGTTTTCAAGCGGCGGCACGGGGGTGTAGTCGTAGTCGATGTAGAGCTTGCCGGCCTTGAGGGTGTCTTTGTCGTTGACCTCCTCGTTGTACCAGCAGTCGAACCCGATGAGATAACCGAGGCTGACCAGCTCGCGGCCCTTGGCCTTGATGCCTTCGATGATGTCTTTGACCAGGGTGGGGGTCATGGGCTTATCGACCGCCCACATATGGGCCTCGGCGATGGTGTCGGCGAGGATCTGAGCGGTGCGGGTGTAGTTCTCGAACTGGAACAGGGGATCATCGGAGCAGGTGCGGGAGCCCCAGAAGCGGAACCCTTCGGACTGGATCAGGCAGGTGACATCGTTGGCATTGAGCAGGCCCGCGTCGGTGTCTGGGTCTTGCAGGCTCCAGAACACCTGTTTGGTCAGCCCTTCCACGCCAGTGACGGCGACGTTGGACAGGGTCTTGTGCCAGCCCACCTCTTTGTCGATCTTGGCGCGCATGGCCAAGGCTTTGGCGGTGGCCCAGATGGCGGCCTCGGCATTGGCGGTGGTATCCCACTTTTTGAAGTCACCGTGCACCAGCATGACTTCGCGCTGGCCGAAGTTCTGGCGGTAGGCCAGCGCCTCTGTCGGGGTGTTGCAGCCGTGGGTTGAAACGTAGGTGAAGGCGCGCAGCTTGACCGCCACGGCGGCCAGTTCGGTGGCCACCGGCAGGGTATCGAGCCCCGGCGCGCCGAGAATGCGCGGGGTCACGCCGGTGGCGGAGCTGGCCCGTTGCAGGGCTTTGAGGCCGGTGAAGCTGCCATCGGGCAGCGCCGTGCCGATGACGTTGGAGGTGGTCTCTTCGTCGGTGGCACCCTTGGCCACCCGCACCACGATGGTGAGGGTGTTGACGGTGTCGGCGATGGCCTGCAGTGCTTTGGCCAGGGTGCCCTGGGTGCCGGCTTTGCCAACGGCTTTTTGTACGTCGGTGATGACGACCGCTTTATCGAGCGGGAAGGCGGCCGCATCGGCATCATCCGCATGGGCGACCAGGCCGATCACGGCGGTGGCGATAGTGCGGATGGTGCGGGTGCCTTCGTTGACTTCGACGACGCGCACGCCGTGATGATAACTGTCGAGTGCCATGGTGGCGGTTCTCCTGTGTCCGGACGGAGGTGATCAATATGAGCACGGTCAGGATGCAGGGGCGGCGCACGACGGGCGAGCTGGCGCCGTTGTAAATGGCCGCTTTACAACAGCGGCAGGGTGACGGCAGGCAGAAAGAAAACACCCCGCACAGGGCGGGGTGGTACTTGCTTGGTCAGATGACCTTGTCCGGTTCGGCAGGCCATTGCGGTTGCTCTGGCCAGCCGGGTTGCTCCGGTACCAGCGTCAGCTCGTAGCGGTAACGCTGCCAGTCGGCCAGTAGTTTGGTGTGCTCTGGTTTGGCATAGCCACCATCGACAGCTGGTTTGAGGATGGCGATTTGCTGGGTTGCTACAGACACTCGGCGCGATTGCTCCATCAGCGCCACCGACTCAGCAGATGGTTGCTCAGGTTCGGCCAGAGTTGGCATACCGTCAGGGGCGCTGACGATGCGCATACCCTTTGACTGCCCCTCAAAAAGCTCATCAAACAGATCTTTTGATACCTCTACATTATCAGTGTGATGAGCATTAAATGACGCCATCGACGGAGACCATGTATATCTCTGCATCAATCAGACCCCCTTACCGAAAGAAAACCAAAAAAAACCACTCACGCCATTAACAATTCCGTTTGCATCGAAATAGAGCTGGCGGCAACGGAATGAACCGGCGCCCCTCGTCGTGTCGTCAATAACTGTGGATTGAAGACCAGTTGGTGACAATGATTGCCGATGACCAAACAGTGCGACGTAGCTATCAGCTGCTGGATAGGATATTGGGAATGTGATCGTGGTAAACCCGGCTGATGGGGCGCCGGTCCCTCCCTGTATTAACCAACTACCAAGCCACGACGGAAGGCGAAGCGCCATTGCTCCAGTCGTTGTCACCATAGAAAATCCGTTCTTGGCTTTCTTTGGTGTTAGCACGGCATCATCGACACTACCCGCATCGACCTGTGATTGTGTTGCCGCCCTGAACATCCCGCGAACCGACTCGCTGCCCTGAATCACCCACCCCCACAGGGTTTTAACTGTGACCACCGCATCAGTTTTTTGTTTTGCTTGGTCGGTTTCATTCACTTCTTGCTGTGAGGCCAAACGGGAAAATCCCTTTTCCAATTCGCTGGCGTCAGGGTGATCGCGACTTTCCTTGTGTGCCTTCATCACGTCATCGACATATTTGCGGGTTGCCAGCACCACGGCTGGATCAATCTTGAGCTCGACCGCGCTGGTGTCGCTGACGATGAGTACGATGCGAATGACCTGGGTGCGGCCTGCGCCACTGCTGAGCAACGGCTTGTAGGTGTCCGGGGTGTTGGCAATGGCGATCAGGGTGCCATCTTCGGAAAAGATGCCCGCTTCGCGGATCCACCAGTCTCCGACGTTTTCCGGGATGATCTGCTCGGCGACCAGTTGCGACTGGTTGGTAGGGTCTTGAAACAGGGTATTGATGGGGGCGCGGCGCTGCTCCCTGACCAGCGCTGTCTGGGCGGCGTTCGGCGTGACGGGCTTGCCATTGCCATCACCGACGGCCATGTGGGTGATTTTCAGCGGCACTCCCATCGCTAGAGCGTTGGCAAGCTTGGCCTGGCCTGCATTGGTGAGGATGGCGGAGTAGATGGCGCTCAAGCGGCACCTCCTGTCTGTTGCGGTTGAATGGTCATGGTGTCGATGGTGTGGGTGATGCCGCCGCTCCACTGCTGGCCACGGAGCTCGATGGCCTCAGGGCTGTAGGGGTAGATGGTCAGCTCGTCGCCCTGGTAGCAGGCGGCTCCCAGATAGAGCGGACCCCGGGTTTCCATGCTGATGGCCAGCCCCGTCAGGTGACGGGTCAGCGGCTTGGCGTCGTCGATGAGTCGTTCCAGCTCGGCATACATCTGTTCGGTGATGCCGGTGTCGAGCACGCCTATGTCGAGCTTGAATGTGCCCGGGGTGGCGGTGGGGATCTCTTGATACCAGTGCAGCACCCGGATCAGGTAACCGAGCGGATCGACGGCGCGGCGAAGGGCGCCGACGGTGCCTTTGTGGCGGTGAACAAACGGGGCGTTGGCGATGACTTTGCGCTTGGTGGCTTCCGGCCAGTTCTCATCCCAGCGGTCGACCGAACGTTCGGCGGCCAGACTGGGCAGGCGCCAGGCTGGGCAGGTGTGCGGATCCCAGAGGGTGCGCAGTACCTCGACCGGCAGATCGCAGGCATTGGCCGCGACGGTGGCCAGCCTGCGTTCGGCAGGGGTGGCGTTGGGGGGCAGCAGGTCCATCACGCGGCCTCTACGGTGTAGCCGGTACAGTAGGCGGCCTGGGTGTCGGTGGGGACGATGTCTGCCCAGCCGACCAGCTCGACCCAGGACACGCCAGGCACATGCAGCACGGCGTCGATGCCTGAGCGGGCGATGCGCACGCCGATGCGCTTGCGCTGGTTGACCCAGGTGGCCAAGGCGGTGCGGGCGGCGGCCAGGGCCAGTTCTGCCTCGGCACCGGTAAGGTCCATGTGCAGTTTGGCGGTGATGGTGTAGGGCAAGATCGTGGCGGTCTGGACGGTGAGCCTGTCGGCGACCGGCAGTCGGTCTTCATCGCTGCAGGCGGTGGTGGCGCTGGCGATCAGTTCTGCGCTGGCGGCGCCATCGCCCTCGCTGCTCACGATGGTGACCACGGCAACGGCCGGGCTGGGGCTGATGGCCTTGGCGTCGATGATGCGACCATCGGCCGAGCGGGCCCAGAATTCGTAAGCGCCGCGCGGGCCGGCGGTGCTCATGGCACCCCACGCCATCAGGGCGCGTTCGCGCAGGGCGTCGTCGCTTTCCATGATGGTGGGGATCGGCGGGGTGGCGGTGTCGTCGCCCTGCTGGACGGTCAATCGTTCGACATCCCAGTTTGCCACCAGATTATCGAGGTCGGCCTCTTCTGCCCATGCCAGCATGTTGGCCACGGCGGCGCTGTTGATGCGGGCGCGCAGGATCAGCTCGCGATAGGCGTTTTCTTGCAGGTGGCGGGTCATCGGCTCTGACTCGAGGGCCAGGGTGGCGGTGACGGCGGCCTGTTGGTCTGCCGGATAGAGGGCGATCAGGGCGGCCTTGCGCTCGGCAAAGAGGGTTTCGAAGTCGAGCGGTTCGACGGCGTCCGGGGCAGCCAGTGCTGAGAGGTCGATGATGTTCATGGGGTTGCTCCGGTCGGTAGCTGGACGGTGCCGGATTCGAGCAGTCCGTTGTCGGTGCGGCGCCAGGTGAGGGTGACGGCACAGCCGCCGCCCAGTTCAGGGGCGCCAATCTCGACCTTGGTGATGCGAATTCGCGGCTCCCAGAGGGTGAGGGCGTGCACGGTGGCGGCCATCAGGCGCAGGCGGGTGGCGCCGTGCTGGGGCTGGTCGATGAGGCTGAATATCTCGCTGCCGTAGTCGCGGCGCATGACGCGGGTGCCGATCGGGGTAGTGAGGATGTTGCGCACCGATTGCAGGATGTGGGCGGTCTCGCTGAGGGTGCGACCGGTGTCGGCATTCATGCCCTGCCAGTTCATTGCGGGCCCCCTGTCTGGCCGCCGCCGGTACTGACGCCACCGTGTTTGTGGGTGGTGACTTCAATGCCGCCGATGTTGGCGGTGGGGGCGGTGATCTTGCCGCCGGCGGTGATGGTGCTCCCGACCTTGAGCGCCTGGGTGCATTCCACCAGGGGGGTGATCAGCTTGACGGTGACGGAGGCCGAGAGCGTGGCGCTCTTGATGCCGCTGGCATTGAGCGCCCCGGTGGCAGGGTTGTACTCGATGACTGCGCCATCGGGGTATTCGATGCGGTCGAGATCGCCGTTGTCATCGTCGGCCAGCGGCTCGGGGTGCGCGTCCTGGTAGATGCCTGCCAACACAAAGGCGTTGCGCAGGTCCCCGCCCAGGCTGAACAGGATCACCTGTTCACCGACACTCGGGCGCATGCGGCGGCGGGTGCGACCGGCGCGCAGTACCAGATAGGGCCGCCAGTCGGTGTGGTTGCCCTTGGTGTCGACGCGGCATTCACCGGATCGCACCTCGGTCACAGTGCCGATGCGGATCAGGTCGTCGATTTTGCGGAGTAGGTCGATCAGGTTTGCGCTCATGTGGGGGAGTGTGTTTTGGCACAGCCCCCCTTTGCTATCGGCTGGCGTTGTAAACGGCGGTTTTACAACGAGGCGGTGAGGTGTTTGAGCAGGGCGTCTTCAATGCGGTCGATGTCGGCGTCGGTGATGCCGATCAGCTGGCGTTCCGGGTATTGCACGGTTTTGCCCCTGATTTTGTCGCGCAGGCCGAAGTGGTGAATCGTGGCGAGCCGGTTGGCGCTGCCGGTGAATGCCACGGTGGCCTCGCTGGCGGTGGCGGTGGCCTTGAGCCATGCCGGCTTGACCAACTTGGTGAACATCTTGCGGCGGGTGGCGCCTTTGCGGCCGCGCAGCTTGGGCTGCGGCTTGCGCGGGGTCATGGTGGTGCCATCTGGCTGTTTGTTGGCGCGAATGCGGTCAGCCTGGGTGGCCCGCATGGTGCGGGCAAGGTCGGCGGCCAGCTTGCGCCGCTCGACGGCGGAGAGCTGGCCCAGCAGGGCGGCGGCTTGCTGGCCTAGTTGCTGGAGGGCGTCGGCGGCCATGGTTGGTGCTCCCCGTTGATAAAGAGTTCCCAGGTGATGCCGTCGTAGGGGTCTTCTGGCGGCTCCGGTACGTGCTCCCAGCCGATCCCCTCTTCCGTTTTGGTGACGATAACCCGTTCGGTGAGCTGGACGGTGATCAGCAGGTCGTAGAGATCCCCGGCCAGCAGCTCCGACTCGACCTTGATGGCATCCTCACGCTTCTCCGCGTTGGTGAACAGCTCTGGCTGGTGTTGGCGCAGCCAGGCCAGCAGCGGCACGACCAGCTGATCCGGGTGGCCGGCAAAGTCGATGACGCCGATGGAAAGCGGGTATTGCCACTCGAACGAGAGGGAACGGGCGCCGGTGGCGACGATGCGGCCATCGCCCACGGTGAGGATCAGCCCTTCGGGATTCTGCGCCAGTTGCGGTACGCAGCGGGCAATCACGTCACGGATGGCGGCTGGTTTGAGCATGGTTCCTCCGGTGGCACTGGATCACGGCATCGACCCGGGCGGCGCAGGTGGCCCAGGCGGATTCGGTGGCGGTCAGCATGTCGAGCAGGTCGCCGTTATTGACCGGGCCCGCCAGCGGTAGCTGGCAGGGTGCCGGGGCGGGACAGGTGAGCCTGATAATCTGCGGCGCCGGTGAGGGCGGGGCGCTGGAGCAGCCCGACAACAGCAGCAGGCAGAGGGCGAGCTGCCCAGTCCTTGAGTTCTGCATTTTCACGTTTGAGCCTCTTGATGGTATCGGCGCGGGTGGCGGCGGTCAGGGCCAGCTGGTCGAGCTGGCCCTGCAGCTGCTGGGTGGCCTCGTCACGGGCCGTCAGTTCGGTGGTGAGGGTGGTGATGGCGGTATCTTTGAGCTGTTCCCGCCGCTCTGCTTCTTTGGCCCTGTCGCTGGCGGCCTTGAGGTCGCTTTGCAGGGTGGTGACCTGGCCTTTGGCCGTGGCGGCTGAGGTGGCAGACCAGCCCCAACCGCCCAGGGCGACGGTCAGGGCCAGCAGCAACCAGGTGAGGGGGGAGCGTAGTAATGCCATTACGGTTTCCTCGGTTGTGGGGTGGGCTGTGGCTTATTCTGGTTACATCCTCTGAACGGGCAGACCATGCAGCCACCAAGCCAGCGCAATTCCAGACACTTCGCATCCAGCTTGGTGCAGGTTTTCCCTACCAAGTGACCGCACTTAGGCCGAGGCATCTGCCACCTCCTTCACCGGATAGACCTTGGTAAAGTGGTCGTATGCCTCGGCCAGCTTGGTGTCGTAGCGGTTTTCTTTGTAGGCGGGGCCGTTGTAGCGGCGGGCCACGTCGGCCCACTTGCCCGCCTTGAGCGCCTTGTGCAGCACCGGGTCCTGCTCGATAAAGCCGACCACGGCGCGTAGGTGTTCCGTTTCACTGCGCTGCATGGCGGCCAGCCAGTCGTCTGCCGAGGCGTAGCCCAGCGCGGGCCAATGGAAGCCCATCACCTGGAACATCCCCCAACTGGCCGACTCGATGGCGGCGGCGCGGTGCAAGGTCATGGCGGTTTGCAGGCGGGCCCATTCGGCCGGGCCACCCTGGTAGCCGCCGCGCTTGGTGTTGCACAGGGCCGGATACAGGCCCGCGAGGCGGTTGGCTTCGGCTTCCCCTTGGTGTTTGGCCAGTTGCTTGAAGAACACATGTCGTTCAAACAGCAGGCGCGGGCGCTGGCAGTCGTCGAACCCTTCGCCGGCGGCCTCGACCTGGGCGAAGGCGGCGAGTTTGGCCAGCTCGACGCCAAGCCGTTCGGCGGCGTGCTGCAGATCGGTGATGGTGAGCTGATTGCCGATGGCGGCCCCGCGCAGGGCGGCCAGGGTGCGGGGCCCTGCCTGCCCGATGGCGACAATCAGGTGGTCGCGTTGGAAGGCGAGCACGGCCTGCTCGGTGGCACCGCCAAACCAGCCATCGTCTGCCACCTTGTAGCCTGCCCTGGTGAGCAGTTGCTGCAGTTCTGCCACCGGTGCGCCGATGGCTCCTTTTTTGAGGGTCATGGTTGAAACCTCCCGTTCAGGTGGCTGGCTGTGGTGGGGTGTTGACGGCGCCTTGGCAGCAGGCGCATGACGGATCCGCGGGAACCGATCAGGGCGGTGAGCACCATGGCTGCCAACAACACGGCGGCGGGGTCAGGTACAGGCAGCACGCCGAGCAGGGCTCGCAGCGGCACGGACCCGGCGGCGACGGTGAGCAGCCACGCCAACAGTGCCGGAATGGGGCGATAGTCGCCCCCGTTACGGTTGAAGGTGGCCAGTCGGATGGCGATGGCGGCGCAGATCATGGCGTAGAGGATGGTCAGCATGTCAGCCCCCTTTGCGGAGTTTGAGCAGGTCTTCCGGCGCTTTGCGCAAGGCCCACTGCAGCAGGTGGACGGCCAACGCCGAGGCGAGCAGGGCGCCGACGGCTTTGGGCACTTCGACGCTTTGCGGCAGGACGCTGGCCAGTACGGTGGCAACCAGCGGGGCCGCCAGTGCACCGGTAACGAAGGCGGCGATGAACAGGCCCGCCTTACGCAGGTTGCCGAGTTCGGCGGTGGTGGCAATAAAGACCAGCGCCCCGGCAAATGCGCCAAGGAGCACGCCGGGATCTACGCCGGGGAAGAGTGACAGCAGAGCCAGCCCGGTGAGGGTGCTGGTTGCTGCACTGGATGAGATGGGTTCGGGCATCGTGCTCTCCTGTTGTTATCGCTGGCCGCCGTAGTGGCGGGCGGTTTGGAATTCGTGAAGGGTCTGGCAGTCGGTGCAACGTTCGCAGCCCCGGATGGCTTCTCTGCGCTCCTGCGGGATCGGGTCGTCGCAGTCGATGCAGTCGTGGGGGCCGGTGCCCGCAATGCGGGCGGCATGGATGCGGGCTGCGAGTTGCAGCTCGCTGATCTCGGCCTGTCGTTCAAGTTCGTCGTCGAGGCGGCTCATGTCAGTGCTCTCATGGGTCAGTCCCATAGCTGGATCAGGGGCGCTTCGGCCTGGGTGGGGGCATCTGGCAGGGTGATGAGGGTACCCATCGGCAGGATGGGCCCCAGTTCTGCCAGCCGAGGGTTGAGCGTCAGCACCTGTTCGGTGATGCCCGCGGTGTAGCCGTAGTGCCGGTTGATGATGAGGTCGAGGGTTTCCCCCTGTTGGGCGCGCAACTGCATCAGATGAGCTCGACCGTGGTGTGGGTAGTGCCGAGGATGTCGCGAATGGCAAAGCGGGCGTCGCGATAGAGGTCGTCGGCGGTGAGGTTGCGCGGCTCGGCGTCTTTGACCGCGTCAGCAGTGGCTGTGCTGTCGAGGTAGCGCTCGTATAGGTTGGCGCGGGCCATGCTGTAGACGGCGCGGCGATACCAGTGCACCAGCACGGATTCGGTGGCGATGCTCTCTGATGGCACGTCGGCCAGTGCGGTGTAACCGTCGCCCTGACGGTTGATGGCCCAGCCGCTCAGGTCGCTGTTGACGGCGGCGATGGCGTCGATCACGGCATGGCGCAGCCGCTCGGTGGTGATGGTGCCATCGGTACGCATGATAGCGCGCAGGTCGGCCAGTTTGATGACCGGCCAGAACGGGGCGCTGCTGATCTCGCCTTCGTCTTTGCTGGCCGGATTGGTGGGGATGAATCCTGAGGTCATGGCTGCTCCTTCCCCCGGTGGTTGGGCGGTGGTCGGGCCGTCTGGTATGCCGTTGGCATTCGTCAGGCCCGAGCCGCCCAGGGTGCGGGGTTCGCTCGGTTAGCTGGCCTCGCCGGGGGCGGGGCCTTGCTGTTCGGTGGCGTGCTCTTGGCAGGCCTCGGCATTGGCCGGTGCCGTAACAGAGGCGGCGCTTACGTCGCTGGCGACTGGCAGCTCTGCGGCTTTTTGCTTCTTGATTTCCCGCTCCAGCACTTCGAGCTCTTTCTTGATGCCCACCTTGTCGTGCAGTTCGATGGCGCGTTGATAGTGCTCGGCGGCTTGCTCCTTGAAGCCTTCGGCCAGTGCTGCGCGGCCCACGGCCTTGTGCAGCTTGGCGCGTACCTGGTCGAAGATGTCGCAGTGGGTCAGGAGCTCGAGGTAAGCGCATAACAGGCCGAGGCTTGGGCCTGCGCCTGCTTCTTGCAGCTTGATGCCGGTGTCGGCCACTTCTTCGGCAATCAGGGTGGCGGCGGTGCGCTCGTAGCGATCGGGGGTGCTCAGGCCGTGGCGGATCACGTAGTCGGCCATGGGCAGTGCCCCAGTCAGATCGCCGGTGTCGAGGGTCCAGAGCATGACGGTGACCAGGACGTCATCCTGACCGCCCCGGTCGGCGGCCAGCACGCCATCAATCCACGGCTTGTAGACGGGCAGCATGGTGCGCTTGGCGTCGATCTTGCGCTCGATGCTCTGGATGCTCTTGAGGGTGCGGCGGTGTTCGGCCAGCTGCATCAGCTGCAGCTCGTAGGCGTTGGCGCGTTGTTGGTCGAACTGGGGATTGGCCGCCCCTTGCAGGGCGGCCAGTGCTCTTTCGCGGTGGCGACGGGCGGGAGTCATGCTACCCCCTTACGCGCCGGGGGCCGGATTCGGCCCCATGACGATGTTTTCGACCAGGGCCGCGCAGTCGTAGTCCTCGACCACATAGGCGTCATTGGAGCTTTCGTAGTTGACGACGCGGTTGCGCTTGGGCTCGTCTTCGATGTAACGACGGCGGGCCCCGCTCTGCCAGTAGATGGAGAGGTTGCTGAGCTTGGTGATGAGCAGCTTGTCTTCGGGGAAGAAGGGGACGCGCACGGCCTTGAGGCCGCCGATCTGTTTCTGGCTCACCAGCACCTGACCGGCCAGCTTGTTCTGGTTGTCGCCCGCGTCGTTGATGATGGGGAAGTATTTGTCGGAGAGCATCTTGCGACCGCAGATGACCACCAGATCGGTATCGTCCTGATACCAGGGCTTGATCAGCTCGCTCACAACGTCGAATACCAGAGCGTCGATGTTTTTGTAGTCGCCGTCAGCGGTATCCACGTAGATCTTGCCGCTGCCTACGGTGCCCTCACTCATGACCTGGGCCGGGGCGTCGGTGCGGATGTGCTGCAGCCAGCCCTTGTTCACATCTTGCAGCAAGGGGTTGGCGTTGCGGTCGGTGTCGGCTTCGGCGCTGGTGCCATGCCAGCCGATCATGATGCGGTCCAGCCCCTGACGGGTGAGGATGGCGTCACGGACACGGGTCTGGAAGTCGGGGAATTTTGCCCAGGCATCGATCTGGCCGTAGCCGATCTGGGTGTCGAAGTTGGTCTGGGCGCATTCGTAACTCTGGTCGTAGAGACCGTGCGGGCTGTTGGGCTGGCGGTCTTTGGTGTCGGTGTTGGTGCGACCGGCGATGGTGCTGGTGATGCCGATACCGACCTTTTGGCCTTTCATCTCATCGACCGGGATGACGTTGATCAGGCCGAGGAAGGCGACCGACTCCTGCATCTTGGTTTCCAAGGTCTGCTGGACGGTCGGCTGCACGTTGAACTGCACCATGGCGCTGGTGATGGCGTTGAGTTTGGCCACCTTGCCGGTGAACTCGTTGAACTTCTGGCGGGTTTCGTTACGCATTGGGCATGATCCTTAGCAGTCGGTTTCGATGGTGGCGCCTTGGGAGCCGGTGGCGGGATCGCGCTTGTGGCTGAGCGCTTCCTGGCCCTCCAGCTTGGCGGTGAGGTCGGCCAGCGCTTTGGCGGTGGCATCCTGCTTGCTGGTCAGCTCGGTGATGGCCTTGGCCTGCTCGGTGAACTTCTTCTGCAGGTCGGCATCAAGGCTGGTGACTTCTTTCGCCACGGCTTCGACGGCCTGATGCACGTCGCTGAAATCGGAGGCGGATTGCTTCTTGTGGGTGGAAAACAGCGCGGTGACCCGTTCCAGCAGGCCGGGGCCTTTGTCACCTTCGCTTTCAAACTCGATGACGGTTTCCAGCGCTTCGGTGAACAGGCACTCCTTGTACTGCTTGCGCTCGGCCAGCGGATTGACCGATGCCTTGCTGCAGAACTGCAGCATTTCTGTGCCAAGACTCGCCGGGCTGTCGGTGACGGCCAGGCCCATCAGATAGGCGCCCTTTTCATTCAGGTTGGGGTGGATTTCGACGGAGGTGTAGACCTTCTGGCGCTTCTTGTTCAGTTCGACCAGCTCCGGGGTCGGGTCGATCTGCACGAACAGGGCCAGGCGTTTTTCACCTTCCATTTCGACCTCTTCGGTCTTGGCGGCGGTGATGTCGCCGTACATCTTGAACTGGCCGTTGGGGTCATAGCCCCGGATGTGCTCCATATTGACCCGCGCGCCGTAGGTGGATTGGTTGTAGCGCTGGGCCATCTGTTCAATCCATTCGCGGGTGATGGTGCGCCCGTCGGTCGTGCCCCCTTCGACGGCGACGCGGAAAAACTTGGACTTAGCCATGAGCTGGGATCCCTTTGGTGATTGGGTTTCTGGTCGGGCTCATGGTCTGGTTTGTGCGCCAGATCCTTCAATCTGTGGCTGTTGTAAAACCGCTGTATACAACGGGGGCGCGCGCTTTGTGTTTGGCGTGCTGGGTAGACTGGCGCCATGACAGCACCCTTACTCTTCCCCCATATCGAACCCCGCAGGCAGGCGATGCACCTGTACTTTCAGGGGTACAAGATCCGAGCCATTGCGGAGCTGCTGGCGACCCCGGAGGGGACGGTCGGCACATGGAAATCCCGCGACGGCTGGGATGACATCAAACCCATCGACCGGGTCGATTTCGCGCTGGAAGCGCGGATGTGCCAGCTGATCGCCAAGGAGGTGAAAACCGGCGGCGACTTCAAGGAGATTGACCTGCTTGGCAGGCAGTTGGAGCGCATCGCCCGGGTCAACCGGTACAGCAACGGCGGCAACGAGGCCGACCTCAACCCGAAGGTGGCGAACCGCAACAGGGGGCCGAAGAAGGCCCCCGAGCGCAATGTGGTGGAGCCCGAGCAGCAGGCGCGGCTGATCGAGCGCTTCGAGTCGACCATGTTTGGTTACCAGCGCACCTGGTACGAGGCAGGCAATCAGTACCGGATCCGCAACTTGCTCAAGTCGCGCCAGATTGGGGCGACCTACTTCTTTGCCTTCGAGGCGTTCATCGACGCCCTGGTCACCGGGCGCAACCAGATTTTCCTGTCGGCCAGCAAGGCGCAGGCCCATGTGTTCAAGCAGTACATCATCCAGTTTGCCAAGGATGAAGGGGTCGAGATCAAGGGCGACCCCATGGTGCTGCCGAACGGCGCGCACCTCTACTTCCTCGGTACCAACGCCCGCACTGCCCAGAGCTACCATGGCAATATCTACATGGATGAGTACTTCTGGATCCACGGCTTCCTGGAGTTCCGCAAGGTGGCCTCCGGCATGGCGATGCACAAGAAGTGGCGCCAGACCTACATTTCCACCCCGTCCAGCCTTTCCCATCCTGCCTATGCGTTCTGGTCCGGCGCCAACTTCAACCGTGGCAAGCCCAAAGCCGACCGGGTCGAGATTGACCTGAGCCACGCCAACCTTGCCGGCGGCAAGCTGTGCGCCGATGGTCAGTGGCGTCAGATTGTCACGGTCGAGGATGCGGTGCGCGGCGGCTGCGACTTGTTCGACCTGGCACAACTGCGCAGCGAATACTCCGAGGAGGAATACCTCAACCTGCTGATGTGCATCTTCATGGATGACACCTCGAGCGTCTTCCCGCTTGCCACCCTGCAGCGCTGCATGGTCGACAGTTGGGAACTGTGGGACGACTACAAGCCCTTTGCCCTTCGCCCGCTGGGCAACCGGTCGGTGTGGATCGGCTATGACCCGGCCAAGGGCGGGCAGGGGGATAGCGCGGGCTGCGCCGTGCTGGCCCCGCCAGCGGTACCGGGCGGCAAGTTTCGGGTGTTGGAGCGCCACCGCTGGAGCGGGATGGACTTCGACGCCCAGGCGCGGGCCATCAAAGCCATGTGCGAGCGCTACAACGTGGGCTACATCGGCATCGACACGACTGGGATCGGGGAGGGGGTTTACCAGCTGGTGAAGCAGTTCTACCCGGCGGCGACCCCCATCCAGTACAACCCGAGCGTGAAAATCCAGATGGTGATGAAGGCCCAGGATGTGATGAACAAGGGGCGGCTGGAGTTCGACAGTGGTTGGACTGACCTGGCCCAGGCGTTTATGAGCATCCGCCGCGCCGTGACCGCGGGCGGCAAGTTGCCGACCTTCGAGGCCAGCCGCTCTGATGAGACCAGCCACGCCGACATTGCCTGGGCAACCATGCAAGCCCTGTTACACGAACCGCTGGCAGGTGCCACCGGTACCAATACCAGCATGATGGAGATTTTCGCATGAGAAAGCGCCGCCAGCAGCGCCATACCTCGCCGGTGACGGCGACCCAGCAACCCGACGCGGCCATCGAGGCGTTCAGCTTTGGCGAGCCGGTGCCAGTGCTCAGTCAGCGGGAGGTGTTCGACTACCTGGAGGCCATGCACAATGGCCGATGGTACGAGCCGCCTCTCTCCCTCAACGGGCTGTCCCGGGTCTATCGGGCCGGGGTGCATCACGCCTCGGCCATCCAGGTGAAGCGCAACATCCTGCGCTCCTGTTTCATCCCGCACTCGAAACTGAGCCTGGCCGCCTTCACCGGGCTGGCGCTGGACTATCTGATCTTCGGCAACGGCTATCTGCAGGCGGTGCAGAACCGACTCGGCGGGGTGCTGCGCTATGACCACCTGCGCGCCAAGTACACCCGGCGTGCTCTGGACTTGGACACCTATTGGTGGATTGCCCAGCCCGGGCAAGAGCAGGCGATTCCGACCGGACGGGTGGGCCATGTGATGGAGAGCGACATCAACCAGGAAATCTACGGCATCCCCGACTACGTGGGCGGGCTCAACTCGACCCTGCTTAACGAGTCGGCCACCCTGTTCCGCCGCCGCTACTACGAGAACGGTAGCCACGCGGGCTTCATCATGCACATCACCGACGCGGTGCAGAACGAAGGGGACATCGCCAAGCTCAAAGAAGCCCTGCGCCAGAGCAAGGGGCCCGGCAACTTCCGCAACCTGCTGCTCTACACCCCGGGCGGCAGCAAGGACGGGGTGAAGCTGATCCCGGTGGCCGAGGTGGCCGCCAAGGATGACTTCCTTAGCATCAAGAACGTGAGCCGGGATGACCAGCTCGCCAGCCACCGTGTACCGCCCCAACTGATGGGGGTGATGCCCAACAGCACCGGCGGCTTTGGCGATGTGACCAAGGCCGCCCAGGTGTTTGACATCAACGAGATCGACAGCATCAAGGCCAGCCTGCTGGCGCTCAATGACTGGGCGGGGGAGGAGATAATCCGGTCCAATCCCTATCGACTGTCAGATCTGACAGGGCAGGCCGAATAGGCGAGGTTATAGTTACATCGAACATCTGGTGTTTGTGTATGTTCACGGTGTCACAAAAGCCCCCTCACCGAGGGGGCTTTGTTTTGCCCCTCATCTGGCGGCCTGAGCGCTCCGCCACGGCAGCGACCCGTTCACCGCTCCCGACGCACTCCCTGATCCTCAAGCATCACCCCAGAGCGGCAGGCGCAGCCTGCCGACCCCTGCCAGCACCCAGCGCGCGCAATCGTTACCCCGCCACGCCTGCCCGCTTTATGTGTTGAAAATCATGCAGGTGAACGACTGGGGTCGGGAAACGGTTCCCCGCGCCAGCGCTGGCCGCGCGTGTGATAACGGATCCTTTTTGCGATCCTTCACTTTCCGTCAGATCCTTTCATCTGACGGTGGAGTGTGTCCGAAGCGTATTGCCATGGATCTCTGTGTCGAGGAGAGTGCAGGCCAGATGGTATGAACGTGACTTAGCTTCATGGCGGAAAGGTCTTGCTGGTACTTATCCCGCTTGAGATTGACCTTGAAGAAAGATGGGCTGTGGTCGATTTTGTGACTCTGGAGCCGCCACAGCACAATGAATGCGTACTTTGGGGTTAGATAATGGTTCTTTCTGTAGTAATCGAGAGCACCTATCAGTCGCTCATCGTTCTCTGCTTTGGCCAGGGTCTCCAGTGACTTAATGCAAGATTGCTGATGCATTTGTTGCGTTAGTCGTGCCAGCTTTTTCTTGGCATCGCTCGCTGAGAGCCTGCGACCATTTTCGAAAACTGAGAGGCCAAACTTCAGGATGCAGTGGGAACCAACCCATAGGGTGTTCCCTGTAAGGCTGTTTCGAATCTCGAAGTGATAACGCAGCGACTCTTGCTCACATAGTTGGCAGGTTTCTATGGGTTGCTCATGATCTTCTGTGTGCTCGGTGAACGTCCATTCTTCGAATGCCTCTGGCAACGTACTTCCAACAGACAATGGAAGGATGTTGTCACGAACTCTTTGCGGATAAGTGCTCATTATTTTCCCCTTAAGCATGACCCTCGGCCATGGTACTCGCCGCAATGTGACCGGCCAATCCTATGACTTTGTGACCGGTCACACTTCACTGACTTTTATAATGTGCTCGGTTACAGCGTGATGGTTTTATCCCCGGCGGTGTGCCAGCACTCAGTCTGTCCCTTGAAGGTGCCGCCGCATCCTTCCGGCAATGGGCTGTCGCAGTTCGGGCAGGTCTGCTTTTTCAGCTCGGCCTCCTGCTCCAGCCAGCGTTCCCAGTCTCGCCTGATCAGGGTGCTGATGTACTCGTCGGCGGAGTAGGGCTCACCGCTGCCAGCACGGGCGATGCGCAGGTGCTCCAGCTGCTGGCGCTCCCGTTCTGAGAGCGCCACCTCGACCCGCCTGATACCGAGAGCCGCCCGTCTGGCCCGCTGGGCCTGCTTGCGCTTGGTGGCGTCATTCATCCTTTGCCCCCTTCTCTCTTCCCCATCCGCAACGGCGCCACAAGTCCGGAATGACGATCAGATAAAACAGCACGTGGCCGATCAGCCATATGATGCCGAGCGGGTCGATATGGTCGCTCACGCTGCGCCCTCCCTTACCACCATGGCATCCTGCTTGGCCCATCCCCGCCAGCTGGCGATGGTGGCTTCTGTCTCTGGCAGGTCAACTGCCGGATGGCGGTACACCACATGAGTGACGGTGCCGCGGTCGTTCTGCTTGGTGGCCGTCACTTCCCTGGTGGTACCGAAGCGGGTGATCACATCACCCGGTACCGGATTTTTGCGGGGGTCTCTCATACAGACTCCTTGATGGCATCCGCCAGCGTGGTGAACTTAACGTTGGCAGGGGCCGGAGTTACCTCAAGCTTGCCTGTGGCTGACAATCCTTGGACCATCCGCAGGATCAGAGCCCAGTCATCTTTTTTGGTATTGACGAAATAGGTAATGCCATCAGATTCAAAGGCTAAAGACAGCGCATCTATTTTCATGCCGCCCCCCCTACCATGCCGCAGCCGTTGATCGCTGCCTGCACCCGCTGATAGATGGCGCTGACGTAGCGGGCCTGATGCTTGGCGTCGTCCAGAGCGCGATGGGCCACACCCTCGAATGGCATGTCTTTCTTCGGGTCAAAGCCCAGAAGGTCACGCCCCATATCAACAACGGTGCGCACATCCCGATCCTTAAATCCGTTCCAGTAGCCAATAAAACGCACTTTGTTCACCGCATCATAGGCGCTGGCCATGATGGTGCAGTCAAACCCTGCACCGTTACCCCACACATAGGGGCGTTTGCCTTCTTGCCCGTTAGCCATCAGCCACTCCTGAAACTTTTGCAGTGCCTGGAGAAGCGCCATCCGCTTTTCGCCATCTACGTTATAGGCAATGGCCGCGCGTGCTTCAGCACTCTGCCCCAGCCACCACAGCACGGTGTCAGGGTCTATCTCCCCAAACCTTGCGCTGTCTCTCAGGTCGATATGCGCCTCGAACTCTGCGCCCAGTTCACCGGTCATCGGGTCAAAGAACACGGCCCCGATGGTGACAATGGCTGCGTGCGGGCCTTTGCCCATGGTTTCCAGATCCAGCATCACGTTGTTCATGTTCACTCTCCTGCTTCGATTTGACGGTGGTCAGCCACTACCTGGTGCAGTGCCGGCCGGTATGTTGGGTTGAGCTGTGCGGCGGCACCCGGGTTGGCGCGGTCTATGGCGCTGCCCGGTGCGATAAAGAGGGTGCGGCCAGTGACGGCGCACCGGATGGTTCCGCTCTGGTCGATGGCCACGGGGGTCAGTCCGTCCACGATATGGCGGCGGCCAACAGAGCGGCCATCAGCGGTCAGCACTGGCACGGTGGGGCGGCTGGACTTGGCCTGAAACGGGTTCGGCACCTCGGCGGCGATGGCCGGCAGAGCCAGTGTCGCGGCGCGAGGATGACGGCGGCGCAGGATGGCGCACGCCACGGCCTGCTGTTTGCCCTGCAGCATCCCCACCCACTGGCAGATCTCGTTGGCAGGCCAGCGCTGCTGGAGAATGCAGGTCACCCGATTATCCAGGCGGCGGTACTCTTCGCGGCTGACGGTCTGTGTGTTGTTCATGCCCACTCCTCGCTGTAGTCGTCCTGTTCCTGCATCCACTCCGGCGTATCCAGCCCTTCCAGCACGCGCCACATCTCTGACTGATAGGGCTGCGGCAGCATCTCTATCCAGCGGTGCGCCCCGGCGTGGCCCTGCGCCTGGTATACCTTGCCGCACAGCTCAACCAGCGTCGGCCAGTCCTGATCGCCTTCCGGTACCGCGTACTCATCCGGCTGGCCCTGTTCGTCTGGCTTCTGGCCTTCTGGCTGCCAATCCGGTTCGCTCTGGATCGCTCTGCCCGACTGCACTTGGCCGTTCTCCAGCCAGAGGGTGTATCCGTCCGCAGTCACGCTGGATCCTGCCCGTAAACGCCCGATGGAGAAGGGCGATAAACCCCATTGCTCTGCCATCAACTGATCCGCGAACGCCTCAGGATCCGGCTGCGTACAGTTATTGTCAGAGCTCCAAGGCGCCGGGCTGCCGCCCGCCTCAACCCCAACACCCCCCACCGAACCCCCGGCGGCCTTGGCGGCCTCATAGGTGCCTGCTGGCACAACTTCCCACCCTTGCAGGCGGGTCTTGATACCCAGGTGAGCGGTGTGTAACCCCATCAGGCGCTTGATGTCTTCGCCGTAGCGGTTGGCCTGTTCCTCGATGAGGTGGGCCAGCTTGATGGGGTGCTCGGCGCGGGTAGAGAGGGCCCCACCCATGGCGTGTAGGTAGCAGCGGAAGATGCCGTTATCCGCGGCATAGCGGGCGGCCTCAAAGCGCGGGTCTTGCAGCACCGGCTTGGGCGGGCCGACCAGATCGCCGTGCTTCTTGGCGTTGCTGATGCGGCGCAGCTCGCGCCATACCCCGACCGGTGCGCCGCCGATCTGCTGGAAGGTGCGGATCCCCCACCAACTGGCCCAGGCGCAGGCATGCTGGGCCCCCTGGTCTGCCTTGGTGCCCGCTTCGTCATCACCATCCACATGCTCGCCGTCGATGTTCTTGGCGATATAGGCCGCGATGTAGCCTGTTGCGTCCCCCTTGGAAGGGTCGATCTCCTTCCAGTCGAAGCGCGGGGTAAAGTCGGTGAAAGGAATGCCCAGGTTGCTGCGCTCCAGTTCCTGCCGATCATCAGTCAGGGCATAACGCTGCAGGGTATCGATGACCCCATTTCGGTCGCATTTGCGCATAAACAGCAGCATGTGCCAGTGCGGTGTGCCATCGTGGTGCGGCTCGCAAACACGGAAGCCATAGATAGGCATGCCCCAGCGCTTCAGGTATGAGCGGGCCCGGCTCCAGAGCTGGCCCAGATAGGCGCAGGTGTCGCGCGGGGTGGCACCCTGATACTTGTCATTTTCGATGGTCTTGCCGTTGCGGCCTGTCTTCCAGGCGTGAAATTTGCTCGGTGCGGTCCAGGTGAAGAACACCCCCACATGGCCCTGCTCCTCGGCGTAGTCTTCAAAGCCGCGCATGCGGGTCATCATCTCGGCGCGGCGGTTGACCGGGTTGGCATTGCTCGCTTCCCAGCAGTCCTTCATCGAGACAACCAGGTCGTGCTGCTCGTTCATCACCTCCGACTCGGCCAGCCAGCGCATCATGGCCCGCTTGCGCTCGCGCACCACCTTCATGGTGGCGTTCGAGACATAGGCGGAGACCCCCTTGCGCACCTTGCCCAGCAGGATGGCGATGTGCTCTTGCAGCCGATCCCAGCAGCGGTTGATGCGTTTCTCCCACCATTTGGCGGAGAGCAGGCGCACCATCACGCTCAGGATCCAGTTATCCCTGGCCTCTTTGGTTTTGAATTTCGGTATCTCGCTTATGAATGCCCACTGGTCGGCGGGCTGCTTGATGGCCTCCCATGTCTCCATCAGGTCCAGCTCACCGGCGGCGTTCTGCTCGATGTTCTTCCAGATAGCGGCGGTCTGGTTGGCGAACTGGTGGGCCACCCGCTTGCGGCCGTCGTCGTCGCGCAGGTGCTGGGCATCGACCGGCAGGGCCATCACCAGGGAGCGGACCCACTTCACCCGTTCCCGCAGCCAGATGTTGGCACTGCGGCAGTTACGGGTGCTGCCATCTTTGCGGCGGCGCACGTACTGCTTGAACAGCACCTGGGTGAACTGCATCGAGAGGCCATCGAGCAGCTGCACCGCCCAGACCAGATCGGATTCACCAGGGGCGCCCACAAAGGCGGCTTCCAGCTTGATGCCCGGCATAGCGTTGGCGAGGGCGTCGATGCGAGCCTTGAGGGTCTTCTTGGATAGCGGCAGCTGGTTGCGCTTTGGCGTCGGCAGACGGCTGATGGCAAAACCAAGATGGCCAGCCTCGGCGGCTGGCCCTGTGTTGTTCTGGTGGTTCATTGGTGATGGGTACCCGACAGCGCTTTGATGTTGTTCCGGCAGGAGGCCAGCGTATGGCGGGCATGCCTCGCCATCTTTCTGGCGGCGACACACTGGCGCAGGGTCAGGGTGACCGTGCAGCGCGGGCGAGGGGAGAGCTGGCGCATCGCCAGCAGGTCGCGCTGGTAGCTGCGCAGGCGGGCCTCGTCGCCCATCATGGTGTCGAACCATCTATCCACACGGGTTTGCAGGTCGGTGATCAGGCGGTGGCTCATTTGATGGTCTCCCCCAGTCCATGGAGCGGTTCGCAGTCTGCCCACCACTCGGCGATTTCTCTGGCCAGCGCCACCTCACCGCTACCCAGCGCCAACCAGTACACGGCGCGGATGGCGCCAAGGGCCAGCAGCTCGGCAATGTGAGACTCAATGTCGGGATGGCCGGCAAACATGTTTGCACAATCAAACTCGCCGCGAGCGGCCTCCCAATGCCTGGCCAACTGGCTGAGCGGTGCGGATGGCCGCATGTGGGCGGGACCCGCCTCTGTGGTGCCCTGGTCATCCAGCGGGGCCTCCAGTTCAAACAGGTCGGTCATACCAGCGTCTCCTTGTCGTCGCGGTCTGCATTGGCCTCGCTGCAGGCCAGCGCCAGCAGCCCATACATCGCCAGCAGCAGCACTGCTGAGCGAGTGACAACCAGATCCTCACGCCGCAGGCCATCACCCTGGTTCAGCTCTGCCAGCAGTTGCACGACCAGCTCGCCGGTGTCCTCGAAGGCAGCCAGCCGCTTGCTCAGCTCGTCGGCTGACCTGTAGCCAATGCAATGAGCGGCGGCCGACATGGCGACCATGCTGGTGTTTACCTCACCGACAAGCAGCTCTGGGAGCGAATCGCCGTTAACACCGACCCAGTCGATCAGGCTGGCGGCGGTGGTTTTGACCACCCCATACAAATCCAGCACAGCCAGCTCTGCGGCCAGACGGGCCCGCATTGCCATCGGGTTTACATAGATGTCGCTCATGCCTCATCCCCCATCACAGAGTCGTCATCGAGCAGATCCTCGGGGCGGCTGGTCACGACCAGCTGCACCTGGATGTACTCATCACCGGAGTAGAGCTCGCCCAGGGCGATGCGGTTTTCCTGCTCGCCAGTGGCCAACAGCTCGGTCAGCAGCGGCAACACGGCCCGCTCTGCCCGCTTGGCGATATGAATGGCGTCGATGCTCATGCTTGGGCCCTCCGGCTCATGGTGTGGAATAGCTGGTGCCAGCGCAGTTGTAGGCGAGCCTGCTCGCGCAGAGTGCGGCCCTCTGGGCCGCGTTTGGTGGTGTAGGTCGTCGCCCTGATGCGGTGCGGCAGGTCGGCCACGTCGGCCAGGGCAGCCTGCCGGGTGATGGGGTGGAACAGCGTGCTCATGCCACCCCCTCGATGATGCGAATGGCGCCAGAGGTCAGGCGCTCCATGCGGGCGTACCCGTTCTGGCCGCGCAGCCAGGTGGTGCCGCAGTTGATGTAACCGCGGCGGACCAGATAGGCGCTGGCGGCCTTGATAGTCTGTTCGGTGTGACGCGTGATAACGGCGGCCATGATC
The DNA here is from genome assembly GCF_049860605.1 of Aeromonas sp. INTO2. Classification (NCBI taxonomy): domain Bacteria; kingdom Pseudomonadati; phylum Pseudomonadota; class Gammaproteobacteria; order Aeromonadales; family Aeromonadaceae; genus Aeromonas; species Aeromonas sp. INTO2. The sequence continues at coordinate 1,836,508 of NZ_CP187588.1, forward strand.
AGATCCCCCCACGGCTGTTGACGCATGACCAGACCGCACGCCAGGCCATGGCGGCCGGGCGTTCTACGGCATGGATCAGGTCAGGGCTGGCGGTGTAGCGCTGACCCGCGCGGGCCAGCTTGCGGTTTTGCAGGCGCAGGTTGCGCACTGTGTCGAGAATGGCTAAAGTTGGCATTCGACCTCCGAGTCGATAAGTGACTGATGAAAGCCCGCTGGTGTTGGTGCACCGATAGCGGGTTTTTTATTGCCCGATGGCTCGCGGGCCGCTTTGTGTCATCTGGTTGGCCGCCAGCACGGCTCTTTTCATCCGCAGCTGGGCGGCTCTCTCCTTCTTCTCTCTCTCGATATCCCCGATGGCGCGGGTGACCGGCGCCGGGTGCCACACCTTGGTGTCACAGCCGCCGCGAAACGCCCCCTGGTACTCCAGCGCGATGACCGCAAGCCGGATCGCCTCACGTTGCTCATGGGGCAGGCCTGACAAAGTGGCCGTCATCAGCTCGCCCCGTGGCTGGCGGGCGATGGCACAGATGGCCGCCTTCTTGGCCTGACTCAGGGCCAGCCAGTCGGTGTTCAAGCTGGAACCGGTCTTGCCGAACAACTCCCGCAGGATCTGGCAGCCGGCGGTGTTCATGGCCACTTGCTCATCGGGGGTCAGCCCCGCCAAATTGCGTTGTTCATGGTCGATGCGTTGCGTTTGCATGGGGTTCTCCTTGCTGTATGGGGCCTAGGCCCCTTCCTGTTCTGCGGCGGTTTCTGCGACCCCGGCCTGCTTGAGCGCCTCAATGGCGGGGAACGGGCGAGGGTGGGTTGGGATGGGCTGGGCGGTATGCACGACCGGCAGTACCACCGCCGGGTTTCTCAGTTCTGCCGGTTTCAGCTCTGCCACAATTTCGGCCAACACCTTGCAGCGGAAATTGCACTCAACATTGGAGCATCGCTGATATGACTCGAAAGACAGCAGGCTCATTGGGCGAGTCGTGCGGCTGGTCATACGGCTCTTGCAGTGGGGGCAACGTAATCTCATGGTCTGGTCTCCTAGGCGCCGAGGGCGGCGCGGGCCATATCCGCAGCGCATGCCAAGCTGGGGATGGCGTGAAATCTGTCTTCGACCTCGGTGGCCAGCAGCACCAGGTGCTCGATGCCTGCCCACAAGCCGCCGACGACGGTGTTTCGGTGTGACTTGGTGACGCGGTCACCGGCGAGGATGGTGGTCGCCTGGGCGGTGACGCCGAGGATCTGAGCCCCTGCATTCAGCGCCTGCTGGGCGCGGGCCTCTGGCACAACCGGGGCCGCCCCCGGCAGACGAACGGCGGTCATGCCGCAGTCAAACAACAGGCCATCAAACAGGGTGTCGTCCCCGGTCGCCTGGTAGAGGCCGATAAGATCGAGGGCGGAAAGCTTGTGCTTCTCGCTGGCCGGGTTGAACTTGTTGTGCAGCGTTCCTTTTGGCAGACCGAACTCGCGCTCCAGCTCGCTGAGGTTGTGCGCCTGCTTGAAGAGATCGCAGGCCGCCGAAAAGTTGTTGTGTGAAATGCGGGACTGGTTTGACACTCTGATTTCCCTCCAAAGGTCGCTATGGTTAGCTGGCGAGTGTGAACAGGGACGACGAGTGTCCCGCCATCTGCTTGGCGATAAACACATGCACCTTGACCATCACCAGCTCATTGGCGCGCGTTTTTTCCATGACATCGAGCCGGCCGGTTTTGACCCAGTGGCGGGCGGTATCGACAGACACACCGACCCACTCGGCAAACCTGGCGATGGGCATCAGCGGCGGGAGGTCTGCCGAGATCACCAGATTGATCGCGCTGACGGCGGGGGCCTGGGTCGCTCTGGCCGCGGGATTGACATGACGAGGTGGCATGGATTACGCCTTCCCTGGTTGTGCTGGGGTGGCATCGGTCTGGGCGGCGTCCGTCGCCCGCTGGACGCTGGGGATCTCGTCCAGCGCGGTGCCCGGTGCGATGCGCTGATAGGGGCGCTGTTGGCCAGATGGGGTAGCGGGGTCGGCTTTCAGCGCGCCGCCGGTCAACACCTCGATCTGGTAGGCGCGGCCCTGGGGGATGGTGTCACCCCACTTAACTACTGCGGCGTGTGATATGCCGAGCGCTTTTGCAGTGGCAGTCACACCACCGAAGTGTGTTATGGCGTCATGTTTTCGCATTGCCCTCACCATGTCCTTAAGTATCAACAATGCGAAAACTGTAACCTAGGTATTATGGGTGGTCAACGATTTTTGATCCCAAAGTATCAATCACGGGTGGTAACTTAGGTTTCATGGAAACGATCAATGACCGCATTTCAGAGCGCCGTCAGGCACTCAAGATCAGCAAAAACGAGTTAGCTAGGCGCGTTGGGATTACTCACGCGTCTGTTAATAAGTGGGAATCAGGGCTGAACCAGCCAAAAGGCCGCTACCTCAACGATTTAGCGGCTGCGCTTGGTGTGTCTGTCGATTGGCTGCTGACGGGGAAAGAAGAAGGCAGCATGGGCGTCTCTGAGCCCCCGTTCCCGGGTTACCGCAACGTCGAACCCGCCGAGATCCCACAAGGAACGCGGGTCCCCATTCTCAGTTATGTGCAGGCAGGCCAGTGGCGCGAAATGTGCGAACAGGCCACGGCGTTTGATGGCAGCCTGGAGTATGTCGCGGCGGGTGTCAGTGTCGGCAGCTGCGCGTTTGGTCTGTGGGTGCGCGGCAACTCCATGGAGCCGGACTTCAAAGAGGGCGACTTGTTGATCGTTGACCCTGACGAGGCTCCCAAGGCGGGTGACTTTGTGATCGCCAAGAACGGCAGCGAAGAGGCCACCTTCAAAAAATACCGCTCCCGTGGTGAATACGACGACGGCCGCCCTCGCTTCGAGCTGGTGCCCCTCAATGATGACCATGAAACCCTGAGCACCGACCAAACCCACATCGCCATCATCGGCGTGGTGGTCGAGCACCGTCGTATTTTGAAACGGGGCGGGTGAGGGTCAGGTGGCGGCCTGTGACAGGATCAGTAACCGCGCCCGGTCGAGCAACAAGCATTGCAGGGCGAAGTGTTGGAGCTGGTCGAAGGTATACCAGCGCTGACCAGACAGGGCGAGCGGATACAATTTGCCGTTGACCTCCAAGTCTGCGTGACGGGTATAGAGGGTTGCTAGTGCAAAAAACATCATGTTCAAAAATTGTCTTAACCGCTGGCGCAACCCGGTCGGGGTGTGGGTCAGCACCACGGCATCGAAACGATCGGAAGACTCAAAGTGCGCCAACCGATAAGAGTGGCAGATAACGGTGAACATGGCGGACATCTCCTAATAGGCGGGACGTTAAATGAGCAAAATTCGTTACCGAGAAGCTGGCAGCCTGTATCTGAACATACAGGGTCATGATGCGACACCGCTAACCGCGTTGCTGGAAGAGCATGGGGTTGAAAACGGTGGCGCGATCGCAACCTACAGCGACGGTGCTCAGTATTTTATCGAAGTGTTTGACTGGATTGCACAAAACCCTGAGCAGGTAAAAGCAATATGCGCGGTGCTCGTTGCGCTTGTCAGTCGTTTTAACCGTTGCAGTGTCAAAGCTATCGTCGAAGGCAAGCAGATTGAAATCAACAATCTTAGCGCCAAGAACGCGACAGCCTTGGCCAAAGAGTTAAGCAATGGGCCGGTTCGGCAGATCACGGTTGACCTGAGAGCAGTCGATGATGAGTAGCAATGACGGCAACTTCACAGCGTATCGTCCCCGCGGCATCGATGAGAACGGGCAAGAGGTGTTTGAACTGGTCCCGCTTAATGACGATTACCCGCCCATGCACTCCGACCGGCAGCACATCGAAATCATCGGCGTGATGGTCGAACACCGCATTTTTAGAAAACGATAACAAGGGCGCCTATGCGCCCTTGCTTTTGCTTACCGATGGAATGGATAGCGACATGCGCAAACCTATAAAAATCATCATCGCGATGGCCTGCACCTTAGCGATGTTCAGCGCCTCTCCCACCTTCGCTAAAGGGCGAAAGCCCTGCTCAGGCAGCAAGGGCGGGATCTCTCATTGTGATGGGGAGCGGTTTGTCTGTAACGATGGCTCATACAGCGCCAGCAAGAAGATATGCAGTGCGGGCGGGTCGAGTGCCTCAGGGATAAGCAGCTCTTCTGGTTCCCGAAAATATTCCTCCACGACGCGAAAGAGCAGTTACACCAGCACCCGCAGAAGCAAGGGATATAGATTGGCCCCTTGAAGATCCAGACACTTCGCCCCTCTTAATTTAAGAGGTAGTCTTGGAACTATGTTCAGTACTAGTCGCAACGAGAAAATGGTCGAAGTGTTAACAGGGGCTGAGCGCCGTCGACGCCGGACTCCGCAGGAAAAGATCTCCATCGTGCAGCAGACCTTTGAGCCCGGAATGACCGTATCTCATGTCGCTCGCTTGCACGACGTCAACGCCAACCAGCTTTTCAAATGGCGTAAACAATTCCAGGAAGGCTCTCTCACGGCGATCACCGCCGGTGAGGATGTTGTTCCAGCCTCCGAGTTGGCTGCTGCCATCAAGCAGATCCGAGAGCTCCAGCGTCTGCTCGGGAAGAAGACCATGGAGAACGAGATCCTCAAAGAAGCCGTGGAGTATGGTCGAGCAAAAAAATGGATTGCGCATGCGCCCTTGTTGCCGGGGGACGACGATTAAGTGCTGTGAGCCAGGCCCTTAATGTATCGCGTGCGCAGCTATCCGTTCGTGTTCATCGCAAACCAGGTTGGCAAGATGGTCGTCATCATCGCCAGCGTGATGATGCAGCCTTACTTGGCCGTATCATGGAGGCGATGGCAGAACTTCCCTCCTATGGCTATCGCCGGGTCTGGGCGCTGTTACGGCGTCAGTCAGAGGCAACAAGACAGCCTGTAGTAAACGCCAAACGGGTATATCGCGTCATGAGAGAGCATGGCCTGCTGCTGGAAAGAAAACCGGCTGCACCATTGGCCCAGCAGGCACATAAGGGGCGTGTTGCCGTCAAAGAGAGCAATCGACGTTGGTGCTCGGATGGCTTCGAGTTTCGCTGCGATAACGGTGAAAAACTACGAGTCACGTTCGCCATGGACTGCTGCGATAGGGAGGCGTTGGACTGGGCTGCCAGCACCGGGGGTTACGACAGTGACACGGTGCAAGATGTCATGCTGAGATCTGTCGAACGACGCTTCGGGGATGCGTTGCCGGCATCACCGGTGGAGTGGCTGACTGATAATGGCTCGGCGTATCGAGCCCATGAGACCCGCGCGTTTGCACGAGAAATCGGGTTGGAGCCCAGAACGACGGCGGTGAGAAGCCCACAGAGCAACGGTATAGCGGAGAGCTTCGTGAAGACGATGAAGCGAGACTATATCGAGATGATGCCGAAACCAGATAGCCGAACAGCGGTAGGCAATTTGGCCATCGCGTTTGAGCATTATAACGAACACCACCCGCACAGCGCCTTGGGATACCGTTCACCTCGGGAATTTCTGCGCAGTCGGGTATCACAACCCTAAGCGGGAAAAAGTGTCTGGATCTATGGGGTCAAATCCAGGATAATCCACCATGCTCTGCGACCGACGGCAATTCGACGTGGTGGTTTAACTCTTCCGCATCTTCAAGTGGTCGGGTGATAGCATCCTTGGTGAAACATTTGTGAGTGATGGTGAATATGAAACGTATGAAAATTTTTCCAACGCTGTTTATTTCCGCTTGCTTGGCTGTATCCGCATCCTCTGCGTATGCAGCTAAATTCAGTAACCCTGATGAAATGATTACCGAATTCAGCGATTTCTATGCTGAAAACAATAGCTATGAACTAGTGTCGAAAGACCCTGTCCATATCAGGCTTTCAGCTCCTGTGGTTGACGGGGATCATGTCGATGTTATTCGTGAGCAGAATCAGCGAGCGCTTGTCTATGGTATTTACCGCTCACTGGCCTTAACTGAAGCACAATCAATAACTGTCACCGCCGTTCCGATTGAAATTGATTTTGGAAAAAACTCCGGAAAGCCTAAGTTTTTAAATGATTGGGAGGTCACTGTTACCAAAGATAGAAAACAAGCTCTATCAGACATCAACAAGGTAATGAAAGTAAAAAGCCTTGATGAGCTTTTTAAAAGTGACAACCAATGGAATGACAGATTTAAAAATTCTGTTTATTACAATGCGGCAGGGTTGAACAATCTTGTATCAGTTATCCTGAAAAACTAATGACAGTACGGAAACTCGATGACGGCAAGCCCAAGCTCTGGCTTGCCGAGGTCTACCCTCAAGGTCGTGATGGCCCCCGCAAGCGTCGTCGCTTTGCCACCAAGGGCGAAGCGTTGGCATGGGAAAAACACATGCTGGCCCAGCCCTGGCAACAGCCAGAGGCGAGCAATGTGGATGAACGGCGGCTGAGCGACCTGGTGGCACTCTGGTATGGTCGCCACGGCCAGACCCTGACCGATGGCGACCGCCGTCGTGACAAGCTGATCTGGTTGGCTGAGGCGCTGGGCAACCCGCTGGCGACCGAGTTCACCGCCCAGCAGTTTGCGGCCTACCGCGAACGGAGGCTGGCGGGTGAACTTTATGTGCCCGGTCAGCGCAAACAGGTCTCCCCGACCACCATCAACCGCGAACTGCTCTACCTGCAGGCCGTGTTCAACGAGCTCGGCCGCCTGGGGGAGTGGGCCCACGGCAACCCGCTCGAGGTGCTGCGCCAGTACAAGGTGCAAGAATCCGAGCTGGCGTTCCTCAACCAGGATGAAATCGAACAGCTGCTGGCAGCGTGCGTAGGGCTGAACGACTTGTGGCTGATTGTGATGCTGTGCCTTTCGACCGGGGCGCGTTGGTCCGAGATTGAAAAGCTGACCCGCTCACAGGTCGGCATCGGTCGGTTGACCTTCACCCGCACCAAGGGCAAGAAGAACCGCACCGTGCCGGTGGCCGGGTGGCTGTTGGCCTTGCTGCCCAAGCGAACCGGTCGCCTGTTCGGTGACTGCTACGCCGAGTTCGAGAAGGCGCTGCGCCGTGCGGGGATCACCCTGCCGGCTGGCCAACGCACCCATGTGCTGCGCCACAGCTTTGCCAGCCACTTCATGATGGGCGGTGGCAACATCCTGGTGCTGCAGCGCATCCTCGGCCACACCGACATCAAGATGACCATGCGCTATGCCCACTTCGCCCCGGACCACCTCGAAGATGCGGTCAAACTCAACCCGATCACCGCGATGAAAAATGGCGGCAAAGTGGCGGCAGCGCTCACCAGCGACACCCAATAACCCCCACCCATCCCCAAGCAAACCCGCGAAAACACGGCAACTCATTGATTCACAGCGGCTTGCGATGGTTTCAAAATCCGCCGTAGCAATACGTGTCGGTTCGAGTCCGACCCCGGGCACCATTATTTTCCCCTGTTTGGTCAACAGGTTATAGCGCTCAAGAGCGCTCCTGCTCAAAGTTTCTGCGGTTGATAACACTCATTCATGTGCAAATCTGTGCAAGAGGTTTCAACCAATGGCAAGTATCCAAGTTCTCACTCGAAAAACCGGCAAGTCCTATCGCGTTCAGTTCATGCGTAACGGCAACCGTGTATCCAAAGTTTTTACCCGCAAAAAAGACGCAGAGCAGTTCCTGGCTCAGATCACCGTATCTGACGAGCTGGCAGATGCCTTAACCAACGTCACCCTCACTAGCACCACCATTCAACAAGCTATTCATGAGTACCTTGAACAGCACAAGGGGCGAGACAAGTCTGTGCCCCAGCGTCTGAGCTGGTGGGCTGAACATCTTGGCGCCAAGACGTTGAACAAGGTTAACCGCCAGCGGATCAAAAATGCTATCTCCATTCTGGAGGCGGAAGGGAAGGCCCCTGCGACCCTTAACCGCTACAAAGCAGCGTTGTCAGCGGTTTTTGCGTACATGTGCGATAGGTATGACCTCAAGGTAAATCCTTGCCTGGAAGTGAAGCAGAAGCGGGAAGACAATGCCCGAACTCGCTTCTTGTCTACAGATGAATTGGCTCGATTGATGAAGGCCACCAAGTCGAGCAAGTGGGAGAGGCTTCATATGTTGGTTCATATGGCGTTGACTACCGGAGCAAGGAGGGGCGAGTTGATCGGCCTCCAATGGTCAGATATCAACTTCAACACGCGGACAGCTCACTTAGCTGTGACCAAGAATGGTAGCCAGAGGGTTTTGTCTCTGACTGCTGACTTGCTTACTGAGCTCTCCAGGTTCCGCGAAATCGGTACCAGTTTTGTTTTTCCCCATCCTTCCAGTCTCAACCGACCGTTTACCGAGTTTGATTACCACTGGCAGGCAGCCAAGAAAGCTGCGTTGCTCTCTGATTTCCATTTTCATGACCTTCGACATAGCTGTGCCAGCTTGTTGGCGATGAATGGTGCCAGCATTCTGGAGATTGCAGAGGTGTTGGGACATAAGTCGATCACAATGACCCAGCGTTATTCTCATCTGAGTTATGGTGATTTCTGGTGTACGGAGGGATAGAAGGAGTGGCGTATCCTGCTGATTGATTCCTGCAAGAATCTCAATCAACAGAGCGGATACGCCATGAAACATTCTACCCTCACTGTCCTGCCACAACCAGAAGGCAAGCCCGGCGACATGCTCACCGAGCTGCTACGCGCCGGAGCCAGGGACCTGATTGCACACGCTGTGGAGGCGGAGCTCGCCATCATGCTTGAGCAGCATCGAGAGTTGCGACTCCCTGATGGCCGCCAGGCGGTAGTGCGCAACGGGTATCTGCCCCAGCGGACTATCCAAACCGGCATCGGAGACGTTGAAATCAAAGTGCCCAAGGTACGCGACCGCAGCGGCTCCGGTATCAACTTCACCAGCACCCTGCTGCCGCCCTATCTCAAGCGCTCCCGCAGTATCGAGGAGCTGTTGCCGTGGCTCTACCTCAAGGGGATATCCAGTGGGGACTATCAGGAGGCCCTCTGTGCGCTGCTCGGCGACCAGGCCAAGGGGCTGTCAGCCAACACCGTCTGCCGGCTCAAGCAAGGTTGGATTGATGAGCACCAGCGGTGGCGACAACGAGACCTGACCAAGTCTCGCTATGTCTACTGGTGGGCCGACGGGATATACAGCAACGTGCGCATGGATGACCGGCTCTGTTTGCTGGTCATCATCGGGGTGACCGAGCACGGGCGCAAGGAGCTGGTTGCGGTGGAGGATGGTCACCGGGAGTCAGAGACAAGCTGGACGGAGGTGCTGATGGGACTGCGAGGCAGAGGGCTCACCCTCAGTCCCAAGCTGGCCATCGGGGATGGGGCACTGGGCTTTTGGAAGGCGCTGGCCAAGTGCTACCCGGACACAGCCCATCAGCGCTGCTGGGTTCACAAGACAGCGAATGTCTTGTCGGTGCTGCCCAAGTCGGTACAGCCCAAGGTCAAGGAGGCGCTGCATGATATCTGGATGGCCGAGACGAGAGAGGATGCTCACAAGGCGTTTGATCGCACCCTGACCCGTTTTGAAGCGAAGTATCCAGGGGCCATGGATAAACTGGTTAAAGACCGGGATGAACTGCTGGCGTTCTATGATTTTCCGGCGGAGCACTGGGTCAGTATCCGGACGACTAACCCGATAGAGTCAACGTTTTCGACGGTCCGGTTACGCACCAAGCGAGCGAGAAACTGTGGTTCACGGGAGACCACGCTGGCGATGGTTTATAAGCTGCTGGAGTCGGCCCAAAAGAACTGGAAGCGGCTCAAGGGATTTGCGCTGCTGACGTTGGTGGTAAACAACGTGAAGTTCAAGGACGGAATACAGATGCAGGAAGAGTCAGACAGGAACGCCGCCTGACTCCATACACCACATTTGACAATAACTCTTCTCATCTGTGTAATGCACATAAAGCAAAGTTAACCGACCGAGTATTCGGGAACATCATCACCAAATAATTTCAGCGAGCTGCTTTCTAAATGCTCATTAATCAGCTTAAAAATATTATAGTTTTATACGGTGGGTAGAGTAAGTGAGTTGGACTATTGAACGTTTTTTGAATGAAATGGATGTGTCAATGAGACCTTATTGTTGGACTCGCTTAGGATTAGAGAGTCCAGCTCGGAAATTTATAGCTGAAAATGCGATGGCAGCATTTGAGCTTAGGGCACAGGTAAGCAGTTGTAAGGCTTGGCGGGGTAAGAGTGCTGAGCAGATAGATGAAGACTTCATGATGACAGTGGTCATTCTTTTGGTTTTAGATAATCCTCTGATTGCACCAGATGGTACTCTTTTGTCTTGGCATTATGAATATAAAGACCGAAGGGGGCCTAAGCCGTTATCCCCTAAAGAGGAGGGAGAGGTTGCTTTATCATATTTGCAGAAGCGGGTATCGGAACTGTCTTACCAGATTGAAAAATTTGGAACCCCTGAAATGATTGATGCAGGGGCTTACGGACTTGTTTCTGAATTAAAAGATATGCGAGGAAAGTACAAGTCGATCTTGCTCGATGTAAGTCGTCAACTAGATTTTAAGGAGATCGAAAGGTGCGGTCTTGCGCATAGAGTGTCTGCTGCAATGCAGGAACTCACAGAGGTGGGTATTCCTTGTTCAAAGATGGATGTCGAGGCGTTCTGGCTCAACTTGCTGGCAACTAGCTGGGGAGTAGAGCCACGAAGCGTATACTCAGCTGCAAGGAAGGCGAAAAGCTTTAAGAATGGAAAGCGGAACGCTTCAATCTGAAGTTCTGCGTCTGTCCAAAAATTGGACACCTGAGTGCTGCCTTCTATGTTCGATGCTTAGATAGTGGTTTAGCTATACCTTCACTTAGGGGGGATTGATTTTATTTGGTGAGGACCAAATGGGTCCTCTTGGTGCCTTTTCTGTGTTTGTGAAGGGGCAGAAATAGGGCCTAATTATTGCGCCTTACGGTGCCCCCAAAGTTTGATTAAATGCTCCCGACCAAACCGCAGAACACTAAGAGCAACTGGAAAGGGAGCATCTCTATATGCAAGACCTCAATCTCATCACAATCAGCCAAGATCTGAACAACTGGCTGCCTGTGACCGAAATCCCCAAGCACTACCCCCAATTTAACTATCCCACACTGAAGGCCATGTTTTGGAAGCGAGCCGAGAAGCCAGGCTTGGAACGTTGCTGCCGAATTGTCGGCAAGCGGATGTTTGTGAATACCAAACTCTTCGGCTTGTGGATGGCTGGTGGACTGCCTGAACAACACCCGACGGATGATTAAACCGCAGGGAATCCATCTGTTACCGGATATGGGCAAACATGGTGTGCAAACCCATGGGGAAAAGATGAAAAAAAGCCCTTACCTGCGACAGTAAGGGCATTTCGAATTACTCGCTGGCTCTGACAGTTTGCAGACCAAGGAGCCAGTGAGTGCGAGGTAATTTTAGCATGAAAGTTCACTTATTAATCCATAAAGGCCATCAAGGCTTGCTGGCCGAGATCCGTGTTTCGTCTTCTGATTCGGAGGGCAAGCGATGATCTATTTTGCATGGGCCGCTGATAGCCAGGCTGAAACCTTCTATGGACCACCCAATCCCAGAACCGGCAAACGCTCCCGTGTCGGAGTATTGAGTGCCTTTTGCAGCCGAAAAGCGAGATCCGCATTTATAGCGCAAAGCCAAGGGACTGCTGCTGTTGTAACTCGCCCCTATGCTCGCCAAATGAAGGCGGGCTTAGATGACCGGGCATTCACTGAGCTGGTAGCCGCTCTGGTTGGGGGCGAGGAATGAGCACTGTAAGGTTTGTTTCTGATGTAGCCGCCGCTGCTGTAGGGCTCTGGCCCGATTTGCTGGCGGGCCTTGGTCTCCATATTCCTCGTCATGGCAAGCATGGCCCCTGTCCTGCCTGTGGCGGCAAAGATCGCTTTCGACTCGATGACAAGGAAGGGCGAGGGACTTTCATCTGTAGCCAGTGCGGTGCTGGGGATGGTTTGGATCTGGTATGCCGGGTGATGAGCAAGAGCCCCATGGAGGCAGCAGAGTTGATAGCGCCTATGGTGGGGTTGGCTGCCGGTGGGCTAGATCCTGTCGAGCGGGGGCGCATCCACCAGCAACAACAGGCCAAGGTCAAAGAGGAAACCCGAAAGCGGGAAGATGGCCACAGGAAAGCTGCTGCACGCGCCTGCCGCATCATGAATGCTCATTCGCGTGGCTGTGGTAGCGCCTACCTATCAAGGAAAGGTTTTGCGGAACACCAGAGCGCGATCAGCGGTACCAAAGAAACGATAAACGGTGAGGTGTTCCCTGCCGGTAGCGTGATTGTTCCCTTGCTCGATGGCGCAGGGAATCTGGTGAACGTGGAGCTAATTCGCAACGAAGATGGTTTGAAACACACCTTGGGTGGTGGCCGCAAGGCTGGTGTATATCATCGCATTGATGGTGGGGGGCTGGTGGCAGTGGTGGAAGGCTACGCCACCGGTCTATCAGTCCAGCAGGCGACAGGGGCAACAGTCTATTGCGCGATGAGTGCCAACAATCTGATGAACGTGGCTGAGATTGCTAGAAGTCAGAATCCAGACGCCGAAATCATCATCTGTGGTGATCACGATTTGGATAACGCAACAGGCCAGCGTAACGACTCCACTAAGCACCAGACTGAGCAAGCAGCACTGGCTGTGGGAGGGCGTGCACTATTTCCACCAGAGGCCGGGGATTGGAACGATTACCACCAAGCTCATGGGCTGAGCAAGACACAAGAGGCCATCATGAGCGCTAGCACCAGACTGGCGGTCAGTGGATTTGACCCCATAGATCCAGACACTTTTTCCCGCTTAGGGTTGTGATACCCGACTGCGCAGAAATTCCCGAGGTGAACGGTATCCCAAGGCGCTGTGCGGGTGGTGTTCGTTATAATGCTCAAACGCGATGGCCAAATTGCCTACCGCTGTTCGGCTATCTGGTTTCGGCATCATCTCGATATAGTCTCGCTTCATCGTCTTCACGAAGCTCTCCGCTATACCGTTGCTCTGTGGGCTTCTCACCGCCGTCGTTCTGGGCTCCAACCCGATTTCTCGTGCAAACGCGCGGGTCTCATGGGCTCGATACGCCGAGCCATTATCAGTCAGCCACTCCACCGGTGATGCCGGCAACGCATCCCCGAAGCGTCGTTCGACAGATCTCAGCATGACATCTTGCACCGTGTCACTGTCGTAACCCCCGGTGCTGGCAGCCCAGTCCAACGCCTCCCTATCGCAGCAGTCCATGGCGAACGTGACTCGTAGTTTTTCACCGTTATCGCAGCGAAACTCGAAGCCATCCGAGCACCAACGTCGATTGCTCTCTTTGACGGCAACACGCCCCTTATGTGCCTGCTGGGCCAATGGTGCAGCCGGTTTTCTTTCCAGCAGCAGGCCATGCTCTCTCATGACGCGATATACCCGTTTGGCGTTTACTACAGGCTGTCTTGTTGCCTCTGACTGACGCCGTAACAGCGCCCAGACCCGGCGATAGCCATAGGAGGGAAGTTCTGCCATCGCCTCCATGATACGGCCAAGTAAGGCTGCATCATCACGCTGGCGATGATGACGACCATCTTGCCAACCTGGTTTGCGATGAACACGAACGGATAGCTGCGCACGCGATACATTAAGGGCCTGGCTCACAGCACTTAATCGTCGTCCCCCGGCAACAAGGGCGCATGCGCAATCCATTTTTTTGCTCGACCATACTCCACGGCTTCTTTGAGGATCTCGTTCTCCATGGTCTTCTTCCCGAGCAGACGCTGGAGCTCTCGGATCTGCTTGATGGCAGCAGCCAACTCGGAGGCTGGAACAACATCCTCACCGGCGGTGATCGCCGTGAGAGAGCCTTCCTGGAATTGTTTACGCCATTTGAAAAGCTGGTTGGCGTTGACGTCGTGCAAGCGAGCGACATGAGATACGGTCATTCCGGGCTCAAAGGTCTGCTGCACGATGGAGATCTTTTCCTGCGGAGTCCGGCGTCGACGGCGCTCAGCCCCTGTTAACACTTCGACCATTTTCTCGTTGCGACTAGTACTGAACATAGTTCCAAGACTACCTCTTAAATTAAGAGGGGCGAAGTGTCTGGATCTTCAAGGGGCCAATCTAGTCAGCCAAAGTCAAAACGCCAGCCAGAAGGGAGAGGCATCCAGGAAGATCGAGGAACGGGAGCATGAGCCACCAGCCACCATGATCGACAAAATGAGTGCTAGTCAGCGGGCTGCACTACTGGTCGAACGATTGGGGCAAGTTGCTATCAGCCTTGAGGCCGAGCGTGTCTATCGCTATGACGGTGGCCTATGGACACCATGGACAGATACAGAACTGCGCCGCGAAATGGCTGCCATCTTTACCGAGCATGGAGTTCCGTTCAGTGACAAAAGTATTGCCACCACAGTTTCCACTATGAAGCTGATGATCCCAACCATGGGCCAGCCAACCAAAGAGCTGATCGGCTTTGCTAATGGGGTTTATGACATGGCAACTCGCCAGTTTCGGCCACATTCGCCCAGCAATGGGCTGCTCACGCACAACGGCATCAACTATGCTCCGCCACTCGTTGATGAATGTCTCGAGCGGGATGCCCCCAACTTCACTAGGTGGTTATCTCACGCAGTCGATAACAACGCCGCCAAGATGGCTCGCATCAATGCCGCCTTATATATGGTGCTGGCAAACCGTTATGACTGGCAGCTATTCCTTGAGGTTACCGGTGAGGGGGGTAGCGGCAAGAGCATTTTTGCCAATGTGGCAATCCTGTTAGCTGGTGGAAAACGGAACACTGGCTCCGGCAACATGGCCTCACTGGACCACGCTAAAAGTCGCTACCAGTTTGTCGATAAACGGCTGATTGTGCTGCCTGACCAGCCCAAATACATCGGTGATGGCAGTGGCATCAAGGCCATTACCGGGGGCGATTTGGTCGAGATCGATGGGAAGTATGAGAAACAATTTGCCACTGTCATTCAGGCTGTTGTGCTGGCCACCAATAACGAGCCTATGGTCATTACTGAACGCAATGGGGGAATATCCCGACGTAGGGTGATCTTTACCTTTGACCGGGTTGTGGCCGAAGCGGATAAAGACCCGTTGCTTGGAGACAAGATTGCCGCCGAGTTGCCGGTGGTGATCCGATATCTGTTAGCCCAGTTCACCGAACCTGAGCATGCCCGTTGCGTATTCCGGCGAAGTTGAACAGCCATTCCGGCCAACGTGAACACCCTGATCCTTAACGCGCTCACGTCACCCCGTTTCTAACTCGAGTGTTCAGATTGGGTCAACTCACTTCTCCTCTTTCTCATCGATTCTCCCTTCAGTGACAGCCGGTGAGCGTTGTGCATCAGCCGGTCCAGGATCGCATCTGCCAGAGTGTTGTCCCCCAAGCTCGCGTACCACTCTTCCGTTGGCAGCTGACTGACCACGACCGTCGAGTATTTCCCGTACCGATCATCCATGATCTCCAGCAGGGCGTTGCGCTGCTCGGCATTCACCGCTTCCAGTCCCCAGTCATCCAGGATCAGCAGCTCTATCCTTGCCAGTTGACCCAGCAGTCTGGCGTAACTGCCATCTACCTTGGCCTGGCTCAGCTCAAGTAGCAGACGCGGCAGCCGGTAGTAACGAGTGCTGTGCCCCTGCTGACAGGCTTGGTAGCCCAGCGCACAGGCTAGGTAGGTTTTTCCGCAGCCACAGGGGCCGGTAATGAGCAGGTTCTGGCCCCGGCGCAGCCACTCTCCTTGGGCCAGGTTTGCCACCTGTGACCGCTCCAGGTTGCGTGCAGACTGGTAGTCCACCTCTTGCACCGTGGCCTGGAGTTTGAGCCTCGCCTGCTTGACCAGCCGAGCTTGTTTACGCTGCTCCCGGCTCAGTTGTTCGTGTTCGACCAGCAGGCTTAGCCGCTCGATGAAGGGCAGCCCTTCGTAGGTACTTGCCTGTTCCAGTTGTTGTTGCACGGCATCCGCCATGCCAGTCAGTTTCAGGTGTCTCAAGCGGGTCAGCGTTTGTTGGGTCATGGGTTTTTTCCTCGTTAGTGGAAGCTCTGGGGGCCGCGGATGTTCTCGTGCTCTTGCGGCAGTTCTGGATAACTGAGCGGACTTGCGGGCAGTTGGTCGCGGCCACTGGTCAGCACCGACTTGAGCTGCTTGAGCCGCACCAGTCCTTCCCGGTTGGCCAGCTGGCAACAGCCTTCGACTCGTGATGGCGGATACTCCCGGCTAAGACTCAGCAGTCCCAGGCAGAGTCGGTATGCCTGCTCGGCATGGGCTTTCTCTGCCAGCCGTTCGCTAACCCAGCACAAGGTGCCCGGTCCGATGTCGGCAGCCCACTGCTTAAGACGCCCTGGCGTCCAGCGTTGCTGCTTGCTGTGACGTTCCGGCATGTGCTCAGGGAGTGTGCTCATCCCCGGGATGGTTTTACGCGGATGGCTCGCGACCAGCTGTTGCTGGTGATAGACCTGAAGCAGGGTATCGCCCGCATGGAGCTCCAGTTGCTGACCCACATACTGGTGCGGCACCGAGTAATGGTGCTGCTCATAACTGACGTGATAGTCGATGTTGACCTTGACCGTTTTGATGGCGACATAGCGATAGGGATGCACCGGTAGTGACCCCAGTGCCGGGCGGTCCAACTGCTCAAACGCCTCGCGTCGGTTACCGGGCAGCTGCTTGAACGGGCGCTCGTTGAGCTCATTCAACAAAGCCCGGATGCACTGGTTTAGCTCGGCAAGCGAGAAGAAGGTCTGATGGCGTAGACGAGCCAGGATCCAGCGCTCGACGATCTGCACACCCACCTCGGCCTTGGCTTTGTCCTTAGGCTTGTAAGGGCGAGCTGGCATCACCGCCACCTGATAGTGCTCGGCCAACTGCTGGTAGCTGGGGTTGAGCTCGGGATCGTATCGGCAAGCCTTGCTGACACCGCTCTTGAGGTTGTCGGGGATCAGCAGTACCGGTGTCCCGCCGAAAAACTCAAAGGCACGGACATGGCTTTGCAGCCAGTCCGGCAGTGACTGGGACCAGGTGGCCTCGGCAAAGGTGTAGTTGGACGCACCGAGCACGGCGACAAAGACTTGTGCCTGACGGACCTCACCCGTAGTCGGCGACACGATGGGCACCGTGGGCCCGCAGTAGTCGATAAAGAGCTTTTCCCCCGCCTTGTGGATCTGGCGCATGGAGCGCTTTTGCAACTGACACCAGGACTTGTAACGGTCACAGAACTGGGAGTAGCTGTAACAGCTATTGGGATAGCGCTGGGTGTACTCCTCCCAGAGCAGCTGTTTGGAGACCCCCTTGCGCTTGAGCTCCTGATGGACAGAGGGCCAATCCGGCACAACATGGCGGGCCGAGATGGTGGTATCGGCCTGCGGATAGAACAGGGCAGCCAGTCGGCCATCATCAAGCTCGGTAGGTAAGGGCCAGGTAAGGCCGAGCGCCTGGGCACTTTTGAGGAGTTTCTGGATGGAGCCGACACTGACCTTGGTACAGATACTGATTTGGCGAACAGAGAGGTCAGCTTCCAGCCGCAGTCGCAGCACTTCACGAATTTTACGCATTGCAATCCTCTTGGCAGACATAGGCTCTTCCCTGGCAAAAGGGAGAGCGTATCAAAGGTTTTTAAATCAATGCGTTAAGGATGATTCCGGTGAATGTGAACAGTGATTCCGGGATGTTGAACACTGTTTCCGGAAAGGAGGGGCGAAGTGTTCAGGTTGAACCGGAATGAGCGTTCACATTGGTCCGGAAATGGTGTTCACGTTGAATCGGAATTGGTGTTCATGATCGGCCGGAATATGCACCCGTCACTTATTGCTGGAACAGCGTAACTCCGATGATGCCTTGATCATCAAACGAGCCACCGACCCCGTGATCGACCTTTGCGGGATGGTGCTCTTTCTGGATGAACCCAAGGGATTGATGATGGGGGGTAATCCGGAGATCAAGCGGGAACCCCGACGCTATCTCTATCATGCCTACCTTGCCTTCATGGAGTACCACGGTCTGGGGCGCCCGCTATCAGTTCAAGGTTTTAGCCGTGCGCTCAAGGCAGCAGCCAAAGAGTATGGCCGCCAATACTGCAGTCGGGTGATCAAGGGCAAATCGCAAACCAACATTATGTTGACCGAGGTAGCGGAGATGTTCTTACCCCAAGCGGTCTACGCCGATCAGTAATGACGGCATAGTGATGACAGAATGATGAGCTTGGCCGCTGTACCTGATGATACCTAGGACTTTCATCTACAAACCCTACCCTCCCTACCTAGCACAGCTGAAAGCCTTGCCAGGAAAGGGATATAAAGAGGTAGGGTGAGTATTCTCTAACCCTACCCAAACCCTACTGGTAATCTTTATCCCTACCGTCATGGCTGATTTGGCTTGGTTGCAAATCTAGGCTGCTCTGATTAACCAAACGGTGCCGGGGTAGGGTATGGGTAGGGTCTGAATGTTGAACCCTACACGCCTCAAGCCAGTCTTGGTAAGGCCTGCAACGGGGGTAGGCTGGGTAGGCACCAAAAGCGGTAAAACATTTCAGGGGATTAGCGGGCCAAGCCAATGATGATCCACCAAGCCCAACGTGAAGCAGAAGCGAATGATCGACGAAATTCTGAAGAGGTATGCCAAAGAGATAGCGAAAGAGGAAAAGCAGCGGCTAAAGGAGCAAAAACGAGCAGAACGCCAACGCAAGCAGCTAGAACGATTGTGCAAGCCAGCACCGGGAGTCGAAGACATTTTTCGGGATCGTAATGCCTGGGCTCGGAATGTCGGGCAGTCTAACCGTCGATTGATGGAACGAGCAGAACGAGACCATGCCATAGCCAAGCTGGGGCCGATCAATCACTTGGCTGCTCTTGTCGTTGCAATGGAGTGGCATCCGCACCATGCCTATATTCTGGTCGTCGCAACAGACCCCGGCGTGACCTGTGAGATGCTGACCGACTTCTACAACCTGAGCCATTCAAATCACAGAGTGCTTTTCCGTCGCTTGAACACAGTGCTAAAGCAGTTGGGTTGGCGTTTTGCCTCATACCCTAGGGGCGCACCAAATGAACCATGGGGTTGGGAGTTGGAGAAAATCCCGGGGTGATCCCCCCCTAAGTGATCACTTTTTGCGTTACAGGCGATCATTATTGCCCTGTGTGGCCATAGGGTTGGCATAACCCAATAAGAATGCGGGCTACAGCCCTGCTTACATTCCCAAATGTGGTAAAACGATCGCTTTTGACTGTACGGCTCTAGTGCAAAAACAGGATCGCTTACTCTCGGAAAATATCGTAGTAACTAACAGTAAAATAAGGAGTTTTATTAAAAGCAATCGTTTTGCATAACGATCCCTTTTCTGGCTAGCTGTGATCTCTCTGTAGGTTGTTCACTCGGGGCATTCCCGGAGAATTGGAGGCGCCAACCAAACCAATCATCCGAGGTGCCCGAGTGAACAACCATAAAAATGCCCGATTAACCGTCTTTGGTCGACAGCTTCTTGTCCAGCGTATCCTTGAGCAGGGCCTGCGCGTTGAAGAGGCCGCTCACGCTGCCGGGGTCAGTTCCCGCACCGCTTACAAGTGGCTCACTCGATATCGCCAGGAGGGACCTGAGGGTTTGTACAATCGCTCTTCTTGGCCCGCATCTTGCCCCCATGCCATTGATGACCAGCGCCAACAGAGGATTATCGAACTGCGCAAGCAGCGACGGACCTATCGGCACATCAGCCAATCTCTGGGCATAGGGCACAGTACCGTCGCCCGTATCCTGCAACGAATGGGACTGAATCGACTGGCTAATCTGGAACCTGCCACTCTGGTACAACGCTATGAACATGAGAAACCGGGTGACTTGCTGCATTTGGACATCAAAAAATTGGGGCGTTTCCATCGTCCCGGCCATCGGGTGACGGGTGACCGCCGCCAGGATTCTCCGGGGGCGGGATGGGAGTATGCGCATGTGGCGATTGATGACCACTCCCGTGTGGCGTTCAGCGCACTGCATCCTGATGAAACGGGACGCAGTGCCTGCCTGGCGCTGTTACAGGCACTTCGCTACTACGCCGGGCTCGGTATTCATTTCTGTCGGCTACTCACTGACAATGGAGCCTGTTATCGGTCGAAACGCTTCCAGAAGCTGTGTCGTCGGCTGGGGCTCAAGCATCTGCGCACCAAGCCTTACACACCACAAACCAATGGCAAGGCAGAGCGCTTCATTCAGACCGCCCTGCGTGAGTGGGCCTATGCACGGAGCTATGACTCGTCAGAGCAACGGGCAGAACACCTGCAACCGTGGCTGCATGAGTACAACTGGCATCGTCCTCATGCCAGTCTGAGGCTACCAGCCCCCCATCAGTTGTCTTCAATCTGTGAACAACCTGGTGGGTTTACACAGCTAGCCAGGATCGTTTTTTGTAGTCACCAGTCTCCTGATTCATCGCAAGCCCAGTCCTGGCAAGGGATTGCTGG
Organism: Aeromonas sp. INTO2; assembly: GCF_049860605.1. Lineage (NCBI taxonomy): Bacteria > Pseudomonadati > Pseudomonadota > Gammaproteobacteria > Aeromonadales > Aeromonadaceae > Aeromonas > Aeromonas sp. INTO2. Next base: position 1,856,870 of record NZ_CP187588.1, read on the forward strand.
TAGGGGGGATCGCACACATCTCTTCGACCGCCCCCGAAAAATGAAAAACCCTTTGTCCTGTTACGAGTGATCATTTGCATAGCGCCCTTGAGTTTCGCTGTATCGAAAGCTGAGGATTGATGGCGGTGAGGGAGCAAGGGAGGTATTGGTTCATCAAACTGCCTAGCTCACGAAAACACCATGTCCCCTGTGGTAAACTGCCCGCATTTCCGTTTGGTCCTGAATATGCCTCGGCAGTTCCCCGTACTTTGAGAATCCCAATGACCACCAATATCTCTTCCCTGGCTAGCCTGATCTGGTCGGTTGCCGATCTGCTTCGCGGTGATTTCAAACAGTCCCAGTATGGCCGCATCATCCTGCCCTTTACCGTACTGCGTCGTCTTGAGTGCGTGCTGGCACCGAGTAAGGCCCAGGTGCTGGCCATGGTGGATACCACCAAAGCCATGCCGGAGCTGGCCAAAGAGAAGCTGCTGCTCAATGCCAGCGGCCACGCCTTCTACAACAGCTCTCCGCTGGAACTGGCCAAGCTGGGTGAAACCCATGTAGGCGATAACCTGGATGCCTACGTGCGGGCTTTCTCCAAGGATGCCCGTGAGATCTTCGAGCACTTCAACTTCGATGCCAGCATCAACCTGCTGGAAGATGCCGACCTGCTCTACAAGGTGGTTCGCTCCTTTGCCAACGTGGATCTCTCCCCGGAAGCGGTAGACAACTACCACATGGGTCTGGTGTTTGAAGAGCTGATCCGCCGCTTTGCGGAAAGCTCCAACGAGACAGCCGGTGAACACTTTACCCCTCGCGATATCGTGCGGCTCACCACCTCACTGGTGTTTGCTGGTGATGATGAGGCGCTCGGCAAGCCGGGCATTGTGCGTTCCATCTATGATCCCACCGCGGGGACCGGTGGCTTTCTCTCGTGTGGCATGGAGTATCTGCACGAGCTGAATCCCGCCGCACGGCTGGCAACTTTCGGCCAAGAGCTCAACCCCGAGTCCTACGCCATCTGCAAGGCCGACATGCTGATCAAGGGGCAGGAGATCAGCAACATCAAGCTGGGCAATACCCTCTCTGATGACCAGTTGCCCTACAAGACCTTCGATTATTGTCTTTCCAACCCGCCATTCGGGGTGGACTGGAAAAAGGTCGAAAAACAGGTGCGGGATGAAGCGACCAAGCTGGGTTTTAATGGCCGCTTTGGCCCAGGCTTGCCACGGGTATCTGACGGATCCTTGCTATTTTTGATGCACCTCATCGCCAAGATGCAGCAACCCACGGCCGAGTGTGCGGGCTCCAAAATTGGGATTATCCTCAACGGCTCACCGCTCTTTACCGGTGGGGCGGGCAGTGGCGAGAGCGAGATCCGCCGCTACATCCTCGAGCACGACCTGCTGGATGCGCTGGTGGCCCTGCCCACCGACATGTTCTACAACACTGGCATCGCCACCTATATCTGGGTGCTGTCGAACCACAAACCGGCCGAGCGTAAGGGCAAGGTGCTGCTGATCAACGCCAGCGATATTCACAGCCCGATGCGTAAATCGCTGGGCTCCAAGCGCAAGCAGCTGAGTGATGAGGCGTTAAGCGAGATTGTCAGCCTCTATAGTCGCTACGAAGAGAGCCCGATCGCCAAGATCTTCCCTACCACCGCCTTTGGATATCGTCGTCTGACCATCGAGCGGCCGCTGAAACTGGCGTTCTATCCGCTGGATGCCGATCGTCTTGCCAGCCTCACTACCGACAAGGGATGGGCCAAGCTCGATGGCACTTTGCAGTCCGCCATCCTGACTGCCTTGGGCCAGTTCTCTGAGGCCAAACTGCTCTCACGCGACACCTTCAAAAAACAGCTGACCAAGTTGTTGGGTGAGGTCAAGCTGCCTGCTCCGGCCTTCAAGCTGCTGCTGAGCCATCTGGGTGAGCAGGACGATGCCGCTGAGGTATGTAAAGCCAAGGGCGAGCCGGAAGCCAACCCTGAGCTACGGGATAACGAGAATGTGCCGCTGGGGGAAGACATTTACGAATATCTGCAGCGTGAGGTGCTGCCCCATGTGCCGGATGCCTGGATCGACACTAGCAAGACCGACCCTTTGGACGGCCAAGTAGGTATCGTCGGTTACGAGATCCCCTTTAATCGCCACTTCTACCAGTACCAGCCGCCACGTGATTTGGCTGCTATTGACGCCGACCTCGATGCGGTCACCAAGGAGATTATGCAACTGCTGGCGGAGGTGCATTCATGAATGAAGCAGTGGTAACCCAAATACAAGGGCTAGCGGGCAAGTATCGGCCCTATCCTCAATATAAGGTTTCGGGGGTGGAGTGGTTAGGGGATGTTCCTAGCCATTGGGTACTACCGAAGTTTAAATGGCAACCTATAACCGGCAATGAGTTCGCATCGGGCCCTTTTGGCTCATCTATTGGTTCCCAATTTTATGTTGATGAGGGGGTTCCAGTTATTCGAGGAAACAACCTATCTCTGAATGCTAGGGAAGGTGCGAATAAGTCATATGGCACGAGAGCATTTAATGGTAACCCATTGATATTAAATGACTAAAATTTTCATTTTTTGTTCGTGGGATACTTGTTCGCACTTTCCCTGTATAATTCAAATTTGTTGAGAGTGAGATTTAAAAAAGATTTTGTCTCTAGTCCAGATTTCATGGGGTTTGTATTTAATTCCTCTGGTGCATTAGGATGGCTTGCCCTTCTTGCGAAGGGAACAACGAGTGTAGCTGCAATATATTATAAAGACTTACGTTCGATGGTAGTCCCTATTCCTCCAGTAGATGAGCAAAATGCAATCTCGTCATTTATTTCAAAGTGTTTAAGTCGACTGGATACTCTTGAGAAAAAAGCAATTCAATCAATAAATCTGATGAATGAGCGCCGTACAGCCCTGATTTCTGCTGCTGTGACCGGCAAGATCGATCTGCGGGGCTGGACGCCGCCAGCAGAAGAAGCCGCCGCATGAGTTTAATGCCGCAAACCGAGGCGACTGATGCGATTGCTTCAACCAGCAATGACGAACAGTACCGCTGGCTGACCGAGTTGATTTTCGATAGCAAGGAGCTCGATAAGCTGGGGGGCATGGTCTCCGAGTTCAATCTGTTTGAAGCGATGGGGATGGTGCGTCAGGAGATCCGCCACTCCCATTTTCTCGGCACCCTCTTCAATCCACGTGAGCCCCATGGCTTGGGCTCTCGCTTCTTTGAGTCGCTGCTTTCAAGGATGCTCTATGACTTGCCGGATCGGCGTAGTGGCGAAGTCTCTCTGCTCGATATCGATCTGTGCGATTACGACGATCTGCAGGTATTTCGCGAGCAAGATCGTATTGATCTACTGCTGGTGAGCGAGCAAAACCGTCAGGTTTTTGTTATCGAGAACAAGATTGATGCCGGTGAGCATGGCAATCAGCTGGAACGGTATGAGCAGGCCGTACATCGCCGCTACCCCGAGTATCGCAAAGTCTTTGTCTTCTTGACCCTCGATGGCAGCGAGGCCAGTCGCGATGGCTGGTTAAACCTGAGCTATGCCCAGGTCATTGAATGCCTGAGCGAACTGGTCACTGATTATGGCCACCAGATCCCGCCATCAGCCCTTATCGGCATCGAGCACTACATCACCCTATTCAAGCGATATTTTATGGAAGATACCGAGATTGCGGAGCTCTGCCGCCGCATTTACAAGAAGCACCAGAAAGCCCTGGATCTGATTTTTGAGCACAGACCTGCTGATGGCGATGGCCGAACCGAGCGCCGGGATTGGGCGAAAGATGTTATCGCTCTTGTCGCAGAGCAGCACGGTTGGGAGAGCGATAGTGAGACAAGAACAATGGTTCGCTACGCCCATTTACCGTGGGATGACGGGAAGGGGATGCGTTCTTCAAACTGGACCAAAAGTGGCCGTGTTGTTCTGTTTGAAATCCAAAGCAATACAGACAAGCTGGAACTGAAACTGATAATTGGCCCTAGCAGTGATGCCTCATTGCGTGACCATCTGTTTAGCCGTGTGGAGCAAAGTGGTGTTGCAGCGCTGTCGACACGTAAACTGCGACAAAGCCCGCAATGGAGCCAGGTCTACTCACTGCGTCTGCTCGATAAAAAACACACTGTCGATGAGCCTGACGAAGAGGCGTGCAAAAAACAGATCGACAAGAAGCTACAGCATTTCTGGTCACACGACTGGCCCCTGCTGAAAGAGACCATGGACAAGGCGATTGAGACGTTGCCGTGATGGGCATACGAGTTGATTAGTTGAGTAGAGAGGGATGCGATGATACGGGAGCTGGTTTGCAATCAATGCCAACAGGTAGTTCGTGAGGATGAGCTGTTTGTCCACTTGGTGACCAAACACAATTGGAAAGCCGCTCGTCGAGAGCTTTCTCCCAGTCATAGCGAACCAATACCACTCACCACTCGTGAGCCGCGGACGTTTGTCCCCCGATTAGGGCCGATGAAGCCCAGCATTAGCTCTGCTGCGTTTATTCCGGAAAAGTGTAAGTTTTGCCAAAGACCGGTAGATCCCGCCCAGTTAGTGCAGCATCTAAATAACCGTTCCGAAATGTAGATCACTTATCCGGGAAAGAAGGGAACTCGGCGTCGTTTGTGCGATCTGATTAATCGCCAAACCAATCAAACGACAAACGAGCCGAGCCCGAAATGATACTAACACTCCCCGACCATGATGAGCGACGCCGGATCATCAACAAGATGCACCGGACCAAAGATAAAGATCTCTGCCGGAGGCTCAACGCCATCTTGCTCCTTGCTGACGGGCACAGTGTCTCGGCTGTTTCTCGGCTCACAGCCGCCGCCCGGTCATCGATCAATCGCTGGGTGAACTGGTACACCTTGTACGGTCTGGAGGGGCTTGAAAGCGAGCCTCGGGGGCGCAAGCCGGTGCTGCCATTTGCTCACATCTCGGGTCTATTACAGCTGTTGATCCAGTTGTCTCCACAGGAGCTCGGATATCAGCGCTCGCGTTGGAGTACCGAACTGATGGCGCTTGAACTCAAACGGAGTTGGCGCCTGACATTGCATGCTTCAACAATACGGCGATGGCTGCCCAGGCTAGGGATTGTCTGGCGCCGGGCCGCGCCCACTTTGCACATCCGCGATCCCCATAAAGAGCGGAAAATGGCCGCTATCAATGAGGCCTTGGGACGCTGCAGTGCGGACCATCCCGTGTTCTATGAAGATGAGGTGGATATCCACCTAAATCCCAAGCTGGGGGCGGACTGGATGATGCGAGGGAAGCAGAAGAAAGTGGCAACTCCGGGCCAGAATCGCAAACATTACCTCGCTGGCGCCCTGCATGCCGGAACAGGTAACGTGACCTATGTGGCGAGCGATAGCAAAGACACGGACTTGTTCTTGTCACTGCTCCAAACACTAAAGCGGACTTATCGGCGCGCCAAGAGCATCACGCTGATCCTGGATAACTACATCATCCACAAGAGCAAAAAAGCACAGCGATGGCTGGCAAAAAATCCGAAGTTCATCGTGCTTTTTCAGCCGGTGTATTCGCCATGGGTGAACCAGATTGAGCGGCTGTGGCATGCCCTCCATGAAACGATCACCCGGAACCACCAATGCCGCACATTGGGTGAGTTATTACGTCGCGTGTTCTACTTCCTGGATCATGCCGCCCCGTTCCCCGGTAATGGACATGGGCTTATGCAACTGGAGCGAAATTAGGATCAGCTATTTAGTGGAGTGCGAAAAGAGCCAAAAGGCGAAAGCAGCAGCGAGAAAAAGCAAGAGTTTGGCACCTATTGCGAATGACCGAATGCTTTGCCCGCACTGCAACACTGAGGTCGGCAAAAAGAACCTCAACAAACATATCAAAAAGATGCATCCCTCTATCGCAACCCAAAGTCAGAAAGAGGGGGCAGCCCCTTCGTTGTTTCAGGCTGCACCGGGCCAATGTATCTGTCCTTACTGCAAAGTCAGCGTTGGTAAAAAGAAATACAAACAGCATCTGGAACAACGCTGCCCGAAAAGACCTGTGGGTGCATCAGGCGTGAAGTTACCAAATACCTGTCACGATCCCGATATTGCAGCCTATTTGGCACGTACCGCTGTACCGGAAGAGATCGGCCGATTTGGTAAACCACAAGCCAAAATTCGGCACGGCACTTATGGTTTGTCAAACATGGAATACGACGCTTGGGGAAGGAACGATTAAGCGATATTGGTTGACCATCTTTATTTATGACTGGAATAACAATGGATAACAAAGCACGGGAAAAGGCGTTTCAAGACCATATTATCGAGCAGCTGGCTGCTTCGGGCTGGCTGGTGGGTGAGTCGTCTCACTACGACAAAGAGCGAGCACTCTATCCGGAAGACTTGATCGCCTTTGTGCAAGATAGCCAGCCTGATGGGTGGCAGAAATTCTGCAAGACCTACGGCGAGCAGCCGGAACGCCACCTGCTGGATGGTGCGGTACGTCAGTTGAAACGCAGTGAAGGGGGAACCCTGTGGTTGCTGCGTAACCAGATTGAAGATCGCGGCCATCGACTCAAGGTCGCCAGCTTCAAGCCTGATCATGACTTGAATCCAGAACTGCTGGCTCGCTATCAAGCCAACCGGCTGCGGGTGGTGCCCGAGTTGGTTTATAGCCCCCATGGCTATGATGGCCGTATCGATCTGACCCTCTTTTTGAACGGCATCCCGGTGGCAACACTGGAGCTCAAATCTTGCTTCAAGCAGTCGCTGGAGAATGCCAAGAAACAGTATCGGGAAGATCGTCTGCCCAAGACCAATGGGCGTGATGAGCCACTACTGAGTTTTCGCCGCGGGGCGCTGGTGCACTTTGCAGTGAATCAGTTCGAGGTGGCGATGACCACTAAACTGGCGGGTGACTCGACTTTCTTCCTGCCATTCAACAAGGGCACCCGTGAGGGTGGGGCGGGCAATGATCAGCCCTTGCCAGTGAATGGTGAGGAGGGCATTGCTACCGGTTATCTGTGGCAAGAGATCCTGCAACCGGATAACTTCCTGCGGATACTGAGTCGCTATCTGCACCTTGAGGTCAAGGTGGAAGAGGATGAGCTGGGGCGGCAGAAGAAGAAAGAGACGATGATCTTTCCTCGCTATCACCAGTGGAAAGTGGTTCAGAATTTGTTGGCCACGGTGGGACAGGAGGGGGCTGGTCAGAAGTACCTGATCCAGCACTCGGCAGGGTCTGGCAAATCCAACTCGATTGCCTGGCTGACCCATCAGCTGGCCTCGTTCTACCTGGATAAAGGGGAGAAGTTGTTCAATTCGGTGATCGTGATTACCGATAGAACGGTGCTCGACAGCCAGTTGCAAGAGACTATCGCCCAGTTTGACCATGCTGATGGGGTGGTGAGTCGCATCAACCGGGAAGAGGGAGATGGCTCCAAGTCGGCACAACTGACCGAGGCACTGGCTAGTGGCACGCCCATCATCATCGTCACCATTCAAACCTTCCCGCACGTACTCAAGGCCATTCAGGAATCGACCACACTGAAAGGCTCTCGCTTTGCGGTGGTTGCCGATGAGGCGCATTCAAGCCAGACCGGCAGCACGGCTCGTCAGTTGCGTGAAGTCTTGATGGCCGAGCAGTTAGATGGGGAAGAGGAACTCAGCGGCGAAGATGTGATGAACATGACGCTGGCCGCTCGTGGCGGCAGCCAGAACATCAGCTATTTCGCCTTTACGGCAACCCCGAAGGGTAAAACGCTGGAGCTGTTTGGCCGCCCAGCGAACCCGGCGATGCCGCTTGGCCCGGATAACAAGCCCAAGCCATTTCATGTTTACTCCATGCGTCAGGCGATCGAGGAGGGTTTTATCCTCGACGTGCTGAAGAACTACACCAACTATTCGCTTGCCTACAAACTCGCCATGAAGGCAGAAGAGGCTGATAAGGAAGTGGATGCCAAGAAGGCTCGCATCAGGCTTTCCAAGTGGGTGCGGCTACACCCGCACAATATCGGCCAGAAAGTGGCGATCATCGTTGAGCATTTCCGCACCAACGTGGCCAATCTCCTGGGAGGGCAGGCCAAGGCAATGGTTGTGACGTCGAGCCGGCTGGAGGCTGTTCGCTACAAGCTGGCGTTCGATAAGTATGTAACAGAGCAAGGCTATGGTGCTATTCGTGCCATGGTGGCGTTCTCTGGCGACATCGAAGAGGAAGGGCAGAGCTTTAACGAGCGGAACATGAACCCCGAGCTTAATGGGCGGGACATGCGTAAGGCATTCGATACCCAGGACTATCAGGTGATGCTGGTGGCCAACAAGTTTCAGACCGGTTTCGATCAGCCCAAGCTGTGTGCCATGTATGTGGACAAGAAGCTGACAGGAGTGGATTGCATCCAGACCCTTTCTCGCCTCAACCGCACCTATCTAGGCAAGGAGAGCACCTTTGTGCTCGATTTTGTGAATGATCCGCAGGATGTGCTGGAGGAGTTCCAAAAATATTTTGAGACAGCCACCCTCGATAGGCCTTGTTGCTCAAATCGGGGAACTATCTGACATCTCGGTGATCTGATCCTGTAGCGCAGTCTCCGAGAGCATCAGATGGGCAAGTCCAAGCACAAGATCAGCAACTGGCAGCAGTACAACCAAGCCTTGGTGCAACGCGGTTCGTTGACCATCTGGATGGACGAACAAGCCATTAAGCAGTGGCATTGCCTGGTCCACCATGGCCGCCGAGGGAGAGGTTTCCACTACAGTGACACCGCCATTGAGACGGCCCTGATGCTAAAAGGCTTGTTCAAGTTGCCGCTGCGGGCGCTAGAAGGCTTCATTAACTCGTTGTTCCAACTGATGGCGGTGCCTTTGCAGTCGCCGGACTATAGCTGTATCAGCAAGCGCGCCAAGACCGTCGACATCAAGTACCGCGTCCCCAGCCAAGGCCCGGTGGCTCACTTGGTCATTGATGCCACCGGCCTCAAGGTCTATGGCGAAGGCGAATGGAAAATTCGCAAACACGGCAAGGAGAAGCGACGAGTGTGGCGCAAGCTCCACTTGGCGGTGGATGCCACAACCCATGCGGTCATCGCTGCCGAAGTCAGCCTGGAGACGGTGGCGGATAACGAGGTGTTACCGACGTTGCTCAACCCCTTACGACGCAAGATAAAACAGGTCAGCGCCGATGGTGCGTATGACACCAAGGCCTGTCATGCGCTACTGAAGAAGAAGGGGGCGAAAGCCACCATACCGCCGAGAAAAAATGCGGCACCGTGGGAGGAAGGCCATCCCCGCAACGAGGCGGTGACGGCGCTCAAGGCCGGTGAACTGAAGCAATGGAAGAAAGACTCCGGCTATCACCAGCGCTCGATAGCCGAGACCGCCATGTACCGGTTCAAGCAACTCATCGGGCCAACGCTGAGCCTGCGGAACTACAACGCCCAGGTGGGCGAAATCCTGGCTGGCGTGAAGGTGATGAACAAGCTGACAGGGCTTGGTATGCCTGTTCGCCAGCCAGTGAATTGAGTGGTATCAACGGGTTGGGGAACGGCCATCCAGCGACGGATTTGATCAACAACGCCCCCTCGATACCGTCTCCGATCCCAATCTGGTCTATGACCTGTTCCACAAGCTGAAAGCGACGGGCATCTTTACCTGGAGCGAGGTGGAGGCGTTTAGTGATGCCTATTTCGATCCCAAGCGTGGGGCCGAAGCCTTGCCCGGTTATATCAAACCGGCTGTCGAGCGGTTCACCAAACGTTACAAGCTGGCGAGTGAAGCTGTGCGGGAGTGTCGCCAGATGCTCAAACGCATCGAGCGTGAAGGCGGGTCTGCGACTGACAAGGTAAATGCCGAACGGCGGGTCAAAGAAGCGACCGAAGCCAGGGGCGAGCTGGATCTCTTCAAGAAAGATCTCAACAGCTATGTGCGGTTCTATGAGTTTGTCTCCCAGATCACCGCCTTTGATGACGAATCATTGGAGCGGCTCTGCGTGTTCGCCCGCCACCTGCTGCCGATGTTGCGTCAGGAGGTGCTGGAGGAGGACGAGATTGATCTCTCTCAAGTGTTGCTGAGCCATTACAACCTCAAGGCCAAGCGAACTCAGGATCTCAAGCTCAAAGCTGATGCAAGCGGCAATGGTTTGCAGGGCATCTCGGCGCTCGGCAGTGCCAAAGCAAAAGAAGAGAAGAAAGACTTCCTCTCTCACATCTTGGAGCAATTGAACGATCTGTTCGGTACAGAGGTGACTGATGGGGACAAGCTGGATTGGCTGCAGGGGATGGCCAGCAAGATTGCGGAAAACCAGCCCTTGATGGATCAGGTGCGAAATAACCCCCGCGACGCCATCATGCTGGGTGACTATCCCAAGGCGGTTGATGCGGCCGTGATCGAGCGGATGGATATCCAGAACGGCATGTCGCTGGACTACCTCTCTCGACCCGAGGCGGCCAATATCATCCAGGGTTTGATCTTGGACCTGCTGTTCAAGGGGTTCGGTAAGCCATTGCAAGGGAAGCTATGAGCAGTGTGAACTGGAATGATCTGTTGGCCCACCTCAAGGTGGTGGTGCCAGCAGGCAGCGTGACCAGCTATAAGGCGCTTTCGCGGCATTTTTATGGTCATGACAATGGTACTCAAGCTATTGCCTCCATGCTCAAGGCTGCCGTGGCAGCAGATGCTCACCATGCTACTTGGACCAACCGAGTGATAGGGGCTGATTAGATTGGCCCCTTGAAGATCCAGACACTTCGCCCCTCTTAATTTAAGAGGTAGTCTTGGAACTATGTTCAGTACTAGTCGCAACGAGAAAATGGTCGAAGTGTTAACAGGGGCTGAGCGCCGTCGACGCCGGACTCCGCAGGAAAAGATCTCCATCGTGCAGCAGACCTTTGAGCCCGGAATGACCGTATCTCATGTCGCTCGCTTGCACGACGTCAACGCCAACCAGCTTTTCAAATGGCGTAAACAATTCCAGGAAGGCTCTCTCACGGCGATCACCGCCGGTGAGGATGTTGTTCCAGCCTCCGAGTTGGCTGCTGCCATCAAGCAGATCCGAGAGCTCCAGCGTCTGCTCGGGAAGAAGACCATGGAGAACGAGATCCTCAAAGAAGCCGTGGAGTATGGTCGAGCAAAAAAATGGATTGCGCATGCGCCCTTGTTGCCGGGGGACGACGATTAAGTGCTGTGAGCCAGGCCCTTAATGTATCGCGTGCGCAGCTATCCGTTCGTGTTCATCGCAAACCAGGTTGGCAAGATGGTCGTCATCATCGCCAGCGTGATGATGCAGCCTTACTTGGCCGTATCATGGAGGCGATGGCAGAACTTCCCTCCTATGGCTATCGCCGGGTCTGGGCGCTGTTACGGCGTCAGTCAGAGGCAACAAGACAGCCTGTAGTAAACGCCAAACGGGTATATCGCGTCATGAGAGAGCATGGCCTGCTGCTGGAAAGAAAACCGGCTGCACCATTGGCCCAGCAGGCACATAAGGGGCGTGTTGCCGTCAAAGAGAGCAATCGACGTTGGTGCTCGGATGGCTTCGAGTTTCGCTGCGATAACGGTGAAAAACTACGAGTCACGTTCGCCATGGACTGCTGCGATAGGGAGGCGTTGGACTGGGCTGCCAGCACCGGGGGTTACGACAGTGACACGGTGCAAGATGTCATGCTGAGATCTGTCGAACGACGCTTCGGGGATGCGTTGCCGGCATCACCGGTGGAGTGGCTGACTGATAATGGCTCGGCGTATCGAGCCCATGAGACCCGCGCGTTTGCACGAGAAATCGGGTTGGAGCCCAGAACGACGGCGGTGAGAAGCCCACAGAGCAACGGTATAGCGGAGAGCTTCGTGAAGACGATGAAGCGAGACTATATCGAGATGATGCCGAAACCAGATAGCCGAACAGCGGTAGGCAATTTGGCCATCGCGTTTGAGCATTATAACGAACACCACCCGCACAGCGCCTTGGGATACCGTTCACCTCGGGAATTTCTGCGCAGTCGGGTATCACAACCCTAAGCGGGAAAAAGTGTCTGGATCTATGGGGTCAAATCCACTGATGGAAGCATCGTTGATGTAAACGGACAGGCGGATCAGCTGAAGGAAGAAGGTTGGCTGTTGCCACTCAAAGAGGTGAGAGAGTGAAGGAACAAGATGGCTTTTGCCTGCCAAACCGAATCCATGATATCGGTTCTTTAGTGGTTCAGACCAAGGAATGGGGCTCTAAACCCTCGGTTGAAGATCTCTGGATGGCCTATCTTCTCGCTCGCGTTCCTGCAGAACGAACGAATGATGAAATTCAGGCTCTCCAGTCATGGTTCTATCAAGAGGTTGAGGAGCAGGGCTATGAGCTCTTGCTCATATAGCCCCTTGTTCGACTCGCGTATGTTGCGGTTGCTCAAGTGTTTCTGCTAGTTGTGATGGATGTTGTCCCAATTGAACATAAAATGCGTTAGGCGCACTGCCTTTGGCTGGTGTTCGGCCCATGATGCCGACGTGAACGGCAATTTGGTGATCGCGTCGAGGGTTTCGCCAAAAGACACGCTCAGGTCCAATGCTATTTGGGCAATAATGGCGGCACTGATGGTGATACCCATCTTGAGGTTTTAAGCCTATGGCCAAGGCGGTGACCTGGTATCTCAAGGTGGCAGAGCAAGGGGGGGCAGAGATGAAAAAAATGATGTTGCCGCCATTGTTGGCGGTGTTGCTAGTGAGCGTTTTTTTCCCAGAGCCTGCCAAGGCGGAGGTGACTTTTGGCGATGCCATGCAGGCTGAACAGGGTGATGCCCAAGCGCAATTTAAGCTGGGTTTGATGCATTACAACGGCGAAGGTTGGCCACAGGACTTTAAGCAGGCGTTCGCTTGGTTTCGCAAAGCAGCCGAGCAGGGGCACGCTACCGCTCAACATAACCTTGGGGTGTTCTACGCTAAGGGTCAAGGTGTGCCACAAGACTACCAGCAGGCGTATGCGTTGTTTTCGGTAGCGGCTGCAAATGGATATGCTGATGCAGTAACGAACCGCGACATCCTGGCAACGCGGTTAACCCCAGCGCAGCTTGTGGAGGCGCAAGCGCTGGCCACGCAGTATTTTGAGCGCTCCTGGCCTAAATAGTATTGTTATTGTGTCACAATGTTATTTAACACATGAGTACACTCATTTTTTGCAGGTGGTTATAAATGTCTGATTTAATGTGTAAGGTGGCTGATGAAGTTTGCTTTTGGGATTTTTTGCTAGAGCCCAATAGATGGTTTAGCGAAGAGATAAATCACTTGGCAATTAGGTTTACAGGCTTAGATGAAATGCCTAAGCACGCAATTTTTTTGTTGTCTAAATTATCGGTTATCGGCCCAATGGATGTGTGTGTCTTGGCCAGCAAGACTAGCTTAAAATCAACAGAAGTAGATTCAGGAATAGAGGCTCTTGAAGAACATGGCTTTGTAAAAGCGTATGGTTCCAAGTATGAGGCCACTGAACTTGGTCACAATGCATTCCGTTCAATTGGGAGAAATTTAATTATTAGAAAACGATTTGAGATGAAGAGGGAGTTAGAAAAATTGGATTGTATCTACAAGGCGATAGACCAATCAGCGACATGGTAAAAGTCACACTAGTGTGGTTGCCTTGTCCAGTAATGGTAGTGGCAATCTAGTTTATCAAGGAATAAAGATTATGAATAAGATAGTTGCACGGATAGTTGCTAGTTCTGTGATAATTATAAGTGGAGTAGTTGGTTGGATAGTGGTACTTCAAACAATGGTTGGTGTAGGGGTTGATGTTGTGTATGCAGCAGACTCTGGTTGCTATAAAGAACATCCATTACTTGTTACGGTTACAAATCGCTTCCCTATTCCCCTTAGATATTACAGATTCACAATCTCTGCAACTAAGCCTGGTCACAGTAGGTTGGCACGATATGGAAGCGGCTATGAAAGTGATAAGATTTTAAATGGCTGGAGTTCTACAAGTTCATGTTGGTCTGCTCCTATTAAGGAGTATGGTACCTCAAATGAAAAGCCACAGGAAAATCCTGATTTAATTTGGGAGGGTGATCTTAGCTGGGCTGATTGGGGGGTTATGACTTCTGGTTATCTATTATAGACTGGTATCAAGCCGTAACCTCCCCAGCCCCAAGTAATAGTTACACTTGGGGCTTGTTCACAGGTGACCTAGGGAAGGTGCGAATAAGTCATATGGCACGAGAGCATTTACTGGTAACACATTGATATTAAATGACTAAAATTTTCATTTTTTGTCCGTGGGATACTTGTTCGCACTTTCCCTAGAGCAAACTGATTGTTTGATTTCAACTGACTTCAAGAAGAATGCATAGTTTTCTTAAAAGGGAGGTTCATATGAGCCATTTCCATGAATTCGAGTTCAATTACCACTAACTCACGTTTACTAAGGGGGAACCGCCGATTCCTCCGGTGGGATCTTCATACTGAAGCAGCAGTGTGTTGTTTCTTGGGTAGATAATTGCTGACAGGACCGAAGGTGACAACAAAGTGAAACCGGTAGTTATTAAACGTGATGGTTGTAGAGCCCCATTCAACGCTGCCCTCATTGCAGAGGCCGTTAATAGGGCTGCAAGACTTGTGGGTCTCGATATAGGCCCCATGGTTATTTCTATAGCATCACCAGAAACTATCAGTCCCTTTTACTATGTTGGAACCATCAAGGATCTGGAGATAGTTCCATGTACGAAGGAACATCCACCCTACCTGTTCAGTTTAGCGAAGCTGCTTGAAGTTTCGTGCAGGCAAGTCCGGCCCCCTTAGTGAGTCCAGTTATCAGCCACTCCCTGCGTGACCGGACACATTTCATAGAAAGCCTGCTTTCCGTAGAACAGGTTAGTCGGTACACCAAGACCGTATATCCCTGTCAAAATTTCAGTTTTCGTTTTCCCCCTACAAGCCATTAATCACCTGAAATTCCAAGCGTTCTCTCAATTCCCCCACGGCGTCCACGATCCATCCCGATCATTCAGGTTGCCACGAAAAGTTCTATAATCACCAAGTATTCAATTAGTTACGCTTTCATTATTGTTAGCCAAAGCTCCTCGAAACAGTAAAGCCCTGCAATTTCTTTCGATCCTTTCAGATCCTCGCCAAGCCACAGATCCTTGATGTGGGGGGAACCGCAGAATTCGGAAAAAATCGTACGCTAAGCTAAGGAAGGTCTGAAAAAGCCCCCGCTCGAGAAATGCATCCCAGCAACCATGCGGGTTACAGAGCGGTGATTTCGCGAAACATGGGCTTTTTCAGAGCTTCCTTAGCGTTACGATAAAGCTAGCATGGAAACGATAGGTGCAAGCAAGTTAAGGGTTGCATCGCGCATGTCAATCTAGGCTATACCTCAACTGGGCGTCAGTCGGCTCACTGGCATCGCGTCAGACTAGGGCCGCTTTCTGCATTATCTGACGCCTAAACGTCAAACTCTATGGCCTCAACCTGACAGGCCGCATGCTTAGCGTACGATTTTGTCCGTTTTCTCTACCGTCCCCATGTGGCGAGGCCTGGCCCTATGGTTTTGCGGTAATCTACTTTTGCAAAAATTTTTCTTGATGAACCCCGCAGGCGGGAGCGGATGAGCGCGGATTCCGTGGCGCAGACGCCGCCGTGGGCCCCCTGCCGTGCGCTGGGAGGCTGTGAGCGAGCGTAGGCTTCACGTATGATGCAGCGCTGCCCGATGGCACCCATTCATGCGGCGCCCTTCCCTGGCCATGCTAATGCCCTGAATGATTTCCATGACCAAGGCGGACTTGCGCTTGGCCGTCCAACGTTTGATTTCTTCGTCCATCGTGATGCTCATGTCTGTGATCTCCACTCATTATGACCTGAGCAGGATTTCAGTGGGTCATTACATGCCCACCGCGCTTATCTGCTCCGGGCTCCACCACCAGGCGAGTGTCAGCTCGACAAACTGGATGACATCGGCAGATAGCCGAGATTTGGCCGCACTGGCCCGTCGGTGGGTGGCGTGCTGATGCGCATTGTCTGGCTGGTAGCCCTGCGGCCCGGCGTTACGACGCAGCTCCCGGTAGAGGGTGGAGCGATGAACGCCAATGGCGCGTGCGGTGGCAAGGATGGACATCCCCTGTGCGCGAAGCACCGATAACTGGTATCGTTGCCCCTCGGTCGACTGCTGATAGCTCATGGTGATACTGCTTTTACTTTGGCGAGCAGAAGGGTACCACCAATCAGCAGTTGGCCACCTCTCGCCATTCATCCATGAGTGTCGCACTTATTATCTGAATTCCCGGTTCGCTGCCAAGTGGTAGTTCTTCATATTCGGGTCTTTGTTAATGTTTGTTAAATGTTATGTAGCGTTGTGTTGATGGGGTCTCCGCACAGAACTAGACAATTCCCACCATTGCCAGCTTTCCTACATGTACAGGATCTTTAGCTACAACCAATTGAAATAGATAGAAAAAAGGCTTCGTTTGTGATCTGATTTAATCGCAAAAAAAAACCGACACACCCGAAGCCATGACTATTATCAATGCAACCCAGTACCTCAAGCAACTTCTTAGCTCTTCTGAACTCAACCGGATCGGTAAATTTACCGGTTTTTGTCAGCGACTCCGGGATATCCAGCCTGCGAGACTACTCCCGGCTCTGCTCTCAGGGCTTGGTTGCGACAAGGTGGATGGTATTGCTGGTTTGCATCGCCATTTCAATGCGTTGCAGCTCCATGATACTGACCAAATAGCGTATAAACCCTTTCACAACCAGTTACGCAAGCAGGGTTTTCCCTTGTTCATGCGCGCACTGGTTGAACGAGCCATCGCCTTACGCCTCAAGGAGTGTCTACCGGACGCCCACGGACTGGCAGGCTTTGAGCAGGTACTGCTGCAGGACGGGTCGTCATTCGCGTTACATCCGCAATTGGCAGAACATTTCCCGGGCCGATTCAATAAGCACAGCCCCGCTGCGGTAGAGTGTCATATGACCATGTCCTTGCTGGACCAGTCGCCGATATCGATGAGTATCACGGCGGATACCGAATCGGAGCGCAAGCATCTTCCGGCCGCAAATTCGTTAAATAACAAACTGTTATTGGCGGATGCCGGTTACATCAGCCGCGAGTACTTTGCTGATGTGACCAAAGCCAAAGGAAGCTATCTGGTCAGAGGGAGTCAAAATCTCAATCCCAAAGTACAGGCAGCTTACCGACAGGACGGCAGGGAAATGCCCAAGTTACTCGGAAAAAAGCTCAAGGATATCGATCGGAGAAGCTGCAGAGCCGAGGTTCTGGATCTGGATGTGAGTTCGGGAAAGTATAAATATCGACTCATAAGACGTTGGTTTGCAGAGGAAAAACGGTTCTGTATATGGATGACCAATCTTCCGCGTGAGCGATGGCCAGCCGAGAAGGTGATGGCATTGTATCGTTGCCGTTGGCAGATCGAACTGTTGTTCAAAGAGCTGAAATCACATAACCGGTTGAAGGCGTTCGCGACACGACAAAAAGCGATAGCGGAAGGCTTGATCTGGGCTAGTTTGCTGGCCTTGCTGGTCAAACGTCGGCTGGCGCTGACGCTGATTGGCAGCGCGGAGTTATCGATGCTGAAGATTGCCAAAAACAGCGCGCTTTGGTTAATGCCGATATTGGCGAGCATCATCCATGGTGCGTGGCAGGAAATAACAGAGAAGTTGGAGTGGGCAATGGTGTATTTATCCAAAAACGGCAAAAAGAGTAGGCAGAGAAAATCCAAGCAAAACAACACGTTAGACGGTATTATTAATTCGCTTGCCGCTTAAGGTTCTGTACATGAGCTTTCCTATATATGTAGTCGCCTTAGCTAAACACTGCTAATCATCATCAAATGCTGTATAAAATAACAGTGTTTTGATGGAGGAGTGGTGAAAGTGAGAATGCAGTGGTTGGGGACTTGCTGGGCGGGGTGTTCTCGGTGCTCACCGAACTCGGTCATTACCACCATGAGCACCCGCTCAAAGAGATGAAGAAGGTCAAACTGGTCGAACGGTCGATGGGCTACCTGACCCAGGACGAGATCAACGACGTGCTGGCGGCGCTTTCGGGGGATAACCTGAAGGTGGTCAAACTCTGCCTGGCCACGGGGGCGCGCTGGAGCGAGGCGGCCAATCTGCGCCGCGAGGAGGTGCTGGCCAGCCGGGTGACCTACATCAACACCAAGAATGGCAAGAACCGCACCGTGCCGATCTCGGCCGAGCTGTGCCAGGAGATAACGAGCGGGGTGAACCGGGGCCCGCTGTTCCGTGACCTTGACTATCTGGTGGTGCGTGACGTGCTCAAGACCGTGGCGCCGGATCTGCCAGCAGGGCAGGCGGTGCATGTGTTCCGCCACACTTTTGCATCACACTTCATGATGTCCGGGGGCAACATCCTCGCGCTGCAAAAAATTCTGGGCCACCACAACATCCAGCAGACGATGACCTATGCCCACTTTGCACCGGACTATCTGAGCGATGCAGTGCGCTTTAACCCGTTGGAAAACCCGCTACCTGCCGCATGATGTAGTGTCCACAAATTGCCCCAAACAGGGTCGCCACGGGGCTTTTGATGTACCCTCAAGTCGCTCGTAACTCATTGATATTTATCTATGTTGTTGTTTTTATTAGACATGGAAAGGGGGCTCAGGCCTCCTTTTTTGTTGCTCATTTTTGAGCGTTGGCAGGTAGCATGCCACGTTCATGAATGCTTTATCCTTCCATATGCCAACAAACTAGAACAAACGACGCTTGTCTTAATCCTGTTGCATCTGGCTTGTGGCTTTATCCATATAACAAAATGATTTGCAGGGAGAAAAGCCCGTCATAACTATGGTCAGCCAAGGGGCTTTTTTTGTATTATTCCCCTCTTGACCTTATTTAGCCTAAAGGCTCCTGTTCCGGGAGTGGTGACGAGGAAGACATGCAACAGCTTGAAGAAGTAGTCGGCCAGGCCAAGGCCGAAATTGAGGGCGTAAGCGACATCGCCGCCCTCGACGAAATCCGGGTCAAATATCTGGGTAAAAAGGGCTTTTTTACCGAGCAGATGAAGGGCCTGGGCGCCCTGTCCGCTGAAGAGCGTCCCGCAGCGGGCGCCGTGATCAACCAGGCCAAACAGCAGGTTCAGGATGCCCTGAACGCGCGTCGTGAAGCCCTCGAAATCGCCGTGCTGAACCAGAAGCTGGCCGCCGAGACCATCGACGTCAGCCTGCCGGGCCGCCGCATCGAGAATGGCGGTCTGCACCCGGTGACCCGTACCATCGAGCGCATCGAGCGCCTGTTTGGCGAGATGGGCTTCAAGGTTGCCCGTGGTCCCGAGATTGAAGATGGCTTCCACAACTTCGATGCGCTGAATATCCCGGCTCACCACCCGGCGCGTACCGATCACGACACCTTCTACTTCAATCCTGATCTGATGCTGCGTACCCACACCTCGGGCGTGCAGATCCGCACCATGGAACATCAGCAGCCGCCGATCCGCATCATCGCGCCGGGCCGTGTCTATCGTAACGACTACGACATGACCCACACCCCGATGTTCCACCAGGTCGAAGGCCTGCTGGTTGACGAACATGCCAGCTTTACCGAGCTGAAAGGCATCCTGCACGACTTCCTGCGCAACTACTTCGAGGAAGACTTGACGATTCGCTTCCGTCCTTCCTATTTCCCGTTCACCGAGCCGAGCGCCGAAGTGGACGTGATGGGCAAGAACGGCAAGTGGCTGGAAGTGCTGGGCTGCGGCATGGTGCACCCGAACGTGCTGCGTTCGGTCGGCATCGATCCGGAAAAATACTCCGGCTTTGCCTTCGGCATGGGCGTTGAGCGCCTGACCATGCTGCGTTACGGGGTCAATGACCTGCGTGCCTTCTTCGAAAACGACCTGCGCTTCCTCAAGCAGTTCAAGTAAGGGCGAGAGAACATGAAATTCAGTAAATCCTGGGTGATGGAGTGGGTCCGCACCGAGTTGAGTGACAATGCACTGGCCGAGCAGATCACCATGGCCGGTCTGGAAGTGGACGCCGTGGAAGCGGTAGCCGGCCAGTTCAACAATGTGGTGGTGGGTGAAGTGGTCGAGTGCGCCCAGCACCCGGACGCCGACAAGCTGCGGGTGACCAAGGTCAATGTGGGCGAGGCCGAGCTGCTGGACATCGTCTGCGGTGCGCCGAACTGCCGCGCCGGCCTCAAAGTGTGCGTGGCCAAGGTCGGGGCGACCCTGCCGGGTGATTTCACCATCAAGAAAGCCAAGCTGCGCGGCCAGCCGTCCCACGGCATGCTCTGTTCCTTCAGCGAGCTGGGCATCGACGTCGAAGCCGATGGCATCATTGAGCTGCCGCTGGATGCCCCCATCGGGACCGATATCCGTGAATACCTCGCGCTCAACGACGTCAGCATCGATGTGGATCTGACCCCGAACCGTGCCGACTGCCTCGGCATCGCGGGTCTTGCCCGTGAAATCGGCGTGCTCAACAGCGTGGACGTGGTCGAGCCGACCTGGGCGCCGGCTGTTGCCACTATCGATGCAACCTTCCCGATCCGGGTTGAAGCGTCGGCAGATTGCCCCCGTTATCTCGGCCGTGTCATCAAGGGGCTGAACCTGCACGCCCAGAGCCCGCTCTGGATGCAGGAGAAGCTGCGCCGTGGCGGTATTCGTTCCATCGACGCCATCGTTGACATCACCAACTACCTGCTGCTGGAATACGGCCAGCCGATGCACGCCTTCGACCTGGCGACGCTTGAAGGGGAACTGGTGGTGCGTCGCGCCAAGACCGACGAGCCCATGACCCTGCTCGATGGCAACGAGGTGAAGCTCAAAGAGACCACGCTCGTGATTGCCGATGCCAAAGGCCCTGCCTGCATGGCCGGCATCTTCGGCGGCGATCGCACCGGTGTCTCCGAGACCACCACCGACATCCTGCTGGAGTGCGCCTTCTTCGCGCCGCTCTCCATCACCGGCCGTGCCCGTGCCTACGGTCTGCATACCGATTCTTCCCACCGCTTCGAGCGCGGGGTGGATCCCGAGCTGCAGGCCAAGGTGATGGATCGTGCCACCCGTCTGCTGCTGGACATCTGCGGCGGTGAAGCGGGTCCGGTCATCGAAGTCAAATCCGATGCCCATTTGCCCAAGGCTGCCCCCATCAAGCTGCGCCGCACCAAGCTCGACAAGGTGATCGGCATCAGCGTGGCGGATGCGCAGGTGGTCGAAATTCTGACTCGTCTGGGCATGCAGGTAACCGTGGATACTGACGGCTGGACCGCGCTGGCTCCCTCCTGGCGTTTCGACATCGCCATCGAGGAAGACCTCATCGAGGAAGTGGCCCGCATCTACGGCTACAACAACATCCCGAACCTGAAACCCGCCGCCTCTCTGGCGATGGTGGAGCAGGCTGAAGGGCAGGTGACCCTGAAGCGGGTACGCGACCTGCTGGTTGATCGCGGTTTCCAGGAAGCGATCACCTACAGCTTCGTCGATCCCAAGACCCAGCAAACCCTGTTCCCGCAGAGCGATGCCATCGTGCTGCCGAACCCGATCTCGGTCGAGATGTCCGCCATGCGCGTCTCTCTGTTCCCGGGTCTGGTGCAGGCGGTGGTCTACAACCAGAACCGTCAGCAGCCACGCGTGCGCCTGTTTGAGCAGGGCCTGCGTTTCATCAAGGACGAGAATGCCGAGAACGGCATCCGTCAGGAACCCATGCTGGCCGGCATCATCACCGGCAACCAGGGGGACGAGCACTGGGATGTCAAGGCCCGTCCCGTCGACTTCTTCGATCTGAAGGGTGACCTGGAAGCGGTACTGGATCTGACTGCCGAAGGGGCTACCTTCACCTTCGAGCGCACCGAGCACAGTGCCCTGCATCCGGGCCAGAGCGCAGCCATTCTGCGTAATGGCGTCGTGATCGGCCACATCGGCGTGATCCATCCGAGCCTCGAGAAGAAGCTGGGGCTCAAGAGCCGCGCTGTCATGTTCGAGCTGGAGCTGGACAAACTGACGCCGGCCAAGGTGCCGGTTGCTGCCGAAGTATCCAAGTTCCCGGCCAACCGTCGCGACATCGCCGTGGTGGTTGACAGACAGATCCTGGCAGGCGACGTTCTGGCAGTAATTAAAAAAGTTGGCGGAAATCAGTTAGTTGGAATAAACTTGTTCGACGTATACCAGGGCGCTGGTATGGCAGAGGACAAGAAGAGCCTGGCCATCAGCCTGGTGTTGCAAGACACCCAGCGCACCCTGGAGGAGAAAGAGATCGCCGAGACCGTGGACAATGTCGTGCGGGCCCTCGGTGAAGAGTTGAATGCATCCTTGAGGGATTGATCTATGGCGCTTACCAAAGCCGACATTGCAGAGCACCTGTTCACCCAGCTCGGGATGAGCAAGCGTGAAGCCAAAGATATGGTGGAAGCCTTCTTTGAGGAGATCAGACAGGCGCTCGAGCGTGGCGAACAGGTCAAGATTTCCGGCTTCGGTAACTTCGATCTTCGCGAGAAGAACCAGCGTCCCGGACGCAACCCCAAGACGGGGGAGGATATTCCCATCAGCGCCCGTCGCGTGGTGACCTTCCGGCCCGGCCAGAAGCTCAAGGCCAGGGTAGAAAATGTTGAACCCAACGAGTGACAAAAAGCCAGGCAATCGCCTGGCTTTTCCATTCCGATGATAAAAATCCTTCTGTTGTCCGGCGCGCTGCTGGCCTTGCCACTGCGTGCCGCCATACTCCCGCTGTCACCGGGTGCCCAGGCTTATGCCGATTCGCTCACCGGACTGACCTTCTGTTACCCGGCCCTGCAACGTCCTCCCTATCTGGAGGCGGAGGGGGGCCTGCTTATCGATCGCCTGACGCGGTTGGCAGAGCTGTTGCCGGTACCGGTGCGCTTCGAGAAGCGGCCGAGCTGGGCAGCCATGACGCAGGATCTGCTGAACGGGCGCTGCGATCTCATTCCTCACGTCGGGCCTGCCCGGTCGAACTCGAGCGATACCGTCTTGAGCCGGGCCATGATGGAGGCGGAGTCCGCCATCCTCTATCGGGGTGAGCTCGATCAGGCGCAGTTTCTGGTGTCACCTATCTGGCAGGCCCAGGAGATCCTGAAGCGTCTCTATCCTGGTTCATCCCAGCAACAGCTGACCGATGCCGAGAACTGGTATGGTGCCCTGGTGGCCGGCAAGGGCAGCGCCTATCTCGGCGATTATCTGCAACTGCGCTACCTGATGCGGGAATTCCCGGATGAAGGGCTGCGCCTTCGCCGTCTTCGCAGCGATGATCTGGTCATCAGTTACCGGCTGATGATGCGCAACCAGCCCGAGTTGCTGGAGCTGGTGGATACGGCCATCCGCTATTTGCCGCCGGGCAGTCTCTACCGGGATCTGGGCAAGTATCTGCCTCAGGGTGAGCAGGATGTGAATCCTCTGCATTTTAACGACAAGGAGCAGGCCTGGCTGGTCGGCAAGGCCCACACCATCAAGATGGTGGCGGATCCCGGCTTCATGCCATACAGCGGTGTCAACCAGCAGGGAGAGCTCATTGGCTGGAGTGCGGATGTCTTGCGGGAAGTGAGTCGGCAGACAGGGCTGCGCTTCGAGCTGGTACCCGCCGCCAGCCGGGAGGAGGCGTTGGCATTGCTGCGCAGTGGCGATGCCGCCATGATGGTCGGGCTGATGGAGTCCGCCGCCCTGAACAAGGAGTTCGACTTCACCCGGATGGTGGCGACCAGCCGCTATGCTCTGGTCAGTCGCAGCAAGAGGGGGCCTGCCTCCCTCGCGGACGTCAGTGGCAAGGTGGTGGTCCCGAGAATGCTCTATGATCCCGGCCTGCTTGCCCGGTTCGGCCAGCATGAGTGGGAGGTGACCGACAACCTGCTGCAGGGATTGGCGGCGGTGCGGCATGGGGATGCCCAGGCCATGCTGGCGGAGTTGTACCAGCTCCAATATCCCATTCGAAACAACCAGTTGAGCGAACTGACCATCACCGAATTGCCGGAGCGTTTCGGCCTCGGTTTTGCCATCCGGCCGGAACAGACCAGCCTGGCAGGGGTGCTGGATCAGAGCCTGATGACCCTCAATGATCGGCAGGTGGACGAGCTGGTGCAACGCTGGCGTCGCCTGGTGGTCAACCAGCAGGAAGGGGTCAGCTACGGTTTCTGGCTTGGCTCCGTGTTGCTGGCACTGCTGATCAGCATGGCGGTGATCTGGTCAGTCTGGCGTTCCCGCCAGCAACTGGCCCAGGAGGCCCGCGAGCGTCACAAGGTAGAGCAGGCGCTGGCGCTGGAAAGCAAGTTCAGGGAGTCTCTCTTCCAGGCGCTCCCCGTGCCCGTGTTCTTGCGCAATGACAAAGGGGAGGTGATCAAGCGCAACAAGCGGGCCAAGCGCATGGAGGCGCGCTACGCCGCCGATCTGGTGCTGCCCGCGCCACAGTTGCAGGGCGCCGAAGGGGAGCTGGCGCTGCACGAGCAGGTCTACTCCTATGCCCAGATCCCCTTGCGACTGGGCCCCCAGGCACCGGCAGGGGATCTTATCGCCCTCTCCGACATCAGCGCCCTGCGCGAGCGTACCCGCCTGCTGCGTCAGGCAGAGCGGCGCCTGCGCGCCCTCACCAATACGGTGCCCGGTGTGGTGCTGCAATTCACCCTGCTGGGGGGAGCCATCACCCGGGTGGAGTTTGTGAGCCGGGGCAGTCACGAACTGCTGGGGCTGGCGAGCCAGCAGATCCGGGTCAATCCCAACGAGACCCTGACTCGCATCTCCCACCAGGACAGGCGCGAGATGCGAGCCCCCATGCTGGCCATGCTGCAAGCCGGGCGACCTTTCTCCCATCTGCTGCGCTATCAGCACCCCGCCAAGGGAACCCGCTGGCTGCAATTTTCCGGCAGGGGGCGCCGTCAGGGGGAGGGGTGGCGGATCTACGGGGTGGTGCAGGATGTGACGGCCAGGGTGGAGCAGGAGCACTCCCTGCAGCTTTCCCACGAGCAGGCCCAGCAGGCCGTGCTTGCCAAGGGGCGCTTCCTGGCCGCCGTGAGCCACGAGATCCGCACCCCCATGAACGCCATGCTCGGCTTGCTGGAGTGGCTCGAGCAGACCGGACTCAATGCAGAGCAGGCCTCGGCTCTGGCCCATGTCAGGCAGGCGGGCAATGAACTGCTCGGGCTGCTCAACGACGTGCTCGACTTCAGCCGCAACGAGACGCGTCAGTTGCGCCTCTCTGTACAGCCCACGGATCTGGTGGAGCTGTGCGAACACGTGGCGGCGGTGCACTGGTCCAAGGCGCGATCCCGCCATCTGCAACTGCGCCTGGCGCTCGACCCGGCGCTGCCCGCCTTGATGGAACTCGATCCCCACCGGGTGCAGCAGGTGCTGCACAACCTGCTCTCCAACGCCATCAAGTTCAGCGAGCGGGGAGAGGTGGTGATCTGGGCCCGGCGACAAGGGGAGTGGATTTTGTGCGGGGTGGACGACGAGGGGCCCGGGATCAGTGCCGAGCTGTTGCCCCGGTTGTTCCTGCCCTTCGAACAAGGGGAGGAGCCTGGCCAGCCCAGAGCCCAGGGAACCGGGCTTGGGCTAGCCATCTGCCGCCAGTTGATGGAGCAGATGGGGGGCGAGATCCGGGTCGAGCCTCTGGCTCGCGGGGGTAGCCGTTTCCTCTGCTCGTTGCCCCTCAGGCATGCGCAGGAGAAGGCGCCCTGGCAACCGCGCGTCAAGACGGTCTCCCTACAACTGTTGCCCGGGGAGCTCGAATATATGCGGGCCTGGCTCGCAGAGTTTGGCGTGGCCGAGGATCCGGCGGCACCTTGCCTTGGGGCCATGCAGGACGATGGGGGCTTGCGCGCCTGGTACTGGCAGGGGGAACCCTGGATCCCGGGCTCCGTGGTCAGCCTGCTGCAGCCCAGACTCGTCCGTGGCGCCGAGGAGATCACGGACCTGCCGGGGGCAGGCAGGCGGGTGCTGCTGGTGGAAGATCACGAGGTGAACAGAATGCTGATTAGCATGCAGCTGGGTCAGCTGGGGGCCCGGGTATTGAGCGCGGCCAATGGCCGTCTGGCACTGGAGATCCTGCAATCGGAGTCGGTGGATCTGGTGCTGACGGATCTGCAGATGCCGGTGATGGACGGCGCCGAGCTCTGCAGGCAATTGCACGCCGATGAACGCTGGCAGCATCTACCCGTCTACGTGATCACCGCGGATCTCAGCGAGCAGGCGGCGCAGCGACTGGCGGAATGCGGCTGTCAGGGCCATCTGGACAAACCCGTCTTGCTCAGGGATCTGGCCGTATTGCTTCGTACCGTCTTTGGCCCCCATGACGGGGGGAAGGCACCGCAGCCAACGGCAGCCCTTTCCCTGCCCGTGTCCCTCAGCCCGGCCCTCGTAGACATCTATCTGGCATCGGTTCACCATGATCTGGCCGACATTGAGCGGTGTGTCACACAAGGGGACGAGAAGGCCCTCAATACGGCTTTACACAAGATGAAGGGGGCCGCCAAAATGGTGGGGGCTACCCCCCTGGTAGAGGTGATCGACCGTTGGCAGGAGGCCCCCGGACATCCCTTTGCAGCCGCCTTGAGGCAGTGCGTGGAAGAGGTCTGCCGACAACTGGGCGAGAGAGCATGACATGATCATCACAGATGAAGAGTTGATGGCCTTGCTGGAGTCTGATGACAGCCAGGAGCCAACGTTTTACCCGGTCAGCGTCTATGCCCTGGACGCCGTCTCCCATCTGGCGGTCAAGGGAGCGGGCCTGCCGGCCTATGCCAATCTGCACCGCACCCGACCCGATGCCGGCTGGCAATGGGAAGGACTGTTTGCCGCCGGGGCCATCGCCCTGTTTGATCCTGCCTCTCATCAGGGGGCCGACTATCTGCCTCATCTGTTGGCTCCCGGGGCAGGGATCTATCGCCTCAGCGATCCCTGGCTCGAGGGGTTGCAGGCACGGGAGCAGGGGTGGCGTGCCTGGCTCGCCCAGTGCCAGATCCTGCTGCTCGAAGATCACCCCTTCCAGGGAGCCTGCATTCAGCAGGAGATCCAGGGACTGGGGTTGCCCTGCCACTGGGTTCAGGATGGCGAAGGGTGCCTCAAGGCGCTGGAAGAGGGGGGCGTGAGATTGCTTATCTGTGATCTCAGCCTAGCGGAGCAGGATGCCATCAGCCTGCTGATGAGCCATCCCCAGTATCACCACAGCGGTCTGCCCATCATCCTGCTCTCCGCTCATGATCAGACCCTGATAGACGGCGCCCGGCGTCTCCTGCACGATGCGGGTTTCAACGTGCTGGCCGCCCTGGCCAAGCCGCTGCAAAGCGACGATCTGCTGCGTCTGCTCAAGATGCTCTATCTTGGCCCCCAGCGTCAGCGCAGGCTGGGCGGGCTCAAGCGCACCGTGCGTAGCTGGCAGGGAGAGGCGAGAGGACAGCTTGGGCTGCTGGCAGATGCGGCTTCCTGCACGCTGCCGATCTGGCTGAGCCTGAGCGGTCTTTCCCCTCACTGGGAGCCGCTCAAGCTCTGGCTCGAGCAGCATGGACGAGAAGCAAGCGAACTCACCCTGGTCATCCACCGACGGGATCACCTGCTGAGCCAGGCGGACCGTTTCGCCCTGGTGCTGCAGGCGAGCCTCGCGGGGGCCAGACTCGCGCTGCTGCTCGATCATGCCCAGCACCTGCCGTTTGATCTCATCGAGCGTCTGCCGTTGCAATCCTTGCTGCTCGGGCAACACCTGCTGCCCGAACTGGAGGCGATGGCTGCCGACTCCTTGCTGGCCCGCTTCATCCAGCGCTCCCGGGAGCTTGGCATCGCGCTCTACCTCGACGACCCCTTCAACCTGCAGGATGCCGCCCAGTGGCAGGATCGCGGCGTGGCAGGGCGCTGGTAAATGGCTCGCTATCTTTGCTGGCCGCTCGATGAGCCGCGCTTGTGGCAGGGAATGTCGGGTTGGACGGCTCCCGCCTCACGGGCCGCCTTGCCGATGACGATGGTGGTGGGGGGGCTGACTTGCCGCTTGCAGGAGCTGGCGGGCAGCGACCCGAAGCGAATAAGCGCGGCCTATGACGCCCTGAGCGAGCAGAGCGTCTATTTGCGCTTCATGCGGGCCAAGCAGCCTGCGACGGCCGAGCAGCTCGCCTTCTTTCTCGACTACCCCAGAGAACCCCAGATAGGATTGCTGCTGACCGACGAGCAGGGGGGGCCGCTTGCCATGGCCCAGTCCGTTCGCCGGCGCCTGCACCCGGACAGGGCTGAGTTCTCCTGCATCGTCGCGGATCATTTTCAGCATCGCGGCGCCGGGCGTCGCATCCTGCTGGCGCTTGCGCGGCTGGCATACGGGGAGGGGATCCGGGAGTGGACGGCGGAAGTGCTCGGCCAGAATCGCCCCATGCTGGCTCTGCTCAAGGGGCTCGGGTTGCCGCTTACCCTGGTGACAGGACGGGAGATGGTCTTTGCCAGGCTGGATCTCGCGCCCATGGCGAGCTTTGTGCTCCCATCGGCCTAAGACCAAGGGCGAATGGGCCGCCTCTTGCTCCTGTGCTAAGGTCAGCCTGTTACCCGTTGGAGGAGAACAACCATGGTGCAGTCAGCCAAACATATCGTGATCCTCACCGGTGCCGGCATCTCGGCCGAATCCGGTATCAAGACCTTCCGGGCCTGTGATGGCCTGTGGGAAGAGCACATGGTGGAGGACGTGGCCACCCCTGAAGGCTATGCGCGGGATCCCGAACTGGTACAACGTTTCTACAATGCACGGCGCCATCAGTTGCAGCGCGCCGAGATCCACCCCAATCCGGCCCACTATGCATTGGCCCGTCTGGAGCGCCTGCTGCCGGGGCGCGTCACCTTGGTCACCCAGAACATCGACAACCTGCACGAGAGTGCCGGCAGCAAGAACCTCATCCACATGCACGGCGAGTTGCTCAAGGCCCGCTGCCCGGGCTCTGGTCAGGTGATCGAGTGGCGCGGGGATCTCCATCAGGAAGAGCTGTGTTCCTGCTGCCAGTTTCCCCACCCGCTGCGCCCCCATGTGGTCTGGTTCGGGGAGATGCCCCTCGGACTTGACCGCATCTACTCGGCCCTGGCTCAGTGCGATCTCTTCATCTCCATCGGGACCTCCGGGGCGGTCTACCCTGCCGCCGGATTCGTCCATGAGGCCGGCCTGAACGGTGCCCATACGGTGGAGCTCAATCTGGAGCCGAGCGAAGTGGGCAGCCAGTTTGATGAAAAACGTTATGGTCCGGCTTCCTTGCTTGTGCCCGCTTTTGTGGATGAACTCCTGCAAAGTTGCGGAGTGCATCAGCCTCTCTCCGTCGAGGGCCATAACTGGATGGAGATGCGGGGCCCCTAATTATTGATTTTTCACACAGTTGCATTGACCCACTGAAATCGCCACACTGGCTCCTAACTTCAAGATGCAGTTGGCACAACATGTCATGAACTTTCCAACGCGCGGGATGGCCTCGCTCCTGCTGGTGCTTTTCTCGTTCGGTACCCAGGCTTCCTCCTCTTCGCTATTGCAACTGATCCTGCCGGACAAGCGGGAAATCACCCTGGATGAGGCGGCGTTGGCAGCCTTGCCACAAGTGGAGTTCGAGACGGCGACGCCCTGGACCCTCGGCACTCACCGCTATCGTGGACCGACCCTGAAGAGCGTGCTGGCGCAGCAGCAGGTGGATAGTGCCAGCGCCATCGATGTTGCCGCACTCAATGGCTACCAGCAGCGGGTCGATCTCTCCCTGTTTGCCAAGGTGCCGCTGACCCTGGTGCGTTACCAGGATGACAAACCGCTCACCCGTCGCAATAAAGGGCCGCTCTGGCTGCTGGTCCCCCTCTCGGCCCATCCCGACATGGATGTGTCCGCCATCCACAACAACATGGTCTGGCAGGTGATCCGCATCGAGGTTGTCCCGTGACGCGACGACAGCGAGATAACCTGCTGCTTGCAGCCATCTTAAATGCGAAAGGGGACTCCCTCCGACGTAGGTGGGAGGGGAATTTCGCCGGGGCGTCAGCCCCGCTGGTTTTGAATGTATTGCTTGATCACCTCCAACGGTGCTCCGCCGCAAGAGCCCGCAAAGTAAGAGCGTGACCAGAGTACGGGTTTGCTGTAAGCACCTCTCAAGTCCAGAAATTCATTACGCAGTCGCCTTGATGTGACCGCCTTTAACGAGTTCACCAGTACCGATAGCTGCACCGTTGGCGCGTACTCTATCAGCATGTGAACATGATCAGCCTCTCCGTCACACTCTTTCAGTTCCGCACCAAAATCTCTGCAAACCTCTGCCGCACACTGACCGAAGGAAGCGTGATGCAGATCCCCCAATATCGGCTTTCGATACTTGGTGATAAACACCAAATGTACGTGCAAAACGTAGGCCGCATGGCGTGATTTATTAATTTTAGTGAATTGCATTCTGTCACTCAATCGGGCTTAATAGATATGGCAATAATGCTACACACTGAGCGCTAAATGCAAATTCTGAAAGCCTACAAATTCCGACTCGAACCGACCGAACAACAAGCGCAACGCCTGCGCCAGTTGGGCGGTTGTGCTCGTTATGTCTGGAATCACGGGCTGGCAGAAACCAAACGCATTCTGGATGCTGGCGAAAAACTGCCTTCTGCCTTTGAGCTGAACAGGATGCTCACCAGTTGGAAGAAAGACCCAGAAATGGCCTTTCTGGCCGAGGCATATACCGACAACCTCCAGCAGAAGCTCAAGGATTTGCATGGCGCGTGGATGCGCTGCTTTGATAAGAAACTCGCCGCCAAGGCACCCGTATTCAAGAAAAAAAGCGACAACCGCGACGCTATCCGGTTCGTCAACTTCGACAAGTATTGCCGCCTTGAAAAGGGTCGCGTGAAGCTGCCTGCCGGGCTGGCGTGGGTCAAGTTCCGTCAGTCCCAGCCAGTTGAAGGGAAAATTAAAAACGCGACCGTCAGCCAAGCAGCCGGGCACTGGTATATCTCCTTTCAGGTCGAGCAGGAGACGCTTGAGCCAATTCACCCCTCCGGCTCAATGGTCGGGCTAGATGCGGGGATCGCCAAGCTCGCAACCCTGTCAGATGGCACGGTGTTTGAGCCCGTCAACAGCTTCAAAACCAATCAGACCAAGCTGGCAAGGCTCCAACGCCAGTTGAGCAAAAAGGTAAAGTTCAGCAGCAACTGGAAGAAACAAAAAGCCAAGATCCAGCGGCTGCACTCACATATCGCCAATACCCGCCGCGATTACCTTCACAAGGTCACAACGACTATCAGCAAAAACCACGCGATGATCGTCATTGAGGATTTGAAGGTTGCCAGCATGTCAAAATCAGCAGCGGGCACGACCAGCCAGCCGGGGCGCAACGTCCGGGCAAAATCAGGGCTGAATCGTTCGATATTAGATCAGGGCTGGTTTGAGCTGCGCCGCCAGCTCGAATATAAGCAGGCATGGCGAGGCGGTCAGGTGTTGGCGATAAACCCGGCCTACACGAGCCAGCAGTGCGCCTGTTGTGGGCATACTGCGAAGGATAACCGCCAGACGCAAAGCCAGTTTAAATGCGCTGCGTGTGGTTATGAGGCGAACGCCGATGTGAACGGCGCTCGCAATATTTTAGCGGCGGGACACGCCGTTTTAGCCTGTGGAGGCGTGGTGCAATCAGGCCGCCCGATGAAGCAGGAACCCGGTACTGCGCGAGCAGCTATCACCCAGTAATGGGAATCCCCCTCCTGTGACGCGAAGCGCTAAGGTGGGGGAGGATGTCAAGGTGAGTCTGTTGCAGTTTGAGTTTGTGACCCGGGAAAGCAGCTTTGATCTGGCGTGTCGCTTCGGAGTGGCCAGGCGCGAGGGTGGCGAGGATGCCGATGAGCTATTGGAGCAAGCCATATTGGCATTGAACGAGGCCAAGCGTGAGGGGACCACCCTGGTGTGGTATCAGAGTGCGATGAAGGCTGATCTCCACATGGCCCAGCGGCAGCTGCACCAATTGCGGGAATGGCTGGCGGGGGCCGCCCCTTCCCCCCTGGAGACCCTCTGCGAGGCGATGAGAGACGAGCAGGGCGTGCCGGTGACGGCGGTCAGCCTGCGCTGGCGGGTGAGCCAGCAGCCCTGTGACGTGGGCTGGATGCAAGAGCGTGGTGTCCTTGGGCCCGTGATGGCACGATGGCTGACAGAAGAGCCATGCAGTGGCACCTTGCTGGTAAGGCTTCATCAGCCTGCCCAGCTGGCCCCTCTGCTGGCGAGCCTGCCCCCCTTGCCACAGGGGAGACTGATCCTGGCGTTGCCTGCGCTGATACCGGATGCCACCCTGCTTGAGAAGATGCGCGAGTGTGGCTGCATGCTGGCGCTGAGCGAGCTTGGCAGCTGCGCCCCCGAACTGCTGCAAGCGGGCTGGCCAATTCGCTACTGGCTGCCAGCACCCTCCGGGTACGAGGCGCTGCTCCAGCCGTTGGCAACGGCGCTGGGGCTGCTGCGCCTGGCTCCCCTGGGAGAGGCGCAGCAAGAGGATGATCTCAAGCTGAGTTGAGTGGTGGCTTGTGCAGTCTCGGGGCCGATGCCAAGGAGACAATACACAGAAGAGCGGCTCATGGCCGCCCTTCTGCTGCTTGCTGGCACTTAAACTGGTTTGCTGTCCGGTGAGGAAAAGGGAGCGCAGGAGTGTCTGATCACCAGGTCCGGATCCACGGTGATCATGCGGTTTGCGATGGGCTCGCCGTTGATGCGCGCCAGCAGCCGGGTGACGGCGAGGCGGCCCAGCTCCTCTTTCGGTTGATTGACCGTGGTGAGCGGGGGGGACATGAACTGGGCCAGCGCCACGTTGTCATAGCCGACGATGGAGAGATCGCGGGGGATCACCAGCCCTGCCTGATGGGCGGCACTGATGACCCCCATGGCCATCATGTCGTTGCAGACAAACAGCGCGGTGGGACGCTCTGGCAGCGCCAGCAGGCGGGTCATGGCGGCGGCGCCGCTGGCGCAGTCAAAGTCTCCCTCCTGGATCCAGCCCGGATTGACGGTGAGCCCGGCCTCCTGCATCGCTTGCTCGAAACCCGCCTGGCGCTGGTTGGCCGGGGCGCGGCTGTGGGGGCCCGTGATGCAACCGATGGCAGTGTGACCCAGCCCCAGCAGATGGCGGGTTGCCAGGTAGCCTCCACGATGGGAGTTGTCGGCGATGAGATCCACCTCGCCATTCTCCATGCCCCAGTCCATCACCACGACCGGCAGGCTCTTGAGCCAGTCGAGCTGGTTGAACACCTCCTGCTGCCCTTCACTGCACATGATGAGCAGGCCGTCGACCCGTTTCCTGAGCATCATCTTGAGGTAGGAGAGCGCCGTCTCGGCCTGTCCTTCGGTGTTGCCCAGCATCAGGTTGTAACCCTGCTCGAAGCAGTAGCGCTCCACCCCGCGCACCACCTCGGCGAAGAAGGGGTTGCTGGAGGTGGTAACCAGCATGCCGATGCTGTTGGTCTCCTTTACCTTGAGGCTGCGGGCCACCAGGCTCGGGGCATAGTTGAGATCGCGCATGGCGGCGAAGACCCGCTCCCGGGTCTCTTCGGCCACGAAGCGGGTCTCGTTGATGACGTGGGAAACGGTGGTGGTCGACACTCCCGCCAGCGCAGCCACCTCCTTGATATTGGCCATCAGTGCCCCTGCGCAGTCTGTTCAAGGAGGAAAGCATCGACCTCCTGCTTGCTCGGGATGGAGCTCTGGGCACCAAACCGGGTGACGGAGAGTGCCGCCGCCCCGTGGGCAAAGCGTACGGCTGCGTCAAAGTCGGCGCCGGCGAGCTCGGCCGCCAGGAAGGCGCCGTTGAAGGTATCCCCGGCAGCCGTGGTATCCACCGCCTTGACCCGAAAACCCGGCATGAGCGCCTGTTTCTGCCCCTTGCTGCAATAGACCCCTTGAGACCCCAGGGTGATCATCACCTCACCGATGCCCATCTGGTGGAAGCGGGTGGCAGCCTCCCGGGCGCTCGCTTCGTCCGTCACCTTGACGCCGGTCAGCAGCTCGGCCTCGGTCTGGTTGGGGGTGATGAGGTCCACCAGCGCCAGCAGATCCCTTGAGAGCGGGCGCGCGGGGGCGGGGTTGAGCACCACCCGGGTGCCGTGGGCACGAGCCAGACGGGCCGCTTCCTGCACGCTCTCCAGCGGCACTTCCAGTTGCAGCAGCAGGGTGTGGGCGGCGGCGATCATTGCCTCGTGACCTTGCACTACGGCCGGGGTGAGGGCGCCATTGGCTTCGGCGGAGATGCCGATGCTGTTCTCCCCCTCGTCGCTCACATAGATGATGGCGATGCCGGTGGGGAGCCTGGGGTCGAGTTCGACGGCGCTGACATCGATGCCGTCGTTGGCAAACCCGGTTTTCATCTGGTGGCCGATGGCATCATCACCGATGCGGGCGATGAAGGAGACAGGGGCGCCGAGGCGGGCGGCGGCCACCGCCTGATTGGCGCCCTTGCCGCCGGGAACGACCTGATAGCTGTGGCCGGTCAGGGTTTCACCGGGGCGGGGAAAGTGGGGGACGCGCAGCACATGATCCGCATTCACGCTGCCGAGGACTACGAGACGATTCATTCCTATCACCCTTGGTTGAGTACATCCTGGTCTGGGTGGACCCAGACCAGGCGGCACTGGCGGAAAAAGAGAGGGGAGGCGAACCTCCCCCCGTCAACTTACTTGTTGACGATTTGCAGC
The DNA here is from genome assembly GCF_049860605.1 of Aeromonas sp. INTO2. Classification (NCBI taxonomy): domain Bacteria; kingdom Pseudomonadati; phylum Pseudomonadota; class Gammaproteobacteria; order Aeromonadales; family Aeromonadaceae; genus Aeromonas; species Aeromonas sp. INTO2. Next base: position 1,891,403 of record NZ_CP187588.1, read on the forward strand.
GGTACCGGGATGGATTTTTCCACCGGTTGACCCTTGAGCACCTTGTCGGCGGTTTCCACGCCGATGGCGCCGATGAGGGCAGGCTGCTGTGCCACGGTGGCGGCCAGTTTACCCTTGGCCACGGCGGCTTTGCCATCGTCGGTGCCGTCAAAGCCCACGATCATCACCTCTTTGCCAGCGGCCTGCACGGCGCGGATGGCTCCCAGCGCCATCTCGTCGTTCTGGGCGAACACTGCCTGCACGGTCGGATGGGCGGCCAGCAGGTTCTCCATGACGTTCAGACCCTTGGTGCGGTCAAAGTCGGCGGGTTGGGAGGCCAGCACCTGCAGTTTGTTGGCGGTGACCGCCAGGGCGAAGCCTTCGCCGCGATCACGGGCGGCGGAGGTACCTGCGATCCCTTCCAGCTGGATCACCTTGGCACCGCTGCCCAGCTTCTCGGCGATGAAGTCGCCAGCCAGCTTGCCACCGGCCACGTTGTCGGAGGCGATGTGGGCCTTGACGTCACCCTGGGCTGCGCCGCGGTCCAGGGTCAGCACCGGGATGTTCGCCTTGTTGGCCAGGCGAATGGCGTTGCCCACGGCTTCGGAGTCGGTCGGGTTGATCAGGATGGCGTTGACCTTGCGCACGGTGAGATCTTCCACGTTGGAGAGCTCCTTGGCCGGGTCGTTCTGGGAGTCCAGCACCACCAGCTCGTAGCCAAGCTCCTTGGCCTTGGCTTCGGCCCCCTCCTTCATGGTGACGAAGAAGGGGTTGTTGAGGGTGGAGACCACCATCGCCAGGGTGTGTTCCGCGGCCTGGGCGGTGCCCAGCACGGACATGATGGCGGCAGCGAGCAGGGTATTGAGCTTTTTCATCATTTCATTCCTTGTGTGTGGCGTGGCTTGTTAACGGTTGCTTTTGTTATCGATCATCACGGCAAGCAAAATCACGCTGGCCTTGGCGATCATCTGGTAATAGGAGCTGACGTCGAGCAGGTTGAGGGCATTGTTGAGGAAGCCGATGATGAGGGCACCGATCAGGGTACCCATGATACGGCCCTTGCCCCCCATCAGGCTGGTGCCCCCCAGCACAACGGCGGCGATGGCATCCAGCTCGTACCCCATGCCGGCTGTGGGCTGGGCGGAGGAGAGGCGGGATGTGACGATGAGCCCGGCCAGTGCCGACAGCATGCCGCACAGACCATACACCGCGAGCTTGACCCGATCCACATTGATACCAGAGAGGCGGGTGGCCGATTCGTTGCCGCCGAGGGCATAGATGTGGCGGCCCAGGCGAGTGTGGTTGAGCAGGTACCAGGCCAGCAGGAAGACGATGGCCATCAGCCAGATGGGCACCGGCAGACCCAGCAGGTAGCCGGTCCCGAGCCAGGCGAAGTGATCGGCGCCGTCACTGAAGCCGGTGGAAATGGGGCGCCCCTCGGTGTAGACCATGGTGACGCCGCGCAGGGCGGTCATGGTGACCAGGGTGGCGATGAAGGCCTGTACCTTGCCCTTGGCGATGATGAGGCCGCTGATGCTGCCAAGCAGGGCGCCGGCCCCCAGGGTGAGGGGGATCACCAGGCCGATGGGCAGCTCCATGGCCACCATGGTGGCGGCCAGGGCGCCGCACAGGGCCAGTACCGAGCCGACCGACAGATCGATGCCGGCGGTGAGGATGACCAGCGTCATGCCGACCGCCATGATGGCGTTGACCGATGTCTGGCGCAGGATGTTGAGCAGGTTGTCGGCGGTGAAGAAGTTGGGGCTCAGGAAGGAGACCACGCCGATCAGCACCAGCAGCGCGACCAGGGACTTGTTCTCGATCCACCAGGCCTTGCTCATGACGCCGCGGCGGGAAAGGGTTTGGGTTGTCATTGTGCTGCCTCTTGCTCTGCTTGCCACTGTTTACCGACTGCCGCTGCCATCAGCTTCTCCTGATTGGCATCGCGGGTGTTGAATTCTGCGCTAATGCGCCCTTCGTGCATCACCATAATGCGATCACTCATGCCGAGCACTTCCGGCATTTCGGAGGAGACCAGGATGATGCTCATCCCCTCCTTCTTGAACTGGTTGATGAGCTGATAGATCTCCTTCTTGGCGCCGACATCGACGCCGCGGGTCGGCTCATCCAGGATCAGCACCTTGGGCCGGGTCAGCAGCCCCTTGGCGATGGCCACCTTCTGCTGGTTGCCGCCGGAGAGGAGCTTGATCAGCTGATCCTGCCTCGGGGTCTTGATGTTGAACAAACGCACATAGTCCCCTACCGCCTGGCGCTCGGCCTTGCCGTCAATCTTACCGCCACGAATGAACTCGCCGAGGGCGCACAGGCTCATGTTTTCGCGCACCGACAGCTCCAGCACCAGGCCGTCGCCCTTGCGATCCTCGGAGATATAGGCGATACCAGCGGCCAGACCATCGGCCGGGCTTCTGGGTACCAGGGCGTGGCCATCCACCGTCACCTGGCCAGCGCTGATGGGGCTGGCACCGTAGATGAGCTTCATCAGCTCGGTGCGGCCGGAGCCCATCAGGCCGCTAAAGCCCAGAATTTCCCCCTGACGCAGGGAGAAGCTCACCCCGCGCACGCCGGGACCAGCCAGATCGTTCACCTGCAGGCTAACCGGGCCAAGCTCGCGCTCAAGACGTGGGTACTGCTCTTCCAGCCGGCGGCCCACCATCATCTCGATGATCCTGTCTTCATCGAGATCGCTCACCGCCTGCTCGCCGATCCACTTGCCATCCCGCAGCACGGTGACCCGATCGCAGATCTCGAAGATCTCTTTCAGGCGGTGGGAGATGTAGACAATGCCGCAGCCCTGCTCGCGCAGTTCACGAATGACGGTGAAGAGCTGCTCGGTCTCGGTGTCGGTCAGCGCATCGGTGGGCTCGTCCATGATGATGACGCTGGCATCGAACGACAGCGCCTTGGCGATCTCTACCATCTGCTGTTCACCGATGGAGAGATCCCCGAGTCGGGTATCCGGGCCGTGCTTGACGCCAAGTCGCGCCAGCAGACCGCTGGCACGCTCACGCAACTGCTTGTGGTCGATGCTGCCAAAACGGGTGCGCGGTTCGCGGCCGAGGAAGATATTGGCGGCAATCGACAATTCCGGCAGCAGGTTCAGCTCCTGGTGGATGATGCTGATCCCCTGATCCTGAGAGTCGCGGGGGCCCTTGAAGTGCACCGGCTGGCCGCGATAGTTGATGTAGCCCGCATCGGCCTGGTAGATGCCGGTCAGCACCTTCATCAGGGTCGACTTGCCAGCGCCATTTTCGCCGAGCAGGGCCATCACCTGGCCCGGATAGACCCGAAGGCCCGCTTCGTCGAGGGCGCGTACCCCGGGGAAGGTCTTGACGATCCCGGTCAGCTCCAGAATGGGTGATAGGGGGGAGGTTGTGCTCATTTGCAGCTTCCTTGAAGAGGCCTTCTTTGAAGAATTCAGAACGCCACACCGGCGCAGAGGATCAGGTTGGCGTAGGGAGTCACCTCGCCGCTGCGCACGATAGCCTTGCTCTGGCAGGAGCGAGCCTTGAACGCTTCGTGCAAGCAGTACTCGATGGTGATGGGCTTGCCCTGGGCGGCTGCGTGGGCCTCCAGCTGATCCACCAGCGCCTGATGGGCGGCGGGACTGATCTGCTTGATCTCGCTTGCCATGATCACCTTCTCCACCACCAGGTCGGTGAGTAGGGCGGTCAGTACGGTTTCAAGGCTGGGGGTGCCCGCCATCAGCGCCAGATCGATGCGCTCGGGGCCTGCCGGAATGGGCAGGCCAGCGTCGCAGACGGTGATCTCGTCGGTGTGGCCCATCTGCGCGACCAGCGCGCTTAAGGGAGCATTGAGCAGCTTGCCTCGTTTCATACAGCACCTCGGCGGCCTGGGACCGCATATGAATATTGAGTTGGGCAATCGGTTACGCAACCGGTTGCGTCATTAGGGCGAAAGATAGGTGTTAACCGTTAACGGGTCTAGGCAGTGATGACGAAAATGTGAAAACGATCTCAGTGACAGGGCAATTTCAGAAGAAACGGGTGCCATAAGAGCACCCCGTCTGAGAGGCGTCGCCGGATGTTGCCCGCACAAAAAGGCGTACCCGGCGCGAGGAGATCAGAGGGCGAGCGCCGCCTGCACTGCGGGGCGGGCCAGCATGCGCTGATAGTGATCCGCCACCTTGGGAAACTCGCTGATGGCAACCCCGTCGCTCTCGAGCCAGCCTGCAATCACGAAGAGGTAGATGTCGGCCAGGCTAAAGCGCTCCCCCAGTACCCAGGGGCCGGCCAGATAGTGGCGCTCAATCTGGTCAAAGCCATCGCGCATGTTCTGGGGCATCTTGGCCTGCATGGCAGCCATGGCCTGTTCATCGTCGGCCCAGCGGCCGGGACGGCGTCCATGGGCATGGGCGACATGGACGGTGGAGACGAGGAAACTGTGTACCTCCTGCATCCTGGCCAGGAGGAAGGGGTCATCCAATGGGGCCAGCCCGGCGTTAGGAAAACGCTGGGCCACGTAGAGCAGCAGAGCCGGTGTTTCGGTCAGCACGCCATGCTCCGTCACCAGTGCCGGGACTCGCCCCTTGGGATTGATGGCGAGGTAGTCGGGGCTGCGCTGTTCACCAGCGGCCAGATCCAGGCGCTTGACAAGGTGAGGGGCACCGGCCTCCACCAGAGCGATGCGTACCGCCATGGCACAGGTACCCGGGGCAAGATAGAGCGTCAGTTCGGACATGACCGTTTTCCTTGTGTGAGAGAGAAGAGCCAGTGGACATCTCGTCCGCCAGCGCGCGCCATCATCCTACTCCCGTTGGACAGAGGGGCCAAGGGTGAGGGGAACTTCATCAAGTAGGGCTGCAAGGCCTTTGGTATCAATGGCTTTCTGAACGGAAGATAACAGGAAAAACGGCTACGCATGCCGGTTCAAACCGCTATAATGTGCCACTTTGGATCAGTCGTCAGTGAATGTTGGACAGTCAATTGAGTAATAGAATGCGGATCGGTGGAACCCTCGAACAGTCCCTCAGCCAGGGATATCGTCTGGACCTGCAAGGGGTGTTGAAAGAGGGGTGGCAACAGACTCGTCGCACCGGTTTCGGATTGGCGCTGGCCATCGCCGGGGTCATGGCAATCTGGATCCTGCTGAGCAATACCTTGCTGACGCCCTATGTCGCCCGTGAAGGAGGGGATATGGATATGGCCCTGATCCTGAGCCTGCTGGTCACGGTGATCATGTCACCCATGACCTCCTCCCTCGACATGCTGGGGTTGCAGCAGTCGGTGGGGGTACGCGCCCGGCCGAGCCAGGTGTTCGACTTCTTCCGCCACTTCCTGCGCCTGGGCAGCCTGAGTCTGCTCGGCAGCCTCATCACCAGCCTGTTTGGACCCCTGTTCGAGCTGCTGGGTGTGCCTGTGATGCTGGCCTTCATCCCTTCCGCCCTGGTGGGCATGGGGCTGGTGTTTACCGTACCTCTGGTGCTGGAGCGCGGTCTTTCCCCGGCTCAGGCCATTCTGGTCTCCCTCAAGCTCTTTGCCCGGGGCTGGCCCAGCATAGTGCTGCTGCACGGGGTCATGCTGGCACTCTTCTTCCTGGCGCTCATCCCCATGGGGCTGGGACTTATCTGGGTGGCGCCGCTCTACTTCAACTGCAAGGGCATTCTCTACCGGGATCTGTGTGGGGTGGCAGTCGAAGTGACCGAGGTTGCCAGTGGCAACGACGGGCAGGGCCCGGATCATTTCAACGCATAATGGAATACCAGGGGTCAACCGGTGTCGACCCGCCCGGAGCATGATGCAAAAGGATGGCATATGAACAAGCGATACGGGATGGCGGCGCTCCTGCTGATGCCCATGCTGGGACAGGCTGAGCCGTCCCTTGAACTCGACTACGGCACCTTCTACAGCCAGATGAAGACCTTCGCCAAGGGGGAATTTGGCCACGCCAGACTGGGCTTTTATCTGGCCAGTCAACAGAACGGTCGGCGCTGCGGGCTCACCTCGGCCCGGGTCTCGACCCCGGACAGGGATGTGCCCGCCGAGGTCACGGTGGATGGCGAACTGCGTCTGCCCTATGACGATGATCTCAACCTCGACAAGGCGATCGTGGTGGTGGGGCTCACCGAGGCCCACGCCGCCTGTGATCTGTCGGTACAGGTGATGGCTGACGCCCCCGCCACACCCGAGGTGCCGCTGGCCGAACTTGTCTCGCGTCAGCAGCAGATGCAGCGATTGCTCGACAAGATGGCCGGCATGGTCGGCCAGTATTTCCTGCCCAAGATGGAAGGGGTGCGGATCTCCATGGTGGCGCCCGCAGGCACAGCCTACCTTGTGGAGGGTGCCCGTCAGGAGGCCGTCTCCTGGCAGCAGGGGCAACTGCTGCTCAGCAATGCGCAGCTGAAGGGGTTTGCCCAGGGCAAGCTGCAACTGCAAGGGGAGATCCTGCGCCTGACCCCCTGGCTACACAAGGAGTAGCGACCCGAGTCCGCAGATTGCCAGAATGAAAAAAGGAGCGCCTGGCGCTCCTTTTTTGTGGGTGACGGGGCTTAGCGCACCTCAATCACGTCCAGCATGTCCATCTCGTCGATGTCCAGCAGCGGCGCCTTGGGCAGCTCGGGCGGATCAAATGCCTTGTCGCCACCGTCGATGATGCCGGAGTCGCGATTGATGCTCTTGAAGTCAAACAGCTGGTGATCGAGCAGGTGGCTCGGGATCACGTCCTGAATGGCGGTGAACATGGTCTCGAGACGGCCTGGGAAGCGGCGATCCCACTCCTGCATCATCTGCTTGATGGCCTGGCGCTGCAGGTTCTCCTGGGAGCCGCACAGGTTGCAGGGGATGATGGGGAAGGCCTTGACCTCGGCATAGCGCACCAGATCTTTCTCCTTGCAGTAGGCCAGGGGGCGGATCACCACGTTCTTGCCATCGTCGCTCACCAGCTTGGGGGGCATGGATTTGAGCTTGCCACCGTAAAACATGTTGAGGAACAGGGTCTCGAGGATGTCGTCACGGTGATGGCCAAGGGCGATCTTGGTACAGCCCAGCTCCTGGGCGGTGCGATACAGAATGCCGCGGCGCAGGCGGGAGCAGAGCGCGCAGGTAGTCTTGCCCTCCGGTACCTTCTCCTTGACGATGGAATAGGTATCTTCTTCCACGATCTTGAAGTCGATGCCGAGAGTGCTCAGGTATTCGGGCAGCACGTGCTCGGGGAAGCCGGGTTGCTTCTGATCCAGGTTGACGGCCACCAGATCGAAATGGATGGGGGCGCTGGCCTTCAGGCTCATCAGGATGTCGAGCATGGCAAAGCTGTCCTTGCCGCCAGACAGGCAGACCATGATCTTGTCACCCTCTTCAATCATGTTGAAGTCGGCGATGGCCTGGCCCACGTTGCGCCGCAGACGTTTCTGCAGCTTGTTGAAACTGTATTTCTCTTTGGCGTTAAGCTCTTCTAGCATGGCCTCAAACCCGGGACAAAAATAAGCGGCTTATTATAGCCATGTCCCGGGGGAGGGCAAGAAACGCTTATGCAGGATGACGCCTGTCATCCACAGGGCAGCTGTAATCGTCGGGTTTGAGGATGAGAATGTCGCAGTTGAGCCTGTCCACCACGTGCTCGGCGGTGTTGCCAAGCAGGGCGGCAGAGAGGCCGGTACGGCCGACGCATCCCATGATCATCAGGGTGGCATTCAGATCGTCCGCCATGTCCGGCAGCACCTCCTCCGGCAAGCCTTCCGCCACCTTGGTCCACATGTGGTTGATGCCGAATTGATCGGCATGTTCCCGCAGCAGATCTTCATGGTGTTTGCGAATGGCATCGTTGTAGGCGTTGGGATCGAACTCTGGCAGTTCGATGGCGACATTGACCGGGGTGCCCGGGTAGGTGTTGACCAGATAGAGACTGGCACCAAGCAGCTCGGCGATGGCGATCCCCTCGCGGGTGATCCGCTCGTTAAGCACCTTCTGCTCCTTGTCATCGCTCGAGCAGTTGATGGCGGCAATCAGGTTGCCCCCCCGTTGCCAGTGCCCTTCTTTTACCAGCAGAACCGGACAGGGGCATTTGCGCAGCAGGTGCCAGTCGGTGGGGGTGAAGATGAAGGTTTGCAGGAAGGAGTGTTTGTGAGTCGCCTTGACGACCAGATCGTGACGCTGTTCCAGCACTTCCTGAATGACGCACTCGAAGGGACGGTTGTGCCAAAGCACTTTCACTTCGCATTCCAGCCCTCTGGCCCGATAGGGAGTTAGGATCTCGTCGAGCCACTCCCGACGCTGGGCGATGACACCATGGCGCATCTCTTCCCGCTCGTCTGCCGAGAGCATGGCGGTCATCTCGTAAGAGAAGTCGTAAATCGTCAGGAGCAGGGTCAGCTGGGCGCCCTCATCCAGCTCGGCGACCTTGACCGCGCGCTCGAGCGCGATCTGGCGCTCCTCCTCGGGATTGATCACCACCAGAATGTTTCGGTACTTGACCATGTTCTCCTCCTTGGTAAAAAGGCCAATGATGGCAACTCTTTAGCTATTACAGCTTAGTCCAAGGGGGGAGACGGGAAGGTGTGCCGGATCAAATTTCAGGGTGATCCGATCCGGCAAAAAAGGGAATAAACGGGGATTAACCGCAGGGAGGACGAGTGGCTCCGGCCATGACGCCCAAGGCAACGTTGTCAAGTACAGTAATGTATTTGCCTTTGACGCTGATGAGACCGGATTTCTGGAAACGGCCCAGCAGGCGGCTGATGGTCTCGACGGTGAGACCGAGGTAGTTGCCGATGTCTCCACGGGTCATGGAGAGGCGGAACTCCTTGGCGGAGAAGCCGCGCTCGGAGAAACGAACCGAGAGATTGTGCAGGAAGGCAGCGAGGCGCTCTTCGGCGTTCTTTTTGGAGAGCAGCAGTATCATCTCCTGGTCGCCCATGATCTCGTTGCTCATCAGCCGCATGATCTGCTGGCGCAGTTTGGGCATCTTGCCAGAGAGGTCGTCGAGCACATCGAACGGTATTTCGCACACCATGGCGGTTTCCAGCGCCTGGGCGAAGGAGGGGTGGGCCTGCTTGTGGATGGCGTCGAAACCGACCAGATCACCGGCGAGGTGGAAGGCGGTGATCTGTTCGTCACCCTGTTCGGTGATGGTGTATGACTTGATGGTCCCGGAACGTATGGCATAGAGCGACTTGAGCTCATCGCCGGCCTTGAACAACTCTTCACCCTTCTGGAACGGCTTTTTGCGCTCGATGATGCTGTCGAGCTGATCGAGCTCGTTATCGTTCAGGGTGAAGGGGATGCAGAGCTGGCTGATGCTGCAATCCTGGCAATGAATTGCACAGCCACCGCTCTGAATACGTCTGCCAGGTTTCTTGTCCGGGATCATAGGCTCAAATGAATAATTGATTTATATCAAACAAGTTTACCACCATCTCATCCGTTTTGGATAGGGTTTCAAAAGGACGCCATCCCGATCCAGAGGGTGTGGATCCCGTAGGCAATAAGCAGCAAGGCGCCCCCAAGGCGCAGGCTGCGCAGGGTGAGCCAGTAGCGCAATCGGTCTGCCAGCCCCCCTAGCGCAAACAGGGTCGGCAGGGTGCCGAGGCCGAAAAAGAGCATGATGAGTGCCCCGCCACTCGCGGAGCCTGCGGCAGCGCTCCAGGTCAGCATGGAGTAGACGAGGCCGCAAGGGAGCCAGCCCCATATCATGCCAAAGGGGAGGGCCTGCCTGGCTGATGTAAACGGGAGAAACCTGCCTGCCAGCGGCTTGATGAGAGGCCAGAACTTCGCACCGATGCGCTCGAGCAGCAAGACGCCATGCCACCAGCCAGCCAAGTAGAGGCCGAGCGCTATCATCAGCAGGGCGGCGATGAGGCGAAGCCCTGCCAGGGCGTGTTTGCCAGCGCCTATCTCCGTGGTGGTGGCGAGCAAGCCGCCCACCAGCGCGCCCGCCAGCACATAGCTCAGGATGCGCCCCAGGTTGTAGTTGAGCAGATAACCGAGCCTGCCCCAAAAATGCTGCTTCTCGGCAGGTATGGCCATGGAGAGCGCTGCGGACACGCCGCCACACATGCCGATACAGTGGCCGGCACCGGCAAGCCCGACCAGCAGGGCGCCCATGAGGTCAAGGCTGCTGGTCATGGGGCCTGTTTTCCTGTTCTGCTTGTTGTTCAGAGGGGGGCAAGGGGCGCTGCTCCTCGTCAAACAGGATGTTGGAGCCCTGCCTGTCGAGATCCTCGAACTGCTCGGAGCGGATGGCCCAGAAGAAGACGGCGCCGGCAATGACAACGAACAGGATGGCGATGGGGATGAGGACGAAGATAATGTTCATGGCGCGGACCCTGTGGTGAAAGGGGGATGATAACCCGGCGAGGCAAGAGGTGCCGCCACCCGGGAGGATGCCAGATGGCTGCTCACCGGTTGAGCCGCATGGAGTTGGTGACCACGATGAGGGAGCTCAGGGACATGCCAGCAGCCGCCAGATAAGGGGGGAGCCAGCCACTTGCAGCCAGCGGCAGCACAAGCAGGTTGTAGCCGATGGACCAGGCAAAGTTCTCCTTGATGATCTTGCGAGTGCGCAGGGCCAGGGCCCGGGCGGCCAGCAGACGGGAGAGATCGTCGGCCAGCAGGATGGCGTCGGCACTGTTCTTGGCCAGATCCGTGCCCCCCGCCATGGCAAAGGACGCGTGGGCGCCGGCCAGCACAGGGGCGTCGTTGATGCCATCTCCCACCATGATGCTGATATCCCCGGCCGCTTCCCGGGCCTTGAGATAGGCCAGCTTGCCGTCCGGGGTGACCCCTTTTACCAGCTCATCGACCCCCAGCTCACGGGCCAGCATGTCCGCCTGGTCCGAACCGTCGCCGGTGAGAATGGTGGTTTGCAGGCCTGCCTCCTTGAAGGCCTGGATCAGTGCACCGGCATCGGGGCGCAGCGTGTCGGCCAGGATGAAACGGGCCAGTAGTCCGTGTTCATCGGCCAGATAGATGGTCAGCCCTTGAGCGGCATTCTCTTCTTGCGCCAGTTCGAGCCAGCGTGCACTGCCGATGCGGTAATGCTTGCCCTCAATTACTCCCTGCACGCCGTGGCCGATGACGGGGGTGACGTCGCTGGCGGCGAGCGGCACCCCGTCCGCCAGTGGTTTGCTTCGAAACGCACGGGCGATGGGGTGCTCGGAGTAGGTCTCCAGGGCATGGGCGAGTGCGAGGCAGCGGGCTGCGTCGAGCTCGCCGAGGGGCTGGGTGCTCACCAGGCTGATGTTGCCCGTGGTCAGGGTTCCCGTCTTGTCCATCACGATGCGGTTGGCCCGGGTCAGAATGTCCAGCACGTGGCCGCGGCGCAGCAGGATGCCGCTGCGGGTCAGGTTGGCAGTGGCCGAGGTCAGTGCGGTCGGGGTGGCCAGCGAGAGGGCGCAGGGACAGGTCGCCACCAGCACCGCCAGGGTGACCCAGAAGGCCCGCTCGGGCTGATGAAAATGCCAGAAGGTCCAGACCGCGGCCGCAATGATCAGGAGCACCAGGATAAAGTGGCGCGACAGCACGTCCGCCAGTTGGGCGATGGCGGGCTTGTCGTCCAGAGCATGATCCTGCAGGCGCATGATCTGGGCCAGACGCGACTCTTCAATGGGATGGCTGACCCGGATCTCCAGGGGGGCATCGGTATTGATGGTGCCTGCATAGACGGGATCCCCGGCCTGCTTGAGCAGAGGCAACTGTTCGCCAGTCAGCATGGATTCGTTGAGGCTGGCCTGGCCCAAGGTGACGATGCCGTCTGCCGGCAGGGTGGCCCCCGCGAGTACCCGCACCCTGTCTCCGACTCGCAGCGTCTTGGCGGCCACCTCGTGTTCGCCGTCATCATCGATGCGGGTCGCCATGATGGGCACCAGACGCGCCAGGTTGGAGCTCGACTCCGACGCCTTGCGCCTCGCTCGTAGTTCCAGCAGACGGCCCAACAGCAGGAAAAAGACGAACATGGTGATGGAGTCGTAATAGACCTCACCCGTGTTGAAGACCGTGGCCCAGATGGAGGCGACGAAGGCGCCGATCAGTGCCAGCGACACCGACACATCCATGGAGAGGTGCCCCTGCTTCAGGCTGCGCCATGCCCCCACGTAAAAAGGCTGGGCCGAGTAGATCATGATGGGGGTGGAGAGCAGAAGGCTTATCCACTTGAAGTAGATCATGAACTCCTCTTCCACGCTGATGAAGAGGTCCATGTAGAGTGCCACGGCGCACATCATCACCTGCATGGAGCCAAGGCCGGCCAGCGCCATGCGGAACATGTAGCTGCGCACCTCTTTGGCGTAGAGCGCTTCCTGCTGATGAGTCTGGAAGGGATAGGCGCGATAGCCGACCCTGGCAAAGCCCTTGAGAATGTCGCTCAAAGAGAGCTGGGCCGGATCCCACTTGATGCGGGCGCGATGGGTGGTGGTATTGACGTTGATGTAACGCAGACCGCGCAGGGTCATCAGGTGCCGCTCGATGAGCCAGGCACAGGCGGCGCAGGTCAAACCTTCCACCGTCAGTTGGATCTCGCGCGTCGTTTCGCGACCCGTACCGGTGTCGGTGACGAACTCCTGCTGCACCTCCGCCAGATCGTAGTGGGTGAGGGCGGCGAGCTCTTCGGGCACCAGTTCCCCCTTGATGCCGGGAGCGGTGCGGTGTTCGTAATAACTGGCGAGGCCGCATTCGAGAATGGTCTGTGCCACGGCCTGACAGCCAGGGCAACACATCGGCTGAGCGATGCCTTTGATCTCGAGAGTAAAGTTACTGCCAGTGGGAACCGGTTCACCACAGTGAAAACAGCCGGTCATGGTGATCATCCCTCTTTGATGCAGCCCTGCAGGCCGGGTCGGGGAGAAGGGCGGCTGACCGGCGTGCCGATCACCCTGCCTTCGTGATTCAACGTCCCTTGGGATCGAGCTCAATCGCTGCCTGAGTCGGCAGTTGTGCCGTCTCCTGGAGGCGCCATTCATGGTTGAAGGCATCGACCCGCACGTGCCACTTGCCGGTGAGGGGCTTGTCGAGCATCAGGCGATAGACTCCCTTGCCATCGGCCGTCAGCAGATGTTCGCTGTCCAGGCCCGCCAACGTGGGATGAAACAGGGAGAGGTGCAGTGCCTGCCCGAGGGGGAAATCCCCGGACAGTGGATTTAACGTCAGCTCCTTGTCGCTGACATTGAGGGCGATACGGATGCCGAGCGCCTCGGCGCGATCGAACTTGCTGAGATCCTGGTTAATCTCCTTGCCCTGCTTGTAGTAGTCCTCCGCCACCAGGTTGACCCCATCCTTGCTGGCAATGATGGCGGTGGCGATGCTGCCTACCACGGCGGCGCAGGGGAGGGCGATGATGAACCAGGGCCAGAATTGGCGATACCAGGGTTGAGTCATGATGCTACCGAAACAAATGGTTAACGAAATGGCGGTAATTCAGCCAACACAAGATAGCAAAAAGCCTCGAAGAGTCGAGGCTTTTTGCTGATTAATCACGTGCTTATCACATGTTACTGCTGATTTTGCCGATCGTTGTGGGACAAGCTGTAAACGTAGGAAGCGAGCAGGTGTACCTTGTCTTCCCCCAGAATGTCCTTCCAGGCCGGCATCACGCCGTGGCGCCCGTGGGTGATGGTCTGTTCGACCACCTGACGGGAGCCGCCATAGAGCCAGATGTTGTTGGTGAGATCCGGTGCGCCGAAGGCGATGCCGCCCTTGGCATCCGGACCGTGGCAGGCGGCGCACATGGCAAAGCGTGCTTCCCCTTTCTTGGCTTCCACCAGATCAACCTTACGACCGGAGAGGCTCAGCACATAGGAGGCAACCTCTTTCACCCCGTCCTGACCCAGGATCTCGCCCCAGGCGGCCATGATCCCCTGACGACCGCCCATGATGGTGGTCTTGATCTGGTCGGGTGCGCCGCCCCACTGCCATTCGCTGTCGGTCAGGTTTGGGAAACCGCGACCACCGCGGGCATCGGAGCCATGACACTGGGAACAGTTTTGCAGGAACAGGCGCTGACCCACCTTCAGGGCTTCCGGATCCTTGGCGATCTCGGTGATCTCCTTGTAGCTCTTGCCGTCAGCCTGATAGGTCAGCTCGCGGAACTTGGCGCCGTAGATCTCGTCGGCCTTGGCGAGTTCCCGGTCGTATTCCACCGCGCGTCCTTCGGCCTTGGCAGACTCGGCCGCCGCCTTGGACTCGGCCAGGGAACGCACATCCTGGTTGGAGCTCTGCCAGCCCAGCAGACCCTTGAAGTTGCCAAGGCCCGGGAAGGCGAGCAGGTAGATGAGCCCGGTGACGATGAAGAAGAGGAACATATAGGACCACCACTTCGGCAGGGGATTGTTGATCTCCTCGATGCCGTCGAAGGTGTGACCCATGGGTTTGCCCTCTTCGGCTCCCATCTTGTCCTTCATGCACCAGGCCAGCAGCAGGAAGCAGCCGAGAATGGTGCCAAGGCTTATGACGGTCACAAAAATGCTAAACAGAGTGCTCATTATTGCTTCGCTCCTGCGTTCTTGTTATCAGCACTGGGTTGCTCGTCATCGGCAAAAACCAGGTTGGCGGCCTCGTCGAAAGAAGCCTTGCGGCGCTTGCTGTAGGCCCAGACGATGATGCCAATCATGATGACCATCAGCAGCAGGGTGTACAGGCCGCGAAATGTGCCGTAATCCATATCCCGACTCCTTATTTCAGGGCATGGCCCAGTGATTGCAGATAGGCGATCAGCGCATCCAGCTCGGTCTTGCCCTTGACGGCCTCACCGGCGCCAGCGATGTCGGCATCGGTATAGGGCACGCCGAAGTGATCCCGGAACAGAGCCAGCTTCTTGCCAGTCAACTCGCCGCTCAGCACATTGGTCTCGAGCCAGGGGAAGGCCGGCATGTTGGACTCGGGCACCACGTCACGCGGGTTGATGAGGTGGGCGCGATGCCAGTCATCGGAGTAGCGGCCGCCGACCCGGGCCAGATCCGGGCCGGTACGCTTGGAGCCCCACAGGAAGGGGTGCTCCCAGACGCTCTCGCCGGCAACCGAGTAGTGGCCGTAGCGTTCGGTCTCGGCGCGGAACGGGCGGATCATCTGGCTGTGGCAGACGGTGCAGCCTTCGCGGATGTAGATGTCGCGTCCTTCCATCTGCAGGGCGGTGTAGGGCTTGAGGCCCTCCACCGGCTCGTTGGTCTGCTTCTGGAAGAACAGGGGGGTGATTTCCACCAGGCCCCCCAGGCTGATGGCGAAGATGATGCCAATCACCAGCATGGGGACGCTTTTTTCAAAAATCTCGTGACGGTTGTTGTTGCTCATGCTTTAAACCCCTTCAAATCAGGCTGGCTGTGCGACGGGTTCCAGAGAACCCTTGGGCGCAGTGACGGTGCGATAGGCGTTGTAGGCCATCAGCAGCATGCCGGTGACGAAGAAGCAGCCACCCAGGAAGCGCACGAAGTAGAAGGGATAGGAAGCTTGCAGCGCCTCCACGAAGCTGTAGGTCAGGGTGCCGTCGTCGTTGACCGCACGCCACATCAGGCCCTGCATCACACCGGAAATCCACATGGCGACGATATAGAGCACGGTGCCCACGGTGGCCAGCCAGAAGTGGACGTTGATGAGCTTGATGCTGTACATGCGCCCCTGCCCGAACAGGTTCGGGATCAGGTGGTAGACGGCACCGATGGACACCATGGCAACCCAGCCCAGGGCACCGGAGTGAACGTGACCGATAGTCCAGTCGGTGTAGTGGGAGAGGGCGTTGACGGTCTTGATCGCCATCATGGGGCCTTCGAAGGTCGACATGCCGTAGAACGACAGGGAGACGATCAGGAAGCGCAGGATGGGGTCATAACGCAGCTTGTGCCAGGCACCCGAGAGGGTCATGATGCCGTTGATCATGCCGCCCCAGGAGGGCACGAACAGGATGAGGGACATCACCATGCCCAGCGACTGGGCCCAGTCAGGCAGGGCGGTATAGTGCAGGTGGTGCGGACCGGCCCAGATATAGAGGGAGATCAGCGCCCAGAAGTGCACGATGGAGAGGCGGTAGGAGTAGACGGGGCGACCCGCCTGCTTGGGCACGAAATAGTACATCATGCCAAGGAAGCCCGCTGTCAGCAGGAAGCCCACTGCGTTGTGGCCATACCACCACTGCACCATGGCATCCATGGCACCGGAGTACATGGAGTAGGACTTCATGCCGGAGAGCGGCACTTCCATGTTGTTGACGATGTGCAGTACGGCCACCGTGATGATGAAGGCACCGAAGAACCAGTTCGCCACATAGATGTGGGAGGTGGTGCGCTTGACCAAGGTGCCGAAGAAGACGATGGCATAGCTCACCCAGACCACGGCGATGGCGATGTCGATGGGCCACTCCAGCTCGGCGTACTCTTTGGAGGTGGTGTACCCCAGCGGCAGCGAGATGGCTGCAGACAGAATGATCGCCTGCCAGCCCCAGAACACGAAGGAGGCGAGGGGACCACCAAACAGCCGGACCTGACAGGTGCGTTGCACCACGTAGAAGGAGGTGGCCATCAGGGCGCTGCAACCAAATGCGAAGATGACCGCATTGGTATGCAGGGGACGCAGACGGCTGTACGTCAGCCAGGGGGTGTCGAAGTTGAGGGCAGGCCAGATCAACTGGGCTGCAATCAATACACCCACCGACATGCCGACGATACCCCAGACAATCGTCATGACGGTGAACTGGCGCACAACGGTGTAGTTGTACTCAGGGTGGTTTGTTGTATGGCTCATCGTTGTATTCCGCTTCCGATGCTGTTGTTAGTGTTGCCCGGTGTCCTGGGCCATTTTCACCCCGGTTTTGCAAAATCCCCTCGTTAACATCTGTTAATAAAAGGAAAAGCAAAAGGTGGTTAAATGAAAATCCATTGAGAATGATACTGAAATGACCGGTAAAATAACAGTACAAACAGTGATATATTTGGCTCCAGCGGGTCTCATGTCCGCCAGTTTTTACCTTGAGCCAGATCACGAAAATTACATTTTCTACGTACCTTACAGAGCTGTTTTTTCATGAAAGAGAGACTCACTTCACGCAAAATCGTCCACCTGTCCATGGTGCTGGTCATTTTGCTCTCCCTGATGGCCTATCGAACCTGGTTTTCAGGCACAGGAAGCGACCATGCAGAGGGCTCCAATGTTCAGATTTGTGATCTGTCCCACAGCCCCTGCCGCCTCATCGTCGGGGATCGCCCGCTGACGGTCAGCATCGATGGCTTGCCGATCCGCCCTGAACATGACTTTGTCCTGCGCCTTCAAGGGGGTGTGCCGGCCATTACGCCGGTCAAGGCCTGGCTCGAGGGCAAGGAGATGTTCATGGGGCTCATCCCCGTGCTGTTTGAAGCCAGCGATGCGGGGTGGCGAGGGGTGACCCAGGTGGGAAGTTGTACGGCAGAGGCGATGGACTGGCTCTTGACCATCGAGTGGAGCAATGGCCAGCGCCATCAACTGACGTTGGGCGCGGCACGTTGAACGGACTCTCATCGGGCCCCAGGAGGGGGGATAAATGAAAATTGATTTGAAATTTTCAGGCAGGACGGTACCTTGCATTGATTATCAAAGAGTGAAGTTCATTTAATCATGATTGAAAAACAAGCATTTTATCGCACGCTCAACCAGCAGGCCCAGGCATTGCTAGAGGGCGAACCCGACATGATCGCCACCCTGGCAAACCTGTCTGCCCTGCTCAATCAGGAACTGGCTGACATCAACTGGGTTGGTTTCTACCTGCTGCAGGGCGAGACCCTGGTGCTCGGCCCGTTCCAGGGCAAGCCGGCCTGTGTGCGCATCCCGGTCGGGCGCGGCGTCTGTGGCACTGCGGTTGCCGAGGGCAAGACCCAGCTGGTGGACGACGTGCACCAGTTCGCGGGGCACATTGCGTGCGACGGTGCCAGCAACTCGGAAATCGTGATCCCGCTGCGCCGTGGCGGGGAGATCATCGGGGTGCTGGACATCGACAGTCCAATCTTTAACCGCTTTGACGAGCAGGACCGGATTGGCCTCGAAGAAACGGTGCAAATTTTGGAAAGCATGCTCTAAGTCATTGCTAGATGGTTCGCAAAAGGTCCCAAGCTCTCTATAATGGGGCCTTTGTTGTGTTCGGGCATGCCCGTGCGTCTATATGAAAGCCAAGGTTATACATGGAAAACACTGAAAAGCTGAAGAACAGTAAAGAGATCGTCGCCTACCTGGTCGAGAAATTCCCGGCCTGCTTCATCGCTGAAGGAGAGGCCAAGCCACTCAAGATTGGCATCTTCCAGGATCTGGCCGCGCGTCTTGCTGATGACGAGAGAGTCTCCAAGACCATGCTGCGCTCTGCTCTGCGTCAATACACCTCCAGCTGGCGTTACCTGCATGGCCTCAAGGCTGGCCAGGCCCGTGTCGATCTGGACGGCAACCCGGGCGAGCTGCTCACCGAAGAGCACATCGAGCATGCCAAACAGGCGCTCAAGGAGAGCAAGGAACGTGTCTTTGCCAGCCGCCGCACCAACACCAAGGAGAAGGAAGACAAGCCCAAGCAGCCGCGTCGCAACGCGCCTCGCAAGGCTGACGCTCCCCGCTCCGACAAGCCCAAGTCCGCCCCTGCTCCCAAGGCTGCACCGGTCGCCGATGCGCCGCTGGTGAAAGTGGATGCCGCTACCCTGAAAGTCGAGCAGGGCGTGCGCGTCGTGCTGGGCAAGTCCCCTGTGCCTGCGACCATCAAGGAAGTGACCAAGGATGACGTACAGGTTCAATTGCAGACCGGCATGATGTTGCGGGTCAAGTTCGAGCATCTGGTTCTCTAAGGAGACGAATGTTGAAGCATGGCGTGATTCGTTTTTCACTCGTTGCCTGTAGCCTGGCGCTTGCCGGGCTCGCACAGGCCATCGAGCCGGTGCTCAAGGAAAGTGATTTGCCTGTGTTGGCTCAAGAGAGCCAACATGCTACGGCCAGCAAGCGAATTGCCAATCTGTTTACCCGCTCCCACTACAAACAGTTCAAGCTGGACGACGCCTTTTCCTCCGTGATCTTTGACAAGTATCTGGAGAATCTGGACTACAGCCGCAACCTGTTTCTGGCCTCTGACATCAGCCGTTTTGAGAAATATCGTACCGGTTTTGACACCGACCTCGAGCGAGGGCGACTGGCTCCGGCCTACGAGATGTTCAACCTGAGTCAGCAGCGGCGGTACGAGCGGTTCGAATACGCCCTCAAACTGCTCGACACTCCCTTCGATTTTACCCAGAAAGACAATTATGTCTTCGATAGGGAAGGGGCTCCCTGGCCCAAGGATGAAGCCGAGCTCAACGAGCTGTGGCGTCAGCGGGTCAAGTTCGATGCCCTGAGCCTCAAGCTCAGCGGCAAGGAGTGGCCCGAGATCAAGGAGCTGCTTGGCAAGCGTTACAACAACGCCATCAAGCGGATGTCCCAGACCGAGAGCGAGGACGTGTTCCAGCTCTTCATGAACTCCTTCGCCCGCGCCATTGAACCGCACACCAGCTATCTGTCTCCGCGCAGCGCCGATCGGTTCAACACCGAGATGAACCTCTCGCTGGAGGGGATTGGTGCCGTGCTGCAGGCGGAAGATGACTTCACCGTCATCCGCTCCCTGGTGCCCGGCGGCCCGGCGGCCAAGTCCAATCATCTGAAACCCGATGACAAGATCACCGGGGTGGGGCAGGACGACGGCAAGATTGTGGATGTCATAGGCTGGCGTCTTGACGACGTGGTCGAGCTCATCAAGGGGCCCAAGGGCAGCAAGGTGAAGCTGGAGATCCAGCGCGGCAAGGGCGCGACCGCCAAGACCGAGCTGGTGGAGCTGGTGCGTGACAAGGTGCGTCTGGAAGACAGAGCCGCCAAGTCCAAGGTGATCACCGCCGAGGGCAAGAAGATCGGCGTGCTCGAGATCCCGAGCTTCTACGTCAACCTGCACGACGACGTGATCAAGGAGATCTCCAGCCTCAACAAGCAGAAGATCGACGGCCTCATCGTCGATCTGCGCGGCAACGGCGGCGGTGCCCTGACGGAAGCTTCCGCCCTGAGCGGTCTCTTCTTTGCCAGCGGCCCCGTGGTGCAGATCCGTGATCACATGGGTCGCATCACCGTCAATGGCGACGACGACGGCAATGTCTACTACGGTGGCCCCATGTCGGTGATGATCGACCGCTACAGCGCCTCGGCCTCTGAGATCTTCGCCGCCGCCATGCAGGACTATGGTCGTGCGCTGATCCTCGGCGAAAACTCGTTCGGCAAGGGGACGGTGCAGCAGCATCGCAGCCTCGCCAAGGTCTATGACTTCTACGAGCAGCCGCTGGGTCACGTGCAGTACACCATCGCCAAGTTCTACCGTATCGATGGCGGCAGCACCCAGAACAAGGGGGTTGCTCCCGATATCGCCTTCCCGACCGCAGTGGCGCCGGGTGAGACGGGGGAGAGCCGCGAGTTCAACGCCTTGCCCTGGGACAAGATTGCCTCGGCCAGCTACGAGCGACTGGGGGACTTCTCCAGCCTGCTGCCCAAGCTGAAATCGGCCCACGAGGCGCGGATCACCAAGGATCCGGAATTTGCCTATGTGCTGCAGGACATCAAGGAGTATCAGGCGGACAAGGACAAGAAGTCGGTCTCCCTGAACGAAGCCGAGCGGCTGGCTGAACAGGCCAAACAGGACGAGAAGGCGCTGGCGCGAGCCAACGAGCGGCTGACTCGTCTTGGCAAGCCGACGGTGAAGAGCCTGGATGAACTGCCGACCGATTTCGAGGCTCCTGACGAATACCAGGTGGAAGCGGCCAACATCACGGCGGATCTGGCCACCCTCAGCAAGAAGAGCTGATGCTGGCAATGGAATGACAAGGGCGACTCGGGTCGCCCTTTCTTTTGCCTGAATGCAAACTATTTGACCCTGTCCGAGCCTTGTGACAGCCTCTGACACGTCAATAACAAAGCGTGGAAGCACACAATAATGACTGAACAACCTCAGGCCATGACGGCCAAATATCGCCAGGATTACCAGGCTCCCCTCTATTGGTGTGACAGCCTGGATCTCGATTTTCAGCTGCAAGAGCCCCTGACCCGGGTCACCGCCATCTCCCGTTTGCGTCGCAGCGGCGATCACAACGAACCCCTGGTGCTGGACGGCGAGGGGCTTGACCTTGTCAGCGTCAGTGTGGATGGCGTGCCCTATCAGCAATACGAGCAGGGAGAGAGCAGTCTGACCCTGTTCAACCTGCCGGCCGAGTGCGTGCTGACCGTGGTCACCGACATCGATCCCGCCGCCAACACGGCGCTGGAGGGGCTCTACAAATCCGGCGATGCCTATTGCACCCAGTGCGAGGCCGAGGGATTTCGTCGTATCACCTATTACATGGACAGGCCGGACATCCTGGCCCGTTACAGTACCCGCATCACCGCCGACAAGGCCAAGTACCCCTATCTGCTCTCCAACGGCAACAAGGTCGCGAGCGGCGATCTGGACGACGGTCGCCACTTCGTGCAGTGGCAGGACCCCTTCCCCAAACCGAGTTACCTGTTTGCCCTGGTGGCCGGTGACTTCGACGTGGAGCGCAACCACTTCATTACCAAAAGCGGCCGCCAGGTGGCGCTCGAGATCTTCGTGGACAAGGGCAACCTGGACCGCGCCGGTTTCGCCATGGAGAGCCTCATCAACTCCATGCGCTGGGACGAGCAGCGTTTCGGCCTCGAGTATGACCTCGACATCTACATGATCGTGGCGGTGGACTTCTTCAACATGGGAGCCATGGAGAACAAGGGGCTCAACATCTTCAACTCCAAGTTCGTGCTGGCCAACCCGGCCACTGCCACCGATGCGGACTACCACGGCATCGAGCGGGTGATCGGTCACGAATATTTCCACAACTGGACCGGCAACCGCGTCACCTGCCGCGACTGGTTCCAGTTAAGCCTCAAGGAGGGGCTGACGGTGTTCCGGGATCAGGAGTTCTCTTCCGATCTGGGGTCGCGCGGCGTCAACCGCATCAACAACGTGCGCACCGTGCGCGGTCCGCAGTTTGCCGAAGATGCCGGCCCCATGGCCCACCCCATCCGCCCGGATGTGGTGATCGAGATGAACAACTTCTACACCCTGACCGTCTACGAGAAGGGCTCTGAAGTGATCCGAATGATGCACACCCTGCTGGGGGAGGACGCCTTCCAGGCGGGCATGCGCCTCTACTTCGAGCGTCACGACGGCTCTGCCGCCACCTGCGACGATTTCGTGCAGGCGATGGAGGATGCCTCCGGGGTGGATCTCGCTCGGTTCCGCCGCTGGTACAACCAGTCCGGCACCCCCGAGCTCACCGTGACCGACGAGTACGATGCCGAAAGCGGTGTCTATCGTCTGCACGTGAGCCAGCACACGCCGCCGACCCAGGATCAGCCACAAAAGCTGCCGCTGCATATCCCCCTCGACATCGAGCTCTACGATGAGCAGGGTGCCGTTATTGCGCTGCAATACCAGGGCAAGGCCATTGGCAATGTGCTGGACGTGCTGGAAGCACAGCAGACGTTCGAATTCGATCGGGTACCGGTCAGGCCAGTACCTTCCCTGCTGCGGGACTTCTCCGCCCCGGTCAAGCTGCACTATGACTACAGCGACGAGGCCCTGGCCTTCCTGATGCGCCATGCCCGCAACGAGTTTGCCCGCTGGGATGCGGCCCAGATGCTGATCAACAAGGCGGTGATCGACGGGGTTGCCCGGGTCCAGCACGGGCAGGGGATTGCACTCTCCCACACCCTGCTGGCGGCCTTTGTCGCCATTCTGGACGAGGCTGCACTGGATCCCGCCCTCAAGGCAGAGATCCTGGCCCTGCCGGGGGAGGCGACCCTGGCCGAGCTGTTCGAGGTGGCCGACATCGACGCCATCCACCAGGTGCGCAACGGCATTCAGACCGCATTGGCCCACGCCTTTGGCGACCGCCTGCTGGCGTGCTACGAGAGCCTGCGTCTGCCGGCTTATCAGGTGGTCCATGCCGACATGGCCAAGCGGGCCCTCAAGGGCGTGGTACTGGGTTATCTGGCGGCGCTGGATGCCGCGAAGGCCGATACCCTGGTGCGCGAGCAGTACGGGGCTGCCGACAACATGACCGACACCCTGGCGGCGCTCCAGGTGGCCAACAGCCATCTGCTGCCGTGCCGCGCCGCGCTCTTGGCCGACTTCGAAGGCAAGTGGGCCCATGATGGCCTGGTACTGGACAACTGGCTGCGGCTGGTGGGGGCCAAGCCGGCCAAGGATGTGCTCGATGACGTGAAGCAGGCGATGGCGCACCCGACCTTCAGCATCCGCAACCCGAACCGGCTGCGGGCGCTCATCGGCAGCTTCGCCATGAACAACCAGGTGCAGTTCCACGCCGCCGATGGCAGCGGCTACCGCTTCCTGACCGATCTCTTGATCGAGCTCAACGAGGTCAATCCTCAGGTGGCGTCCCGCCTCATCACCCCGCTTATCCAGTTCAAGCGGCTCGATGAGGGGCGCAAGGCGCTGGTTCGCGCCGAGCTGACCCGCCTGGCCAACCTGGACGGGCTGGCGCGGGATCTGTTCGAGAAGGTGAGCAAGGCGCTGGCACAGTAAGCGTCACGACGGCGGGCAGGGGAGTCTGGCTCTCCTGCCCGTTTTTCATGGATGACCAGGAGGTGACATGAGGCAATACACTTTTCGGCTCTCCCTTGGCCGCGACGAGATCATGCTGATGTACCAGGGGCAGGTGAACCGCCTGGTGGTACGTACCGAGCAGGGTCTGACCCTGGAGCTGGGGTTGGAGAAAATCCGGCGTTTTGTGTCGGAGAGCGGCGTTCACGGCTACTTTCGACTGAAAACCCAGGACGATCATCGCTTCATTTCCCTGGAACGCATAAATTAACAAAACTTGAACATCAATCCGGGTAATTATCTGCTTTAAGTCACTATCTATCCGGCAAATGGCGCGGCATCCAGTGGGATTTTCTGAATTTTGCCAACTTGGCAAAATTTATCACAACCCAAGCCGTGATCTGTCCCTTGTTTTTAACATCCCGTTATCACCTTTGCTCGCCTTCCTTGATCCAAGCCATTACACTTCGCTGCAACTCTGTACCGGTGGGCATCCTGGGTGGATGTCGCCGTGTCTGTGATGTCGTCCGATAAGGAAACTAGCAATGGCATTGAAAGACGCCCCTACCTCCGTTCTGCTCGAAAACGTTCTCAGTCTGATCCACCAGAAATTGCCGAAAAACAGTGCCTCCCTGGTCGAATGTTTCGTTGCCAAGTTCTACGGCAACATGGCCAGCACTGATCTGCATGACCGCAATGACAGCGATCTCTATGGCGCCGCCCTCAGTCTGTGGAATGCCCTCAACCACCGTACCGGCATCGAGCCCTATATCCGGGTCTACAACCCCGAGCTGACCCGCCACGGATGGCAGTCTCCCCATACCATCGTCGAGATCATCCTGCAGGATTCCCCCTTCCTGGTGGACTCCATCCGCATGGCCCTCAAGCGTCTCAATATCACCGCCCACATGATGCTGCACCAGCCGCTGCACCTGATCCGCGGCGAAGGCGGCAAGATTGGCGCCATCCTGGATCTGGACAACACCGCAGAGCAGACCTCGGTGGAAACCGCCTTCCTCATCGAAATCGATCACCTGACCGGTGAAGAGGAGATGGACGCCCTGACTGCCGAGCTCAACTCGGTGGCGCGGGAAGTGGCCCTGGCGGTGGGAGACTGGCAGCCCATGCTGACGCGCCTGAACGAGATCATCGAGGAGCTGCCCAAACGCAAGAACCCGGTCAGCCAGGCCGAGGTGGACTCCTGCGTCGCCTTCCTCAAATGGGTGGCCGCCCACAACTTCACCCTGATGGGTTATCGTCGCTACGACGTCAAGGCGGTGGAGGGGGATCACGAGATCCTGCCGCAGCCCGAGTCCAGCCTGGGGCTGATGAAGAACTCCATCAAGGACGAAGGCCAGCGCCTCGGCACCATGCCCGCCAGCGCCCGTCACGCGGCCCTCAGTTCCGACTTGCTGATCCTCACCAAGTCCAACAGCAAGTCCCGGGTGCATCGTCCGGCCTATGTGGATTACATCGGCATCAAGCGCTTCGACGAGCACGGCAAGGTGGTGGGAGAGGATCGCTTCATCGGCCTGTATGCCTCCTCCATCTACAACACCAGTGCGACCCAGATCCCCCTCATCAGCCACCGCCTCGAGCGCATCATGGCCGCCTCCGGCTTTGAATCGGGCTCTCATGCCTACAAGGCGCTGCTGAACGTGCTGGAAACCTACCCGCGCGACGAGCTGATCCAGGCCCGTGAAGAGGAGCTGCTGGCCACCGGTCTCGGCGTGCTGGAGATGCAGGAGCGGGACATGCTGCGCCTGTTCGTGCGCCGCGACGTCTACGGCCGCTTCTTCTCCTGCATGGTCTATGTCACCAAGGAGCGCTACAACACGGCGCTGCGGGTCAAGACCCAGCAGATTTTGCAGAAATATTTTGGCAGCAGCATCGATGTGGAGTTCAACGTCTACTTCACCGAGGGCGTGCTGGCACGGACCCACTACATAGTGCGGGTCAACAACAACAACGTGGATGTGGATGTGAACGAAGTACAGAACAACCTGATTGAAGCGGCCCGCAGCTGGGATGACCGCCTGGATTCCGTGCTGCTTTCCCACTATGGCGAGGCCCGCGGTAACGAGCTGCGCCGCCGTTTCAGCACCGCCTTCCCCCGTGCCTACAAGGAAGATGTGCTGCCGGGCTCTGCCGTCGCGGACATCATGGCCCTGGATGGATTGAGCGAGGCCGAGCCGCTTGGCATGCTGTTCTACCGCGCCCAGGAGGAGGAGAACGATCGCCGGGTACGCCTCAAGCTGTTCCACCGAAGCGAACCCATCCACCTCTCCGACGTCCTGCCCATGCTGGAAAACATGGGACTGCGCGTCATCGGCGAGACCCCGTATCAGGTACGGACCCCCACCGGCGAGGTGTTCTGGATCCTCGATTTCTCCATGCTGCTGCGGGGCGAGCAACCGTTCGATCTGGAGCAGAGCCAGCAGCGCTTCCAGCAGGCCTTCGCCGCCATCTGGAACAAGACCCTGGAAGATGACGGCTTCAACCGTCTGGTGCTGGGGGCCGGCCTCACCGGTCGTCAGGTATCCGTGCTGCGGGCCTATGCCAAATACATGCGCCAGACCGGCGTCTCCTTCAGCCAGTCCTACATCGAGGAGACCCTGACCCGTTATCCGGACATCGCCCAGCTGCTGTTCACTCTGTTCGAACAGCGCCTGGATCCGGCCATCAAGCAGGATGCCAAGGTGCCATCGCAAGATGCCAAGGCATCCGCCAAGCTGCATGAGCAGCTCGCCGCCAAGCTGGATCAGGTCGCCAACCTGGATGACGATCGCATCATTCGCCGTTATGTGGAGATGATCGACGCCACCCTGCGCACCAACTACTACCAGCTGGACAAGGCGGGCAACATCAAGCCCTACATCTCCTTCAAGCTGGCCCCCTCCAGCATCACCGATATGCCGCTGCCGCTGCCCAAGTTCGAGATCTTCGTCTACTCCCCACGAGTGGAAGGGGTACACCTGCGCTGGGGCAAGGTGGCCCGTGGCGGCCTGCGCTGGTCCGATCGCAAAGAGGACTTCCGCACCGAAGTGCTGGGTCTGGTGAAAGCCCAGCAGGTGAAGAACACCGTCATCGTGCCGGTGGGCGCCAAGGGCGGCTTCTATTGCAAGCAGATGCCGGCAAGCGCCCCCCGTGCCGTCATTCAGGAAGAGGGCAAGGCCTGCTACCGTCTGTTCATCCGCGGCCTGCTCGACGTGACCGACAACATCATTGGCGGCGAGGTGATCCCGCCAAAATCCGTGGTGCGTCACGACGAGGATGATTATTACCTGGTCGTGGCCGCCGACAAGGGCACCGCGACCTTCTCCGACATCGCCAACGAGATAAGCCTCGAGTACGGCCACTGGCTCGGCGATGCGTTTGCCTCCGGCGGCTCGGTCGGCTATGACCACAAGAAGATGGGCATCACCGCCCGCGGTGCCTGGGAATCGGTCAAGCGCCACTTCCGTGAGATCGGCATCAACTGCCAGACCACCGACTTCACCTGCGTGGGGATAGGCGACATGGCCGGCGACGTGTTCGGCAACGGCATGCTGCTCTCCGAGCACATCCAGCTGGTGGGCGCCTTCAACCACATGCACATCTTCGTCGACCCGACCCCGGATGCGGCCGGGAGCTTCGTCGAGCGCAAGCGCCTGTTCGAGCTGCCCGGCTCCAGCTGGGATGACTACAACCGTGAGCTCATCTCCAAGGGGGGCGGCATCTTCCTGCGCTCTGCCAAGTCCATCAAGCTGAGCCCGGAAATGCAGACCCTGCTCGGCACCGACAAGAGCGGCATGGCCCCGAACGAGCTGATCAAGGCGCTGCTCTGCCTGAACGTCGACCTGCTCTGGAACGGCGGCATCGGCACCTATGTGAAGAGCGCCCGCGAGAGCGACGCCGATGTCGGGGATCGCAGCAACGACGTGCTGCGCGTCAATGGTCGTGACCTGCGTGCCCGCATCGTGGGCGAGGGTGGCAACCTGGGCTTCACCCAGCTTGGCCGGGTGGAGTATGCGAGCCAGGGTGGTCGCATCAACACCGACTTCACCGACAACGTGGGCGGGGTGGATTGCTCCGACAACGAGGTCAACATCAAGATCCTGCTCAACCAGCTGGTGGCCGCCGGGGATCTGACCCTCAAGCAGCGCAACCAGATGCTCTACGAGATGACGGATGCGGTGGCGCAGGTGGTCATCACCAACGCCTACCGCCAGTCACAGTCCATCTCGGTGACCGCCTTCCGTGGTGCCGAGCAGCTGAAAGAGCAGCAGCGCTTCATCCAGGGGCTGGAGCGGGAAGGCAAGCTGGACCGGGCGCTCGAGTTCCTCCCCTCCGACGAAGAGCTCTCCGAGCGGATGGCGGCAGGGCAGGGGCTGACCCGACCCGAGCTGGCGGTGCTGGTGGCTTACGGCAAGATGGTGCTCAAAGAGCAGCTCAACTGCCCGGAAGTGACCGACGAGCCCTTCCTCGCCAACATGCTGGTCACCAGCTTCCCGACCCAGTTGCAGCAGCAATTTGGCGCGGCCCTGGCCCAGCACCCGCTGCGAGGCGAGATCATCGCGACCCGGGTTGCCAACATGCTGGTCAACGACATGGGGCTCAACTTCGCCAGCCGGATGAAGGACGAGACCGGTGCCTCGGTGGCGGAAGTGGCCTGCTGCTTCGCCATGGCCCGGGAAGTGTTCGGCCTCGGCGCCCTGTGGCGTGACATCGAAGGGTGTGACAACGGGGTGGATGCCCAGACCCAGCTCGAGCTGATGTTCTACAGCCGCCGCATCGTGCGCCGCGCCACCCGCTGGTTCCTGCGCGCCCGCAACCGCAGCTGGAGCATCGGCGAGAACATCGCCTTCTTCCGCCCGGCCTTCGAGACCTTGAGTCAGCACCTTTATGAGGTAATGGACGAAAGCGAAGTGGCCGAACACAGCCAGGCGGTCGCCGCCCTGATGGAGAAACAGGTGCCGGAGGCCATCGCCCGTCGCGTGGCCCACATGAGCAGCCTCTTCTCCTGCCTGGATCTGGCGCAGATTGCCGCGGAGCACAAGACCGACATCCTGCGGGTTGCCAATGTCTACTATCGCCTGGGCGCCAAGCTGGATCTGCACTGGTTCCTTGAGCAGATCAACCATCAGCCGGTGGGCAACCACTGGCAGGCGATGGCGCGGGCCTCCTTCCGCGAAGATCTGGACTGGCAGCAACGCAGCCTCACCTCCGTGGTACTGGAAGGGTGCAAAGAGCAGGGGGAATGCGCTACCATACTGGCCGACTGGATTTCGGAGCATGAGCAACTCTTGTCCCGTTGGACCCACATGTTGGCCGACTTCAAGACCACGAGCACTCACGAGTTCGCCAAGTTCTCGGTGGCCTTGCGAGAGTTGAACCTGCTCCAGTTGAATTGCCGAACCTCGGCATAACCCCAAAAGCCCCGGCCAGTTGCCGGGGCTTTTTTTAAGGAGCAAGCATGCTGTACCCACTCGCCAGGCATTTCCTGTTCAAACTCAATCCGGAGCAGGCTCACGATCTCTCCATCAAATATTTGCCCCGCCTTCTTGGTACCCCGCTTGATTGTTTCTTCCGCCACTCTCTGCCCAAACGCCCCGTCACCGTCATGGGGCTTAATTTTGCCAATCCGGTGGGGTTGGCCGCCGGTCTGGATAAAGATGGAGAGTGCATCGATGCCTTCGGCGCCATGGGGTTCGGTTTCATCGAGGTCGGTACCGTGACCCCCAGACCCCAGAGCGGCAATGACAAGCCACGTCTCTTCCGGGTGATCCCGGCCGAGGGGATCATCAATCGCATGGGCTTCAACAACAAGGGCGTCGATCACCTGGTGGCCAAGGTGAAAGAGGCCAAATATCAGGGGGTGATCGGCATCAATATCGGCAAGAACAAGGACACCCCCATCGAGCAGGGCAAGGATGATTACCTTCTCTGCATGGACAAGGTGTATGACCACGCCGGTTATATTGCGGTCAATATTTCCTCGCCGAACACCCCGGGTCTGCGTCAATTGCAATATGGCGATGCACTGGATGAACTGCTGGCCGCATTGAAACAGCGTCAACAGGAGCTGGCCGAGAAATATAAAAAGTATGTGCCGCTGGCCGTGAAAATTGCCCCGGATCTGTCACTCGATGAAATAGATCAGGTAGCCGCCTCTTTGATCAAGAACCGTATTGATGGTGTCATCGCCACCAATACCACTCTGGAGCGGGAGATGATATATGACATGCCCCATGCCGCAGAGGCTGGCGGGCTTAGCGGTCGTCCGCTCCAGCACAAGAGCACCGAGGTGATCCGCCACCTGGCCAAGGCCCTCGACGGCGCCCTGCCCATTATCGGTGTGGGTGGTATCGACAGCGCCATGGCGGCTCGGGAAAAACTGGCGGCGGGTGCCAGTCTTGTCCAGATTTACAGCGGCTTTATTTATAAAGGGCCGAGTCTGGTCAAAGAGATCGTTACCCATATTTAAAAAATAACCGGTTGCCCTTATTTAACGTTGCTCAAATTCTCGACATGGAATAAAGTCGAGGGACGGCTTAGATAAGGGCACCACCATGTGTATTCAACCCAATGACAATTGGCAGTGGCATTATGACGCTCAGGATGATCGCCTGATGCTGGATTTGTCCGATCGCATGATATTTGCCACCGAATATAAAGGTCGGCAACTTGTTCCCTGTTCTTTCACCACCCAGCCTTTTTGTGTGGATGATGCCGCCCTCTATTACCAGTTGATGGACAAGGCCGCTGAACTCGACTGGAGTACGCCCCACCAGGTCCAGCTGGTCCTCAATGCCATCGCCGTCAGCCGTTTTTATAAACCCCTGATGCCGCAAAGCTGGTTCTTTCATGAACAGCAGGCTCACGTTATTCCGGAGATGGGATCCCTGGTGTGGATGGATACGCCCCATGGTCGGGGGGAATTCATGGTCATCGAAGCCGGCGATCAGGCGAGCGTTTGCCTGAACCTGACCGACGAGCTGGTGCTGACCAACAGCAAGACGCTGTCGCGCTTTGCCGTGATCAAGGTGATGAATAACCGGATGCAAGCCAGAGTCCGGGCACAGACACAATATCGGGAAGTGGGCTGACGAGGGGCCGTTATATGGCGACGAATAAGTCCGTTATAGGTCTGCTATATTGGTCTGATATTTAAGCGCTCAGTCTCTCTCTTGTTCCATTATTTGTATTTTCTCCTCGTCAGGTCGTCACGACCGTTTTCTGCCCGGTCCGGGCAAGATTTTCGAATTCTTTACGAATGTGATGGTAGACAGCTGCCAGCCAAGAGCGGGATCCTGTCGCCCGCAAGGGGGGAGGGGAGAGTCTGCCGCGCCTCTTGCCGTTTATATGGCGCCTTTGTCCAAGGTTCGAGTGCCGAGCGCGGGCCGATAAGGTATAATGCGGCACTATTTTTATGGCATCCCCGTGAGCGTGATGAAAGAATTTTTTGCAACCTGCCCCAAGGGGCTGGAAAACCTGCTGGCCGTCGAGCTGACCAATCTGGGTGCGGAGCAGGTCCGTGAGACCGTGGCCGGCGTCCACTTCAAGGGCGAACTGACCATCGGCTACAAGGCCTGTCTGTGGAGCCGCTTTGCCTCCCGTATCGTGCTGGTGCTCTCCGAGTTCCAGATGAACGACGATCTGGACCTCTACCTCGGGGCTCATACCATTCCCTGGGAGGAGCACTTCTCCGGTACCGCCACCATCGCGGTGGACTTTACCGGTACCAACGCCTCCATTCGCAATACCCAGTACGGCGCCCTGAAGATCAAGGACGCCATCGTCGATCGCTTCACCAAGCGCGGCCACGTGCGCCCGGATGTGGACAAGAAGTCTCCGGACATTCGCATCATGGCGCACCTTGGCAAAGGCAAGGCCAATATCACGCTGGACTTGTCAGGACCGGCGCTGCACCAGCGCTTCTATCGCCAGGGCACCGGCGAGGCGCCCCTCAAAGAGAACCTGGCTGCGGCCATGATTGCCCGCAGCGGCTGGGCTGGCGAGCCCATGATGGACCCCATGTGCGGCTCCGGTACCCTGCTGATTGAAGCGGCATTCATCGCTGCCGACATGGCGCCTGCGCTGCGCCGTGAGCGCTTCGGTTTCGATCGCTGGCTGCAACACGATGGTGAACTGTGGCAGAGTCTGATGATGGAAGCCCAGGTGCGTGCCAAGCGCGGCATGCAGCGCTGCGAGGTGAAACTGTTCGGTTGCGATGCGGATACCCGGGTCCTGATGAAGGCCCGTGACAACGCCAAGGCCGCCGGCGTGGCCCATCTCATTACCTTCAAGCAGGCCGATGTCACCAAGCTGGAAAATCCGCTGCCGATGCCGGCTGTGGAAGGAGAGAGCCGTCAGGTCGGCATGCTCATCTCCAACCCGCCCTATGGCGAGCGTCTCGGTGAATTCCCGGCGTTGCTGGAAGTGCATCAGGCCCTTGGCGATGCCCTGCGCCGCGGCTTCCAGGGGTGGAAGGTCACCATTCTCTCCGCCTCTCCCGAACTCCTGAGCTGCCTGCGCTTGCGTGCCGACAAGCAGTATCGCCTGTTCAACGGCGCCCTCGAGTGCCAGCTGCGCAACTATCAGATCGCCCTCGATGCCGTCGCTTCCCAGAAAGAGGTGGCCCAGGACTTTGCCAACCGTCTGCGCAAGAATCTGAAGACCCTCGAGAAATGGGCGAGCAAGGAGAACCTCGATTGCTACCGCCTCTATGACGCGGACTTGCCGGAATACAACGCCGCCATCGACCGCTATCAGGATTATCTGGTGGTACAGGAGTACGCGGCGCCCAAGGACATTCCCGCCCAGAAAACCCGCCAGCGTCTGCTGGACATGGTGCAGGCCGCCATCAAGGTGACCGGCATGGACGGCGAGAAGGTGATCCTGAAGGTGCGCGAGCGCCAGGAAGGCAAACAGCAGTACCAGAAGCTCTCCGAAGAGCAGCACCGGATGGAGGTGCAGGAGTACGGTGCACGCCTCTGGGTCAACCTCTACGACTATCTGGACACCGGCCTCTTCCTCGACCACCGCCAGACCCGCCGCATGCTGGGCCAGATGGCAAAGGGCAAGCGCTTCCTGAACCTCTTCGCCTACACCGGCAGTGCCACCGTGCACGCGGGGCTCGGCGGCGCCCGCGAAACCACCACGGTGGACATGTCGCGCACCTACCTCAACTGGGCCCAGGACAACATGCGCCTCAACTCGCTGGTGGGCCGCGAGCACAAGTTCGTGCAGGCGGACTGCCTGAAGTGGTTGTCGGAAGCCGACGAGCAGTACGACCTCATCTTCATCGATCCGCCCACCTTCTCCAACTCCAAGCGGATGGACGAGAGCTTCGACGTGCAGCGGGATCACCTGCTGTTGATGCAGCACCTCAAGCGCCTGCTCGCGGCGGACGGCACCCTGGTCTTCTCCAACAACAAACGCCACTTCAAGATGGACTTGGCCGGCCTTGACGCCATCGGTCTCAAGGCGCAGAACATCACGAACAAGACCCGGCCCAAGGACTTCGAGCGCAACCAGCATATCCACAACTGCTGGATCATCACCCACGCCGAGGCACAAGGCTGATGCTGACCCTGTTTCACACCGACGGCTGCCACCTGTGCGAACAGGCGTGGACGCTGGTGGAACAGGCCGGGATGGCCGCGCAGACCCGCCGCTGCGACATCCTGGAGGAGGAGGCCTGGCTCGAGGCTTACCGGGTGCGCATCCCGGTGCTGCAAGACAGTGCCGGCCGGGAGCTGGGCTGGCCCTTCACCCTGGGGGAGCTGCAAGGCTGGCTGGCACAGGGGTGAGCAGGATTTGACGACAAAACGGGGGCAGATTCACGCTGCCGCCCGTTTTTTCATAAGCAACAAGGAACAAACATGGCTCTTTTGACATTGCACGGCGCGTCCCTGTCGTTCAGTGATTTTCCGCTGCTCGACCATGCCGAGCTCACCATAGAGCGGGGCGAGCGCCTCTGTCTGGTGGGTCGCAACGGGGCGGGCAAGTCCACCCTGATGAAGGTGATTGCCAGCGAACTGCCGCTGGACGACGGCCGTCTGGTGTTGCAACAAGATTTGAAAGTGACCCGCCTCGAGCAGGATCCGCCCGCCTCGAGCGAGATCACCGTGTTCGATTACGCCGCAGAAGGGCTGGCCGGGGTAGGGGAGCTGCTCAAGCAGTACCACCATGTCTCCCACGCCCTGGCGCACGACCCTTCCGATGCCAACATTCGCACCATGAGCCAGTTGCAGGAGCAGCTCGACTATCAGAACGGCTGGCAGTACGAAACCCGCATCAATCAGGTGCTGACCCTGCTCGATCTCGACCCTGATGTGACGCTCGACAGTCTGTCTGGCGGCTGGCTGCGCAAGGTGGCTCTGGCCCGCGCCCTGGCGTGTGACCCGGACCTGTTGCTGCTGGACGAGCCGACCAACCATCTGGACATCGATGCCATCAACTGGCTGGAAGAGTTCCTCAAGGACTTTCGTGGCGCCATCGTCTTCATCTCCCACGACCGGGAGTTCATCCACAAGCTGGCGACCCGGATCATCGATCTCGATCGCGGCGTGATCACCTCCTGGCCCGGTAACTATGACGAATATCTGCAAGGCAAGGAGGAGTGGTTGCGGGTCGAGGAGCTGAAAAACGCCGAGTTCGACCGCAAGCTGGCCCAGGAAGAGGTGTGGGTCCGCCAGGGGATCAAGGCGCGTCGTACCCGCAACGAGGGACGGGTGCGGGCCCTCAAGGCGATGCGCATGGAGCGCACCCAGCGCCGGGAACTGCAGGGCAAGGCCAAGCTGCAACTGGACGAGGCGGGCCGCTCCGGCAAGCTGGTGTTCGAGACCGAGGGGCTGGGGCTGGACTTTGGTGATCGCACCCTGTTCCAGGGACTGGATCTGCAGGTGCTGCGCGGGGACAAGATTGCTCTGGTTGGCCCCAACGGCTGCGGCAAGTCGACCCTGATCAAGCTGCTGATGGGCCAGCTCGAGGCGAGCCGTGGCTCGGTGCGCCAGGGGACCAACCTGGAAGTGGCCTACTTCGATCAATACCGTGAGCAGCTCGATCCCGAGAAGACGGTGGTGGACAACGTGGGGGAGGGCAAGCAGGAGGTGATGGTTCGCGGCCGCTCCCGCCACATCCTTGGCTACCTGCAGGACTTCCTGTTCGAGCCCAAGCGGGCGCGCACCCCGGTCAAGGCCTTGTCAGGGGGCGAGAAAAACCGTCTACTGTTGGCCAAACTCTTCCTCAAACCCAGTAACTTGTTGATTCTGGATGAACCAACCAACGACCTGGATGTCGAAACGCTGGAATTGCTGGAAGAGCTGCTCACCGATTATCCGGGCACCCTGCTGCTGGTCAGCCACGATCGCCGTTTCATCGACAATACCGTGACCGGCTGCTGGCTGTTTGAAGGGGATGGACGGATCAGCGATTATGTCGGGGGCTACGCCGACATGATGGCCACACGAGCCCTGCAGGCCGCCCAACAGACGGCCAAGCCGGCCCCGGTCAAGGTGGCAGAGCCTGTCGCATCGGCAGCGGAGCCTGCGAAAAAAACACGAAAACTCTCTTACAAGTTGCAACTGGAGCTGGATAATCTGCCAGCCCGGCTGGAACAGTTGGAAATGGAACTCGATGCCCTGCAGGCCGAGATTAACCACCCCGGTTTCTTCTCCCTGCCAGCAGAGCAGACCCAGCCCAAACTGGATGCATTGAATGCGGCAGAGGCCGCATTGGAACACGCCTTCTCCCGTTGGGAGGAGTTGGAAGCGTTGAAACATCAAGACTAAGGAAGTAGATGAAAAAGCAATTATCCATGCTGGCCATCCTGGTCGGCGCCAGCCTCAACGCGCAGGCGGCACAAAGCTCCTTTTTCACCATCGTCGATGACGAAGTCAAAGGCTATGCCAGCGGGATCAGCGGCGATGCCAACGGCCTCATCGGGCTCAACACCAAGAACAACATGGCGGAATACTTCTCCACCGTGCGGTTTGCCGACTTCCTGGTGGATCGTTTCCGTTTCGAGCAGGGTTGCATGCTCTCCAACTCGGTCTGCAACTCCTTCTGGAGCGACAACTCGGGCTTTGCCTACCAGTGGCGTCGCGACTTCCTGGACAAGGTGGATCAACGCAGCAACCTGGGCTACGTGACCAGCTCCGAGGTCGATGGCCTGGTGACGGCCCTCGGGGATGTTCCGGAGGATCGGGTCGGTTACAAGATGAATGGCAAGCTGCGCACCGCCTTTGCCGTGGTCAATGACGGCAACCCGGTCGAGCTCAAGGATGCGGCCAGCACCCACGGCCTGAGCGTACCCACCTCCATCAAGAAGCTGGACAACGGTCAGTATCTGGTGACCGGTACCGCGGCCAGCGACAAGTATCGCCACAAGGTGGGCGGTGATTTCTACAAGTGGTGTTTCGAGACGGGCAATGACAGCCAGTACGGTGACTTCCGCTACTGCCCCGGGGTCGATACCCAGGCGAGTTTCTGGCTGCTCAACAGCTCGGGCGGGTTCAACAAGCTGATGCAGGCCGGCACCTATGGCCATCAGCGTGACGAGGTGCTGCAAACCGCTTCTGCACTGGGCGTGGCCAAGTACAACGGCACCCTCTACGGCGTGGGCTACAGCTCTACCGGCGAGGTGGGCACCGGTGATCTGGATGGCCGCAACCTCGCCAGCTACTGGACCCTGGATACGGCTGCCGGCACCGTGGGCACCACCAAGATCATCCCGCTGCCGGATGGCGAGCCTGGCAAGGACGATGCCAAGCTGCAACACAGCTGGGCCGTGGCCGTCAACGACAACGGCTACGTGATCGGCAACCAGCGCTATCGCATCAACAAGGGTCAGAACCGCCCGGTGGAGATGTTCCTGTTCAACCTGAGCAAGCCGGGTACGGCGGCCAGCCTTCCTCTTCAAGACAAGCCGGTCTCGGGGGCAGGCTCGGAAGCGGCCGCCATCAACGAGCACAACATGGTGGTTGGCTGGCGCGACTCCCGCCATCAGACCCAACCGGTGGTCAATGGCACCAACCGCATGCAGGAAGCCTTCCTGCTGAACGCGGCCGCCCCGGCCAACAGCTGGTATCTGAACGATCTCATCTGTGGCAAGGATGACGCCGGCAACAAGCAGTGTGCCCAGAACGGCAAGTACTATCACATCGCTTATGCCAGCGGCATCAGCAGCGACGGCACCATTGCCGCGACGGCGTATCGCTATGACAGCGAGAGCGACCTCAACAAACGCGCCAACGCCACCGTGGTCGCCGTCAAACTGACGCCGGCCGTGGCGGATTATCAGGGCAATGCCCCGGCCAGCTATGTGGTCAGCAATGCGCCGGTCAACAACCAGACCGGTCAGGATGGTGGCGAGGGCGGTGGTGGCAGCCTGTTCTGGTTGACTCTGCTGGCGCTGCCCTTTGCCTGGCTGCGTCGCTATCAGCGATAAGTAAGTGTCATCAAAAATTAATGCAGTTCAGTATCTTGTGTCACAACCCCTGAATAGCATGGAATTTTTTGTTTGACCCTGCCTCCCCCCTGGGGTAAAGATGAAGGCGACCGGTGAAAAACTGGTCGCTTTTTTTGTTCCACGAAGAGGGTCGTAGATGATGAAGAGACAGAAACGGGACCGTCTGGAGAGAGCTCGCGCTCGTGGTTATCAGGCTGGCGTAGTCGGCAAACAGAAAGAAGCGTGTCCGTACCAGTGCCTGGATGCCAGGGGCCATTGGCTTGGTGGTTGGCGCGATGCCATGGAAGGGCGAGGCTCAGGCCTCTTCATGAAGTAACCGATACTTCATCACTCATTACAATAGGAAAGGGGCCATCGTGGCCCCTTTACGTTGTCTCTGCTCACCCAGGAGCAGGATCAGAATGCGGTGGTGTCTTTGAACAGGCCCACTTTCAGATCGGTGGCGCTGTAGATGGGGCGACCATCCACTTCCACGACGCCATCGGCAATGCCCATGACCAGTTTGCGGTTGATGACGCGCTTGAAGGTGATCTTGTAGGTGACCTTCTTGGCCGTCGGCAGGATCTGGCCGGTGAACTTGACTTCACCGACACCCAGCGCACGTCCTTTGCCAGGACCCCCTTTCCAGCCCAGGAAGAAGCCGACCAGTTGCCACATAGCATCCAGGCCCAGGCAGCCGGGCATGACGGGATCGCCGGGGAAGTGGCAGTCGAAGAACCAGAGATCCGGCGTGATATCGAGTTCAGCCAGGATTTCACCCTTGCCGTGCTCGCCGCCATGGTCGTTGATCTTGACGATGCGATCCATCATCAGCATGTTGGGGGCGGGCAGCTGGCTGTTACCTTCACCAAATAATTCGCCACGGCTGCAGGCAAGCAGCTCTTCACGGGTAAAGGACTCTTTGCCTTGTTCGCACAGGGAGAGGCGGGGATCAGTGGTGTCGTTATCTAGGGTCACGCTGTTTATCCTTCATATGGGTCAAAGCCGGGCCAATTTAGCTTACAGATGTTCGCTAAACAACTCCGATCACTTCATTTAACGGCCAAGCAGCCGATCCAGCAGGCTGCGCAGCAGGCCGCCACTCTTGGTTGCCGTGCCATTGAGTTCGTCCAGTCTCTCCTGGATGCGGCCAAACAGGGTATCCGGCATGTCTGGTTCGCCAGCAACGCAGCCGGTGAGCAGCTCGATAGCCTCTTCCACGTGATCCACCGGGTGGATGTGGAACTGGCCGGCCTCTACTGCCGCGATCACTTCATCAGAGAGGTTGAGCTGCTGGGCGTTGGTGCCGGGCAGCAGAATGCCTTGCTTGCCGGTGAGGCCGTGGATCTTGCACACCCGGAAGAAGCCCTCAATCTTCTCGTTCACGCCGCCAACGGCCTGCACATTGCCGAACTGGTCGACCGCACCGGTCACAGCGAAGTGCTGGTAGATGGGCTGGCGGGCGAGGGCAGAGAGCAGGGCACACAGGCCGGTCAGGGAGGCGCTGTCACCATCGATCTCGTGGTATGACTGCTCGAACACCAGGTTGGCCGAGAGCGGCGAGGGGTTCTCTGCGCCGAACTTGTTGGAGAGGTAACCGTGGATGATCATCATGGCTTTGGCGTGAATGTGCCCGGCGAGCTCCGCCTTGCGCTCGATGTCAGCCACATCGCCATCCCCGAGGTGGACGGTCGCGGTGAGGCGTACCGGCTCCCCGAAGTCATAGGGATGGCCGGCCACCTGGATGACGGAAAGGCCGTTGATCTGGCCAACCTCTTCACCGTCGGTCTGCAGCAGGATCTGGCCGTCGATAACACCCTGATCCGATTGCTCCACCAGATAGTTGAGGCGGTAATCCTGCTCTTCCAGGGCGAGCAGGATATGTTCGTCAGTGACGCTGGTCGCTTCCAGCTCGCGGGCCAGGCTGTCGGCCATGCGCATGATGGCGCCGAGCTGTACCTCGGAGAGGGATAGCCACTCCTGGTGGTCACACAGGCGGCTGGCATGGCGACAGAGGGCGAGGAGGGCACTTGGCGTGAAATCCAGCAGCGCCCAGCGCGCTCGCAGCCAGGCGAGATATTGCAGGAAGGCGGGGAGATCTTCCTCGATGTTCACTTCGGAGACCAGATCGGCACGCAGGAAGATGCGCTCCGCCATGTCCCTGTCCAGCATCTGGAATTCCGCCACGTCCAGCCTGTCACCGACCAGGATCAACTTGAACCGGATGGGGGTCGCTTCCGGGGTGAAGAACGGTGTCAGCGTCTTGCCTTCCTGATAGGCATTCCAGTCCAGCTCGCCTTTTTGCATGGCGTTTTTGAGCTTGAACCAGAGATGAGGCTGATCCAGCAGCTCATCGAGCTGAAGTATCAGGTAACCACCGTTGGCTTCCCGCAGCAGACCAGGTTCCAAAAGGTGCTGGTTGGCGTAGACGGAGCCTTGTTCCGTCTGATAGTTGATAGAGCCGAACAAGGTATCCCAGTTCAGGTCACGGCCGTAGACGACAGGGGCTTGCTGATCCTCATGATGGATCAGCAGGTTGATGAGCACCGGGTGCTGGAACTCGAGGCCCTGGGCGACATGGGCGGCCAGATCGGAGAGGAAATCCACGATCTTGGGGTCGTTGTTCTGTTTGCGGATGATCCGGGTGACCAGCCGCTCGGCGTCGAGATGGTGGCTCATCAGCTTGAGCAGCTCACCGACCATTTCGCAGAACTCGAAACCCGAGCCCGGTTGCAGGCGCAGCCAGATGGGCTTGAAAGGGTTGTTGAGATTCTCGGTATAACAGAGATCGAACAGGTCGCCATCCTTGCCATTCGAAGAGGCGATCAGGGTCTGGCAGACATTCTCGTAATCTGCACCGGGGAAACCGTTGAGGATCATGACCGGGCAGTCACCATCAAAACTGGCCAGCCGTTTGATACCCGAAATCGCTCTGGGTTGCAGGGCGGCAAACGGAATGGGGTCGAGCTCGCCAAGTGTGGGGAACTGCTCAATCGAGAAAGCGGGTTTTAATTGTTCTGATGTTAATTCAGCCACTTAAGACATCCGGTCGGGGATAGGATCAATTGCCACCATTATACACAGTTCGGTTGAGGGTGACAGAATACCAAGATATTTCATTTAACATAATATACATTATGCGCAGTCACCACACATTGTGTTGTGGCCGCGCAACCAGGTACGCTGCAGGGCGGGATTTAATGCTGTCGCCGATAAAGCTAGTTATCGGCGATAAGAGATAACAAGTTGATGGCATGGCCCTTGGCCACGCCATCGGCGTTAGTGCGCTCAGCCCGCTATCTCACGCCGATGGCGTGGTTAGACTGGCTAAGGTTGTGACGTTCTCGGGCATGGCAAGACCGCCATTCTGTTTGGGTGCTGGCGTCACAATACGAGGCTGGCAGTTAACAGTGATGGCGCGGCCATTGCGGTCTGTGACCACCGAATAGCAATCGCCCAGGTAATCGACCTTATACCCAAGGTTCACCAAGTCATCAGAGTTAAACGCTAACTCTTCCTTACCGCGCATCCCTGAAAACAACACAAGCCCCTCAAATCGTCCCGCATAGATCGCGCCACTAGCACCAGTGCTAAACAGCTCAGTAACGCCGTAAGGCATCACGAAAGCAGGTTTAGAGCTCCCGTTGCCAGCATTCGAGTTAGAAACAGACACAGCCACAGGATCAGCAGACGTAGCAGGACCTTCTTGAGCAGCCACAGGCTCCCCACCTTCAGGTAATGCAGAGTCAACCGCAAACTTTGTATAAAGAATCCAGCCCCAGCAGACAAACACGAGCGGTATAACGAAAAACAGGACAAAACGAACCTTAAACGAGGATAACGGGCCGCTAGATTGACCAGATTTAGTAATAGAGCCTGTTTGAGTGGACTTATATAAC
The DNA here is from genome assembly GCF_049860605.1 of Aeromonas sp. INTO2. Lineage (NCBI taxonomy): Bacteria > Pseudomonadati > Pseudomonadota > Gammaproteobacteria > Aeromonadales > Aeromonadaceae > Aeromonas > Aeromonas sp. INTO2. Next base: position 1,932,257 of record NZ_CP187588.1, read on the forward strand.
ATGTGCACAGCCAGCGGCACACGCCGCTTAAACGTGACGCTCTGCTTGGTCGGGATGCCGTTTTCAAGGGGGTTATGCTCATAGATGCGGGGTTTCCGTCTGGAAAGAAAGAACGAATCTTTACTTGAATAAGCAAAGGCCACTTCACAGCAGGCCCGAACGGGCCGAGGGATAGAAGTAATATCAGGCGTAGCAAAGACCACATCCCAGTTGTAATGACGATGACGCATAAACGATTCTTTGGGGCTAGTCGGATACATAATCTGACCCCGTTCATCAAAAACAACCCTCCCCGTATCATCAGTATCACACTCTTCAATAGTCTCCGGTTTATAACTCGCTAGAACGTCTTTAAAGAGCTGAATAAAGTCAGCAGGCAATACGTTGCTATAAGTATCAATCGGCTTTAGGTTATATTCCTCCTGCCCCTTAAACACATCCCTGTCATATATGTCCTGACATTCATCTATAAAGACGAATGCACCAATGGGCATCCAATGATGCCAACGCCGCCAAAGCTCTTGATATTTAGGGTCTTGCGAACTAACGCGAAACAACTTTGCAGACTCAGGGAACTTTTCACCGAGAAATTCCTCGATTTTATGCTTAGGCCACATGCCCGCAACGTTAGTGACAACGAGACGACCAGCACGAAGCGCAGGAAGCAAGCGAAACCAAATAACCGAGCTCGATTTATAAGAGCCATTATGACCATGCTCAATAACGATTGCCATTTACCACCCCATGATATTCATGACAAAGCGCGTGATATAGACATTAATCAAAAGATTAAGAGCATTAGCAAAACCAAGCTCTTGAAGGCCCCAGCGAACGCCGCTAGGCAATTGCGATATAGCTGCGGAGAGATAAGCCGCGATATTAATGTCAGTCGCTATTTGCTGGGCAACCAGATAAGCAAATTTAATCATGTGGAGCTTGAATGTTAACATCGCCAAAGTGTAATACTCGACACCCCACGCAACAAAGCGATGAAAAATGCCGGGCACTTCCTCAGTAATGGCATAATGCAAATCGTTGAGTTGCTGCCCCACATAGTCTAAGAAAGATGATGAATCATCAGCCGCAAAGGCAAGCGATGGCAGAACGAGCAAAGCCATAATAAACAAGTTACGCATTTTTGCGCCCCCCCATCAAAATTGAAAAAGCAAGCAAAACAGCAAGGAACCAAATGGCCATTTTAGGGCCGGAATTAAAAAACAATTCGAGGTTAGATTTACCACTCAAATCAACCCTAACGCCATTTATATCATGATAATCATTATTGTAAGTGCCAGTAATAGTTAATTCCTCAGGGGCAAAAACTGACTTAATATTATTCATGGCGTCAGATATTTCAGTGTCTTTATTCTCTATTTGTTTTTTAACATCATCAATAGATTCATTAGAAAAAACCTTTGACAAGGCAGAGCCAGAACTGCTGGATGGCTTAGTAAAAGAACATAGAGGGCCAGTGCAAGGCTTATCACCACCACCATCATCGCCCTGCCCTCCCCCAGAATTTCCCCAGCCATCCTTTAAACCATCCTGAAGCATAAACTTAATAGCATAAAGGTTATCATTCATCTGACTTAAATAGCCAGACTGGCTGGAAATGTTGGAGTTAACCGAATTAACCGAACCTTGGAGACTCCCAATAGAGCCAAGCATGTTACCAATATTGGACGACATGGAGCTAGTATTACCGCTAATAGAGCCAATAGTTGACATTAAAGATTGCTGCATTGCTTTTAGTGAGGCTACATCACCTTGGATTGCAGATAAATCACCAGTAGAACCGCCGCCACTAGAACCGCCGCCACTAGAACCGCCGCCACTACTAAGAATATCAGATATGTTTTTAAGTTCCCAACCCAAATAAGATATATCCTGCCTCATATCAGAAAGCTGATTAGTTCGCGCAATATCTTTATCATTCCAAAAATTAGGTTCAAATACCGACTTTTCGCTTAGAGATTTTAAATGTCCATTCATCTCATAAAGTAAGGGGCCATATGTCCCAGCGCCACCATTCATCCCTGATGTATTTTGAGCAATTCTAGCTAAATCTTTTATCATAAAAGACATATCATATCTGGCGGCTCGGCTCTCTTGCCCAACCAAGTTTTTTAATCGTTCAATATTCAACGAGACAGAATCAAAGGCAGGGGCTAAATTAGCAGTTTGCAAATTACCCACCAAAGTCTGGGGCGCACGATACATAGGCGCATTAGGGCCGACGTCTCCACCCACTCCGCCATTATTGCCGCCGCCATTATCTCCGCCGCCATCATCCCCACCGCCCCCAATCTCGCACTCATTACCGTCAGAGAAGTAAGGGCCTTTGCTCGGCGGAGTATCAAGAGGTAATTCAACACAAACGGTTGAACCAGCACCACCACCGCAATATGCAGAGCAACCGCCAAGCGATGAACCAGAATAAGCAATACATATCGGGCTGGGCGAACTTATGCCAAGGGAACCATAATTAACCCCAGGAGCACATGCCGCATAGGCCAGAGAAGGAGACAACAACAGAACGGACAGATAACGCATGGCGACACCAAATAAAAAAAGGGGGCATAGCCCCCCTATGATTTAGGAGGTGAACACCCCCGACAGGAACGCAGCCCCAAACACAAACGCGCCAGTGGCTGCTAGAATGGCGGCTACGAGCACGATTTACTTGCGGAGCCAGCTAACGATCATGCCAAGGGCAAAACCGAGCGCAGCAACACCGATGACACCAGCAGTCACAAGTCCGTAATTTTCCTGACCTGCCGCAATAGCATCCGTAATAGCCTGCTTGGTATCCGCGAAAGCGGGCGCGGCCATCAGAGAGGCAGCGGCCACTGCGGGAACGGTCGCTTTTTTCATGCCAGCAGCAAACAGATTATTGATCTTTTTCATGATATTTCCCTTAAAGTTAACGACTTATCTTTCTAGCGATAAGACCAGTGAAATAACCTGCCAAAAACAGCAGGATAAAATACAGAACAAACATGCCGAAATATTCGGGATCAAACCCGAATAAATCGGTAACACTTAACACCTTGTCTAATTCCATTGGAGTTAGCAGAGTGTAAACTAACGACCCGTCCGCGCTCACCTGCGGGCAAACATCCAAATGCTCAACCCTTGTTACCCCTGTAACAGTATCAACAAAGAAGCACGGACGAGGCATTAGAATTTATCCTCTTTGGCTTGAGCGCCAACGGAGGATTTGCCCACAATGCCGGACACAATATTACGGGTCAGATCACTGGGGTTCGGTTGTACTTCAACGTCCACAATTTCACCCAGTTTGCACAGTGCGAAATGATTCATGGCGTTGGGATCTAAATCCACCTCTTTGACTTCATAGCCAAAGCCGGAATAGTTCATACTTTGGGTGACATTCCCTTTAATTGGCACAGCATAGGACAACATACACATGTCATATTGTTTGCCGGTTTTGCTGGATGTGCCGTAACGTCTAGCGACTCCGATATAATGAACCTTCATGATTTGGTTTCCTGTTTTTTGGTCACTGTTACTTAAATAGGCTGCTATTCCAATATGCGGCCATCTGGGTATTGCAGGAATGCGCTAACAGAGTCAGCGTAAATCCCCACATAAAACGCCTCTGCTTTGTCTTTATCGGCAAAGCGTTGGTGTTTAATCTGCGCGTCCATGGTTTCCCATTGGACTAAATACTGTCCGTGTTCGGCAATTAACTTGTTACGTTCGGCGGCCATACGAACGTCAATGCACATCTGGCGATTGCAATAACCGTCACTGTTACCGTTAATCGGCAGGTAACAACAAGGACAAATAGATTGAAGCGTCATCGCCTCCCCCAGTTTGCCGGATGAAATTCGAATGCTGGGCCGAGACGGGCCACAGAACCGAACGGCGGGCAATCTCATTGCCTGCAATATATGGGCATGTTTGGTCGCGCCCCGATGCTCAATGGATAAGTAATCAATCATGACAAATCCCTTTCATCAATTTCGACTTCATCAACCTCAGTGCTACATTCGGGGCAGACCCAGACAAAGAAATGCTCAAAGTGTTCATTATGACAAAGCTGCTCATGAACCTGTGAGCGGGGGATATCTATATTGCAGAGTTCGCAACGGAAAACAGTAACACGATGCGGAAGTGGTTTTTTCATATTCATGCCACGACCCTCAGTTGAAGTTTGGGCATTTGATACCAGCTAGGCGGCAAACATTCCTGACGGTGAATTTCAGTGCAGGAAACCATTTTTACAGGGCTGAATTGACTAATATTGCACGGACGAGCAATATCAATTCCAATTTTCCGAAGGCGGGCACGGTGTGTTTGGATTTGCCTTTTATCTAAATCAAACTCATGACCATCTGCCCACTGAATAGCATACATTGCTGTAATATTCGCGGCCTTAGTCGAGTCCACTACGCCAGCAGAGAAAAGCTGTTGGGCTATATTTTCAAATTTCATATTAGATACGCTCAGTTTTTGGTCTAGGCTGGTAAACTCCGACATTACGGTTTCGAGTCTGGAGTAGTCTGATTTGCCCCAATATTGCAAACCTTCACGCTGCAAATAACGATATTTAAATTTCAGCTCATAGCGAACTAAGCCGACCGACCAACAATAATCAATCACACGCTGCAAATGCTCAACTTCATCTGACTCCGAGCCAAAAGCCTTGGTTACTTTAGGTAGTGAATGCAACTCCAATTCATTACCCTTGGCATACACACAAGGATATATTAACGCCGAATTATTTTTCTTTGACTTCCAATCACAACCATAACTATTGGTGAATAAATGAGGGATTGAGTTTCTATATGAAAGTGTAGATACCGCCGATATATATTTTTTTTCGTTCTCAGCACCAACGGTAAAATTTCTAGTAGTATGCAACCCTTTGATGATGGCTCCATCAGCACCAATGCGCTGCATAGGGGAACCACCTTCAAAAGAATCGTCTCTATAAAAAATTTCCGTGCACTTGGTGAACTGAGGGACGAAATCAAAACGCCCGTATACCTCTCTCAAGATCTCATTAAATTTGTGGACACACTGGTCAACAGTCGTAAATCCCCACAGATTTTCGAGGCGACCCCAGCGGCTGGGATTGCCACTCATAAAAAGACGATTCCCAGATGCACGAATGAGCACGGAGTCACAGAAAGAACCCTTGTGACTATAGGCAGGAGACGCAATGCCATTGTCTTGAACAACCTCCCCTTGCTCGACAACAAGACGAAGGTACGCATTGCCATCAAGAAGCGGTAAAGGCTGGTCAAACGTCTGTTCTATCTCAAGCCAATCGAAAAACATATGCACCCATGCACGCATGTAACTTATAGCCAATTTGAATGCAGGTATACGCGCACACATAAAACCTGTCAACATGTATGCATGTAAACTGAGAGGGCAAACCTAGAGAGGATTTATGTCCATGCCAGCGACACTGAGACTGACCAAAGACGAACAAAGACGCGCAGAGGTAAAGTGCAGGGAAATCAACAAGATACTGGTAAACATGGAAAGGGCGCCCGTTCAAGAGTCCGAACTACTGCACCGACTGATAGATCTTACAGTTGACAAAGCCAAAGTTAACAAGAGGGGTGAAATTTTTATCGAGCTCTAGTTGTTGGCACCGCGGGATATTGCGGTAAAGTCCGGGAGTCACCGAACCCCGGACTTCCAAACACCCCCAAACCCCCTGCCCCACGGCTGGGGGTTTTTCATCCCTGAGACGCTGCCAGAGACAAAGAAAGGGCGAAGACCTATGCCATGGGCTTGTCTCCGACACGCAGCGATATTTGTCACCACACGCGCCCCATAGCCTTCGGCTGGTCGCTCTATCGTAGCCTTAAAGATCGGTTTTGCAGGAAGGGGGGGGTGTTGCAGCTTTGACTCTACGAGATCATGAATCACATCGAGGAGGCAGACACATCGGGGCATAGGTCCTCGGGACGCAAGCGCCCTGCGGAACTGATGTTTATCATGGTTCGCGCTGCTCACCATATGCAGGGAGACAGCAGCGGCAGACGGCAAGATATGGGCCCTACTTGAGGGCCGCATCAAACACACATTTAGCCAAGCTATCGAGTTGGTCAACAGGCAACCCCAAGGATTCGGGAGCGTTGGCCAAAAGCGTCTTGAGCGTGGCCATGTGAGCACGATTAAAGGTAACTGTTACCGTTTTTTCGGCTTGGCGGGCTCTGTATCGGGCCTGTTTTTCGGCTGGAGAAAGAGCCTTGCCAGTAACGGGGCGACCACGGCGGCGAACGGGGATGGGGTCATTGTCGCACGGGGGTAAGGGCTGGGGCTCGTAAACACCAAACAGGGGGGAGTCCTTACAACCAGCAAGGCGAAATGTTGATTTCATCACCTTCTTTTCAATATCGCCAAGAATATTGATTATCCAATATGTCTTGGTTTCTCGCATGATGGGGAAATTAGTTCCCAAAGAAAAAGAAAACCAAGAAAGATTGGAGTCGGTGAGAACTTGAAGAAAGCGAACAGTGTTATTCATGGAAAATTCCTTTTGTTTGCGGTAACTGTTACCGTAATTACATTATCGGTCACTGTTACCATAAAGGCAAGGTATTTGTGGTAACTGTTACCATAAATAAAGTGATGGCTGCGCATAATGGGGTTTATATTCAATGACCCTGACGGGTGCCCCCTGCCCCTTCGGGATTATCGCAGGTGGCCGAGCATTAAACATAAACACTCGACATTATGCGCAGTCACCACACATTGTGTTGTGGCCGCGCAACCAGGTACGCTGCAGGGCGGGATTTAATGCTGTCGCCGATAAAGCTAGTTATCGGCGATAAGAGATAACAAGTTGATGGCATGGCCCTTGGCCACGCCATCGGCGTTAGTGCGCTCAGCCCGCTATCTCACGCCGATGGCGTGGTTAGACTGGCTAAGGTTGTGACGTTCTCGGGCATGGCAAGACCGCCATTCTGTTTGGGTGCTGGCGTCACAATACGAGGCTGGCAGTTAACAGTGATGGCGCGGCCATTGCGGTCTGTGACCACCGAATAGCAATCGCCCAGGTAATCGACCTTATACCCAAGGTTCACCAAGTCATCAGAGTTAAACGCTAACTCTTCCTTACCGCGCATCCCTGAAAACAACACAAGCCCCTCAAATCGTCCCGCATAGATCGCGCCACTAGCACCAGTGCTAAACAGCTCAGTAACGCCGTAAGGCATCACGAAAGCAGGTTTAGAGCTCCCGTTGCCAGCATTCGAGTTAGAAACAGACACAGCCACAGGATCAGCAGACGTAGCAGGACCTTCTTGAGCAGCCACAGGCTCCCCACCTTCAGGTAATGCAGAGTCAACCGCAAACTTTGTATAAAGAATCCAGCCCCAGCAGACAAACACGAGCGGTATAACGAAAAACAGGACAAAACGAACCTTAAACGAGGATAACGGGCCGCTAGATTGACCAGATTTAGTAATAGAGCCTGTTTGAGTGGACTTATATAACATGTGCACAGCCAGCGGCACACGCCGCTTAAACGTGACGCTCTGCTTGGTCGGGATGCCGTTTTCAAGGGGGTTATGCTCATAGATGCGGGGTTTCCGTCTGGAAAGAAAGAACGAATCTTTACTTGAATAAGCAAAGGCCACTTCACAGCAGGCCCGAACGGGCCGAGGGATAGAAGTAATATCAGGCGTAGCAAAGACCACATCCCAGTTGTAATGACGATGACGCATAAACGATTCTTTGGGGCTAGTCGGATACATAATCTGACCCCGTTCATCAAAAACAACCCTCCCCGTATCATCAGTATCACACTCTTCAATAGTCTCCGGTTTATAACTCGCTAGAACGTCTTTAAAGAGCTGAATAAAGTCAGCAGGCAATACGTTGCTATAAGTATCAATCGGCTTTAGGTTATATTCCTCCTGCCCCTTAAACACATCCCTGTCATATATGTCCTGACATTCATCTATAAAGACGAATGCACCAATGGGCATCCAATGATGCCAACGCCGCCAAAGCTCTTGATATTTAGGGTCTTGCGAACTAACGCGAAACAACTTTGCAGACTCAGGGAACTTTTCACCGAGAAATTCCTCGATTTTATGCTTAGGCCACATGCCCGCAACGTTAGTGACAACGAGACGACCAGCACGAAGCGCAGGAAGCAAGCGAAACCAAATAACCGAGCTCGATTTATAAGAGCCATTATGACCATGCTCAATAACGATTGCCATTTACCACCCCATGATATTCATGACAAAGCGCGTGATATAGACATTAATCAAAAGATTAAGAGCATTAGCAAAACCAAGCTCTTGAAGGCCCCAGCGAACGCCGCTAGGCAATTGCGATATAGCTGCGGAGAGATAAGCCGCGATATTAATGTCAGTCGCTATTTGCTGGGCAACCAGATAAGCAAATTTAATCATGTGGAGCTTGAATGTTAACATCGCCAAAGTGTAATACTCGACACCCCACGCAACAAAGCGATGAAAAATGCCGGGCACTTCCTCAGTAATGGCATAATGCAAATCGTTGAGTTGCTGCCCCACATAGTCTAAGAAAGATGATGAATCATCAGCCGCAAAGGCAAGCGATGGCAGAACGAGCAAAGCCATAATAAACAAGTTACGCATTTTTGCGCCCCCCCATCAAAATTGAAAAAGCAAGCAAAACAGCAAGGAACCAAATGGCCATTTTAGGGCCGGAATTAAAAAACAATTCGAGGTTAGATTTACCACTCAAATCAACCCTAACGCCATTTATATCATGATAATCATTATTGTAAGTGCCAGTAATAGTTAATTCCTCAGGGGCAAAAACTGACTTAATATTATTCATGGCGTCAGATATTTCAGTGTCTTTATTCTCTATTTGTTTTTTAACATCATCAATAGATTCATTAGAAAAAACCTTTGACAAGGCAGAGCCAGAACTGCTGGATGGCTTAGTAAAAGAACATAGAGGGCCAGTGCAAGGCTTATCACCACCACCATCATCGCCCTGCCCTCCCCCAGAATTTCCCCAGCCATCCTTTAAACCATCCTGAAGCATAAACTTAATAGCATAAAGGTTATCATTCATCTGACTTAAATAGCCAGACTGGCTGGAAATGTTGGAGTTAACCGAATTAACCGAACCTTGGAGACTCCCAATAGAGCCAAGCATGTTACCAATATTGGACGACATGGAGCTAGTATTACCGCTAATAGAGCCAATAGTTGACATTAAAGATTGCTGCATTGCTTTTAGTGAGGCTACATCACCTTGGATTGCAGATAAATCACCAGTAGAACCGCCGCCACTAGAACCGCCGCCACTAGAACCGCCGCCACTACTAAGAATATCAGATATGTTTTTAAGTTCCCAACCCAAATAAGATATATCCTGCCTCATATCAGAAAGCTGATTAGTTCGCGCAATATCTTTATCATTCCAAAAATTAGGTTCAAATACCGACTTTTCGCTTAGAGATTTTAAATGTCCATTCATCTCATAAAGTAAGGGGCCATATGTCCCAGCGCCACCATTCATCCCTGATGTATTTTGAGCAATTCTAGCTAAATCTTTTATCATAAAAGACATATCATATCTGGCGGCTCGGCTCTCTTGCCCAACCAAGTTTTTTAATCGTTCAATATTCAACGAGACAGAATCAAAGGCAGGGGCTAAATTAGCAGTTTGCAAATTACCCACCAAAGTCTGGGGCGCACGATACATAGGCGCATTAGGGCCGACGTCTCCACCCACTCCGCCATTATTGCCGCCGCCATTATCTCCGCCGCCATCATCCCCACCGCCCCCAATCTCGCACTCATTACCGTCAGAGAAGTAAGGGCCTTTGCTCGGCGGAGTATCAAGAGGTAATTCAACACAAACGGTTGAACCAGCACCACCACCGCAATATGCAGAGCAACCGCCAAGCGATGAACCAGAATAAGCAATACATATCGGGCTGGGCGAACTTATGCCAAGGGAACCATAATTAACCCCAGGAGCACATGCCGCATAGGCCAGAGAAGGAGACAACAACAGAACGGACAGATAACGCATGGCGACACCAAATAAAAAAAGGGGGCATAGCCCCCCTATGATTTAGGAGGTGAACACCCCCGACAGGAACGCAGCCCCAAACACAAACGCGCCAGTGGCTGCTAGAATGGCGGCTACGAGCACGATTTACTTGCGGAGCCAGCTAACGATCATGCCAAGGGCAAAACCGAGCGCAGCAACACCGATGACACCAGCAGTCACAAGTCCGTAATTTTCCTGACCTGCCGCAATAGCATCCGTAATAGCCTGCTTGGTATCCGCGAAAGCGGGCGCGGCCATCAGAGAGGCAGCGGCCACTGCGGGAACGGTCGCTTTTTTCATGCCAGCAGCAAACAGATTATTGATCTTTTTCATGATATTTCCCTTAAAGTTAACGACTTATCTTTCTAGCGATAAGACCAGTGAAATAACCTGCCAAAAACAGCAGGATAAAATACAGAACAAACATGCCGAAATATTCGGGATCAAACCCGAATAAATCGGTAACACTTAACACCTTGTCTAATTCCATTGGAGTTAGCAGAGTGTAAACTAACGACCCGTCCGCGCTCACCTGCGGGCAAACATCCAAATGCTCAACCCTTGTTACCCCTGTAACAGTATCAACAAAGAAGCACGGACGAGGCATTAGAATTTATCCTCTTTGGCTTGAGCGCCAACGGAGGATTTGCCCACAATGCCGGACACAATATTACGGGTCAGATCACTGGGGTTCGGTTGTACTTCAACGTCCACAATTTCACCCAGTTTGCACAGTGCGAAATGATTCATGGCGTTGGGATCTAAATCCACCTCTTTGACTTCATAGCCAAAGCCGGAATAGTTCATACTTTGGGTGACATTCCCTTTAATTGGCACAGCATAGGACAACATACACATGTCATATTGTTTGCCGGTTTTGCTGGATGTGCCGTAACGTCTAGCGACTCCGATATAATGAACCTTCATGATTTGGTTTCCTGTTTTTTGGTCACTGTTACTTAAATAGGCTGCTATTCCAATATGCGGCCATCTGGGTATTGCAGGAATGCGCTAACAGAGTCAGCGTAAATCCCCACATAAAACGCCTCTGCTTTGTCTTTATCGGCAAAGCGTTGGTGTTTAATCTGCGCGTCCATGGTTTCCCATTGGACTAAATACTGTCCGTGTTCGGCAATTAACTTGTTACGTTCGGCGGCCATACGAACGTCAATGCACATCTGGCGATTGCAATAACCGTCACTGTTACCGTTAATCGGCAGGTAACAACAAGGACAAATAGATTGAAGCGTCATCGCCTCCCCCAGTTTGCCGGATGAAATTCGAATGCTGGGCCGAGACGGGCCACAGAACCGAACGGCGGGCAATCTCATTGCCTGCAATATATGGGCATGTTTGGTCGCGCCCCGATGCTCAATGGATAAGTAATCAATCATGACAAATCCCTTTCATCAATTTCGACTTCATCAACCTCAGTGCTACATTCGGGGCAGACCCAGACAAAGAAATGCTCAAAGTGTTCATTATGACAAAGCTGCTCATGAACCTGTGAGCGGGGGATATCTATATTGCAGAGTTCGCAACGGAAAACAGTAACACGATGCGGAAGTGGTTTTTTCATATTCATGCCACGACCCTCAGTTGAAGTTTGGGCATTTGATACCAGCTAGGCGGCAAACATTCCTGACGGTGAATTTCAGTGCAGGAAACCATTTTTACAGGGCTGAATTGACTAATATTGCACGGACGAGCAATATCAATTCCAATTTTCCGAAGGCGGGCACGGTGTGTTTGGATTTGCCTTTTATCTAAATCAAACTCATGACCATCTGCCCACTGAATAGCATACATTGCTGTAATATTCGCGGCCTTAGTCGAGTCCACTACGCCAGCAGAGAAAAGCTGTTGGGCTATATTTTCAAATTTCATATTAGATACGCTCAGTTTTTGGTCTAGGCTGGTAAACTCCGACATTACGGTTTCGAGTCTGGAGTAGTCTGATTTGCCCCAATATTGCAAACCTTCACGCTGCAAATAACGATATTTAAATTTCAGCTCATAGCGAACTAAGCCGACCGACCAACAATAATCAATCACACGCTGCAAATGCTCAACTTCATCTGACTCCGAGCCAAAAGCCTTGGTTACTTTAGGTAGTGAATGCAACTCCAATTCATTACCCTTGGCATACACACAAGGATATATTAACGCCGAATTATTTTTCTTTGACTTCCAATCACAACCATAACTATTGGTGAATAAATGAGGGATTGAGTTTCTATATGAAAGTGTAGATACCGCCGATATATATTTTTTTTCGTTCTCAGCACCAACGGTAAAATTTCTAGTAGTATGCAACCCTTTGATGATGGCTCCATCAGCACCAATGCGCTGCATAGGGGAACCACCTTCAAAAGAATCGTCTCTATAAAAAATTTCCGTGCACTTGGTGAACTGAGGGACGAAATCAAAACGCCCGTATACCTCTCTCAAGATCTCATTAAATTTGTGGACACACTGGTCAACAGTCGTAAATCCCCACAGATTTTCGAGGCGACCCCAGCGGCTGGGATTGCCACTCATAAAAAGACGATTCCCAGATGCACGAATGAGCACGGAGTCACAGAAAGAACCCTTGTGACTATAGGCAGGAGACGCAATGCCATTGTCTTGAACAACCTCCCCTTGCTCGACAACAAGACGAAGGTACGCATTGCCATCAAGAAGCGGTAAAGGCTGGTCAAACGTCTGTTCTATCTCAAGCCAATCGAAAAACATATGCACCCATGCACGCATGTAACTTATAGCCAATTTGAATGCAGGTATACGCGCACACATAAAACCTGTCAACATGTATGCATGTAAACTGAGAGGGCAAACCTAGAGAGGATTTATGTCCATGCCAGCGACACTGAGACTGACCAAAGACGAACAAAGACGCGCAGAGGTAAAGTGCAGGGAAATCAACAAGATACTGGTAAACATGGAAAGGGCGCCCGTTCAAGAGTCCGAACTACTGCACCGACTGATAGATCTTACAGTTGACAAAGCCAAAGTTAACAAGAGGGGTGAAATTTTTATCGAGCTCTAGTTGTTGGCACCGCGGGATATTGCGGTAAAGTCCGGGAGTCACCGAACCCCGGACTTCCAAACACCCCCAAACCCCCTGCCCCACGGCTGGGGGTTTTTCATCCCTGAGACGCTGCCAGAGACAAAGAAAGGGCGAAGACCTATGCCATGGGCTTGTCTCCGACACGCAGCGATATTTGTCACCACACGCGCCCCATAGCCTTCGGCTGGTCGCTCTATCGTAGCCTTAAAGATCGGTTTTGCAGGAAGGGGGGGGTGTTGCAGCTTTGACTCTACGAGATCATGAATCACATCGAGGAGGCAGACACATCGGGGCATAGGTCCTCGGGACGCAAGCGCCCTGCGGAACTGATGTTTATCATGGTTCGCGCTGCTCACCATATGCAGGGAGACAGCAGCGGCAGACGGCAAGATATGGGCCCTACTTGAGGGCCGCATCAAACACACATTTAGCCAAGCTATCGAGTTGGTCAACAGGCAACCCCAAGGATTCGGGAGCGTTGGCCAAAAGCGTCTTGAGCGTGGCCATGTGAGCACGATTAAAGGTAACTGTTACCGTTTTTTCGGCTTGGCGGGCTCTGTATCGGGCCTGTTTTTCGGCTGGAGAAAGAGCCTTGCCAGTAACGGGGCGACCACGGCGGCGAACGGGGATGGGGTCATTGTCGCACGGGGGTAAGGGCTGGGGCTCGTAAACACCAAACAGGGGGGAGTCCTTACAACCAGCAAGGCGAAATGTTGATTTCATCACCTTCTTTTCAATATCGCCAAGAATATTGATTATCCAATATGTCTTGGTTTCTCGCATGATGGGGAAATTAGTTCCCAAAGAAAAAGAAAACCAAGAAAGATTGGAGTCGGTGAGAACTTGAAGAAAGCGAACAGTGTTATTCATGGAAAATTCCTTTTGTTTGCGGTAACTGTTACCGTAATTACATTATCGGTCACTGTTACCATAAAGGCAAGGTATTTGTGGTAACTGTTACCATAAATAAAGTGATGGCTGCGCATAATGGGGTTTATATTCAATGACCCTGACGGGTGCCCCCTGCCCCTTCGGGATTATCGCAGGTGGCCGAGCATTAAACATAAACACTCGACATTATGCGCGGTCGATTTGTGAGTCCCAGGGCATGGTCAATCAAGGATTGCCTTTAGGTCCAACATGTTGGTTATGAGTGCAGCTTTATTTGTTCACCACTGGTTATCAATCATATGTTCGGTCCTGGTCGAGCAAGTGATCCAGCGGCTTGCGGCTGGCACTCTCGTGACGTTCCCGGTTGCCGGTGTGCAGGTACTTGGAGGTGGTGTCGATGCTGTCGTGTCCCGCATCGGCTTGTACGTGGGATAAAGGCCGGCCGTGCAGATTGATGTCATGGGTGATACCGGTGTGGCGAATGGAGTGCGGCGTCAGGGTTCGCATTTCAGCGGCATCCTGATCAAAACCGTCTTGTTCGGCAAGGCTTGCGGCCTGTTCAAATACCGCCATTACCAGGTCTCGTAGCTGGCGGATACCCAGATTGGCATTGAGTTCGCCTTGTTCGCGGCCATGGGCCGCCGCCTTGTGGCGTACGAACAGCGGTGTCTGCTCTCCGGGGGCCGGCAGTGGCGAAAGTCCAAGAAAGGTACGATAGCGAGCCAGGGCTTCGAGCAGAGCCTGAGAAACGGCCACGGTGCGACGTTTACCGCCTTTGCTGCGGGGAATGTCATAACCCCAGACGCCCGTTTTGGCGTCACGTCGAAACTGGCCCATGACGGGGCTGAAACCCGGCCTGGCCGCCACCTCGGAAATCCGCAGATAACAGGCATACATCAGACAGATGAGAAAGCGGCTGCGCTCATGTTGTGCCGGGCATTCGGCAGCGAGCTGTTCGGCGGCTTGCATCACATAGGACCATTGCAGCTCGGTGAAGGATTGCGCATCTTCACCAGCCTCCTGGGGGCCCGCACGTTTAACCCGCTGCAGCAGGAGTGCCGGATTGCGATCCATGTACTCCTCCTGGATGAGAAACTGGAAGAAGGCGGACAAAATGGCGAGTTTTGTCTTCATCGCCTGCTCACTCAGTCGATACGGCAGCTCCCGGCCCAGTTCCCGCTTGCCCAGAAACGGACGCCACAGGGGGTTTGGCAACCGTTCCCCCCACTCCTTGTCGAGCACGAACTGGGCGACGTTGCGATAGGCAATCAGTCCGGACGGTGGCGCCTGGCAATAGTCGAGATAGCGCATCATGATGCGCCTGGTGAGATCCCTGGGGCTGATGGCCACCTCGCAAAAACACCAGTGCAAAAAAGTGGTCAGCTCACTGCGATAGGTCTTGTAGTTGTTTTCGCTGTGGCGCTGCTCCAGCAGCCAGTCGACGGCCAGCTCATACACGATCCCCGCGTCGGGGACCTTGCCAAGACTCAGGGTGGCGAGGTACTGGTTGACCTGGGGATTGCCCGCCTCAAGGTGGTCCACGCTATCGAACAGCGGCATGGCGGGTGGAAGTGCTGGATGAGTCATGATGGTGTGTGATGTCGGTTGAATGTTTTGAACGGGGCCGCCCCCCTGATGCCGATAAATGGGGTTATCGGCATCAGGGCTTGCAGTGCGCCTTGGGGGCAACGACCTGAGGCATCTTGCTGTGATACCCCATGATGACGAGCAATCGGCATATTCAATAAATATGCGGTGTGGTTGGAAAATTTTCGGGGAAAATAGTCGTGACAATGACTTAAGTTGCACTTTTCATGAATGAGAGAGCGGCTTCTGCCTCACATCCCCTTCCCCGCCCTTTCGTCTCAAGCCACGCTCTTCAGGGGCTTCCCCTTTGGCAGTTCAGTATCCAGCTTGTCTTCTTTGGGGGGATTCCCCTGCCCTTTTCCACCGCGAAATACCTGCTGCAACTGATCCCGCTGCTCGGCCAGATAAAAGGCCAGACTCTCCTGCTGCTCCGGTGCAAGCGCGACCGGCGCACCCGCCAGCAGTGTCATCAGCTCATCGGCGGTGTCCAGCAGTTTGTCATAGGCATCCGCCTCTTTCTTGCTGGCAAAGGTCATCTTCTCCACTCCCCCACGTACCACAACATACTTGATCTCAACGGCCATCGCGGTGCCCTCCTGATGATAGTGATTGCAAGTATATGTACGTATATACAGTATTGCAAATACCCTCAGCATGTCGGCATGCATAGCCAGCCCCTGCTTGGCTGGCGGCGGCCAGTTCACACCGGAAAACACGTCTTTTCAAAGGGGGCTGTGCAGCGCGGCAAGACAGGGCAGGCGTTTTAAGGTAAATTTCATCAATTCCTTCAACAGGTTGAATCGTATGTCGGATCCGCACTCGGTGATTGTCTGTCCGGCCTGTGACTTGCTGATCGAACGCAAGTTGCTGCCGCTGCGCCGTCACGCCCATTGCCCCCGCTGTCATCAGCATCTGTATGGGCGCTATGCCTTTCGCCCTTCCCAGTTGATGGCGCTGACCATCACCGGATTCCTGTTGCTGCCTTCCGCGTTTTTTGAGCCTTTGATCTATCTTCGTCTGGCGGGTGTGAACTCGGACGCCAACCTGATCAAGGGAATTATGATGCTGTATGCCGAGAGCGAGCTCTGGGTCGCAACACTGGTGCTCTGGTGCGCCGTGCTGGCGCCGACAGGGTTGCTGCTCGGGATCTTTGCCCTCGCCTCCGGCCTGGCCAAGCGCTGGCATCTGCTGGCGTGGACCCTCAAAGCGGTCGAGGTATTTCGCCACTGGGCCATGCTGGAGGTGTACATCGTCAGCCTGCTGGTCGCCCTGTTCAAGCTCATCGACATCGCCGACGTGCGCCTGGGAGGCGGTCTGTTGAGCCTGAGTTGTCTGATGCTGCTCAACATGACGCTGCTGATCCTCTTTGATCCTGCCCCTTACTGGGAGCGGATTCCGCTGCAACACGCCTCCCGGGAGCCGGACCATGTCCCCGATCAGCGCCCGTGAACTGGGGCTTTGCCGCTGCCATACCTGCGGGTTGCTGGTGCGCCATCAACATGGCATGAGCTGCCCTCGTTGTCACACCCCCTTGCAGATGCGCATCCCCCATTCCCTCGCCTGGTCATGGGGCCTGCTGGCGCTGGCTACCTTCATGTTATTGCCTGCAAACCTGCTGCCCATCACCCACTTCTACAACAAGGGATTATTGCAGTCCGATACCATTTTCAGCGGTATCATGGCGCTCTATCGCAGCAAGATGTCCGGCATCGCCACCATAGTACTGACCGCGAGCATCATTGTGCCCATCGGCAAGATCCTGGGTCTTGGCTGGATCTGCTGGCAGTTGCAGCGCAGCAAGCCGGTGCGCCGCAAACGCCAGCTCGTCATGTACCGCATCATCGATTTCATCGGACGCTGGTCCATGCTGGACCTGTTCGTCATCTCGCTGATGGTGGCCCTGGTGGATCGCGGCGTGCTGCTCAACGTGCGTGCCGGCCCCGGGGCGACGGCATTCGCCGGCGTGGTGGTGCTCACCATGATGTCGGCCAGGATGCTCGATACCCGCCTGTTGTGGGACAAGGCGGCCCGTTAATGTTTTTTGTGTCGAACGTGCTGTGCATCACAGCCAATGTAAGGAGTCGGTATGGTCGGGGCTGAGCCCGTCATTGAGAAGCACCGCTGGTTATCCCCGGTCTGGTTGCTGCCCTTCATCGCCCTCTTGCTGGCGGGAGGCTTTCTCTACCAGCAGTGGACGAGCAGTGGTCAACTCATTCGCATCAACTTTGCCCAGGGCAACGGTATCTTGCCGGGCAAGACCCAGTTGCGCTATCAGGGGGTCGCCATCGGCGTGGTCCAGGAGCTGGAACTGGCACAGGATGGTCGCAAGATTGCGGTGCTGGCCAAGGTGGACAGCCGTGCCCGCTCCCTCATACGCAAGGGCTCCGACTTCTGGCTGGTGAGTCCCAAGGCGTCACTGACCGAGATCTCCGGCCTGGACACCCTGGTGTCCGGCAACTACATCAACCTGCAACCCGGACGGGAGAACAACCCGCTGGAGGATGAGTTCGATGCCCTGGATGGCCCTCCCCCCGGTTATCAGGCCCAAGGGCGCACCCTGCACCTGACAGCCGATTCTCTGGGGTCGGTGGGCATCGGTGCCAAGATCTATTTCCGCGGGCTGGAGGTGGGCAGTGTCATCAACACCCGTCTTGGGGAAGAGAACCAGAACGTGGTCCTGGATCTGGTGATCGAGCCGCGCTTCGAGCACCTCGTCAAGGCGGATACCCGATTCTGGAACATCAGCGGCATCAAAGGCTCCTTCAGCCTGGCTGGCGTCAGCGTGGAAGCGGGCAGTCTCACCTCCATTCTGAGCGGCGGCATTGCGTTTGACTCCCCCAAGGATTCTCCCGTGGCGCAAAAGGGGGTCAACTTCATCCTCTACAAGGGGTTGGCCGAGGCCGCCCGGGGTGAGCGCATCACCATCCAGGCGGGGACTCTGCCCATCAAGGAAGGGATGCCCATTCTCTATGAGGGCATCGAGATTGGACGAGTCGACCCTATTCGCCTCACCGAACAGGGACGGAGCGTGACGGCCCTCATCAACCCCGAACAGGCGTTCCGGGTGACCGGCAAGAGTCGTCTGGTGTGGGAGACGGTCTCTCTCTCCCCTGCCGGGATCAAGCATGCGGATCGCCTGCTGGCCGGGCCCGCCATTCGTCTGGACTATGAACCCGGTAAACGGGTCAACACCATGACCCTGGAGAGCCAGGCACAGCGCGGCGGCATCAAGCTGACCCTGCAGGCAGAGGATCTCGCCGGTTTGAGCGAAGGGGCTCCGCTCTGGTTCAAGGGGTTGCAGATAGGTCAGCTCGGGGCACTGACCCTGGATGCCGGCGGCAATGCCAGTGTCGAGTTGCTGGTGAACGAGCGTTATCGCCATCTGCTGCAACGGGCTCGCTTCTATCGCGCCGCCCCCTTGCAGGTGGAGGCGGACCTCAGCGGTATCAAGGTGGAGACCAGCCCGGCCAGTGCCTGGTTGGCGGGGGGCATCAAGCTGGTACAGGCTGCGAAGGGTGACAGGATTGACCGCCTCTACCCCAGCCAGGAGCTGGCCCTGCTTGGGAGCCGCCATGCCAAAGCGGTCAGCTGGACGCTGCGTGCCGCTCAGGCTGATGGTATCGGTGTGGGCTCCCCCGTCCTCTACCTAGGACTGGAAGCGGGCAAGGTCAAGGCGCTGGATGCCGATGATCGCGGGGTGGCCATCACCCTGGAGATCGATGCCATCTATGCTCCTTTGCTCAAGCAGCAACCCCAGTTCTGGAAGAAGGCCGCCATCGACGGCAAGATCCGGCTCGACGGCGTGCAGGTCAAGATGGGGAACCTCGCCACCCTGCTGCGTGGTGCCATCGAATTCGACAAGCTGGGGACAGGTCGCAGCAGTCATCAGCTCTTTGACAGCAAGGAGCAGGCAAGCTCCCAGGTGCGCACCCTCACGCTCACGGCGGATCACAACCCGGGTCTCGGGGTTGGCAGCCCCATCCGCTATCGCGGAGTGGACATCGGCAAGGTAGAGCAGGTGGAACTGGACCCGACCCTGGGCCAGGTAAGCTTCAAGGCCGAGCTGAATGAGCAATATGCCGCGCGTTTCCTGCAATCCGGGGCACGCTATGCCCTGGTGCAGGCCAAGGTCGGGCTGGGGGGGGTTGCCCACCTCGATACCCTGATCAAGGGGGCCTTTGTGGAGGCGACGCCGGGCCGGGGGGCTGGCAAGGAGACCTTCCCCTTGAGTCAGAGTGGCCCCGCCGGTCTTGCCCTGACCCTCAAGAGCCCCTCCGTCGATGGCATCAGCGTGGGCAGCCCCCTGCTGTTTCGCAAGATGGTGGTGGGCAGCGTCACCGGCGTGACCCTGGCCCGGGATGGCAGCGAGGTACTGATCGATGTGAATGTGGATGGACAGTACGCCCATCTGATACGCGCCAATAGCCGCTTCTGGAATGTCTCCGGGGTCAAGGCCGATATCGGGCTGACCGGTGGCACCATCGAGGTCGAAACGGTGCAAAGCCTGCTGGCGGGCGGGATTGCCTTCAATACGCCGGAGAGGGAGATGGGCGCGACCGTCAAGGCGGGCCATCGTTATCCGCTTCATGCCAAGGCGGAAAAAGAGTGGCTGGAGTGGAGCCCTCGCATTTTGCCCTGAGTTATTCCCCTGCTCGTCAAAAACCGGCCTTGTGCCGGTTTTTTTATGGCCTCATGGACTCTCCCATCAAGAAGGGCGGCGCACTGTGGTAAGATGTCGCCCCTCATTTTGGGTCAGCGAGATTGCGCCGTGCACGACAACACCTACCTCCCCGATCACTTCCTGCGTCACATTGCGGAGTTCATGCCATCCCATCTCTCCATGGAGGCATTCGTGGCGAGTTGCCGGCAGCCGCTGCGGCGCAGCATCCGGGTCAACACCCTCAAGATCACGGTATCCGAGTTTGTCGCCCGCATGGCGCCGCTTGGCTGGCAGCTGGATCCCGTGCCCTGGTGTGAAACCGGCTTCTGGCTCACCCGCAGTGATGAGAGCGTCCCCCTTGGCAACACGGCCGAGCATCTGTGCGGCCTCTTCTACATCCAGGAAGCGAGCTCCATGTTGCCGGTGACGGCGCTCTTTGCCAGTGAGCAAACCAGAGGGGATGGCATGTTGCTGGACGCGGCCGCCGCCCCTGGCTCCAAGACTACCCAGATCGCGGCGCTGATGGAGAACCGCGGCATGCTGATCGCCAACGAGTTTTCCAGCAGCAGGCTGAAAGTGCTGAGCGCCAATATCCAGCGCTGCGGTGTGACCAACGTCGGCATGACCCATTTCGATGCCAAGGTCTTTGGCCAATGGCTGCCGGAAACCTTCGACGCCATCCTGCTCGACGCCCCCTGCTCCGGGGAGGGGACAGTGCGAAAAGATGAAGACGCACTGCGCAACTGGAGCCTGGAGAGCATCGAGGAGATCGCCGCGGTGCAGCGTGGCCTGCTGGAGAGCGCTTTTCACGCCCTCAAACCCGACGGCGTACTGGTCTACTCCACCTGCACCCTGAGCCTGCAAGAGAATCAGGACGTCTGCCAGTCACTGCAAGAGAAGTTCGGCGATGCCTTCAGCTTTGACTCGTTGGCCGATCTCTTTCCGGGGGCGGAGAAAGCCTGTACGCCGGAGGGATACCTGCATGTGTGGCCCCAGATCTTCGACAGTGAGGGCTTTTTCGTCGCCCGGTTGCGCAAGCATCACTCCGTGCCCAACACCATGTTCAAACCGGGCAAGCTCGGCAAGTTCCCCTTCTCGCCGCTGCCAGAGAAAGAGGCCGGCCCCATGTTGCGGGAGATTGAAGGGAATTTTGGCATCGTGCCCCATGGCCAACTGTTTGGCCGCAATGACGAGATCTGGCTCTTCCCTCACGCCTTCGAGCAGGTACAGGGGAAGCTGCGTTTCGATCGCATCGGCATCAAGCTGGCTGAGACCTTCAAGAAGGGATATCGATTGACCCATGAATGGGCTCTGGCTTACGGCCATGAGGCGAGTAAGGGATGCGTCGAGCTGGATGCCGCCAATGCCCGTGAATTCATGATGGGACGAGATCTCTGGCCAGAGCAGGATGCCGGGACTGGGGAAGTGATCGTTCGTTACCAGGGGCACCCGCTCGGCATGGGGAAATGGGTGGGGAGTCGCATCAAGAATGCCCTGCCCCGGGAGCTGGTACGGGACAACAACCTGTTCAATGCGTGAGAGTGGGGTCGCTCGAGCAAAAATAGCGCCTGTTCGAGTCTGAAAAACCCACACTCTGGTTGAACTTTTACCCGGTTCTTGAAATGCCTAGAGCCTTGTCTAAGCTTAAGGCTATCCGCATACCAGTTAGCGCACGGCTCTGCAAGGAGCCAATTCCCCTATGCCAGGTACAAGGAATTCGTACCTGGCTTTTTTTGTCTTCCTTTTTCAACCATGCCGGCACGATACCATCGTCTATTCGAGCATGTCTGCCGACTCGGGGACATCGCTCTGCTGCGCGTTGGTCGTTTGTTGCAGTTCGTGCTGATAGAGCAGGTCGATCGCCTGCTCGATGAGGGATGCCTGACTGTCTTCCAGATGCAGGCCGAGTTCATGCAGCCGCTCGGCGTGACGGTTGCTTATCCAGCACTGCAACCGGCTGTGGGTTTCCTGCTTGCGCTTCACATGCTGGCGCTGCCGTTCGGCATTTTCTTGCGCGGCGCTTTTCTTCAATTCCTGGCTATCGTGACCTTCCGACATGTCTATATCGTGAATGTTATCTCTCATTTTCCGTTGGCATCTTCTACGAAAGTAAATCGGATTACGACTCCCCCATCGTCATGATGTCTGTGGAGGACGGATTGAATATACCATCAGATCAACAGGATATCATTTAACATAAAAAAACAGGGACGCGGTTTTCTATAACAACCCATCCAGGGCGTGATCGGAGAACTTGTGTGCATCGTCGAAATATTCCTGCAAGGTGCGCATGTCCTTGTGCCTTGTCACCTCGATGATCTTGTTCATCGGCTTGCCCGCCGTCACCGCCGAGGTGATGAACCCCCGCCGCAAACTGTGGCCACTGACATGGAGATCGTCGATGGCCTGGCCGGTTCGCCGCTTGATCATCAGGTTGATGCCTTGCGGGCCCAGGGGATCTGGGGTGAGCTGTCCCCAGCGGGTCATGCGGCGAAACAGCGGACCCTGGCTTATGCGGCTCGCTTTCAACCAGCGGCCGAGAGCAGTCACCGGGCAATACTGCTTGCCGGGAATGAGCGCTATCTCGCTTTCATGGAGCTGATGTTTGCTTGGTTTGAGACGAAGGCGTATCCCCTGCCCCACAAACTGCACGTCATTCACCTCGATCCTGGCTGCTTCCGACCGGCGCAAGGCGCCACTGAACATCAGGAGCAACAGGGTGTAATCCCGAAGTCCCGCCAGGTTGCTGGTATCTATCTCGTCCAGCACGCAGGCCAATGGTTTCAGGGTCAGCGCCCCCGTTTTGCGTTTGCGGTTATCACCGAGCCGTACTATGCCCCGCATCATCTCCTTTATCTCCGCATGCTCGGTCGGCATGGGGTGGATCCCCTTCTGCTTGAAGGCATAGCGAATGCCGGCAAGCCGTCTTACCAGGGTGGCCGGTTTACGAGGTTCCCCGTTGCGAAGCTCCCCCTTCCCTTCTTCTTTGTCCAGCCAGACCCAGTTGGCCAGGATGCCGTCGGCCTGATCCGCCAGAAAATTCATGATGTCGTGGTGTGTCGTCTGCAAGGGATCCAGCCCGTGGAGTAGGCACCAGGAGACAAAGATGCGGGTATCTGCCTGATAGGCATTGAGGGTGGAGTCGGCTTTAGCGCTGCGCAGAAAGCGTCTTGCCCGGCTGTTCAGCTGAGGATCGAAGACGCTCTGCAAGGATTGCTGAACTGGGTTTTGAAGGCGTGTGTAGTTCACTTAACTCTATGATTTAAAGCGGAGTTTCGGTGGATCTTACAGGATCATCCAGATCTATCAAATATCGATAATGAATATTATCGATACTTATGAAGAGTGCTTTAACCCATTTCAGCTCCCTCATTTATTTCTCAAGTACCCTGTCATCTCTACTCCGTTTTATCAGGATTGTGGATTTAATCTCATCAGTATCCACCGCAAAAAAAAAGTGAGAGATAACAACTTGGCGTGATTGTTTTTGGATGGGTAATGATAGTGCTGATTGTCATAGTAAAACGCCCCGCTATGCGGGGCGTTGTCTGTTATCGCTTTGCCAACTTGAACAATTCGAAGAAATTGTGGCTGGTGGCCTCCGCCAATTCAGCGAGCGATATCTGGCGAAGATCCGCGATAAATTGGGCGACGTCGCGAACAAAGGCCGGCTCATTCTCCCTCCCCCGGTGCGGAACCGGTGCCAGATAGGGAGAGTCGGTTTCAACCAGCAGTCGCTCCAGGGGCAACGCCTTGACCACGGCCTGCAGGGCTGAGGCGTTCTTGAAAGTGGCTATTCCCGAGATGGAAATATAGAACCCCACGGCCATCGCGGCCTCGGCCATTTCGAGGGACTCGGTGAAGCAGTGCAGCACTCCGCCCACCTGTTCGGCCCCCTCCTCTCGCATGATCCGCAGCGTGTCTTCCTGGGCATCCCGGGTGTGGATGATGAGCGGTTTGTTCAGTGCCCGGGCTACACGAATATGTTCGCGGAAAGAGGCTTGCTGTACATCCTTGTTTTCCGGTGAATAGAAGTAGTCGAGCCCGGTTTCGCCGATGGCCACCACTCTCTCATCGGCCGCCTGAGTCAGCAGCAAGGCAGCATCCACCCCGGGATCCTGATTGAGCGGGTGGACACCGCAGGAGGCAAACACCTGGGGATAGGGAGCGATGGCCTCCATCATGGTCGGGAACTGGGCCTGGGTCACACTCACGCAGAGAAAATATCCCACGCTCTGCTGCGCCGCCTTGGCCAATACATCGGCCATGTCGGTCTGCTTGGAGCCATAACTCAAGCGATCGAGATGGCAATGGGAATCAACGAGTAACATAGACAACCTTGTTTATAACCAGCGATTGAGCCAGTTCATCAAATGGATGGTGGGATTGGAAAGCTGCCCTGGCTGACAAGCCTCTTTCAGCATAACCAGCTGCTGTTCGGCTTCCAGGAGCCGTTCGCTGGAGTGTTTCTCTGCCAGTTGCTGGCTGAGTGATGCAAGATCCGGCATTGCTAGTTGATGATGGCCGCAGCCAGCCTGAAGCTTGAGGGCATCACACAGGAAGAGCTGCAACCAGTGCAGCCGGACCTGAGTATCCTCGGCCAACTGGGCACAGACATTCGCCGCACGGGTGGGAGCCGATGCCAGCGAGACAAATCCGTCGAGCAATGCCCGTCTGGCATCATCTTGCTGTGCTTCGATGTAGCTCAGCACCCGCAGCGGCGCACCCTGGCAGATCCGCACCTGGGCCTGGGTGGCCTGATGGCCCTGCTCGGCGAGCCAGGCAAGGGTCTCCCCCTCAGAGGGGAGCTGGCAGACATGCTTGTGACAACGGCTCAAGATGGTGGGGAGCAGGCGAGATACCCGGGATGCGATGAGCAGCAACAGACTGTCGCCAGCCGGCTCTTCCAGCGTCTTCAGCAAAGCATTGGCGGCAGACTCCGTCATGCGCTCCGCCTCCTGAATGATCACCACCTTGCCGCGACCGAGCTGGGATGTGCTCTGGAGGCGGCTGCAAATCTCCCGGATGGCTTCGACACCTATGGTCTTGCCCTCGGGCCCCAGGGTGCCAAGATCCGGGTGATGCCCCTTCTCAAACAGTTGGCAGGAGTGGCACTGACCGCAAGGCTCACCTCGTTGTGGATGCTGACACAGGTGCAGTCGCGCCAGTCGCTCTGCAAGCTGCTCCTTGCCAAGACCAGGATCTCCTAGCAGCAACCAGGCGTGCCCGAGCCGTCCGGCCCGGGCCGTCTCGCTCAGGGCATGCCAATCCGGGATCAGCCAGGGATACATAGCCCCTCGCTTGCCAGATAATGCTCAAGGGCAGCCTCGATGGCGGCTTTGACTTGCGCCGGGGGCAACCCGGCATCGATGACCTGGATGGAATCATCGGCGGCCGCCAACTCGAGGTAACGCTGGCGGGTACGTTCAAAGAAGCCGATCTGCTCCAGCTCAATCCTGTCCAGCTCGCCGCGATGGCGGGCCCGCTGCAGGCCGATGGCAGGATCGATGTCCAGATAGAGCGTCAGATCCGGCTTGAAATCCCCGAGGACCGCCCGTTTGATGGCGCCGATGAGGTTCGCATCGATGCCGCGGCCACCCCCCTGATAGGCCTGGGAGGAGAGATCGTGGCGATCGCCCACTACCCAGATGCCGTCTGCCAAGGCAGGCTTGATCCGGGTCTCCACCAGTTGTACCCGGGAGGCGTACATCAACAGCAGCTCGGCCTCGACTGTCAGGCGCTCGTCGTGCACTTCCTTGACGATGGCCCGCATGCGTTCCGCCAGCGGCGTGCCGCCCGGCTCCCGGGTGCACTCGATCCGCGCAACTCCGTGGGCTTGCAGATAGTCGGTCACATAGCGCACCGCAGAGCTCTTCCCTGCCCCTTCCAATCCTTCAATCACGATAAATTTAGACATTAGGGTTTCTTCAATATGTATTCACGCACCGCCCGATTGTGTTCATCGAGGGTCTTGGAGAAGTAGTGGGCACCGCCCCCCTTGGCAACGAAGTAGAGATAGTCGGTCGATTTGGGGTTGAGCGCCGCCTCGATGGAGGCCTTGCCCGGCATGGCGATGGGCGTCGGAGGCAGACCGTCGATCACATAGGTGTTGTAGGGGTTCACGTCGGTCAAATCGCTGCGGCGAATGTTGCCATCGTACCTCTCCTTCACCCCGTAGATGACGGTAGGGTCGGTCTGCAACTTCATGCCAAGGCGTAGACGGTTGACGAACACAGAGGCAATCTGGGCTCGTTCATCCGGTTGGCCCGTCTCTTTTTCGATGATGGAGGCCATGATGAGCGCCTCATAGGGTGTCTTGTAGGGCAGATTGGCCTGACGCTTCTCCCAGGAAGCCTCCAGGAACGTTTTCATGTCCTGATAGGCGCGGCGCAGGATGGAAAGATCGCTGGCATGAGTGGTATAGGCGTAGGTTTCCGGCAGGAACCACCCCTCCAGCTTGCCATTTTCGATGCCGAGTTCCTGAGCCAGCTCGGTTTCGCTCTGCTCCAGAGTCAGGCGCTCCAGATAGGGGGCGCTGGAAAGTTGCTTCAGCCAATCCTCAAAACGGGACCCTTCGACAAAGGTCAGGCTGAAGTGAAACTCCTTGCCGGAAGCAAAGAGAGAGAGGGTCTCCTTGAGCGGCGCCCCTTCCTTGATTTCATAGGTGCCGGACTTGATGGCCACCAGTTCGGGATGACCGCGCAACCAGAGGCGCACCGCCCAGGGGCTGGTTTCCCCCTCCCCCAGTTCGGCAATCAGGCGCGCCGCATGGGCGCCTTTTTCGACGGTAAAGAGGCGTGTTGGCCCCTTGTTGGTGAGCGTCTCCACCTGTTGCCACTTGTGATAAACGTACCCTCCGGCAACGGCGACAGAGAGTGCCGCCCCCGCGAGCAGGGTGTAAAGCCGATTAAACTTCAATGACCAAGCGCTCCTGTAAACGGCGAATCAATACCGGACTGGGATAGTGCATATCCCCGATGCTGGTGACGGGGACAATCCCCATCAGGGTATTGGTCAGCCAGACCTCTTCCGCCTGCCAGAGTGACTCCAATGGAGCCTCTACGACACGCAGTTCAATGCCCATCTGTTTAAGCATCGTCATCACGCGCTTGCGCATGATGCCATCGATCCCGGCGCGGGTGAGATCCGGTGTGAACACCGTCCTACCACGACGCCAAAACAGATTCGCGCTGACCCCTTCTACCAGAAATCCCCGGCTGTTCAAGACTATACCTTCGACCCCGCCACGCGCAGCAAGTTCGCGCTTCAGCATCACTTGTTCGAGGCGCCCCAGCGTCTTGAGACCGGCGAGCATGGGACTGTCCCCAAGCTGCTGCTGGCATACCAGGGCATTGATACCGGTTTGCTGCCAATCATGATAATGCTCAGGATAAGGTGCCAAAGAGACGATGCGAGTGGGCGTGTCACAGCCTGCGCCGTCATATCCCCGCCCACCGGCGCCCCGGGTCAGCATTATCTTGACGACAGCCTGTGTCTGCCCAGAAGCAAGCTGCGCCGCCTCGTCGGCAAGCAGGTCCCAGGAGTGCTCGCCAAAACCAAGCCGGGCGTTGGCATGTTGCAGCCGGGCCAGATGGTCCTGCCACCAGAGTACCTTCCCTTCCCTCACCAGCATGGTGGTGAAATGACCATCACCGTATGCCAGTCCACGATCCCTGGCTGACAGTGTTTCTGTGGGTATTCCATTAATCAGCAAGGGGATCCCTCCGATAAAAAAGGCCCGATACTGCCGTATCGGGCCTTATCATTCGCCCAGAGCGAATTATACGCGTTTGAAGATCAGGGAGCCATTGGTGCCGCCAAAACCGAAGGAATTGGAGAGGGCATATTCGAAGCTGCCAGCCTTGGCAACATGCGGCACCAGATCCAGGTCGCACTCATCATCCGGCTTGTCCAGGTTGATGGTGGGAGGCACCATCTGGTCACGCAGAGAAAGCACAGTGATGATCGCCTCGATGGCGCCAGCCGCACCCAACAGGTGGCCTGTCATGGACTTGGTGGAACTGACCATCAGGGCGCTGGCATGGTCACCAAACACCTTCTTCATGCCGCGCAGCTCTGCCACATCCCCAAGGGGCGTGGAGGTACCGTGGGCATTGATGTAACCGATCTGCTCGGGTGCGATGCCAGCATCCTTGATGGCGTTCTTCATGGCGCGTGCGCCACCATCGCCGTCCGAGGGAGGGGCCGTCATGTGATAGGCATCCCCGCTCATGCCAAAGCCGACCAGCTCGGCATAGATCTTGGCGCCGCGGGCCTTGGCATGTTCATACTCTTCCAGCACCAACACGCCGGCACCGTCGCCCAGCACGAAACCGTCGCGATCCTTGTCCCAGGGGCGGCTCGCCTTCTGCGGTTCGTCATTACGTGTGGAGAGCGCCTTGGCAGCGGCAAAGCCGCCCATGCCCATGGGGGTGGAGGCTTTCTCGGCACCACCGGCAACCATCACGTCCGCATCGCCATAGGCGATCATCCGGCCAGCCATGCCGATGGCATGGGTACCCGTGGTACAGGCGGTAGTCACGGCGATGTTCGGGCCCTGCATGCCTTTCATGATGGAAAGATGACCGGACACCATATTGATGATGGTGGACGGAACGAAGAAAGGGCTCAGCTTGCGAGGGCCGCCATTGATGAGGCTGCTGTGGTTCTGCTCAATCAGACCCAGACCGCCGATACCGGAGCCGATGGCAACGCCTACCCGCTCCGCGTTCTCTTCGTTGATGATCAGGCCGGAATCTTCCAGGGCCTGAACACCCGCCGCCACGCCATACTGGATGAAGAGATCCATCTTGCGGGCTTCTTTGCGGTTGATGCCGAACTCTTCGGGGTCGAAATCCTTGACCAGGCCTGCGAAACGGGTTGCGAACTCGCTTGCATCAAAGTGGTCGATGAGGGAAATGCCGCTCTGCCCGTTGAGCAGGGCTTGCCAGCTGGATTCGGCAGTGTTGCCTACCGGGGAAAGCATCCCCAAGCCGGTCACCACGACTCTGCGTTTTGACACTGAGGTAGTCTCCGAGAGGTGTTTTGAAAGGGGTAAACATAAAAGAAGCGGCCCTTGGGCCGCTTCTTTCAGAACAGGAACTTATTCCTGATTAGCGGTGATGTAGTCGATAGCCGCTTGAACAGTGGTGATCTTCTCGGCTTCTTCATCAGGAATTTCGGTATCGAATTCTTCTTCCAGCGCCATTACCAGTTCAACGGTATCCAAAGAGTCAGCGCCCAGGTCGTCGACGAAGGAGGCAGCGTTCTTCACGTCTTCTTCTTTAACACCCAGTTGTTCGATGATGATTTTCTTTACGCGTTCTTCGATGTTGCTCATGACCTGAATTTTCCTTTAAAAATACGCTATTGCGTCTGGTTGGGGTAGTGTATTCAATTGACGTGAGTTTGCAAGTGACTTGCCGCTGGTCAAACCACGAAATTCGCCAAACTTCGGCGTATTATCGCAAATTTGAACAGAACTCACGACAAATTGATTACACCATGTACATCCCGCCATTAACATGCAGGGTTTCGCCGGTAATATAGGCGGCATCATCCGATGCCAAGAATACCACAGCGGCAGCAATTTCTTTCGGATCGCCCAAACGGGCAGCAGGCACCTGATTCATGATGCCGGCGCGCTGCTCTTCATTGAGCGCCTTGGTCATGTCGGTCTCGATGAAACCGGGAGCAACCGCATTCACCGTGATGCCACGAGATGCCACTTCACGGGCCAGCGACTTGGTAAAGCCAACCAGACCAGCCTTGGCAGCAGCATAGTTGACCTGACCGGCGTTGCCCATGGTGCCGACCACGGAACCGATGCTGATGATGCGACCGTTACGCTTCTTCATCATGGCACGCAATACCGGCTTACTCAGACGGTACAGGGAGGTGAGATTGGTGTCGATGATCTCGTTCCACTCGTCATCCTTCATCCGCATCAGCAGGTTGTCGCGGGTAATGCCGGCGTTGTTGATCAGGATGTCGATGTCGCCAAAACGCGCCTTGATGGCGGCGAAGACGGTTTCGATAGATTCCTGACTGGTCACGTTCAGTGCCATGCCGCAGCCTTGTTCACCCAGGTAAGCACTGATCGCCTCGGCACCGCTCTCGCTGGTCGCGGTCCCCACGACTTTGGCGCCACGAGCAGCAAACATCTCCGCAATCGCACGACCAATGCCACGGCTGGCGCCAGTGACCAACACAACCTTATCGGTAAAACTCATGACTTGCTCCTGTTTACTTGATCTGGGCCAGTGCCTGCTCGAACGAGGCGGCGTCGTTGGCGTGAATACCTTCCACTCGCGCATCGATACGCTTGGCCAGGCCGGTCAATACCTTGCCCGGGCCCATCTCGATCTCGAGGGTAACACCGTCGTTTGCCATGCGCTCTACCGTTTCAGTCCAGCGAACCGGGCTGAACAGCTGACGCACCAAGGCTTGCTTGATGGCGGCAGGATCCTGCTCACAAGAGACGTCAACATTATTGATGACGGCGATGGCAGGAACCTTGATCTCGATCCCATCCAGGGCGGCGGCCAGCTTTTCTGCGGCCGGTTTCATCAGGGCGCAGTGGGAGGGCACGGAGACCGGCAGCGGCAGGGCACGCTTGGCACCTGACTCTTTCATCAGCACGTTGGCACGCTCGACCGCCTCTTTGTGGCCGGCGATGACCACCTGACCCGGAGAGTTGAAGTTGACCGGAGAAACCACCTGCCCCTGGGCCGCTTTCTCACAGTTGGCAGCGATGCTTTCGTTGTCCAGACCGATGATGGCAGCCATGGCGCCAGTGCCTTCCGGTACGGCTTCCTGCATGGCCAAACCACGCAGCTCGACCAGCTTGACGGCATCGGCAAACGCCAGCGCGCCGCTGCACACCAGGGCGGAGTATTCCCCCAGGCTGTGGCCGGCCATCACGGCAGGGGTTACCCCGCCTTGTTGTTGCCACAGGCGCCACAGCGCGACGGAGGCGGTCAACAGCGCTGGCTGGGTACGCCAGGTTTTGTTGAGATCCTCGGCCGGGCCTGCCATCACCAGGGCAAACAGGTCATAGCCCAGCACCTGGCTCGCCTCGGCGAAGGTCTCTTTAATCACTGCGTGTTGCTCGGCCAGCTCGGCCAGCATGCCGACGCTCTGGGAGCCTTGTCCCGGGAAGGCAATGGCAAATCGGGTCATCATTGATTCCTTTAAGGTAAGACGAATTCGGTAAGCGGGCGCCCGAGGACCGGGCACCGCTCGGTATCAGAGGCGAACCAGCGCAGAGCCCCAGGCAAAACCGCCGCCGAAGGCTTCCAGCAGGACCAGCTGGCCGGGTTTGATGCGACCATCGCGCACCCCTTCATCGAAGGCGATGGGCACGGAGGCCGCGGAGGTATTGCCATGACGATCCAGGGTCAGGATCACCTTGTCGAGCCCCATGCCGAGTTTCTTGGCGGTGGCATTGATGATGCGGAAGTTGGCTTGATGGGGCACCAGCCAGTCCAGCTCGCTCGGCTCGACGTTGGCCGCAGCCAGGGTTTCGGTCACGATCTCGCTAAGGCGTGTCACCGCCACCTTGAAGACATCGTTGCCCTTCATGTACATGTAGGCTTCGAGCTCAGCACCCGGCATGCCGCGACGGGGCTGCGGCAGTTTGAGCAGCTCGCCATAACGGCCATCGGCATGCAGATGGGTGGAGAGGATCCCAGGAGTGTCGCTGGCACCGATGACCACGGCCCCTGCCCCATCCCCGAACAGGATGATGGTGCCGCGATCCTCGGGATCGCACATGCGTGACAGCACGTCCGCACCGACAACCAGCACGTGGCGAGCAGCGCCGGATTTGACGAACTGATCGGCGATGGCGAGAGCATATGTAAAGCCGGCACAGGCGGCGGCTACGTCAAACGCCGGGATCCCCGGTACGTCAAGCAGCCCCTGCAGTTCACAGGCAGCAGCTGGGAAGGCATTCTCTGCGCTGGTAGTGGCCAGCACTATCATGTCCAGATCGGCGGCAGTCAGACCTGCCGCATCAAGCGCACGCAAGGCCGCCTGATGAGAAAGGGTCGCGACGGTTTCGTCGGCTCCGGCGATACGGCGTTCACGGATCCCGGTGCGTTCCACGATCCATTCGTCACTGGTTTCAACCATCTGTTCAAGATCGGCGTTGGTACGAACCGAACTCGGCAGATAACTGCCAGTACCCAGAATTTTGCTATGCATAGAGTTTTATAAATCCCTGTCGGAAAAGACAGATTCAAGGCGATCTGCAATTTGCAATGGAAGTTGATGTCTGGCTTCTTGTGCGGCCAGCAGAATCGCATGACACAGAGCGCGGCGCTCGGCCCGCCCATGGCTTTTTACCACAATGCCGCGCAATCCTAACAGACTCGCGCCATTATACTGGTCGGGGTTCAGGTAAGAGAAACGCCGTTTGAACATAAATCCGGCGAGTCGACCAAGAAAACTGCGTTTTTTGCGCGGATATCCGGCCAGTTCGGCCATCATCCGCACCACCCCCTCCGCGGTCTTGAGCGCCACGTTGCCCACGAAACCGTCGCAGACGATCACGTCGCACTCGCCGCTGAAGATCCTGTCCCCCTCAATGAAACCGACAAAATTCAGGGCGGAGCATTGGCGCAGCAACTCGGCGCTGTGGCGCACCAGGTCGTTGCCCTTGATCTCCTCCTCCCCTACGTTGAGCAGTGCCACTCTGGGTGAAGGTATCCCCTCCACCTTCTCTGCGACTACGGCGCCCATCACGGCAAATTGCAGCAGGGTGTCGGCATCGCAGCTCACGTTCGCACCCAGATCCAGCATCACGGTCCGCTTTCCACTCAATGTGGGCAGCGCCTTGATGAGGGCTGGCCGGTCAACACCGGGCAAGGATTTGAGCACGCACTTGGCCATGGCCATCAAGGCACCGGTGTTGCCTGCACTGACACAGGCATCGGCAGCGCCGCTCTTGACCAGATCCAGGGTCACGCGCATGGAGGAGTCTTTCAGGGTACGCAGCGCCACGATAGGCTTTTCGCCCATGCCCACGACCTGGGAGGCATGCACGAGACGAACGCGAGGGTGGTTGAGCAAGCCATGTTGCTGCAGAAGAGAGGCGGTCTGGTGTTGATCACCGACCAGAACAAGTTTTAGCTGGGGTAGAAGAGACAGTGCCTGCACGGCGGCAGGCACTGTTTCCGAGGGGCCGATATCTCCCCCCATTATGTCTAGCGCGACAGTTTGCGTAGACAAAGGCAATCCTTAAGCGATTACCTTTTTACCGCGGTAGAAACCATCGGCAGTCACGTGGTGACGACGATGAATTTCGCCACTGGTCTGATCAACAGTCAGGGCAGCGGTGGTCAGCGCATCGTGGGAACGACGCATGCCACGCTTGGCGCGGGTTTTACGGTTCTGTTGTACGGCCATGGTAGGCTAACTCCTAAAATTCACTTACGTTTGAGCGCTTCAAGAACTGCAAAGGGATTCGGCCGCTCATCAGCAGGTTCGATTTCACCCCAGGTCATCTCCATGTTTCCTCTGGGACACACATCCACCGGATGCATGGCTACCTGAGGCAACGAGAGGATGAGTTCATCCTCCAGGATTTGATGAAGATCTATCTCGCCGTTTTCGTCCAACTCAATGGGCTCATAAGCTTCCGGCAGTTCTTCCTCGTTTGTTCTTTCGAACAGCGGAGTGTAAATAAAACTAGCTTCACAAAGGTGTTCAAACGTCTCACCACAACGCTGGCAAACCAGGTCGACCTTGGCATGGGCAGTGCCTTTCATAACGGTCAACTTCTGGACATCTTTGCCAAAGTGCAGTGTGACATCCACATCACTTCGCAAGCCTTCGGTTGATTCCTCCAGCCTGGGCATCTGCGACTTTTCCACTATCCCGACATAATCGAGTAGCTTCAAGGCATTACGGACTGGATCAACCTTAACGGGCAACTTCACCTTTTGCATAGGGCGCGAATATTATAGGTCCAACAAGGGATAGTCAAAGGAAAAAGTCCTTACCGCCGATGATTTTACCTTCACAGGCCCCTGCAAGAGGAACTTGTGCTCATCGGTGGCCGATTATGCCATATCGTGCAGGATCTGGCACAGGATCCTGTTCCCCTCTCCTGTCTGTCCACCGGATGTGCTCCTTGGTGTCTCATCAGGTGGCAGAACAGCGCGGGTCTCTCCCCAGCAGGCCTGGTGTCGCAGCCACTCTGGGCTCGGCTTCCATCAGTCTGCGTATGGCTTTGAAACTGCCCACGGCAGCCTTGATGGCAATGGGATTGACCAGCCAGCCCGGCAAGTTGTTGCCCGGGTTGGTATAGGTTTCGAGCCGAACGAGTGTGCTGCCATCCCGTTGGGGTAGCGCCTCCCACCGTCCAGCGCTTTCCTGGATCCGGAACAGCCCTGCATGCAATGGCAGGGCATTCGGCTCTGCCCACACCTCGAGAGTCAGGCCGCAATCGATGCGTAGACTCAAATGGGAGCGGGTGATGAGCTCCCTGTCTTGCACCGGCCAGGGAGACGCCAGGCGGGTATAGACCAGATCATCGTCGGGACCAGATCTGGCCAGCACCCTGACTTCACGGCTCTGGGGCAACCACTCTTCATGGCGCACCGTGTTGCGCAGTACCGTGATCAGCGCGCCAGGATCGGCATTCACGCGCATCTCCAGACGTAAGGCCTGAAAAGATGTCGGAGGATGTGGCTGGGTCCAAAGCATCACCCCCTCATCCCCCTGACGAAGTTGCCATGTTCCTGCCCAGCTGGCGATTGTGTTTGTGCTGTGGTTCCATCAGCATGCATGCTTCCCGCTAATTAGGCGAGTCCCGCTGTAGACATCTCCTGTTTGCGTGGCCCCATCTGCACAGATAGAATCAACCAATTGATTTATAAATGGATATCATCAAAACATGCAGCCTTCCTTGATCCTCGCGTCCACCTCGTCCTACCGCAAAACCTTGCTGGAAAAACTCGGTCAGCCATTTCACTGTGCTGCGCCTCAAGTCGATGAGACAGCGCGACACGGGGAGACCGCAGAAGCCCTGGTCAGCAGATTGGCATTTGCCAAGGCGAATGCCGTTGCTACTGACCGTGATCAAGGATTGATCATCGGTTCAGATCAGGTGTGCGTCTGTGACGGGCAGATCCTCGGCAAGCCCGGCACGGTGGAGAAGGCGGTCGAGCAGTTGCTGCGGGCACAAGGCAAGCGCGTCATCTTTTACACCGGGCTCTGTGTGATCAATGCTGCGAATGGCCATGCCGAGCAGCTCGTCGAGCCTTTCACCGTGTATTTTCGCTCGCTCGACGAAGCAGCCATCCGTCGCTATGTGGAGGCCGAACGTCCTCTGGATTGTGCCGGCAGCTTCAAATGCGAGGGAATGGGCATCGTCTTGTTCAAGGCGCTGGAGGGGCGCGATCCCAACGCCCTTGTCGGTCTTCCCCTGATAGGCTTGGTTGATCTCCTGGGTCGCCACGGCCTGGCTCTGCCATAACAAGAACTCTGCCATGAAAAACGGGAGCCTTGGCTCCCGTTTTTCATGGTTGTCAGCGTGGCAGCTTGGCGAGAAACGCCTCAAGCTCCGGTGACAATGGCGCTTCCACCTGCATCTCCCGCTCATCCACCGGATGAGTAAAGGTGAGCTTCCAGGCGTGCAGGAACAGACGCTTTAGCCCCTGCCCCCGCATTTTTTCATCAAACCCGGCCTCACCATATTTGTCATCGCAGGCGATGGGATGGCCGGCGTGCTGGGTGTGGACACGGATCTGGTGGGTACGGCCAGTGATGGGGCTGCACTCGACCAGAGTGGCTTCGGCAAATTGACGGGCAATCCGGAACCGGGTCTCGGAGGGTTTGCCATCGCTGCTGACCCGCACCACCCGCTCGCCGGATTGCAGATCATTTTTGCGAAGTGGCGCATTGACCACCTTGACGTGGGGTTGCCACTGGCCGCGCACCAGCGCCAGATACTGCTTGCGCATGGTCTTGACCCGCAGCTGCTCGTGCAGGCTGCGCAGGGCACTGCGCTTCTTGGCAACCAGCAGCACGCCGGAGGTGTCGCGATCCAGCCGGTGCACCAGTTCGAGGAAACGGGCTTCGGGGCGCAGGGCACGCAGCCCTTCGATGACGCCAAAGCTGAGGCCGCTGCCGCCGTGCACTGCCATGCCGGACGGCTTGTTGAGCACTATCATGGCATCGTCTTCAAACAGGATCTGGCTCTCCAGACGCTGGATGCTGCCGAGGTTGGCAGAAGGCAACTCATTCTTCTCGGCCACACGCACGGGGGGCACCCGCACCTCGTCACCGGCACAAAGCTTGTATTCCGGTTTGATGCGCTTCTTGTTGACCCGCACCTCCCCTTTTCGAAGGATGCGATAGATCAGGCTCTTGGGGACGCCCTTTAACTGAGTCTTGAGAAAATTGTCGATGCGCTGCCCGTCATGCTCAGCTTCGATGGTGAGCAGCTGCACTTGTTGATGTATCTGTGTCATGGCGCGGATTTTAACACCGCAGACAGCCCTTGGCTCCATGCTTTGTTAAAAAATGGCGTCTTGCTATAAAAGTGGTTTAAATGGGATAATAAACAAGGTTTTGGCATTGTGTTCAAGCCTTGTACTAAGTGGCCAAAATGTATGCCACCCAATCCCGAAACACCGTGTATACAAGAACATGACGGTTCCCGGGTGCGAGGTACAACGCATGGAGAACACAAACAGAGCCGACGTAAATTGTCTCCACATCGGTATCCTTAATTCACGCCCTCTCGAGAAGGCTGAACCAGAGTGCCCTTAGTTTGCGCCTCATGCATACCCCAACCGGGAGGTTGCCCCAGCATGCTGAAGACCCGAGGCCGGCGCCGGCAGGACCCAGTGGAGGAATCAAAATGACAAAATAATGAGAACTCAATGAAAAGAATGCTAATCAACGCGACTCAGGAAGAGGAGTTGCGCGTAGCGCTGGTTGACGGACAACAGCTCTACGATTTGGATATTGAAAGTCCGGGACACGAGCAGAAAAAAGCGAACATTTACAAGGGCAAAATCACCCGAGTAGAACCCAGTCTCGAAGCTGCTTTTGTTGACTATGGCGCCGAACGCCACGGTTTCCTGCCGTTAAAGGAAATCGCCCGCAATTACTTCCCCTCCGGTTACTCCTATCAGGGTCGTCCCAACATCAAAGAAGTGGTCCGCGAAGGCCAGGAAGTCATTGTCCAGATCGACAAGGAAGAGCGTGGTACCAAGGGTGCAGCCCTCACCACCTTCATCAGTCTGGCTGGCAGCTACCTGGTGCTGATGCCGAACAACCCTCGTGCCGGCGGCATCTCCCGTCGCATCGAGGGTGACGAGCGGACCGAGCTGAAGGAAGCCCTGAGCGGACTGACCGTGCCGGACGGCATGGGCCTCATCGTGCGCACCGCCGGTGTGGGCAAGTCCCCGGAAGAGCTGGAGTGGGATCTGAACGTTCTGCTCAATCACTGGGACTCCATCCACAAGGCGTCACAACAACGTTCCGCTCCGGTGCTCATTCACCAGGAAAGCAACGTCATCGTGCGCGCCATCCGTGACTATCTGCGTCGCGATGTGGGCGAGATCCTGATCGACAACCCGGTCATCTTCGAGCGCGCCAAGTCGCATATCGAGCTGGTCCGTCCCGATTTTCTCAATCGCGTGAAGCTGTACAAGGGCGATGTCGCCCTGTTCAACCACTTCCAGATCGAGAGCCAGATCGAATCGGCCTTCCAGCGCGAAGTGCGCCTGCCCTCCGGCGGCAGCATCGTCATCGATCCGACCGAAGCACTGACCTCCATCGATATCAACTCCTCCCGCGCCACCAAGGGCGGCGATATCGAAGAGACCGCCCTGCAGACCAACCTGGAAGCAGCAGACGAGATTGCCCGTCAATTGCGTCTGCGTGACCTGGGTGGCCTGATTGTCATCGACTTCATCGACATGACCCCGGTGCGCCATCAGCGCGAAGTGGAAAACCGTCTGCGTGAAGCGGTGCATCAGGATCGTGCCCGTATCCAGCTGGGCCGTATCTCCCGTTTCGGTCTGCTGGAGATGTCTCGCCAGCGTCTGCGTCCCTCCCTCAACGAGTCCAGCAGCCATATCTGCCCCCGTTGCCAGGGTCAGGGGGTCATCCGTGACAACGAATCCCTCGCCCTGTCCATCCTTCGTCTCATCGAAGAAGAGGCCATGAAGGACAACACCGAGCAGGTTCATGCCCAGGTGCCGGTCGATGTGGCCGCCTATCTGCTCAACGAGAAGCGTACCTCCATCGCCAATCTGGAACAGCGCAATGATGTGCGTGTCTACATCATTCCGAACCAGCATCTGGAAACCCCGCACTACGAAGTGACCCGCATCCGTCAGAACGAGATCCCGGAAGCGGCCAGCTACGAGCTCAAAACCGAGATTGCCAAGCCGGTCTATCAGCCGCGCCAGGCTCAGGTAGTCGAGCGCGAACAGCCGCTGCTGCAAGGGTTTGCCCCGGCTCCCCAGCCGGTTGCGCCCACCGCCCCGGCTCCTGTTGCGACTCCCGCTCCGGTTGCAGAACAAGTCGGCTTCTTTGGCAAGCTGGCCAAGGCCTTCTCCGGCCTGTTCGGTGCCTCCTCCGATGCGGCTCCGGCCGAGGTGAAGGCGCCTGCCGACAAACCGGCCGCCCAGCGCGAAGCTCGCAAGGATGACGGGCACCGTCACCAGCGCGATGAATCCCGCAGCCGTGGTCAACGTGGCCGTCGCGATGACAACCGCGGCAGTCGCAATGTCGAGGCCGGCGAGAAGCGTGAAGGCGCAGCCAGCCGCGAGAGCAGTGATCGCAATCGTCGCCCGCGCAAAGAGCGTGAGCCTCGTCAAGAGCGGGAACCGCGCCAGGAACGGGAACCCCGTGGCGAAGTGCGCACCGAACAGCGCATGGAGCGTGAGCCTCGCGAACCCCGCCAGGAGCGCGAACCTCGTGCCCCGCGTCCGGCTCGTGAACCTCGCGCCCCCCGCGAACCCCGTGCCGAGGTGAGCGTCGAGGCGGTTGATACCGTTGATACTGCGGTCGCCAGCGCTGAACCGCGTCAGGAAAAAGAGCAAAAAGTGGCCGAGCGCCGCGAACGTCGCCAACTGCGCAAGCAGATCCGTGTCGATGTCGCCGCGACCGACACCCCTGCCCTGCCGACTGACGAGCAAATCACCGATGTCGCCGACGTGCAAGCCGCCGCTGCTGAGCAACAAGAAGAGCAAGGCGAAGGTCAGCGTCGTTCCCGCCGTACCCCGCGCAATCAGCGCATCGAAGGACAACGTCGCAAGCGCATCAACGAAGAGGCTCGTGGCCAGCGTGAAGACGAAGCACAAGGTGAAGTGCAGCTGACTACCGCGGCCCAGGCCGATGCGGCTCAGGTGAAGGTGGAAGAACCGGTTGTGCCTGTCATCACCATTCCGAGCGCAGAAGCGGTTGCAGCCGCCCTGCAGGCTTCCGCCGCACTGACCGAACACGTGGTGGCTGAAGCCGTTGCTGAGGAAGCGGCAGAGCAAGCACTGGCAGCCCAGGCTGTGGATGCGCCCTCCACTGACGAAGTTGAGCAGGTTGCGCAAGCAGACGCTGAACCCGTCGCCGAAGTGGCAGTTGTCGAACCCGAGATGGTCGAACCTATCGTCAACACCGCCTCTCATGACGAACCTGTCGCCGTGATCGATGCTGTCGAGCAGACCCAGCAAGTGGAGGCCATCCCAGAAGAGGTTGCACCGGTTGCTGAAGCGGCACCTGTCGTTATCGCTGAGGAGACGGCCACCGCCGAGGCGGAGGTCGTCGAGATGCCGGCTGCCGTGGTGCAAACCGAGCCAGCAACCAGCCCCGAAGTGAAGGTCAGCAAGGGTGCCGGTGTATTGGCCCGTGCCCGCAAGGCTTATGCGCCCATGGCAACGCCAGCTGCGGCTCCTGCCCCGACACCCCGTGAACCCGTGGAGTACGCTCCCCTGGTACGCAGCGAAGTCGTGACCTCCGGTCGCCACGGTGGCAGCACCGCTGCCAGCAACGTGGCAACCAGCCCGGCCGGTCGCCCCTGAGCAGACTCGTTAGTCTGAATAAAGAGCCACACAATGTGTGGCTCTTTTTTTGTCTCTTTTTTGGGGCTGACATCGCCTTGCTCTCCCCCCCCTGCCCGTTCGATATCCGCCGCTTTCCCGATGTTCAGCGATCACACACACAGTCCAAGCAAGACGTGAATAACGCACCAGACAGAGGATTCATCTCTGTCAACGCACCACGACATGCTCTGCTTTGTCGACAGGGTCCGTGCGTTGACAGCATATGGAGCCATTGGCAAACAGTCTGGCAGCGTTCCCCTTTGGTAGCACAGTCGGTGTGTTCAGTGGTGGCTGAGACAGCCCAGGTTGAACGGGAATGCCAGACATAGGGCAACCTGTGACACTCTTCACTCTCATCATTTCTGGTGAG
Organism: Aeromonas sp. INTO2; assembly: GCF_049860605.1. Lineage (NCBI taxonomy): Bacteria > Pseudomonadati > Pseudomonadota > Gammaproteobacteria > Aeromonadales > Aeromonadaceae > Aeromonas > Aeromonas sp. INTO2. The sequence goes on from NZ_CP187588.1 coordinate 1,972,957, forward strand.
GATCATAGACCCGTTGAACGCCCTCCCTTCAGCTTCACGTGCAAGGGTCGGCTCGTAACAAGGCGTCACACAGGCAGGTTCCCCTCACTGTGCACAACGAGTGGTTCAGGGATGTAGAGAAGCTAAAGAGGTGATAGATAATGTCATTCAACTTCTTGCATGATGGTATACAGCTATCACTCATTGAACTATTGCCGTATGACGTGGCATTCACCAGGCAACAAAAAAGGGCCCGAAGGCCCTTGTTTCATTTCCAATGACTGTCGCGCTTACCCGCCAAAGAGATGGTTGTTCAGCAGGAACAGGCCGCCGGAGAGCAGCATGGTGAGCGGCAATGTCAGCACCCAGGCCAGCAGAATGGTCTTGATGGTCTGGCTCTGCAGGCCGGACTTGTTGGCCACCATGGTCCCCGCCACCGCAGAGGAGAGAATGTGGGTGGTGGACACCGGCATCCCGGTCAGACTCGCAATCCCGATGGACGCGGCGGCCGTGATCTGGGCTGCAATGCCCTGACTGTAGGTCATCCCGGTGGAACCGATCTTCTCCCCTACCGTGTAGACGATACGACGCCAGCCCACCATGGTGCCGCAACCGAGCGCCAGGGCGATGGACACGATGACCCAGGTCGGCGCATATTCGGCCGTGGCGGTCAGATCCTTGCGCCATTTGGCAAGATCAGTCAGCTCCTTGGCCGGCAGCGGCAATTTGGAGACCTTGCGGGCAGTGTCGTCGATGCACAGCAGCAGACGACGCACCTCGCGGCGATCCACCAGGTTCATCTCCTCGTAGGTGCGCACCTGGCCCAGACGCTTGTCGAGGGTCGCCATGGCCTGCAGGGCCTCCCCTGCCGCACAGTGGCTCATCAGCTCCTCCTGGGCTTTGGCAGGCACACTGAAGTTCACCAGACGGGAGACCTGATCCTGGTTACGCTGGTAGATCTCCATGATGCGCTGGTTGGCATCCTGAGTTCTGTCCAGATCATAGGAGCGGCTGTTCATGTCCAGCGCAAAATAGGCAGGCGCCATGCAGATCAGCACCAGCATTACCAGACCGATGCCTTTCTGACCATCGTTGGAGCCGTGCACGAAGCTCACCCCCATTGCGGAACAAATCAGTGTGACACGGGCCCAGAACGGTGGATGCTTCTTGCCGTCCACCAGCAGGCGCTCTTCCGGGGTCTTGTGGATCTTGCTGCCAAGCCATACGCGCTTCATGGCGAACAGCAGCAAGGCGGCAATGATGAAGCCCACGGTGGGAGAGATGATGAGAGAGAGCATGATGTCGATGGCTTTGCCGACGTTGATACCCTCTTTCAGAGGTTGATGGCTGATCAGGGCATAGGCGCCGCCTACCCCCAGGATGGAACCGATCAGGGTGTGGGAGCTGGATGCCGGAATGCCGAAGTACCAGGTTCCCAGGTTCCAGACGATGGCCGAGAACAGCAGGGAGAACACCATGATCAGACCCTGGGTAGAGTCCATGCCAAGCAGCAGATCGATGGGCAGCAGGTGAACGATGGCATAGGCCACCCCCAACCCACCCAGCATGACACCGGCGAAATTGAACAGACCGGAAGCCACCACCGCCATATGAGCCGGCATCGCCTTGGTATAGATAACCGTTGCTACCGCGTTGGCGGTATCGTGAAAGCCGTTGATGAATTCATAGGCCAGCACAAAAAAAACGGCCAATACCAAACCGATTGACCACCACAAACCCAAACCACTAAACATTTCAAACATAAAAACGAACCTGTTTATGAGTTGCGGCGGATTATGCCAGAAGGCTCGATGCGCCATACCCGTTGTTGAAATATTTCAGCAAAAAAAAAAAAGGGCATTCCGTCAGAAAATGTCTTAGGGCCTGTAGGAACGGGGCTTGTCGAGGATTAATTTAAGTCCATTCCATTGCTGTGGATAGGCGCCAATCAAAGCCTAAGCATCGCTCAATGTCCCGAAAAAGGCCGCTTTTCAACCCACTCGGCACGCCCGTTTCCTTTTGTCAGATAAAAAAGAGGGTGCCTTGGCACCCTCCTCGATAGACAAGCCGCACGGTGCGGGGATCAATCCTGGTTGATCCGGCTGGCCACAGCCCCTTGCTGACTCTTGTATTTGGCATTTTCCCGTTTGTTGTACGGGCGAGCCGCGGTACCTGACAGCATCTCGAAGTTCAGGGCACCGATCTTCATCTTGGGACGCAGGGCCAGAGGCAACTTGCCGCCGTTGTAAAACTCCAGCACGATGCGGCCGGACCAGCCCGGATCGATGCGGTGGGCGGTGACGTGCACCATGAGGCCCAGGCGCGCCAGGGAGGAGCGACCATCCAGCCAGCCGACAATATCGGCGGGCAAGGTAACCGATTCATAGGTCACCGCCAGCGCCAGCTGACCCGGGTGCAGATAGAAGGCTTCACCGTCCGGCACGTGGATCTCCTCGCTCATCACCCGCTCGATGGCATCGGCCATCTCGGCACTGGTACCGCCAAGGTCGATGTAAGGCGCGGTATGATCGCGAAACACCCGAAACTCGTTGCCCAGCAGCACATCGACGCTGACGCCGCTGATCCGCTCAACACCGGGCCGCGGCTCGATGACGATCTTGCCTTCATCCAGGTGCCGTTCGATATCGGTATCACAAAGACGCATTCTGCGACTCTCCTGACAAAAGATTCATTAAAAAAAGCCGGGCATCACCCGGCTTGTTTTCTCTCAACCAATCAACATATGGCGGATACGCGCCTTGAGCATGTCGATGGCGATGCGGTTCTTGCCGCCACGGGGCACGATCACGTCGGCATACTGCTTGGACGGGTCGATGAACTGCATGAACATGGGACGCACAGTCTTCTGATACTGCTTGAGTACGGAGTCCATGGTACGACCGCGCTCCTGCACATCGCGCACCAGACGGCGCAGCAAACAGATGTCGAGCGGGGTATCCATGAAGATGGAGGCGTCCATCAGTTCGCGCAGGCGGCTGTCGGTCAACAGCAGTATCCCTTCGAGGATGATGACACGGCGCGGTGCAAAGGTAGTGACCTCGGTCATGCGCGTGTGCTCGGTATAGGAGTACTGGGGGATGTTGACCGCCTCCCCTTGCGTCAGCTGGGTCAGATGCTGCACCAGCAGATCGTGATCCAGGGCATTGGGGTGGTCATAGTTGGTCTTGACCCGCTCTTCCATGGTCAGGTGGGTCTGATCACGGTAGTAGCAATCCTCGGTGATCACACCAATCTGACCCGCTCCCAGCTCGGCCACCAGCTCTTCATAGATGGTTTGGGCGATAAGACTCTTGCCGGACGCGGATGCACCAGCAATACCGATGATCACGCAGGAATGTTGAGTATCAGACATTGAAAATACCTAAAGAGAAGAGCACTGGGGATTGTTTAAACCGATCCATTATATGAAAAAGGGGTGGCCATGCCCACCCCAAATCCGTCCCCCTTGGCCGAACGCCGATTATTCGTCCAGCGCCACCGTGTAGAGCGGGGTCGCAATCGGTTTTGCGCTGAAATAGAGCTCGGCCCCTACCCGGCGAGCCAGTTTCAGGTAAGTCTGTGACAGCTCGCCATCCGGCGCACCGAACACGGTGGGGCAGCCGTCATCCATGTGCTGGCGAATGTCGATATGCAGCGGCAACTGACCAAGCAGCGCCACGTGATACTGCTCCGCCATCTTCTGCCCACCGCCGGTACCGAACAACGGCTCGTGATGCCCGCAGGCACTGCAGACGTGGTAACTCATGTTCTCGACGATGCCAAGCACAGGCACATTGACCTTGTTGAACATGGCAATCCCCTTGCGGGCATCTGCCAGCGCCACATCCTGGGGCGTCGTGACGATCACCGCCGCCGTGGTGGGCACCTGCTGGGCCAGCGTCAGCTGGATATCGCCGGTGCCCGGGGGCATGTCCACCACCAGGTAGTCCACCTCGCCCCAGCGGGTCTCGTGCAGGATCTGCCCGAGTGCCTTGCTCGCCATGGGACCGCGCCAGATGGTGGCATCCTGCTCGGCCACCAGATAACCGATGCTGTTGCTCTTGATGCCGCAGGCCATCACCGGCTCCATCAACTTGCCATCAAAGCTGACAGGGCGCTCCTTGAGGGTCCCCGTCATGGTCGGGATGGAGGGGCCATAGATGTCCGCATCCAGCAGGGCGACCCGCGCCCCCTCTTTTTGCAGCGCCAGCGCCAGGTTGACCGCGGTAGTGGACTTGCCCACCCCTCCCTTGCCGGAGGCAACCACCAGGATATTGCGGATCCCCTGCACCGCCGCCAGTTGCTGCGCGCGGGGCATGCTGGCCACGTCTATCTCCCCCGTCCAGTCGATGCGGGTCGCGCCGGTTGCGCTGCGCAGCCGGGCATCGAACTCCTCTTTGATCTGTTCAAACAGGGACTGGCCGGCAAAGGGCAGCACCAGCGTGATGGCCAGGGTCTGTTCGTGCCGCTCGACGGCACGCACAAAACCGGCCGCGACCAGATCCTTGCCCCATCCTGCCGGTTTAAATTCGGCCAGGATCTGTTTTACTGAATAAATCACCATTAACTCCCCATTATGTTGTCGTTATGCTGAGGTGAACGGTTACCGCACATAAATCAGTGGCTTGCCGACGTCATCGTGATGCCGCCAGTCAGGGCACCGGGGGCCACAACCCTAGGCAGGCCGCCCCCAATTCGGGTAACATGCACGGCACTGTATCATCCCAACAGGCACATAAAGAACGTATTATGGCAACTGATCCTCGTAGAATGCTGGTAACCTGCGCCCTCCCCTATGCCAACGGCTCCATCCATCTCGGCCACATGCTGGAACACATCCAGGCCGATATCTGGGTTCGTTATCAGCGAATGCGTGGCCATCAGGTGCATTTCGTCTGTGCCGACGATGCCCACGGTACGCCCATCATGCTCAAGGCTCAGCAGATGGGGATCTCGCCGGAAGAGATGATTGCCGCCGTCTCCCAGGAGCACCTGGGGGATTTTGCCGGTTTCAACATCAGCTTCGACAACTACCACTCCACCCACAGCGACGAGAACCGCGAGCTGGCGGGCGTGATCTATGGCCGTCTCAAAGAGTCCGGCAAAATCAAGATCCGCACCATCTCTCAACTGTTCGATCCGGAAAAATCCATGTTCCTGCCGGATCGCTTCGTCAAGGGCACCTGTCCCAAGTGCAAGTCCCCCGATCAGTACGGTGACAACTGCGACGCTTGCGGCGCGACCTACAGCCCGACCGAGCTGATTGATCCGAAATCCGCCGTCTCCGGTGCGACCCCGGTGATGAAGGACTCCGAGCACTTCTTCTTCGACCTGCCCCAGTTCGAAGCCTGGCTCTCTGACTGGGTACGCGGCTCCGGCGCCATCCAGGAAGAGATGGCCAACAAGATGCAAGAGTGGTTCGAAAGCGGCCTGCAACAGTGGGACATCACCCGTGACGCCCCCTACTTCGGCTTCGAAATTCCCGGTGCCCCCGGCAAGTACTTCTATGTCTGGCTGGACGCCCCCATCGGCTACATGGCGTCGTTCAAGAACCTGTGCAACAAGCGCGGCGACATCGACTTCGACAGCTACTGGAAAGCGGACTCCGACGCAGAGCTCTATCACTTCATCGGCAAGGACATCGCCTACTTCCACTGCCTGTTCTGGCCGGCCATGCTGGAAGGCGCGAACTTCCGCAAGCCGACCAAGGTCAACGTGCACGGTTATGTGACCGTCAACGGCGCCAAGATGTCCAAGTCCAAGGGCACCTTCATCAAGGCGTCCACCTATCTCAAGCACCTGGATCCGGAGTGCCTGCGTTACTACTACGCCGCCAAGCTCAACAGCCGCATCGACGATCTGGACTTGAACCTCGAAGACTTCGTCTCCCGCGTCAACGCCGATGTGGTCAACAAGCTGGTCAACCTGGCCTCTCGCAACGCCGGCTTTATCGCCAAGCGTTTTGACGGCAAGCTGGCCGCCACCTGCGCCGAGCCCGCACTCTACGCCGAGTTTGCCAACGCCAGCGCCAGCATCGCCGAAGCCTATGAAGCACGCGAATTCAGCCGCGCCATCCGCGAGATCATGGCCCTGGCCGACAAGGCCAACCGCTATGTGGACGACAAGGCTCCCTGGGTCATCGCCAAGCAGGAAGGGGCGGATGCCGAACTGCAAGCCGTCTGCTCCGTCGGCATCAACCTGTTCCGCGTGCTGATGGCCTACTTGAAGCCCGTCATGCCGCAGCTGGCCGAGCGCGCCGAAGCCTTCCTTGGCGAAACCCTGACCTGGGACGGCATCGCCGCCCCTCTGGTCGACCACGGCGTCGCTCCCTTCAAGGCGCTCTTCTCCCGCATCGAGTCCGCCAAGGTGGATGCCATGGTGGAAGCGTCCAAGGAAGATCTCGCCAAGGAGCAGAGCAAGAAGCCGGCAGGCCCCCTGGTGGACGATCCCATCAGCGAGACCATCACCTACGACGACTTTGCCAAGATTGACCTGCGGGTGGCGCTGATCAAGAAAGCCGAAGCGGTGCCGGAAGCCGAGAAGCTGCTGAAGTTGCAACTGGATATCGGCGGCGAAACCCGTCAGGTCTTTGCCGGTATCAAGTCCGCCTACAACCCGGAAGATCTGGAAGGCAAGCTGACCGTGATGGTGGCCAACCTGGCCCCGCGCAAGATGCGCTTTGGTATGTCCGAAGGCATGGTGCTGGCGGCAGGTCCGGGTGGCAAGGATCTCTGGATCCTCGAGCCCCAGGAAGGTGCCCAGCCGGGCATGCGCGTGAAGTAATACGCCCCTTCCCGGACAGTCCCAATGAAAAGAGAGGCCAATGGCCTCTCTTTTTTTATCTTGTGGGGTGCTTACTGCCCGCTCTGCAGCAATGCCATGCGAAGGCCGACCAGCTCCGCCTGATGGCAATCCAGTTGCAGTAGTTGGCAGCGTATCTCTGTTTTCAGGGCTCGCCGTTGCTGGCCCCGCCCCGTTTCGCCCCCAAGGCGTCTGAGCCATTGGCGCCTGTCCTGCAATTGCCCAAGCCGCTCCTGCCAGCTCACCAGCATGGACAACCAGGCCGGATCCCCTCCCCCCTGTGCCGTCAGCAGCTCCATCCCGTAGCGCGCCTGTTTCAGCACCAGACGCAGCCGGTGCCAGCACCGAAGTTTCGCCCTGATGCCCACAGGAAGGGAGGTGGTCTTCGCCAGTGCATCCGACAGTGACAGCGCCAGATGCAGCTGAAACAGCGGCAAGAGATCGACACCGACGGGTATCTCTTCCAGTCGGGCCAGCCAACGGGCCAGCGGGCCGGTCAACAGGGGGACCCGTGGCAAGCGGTTCTGCCGAAGCGAGCCACCATGATGTTGCGCATAGACCTGGGCATCGCGCAGGGCGGAGAGCGTGCCGACGGCACGGGTCAATCGCCGCTCCAGCTCGGGCTCATGAATGAGGGGTCGCCACAGGGCGAGCAGCGCCAGCAGGCGGCGGGCCGCTATCCGGTAGGCATGCACCTCTTCCATCCCCTTGTGCTGGCGCAGTGCCAGGGTCGCCCCCCGATATTGCCCAACGAGCCGGTTGGCCTGCGCAATCCCGCTCTCCCCCATGAACCCTCCCGGCTAGTTGGTATGAAAACCGGTTCCGGTGGGTGGCAACGCCTGGGTGCACTCCATTCGGGTGACGGTGGCGGTTCGGGGCCCGTGCTCAAGCCAGCCCAGCATCATCTGTACCTTCTGTTCGGGACCGGCAATCAGGATCTCCACCGAGCCATCTTCCAGGTTGTAGGCATGCCCCCGAAGCCCCAGTTGCAGCGCCCGCTCCCGGGTGAAGTAGCGAAACCCCACCCCCTGAACCTGACCCCACACCCGCACGACAAACGATTGCTCTCCCATTTATCACACCTTTCCCTTAAGTAATTTTTCCCCGGGGCGATAATGAGCGCGACACTCTCTTCCCCTTGCAGGACGCAATACCATTATGAAAGAAGTAAAGTTTCGGTGGGTTGACCGTTATCTCATTCACCTCACGATCAGCGAGAAATTTCTTATCACCTTCTGGTGCCCCCTGGTGTTCATCGCCTTCCTCACCTGGTATCTGCTGGCCGACGGCCATGATCAGGCGATGCAGCTCAGAGTGGATCAGCTAAAAGGGCGGGTCGAGACCACGGCCCAGCTGGTGAGCCAGCAGCCGACCCTTACCCTGCCCGCGGATCTCGTGCTGACGCCTGGCGCCGCCACCGGCCTTAGCCAGCAGGGAGACATCTATCGCTATGGCGCCAGCGCAGGTCAGGCGGGCGTCGTCTCCGGCACCCTGGATACGAGTCACTACGCCCTCTGGGATGGCCAGGGCACTACCCTGACCATCATCGCGGTGCTGGCCGCCCTGCTGGCCCTCATCACCCACTATCTGATGACCTTTGTCTCGGGGGCGCTCTACTCCACCAACAAGGCATTGCAGACGGTGGCGAACGGCGATCTCACCTTCCGGCTCAACTTCTTCCCGGTACGGGACGAGTTCTCCATTCTGGCGGGCAGCATCGACACCTTCACCGACCGCCAGCACAAGATAGTGCAACTGGTGGAAGAGTCCGCCGATGCCCTTACCCTGGCCGCAGACGAATTTCGCGAGCATGCCAGCGACGGCGAGCAGCTTGCCCGCGCCCAGCGCCAGCACATGGACTCCCTGGCCGCCGCCATGGAGCAGATGTCCGCCGCCATCCGGGAAGTGGCCCGCAACGCCAATGACACCCTGCTGCAAACCCGCCAGTCCAGCGACGAGGCGACTCACGGGGCACAGCGGGTGGCACGCACCATCACCGCCATCCGCACCCTGGCAGACGAGATTGGCAATGCCTCGGGCGCGGTCGAGCGGCTGACTCACAACGCCAATCGCATCAACGAAGTGGTCAACGTCATCAACGCCATCTCCCAGCAAACCAACCTGCTGGCCCTCAACGCCGCCATCGAGGCGGCCCGCGCCGGTGAACAGGGACGCGGCTTTGCGGTGGTGGCCGACGAGGTGCGCACCCTCGCCAGCCGCACCCAGCAGGCGACCGTGGAGATCCAGCAGATGATCGAGGAGCTCCAGGCCGGTACCGGGGCGCTGAACGACATCATGGAGAAGACGGTAGGGCGCGCGGCCGACAGCCAGCAGCTCATCACCGAAGTGGGCATGGACATCGAGCGGCTCAGCAACCACAGCGATGCGGTCCTGGAGATGAGCACCCAGATCGCCACCTCCAGCGAAGAGCAGAGTTCGGTGGCCGAGGAGATCACCCGCAACCTCGACAAGGTGCGCCACGAGGCAAGCCGGGTGGAGGAGTCCGCCAGCGCGGCGGTCGCCGGCACCACCGGCCTCAAGGGAACCGCCAGCGAACTCGGTCAGGCGCTCACCGGCCTGCGGATCTGACCACTCCGGCAGGCCATCGTCCAGATGGCCTGCCATGTCTGGGCCAGGCGCTGGAGACGCGCGAAACAGCCCGTTCGACCCTGACCGCGTGTGGATGCACGGATCCCGGTAGACGCGGCTTGCGTGCCTACCCTCACAGCCCCTACTATATGCCCCCTTCTTTTCTACCATCGGCAACTACCCATGAGCGCTTCCATCTATCTCGTCAAAGGCCGCGAAAAATCCCTGCTGCGTCGCCACCCCTGGATCTTCTCCAAGGGTATTGAGCGGGTGCAGGGCAACCCCGTTGACGGCGATACCGTCGAGATCTTCACCCATGACGGCAAATGGCTCGCCCGTGGCGCCTGGTCCGGCAGCTCCCAGATCCGTGCCCGGGTCTGGTCCTTCGACAAGGATGAGAACGTCGATCTCGACTTCTTCATCCGTCGCCTCAAATATGCACAGGAGTCCCGTGACGGGCTCATCAAGCGTCAGGGCCTCACCGGCTATCGCCTCTGCGCCGCCGAATCCGACGGTCTGCCGGGTCTGACCATCGACCGCTACGCCGACTTCCTGGTGTGCCAAATTCTCTCTGCCGGTGCCGAGTTCCAGCGTGAGCTGATCACGCAAGCGCTGCGTACCCTCTACCCCGAGTGCAGCATCTATGAGCGCTCCGACGTGGCCGTGCGCAAGAAGGAAGGGCTGAAGGAGCGCACCGGCGTCATCCATGGCGAGACCCCGACCGACCCCGTGGTGATCGAGGAGAATGGCGGCGTCAAGATCCTGGTCGATATTCGTAACGGTCACAAGACGGGTTTCTATCTGGATCAGCGGGACAACCGCCAGGCTGCCGCCAAGTACACTGAAGGCAAGCGGGTGCTCAACTGCTTCTGCTACACCGGCGGTTTCGGGGTCTATGCCCTCCAGGGCGGTGCCAAGGAGGTAGTCAACGTCGATCTCTCCCAGAATGCGCTGGACATCGCCCGCCAGAACGCCGAACTGAACGGTCTCGATACCAGCAACACCCAGTTCGTGCGTCACGACGTCTTCAAGCTCTTGCGCGAATATCGCGAGAAGGGCGAGAAGTTCGACGTCATCGTGCTGGATCCCCCCAAGTTTGCCGAGAGCAAGGCCCAGCTGCTGGGTGCCTGCCGCGGCTACAAGGACATCAACATGCTGGCGTTCCAGCTGCTGGCACCGGGTGGCGTGCTGCTGACCTACTCCTGCTCCGGCCTGATGGAGCAGAGCCTGTTCCAGAAAATCGTCGCCGATGCGGCCCTCGATGCCGGCCGCGACGCCCAGATCCTAGAGCTCCTGTCCCAGGCATCCGATCACCCCATCGGTACCGCCTATCCGGAAGGCTTCTACCTCAAGGGGCTGGTGGTGCGCGCCCGCTAAGCCGAGCAGACCAGCGCTGCCCCCCTTATCCCCGGTTCCAGATCCGGGCCAGGCTGGGTTCTGCTAGTCATCAAAAAGCCCGCGATCAAAGCGGGCTTTTTTTATGCGGCCGCCAAAGAGACAACCTCCCCCCGACTTTGCCACCAACAGCGATTGCTGCCCCCATCCCCCCTCTTCGACTGACGACTGCCATCTTCAATCAAAGGTTGCCGCATCGTTAACCCGATTCTCATCTCTCTTTCACTACACAACCCACCAGCAGAGACATACCCGGCATTTGCTTTATGCAAAAGCATGAAATATTACGCATAAACATTAAAAAATCCTCGGGGAAATATCAGCCATAAACGCATACCCACTCATTTGAATGAATATTGCTGTTTTCCCCTGCAATGGATCACGCCATGCCCCTGTCCGCCTCGCACATTGCCTGGGGCGACAATACTCGCCCACCACAAGTCATCTCGCTCAATCACGCGCTGGCGCGCCCAGCGGGAAGTAGTGTCGAAATGGCCTCGCCTCCTCCACCACCCGCACGATGGAGGGATGATTGAGCAGACGGGCGCGATAGGCACGCAGACGGCCATAGCCAGCCGGGATATCGTGGGCCCAGTCGGCGTAGAAGAGCGAGGGTGCGGCGGCGCAATCGGCCAGCGTGAAGTCTGCGCCGGCAATCCAGTGGCGTCCTTCCAGCCGCTGATCGATCCAGGGGTAGATCTGATTGAGCAGCTCGCAGGCCTCCGCTACACCATAGCGGTCGCGATCCGCGACCGGGCGCAGCGCATCCAGCACCACTTTTTTGCATCGGCGTCATCACATAGTTGTCGAAGACGCGATCCAGCATATGCACCTCCAGACCCGCATCGCTGGGCGGGATCAGGCTGACGGGGCCCGGATGGTGCGCCTGCAGATGGGCGACGATGGTGCTGCTCTCGAGGATGCTGCGACCATCATCCAGCAACACCGGGAAGCGCTTGAGTGGCCAAAGGGCGGCAAGTTCGGCGCTGGCCGCCGGCTCTTCGAGGTTCCGGTATTCGAACAGGGTGGCATTCTCGTAGAGAGCGATCAGCACTTTCTGGCTGTAGGACGAAAAGGGTGGGCATAGAGTTTCATGGGGATGTTCCTGACGCTCAGAGGGATGACTTCCCTAGTCTAGATCCCCTCTCTATTTTCGATGCGTCCCTATCCCATGCTGGTTTTGGGATGATAAACGCCCATTCATGACGGCAATAACACCCGTATGGATCTCTTTTAGGTAGGGTGATCCCGCCTGTGGCCGCCAAGCCGGGGCAGCCGACTCATCAGGGTTGATGAGCGGCACCACAACAAAAATTGATGTCAGGCCAAGCTGAACATCATCAAGGATCCCGTCATGAATCAATCATTACCGCTGTTGACGCCGCTGCGGGGCATCGCTGCCCTGATGGTGGTGCTGTTCCACGCCCGCTTGCTACTCTTCCCCCAGTGGATGGAGTCGATCGCCGGCCACACCCGACTCATCGAGAACGGCTACCTCTGGGTCGATCTCTTCTTTATCTTGAGCGGGCTGGTGCTGGCCCATGTCTATGGGGAGGCCTTCGCCCGCACGCCCCGCACCATTGGTTATGGCCGCTTCCTCTGGCTGCGGCTGACCCGGGTGTATCCCCTCTACCTGGTGACCCTGCTGCTGGTTGGCTGGGAGCTCTACAAGGCCCACCACGGGATTGGCTTCTACGCCGGCCCCCTGTTCAAGATGTGGGAGTGGGAGGGGATGCCTCCTTTTGGTTCCCCCTTCACCCCCGCCGAGGCACTGCCAAGCGCCTTCCTGCTGCTGCAGGTGGTAACGGATCACGGATTGACCTGGAACTTCGCTGCCTGGTCGCTCAGCGTGGAGTGGATAAGTTATCTGCTGTTTCCATTGCTCATTCCCCTCGCCGTCACCCGCAGCCGCTGGAGCAACCTCGCCCCCTTGCTGGCCTTGACGGTGCTGGCCTTGACGGTGCTGGCCTATATCGTGCACAGCCGGGGTACCCTGGATGTCACCAGCGGCGCGCTGGCCATCGGGCGCGGGGTGAGTGAATTCGTGCTCGGCCTCTGGCTGCTGCCCAAGGTGAAGGCTGCCCGCCAGTGGCCCATGATGCAGCAAGATCTGCCGCTGCTGCTCGCCTTTCTGCTCCCCTTCGCACTGATGCAGTTCACCATGACGCCGTTGTTGACCCTGCTACTGATCAGCGCCTACGTGTTGCTGATCTGGATTGCCGCCGCCCAAGGGGAGCGCCAGAGCCCGCTGCTGCGCCTCCTGGACAACCGCTTCACCAACTGGCTGGGGGATCTCTCCTACTCCATCTACCTGCTCCACGCCCTGGTGTTGCTCACCGGCTGCGAGCTTGTCCACTCTCTGGCGCCGGGGCTCACCGCGTGGTGGTACGCCCAGACCAACCCCTTGCTGGGGGTGCTGGCCACCCTGTTGATGCTCGCCGTGCTGATCGGGCTCTCGGCGCTGAGCTACACCCTGCTGGAGCGGCCGCTGCAACGGCGACTGCGCCGGCTAGGCAAGGCGCCCCAACCAGTGATGGAGCAAGCTGGCTAGTTTCCGTCGCCACATGCTGCCCCGATGCAAGACCGGCACGCCGTCGGGGCGGCTCAAAGTGGGACTAGCCTGAGCAAGGCGAAGAGTACGGCTCTTTTTGAACCCGACAATCCCCTTCGCTTTGTGTCAATTCCAGTTCGAATCAAGAGGGCCATCTGTGGCATAATGGCCCGTCCTGTGGTCCTCGGCGGGGCTTCGCCGGCGCATCCTTGCCCTCCTCCCGTCCTGCCAGGCAGCCTGACATCACTGTGTTCACAGGCCGCCAGGGCCACCCTATTTTTGCGCGCACATTTGACGGTGCCACAGCAGTTATTGGCACACGCAAGTCTGCCCACACAAGGGGAAAGCATGTCTTCCATTCGTCTGACCCAATACAGCCACGGCGCTGGCTGCGGTTGCAAAATCTCCCCCAAGGTGCTCGACACCATCTTGAAGAGCCAGATCCCGGGCTTTGACGACCCCACCCTGGTGGTCGGCAACAGCAGCAAAGATGACGCCGCCGTGGTCGATATCGGCAACGGCCAGGGCATCGTCTCCACCACCGACTTCTTCATGCCCATCGTCGACGATCCCTTCACCTTCGGTCGCATCGCCGCCACCAATGCCATCAGCGACATCTATGCCATGGGCGGCAAGCCCATCGTCGCCATCGCCATCCTCGGCTGGCCCATCAACACGCTGGCGCCGGAAGTGGCCCAGCAGGTGATCGACGGCGGCCGCCAGGTGTGCCACGAGGCGGGTATCTCGCTCGCCGGTGGCCACAGCATCGACGCCCCCGAGCCCATCTTCGGTCTTGCGGTGACCGGTATCGTGCCACTCGACGCCATCAAGCAGAATGACACCGCCCAGGTGGGCGACACCCTCTATCTGACCAAACCGCTTGGCATCGGCATCCTCACCACAGCTCAGAAGAAGGGCAAGCTCAAGCCCGAGCATGAGCAACTGGCCCCGGATGCCATGTGCACCCTCAACAAGATTGGCCAGCGCTTCGCCGCCTTACCCGGCGTGCACGCCATGACCGACGTGACCGGTTTTGGACTGGCAGGCCACCTGCTGGAGATGTGCGAAGGTTCCGGCGTCAGTGCCCGTCTGGACTTCAAGACGCTGCCGCTGCTGGACGAGGTGGATTATTACCTGAGTGAGGGCTGCGTACCGGGCGGTACCCTGCGCAACTTCGACTCCTATGGTGACAAGCTGGGCACCATGGATGATCGCACCCGCAACATCCTGTGCGACCCGCAGACCAGCGGCGGCCTGCTGGTAGCCGTCGGTAAAGAAAGTGAAGCCGAGCTCCTTGCCATTGCCGCACAGGCAGGGCTGACCCTCTCTCCCATCGGCCAGTTGCAGGCCCGCACCGGCAACCAGTTCATCGAGGTTGTCCAATGAGTGCCCTGCCACTGGCCACGGATTACGCCCGGATCTTTCTGGATGAGGTTCCACTCATCGATCTGCGCGCCCCCGTCGAGTTCAAGGAAGGGGCCTTTCCCACCGCCGTCAGCCTGCCGCTGATGACTGACGAGGAACGTGCCCGGGTCGGTACCTGTTACAAGCAGGAGGGACAGGCCGCAGCCATCACCCTGGGCCATCAACTGGTAGGTGGCGCGGTGCGCGCCGCGCGCATGGAAGGCTGGCTGGCCAGGTTGCGCCAGCAACCCGACGCCCTGCTCTACTGTTTTCGCGGCGGCCTGCGCTCGCAAACCGTACAACAGTGGCTGGCCGAGGCCGGCGTCACCCGCCCCCGGGTCGCGGGCGGCTACAAGGCGCTGCGCCACTTTCTCATCGACACCCAGGCGAAGGCCAGTGCAGAGTGCGACTGGACCGTGCTGACCGGCATGACCGGCTCCGGCAAGACCCACATGCTGGCGCACATCACCCAAGCGGTGGATCTGGAAGGGCACGCCCGTCACAGGGGGTCGTCGTTTGGCCAACTGCCGGGTGGGCAACCCGGCAACATCGACTTCGAAAATCGGCTTGCCATCGAGCTGCTTCAGCGTCGCAACCGGGGGGAGTCACAGTTTGTACTGGAAGACGAGAGCCGCCTCATCGGTCGCTGCGCCCTGCCACTCAACCTTTATGAGGCCATGTGCCGGGCTCCTCTGGTGGTGGTGGAGGTGCCGCAGGAGGCTCGGGCCGAGCAGATCCGCACCGATTACGTGCAGGATCTCTGGCTGCGCTATCTGGAGTTCCATGGGCCAGATGCAGGCTGGCCGCTGTTTGCCGGCTACCTCACCGACGCCATGGCCAGGCTCAAGCGCCGACTCGGTGACAAGGATTATCGCGAACTCGATGGGCTGTTGCAGGCCGCCCTCAGGGAACAGGCCCAGAGCGGGGACACCCGCGCCCATCTGGTCTGGATCAGACTGCTGCTGACTCGCTACTATGACCCCATGTACCGCTATCAGCTGGACAACAAGCGCGAGCGGATCCTGTTTCGTGGTGACAAGGAGGCCTGCCTCGCCTTCTTCGCCAAACGCTCCCCCCTTCAGACCCCTCAGGAGAGTCCCACATGTTGAAGTTCGAGGTGATCCCGGTCACCCAGTTCGCCCAGAATTGTTCTCTTATCTGGTGTGACGAGACCCGCCAGGCTGCCCTCGTCGATCCCGGCGGCGAGGCGGACAAGCTGCTGGCCGCCATTGCCAAACGGGGGCTGACCCTCACCCATATCCTGCTGACTCACGGCCATCTGGATCACGTGGGCGCCGCCGCGGAGCTGCGCGAGAGAACCGGTGTCGCCATTACCGGCCCCCACAAGGAGGATGCCTTCTGGCTCGATATCCTGCCCCAGCAGAGCCAGATGTTCGGCTTTGCCCATACTCCGGCCTTTACACCGGATAGCTGGCTCGAACAGGGTGACAAGGTACAGGTTGGCAAATGCGAGCTGGAGGTCTATTTCTGCCCGGGCCACACTCCGGGCCACATCGTGCTGCTCTGCCAGGCAGAACGCCTCGCCTGGGTGGGGGATGTGCTCTTTGCCGGTAGCATAGGCCGCACCGATTTCCCGCGCGGGGATCACGGGACGCTGATCAAGTCGATCACTGAGACCCTGCTGCCGCTCGGGGATGAGATCGTCTTTATTCCGGGCCATGGCCCGAGCTCCACCTTTGGTCACGAACGGGCCAGCAATCCCTATCTGAAACAGCCCATCTGGTAATCCCCCCGCTCCTCGCGGGCATCCCATTGCGCCTTGAGGCGCAAGATTTCCGGCATGATCTCGAGAAAACGGGAGAGCAGCCTGGGATCGAAGTGCTGGCCGGAGCCATCGCGCATGGTAGCCAGCACCCGGTCCAGGGGCCAAGGCTCCTTGTAGGGACGACGCACGCTCAGGGCGTCAAAGACGTCGGCGATGGCCACTATCCGCGACGCCTCGGGGATCCCCTCGCCGGTCTCGCCGGCGGGATAGCCCGAGCCGTCCCATTTCTCGTGGTGGTGCAGGGCAATCTCCGCCGCCATGCGAAAAATGGGGGCATCGGATCGCCTCAAGATCTCGTAACCGATACGCGGGTGACTGCGCATGATGACCCACTCCTCCTCGGTGAGGGGGCCGGGCTTCTTGAGGATGTGATCGGGGATACCAATCTTGCCCATGTCGTGCATGGGGGCCGCAAGCTCCAGCAGATCCGACTGCTCCGGGCTCCAGCCCGCCGCATCAGCCAGGGCCCGGGCGTATGCGGCCATGCGCCAGATATGCACCCCCGTGTCGGTGTCGTTGTAGTGGCCCGCCTCGCTCAGCATGACGATGGCGGTGCGATAGCTGCACTCGAGCTGATCGAGGCGCACCAGGGAGAGATGATTGCGCACCCGGGCACGCACCGTGCTCGGACAGACCGGCTTGTAGATATAATCCACTCCGCCCGCCTCGAACCCCTGGCTCTCGCTGTCTGCGTTGTCGCTCGCGGTGATAAAGAGCACCGGGATCCCGGCATGAGCCGGATCGGCCTTGAGCCGGCGGCACACCTCGTAACCATCCATGTCGGGCATGCGCACGTACAGCAGGATAAGTGCCGGCTCATGACGCCCCACGGCGGCCAACCCCTCCTCTCCCCCTTTGGCAAAGAAGAGGTTGTACTCCTCCTTGAGGATTTGCCGCAGCAACCCGAGGTTGCTCGGCTCGTCGTCGATGATCAGCACGCGCGGTCGACTCATGGCGCAGGTTCCTCCCGATCCTCCAGATATGCCTCCAGCTTGCGGGTGGCGAACGGGATGTCGAACAGCTCCAGGGCTGCGCTTATCTCGCTCACCAGTTCACAAGGCAGGTGACTCCTTGCCTGGCTCAGCGCAGGCTCAATCAGATCCAGATCCTCGCTCACCAGGGCCTGATGCAGGGCGTGCAGGCAGACCTCCCGCGCCTCCCCCAGGGCCAGCGGGGAGCTGACCGCGCCCGGCATAGGTATCGATGGAGTGTTGCGCCCGCTCTAGGGCCTCGAGGAAGGGCGCGATAAGCTGGATGGTGTCGCCACCCTGCTCGATGGCCTCGTTCAACTCGGCACTGATACGCGCTACATCGGTGAGTGACAGGCTGCCCGCCACCCCCTTGAGCTTGTGGGTCAGGCTCGCGGCCGCATCGGTCTCGTGCTGGGCGATGTAACCCGGCAACACGGTACCGACCGTCATGTAGTCATCGCGAAAACGCCGCAGGTATTTAAGATAGACCGAGGCTTCACCCCAGTTGCGCAGTCCGGTATCGATATCGATGCCGGCCACCGGCTCGTGGGGGAGTCGCTCGTCGTTCACGGTGAGCGGCAGGACTACGTCCGGCAGATAACGCAGCAAGGTCGCGATGAGCTGCTCCACATCGAGCGGCTTGGCTATGAAGTCGTTCATGCCAGAGGCCAGCGCCGCCTCCCGCTGATCCTTGAATACCCCTGCGGTGAGTGCCAGCACGGGAGTCTCCTCCCGCCCCGGCAGCAGGCGCAGGCGACGGGTCGCCTCGTAGCCATCCATCACCGGCATCTGCACATCCATGAGCACCAGATCGATGCGCCGTGCCGGATCTGCCAGGCAGGCCAGGGCTCGCTCCCCATCGATGGCGGTCATCACCTCGGCCCCCTCCCGTTGCAACAATCGGGTCGCCACCTCCAGGTTGATGTCGCTGTCATCCACCAGCAGTATGTGCACGCCCGGCAGGCGCAGACGGCGCTGGCCACTCTCAAGGGGCTCCACATGCTCGCGCTTCTCGTGGATGAGACGCGCCACCGCGTTGTAGATACTGGAGCCGGTGACCGGTTTGTGCAGTACCAGATCCACCTGATCCGAGCCGGGGCGGTGCATCAGTTCATCCTGGGAATAGGCGGTCGCCATGATGATGATGGGTGAACGCTCCTGCTGCTCGAAGGCGCGGCGAATGGCCAGGCAGGTCTCGAGCCCGTCCATGCCCGGCATGATCCAGTCGAGCAGGATCACGTCGAAACGCTCCCCCTGGCGCAGCAGATGGTGTAGCGCCTGCTCACCGGACTCCACCACCCGCGACTGCCATCCGAGGGAACCCACCGTCATCGACAGGGCGTCGCGGGTCACCTGATTGTCGTCGGCGATGAGCAGCGAGATGTGCTGCAGGCGCTCGTTCAAGGCCTCGGGCCGCTCCACCTGCTCCAGCCGGACGCGGAACCAGAATTCGCTCCCCTTGCCAAGCTCGCTGGTGACGCCGATATCCCCCCCATCAGATTCACCAGGCGGCGACTGATGGTCAGACCAAGCCCGGTGCCCCCGAAGCGGCGACTGGTGGAGGAGTCTGCCTGGGAGAATGCATTGAAAATGTTGGCCTGCTGCTCGGGGGGAATGCCGATCCCGGTGTCGCGCACCCGAAACAACAAGGTGGCCATGCCGTCTTGCTCTGATTCCAGCACAACCTTGACCTCCACCTCGCCGCGTTCGGTAAACTTGATGGCATTGCCGGTCAGGTTGAGCAGCACCTGCTCGAGGCGCAGGGCGTCCCCAATCAGATGGGAAACCGGCTCGGGGGCACTGCTCACCACCAGTTCGAGGTGCTTCTGGCCAACGCAGGTGGACATGATGGCCGCCACGTGATCGAGCACCTCTTCGAGACTGAATGGCACCCGCTCAAGCTCGAGCCGACCCGACTCAATCTTGGAGAAATCAAGGATGTCGTTGATGATCCCGAGCAGCGCCTGCCCGGCCTGGTGGATTTTGCGCACCAAGGCATGCTGACCATCGTCGAGACCTCCCTGTTCGAGCAGGTAGGTCAGCCCCATGATGGCGTTCATGGGGGTGCGGATCTCGTGGCTCATGTTGGCGATGAAATCACCTTTGACCTGTGCCAACCTGGCCGCTTCCTGCTGGGCCAGTTGCTCCTTGTGCCTGCTGCGCACCAGTGCAGCCACACCGGCACCAAACAACAGCAGCAGCACGGCGCTGGCGGCCAAGATGATCCCCCAGATATGAGTGCGAATGGCCTGCAGCTCGCTGTGCGGCACCAGGGACGCGGCTTTCCAGATCAGCTGATCATGATTCTGTGCCGGGTACAGGGTGGTCCAGCTCCAGAGTCCGTCGGCAGACTCCATCTGGCCGTTTGATGCGTCCCAGAACGCCTGCCAAGCCTGGGGTGAAGTCTGCTTCAGAGTCAGATCCGGGCGCTCGAGCATGAAGCCCCACTCCCGGGATGGGTCCGGGCTGCGCAGCCAGTATCCGTCCTGGTTGAACAGCATGGTGTGATCGGCTGCCTTGCCGCTGCTGTCGGCAAACTCCTTGAGCATACGGGCGGCCTGGACGTTGATAAGCAGCAAACCAAGATCACGCCCCCCAAGGCGCAGACGCTTGGCAATGCGGATCATGGGGTTGAAGGGGCGATCGATCACCCCGTGTTCAACGTTGAGATCGAGCGGCGAGACGTAGACCCGCTCCCAGGGCAGCGCCATGGCATCACGAAAGTAGTAACGATCCCCCTTGTTCTGCAACTGGTCGTCCGCTACCCGCCACAGACGCTGACCCTGACGATCGATGCGCACTAGCTCCATGCCATCCGGGGCAAGCCAACGCACCTGGGCATAGTCGGGATTGCGGTTCAGCAGGATGGTGAACTGGACGGCCAGGGTCTCACGGTCATTGCGAGCCGCCGCTTCGAGCAGGATGGGTTCTTCCGACATGCTGCGCACATGGCGCAGCGGCACCGCCAGCTCGCCGTCAAGGCGGCCGCTGGCAAGCGCCAGGAAGGTGCTCTCATCACTGCGAACGCGATAGAGCTCGCGTTCGATCAGTGCATTGCCCAGCAAATAGCCACCCGCCAGGACCAGCAGCAGAATAGGTGAAAACAGCAGGATATATGTCCGTACGATTCCCTTCATAACGGTCAACATCGCCCCGAAAAATGGACTTGTCCGAGTACTTCTTGAATATCAGAGCACCACAACACGTGTCCTGCTGTCAATCATGCCTACAAGTAAAGACCAATAGTGCTGTTTGAGTATTTTATTTTCCCGGAAAAAATGCTGTAAAAACAAAGAGGCCACCCGATTGGGTGGCCTCTTCACAGGAAAGTTCGTTGTCGATTAGACGCGAACGAAATCCAGGTGAACCAGCTTGTAGCGAACCGGGTGACGCTGGATAGCCTTCACGTTCACTTTGACTTCTTCACCGTTGATGACCAGGGTCAGCTCGGAGGAGTAGAACTCCGGCTTCTCTTGGGCCAGGATCAGTTTTTTGTGGTCCAGGGTAACGGACACGGCTTCTTTGCCTGCACCGTAAACGATGGCAGGAACCAGGTCAGCATGACGCAGGCGGCGGCTCGCACCTTTCCCCAGGTCAGAACGGACTTCAGCTTGGAATACGAAAGACATAGTGATTATCTCTTTTAAGATGAATGTATGGTGTTGACTGCGACCGGTCAGCACCTCGCAAAACGAGCGCGAATACTAGCACGGGCCCGAAGGGGATACAAGGAAAGAACCCGCGGCACTCCTCTCTAGGCAAAAAGGCACTCCAACGCCTCTCGCCATCCCCTAACGCCCCTGCTCCAGACGGGCAAACTGCTGCTGTCGCTGGGCCGGGCTCAGGGCATCGAATTGCGCCAGAGTCTGCGCTGTGGGGCAATAGAGGCGCAGCCCGGCTTGCACCCGGATCCCTTTGACCATCCTGTCACGATTTTCCTGTACCAGCGCCAACAGATAGCTGTAAGTATCCGAACCGCCGGCCTCCTTTGACTGAAGCTGGCTTGCAATACGCCACAGGGTCTCTCCCGCCGCCACCTGATGACAAACCCGCGATGCCTCCCCTGCCGCCGTGGCGGAAAGAGTCAGGGTCGTCGGCTCAGGGGCCGAATCTGCGGTGGCCATGGGCTGTGCATTTTCCTGTCTTGCCAAGGCCTGGGCGGGGACCTGCCCCCCAATCCGTGCGAGCAAGGGCTCCCCCAGGGGCATCCGCGCCTTCCTCTCCCGAGGCAGGGAGAACTCGGCGACAAAGGCGACTGCGCCCGGGACTTCGAACGAGGGGGCCGAGGAGGCGGTGTGCGGTACTGATTGGTGGGGCGCCATGCCATAGGCCATCTCATCGATGCGCTTTAGCCTGGCCAGGTAAGCCTTGGAGAGCTGGGCCTCCCCTTCGAACAGATCGAAGGGGGGCACCAGCCGGGCAGGAAAGAGGATCTGCCAGCGGCCGTTCTTCTTTCTCTGTTCAAGAGGGGGAAACTGATTGCCCCGCCAGGCCGCAAAAATGGGCGGCACGGGGCGCTGCACCGGATAGTACTCCGGGTTGAGCTGCACCCAGGTTTGTTCCGCAATGGGTTGATACCCGCTGATGTTGACCAGTGCCACCCCCAACCAGATCCCCAGCATATGACGGCCTCCCTTCCCTTTGGCGTCCCGTTGCTTTCACACTATGGCTCAGAAAACAGATAGATAGCAGCTTAGCACTGGGCAATGGCGCTCTGCACCCGTTTATCCGAGATAGGGTATGGCGTCCCCAGTTGCTGGGCGAAGAAGGAGACTCGCAGCTCCTCGATCATCCAGCGAATATTGGCCACCTCGGTGGGAATAAGCTGGGATTTGGGGATCTTGGCGAGCAGTGCCTTGTACTCCGACTCCACGCTGTGCACCTTGAGCATGTAGACCCGATCCCGGTTGGGATCGATGGCGAGCTTCTCGAGGCGCCGCTCGATGGCCCGCAGGTAGCGCAGCAAGTCAGGCAACCGCTGCCAGCCGGTCTCGGTGACAAAGCCCTTGTGGATGAGGTTGCCGAGCTGCTGCTGGATGTCCGACATGGCAAAGGCGGTGTCGAGCTGCATCTTGCCCTTGAGCCGTTTCTTGATCTCATGGGAGAGGGTCAGCACGGCTTCCACCTGTTTGGCCACCTCCACCACCGCATCGTTGAGCTCGGCGCGGACAAACTCCTTGAGCGCCTCAAAGCCGGCTTCGTCCCACGCCATGCCGCCATGCTGCTCAATCAGCTTGTCACAGCCACAGGCGATGCAGTCGTCGATAAGCTCGGCCACCTTGCCAAACGGGTTGAAATAGAGCCCGAGCTTGGCCTTGTTGGGCAGCTTTTCCTGCAGGTACTTGATGGGGGATGGTACGTTGAGCAGCACCAGCCGACGCTGGCCTGCCCACATCAGCTGCTGCTGCACCACAGGGCTCTCCACCAGCTGGATGGCGACCGAATCCTTCTGATCAACCAACGCCGGATAGGCCTTCACCTCGAACCCACCGCGCTTCTGACTGTACTCTTGCGG
Organism: Aeromonas sp. INTO2; assembly: GCF_049860605.1. Classification (NCBI taxonomy): domain Bacteria; kingdom Pseudomonadati; phylum Pseudomonadota; class Gammaproteobacteria; order Aeromonadales; family Aeromonadaceae; genus Aeromonas; species Aeromonas sp. INTO2. The sequence goes on from NZ_CP187588.1 coordinate 1,995,948, forward strand.
CAGTTCGCCAAAGCTCCACAGGGTGAGGCCAGACTGCTCGATATCATCGTCCGCCACTTGCGACAGAGTCTCCTGCACCTTGCCGCGCAGGGACTCTTTCAATGCCTCCAGATCCTTGCCTTCCGCCACCTTCTTGTGCTTGTCGTCCACCACACGGAAGGTGAGTTTCAGGTGATCGGGCACCGCAGCCCAATCCCAGGATTCACGGGGCACGGTCACGCCGGTCATGCGGCGCAGCTGACGCTCCATCTCGTCCAAGAGCGGCCCCTGCTCGGGGTTGATACTGGCGAGCAACGCGTCGGCGTAGTTGGGCGCCGGCACGAAGTTCTTGCGCATCGGCTTTGGCATCGACTTGATAAGAGCGACGAGCAGCTCATGACGCAGCCCCGGGATCAACCACTCGAACCCCTTCACCTCCACCTGATTCAGGAGCGGAAGCGGAATATGCAGGGTCACACCATCTGCGGCCTCCCCCGGCTCGAACTGATAGGTCAGCTTGAGCTTGAGACGCCCCTGCTGCCAGAAGTTGGGGTAGTCGAGATCGCTGATGTGGGCCGCATCCCCCTTCATCAACATCTCTTTCTCGAAGTTGAGCAGCTCGGCATCCTGCTTTTGCGCCTCTTTCCACCACTTGTCGAAATGGCGAGCGGAGATCACCTCCTCTGGCAAGCGGGCATCGTAGAAGCGGAACAGATCTTCATCATCCACCAGGATGTCGCGCCGACGGGACTTGTGCTCCAGCGCCTCCACCTCGGCCAAGAGCTTGCGGTTGTCGCTGAAGAAGCGGTGACGGGTCTCGAAATCCCCCTCCACCAGGGCACGGCGGATAAACAGCTCCCGGCACAGCGCCGGGTCGATACGGCTGAAGTTGATGGTGCGCTCGTTGACCAGGGTCAGGCCATAAAGCGTCACCTTCTCCTTGGCCATCACGGCGCCATTTTTCTTCGACCAGTGGGGGTCGCTGTGGTGCAGCTTGATGAGGTGACCTGCCAGCGGCTCCACCCACTCGGGTTCAATCTTGGCGTTGATGCGGGCATAGAGGCGCGAGGTCTCCACCAATTCTGCGGCCATCGCCCACTTGGGCGGCTTCTTGAACAGACCGGAGGCCGGGAAGAGGTGGAAACGGCCATTGCGGGCCCCGAGGAATTCGGGCTTCTCCAGATCCTTGTTGCCGATGTGGCTCAAGAGGCCGGTCAAGAGCGCACAGTGCACCGTCTTGAAATCCGCCGGCTCATGGTTGGCTTTAAAACCCAGCTCTTTGACCGTCTGACGCAGCTGGAAGTGAATGTCCTGCCACTCGCGCACCCGCAGGTAGGAGAGAAACTCCTTCTGGCACATGCGGCGAAACGGGTTGCTGCCAAGGGCATCCTGCTGCTCTTTCAGGTAATTCCACAGATTGACGAAGGCGAGGAAGTCGGAATCCTTGTCTTCAAAGCGTCTGTGCTGCTCGTCGGCGGCCTGCTTCTTCTCCATGGGCCGCTCGCGGGGATCCTGAATGCTGAGGGCGGCGGTGATCACCATCACCTCGCTCAAACAGCCAGTTTGCGCTGCGCTGATCACCATCTTCGCCAGACGCGGATCAAGGGGGATACGCGAGAGCTGGCGACCGGTCTCGGTCAGCTGCAGTTTGGCTTCGCGATCGCCCGTGGCGGGCAGCTCGCGCACCGCCTCCAGCTCTTTCAAGAGGGTCAGACCGTCCTTGATATGGCGCGACTCGGGTGGCTCGACGAAGGGGAACGCCTCCATGTTGCCAAGGCCAAGCGCCAGCATCTGCAGAATGACCGATGCCAGGTTGGTGCGCAGGATCTCGGGGTCGGTAAAGGCCGGACGGCCGTTGAAATCCTCCTCGGAGTAGAGGCGGATACAGATACCGTCCGCCACCCGACCGCAGCGCCCTTTACGCTGGTTGGCACTGGCCTGGGAGACCGGCTCGATGGGCAGGCGCTGCACCTTGGTACGCCAGGAGTAGCGGCTGATGCGGGCGGTGCCCGGATCGATGACGTAGCGAATGCCCGGCACCGTCAGCGAGGTCTCCGCCACGTTGGTGGCCAGCACGATGCGCCGCCCGGCATGTTGCTGGAACACCTTGTTCTGCTCGGCGTTGGAGAGGCGGGCGTAGAGCGGCAGCACCTCGGTATCGCGCAGGTTGAGCTTGCGCAGGGCATCGGCGGTATCGCGGATCTCCCGCTCGCCGTTCATGAAGATGAGGATGTCCCCCAGCCCTTCGCGGGCCAGCTCTTCCACCGCATCGAAGATCCCCTGCAGCTCGTCGCGCTCTTCCAACCCTTCGCTTTTATCACTGACTAGCGGGCGGTAGCGCACCTCCACCGGATAGGTGCGGCCAGAGACCTCGATCACCGGCGCCTTGTTGAAATGCCGGGAGAAACGCTGGGGGTCAATGGTGGCCGAGGTGATGATCACCTTGAGATCGGGGCGCTTTGGCAGCAGCTGTTTGAGATAACCCAGAATGAAGTCGATGTTGAGGCTGCGCTCGTGGGCCTCATCGATGATGATGGTGTCGTACTGGGTCAGCATCCGGTCGTTCTGGATCTCGGCCAGCAGGATGCCGTCGGTCATCAGCTTGATGTGGGTCTGCTCACTCACCTGATCGGTAAAGCGCACCTTGTAACCCACGTAGTGGCCAAGCTCGGACTCCATCTCCTCGGCGATGCGGGCTGCCACGGTACGGGCCGCCAGACGGCGTGGCTGGGTGTGGCCGATGAAGCCCTTGACCCCGCGCCCGAGCGCCAGACAGATCTTGGGGATCTGGGTGGTTTTGCCCGAGCCGGTTTCGCCGGCGATGATCACCACTTGATGCTCTTCAATGGCTTTGGCGATCTCCCCTTGCTTCTGGCTGACTGGCAGATTGTCCGGATAGGTGACCTTGGGCACGCCCGCCAGACGGGACTGGTAGCGCGCCTGTGCCACATCCAGGTCAGCGGCGATGGTCTCGAGCACGGCAGCCTGCTTGGCTTCCGGCAGCTTCTTGACCCCGTGCAGTCGACTGGAGAGACGGCGGGCGTCGAGATTCATGCAGGCGGTAAGACGGCGGCGCAGCGCCTCGATAGAGAGAGACAAGGTACGAATTCCTTAAAAGAGTGCCCATCAAGGGCCATATCGATAGCTGGGGGAGATCCTAAAGAGCGAGGCAGGGCGGTGCAAGCCTTAAAGCGCCGCGCCAGCACATCAAGCCGGTGGCGTCATGACCGTCACGGATGGAAAGAGCAGGCCGGGGCCTGCTCTTTGAAAACAACCAGACAACACCGCTCAGACTCTGGCCTGATGCACGAAACAGGTGCCAAGCTGGGCGTGGATGGCCTGCATCACATTGTGGCGGTTGATGACCCCGAGCAGGCGCCCCTCCTCCACCACAGGATAGATCTTGGGCTTTTGACCCATCATCATCTCCGCCAGATCCAGGATGCTGGTGTCGGGGCCGACTGCCAGCACCTCCTTGCGCATCACATCCCTGACCTGGGCCACCTGTTCACAGTGGTAGGCCTCTTTCAACATGACGGCGATGCAATCCTGCTCGGAGACCCAGCCAATCAGATGTCCCTGGCTGTCCACTACGGGGCCGCCCAACTGATGACTGTTGAGAAATTTTTCCACCGCCGCCTGTACCATCATCTCTGCGCTGAAGGTGATGGGCTTGGTCTGCATGTAGTCCTTTGCCTTGAGTGATTCCATGACGCTTTCCCCCAACGAGCCTCCCGAGGGGAGGCAAGAGCCGGGCACTATGTCCGGCTCACTCCAAGCATAGTCCGCATGGATCAGGAGATGGATTGCAGCAAGAGCAAGAGCTCGTTCTGGCTGTGGCAGTCGGTCTTCTTGAACACCCCTTTCAGGGTGGAGCGCACGGTTTCCACCTTGACACCGCGCAGCTCCGCGATGTCGTTGCTGCTGTAACCCTTGCTCATCAGTACCAGCAGCTCCTTCTCACCAATCGTGAGGGGATAGAGGCTGGCCAGCGCTTCGATGTCGGGGTTGAAGGCGTGCTCGGGGTCACGCAGCACCACTTCCACATAGCGTTCAAAGCGGCTGAGTCCGCTCATCAGGGTGCATTGGACCAGCAGCGGGCGCAGGTTAGGCTGACGGGGAATGGACATATAGGCGCTGGCGCCGGGCAGCAAATAGGCAAAGCCATTGAGGATCTCCTTGAGCTGACGTTGCTGATCCTTATTCTGCAAAGAGAAAATGCCATTGATGGCCCGCAATTCCACATTTTCATCGGCGATACGGTTGAAGGCCACATTGGAATAATGAATATGCCCCTTGTCGTCTATGATGGCGCTGGGCTTATTATGGTTTTTCACCAGCTGTTGCAACTGATAGTTCTGGGTTTCCAGGGCCAGCAGGTTCCAATAATGGTGGCTCCAGGCCGCCAGTCCGGAATAGATTTCCGAGAGCGAGGTGAGGTCGCGACTGCTGAAATCATCTTGCGCTGCACCACGGTAACTGCACAGGCTGCTCAGCCCACGCCCTTTCACCAGGCAGACGCCGCCGGCGGCGAATTGGGCGCCGAAACTTGCCAGCAGGCCCACCGAGCTTGAAATGCTGTTGGCGCTGACGATCCCCTTGCACCCTTTATCCTGGTAATGGTTGAACCACACATCCTGGCGATGATGTTGCAGGTAAAACTGCTGCTGGGCCTCGGTCAGACCGCTGGAAAAAAGCTTTATTCCGTCGCTCTTGTCATCATCCCGCAATAAAAACAGGGATGAACTGCAGGAAACGTCGGCGCGAAATTGGTCCACGACGAGCTTAATGTCAGAATCATTAATACCGCACTCGTATAACTGGCTGATATAGGGCGATATCCTTTCTTTCTCTAATGCCTTCACACCCGAACTCCTAATTCTTATTTTTATTGAAGAGGCATCTTACTCTGCAATGGGATAGTCGAAAAGTAGTCAAATGAACAAAGGGTTTATGATTTATTCATAAATAGTCATGAATATAGGCTCATGAATGAATATGGCCAAAAAGGGTAAATAGCCGCTCATGTTTTTCCTGGCGCTGGTCGCTTACCGCCCTGTTTTGCCTCTTGATGTCTCACCACCTACTCGCCATCCCGACCCCTCTTCCCCCCAAGATCACGCTTTTCAATCTTGGGGTCATCTGCATCCACACCGATTCACATGTTGCATTTTGGTAGCTTTGGTGTTTCCATTTTGAGCTTCGAACGATATTGTATATACAAATCATCCCCTCAACGGAATTGAACCATGCGGATCACAAGGAGAGAAAATGGAACCTGAACACACGCTCACTGCACCGGCAGGATCAGGGACCGGCATCAAGCTGCTGCTGGCCAGTCTGCTTGGCATCGCCATCTTTTTCGTGCCCTTCGAGCTTGGCGGGCGCAGCACCATAGTGGTGGATCACCTGGCCGGCTTTCTGATTGCCCAGCGCCCCCTTGCCCTGACCCTCATTCTCTTGCTCATCGCCTATGGCGCCATCACCCCCTTGCTGGATGGCCGCTGGCGTGCCCGTCCCATCGACAGGGTATTGAGCCTGTTCAAGCTGCTCGGACTGGCCCTGGCCATTTTGTATGTCACAGACTGGGGCCCTGCCTGGTTGATGACCCCGGATCGCCTCCCCTTCCTGTTCGACAAACTGGCCATGTCAGTGGGTCTCATCGTGCCTATCGGCGCCATGGCCCTGACCTTCCTGCTCGGTTTCGGCCTGCTGGAATTCATCGGGGTGCTGATGCAACCCGTGATGCGCCCCCTGTGGCGCACGCCGGGTCACTCCGCCATCGATGCGGTCGCCTCTTTCGTCGGCAGTTACTCGGTGGGCCTGCTCATCACCAACCGGGTCTTCCTCGCAGGCAAGTACACGGTGCGAGAAGCCGTCATCATCGCCACCGGCTTCTCCACCGTCTCGGCCGCCTTCATGATCATCGTGGCCAAGACCCTCAACCTGATGGGACACTGGAACTTCTACTTCTGGTCCACCTTGGTGATCACTTTCGTCATCACCGCCATCCTGGCGCGCGTTCCTCCCATCAGCCGCCTGGCTCACCATGGGGAGACCGACGAGCCGCTACCGGCTGGCATGAGCCGCTGGCAGGCGGCCCTCACCTGCGGCCTGACCCAGTCCCACCAGGCAGATCCACTGCTGCGGCAATTGAAGGACAACCTCAGGGACGGTCTTCACATGGCCGCTGCCGTGGTGCCCACCATACTGTCCGTCGGTCTGCTGGGCCTGCTGCTGGCAAAGCACACTCCCCTGTTCGATCTGCTGGGCTGGCTGCTCTGGCCACTGACCTGGCTGCTGGATCTCGGCGAACCGCTCGCCACCGCCAAGGCCCTCTCTGCCGGTCTGGCCGAGATGTTCCTGCCCGCCATCCTGCTCAAGGATGCCGACCTGCTGGTGCGCTATGTCGCAGCCGTGGTTTCGGTCAGCTCGGTGCTCTTCTTCTCTGCCTCCATCCCCTGCATCCTGGCCACCCGGATCCCGGTGAGCGTGGGACAGCTGGTGGTGATCTGGCTGCTGCGCACCCTGCTTGGCATCCTGCTAGCCGCCTTGTGCGGCAGGCTGGCGCTGGCCCTCGGCTGGCTCGGTTGACCAGGGCTCATAAAAAAACAAAGCGCCATCAGGCGCTTTGTTTTTATCGGGATTGTCTCAGGGGGCGATGACGGCGAACCGGCCGCTGTTGAAATCATCTATCGCCTGATGGATCTCTGCCTCGCTGTTCATGACAAAGGGGCCATAACCCACGATGGGTTCATCGATGGGCTCGCCACTCAGCAGCAACAAGCTCGCCTCGCCTTCCGCCTCCAGCATGAACTCCTCACCGTTGGGATCGAGCAGCACCAGTTGTGCTTCGCCCGCGCGCTCCTGACCGTTGATAAAGAGAGAGCCCTTGAGCACCACCAAGGCGCTGTTCCATCCCGCTACCGCCGGCAGCACCACGCTGGCCCCGCCCTTGAGCCGCAGATCCCAGATGTTCATGGGCGAGAAGGTTCGGGCTGGCCCCTCTACCTCGCCTTGTTGCAACCCGGCATCGTTCCCGGCGATGATGCGCACCCGCACATCGCCCTCCTTGAGGCTCAGTTGCGGGATGGTGTCGCTGGTGATGCCCTGATAACCGGGCGTCGACATCTTGTGTTTGGCGGGCAGGTTGACCCAGAGCTGCACCATGTCGAGGGTGCCACCACGACGGGTGAATCCCTGGGAGTGGAACTCGTCGTGCATGATGCCGGCGGCGGCCGTCATCCACTGCACGTCTCCCGGACCGATGATCCCCCCCTGGCCGGTCGAGTCGCGATGGGCGACCTCCCCTTCATAGACGATGGTGACCGTCTCGAAGCCACGGTGCGGGTGTTCCCCCACGCCCCTGGCATGATCGGCGGGCTCGAAATGTGCCGGGCCAGCCCTGTCCAGCAGCAGGAAGGGGCTCAAGGCGCGGCCATGGGTCTGATACGAGAACAGCGAGCGAACCGGGAATCCGTCGCCGACCCAGTGTTGTCGAGGGGCGCTGTAAATACCGATGACTCTTTTCATGATGCTCTCCTGGGTGATCGTCACGGGATGTGTCGTGGCTCGCATTGTGAGTCTGGAACGCTGCGTCCGGTAGACGTAAAATTTGCCATCAGCGTCCTATTTTGTGAACGATAACCCCATGCAACAGGATCTCAACGACCTCTATTTCTATGTCCAGGTGGTGGATCACGGGGGCTTTGCCCAGGCCGGCAGGGCCCTCGGCATGCCCAAGTCCAGGCTCAGCCGCCGCATCGCCATGCTGGAGGAGCGACTCGGGGTGCGTCTTATCCAGCGTTCCACCCGCAGCTTCACCGTCACCGAACTCGGGCAGGCTTATTACACCCGTTGCCGGGCCATGCTGGTGGAAGCCGATGCGGCGCAGGATCTCATCGCCGCGACCCAGAGCGAGCCTTGCGGTCTGGTGCGCATCGCCTGCCCCATCGATCTGCTGCACGCCCACGTAGGGAGGATGCTGGTCTCCTTCGCCCTGGCCCATCCCAGCGTCAAGGTGCAGCTCGTCGGGGTCAACCGGGCGGTGGATCTGGTCGCGGAGGGGTTGGACATGGCGCTCAGGGTGCGACCACTGCCCCTGGAGGACAGCGAGCTCGCCATGCGGGTGCTGGGCTATGCGACCCAGTGTCTGGTGGCAAGCCCGGCCCTTGTCGCGTCACTCGGCATGCCCCGGGCCCCCGCAGATCTGCTGTCATGGCCGAGCCTCGGTCATGGCGCCAGCCTGGAAGGCCATCACTGGACCCTGCAGGGCCCCGATGGGGCCCGAGTCAAACAGCACCACAGCCCCCGCTTTGCCACCACCGACATGCAGACATTGCGTCAGGGGGCGATCGACGGGCTCGGGGTCGTGCAACTGCCCACCATGATGATGAATGAGCCCCTGGCCGATGGCCGGCTGGTGCGTTTGCTCCCCGACTGGGCACCGCGCCAGGAGGTGATCCACGCGGTCTTCCCCTCACGCCGCGGTCTGCTGCCTGCCATCCGCGCCCTCATCGATCATCTGGTCGAGGGCTTCTCCCCCCTGGGGCAGGCAAGTGCGCCGCTCCCGCCATGATCTGTGCATGGCCGTTCCCGGGTGTGCCGACATGCAAAAGGCCAGAGCTTGGCTCTGGCCTTTTCATTTTTCCCCTTCCCAGAGGAGGAGAAACGGATACGGGCAGTATCCTCAGAAGGGCATTTTGAAGCCCGGGGGCAGTTGCATGCCGCCGGTCAGCTCGCCCATCTTGGCCTTGTTCTGCTCTTCCACGCGGCGCACGGCGTCATTGACGGCGGCGGCGACCAGATCTTCCAGCATCTCCTTGTCATCTTCCATCAGGCTGGGATCGATCTCGATACGACGCACGCTGTGGCTGCCGGCCATGGTCACCTTGACCATGCCTGCGCCCGCCTCACCGACCACTTCCATCTGGGCCAGCTGCTCTTGCATCTTCTGCATGCGCTCTTGCATCTGTTGGGCCTGTTTCATCAGGTTACCCATTCCACCTTTACCAAACATAGATCGTCTCTCGTCTTGAAATCCGGCATCCAGCGCCGGGCTGTGGGTTCATCTGCCCTAAGTGGGGGCAGCCAAAAATCTTTTCAACCGGGGGCAAGCCCCGGCACGGTTTTTTCAGCGCAACTCAGCGACTCAGGGGTTCGATGCTCTCGGGATGGAGCACGGCGCCGAAACGCTGCTGCAAGAATTGTACGTTGGGATCCGCCGCCAGATCCCGGCTCACCTGTTCACGCACCCCGAGATAGAGACGGTGCTCTATCTCGAGCGGCGTCTCCCGCGCGGGATCCGAGCCCAGGGTCACATCGATGTGAACCGGGCCGCCCAGCTCGGGACCGATGATCTCGGCCAGATCGGCGCGGGCCTTGTCGCTCACCAGATGGCGCTGCTCGGGTTTGAGCAGCAGGGAGACCCGATTGCCTTCCCGGGTCATCACCGCGTTGATGGCCAGTTGACGCAGCCGACCCCCCACCCCGGTGCGGGCGATGAGCTCGGCCCAGGCGTCCCCGCAATTGACCAGCAAGGACGAGGGGATCAGACGGGCGACCTCCCCCTCCTCCTCGGGCTGGGCGTCGCTCTCCAGGGCATCCCAGTCGATGGTCTCCATCAACGCAATGGCGGGCTGAGGCTCGCTGGCAGCCACTGGAGGCGCGGCAGGCACCATAGCGGCAACCACAGGTGCCGCCGCATCCGCGCTGCCGGCGTCAGCGCCCAGATCCCAGGGCGGCAGATCCTCCTGCGAAGGAGGTGCCATAGTGGCGGGAGCTGGCTGGGCGGAAGTCACTGCCCGCGTGGGCAACGGGGCACAGGCAAACCCCTCGTCAAACCCCTGATTCAGATACTCTTCGTAGTCACTGGCCCCCTCTTCATAGGCATCGAGAGGGGGCAGGTCGTCATACCCTGTTTGCAAGGCAGGTCCCTGCCCCGGCATCTCGGGCCGCGCCGCTGGTTGCACCTCGGTCTGGGGTGAAGTTGCGACGGCAGGCATCGGGGCCGGTTTGGTCGCGGCCACCGGTTTGACGGGAGTGACCCGGGCAGGCGCGGCGTTTGCACTCTGCTCGCCACGCAGGCGGCTTCGCAGCAGATTGCGCTTGCCAAGCAGGCTCTGCATGCTGGAGGTCGAAGAGATGGCGACGTCTTCCCCTTGGACCTCAACCTGCTGCGTCTGCCCGGTGTCATCCGCCGCCAACGGCGCAGAGGCTGGCTCTGCAGGCGGACTGGTGGGCACCGCGGCCTCGTAGCCCATCCGTTCGGCCTCGCGCAGCAGCTCATCCTGCTCGGCAAAGAGCGGATCCAGCACTGCGCCCTCCTCCGCCTTGGGTGAGGGGGCGACGTGCTCGGCCTCAAGGACCGATGCTGGCGCGGCGGGAGCCTGTGGTGCTGCACTGGCAGCCGGGGCCGGCTCAGCCCCCTGGGGCTTTCCCGGCAGGAGCGGCGCGCTTTCCCTCGCAGCCGCCATCACGCCGGGGTGCCCTGTCATGAGAGGTTGGGCCGCCAGGTTGGCGGGATGGACCACCTCGCGCCGGGGCGAGAAGGCCAGCATCCGCAGACAGGTCATTTCCAGTGCGGTGCGTCCGTCAGGGGCCCAGGGCAGATCCTTGCGCCCCCCCAGCACGATTTGATAGCAGAGCTGCACCTCTTCCGGGCTCATGGCTCCGGCTAGCTGCAGCAAGGCATCGGCATCCGCCCCCTGCTCCTGCACGCTCGCAGGCAGCAGTTGCGCCATGGCCACCCGGTGGAGCAAGGCTTCCAGCTCGGCGTGAAGCTGGTCGAAATCCGGCCCCAGGGTCGCTATCTCGGTGATCTTGGCCATGGTGGCCGGGGCATCCTGGCGCAGCACCGCCTCCAGCAACTGATGCAGGTGGTGATGATCGAGGGTCCCCAGCATGGTGAGCACGCTCTCCAGGCGCACGCTGCCGTTGCCGTGGGCCAACGCCTGATCGGTGAGGCTCAGGGCATCGCGCATGCTGCCGTCGGCCGCCTTGGCCAGGGCCAGCAGGGCGCGAGGCTCGAAGGGTTGGCCCTCCTGGTCCAGCACCCATTCGAGCTGCCTGGCAATCTGGGTCTGATCCAGACTCTTGAGATGAAACTGCAGGCAGCGCGAGAGGATGGTGATGGGGAGCTTCTGCGGATCCGTGGTGGCCAGCAGGAATTTCACATAGGGGGGCGGCTCTTCCAGGGTTTTGAGCAGCGCATTGAAGCTGTGGCGCGACAGCATGTGCACTTCATCGATGAGGTACACCTTGAAACGACCACGGGCCGGACGGTACTGCACGTTGTCGAGCAGTTCGCGGGTGTCTTCCACCTTGGTGCGGGACGCCGCATCGATTTCCAGCAGATCGACGAAATTGCCCTGATCGATCTCGCGGCAGGTATCGCACACACCGCACGGATGGCTGCTGATCCCCTGCTCGCAGTTGAGACTCTTGGCCAGAATGCGGGCGATGGTGGTCTTGCCCACCCCGCGGGTCCCGCTCAGCAGGTAGGCATGGTGAAGCCGTCCCTGATCCAGGGCATTGGTCAGGGCAGTCAGCACATGTTGCTGGCCGACCACTTGTTCAAACGTATGGGGGCGCCATTTGCGCGCCAAAACCTGATAGCTCATAGATCTCGATGCTGGGAAACGAGGCATTGAGGCTGGATGCTAACACAAATGGAGGGCTGGCTGTATGGGGGATGCGCCGCCTTGGGAGGGATCGCTTGAATTTCAAACCGGTGCCCGTTCAGGCACCGGTTTGCGGCAGAAAGCAGGGTGACGAGGCCTGCCGCGCGAAGGGGCGATTTACGCCCCCGCGAGTTCCACCAGAGAGACAACCTTGACGCCAGCGGCGGTCAGGCGGGCATCACCGCCCAGGGACGGCAGGGAGATGATGAAGGCGGCATCCGCTACCTCACCGCCGGCGCGGCGGATGAGCTTGACGGTGGCATCGACGGTGCCGCCGGTGGCCAGCAGATCGTCCACCACCAGCACCTTGTCACCGGGCACGATGGCATCGGTGTGCAGTTGCAGGGTGTCGGTGCCGTACTCCAGGGCGTAGGACTCCTCGATGACGGCGCGGGGCAGCTTGCCCGGCTTGCGCACCGGCACGAACCCCAGCCCCATGGCGTAGGCAACCGGGGCGCCGAAGATGAAGCCACGGGCCTCGGTGCCGACAATCTTGGTGATGCCTTGATCACGGTAATGATCGGCCAGCAGATCGATGGTGGCCTTGAAGGCCTCGGCATTCTCGATCAGGCTGGTGATGTCGCGAAACAGAATGCCCGGCTTCGGATAGTCGGGAATGGTCTTGATGCTCGCTTCGATAAACTTCAGGGTTTCCGGATTCATTATTTGACCGCTTATTTTTTGAGCCCTGCCATGGCGGCGCACGGGGTCTCCGCCTGGGGGCAATAAAAAGGCCCGTCACGCAAAAATGACGAGCCGACTCCATAGCATTATTGCCGCGATAGCTTAGGGATTTCACTTCTTCATTGCAACCGGCTCCAGCACCGGCAGACGCATCAACCAGGTGAGCAGGATCACCATTATGACAACCAGCAGCCACCTCACCCAGGGCAACGGCACCACCAGCAGCGATACCGAAAACGAGATCAGGATGAAGATGATGGCGCGGCGTCTGGCATGACGGCGAATGCCGCGATACTGCTGCCAGTCGAGGATGGGGGGGCCAAACCAGGGATGCGCCAGCAACCAGCCATGAAAGCGGGGGGAGGAGCGCGCAAACAGCGCCGCCGCCAGCAACATGAAAGGGGTGGTCGGCAGCAGGGGCAGGACTATCCCGACTATCCCGGTGGCGAAGGCAAGCCAGCCCAGGGCCATCAGACACCAGCGTTTCATGGGTACTCCTCTGCATGTATCTCTGCCTGTAGCCTAACAGAGTTGGCCCGGAAGCTGACAGCCTGGCCCAGTCTGCGGCCGTCGATGGGGGCCATCGAGTGGGCAGACGGCTGACAATCCCGGCCATTGCCACTACAATCTGCGCTCTTTTTTCTCCCCTTGTCTTCGGAAGCAGCTATGCGCGTTATTTTGGCCCCCATGCAGGGGGTGCTGGATCACCTGATGCGGGAGGTCCTCACCTCCGTCAATGATTACGACCTCTGCGTCAGTGAATTCATCCGGGTGGTCGATCAACTGCTGCCCGCCAAGGTCTTCCATCGCCTCTGCCCCGAGCTGAAACAGGATGGCAAGACCCGTGCAGGGACCCCGGTACGGGTGCAACTGCTGGGACAACATCCGGAGTGGCTGGCAGAAAATGCCATCCGGGCCATCGAGCTCGGCTCTCCCGGGGTCGATCTCAACTTCGGCTGCCCTGCCCCCACGGTCAACAAGAGCAAGGGGGGCGCCGTGCTGCTCAAGGAACCCGAGACCGTCTATCGCATCGTCAAGGCGGTGCGGGAGGCCGTGCCTGCCCACCTGCCGGTGAGCGCCAAGATCCGCCTGGGATACGATGACAAGGATCTCTATCTGGACAACGCCCAGGCCGTCTATCAGGGGGGCGCCAACGAGCTGGCGGTGCATGCCCGCACCAAGCGCGAAGGCTACAAGGCGCCGGCATACTGGGAGTACGTGGACGCCATCCGCCGCGCCCTGCCCATCCCCGTCACCGCCAACGGCGAGATCTGGAACCATGCCGATGCCCTGATCTGTGCCCGGGTGTCCGGTTGCGATGCCCTCATGGTTGGCCGGGGCGCAATTTCCCTCCCCAACCTGGCCAACGTGATGAAGACGGGGTGTGCACACATGAGCTGGGCCGAGGTACTGCAATTGATGGTGACCTATACCGAGCAGGATCTGGCGAGCGACAAGGCCGACTACTACCCGAGCCGCATCAAGCAGTGGTTCTCCTACATAGTGCGGGAATACCCCCAGGCCGACGAGCTGTTTCGCCGCATCCGCACCATCAAGACCGCAGAGGAGATCCGCTCCGCCCTCGAGCGCGAGTGCGCCTCACAGGCCTAGACTTGGCCGCCACCCCGCGGCGCCCTATGATGAAGGCTCATTGACAGGAGGTCAGGATGCAGGGAGTACCGGTCAACTTTACCCATCAGCACGACAGGGCCGATTTTCGCGCGCTGCCGGGGCAGCCTGCGACCGAGCTCTATCGCGCCCACATCCAGCACCACATCTTCGATCCCCATAGTCACGAGGGGTTTGGCCTCGGTGTCATCGAGTGCGGTGCCGAGCGCTTTCGCTATCGCGGCAGCCAGCTCCTGGCCGGTCCCGGCAGCCTGGTGCTGATGAACCCCGATGAGCTGCACACGGGCGAGTCAGCCTGCGAGCAAGGGTGGCGCTATCGCATGCTCTACCTGCCCGCCGATCGGCTCGAGGCCATCAGCGGCGAGCGCGACTGGCATTTCACCGATGCCGTGCGAAGCGATCCGCGCACTGCCCCCGTCCTGCAGGCGACCCTGGATGCCCTCTGGCACTGTGACAGCGAGCTCGCCGCCGACGGCCTGCTGCTAAGGGTGTGCGAGACCCTACGCCCCCATGCCCGGGCCCTGGCGGCCCCGAGCGAAGCGGCCCACCCTCTGGGCCGCGCCATCGACTATATGCAGGCCTGTTTCGCCCGCCCCATTACCCTGGCCGAGCTGGCCGGTTCGGTGAACCTCAGCCCCTACCACTTCCAGCGCAGCTTCAAGGCCCGCTTTCACGTCACCCCCCAGCAGATGCTGATGGCCATCCGTCTGCAGCGCGCCAAGGGGTGGCTGGCTGCCGGCCTGCCCGCGGCCGAGGTGGCCGCCGCCTGTGGTCTGGCCGATCAGTCCCACCTCAACCGTGCCTTCCTGCGCCGCTATGGCACCACCCCGGTCCGCTACCAGAAACAGGTGCAGGCTGGCCGCTAAAGCGCAATCTGGTTCAATACGCCCCCCTTCCCCCCTGCTAGGCTGGCCTCCTTCTTCTTTACCGGATATGAAACATGTTGATCGGAGTCCTGTTTGCCCTGCTGGCCGGCCTGATGTGGGGGCTCATCTTCGTCGCCCCCCTCTTGGTGGACGGCTATCCCCCCGCCCTGCTCGCGAGCGGCCGCTACCTCGCCTTCGGCCTCATCGTACTGCCGCTCGCCTGGCAGGCCCGCAAACACTTGGCGGCCCTCTCGGCCAGCGACTGGCGAGAGGCCCTCGCCCTCACTCTGGTGGGGAACCTCCTCTACTACTTCTGCCTGTCGGGGGCCATCTTGCGCATCGGCTCGCCCCTGGCGGCCATGTTTATCGGCACCCTGCCGGTGGTGATGGCCATGGCCGCCAACCGCCTCTATGGCGCACGAGACGGTCGCCTCTCCCGCACCCGGCTCTACCCGTCCCTGGTGCTGATGGGGGCCGGCCTCTGTCTGGTCAACAGCGCCGAGCTCACCTGGCACACCGAGGCGCGCACCGAACAACTGCTTGGGCTCGCCCTGGCGGTGGGCGCCGTGCTGTGCTGGACCTGGTATCCCCTGCGCAACGCCCGCTGGCTGCGCGAGCACCCGGGCCGCAGTCCGGCCGTCTGGGCCACCGCCCAGGGGCTGGTGACCCTGCCGGTGGCGCTCATTGCCTATCTCGGCAGCCTCGGCCATCTTGCCCTGAGCGCACCGGACTTTCCCCTGCCCTTCGGGCCGACGCCCCTGCGCTTCGTGCTGCTGATGGGGGCAGTGGGGCTCCTCTGCTCCTGGCTCGGCACCCTGTGCTGGAACGAAGCGAGCCAGCGCCTGCCGACCGTGCTGGTCGGGCCGCTCATCGTGTTCGAGACTCTGGTGGGGCTCTTTTACGCCTTTATGCTGCGCGGGATCATGCTCCCCATGAGTACCCTGGTGGGTGTCGTCTGTCTGGTGGCGGGAGTGCTCTACGTCATCACCGGCAAGCCGCAGCACCTGCCGGAAAAACCCGTCAAAGCACGGTTAACTTGATTCATGTCATCTTGATAAACCGCGGGTTTCCCTATACTGGCCGAGTTTTATCACTCGTTTTTGGGGGCTGCTGTGTGTGAAGTGACGCAAGCCCGGTTGGCCGAATGGCATCAGCGCCTTCTGACCGACTGGGCGCAAACAAGAGAGGAGCTGATCCGTCAGCTCAAGGCCTGTCGACAAGATGACTGGGCACAGAAGGTGGATCGCTGCGAGCGAGATCAACTGGTTGATCTGACCAGCCGTCTCGATCTGCCCGGGGTGGAACACAGCGTGGCACGCCTCAAACGGCTCGACGCGGCGCTCTGCCAGATGGATCTGGGGCTCTATGGCTTCTGCTCCGATTGTGAGGAGCCGCTGCTCCCTGAACAGCTGGAACAGGATCCGACCCTGCAACGCTGCCCGCGCTGCGAGGCCCGCTACCGCAAGGGGTTCCACGCTCACGAACTCTGATGGGGGCACCCTTTGTGCCCGCCATTTTCCTCCTCCCCCCCTTCTCGCTTCCCAACATGACCAACCCCCTGGCGCGACGATCCCGGCAACCCCGGGGGCAGCCGCACAGGCATGAAAAAGGGGAGTCATGGACTCCCCTTCTCGTACTGCGTACTCGTCACTGGGCCAGCAGGTGGCCTACCAGCTCATGACGCCACCCTTGCAGCAGCATGGGCTTGTCCGCCCTGGCCCGCTCCTCGGCACTCATGCGCCAGCTCCAGGTGAAGTACTGGTGGATGATCTTCTTGCTCGCCACCAGCTCCGGCGGAATGTTGCTGGCCTTGGCCTTCTCCTCCACCATGGCCTTGATGCGCTTGAGCTCGGCCTTGTACTGGGGGAAGTCCACCAGACGGCGGATGGGATCGGGCCAGCTAGCAGGGTCGCTCTGCTGGGCGGCGGCGACGATCTCCAGCATCCGCTTGCCGTGGATCTTGATCTCGATGGGCGAGAGGCCCAGCTCGTTGAGATCCCGCAGCGAAGCGGGACGACGCTCCGCCACCTTGAACAGGTGCAGCTCTTTGACCACGAAGTTGAGGGCGAGATCCCGGCGTACCGCTTCCTGCTGGCGCCAGGCGGCCAGCTCGCGCAGGATGGCCAGCTCACGGCGACCCAGTTGCCAGGCGTTGACTATCTCGAGGTAGGCCTGACGGGGATCGCTGCCCTGGGTCTTGCGGGCGGAGTGGTTCTGGCACTCCTGTTCGAACCAGGGGAACTTGCCGCTCTCGCGCAGTCTGGCCATCACCTTCTCGTAGAGGGGCATGAGGTAGAAGACATCCGCCGCGGCATATTCCAGCTGACGAGGGGTAAGGGGGCGCGCCAGCCAGTCGGTACGGGCCTGATCCTTCTCAAGCTCGACCCCGAGGAATTCGTTGACCAAGGCGCCAAACCCCACCGACACGCCATGACCCAGGAAGGCTGCCGCCAGCTGGGTATCGTGCATCTGGTTGGGCAGGTGACCCGCTTGATGCTGGATGAGTTCCAGATCCTCACCGGAGGCGTGCAGGATGGCAATCTGTCCGGCCCGACCGAGGCGCTGCCACAAACCAGAGAGCTCCAGGGTCAGGGGATCGAGCAGGGCAAGCTGCTTGCCATCGTAGATCTGGAACAGACCGAGCTGGGGATAGTAGGTACGGGTGCGAACGAATTCGGTATCGATGGCCAGGGGAACGTCGGCCAGAGAAGCGAGATACTGATCCAGTTCGGCTTGCTGTGAAATGAGTTGATATTGCATCGTTGCCTGCACGTTGGTCGGATCCAGAAAGAAAAAACCGTGGATGTCCCACGGTTTTGCATAACGACAGCGCTGGACTGCAAAGCAGTGCATGCCGGTTACTGCTTGGCAATCTCCTCGTCGCGCAGCACGCGGCGCAGGATCTTGCCCACGTTGGTCTTGGGAAGTTCGTCGCGAAATTCTACCAGTTTCGGCACCTTATAGGCAGTCAGATGTTTGCGGCAGTGGGCAATTATCTCCTCTTCCGCCAGCTTTGCATCTTTCTTGACCACGAAGATCTTCACCTGCTCGCCGGACACCGGGTTGGGTACGCCGACGGCGGCCACCTCCAGCACCTTGGGATGCAGGGCCACCACGTCTTCTATCTCGTTCGGGTAGACGTTGAAGCCGGAGACCAGGATCATGTCCTTCTTGCGATCGACGATCTTGAAGAAGCCCTGCTCGTCGCATACCGCGATGTCGCCGGTGCAGAGCCAGCCATCCTGCATCACCTCGGCGGTCGCCTCCGGGCGCTGCCAGTAGCCGGTCATCACCTGAGGACCGCGCACCTGCATCTCGCCGGGGGCACCCCGTTCGGTGACCTGGTTCCCCTCGTCATCCACCAGACGGATCTCGGTGGAGCAGACCGGCAGGCCGATGGAGCCGTTGTAATCCACCAGGTCATAGGGGCAGACGCTCACCAGGGGCGAGCACTCGGTCAGGCCATAGCCCTCCAGCAGCGGGGTGCCGGTCAGCCCCTTCCACTGCTCAGCCACCGCCCGTTGCACCGCCATGCCGCCACCGATGGTGAGCTTGAGCTTGGCAAAATCCATGCTCTTGAACTCGTCGTTGTTGACCAGGGCGTTGAACAGGGTGTTCACCCCGGTGATGCAGGTGAAAGGATACTTTTTGATCTCTTTGACAAAACCCGGAATGTCGCGGGGGTTGCTGATGAGCAGGTTGTAGCCCCCCAGACGCATGAACAGCAGGCAGTTCACCGTCAGGGCGAAGACGTGATAGAGCGGCAGCGCCGTGACCACGAACTCCTTGCCGCGCTCCAGCACGGGGCCATAGACACCGAGGCACTGCTCGACGTTGGCGATCATGTTGCGATGAGTCAGCATGGCCCCCTTGGAGAGGCCGGTGGTCCCGCCGGTGTATTGCAGGAAGGCGATGTCCTGGTTGCTGATCTCGGGTTTGATGTACTGCAGGTAGCGCCCCTTGGCGAGGGCCTGGCGCATGGTGCTGGCATGGGGCAGGTTGTACTTGGGCACCAGCTTCTTGACGTATTTGACCACGAAGTTGACCAGGGTCCCCTTGGCCAGCCCCAGGTTGTCACCCATCCGGGTCAGGATCACGTGCTTGACCGGGGTGTCATACACCACTTTTTCCAGGGTATGGGCAAAGTTGGAGACGATGACGATGGCCTTGGCGCCGGAGTCTTTCAACTGATGCTCCAGCTCGCGCGGGGTATAGAGGGGGTTGACGTTCACCACCGTCATGCCGGCCCGCAGGATGCCGAATACCGCGATGGGGTATTGCAGCAGGTTCGGCATCATCACGGCCACCCTGTCCCCCTTGCCGAGCTTCAGCTCGTTTTGCAGGTAGGCGGCGAAGGCTCGGGACTGCTCCTCCAGCCGACGGTAGGTAATGGTCTGCCCCATGTTGACGAAGGCGGGTTGATCGGCGAACTGGTTCACCGACTCTTCAAACATCTCGACCAGAGAGCCGTATTGGTCTGGATTGATCTCGGCGGGCACCCCTTCTGGATAACGCTTCAGCCAGACTCTTTCCACGAACTTCTCCTGCATAACTCGCACCTGTGCGCTCACTGTGTTGCCTCCGTCCCTGTCACATCCATTTCAATCAGTTGTTTTAAGTTCATGCTCTAATGCCGCACATATTTACATAAGGCAACATCAATTAACAGTGAATTAACAACGGGAAATGTGAGGGAGAAAGCAAACCTGACATGATTCAAAGCCGCCGATCCTACCGGATTTGAGCGAAGTTTTCGATATAAACGGCGGTTTCTGATGAATTTTCCATATGAAAATGATGGCCTCCTGCCACTGTCACCCGTTCAATGTGGCCAAAGGCCGCCTCCCGCAACTGCCACTGTGCCAGGAGCCCGGGGAAGCCCTGCTCTCCCCGGATAAAGAGCACCGGACAGGCGATGGCCCGGATCAGGGCCTGGGCCTGCCCCTCGCTCATGCGCAGGGGCGAGAGATCGCGAAGACGGGGATCACTGCGCCAATACCAGCGCCCTTCCCGCGCCTCCAACTGCCGCTCGCAGATAAGGCGTGCCGCACTCGGGGGGATGTCCGCCACCTTGCAGCGGGCAGCCACCGCCTCTTCGAGGGTGGCAAATCCACTGGTTGCACGCTCACGGGTACGAGTGCGGTTGAGGATGGCGCGACGCAGCTGCCCCGGTACCTCCTCGTCAGGCTGGCTCAATGGGCCGAGCCCCTCCAGCAGAATGAGCCGCTCGATTTGCTCGGGAAAAACGCCGGCATAGGCAGAGGCAATCAGCGCCCCCAGGGAGTGACCAAGCAGGATGAAACGCTGCCAGCCCGCGGCCTGGGTGATCTGGTAGAGATCATCCAGCCAGTCCACGAAGACATAGGGGGTCGACTTGTGATCGGAGTGACCATGGCCCGGCAGATCGACGCAGACCAGATGAAACGCCCCCAGCCAGGGGGCCAGAGGCAAAAAGCTGGCGCCGTTGTCGAGCCAGCCATGGAGGGCCACCAGCAGCGGTCTGCCCTCCTGACCATTGTCCAGCAGGGCGATGTGCCGCCCGTCCGCCAGGCACAGCCTGCGCTCCTGCAATGTCGCCGTCATCCGGGCTCCTCAGCGGCGCAGGGGCCGTCTGGGCCAGAAGGGATCATAGAAAGGATCGTAAAAGTAGGGATCCATGTAGCGGATCTCCACCTCCTTCACCGGTGGCCACAGCTTGCTCCCCGTCACCTTGAGTACCGAGAAGCGATACTTGTGCTCGCCAATCTGGCTGTCCACCGGCTTGTCGAGGGTGCCGAGCACCGTCAGGCTGCGACCCTTGGCATAGAGGGTCGGGTCGACAAACCCTTGCATGATGGCGAGAAAACGACCGGGGCTCTGCTCGGTCTGCTCCGGCACCCCGTTGGACTTGAGGGGCAGATAGACCACCTCGATGACACTCTGATCCGACTTGTTGTGGACCGCCGAGATGACACCGCTCCAGCGGGCCGGCTTGCCTTCCATCCCCTGCAGGGCGGGTTGATAGGCAACCAGCTGATCCGCAGGCTCATAGGCAAGCTCTTTGGGCACCGTGCTGCAACCACCCAGCAGCAGCCCCACCAATCCCAGCATGATCACGGATTTTCTCATTCGTCTCTCCATCATCGTCCGATAAAGCAGCCCGGGAAGCTGTTGCCGCCTATTCGCGACCCGGCAGTTTCTTCCAGGTCACCTTGTCACGCAGATAGACAGGGGTGGCTTGCTCAACCGGCACCGCCTCACCCGCAAACCAGGCCTGGCGTGCCAGAGGCAGCATGTCGGCGGCCGCCGGGAAACGCACCTGGCTTGGCATCAGCACATCTGCCAGGCCGCCCAGGCTCTCGCCATAGGTTTCAAAACCGGTGCCAACGCAGCTCACCGCGCCAGTCAGCTTGTCACGGGCCTGCACCAGTGCAGCTGGTTCGCTCACCACCTCCTCGCCCACCAGCGTCATCACCCCGTCCACCAAGGCGTAGTGGCCGAAATAGACCTCGTCCATGCGCGCATCGATGGCGGCAAGCACCTGCTCGGCCCCTTCCAGCTTATGGGCCCCCTGGGCCATGGCTGCCAGGGTGGAGACACCGATCATCGGCACGCCGGCACCAAAGGCGAGCCCCTGGGCCACGCTGATCCCGATCCGTACCCCGGTGAAGGAGCCAGGCCCACGACCGAAGGCGATGGCGTCGAGCTCATCCAACGATAGACCGGCTTCATCCAACAGAGCCTGAACCATGGGCAGGATCTTGCGGGTATGGTCACGGGGCGCCTCTTCCCAGCGGGAGTAGAGGCTATCGCCCACCAAGAGGGCTGCGGAGCAGGCTTCGGTGGCGGTATCCACGGCCAGGATCTTCAACTCATCCATTCTTTTTATTCTCTTCACATCAGTCAGTTAAATCGTCAGCATGGCCAAGGCCTGCCGTCATGCATGGCCGGGTGCAATCAGCCCCGGCGCGGCGGACTCACTCCCGTGGTCCGAAAAATTCTCCCAGGGTCGCCAGCTCCCGGGTCCGTGGAATGGCAGGCAGACTCTTGATGAAGGTGGCGCCATAGGGTTTGTTGACCACCCGGGGATCACAAATAACCAGTACGCCGTGATCACTGCGATCACGTATGAGCCGCCCCACCCCCTGCTTGAGGGCAATCACCGCCTTGGGCAACTGCAGCTCGGTAAAGGGATCTCCCCCCTTGAGCTTGCAATCTTCCACCCGCGCCTTGAGCTGGGGATCGTCCGGGCTCGCAAAGGGCAGCTTGTCGATGATAACACAGGACAATGCCGCCCCCCGCACGTCTATCCCCTCCCAGAAACTGCTGGTGGCCACCAGCACGGCCCGACCGTTTTCCACGAAGGTCTTGAGCAGCCGCTGCTTGTTGTCTTCCCCTTGCAGCAGGACGGTGCGGCCGATTTCCCGGCGCAGCACCTCGGCCACCTGGCGCATCACCTGATGGCTGGTGCAGAGGAAGAAGCACCCCCCCGGCGTCTTGTTGATGAGGGGGATCATCAGGGTCGCCAGCTGCTCCCCGCGCCCGAAGGCATTGGGCTCTGGCAGGAAACGGGGTACGCACAGGCGCGCCTGCTCGGCGTAATCGAACGGACTGTCGAGAATGAGTTCGGCGCTGCCGGCCAGCCCCATCTCGGTGACGAAGTGGGCGAAGCGATTGTCCACCGTCAAGGTGGCCGAGGTGAAGACCCAGGCCACCTCGGGGCGCTGCACCTCGGCACCGAAGCGCTCGGCGACCGACAGCGGCGTCAGATTGAGGGTAAAGTGCAGACGCGAACAGTCATACCAGTAGGAGAAACCGGTCTGGTTGACCGCCAGCACCTCCCCAAGGCGAGTACGCAGCTCACTGATGCGCTCGAAACAGTGATCCAGCTGCTCCCCTCGCCCGAGCGCCAGTTTCAGCACTTCATAACAGAGCCCGATGGCATCGTTGAGGCGAGCCAGCGCCTGGGCCCAGAGGGATTGTCTCAGCAGATCCCGGGTGTTGCCGCGCCCCCCCTCCACGCCGAAGGCAAGGCGCAGATCCTGACTGGCAATGGCGAGCCTGTCCGCCGCCTTGCCAAGCTGGGCCATGTCATGAGCCTCTGCCCGGTAAGCGAGCTGGATATCCTGCGCCAAATCCTGGATGGTGCGGCTGCCCACGGACTTGCCGAAGTAATGGCTGGCGATCTCAGGCAGCTGGTGCGCCTCGTCGAATACATAGACCTGCGCCTCGGGCACCAGCTCGCCAAAGCCGGTGTCTTTGACCGCCATGTCGGCGAAAAAGAGGTGGTGGTTGATCACCACCACCTGGGCGTCCATGGCACGGCGCCGGGCGATGACCAGATGACAATCATCGTAATAGGGGCAGTCGCGACCCAGGCAGTTGTCGTTGGTGCTGGTGACGTGGGCAAGGATCTCGGCGTTCTCCTGTAGCCCCGGGATATCTCCAACATCGCCGTTGTCGGTGGCGGTCGACCAGGATTTGACCTTCACGAGATTGCTCAGGATCTCGGGCTTTTGCAGATGGGATTCACTCAACAGCCGGTTCATCCGCTCGATGCAGAGGTAATTGCTGCGCCCCTTGAGCAGTGCCACCGGCGGGGTGTAGTGAAGCGCCCCCGTGATGGTGGGCAGATCCCGATAGAAGAGCTGCTCCTGCAGGTTCTTGGACCCGGTGCTGATCACCACCCGCTTGCCGGATTCCAGCGCAGGCACCAGATAGGCATAGGTTTTGCCAGTGCCCGTTCCAGCCTCCACCAGCAAGCGGCCACCTTGCTTGATGGCGCGCGACACCGCCTCGGCCATCTCCAGTTGCGGGGCACGGGCCTTGAAGCCGTCAATATGGCGGGCCAGGGGGCCGTCTGGCTTGAACAGGGTCTGGATGATGGTCAAAGGCATGTCCCGCTGCAAAAGCGGGCATTATGCCAAAAGCGCGGAAAAAGCGGGACTGATAATGCGTTCAGACGAAGAGATCAATCCGGTGGTCCGGATCCGGTTTGTGATCATCATCCTGCACCGCTGGTTGATCAGGCTTTGGCGGCTGCTCTCTCTGCTGGCGATGCTGGCCACCGCCGCCATTGTCGGTGCCTATCTTGCGCAGCTGATGTTTCTGGCTGATCTGGGTTACTTCCCGCTTGATGTCATCCGGGCTCGGTGTCGAGGGTGCGCGGGGCAGGATGGGAAATAACAGGTCCTGGCTGGGCATGATGTCGCCTCCTTTGGCATCTCATTGTCTAGTTATCGACCAGAAAACCGTTTTCTCAACTTTAATCGTCCTGATCACATTTTTCGGTTGCATTTTCTGTCAAGGCAGGTAGTTTAAATCGGGCGTCAACAACGGCATCTGATTTGTAAAGGATTGATTACATCATGAAGTTCACCAACCTGAAGACTCATCATCACCATCATCATCCCGAATAGTCTTTCAGGAGGTTGACTGCTGGAAGACACTTAACTGGTGACTTCCAAAAGGACCGCAAGATTCATGAACCCTCGGAAGCACATACTTCCGAGGGTTTTTTCGTTTTTGACTAGAAGGAAATCGAGCAATGGAAACACAACGTCTGCGCATCGCCATGCAAAAATCCGGTCGTCTGAGCCAGGATTCCCAGGCCCTCTTCAAGAGCTGCGGCCTCAAGATCAACCTGCGGGAACAGCGCCTCATCGCCCATGTCGAGAACATGCCCATCGACATTCTGCGGGTGCGTGATGACGACATCCCGGGTCTGGTGATGGAAGGGGTGGTCGATCTTGGCATCATCGGCGAGAACGTTCTCGAAGAGGTGCAGCTCATCCGCGCAGCCCAGGGGCAGCCCTTTGCGGTGAAGACCCTCAAGCAGCTCGACTTCGGCGGCTGCCGCCTCTCTCTGGCGGTGCCGGACGATGTCAACTACACAGGACCCGAGAGCCTGGCTGGCAAACGCATCGCCACCTCCTATCCCGGTCTGCTCAAGCGCTTCTTCGACGAGAAGGGCCTGGGCTTCAAGAGCGTGATGCTGGGCGGCTCGGTGGAAGTGGCCCCCCGCGCGGGTCTGGCCGATGCCATCTGCGATCTGGTCTCCACCGGCGCAACCCTGGAAGCCAACGGCCTGAAAGAGGTCGAGGTGATCTACCGTTCCAAGGCCGTCCTGGTGCAGGCCCCCAACCCCCTGAACGATGCCAAGCAGAAACTCATCGACAAGCTGCTGCCCCGCATCCAGGGGATGCAGCAGGCGCGCGAAAGCAAATACATCATGCTGCACGCCCCCAAAGACAAGCTCGATGCCATCACCGATCTGCTGCCGGGGGCAGAGCGTCCCACCATCATGCAGCTCGCCGGTGACACCAACCAGGTGGCCCTGCACGTCGTCTCCAGCGAAACCCTGTTCTGGGAGACCATGGAACAGCTCAAGGCCCTGGGTGCCAGCTCCATCCTGGTGCTGCCCATTGAAAAGATGATGGAATAAGCCGAGATGATGGAATAAGGAAGACACATCATGCAGACCCTGATCTGGAAGACCCTCTCCCCCGCCCGGCAAGCCGAGGTCCTGACCCGGCCCGCTCTTGGCGACGAAGCCGACATCGGTACCGTGGTGCGAGACATCATTGCCGCAGTACGCAGCCGGGGCGATGAGGCCCTGCGCGAGCTGAGCCAGCGTTTCGAACGCGCGCCCCGGGAACAGCTTCGGGTGAGCGACGCGGAAGTGGATGCAGCCTGCGCTCGACTCGGTGATGACATCAAGGGCGCCATCGAGGCCGCCATCGCCAATATCCGTACCTTCCACGCCGCCCAGGTGCAGCCCGTCGTGCGCGTCGAGACCCAGCCCGGGGTACTGTGCGAGCTACGCACCCAACCCATCAGCCGGGTCGGTCTCTATGTCCCGGGAGGCAGCGCGCCGCTCCCCTCCACCGTGATGATGCTGGCCATTCCGGCAAGCCTGGCCGGTTGCCGCGAGGTGGTGCTCTGCACCCCGTCTCCGGCGAGCGACGAGATCCTGTTTGCCGCCCGCGCCTGTGGCGTTCACCAGGTGTTCGCCATCGGCGGCGCCCAAGCCATCGCGGCCATGGCCTATGGCACGCAGACCATCCCCAAGGTGGACAAGATCTTCGGCCCGGGCAACGCCTATGTGACCGAAGCCAAGGGCCAGGTTTCCCGTGACTGGCGGGGCGCCGCCATCGACATGCCAGCCGGCCCCTCCGAGGTGCTGGTGATCGCAGACGAGAGCGCCAACCCGGCCTTCGTGGCATCGGATCTGCTCTCCCAGGCCGAGCACGGCCCCGACAGCCAGGTGGTGCTGGTGACCACCTCCGCTTCCCTGGCCGATGCCATCGGCAGCGAGATCCAGGCGCAACTCGCCGAGCTCAGCCGCCGCGACATCGCCGAGCAAGCCCTGAAGGCAAGCCTGGTGATCCTCTGCGACAACCTGGAGGAAGCCTGCGCCATCTCCAACGCCTATGCACCGGAACACCTCATCGTGCAGACCCGGGCACCCCGGGATCTGTTGGACAAGCTCGAGAACGCGGGCTCCATCTTCCTCGGGGCATGGACACCGGAGTCGGTCGGTGATTACGCCAGCGGCACCAACCACACCCTGCCCACCTACGGCTATGCCCGCACCTGCTCGAGCCTGGGGCTTGCCGACTATCAGCGCCGCTACACGGTACAGGAGCTCACTGCAGACGGCATTCGCGGCCTTGGCCCCATCGTCCAGCGCATCGCCCAGGCCGAGGGACTCGATGCCCACAAGCATGCCGTCACCCTCAGGTTGAACGCCCTGGCCGCCGAGCCCCAACAAACAGCACAGCAGAAGGATTTGTCATGAGCATCGCCAATCTGGCCCGTCGCGTTGTACGGGCTCTCACTCCCTACCAGTCCGCGCGCCGCATCGGTGGCAAGGGCCACGTCTGGCTCAATGCCAACGAGGCCCCCCTGGCCTATCCCTTCACCGTCGAGGGGAGTCGCCTCAACCGCTATCCTGAGTGCCAGCCGGCCGAGGTGGTAAACGGCTATGCCGCCTACGCCGGGGTCAATCCGGATCAGGTGCTGGTAAGCCGCGGTGCCGACGAGGCCATAGAGCTCTTGATCCGCACCTTCTGCGAGGCAGGGGAAGATCAGATCCTCATCTGCCCCCCCACCTACGGCATGTACGCCATCAGCGCCGAGACCTGTGGCGTGGGGATTGTCGAGCAGCCATTGACCGCCAGCCGTCAGCCGGACTGGCCCGCCATCGCCGATCGCCTCTCTGACGTGAAGCTGGTGTTCCTCTGCTCCCCCAACAATCCCACCGGGGATCTGGTGGGCCGCAAGGGACTCGTCGCCCTGCTGAAGAAGGCCCGGGACCGCGCCATCATCGTCGTGGACGAGGCCTACATCGAGTTCTGCCCGGAGGCCTCTGTGGTGGACCTGCTCGCCCAATACCCGAACCTGGTGGTGACCCGCACCCTCTCCAAGGCCTTTGCCCTGGCGGGGATCCGCTGCGGCTTTACTTTGGGGGATCCCGAGGTGATTGCCATGCTGGCCAAGGTGATCGCGCCCTACCCCATTCCCGACCCCATCGCCCAGATTGCCGCCCAGGCGCTCTCTCCCATGGGGCTGGAACTGATGCAGGAGCGGGTGCTGGAACTCAACAAGCAAAAGGCGCTCATCAAGGCGGAGCTGCTTCGTCTGCCCTGCGTCAAGGAAGTGTTCGAGGACAAGGGCAACTTCGTGCTGGTGCGCTTCAAAGATGGCGCCGCCGTGTTCGTCGCCATGAAGGCCGCCGGCATCATCTTGCGTGATTTCTCCAGCAAGCCTGGCCTTGACAACAGCATCCGCATCACCATCGGCTATCAGGGCGAAATGGACGCCGTGCTCGCCGTGCTGCGTGACCTGCCCCCACCCTCTCTGTAAGACAAGCAAGGATGTAGCGATGAAAACCCCGTTTTTGTTTATCGACCGTGACGGCACCCTGATCGAGGAGCCGGTCACCGACAAGCAGGTGGACAGCCTTGCGAAGCTGCGCTTCGAGCCCATGGTGATACCTGTGCTGCGTGAGCTCCAGGCCGCCGGCTACGTGCTGGTGATGGTGACCAACCAGGATGGGCTCGGCACCGCCAGCCTGCCCCTTGAAAACTTCCAGCCGCCCCACGACCTGATGATGCACCTCTTCGAATCCCAGGGCGTCACCTGGGAGCAAGTGCTGATCTGCCCCCACTTCCCCACCGACGGTTGCAGCTGCCGCAAGCCTCACCTTGGGCTGGTGAAGGAGTATCTCGCCTCGGGCCGCATCGACTTTGCCAACTCCTTCGTGATTGGCGACAGACAGACCGACATCCAGCTTGCCGAGAACATGGGCATCCGCGGCATACGCTACCACCCGCAAGATCACGGCTGGACTGCCATTCGTGATCAGCTGCTCTCCAAGGGGCGCGTGGCCGAGGTGGAGCGCTACACCAAGGAGACCCGCATCCAGGTGGCAGTGGATCTCGACAAGAGCGGTGGCAACCAGATCGCCACCGGCATCGGCTTCTTCGATCACATGCTGGATCAGATAGCGACCCACGCGGGCTTTCGCCTCAAGCTCAAAGTGAGCGGCGATCTGCACATCGACGATCACCACACGGTGGAAGATGTGGGATTGGCGCTGGGTCAAGCCCTGCGCCAGGCCCTTGGCAACAAGCGCGGCATCGGCCGCTTCGGCTTCGTGCTGGCGATGGACGAGGTGCAGGCGGTGATCGACGGGCGTCCCCGCCAGGAGGCTGACAACACCTCGCTGACCGAGCTGGATGTGGCCACGGCGCTGGATCTGAGCGGCCGTCCCTACTTCGTGTTCGACTGCCCGAGCGGCTTTGGTCGCGACAGCGTGGGAGAGATGGCCACCGAGATGGTGCCCCACTTCTTCCGCTCCCTCTCTGACGCCATGGCCATCACCTTGCAGATGAAGGTGGGCAGCGGCAACACCCACCACCAGGTGGAGGCGCTGTTCAAAGGCTTTGGCCGCGCCCTGCGCCAGGCCATTCGCGTGGAAGGGAGCGAGCTTCCCTCCAGCAAGGGGGTGCTGTGATGGGGAAACAGAACCTGGTCATCATCGACACCGGCTGCGCCAACCTCGCCTCGGTGCGCATGGCGTTCGAGCGCCTCGGCGTGCAACCCAGGGTGAGCTGCAAGGCCGCCGACATCGAGCAGGCGGACAAGCTGATCCTGCCCGGCGTCGGCACCGCCATCGCCGCCATGAAGAACCTCAATGAACGGGAACTGGTGCCCCTCATTCGCGCCGCCAAGCAGCCGCTGCTCGGTTTTTGCCTCGGCATGCAGATGCTGGCACAGGCCTCGGAAGAGAACATGAGCGCCGATGGCAGCGAAGGAGCGCTCATCGACTGCCTCGGCATCGTGCCTGGCAGGATCCGCCTGATGGAGGTGGGCAACCTGCGCCTGCCCCACATGGGCTGGAACCAGATTGAACACGACGAGACCCACCCGCTACTCAAAGGCATCCCCAGCGGCAGCTACTTCTACTTTGTCCACTCCTATGCGCTGGAGGTGACCGACGCGACCCTGGCGACCTGCGACTACGGCCTGCCCTTTACCGCCATCGTCGGGCGGGACAACTTCTTTGGCGCCCAATTCCACCCGGAGCGATCCGGACCGGCCGGTGCCCGCCTACTGCAAAACTTTCTGGAGCTATGACAGGCATGATTATTCCCGCAATCGACCTCATCAACGGTCAGGTCGTGCGCCTCTACCAGGGCGACTACGGCCAGAAAACCGCCTACAGCGACAACCCGCAGGCCCGCTTCGATGACTATGTCAGCCAGGGGGCGGCGCAGCTGCACCTGGTTGATCTGGACGGCGCCAAGGATGCCAAGGCCCGCCAGTTGGCCCTCATCGCCCAGTTGCTGTCCGCCACCGAGGCACCGGTGCAGGTCGGCGGCGGCGTGCGCAGCGAACAGGACGTGGCCGACTTGCTGGCGGCCGGCGCCAGCCGGGTGGTGATCGGTTCCACCGCCGTCAAATCCCCGGATCTGGTGGCCAGCTGGATGGAGAAATATGGCCCCGAGCGCATCGTGCTGGCCCTGGATGTCAACATCGATGAACAGGGCAACCGCCACATCGCAGTGGCTGGCTGGCAGGAGAACAGCGGCATCTCCATCGAGGCGCTGATCGAGCGCTTCCTCCCTGCCGGACTCAGACACGTGCTCTGCACCGACATCAGCCGGGACGGTACCCTGGCGGGCACCAACGTCGAACTCTACCGGGATCTCTGTGCCCGCTACCCGAGCGTCGGCTTCCAGGCCTCCGGCGGTATCGGCGGTCTGGCGGATATCGAGGCGCTCAAGGGAACCGGCGTCAAGGGGATCATCCTCGGCCGTGCCCTACTGGAGGGCAAGTTTGACGTGGCAGAAGCCATTCGCTGCTGGGGTGACGGCCGCGCGGCGTGACGCGCCCCTTTCCGGCATCAGACAGCCTGCCCATCCGGGCAGGCCTCTTTCTCCCCGATGGGGGCGAACCTTATGATTTGGCAGCAATTGGCTCTATACTCGACCTCACAGGGATAGCGTCATGGAAGACATATGTTGACACCTCACAACGCCACCATCCTGATCGTCGACGACTCACCCGAAAATCTGATGGTACTGACCGAATTGCTTTCGCCTCATTACCGCGTGCTGGCTGCGCAGAGCGGGGAAAAATGCCTGCGCATCGTCAGCGCGGATCCAAAGCCTGACCTCATCCTGCTGGATGTGATGATGCCCGGCATGGATGGTTATGAAGTGCTCAGGCAATTGCGTCAGTCCCCGATCAGCAGCCGTATTCCCGTCGTTCTGCTCACCGCCCTCGCCGACCCCCAGAGCGAGGAGTTCGGCCTCTCCCTCGGCGCCGCTGATTACATCACCAAGCCCATCAAACCGGTGGTCGTTCAGGCCCGGGTGCGTACCCAGCTGGAGGCCAAGCAGGCCCGTGACGGTCTGCAAAACCAGAATGCGGCGCTGGAAGCCGAGGTCGCGCGGCGAATGGCGGAAAACGACCTGATCCAGCAGGTCTCCATCCGCGCTCTCGCCCATCTGGCGGAGATCCGCGACCCCGAAACCGGCAACCATATCCTGCGCACCCAGGGCTATGTGCGTCTGCTGGCCAGCGCCCTGGCTGATCACCCCCGTTTCGCCGATACCCTGACCCCGGGTTACATCGACCTGCTGAGCCGCTCCGCACCGCTTCATGATATCGGCAAGGTGGGCATTCCCGACCACATCCTGCTCAAGCCGGGCAAGCTGACCCCGGAGGAGTGGCAGATCATGCGCACCCACGCCAAGCTCGGCAGCGATGCCATTGAAGAGGCCGAACAGGACATGGAGCAGCCCCTGGCCTTCCTCACCCTGGCCAAGGAGATCGCCCACTGGCACCACGAGAAGTGGGATGGCAGCGGCTACCCGGACGGCTTGCAAGGGGACGCCATCCCCCTCTCGGCCCGCCTGATGGCACTGGCAGACGTGTTTGACGCCCTCATCTGCGCCAGGGTCTACAAGCCGGCCATGAGCTACGACGAGGCTCGCGCCCTCATCCTCTCCGGCAGCGGCCACCATTTCGATCCCGATGTCGTGACCGCCTTCGATCGCCATTTCGACGCGTTCGTCACCATTGCCGAACGCTACCAGGATGGCAGCGAGGCCGTGGATGGCTGAGGCTCCCCTGACCCGGGCACATGTGCTCAACGTCGTGCTCACCTATGCCGCCGTGGCAAGCCTGTGGATCCTGCTCTCCGACAAGGCGGTGGAGTGGTTGTTCAGCACCCCTGCCCAGTTCGCCATGGCAAGCACCATCAAGGGCTGGCTCTTCATCCTCATCACGGCCCTCATGCTCTATGCCATGCTGCGTCGTCGCATTGACACCACCGGCAGCACACCTGTCTTTACGCGGCGTCAATGGATCCCCTTCCTGTTGCTCAACGGGCTCATTCTGGCCCTGACCGCCATGGCCATCGCCCGCAACATCGAACTGGCACGCAA
Source organism: Aeromonas sp. INTO2 (assembly GCF_049860605.1). NCBI lineage: Bacteria > Pseudomonadati > Pseudomonadota > Gammaproteobacteria > Aeromonadales > Aeromonadaceae > Aeromonas > Aeromonas sp. INTO2. Next base: position 2,027,727 of record NZ_CP187588.1, read on the forward strand.
CAAGGAGGTGGCTCGTCTCGAAGCCATCGCGGATCTCAAGAGCCAGCGCGTCACCGAGTGGCTCGGTACCCACGAGGAGGATATTCACCAGCTCATAAAGGGTCTGGGCAGTACTGATTTCTATCGTCCCGGACAAGCACCATCCTCACCCGAAGCGATCACGCCACCACTGGCAAGGCTGCTCGAATTCATCTCGGTACGCGGATTTCACGGTGCGGCCGTGTTCAATCCTGCCGGGCACCCCCTGTGGCATACTCCGGGTGGCGACACCATGAATGCCACGTTGCGTGACGCCCTGCCACGGCTCGAGCAGGGCAACGTCATGCGTCTTGGTCCCTATCTCGATGATCGCGGTCACGCCAGGCTGGACTTTCTGGTCAATCTGGAGGTCGCTGCAGGACCTGCCCCCGTGCTGGTGATGCAGATAAGCGCAAATCGCTGGCTCGATCAGATCCTGGGGGCCTGGCCCGTCCCAGACAGCAGCGGAGAAGCCATTCTGTTTCGCCAGCAGGGGGATCAGGTCCACTATCTGAGTAGCCTGCGCTATCGCCCGGAACCGGCTCTCACCCTGCACTATCCCGTCACCCACCCCACCCTGCTGGCAGCCCAGTATTTGCGGCTCGCCGAACGCGGCACGCCCCAGGTACTCTATGGCCAGGATTACCGGGGCAGCGAGGTCTTCGGGGTTGTCTATCCGGTCATGAACACGGACTGGTACCTGCTGGCCAAGATCGACAAGGCGGAGCTCTACCAGGCCACCTTCAAGGAGAGCGTCTGGATCGGTCTCATCGGCCTGCTGGTGCTCTTTGTCACCAACGCCGGCATCATCCTGCTGCGCCAGCACACCCGGCTGCAGATGGCCGAGCAGCTTCAGCATTCCCAGTCCCAGCGGCTGGAGGCGTTGCAACTGCTCTCCGCCATCGCCGACAGCTCGGAAGACGCCATCTTCGCCAAGAACAAGGAGGGCAGATACATCCTCTTCAACCGGGCCGCCAGCCAGTTTGTCGGCAAGCCGGTTGACGAGGTGCTGGGCCAGGATGATCTGACGCTCTTCCCGCCGCAGCAGGCGCAGATGCTGATGGCATCCGGGCGCCAGGTCATAGAGCGCAACCGGGTGCAGACCGAGGAGGAGTACCTGACCCTGCCCGATGGCGAGCATGTGTTTCTCGCAACCAAAGGCCCCTTGCAAGACAGCGAGGGGCAGGTGATCGGGATCTTCGGCATCTCTCGGGACATCACGGACTTCAAACGGGCCGAGGCCGACTTGCGAGAGCGGGAGGGGCTGTTCCGTGCCCTGGTGGAGCAATCCCTTGCCGGGATCTACATCATCCAGCAGGGTCGGCTCTGCTACATCAACCCCTGTTTTGCCCGACTGTTTGGCTATGACACCCCGGGGGCGCTGATCGCCGTTGGCCAGTTACACGCCCTTGCTGCTCCCAAGGACAGCACCCGGGTCGCCGAGCTGGTGCACGCGTGCGAGCAGGACGCGCGCGATATCCACACCCGCTTCAGTGCCCTGCATCAGCACGGGGAATCCCTGGAGGTCGAGCTGTACGGGCGGCGCGTCGACTACCTCGGCCAGCCCGCCATCATCGGCATTCTGCTCGATGTCACCGAACGGGAGCAGGTTGAACAGGCCCTGACCCGCCAGGCCAGCGAGCTGCGCCAGCAGAACCATGAGCTGGAGCGGTTCAACAAGGTGATGGTGGACAGGGAACTCGCCATGCTGGCCCTCAAGCACCAGATCAACGGGCTCTCCCGTCAGCTCGGAGTGCCGCCCCCCTATCCCCAGGCCCCCATGCCACCGGAGGATCTCCCATGATGAGCTGGTCACCCCTGTGGCATGTGCGCCCCTCCACCCAGCGCTGGGGGATCTCCCTGCTGGCCGTGCTGCTGCCCGTTCTGATGTTGCAAATCCGGGTCCAGCTGCCCATCGCCTTTGGCGAGCGACCGCAGCTGGTTCTCTTCATGCTGCCCATCATCGTTTGCGCCCTGTTGGGGGGCTTGTTGCCAGGTCTGCTCTGCACCCTGATCACCGCCCTGGTCACCAGCTATTTCATGCTCCCCCCCATTTATTCACTGAGTGTCGAGGCTGGCCAGGATCTGGTGCAATGGTGCCTGCTCATCGCCAACGGTCTGCTCATCAGCGTACTCAGTGCCGCCTTTCATCGTGCCCGGGCCAGAGAGGTCCTGCGCTGGCAGGAGCTGATGAACACCCAGAACCAGTTGCAGCAGAGCGAGAACCGCTTCCAGGTCACCTTCGAACAGGCGGCGGTCGGCATCGCCCTGGTCTCCCCCGATGGACACTGGCTGCGTGTCAATCAGCGACTGTGCCACATCCTGGGCTACCGGGCCGACGAGCTCACCGGGATGACATTCCAGCAGTTGACCCACCCGGACGATCTCTACCTCGATGAAGTCCACATCGCCCGGGTGCTGGCGGGGACAATCCCCCACTACACCCTGGAGAAGCGCTACCTGCACAAGGGGGGCGAGATCATCTGGACCACTCTGACGGTGGCCCTGGTGCGCGACGCCGAAGGCAATCCCGACTACTTCATCTCCATCATCGAGGACAACCGGCAGAACAAGGAGACCGAGGAGGCGCTGCGCCGCAACGAAGCCATACTGCGCGAGTCCCAGCGTCTCGCCAAGATAGGGAACTGGCGCTGGCGCGTGGCCGATGACAGCCACTTCTGGTCACCGGAGATCTATCGCATCTATGGCCGGGATCCGGCCCTCCCCCCCGCCGTCTATCCCGAGGTCAGAAAATACTTCACTCAGGAGGGGTGGCACACGGTGGCCCAGGCCGTCGAGCGCTGCAGGATGGACGGGCAGCCCTACGAGTGCGATGCCGAAGTGATCACGGAGCAGGGGGAGACCGCCTGGGTCATTGCCCGCGGGGCGGCGCTCAGGGACAGGGATGGCACCATACTCGAGCTCTACGGCACTGTGCAGGACATCACGGAGCGCAAGCTCGCGGAGCAGCGCCTGCAACACAATCAGCAGATGGCGCTCGATACCCAGCGTCGTGCTCGCCTCGCAGCCCTGAACCTGATGGACGACGCCATCAGTGCACGGGTGCGCGCCGAAACCGTCAGCAGCGCCCTGCGCGAGAGCGAACAGCGCCTGCTGATGGCCCAGGAAGGAGCCCATGTCGGCATCTGGGAATGGGACATGGTCAGCAACCGCCTCTTCTTCTCGCCGGAATGCGCCCGCCTCTATGGCCGCAGTGCCGAGGCGCTCGGCGAGCTGGCCGCCTGGCAAGCCTGCCTGCATCCGGATGACAGGCCCCACATCGAGCAGTTGCTGGCGGAGCGGGCTGTCAGCGGCGCCCCCGTCGAGCTGGAGTTCAGGATCCTGCTGCCAGATGGCGGCATCCGCTGGCTGGTGAGCAAAGGGAGCGTCTATCGGGACGCCCAGCAGCGGCCCGTGCGCCTCCTTGGCATCCATCTGGACATCACCCAGAGCAAGCTGGCCGAGCAACAGTTGCGCCAGTTGTCTCTGGCCCTCGAACAGAGCCCTGACGGCGTCTTCATCACCGACACCCGGGCGCGCATCGAGTACGTCAACCCCGCCTTCCTCGCCGCCAGCGGTTACCAGCAGCATGAGGTGATAGGCCGGACCCCGTCCCTGCTGCGCTCTGGCCTCACCCCGGATGCCAGCTATGTCGCCCTGTGGGATGCCATCAACCATGGCCAGCGCTGGCATGGCGAATTCATCAACCAGCGCAAGGATGGCTCCCACTACCAGGTGCTGGCCACGGTGTCGCCGATCCGCCAGGAGAGCGGCGAAATCACCCACTACGTCACGGTCCAGGCCGACATCACCGAGAAGAAGCAGCTCGGCGAGGAGCTGGACCAGTATCGCTACCACCTGGAGGAGATGGTCAACGAGCGCACCCGGCAGCTGGCCCAGGCCCACCAGCGGGCCGAAAGTGCCAACCACGCCAAGAGCGCCTTCCTTGCCAACATGAGCCACGAGATCCGCACCCCCATGAATGCCATCCTGGGGCTCACCTATCTGCTCAAGCGCGACACCCGGGATCCCACCGACCTCGAACGGCTGACCAAGATAGACACTGCCGCCCAGCACCTGCTCAGCATCCTCAACGACATCCTGGATCTCTCCAAGATCGATGCGGGCAAGATGACGCTGGATCTGACCGATTTCTCCCTCACCGCCATGCTGGACAACGTCCGCACCCTGATGAGCGACCAGGCCAGGGCCAAGGGGCTCACCATAGTGACGGACATCGGCGATACCCCCGCCTGGGTGCACGGTGACATCACCCGCCTGCGCCAGGCCCTGCTCAACTATGCGACCAACGCCATCAAGTTCACCGAGCAGGGAACCGTCACCCTGCGCGTCAGGCTGGCCCGCCCCCTCACCACCGGCTACCTGCTGCGCTTCGAGGTGGAAGACACCGGCATCGGCATCACCCCTGCGCAGCGCGAGAAGCTGTTCCAGGCGTTCGAACAGGCGGATGTCTCCACCACTCGCAGATATGGCGGCACTGGCCTTGGCCTTGCAATCACCAGCCGGATCGCCGCCCTGATGGGGGGCGAGGTCGGAGTCACCAGCGAGCCAGGCCAGGGAAGCTGCTTCTGGTTTACCGCCAGGCTGTTCAAGGCAAAGGAGGACGCCCCTTCCCGGACCCCGTCCGAACAGGGGAACCAACAGGCCTTCAGCTTCCCTCGCCACGCCCGGATCCTGCTGGTGGAAGACAACGCCATCAACCGGGAAGTGGTGCTCGAGCTCCTGTGCCACAGCGGCCTCGTCATCGAGACGGCCGTCAACGGCCAGGAGGCCCTGACCCGCGTCAGCCAGCATCCCTTCGACCTCATCCTGATGGACATACAGATGCCGGTGATGGATGGCTACAGCGCCACCCGTGCCATCAGGGCCCTGCCCGGCATGGACAGGCTGCCCATCCTGGCGCTCACCGCCAGCGCCTTCGAAGAGGACAGAAAGGCGAGCGCATCGGCTGGCATGAACGATTTCATTGCCAAGCCCGTCACCCCCGCCAAGCTGTTTGACGCCCTGCAGCGCTGGTTGCCCCAGAGCAAGGTCCCCGAGCTTGCCCCTGACGACAGCACTCGCCATCCCGTGACAGGCCCCCTTGCCCGCCTGCAGGCACACCAGGGTCTGGATCTCGACCAGGGGCTGGCGACCCTCAACGGCAATCAGGAGAAATACCTGGCCCTGCTTCGCTACTTCATCCATGAGCATGGCCAGGACATGGCCCGGCTGCACTGCCACTTGCAGGCCGGGGAGCACAGCGATGCAACTCGCATGGCCCACAGCCTGCGCGGCGTGGCGAGCACCCTGGGGGCACATGAGCTGTCGCGCCACTGCCTGACCCTGGAGCAGGCCATCGCGGACGGCAACACTGAGCCCACCGGACTCATGTCATCCATCGATGAAGAGATCGCCGCCCTTTGCGCTCTGCTCGGGGACGATCTCGCCGCCCCGACCACCGATCTGGTGCCTCTGGAGGATCAGTGGCGCCAGCAACTGCTGGGCCAGATGGAAGCTCTGCTGGTGCAAAGCGACACCGCCGTGATCCCCCTCTACGAGCAGTATGCCGGCCCCCTTCGCCTCATGCTGGGGTCTCGCAGCGACACCCTGACCAGGCAACTGAAGGCGTTTGATTTTGATGCCGCCCTGCTCACCCTGCGCCAGCATATGGCAACGGACGAGACCCACCCGGACGATCGGGCTCCCCTCCCCGAGGTGCCAGCCTGCCATCCGGGACAGGTGAAGGGCGACAAAGGGTTGAATCACTGAATAAAGTCATGCATATAGTGGGGTGCCCAGAGGCGACGAGATGGCCTGCCGGGCCTGTCGTTTCCCCCGTCAGGGGCCCCCGTTCAAGGCATGCCAACCCTGTTCCCGTCCGCCGCCCGGGCCAACGCCGGCGGCAGAACGACGTTTCTTTAACCGTGCTTTACATGGAGCAATGAGCATGTTGTCAAAGCGTATTATCCCCTGCCTCGACGTCAAAGATGGCGTGGTGGTCAAGGGCGTGCAGTTTCGCAACCACGAGGTGATGGGCGGCATTGTCGACCTCGCCCGCCGCTACGCCGCCGAGGGCGCCGATGAGCTGGTCTTCTATGACATCACCGCCTCGAGCGACGAACGGGTAGTGGACAAGAGCTGGGTAAGCCGGGTAGCGGAAGTCATCGACATCCCCTTCTGCGTCGCCGGTGGCATCAAGAGCGTGGAGGATGCCCGCCAGATCCTGGAATTCGGGGCCGACAAGGTCTCCATCAACTCCCCCGCCCTGGCCGATCCCACCCTGATCACCCGGCTCGCCGAGCGCTTCGGCGTGCAGTGCGTGGTGGTGGGTATCGACTCCTACTTCGATGCCGCCCTCGGTCAATATCAGGTCAAACAGTTTACCGGCGACGAGAGCCGCACCCGCACCACCAGCTGGACCACCCTGGAGTGGGTACAGGAAGTGCAGCGCCGGGGCGCGGGGGAGATAGTGCTCAACGTGATGAACCAGGACGGCATGCGTCAGGGGTACGACCTTGAGCAGCTCAAGCTGGTGCGCGCCGTGTGCAAGGTGCCCCTCATCGCCTCCGGCGGCGCCGGGGCCATGGCGCACTTTCGCGATGCCTTTACCCTGGCCGACGTGGACGGGGCGCTGGCCGCCTCCGTGTTCCACAAGGGCCTCATTCCCATTCCCGAATTGAAACGCTGGCTGAAAAACGAAGGAGTCGCCATCCGTGAATAATCAAGCAGTAGACAATGCATTGCCGCTGGCCGAGCGCCTGGACTGGGCCAAGTGTGAGGGCATGATCCCCGCCATCGTCCAGCATTCCCTCAGCGGCGAAGTGCTGATGCAGGGCTTCATGACCCGCGAGGCTCTGGAAAAGACCCAGACCACCGGCCAGGTCACCTTCTTCAGCCGCAGCAAGCAGCGCCTGTGGACCAAGGGCGAGAGCTCGGGCCATGTGCTCAAGCTCGTCGCCATCACCACCGACTGTGATCAGGACTCCCTGCTCATTGCCGCCGACCCGGTCGGCCCCACCTGCCATCTGGGCAACCCCTCCTGCTTCGACGGCCACCCCATGCCGCCGCTCGGCTTCCTGGCCGAGCTCGAACAGATCCTGGCATCACGCAAAGGGGCAGATCCCGCCACCAGCTACACCGCCAGCCTCTATGGCAAAGGCACCAAGCGCATCGCCCAGAAGGTGGGTGAAGAGGGGGTGGAAGTGGCCCTGGCCGCCATGGCGAAAGACAGGGAAGAGCTCATCAACGAATCCGCTGACCTGCTCTACCACCTGACCGTCTTGCTGCAAAACGAAGGCTTGGGTTTGAAGGATGTGGTGCAGCGCCTGCATGAGCGCCACACCAAGTAATTATTGAATTCTGTTCAACAAAACGGGCCCTGTGGGCCCGTTTCATTTCATGATTGCCCCCTCGCCGGGGATGGCTGGCCCCGCGCCGCCCTCAGCCGATACGGGTCCAGAAGCTCATGTTGACCGAGTCATGGTCAAGCAGGGTCAGGTACTCCCCTGCCACGTCGTTGTGCAGCCACTGCTGGCAGTAGGCTTCCACCAGCGACTGGCTGGGGGCCATCACCACGTCCGCATAGAGGCCGTCGGCGCCGCGCAGCAGGCAGTGCATGATGAGCCCGGATTGCTGGACAAGAAACTCGGACTCGACCCGCCGTGACAGGGCGAGCAAATCCGCCTCCGTCACCCCTTCCCTGAGCCTGAAGGTAGCAAATTCGACGCCCCCTGCCTCTTGCATGTCACCCTTGATGATCATCTCGTTTTCTCCGTTGTGGATGGTCTGGAGAACCCAGCATAACGAAGGGCTACTGACAGCCTTGTGTCAGTCCTGAATGACTTTTTCGGCGCCACTGCGCCCAGGGGGGAACGCGTCCGACTGGCGCAGGGCAAGGTAATCGGCCAGGGTCGCGCCAGATGGTGCCCCTTCTCCCGGTCGGCACGGCGCCAGGGTGTCGATGCGATCCACCCTGAAATCCCGGTAGGCCCGGCGCAGCGCACACCAGGCGCCGAGCGTCCAGCATCCGCCCCAGTAGAAGAGCCCGAGGGGAAAGAGCTGGCGTTCCGTCCTGCTGGCGCTGGCATCCCGGTAGCCAATGTGCAGCCAGTGACCGGCCGTGATGGCGTCGTGCAACCTGTCCCAGCGAGCGTATGCAGGCTGCGCCGTGGGATAGTCCGGTACCCGCACCACGGGGACGCGAGGTGCCCGAGCCTCCTTGGCGGGCAGGGCCGCCTCAATCTTGGCGAGCAGGGCGCGGGCCGGATCGGCCATCCCCTTGCCCGTCAGCACCGCCACCAGGTTCACCCCGGTGATGAGGGCCTCCAGCTCGGCCGCACTCAGTTGCAACGGGGCCATTTCGAACCCCTCGCTCAGCCGATAGCCCAGCCCGGCTTCCCCGTAAACCGGAATGCCCGCCAAAGAGAGATCGTCGATATAGCGGTAGATGGTGCGCTCCGACACACACAGGCGCGTCGCCAGCTCCCGGGCGGTCAGGGGTTGATGCGCCCGCAGCAGGTTGGTCAGTTGAAACAGTCGGTCCGATTTTCTCACAGGCATCCTCAGGCTCGCGGGACATGGCAGGCATGGTAAGCCGGGACGGGCTCAAAAGGCACGTCTTGTTGGCTGGCGACCGCTCCTGCTTCTTTGCATCGCGCAACACAAAACGGGCCCGCAGGCCCGTTGATGGCTCGGCGCCTTTGTCGTCACGCCAACTGCTTGCGCAGCATGAATTTCTGCACCTTGCCGGTGGAGGTCTTGGGCAGCGGGGTGAAGATGATGCGCTTGGGGGCCTTGAAGTGGGCCATCTGCTCGCGGCAGAACGCAATGAGCTCGGCCTGGGTGAGCTCGCGCCCCTCCTTGAGCTTGACGAAGGCGCAGGGCACCTCCCCCCAGGTCTCGTCCGGCATGGCGATCACCGCGGCTTCTTCCACATCGGGGTGGCGATAGAGCACGTCTTCCACCTCCAAGCTGGAGATGTTCTCCCCGCCGGAGATGATGATGTCCTTGGATCTGTCCTTGATCTCCACATAGCCGTCCGGGTGCCAGACCGCGAGATCCCCGCTTCGAAACCATCCCTGTGCCATCGCCTCCTCGCTCGCCGACGGGTTCTTGAGGTAGCCCTTCATGACGATGTTGCCCCGCAGCACTATCTCTCCCAGGGTCTTGCCATCCATGGGGACCGGCTCGCCGCTGACGGGGTTGATGACCCGCATCTCTCCTTGCAGGGGGGAGGCCACCCCCTGGCGCGCCTTGAGACGGGAGAGGGTGGTGGCATCCTGCCCCTGCCAGTGTCTTTGCGGCTCGCACACCACGCAGGGGCCATAGGTTTCGGTGAGGCCATAGACATGGGTCACGGCGATCCCCATCGCCTCCATGCCGGCGATCACGGTGGCGGGTGGCGCTGCCCCCGCCGTCATCGCCTTGACGGGGTGGTCGAGTCCCTGCTTGAGGGCCGGATCGGCATTGTTGAGCATATTGAGCACGATGGGGGCGGCGCAGAAATGGCTCACCTTGTGTTCGCGCAGCGCCCCGTAGATGGCCGCCGCCTGCACGTGGCGCAGACAGACGCTCACCCCGGCGGTGGCCGCCAGGGTCCAGGGGAAGCACCAGCCGTTGCAGTGAAACATCGGCAGGGTCCAGAGGTAGACGGGGTGCTTGGTCAGCTCCCAGGAGAGGGCATTGTTGACCGCATTGAGGTGGGCGCCGCGATGGTGATAGACCACCCCCTTGGGGTTCCCCGTGGTGCCGGAGGTGTAGTTGAGGGAAATGGCCTGCCACTCGTCCGCCGGCAGCCAGCCGGGTTCGTCCCCGTCCCCCAGGGCGATGAACCCCTCGTAGTCGAGCTCGCCGACCAGCTCCCCTTCCCGGTAGAGGGGATCGTCGATGGCGATCACCAGGGGCTGACTATCAATGAGAGAGAGCGCCTTTCGCACCACGGCGCCAAACTCCCGGTCCACCAGCACCACCTTGATCTGGGCGTGCTGGAAGATGAAGGCCATGGCGTCCGCATCGAGCCGGGTGTTGATGGTGTTGAGCACGGCGCCGCTCATGGGTACCCCGAAGTGCGCCTCGAACATGGCCGGTACATTGGGGGCGACGATGGAGACGGTGTCCCCCTCGCCAATGCCGCGACGGCGCAGGGCCGAGGCGAGCTGGCGGCAACGGCGTTCGGTCTGGGCCCAGCTCTGGCGCAGGGGGCCGTGGATCAGCGCCGGATAGTCGGGATAGACCCGGGCGGCCCGCCCCAGAAAGCTCAAGGGGGTCAGCGCCTCGAAATTGGCGGGCGTCTTGCCAAGGCCGGCGTCGTACATGTTCTGCTCTGTCATCGGATCCTTCCTCACAGGGACACAAAACGGGGTGGCTCTCGCGGTTCACCACGACCGGCATTGCGCCCTGATGCGGGGCCAGGACGCCGGCTGGAACCGGATGAAAGGGTATCAAGGGGGCCAGATCCCAGGTATTAGCGAAACGTCTTAGGGGCCCTCGGCCCTGCTCTCCCTGTCGCCAATCGCCGACGCTATTTTTGCGCGGTCACTTTTTGCGCAGTCAGCCCCTGTCGCGATCCCGTGGCCCTTGCCTTGAGCCTGCGGCGCAAAATGCGAAGAATGATCCCAAGCCCTCAACGGGTATGCGTACGAGGAGAAGAGTGATGAACAAATCCATGTTGGCAGGTGTCGGGATCGGTGTGGCCTCTGCGCTGGCATTGTCGGCGGTCGCCAGCGGATCCCTGTTTTCATCAGAGCCCCAGTTTGCCGAGGTGCTGGCCAGCAAGCCGGTGACCGAGACCATCAAGACGCCACGTCAGGAGTGCCGCAACGTCACCCTGACCCACCGCAAGCCGGTGCAGGACGAGCACAAGATCCTGGGTACCGTGGTTGGCGCGGCCTTGGGCGGCGTGGTCGGCCACCAGTTTGGCGGTGGCAGCGGCAAGAAGGTGGCCACCGCCGCCGGTGCCGTGGCAGGGGGTTATGCCGGGAATCAGGTGCAGGGCAACATGCAGGCGGGCGATACCTACACCACCACGGAGCAGCGCTGCAAGACGGTGCAGGAGAGCAGCACCCGCACCATCGGCTATGACGTCACCTACCGCCTCGCCGGCCAGGAAGGGGTGGTACGCATGGAGAAGCAACCCGGCCCCACCATTCCGGTCAAGGATGGCAAGCTGGTACTGAGCAACGCGCAGGGTTGATACTCCGTTAGGAGCGCCCTGCCATGAGGAAGGCCCACCACGACGGTGGGCCTTCCTCATCTTCGCAACCCAACCTGTCTGCAACAAGTCTTCCCAACAAACGTCTTCCCAACTAAGAAAGGGGCCCGCAGGCCCCTTCTTGTTGCTCAATCATCCTCAGTGGCGACCGAAGGGCCACCAGGACTTGTCGTTGTCCAGAATGTCGACCCGGGTCTGCTGCAGGGCGCCGGGCTGGCCCCCTTCCACCCGATCGAGACTCACCCTGAACTGCTCGGTGGGCTCCACAAACCAGTCATCGATGATCAGCACCTTGACCGACTTGCTGCCCCCCTCGCCCGCAGCCCAGCTCACCGACTGACCGAACCAGGGCAGGAAATCCAGCCCCCAGCGCGCCGTGACCCCGTCAAGGGCCACCCGGGCCCGGGCCGGCTTGCTCAGATCGCCGCTGCGCACCAGGGGGATCTCGGCAAACCACTGCCCCTCGTTCACCGTGATACTGGCCTGAGCCAGCGAGATGGTGGACGGTGCCAGCTTGTCCTTGATGGTCACCAGGGTCTGGTGCTGATCCCCCAGGGCCGCGCCACTCGGGTCAAACAGCTCCAGGGTAAAGGTCTCGTCCCCCTCGTGCAGGGTGTCGCTCTTCACCGGGATGCTGATGGTCTGGGGCTCGCTCTGCCCGGCAGCCCAGTGCAGGGTACCGGTGAGGGGGGCCACGTCGCTTGCGTCCGCGCTGCCATGGACGATGCGATAACTCACGCTGGCCTCACCATGGCTGCCGTCGCGGCGCGCCACGCTCAAGACCAGGGTGTTGCCCTCCTCCACGTTCGCAGCGGCGCTCTCGAGGCTCAATACCCCGGCGGGCGGCAGCGGATACTGGATGGCCACCAGCACGGGATCGTGATCCGAGGCGCTGAAGGGCCCTTCGGATTTCGCCAGCTGGCCGCTGTACTTGCTGCCGTACTCGAAGAAGTTGCTCTCGGCGGAGTTGATGTGCCAATCCTCAATGCCGATCACCTTGGCCGCGAGGCTCGGGTTTGCCAGGGCGTGATCCAGGTTGCCGAGCTCCCCTTCATAGCTGTAGGAGTAGGTGTCGGTGCCGTGGAAGCGGGTGTTGAGGTTCACAAACCCATACCCCTTGCCAAGGGCGCTGCCGCTCTCCTCGAAGGGCTGGCCCGCCAGGGTGGTGAAGGAGGCGCTCATGATCTGGCGCGATTGGGCGGCCGGATCATAGTCGGTCAGCACCCGAATGGGATCCTCCATGCCGTAGGCGTTCATGTCGCCGATAAGCAGCAGATCCCCGGCCAGATCCTTGAGGCGCTCCCCCAGCACCTTGGCGGCGGAGACCCGCAGCGCGTTGCAGTGGCCCTGGCCATCCAGCGGATCGGCGCTGGCGTAGTCGGGGTAATCCTCGAAGCAGGCGGAGCCCTTGGACTTGAGGTGGTTGACCACCAGGGTCAGCGGCGCATCCCCCTTGGGCGAGCTGAAGCGCTGCACCAGTGACTCGCGCATCCCCTGATTGATGGTCACCGGCTTGCCGCTGGCGTCCACCGCCTCAGCCTGCTGCACCGGCAGCGCGATAAGGCTGGCGGCCCCTTGCGGGCTCACCTTGGCGGGCCGGTAGATGAGCCCCACCGTGATGGCGTCGGTGCCAATGGGCTTGCCATCCGGCGAGGCAATCCAGCGGTAGTGATCCGCCTCGTCCGGCAGGGCTGCGTTCAAGGCCGCCACCAGATTGGCGATGGCAGAGTTGTCGCCATAGCCGTTGTTCTCGATCTCCATCAGCCCCACCACGTCGGCATTGAGGCGGGTGATGGCGCTGACTATCTTGGTGCGCTGCAACTCGAACTCCGCCACCGTCAGGGCGCCCCGGTTGCTGCCAGTGGGGTTGGCATCGCCCCCCACCACCGTGGTGAAGAAGTTGAGCACGTTGAAGCTCGCGACCCGCAGATCCCCCGCCTCGGCGAGCTCAGGGGTCTCCACCCGACCCCAGCCATTGTGATCTATCTGGCTCGCATCGATGCGATTGCTGGCCACCAGCCTGAACAGGTTGTAGGAGTAACCGAGCGCCCCCTCCAGCCCGTTGAGCTTGTCGCCGATGCGCAGGTAACCGTCCTCGGCGTTGAAGCCGGGGAACCAGGGCAGCACACCGTCCGGCGCCTTGGCGTCGGTCTCCACCACCAGCTGGTTCTGCTGGTTGCGAAGGGCCCAGTCGCTCGCCTCCTGGCTCATGGCGGCAAATTTCTGGGTCGACTTGATGAGCGGCGCACCATAAGAGAGCACCAGGTTGTTGCGCTTGCCGTCGTAATCGAAGCTGAAGTTGCGGGTCACCACCAGGCTGGATTCAGGCACCAGCCGCACCTGCATCCCCTCGTGACGCTCCAGCAGCTCGGTCAGGCTCTCCCCCGCCACCGGCACCAGATCCACTGCCGCCGGCACTGCCCCAGCGGGCCGAGTCACCACCAGATCGTCTGCGTTGATCTGGGTCTGGTTGAAATACTCCTTCACCTTGCCCGAGACGCACACCTCGGCCCCCGGCACGATGGCGGCATTGGCCTTGGTGGTGTAGACGAAGAGGCCGTCGGAGGTGGCCGGATCGCCATCCCCTAGCTCATCTTGAATGAAGAAGCCCTTGTAGAGGCCGCTCACTACCTGGGTTACCACACCGCGAGTGGCATAGGCCTGTTCCGATTCAAACTTGCCGGCCGGCACCAGCGGGCTGCTGGTACCGGGGCCCTGAATGGCGGGCACCGGCACCAGGTTGTCCACCGGGCAGACGAAGGCGGGCGGCTGGGTGCCATCGCAGGGACCATCGCCGCTGCAACCCAGGCCGCTGGCGTCATCTTTCGGGGCCGCCACGTATTCCTGCGCCGGATCAAAAGGCGACGTCGCATCAGTGCGGCCGATGCTGACGGTGGCCTTGCGGCGCAGGGTCATGTCCAGGGTCGAGACATTGCCCGACACCCAGGCCGTGCCCGGATCCACCCCTACCTGGCCGACGCTGTCGATTATCTCGCTGCCGCGATAGAGCACCAGGGCGTCGTCACCGTTGAACACCAGGTTGCCGCTGGTCTGGGTCGTCTTGGCCAGGATCTCGGCATTTGCGGAGGGGTTGGCCAGCACCAGACTGGCCCCAGGGGCGAGGGTGCCTTGCAGCGCCAGGCTGTTGGTGGGGGCATCGGTGATGGGTTTGCCGTTGGCGTAGAGGGCCAGCCGGTATTGGGAGAGATCGACAGCGTCGCTGCCGAGGTTGCTCAGCTCCACCGCCTTGTTGTTGCCGGACCCTTCCAGGTATTCGGTGATAAGCAGTTGCGCCTGTGCCTGTCCAGCGAGCGCCAGCCCGACGGCCAGCGCCACCAGAGAGTGTCTTCCTGACATGGTCAGTTTCCTTTTTTATTTGCAGATCATGTTATTGGCGCCCCGCACAAGGCGGGCCGCAGCACCTTGGATGCAGCCATCAACGGGAGGCATGTCAGCCCCCGGCCGAAACTGCGCGCCCACTCTGCCCCGTCGGCGCCGGGGCTGCTGCGAGCTGGCTAACAATGACAACAAAATGTTGCGCCAAGGTGACGGGCAATACCCGAATGGGCAGTGTCTGCCATCGCTGCGCAGGAAGTTGTCGCTCCCCAGCCCCTGCTGGCTGCCTCTGTCAGGGAGCGACATCGGCGCCGGGGCAGACGGGGGAAACACTACGGCGGCCCCTGCCCGGTACCATTTCGTGAGCAACCCCACTCACAGACTCCGGATCATGGACAAATCCATGGGTGCCATACCGGGCGCCACCCCCTGCGTGGCCCGAAAAGGCAGAAAACCGGGGGATGAGACTCTCTCCTGGTGCTCTTGTAGAACCGGTTCCATTAATGACAGAAATAACAAGAGAGGGGATGACACAAACGTTTGTTGCTTTTGCGCTCACGAATAGCAATAGTTCTCACTTTCTTTTTTGACCGTCTCTATTCTCGAGGTGCTACAAGATGTTTCGTCACCCCCTGGCAAAGTTGCTGCTGCTCGGCCAGCTCGTCCTGGTGAGCTGGATGGCGCAGGCCGCCCCCCCCGTTGAAGTGGAAGATGTGATGGGCCGCAAGGTCTCCCTCAGCCTTCCGGCAAACCGTATTGTGCTCGGTTTCTATCCCGAAGATTACCTGGCGGTGGCCGGTGAAGGCGGGGCCGAACGCCTGGTGGGCATGTCCCTGGGCTGGTTCATGAAGTCCCGTCCCGCCATCTGGTCGCTCTATGTGGCCAGCCAGCCACAACTGGCCAAGGTCCCCGACCTTGGCAACGTGCAGGATCAGAGCTTCTCCATCGAGAAGACCCTGGCGGTCAAGCCCGACCTGGTGATCCTGGCGAAGTGGCAATATGAGGCCCTGGCCGCCGACCTGCCACGCCTTGAGCAGGCAGGGATCCCGGTGGTGGTCATCGACTACAACGCCCAGACCCTGGCACAGCACATGGCGAGCACCCTGCTGCTTGGCAAGCTGACCGGCCAGGAGGCCCGCGCCCGGAAGATGGCCGACGAGTACAAGGCCAAGATTGACACCATCACCTCCCGCATTGCCGCCGCGAAGCGCACGCCGCCCCGGGTCTACATCGAGCTGGGTGACAAGGGCCCGGCCGAGTACAGCTACACCTATGGCAAGGACATGTGGGGCGCCATGGCCCTGCTGGCCGGTGGCGACAACGTGGCCGCCCCCTTCGTCGATCGCTGGGGCCCCATCCACCCGGAACAACTGCTGGCGAGCAAGCCCGAGGTGATCCTGATGGCGGGCTACGAGAGCGTGAGCAGTGCTGTCGCCATGCAGGTGGGCCAGGATGTGTCGGCAGAGACCGTGCGCCAGCGTCTGCAAGGCTTTGCCGCCCGTCCGGGCTGGAGCGAGCTGCCTGCGGTGAAGGAGGGTCGCCTCTACGCGGTCTATCACGGCGCCACCCGCAGCATCATGGATGCCGCCCTCATCGAGTTCATGGCCAAGGCCCTCTATCCGGATCTCTTCCAGGATCTCGATCCCCTGGCCACCTATCAGGCGTTCTATCAGCACTACCTGCCCATCCGTCCCCAGGGCACCTTCATGCTGGGCATCAAGCAGGATGACGCAAGCTAACCCCGGCAATTCGGGTGTGGCCCACCTCGGCCACGCCCTCTTCAGCAACCCTCTTGGATTGTGTGGGCGCCTCTTGCGGCGCCCGTTTCAGGATTGACATCATGAATGATTTGGCTGCCCTGCAGCAGACCCTCGCCCGGCAGCGGCAACGGGAGCGCCGTCGCTGGCACTGGCTCCTGCTGCTCGCCCTGGTCCTGTGCATTACCCTGGTGCTCGACATCGCCACCGGCCCCTCCCTGCTGGCCCTGCACGACGTGATCGATGCCCTGGTTTCCCCCGCCCAGGCCGATCCCATGACCCGCACCATCGTCCACGACATGCGCCTGCCCATCGCCCTCATGGCTCTGGTGGTCGGAGCCTCCCTCGGCCTTGGCGGCGTGCAGATGCAGACCCTGCTGGACAACCCCCTCGCCAGCCCCTATACCCTCGGGCTCGCGGCGGCGGCGGGCCTTGGCGCGGCGCTGGCCCTCTACACCGGCGGCCTCGGACTTCCTCCCCTGGTGGCCATCCCGGCCGGTGCCTTCATTGTGTGCATGTTTGCCGCCTGCCTGCTGTTTGGCCTGGCCATGATGCGCCATGTCAGCAGCCAGACCCTGATCCTGGCGGGCATCGCCCTGCTGTTCCTGTTCCAGTCCCTGCTCTCCCTGCTGCAGTTTCTCTCCTCCCCCGAACTCAACCAGCAGATCCTGTTCTGGCTGTTTGGCAGCCTGATGCGCACCACCTGGGACTCCCTGATCATCACCGCCGTCGTCACCCTGATCTGCACCCTGCTCATCTACCGGGATGCCTGGGCCCTCACCAGCCTGCGCCTCGGGGAAGCCCGCGCCCGCAGCCTCGGGGTCAACGTCGACAGACTGCGCATGAAGACCCTGGTGCTGGTCGCCCTGCTCACCGCCACCGCCACCAGCTTCGTCGGCGTGATCGGCTTCGTCGGCCTGGTGGCCCCCCATATCGCCCGCATGCTGGTGGGGGAAGATCAGCGCTTTTTGATCCCCCTCTCCGCCCTGTGCGGCGCCTGCATGCTCTCGGCGGCCTCGGTGCTCTCCAAGTCCATCATTCCGGGGGCCCTGTTCCCCATCGGTATCGTCACTGCGCTCATTGGCGTGCCCTTCTTCATCTGGTTGATCCTCGGCAGGGGGCGTAAACGTGCTTGAAATATCCCGACTCTCCCTCTCCCTCGGCCAGCAGACCTTGCTGCGGGATCTCAGCCTCACCCTGCATCCGGGTCAGGTCCATGTGATCATCGGCCCGAACGGGACCGGCAAGACCTCCTTGATGCGCACCCTCTTTGGTGAACTGACCCCGGACAGTGGCGACATTCGCCTCGGGGACCAGAGTGCCCGCCAGATGACGCAGGCCAGGTGGCGCCAGCAGTTTGGCTACATGCCCCAGAACATCCAGCTGGAGCTGGATCTCAGCGTCATCGAGGTGGTGGTGCTGGGGCGCCTCGACAGCCTCTCCATGCGCCTCGCGGACGAGGACATCCTGGCTGCCGGCCGGGCCCTGCAGGCGCTCGGCATCGCCCATCTGGCGGATCGCCCCCTCTACTCCTTGAGCGGCGGCCAGCGGCAGATGGTGCTCTTCGCCCAGGTGCTGCTGCGCGACCCCCGCATCATGATGCTGGACGAGCCGGTCAGCGCCCTGGACCTGCACCACCAGATGCAACTGATGGAGCACCTGTGCCAGCAGACCCGGGAGCAGCAGTGGATCACCCTGGTGGTGCTGCACGATCTCAACCTGGCCGCCCAGTTTGCCGATCAGCTGATCGTGCTGGCAGAGGGAGATCTGCAGGCCTTCGGCCCCCCCGCCCGGGTGCTCGACGCGGCCCTCATCGAGCGCCTCTACCAGGTGCCGGTGGAGATAAGCCACGATCAGCACGGCATCCCCTTCCTCAGAACCCTGCGAAAGACATCATGACACAGTACTGCGCCACCCCGGCGACCACCGCCCCACGCGCTGGCGGGAGGCGATCATGAACGGCGCCTCCTACTGGCGGGACTGGCAGGGCATGAGCCCGGCCGCCCGCCTGCTCATCACCAATGGGCTCGCCTTCAACCTCGGCTTTTACATGATGATGCCCTTCCTCGCCCAGCACATGGGCAGCGGGCTCGGCCTGGCCGGCTGGGCCTGTGGCCTCGTCATGGGGATGCGGGTCTTCAGCCAGCAGGGGCTCTTCCTGTTGGGCGGTACCCTTGGAGATCGCATCGGCTACCATCCCGCCATCGTCTGGGGCTGCCTGGTACGATCTTTAGGCTTCGTGCTGCTGGGCTGGGCCGAGTCCCTGCCCATCCTGCTGCTGGCCGCCGCCCTCACCGGCTTTGCGGGGGCCCTGTTTACCCCCTGCGCCCAGGCCTACCTTGCCAGCGAATGCCACAACCCGAGCCAGCGTCAGCGCGCCTTCGCCCTGCACAATCTGGCCAGCGAGGCGGGCATGCTGCTCGGCCCCCTGGTCGGCCTCACCTTGACCCAGCAGAGCTATACCCTGACGGGGATCCTGGCGGCGAGCCTCTTCGCCCTGCTCGGAGTGCTGCAATACCGGGTGCTGCCCAAACGCCCGGTGAGCAACCAGAGCCCCCGTGGCGCCATCTTGCGCCAATTGGGGGAGATAGTGCGCCAGCGCCCCTTCATGGGGTTCACCCTGCTGGCAGGCAGCTACCAGATCCTGTTCCATCAGCTCTATCTCGCCCTCCCCGCCCATATCCAGAGCCTGCCGGACGCCACCCACCTGCTCGGCGGCGTCTTCACCCTCTCGGCGGTGATCGGCGTTCTGCTCCAGCTCCCGGCCTCCCGCCTGGTGGAGCGCCGCCTGGGAGTACCGCTCGCCATGGGGCTGGGGATAGGCATGATGGGCTTGAGCTATCTCGCCCTGCCCCTGCTGGCACCCTGGCCGACGGCAGGCGTGTTGACGCAGGTGGCCCTGCTTTCCCTGGGCTCCATCCTCTGCTTCCCGCTCTTCGCCGCCCAGCTGCCCCGCTACGCCCCCCCTGAGCAGCTCGGCAGCTACTACGGCTTCTATGCCAGCGCCGGTGGCTGCATGGCGCTCTTTGGCAACCTGCTCATCGGCTTTATGCTGGGGGATGCGGGCAGCCGCCCCGCCACCGCCATCTGGTGGCTGCTGGCCCTCGCCGGGCTGCTGGCGGGAGTTGGCCTTTATTCCCAGCTGCGCAAGGATGGCCAGGTTCAGCCTGCTCCCCATCACTAAACAGGGCGGCCAAGGCCGCCCTGTTTTATTCCCTTTCTCCCCCTTCCACTCTCTGCCTTATCCGGCTAAACCGGCTTCAAAACCTTGTCAGATACGCGAGCAAGCTCGGCTGTACTCGATGAGCAAAACAACATCGGACATGCACGATAGCAATAAAAAGGACGCCATCGGGCGTCCTTGAAGAGGAAGACAGAGCAGGGTCAACTCCCCAGATGCAGCGCCAACCAGACCGCCAGCGGGATCACCACCACCGAGAGCGCATTGCCGCCGAGCACAATACTGGCCACCTTGTCGGGCTGACACTGGTACTGCTCGCACAGGATGTAATTCAATACCGCCGGGGGCAGCGCCACCGACAGCATCAGGAGTGGTATCCAGTCAGGTTCGAGGGGCAGCAGCCAGACGGCGAGCCCCAGGGAGATGGCTCCCGCCAGCAGATAGAGCAGGTTGCACTTGATGGCCAGCCCCAGGTGATCCAGCTCCCCTTCCATCAGCCGGATGCCTAAGGCAAACAGCATCAGGGGCACCGCTATCTGGCCGAGCAGGGCGGCGCTGGTCACCAGGTATTTCGGCAGCGGGATATGCAGGTTGGCCACCAGCAGCCCGGCGAAGGCGGCCCAGAGCACGGGGCTTCTCAGCCAGAGCCAGCGGGAGCTGCTGGCCGAGAGGATGAACATGCCCACCGAGAAGTGGAGCAGGTTGGAGAGCACAAAGAGGATGACGATGGCGCCGAGCTGCTGCTCGCCAAAGGCGAGCACCATCAGCGGAATGCCGAGGTTGCCGGTGTTGCGAAACATGGCGGGCAGGATCAGCGCGGCCCGCTCTATCTCCTTGAGTTTGAGCAGGGAGAGCAGCAAACCGGGCAGCAGGATCACCAGGGCACCGGCCCCCACAAGGGGCAAGTGCGCCGCCAGATCCACGGGGTATTTCACCAGGGCCGAGAAGACCAGCGCCGGGGTAAAGAGCTCGATATTGGCCCGGTTGACATAACCCAGGGCCCCGCCCGGTCGCAGCCGCCCATAGAGGGCGCCAAGGCCCACCACCGCAAACACGGGAATGACGATATTGAGCAGGGCGCTGAACATGAGTATCCCGTTTACAGTTCGCGGGCCGGGCGTCCCATCAGCACCACGGGGTCCAGCGTCACCTCCTGGCTGCCGTTGCTGACCCAGAGCTGGCCGTCGGAGATGGTGCAGGTGAGCTGCATGGTGCGCTCCACCATGGCCGCCAGGGGCAGGGTCTGGCTGTCGGAGAGTTCGATGACGCTCAGGTTGTCGTGCAGACCGAGCTTGCCCTGGTTCTGCTTCCACCAGACGCTGGTGCCACGACCGCCATAGAGGTAGAGCACCACCTGGCGAGAGCGATTGCATGCCTTCTTGAGACGGCGCTCGTCCGGCTGACCCAGCTCAATCCAGAGTTCAATCTCGTCGGAGTAGTTCTTGCACCAGAGCTCGGGCTCGTCGTCGGCAGAGAGCCCCTTGGTGAACTCCAGCCGCTCGGCGGCATGCCAGGCGAAGGCCGCGAGGCGGATCATCATGCGCTCGTCGGTCTCGGAGGGGTGACGGGCCAGGGTGAGGGAGAAGTCCTGATAGAGATTGCGATCCATGTCAGACAAGCTGATCTGGGCCTTGAAGATGGTTGCCTTGAGCGCCATAGAAGTCGTGAATACCTGATAAAAGAGAAGGGGGCGGACATGCCGGGCGTCAGTGTAATCAAAATGGCCGCCGGGTTCGACCGTCTTGCGCTCCCTTTACCCCATCAGGGGCGGGCAAGTGCTTCAGAAGCACAAAAAACAAATGCCAGTCGTGAGACTGGCATTTGGCGGCATGAACGAGAGTGACTCACTTCTCGGCGGACTTGACCCCGAAGGCATTGAGCAGCAGGCAGCAGGTCACTGCCACTGCCACGAACCCGCTCAGGAAGATAAAGGGCATGGCCCCATACCCCAATACAGTCCAGATGGTGTGTTCAAGCAGACTCATAGTGTGTCCTTCATCCAGTGAAATGGGTGTCCCTTTCGTGACGGGGTCGCCCCCGTTCCTGATGAGACTATTTGACCTCAACCCGCGCCTGAGTCCTATGCCACCAAAGTAATAAATGGGGCACCTGTTTGCGCCAGATCAAGGTTTTACCCCTCTCCGCCCCTTTTTCTTCGCGCCCCCGCCCCAAACCGGGAAGGTACGCCCAACAAAAAGCGAGGCGACCTTGGGGTCGCCTCGCTCGATGCATGCCGTCGAGAGCCATCAGTAGAAGGTCTGCTGCTCCGCCGCCATCGCTTTCAGCCGCGCACAGGGGGCGAAGCGGTCGCCAAAACGCTTCTGATGGTGCTCAAGGCGCCCCACCAGATAGTCGATGCCGAGGCTGTCCATGTAGCGGAACGGACCGCCCAGGAAGGGAGGGAAGCCGATGCCGAAGATGGCGCCGATGTCGCCGTCCCGGGCCGAGGCCACCACGCCGCCATCCAGGGCCATGGCTGCTTCGTTGAGCATCAGCAGCACGCAGCGCTCGGCGATCTCCTGCCTGGCAAGCTTGGCCTGGGGCTTGACGCCCAGCACGTCGTAGACGCTCGCGTCCACCGTCTTCTTGCCCTCCTTGCCGGTGAGCTTGTTGCGCGGGGCCGCCTTGCCATAGAGATAGAAGCCCTTGCCGTTCTTGCGCCCCTTGCGATCGTCCTCCAGCAGCTTGTCAAAGGCCTTGGGCGCCTGGAACTGCTCGCCACCCAGCTCTTTTTCGAGGATGGGGGAGATCTTGGCCCCCACGTCGATCCCCACCTCGTCCAGCAGGGTGATGGGGCCGACTGGAAAACCGAAGTCGAGCAGAGCGCCGTCCAGTACCTCCACCGGCTCCCCTTCCAGCACCAGGCGCGCCGCCTCGTTCATGTAGGGCGCCAGGATGCGGTTGACGTAGAAGCCCGCCTCGTCCTTCACCACGATGGGGGTCTTGCCCTGGGCCCGGGCGAAGGCCAGGGTGGTGGCCACCGTCTCGGCGCTGGTACCCGCGTGGGGAATGATCTCGGCGAGCGGCATCTTGTCCACCGGGCTGAAGTAGTGCAGCCCCACCACCCGCTCCGGATGCGTCGCCGCCGAGGCGATCTGGTGGATGGGCAGGGAGGAGGTGTTGGAGGCAAACACGGTGTGCTCGCCGCACTCGCGCTCCACGTCCTGCACCATCTGGTGCTTGAGGTTGATGTCCTCGAACACCGCTTCCACCACCATGTCCACCCGGTGGAACCCGGAATAGTCCAGGGTGCCGGTGAGCAGGCTCATCTGTTTCTCCAGCTCACTGCGCAGCAGTTGGCGACGCTTGAGCTTCCTCGCGAGGAGGTCGTAGCTGTAACGCATGGCATTGCCGATGCCGGCGCTCGCCACATCCTTGATCCGCACCGGCACCCCCGCCTTGGTGGCGGTGACGAAGGCGATGCCGCCCCCCATCAGGCCGCCCCCCAGCACGGCGGCATGACCCACCTTACGCGGCTCGGCCCCCTGATAGCTCACCTCTTTCTTCATCTCCGTGGTGGCGAAGAAGAGGGAGCGCAGGGCGGCGGATTCCGGCGTCATCACCAGCTCGCCGAAGTGGCGGGCCTCGGCCTGCAGGCCGGCCTGCATCCCCTCCTCCACGCCGATGCGCACCACCTCGATGATACGCTCCGGCGCCGGGTAGTTGCCCCGGGTCTTGGCCTTGACCCCCTTGCGGGCCTGATCGAACAGCACCTTGCGACCAAATTTGTTGGTCTCCAGCACCTTGCCCTGCAGATCCCGTTTCAGGTGGTGGCGCGGCTTGCCCTTCTTGGCAAGCTTGATGGCGGCCTCCAGCAAAATGGACGGGGGCACCATGTCATCCACCAGCCCGAGCTTCCTGGCCTGTTTGGCCCGCACCTGCTTGCCGGTCAGCATCAGATCCAGTGCCTTGGCCACCCCGATGAGGCGCGGCAGGCGCTGGGTTCCGCCGGAGCCCGGCAGCAGGCCGAGCTGCACTTCCGGCAGGCCCAGCACGGTTTTACCGTGATCGGTCACCACCCGGCCATGACAGGCGAGCGCCAGCTCCAGCCCGCCGCCCAGGCAGGGGCCGTGAATGGCGGCGATCACCGGGATCCCCAGGGCTTCGATCTCGGCGAACACGTCCTGTCCGGCCCGGGACAGCGCTTCGGCATCCTGGGCGCTGGTGCAGGCCGCCAGCATGGCGATGTCGGCCCCGGCAACGAAGGAGTCCTTTTTGCCGGAGATGATCACCAGGCCAATCAGATCCCCGTTCCCCTTTACCTCGGCCAGCAGAGTGCGGATCTCGTCCGCAAAGGAGGCCTTCAGGGTGTTCATGCTCTCACCGGGCACATCCATGGTGAGGATGCCGATGCCGTCTTTGCGAATATCCAGAGAAAAAGTCTTGGCACTCATCATTCCACCTCCAGCACCATGGCCACACCCAGCCCACCCGCCGCACAGGCGGTGTTGAGCCCCAATCCCCCACCCCGGCGCCGCAGTTCATGCAGGGTCTGGGTGATCATGCGCGCCCCGGTGGCGGCAAAGGGGTGACCAAAGGCCAAAGAGCCGCCGAGCACGTTGAACTTCTCCATGTCCACCTCGCCGATGGCCTGATCCCGGCCCAGCTTGTCACGGGCAAATTCGGCGCTTGCAAACATCTTGAGGTTGGCCAGCGTCTGGGCGGCAAAGGCTTCGTGCATGTCGATGAGGGTGAGATCCCCAAGGGTGATGCCGGCACGGTCCAGCGCCAGCGGCGTGGCATAGGAGGGGCCCATCAGCATGTCCTGCCAGACATCGATGGCGGAGAACGCGAAGCTGCGGATGTAACCCAGCGGCTCCAGACCCAGCTCGCGGGCCCGCCCTTCACGCATCATCAGCACGGCGGCGGCGCCGTCGGTGAGCGGGGTGGCGTTGGCGGCGGTCACCGAGCCGTGAGCCCGGTCAAACACCGGTTTGAGCTTGGCGTAACTCGCCAGTTCGGAGCTTTCGCGGATGTTGTTGTCCCGCTCCAGCGGCGACTTGTAGGGGGGCACGTGGGCGGTGAACACCTCGCCACTCAATTTGCCCTGGGCCCAGGCTTCGGCCGCCAGGGTGTGGGAGCGGTGGGCCAGCGCATCTTGCGCCTCGCGGCTGATCTGGTGGGTCTTGGCCATCTGCTCGGCGGTCTGCCCCATGGAGAGACCGGTGGAGTACTCGGCCACGGCCGGGGGCACCGGCAGCAGGTCCTTCAGGCGCAGACGGCGCAGAATATTGAAACGCTGCTGGAGGTTGCGCGCCTTGTTGAGATCCACCAGGGCGCGGGCCAGAGACTTGCTGACCCCGATGGGCAGCACGGAAGAGGAGTCGGCACCGCCGGCGATGGCGATGTCCACCGTGCCGGCCATGATGGATTCGGTGACATTGGCCACCGCCTGGAAACTGGTGGCGCAGGCGCGCGACACGCTATAGGCATCGGTGCTGACGCTCATGCCGGTGCCGAGCACGATCTCCCGGGCGATGTTGGGCGCTTCCGGCATCTGCACCACCTGGCCGAACACCAGCTGGTCGATGAGCTTGGGGTCGAGATCGGTGCGGGCGAGCATCTCGCTCACCACCAGTTTGCCCAGATCCACCGCAGGCACGCCGTGAAAAGCGGTGGCCTGCTTGGCAAAGGGGGTGCGCAGACCCGCCACGACGGCTATCCGTTCGCCCTGGCGAGTCGTCAGTTTCAATGGCTGTTTCATCCTGGCTCCTTGGGTTAAAAAGGCAGAGGTCTGACCTCATTGCGCCACATCTTAACAATCCAATCACAACTTTCATACGGCTGATTGAAACTAAATTGTCCCCATCTTGCCACCCTCCCTCGCCCTTGTGAGCCAACTGGGGTATAAAAAGATCAACTTCCATAAAAACAACGGGTTTATCGCATGGCAGCGGCCGAGTTCAGAGCACTTGGAGACTATCTGGGCAGCCAGATCCTGGGACAGGGCCCCCTCATCGAGGGGCTGCTGATCGCCCTGTTATGTGAAGGACATGTGCTGATCGAGGGGGCCCCCGGTCTTGCCAAGACCCGGGCGGTCAAGGCGCTGGCCGGCGCCGTGGAGGGGCGCTTTGCCCGTATCCAGTTCACCCCGGATCTGCTCCCTGCCGATCTCACCGGCAGCGAGGTCTTCCATCCCCAGGATGCGAGTTTCGTGTTTCAACCCGGCCCCCTGTTCAACCACCTGGTGCTGGCGGACGAGATCAACCGGGCGCCGGCCAAGGTGCAGTCCGCCCTGCTGGAGGCCATGGCCGAGCACCAGATCACCGTGGGCAAGAAGAGCTGGCGCCTGCCCTCCCTCTTCATGGTCGCCGCCACCCAGAACCCCATCGAGCAGGAAGGGACCTATCCCCTGCCGGAGGCCCAGCTCGATCGCTTCTTGCTCAAGCTGCTGGTGGATTACCCCAGCCCCGCCATGGAGCTGGCCATCCTTCAACTCAACGCCCGTGGCGACGCCCTGCCGACGCCGCCGGTCACCCTGAGCCAGTCCGACTTGCTGGAAGCCCGCACCGCCGTTCAAGGGGTACAGATGCAGGGGCGCCTCGAGCACTATCTGGTGCAACTGGTGTGCGCCACCCGACCCGGCAGCGGCCTGTGCCCCGAGTTGGAACCCCTCATTGCGGTGGGTGCCAGCCCCAGGGCCAGCATCGGCCTCGCAAGAGCCGCACGGGCCCGGGCCTGGCTCGCCGGGCGCGACTTCGTATTGCCCGAAGACATCCAGCAACTGGCGCCAGCCGTGCTGCGCCACCGCCTCATCCCGAGTTATCAGGCGCTGGCGGACAACCTCGATAGCGAGGCGCTCATCACCCTGCTGCTGGATGCCATTCCATGCCCCTGAACCGACCCCCACAGGCAGCCCTGTCGCCATGACCCCCGTCGCCGAGCCCCGGGATCACCCCGACATCGCCCTCACCCTCGAGCGGCTGCTGGCGGTGCGCCTCTGGACGCGCCAGAGCGAACGTGCCCGCATTCATCAGGCGGCCCAGGGGCGTATCGGACGCCAGCCCGGGCTGCATTTCAGGGAGCTTCGCCTCTATCAGGCCGGTGACGAGGTGCGTCACATCGACTGGCGGGTCACCGCCCGCCTCGGCCGCCCCCACACCCGCCTCTACGGGGAAGAGCAGGATCAGGCCCACTGGTTGCTGCTGGATCTCTCACCCGCCATGTACTTTGGCTCCCGCGCCCAGCTCAAGGCCCGCCTTGGCTGCGAGCTGGCCGCCGCCCTGCTCTGGCAGGGGGAGAAACAGGCCAATACCTTGATCTGCCAGGGCGCAGCCCCCCACACAGAGCACCAGCGCGGCTCTCTCATGCCTCTGCTGGAAGCGCTCTGCCGCCATTACGAGGCAGGGCTGGATCGCGCCCCCCCACCCTGGACGCTGGCCCAGACCCTGGCACGACTCACCCTGCCCCACGGGGCCAGATTGACCCTGATAAGCCATCACCAGGCACCGGACCAGGCCCTCTGCCAGCAGTTGCAACGCCTTCGCCTGCGCCACGATATCCACTACTGGCAGATCCGCGATCCCCTGGAAGCCGCTCTGCCCGAGCAGGGCGGCGGCCAGCTGGCAGTGCAGGCAGGCAGACACAGCGGTTGGCTCGCGGGAGAAGACCCCCGCTTTCGCGCCCGCTACCAGAGGGCGGCCGACGAGCAGGCCGAGGCCTGTCGCCAGCAGTTGCTGCCCCTGGTGACGCGCCTCTATCGCCTCGACAACGGCGCCACCCTGCAACGCCAGTGGCAGGAGGGCGGATGCCGTCTGTTTTGAGGGGGGAGCAGGGCGTGCCCGCACCGGATGCATATCGCCAGCCCTCGTCCAGCGAGGCCTTGCAAGCCATTCGTGCCGAGCTGCGCGACATCCACCAAGGCCCCGCTCTCGAGCCTGCACAGGATCCTCGCCTGATGGCCCTCGGTGGGCTGCTGATCGCGGCGATCGCCGCTTGCCTGATCGCCATGACGGCCCTCACCCTGTGGCGCCAGCGCCACTGGGCGCATCGGATAGACTGGCAGGCCGACGATCTCGTCCCCAGGCTGCAGGATGCCCTGCGAGAAGCGGCCATGGCCCGCTGGCCCGAGGCGGCCCCCCTGCAAGGGGAGGCTTGGCTCGCCTGGCTGGACAGCAAGGGGGGGAGCGATTTTTCCCGGTTTGCCGCCCAGTGGCCGCTCTGGCTCTATGGGGGCAGAATGCCCGATGAGGCGCAGCGCAAAAGATTGCGCCTCGCCTATCTCGCCTGGGGGCGACGCTGCGTCAGCGCGCCGCGATTCCCGACAAGCAAGCGAGGGGCCCCTTCCCCGGAGGGTACGCGATGATCCTCGCCTGGCCCTGGTTTTCCCTCGCCCTCGCCCTGCCGCTGCTGGTGCGCTTCGGCCTGCCTCCCATGAAGGGGCGCAAGGGAGGAAACCAGCTCGTTCACGGAGGTTTTCCCCTGCTCCGGCCCCAGGCGGGGCAGCCCTTGTGGCGCATGATGCTCTGCTGGTGCGCCCTGGTACTGGCCCTGTGCCGCCCCCAGTGGCAGGAGCCCCCGATCATTCACTACCAGAGCAGCCGAGACCTCATCCTGGCGGTGGATCTCTCCGACAGCATGCGCACCCAGGACATGCTGGATGACGGAGAGCAAACGGACAGGCTTGCCGCGGTGCGCCAGCAGATAAGCAACCTTGTCGCCTCCCGCCCGGGGGATCGAATCGCCCTGGTCGTCTTTGCCGATCACGCCTATCTGCTCTCCCCCCTCACCCAGGAGACCGGGGCCCTGCTCACCCTGGCCAGGGAGCTCGATTTCGATCTGGTGGGGCGCACCACGGCCCTGGGGGAAGCCATCCTGCTGGCACGCCAGCACGCCGACCCCACCCGCCCCACCGCCCTGCTGTTGGTGACGGACGGCCGCAATACCTCGGGCAATGCGGATCCCCTGACCGAGGCCAGGCTCGCCGCCAAAGCCGGCATCCGTCTCTATACCCTGGGGGTGGGCGCCGACCCCGACACCTTCGCCGCGCCCGCAGGGGACGCCGATCCCAGTGCCGAACTGGATGAAGCCCTGTTGCAGCAGCTGGCGACACTGGGAGGAGGCCGCTATTTTCGCGCCCGCAACCGGGGCGATCTCGCCGCCATCAACCAGGCCATCGACACCCTGGAGCCCCTCGCCCGGCCCCAGATCCTCTCCCGGCCCCACCAGGAGCTCTACCCCTGGCCACTGGCCCTGGCCTGGCTGCTGCTCTGCTGGCCAGCCCGCTGGCACATCCCCCTGTCACACAGGCCATCCCATGAGTAGGCTGGTCATGACGGTGACACCATGGAGCTGACCTTGCTGCGCCCCCTCTGGTTGCTAGCCCTGATCCCCTGGCTGTGGCAGGGGTGGCGCCGCCGCCGCGATCCCGGCTTGCTCTCCCCGGCCATGCAGGCCTATCTGCTGCCGAGCCGCCATCGGGCCATCCCCTGGCGCTGGCTTGCTTGTCTGCCGGTGATCCTGGCGCTCTCGGGCCCCGCCCTGCGCCAGCAGAGTCTCCCCATGCCGAGCCCGGCCCTCGATATCTGGCTGCTGGATCTCTCCGACTCCATGCTGGCACAGGATCTGGCGCCGGACCGGGCAACCCGGGTGAGGCTGGGATTGCAGGAGATGCTGGCCGACATAGCGCGGCAGGATGCGCCCCATCCCATCGCCCTCATCCTGTTTGCCGGGGATGCCTACCTCGCCATGCCTCCCACCCGGGATCATCAGGCCATCGCCCTGCTGCTGCCGGACCTGCGCCCGGCCATCATGCCTGTCCAGGGCAGCGCCCCCGAGCGCGCCGTGGCCCTGGCCCTCACCCTGATCCCGCCGGGCCAGTCCGCCCGTCTGCTGCTCGTGACCGACGGCCTCTCCGGGACAGCGCGCGATCGCATCGCCGCCCTCTGGCCCTGCCTCAACGACCTGTTCTGCAAGGCAGGCTCGGCCCCGCGGCTCGACATCCTGCTGGCCAGCGGGGGCAAGGAGACCCGGCAGCCCGGCGTGGCTGCCGAGCGCTGGCAGCTCGGCAGCCCGATCGGCCACACCTTGCCGGCGCCCGACGAGGAGGCCATGGCCGCCCTTGCCGCCAGTACCGGAGGCAGGCTGGCCTGGCTTGATTCCGGCCTGCCCCGCTTTGCCCCCCTGCCCATGGGCCAGGCCCTGACGCAGGGGCAATCCCGGGATCTCGGCCCCTGGCTGCTCATCCCCTTGCTCCCCCTGGCGCTGCTGGCGCGGATCGGCGCCCACTGGCTGCTGGTGATCCTCGTCATTGGCTTCGCGCCCCCTTCCCTGCAGGCGGCCTCCCGACAAGATGAAGCAGGCTGGCAGGCTTATCGCCAGGGACACTATCGGGAAGCGGCCAACGCCTTCCAGGATCCGGTCTGGCAAGGCAACGCCTGGTATAGATCCGGGGATTACGCCAGGGCCGTCGCCGCCTATGGCAGGGCAAACAGCGCCACCGCCCACTACAACAGGGGCAATGCCCTGGTCTGGCTCGGGGATCTTGCCGGCGCGGAGCAGGCCTATCTGAGCGCCCTTCGCCTTGAACCTGGGCACAGGGATGCCTTGCACAACCTGGCCCTGCTGCGGGCCAACCCGCCGCAGTCGGCGCCCTCGGCAAATGCCCCGGAGCAGGCCGACACTCCCGACCCCGCTCGCGCCTCAGCGGCTCCCCGCCCCCCGGCGCCCCCCGTGCTGCTGCTGGAGCAGCGCCTTCGCAAGGAGGCCCTGCGCCGCCCCCTGCTCAAGGTGGAGGAGCCCTGGTGATCCTCGTACTGCGCTTGCTCTCCCCCCGGTTCGGCTGCTGGCTGCTGCTCGCCCTGTGCGCCATGCGGGTGCAGGCCGCCCCTGTCGAGGCCGAGCTGTTGCCGGGGGCGAGCGAGCGCGACTGGCTGCTCGTCATCGAAGCCGACGGGCTGCACCGCGATGAGGATCTCAACCTGCAACCGCTGCTGCGCCAGTTTGCGGTCGGGCGGGTCAGCATACAGCGGGTCAGTGCCCAGAGCCGCAGCCTGACCCGCTGGCAGATCCCCCTGCACCTGCTCGATACCAGCCCGCGCCAGGTGCCCTCCCTGCCCCTTGGCGCCGATCTCACCCCCTCCCTGGCGGTGCCGACACGTTCCCTGGACGGCACCCTGATGCCGACACAAGACCCGGTATTCTCTCCGGTCGAGCTGCAGGCCCGGGTGCTCCATGAGGGGAATCTCTACCCCGGCCAGCCCTTCATCTATGAGCTGACCCTCTGGCTGCCTGCCAACCTGGAGGCCCCCAACCTCGGCGAGCCCATCACCCCGGCCTTTACCATTCGCCGCCTTGGCGAGGACCGCTGGGACTCTCCCACCAGTCCCGGCCTGCCCGGGCGTCTCACGCGAAAATGGCTGCTGCAGGCCAAAGGACCCGGGCTCCATCCCGTCGAATCCCCCCGCTTTCAGGGGCGGTTGCCGCCCCAGGACCAGGCCGGTGCGACCGCGCCGGGCAACGCGGGGGATCTGCTGTCCGCCAGGGCGGCGACCCTCTTCATCAAGGTGGACAAGGCCCCCCTGGAGCCGGTGGCGAGCAGCCTGGTGTTGCGCCAGCAGTTCAGCCCGGCCCAGGCCAGGGTGGGTGAGCCGGTGATCCGCACCCTCACCCTGGTGATGGAAGGGGGGGATGGCAACCGCCTGCCCCCCTTGCCGGCCCCGCCCCTGCCCGCCGGCCTCTCCATGAAGCCGGACGGCGAGCAGCAACAGGAGCGATTCGTGGCCGAGGGGGCGCTACGCTTCGAGCGCCAGTGGCGCCAGGCCCTGACCGCCGACGAGGCGGGGCGCTATGTGCTGCCCCCCCAGACCCTGCGCTGGTTCAACACCCAGAGCGGTCGCATCGAGGAGGCGCGCCTGCCCGCACATCCTCTGGTGTTCACGGCAAGGGAGAGCGCCACTCCCGCCTCCCCCGCACCAGGGGTCCAGTATCTCTATTGGGTGCTCCTGGCCATCCTGCTGCGGGCATTCATGCGCCGCTGGCCGCGCTGGCGCGCCTTCTATCGCCTGCAACGGGCCCTCGCCACGGGCTCTCCTGACGAGGCCAGGGAAACCCTGCTGACCTGGGCCGTCCTGCGCTGGGACACCCCCTGTCTGCATCTGGCCAGGCTGCCCTGTCACCGCGACCCCGCCATGGGGGCGCTGCTGGACGGCCTGGATCGGGCCTGTTTTTCCCCCAAGCGAGTCCCTGGCGAACACCTGCCCAGGCAGGCGCTCGCCAGGGAGTTGTGCACCTGGGAGAGCTTTGCGATAGCCTATGGTCTTCGAATACTGGCGTGGATGCGTGCATGATGCGCCCCTCATGAAACAGGACACCCCTTTATGGCGTTAGGTTTTTTCAGAAGAAAAAGGGCCGACACGGGAAAGGCTCCCTGCGCTTCTCCGGTCTATGGGGAGATGGCAGACAAACAAACCAAGTACGAAGCCCTGGTGCACGCCCTGCACGGAGACATCTACCGCTACGCCTACTGGCTGTGCCGGGATCCGCAAATCGCCGAGGATCTGGTGCAGGAGACTTTCCTGCGCGCCTGGAAGGCGATAGATACCCTGCTGGACGACAAGGCTGCTAAGGCGTGGCTCATCACCATATTGCGGCGGGAGAATGCCCGCCGCTTTGAGCGAAAGCAGTTCGATCTCGTCGACCTCGACGAGCACCCCCTGCGGGATCAGGGTGTCCTGCCAAGCGAGCAGGAGATGGAGCACGAATGGCTCAGGCGCCACATCGCCCGCCTGCCTGCCGAGTATCAGGAGCCGCTGCTGCTGCAGGTACTGGGGGGATTCAGCGGGGAGGAGATCGCCGAGCAACTCGGCCTGAACAAGAACACCGTCATGACAAGGCTGTTTCGCGCCCGCAACCAGATAAAAGAGGCCATGGAGTCTGCGAAACAACAGAGAGGACACACCAATGGATGAGCTTGAATTTCGCCGCCGGGCCATCACTCACCCCTCGGACAGGGATCCCGCCTTCCTGAAAGCCGCCGAGGCGTCACCGGCCAATCGCAAGCATCTGGACGAGATGCAGCAGCTCGAGCGCCAGGTGCGCAGCACCCTGGAAGTGGACGTACCAGCCGGTCTTGCGGAGCGGATCCTGCTCAGGCAGGCGATGGCAGCCGAAGAGGAGCAGGTGGTCTCGCTACCCGTCACTCCTGCACGCACGCAATGGCGCGCTCTGGTCATCGCGGCCTCGGTCGCCTTCCTGCTCGGCATGAGCACCCGCTGGATCAGCTGGCCTGTGGCACCGGACACCCTGTCGCTGGCTCAAGTCGCCATGTCCCACGTTTATGGGGAAGAGCCCTTCATTCATGCGGTGGATGAGCGGGTCAGCCTGCACACCATCAACGCAAAAATGGAGAAATATGGTGCCACCCTGAGCGAGATGCCGGGCATGAAGGTAACCTATGTCAACCACTGCGCCTTCTACCAGGGACCGGCCCTGCACATGGTGCTCCAGGGCAAAATGGGACCGGTCACCCTGTTCCTCGTCCCCAAGCATCTGCCACTGACGATCCAGTCCGATTTTGCAGACGGGACCCTCAAGGGGGAGATACTGCCGCTCAAGGGGGCCAACATGGTGCTCATCGGAGACATGCAGGAGCCCCTCGCCCCGGTTGCCCGCCAGCTTGAGTCACGCCTGCACTGGTCCATTTAACAGACCTTGACCCAAGCTGACTCGTCCTCCGCCTCAGCCACATCACAGGCAGACATCCTCATTGTCTGCCTGTTCATCCCCACATCCCCGCATGTTCCCGCCCATTGCCCGCGCGAAGTCACATTTCTACCATTAATTTTAAATGACTCAAATGGCACCACTTGTGCTTTATTTATCCAATAATAGATAAATCAGCCTAATAAAACGGCAAGTTGGAACAAATGATTAACACAATGGAAACTTTTATGTATTCTGCTGTCACTGGTCTGATTTCTTACCTCCTACCAGATCCATAGAATCACGCCAGCAATGAATGGGAAGAAGCTGACATAACAACAGATCATGTCGTCAATAGCCGCCAAAGAGCCGCGATGTCGACAGAAAATCTGCTTACAAAGAGAGAACACTATGACAACTGCCTTTTTCAAGAAAAGCCTGATCGCTGCGGCCGTGACCCTGGCCAGCACCCAGACCTTCGCCGCCGCGTTCCAGCTGAACGAGCACTCGGCCTCCGGTCTGGGGCGCGCCTACGCAGGTGAAGCAGCCATCGCCGACAACGCGGCCGTGCTGTCCCGCAACCCGGCGGCCATGACCACCTTCGACAAGATGGCACTGTCTGTATCCGGCACCTATATCAAGCCCGACGTGGACGTGGCTGGCGACATCTATGCCGGCTCCACCAAGCTGGCTCCGTCCAGCGAGAGCGACATCGCCCCCGATGCCTTCGTGCCGGCCACCTACTTCATCCAGCCCCTGAACGATCAGTGGGCCTGGGGGATCGGCCTCTTCTCCAACTACGGCCTCTCCACCGAATATTCCAAGACCTTCGCGGCCGGTGCTGGCGCCGGTGACACCGAGCTGCTGACCTTCAACATCAACCCCAACATCGCCTATCGCATCAACTCCAGCTTCAGCGTCGGTGCCGGCATCAATGCCGTCTACGCCGCCGCCGAGCTGAACCGTTATGCCGGTGCGCTCTCCGCTGCCATTCCAGGTGCCAACTCCGATACCCGTCTGGCTCACCTGAAGGGCGACACCTGGGGCTTTGGCTGGAACGTCGGCACCCTGTACGAGATCAACGACAACAACCGTCTCGCCCTGACCTACCGCTCCCAGGTGGACTTGAGCTTTGACGGCGACTTCCAGGGTGCCACCTCCGGTAACCGCGTCGTCGATGGCAACCTGAAACTGGATCTGCCGGCCCAGGCCGAATTCGCAGGCTACCACCGCCTGAACCAGCAATTCGCTGTCCACTACTCCGTGAACTGGACCGACTGGAGCGCCTTCCAGGAGCTCAAGGCCACCAGCAGCAACTGCGCCGGCGGTGTCTGCCTGCAAAAAGACGAGAAGTTCAAGGACTCTGCCCGTTACGCCCTGGGCGGTACCTGGTACGTCAACCCGTCCTGGGAAGCCCGTATCGGCTTCGCCTACGACAACAGCCCCATCGAGCCGGAATACCGCAGCCTGAGCATTCCTGACTCCGACCGTATCTGGTACAGCGCCGGTGCCACCTACCACATCAACCCGGACATGAGCCTCGACTTCGGCATGGCCTATCTGGACGGCAAGGAAGTGGACGTGAACGAAGGCCTGCGCAACCACAGCGATGCGCTGCGCTGGAAGGGCACCTCCCATGGCAACGCCCTGCTGGCTTCCGCCCAGTTCAACATGAAATTCTGATTTTCACGTCATCATCGAGAGCGCCCCAGGGCGCTCTTTTTTTATCCAATTTCGCCAATTGAGCGCACAGCTGTAGTAAACAACTGTACTCTTTTCTTTTTTTATCAAGCTGTTATGGGTATTTCTTTCAGCATTTAATCCCGTTTTGCCGCACGTTCCCCTCTCCCCGTTGCCTTGCTGGTCATACCATATAAAATCCCGGCCCCAACCGAATAACAGAATGAACACCCAGTTCATCCCGAGGAAAGACCATGCATCCGACGTTCAACCCCTCCCTCATAGCCCTCTTGCTGCTGTCGAGCCAGGTACAGGCTGCCGGCTTCCAGCTCGCGGAGCAATCCGCCACCGGCATGGGGCGTGCCTTCGCGGGTGAAGCCGCCATCGCCGACAATGCCAGCGTGCTCTCCCGCAACGCCGCCGCCATGACCCGGTTCGATACCCTGGCCTTCTCCGGCGGCGTCATCCACGTGCACCCCGACGTCAACATCGAGGGCACCACCCGGGTGCCTACCACCCTGGGGCCGGTCAGTCTGGATGCCGGAGCCCACGACATTGCGGGTGACGCCTGGGTGCCCAACGCCTATCTCATCGTGCCCCTCAGCGAGCAATGGCGCCTCGGACTTGCCGCCACCTCCTATTACGGACTCGGGGTCAAGATGCCGGACAACTACAACGCCGGTCACTTCGGCAACGTCTCCGACATCAAGACAGTGGATCTGGGGGCCTCCCTGGCCTATCGCATCAACCGCATCTGGTCCGTCGGGGCCGGTCTCTCCGCCATTCAGGGGGAAGGGGAAGTGGGCGGCACTTTCCCCTCCAACAACCAGATAGCCAAGCACCTGAAAGGGGATGGCTGGGCCATGGGCTGGAACCTGGGCACCCTGCTTGTGTTGTCGCAGGCAACCCGCGTCGGTCTCTCCTATCGCCACGACGTGACCCTGACCCTCTCCGGTGACGCCATCGGCATCGATCAAAGGGGCCAGCCCTTCACCGATACCGGCAGCCTGGATCTGCCCCTGCCCGCCACCGCCGAGCTGGCTCTGTTCCATCAGCTCACCCCGGCCCTGGCGCTGCATTCGAGCATCAACTGGACCAACTGGAGCAAGTTCGTGCAGCTCGAATCCGAGCTCGACCACCACGGCACCATGCACATCAAGGAGGAGCACTGGGAAGACAGTTGGCGCTATGCCCTGGGGATGACCTACCAGCTGGCCCCCCAGTGGCAACTGCGCTCCGGTATCGCCTACGACCGCAGCCCGGTCCCGGCGGATCGCCGCACCATCTCCATCCCCGACTCGGATCGGGTCTGGTACAGCGCTGGCGTGGGCTACCAGATTGACCGTCACCTCTCGCTGGATCTGGGGCTGACCCTGATCGACGGCAAGAAGGTGGACGTGAGCGAAACCATGCAGCTCAGGCCCGGCATCCCCCAGACCACCTCCACTTTCAATGGCACCTCGGAAGGGGATGCCTGGCTCGCCGGCCTGCAGCTCAACTACCTGTTCTGACACCCCGGGTTTCCTGACAAATAGTATGCCAGTTGTTGACCTTCCCGACCGGTCGGCACTGGCATAGTGATCCGCTTCACCATAGAATCAAGCCTGTAACCATGGTGGAGAGATGCATGTATTCCTATGTAGCAAGGCAGCCCATTCTGGATCGGGAGTTGAACACCCAAGCCTATGAGCTGCTGTTTCGCGACAGCCTGGACAATGTATTTCCCTCCGTCTCCGCACAGCAGGCCACTTCCAGGCTGGTTGCCGAGCAGTTCTTGCAGCAGAACATCGATCAGCTCATCGGAGATCACCCCTGCTACATCAATTTCCCCCACTCCCTGTTGCTGGACGGATTGGCCGAGTGCCTCCCCCGTGACAAGGTGGTGATCGAGATCCTGGAGGATGCCGAGCCCGACGATGCGCTGCTGGAGAAAGTGATCCAGCTCTATGGGCTGGGCTATCGGTTGGCGCTGGATGACTTCACCATGGTCTCAGACTGGGACAGGTTCCTCCCCTACATCCATATCATCAAGTTCGACCTGCGCAGCACGCCGCAACCCTGCATCGAGCACTTCATGGCGAATCATCGCCACCTGCCCCTCACCTATCTGGCCGAGAAAGTCGAGGATCAGGCCGAGTTCGAGCGGATGAAGCAGCTCGGCGTCACCCTGTTCCAGGGATTTTTCTTCAGCCGCCCCCAGATGGTGCAACAGCCCACCATACCGCCGGCCCAACTAGTGGTGATGCAGCTGCTCGAGGTGGTCAATCAGACCGAACCGGATCTGGACAAGATTGAGCAACTGCTCAATCAGGATCTCACCCTCTCTCTCAAGCTGCTGCGCTACATCAACCACCTCAAGCGCTTCCCACAACCCATCGCCTCGTTTCGCCAGGCCGCAAGCTCCCTGGGGCACGCCCAGCTCAAGCGCTTCGTCGCCCTGATCGCCGCCACCAGTGCGGGAAGTGAAAAGAGCGCCGAACTCCACCAGATGTCCCTCATCAGAGCCCGGTTCTGCGAACTGCTGGCCCAGACCCATGCGCCCGCAGAGCAGGCACAGCAAGCCTTTGTCACCGGCCTCTTCTCCCTGCTGGACGTGCTCATGGGAGAACCGCTGGATCAGCTGCTCGGCTCCATTCCCCTGACCGATGACATTCGTGCCGCCCTGCTCACCCGCAAGGGCAAGCTCGGGTTCTACCTCGCGTTCTGTGAAGATTTCGAGAAAGCCGACTGGCAGCGGGTCGCCGCCAACACCGTCCGGCTCGGCCTCAACGAAGAGAAAGTCAGCCACCTCTATCTGAGCGCCACCGCCTGGGTCAACCAGCAGCTTCAGGCCATGGAAGCGCAACCGGTCCACTCCCGCCAGAAATGACAACGTCCCTCTTGAAGGGACGTTGTCATTTCATCAACCCGCAGCAATCTCACCCACGCATTCAGCCTGCCTCGATGGCGATGGCCGTTGCCTCCCCTCCCCCGATGCACAGGCTCGCCACCCCTCGTCTGAGCCCGCGGGCACGCAGGGCATGGATCAGGGTCACCAGGATGCGGGCGCCACTGGCGCCAAGAGGGTGCCCCAGCGCACAGGCCCCGCCGTTCACGTTCAACTTGTGATGGGGGATGCCGCACCCGGCCATCGCCAGCATGCTCACCATGGCGAATGCCTCGTTCACCTCGAACAGGTCCACCTCCTCCACCGACCAGCCCACCCGTGCCAGCAACTTGTCGATGGCGCCGACGGGGGCACTGGTAAACTCCGCCGGCAAGGCGGCGTGACTCTGGTAACCCACTACCCTGGCCAGCACCGGCAATCCGAGCCGGGCAGCGCTCTCGCCCCGCATCACTACCAGGGCTGCCGCCCCGTCCGAGATGGAACTTGCATTGGCCGCCGTGATGGTGCCGTGCTTGCTGAAGGCCGGCTTGAGGCCGCGGATCTTGTCGGGCCTGGCCTTGCCCGGTTGCTCATCCTCGGCCAGCAGCAGGGTGTGGTCAGCGGTCATGACGGGAGCCAGTTCCGCGGCAAATGCACCGCTGCGCTGCGCCGTCAACGCCCGCTCCAGGGAGGCGATGGCAAAGGCATCCATGTCGGCCCGGGTCAGTCCGCTGCGATCAGCACTCAACTGGGCGTAATGACCCATCAGATGGCCTTCGTAGGCATCCTGCAAGCCGTCCAGGAACATGTGATCGAGCACGCTCTGGTGCCCCATGCGAAAACCGCTGCGCGCCTTGTCCAGCAGATAGGGGGCGCGGCTCATGCTCTCCATGCCCCCCGCCACCACGACCTCGGCCTCCCCCAGGCGCAGGCTGTCCGCCGCCAGCATCACCGCCTTCATGCCGGAGCCGCACACCTTGTTGATGGTGGTACAGGGCACGCTGTCCGGCAGCCCACCCTTGAGCGCCGCCTGACGGGCTGGCGCCTGGCCGACCCCTGCGCTCAGCACGTTGCCCATATAGACCTCATTGACCTGCCCCCCCGTCATCCCGGCCTGCGCCAGCGCGGCGCGGATGGCGCAGGCGCCAAGCTCGGGGGCACCGAGCGCGCTCAGGGCCCCCTGGAAGGCCCCCATGGGGGTACGTTTGGCCGCCACAATCACGATATCCATCGATAGCACTCTCCTTGTTACATCGGGATAACATATGCCGCGACCGCGACGGGAACAAGACTTGCGAGGAAGTTGACGTTTGGGTAAGGTGCCAGCCTGCATTGACAACCAGATGGCAGCCAAGACAGCCCCATGACCAAATCCAGGGACGACACCCGCACCTTCAGCATCAGCGAACTGGCTCGCGAGTTCGATGTGACCACCCGCAGCATCCGCTTCTACGAGGATCAGGGCCTGCTCAACCCGACCCGCCAGGGACAGCACAGGATCTACAGCCGTCAGGACAGGGTGCGGCTCAAGCTGACCCTGCGTGGCAAGCGTCTGGGCTTCAGCCTCGCAGAGATCCGGGAGCTGTTCGACCTCTACGATGCGGACAAGAGCAGCCGCTCCCAGTTGCAGACCATGCTGGGGCTGGTGGCCGACAAGCGGGAGACCCTGCAGCAGCAGCTGGAAGATATCCAGATGGTCCTGCTGGAGCTGGAGGCGGCCGAACAGCGCTGCCGCCAGGCCCTGGCACACCTCTCCCCCTGAGGCACGCAGACGGGCGAGGCGAGCGGGGAACACCGCCAGCAAATAGACACAAATGAAAGAGGGAGGCTTGAAGCCTCCCTCTTGTCATGCATCGTGGACGACCGATATCAGGCCTCCTTGCTCCAGCGGTTCGGATCGTAATCCGGGCTGTAGCGATCGACGATGATGGCACAGGCCGCATCGCCGGTGATGTTCAGCGCGGTCCGGATCATGTCGAACAGACGATCCAGCGCGAACAGCAGCGGCAGACCCTCGATGGGAATCCCGGCCGCCAGCAGCACGGCAACCACCAGGAAGCTCGGGCCCGGCACACCGGCCTGACCGATGGCACCCAGGGTGGAGGTGACGATGATCGCCGCCCAGGCCCCCATGGAAAGATCGATGTTATAGACCTGGGCGAAGAAGATGGCGACCAGGCCGTAATAGATGGCGTTGCCGCTCATGTTGATGGTGGCGCCCAGCGGCAGCACGAAGGACGCGGTGGCGTTGGTCACCTTCAGATCGCGCTCGCAGGTCTCCATGTTGACCGGCAGGGTCGCCATGGAAGAGGCGGTGGAGAAGGCCACGATCTGCGGTTTCTTCATCGCGGAGAAGTACTTGCGTACCGGCGTGTTGGAGAAGAACGCGATCAGCAGCGGATAGACCACGAAGCCGAAGATGAGGATGGCGGCGATATAGACGACGAACAGCTTGAGCACTAGGGTCAGCACGTCGAAGCCGTAGGTGCCGATGGCGTCGGCCATCAGGCCGAAGACGCCGATGGGGGCGATCAGCATCACCTTGTTGATCATCCAGACGAAGGCGTCCACCAAGGTGTTGAGCCCGTCCACCAGCGGCTTGGCGCGCTCGCGGGGCTGCTTGGCCAGGGCGATGCCGAGGAACATGCAGAACACCAGGATCTGCAGGATGTTGGCCTCGTTCAAGGCGCTGAACACGTTGGTCGGGATCATGCCAAGCAGGGTGGCCACTGCATCGGGCAGTGCCCCCTTGTCGGCGTAGTCGCCGGAGAACATGGCCGCGGTGGCGCCAAAGTCAACACCCACACCGGGTTTGAACACCTGACCCATCACCAACGCCAGGAACACCGCCAGTGCGGAGGTGACGAGGAAGAAGGCGAGCGTGGTGACGCCAATCTTGCCAGCAGCGGGACTGGCCCCCAGGTTGGCGGCCCCGGACAGGATGGCCACCGCTACCAGCGGGATCACCAGCATCTTGATCAGCTGGATAAACAGGGTGCCGAGCGGCGCAAACACCGTGGCTTGCTCTCCCATGAGCGCCCCGACCAGCGCGCCCAGCACCATGGCCACCACTACCTGGAAGCCGATGCTTTTGATTAATCCTTTTGTTAACACAGAATGTTCCTTTATTTAGCAATTACTCACACTTTTACAGCGTAAATGACCACCCAGAGCGTCAAATCCTCTCCATTGCTCTGGCGGTGCGCTTTATCTCATATTTGCGCCCCGTTTTACATTAGAATCCGTTAACGAAATGCATTGATAACTTTATGAGAAAGTAAAGCCTCAAAAGAGACACGGCTGTTTTTGCTCCTTTTACCATGACAACATCCAAAACAGTGTGCTACGTTGGCTCTGCAAACGTGCATACAGGGAAGAAAAGATGCTGAAAGTTAACGAGTATTTTGACGGAAATGTTAAATCCATCGGTTTCGAGCAAAAAGGCGAGAAAGCTACCGTTGGTGTGATGGAAGCGGGCGAGTACCTGTTCAATACCGCCGCCCCGGAGCGCATGACGGTGATCAAGGGCGCCCTCACCATCCAGCTGGCCGACGAAGATGAGTGGCACACCTACCAGCAGGGGGAATCCTTCGACGTGGCCGGTCACTCCTCCTTCAAGCTGGAAGTGAAGATCGCCTCCGCCTATCTGTGCGAGTTCCTCGACTGATGTATCACGGGCGCCATGGGATGCCGAGCGGCTCCCCCATGGCGCGTCTCTCCCGCGCCCATTTCCCTACCGCCATCACACCCCGCTATCTCCCCCCTTTTCAACGACTACAAAAAATTTACAATGTTTAGACGAAATCCATAATTGGAGTACGTCATGATCAGTGTCTTCGACATGTTTTCCATCGGGATAGGCCCCTCCTCCTCCCATACCGTGGGACCGATGCGGGCCGCCTGCGCCTTCATCCAGACCCTCAAAGCGAACGCACTCCTCTCCCGTACCGGACGCGTTGTCGTCGAGTGCTACGGCTCACTGGGCCAGACCGGCAAGGGGCACGGCACCGGCAAGGCCATCATCCTGGGACTGGCCGGATTTGAACCCGAATCCGTGGACATCGAGGCCATTCCCGCCTTCCTCGCCCAGGTAGAGCAGACCCAGACCCTCTGCCTGGGCGGTGAGCAACCCAGCGAATTTCCCCGCATCGGCGCCATCCTCTTCAACCGGCGCAAGACCCTTCCCGCCCACTCCAACGGCATGACATTGCGCGCCTATGAGGGTGACACCCTTGTGTTCGAGCAGACCTACTACTCCATCGGGGGCGGTTTCATCATCGAGGAGAGTCACTTCGCCAACGCCCGGGAAGAGGCGGCCCGCTTCGATGCCGCCCACCCCATCCCCTATCCCTTCGAGAGCGGCGCCGAACTGCTGGCCCAGTGCCAGGAGAGCGGCCTCTCCATCTCGGGGCTGATGCTGGCCAACGAGAAGGTGTTTCGCTCGGAAGCGGAGATCAAGGCCGGGCTTCGCAAGATCTGGCAGGCGATGCAGGGGTGTGTGGAGCGTGGCTGCAAGAGCGAGGGGGTGCTGCCAGGCGGTCTCAAGGTCAAGCGCCGGGCTCCCGCCCTCTATCGCCAGCTCTGTGGCGAGACCAATTTCAACAAGGATCCGCTGATGGTGATGGAGTGGGTGGATCTCTTTGCGCTGGCCGTCAACGAGGAGAACGCCGCCGGAGGCCGGGTGGTGACGGCGCCGACCAACGGCGCAGCGGGCATCATCCCCGCGGTGTTGCACTATTACGATCGCTTCGTGCGCAAGGTGGATGACGAGCTGCTGATGCAGTACTTCCTCACTGCCGCCGCCATTGGCATCCTCTACAAGAAGAATGCCTCCCTCTCGGGGGCCGAGGTGGGCTGTCAGGGCGAGGTCGGCGTGGCCTGCTCCATGGCCGCTGGTGCCCTGGCCGAGCTACTGGGCGCCAGCCCCGCCATTGTCGAGAACGCCGCCGAGATCGGCATGGAGCACAATCTCGGGCTGACCTGCGATCCCGTCGGTGGCCTGGTGCAGGTGCCCTGCATCGAGCGCAACGCCATGGGCGCAGTCAAGGCGATCAATGCCGCCCGCCTCGCCCTGCGCGGCACCGGCGAGCACAAGGTGTCGCTGGACAAGGTGATCAGAACCATGTGGGAAACCGGCAACGACATGAAGACCAAGTACAAGGAGACCGCACGGGGCGGCCTTGCCGTCAACATCACCGAGTGTTAAGCCGCTGTGATAAAGCCGCATATGGCACTCGAATACCCGGCATCGCCGGGTATTTTTTTGCAAAACGTTTGTCTGACGCTTAACAAAATGGATAACAATCAAAATAAATTTTATACTCGCGCCACGAATTCAACAAAAATAGATCTGTTTCAACTTTTTTTAGGCATTGAACCGTTACACTGTGGTTATCCGGTTCCCTGGCCTTTGTGACGACAGACCCGTCCCATGGATCCCTTTTCTGCGAGTGGGCATGGCGCCCCCTTCTACCCTGAGGTAATTGTTACATGATCAGCGTTTTTGATATCTTCAAAATCGGTGTTGGCCCCTCCTCTTCCCACACTGTCGGCCCCATGAAGGCAGCCAAACAGTTCGTGGATGAACTGCGTGCTGGCGGCAAGATCCGTGACATCACCCGGATCCAGGTCGATGTCTATGGCTCCCTCTCCTGGACCGGCAAAGGCCACCACACGGATACCGCCATCATCATGGGTCTGGCGGGCAACCTGCCGGAGAACGTCGACATCGACGCCATCCCCGAATTCATCTCCCGCGTGGAGCAGACCGGTCGTCTGCCCATCGGCCTGCACTGCCACACCGTCAGCTTCCCCAAGGGCGCCATGATCTTCCATGACGAGGCCCTGCCCCTGCACGAAAACGGCATGAGGCTGACTGCCTTCATCGAAGATGACGCCGTCTACAGCAAGACCTACTACTCCATCGGCGGTGGCTTCATCGTCGACGAAGAGAACTTTGGCAAGGGTGACAGCGGCGACATGTCCGTGAGCTATCCCTTCAAGAGTGCCGCCGAGCTCATCGCCCACTGCAGCCAGAGCGGTCTCTCCATCTCCGCCCTGATGATGGAAAACGAGAAGTGCTTCAACACCCCGGAAGAGATCTACAAGAAGCTTGGCAAGATCTGGACCACCATGCGGGAAGGGATCGAGCGCGGCTGCCGCACCGAGGGCGTCCTCTCCGGCCCGCTGCGCGTACCGCGCCGCGCCGCGCCGCTCTACCGCCAGCTGACCACCAACGAGAACCTCTCCAACGATCCCATGAACATCGTGGACTGGGTCAACATGTTCGC
This sequence comes from Aeromonas sp. INTO2, assembly GCF_049860605.1. Classification (NCBI taxonomy): domain Bacteria; kingdom Pseudomonadati; phylum Pseudomonadota; class Gammaproteobacteria; order Aeromonadales; family Aeromonadaceae; genus Aeromonas; species Aeromonas sp. INTO2. The sequence goes on from NZ_CP187588.1 coordinate 2,071,708, forward strand.
CCTGGCGGTGAGTGAAGAGAACGCCGCCGGTGGCCGCGTCGTCACCGCACCGACCAACGGCGCCGCCGGGATCATCCCGGCCGTGCTGGCCTACTACGACAAGTTCATCCAGCCGGTGGGCCGCGACGAGTACACCCGCTTCTATCTGGCCGCTGCCGCCGTCGGTATGCTCTACAAGATGAACGCGTCCATCTCCGGCGCCGAAGTGGGCTGCCAGGGTGAAGTGGGCGTCTCCTGCTCCATGGCCGCCGCCGGCCTGACCGAGCTGATGGGCGGCAGCCCCGAGCACGTCTGTGAAGCCGCCGAGATCGGCATGGAACACAACCTGGGTCTGACCTGCGACCCGGTGGCCGGCCAGGTACAGGTACCCTGCATCGAGCGCAATGCCATCGCCGCCATGAAGGCGGTCAACGCCTCCCGCATGGCCCTGCGTCGCACCTCCAAGCCGCGTGTGTCGCTGGACAAGGTGATCGAGACCATGTACATCACCGGCAAGGACATGGACTCCAAGTACCGCGAGACCTCCCGCGGTGGCCTGGCCATCAAGGTGATGCAGGTCGCCTGCGACTAACGCCGAGTCGCGATGACATGAAAAAAGCGGGATATATTCCCGCTTTTTTTTGGTCGCGATTTAAAGGGCAGCGTTCGTGGATAAAGGGAGGCCGACAAGGGATAAAAAGAGACGGGCATATCACCTCCACCCGTTCGCCGTGACAGGAGAACGGGGGAGAGCTATTTCACGATGCGATCGGCCAGGGTGCCGACGGCCACCACGAAATAGGGGGAGCGATTCCAGTGACGCAGTACCCGGTAATTGTCATAGGCAAGGTAGCTTCGCCCGTGAATATCGTCGGGGCGGATGAGGGAGGCCTGCATGTCGACCGCAGGCAGAGGTGAGCCGTCCTGCTGGCGAACCCCGAGGGCCTGCCAGGTCGCCAGGGACTTGCGGGTATCAAGCCCCAGCAAGGCGGGGTCCAGGCGTTCTGGCACCCTCACCCGCCGTCCCCAGGTCTGGTCTTCACGCCAGCCGTTCTGGCTCAGATAATTGGCAGCCGATCCAAATACATCCGCGAGATTGCCCCAGAGATCCTTCTTGCCGTCCCCGTCCTGATCCACCGCGTATCGCAGGAATGACGAGGGCATGAACTGCACCTGTCCCATGGCCCCCGCCCAGGATCCCTTGAAGTTGGCGGGGTTCACATGTCCCTGCTCCAGAATGCGCAGGGCATCGAACAACTCGCCTTTAAAGAAGGCTTCACGGCGACCGTCCCAGGCCAGGGTCGAGAGAGAAGAGATAAGGGGATAATGGCCGGTTATTTTGCCGAAATTGGTTTCAATTCCCCACAAGGCAACAATAAAGCGGGGTTGAACCCCATATTCCCGGCCTATTTTTGTAAGCAGCGGCAAATGCTGGCGATATAAGGTTTGGGCTTGCTTGACTTTCCATTCCGGCACCGCCCGGGGAATATATGTGTCCAGGGTCAGTTTGAATTCCGGCTGATTTTTGTCGTGCCTGATGGCAGCATCGACAAGATGTACATCCGCAAAGGCCGCACTCACCGTCTCGGGCAACATGCCCGCCGCCAGCGCCTGCTCTTTGAGGCTCGCCACGTACTGGTCAAAATCGGGGCCGGCCTGCACCGGCGATCCCGACAGGGCGCCTGACAACAGCAGTGCCAGCCGCCCAGCCCTCATCGTGCACCCTTTAATTGCGCCTTGTGCTGCTCCAGCAAGTTTTCCGGTGGCGGTGGCACCTGCAGATAAAAGCCCTGGCTCTTCAGGGCGGCCATCACCCGCTCCGTGGAGGCCAGCCCCAGGGGCTTGGCCGGGTCCAGCTTGGTCATCAGGACCAGTTCGGGACGCCCGAAGGTACTCATCAGCACCTCGGGAACACGGGAAAAGTCCTCTCTTCGTTCAATAAAGAGATAGGTCTCGGCTTTTTTGCGACTTTTATAGACTGCACACAACATGGAAATTGATATAATCCGACGGGTTTATTGCCTCTGGTGGTGGCAAACTATAACATCAGGAATTGAATAACAATAACGTATTACCGTCTCGGTTCGGGGAAGATTCATGGTTGAACGCGATAACGAATTGAAAGGGACCACCTTCACTATTTCTGTGTTGCATCTCAGCGATGGCAATCCGGCCCGGATCCGACAACTGCTGGAGGCCAAGGTCGCGCAGGCCCCCCAGTTTTTTAATTGTGCCCCCCTCGTCCTCAATGTGGAACGCCTCGAGGCGATCCCCGATTTCGAACAGCTCAGGGAGCTGGTCGAGTCGGAAGACTTCGTGCTGGTCGGGATCACGGGGGCGCGGGACGAGGCGATGAAGACTGCCGCCAAGGCGGCAGGCCTCGCCGTCATGGTGTCAGGCAAGAGCCGCAAGGCAGAACCTGAGCCGACGCCGCCAGCACCTGAGCCCAAGCCAGTGGAGGCCGCACCGGTTCCCCCGGTGCCAGCGCCCGTGGAGGCAAGCAAGGTCCACGTGGGCCCGGTGCGCTCCGGTCAGCAGATCTATGCAGCCGGCACCTCGCTGGTGGTGCTGGGCTCGGTGAGCCCTGGCGCCGAAGTCATCGCCGATGACAGCATCCATGTTTATGGTGCCCTGCGTGGCCGAGCCATCGCAGGGGCCAAGGGCAATCCCAAGGCCCGCATTTATTGCCAGCAATTGCAGGCCGAGCTGCTCTCCATCGCGGGCACCTTCCAGCTCAGCGATGCATTGCCTGCAGGCGTGATACAAGAGCCGGTCCATATCCGGCTCGACAATGAACAACTTCGTATAGACCGAATCAAATAGAGTTACAAGGAAGCGAGAATGGCGCGAATCATAGTCGTTACATCGGGCAAGGGTGGCGTTGGCAAGACGACAACCAGCGCGGCACTGAGCACCGGTCTGGCCCAGCGTGGCCACAAGACCGTGGTCATCGATTTTGACATTGGTCTGAGAAACCTGGACCTCATCATGGGTTGCGAGCGGCGCGTGGTCTATGACTTCGTCAACGTCATCAACGGGGAAGCCAACCTCAACCAGGCCCTCATCAAGGACAAGCGTTGCGAAAACCTGTTCATCCTGCCCGCCTCCCAGACCCGGGACAAGGATGCCCTGACCCGTGAAGGGGTGGAGAAGATCCTGGATCAGCTGGCGGAGATGCAGTTTGACTACATCGTCTGCGACTCCCCCGCTGGTATCGAATCCGGCGCCCTGATGGCGCTCTATTTCGCCGACGAGGCCATCGTCACCACCAACCCGGAAGTCTCTTCCGTGCGTGACTCGGATCGCATCCTCGGTATCCTGGCCTCCAAGTCCCGCCGTGCCGAGCGCGGTGAGGATCCCATCAAGGAGCACCTGCTGCTGACCCGCTACTGCCCGACCCGCGTCAACCGCGGCGACATGCTGAGCGTGCAGGACGTACAGGAGATCCTGGCCATCAAACTGCTCGGGGTGATCCCGGAGTCCCAGGCGGTGCTGCGCGCCTCCAACTCCGGCGAGCCGGTCATTCTGGACAAGGAGTCCGATGCCGGTCAGGCCTACGAGGACGCCGTCGCCCGCCTCTTGGGTGACACCAAGGATTTCCGTTTTCTGGAAGAAGAGAAGAAAGGCTTCTTTAGCCGACTGTTCGGGAGTTAAGCATGTCATTATTGGATTATTTTCGTTCCAACAAGAAACAGAACACCGCACAACTGGCCAAAGAGCGGTTGCAGATCATCGTGGCTCACGAGCGTTCATCCAGAGGGGGGCCGGATTACCTGCCCCAGCTCAAGCAGGACATCCTCGACGTGATCCGCAAATACGTGCAGATCGACCCGGACAAGATCACCGTCCAGCTTGATCAGAAGAGTGACGAATTGTCGGTGCTGGAGCTCAACATCACCTTCGCCGACGACCAGAAGAAGGGATGAGCTGACGCACCATGCGCGACCCCTTCCCCCAATGAAGACCGGATCCTTTCCCAGGATCCGGTTTTTTAATGCCTGGCGTCCCGGCATCTCGCCAAGGGCATCAGGGCCAGCTAGAATACCGCGCACCCCGAGGCGCTGCCGACGGACTTTCCCTCCCCCCTTATCTGGAACACGGCTTTTATGTCTTTGAATGACGAAATGCACAGGGTCGAGGAACTGCTCGACACCGCCCTCGAACTCTTCATGGAGCTGGCCTCCGACAACCTGCCCGAGCAGGAGATCGTCCGCTTCAATCAGGAGTTCAACGACCGCGGCCTGCTGGCGGAGACCGATCCCGCCGACGACTGGGCGGCCGACGTGGGATTTGAGGTGAGCGACGCCGACTATGCCGAGATCTGGGTCGGCCTTGGCAACGAACAAGAAGAGTACGAGCACCTGTTTGCCCGCATGCTGCTCTCCCGCCGCGTCGACGAGAAGTTCTGCCACATCGAATGGCTGCCCCAATAATTCCGGATCCCGATGATCCTGGCCACTATGACTGGGACGGCGGGCCCGAGCCCGTGAGGCCTTCGCGCAGACGGCGACTGCTGGGCTGGCTCGGCAAGCTGCTGCTGGCCGCCTTTGCGAGCACCATCGTCTCGGTCGCGCTGCTGCGCTTCATCGACCCTCCCATGTGGACCTGGCGCCTCGAACGCGCCCTGTTTCCCCCTGCCAAGATGGCCGAGGTGAAGCACGACTGGGTGCCGCTTGAGCAGATTTCCCGGGAGCTGCAACTGGCGGTGATCGCCGCCGAGGATCAGCGCTTTGCCGAACATCACGGTTTTGACATGGACGCCATCAGCTCGGCCCTCAGGCACAACCAGCAAAGCGGGCGGGTGCGCGGTGCCAGCACCCTCAGCCAGCAGACCGCCAAGAACCTCTTCATGTGGAGCGATCGCAGCTTCCTGCGCAAGGGGATAGAGGCCTGGTTCACCCTGTTGATGGAGCTGGGCTGGGACAAGTCCCGCATTCTCGAGGTGTATCTCAACATCGTGGAGTTCGGACCCGGCATCTATGGCGCCGAGGCGGCCGCCAGGCACTACTTCGGCAAACCGGCGATACGCCTCACCCGCTACGAGGCCTCCCTGCTCGCCGCCGCCCTGCCCAATCCCTGGCGTTATCGGGTCAAGCCCCCCTCACCCTATGTGCAACAGCGCTCGGCCTGGATCCGTCGTCAGATGGGTCAACTCGGGCAAGTCACCCTGAACCGGGTCCACGGCACAGAGTAGCGCCATCCTGCGGATCAGAGGCGGGCCCCAGATGGCCGCCGACGGTTTCCCGATGAAGGGGCAGATAGTGCCACCACCAGGTTTCGCGCCGCCGCTTGATCTGCCTTCTGTACTGTCGTCGCTTCATCTTGCCAGGCCGCCCCGTCACGCCGCCCCTGCTGGCGGCTCTGTTAACCTTATCCCCTGATCCCGCCATTTGACAGCACGGCGTCACCGCCCCCGGGCTGGCTGCCCATCCCAATACTTGTTAAAGTGGCGAACCTGGACGTATCTGGAGTGATTTCATGGAACAACGTAGCCCGGATCAGCTGGTCGAGTGGGCCTATGATCAGTTTCTGGAGCAGGCCGCCGACATGCTGGCACCCGAACAAATCGTCGACATCACCCTCGAGTTCGAGCAACGTGGCGCGGTGGAGGCAACCCTGCCCAATGCCGACTGGTCGACCGAACTCGGCGAGCCGGTGGACATGGCACGTTGGGCCGAGGTCTGGGTCGGCTTGCTGGATCATCAGGACGAGTTCGAGGTGATCTACGCCACCTTCCTCCTCCCACGGGATCAGAGCGAGCACGACGTGCATATCCGCTGGCACCGCCAGCAACAGGCATAAGAAAAGGCGCCCCAGGCGCCTTTTTCGTTTTTTGCGCTGCCCGAGTCAGGGGCGTGCCGAGATGGCCTTGGCCAGACAGCGGCGACACCAGCAGGCGCTGGCATCGCTCATGGGCAACGCGGGAAGCTGGTTGCACCAGCAGCGCTCGATGGGTTCCCCCGCCGACACGGCGCAGAACGCCGGCTCGCCGCAGCCCGGGCAGGCATGAGTGCTCTTCGAGCCATCGAGTTCGGCCATGCGGGCCAGCTGGGCCTCGCTGTCCATGGTGGACCACTGGCCTATATCGGTCACGGTGCGGCCACAACCGAGGCAGAGCCCCTCTTTGGCCCGGCAGTCACCGATGCAGGGACTCGGCAACTTATTCGTCCCCTGCCGGCGTGTCGGAGCCCACGAGGCGGATGCTGTGCTCCTCGATGACGATCTTGCCCTGCTTGTAGAGGCCGCCGATCGCTTTCTTGAAGGTGCCCTTGCTCATGCTGAACATCTTGTAGATGACGTCAGGCTCGCTCTTGTCTCCCACCGCAAGGCTGCCCCCCTGCTTTTGCAGGCGCAGCAGGATGCGCGCACCAGCGTCATCCATCCGGGCCAGCCCCGGCTTTTGCAGGGTCAGGTCCAGTTTGCCATCTTCGCGCACCTGCTTGACCCAGGCGGTCAGCGGCCGGCCCGTCATCACGCGGCCGAACACCTCGTTCTTGAACAGCATGCCGGCGTACTGGCCATTGACCACGGCCTTGATGCCAAGGGGGGTGTGTTCCCCCGGCAGCACCGTCACCTCGTCACCGCTCTTGAAAGGGGGGTCGATGCGCAGGAAGCGCTCCAGACGGCTGGTACCGACCATGCGCCCTTCGTTGTCCAGCATCAGGTGCACCAGATAGACATGGCCCACCTGCATCGGCTTGTTCTGCTCGCGGCTTGGTACGAAGAGATCCTTCTTCATGCCCCAGTCGAGGAAGGCACCAATCTTGTTGGCATTGACCACCTTGAGACCGACGATGTCCCCCACCATGGCGAAGGGCTTGTCGGTGGTGATCACCGGCTCGCAATCCGCATCCAGATAGAGGAAGACGGACACCTCGCTCTCCTCGGCAACGCCTTCCGGCAACTGGCGCCTGGGCAGCAGCAGCTCGCCGTATTCCCCCGCCGCCAGCCAGGCGCCGCGCTCCTCGATCTCGACGACGGTCAGGGTGTTCATCTTGCCAATCTGTAACATGGTGATCTCTTCTTTCAATATCCGGATGGGCCCATCTCATGGAAGACCCGTCATATAGAGGTGCATCGCCTCCGTCGGATGAGAGAGGACGGGGCCGATTTATGTCATGCAGGCGCGCATGTTACCCCAGAGCGGCAGCAGGACCTAGCCCCTCCCCCCTGTGTCTGACCTCTTTTCCCGCTACCGGGCGGCCAGATTGACGATATTAGCAGCATTCAGTTCCCCCTTTGCTGCAAATAACCCCACTTTTAGGTAGACTTCGCGGCCGTCAAATCCAGAGGAAGCGTCGATGAACCCAGCCACTCGTACCCGTCATCTCAATCATTGACATCCTCCCCCACCTTAGCGCTTCGCGTCACAGGAGGGGGATCCCCATTACTGGGTGATAGCTGCTCGCGCAGTACCGGGTTCCTGCTTCATCGGGCGGCCTGATTGCACCGCGCCTCCACAGGCTAAAACGGCGTGTCCCGCCGCTAAAATATTGCGAGCGCCATTCACATCGGCGTTCGCCTCATAACCACACGCAGCGCATTTAAACTGGCTTTGCGTCTGGCGGTTATCCTTCGCAGTATGCCCACAACAGGCGCACTGCTGGCTCGTGTAGGCCGGGTTTATCGCCAACACCTGACCGCCTCGCCATGCCTGCTTATATTCGAGCTGGCGGCGCAGCTCAAACCAGCCCTGATCTAATATCGAACGATTCAGCCCTGATTTTGCCCGGACGTTGCGCCCCGGCTGGCTGGTCGTGCCCGCTGCTGATTTTGACATGCTGGCAACCTTCAAATCCTCAATGACGATCATCGCGTGGTTTTTGCTGATAGTCGTTGTGACCTTGTGAAGGTAATCGCGGCGGGTATTGGCGATATGTGAGTGCAGCCGCTGGATCTTGGCTTTTTGTTTCTTCCAGTTGCTGCTGAACTTTACCTTTTTGCTCAACTGGCGTTGGAGCCTTGCCAGCTTGGTCTGATTGGTTTTGAAGCTGTTGACGGGCTCAAACACCGTGCCATCTGACAGGGTTGCGAGCTTGGCGATCCCCGCATCTAGCCCGACCATTGAGCCGGAGGGGTGAATTGGCTCAAGCGTCTCCTGCTCGACCTGAAAGGAGATATACCAGTGCCCGGCTGCTTGGCTGACGGTCGCGTTTTTAATTTTCCCTTCAACTGGCTGGGACTGACGGAACTTGACCCACGCCAGCCCGGCAGGCAGCTTCACGCGACCCTTTTCAAGGCGGCAATACTTGTCGAAGTTGACGAACCGGATAGCGTCGCGGTTGTCGCTTTTTTTCTTGAATACGGGTGCCTTGGCGGCGAGTTTCTTATCAAAGCAGCGCATCCACGCGCCATGCAAATCCTTGAGCTTCTGCTGGAGGTTGTCGGTATATGCCTCGGCCAGAAAGGCCATTTCTGGGTCTTTCTTCCAACTGGTGAGCATCCTGTTCAGCTCAAAGGCAGAAGGCAGTTTTTCGCCAGCATCCAGAATGCGTTTGGTTTCTGCCAGCCCGTGATTCCAGACATAACGAGCACAACCGCCCAACTGGCGCAGGCGTTGCGCTTGTTGTTCGGTCGGTTCGAGTCGGAATTTGTAGGCTTTCAGAATTTGCATTTAGCGCTCAGTGTGTAGCATTATTGCCATATCTATTAAGCCCGATTGAGTGACAGAATGCAATTCACTAAAATTAATAAATCACGCCATGCGGCCTACGCTTTGCACGTACATTTGGTGTTTATCACCAAGTATCGAAAGCCGATATTGGGGGATCTGCATCACGCTTCCTTCAGTCAGTGTGCGGCAGAGGTTTGCAGAGATTTTGGTGCGGAACTGAAAGAGTGTGACGGAGAGGCTGATCATGTTCACATGCTGATAGAGTACGCGCCAACGGTACAGCTATCGGTACTGGTGAACTCGTTAAAGGCGGTCACATCAAGGCGACTGCGTAATGAATTTCTGGACTTGAGAGGTGCTTACAGCAAACCCGTACTCTGGTCACGCTCTTACTTTGCGGGCTCTTGCGGCGGAGCACCGTTGGAGGTGATCAAGCAATACATTCAAAACCAGCGGGGCTGACGCCCCGGCGAAATTCCCCTCCCACCTACGTCGGAGGGAGTCCCCTTTCGCATTTAAGATGGATCCAGACCCACAGCCAGCAGGAGATGAGTTACCCCGCCCTGCACGGCTTCCTGTGCGCCCGTCTGGCGGGGCCCGTAGCCCCCGACTGGCAAGATCCGCTGGCCGGCCTGCTGCCTCATGATGCGGCGCTGGACGAGAAGAGTGCCGAGGCGCTGCATCACCTGATCGCCGAGCTGGAAGCCCAGGCCGACGACGCGCAGCTGGCCCTGCCGAGCCAGTGTCGCCTCTCTACCGACAACCCGGAGCAGGTGTTTGACAAGCGCCATCCTCTGGGCCAATGGAGCTATGGCTTCAGTCAGGGGGTAGCCTGCTGGCCGGCGCCGACCGACCTGAACGATCCGGCGACCCGCTATCGCTTCAGCCTGGTGGCCGAGCTCTGCCTGTTTCGCGACAAGCCCATGGCCATGATGCTGCACCAGGCTACGGCCAGCGAGCCCCCCTTCCTCGATTTTTGCAAGCGTCAACGCCAGCAGATGAAGACGGCCCTCAACCTCCTGCTCGGCCAGGATCACTACGAGGCCGAGCCTGAAGAGAGCCCGTCCCTGGACAACGAGCAGACTCGCCAGTGGCAGCAGTGGTTCGAGCTGGCGGCAGAGAGCCGCGATCCCCTCGCTCGCCTTGGCTGGTTCGAGCGCATCATTGCCGATGCCAACCTCCTGTTCGATGAGGCATTCTGGCAAGCCCACGCGGGCCATGGCTGGCAGGTCCCCGAGGCACGCCCTCTGATCGCGGCCAGGGCCGGTCGAGCCGATTGCCTGCTGCGACTTGGGCAGCTTGGGCAGGCACGGGATGAGTACCTGGCCCTGCTCGCCCTCTGTCGCGCCGACGAGCCCGCTTGCCGCCACCCCCTCTCCACCCTCTATGCCTGGCAAGGGGAATGGGATGCCCTGCAACAACTGCTGGTGCGCTTTGATGAAGCCTCCTGCTGGCTGCTTTACAACAAGGCCTTGATGAGCTTTGTCTGCGAAGGGGAAGCGGCGGCGCGCCCTCATCTGGCGGCGGCAATGGAGGTCAATCCCCATGTGCCCGCCACTTTGCTGGGCCAGCGCCGCTTGCCCAAGCAGGAGCCTCGCCGCTGGCAGGGAGGCAGCCGTGACGAGGCGGCGCTCTACGCCTTGCAGAGTCGCGAGGCCTGGCTGACCCACAACGCCTTGATATGGCTGCGAAAGAGTGCGGGCAAGCAGGCCAGTTGAGACCCCAATTGCCGATTCGATGACAGAACACGTGCGCAAACGCACATTTTTCTGGTGACTGGTCAGACAAATGCCCCTGTGTTACGTATCATCAAGGCCAAAGTATCAAGAGAAACTGCACCCGATGCAGCCGCCACAGCAGGATGTCATATGTCGAAGATCATTGAGCTGCTCGCGCACTACCCTCCTTATCAGCTGGTTCACGCCGCTGAGATGGTGCGCGATACCTTTGAACAGTTTTATCAGCAGCGGTACCAACTCACCGTGCCCCAGTGGCGCCTGATGATGGTGCTCGGCCCCCACTACCCCATCAGCCAGAAGGAGCTGGTGGAGGCGAGCGGCATGGACAAGGTACGGATCTCCCGCGAGATCCATCGTCTGGTGGAGAAAGGCATCCTGTTCACCGAGAACAGCGTGCAGGACAAGCGCATCAGCCTGGTCTCCTTCACCCCGGCGGGGCTCACCTTGTTCCAGCAGCTCAAGACGGAGGCGGGAAGCTGGCAGCACACTCTCACCGACTATCTGCCGGCCGAGGCGCGCCAGAGCATTCGCCTGCACCTGCAGAGCGTCAGCGATGCCATCGAACAACTTCACCTGCTGGACAACGAGCAACCCTCATGAAGCTGAACAACTTTGCCACCATGGATGTCAACATGCTGCTGAGCCTGGTCAACATGCAGTTGCGTGATCACTACGAGGATCTCGATGATCTCTGCCGGGCGCAGGATCTCGATCAAGAGGCCCTGGTTGCCAGGCTGGCCAGTGGCGATTTTCACTATCAGGAAGATCAGAAGCAGTTCAGATAGGGATCCGGATCACAACCCGACCCATGCCGCTGGCTCCGTCGGCAAAAGCTGCTAAGGTGGTGGCTACCCGGTCCGTTGATGTTCGCAAGAGGTATGGATACATCTTGTTGTCACAGACCGCGGTTAGCCTCTTGTTCACCACCCGCAGCCAAGGATGACCCATGATGCGCCTCATTCGACCAACCAGCCTGATCACCCTCTGCACATTGCTGGTGATCAGCCTCTTCCTCCCCCAGGTCCCCAACAGCGCCGAGCAGTGGCTCACCACCCTGCTGCTGGCCTCCCTCGTGGCGGTCTTTCTGATGGTCGGCAGCGGCTGCCGCCACTTCCTGCGCGAATAACGACGCCAGAGCGCGATGACTGCCCAAAAACAACAACGCAGCCCGAGGGCTGCGTTGTTGTTTCAGGATACTGGGGAGGCCCCGAGTCGCATCAGTAAGCCAGGGTTTCCAGCTGCTCCTTGGCCTGCTCGATCCCCTTGGCTTGCGCCTCCGGCCCCATGCCCATGCCTTCGGCATAGATGAAGTCCACTTCGGTGATGCCGATGAAGCCCAGCACGGTACGCATGTAGGGGGTCACCAGGTCGGTGGCATTGCCCACGTGCATGCCGCCACGGGGGCTGACCACCAGGGCGCGGGTGTTCTCCACCAGGCCGACCGGACCGGTCTCGGTGTAACGGAAGGTCACGCCGGCACGGGCCACCAGATCGATCCAGTTTTTCAGCTGGGTCGGGATGTTGAAGTTGTACATGGGGGCCGCGATGATCACCAGATCGCTCGCCTTGAGCTCGGCGACCAGCTCGTCGGACTGGGCCAGCACCGCTTGCTGACGCTCGTTCAGGTTCTCGCCACCACGCAGGCCCATGGCCAGCTCGCCGTCCAGCACCGGCAGGTTCAGGGTCGCCAGATCGCGTACCTGGATGGTGTCACCCTGGCGCTCGGCCAGGTAGCCGTCGATCAGGGCGTTGGATTGGGAATACTGGCCCAGGATGCTGGACTTCAGAACGAGGATATTGGCCATGGTGAAACTCCATTTGATTGTCAATTGAACAGCCAGGCTGTCGATGGAGGTCACTATAAAGACTGGCATTAAAGCCTGATAGCGAAAATAGATGCTCAAGTCATTCAAAAAATTTGATGTCTGTGCATTTCCTCGGCGGAGAGGGGCTCATCAAACTCCGCACCCTTGGCATGACAAACGATTGCCGTTATGATCTGCCGCACTTTTTGTACGTGATCCGGATCTCATGACCTCCTCCCGCAGGCACTCCCCCTTTGCCGGCGCCGTCTGGATGATGGTGGCAGGCCTCTGCTTCGCCGCCGTCAACAGCCTGAGCCAGTATGTCAGCTTCACGCTCGGCCTCCCCTCGACCCAGGTCGCCTTTCACCAATATCTGATCGCCCTGGTCTGCCTGCTGCCCTGGCTGGTGCGCCACGGTCTGCGCCAGTCCCTGATGACGAACCAGCTGCGCCTGCACCTGCTGCGGGTCGCCCTTGCGGTGACCGGCATCCAGTTCTGGCTCTGGGCACTGGCGGTCCCCGTCCCCATCTGGCAGGGGATCGCGCTCTTGATGACCTCCCCCCTGTTTGCCACCCTGGGATCAGCCCTCTTTCTCAAAGAGCAAGTGAGCCGGGCCCGCATTCTCGCGACCCTGGCGGGGTTTGTGGGCGCCATGCTGATCCTGGCTCCCTGGACCGACGACTTCACCCTGGCCTCCCTGCTGCCGGTGGCGGCCGCCCTCTTCTGGGCAGGCTACTCCTTGCTGGTGCGCTATCAGGCGGCCAGCGAGTCGTCCCACACCATCGTCGTCTACCTGCTCGTCTTCAGCACCCCGTTCAACGCCATGCTGGCGATCCCTGAATGGCAGTGGCCGAGCGAAACCCAGTGGCTGCTGGTGGCCGCCTCGGGCGTACTGTCGGCACTGGCCCAGATGTCCATCGCCCGCGCCTACAGCGTGGCAGAGGCCTCCTTCGTGCAACCTTTTGATTTTGCCAAGCTGCCCATGAACGTGCTGGCCGGCTGGCTGGTATTTGGCTGGGCGCCCCCCGGTCGCTTGTGGCTGGGGGCGGCCATCATCATCGGCGCCATCACCCTGCTCACCCATCTGGAGCAGCGCGCCCACCCACCCACTTCCTGAGGTACGCCATGCGTGCCTCTTTTTTTGCTCACCCGGATCAGCCCTGCTGACCACCGACCTCAGGAGAGATCAGATGTTTGGAACCGCCACCCGCCCCACTGCGACCCGCGCCCTGCTGCTGGGATCAGGCGAACTCGGCAAGGAGGTCGCCATCGAGCTGCAGCGGCTCGGTATCGAGGTGATCGCCGCCGACCGCTATGCCAACGCCCCCGCCATGCAGGTGGCCCACCAGGCCCGCGTGCTGGACATGCTGGATGGTGCCGCCCTGCGCGCCCTGGTGGCCGAGGTCAAGCCCGACCTCATCATCCCCGAGATTGAAGCCATCGCCACCGATACCCTGGCCGCCCTCGAGCAGGAAGGGGTCAAGGTGGTGCCCAATGCCCGCGCCACCCAGCTCACCATGAACCGGGAGGGGATCCGTCGCCTCGCCGCCGAAACCCTGGGGCTGCCCACCTCTGCCTACCGCTTTGCCCAGAGCAAGGAGGAGTTTGTGGCCGCCGTCGAGGCCATCGGCCTCCCCTGCGTGGTCAAACCGGTGATGAGCTCCTCCGGCAAGGGGCAGAGCCTGCTGCGCGATCTCGCCAGGCTGGATGAAAGCTGGACCTATGCCCAGGAGGGGGGCCGTGCCGGTCGTGGCAAGGTGATTGTCGAAGGCTTCGTTCCTTTCGAGTACGAGATCACCCTGCTCACGGTGCGCGCCGTCGATGGCATCCACTTCTGCGAGCCTATCGGCCATCGTCAGGAGGATGGCGACTACCGCGAATCCTGGCAGCCCCAGGCCATGAGCGAGCTGGCCCTGGCCCGCTCCAAGGAGGTGGCGGCCAAGGTGGTCGAAGCTCTTGGCGGCTATGGTCTGTTCGGGGTCGAGCTCTTCATCAGGGGCGACGAGGTGTGGTTCAGCGAAGTATCCCCCCGCCCCCACGACACCGGCATGGTGACCCTGATCTCCCAGGATCTCTCCGAGTTCGCCCTGCACGTGCGCGCCATCCTGGGGCTGCCCGTCGGCACCATCACCCAGTACGGCCCGAGCGCCTCTGCCGTGGTGCTGCGGGAAGGCCACAGCCAGGATATCCGCTATCAGGGGATTGGCGAGGCACTGGCCCTGGTGCCCGGAGCCCAGTTGCGTCTCTTTGGCAAGCCGGAGATCGCCGGTCGTCGTCGCCTCGGGGTGGCGCTCGCCCGTGGGCAGGATTGCCAGGAAGCCGTGGAGCAGGCCAAAACGGTGGCAGCCCGGGTCGAGGTACTCTTCTAGGCAATCCGCTTTACCACGCAAAAGCAAACGTTTATCTGCGTGATCCGGCGCAAGGGGCAGGTGACTGCCCCTTTCCCATTGAAGCACCGGGCTTATAATCCCCCCTTCACCTATGTCAGGAGTACAAGATGTTAACTGCCGTGATCTTCGATATGGATGGTGTTCTGATCGACTCGGAACCCTTCTGGCAACGGGCACAGATGGCCGTCTTCGCCGAACTGGGCCACTTCCACACCGAGGAGGACTGCAACTCCACCATAGGGGTGCGCATCGATCAGCTGGTGGCCCACTGGTACCGGATCCGCCCCTGGAGCAGCCCCAGCCAGGAAGAGGTAGTACAGCGCATCCTGGATCAGGTGATCGCGCTCATCCTGCAAGAGGGGCAGCCCAAGGCCGGGGTGCTGGAAGCCCTCGACCTCATCGAGGCCCAAGGGCTCAAGATCGGGCTCGCCACCTCCTCCCCGTTTGCCATGGTCGAGGCGGTGCTCGGCAAACTCGGCATCCAGGACCGTTTCATGGCGGTCCACTCCGCCGAGGTGGAGCGCTTTGGCAAACCCCACCCGGATGTCTATATCCACGCCGCCGAGAAGCTCGGCGTCGAGCCTGTGCACTGTCTCGCCATCGAGGACAGCTTCACCGGCCTGCTGGCAGCCAAGGCAGCCTCCATGACGGCGCTGATCGTGCCGGACCCGGCGCTGGTCGGCGATCCCCGTCTGGCCATCGCCAACCACGAGCTGCGCTCTCTTGCCGAGCTGAACGCAGAGATGCTGGCCGGCTGGGTCAAGTAGGCAACACTGACTGACCTCCTGCCTCCCTTGAGCCCGCTCATAAACGTGCGCTTGCTCGCGGTTGCGCCGCCTTGTGGCGACTAGAATCAGCAGGAGCACAGAGACGGCCCACGGGCCCGAGGAGGTCACCATGATCGAGTACACCAGCAAGCGTATCGTCTGCCCCCACTGCGGCCACCACACCCGGGTCGAGCTGGATGCCAGCCAGGGGGATCAGGAGTTCTACGAGGATTGCATGGCCTGCTGCAACCCCATCCACCTGCGGCTGCACCGGGATGAAGCCCGCGACTGCCTGCAACTCTTCGTGGATGCCGACGACGAGCAGCTGTTCTGAATTCCCCTGTCCAGACACAGACAAAAACAAACGGGACCCTGTGGGTCCCGTTTGTTCTGGTGCCATCGTCAGGCTGGATCACGCCTCCCTCAAGCACGCCGCCTTCGCCGACGTCATGGTCGGAACAAACTCCACCACCTGATAATCGGCCGCCTCTGCCTGCTTGAAGGGATCCTCTGCCAGCATCGCCTCCAAGGCGTCTCGGCTCACGCCCTGCGCCAGTATGACGCCCCCGACTCGGGGTACCCGACGCCCGGACGCCAGAAAATGGCCTGCGGCATATTGCCGCTCCAGCCACGCAATGTGGGCCGGGATCAGGGCATCGATCTCCGCCAGCGGTTTCACATAGGTCAATGTCACGACAAACATAGAGAAGTCTCCAAGGCTCTGGGGCGGCGCCTCTTCCACAAGAGGGCGCCTTTCCCGTGATGCCGCCCTCCTCTTCGAACCCTGGGGGCAGCGCTCAGGTGGTTACTGGCGCGCCGCCAGCACCCGCTCCACCGTGTCGACGATGGCCTGGGTCTGGGGGTCAATCTCGATGTTGGTCTGCCAGCCGGCCTTGACCCAGCCCAGGTTGGTCCGGGCCAGGGTCTCGGGGATCAGGTTGACGCAGAACTCCCTGGCGCGTACCTCGCCCACGGTGAGGCTGATGCCGTCGATGCCGATGTAGCCCTTGGTCAGCACGTACTTCATGAGCGCAGGATCGAGGCGATACCACACCTGGCGGTTGTTGGGGGTGTCGATGACCGAGGTCACCTCGGCCGTCCCCATGATGTGGCCGGACATGGCATGGCCGCCAATCTCGTCCCCAAAGCGGGCGGCCCGCTCCACGTTGACCTTGTCACCCACCACCAGTTGCCCAAGGTTGGTGAGGCGCAGAGTCTCTTGCATCAGATCGAAGCTGACCAGATCCCCCTCCACCCGGGTGACGGTCAGGCAGCAGCCGTTGTGGGCCACCGAGGCCCCCAGGGCCAGCCCCTCGCCCCAGGCCGGGCTCGGCATGCGGATCACGTGGGTGCGAAAATTGGGCAGTGAATCGATGGCCACCAGTTCGGCGGTCCCTTGTACGATGCCGGTGAACATGAGTCTCTCCAGGCTGTGAAAATTGTCGGCAGGTTACCCCCGGCCACCTTGCAAGACAAGGGTGCCGGCTGACAAGGAGAAGCGCGATCGCTATAGTGACCCCAATCAATCCAGACTGAACGAGGAAACAAAAATGCAGGTATATCAATGCTGTGAAGCCATTCGCATCGCCTACAACCAGATTGGCTCCGGCGAGCAGGGTTATGTGCCCCAGGCCATCGCCGCCAGCATACGGGCGCTTAACGCCGTGGCCTCCGACGAGCGGGTACCGGCGGATCTGCGCGAGCAGGCGGCCTATGCCGCGGCCAACCTGCTGATCAGCGATCACGAAGACGCCTGATCCCGGCTACAAATCTGCCGCCGACCTTCCCCGTTGGCGGTTTTTCAGGCTAGAATGACACCCCCGCATTTTGTCTCCTCAGGACGAGGAGGCAAAAGCCCATCTCTCTTGCCCGCTCTTTCTCTTTTATCTGATCCACTCGGAGGTGTCAGTGCAACGTTATTGGTCCGAGGCGAAGCAGCTCGTTCGTCTAGCCAGCCCCATTCTGGTCGCCCAGGTGGCCCAGATCGCCATGAACTTCGTCGATACCGTGATGGCGGGACAGGTGAGCGCCGTGGATCTTGCCGCCGTGTCGGTGGCGTCCAGCTTCTGGTTGCCGATCATCTTGCTGGTGCAGGGCATCATCATGGCCCTCACCCCCATCGTTTCCCAGCTCAACGGCGCCCGCAAGCAGGACGAGGTGCGCCCCGCCGTGCACCAGGGCTTCTGGCTCGCCCTCATCGTCACGCCCATCGCCATGGTGGCACTCTACTTCAGCCCCCTGGCACTGCAATTCATGGACGTGGATCCCGTCATGGCGGCCAAGACTGCCGGCTACCT
The DNA here is from genome assembly GCF_049860605.1 of Aeromonas sp. INTO2. Classification (NCBI taxonomy): domain Bacteria; kingdom Pseudomonadati; phylum Pseudomonadota; class Gammaproteobacteria; order Aeromonadales; family Aeromonadaceae; genus Aeromonas; species Aeromonas sp. INTO2. The sequence goes on from NZ_CP187588.1 coordinate 2,089,299, forward strand.
GCACGCCATCCTGTGGGGCCTGCCCGCCTTCGTGATGTTCCAGGTGCTGCGCAACTTCAGTGAGGGGCTCTCCCACACCATGCCGACCATGGTGATCGGTTTCGTGGGGCTCGCGGTCAACATCCCCGCCAACTACATCTTCATTCACGGCCACTTCGGCATGCCGAAACTCGGCGGCGTCGGCTGCGGCGTGGCCACTGCCATCGTGCTCTGGGCCATGCTGCTGGCGATGATCGTCTATGTGAAGTGCTCTGCCCACTTCAAGCGCATCAACCTGTTCGCCCAACTGGCACGCCCCAACGGCAGCCGGATCTGGCGCCTGTTCCGCCTGGGGTTTCCCATCGCCATGGCCATCTTCTGCGAGGTGACCCTGTTTACCGTGGTGGCCCTGATGCTGGCACCCTTCGGCGCGGAGACGGTGGCGAGTCACCAGATTGCGCTCAACTTCTCCAGCCTGGTCTTCATGCTGCCCCTGTCCATTGGTGTCGGCGTGACCATCCGGGTCGGTCACAACATAGGGGAAGGTCAACCGGATCAGGCCAGGGTCGCCGCCCGCACCGGCCTGATGCTGGGCATGGGAGTCGCCGCCGCAACCGCCGCCCTCACCGTGCTGCTGCGCGACCCCATCGCGGGGATCTACACCGACGACCTGCAGGTGATCGGCCTCGCCGCCACCCTGCTCTTCTTCGCCGCCATCTACCAGATCTCCGATTCTGTACAGGTGGTGGCCGCGGCGGCCCTGCGCGGTTACAAGGATACCCAGGCCATCTTCTACGTCACCATCGTCGCCTATTGGGGGCTGGGTCTGCCCACCGGCATGATCCTGGGGCTGACCGACTGGGTGGTACCGCGCATGGGCCCGCAGGGCTTCTGGATAGGCTTCATCGTCGGTCTCACCTCCGCCGCCCTGATGCTGGGCGCACGGCTGCGCGTCATCTACGGCCGCTTCGCCAGCCCCGCAGCCTGCACCGCCCTCTCCCGGGCGCAATAGGGCGCGGCCAGGGGCACGGGGAGCAGCACTTTTGGGGCGGCTCGCCTGTAAAATCAACAGGCTGCACAAGAACTGGGCAAACAGTCTCCTTTGTGCATGTCCCTTGTTGACAGCCTTGGGGGCCATGGGTAGTATGCCGACCACGCCAGCAGTGCTGGCGGGATAAAACGGGTTTTCAACCCGGTTTATGAAGTGGGTTTATAGCTCAGTTGGTTAGAGCACTACCTTGACATGGTAGGGGTCGTTGGTTCGAATCCAATTAAACCCACCACTTTTCGTGATGCGTCCTTAGCTCAGCTGGTTAGAGCACCACCTTGACATGGTGGGGGTCGGTGGTTCGAATCCACTAGGACGCACCATCACGAAACCCTGTTATGCGTCCTTAGCTCAGCTGGTTAGAGCACCACCTTGACATGGTGGGGGTCGGTGGTTCGAATCCACTAGGACGCACCATAACAGTTTGAATAAATTGCAGATATGAATTTGATGTGGGTCTAAAGCTCAGTCGGTTAGAACAGTACTTTGACATGGCGTAGGCAATGTCGTTGGTTCGAATCCGGTTGAACACAGATGTGGGTTTATAGCTCAGTTGGTTAGAGCACTACCTTGACATGGTAGGGGTCGTTGGTTCGAATCCAATTAAACCCACCACTCCCCTGCAATGACACACAAAGTCGCCTTGCGCACCCTGCGTCCTTAGCTCAGCTGGTTAGAGCATCACCTTGACATGGTGGGGGTCGGTGGTTCGAATCCACTAGGACGCACCAGATTTGAAAAGCCCGCTTGATAGCGGGCTTTTTGCATTGGTCGGCTCTGACATCCGCTCTCCCCCGTCATCTGCCTCCTGTCCCCTCTGGCCCACGGGCCGCCATTGTCGTGCCATGGCCGCCGCGTTTACCTCGCTTCGTCAGAAGAGATCGAGCTGCTGGCCGCAGATCCGCTCGAACGACTCCCCCACAAAGGGAAGGATGGCGTCGGCGATGGGCCTGAGCTGCTTGTCGATGTAGTGCTCGTAGTCGACGGCGCTGCGCCGGTACTCCAAAGGCTCGGGGCCGTTCAGGGTCATCAGGTAGGCGATGGTGCCCCTGTGCTGATAACGCTGGGGCAGGCCGCGGCGCAGATTCTCCTCATCCGCCAGGCGCGCCGCCCGCACATGGGGCGGCACGTTCTTCTGATACTCCTCGAGTTTCTGGCGCAGCCGCTTGCGGTAGATGAGCAGATCGTCGTGACGGCCGGCCCGGGTCTCGTCCACCATGGTGCGCACATAACTGCTGGGATCCTGGTCGTGGAACACCATTTCGTAGAGCCGGGTCTGGAATGCCTTGGCAAGGGGTGTCCAGTCGGTGCGCACCGTCTCCAGCCCCTTGAACACCAGGTGCTCCCCTTCCCCTTCGCCCACCAGTCCCGCATAGCGTTTCTTGCTCCCCTTCTCCAGCCCGCGAATGGTGGGCATCAGGAAACGGCGGTAGTGGGTCTCGTACTGGATCTCCAGATGGCTCGGCAGGTCGAACTCCCGCCTTATCAGCGCGGCCCAGTTGTCGTTGATCATCTTCGCCAGTCGCTGGCCAATCTCGTCCGCCTGTTCGAGACGGATATCGCTCCCCAGGTGCACGAAGGTGGAGTCGGTGTCCCCATAGATCACCTCGAACCCTTCTGCCTCTATCCACTCCCGGGTCTGCTGCATGATGCCGTGGCCCCGCAAGGTGATGGAGGAGGCGAGCCTCGGGTCATAGAAGCGGCAGCCCCCCGACCCCAGCACCCCGTAGAAGGAGTTCATGATGATCTTGATGGCCTGGGAGAGGGCCTTGTTACTGGCGGCCTTGGCCCGATCCCGCGCCGCCCAGAGGGTGGCGATGAGATCCGGCAGGAAGTGGCGGGTTCGGGAGAACAGGGCGCCGCGAAAGCCTGGAATGGCGTTATCCGGGTGTTTGAGCCCCTCCACCAGCCCCATGGGGTCGATGCAGAAGGTGCGGATGATGCTGGGATAGAGGCTCTTGAAGTCGAGCACCAGCACGTGGCGATAGAGCCCCGGCTTGGAGTCCATCACATAGCCGCCGGGGCTTGCGAGCCCGCCGTCTGCCGGCAGGTTGGGCGCCACATAGCCACCGCGGTGCAGCCGTGGCAGATAGAGGTTGGTGAACGCCGCCACCGACCCGCCCACCCGGTCGAGCTCAAGACCGGTGAGGGAGGCGCGCTCGATGGCGAAGGGGATGAGGTGGCAGAAATCGAAGATCTCCCACACCAGCCTGCAATCTTCCAGGTTGTAGCGGGCCAGCGCCTCCTTGTCGGAGTGGAACAGCTCGGTGATCTTCTCCCCCCGGTTGGCCACGTCCTCGATGTCCTTGCCCCGCCCGAGCAGCTCGCTCGCCACCGCATCCAGGCTGTAGCTCGGGAACTGCCAGGTGGCGCTCTTGAGGGTATCGATGCCGTCCAGCACCATGCGCCCCGGGATGATGACGTTGCCGCTCTGGGGGTCGTTTCGGGACGAGCGCCAGAAGCAGAGCTCCCGCCCGCGCCCGAGCCGCAGCCGCCGCTTGTGGAGTTCGGCGCGGCGCAGCAGCAGGCGAAAGTCGAAATTCACCACGTTCCAGCCGATGACGAGATCGGGATCGTGCAGGCTGAACCAGCCCTCCAGGGCACCGAGCAGGGCTGGCTCGTCCGCCACCCACTCGACGGGGGTCTCCCAGTCCTGCGAGTCCGGCTCCGGGGCACCAATCATGATGACCCGCGCGTCCTCTTCGCTATGAAGCCCCACCGAGAAGAGAGTGCCATCCATGGCGCACTCCACGTCCAGGGAGACCCAGGAGAGGGTCGGCGTCACCGCCTGCGGCGCACAGCGCGCCTCGTTTACCTCCCAGTAACCCTGCCTGCCCCCCTTTCGCCTCGCCTTGCCGTCAAAGCGCATCCCGGCGGTGATGAAGCGCTCCATGAGAAAGCGCTCGGGCAGGCGGATATCCGCCTCGAAGTGCTCCAATCCGCGGATGAGCAGCAGCTCGATGGCGCGGTGGAAGGCGCTCAGGGTGGCAAAGTAGCAGCCCACCACCCGGCTCCCCTCGAAGGTGTGCATGGGGAGGCGGCGAAAACGCCCCCTCACCCCGGCCCCCTTGAAAAGCTCTGCCGCCTCCTCCAGGTGGCGTTCCGGGAGGAAGAAGACCGGCTCCTGCCCCGGCACCACCACCCGTACCGGTCCCTGTGCGCTCCAGAGCCACATCACGATCTCGGTACGCCCCTGCACATCCCGACCATGGCGGGTCAGGATGAAGCCGTCGAGCGGCGGGGTCACGGGAGGGAGGGGCTGGATGTCGGTCATGCAGGTGGTCGGGCTCAAGAGTGGGATGGGACTATTGTACGTTCATACAGTACCCGGCTGCAATTGCCGGGCTGGGCCCTCAGGGCAGGCGCTGTGCCCCGTCTTTGCCATCCGGCGCCGGATTGGGGCATAGTAACCTCGGCATCACTCACAGGCACCGGGCGAGACGGCATGTCCAACTTCCGGCAGACGCTGCGGCCTGCGCGCGCCAACCTTTTCCTCGACAAGGAGCACCCCATGACACAACAGTGGCAACGCATTGCCTCCCGCCTCACCGATGTGGGCGGCATCCCGGTGGCTCGCGCCATCCCGGTCAAGGAGCGGCGCACCATCGGGCCCTGGTGTTTTCTCGATCATATCGGCCCGACCCGCTTTGCCCCCGGCGCCCCCGGCATGGATGTGGGGCCCCACCCCCACATCGCCCTGCAGACCTTCACCTGGATGCTGGAGGGGGAGATCCTCCACCGGGACAGCCTGGGCAGCAAGCAGGTGATCCGTCCGGGCCAGGTGAACCTGATGACAGCAGGACGGGGCATCGCCCACACGGAGGAGTCGGTCCCGAACCAGCCCGATCTGCACGCCGCCCAGCTCTGGATAGCCCTGCCAGAGGCGGATCAGCATACCCCGCCCCGCTTCGATCACTACCCGACGCTCCCCCGCTGGCAGCAAGGGGAGATCACCCTCACTCTGCTCATCGGCGAGCACGGCAGCCGGCGCGCCCCCACCCTGCACTTCTCCCCCATTCTGGGGCTGGATCTGCACGCCCCCGAGGGAGGCGAGATCACCCTTCCCCTGGATCCCGCCTTCGAGCACGGCCTCTTTCCCCTCGCGGGGGAGACCATCGTCGCAGGGGAGGCCCTGGCCCCGGAGCAGCTGCTCTACCTGCCCCCCGGCAACCGGGAGGTGGCGCTGACCCTGCGCCCGGGCGCCCGGCTGCTGCTCATTGGCGGCGAACCCCTGCCCAAACCGCTGCAGATCTGGTGGAACTTCGTGAGCGTCGACAAGGAGGCCATTCGCACCGCCGCCGCCGACTGGGAGAGCGGTCATCCGCGCTTTGGCGAGGTGACGGGTTACCAGGGGCCCCGTCTCAAGGCGCCACCCCTGACCGGGCTCTGAGCCAGGGTCCAAAACAAAAGAGCGCCCATGGCGCTCTTTTTGATTGGAATGAAGGCCCGTCAGGACTCCTCTTCCTGCTCCGCCTGCAACCTGGCCCGGCGGGCCATGGCCTCCTCCTGGGCACTTTCTATCTCGTGCAGCACGCCATCCAGATCGATGGCCTCCCGGCTCTCTTCGAACAGGCCGGTGAGCTCGGTCTCGGGGCCCAGCTTGCCATCCTCGAACAAGGACCACATCTCCCGGGCATACCGGGTCTTGAGCAGTTCGGGGGCATACATGCCGTAGTAGTTGCGCATGTTGTCGACATCCCGCTCCAGCATGGCCCTGGCCTGGTTGTTGGCGGCGGCATCCACCACCTGGGGCAGGTCGATGATGACGGGCCCCTCTTCGTCCACCAGCACGTTGAACTCCGAGAGATCCCCGTGAATGAGACCGGCGCAGAGCATGCGCACCACGTAGCGGATCACCTTGCCATGATCCACCAGAGCCTGCTCACGGGTCAGGGCCACATCGTTGAGACGGGGAGCGACGTTGCCGTCGGCGTCGGTGATGAGCTCCATCAGCAGCACGCCATCGAGGCAGACATAGGGCCTGGGAACCCGCACCCCGGCCGCCGCCAGCTTGAACAGGGCATCCACCTCGGTGTTCTGCCACACCTCTTCGTGCTGCTTGCGACCGTACTTGGAGCCCTTCTCCATGGCGCGGGCATCGCGGCTGCTGCGTACCCGCCGCCCTTCCTGATAGACCACGGCCTGCTTGAAGCTGCGCTTTGACGCCTCTTTGTAGACCTTGGCGCAGCGGATCTCGTCGCCGCAGCGCACCACATAGACGTCGGCCTCTTTGCCGCTCATCAGCCGGCTGATGACATCGTCCACCAGGCCGTCATCAACCAGAGGTTGGATTCGATTTGGAATTTTCATGACCGCCCTTTTACCCTATTTGCACCTTGTTTGCACCTGTTTGCTGGTGGCCTGCCACCCCTGTCAGAAACGGCCCGCAAGGGGGCCGTGTCGATCAAGGTTCCGGTGGCAGCCCCTGGCGGATGCGGCGGATCCCCGCCTCGTAGAGACCGTCTTCGCCCTGATCGTGCTCCTGGGTTTCGAAGATCTTGAGAAACCACATGTACTGCTCGGGGAAGCGGCCAAGCTGCTGCTCCACCATGCGGTTCATCTGGTTGACGTCCGCTACCAGATCCGCGGTGGGATAAGGGTCGAACGGCGCCTCGATCTCCAGCCGGTAGCACCCCTGATCCTCGTCGTAGCAGGCCAGAATGGGCACGGCGCGGGCACCGGTCAGCTTCACCAGTTTGGGCAGGGCCGGCAGGGTCGCCTTGGGGTGGTTGAAGAAGGGCACGAAGAGGCTCGCCTCCCGGCCGTGATCCTGATCCGGCAGATAGAAAAAGCTGTCGCCGCTGCGCAGGGCCTTGATGGCGGGCTTGATGCCGACGCTGCGCTCGTAGATACGCCCACCCTTGCTGCGCTCGCGGTTGATGTACCAGTCGAACACCGCATCCTTGGGGCTTTTCATCATGGTGCACATCTTGATCCCCTGGAGGGGGAAGTAGCGGCCAATCATGTCCACCGCCCAGGTGTGGGGCACCACGAAGATCATGGGGCGACCGGCTGCCCGCTCCGCCTCCACGTGCTCCCAGCCGCTCACCTTGACGCGCCCCTTGAGGAAGTCGGGGCTGCGCCAGGTCAGCTCGCCAAAGCCCAGGAAGGTCTTGAGCCCCACCCGGATGGATTTCAGCAGCAGGGCCTGACGGCCCGCCTCGTCGAGATGGGGGAAGCAGATCTTGAGGTTGGTGTCGGCGATGTAGGCCTGCTTCCTGGAGACGCGCAGCAGCAGGGGGGCCAGGTAGTCGGCCAGCTTGTCCCGTGCCCTTGCCGGCACCCAGGCCAGCAGGGAGAGCAGAGCGACGGCCAGCCAGCTGCCCCACAGACGGGGGTGCAGCAGGCGCGGATGAAAAGAGGTGTCAAACACCGGATCTTGTGCGGACATGGTCGCCATCGAATCATCAAAACAGAGCGTCATTTTAGTGATCCTGACAACTTTTTCTACCCTGCCCTGCACAGCGCCCCCGCGCCAAGTCACTGATCAGACAAGTTAGAAATAAAAAGTGGCCCGCTTGGGGCCACATTTTTGCACCGGGTGAGCGCAAGGCTCAGGGGTGAGGAGCAAGGCCCCGGCGGATGCGCCGGATCCCCTCTTCGTAGAGGCCATCCGGCCCCACCTGATCCTCACGGGTGTCGAAGATCTTGAGGAACCACATGTACTGGCCCGGGTGGCGGCAGAGCTGGCGCTCCACGCTGTCGTTCATGCGGCAGGTATCCGCCATCAGATCCCCGCTCGGGTAGTCGGCGTAGGGAGCCTCGACCTCCAACCGGTAGCCGTGCGCCTGCTCGTCATAGCAGGCCAGCACCGGCAGGGCCCGGGCGCCGGTCAGCTTCACCAGCCGTGGCAGGGCCGGCAACGTCGCCTTGGGGTGGTTGAAGAAGGGGGCGAACAGGCTTGCCTCCCGGCCGTGATCCTGATCCGGCAGATAGAAGAAGCTCAGACCGGATTTCACCGCCTTGATCACCGGCTTGATGCCGGCGCTGCGCTCATAGACGCGGCAGCCGTGCCGGGCCCGCGCGCCGTTGATGTGCCAGTCGAACACCGGGTTGCGGGCGCTCTTCATCATGGTGCACATGGGCAGGCCCCGCTGGGCAAAGTAGTAGCCCGCCGCGTCGATGGGCCAGCTGTGGGGCACCACCAGGATCACCGGTCGGCCAGCGGCCTGCTCCGCCTCGATATGTTCCCAGCCGCTGACCTGGATCCGCCCCATCACGTGGGCGGGGCTGCGCCAGGTGAACTCGCCAAAGCCCAGCAGGCTCTTGAGGCCGACCCGGATGGAGGTCATCAGGATGGCCTCCCGCTCGGCCTCGCTCTTCTCCTTGAAGCAGATGGCGAGGTTGGTCCTGGCGATGTAGATCTGCTTCTTCGAGATGGCGCATACCAGGGGCGTCAGAGCATCGGCCAGGCGATCCCGCCAGCGCGGGGGCACGAAGGCGAGCACACCGATGGCGCCGAGGGCGAGCCAGCTCAACCAGTAACGGGGGTGCAGCAGACGAGGCTGGAATCGGGCGTCAAACACGGGATCAGATGAGGACATGGGGCACGACAAAACAATGGGAAGATAAAGTGGCGCGCATCGTGACAGGTATTACCAGTTAACGCCAACTGAATGTCGCCTGTATGGGCAACTATTTAAGCCACTTCACGGATTGACAAAATTAATCTGCTTCATTTGATTCCCCTCTGTGTCACTGCATCACGAACGGCAGACCCCGCACGGGCGGGGTCGATGACGAGGGGGGATGAAAACCTTGTGCCTAGCGGCGTGCGGGCTGCCCCGGCAGGTCATCCTGCACCGCCGGCAGGAAGAACATCAGGTAACGCAGGGCCACGTAACCCACCACCAGGGTGGCCACCCCCAGCTCCAGATAGGCCAGCTGATGGAGCTGCTCGGCATAGCGGGCCGCCTCCGGCCACTGCGACAGCAGGTGACTCACCTTGAACAGGGCGGTGGCCCCGATCACCAGGGGGAAGGTGAAAGCGGCGTAACCCGGCGAGAACGGCAGGCGCAGCAGCTTGATGAAGGCCAGGTAGATGATGCCGGTCATCAGCACGGCGATCCCGAGCAGCACCGCCACCAGCAGCAGGGAGGGATCCTGGCTCACGGTGAGGTAGCCGGCCAGCGACAGGCTCGCCGGGGCGGCCAGGATGGCGATAGTGGGCTTGGCGGCATCCGGCACCTCGTGGCTGAAGATGAGGCGATAGAGCATCAGCGGCAGCATCAGGCCGTAGCAGGCCATGCCGAACCAGAGCAGGCCGGTGGCCAGGGATGCGAAGGGACCGCCCGGGTAGGCCACGTCAGCCACGATGATCCCCACCGGCGGCACAAACCAGCTCGGCACCATGTGATGGATTTCGAACGCTCTGGCCCTGTGCCAGACGAAAGTGGCGAGGAAGACGAGGTGGATGATGACCGCAAACAGCCAGAGCCCCTGCCCCAGGGTCGGGGCGAGCAGGCCGACCGCCTTGGAGACCACCATGGTCCCCATGGCGTAGGTGGGCACCACGCTGCCCACCACGGGATGGGCGAGATCCTGCCACAGCAGGCGCGGGTGGATCAGAAACTTGAAGGTCAGGACGAGGAGCAGCACGGCGGCGATGGCGGCCCCCAGCAGTTGCAGACGGCCATCGAACTGACCGGCATTTTCCCAGCACCAGCCGAGGCTGGCGATCCCCAGAGCCAGACCGGCCATGGGGGTCGGGGCGGCGGCCAGGGAGCGGCGGGTTCTTGCGATCATGGCGAATACCCTCTTGATGATGACGATGGGCATAGGATAAAGGGGGTCTATCGTTTACGATATCTAAATGAATTGAACTTAGCGTTTAGGAAAATCAAACGATATGAAGCTCACCCTGCAACAACTCAAGGTGTTTGCCACCATCGCCCGCCACGGCAACCTGGGGGGCGCCGCCAATGAACTTTGCCTGAGCAAGGGGGCCGTCTCCCAGTCGCTGCAGGAGCTGGAGCGCCAGCTCGCCACGCCCCTGTTCGACCGGGTGCACCCGAGGCTTCAGCTCAACAGCGAGGGGCGCCTGCTGCAACCGGCCGCCGAGGAGCTGCTGACCCGGATGCAGGAGATAGAGCAGCTCTTCAGCCCCGATGCCGAGCCGAGCGGCCAGCTGCACCTCGGGGCCAGCCAGACCATCGGCAACTACCTGCTGCCCGCCCTGCTGGCGGAGGGGGCCCAGGAGCTGGGAGCCGCCCCCAGGGTCACCATCGCCAACACCCACCTCCTGTGCCATGCCCTCGCCCACTTCGAGCTGGATCTCGCCCTCATCGAGGGGGAGAACCACCACCCGGACCTGGTGAGCGAACCCTGGCTGGAGGACGAGATGCTCATCATCGCCGCCCCCGGTCACCCCCTGGCGGATCAGCTCGAGCTGCCCCTGCGCCGGCTTGCCGGGGAAACCTGGGTGCTGCGCGAGGCGCAATCCGGCAGCCGCGAGCAGTTCGAGCAGCAGCTCCAGCCCCACCTGCCCCGCTGGCAGGCGGGGATAGAGCTCAATACCCTGGAGGCGGTGATGCTGGCGGTGGAGAAGGGGCTCGGCATCTCCTTCATCTCCCGCCTCGCGGTGGCGGACCGGCTGGCACAGGGGCGCCTGGTGGCCCTCACCCCGAGTCGCCGCTTCCCCCGCCAGCTCTCCCTCGTCTGGCACAAGCAGAAGTTCCACTCCGTCGCCCTGCGCCGCTTCCTGGCCTTCTGCCGCGCCCAGACCCTGGCGTGAGAACCCCTTCGGATACGACAAGGGCGCCATTGGCGCCCTTGTCGTTCAGCCGATGCTCCCCTCGACCCTCAGCCCTTCCCCGGCCTCAGCCGGCGAGTCCCCCTTCAATCCAGCCGAGCACCTGCCGGGTCACGGCCTGGGGCACCCAGGGGGAGTCCAGCAGCCGGTGGCGCAGGCAATCGGCGAAGTGATCCGCCTCGTGCTGCATGCCGCCCCCCTCCACCGGCAGATAGATGTCCGCCGGCCAGATGACGGGGGCAGGCCCCCCTTGCCAGCGAATGTGCTGGGGATTCCACCACTTGCCCTCGATGACCAGGCGCCACCCCTCCCCGGACAAGGACGCTTCCCGCTCGAGATCCTCGATGATGGAGGCCCCGAGCTCGGCCCGAAACGGCTCATCGAACGTGAAGCTGGCGGTAAGATCCACCTCCCCCGGAGCCCGCGTCAGCGTCACCTCGGGGGCGGGGCAGCCCAGCCCCAGCCGATGGCAGAGGGCGGCATGGAGCCAGAGGGGATAGACCCCCACGTCCCAGGCGGCGCCGCCGTCGAGGGCAGGATCGAACAGCTTGCCCACCCTGGGCTGGGTCGAACCGAACGCCGCCCGCAGCTCGCGCGGCGGCGGCAGCAGGGGCAGGCGCTGCAACAGGGCGCGCATGGCGGGGAAGCACATCACCTTCATGGCCTCGAGCAGCAGCAGGCCCCGTGCGTGGGCGAGCGCCACCAGGGCGTCCCAATCCGCCACCCGGGTCACCGCCGGTTTTTCCACCAGTACGTGCTTGCCCGCCAGCAGCATCTGCCTCACCAGGCCCGCGTGCTCCGGGTGGATGACCGCCACATAGACGGCCTCCACCTCGGGGCTGGCGGCCAGGGCCTCATAGCTGCCATAGGCGTGGGGCAGCCCCAGATCCCGGGCGAACTCGTCCGCCCGTCCCTGGTCCCGGGCGGCGATGGCCACCACCTCGGCTCCCCTGGCGTGCCCGTTCACATCGCGGCAAAAACGCCGGGCGATGGCCCCCGCCCCGGCAATGCCAAAGCGCAGGGGCGCCCTTGTCTCGTCGTGCATCGTCTCTCCTTGCTACCCAATGGTGGACCCCGGCATCACGCCGGGCGCGGGCTCCCGGCCAGGCTGCGCAGCCAGCTTATCTCCTCGCCCCAGATGGACTCATCGATGGTCTCGAGGATAAGCGGGATGCCGTCGAAACGGTCGTCGTTCATGATGTGGTGGAACACCGCCTCGCCGAGGTTGCCCTCCCGCAGGCTGTGGTGACGGTCGACCCGACTACCGAAGGTACACTTGGCGCCGTTGATATGCATCCCCTTGAGGTACTGGAACCCCACGATGCGGTCGAAGTCGGCAAACACCGCCTCGCACCCCTCGGGGGTACGCAGATCGTAACCGGCGGCGAAGGCGTGGCAGGTGTCAAAGCAGACGCCGACCCGACTCTTGTCCTCTACTCCGTCGATGAGGGTGGCCAGGTGCTCGAACGACCAGCCGAGGTTGGTGCCCTGGCCGGCGGTATTCTCGATCACCGCCGTCACCCCTTCGCTGCGCTCCAGCGCCCAGTTGATGGACTCGCTCACGAGCTTGAGGCTCACCGCCTCGGGGATCTGCTTGAGATGGCTGCCCGGGTGGAAGTTCAGGTAGCACAGCCCCAGTTGCTCGCAGCGCTTCATCTCGTCCAGAAACGCATCCCGGGACTTGGCGAGGGCGTCGGGGTCGGGATGACCCAGGTTGATGAGGTAGCTGTCGTGGGGCAGGATCTGCTCGGGGCGAAAGCCCTCCTTCTCGCAGGCGGCCTTGAAGGCGCGAATACTGGCCTCGGAGAGGGGCGCCGCCTGCCACTGGCGCTGGTTCTTGGTAAACAGGGCGAAGGCGTTGGCCCCGATGGCTTTGGCCCGGGCGATGGTGTTTTCCACCCCGCCCGCCGCACTGACGTGGGCTCCGATAAATTTCATCTCATCTCCTGTGCACTGTGACCGGGTGCCCGCCACACTGGCCACCGCACCCGTTGCCGGGGCGCCATTATGCCCAAGCCAACCCCTTGCGCCAAACCGGGATTGTCGATGGGGGCAATGGAAAAGGCGCCCGCAGGCGCCTTGATGAGAGACAGGACATCCCTGTCCATCAATAGGCCAGACCGGCCCCGTAGGGATAGAGCGGGCTTTGTGAGTCCTTGGCCACATCCGGGGACTGGGCCAGCACCGCCTGCCAGCTGGAGGGCAGCTCGAAGGGGAGCTTGCCGCGTGCCTTCTGGGTGCCGCTCATGACATCGAACAGGGCCTGATCCAGGGCGCCGAAGTTGGCGAGCAGCACCCGGGCCGCCGGGGCCACCTCGGTCAGGATGGCGGGCCTGTCCAGATAGACGGAGAGCACCATGGGCACCCCGGCCTGCTCGATGGCCTGGATGGCGGCAAAGTCATCCGCGCCGCGGTAGACCCCTTCGTGGGCCGTCTCCTGCACCACCTGATCATTGCTGGCAAAGCCGAGCTGACCGAAGTGGATGCTGCCAAACGGGAAGCGGGGATCCTGCTCGCCCGGGGCGTTGACCCGCACGATGGCAAGCTCCGCGTCGGCCAGGTTCGTCACCACCGTATAGCCGTTGGCCCTGGCCACCTCGGCGTTGACATTGTGCAGGTAGACCCGCTTGCCGTCCGCCTTCAGCGGCAGCAGGGCTCCCTCATTCTTCAGCAACACGTGAGACGCCGCCTGGGCGGCCTGGGCCTCTTGCTGGAACTCTGTCTTGCCCACCAGGGCCACCGCGGCCTCGGCATCCACATAGGGATTCTCAAAGAGCCCGAGGGCAAACTTCTGGGCCAGGATCCGCTCGGCCGAAGTGGTGATGGCCGCCTCGGTCACCAGACCGCTCTGCACCGCCGCCAGCAGGGGAGCCGGATCTTCCACGCCACCGAACTGATCCACCCCGGCGTCGATGGCCTTGGCATAACGCTCGGCCTTGGTGAGCTTCTCCACGCCCCAGGACATGCCAAAGGGCACGGTCCAGGGGCTCACCCCGGCATTGACTTCATCCTGGGTCAGCCCCTGCTCGCAGCGGCTGTCACAGTCATTGACGATGCCCCAGTCGCTCAGCACCACGCCGTCAAACTTGAAGTGACCCCGCAACAGATCCGTGATGATCTGGCGGTTGAAGCCAAACCCCACCTCCTCGACGGGCTGCCCATCCTGGGTCAGGCCCAGGGGCATGGCGTAATAGGGCATCACGGCGGCTACCCTGGCCTCGAAGGCGCCCTCGAAGGGCACCAGGTGGTAGGCAAACTGACCGCCGGGGTAAACCTGCTCCTTGCCCCAGGGGTTGTGGGCATCCAGCCCGTCCTTCTGGGGACCGGCCCCGGCGAAGTGCTTGACCACGGTGACCACGCTCTCCTTGCCTATCCCCTCGCTCCCCTGCTGGAAGCCCTCGATGTAGGCCTTGACCAGGGACTTGGCGAGCAGGTTGTCTTCCCCGAAGGTGCCGTTGATGCGCCCCCAGCGCGGCTCGGTCGCAAGATCCGCCTGGGGCGAGAGGGCCTCGTGGATGCCGACGGCCCGGTACTCCTGACGGGCGATGTCGCCAAAGCGCTGCACCAGGGCGGCATCGCCGATGGCGGCCAGCCCCAGGGTCTCGGGCCACTGGGAGAAGGCCCCGGCACCGATGCTGGTGGCGTTGGGATCATGGGTGAAGTGGTTGCGGGGATCCGTGCTCACCGTCATGGGGATGCCGAATCCCACCCCTTCCAGCAGGGCCTGCAGGGTGTTGTTGTCCGCGGCGATGGCCGCCGGATCACCGGCCATGCGGGTGATGAAGGTGTTGACCCCGTCCTCGCGCAGCATCTTGTCCATGGCCGCGAGGTTCACCCGCCCCGCCCCGTCCAGCACCAGGGTGCCGTGCATCATCAGCCCTGCCTTCTGGGCCAGGGTGAGCCTGCCCACCAGATCCCGGGCTCGCTCGGCGGCGCCGAGGCGCCAGTCCTCGTAGGGGGTCAGGGTGCCGCTGCCATCGAGATCCTTGAATTGCAGGCCGTCCTGCTCGATGAGGGTGACGGTGCGGTGGCCCAGAACCGGCTGCTCGGGCTTGGGGGTGGAGTCGTTGTCGTTGCACCCTGCCAGCAGCAGGGCCCCGATGGCGAGGGCGACACGGGTTCGGGAGAGCGAGTGGTGTTTCATTGTTGTTATCTTCCTTGTGTGTGTAGGAGTCGCCACTCTATGCAAAAGCGGCCCCTCTCACTTGCCCGTCGGGTGCAGGAAGTTGCCGGTTGGGAGCAGGATTGAAAAGTGTGAAAAGGGTTGCAGGGTTACCCTTGGTTACAAA
Source organism: Aeromonas sp. INTO2 (assembly GCF_049860605.1). Lineage (NCBI taxonomy): Bacteria > Pseudomonadati > Pseudomonadota > Gammaproteobacteria > Aeromonadales > Aeromonadaceae > Aeromonas > Aeromonas sp. INTO2. Next base: position 2,104,366 of record NZ_CP187588.1, read on the forward strand.
TCTGAAACATGAAAGCGGCGCTGGCTCACGGCAATCCGCCGCCGTTGGCCGATGATGGTGGGCCACCGCTGACAAGGATTTTTGCCGTGAAGACCGTCTCCAACCGGATTGCCCTGCACTGCCTCAACCACTGGCAGGCCCGCGGGCGGGATCCTGCTGCCCTCCTGCACCCCTGCGGCATCGCTCACGAAGAGCTGCTGATCCCCCAGGGGCGGCTCGACACCGGGCGCCACTTCCGTCTGCTGGCCGGGGCAGCCCCCCACGTGGATCTGGCCCTCGATTGGACGCCCCCCGCCCTCCCCGGTCTCTTTGCCGACTTCATGTCGCTGGCGAGCCTGTGCTGCAACGCCTCCACCCTTCGCCAGGCCCTGCACTTCTTTCTCACCTACCGCCCCCTTATCGGCGAGAGCGACGAGATCCGCCTGCAAGAAGAAGAGGGACAGGCCAGGATCAGCTACCACTCGGAGTCCGATCATCCGGACGTCATCACCCTGAGCAGCCTGGCCAACCTCTGCCACCTCTATGCCCTGCTCCAGTTCTACCACCCGGGCCAGGGGCTGCTGGTGCTGCCCACCCCGGTACGCCCCAGGCTGTGGCGTGAGCTGGCAGGCTGGCTGGAAGGGCGGTTGCAACAGGGGGCAGCCTTCGAGCTGCGCTTTCCCGCCGCCTTGCTCGATCTCGCCCACGGGCAGTGCAACCTGCCCCTGCAACCCCTGCTGCTCGGGGAGCTCGACCGGCAGATGGCCCAGCTTCGCCCCAGCAGCCGCTACCGGGACAGGGTGATGGCACTCATCCGCCAGCAGCTGTGGCAAGAGAGCGCCGAGGCCTCCTCTCTGCTCGATGGGGTGTGCGAGCACCTCAAGCTGACCCGCTGGACCCTCAACCGCCATCTGCGGGAGGAAGGGTGCCACTTCTCGGGTCTGCTGGAGCGGGTGCGCCGGGAGGAGGCCTGCCGCCTGTTGCAGGATCCCGCCCTCCCCCTGCAGACAGTGGGGGAGCGCCTGGGTTTTGCCCGCCAGAGCAGCTTTACCCGCTTCTTTCGTGAGGCGTTTGCCCTCTCGCCCCGCGAGTTTCGCTCAAGGCGCAGCCGCCTCTGAGGCGCCCCCGAGATGGGCGGCGAGCAACCCCGCCAGCCAGTGGATGAAGAGCTGGACCCTGGGGGCCAGTTGGCGGCGATGGGCATAGAGGGCGTGGATGGGGAGCGGCGGCGGCTGCCACTGGGGCAGGATGCTCACCAGCTCGCCCCCCGCGAGCAGGGATTCGACCCCCACACGCGGCATCTGGATGATGCCAAGCCCCGCCAGCGCCGCCGCCAGGTAGGTCTCGCTGTCATTGACCATGAGGGCCCCCGCCATGGGCAGCAGGGCGCGGCGGCCATCTTCCGCCAGGTATTCAAAGCCGGGCTCGCTGCGCCCCTGCCCGGCACCAAACCCGGGACCATAGTGCACCAGCCGGTGCCCGGCCAGATCGGCGAGGCGCTGCGGCACCCCGTAACGGGCCAGGTAGCCGGCGCTGGCGCAGTTGATCTGGCGATAGTGACCCAGGGGGCGCGCCACCAGGCTGGAGGGCTCCAGCGCCCCGACCCGCACCACGCAGTCGAACCCGTCGCGCACCAGATCCACCCGCCTGTCCGTGCTGCTCAGCATCAGCTGCAAGTCGGGGTGCTGCGCCAGGAAGGCGGGCAGCGCCGGGATCACCAGATGGCGCGCCATCCGGCTCGGCATGTCCACCCGCAGTTGTCCCGAGATCTGCCCCCCCTGGCGAAACAGGCCGTCAAACTCCTCCATGTCCGCCAGCAGATCCCGGCACCTGGCGTAGCAGAGCTGGCCGTCCGTGGTGAGCTGCACCCGCCTCGTGGTGCGCAGCAGGAGCCGGGTCCCCATGCGCTCCTCCAGCCGGCGGATGGCGGCGGAGAGGGTCGCCTTGGGGATGCCCAGCTGCTCGGCGCAGCGGGTGAAGTTCTCCAGTTCGGCGACCCGCACGAACAATCTCATCGCATCCAGTTGATCCATGGCCTGATTGTCTCTTCAAACGGAACAGTGATTTCATTATCACGCTATTTATCCAGTTTAAAAGGAACAATACAGTGATCCGGTCGGCTCGTATCGAGCCTGTGTCCGCCACCCTGACAGGAGTCATACCATGACCAGACCCATCGCCCTCATCACCGGGGCCAGCCGCGGCCTTGGCAAGCACGGGGCCCTGGCCCTCGCCGCCAAAGGCGTCGACCTCATCATCACCTACCGCAGCCAGGCCGCAGAGGCGGTGGCGGTGGTGGCCCAGGCCCGCGCCCTCGGCGTTCGGGCCCATGCCCTTACACTGGACGTGGGCGAGAGCGCCACCTTCGCGGCCTTTGCAGAGGAGGTGACGCAACTGCTCGCCCGGGAGTGGCAGCGCACCCATTTCAACTTCCTGGTCAACAACGCCGGGATCGGCATTCATGCCAGCTTCGAGCAGACCACGGAGCAGCAGTTCGACACCCTGCTCAACATCCACCTCAAGGGGACCTTCTTCCTGACCCAGGCGCTCCTGCCCCTCCTGGCAGACGGCGGTCGCATCCTCAACCTCTCCACCGGCCTCACCCGCTTCGCCATGCCGGGTTATGCCGCCTACGCCGCCATGAAGGGGGGCGTCGAGGTGCTGACCCACTATCTGGCCAAGGAGCTGGGCCCCAGGGGCATCGCGGTCAACGTGCTGGCCCCCGGCGCCATCGAGACCGATTTTGGCGGCGGCGTGGTGCGCGACAACAAGGGAGTCAACGACTTTCTCGCGAGCCAGACCGCCCTTGGCCGGGTAGGTCAGCCCGACGACATCGGTGGTGCCATCGCCGCCCTGCTCTCCGATGACTGCCGCTGGATCACCGCCCAGCGCATCGAAGCCTCGGGCGGCATGTTTATCTAGGCGGTCATGGTTGCCTACTGCACAAACAAGGAAGGCCCCCTCCGACGAGGGGGCCTTCCGGCATTGGGCAGACGAGGTGCGGCGCACCGGGCCCGTTACAGAGTCTTGCCACCGCTTGCAATGACCTGGCTGTACCAGTGGAAGCTCTCTTTCTTGATGCGACGAAGAGACCCTCCCTGCTCGTCCCTGTCCACGTAGACAAAGCCGTAGCGCTTCTGGTAGCCGTTGAGCCAGCTCAGGATGTCGGTGAAGGACCAGGCGCAATATCCAATCAGCTCGACCCCGTCCTGCATCGCCTCCTGGCACGCCTTGAGGTGGCTGTGCAGATAGGCGATACGGTAGTCGTCGTTCACCTTGTCCCCGGCTTCCAGCTTGTCGAACTCCCCCAGGCCGTTCTCGGTGATCATCAGCGGCAGGGCATAACGGGAGGAGAGCCGACGCAGGGCGATGCGCATCCCGGTGGGATCGATGGCCCAGTCCCAGTTGCTGGTCTCAAGGTGCGGATTGGGGGCCGTCTTGTAGAGGCCGGGAATGCCGCTGGAGGGCGTAGTGCCCTTCTTGCCCGTGGTGTTGATGCGCTGCATCGTCTGGCCGCCGAGGGGGTTGTCGGTGAAGGTCAGGGTGTAGTAGTAGTTGACCCCGATGTAGTCGGGGGTGCCTTCGCGCAAGAGCTCGAGATCGCCCGGCAGGATCTCCGGCGCCTCGCCGGTCTCCCGCAGATAGGCGAGCGCCGCCTGGGGGTAACGGCCGAAGCAGTAGGCATCCAGCCACCAGAGGTTGGTGAACTCCTCGGCATTCTCGAACGCCAGCATGTCGCTCGGGGCGCAGGAGGCCGGATAGGCTGGCGAGTAGGCGAAGCTGGGGCCAATCAGGCCACCCGGCACATGCTGGCGAAACGCCTTGATGACCCGGGCATTGGCGAGAAACGCGATGTGGTTGGCGGCGAAGAAACGCTTCCTGTCCTGCACCGCGGGAGGATGGGTGCCCAGCTGGTAGGCGTTGGTCAGGTTGTAGTTCTGCTCGTTGAGCGACACCCAGTACTTCACCTTGCCGGCGAAGCGCTGATAGAGGGTCACGCAATAGCACTCGAAGTCGTCGATGATCCGCCTGTCTTCCCAGCCGCCGTACTCATCCTGCAGGGCCTGGGGGAGATCCCAGTGATAGAGGGTCAGCACCGGCTCGATGCCGTGGGCCAGCAGGGCGTCGATGAGCCTGTCGTAGAAGGCGAGCCCCGCCTCGTTCACCTCGCCACGCCCCGTCGGGTAGATGCGCGGCCAGCTCACCGAGAAGCGATAGGCCTTGAGCCCCATCTCGGCCATCAGCGCCACGTCCTCTTCCACCCTGTGGTAGTGATCCACCGCCACGTCTCCGTTGCTCCCTTCAAAGGTCTTGCCCGGCAGCTTGGTGAAGCTGTCCCATACCGAGGGGCCCTTGCCCTCCTCGTTCCAGGCCCCTTCCACCTGATAGGCGGCGGAGGCGGCGCCCCAGAGGAAACCGTTCGGGAAGTCATTGAACTTGTGATGATGCATCTGGTGTTGCTCCTTCTGCGCGGATGGCGGGGGCCATCCCGTGATACGTCGACCCCGTACAGGGGCCCGAAATGAGTTGGCACCAGCATCCAACACTTCTAGAATTCCGTCCAATGACAAATATAGCCACCTATCATTCCTATCTGGAATCAAGCGAGGCACCATGGAGTTGAGAGACCTGAAAGCCTTCGTCACCCTGGGGGAGGTATTGCACTTTGGTCAGGCGGCGGCGCGCCAGCACGTCACCCAGTCTGCCCTGAGCAAGCAGATCCGCCGGCTGGAGGCGGACCTTGGTGGCGAGCTGTTCGAGCGCAACGCCGGCAGCACCCGGCTGACGGTGCTCGGGCGCGCCCTCTACGCCGACGCCTGCACCCTGGTGGCCCAGAGCGAGCAGCTCGCCCGCAGCGCCCGCGACGTGCTGGCGGGCCACGCGGGTACCCTGCGCATCGGCTTCGGGGTCGCCACCAAGCTGCTGGTGCCCGCCGCCATCGCCCGTTTTCGGGCCAGCCGCCCCGGGGTCGCCATCGAGCTCAACGATCTCTCCACCCATCACCAGTTGCTGGCGCTGGCGGAGGGGCGGCTGGATCTCGGCTTCTGCCGCCTGCCCGCCCCCAAGGGCTGGCCGGTGCTGCCCGTGGTGCGCGCCCATTTCGTCGCCGTGCTGCCCTCAGGCTATCAGGGGGTGGCAGGGCTCGCCGATCTGCAGGAGAAGCCGCTCGCCATCCTGCGCCGGGACAAGGCCCCCTCTTTTTACGATCAGTTCATCCATTACCTCGCCCAGAGCGGCCTGCGCTTTCAGGACATCCAGTACGTGAACGACTTCGCCGCCGGCATCGCCACCGCGGCGGCCGGCATCGCCTGGACCCTGGTCCCCTCCTCCACCACCATTGAGCATCCCGATGTGCTGACCCTGCCCCTCGGGGAGGCCGACGCGAGCTGGATCATCGGGCTCATTCGCCCGCCGGGCAACGACAATCCCCTCGTCGCCCCCTTCTGGCAGACGGTGGCGGAGCTGGCGGATCCCGCCCTCACCGGCCTCATGACGACCGGGGACGGGGCTCCCACCTGGGACACCCCATGAAAGGGAACCATTCGAGAATCACATTAACGATGGCATTGGGCGGACACCCCCCTTAAAATTGCCGCACTGCCCCGACGCCACGACAAGGATCCGTTTCGTTCATGCACTCTCACTGGCTGCTGAGGTTTGATCTGCATCGCCTCATCCTTGCGCTGGCCGTCATCGGCGTGCTGGCAACCTTTGGCAACAGCTTTTACGCCATCTATCAGGCACAAAGACAACTGCTCATCGACAGCACCCTGGAAGCAAACCGGGTCTATGCCACCAAGCTCGCCGCCTCCACCGAGACCATGCTGCGCTCGGCCCAGGGACAGCTGGCCTATGGCGCGGCCCGGCTCGCCCCCTTGCTACAGGGCAACGACCTCCATGGACTCGAGGAGGTGGCAGGCCAGTTGCGCCAGCAGACCAACACCTTCAACTCGGTGGCCATCGTGAACACCGATTCCGTCATCGTCGCCGTCTCTCCCGAGGCGTTGCATGTGAAAGGGGTCAAGCTCACCTCGGCCAATGCGAGCCGGACCCTGGCCAGCCAGCAGCCCCTCATCGCGGATCCCCTGGTCTCCCTCACTGGCAACTACCTCATCAGCCTCTCCCACCCCATCTTCTCGGCAGACAAGCGCTACCTCGGCTATGTCGCCGGCACCATCTATCTGGAGTCCGCCAGCGTGCTCTCCAGCCTGCTGGGGCAGCACTACTACCAGGATGGTTCTTATCTTTATGTGGTGGACCGCCAGCGCACCCTCATCTACCACCCGAACCCGGAACGCATCGGCCAGAGGATTGGCAAGAACCGGGTGGTGGATGCGGTGCTCAAGGGGCAGGATGGCGCCCAGAGCGTGCTCAACTCCCGGGGCAGCGAGATGCTGGCAGGCTTTGCCCCGGTGGCGGACGCAGGCTGGGGGATAGTGGCCCAGCGCCCCCGCAGCGCCACCCTGGCCGGTCTGGATGAACAGATGCTGGAGATCCTCAAGGGGATGATCCCGGTCACCCTCTTCATTCTCTTCGTCATCTGGCTCTCGGCCACCATCATCGCCAGACCCCTGCGTCAACTGGCCAACCGGGCCGGACTCATGGATCAGCAGGGGGCCGCCACCAGCATCTCGGGGATCCGCGCCTGGTATTTCGAAGCGGCCCAGTTGAAGCAGGCCATCCTCAAGGGTCTGGGGCTGCTCAATACCAAGATCGACAAACTGCACACCGACAGCCACACCGACCCCATGACGGGCCTGTTTAACCGCCGGGCCATGCAGCAGATGCTGGACGAGTACGAGGCCGAACGTCAGCCCCTGACGGTGATTGCCCTGGACATCGATCACTTCAAGGCCATCAACGACCGCTTCGGTCACGACGTGGGGGATGCCGTCATCGTCTCCCTCGCCACCCTGATGCAGCAGGATCTGCGTTCCGATGCCGCCTTGTGTCGAAGCGGCGGCGAGGAGTTCCTGCTGCTGCTGCCCGGGGTCTCCCTTGCACAGGCGCAGAAGATCGCCGAGCGCCTGCGTACCCGGGTGGCGAGCCACGACATGGAGGTAGCTGGCCACATCACCATCTCCCTCGGCGTCGCCCACTGGGGGGCGGATGCCACCAGCATCGCCGCCGTGCTCAAGGAGGCGGACAAGGCGCTCTATGATGCCAAGAGCCAGGGCCGAAACTGCGTGGTGGTGGCCCTGGGTTGATCGGCCCAGGCTTTGCCGGACACCGTTCGGCCATAAAAAACCCCTGCCATGGCAGGGGTCGGACGGTATCCATGTCAGGGGATCAGAGCGTGACGGCCAGGTTCTCGACCGAGGCGGCGCTCGGGGTCACCAGTACGGGCACCGATTTGGAGGTGGGGGTGAAAGAGCCCTCCCCTATGCTCTCGATGGCCACCAGGGGGTTGGTCTCCGGGTAGTAGGCGGCGATGTTGCCTTTCGGGATCTCGTAGAAGATGACGCTAAAGCCCCGTACCACCCGCTCGCGCCCGTCGTTGCACACCGCACTCATGTCCACCCGCTGCTCCTCGGCGAGCCCCAGCCTCCTGGCATCCTCCTCGTTCATGAAGACCACGTTGCGTCGCCCCTTGATGCCGCGATAGCGATCATCCATGCCATAGATGGTGGTGTTGTACTGATCGTGGGAGCGCAGGCTCTGAAGCAGCAGCACGGGCTGGTCCACCATCTGCTCCGCGTGGCTGGTGCACTCGGGCAGAATGGAGTCCGGCAAACGGCTCGCCCTGAATTCGGCGCGCCCGCTCGCGGTGTTCCAGCGCAGCAGGGCGGCGCTGTTCTCCAGATGGAAGCCGCAGGGCTCCTCGATGCGGCGGTTGAAGTCGCCAAAGCCCGCGATGGTCTCCTCGATGAGATCCCGCAGCAACCCGTAGTCATCCCGCAGCGCCAGCCAGTCCACCCGCTCGCTGCGGAGCGTTGCCTCGGCCATGCGGGCCACGATGTCTATCTCGGAGAGACAGAGCGGCGAGACCGGCTCGTTCATCCCGGTGGAGGCGTGCACCATGCTGAAGGTGTCCTCCACGGTGATCTTCTGCACCCCGGTGCGCTGCTGATCGAGCTCGGTACGGCCCAGGCAGGGCAGGATAAGAGCATCTTTTGACACCATGAGGTGGCTGCGGTTGAGCTTGGTGCTGATCTGCACGTTGAGCTCGCTCCTTCGCATCGCTTCATAGGTGAACTCGGTATCCGGCGCGGCGGCTGCCAGGTTGCCCCCAAGGCAGATGAGCACCTTGCTCTTGCCGCCATGAAGGGCTTTGAGGGCCTCGTAAACGTTGTGCCCCGGCGTGCGCTTGAAGCCCACCGGGAAGCGGCGCTCCAGGCGATCGAGGAAAGCGGCATTGGGTTTCTCGTTGATCCCCATGGTGCGGTTGCCCTGCACGTTGCTGTGACCGCGCACCGGACAGAGTCCGGCCCCCGGCTTGCCAATCTGGCCGCACATCAGGTGCAGGTTGACGATTTCGCGAATGGTGTCGACCGAATGTTTGTGCTGGGTGATCCCCATGGCCCAGCAGCTGATCACGCTCTCGCTGCTTGCGAAGATCTGCGCCGCCCGGGTGATCGCCTCCCGACCGAGGCCGGATTGCGCCTCGATCTGCGTCCACTCCGTGGCCTTCACCTGAGCCAGGTAGTCGTCAAAGTGCGCGGTGTGCTGCTCGATGAAGGCAAGATCGATGCGCCCCCCCTCCTCTTCCAGGATGTATTTCGCCATGCCGCGAATGGCCGCCATGTCACCGCCAAGTTTTGGCGTGAGGTACTGGTGGCTGATGGTGGTGGCCGCCGGGGTCAGTAGCTCCGCCGGGCTCTGGGGGCTCGCGAAGCGCTCGAGGGCCACCTCTTTGAGGTTGTTGAAGGTGACGATCTGGCACCCCTGGCGCGCCGCCTTGCGCAGGGCGTTCATCATGCGCGGGTGGTTGGTGCCCGGGTTCTGGCCAAAGACGAAGATGGCTTTGGCGGCGTCGAAATCATCGAGCACCACGGTGCCCTTGCCCACCCCGACGGACTGGATAAGCCCCACCCCGCTCGCCTCGTGGCACATGTTGGAGCAGTCGGGGAAGTTGTTGGTGCCATAGAGGCGGCCAAACAGCTGATAGAGGTAGGAGGCTTCGTTGCTGGCGCGTCCCGAGGTGTAGAACTCCACCTCGTCGGGGCTGGCCAGGCTCTTGAGTTTGTCGGCGATGAGGGCAAACGCCTGATCCCAGCTCACCGGCTCGTAGTGATCGGTGGCCGGGTTGTAGCGCAGGGGCTCGGTCAGTCGCCCCTGATATTCGAGCCAGTAGTCGCTCTGGGTGGCGATACGGCGCACCGAATGCTCGGCGAAGAAATCGGCACCCACCGTCTTGCCGGTGGATTCCCAGGCCACCGCCTTGGCGCCGTTCTCGCAAAACTGGAAGGCCCCCTGCTTGTTGTCACCCCAGGCGCAGCCGGGACAGTCAAAGCCGTCGGTCTGGTTGACCCGCAGCAGGTTCTTGATGTTCTGGCGGGTCTTCTGGCTCTGCAGCACCTGCTTGAAGGTGGACTGCAGGGAGGAAAAGCCGCCGGCCTTGGCCGGTTTCTCAATATGACTGGACATGGGAATCTCCAACGTGATCCTGGGCGCGGGGGCTGGCATAGCAGACCGGGGCATCGGATCGGGGCACATGGATCAGGGTCAGGTTGTACTTCAGGGCCAGTCGCACCGCGAGCTGGCTGGGGGAAGCAAGGCTGATGAGGTGAGCGGCGCCAAATTGCACCGCCTTGTGAATGAGTTCGCTGCCGCAACGACTGGTGATGACCAGCGTATCGGCCTGCAACGGCTGGCGCAGCTGCATGCCGATGAGCTTGTCCAGGGCGTTGTGCCGCCCTATGTCCTCCCGGCAGGCCAGGATCTCGCCGCGATCATCCAGCGCCAGGGCGGCATGAAGGGCGCCGCTCTGGCGGGCCTTGCTCTGCCAGGGGACGATGCGCTCCCGCAGGTCCTGCAAAGAGGCGGTGTCGAAGGGGGCGCCCGGGGTCAGCGGGGTGAGCACGGGCAACGCATGTTCGATGGCCTCCACCCCGCAGATGCCACAGCCGCTGGCACCGGCCAGGCGGCGCTTGCGCTGGCCAAGCACAGCCAGACAGCGGTTGGCGATGGTGACATCGAGCACGATGCCGTGCTCGGACGGGGTGCTCTGGATATCGTGTACATCGTGGTTGCCCCCGATGATCCCCTCGCCAAACAGAAAACCGATGGCGAAATCGTCGAGATCGTCCGGGGTGGCCATCATGACGGCATGGTTGATGCCGTTGATGTTGACGGACACGGCCACCTCCTCCACCAGCTCATCCAGACTGGGCAACCGTGAATTGAAAGGGATCATGCGAGACGCTTATAAGCTGTATTCGGGCCTCAAGTTTAGATAAGCCGCCGCGCCAAAACCAATGAAACAAATCTATTCACCAATAGATAACTTCTATTGCTATCGGGATGTCGATTGATTAAATTTGTCGCTCATTGCCTTTGCCTGCTGCCATTACCACGATGAATATCAAGCAGTTGCACTATTTCTACGAGCTGGCCCAGCACCGTCACTTCGCCAAGGCGGCCAAGGCTTGCTTCATCACCCAGCCGACCCTGTCAGCCAGCATCACCGCCCTGGAGAAGTCACTTGGCACCGAACTGGTGGTGCGCAACAGCCAGTTCGTGGCCCTGACCCAGGCGGGGGAAGTGGTGCTGCACCACGCCGAGCGGATGCTGCAGGAGCAGGATGCCATGCGCCAAGAGCTCAGCCTCTTTCGGGGCGGGCTGTCGGGGGCGCTACGCATCGGCGTCGTGCCCCAGTCGAGCATCGACATCATGCCGCTGCTTAAGGGGTTCAACGACGCCTACCCCAAGGTGGGCCTGCACCTCTGCGTGATGACCCATGCCACCCTGATGGAGCAGCTGGATCTGCATCGCATCGACATCGGGCTCGGCTTTGACGAGTTGCTCACCGAGCATCAGCGCAGGGCCCTCGACGTCCAGCTTCGCCACCCCAACCCCATGGCCCTGCTGGGCCCCCTGCCTGCCCACTGCGCCCCGACCGGGCCGCTGACCCTGGCGGACCTGCAAGATCTCCCCCTGATCCTGCCAAGCACCACCATGCAGTTTCGCCGCTACCTGGACGAGGCCGCCGCCCGCCAGCAGATCAGCCTGCGGGTGGTGCTGGAGACAGACTCCCTGTTCCACCTGGTCAACGGGGTGAGCCACGGCCTGGGCTGCGCCGTGGTCAGCGCCGGCATCGCCGCCACCGCCCAGCAGCTCTTCAAACTGCCCTGCCACCACCTGAGCGATGCAAGCGCAGGCACCATCGCCTTCATCACCCGAAAACACAGTGTCACCCCCGCCATGAAGGCGTTTCTCGCCAAGGCAGGGGCATGAAAAAGGCAGCCCATGGGGGCTGCCTGCACTGATCAAGGGGGGAACTTGCGCCTCTCCTGGCGTCAGTCTGCCCCTTGCTGTTTGTCCAGCGCCGCGATGAAGGCGCTCGCCAGGGCGTGGTCGGAGAAGGGATTCTGGCCTGTGATGAGCTCGCGATCGATCACAACGCCAGGCTGCCAGGGTGCCACGAACTGCATGCTGCCGCCGGCCTGGGCCATGGCCTTCGCCGGGTAGTAGCGCAGCTTGTCACCCCCAAGGGAGCCTTCAAACACCGCCTCTTCCTTGTCGGAGAAGATGGTCATCCTGTAACCGTCGTAGATCCACTCTCTGGCGCCGTCTGCCTTGCCTGCAATGACCGACTGCTCGAACCCGGCCGGATCCGCCTGCGCCGCCAGCAGCGCGATGGGGCCATGGCAGATGGCGGCCGTGGGTTTGTGGTTGTCATGGAAGTGGCGAAGCAGGGTCCCCACCTCGGGATCCTTGGCAAGATCGATGAGGGGTGCGTGGCCGCCGGGAATGAAGAGGCCGGCATAGCGCTCGGGACCGGATGCCAGCACCTCCCTCAGGGAGAGCACCTTGCCGGCGCCAAGCAGCCCCTCCACGACGGCGCCGATGCGCACCATCTCCTGCGGGTTGCCACCAAAGTACTGGGGATCGACGGAGTGTTTGTCGACAACGGGCCGGTTCCCTCTCGGGGTCACCGGGGTCAGGGTATAACCGGCCTCCAGCAGGGCGGCGGCAGGCACCCCCAGTTCATTCTGGTAGAAGCCGGTGGTCAGGCTCTTGCCCCCTTGCAGCGGCAGTTCGGTCTCGCTCGAGAGCAGCACCAGGATCTCGCCTTTCGGGGAGGCGCTGGCCGCAGCGGAGGTCGCCAGCAGCAGTGAGGCCAGCACGGCCTTGAGGGTGTTCTTCATCGTGATCTTCCTTTTGATGGCAGTGATCGATCGGGCGGCCACCGGGCCGCCCTCGATGAGCAATTTACTGATTACACACGGACGAATAAACTCACACCATTGAACTTGATTATTTACATGGATGAACATATGTCCCGTGCCTTCGACCCCGTCCAGCTCGGCACCATAGAGCTCTTTTGCAAGGCAGCCGAACTTGGTAGCTTTACCGCCACGGCTCAGGTACTGGGGGTAACGCCCGCCTCGGTGAGCCGCTCCATCCAGCGTCTCGAGGCCAGGCTCGGCGTCAAACTCTTCCATCGCACCACCCGCAGCGTGCGCCTCACCCATGACGGGGAGCTCTATCGGGAACAGTGCCAGCAGGCGCTCGAGCAGATCGCCGAGGCCGAGCGGGCCATCACCGGCCGCCAGCGCCACCCCAGAGGAGTGCTGCGCATCAGCGTGGGCACCGTCTATGCCCACCACCGTCTGGTGCCCCTGCTGCCAGGCTTCATGGCGGCCTATCCCGAGGTCGAGCTGGAGCTCAATGTCTCCAACAGGAACATCGACTTCGTGGAGGATGGTTACGATCTGGCCATCCGGCTGGGGGAGCCGCGCGATGGGCGGATCATCGCCCGCAAGCTGGAGGATGCCAGCCTCGGGGTCTTCTGCACCCCCGATTATGCCGCCCGCCGCCCCGCGCCAACCTCCCTGGAGATGCTGTCGCAACATGATCTGATCCAGTTCATCACCCCGAGCACGGGTCGCCCCTTCCCCTGGCAGTTCGTGAACGAGCAGGGGGACCCTGTCGACCTTCATGTCCAGAGCAGACAGCGGGTGCTTGACGATGTGCTGGCGGGCCTGGGCTGGGCGGTGGCTGGGGGCGGTCTGTTCCAGATCTACCATTTCGTGGCAGCCGAGGCGCTGTTGCAAGGCAAGCTGATCGAGGTGATGACCCCCTTTGCGGGGCGATCCCGCCCCTTCTACGCCCTCTATCCACAGCACCGTCACCTCTCGGCCCGGGTCCGGGCCTTCGTGGATTATCTGCTGGCAGCGGTGCACCCAGAGGGGTCGCCTGTGCCAGGGGAATATCCCCCTCTTCGTTGACGAGGGCCCCTCATCTGCGTGCCTGCGCCCCCGATACCGGGGGCAAAAAGCAGGTGGCACTCTGGACACAATGGTTGCCTAATTAAATAAATATGCATAAAAATCAATACAGGCAGGGCTCGATATATGAACTCTTCTGCTGTTTGTATGAAGCATCGTGCTGCTAAAAATTTTCTGTGAGCCACCTCCCGCCGTTTAATTCAAGAGCCTATAACCTTGACCCGTACAATAAAAACCTGACGTGTTCCGGTTTATTTCACCATGCATCACAAAGGAGTGTCATATGTATAAAAAAGTGAAACTGGCGAGCATTATCAGCACCCTTATTCTCTCGGCCACTGCATATTCTGCAGAGATGACCGTGGGCTTCTCGCAAATTGGTTCTGAATCCGGGTGGCGAGCTGCAGAAACATCGGTCGCCAAGAGCGAAGCCCAAAAACGCGGCATCATCCTGAAAATTGCCGATGCCCAGCAGAAACAGGAGAACCAGATCAAGGCCATTCGCTCCTTTATTGCCCAGGGGGTGGATGCCATCTTTATTGCCCCCGTGGTACAGACTGGTTGGGAGCCAGTATTGCAGGAGGCGAAAGAGGCCGAGATCCCGGTCTTCCTGCTGGATCGCAATATCACGGTAAAAGATGACGGTCTCTTCATGACCGGGGTCGCCGCCGACAGCGTCCACGAAGGGGAAGTGGCAGCCCAGTGGCTCATCAAGCAGCAGGATGGCAAACCGTGCAACGTGGTGGAATTGCAGGGCACGGTGGGTGCCAGCGTGGCGCTGGATCGCAAGAAGGGCTTCCTCGACACCGTCTCGGCCGTGCCCACCATCAAGATCATCCGCACGCAGTCCGGCGACTTCACCCGCAGCAAGGGCAAGGAGGTGATGGAGAGCTTCATCAAGGCGGAAAATAGCGGCAAGAATATTTGCGCCGTCTACGCCCATAACGATGACATGGCCATCGGCGCCATCCAGGCCATTAAAGAGGCCGGGCTGAAACCGGGCAAGGATATCAAGATCATCTCCATCGATGGCGTGCCGGATATTTTCAAGGCGATGATCGCAGGCGAAGCCAATGCCTCGGTGGAGCTCACGCCGAATATGGCGGGACCGGCCTTCGATGCCCTGCTGGCCTATAAGAAAGATGGCACCCTGCCCCCCAAACATATCAAGACGGAGTCCAAACTGTTTGAGCCCGGGAGTGCCGAGGCGCAGCTCGAGCTGAAAAAAGACATGGGTTATTAATCCCGCTCCCCCGCCAGACTGTCACATAGCGCGCCATATAAGTGATTGAACTTGTATGGCGCGCTATATCGGAGAGCCAATGTTCATGTCAGAGAACACTCACGATGTCGTATTGAATGCCCGCGGAATATGCAAGGCGTTTCCCGGAGTACGAGCCCTGCATCAGGTGGACTTCTCCCTGCGCCGGGGAGAGATCATGGCGCTGCTCGGCGAGAACGGGGCCGGCAAGTCCACGTTGATCAAGACCCTCACCGGTGTCTATCAGCGAGACGCTGGCCGTATCGAACTCGATGGCGTCCCCATCTCCCCGACGGACACCGCCCATGCCCAGCGTCTGGGGATAGGCACCGTCTATCAGGAGGTCAACCTGCTGCCGAACATGTCGGTGGCGGACAACCTCTTCATCGGCCACGAGCCACGCCGTTTCGGCTTCATCGACCGGGGCGCCATGACCCGGCAGGCCAGCGCCATCATGGCCAGCCACGGCTTCGAGATGGATGTCACCCTGCCCCTCGACCACTACTCGGTCGCCATGCAGCAGATCGTGGCCATCGCCCGGGCGGTGTCACTCTCCGCCAGGATCCTGATCCTGGACGAGCCCACCGCGAGCCTGGATGCCAGCGAAGTCCAGATGCTCTTCTCCCTGATGACGCGCCTGCGGGATCAGGGGGTGAGCCTCATCTTCATCACCCATTTTCTCGATCAGGTCTACGCCATCAGCGATCGCATCACAGTGCTGCGCAACGGCGAGCTGGTCGGCACCCGCGACACCCAGGCACTGCCACAACTGGAGCTGGTCAAGATGATGCTGGGACGCGAGCTGGACGACAATGCCCTCAAGCGGGCGGGCAAAACACTGCGCAGCAACCAGCCCATGGTGTCGTTCAGGGACTATGGCAAGCGGGGAGTCATCACCCCTTTCAGTCTCGACGTCATGCCCGGGGAGATAGTGGGCCTCGCCGGCCTGCTCGGGTCCGGTCGTACCGAGACCGCCGAGCTGATGTTCGGCATAGTCCCGAGCGATAGCGGCGAGTGCCGGGTGCGGGACAAGCCGGTGACCATCCGCTCTGCACGCCAGGCGGCCGCCAACGGCTTTGGTTTCTGCCCGGAGGATCGCAAGAGCGCCGGCATCATCGCCTCGGCCTCGGTGCGGGAGAACATGGTGCTGGCCCTGCAAGCCCAGCGGGGCTGGTTGCATCCCCTGTCTCGCAAGGAGCAGGACGAGATCACCGCCCGCCTCATCGAGCAGTTGGCCATCAAGACCCCGGGACCAGAGCAGCCCATCCAGTTTCTCTCCGGGGGCAACCAGCAAAAGGTGCTGCTCGCCCGCTGGCTGCTCACCAAACCCCAGTTCCTGATCCTGGACGAGCCTACCCGGGGCATCGACGTGGGGGCCCACGCCGAGATCATCCGCCTCATCGAATCCCTCTGCGCCAACGGGCTGGCCCTGCTGGTCATCTCCTCCGAGCTCGAGGAGCTGGTGGGCTATGCCGATCGGGTGATCGTCCTTCGTGACAGAAAACAGGTGGCAGAGCTTGCGACGGACGCCCTGAGCGTCCCTGCCATCATGAACGCCATTGCATGTGAGGCCTGATATGACGTCATCCATTCTCCCCCTCGCCAAGGGGTCGCCCGCCCGCAGGGAGTGGCCCACGGGCTCGGCCCAGTGCGCCGCCCTGGTGTGCGTGCTGCTCATCAATGCCCTGGTCGCCGACAACTTCTTCGCCATCCACATCCAGGATGGGCGGCTGTTTGGCAGCCTCATCGACATCCTCAACCGCTGTGCCCCGGTGGCCCTGCTCTCCCTCGGCATGACGCTGGTGATCGCCACCGGCGGCATCGACCTGTCGGTGGGAGCCGTCATGGCCATCAGCGGGGCCACCATGGCCAGCCTGGCCACCGGCGGTCACAGCCTGCCGGTCATCTTCGCCGCTGTCATCGGGGTGGGCCTTCTGTGCGGCCTGTGGAACGGCCTGCTGGTGGCGGTGTTCAAGATCCAGCCCATCGTCGCCACCCTGATCCTCATGGTGGCGGGCCGGGGCATCGCCCAGCTCATCACCGAGGGGCAGATCATCACCTTCAACAACGACGCACTCGCCTGGATCGGCAGCGGCTCCCTCTTCTATCTGCCCACCCCGGTCATCATCACCCTGGGCATGGCGCTGCTGCTCTGGCTGCTGACCAAGCGCACCGCCCTCGGCCTCTTCATCGAAGCGGTGGGGATCAACATCAAGGCCGCCAAGAACGCCGGGCTCAACACCCCCATGGTGGTGATCGCCACCTACCTGCTGAGCGGCATGATGGCCGCCGTCGCCGGCATGATAGTCGCCGCCGACATCCGGGGTGCCGATGCCAACAACGCCGGACTCTGGCTCGAGATGGACGCCATTCTGGCGGTGGTGATAGGGGGCACCTCCCTGATGGGGGGGCGCTTCAACCTCGCCCTCTCCCTGATCGGCATACTGATCATCCAGGGGGTGAACACCGGGATCCTGCTCTCCGGCTACCAGCCCCAGTGGAACCAGATCGTCAAGGCCCTGGTGGTGCTGGCGGTGCTGGTCATGCAGTCACCGGCCCTCAACCACCTCTTCCAGCGAGGGACTCGCCATGTTTAAACGCAACCTCCCCCTGATGGTGACCATCATGGTCTTCGTGCTGGGCTATCTGCTCTGCCTGGCCTCCTTCCCAGCCTTCATGTCCACCCGCATCATCTGCAACATCCTGACGGACAACGCGTTTCTGGGAATAGTGGCGGTGGGCATGACCTTCGTCATCCTCTCGGGGGGCATCGATCTGTCGGTGGGGGCCGTCATCGCCTTCACCGGCGTGCTGCTGGCAACCCTCATCGGGAAGCTGGGCGTCAGCCCCGTGCTGGCCATCCCTCTGGTGCTGGTGCTCGGGGCAGGCTTTGGCGCCCTCATGGGCTGGCTGATCGACACCCTGAAGATCCCCGCCTTCATCATCACCCTGGCGGGCATGTTCTTCCTGCGGGGGGCCAGTTTTCTCATCTCCGAGCAGTCCCTGCCCATCGATCACCCCACCTTCACCTACCTGTCGAGCCTGTCGTGGAAGATACCGGGGGGCGGTCGCCTGAGCCTGCTGGCCCTCATCATGCTGGCGGTGGTGGTCTTCGGCATCCTGCTCGCCAACCGCACCCGCTTTGGCAACAACGTTTACGCCATCGGCGGCAACGCCACCTCGGCAGCCCTGATGGGGATCTCGGTGCGCCACACCACCATTCGCATCTACCTGCTCTCCACCACCCTGGCGACCCTGGCAGGCATCGTGTTCGCGCTCTATACCTCGGCGGGCTACCCGCTCGCCGCCGTCGGGGTCGAGCTCGATGCCATCGCCGCCGTTGTCATCGGCGGCACCCTGCTGAGCGGCGGGGTGGGCACCGTCTTCGGCTCCCTGTTCGGGGTGCTGATCCAGGGGTTGATCCAGACCTACATCAACTTCGACGGCACCCTCAGCTCCTGGTGGACCAAGATCATCATCGGCCTGCTGCTGTTCAGCTTCATCGCCCTGCAGCGCCTGCTGATCCTGGTTTCGGAACACCGCAAGGCCAACAAGCCAGGTCCCTTCAAGCGCCAGGTTGCCGCCCAGCCCGAGTGAGGTATCAGCAAGACTCTGGTGGCAGAAGATAACGCGGCAAGGCGCTCCCGTGCGCCCTCCCCGCCTGGCCGTCGCGGGTCCGGCGCAGAGGATGGGGAGGCAGCGGGGGCGCTCACAGGGCCCGGCCCCAACCTCCCGCACGCCCCTTTGAGGGGTGACACCGTCTTTGGAAGGCACTCAGGTCAATCGCGCCACCAGGGGCTACCCTCATGGGGGCTCAGCACCTCCAGAGGCTCCCCCATGACAGGCGTGGTCAGGGGGATCTGTTGCTCGGCAGCCAGTCGGGCAATCTGCTCAAGCGGGTCGTTCCAGCGGTGCATGGCCAGATCGAAGGTGCCGTTGTGCACCGGATAGAGCCATTTCCCCCCGAGATCGTGAAACGCCTGCGCCGTCTGCGCCGGGAGCATGTGCACCAGCTCCCAGCGCTTGTCGTAGGCCCCGGTCTCGAGGAAGGTCACGTCGAACGGACCGTAGCGCCTGCCAATCTCCTTGAAACCGTCGAAGTAGCCGCTGTCACCGCTGAAGAAGAGGTTGACCCCCTCGCCGCGAATGACCCAGGAGGCCCAGAGGGTCTGGTTGCCGTCCCCGAGGCCACGGCCGGAGAAATGCTGGGCCGGGGTCGCTACCAGGGTGACACCGCCCACCCGGGTCTGCTGCCACCAGTCCAGTTCGCGGATCTTCTCCTTCGCAATCCCCCAGGCCATGAGGCGCGCCCCCACCCCGAGGGGCGTGATGAAGTGGTCGACCTTCTCCTGCAGCGCCAGTATGGCCCCGTGATCGAGATGGTCGTAGTGATCGTGGGAGAGGATCACCCCCTCGATGGGGGGCAGCGCCTCCAGGGTGATGGGCGGTTGATGCCAGCGCTTGGGGCCGAACCACTGCACCGGCGAGGCCCGCTCGCTGAACACGGGATCCGTCAGCCAGAACGTGCCCTGCAACTTCAGCAGCAGAGTGGAGTGGCCGAGGCGCCACACGCTGTTGTCCGGCGCCGCGATGAGCCCCTCCCGGGTCATGACCTGTACCGGAATGGCGCGATCCGGCACCGTGCCCTCAGGCTTGGCGAACAGAAAGTCCCACCAGAGCCTGGCCCCTTCCCACAGACTTCGCGCCTGGGGTGTCACGGCATTGTTGAACCGGCCCCCATGATATTGCGAGGAGTCCGGGTGTTCGGGCAGGCCCGGTTTGAGTAGAGATGCGATCATGCCAATCATCAGGGCTCCTTTGAGCAACCACAGAAAACGGCGCCCCTCAGGGGCGCGAAAAGAGGCTGACGGGGTCTGCATTCATGCCACGCCTGTCAGCCTGGTCTCTGGTGAGTCGAGAGCAGCCCCTGCACGGGGCCTCACCATCCATAAAACAGAACGGGAGAGTCGCACGGTATGAAACCGGTTCCCGGCGTCTCCAGTAACGGCAAGATAGCCTGCCCGGGCTCCCGCCACCAGAGGGGTTCGCGTTGCCGCGTGGCCCCGGCATGGTGTCGCATCAAGCGCATGGCCTCACCTGCTCTGCCGGCGCCAACAAAAGGAGGCGTCAGATGGCGTACTGCAAGAGCTTGCAGTGCTGAAAGTCAGAAGATGGCTGGGCCATAGAGGCCACGGGAGGTGACTGAGGGAAAGCATGATCTCAAGGGGACAGTGCTGAAGATCAAGAGGAAGTTTGAGCCAGGCGCGGTCTGAAGCCTGATGAACGCCCATAGGGCACAGGCTCACCTTGCGGTAGAGCAAATTGCATGTGAAGAGAGCTGAAAATGCACTTTGAAGACTCCTGATTCATCCACATGAAGTGGATTACCAAGAGGTCTGAAGGGGGTATTAGCTGTAACTTGTTGAATGGCAGAAACAGGTGGTGGCCCTACCAGCCACATCCCGGCACTCGAGTCCCCCGCCTTGGCTGCTACCTTCCGGTCCTGACCAGGTCGACGGGTTATCAATGCGAGAGGACCAATAGGACCACCGGCGAGGAGAATAGGCAAACTGGCCCCTCAATGCAATGGCTTTCTACCGCATCGCGAGCCGTTCGCCTTATTTTTCAACAATCTGGCCAAGGGTTCAGCTAAAGAGCATGAATTTGGCACCCACCAGCAACATGAGCAGGGCAAAGGCCTGCTTGAGCCGCCGGGGTGACATACTGTGTGCCAGTCTGGCGCCCAGACGGGCAAACTGGGTGCTGGTGAGCACGATGCCAAGCAGGGCCGGCAGATAGATGAATCCGACGCTCCACTCGGGCAGATCGGCGTCTCCCCAACCGGCATAGAGGTAGCTGAGGCTGCCTGCCAGGGCGATGGGCATGCTGCAGGCGGCGGAGGCGGCCACGGCGTTGCGCATGGGCACCGAGTTCCAGGTGAGGTAAGGCACGGTCAGCGAGCCGCCACCGATGCCGAACAAGGCCGACATCCAGCCGATGAGGGTGCCGGCGATCCCGGTACCAAGGGGGCCCGGCATGTGTCGCTCCGCTTTTGGCCTCAAATTGAGCCCCATCTGCAGGGCCATGGTCCAGGCGAAGCAGCCGATGATGATGTTGAGGGTGCTGGCGCTCAGCAGATTGGCGGTCATGCCGCCGAGCCAGGCACCGACCAGCATGCCGGCGCCCAGGCGCCGAATCATCCCCCAGTCCACCGCTCCTGCCTCCTGGTGCGCACGCAGGGAGCTGAAACCGGTGAAGATCATGGTGGGCAGCGAGGTGCCGAGGGCCAGATGGGTGATGATCTCCGGCGCCACGCCCTGTGCGTGAAAACTCAGGACCAGCACGGGGACGATGATGAGGCCGCCGCCGATACCGAACAGCCCGGCCAGCATGCCCGCGAAGGCCCCCAACACCAGATAGCCCACAAACAGCATAAACATTCCTTCAATAACGAAACAGCGGTCAACTTGACCGCCATTGCCCATAAAAAAAGAGATGGCATCTTGCCATCCCTTTATTGTGCCGATTAATGCAGGGGAATGGTACCGTCCATCACCTTGTAGAACGCCAGCACGGCGCAACCGAGCAGGGCTGCCGTCATCCCCTGCTCCAGCCGGTTGAGGCTGCGCAGGCCGTGGTGCTGGCGCGCCTTCCAGTAGATGAAGATCCCCGGGCTGTAGAGCAGCGCCACCAGCAAGAGGTACTCCACCCCGGCGGCATAGACCAGCCAGCAGCCATAGACGGTGGCCACCAGGGCCAACAGCAGGTCGCGCTTGCGCTGATGGGGCTGGCCCGCGTAGGTCTCCCCTTTCAACGCCAGCTTGAGGCCGTAAGCACCGGAGAAGACATAGGGCACCAGGGCCGCCGAGGTGGCGATGTTCACCAACGCCAGATAGGTGCTGTTCTGGAAGTAGATGATGATGAGGAAGATCTGCACCAGGCAGGTGGAGCACCAGAGCGACACCTTGGGGGAGCCGTTCTTGTTCTCCTTGGCGAACCAGGCCGGGAAGACCCCGGTCTTGCCCGCGATGTAGGGCACTTCCGCCGCCAGCACGGTCCAGCTCAGCAGGGCCCCCATCACCGAGATCACCAGGCCGATGTTGATGAGCCAGGCGCCCCAGGGGCCGACCACGGCTTCCAGGATCATGGCGGTGGAGGGGTTCTTGAGGGCCGCCAGTTGCGGCTGGTTCATGACCCCCAGGGAGAACAGGGTCACCATGACGTAGAGCGCCAGGGCCCCCAGCAGCGCCAGCACGGTGGCGCGGCCCACGTCCTTGCGATGGCGGGCACGGGCGGAGACCACCACGGCCCCCTCGATGCCGATGAAGACCCAGAGGGTCACCTTCATGGTGGACTTCACCTGATCCATCACGGAGCCGAGCTCGGGACTCCCCTGCCCCCAGAGATCCAGGGTGAAGGTCTCCATGTTGAAAGCGAGCAGGATGGCCACGCAGAAGACGATGAGGGGCACCATCTTGGCGATGGTGGTGACGATGTTCACCAGCGCCGCCACCTGGATGCCGCGCAGAACCAGGGCATGCACCGACCAGATGAGCAGGGAAGCGAGCGTGATGGCGACCGGGGTGTTGCCGTCACCGAAGATGACATTGTCCGGCGTGTCGAAGAAGTAGCTCAGCGCACTGAACACCACGATGGCGTAGGAGACGTTGGCCAGCAGCTGGCACAGCCAGTAACCCCAGGCGGCGTTGAAGCCGACGAAATCCCCGAACCCCGCCTTGGCGTAGCTGAAGATGCCGCCATCGAGATCCGGTCGACGCATGGAGAGATTCTGGTAGACCAGGGCGAGGCAGATCATGCCGATCCCCGTGATGGCCCATCCCAGGGCGACTGCCCCGGCACTGGCGTGCGCTGCGATGTTTTGCGGCAGACTGAAAACCCCGGCACCGACCATGGAGCCGATCACCAGCGAAATGAGGGCACCCAGCCCCAGTTTCTTGTCCATCTCAAACCTGTTTTATTAGGCGGCGGCTGAGCATCCGTATTCATACAGCGCGCGACATGGGAGGGGCTAGAAATCCGTACCCCGTGAAAAAGGCGGCAACTATATTGCATGACTATTCCGGCCGCAATCCCTCTTGCCGTCAATCATGAGCCGCCTTGACCGCGCGCAATTTTACAGCACTGACCCGGGGTGCCTGTGAGCTGGTTCAAATTAAGAAAGACCCGTTGATATTTCACGACTTTTCATGATGTCGCACCGCTTTTCAAAAGCCGGACCTGCATGGCTATGCACCCTTGCACTGGGGCCTTTCCCCTGCAAAAACGCCCCTGCAGGAGGGGCGTCAGAGAGGGTATATGCAGGGGGACTAGAGCCTCAAGCCGCCGTCCAGCTCGATCATCCGCCCGGACAGATAGTCGTTGGCAAGGATGAACTGCACCGTCTGGGCCAGCTGCGCCGCCTGCCCCAGGGTGCCCACCGGGATGGCCTGTTGCATGCGGGCCATGGCTTCGGGCTTCATCGCCGCCGTCATGTCGGTGGCAAAGACGCCGGGGGCGATGCCCATCACCCGGATGCCGTGACGGGCCAGCTCCTTCCCCCAGGTGACCACCAGAGAGGCCACCCCCGCCTTGCTGGCGGCATAGTTGCTCTGGCCCATGTTGCCGGCCCGGGCGATGGAGGAGATGTTGATGATGACGCCCCCCTCCCCGCCGGTGGCCATCAGCGCCGCCCCCTCGCGCCCGCACAGGAAAGTGCCGGTGAGATTGACGTCGATGACGCTCTGCCACTGGGCCAGGCTCATCTTCTCCGTCAGTGCCCCCTCCTTCACCTTGATCAGCATGCCGTCGCGCAGGATGCCGGCACAGTTGACGAGGCCGTGCAGCGCACCGAACTGATCCTTGATGGCGGCGAAGGTCGCCTCGACCTCTGGCTCGCTTGCCACGTTGCAGACGAACAGGGCGCAGCGGCCGTCACGGCTGCGCACTTCTGCCTCGGTCACCTCCAGATCGGTGCGGTTGACATCGATGAGCGCAAGCACGGCCCCCTGCTCCGCCAGACTCAGAGCGATGGCGCGGCCCAGCCCCCTACCCGCCCCCGTGATGGCGATGACTTTCCGTGTGATATCCATAAATGCTCCTGGTGAGATGGCCGGTGACTGTCGAGTCAAAGACTATCGGGTAAATAGGTAGATAGCGGCCCTTAACCCGGCGCTGTCTTGTCCCGATAGAGCTCGAGGATGCTGGAAAAATCCTTGTTCTCCTGGCCCAGGCTCGCGTGCAGGTTGAAGAGGTTGCGGGCCAGGGCCCCCATGGGCACGGCGCTGTGGGCATGTTCCGCCAACGCCATGGCGAGCCCCAAATCCTTGACCATCAGCCGGGTCATAAAGCCCCCTGCATACCCACGGGACGCCGGCACGTTCTCCATCACACCGGGCCAGGGGTTGTAGCGCTCCAGGCTCCAGTTGTTGCCCGAACTCTTGCCCATGATGGTGGAGAGCACGACGGGATCCAGCCCCTCCTTGACCCCGAGCGCCAGCGCCTCGGCGGTGCCCGCCATGTGGATGGCGAGCAGCATGTTGTTGCACATCTTGGCGATCTGGCCGGCGCCAAGCGCCCCGGCGTGAAACAGGTTCTGCCCCATGCAGGCGAGCACGGGTCTGGCCGCTTCATAATCCGCTTGTTCGCCGCCGACGATGAAAGTGAGCGTGCCCGCCGCCGCACCGGCCACCCCTCCCGAGACGGGGGCATCGAGAAAACGGATGCCGCTCGCCTTCGCCGCCGCCCCCACCTGACGGGCCGAGGCCACGTCTATGGTGGAGCAGTCGATGACCAAGGTGCCGGGCGACAGGGCCGCCAGCAGATCCTGGCCACCCCGCTCACCGACACTCTCCCCCAGCCAGAGGCTGCGCACGTGCTCCCCCGCTGGCAGCATGCTGATGACCAGCTCGCAGCCGCTCACCGCTTCCCGGGCATTCCCGGCGGCAATGCAGCCAGCCTCGATGGCCCGGCTCAGGCTCTCGGGCACCAGATCAAACACCTGCATCCTGTGCCCCGCCCTGGCCAGGTTGGCGGCCATGGGGCCCCCCATGTTGCCAAGCCCGATAAACCCAATCCTTGTCATGGTGTGCTCCTTGTGTGTGATCCCGCGTCAGCGGAGGCGCAAGGGGTTGTCCCCCTCGGGCCAGCGATAGAAGGCATCCAGCCAGGCCTCGCCCGCCTGCGGGGCCTGCCAGCGAGGGGATTTGTCCTTGTCGATGAGCAGAGCCCGCACCCCTTCCACGAAGTCCCCTCTGAGCACGCAATTGACCGAGAGGGTCAGCTCGTCGGCAAACACCTCGGCCAGGGACTGGCGCCGTGCCTGCCAGAACTGGCGCCAGAGGATGGCGCGGCTGATGGGGCTGCCGCGAAGGCAGGTCTCCCGCCCCTGAGTCAGCGCCGGTTCGTCCAGCTCGGCGCCCTCGAGGCGTGCCAGCACCCCTTGCAGAGAGCGGCCAGCCAACAGCGCATCGATGCGGGCCTGGTGGGGCAGCAGTACGGGAGGGGGCAATGCCTGACCAGGGACCTCCTGCAAATCGGTGAGCAGCACCTCGATCTGCTCGCAGGGGTCGCCTGCGGACCAGTCGAGGGCGGCGAGGCGCGCCGGCAGCTCCACCCGCTCGCGGCTCCCCATGGCGTGATCCGCGAGCCCCAGGCCGATGGCGTCCGCCCCGTTGAAGCGGGCACCGGTGAGGCCGAGCCAGAGTCCGAGCCGCCCCGGCATCCGGCTCAAAAACCAGCTGGCCCCCACATCCGGATAGAGGCCTATGGTCACCTCCGGCATGGCGAACAGACTCTTCTCTGTCACCACCCGAAAAGCGGCCCCGGCAAAGAGGCCGATGCCGCCCCCCATGCAGATGCCGTCCGCCACGCAGACAAGGGGCTTGCCGTAGCAGTGGATGTGATGATCGAGCCGGTACTCCTGCAGGAAGAAGTCGCGGGCATAGCCGAACAATTCAGAGTGGCTCGCCTCCTGCTTGCGGTAATAAAAGGAGCGGATGTCACCACCGGCGCAGAATGCCTTCTCGCCGGCCCCTTGCAACAACACGCAGACGATGGCCGGATCCTGCTCCCAGCGGGTCAACGCCCCCTGCAACAACTGGATCATCTCAAGGCTCAGGGCGTTGAGGGAGGCGGGGCTGTCCAGAGTCAGCATGCCGATGTGGCGGCCATCCGCCGTGGGGTGGGTCTCGATGAGCACGGGCTCACTCATGGGCAGCCCCCGTAGACCGGGTATCTGCCCCTGCGACATGGCGGGTCGCCATCAATACCTCATTCATCCTTCGCTCCCTCACTCTTTCGGTTTGGATTGGTCGTAACGCCAGCGCGGGGCCCGCTTCTCCAGGAAGGCCGCCACCCCTTCGCGCTGATTGGCATCGTCAAACAGGGCGAGAAAGAGGCTGCGCTCGAGTGGCAGCGCCGCGTCCCTGTGGGTGCTTCGCCCCTGATTGATGAGCTGTTTGCAGGCGCGCAGGGCGCTCGGGCTCTGGCGCTCCACCAGCTGGGCCATCTGCTGCGCCGCCTCCCAGGCGTGCCCCTCGGTCACCACCTCCTCCACCAGCCCCATCTCGTAGGCCAGGGTGGCGCTCACCTTCTCGCCGCAGAGGATCATCCGCTTGGCCCAGCCCGGCCCCACCAGCTCGGTGAGGCGCTGGGTGCCGCCGGCGCAGGGCAACAAACCCACCGAGGCCTCTGGCAACCCCAGCTTGGCCTGCTGCTCGGCGATGCGGATGTCGCAGGCCAGCGCAACTTCGAGCCCCCCTCCCATGGCATAGCCGTTGATGGCGGCGATGCTGACCCCGTGAAAGCGGGCCAGCGCCTCGAAGGCGTGGCCAAAGGCCTCGGCCACCTCGCGGGCATGCGCCAGGCTGCCGTCGGCGAACATCTTGAGATCGGCGCCGGCGCAGAAGAATTTCTCTCCGGCACCGCGGATCACCAGGGCTACCACGTCGGGGCGACCATCCAGCTCCACCATCATCTGCAAGAAGGCTTTCAGGCTGGCGAGCGTCCAGGTGTTGGCGGGTGGGTGATCGAGGGTGATGTAGGCCACGTGGCCGTGATATTCGAGCCTGATCCTTGTCATTGCGTTGTCCTTGTCAAAAAAACTGCCCCATGATGACAGGGTTGAATGGAGCCAACCTGCACCTGGCTCACAAAGCCTGAGGACGCGCCGACTGCGTCCTCAGGGCAGGCTACTCCCGCTACTCCAGCGACAGGCCGGGGTCGGCCAGCAGGCGGCGGGCGATGATGAGCCGCATCACTTCATTCGTCCCTTCCAGAATGCGGTGCACCCGGGTGTCGCGCAGATAGCGCTCAAGCGGATACTCGCGGATATAACCATAGCCGCCAAAGAGTTGCAGGGCGTCGTCGCAGATGCGGTGCCCCACGTCGGTGGCAAAACGCTTGGCCATGGCGCACCAGGCGCTCTTGTCCGGGCTGCCCTCATCGAGTTTGGCGGCCGCCTGGCGCACCAGCAGGCGGGCGGCAGCGAGCTCGGTGGCCATGTCGGCCAGGCGAAACTGCACGCTCTGGAATTCGCTGATCGGGTGTCCAAATTGCTGGCGCTGCTGCACATGGGCCAGGGCATCGTTGAGAGCCTGCTGGGCTGTGCCCAGCGAACAGCTGGCGATGTTGATGCGCCCCCCATCGAGCGCCTGCATGGCGAACTTGAACCCTTCCCCCTCCTCCCCCAGCCGGAAGCGAGCGGGAATGCGCACGGCATTGAAGTTCACCTCCCGGGTCGGCTGGCTGTTCCAGCCCATCTTCTCCTCCGCCTTGCCGTAGCTCACGCCGGGGGTCTGGGCCGGTACCATGAAGGCAGAGATCCCCTTGGCCCCCTCACCACCGGTGCGGGCCATCACCACCAGCACGTCGGTGCTGCCGGCGCCCGAGATGAACACCTTGCTGCCGTCGAGGAGGTAATCCGCGCCATCGCGCACGGCGCGGGTCTTGAGGGCCGCAGCGTCGGAGCCCGCCCCCGGCTCGGTGAGGCAGTAGGATCCCAGCAGCTCGCCGCTGGCGAGCCTGGGTACCCACTCCGCGGCCACCTCGGCAGGCAGCCAGCTGCCCAGCATCCAGCTCACCATGTTGTGGATGGTGAGATAGGCGGTGGTGGAGGTGCAGCCCATGGCGAGGCGTTCGAAGATGAGGCTGGCATCGAGCCGGCTCAGGCCCAGACCGTCATACTGCTCCGGGGTATAGAGGCCACACAGGCCCAACGCCGCCGCCTGCTTGATGGTGGGGATGGGGAACTCGTGCTCCCTGTCCCAGCGCGCGGCGTGGGGTTTGAGCGCCAGATCGGCGAAGGCGCCGGCCGACTCGACACAGGCCCGTTGGGATTCGGTCAGGGTAAAATCCATCTTGTTCGCTTCCTTTGTACTTGTTCCGTCGATCCGTTGCTGTCAATGGGGGCACCCGGGCAAAGTGGGCAACCTGCCGTCAGCGCAGCTGAATGGTCATATTGGGGCCGCTGGGAATGTCTTCGTCGAACCAGCGCTCCGTCACCGTCTTGGTCTCGGTGTAAAAACGTACCGCCTGCTTGCCGTAGGCGTGCAGATCCCCGTAGAAGGAGCCGCGCCAGCCGGTAAAGGAGAAGAACGGCAGCGGCACCGGGATGGGCACGTTGATCCCCACCTGGCCCACCGCCACCTCGTGGCGAAACTTGCGGGCGGCGGCGCCACAGCCGGTGAAGAGGGAGGTGCCGTTGCCATAGGGGTTGGCGTTGATGAGGGCAAGCGCCTCATCCAGGCTCCCCACCTCGAGGCAGGCCAGCACGGGCCCGAAGATCTCCTCCTTGTAGATGCGCATCTCGGGGGTCACGCCGCGAAACAGGGTCGGCCCCACCCAGTTGCCCACCGGGTAGCCGGGGACGTCGCAAAAACGGCCGTCCAGCAGGCACTCGGCTCCCTCGGCAATCCCCGCCTCGATAAGCCCCTCCACCCTGACTTTCGCCTCCGGGCTGATGAGGGGGCCGTAGGCGGCCTCGGGATCGTGCCAGACACCGGGTTTCACCTTGGCGAACTCGGCGGCGAGCTCGGGGATCCACTCCCTGGCGCTCCCCACGAACACCGCCACGCTGATGGCCATGCAGCGCTGACCGGCGGCGCCGACTCCGGCTCCCACCAAGTTGCCGAGCACCTGCGCCTTGTTGGCATCCGGCATGATCACCATGTGATTCTTGGCGCCGACAAAACACTGGGCGCGCTTGAGCTGCGACGTGGCGCTGCGATAGACGTGGCCGCCGACCCGGGCCGAGCCCACGAAACTGACTGCCTTGACATCGGGATGGGCCAGCAGCGCATCCACCTGCTCGGCGCCGCCGTGCACCACCGACAGAATGCCCCTGGGGGCCCCCGCCTCGGTAAACAGCTCGGCCAGGCGCATGGGGGTGAGGGGATCCTGCTCGGAGGGCTTGAGCACAAAGCCGTTGCCGCAGGCCACCGCCAGCGGGAACATCCACAGCGGTATCATGGCTGGGAAGTTGAACGGCGTGATGCCGACGCAGACCCCGAGGGGCTGCACCCAGGAGTGGCCATCCACCCGGCGCGCCACGTTGCCCATGGTCTCCCCCAGGGTCTGACTGGCAATACCGCAGGCCTGCTCCACCACCTCGATGCCGCGCCACACATCCCCCTTGGCATCCGCCAGGTTCTTGCCGGTTTCCTGGGCCAGCAGGGTCGCCAGCTCGTCGTGATGCACTTTCAACAGATGCTGGTAGTTGAACATGACCCGGGCCCGCTCGGGGGCCGGCACCTCCCGCCACAGCAGGTAGGCGTCGTGGGCGGCGCGCACCGCCAGCTCAATTTCCGCAGAGGTAGCTTTCGGCACACGCGCCAGCAGATGCTGGTCCGCCGGGTCGGTCACCTCTATCCACTCGTCGCTTGCGGACGGACACGCCTCGCCACCGATGTAGAGCGGCAGATCCCCGTACTGGGTGTGATGCTGGCTCATGCCCCCCTCCTAGCCCGTTGGCTGGCGATGGCAGGCCACTGCAGGCCGGCCACATCCATGTTGCTGTTGCACATCCTGTTCACTCCTTGCGCTCCTCTGCCCGGGTAGCCCCTTGCGGCGGGCTGCCATCGAATTTACCTTAGACTAACAATCAATTTACGTTTACGCTAACGTAAACTTGAATCACGAATGGACTGACCAGTCATCACCCTGATGGCAGGGGAAATCGGCAGTCCACTGCACCAAGGAGAGCACGGATGCATGCCCTGATGGATGAAACCCTCCAGGCCCTGACCGAACAGGTCGAGGCTTTCTGCCAGAAAGTGATCGCACCGCGCGCCAGCGAGATCGATCAGAGCAACGCTTTTCCCCGGGATCTCTGGCCCCGCATGGGTGAGCTGGGGCTGCACGGCATCACGGTGGCGGAGGAGTATGACGGGGTGAACCTCGGCTATCTGGCCCATGTGCTGGTGATGGAGCAGGTGAGCCGCGCCAGCGCCTCGGTCGGCCTCTCCTACGGCGCTCACTCCAACCTCTGCATCAACCAGATCCACCGCCACGGCACCCCTGATCAGAAGGCGAAATATCTGCCCTCCCTCGTCAGCGGCAAACACGTGGGGGCGCTGGCCATGAGCGAGCCGGGTGCCGGCTCCGATGTGGTGAGCATGCGCCTCACCGCGGTGCGCGAGGGGGATCACTTCGTGCTGAACGGCAACAAGATGTGGATCACAAACGGGCCCGATGCCGACACCTTCGTCATCTATGCCAAGACCGATGCCGCTGCAGGGCCCAAAGGTATTTCCGCCTTTATCGTCGAGGCGGGAACTCCCGGTTTTTCCACCGCCCAGAAGCTCGACAAGCTCGGCATGCGCGGATCCAGTACCTGCGAGCTGGTGTTCGACAACTGCCGGGTGCCGCAGGAGAACCTGCTGGGTCCCCTGCACGGCGGGGTCAAGGTACTGATGAGCGGGCTCGACTACGAGCGGGTGGTGCTGGCAGCAGGCCCCCTTGGCATCATGCAGGCCTGCATGGACGTGGTGCTTCCCTATGTGCGCGAGCGCAAGCAGTTCGGCCAGGCCATCGGCGAGTTCCAGCTGGTGCAGGGCAAGCTCGCCGACATGTATACCCGTCTCGCCAGCAGCCGGGCGCTGGTCTATTCGGTGGCGAGCGCCTGCGATCAGGGCCGCACCAGCCGCAAGGATTGCGCCGCCGCCATCCTGTTTGCCGCCGAAAATGCCACCCAGATGGCCCTCGATGCCATCCAGCTGCTCGGCGGCAACGGCTACATCAACGAATACCCCACAGGCCGCCTGCTGCGGGACGCCAAACTCTACGAAATCGGCGCCGGCACCTCGGAGATCCGCCGCTGGCTCATCGGCCGCGAGCTGATGGGGGATAATGCATGAGCAGGATCCACTCCCGTCTCGACACCGCGAGCCCCGACTATGAGGCCAATCGTGCCGCCATGCAGGCACTGGTCGACGATCTCAATGCCCGCCTGGAGGAGATAGCCTTGGGCGGCGGTGCTGCCAACAAGGCCCGCCACCAGGCCCGTGGCAAGCTGCTGCCCCGGGAGCGCATCGACCAGCTGCTGGACCCGGGTTCCCCCTTTCTCGAACTGTCGGCGCTGGCTGGCTGGCAGGTCTATGACGAACCGGTGCCCGCTGCCGGCATCCTCACCGGCATCGGACGGGTCTCGGGGCGCCTGTGCATGCTGGTGGTGAATGACGCCACCGTGAAGGGCGGCACCTACTACCCCCTCACGGTGAAAAAGCACCTGCGCGCCCAGGCCATTGCCGAGCGACTGCGCCTCCCATGCCTCTATCTGGTGGATTCCGGCGGTGCCTTCCTGCCCATGCAGGACGAGGTGTTCCCCGACCGGGAGCATTTTGGCCGCATCTTCTACAACCAGGCTCGCATGTCGGCCCAGAGCATCCCCCAGCTGGCGGTGGTGATGGGACTCTGTACCGCCGGGGGTGCCTACGTGCCCGCCATGGCGGACGAGTCGATCATGGTCAGGGAACAGGCCACCCTCTTTCTGGCGGGCCCGCCCCTGGTCAAGGCCGCCACCGGTGAGGAGATCAGCGCAGAAGCCTTGGGCGGCGCCGAGGTGCACTGCGTCCACTCCGGGGTGGCGGATCACATGGCCAGGGACGATGCCCATGCCCTGGCCATCACCCGCACCCTGGTAAGCAACCTGGGTGACAACCAGACGGCGGCGTCACCCGCCCCATCCGCTCCCTCCTATGATGAGCCGCACTACCCCATCGAGGAGCTCTACGGCCTGGTGGGCACCAGTCTCAAGCGCCCCTATGACGCACGAGAATTGATCGCCCGACTAGTGGATGGCTCTGTGTTTGACGAATTCAAGGCGTTGTTCGGCACTACCTTGGTGACGGGTTTTTCCCGCATTGAGGGCATGCAGGTGGGGATCCTCGCCAACAACGGCGTGCTGCACAGCGACAGCGCCCAGAAGGGGGCCCACTTCATCCAGCTCTGCAACCAGCGGGGGATCCCGCTGCTGTTTCTGCAAAACATCACCGGCTTTATGGTGGGGAGTACGGCGGAGAAAGAGGGGATCGCCAAGCACGGCGCCAAGCTGGTGACCGCCGTGGCCTGCAGCCGGGTGCCCAAGATCACTCTGATCGTCGGCGGCAGCTTCGGTGCCGGCAACTACGGCATGTGCGGGCGCGCCTATGAACCGGATTTTCTCTTCAGCTGGCCCAACAGCCGCATCTCCGTCATGGGGGGCGAGCAGGCGGCCGGGGTGCTGGTGCAGGTGCGCCGGGACAAGCTGGCCGCCGAGGGCAAGACTCTGGGCGAGCCGGAGGCGGCCGCCATTCGCGCCCCGGTGATCGCGCAGTACGAGCGCCAGGGTCACCCCTATTACGCCAGTGCTCGCCTGTGGGATGACGGCGTCATCGACCCGGCCCAGAGCCGCACCGTGCTCGCCCTGGCGCTGGCGGCCTGCCAGGGGGCCGAGCCGGGCCCCGGGCAGTACGGCATCTTCCGGATGTAAGGAGTTCATATGTCAGACCCGCTCTTCAACGATCCCCTTGCCCATTTTCGCCTGGAGCGCCACGGCCCGGTGATCGAGCTGGTGCTCGCCCGCCCGGCCCGTCACAACGCCCTCGATGCCGACCTGATGCAAGGGCTGCTCGACTGCCTCGACGAGCTGACCCACGGCCAGCCCCTCGCCGACCGCCCCCACGTGCTGCTGCTGCGCGCCGAGGGGCCGCATTTTTGCGCGGGCGCCGATCTCGAGTGGATGCGCAAGATGGCAGGGGAAGCGTTCGACCCCCGCGCCTTTGACAAGAATCGCGAGGACGCCCGGGTGCTGGCCCACCTGATGCAGGCACTGGACGAGCTGCCCTTCCCCACGGTAGCCCTGGTGCAGGGGGCCGCCTACGGCGGCGCCTTAGGCCTTGTCTGCGCCTGCGACATCGTGCTGGCCAGCGAAAATGCCCGCTTCTGCCTCTCCGAGGTGACCCTGGGACTGGTGCCTGCGGTGATCAGCCCCTACGTGGTGCGCACCATGGGGATGCGCCAGGCCCGCCGCTACATGCTGAGCGCAGAGCCTTTCGATGCCATCACCGCCTGCCGACTCAACGTGGTGCACAGGCTCAGCCAGCCTGATCAGTTGCTGGCGGAGGGACGCGCCATGGCCCTGCGGTTGTGTCGCAACGGCCCCCAGGCGATGAAGGAGACCAAGCGGCTGCTGGCCGCCCTCGAAGGGCGCCCAGGCCACCAGCACGAAGAGCAGACCGTCGAGACCATCGCCCGGGTACGGGTCGGTCTCGAGGCCCAGGAGGGGATCCAGGCCTTCTTCGACAAACGCCCCCCAACCTGGCGCCCCCGTTTCAAGGACGAAGCATGACTCAATACCACCTCATCAAGCACCTGCTGATCGCCAACTGTGGTCAATATAACGGGAGTGTGGATCAACACGCTTCGCACTTGTGCGCCTTGAACAACAGGGAGGCAGCATGACCCATCACACTCCCATCAAGCGCCTGCTGATCGCCAATCGCGGTGAAATCGCCGTGCGCATCATCAAGACAGCACGGCGCCTCGGCATTCACACCATCGCCCTCTACTCGGACGCCGATGCCCGCGCCATGCACGTGCGCGAAGCCGACGAAGCCTGGCATCTGGGGCCGGCCCCCGCCCGGGAGAGCTACCTCGACACCGGCAAGGTGCTCAAGATTGCCAAAGAAGCGAATGCCGACGCCATCCACCCGGGCTACGGTTTCCTCTCCGAGAACAGCGACTTTGCCACCGCCTGCGAGCAGCGGGGCGTGCGCTTTGTCGGCCCAAGCGGCGCCGCCATCCTCGCCATGGGGGACAAGTCGGGGGCCAAAGGGCTGATGCAGGCAGCCGGCGTCCCCGTGCTGCCCGGTTATCACGGCGCGGATCAGCATCCTGACTTTTTGCGCGATCAGGCGAGCCAGGTGGGCTTCCCGCTCCTTATCAAGGCGGCCAGCGGCGGCGGTGGCAAGGGGATGCGGCGGGTCGATCAGCTGGCCGACTTTGACGACGCCCTGGCGGCGGTCAAGCGGGAGGCGAGTGCCGCCTTTGGCGACGACCATGTGCTGCTGGAGCGCTATCTCCCCCGCGCCCGTCACGTGGAGGTGCAGGTCTTTGCCGATGCCCTTGGCAACGCCATCTATCTGGGGGATCGGGACTGCTCCTTGCAGCGCCGCCACCAGAAGGTGATCGAGGAGGCCCCCGCCCCCGACATCTCCCCTGCCCTGCGCCGCGCCATGGGCGAGGCGGCCGTGGCGGCGGCCAAGGCCATCGCCTATCGGGGGGCGGGCACCATCGAGTTTTTGCTCTGCGGGGAGGAGTTCTTCTTCATGGAGATGAACACCCGGTTGCAGGTGGAGCACCCGGTTACCGAGGCCATCACAGGCCAGGATCTGGTGGCCTGGCAGCTGGCGGTGGCCGAGGGCAAACCGCTGCCCCTCACCCAGGAACAGGTGGTGCTGCGTGGCCACGCGGTGGAGGCGCGCCTCTACGCCGAAGACGTGGCCGCCGGTTTTCTGCCAGCGAGCGGCCCCATCCACTGGCTCACCTGGCCCAAGGGGGTGCGCATCGACACCGGCGTCACCGCTGGCGATGAGGTGAGCCCCTATTACGACCCCATGATCGCCAAGCTCGTCGCCCACGCACCGAGCCGCAGCGAAGCCTTTGCCACCCTGGCCGATGCCCTGGCAGCCCTGGATCTCGGCCCTCTGGTGCACAACGGCCCGCTCCTGCAGCGCCTGTGCGAAGCGCCAGAGGTGCTGGCGATGCGCCACCACACCCAGTGGCCCATTCCCACCGACACCCTGCCCGTTCCTGCGCTCGCCTGGCCCCTCGCCACCCTCTGGCTCGCCACTTGCGAGCGCGATGCCTCCCCCTGGCAGCAGGCCGCAGGCTTTCGGCTGGGCCCCACCCGCCGCTTTTGCGCCACGGTGCGCATCGGCGAGGAGACCCGCACTCTCACCCTCGCCGAGCGGGCAGGCAGCCTACTCTGGCAAGGCGAGCAGATCCCGTTTGAACTCGGGTCAGAACAGATCCGCCTGTGCCAGGGTGGACATTGGCAGCGCTATCCGGTGCAGCCCCTCGGCGAGGACGCCTATTTGCTGCACCTGGCGGGCAGGCGCATCCGCTTCTCGCTCGATGATCAGCATCATCAGCTCCACCATGATCACGACACGAGCCATGTCCCGGGCATCCTGGCCCCCATGCACGGCATCGTGGTGGCGCTGCAGGTCGAGGCCGGCCAGCCGGTCAGCAAGGGGCAACCCCTGCTGGTGCTGGAGGCAATGAAGATGGAGCACGTCCTCAAAGCTGACCGGGACGGGGTGATTGAGGCCCTGCAGTGCCGCCAGGGCGAACAGGTGAGCCAGGGCGCCGTGCTGGTGCGCTTTGCCGAGGACCATACCGCGCAGGAGGAGCGCTCATGAGCCACACGCACGAGAACCGGGACGACAAGGTCAGCCTGGTGGAGATGGGGCCGCGGGACGGCCTGCAAAATGAGACCGCCACCCTCTCCCTGGCGCAGCGGCTGGCGCTCATCGCCCACCTGGCCGAGAGCGGGTTGCAGCGCATCGAGGTGGGGGCCTTCGTGTCGCCCAAGAAGGTGCCGCAGATGGCGGATTCCGCCGCACTCTTTAATGCCCTGCCGCGCAGGGGGCCGACCCGCTATGGCGCCCTGGTGCCCAATCTGCAGGGTCTGCAGGCCGCCGTCGCCGCACGCGCCGACGAGATAGGTCTCTTCACCGCCTGCTCGGACGGCTTCACCCGAGCCAACATCGGCATCAGCGTGGAGGAGTCCCTGGTGCGCTTCGCTCCCCTGGTGCAGGAGGCGCGCAGCCTCGGCATCAAGGTGCGCGGCTACCTCTCCACCGTCATCGCCTGCCCGTTCGACGGCCCGACCCGCCCGAAACGGGTCGCCGCCCTTGCCGAGCGGCTGCTGGATCTGGGCTGCCATGAGATATCCCTCGGCGACACCATCGGCGTCGGCACCCCGGGCACCGTGGCTCCCATGCTGGATGCGGTGCTGCACGAGATCCCGGCGGGCCGGCTTGCGGTTCATTTTCACGACACCTACGGCCAGGGGCTGGCCAACCTGCTGCCGGCGCTCGAGCGCGGGATCCGCACCATCGACTGCTCGGTGGCCGGGCTCGGCGGCTGCCCCTATGCCCCCGGTGCCTCCGGCAATGTGGCGTCGGAAGAGGTGGTCTATCTGCTGCACGGCCTTGGCATGAGCACCGGCGTCGACCTCGACCAGCTGGCCGCCACCGGCCAGTGGGTGAGCGAGCTGCTGGGGCGCCCCAACGGCTCCCGGGTCGGCCAGGCCCTGCACGGGAGGGGGCGGCGCTTCGCACAAGAGCGTGAGCAGCGCCCCCCGGGAGGCCATCATGCATCATGAACCCGGCCCTTGCCGCGGGGCCAGGACCCCGCCAGCTCATCAGGAGGGCGCACCATGAGAGCCAGACACGCCAGTGGCAAGGAGAGGACCTACAGCATCTCGGAGCTGGCCCAGGAGTTCGACATCACCCCCCGCACCATCCGCTATTACGAGGACGAGGGGCTCATCACCCCGACCCGGGAGGGGCAGACCCGTATCTACAGCCACAAGGACAGGATCCGCCTGAAACTGACCCTGCGCGGCAAGCGCCTCGGGTTCAGCCTGGCGGAGATCCGCGAGCTGTTCGACATGTACGACACCGACCGCTCCAGCCGGATGCAGCTTCACTCCATGATCCAGCTCATCGAGGCCAGACGCCACTCCCTGCGCCAGCAACTGGAGGACATCCAGATGGTGATGGCCGAGCTCGATGCCGCCGAGCAGCGCTGCATCCACTCCCTCGGCGGCTTGAAAACCGACGGGGATTGACAGACTCTGGGGGTATCTCGCCCCCGGTATCCCGGTTTTCCAGTGGATATTCGCAGTGGCAGGCCCTGACCCGGCAACCCCCTTGTTCCCCACATCGCCCGTCACGGCATGCCGGACAGACTGGGCGGTTTGGGCAAGCGGCGAGGTGGGGCAAACGGGGGAAATCCGGCCTTGGTCGCACAATAATTCCCCAGCCCGGTCAGAGTGCGGCGCACCTCATGAGTCCTTCCCATGAACCGGGCACGATTAATTGCTACCATATGCGCATCAAATGGAGACCATCATGCTCAAGCCTCTGCCCGCTCGTCTGCTGCGCTATGCCCTCTATCTTCTCGCGCTCCTGCTCATCGGCATCACCATCCTGCTCTGGCAGGCGCCGACCCTCATCCAGCGCCATCTCCCCGGCTGGCTTGCCACCCATTACGGTCTGCACCTCTCCCTTGGCAAGATAGAGGTGGGGATCCGCTACCCCTCCCTCGTGCTGGGGCCCAGCGCCCTGCTCGATGACAAGCAGCAAGCACTGGTGTCATTTGAAGAGCTGAAGCTCATTCCCGCCTTGAAAGCGAGCTGGCAGCAGCGCGCCCTGGTACTGGAAGAGGCCACCCTGACCGCCCCCAGGGCAGATCTGGTGCGCCTCGAGGATCTCAAGGGGGAGGCACGCTTCAACCTGACCGATGCACTGGCCTCCCTGCTCGCCCCTGCGCCGGAGCAAACACCGCCAGCTAGCGCCGAGCCCGTGCTGGTGACCATCGGCAAGCTGTCCGTCGAGCAGGGCCGGCTCAGCTACCGGGACAGCCGCAAGCAGAGCAGCCCGGGGTGGGTCCCGCCCCTCACCCTGGACAAGCTCGCCCTGCACCTGCCCGGCTTTTCCAGCGCAGAGGGGGTGCTCAACCCCTATCGCCTGTGCGCCACCGTCAACGAGAAGAGCCCCCTCAAGGCCGAAGGGGAATTCGACATGATGAGCGGCGCCGGCAAGGGCAACCTCAGCCTTGGCAAGGTGGCCATCGCCCCCTTCGCCCCCCTCTGGGCCCCCTATCTCAAGGCGACCCTCGCCAAAGGGGAGGCCAGCGCCGAGCTCGCCTATCGCCTCACCCAGGGCAAGCAGGGACTGGACTGGCAGTTGTCAAAGGGCAAGCTGACCCTGGCCAACTGGCAGCTCACACGCAACAAGGGGGAGGAATTTGCCCGCTTCAAGCAGTTGGCGCTGACCGGGATCCGCATCGATGGCAACAAGCAGCGCCTTGAGCTCGATGCCGCCACCCTCAAGAGCCCGGCCATCACCGCCGTCCTCGACCAACAGCAACAACTGGATCTCGCGGACCTGTTGATCCCCCAGAAGACCCCCAAGGGGGGCAAACAACCGGCCACCCCCGCCAAGCCCTGGCAATGGGCCCTCAAGCAGACCCGCATCGACCAGGGCAGCCTCACTCTGACCGAAGCCACCAGCGGCAAGCCCCTGAAACGGGCCATCTCCGCCCTCGCCCTCACCCTGGGGCCCCTTGGCAGCCAGACCGCCCAACCCAGCCCCCTCACCCTCAACGCAACCCTCGACACCAGGACGACGGTGGCGTTTGACGGCACCCTGGGGCTGACCCCCTTCACCCTGAACGGCGCCATCCGCCAGCAGGGGCTGCCGCTGACCCTGGCTCAACCCTACCTGCAGGATCTGCTGCGCATCAGCGTACGGGACGGCGAGCTTGCCAGCCGCACCAGGCTGGACCTGGCCACCGACCGCCAGGGGGCCATCAGCAAGCTGGAGATAAGCGGTGGACTCGAGGTCGCGGGGCTCAACGTGTTGGATCGGGCCGACAACCAGCGCCTGCTCCAGATAGAGAATCTGCAATTGAGCGGCCTGCACTATGATGGCCTGAGCCAGCAACTGCGCATCGCCGACATCCTGCTGAGCAAACCCTATGCCCGCATCGAGATCAACGAAGAGGGGATCACCAACGTGCAGCAACTGCTGCTGCCGCAACCCGCCGCGAACGCCAGGGAGAGCGCCCCCGCCCCGCACATCGTCATCGATCAGATCCGTACCGCCCAGGGCAACCTGCGCTTCGCCGATCGCAGCCTGAGCCCGGATTTCGTGGTGGACATCGCCTCCCTCGACGGCCAGAGCCGCCATATCAGCAACACCCCGGGGCAGCGCTCCGAGCTCGCCTTCAACGGCAAGGTGGACCGCTACGCCCCCGTCACCATCCGGGGGGGCGCCAACCTGCTCATCGAGGATCCCGTGCTGGATGTGGCCGTGGCCTTCAACAATCTGGAGCTCACCACCTTCACCCCCTACTCCAGCACCTATGCAGGCTATGCCATCGACAAGGGGCAGCTCTCCATGAAACTCAACTACAAGCTGCAGGGCAACCGGCTGGAGGGGGACAACGACATCACCATCAAGAAGCTGCAACTCGGGGAGAAGGTCAAGAGCGAGCAGGCCAAGGATCTGCCCCTCGGCCTCGCCATCGCCCTGCTGAGCGATTCGAACGGCGTCATCAAGATGAACCTCAAGGTGAAGGGCAATCTGGATCAGCCTGATTTCAGCCTGGGCAACATCTTCTGGGACGTGCTCGGCAATACCCTCGGCAAGGCCATCACCTCCCCCTTCTCCCTGCTTGCGTCCTTGACGGGGGGCACCAAGGATCTCGACGAGCTCCCCTTCCTACCTGGCGATCCCGCCCTGACCCCGACCCAGCAGACCAAGCTGACCACCCTCGCGCAGGCCCTCAAGGAGAGGCCCAAGCTCAGCATGAACATTCGCGGCAAGGTCAACTTCAACGAAGAGCGCCCCATCCTCCAGCGCCAGAAGCTTGAGCGGCTGCTGGCCAAGACCACCGGCAGCCCGGTGGATTTGACGCTGCTGGAGCAGGATCCCGCCATGCAATCCGCACTGGCAGAGGCCTATGAAGCTAAGTTCAACGAAGATCTCGGGGATCTGGCCGACCGGTTGCGACTCGATGAAGGGAGCGAGGCCCTGCGCGCCCAGGCGGTGCTCCTGCTACGGGATCAGCAGCTCATCACCGCCAAGTCCCTGCGAAACCTCGCCATGCGCCGCGCCCAGAACACCAAGGAGTATCTGGTGGATACCCAGGGCATCGCGCCGGAGCGCCTCTTCGTGCTCGACAGCCAGGTGAAGGAGACGGACAAGGAAGCCAAGGTGGTGCTGACCCTGGACAACTGATCCGGCGCCCGCCGGATGCCCCTCTTGTTTGCCCCGACGGCATATGGCCCAAGGGGCTCCCACCCCCGACCCCCACCGGATAACGCCTTCCTGGCCATTTAAGGTGCCCACCGCCCAGATACCCGTGCGGTGCCAGTTGCTCGACCCTTTCTCATCCCTTTCTTTCCCGCCGGAGCGAGCGGGCGGTGGCTGGTCCCGCGCTTTGCCCCTGCTGTTCCCTTTGTGCCTAGCGGCGGCGACATCATGGTGGAGCTGCCTTATCCCTGCTTGCCTCCCCTTCTCTAACCTCCCCCGACCCCTGCCATCAGGATTTATCTCTCGCTAGCCGTCTCGAAAGATCTCGTTATCCCGTTATCCCGTTATCCCGTTATCCCGCATGTCGGCATGTCGGCATGTCGGCATGTCGGCATGTCAAAATAGATGGCCGATTAGATATACAGTGTCTAATCGGGCCAATCCTGAACACCCTCTCGCGCACGCCAAAGGGCCAACCCCGCGCCCCCCTTCCATTTCGAAGCGTCTTTACTGGGCCCATGGCCCATCCCGCCTCTGGCTTTCTGACAAGGGCAGCCTCTGATCCTGCCCGTTAATCTTGCGCCCCTTTCGCCCGTGGCAGTCAACACAGCGCGCCTGCGGGTTTCTCAGGCGCCCCGCCCTTGTGTAGGGAACACGGTGGCGAGCGCGGGGTTGACGAGAAAATGGGGAGCGCAACGGACACTGCGATGGCAAGCGATACGGGAGGTCCATGCGCCACAAACAGGAGGGAAACACTCTGGTCTGATGGCATATGAACTCATTTTTCAATCAAACCGCCATGACGCGACCATCCGGGGCGCGTTTCCCTCACCAGTCCCAGTCACCATCGTCGTTGCCGACTTTCATGCCAAGTTGCCTTTTATACAAAATCGCAACGTTGAAAACGTTTTTCATTCACCACTCGTCTACCTGAATGGCACGAATGGTTGGCCACTTAAACTTTCGTGTTCTTTTTTTACCATTTCTGTGTGTCCCCCCCTTGCCCGGGCCCCTGAGCCTGCCTAAAATCGCGCGTCTTTTATCAACCCCACCTCTATTGTTGGAGAACACCACGTGAGCGAAAAATTGGCCAACCCTGCCCCTCTGGGTCTGATGGGTTTCGGTATGACCACCATTCTGCTGAACATCCATAACGCAGGTTTCTTCCCCATCAGCGCCATGATCCTGGCCATGGGTCTGTGCTATGGCGGTCTGGCCCAGATCATCGCCGGCATCATGGAGTACAAGCGTGGCAACACCTTCGGTGTCACCGCCTTCATCTCCTACGGCACCTTCTGGTGGAGCCTGGTGTTCCTGCTGGTGATGCCGACCATGGGTCTGGCCGAGGCCACCCCGCACGCCTACATGGGCTGGTACCTGCTGATGTGGGGCATGTTCACCCTGTTCATGCTGATCGGGACCGTCAACTTCCCCCGCGTGAAGCAGTTCGTGTTCGCCTCCCTGACCGTGCTGTTCTTCCTGCTGGCTGCCCGTGACTTCACCGGCAGTACCCTGATCGGCACCATCGCCGGTTTCGAAGGCATCATCTGCGGCGCCAGCGCCATCTACCTGGCCATGGCCACCGTGATCAACGAGCAGTTCGGTCGCACCGTGCTGCCCATCGGCGAGCAGAAGAAAGCCGCTCCCGCCCAGCTCAAAGCCGCTGCCTAAGCACCCGGCGACATCGCTGTCACGAAAAAGGCACCCTCAGGGGTGCCTTTTGTGTTTCTGCCGCCCGGACGCAGTGCCGGTCAGCCCTGCGCTCCGGGATCTCCGGCCAGCAACCGGGTGGCCGGGTAGCGGGCAGCGGGATCCTGACCGTAGAAGCGGGCGAACTGGTCATAGACCGCAGGGTAGACGGCACGCAGACGCAACGGATCGGTGAAGAAGCTCTCGCTGCACACCGCGAAGAATTCGGCGGGGTGCGAGGCGGCGTAGGGGTCTATCTCGGTCACCTCCTCTCTGGTCAACTGATCGTTCATCTCGTCAAACGCACCTTGCAGCGCCCGGGTCCATTGCTGGGGATCCATGCCCCGCGGCAGGGGCGGTGCACCGTCCGCATCCCCTCCCAGCATGTCGAGCTTGTGGGCAAGCTCATGGATCACCAGGTTGAATCCGTCCCAGTCCCCGTCCTGCTGCAATTCGCTCCAGGCCAGCACCAGTGGCCCCTGGGGCCAGGATTCACCGGCGTTCTCCTCTTCAAATTCGCTCACCAGCCCGAACTCGTCCTGCACCTCCTGACGACGGGTCACGGGCTCGGGGATGATGATCACCTCGTGGAAACCTCGATACCAATCGAACCCCAGGTGCAGGATGGGCAGCACTGCCTGCAGGGCCAGCACCCCCTGCTGGCGGGGCGTCAGTTCCACCCCGATCTGGGTGAGGGTCTTGCGCGAGAGAAAATGGCG
Organism: Aeromonas sp. INTO2; assembly: GCF_049860605.1. NCBI lineage: Bacteria > Pseudomonadati > Pseudomonadota > Gammaproteobacteria > Aeromonadales > Aeromonadaceae > Aeromonas > Aeromonas sp. INTO2. Next base: position 2,146,934 of record NZ_CP187588.1, read on the forward strand.
CGCCAGCTCCATCAGCCTCTGCGCCTCTTCTTCTTCAAGCCCCTGCAAGATGGGCACCGCCGCCAGCGCCTCGCGCCACTCCTGCTCTTCTGGGAGACGAGGCTCCCGGGGAGATGCACCACCCAATACCTCTTTCAACCTGGACCAGAACACACAGACTCCTCTTGCCAATCAGACAGCTTTCACAAAACGTTTCGGACGCTCGCAATACCCTTGCGCCAGATAAAATCGGTGCGCCCCTTCGCGCTTGAGGCTGCTGGAGAGCTCCAGCTGGCCGCACCCCAGGGCTGCCGCCCGCTGCTCTGCCGCCGCCAGCAGCAGGGCCCCGATGCCCCCGCCCCTTGCACCCTCATCGACAACCAGCGCCGAGATCAGGCCCCAGGCTGGTGCAAGGTGCATGGGTTGCAAGTGGTGCCACACCAGCACCCCCACCGGGATCCCCTCGCACAGGGCTACCAGTACCTCCCGCGCCGGATCGGGCTGGGCCAGCCTGGCGCTGACCGCCCCGTCAGGGTTGGGGTAGCCCAACTGGGCAAACAACCCCGTCAATCCGGCCCCATCCGCCTCCCCGGCGAGGCGAATGATGTATCTGTTTTCCCTTGTTGCCACTCCTGGCCTCCTATTTGCATTACCTCAATCAGCCCTCTGGGCATGGCAAAGCGGCAGATGATGGGTATGTACCGAATCTTGTCCAGTTCCATTCACCATTTGTTAATGTCAATTCACAAATTAACAAAGCCACAACACTTTTCACTAGGAAGGCCCTGAACAAACCGATATGTTAAATCCCGCGGACTAACCAGTCGAAAGTCCCGCACAATCCTGAGTGACCCCCTTGGTCACCGCATATTTCAATGTTAAGGGAGCGAGGCATATAGACCTCGCCAAGACAGCGCAACAAAGGAGTTGTTGTACATGAATGAGATCGTCAATGCCATCAATGGCGTGATTTGGAGCCCAGCGCTCATCTATCTGTGTCTGGGGGTAGGCCTCTACTTCTCCCTGCGCAGCCGTTTCCTGCAACTGCGCCACTTGAAAGGCATGATACGCCTGATGTTTCAGGGCAAGGGCAACGATGCCGGTGTCTCCTCCTTCCAGGCACTCTCCATGACCCTGGCCGGTCGCGTCGGTACCGGCAACATCGCCGGTGTGGCCACTGCCATCACCTTCGGCGGCCCGGGCGCCCTGTTCTGGATGTGGATGGTCGCCTTCCTTGGCGCCAGCTCCGCCTTCGTGGAGTCCACCCTGGGCCAGGTCTACAAGGAGAAGATCAACGGTGAATATCGCGGCGGTCCGGCCTTCTACATCGAGAAGGGCCTGGGCATGAAGTGGTATGCCTGGACCTTCGCCATCGCCACCATCTTCGCCTGCGGCGTGCTGCTGCCGGGCGTGCAGGCAAACTCCATCGGCTCCAGCCTGCAGACCGCCTTTGCCATCGACCCCAACGTGACCGCCGCCGGTCTGGCGCTGCTGCTCGGTTTCATCATCTTCGGCGGCGTCAAACGCATCGCCAATTTCGCCAGTACCGTGGTGCCCTTCATGGCGCTGGGTTACATCATCGTGGCCTGCGTCATCATCGCCCTGAACATCGGCCAACTGCCGGGCGTGATCCTGCTCATCTGGAAGAGTGCCTTCGGGATGGAAGCCGGCTTCGGCGCCATTCTGGGTCTGGCCATCATGTGGGGTGTCAAGCGCGGGGTCTACTCCAACGAAGCCGCCCAGGGGACTGGCCCCCACGCCTCCTCCGCCGCGGCGGTGAGCCACCCGGCCAAGCAGGGCCTGGTGCAGGCGTTCTCCGTCTATATCGACACCCTGTTCGTCTGCTCCGCCACCGGCTTCATGCTGCTCATCACTGGCCTGTACAACGTGCAGGGGCCGGACGGTGCCGCCCTCTACACCGGCATCGCCGGCATCGCGGCAGGCCCCGGCTATGTGCAGACCGCCATGGAGAGCATGATGCCAGGCTTTGGCAACTACTTCGTCGCCATCGCCCTGTTCTTCTTCGCCTTCACCACCATCGTGGCCTACTACTACATCGCCGAAACCAACATCGCTTTTGTCAACCGCAAGATTAACCGCCCCTGGCTCACCTTCCTGCTGAAGATTGCGCTGATGGCTGCCACCGTCTACGGCACCGTCAAGACCGCCGATCTGGCCTGGGGCCTGGGTGACATCGGGGTCGGCCTGATGGCCTGGCTCAACATCGGTGCCATCCTGATGCTGCAAAAGCCGGCTTTCGCCTGTCTGAAAGACTACGAGGCACAGCTGGCCAAGGGTCTGGATCCCGTGTTCCACCCGGAAAAGCTCGGCATCAAGAACGCGGACTACTGGATTGAAAACCGCGCCGAAGTAAACCTGATGCGCGAGCAAACCGGCCACCCCTTCGAGGCGGACCCGGATACCGTTGCCAAGTAATCAGACGGCACAATGCAAAATGGCAGCTTCGGCTGCCATTTTCATTTGTGTTGGATGGGTGAGGGGTTCAAAGCGCGTTGCGGCGGGGTCCGAATGGCAGGCGCCAGCGAAACAGGCTGTTGAGGATCGCCCGCCACTGGTTGGGGCGCCCCAGGATCTGCCTCTGCAACCGGGTCTCTTCCTTGAGCATGGCCTCGTCACTGCGAGCCCAGGCCTGGGTGTAGAGCTGCTTGATCCCCGCCAGCGCATCCGGCGACTTGGTGATCAGGGTCCGGGCAAAGGCCCGCGCCTCTTCCAGGGGATCCGCGCACACCCGGCTCACCAGGCCGAGGGACTTGGCTTCGCTGGCTTCCAGCTCGCGCCCGCTCATGGCAAGCTCCATGGCGGTATCCATCCCCATCAGGTTGCGCAGGGTGACGCTGCCACTCATGTCGGGGATGATGCCCCACTTGATCTCCATCACCGAGAAGCGGCAATCCGGGGTGCTGAAGCGAAAATCGGCGCCGAGCGCTATCTGCAGACCGCCGCCAAAACAGACCCCCTGGGTCACCGCAATCACGGGCACCGGCAGTTGATGCCAGCCATAGGCCACCCGCTGGGCCAGGTTGGTCGCCTCGTCCGCCTCGCGCTTGAGGATCTCCAGCGGCGCCACCGGCTGCTTCAGCATGGATTTCACATCCAGCCCGGCGCAGAACGCCCGCCCCTCCCCGTGCAGGATCACGGCCCGCAGCCCTTTTTGCCGGGATAGCGCGTTCAGCGTCTCGTCGATGGCGTCGAACATGGCCCGATCCAGCGCGTTGAGCTTGTCCCCCCGGCAGAGCATCACCTCGGCGATCCCCTCCTGAAACACCCATTTGACCCTTGGCTTTTCCATCTCCGTCTTCGTCCTTTGATTCAACTGGTCATACCACAACGTTACCAGAGTGTTATGGGCAGGTACAGGGAGGCAGCCCCGGGCCTGCGACTAAAGTCGGCTGGCCCGGTGGTGGAGCCTTTGTCAGACTGGCCCCATGGTCACGGTGGAGCCTGTCATGTCACTTCTGTTCAATTTTGCCCGTCCACCGTTCGACGGCCTGGACGAGGAGGCACGCCAGCGGCTCGGTCAGCACCTCAGCATCTGCTACTTTCGCGCGGGCCAGACGGTGCAGCACGCCGGGGAGGAGCCCGCCGGGCTCTACCTCATCATCAAGGGGGCCGTGGAAGAGTCTGCCCCCCATCAATCCTTTGGGGACTATGGCGAGGGGGACATGTTCGACGTCCGTGCCCAGTTTGACGGGCACTGCCGCCACCGTTTCGCCGCCCTGGAAGATACCCTCTGCCAGCTCATTCCCCGCCCCGTCTTTCTGGCCCTGTGCGACGCACACCCCCATATCGCCCGCTACTTCACCGCCACCCTGGCGGAGCGCCAACGCGAGCAGGAGCGGCGCAGCCAGCTCGGACAGCAGAATCTGGCGGAGTTCATCCTGACCCGCATCGCTCCCGACCATCTGCAGGCGCCGCTCATCGTGGAAAACAGCCTCTCGCTCCTGGCCGCCACCGAGGCAATGGTGGCCAGGGGCACCGACTGCCTGCTCTATCCCGGAGCAGACGGCAGCCTGAGCCTGGCAACCCGCAAGACCCTGCTCCACGCCCTCACCCTCAAGGGATTGCCGCTCAGTGCGCCGCTGGCGGTGCTGACCCCCACCCCGCTGACGGGTCTGCCACTGGGGAGCTATCTGTTCGATGCCCTGCTGCTGATGACCCGCCACCGCATCAAGCGCCTGGTCATCTGGCAGGGGCAGGAGGTGGCAGGCATCCTGCATCTGACCCAGGTACTCGGGCTCTTCTCCACCCACTCCCATGTGTTGACCCTGCGCATCGCCCGCGCCGACTCCCCGGCCGCCCTCGAGGCGGTCGCCCGGGAGCAGCAGCAGCTCATTCGCTCCCTGTTTGCCCAGGGGATCCACACCCTGTTCCTGATGAAGCTCATCGCCACCATCAACGAGCAATTGATCGCCAAGGCCTTTTCCCTGGTGATCCCCGCAGCGCAGCAAGAGCAGGTGTGCCTGCTGATGCTGGGGTCGGAGGGGCGTGGCGAGCAGATCCAGAAAACCGATCAGGACAATGCCCTGATCCTGCCGGATGGCCTGCCGTGGCCCACCCAGTCGGTGGATCTGGCCGCCTTCAGCGCCCTGCTGGCGCGCCTGGGTTATCCCCCTTGCCCGGGCAGGGTGATGGTCAACAACCCGGCCTGGGTGAAGCCGCTTGGCGGCTGGCTGCAAGGGATAGAGCAGGCCTGTGTGCGCGCCAGCGAAGCGGATCTGCTCTGGCTCGCCACCCTGGCCGATGCCCAGGCCATCACGGGAGATCGCGCCCGGCTCGCCCCCGTCGCCCGCCACCTGCGGGCCTGCCTCGCCGAGAGGCCGGATCTGCTGGCGGAGATGGCAAGGGCCGCCGTCGCCTTTCACGCCCCCCTCACCCTCTTTGGCAGGCTGGAGCAAGCCCCGGAGGGGCTGGATCTCAAGCGGGGCGGCCTCTTCCCCCTTGTCCACGGCGTCCGGGTGCTCTCCCTGGAGGCGGGGATCCTGGAGACCTCGACCACAGGACGCATCGAGGCCCTGGTGGGCCAGGGACGCCTCAGCCGGGACTATGGCACCAATCTGGCGGAGGCCTTCCGGCTGTTCATGCGGCTTCGGCTGCGCAGCCAGTTGCAGGAGGGAGACGGACGGGTGCGGGTGGCCGACCTCGGCCCCGCAGAGCGGGATCTGCTGCGCCATGCCCTGCACCAGGTGAAGAAGTTCCAGCAATGGCTCACCTTGCACTTTCGTCTTAGGCAATAGCGATGTGGATACACTGGCGCCGCCGCTGGCTTGGCAGGACGTTTCGGGAGGGGGAGTTTGCCCCGCTCTTTGCCCGCCCTGCTGGCGACGAGTGGGTGGCGCTGGACTTCGAGACCACCAGCCTGGATCCGGCGCTGGCGGAGATCGTCTCCATCGGGGCGGTGCGCATCCGGGGCAACCGGATAGAGACGGGCGATGCCCTTGCCATCCGGGTCCAGGCTCCCGCCAGCCTGAGCGCCGGGTCCGTGGTGATCCACGGCCTGCGCCATCAGGATCTGCAACAGGGAATGGCACTGGAGCCCGCGCTGCGCGCGCTGCTGGAGTTCATCGGCCCCCGTGAGCTGGTGGGATATCACATCGCCTATGACCTGCGCATTCTCAACCTCGCCTGCCAACGGCTGTGGGGGCTCACCCTGCCCCAGCGCGGCATCGAGGTGAGCCGCCTCTATCACGATCACCTCTATCGCCGCTATCCCGATGCCGCCATCGATCTGCACCTGGCCGCGATCTGTCGCCATCTGGCGCTGCCAGCCCTGCCCCCCCACGACGCCCTGAGCGATGCCGTCACCGCCGCCCTTGTCTTTGTACGCCTGCATCAGGGCGGCCCGCTGGCTTATCCCAAAGTCTAATTGTTCGGAAATAACATTTAATTCACATTTTGCTTACATGGACAGCCGTGCTGTCCGGTAGGGAACCCCTCATCCACCGCTGACATTCACTGTCATGGAGAACTGCAATGGAACAGCAACCGTATCTTCGGATCCAGCAAGATCCCAACTTCCAGGCACTGGTCGCCAAACGCCAGCGTTTTGCCTGGACCCTCTCCATCCTGATGCTGGGGCTCTACCTGGCGTTCATCCTGCTCATCGCCTTTGCGCCGGGCTGGCTTGGCACCCCCTTGAGTGAAGGCTCCAGCATCACCCGTGGTATCCCGGTCGGGATTGGTCTCATCGTATCGGCCTTCGTGCTGACCGGTATCTACGTATTTCGTGCCAACGGCGAGTTCGACGAACTGAACCAGAAGATCCTCAAGGGAGCGCAATCATGAAAGGCAAGTTTCTGCTGCCGCTGGCAGGTCTGATCTCCACCCCTTTGCTGGCGGCCGACGCCATCAGCGGCGAGGTGCAACGCCAACCCCTCAATATCTCGGCCATCGTGATGTTCGTGATCTTCGTGGCCGCGACCCTGTTCATCACCTACTGGGCCTCCAAGCGCAACCGCTCGGCTTCCGACTACTACGCCGCCGGCGGGCGCATCACCGGCTTCCAGAACGGTCTGGCCATCGCCGGTGACTACATGTCCGCCGCCTCCTTCCTCGGCATCTCCGCCCTGGTCTATACCTCGGGCTACGACGGTCTCATCTACTCCATCGGCTTCCTGGTGGGCTGGCCCATCATCCTGTTCCTGATCGCGGAGCGGCTGCGCAACCTCGGCAAGTACACCTTTGCCGACGTGGCCTCCTACCGCCTCAAGCAGACCTCGGTGCGCAGCCTCTCCGCCAGCGGCTCCCTGGTGGTGGTCGCCCTCTACCTCATCGCCCAGATGGTCGGTGCCGGCAAGCTCATCGAGCTGCTGTTCGGCCTCCAATACCATGTGGCCGTGGTGCTGGTCGGCATCCTGATGGTGCTCTATGTGCTGTTCGGCGGCATGCTGGCCACCACCTGGGTACAGATCATCAAGGCGGTGATGCTGCTCTCCGGTGCCTCCTTCATGGCCATCATGGTGATGAAGTCCGTCAACTTCGACGTCGGTACCCTGTTCAGCGAAGCGGTCAAGGTGCATGCCAATGGTGCGGCCATCATGAGCCCGGGCGGCCTGGTCGCCGACCCCATCTCCGCCATCTCCCTTGGGCTGGCCCTGATGTTCGGTACCGCAGGTCTGCCCCACATCCTGATGCGCTTCTTTACCGTGAGCGATGCCAAGGAAGCCCGTAAATCGGTGTTCTATGCCACCGGCTTCATCGGGTACTTCTACATCCTCACCTTCATCATCGGCTTTGGCGCCATCCTGCTGGTCAGCACCAACCCGGACTTCAAGGACGCCACCGGCGCCCTGCTGGGGGGCACCAACATGGCGGCGGTCCATCTGGCCGATGCGGTGGGCGGCAGCCTGTTCCTGGGCTTCATCTCCGCCGTGGCGTTTGCCACCATACTGGCGGTCGTGGCCGGGCTGACCCTGGCGGGGGCCTCCGCGGTCTCTCACGACCTCTATGCCTGCGTCATCAAGGAAGGCAAGGCCAACGAGGCCGACGAGCTGCGTGTCTCCAAGATGACCACCCTGGTGCTGGGTGTGGTCGCCATCGGCCTTGGCATCCTGTTCGAGAAGCAGAACATCGCCTTCATGGTGGGCCTGGCCTTCTCCATCGCGGCGAGCTGCAACTTCCCTGTGCTTTTCCTCTCCATGTTCTGGTCCCGCCTGACCACCCGTGGCGCCGTCTATGGCGGCTGGCTCGGTCTCATCAGCGCCGTGACCCTGATGATCCTGGGCCCCACCGTCTGGGTGAAGGTGCTGGGTCATGCCCAGGCCATCTTCCCCTACGAATACCCGGCGCTCTTCTCCATGGGGCTGGCCTTCATCGGGATCTGGTTCTTCTCGGTCACCGACAAGTCCCAGGCAGCCTCCGACGAGCATGCGAAGTTCTTCCCGCAGTTCGTCCGCTCCCAGACCGGGCTCGGTGCCTCCGGCGCCTCCGCCCACTAAGTGGCATCCCACGCATCCAAGCCGGCCCAGTGCCGGCTTTTTTCATGACCGCCCCTCGCCTCCTCTCTGCAAGAGAGGCCGGAGCCCGTTGCCGGCCTGGTCGTGAAACCTTCCCCCCTGCAATGGGGCCAGATCACAGTTCCTGCTAAAACTTTCGGGGGATCTGTGCCATAATGCGCGCCATTTGACAGACCAACCGGGACATTCCAGTGCTTTCAAGCAACAACATCACCATGCAGTTCGGCGCCAAGCCGCTGTTTGAGAACATCAGCGTCAAGTTTGGCGGCGGCAACCGCTACGGCCTCATCGGTGCCAACGGCTGTGGCAAGTCCACCTTCATGAAGATCCTCGGCGGCGATCTCGAACCCACCGGCGGCAATGTGAGCCTGGATGTCAACGAGCGCATCGGTAAGCTGCGCCAGGACCAGTTCGCCTACGAAGAGATGCGCGTGCTGGACGTGGTCATGATGGGCCACACCGAGCTGTGGGCCGCCATCGTCGAACGCGATGCCATCTACGCCAACCTGGAAGCCACCGACGACGACTACATGAAGGCCGCCGAGCTGGAAGGCCTGGTCGCCGAATATGATGGCTATACCGCCGAATCCCGCGCAGGCGAGCTGCTGCTGGGTGCCGGTATTCCCATCGAGCAGCACAACGGCCCGATGAGCGAAGTGGCCCCGGGCTGGAAACTGCGGGTACTGCTGGCGCAGGCGCTCTTCTCCAACCCCGACATCCTGTTGCTGGACGAACCGACCAACAACCTGGACATCAACACCATTCGCTGGCTGGAGCAGGTGCTCAACGATCGTGAAAGCACCATGATCATCATCTCTCACGACCGTCACTTCCTGAACTCCGTCTGCACCCACATGGCGGATCTGGACTACGGCGAGCTGCGGGTCTACCCGGGCAACTACGACGAGTACATGCTGGCTGCCACCCAGGCCCGCGAGCGCCTGCTGGCCGACAACGCCAAGAAGAAGGCCCAGATCGCCGATCTGCAATCCTTCGTCTCCCGCTTCAGCGCCAACGCCTCCAAGTCCAGCCAGGCTACCTCCCGCCTCAAGCAGATCGACAAGATCAAGATTGAGGAAGTGAAGGTCTCCAGCCGTCAGAACCCCTTCATCCGCTTCGAGCAGGACAAGAAGCTCTACCGCAACATCCTGGAGATCGAAGGCGTCTCCAAGGGTTATGGCGACGGTCCCCTGTTCAAGGGGCTCAACATGATGCTGGAAGTGGGCGAGAAGGTCGCCATCCTGGGTACCAACGGGATCGGTAAGTCCACCCTGATCAAGACGCTGGTCGGTGCCCTGGCACCGGATACCGGCACCATCAAGTGGTCCGAGAACGCCCAGATCGGCTACTACGCCCAGGATCACGCCGAAGATTTCGACACCGATCTCAATGTGTTCGACTGGATGGCCCAGTGGAAGCAGGAGAACGAAGACGAGCAGGCGGTGCGCTCCGTGCTGGGTCGTCTGCTCTTCTCCCAGGACGACATCAAGAAGCCGGTCAAGGTGCTCTCCGGTGGTGAACAGGGCCGCATGCTGTTCGGCAAGCTGATGATGCAGCGCCCCAACATCCTGATCATGGACGAACCGACCAACCACCTGGACATGGAATCCATCGAATCCTTGAACCTGGCGCTGGAGATGTACAAAGGCACCCTGATCTTCGTCTCCCACGACCGCGAGTTCGTCTCCTCCCTGGCGACCCGCATCCTGGAGCTGACCGAAGACGGCATCCGCGACTTCGGCGGTACCTACGAGGATTACCTGCGCACCCAGGGTGTGGTGTAATCCCCCGCCTTCAAGCAAAGCGATCAGAACCGGCGCCTCGTGCGCCGGTTTTTTTATGCCTCCTTTATCACGCCCCACAGCAAGAGAAGAATTGGGGATAGGGAGAGCAAGAGTACAGCGCGCTGTCATACACTTGTCCCGCTCATCCCCAGCCAGGATAGGCAGCACAAGCCCGTGCCTGGCCCTTCCCTCCTGCGCCCGCCCGCTCTGCCGGGCTGTCGATGGCACAAAAAAACGGCTCCATCATGGAGCCGTTTTCACACTTGGGGCCGTGAGGCTGACTTACTCGACAGTGGCTTCCACGTCGGTGAAGTATTCGATCTTGGCCGCCTTGCGCAGCTCGTCGATCAGCGACTTGTAGTCGGCCTGTGCCTTGCCCTGACCCAGCTGACCTTGCAGCAGGCTAACCATCTGGGACGGCTCCTTGATGACGTTGACCTTGTCCAGCGCCACCACCACACGATCACCGTTTGCTTCGGTCACCAGCTCGACGCTCGGCTTGCCATCGGTCGGATGGGGCATGCGGAACGCCTGGGTCACCAGGTTCTGGTCCATCTCCTGGGCGAAACGGGATACACCGGTATGGGTATCCACTTTCAGACCCAGCGCGGTCAGGTCGGCCTGAACGTTCTCACCGGCCTTGAGCTTGTCCAGCAGACCCTGGGCCTTGCCACGGGCCACTTCACTGGCCTTGTCGTGCTTGATGGCGGTGATCACCTGCTCTTTCACCTCGGCAAGCGGCTTGGCCGCCTTCGGCTGGTGACCCATGATGTGCAGCACCAGCGCCTTGCCGTCAGCCAGCTCGATCACGTCGGAGTTGGTGTTGTCATCGCGCAGCTGTTCGGAGAATGCCACGGAGAGCACCTTGGGATCATTGAGCGGTGCCGGCGCATCGGCCTGGCTGAAATAGCCGGTGGACTGCACCTGGAGACCCATAGCTTCGGCGGTCAAGTCCAGGGAGTCCGGGTTCTCGAAGCTGCTGTCGGCCATCTTCTGCTGCTCGGCGAAGAATTGCTCCTTGGCCTTCTCAGACTGCAGACGGGCGATGGTATCGCTCATCACGTCCACGAAGGGCTTGGTCTTGGCAGGCTCGACGCCCAGCAGCTTGATGATGTGGAAGCCGAACGGGCTCTTCACCACGGCGGAGAGATCGCCAGCCTTGTCCAGCGCGAACGCGGCTTTCTCGAAGGCAGGATCCATCACCCCTTTCTCGAACCAGTCGAGCTCCCCGCCCTTCTTCGCGGAGAAGGTATCGGAGGAGTCGGCCTTGGCCAGCGCGGCGAAGTCTTCACCGCCCTTGGCCTTGACCAGCAGCTCTTCAGCCTGCTTCTCGGCGGCCTTTTCATCCTTGCCAAACGGGATCAGGATGTGCGCCACCTGACGGCGCTCGGGACGCTGGAACAGATCCTGATGCTGGTCGTAGTAATCCTGGGCATCCTGCTCGGTGACCTTGATGTTCTTGCCAAGGTTGGCGGCATCGAGTAGCAGATAGTCGACCTTGACCGTCTCGTCGTTCATGAAACGAGCGCTGTTGGCCTTGTAGAACTGCTCCACCTCGGCATCGCTCACCTCGATCCCGTCCACATAGGCGGAAGCGGCCAGACGGATCAGGCGCAGGTCACGGGTCTGGTTGTAGAGACGATCCAGTTGCTCGGCCTCACCCTTGAGGGCGAACTCCGATCCCAGCACGGCGCCCATCAATTGCTGGCGCACCATGTCCTGGCGCAGGGAGTCGCGGAACATCTCGGGGGTCATGCCGGCACGGCGAATGAGCTGCAGGTAGCGGTCATTGCTGAACTTGCCGTTTTCGGCAAACTCGGGCATGGCGACGATGGCCTGCTTGATCTGCTCATCGCTGACGCGCAGACCCAGGGAGCGGGCCTTGTCATCGATCAGCGCCTGATCGATCAGACGGTCCAGCACGCCACGGCGGAACTGTTTCATGTAATCGGGATTGGCGGCCAGCTGGTTGAAGGCCTCACCCATTTGGGATTCCATGCGGGCCCGCTCATTGCGGTAGGCATTCTCCAGTGCGGGGGCACTGATGTCATTGCCGTTGACGGTGGCGGGGGCGGTACGTGCCGGGCCATTGAGGTAGCTGCCTACGCCGGCCAAGGCAAAGGAGAGGATGATCAGGCCCAAGATAACCTTGGCTACCTTGCCCTGCGCCCCTTCGCGTAGTTTATCCAACATCATGTTTGTACTTATGCTCCCGAACTCGATGGGCGTAAATAATGAAAAGGCGCACCGATTGCGATGCGCCTTGGTCAAGCAGTATGAGGGAGAGCCCTCTCACTTGTCTGGTCAGAGACCAAGGACGGTGCCGATAGATATCAGCGACCGGCTTAGTTGACCGCGTCTTTCAGGGCCTTGCCGGCTTTGAAGGCAGGAACTTTACCGGCAGCGATTTCGATGGTCGCACCAGTTTGCGGGTTGCGGCCGGAACGGGCTGCACGCTCGCGAACGGCGAAAGTACCGAAACCAACCAGAGCAACCTGGTCACCCTCTTTCAGGGCTTCGCCCACGGCATCGATGAAGGCATCCAGCGCACGACCAGCGGCAGCTTTGGAGATATCAGCACCGTCTGCAATCTTGTCAATCAGTTGAGATTTATTCACTCTTATATTCCCCTTTTATCGAACATCGCTGCGGCGCTGATTTCCCTGGCCACAACAAGTGGAGGTTTTATAACAAGCCTCCTGATCAGTTGCAAGTGACAATCTGGCGCAAACCCGCGCCACATCACGCATTGCGACTCATCATGAGTACCCGATCGGTGGTCAAGGCTACTTCCGTTGTCCGGTGCATGCAAGCCTTAACCACCCCCCGAATGCGCCAAATTTGCGGCGCATCAACATTTACACGACAGAAACGCGTTCGAAACCTTGCGGATTGTCCTGCAACGCCAGTGCAAGCACCTCATCAATCCAGCGAACCGGATAGATTTCAAGATCTTGTTTGACGTTGGCCGGGATCTCCTCGAGGTCACGTTCGTTCTCTTTCGGGATCAGCACACGCTTGATGCCACCACGGTGGGCCGCCAGCAGTTTCTCCTTGAGACCACCGATGGGCAACACCTCGCCACGCAGGGTGATTTCACCCGTCATGGCCACGTCGGCGCGCACCGGGTTGCCGGTGAGGCTGGAGACCAGGGCGGTACACATGGCGATACCGGCGCTCGGGCCGTCTTTCGGGGTCGCCCCTTCCGGCACGTGCACGTGGATGTCGCGCTTCTCGTAGAAGTCACCGTTGATACGCAGCTTCTCGGCGCGGGCACGCACCACCGTCATGGCCGCCTGGATGGACTCCTGCATCACGTCACCGAGGGAACCGGTGTAAGTGAGCTTGCCCTTGCCTGGCATGTTGGTGGTCTCGATGGTGAGCAGATCGCCCCCCACTTCGGTCCACGCCAGCCCGCACACCTGACCAATCTGGTTCTGGTCGGTGGCCTTGCCATAGTCAAAGCGCTGTACCCCCAGGAACTCCTTGAGGTTCTCCTGGTTGACCTGAACATGCTTGATGCTCTTGTCCAGCAGGATGCGTTTGACTGCCTTGCGACAGATTTTGGAGATTTCACGCTCCAGGCTGCGCACACCCGCCTCGCGGGTGTAGTAGCGAATCACTCCGATCAGCGCCGAATCCTCGATGGTGATCTCGGAAGGCTTCAGGCCGTTGCGCTGGATCTGCTTGGCAACCAGGTGCTGCTTGGCAATGTTGAGCTTCTCGTCCTCGGTGTAACCGGACAGACGGATCACTTCCATCCGGTCCAGCAGCGGACCCGGGATGTTCATGGAGTTGGAGGTGGCCACGAACATCACGTCCGACAGGTCATAATCCACTTCCAGATAGTGATCGTTGAAGCTGCTGTTCTGCTCGGGATCCAGCACCTCCAGCAGGGCGGAAGCGGGATCGCCACGCATGTCCGAGCTCATCTTGTCGATTTCGTCGAGCAGGAACAGCGGGTTCTTCACGCCCACTTTCGCCATCTTCTGGATGAGCTTGCCGGGCATGGAGCCGATATAGGTACGACGGTGACCGCGGATCTCCGCCTCGTCACGCACCCCACCCAGGGCCATGCGCACATACTTGCGGCCGGTAGCCTTGGCGATGGACTGGCCCAGGGAGGTCTTGCCCACCCCGGGAGGCCCGACCAGGCAGAGGATGGGGCCCTTGAGCTTGTTCACCCGCGCCTGTACCGCCAAGTATTCGAGGATGCGATCCTTGACCTTGTCCAGGCCATAGTGATCCGCATCCAGCACCTCCTGGGCCTTGCCCAGGTCTTTCTTGACCTTGGAGCGGGCCTTCCAGGGCACCTGCACCATCCAGTCCACATAGCTGCGCACCACGGTGGCTTCCGCCGACATGGGGGACATCATCTTGAGCTTGGCCAGCTCGGCCTGGGCCTTCTCGCGGGCATCCTCCGGCATCCCGGCCTCTTCAATCTTGCGATTGAGGGCTTCGAATTCATCCGGGCTGTCTTCCAGCTCACCCAGCTCTTTCTGGATGGCCTTCATTTGCTCGTTGAGGTAATACTCCCGCTGGCTCTTCTCCATCTGCTTCTTGACCCGGGAGCGGATGCGTTTCTCGACCTGCAACAGGTCGATCTCCGACTCCATCATGGCCATCAGAAACTCGATGCGCTCGGACACGGAGGCGATTTCCAGCACCTTCTGCTTGTCTTCGAGCTTGAGCGGCATGTGGGCAGCCATGGTATCGGCCAGGCGCGCCGCATCGTCGATCGCCGAAATCGAGGTGAGTACCTCGGGCGGGATCTTCTTGTTGAGCTTGATGTAACCTTCGAACTGGCCGATGGCAGAGCGCACCAGCACGTCCTGATCCTTCTCCTCGATGGGGGCGGACGCGATGTACTGGGCCTCCCCGACAAAGAAGTCGCGATCGTCGATCATCCGCTCAAGGCGGGCACGCTGGCCCCCCTCCACCAGCACCTTGACGGTGCCGTCCGGCAGCTTGAGCATCTGCAGAATATTGGCCACTGTCCCGACGGAGAAAATTTCCTCCACCGTCGGTTCGTCAGTCGACGCATCCTTCTGGGCCACCAGCAGGACTTTCTTGTCCTGCTCCATGGCCGCTTCCAGACAGCGAATGGATTTTTCCCGCCCCACAAAGAGTGGAATGACCATGTGGGGATAGACCACCACGTCACGAAGAGGCAGGACGGGAATCTCGATGCGTTCTGAACGCTCTAGGTTCATATATGTCCTCTCGGCTTGTTATACCGTTGGCAAAGGCTTGGCTGAGTATATGGGGGCGCAAAGATGAGATTCAATCGCCTTGGCCGTAAAAAGCATGAAAGGGGCAAAAAGCCCCTTTATGTGATTAAAAATCAGACAGTTACTCTGAGGCTGCGGCCTGAGTCTCGGGATTGTCGTAGATCATCAGGGGCGCGGAGTCTCCCTTGATCACCGTCTCGTCGATCACCACCTTGCTGACCCCTTTCAGGGAGGGCAGGTCATACATGGTGTCGAGCAGCACGGCCTCGACAATGGAACGCAGACCCCGGGCACCGGTTTTGCGCTCCATGGCCTTGCGGGCAATGGCATTGAGCGCGTCATCACGAAACTCCAGCTCCACCTCTTCCAGGGCAAACAGCGCGGCATACTGCTTGGTCAACGCGTTCTTCGGCTCTTTCAGGATCTGGATGAGGGCAGCCTCGTCAAGCTCGGTCAGGGTCGCGACCACCGGCAGACGACCGATGAACTCGGGGATGAGACCGTACTTGATGAGATCTTCCGGCTCCACCTTGGCAAAATTCTCGCTCAGGGTTGCCTTGGCATTCTTGGATTTCACCTCGGCGCCAAAACCGATGCCGGTGCCCTTGACGGAGCGCTGCTCGATCACCTTGTCCAGCCCCGCGAAGGCACCACCACAGATGAAGAGGATCTTGGAGGTGTCGACCTGCAAAAACTCCTGCTGCGGGTGCTTGCGACCGCCCTGAGGCGGCACGGAGGCGATGGTGCCTTCGATCAGTTTCAGCAGGGCCTGCTGCACCCCTTCCCCGGAGACGTCGCGGGTGATGGAGGGGTTGTCCGACTTGCGGGAGATCTTGTCGATCTCGTCGATGTAGACGATACCGCGCTGGGCCTTCTCCACGTCGTAGTCGCACTTTTGCAGCAACTTCTGGATGATGTTCTCCACGTCCTCGCCCACGTAACCGGCTTCGGTCAGGGTGGTGGCATCGGCCATGGTGAAGGGCACATCCAGCAGACGAGCCAGGGTCTCGGCCAGCAGGGTCTTACCGCTACCGGTGGGGCCAATCAGCAGGATGTTGGATTTGCCCAGCTCCACGCCACCGGACTCGCTGCCGCTGCGAAGACGCTTGTAGTGGTTGTAGACAGCCACTGCCAGCACCTTCTTGGCGTACTCCTGACCGATCACGTAGTCGTCCAGATGGGCGCGGATTTCATGAGGGGTCGGCAGCTCGCTACCATCGCGCTTGGGAGAGACCTCGCGGATCTCCTCGCGGATGATATCGTTGCACAGCTCGACACACTCATCACATACGTAGACGGAAGGGCCAGCGATCAGCTTGCGCACTTCATGCTGGCTTTTGCCGCAGAAAGAGCAATACAGCAGCTTGTCGCCCTCACCCTTGCGTTTCTCTGTCATTCAGCGACCTCGTTTTATCAATAGAGGATGGATCGTCCTGTTGAGTTTACAACAGGACGGGGTACCCTGCTCAGCCGCGCTGGCTCAGGATGCCGTCAACCAGACCATAGGCAACGGCCTGCTCGGCGGACATGAAGTTGTCACGGTCGGTGTCGCGCTCGATGGTGGCCATGTCCTGACCGGTATGGAACGCCAGACGATCGTTCAGGGTATTCTTGATTTTCAGGATCTCCTGGGCATGGATCTGGATGTCAGAAGCCTGCCCCTGGAAGCCGCCCAGCGGCTGGTGGATCATCACTCGGGCATTGGGCAGGCAGAAACGCTTGCCCTTGGCGCCACCGGCCAGCAGGAAGGCCCCCATGGAGCAGGCCTGCCCCATGCAGACGGTGCTCACGTCCGGCTTGATGAACTGCATGGTGTCATAGATGGACATACCCGCAGTGACGGCGCCACCCGGCGAGTTGATGTAGATGCTGATGTCCTGATCCGGATTCTCGGACTCCAGGAACAGCAGTTGGGCCACCACCAGGTTCGCCATGTGATCCTCAACCTGACCGGTCAGGAAGATCACCCGCTCTTTCAGCAGACGGGAATAGATGTCGTAGGAACGCTCCCCTTTCGCGGTTTGCTCTACCACCATCGGGATGAGCGCATTGCGTGGGGATTCAGTCACATCGTTATAGTTCTTGTACATAAGGCATTGTCCCTAAAATAAAATGGCCCGAGTGGAGATCACACGAGCCATTATACTTAACAGTTTTGACCTTAAGTCAAATGTTCTTAGGCAGCGGCACCGGACTTGTTGATCACTTCGTCGAAGGCAACTTCTTTCTCGGTGACTTGCGCCTTGGACAGGATCAGATCGATGGCTTGATCTTCAATGGCCAGGTTGCGCACGCCGTTAAGCATCTGCTCGTTCTGCTGATAGTACTCGATCACTTCTTTCGGATCTTCGTAGGCAGTGGCCATGGACTCGATGATGCTGGTCACACGGGCGTCGTCAGCCTTGATCTCGTTGGTGCGGATGACGTCACCCAGCAGCAGACCAACGCGGACACGGCGCTCGGCCTGGGCCTGGAACAGCTCGGCCGGCAGCTCGGGGGCGTTGCCGCCCTGGAAGCCACCGAAGCGCTGCAGGGCCTGCTGACGCAGGGTGTCGATTTCCTGGGCAACGGCAGCCTTCGGCAGATCGATCTGGTTGGCTTCAACCAGGCCGTTCAGTACCTGCTCTTTCACGCTGTTTTTCAGGGCCTGGGCCAGTTCGCGCTCCATGTTCTTGCGCACTTCAGCCTTCAGCTCTTCAACGCTGCCGCTCTCGATGCCGAAACGCTTGACGAACTCTTCGGTCAGCTCGGGCAGCACTTGCTCTTCAACCTTGTGCAGCTTGGAGGCAAACTTGGCAGCCTTGCCCTTCAGGGCTTCGGCGTGGTAGTCAGCCGGGAAAGTCACCTCGATGGTGAACTCGTCGCCCGCTTTCTTGCCCAGGATGGCGTCTTCGAAGCCCGGGATCATGCGGCCAGCGCCCAGTTCCAGGGTGAAGCCTTCAGCCTTGCCACCGTCGAACTCTTCACCGTCGATGGAACCGACGAAGTCCATGGTCACACGCATGCCGTTGGCGGCAGCCACAGCGGCTTCAGTCCAGGTGGCGTGCTGCTTGCGCAGGGTGTCGATCATGTTTTCCAGGTCGCTGTCCTTAACGGTGGCAACCGGCTTCTCGACCTTGATGCTCTCCAGACCGGCAACTTCGAACTCCGGATACACTTCGAAAGTGGCGGTGAACTCGAAATCCTGACCTTCTTTGATTTCTTTCGGATCCATGGTCGGGGCGCCAGCCGGGCTCAGTTTGTTCTCGATGATGGCCTTGATGAAGTTGTTCTGCATCATTTCATCGGCAACGCGGGCGTGAGCCATGGCACCGAACATCTTCTTGATGATGGCAACCGGAGCCTTGCCAGGACGGAAACCGTCGATGCGACGGGTTTTGGCCAGGCCATTCAATTCTTTGCGCACGGCGGCGTCAACGGTAGCGGCCGGTACAGTGATGGTAAGACGGCGTTCCAGACCCTGGGTTGTCTCTACAGAAACTTGCATTCTTTTACCTCGTTCAACTCAGCACTGCGTGCTGACCCTTTATTGCCCCCGGGCAAGCCCGGAGTCTTCCTGTTTATAAAGACAACGACTGTCTTTGTGATGAGAAAATATGACGCGACATTATAGCGGCGTGCAGTGGTCGCGTCGAGCCGCACATCCCCCATCCGGGGCACAGACAACACAATTTGCGCAAGACTTTCTCCTATATGGGGAAGCCTTGCACCGAGTTCAAGCATTCCATCCGCAATAATTTGCACTGGCTCACTCTTTTTCACGGTAAACGGGCCATTTTGATCGCCATCCGCCGCCAATCGGGCACAAAAATGGCGTGCTGCGACCCAAATTGTCCACCTTCTCGCCTGTGCCATTGCGTCCCCCGGCCGGGCTCGCTATGGTGACAGCCAATTCACGTGCTGCTGGAGTCACCCACATGTCCTTTTTCCGCTTCTTGTTCAATCTGTTCTGGTTCGTGCTGGGAGGCGTCTTCATGGGGCTGGCCTGGTGGCTGGCGGGGCTGCTCTGCTTCGTCTCCCTCATCGGGATCCCCTGGGGACGCGCCTGCTTCGTCATCGGCACCTTCACCTTCTTCCCGTTTGGCAAGCAGGCGGTGAGCCGCAAGAGCATGACGGGCCAGAGCGACATCGGCACCGGCGCCCTGGGGCTGATTGGCAACATTCTCTGGTTTGTGCTCATCGGGGTCTGGCTGGCCATCGGCCACATTGCCTCGGCGCTGGCCTGTTTCGTCACCATCGTCGGCATCCCGTTCGGCATCCAGCACCTCAAGCTGGCCCTCATCAGCCTGGCCCCCATCGGCCAGATGATAGTGACCAACCACGAGGCCGAATCGGGTCGCTACATCCGCTGAGGGCCCATCTCAGGCTATCCTTGCGGGTGGAAAAAAGGGCAGACTAGGGTCTGCCCTTTTTCATTGCCCCATTCGAGGTCTTCCATGCTGCCCAGCCATTTTTTTGCCAACCTCGCCCGTATGCGCCTCATCTACCGCTGGCCCCTGATGCGCAACATCCAGCCCGAAAACATCGCCGAGCACAGCCTGCAGGTCGCCATGGTGGCCCACGCCCTCGGTCTTATCAGCAATCGCCTGTTCGGCGCTCAGGTGGATGCAGACCGGGCCGCCGTCATGGCCCTCTACCACGACAGCAGCGAGGTGCTGACCGGGGATCTGCCCACCCCGGTCAAGTACTTCAATCCCGAAATCGCCCGCGAATACAAGAAGATTGAGCTTGCCGCCGAGCAGCGCCTGCTGGGCATGTTGCCGCCTGAGCTGGTAGAGGACTTTCGCCCCCTGCTCGACTCCGGCGCCCAGGACGAGGCCCTCACCAGCCTGGTGAAGGATGCAGACACCCTCTGCGCCTACACCAAGTGTCTGGAGGAGCTGAGCGTCGGCAACCGGGAGTTCGAGCCCGCGCGAAAGCGCCTCGAGCAGATGCTGGACGCCAGGATGAACCCCGCCATGCGCTACTTCATCGATGTCTTCGTGGGGAGTTTTTCACTGCCTCTCGATGAGTTGAATGCCCATTGATGCCATCAACACGGCACCGGGCATCATCTCCTCCTGCGTATTGCCCCGATAACCGCCACGTCGGGGGTTTCCCCACAAAAGAGTGACAATAAAAAGGGCCCCGCAGGGCCCTTTATCACATCCATGGGCATCAATGCCCCAGTTCCCGGGACGGCACCAGGCCGCTCGCCCGCCAGGCAGGATAGAGGGTCGCCACCAGGCTCATCAGGATGGCGGCGCCGGTCACGATGAGCAAGTCCTGCATGTGCAGCTCGGTCGGCAGGAAGTCGATGAAGTAGATGTCGGGATTCAGGAAACGGTGCCCGATAACCCCTTCGATGGCGCTCAGGATCTGGGTCAGCTTGCTGGAGAGCAGACCGCCAAGCAGGGCGCCGAGCAAGGCTCCCGCCACCCCGTTCACCATCCCCTGGATGACGAAGGTAAGCCGGATCTGGCCCGGGCTCGCCCCCATGGTCTTCAAGATGGCAATCTCGCTGCGCTTCTCATTCACCGCCATCACCAGAGTAGAGACGATGTTGAAGCAGGCCACCGCCACCACCATCAGCATCACCACGTACATCACGGTGCGCACCATCTGGATGTCCTGATAGAGATAACCCTGACGGCTCATCCAGCTACTGATATAGACGTAGTGCGGGAATTTCTGGGCCGCCGCCACCGTGATGGACTGGGCCTTGAGCACGTCGTTCACCTTGAGGCTGAACCCCTCCACCGCGCTGCCCATGCCGGTGATGGCCTGGGCGTCCGCCAGGTGCATGAAGCCGAGCAGGCCGTCGAGCTGGCCGCCGATCTCGAGCAGCCCCACCACGGTGAGCGCCTCCCGTTTCGGGTTCTTGATGCCGGCGGCATCACCCGCCTGGGGCAGCAGCAGGGTGACGGTGTCCCCTGTCTTGACCCCCAGCTTGTCGGCGATGATCTTGCCGAGGATGACCCCGTGTTCACCCGCCTGCAGCTCGCGAAGGCCCCGACCCGTCATGAAGTTGCCCGCATCGGAGAGATTAGCTTCCAGCTCCGGCAGCACCGCACGCAGCTGGACCCCCTTGAGGGCGGAGCCGTGCTCCAGCAGGCCGTCCAGGCGAATGACGGGGGCAGCCGCCTCCACCCCGGGCTGAGCCAGCAGGTAGTCCCTGAGCCGCGGCCAGTCAGGCAGTGGCGCCTCCATGCCGATGAGCTCGCCGTGGGGGACCACGGAGAGCACCCGGTTCTTGAGCTCCCGCTCGAACCCGTTCATGGCGGAGAGGCCAAGAATGAGGGCCATCACCCCGAGGGCGATGCCGATGAGGGAGGAGGCCGAAATGAAGGCGATGAAGCCGTTGCGACGGCGGGAGCGGCTGTAACGCAGGCCCAGGAACAGGGGCAGCGGCTTGAACATCAGGCGACCTCCGCCATGATGCCGCTCACCAGGGTGACCCGGCGGTGGAGCTTGGCCGCCAGGCTCAAGTCATGGGTCACCACCACGAACGCGGTGCCAAGCTCGCGATTGAGCTCGCACAAGAGCTCATAGACGGCGGTGGCGCTGGCGTGATCCAGGTTGCCGGTGGGCTCATCCGCCAGCACCAGGCTGGGTTCGTTGACCAGGGCTCGGGCGATGGCCACCCGCTGGCGCTCGCCACCGGAGAGCTCGGACGGTCTGTGGTTGAGACGGTGGGAGAGCCCCACCCGCCCCAGCATCTTGCTCGCCTTCTCGGTGGCGCTGGCCACCGACTCACCGGCGATCAGCAGCGGCATGGCCGCATTTTCCAGTGCGCTGAATTCCGAGAGCAGGTGGTGGAACTGGTAAACGAAACCCAGCTCCTGGTTGCGAAACCTCGCCTGGGTGCGGCTGTCCCAGCCATGGATGTCCTGCCCCTTGAACAGCACGGCGCCGCTGGAGGGGTTGTCCAGCGCCCCCATCAGGTGCAGCAGGGTGGTCTTGCCGGAGCCCGAGCTCCCCACCACCGCCAGCATCTCCCCGGGGGCAACGTCCAGCTCGATCCCCTTGAGTACCTGGGTCTCCAGATTGCCCTCTTTGTAGACATGATTGAGGGCCTGGCAGCGCAGCAGCGGCTCGCAGGAGACGGATTGATTCATAACGGGGGCTCCACTTGCACCAGTAACAACAGAAGATGAATTATTCATAACGCAGCGCCTCCGCCGGTTTGACCCGGGCCGCGCGGGAGGCCGGGTAGAGGGTGGCACTGAAGCTGAGCAGCACGGCGCCCAGCAAAATGGTCATGACCTGGGCCGGCTCGACGATGACCGGTAGACCGCTGCCCCCCGCCGCCATATAGAGGTTGAGCCCAAGGGCATTGAGCAGAGGATTGAGGCCGAAGCAGAGCGCCAGCCCCGCCAGCCCCCCGAACAGGGCGCCGATGACGCCGCTCGACGCCCCCAGCACCATGAAGATCTTGACGATGCCGGATTCGCTCATGCCCATGGTACGCAGGATGGCCACCTCCCCTTCCTTGTCGGTGACCACCATCACCAGGGCGGAGAGGATGTTGAAGGTGGCGACCGCGATGATCAGCACCAGCATCAGCCCCATCATCCGTTTTTCCATGGCCACCGCCTGGAACAGCTCGCCGCGCTCGCGGCGCCAGTCCTGCCACTCCAGCCCGTCCGGCAACGCGGTCTTCACCACCTCGTCGGCGGCGAAGGGATCGTCCAGCCAGAGGCGGATGCCGCCCACCTTGTCTGCGGGCAGGCGCAGCATGCGCTGGGCATCCCCCAGGGCAATCAGGGCCACCTGGCTGTCCACGTCGGCGCCGACCCCGAAGATGCCGGAGACGGTGAAAAGACGCTGGGCCGGCACCCGGCCAAAGGGGGTGAAGCGGGTACCTTCGGTCAGGATGAGACGCACCTGGTCGCCGATGGAGACCTTGAGGCGGCTGGCCACCCCCTGCCCCAGCACGATGTGGTATTCACCGGCCTGCAGGCTGTCAAGGCGCCCACCCAGCATCTGGGCGTGCAGGATGTCATCCTTGGGCCAGCGGGCGGGATCAATCCCCTGCACGCTCACACCGGTGAGCTGACCCGGGCTTTGCAGCATGCCTTCGCTGTCGAGCATGGGGGCCGTGGCCACCACGTGGGGCAGGCGGGCCAGATCGGGCAGACCTTCGGGCTCGGCCTCGATGCGTCCAGCCTGATTGGTCACCACCACATGGGGGATCACTCCGAGGATGCGCCCCTTGAGCTGTCCTTCGAACCCGTTCATCACCGAGATCACCACCATCAGGGCGGCGACCCCGATGGCGATGCCAAAGGTGGAGAACAGGGAGATAAAGGAGACGAAGCGGTTACTGCGTCGCGAGCCTGCATAACGCAGGCCGATGGCCAGCGACAGTGGCTGAAAAAGTCCGGTCTTCAAGGATATCTACGTTGCCAACGAAATAAGATACCGGATAATAAAGGGAAACCGTCTATGACAACAAGGGATAGCCTCCATGCAGGAACAGTTCTTCAGCGTCACCCATGCCACGCCGGTCAATGTGATCCCCATGCCGGCCGACTTTCGTCTGCCGACGCTGGAGGCCCTGGAGGCCGAGTTGCCCGAGCCGTTTCGCATCGCCTCCGCCATCACCTCCATCGATCTGGTGAGCAGCCGGCTGCTGCGCAGCCAGAACGAGTCCATGCACGATCTGGTGGAGATCATCAACCAGCAGTCCCGCAAGATCGACATGATCATGGGCTATGTGCTGGCGGCCCAGGATCACCCCGAGCACCGCTTCCACACCCTGCGCTTTGGCGCCGGGCAGCTCACCTACCTGCACCCCCACCAGGGGCACGGGGAGGTCCCCGCCCTGCACCAGATCGTGCGGCTCAAGATCTTCCTGCGGGAAGAGGCCTCCGCCGTCTACTGCTACGGCGAGGTCGTGCAGCGGGACGCCGGAGAGCACGGCACCCACGTGGTGCTCGACTACGTGCGCATCCGCGAGGATGACCGGGAGCTGCTGGTGCGCGCCAGCCTGCATGTGCAGTCGAAACAGCTCAAGCTGCGTGCCCAGGAACGTCAGCGCTAACCCAGGTCCATGTCAAAAGAACGCCAACAGTAAAAGACTCCGATGATGCCAATGACCCTCCCCGCCTTGCCCGCCAAAGCGGGCCAGAAGACAACGTTCGGCCAGCTGGTCGGCAGCAGCCTGGCTCTGGTTGCCGCCCGCCTCACCCGGGAAGCCCGAAGACCCGTCCTGCTGGTCACCGCCGATACCCCGAGCGCCCTGCGCCTTGAACAGGAACTGGGGTTCCTGCTGGCGGATCAGGATTGCCCGGTGCTGCTGTTCCCGGACTGGGAGACCCTGCCCTACGACAGCTTCTCTCCCCACCAGGACATCATCTCCCAGCGCCTCGAGACCCTCTACCAGTTGCCGCAGATGCGCCACGGCGTGCTCATCGTGCCCATCTCCACCCTGATGCTGCGCACGGCGCCCCAGGCTTATCTCGACAAATACAGCCTGATGGTCACAAGCGGCCAGCGCCTCAATCTGCAGCAGCTGCGCGGGCGTCTGGCGCAGGCGGGCTACGTGGCGGTGGAACAGGTGCTGGAGCACGGCGAATTCGCCGCCCGCGGCTCCCTGCTGGATCTCTTCCCCATGGGGAGCAGCCGCCCCTATCGCATTGATTTTTTCGACGACGAGGTGGACTCCATCCGCCCGTTCGACCCCGAGACCCAGCGCTCCAGCGAGCCGGTGAAGTCGGTGAGCCTCCTGCCCGCACGGGAATTTCCCACCGACGAGGGGGCCATCGAGCTGTTTCGTGGCCAGTATCGCGAACAGTTCGAGATCTCCCGCGCCGAGGGCTCCGTCTATCAGGAGGTGAGCAAGGGGCGCTGGCCCGCCGGCATCGAATACTACCTGCCGCTCTTCTTCAACCAGACCGCCAGCCTGTTTGACTACCTGCCAGGCAACACCCTGCTGCTCACCGTGGGGGAGATCTACCCCGCGGCCCAGCGCTTCTGGAACGACATCGGCCAGCGCTATGAAGACAGGCGCTGGGACAACACCCGTCCCCTGCTGCCGCCCCAGCAGATCTATCTGCCGGTGGAACAGCTCTTCGCCGCCCTCGGGGACTATGGCGCCGTGCGTCTGCAGGAGGCGACCGTTGACGGCGGAGCGGGTCAGCAGGATCTGCCCCTCGCCCCCCTGCCGGATCTGCAGCTCGACCACAGCAAGGAGCAGCCCCTGCTGGCCCTTGACGGCTTCCTGCAAGGCTTTGCCGGGCGCACCCTGTTTGCGGTGGAGTCCGAGGGGCGGCGCGAGGGGCTCGGGGATCTGCTCGCACGGATCAACCTGCAACCCCGGGAGTTTGCCTCCCTCGACGCCTTCCTCTCGAGCGATGCGCGCCACGGGCTGCTGGTCTGCCCCCTGGAGCGGGGCTTCCTGCTGCAAGAGCCCGGCCAGACGCCCCTTGCCCTCATCACCGAGGCCGAGCTGCTCGGCGGCAAGATCCGCAGCAAGCGCCAGCGGGACAAGAGCAAGAACCTAAGCTCGGATGCGGTGATCCGCAACCTGGGCGAGCTGACCCAGGGCCAGCCGGTGGTGCACCTGGATCACGGGGTCGGTCGCTACCTGGGGCTCGAGACCATCGATGCCGGCGGCCTGCCCACCGAGTTTCTGACCCTGGAATACGCCGGCGGCGACAAGCTGTTCGTGCCGGTCACCAGTTTGCACTTGATCAGCCGCTACACCGGCTCGGACAACCCGCCCAGCCACAAGCTCGGCGGCGAGGCCTGGGTCAAGGCGCGGCGCAAGGCGGCGGAGAAGGTGCGGGACGTGGCGGCCGAGCTGCTGGATGTCTATGCCATGCGGGCAGCCCGTCACGGCTTTGCCTTCAAACACGACCGGGAGGCCTACCGCCAGTTTGCCGCGAGCTTCCCGTTCGAGGAGACCGAGGATCAGCTCAATGCCATCAACGCCGTGCTCGGCGACATGTGCCAGGCCAAGAGCATGGACCGCCTGGTGTGCGGCGACGTGGGCTTTGGCAAGACCGAAGTGGCGATGCGGGCGGCCTTTGTGGCCGTGCACGGCGGCAAGCAGGTGGCCGTGCTGGTGCCCACCACCCTCCTGGCCCAGCAGCACTACGACAACTTCCGCGACCGCTTCGCCAACTGGCCGGTGCGGGTGGAGGTGCTGAGCCGCTTCCGCTCCGCCAAGGAGCAGAGCGCCGTGATGAAGGAGATGGCCGAGGGCAAGGTGGACATCATCATCGGCACCCACAAGCTGCTCGGCGCCGAGCTCACCTTCAAGGATCTGGGCCTGCTCATCGTCGACGAGGAGCACCGCTTCGGGGTGCGCCAGAAGGAGAAGATCAAGGCGCTGCGCGCCGACGTGGATATCCTCACCCTCACCGCGACCCCCATTCCCCGCACCCTCAACATGGCCATGTCCGGCATGCGGGATCTCTCCATCATCGCCACCCCGCCCGCCAAGCGGCTCGCCATCAAGACCTTCGTGCGCCAGCACGAACCTGCGGTGGTGCGCGAGGCGGTACTGCGGGAATTGAAGCGTGGCGGCCAGGTCTACTACCTGCACAACGACGTGGAGAGCATCGAGAAGTGCGCCGCCGATCTTGCCGAGCTGGTGCCGGAGGCGCGCATCGGCATCGCCCACGGCCAGATGCGCGAGCGGGAGCTCGAGCGGGTGATGTCGGACTTCTACCACCAGCGCTTCAACCTGCTGGTGTGCACCACCATCATCGAAACCGGCATCGACGTGCCGAGCGCCAACACCATCATCATGGACCGGGCGGATCATCTCGGTCTGGCCCAGCTGCACCAGCTGCGGGGCCGGGTCGGTCGCTCCCACCACCAGGCCTATGCCTACCTGCTCACCCCCCATCCCAAGCTGATGACCAAGGATGCGGCCAAGCGGCTGGAGGCCATTGCGTCCCTCGAAGATCTCGGCGCCGGCTTTGCGCTCGCCACCCACGATCTGGAGATCCGGGGCGCGGGCGAGCTGCTCGGCGACGATCAGAGCGGCCAGATCGAATCGGTGGGCTTCACCCTCTATATGGAGATGCTGGAGCAAGCGGTGGAGGCGCTCAAACATGGCAAGGAACCGTCGCTCGAGCAGCTCATGAGCCAGCATACCGAGGTGGAGCTGCGTCTGCCCGCCTTGCTCCCTGACGACTACATCCCGGACGTCAACATGCGCCTCTCCATGTACAAGCGCATCGCCAGTGCCGCCGATGAGCAGGAGCTGCGGGAGCTCAAAGTGGAGCTAATCGATCGCTTCGGCCTCTTGCCGGAGCCGACCAAGACGCTGATGGAGCTGGCCGCCTTCCGCCAGCGCGCCACGGCGCTGGGTATTCGCCGGGTGGAGATGAGCGAGCGCGGCGGCTATCTGGACTTTACCCAGGAAACCCGCGTCAACCCGGCCTATCTGGTCAAGCTGCTCTCCGAGCAGCCGCGCATCTACAAGATGGACGGACCGACCCGGCTGCGCTTCCAGGTGCCGACCCAGGACAGGGCCATGCGCCTCAAACTGGTGGACGGCCTGCTGGCGGATCTCGCCCGCCATGCCACCCCCTGAGGGAAAGCATGACGTCAGCAGGGCGCGACCTGCCGCCTATAACAACGGGAGCCCCAGGGCTCCCGTTTCGTTGCTGGCAAGGGGCGGCATCTCGCCCCCGGCCCGCCTTCTTGCCTCTCGATGCCTCGGTTCGCCCTCCTGGCTACACCATTTTACCGCCTAATCCATCTATTAATGCGATGCATTGAGTCATAACCCATCTGAAAAACAGATGGATGTGGGGATGATTGTGGGAAACACACGGGCTCATCGCGCCTCGATAGCCCCGCAGATGGCCCGTGCCGTATTTATCCCGCCCACGTATCCAGACCAGGCATCCCGGCAAGGGGCCACCAGCCATTGCACCGCGACAACCGAAGCGTCGCGTCAGTCCGTCAGCCCGTCAGTCCGTCAGTCCGTCAGTCCGTCAGCATATCAACCTGGCTACACCCGCCTGCACGCCAATAAAAACGGGAGCCTTGACGGCTCCCGTGACGAAGGTACGCTGGCCCGGGCTTAGCCCTGGTTGGCCGGATCCTCGTGAGCGGAGAACTCCCGCATGAAGGCCTCGGCCCGCTCCACCATCCTGGTGGACCCGACGAAGTAGGGGGTGCGCTGGTGCAGGGCGGTAGGCTGGATGTCCATGATGCGGCCAAAGCCATCGGACGCCTTGCCACCGGCCTGCTCCACCAGGAAGGCCATGGGGTTGCACTCATAGAGCAGGCGCAGCTTGCCGTTCGGAGAGTTGGTGCCGGACGGGTAGATGTAGATGCCCCCCTTGAGCAGGTTGCGGTGGAAATCCGACACCAGGGAACCGATGTAGCGGGAGGTATAGGGCCTGTGAGTCGCCTCGTCACGCTCCTGGCAGTATTTCAGGTACTTCTTCACCCCGTCCGGGAACTTGATGTAGTTGCCCTCGTTGATGGAGTAGATCTTGCCCTCCTCCGGAATGCGGATGTTCTCGTGGGAGAGGCAGAAGCAGCCGATGGAGGGGTCATAGGTGAAGCCGTTGACCCCAAAGCCGGTGGTGTAGACCAGCATGGTGGAGGAGCCGTAGACCACGTAGCCCGCCGCGACCTGACGGTGACCCGGCTGCAGGAAGTCTTCCAGGGTGACGCCGGCGCCCGGTTTGCTGACCCGGCGGTAGATGGAGAAGATGGTCCCGACCGAGACGTTGACGTCGATGTTGGAGGAGCCGTCGAGGGGGTCTATCAGCACCACGTACTTGGAGTGACGAGAGAGCTCGGAATCGAAGGAGACGAAGTCCTCCTCCTCCTCAGAGGCCATGCCGCACACCTCGCCACGGGCCTCCAGCGCCGCCTTGAAGCGCTCGTTGGCATAGACGTCCAGCTTCTGCTGCACCTCGCCCTGCACGTTTTCGGCGCCGATGGAGCCGATGATGTCCGCCAGACCCGCCTTGTTGATCTCCCGGTTCACCACCTTGGCGGCCAGGCGGATGGAGCTGAGCAAGGAGGTCAGCTCGCCGGTCGCGGTCGGGTAGTCCGCCTGCTTTTTGACGATGAACTCGCCCATGGTGATCATGTTTCGCATTCTTGTTCCTTTAAGATCGTTTCCGTTGGCCGTTGAAAACGTTTGCAAGTGTCGGCAAAAAAAGTGCCGATCCCCGGCAGCGTTGTTTTGTAACCCAATGTAACGCCTGTTTTTTGTTTTTGCAGCGAATTAAGCCGTTCTTTAAATCGCCAGAAAACCGCGCCACCACGGGCTTTCGGCGTGAAACAAGGGTGCCATCCGGCATCTTTTGGGGGGTTAATTCGTGACAAGAATGCATCCGGGCCGACGCGGCTGCCCGCCTTGCTCCCCCTGGCGCCCGGCAATGTTGCGCCAGAGGCTCCCCTCTTGAGATCTGCCCCCCAATCCCGCACACTGGCTGCGCTTTGGAAGCAAAAAAACATAAGGATATTCAATGAAAAAGTCGCTTATCGCCGGGGCGGTTGCCGCTCTGCTCACCCTCCCCGTCCTCGCCGCCCAGGTGCCTGAAGGCACCCAGCTTCTGCCAGCCACCCAGCAAGTGTTCGTGCGCAACATCGGCACCGAGCCTGCCTCCATCGATCCCCAGATGGTGGAAGAGAGCGCGGGCAGCGACGTCGTCAACGATCTGTTCGAGGGGCTCTATACCCTGGATGGCAACGGCAAGCTGCAGGCGGCGGGCGCCCTTGGCTACGAGCTCGATGCCACGGGCACCGTCTACACCTTCAAGCTCAGACCCGATGCCAAATGGTCCAACGGCGAGCCGGTGACGGCGGCGGACTACGTCTATGGCTGGCAGCGGGCGGCTGACCCCAAGAACGCCTCCAACTACGCCTGGTTCATCGAGCTGACCGGCGTCGCCAATGCCAGCGACGTGGTGCAGGGCAAGCAGAGCCCGGATGCCCTGGGGATCAAGGCGCTCGATGACTACACCCTGCAGATCACCCTGAAAAACCCGGTCCCCTTCTTCCTCAAGACCCTCTCCCACTACACCACCTTCCCGGCGCCCAAGGCCACCATCGAGAAGTTCGGTCATGAGTGGGTCAAACCGGCCAACATCGTCTCCAACGGCGCCTTCGCCCTCAAGGAGTGGACCCCGAACGAGCGCCTCATCGCCGAGCGCAACCCCCACTACTGGGACAACGAGCACACCGTGCTGAACAAGGTGATCTATCTGGAGATCGTCTCCGATACCGCGGCCTACAACCGCTATCGTGCGAGCGAGCTGCACTACACCACCTATCCCCTGGAGCAGTATCAGCAGATCAAGCGCCAGAGCCCGGAGGAGCTGGTGAGCGCCCCCATGCTCGCCACCTACTACTACGTCTTCAACACCCAGCGCAAACCCTTTGACGACGTCAGGGTGCGCAAGGCACTGTCTCTTGCCATCGACCGGGACACCATCACGGAGAAGATCCTGGGACAGGGGCAGCTCTCCGCCTTCAGCCTGACCCCGCCGAGCGTGGACGGCTTCGAGCTCAAACGCCCCGCCAGCGAGCTGATGAGCAAGGAAGAGCGCATCAAGCAGGCCAAGGCGCTGCTTGGCGAGGCGGGTTACGGCCCTGACAAGCCGCTGACGGTGGACATCCTCTACAACACCAACGAGGGGCACAAGAAGATAGCGCTCGCCATCTCCTCCATGTGGAAGCACAACCTGGGGGTCAAGGCGGAGCTCAACAACATGGAGTGGAAGACCATGGTGTCGGCCCTGAACGAGGGTGACTTCGGGGTGAGCCGCTACTCCTGGAACGGAGACTACAACGATGCCTCCACCTTCCTCGACATCATGACCTCCAGCAGCAGCGCCAACAGCGGCAAGTGGTTCAACAAGGAATACGACGCCCTCCTGGCCAAGGCCCATGACGCCAAGGACCCCGCCGAGCGCAACCGCCTCTATCAGCAGGCCGAGGTGCTGATCGACGAGGAGGCCCCCATCGCCCCTGTCTACTTCTACGTGAAATCACGGCTGCTCAAACCCAACGTCAAGGGCTACCCCTACCAGAACCCGCAAGACCTTGTCTATGCCAAGGATCTCTATCTGACGGCGCAGTGACGCTGGGCACCGAACCAAAAGACCGCCTCGAGGGCGGTCTTTTTCTCCTACTTTTCCTGACAGCCCGCCACTGCAAGCCGGGCGCCCCTTCGCACCGTCACGGGCCTGACCAGCAACTGCGCCAGCAGCACCCCCATCAGGGTCATGCCGCCACCGATGAGGTGATAGCTGGTGAGCCGCTCCCCGAGCCAGCTGATGGCAAGGGCTGCCGTCATGACCGGCAACAGGTTCATGAAGATGGCGGTGCGGCTCGCCCCGAGCAGGGCAATGCCCTGCATCCAGAGCCAGGGCGAAAGGGCCGAGGTCGGGATCCCCGCATAGAGGATGAGCCAGAGAGCGCTGCCATCGGGCCAGTGCCCGTCCACCAGCAGATAGAAGGGGGTGAGGAACAGGAGGCTGCACAGCACCTGACCGTAGAGCATGGACCAGTTGTCCAGCCCCAGATCCCAGCGCTTGAGCAGCACGCTGTAGAGCGCATAGGTGGCCGCCGAGAGCAGCATGTAGACGGAACCGATATGGATACCCTGGGTCAGCAGCCGGGCCGGATCCCCCTGCCCCAACAAAATCGCCAGCCCCAGAATGGAGATGGCGCCTCCCAGCAGCGCCCCCCAGGTGGGCCGCTCGCGCAGCAACCAGATGCTGAGCAGCACCGTCATCAAGGGGGTCAGTCCCATCATCAGGCCAATCTCGGTGGCCCCCAGGGTCTGGGCCGCGTAATAGCCAAAGGTCTGGTTCAAGACCATCCCGAGCAGGGCCAGCACCGCCAGCTTCGAGAAACCGGCCCGCAGTTTGCGGCGCTCGCGCCAGGCCCGGTGAGCCAGAAACGGGGTCAACACCAGGGCCGCCACCATCCAGCGCGACCAGGCGAGCGCCGCAGGAGACAACACCCCGACCGCCAGCTTGCTGACGATGCCATTGCCGGCCCAGATGGCCATGCAGGAGAAGGGAAACAGGAAGGCAAGGGGCATTGCGATATCCAGAATAAAAAGGCGGGTATTGCGCGCGAGTATAGAGAGGCAATCAGGATAAGCAAGCCTGCCAACGCAGGAAGAAGCGCCATGACGCGAACGGTTGGCACCGCGCCCAGGCTCCATCAACAATCATGCCCGCACAGGGGCGGGCATGAGGGGGACCAGGGTCAGCCTGAGGCGCCTCAGGCGGCATCCATGTGGAGCCTTGAAATCAGTTCATTGACCTCGAGCACCGTCTGGCGATGGGGAATGTCGGCTTGCAATGGCATCATCAGCAAGCCCGACTGGAAATCGAAGCGCCCCCTGCCGTGGATGTAAATCCGCCCCTTGAAGAAGGTTTTGACATGTTTTGCCACCATCAGTGGCAGGTACTTCTTGAACACTCTCATCGTTTGCAACCTCTTGAAGTTGTATCCGTATGACAGCAGCTTATGCGAAATAATTCCGTTAAATTTATATAAAAAACCGGAAAATTCGACTCTCTCTTCCCCAAAAAACCAAACTGTAACTTATTATTAACTTTTACCGTATTGTATGCGGTCCTTCCAGCCAGAGCAAGACTCCTTTGCCATCTTGCCATTCGATGCAGGCCAGCCCGGACGTCGCGAACATGGGGGCCCCTGCCGCCGGGCAGAGACTCTGGACCAGATACCCCACCAGCGGCAGGTGGCTGACCATCAGGATGTTGTCATGCTCCGCCGCCAGCGCAGTGAGGTAGCTCGCCACGAAAGCCGGATCCCCGTAGGGGGTGATGTCGCCGCTCTCCTCGACCTTGAGGGCCTTGGGCAACTCGGGGGCGATGGCCTGCCAGGTCTGTCTGGCTCGCAGGTAGTTGCTGTGGATCACCAGGTTCAGGGAGCCTGCCAATTGGGGAGCCAGCCAGCCCGCCATGTGGATGGACTCTTCGATGCCTTGCTCGGTCAGTGGACGCTGTTCATCAGTCTTTGCGTTCATGCCAGCCTGGCCATGACGCATGATGTAGATTTTCATTACAACCTCGCCCAGGGGGCCTGTTTAAATAGCGGGGGAATCTTACCCCGCCATGCCGGGGGAAACAATTGCGCCACCTCTCAGAAAAGGGTTTGCCTCGCAAGATAGCGGGGTCGATAATCATGTTTAAATTCAAATAAATTCATCGCGAGCCCCTCCCCAATGAGCCCATATGCCAGTCCCAATGACCATCGGCGGTATCACTATCTGGAGCTGGCAAACCGGCTCAGGGTCTTGCTGATCTGTGATCCCGAGACCGACAAATCCGCCGCCTCCCTGGCGGTGAATACCGGCCACTTCGACGATCCTGCGGATCGCCAGGGCATGGCCCATTTCCTCGAGCATATGCTGTTTCTCGGTACCCGCACCTACCCCAAACCCGGTGAATACCAGCAATTCATGAGCCGTCACGGGGGCAGCAACAACGCCTGGACCGGTACCGAGTTCACCAACTTCTTCTTCGACATCGACAACGGCTTCTTCGAGGCGGGGCTCGACCGGTTCTCCCAGTTCTTCATCTGCCCCACCTTTGCACCGGAGTGGGTCGACAAGGAGCGCAACGCGGTGGACTCCGAGTACCGCCTCAAGCTGCAGGACGATGTGCGCCGCAGCTACCAGGTGCACAAGGAGACGGTCAATCCGGACCACCCCTTCTCCAAATTCTCGGTGGGCAACCTCGACACCTTGGCGGATCTTCCCGGCCGGGATCTGCGCTCGGACCTCATTGCGTTCTACGAAACCCACTACAGTGCGGATCGCATGGCGCTGGTCATGCTTTCACCGGCACCCATCGAGACCCAGCTGGCCTGGTGTGATCGCTTCTTTGGTGCCATTCCGGATCGCCGCCTCGGCCCTCCGGTACTGAGCCATCCTCTCTATCGGCTCGATGATCTCGGCATTCGCATCCAGTTGACCCCGGTCAAGGAGACCCGCAAGCTGGCGCTGACCTTCCCGCTGCCGTGCGTGGATGAGTATTACGACAAAAAACCCCTCACCTTCCTGAGCCACCTCATCGGCTATGAGGGGGAAGGCAGCCTGCTCTCCCTGCTCAAGGGGCGGGGCTGGGTCAATCAGCTCGCCGCCGGCGGCGGCATCAGCGGCGCCAACTTCAAGGACTTTGGCGTGAGCTTTGGCCTCACCCCCCTTGGGCTTGAGCATGTGGACGAGATCATCGCCGCCCTGTTTGGCTATCTGAAGCTCATCGAGCGGGGTGGGGTGCAGGCCTGGCGCTATGAGGAGAAGCGCAGCGTGCTGGAATCCGCCTTCCGCTTCCAGGAGCGTGGACGGGCCCTCGACACCGTCTCCGGCCTCGTGCTCAACCTGTTCAGCTACGGGCCGGACGATCTGCTCTATGGCGATTACATGATGCGCGAGTTCGATGAGCCGCTGATCCGGTGCTTCCTCGCCAAGCTGACCCCCCACAATCTGCGAGTCACCATCCAGGCCCCGGAAGTGAGTACGGATCGCCTCGCCCGCTGGTACCAGACACCCTACAGCGTCCAGAGCATCAGCGAAGCCGAGAAGATCCGCTGGCAGCAGAGTGAACCGGATCCCGCCCTGCACCTGCCGGCGCCCAACCCCTTCATCAGCACCCGCCTCGACGCCCGTCTGCCGGCACTGCCCGCCGACATGCCGTCCTGCCTCATCGACAGGCCCGGTTTCCGGCTCTGGCACCTGCACGAGCATCAGTTCAGCGTACCCAAGGGCAGCCTTTACATCTCCGTCGACAGCGAACATGCGGTCAAGAGCCCGCGTCACATCGCCATGGCGCGTCTGGCCGTGGAACTGCTCACGGATCACCTCAACGCCCTCACCTACCCGGCGGAGCTCGCGGGCCTTGGCTACCAGATTTATGGTTCATCGCGGCTTTCCGGGGAAGGCCGCCTTGATTTTCAGAAAAAAGTATTCTGAGTCCCTAAATCCATATGCCATACGCTTTATCACTTTGATCTTGTTGTTCACCCCTTCCAGCACACTCGTGTGCATCGGGTAGTTTGCACTCGCCAGGATCCCCCGCATATATTTCGATAAATTTCGACCAAATCGTTGCAGCGGCGCTAGCCCGCTTTCCTTCACCTGCCGCATCCAGCTCCGCCATCGTCGCCATCCTTCCCACACGCTCGGCGCATACCAGATGCCCTTCAACGCCTCTTTCAGCACGTACACCATCGCCAGCGGTTGATTCGCCGCCAACAGCTCCTGCAACTTCACATCCTGTTTTTCACTCAGCTTCGCCCGATTACGTAGCAGCAACCAACGCGCACTTTTGACCACTTTTCGCGCCGGTTTATCGCTTTTCAGTGCATTCGCCTGCTCCACTCGCACCCGGTCCACCACCTCTCGGCCATAGCGAGCCACCACGTGGAACAGGTCGTAGACCACCTCCGCCTGCGGGCAGTGTTGCTTCACCTCCAGGTCGAACGCCGTGTTCATGTCCATCGCCACCGCCTCAATCTGCTGGCATCGCTCGCCGAGCTGCTCGAAGAAGGGACGGATAGCGGCCCGGCTGTTGCCGTGCCCCACCCACAGGACGCGGGTTCGCTCGGCATCCATGATCACGGTGGCATAGCGGTGTCCCTTGTGCAGGGCAAACTCATCCATCACCAGCCGCCGCACCTCCCCAAGTTCGATGGTGCCCACACTGGTCTGCAAACGGCGCTTGTCGATCTCCTTGATGGTGTGCCAACCGACCCCGGTGAGCTGGCTGACATGGCGGATGGGGAGGTACTGAACGAGCGCTTCAATCCAGCACTGCATGCGCCGGGTGAGGCGGGAGCCAGAGGGGAGCCAGTCGATATGTTCACTGACGCGACCACAGCGCAGACAGTCGACGCGGCGAACAGGCAGTTGTAACCAGACTTGTCGGTCAAATAGGTCTCGCTCACGCACCCGGCGGATACGTTGGTCGTGGATCAATGGCGTGGGTTGCAGGCATCGGCGACAACGGGGCAACAGGTCGGCGCGAGGCTCAAGGGTAAACAGGGTGTGATGGTTGGCAGAAAGCGCTTGGGCGATGACGGTATAACCTGGCCAGAAGGAGGCAATATCAATATGATGCACGGCGACAGCAGGGTGATGGTGGTGGTGTGTTTGGAGACAGCCAGTTTACCAGCACCCTGTCTGTCAACTTCCACTTCCCCAAGATCCCGCGAAGAACCAGATTTATGCCCATCAGGGGGGCTTTACCATCAACCTCAGCGGCTTTGCCGACAAGCAACCGCTGCTGCTCGACATGATCCTCGGCAACCGCACCCTGGGGTATCCGGATCCGGCCCGCTTTAGCGAGATCAAGGAGCAGCTTATCCGCAACTGGGAGAACCAGTCCAAGACCCGCCCCATCTCCCAGTTGTTCAACCAGCTCACCAGTTTGCTGCAACCCAACAACCCGCCCTTCGAGCAGCTGTTGCGCCACCTGCGCACCGTCGAACTCGGGGAGATGCCCGGCTTCGTCTCCGAGCTCTTTGCCAGGGTGCATCTGGAGGCCCTGGTACACGGAGACTGGACGGCCGCCGAGGCCCTCGAACTCGCGGCCCTGCTGGAGCGCCACCTCGGTGCCAACAGCCAGCCCAGCGCCGAGACCCGCCGCCCCCTCATCTCCATCCAGGACAGAGGCACCCTCATTCGCGAGCAGGGGTGCGATCACGAGGACTCGGCGCTGCTGGTCTACTACCAGTCGCGCACCACCCGGGCCCGGGATCTCGCCTGCTTCACCCTGGCCAACCACATCATGTCATCCACCTTCTTCCATGAGCTGCGCACCCGCCAACAGCTCGGTTACGTGGTGGGAGCCGGCAACCTGCCCCTCAACCGCCATCCCGGTCTCATCTTCTATATCCAGTCGCCGGTGGCGGGGCCGCAGATCCTGCTGGATGCGGTGGAGGAGTTCATCGATCTCTTCCCGCTGGCCATGCTGGAGTTCACCGAGCAGCAGTGGCAGGAGAGCAAGGCGGGGTTGCAGGCCCAGCTCAGCGAGCGGGATGCCAACCTGCGCAGCCGCGGCCAGCGGCTCTGGGTCAGCATCGGCAACAAGGATCTGGGTTTTGATCAGCGCGAACGGGTACGCGAGGAGGTGGGCAGGCTCAGCCGTGCCGATCTGGTGCGCTTCATCACCCAGCTGAGATCCCGCACCTCCGATCGCCTCATCCTCTGCAGCTATGGCCTGGGCCACGAGCACGACGAGCGGATCACCGGCCAGTTTGTCGACGATCCCAGGGCATTTCGGCTCAACGCCGCCACCTTCGAAGGCTGACCTCCCCTGTTGGCAACGCGCAGGCAATAAAAAGCCGACCCCGTGGGGTCGGCTGGAAAAACCATAATCAATTGCGACCAGAGCCGCCAAAAGTGAACATGAGCGTGAAAATCAGACACTGGGTTGATGTTCGACCGGCGTTCAAACCAGAGCTCACCGGTCGGCACCAGCAGTGATTGAGAAACAGCCTCATCTTAGGCATTTCCCTGATTTTCCACGTTGATCTATGTCAAAGGAGGTAAAACAAGCGCCACTTCCATCCTTGGCATCGGCCTCGCGCCCTCTCAGCCCCGGCGGATCAGCCGGTAAGCCACCTCGTCGAAATAGGAGAGCTGCCCCGAGAGCACCCTGGGGTGATCCAGCTCCGCCCCCCGGCCCAGCACCTCGACACCAAAGTCGCGCTCAAACAGGGTGCGCACCTCCATCTCCCCCACCGAGAACGGCGGCTGTTGCTGCTGCTCGGGCTGATACTCGAGGGTCACCAGCAACACCTGCCCCCCCGCCTCCACCAGGCGGCTCATCAGGGCGGCATACTGGCGGCGCATGGCGCCCGGCAAGGCGATAAGGGCCGCCCTGTCATAGACCAGGCGATAACGCTGCCCGAGCTCCGGGGCGGCGAAGAAGTCCCCCTGATAGATGCGCAGATCGGCGTGCCGGTGGCACTGATAGGGACCCACCTCGCTTCTCTCTGCACTCAGGTTGTTCTCGTCAAAAAACTGGGTGATGGCGATCTCTGAGAGCTCGAAGCCATCCACCGGATGCCCCTGCTCACGCAGCCAGAGCATGTCCCGGGATTTACCGCAAAGGGGCACCAGTACGGGGTCGCTTCCTTGCTGGGCCGACCACCAGGATTGCAGCCAGCGGTTGAAATCTGCCTGATGAAAGCCAATCCGGTTCTCTTTCCACTTCTGGTGCCAAAATGCCGCTTCCATCATCTTCCTCTCGTCATCTGCAATGGTGCATCACTATCACAACTTCACCGAAGTGGCGCAAGCCCCATGATCCCGCCCCAGTGCAAGAGAAGGCCCACGATGGGCAGGCCTCAGGCCACGACCCCAGGCAGGCTTGTCGCCATCGCAGCCAGCCGGGTCAGGATCTGCGCGAAGGTGGGTCGCCGGGAAGGCACCTCAAAGCCGCACTCCCTGGCCAGTCGATGAAGGGGGTCGAGGTCGGCGTCCCTCCCATCACAGCGCGCCAGCAGCTCGGCCAGCAGGCAGCCAAAGGCCCGCACTTCCAGGCGCTCCAGCCGCCCGGCCAGCACCTCATCGGCGCGGTCGTAACAGGAGGCGGCACCAAAGTCCCCGAGCAGCACCCGGCCCGGCGCCTCCTGCGACGAGTGAGGCATCGCGGGCTGCAAGGAGTACAGCAGGTTGTGTGCGTAGAGATCGCCGTGGAGGATGCCCCGCTCGTGCAGGTGCCGGGCGGCCGCAGCCACCCCCTGCACCATGGCCATCACCTGGGCCGGGGTGAAGTTCAGATCCTCCCCATAGACATCCCGGGTGCAGGAGTCCAGGCTCGGGGGGCCCGCCAGGGTGGCGAAGGCGGGGTCTATCAGGGGCATCACCAGTGCCGGGATGCCGGAGGGATGATCGCTCACTCTCCCCATCACACCGACCAGGTTTGGATGACGACCGGCGGCCAGGGACGCAGTCATCTCGCTCAGGGGCAAGCCATCGCTGGTGACGGCCCCCTTGAAGAGCTTGACCGCCACCGCCCCGGGCCCTTCGGCACCCGCCCACTCGGCGCGATAGATGACGCCGGATGCTCCCTCCCCGAGCACATCCCCCAGTGAGAGCGCCTGCCAGGGGATCTCGGTAGTGAGCTCCGATGTGCCGTTCAGACACGCCTGCTCATCACAGAATGGGTTGCCCGCAAAGGCCAGCCAGGACAGACGCGGCATCGAGGGCAGCCAGCTCGGCAGCGCTGGCAGGCGGTTGGCGGCGATGCGCAAAAGCTCCAAACGGTGGCAACCGGCAAGCGTCTCGGGAAGCTCATGTAGCCGGTTGCCAGAGAGCATCAGCTTTTGCAGGGCGTCACACTGCCCCAGCTCGTCCGGCAGTCGTTCAATGGCATTGTCGGTCAGGATCAGCCAGCGCAATCTGGCGGGCAGGGAGGCGGCCGGGACGGTCGCGATGCGGTTGGCCTTGAAGCCCACCATGGTGAGCGCTGGGCAGCGCCCCAGCACCTCGGGCAGTTCGGTGAAGTTGTTCTCGGAGCAGAAGAGGATGCGCAGCTTCTTGCATTCGGCCAGCGTGTCAGGCAACTCGCTCAGCT
The DNA here is from genome assembly GCF_049860605.1 of Aeromonas sp. INTO2. Classification (NCBI taxonomy): domain Bacteria; kingdom Pseudomonadati; phylum Pseudomonadota; class Gammaproteobacteria; order Aeromonadales; family Aeromonadaceae; genus Aeromonas; species Aeromonas sp. INTO2. Next base: position 2,186,437 of record NZ_CP187588.1, read on the forward strand.
GGTTGCCGGTGAGATCCAGCACCTCCAGGGTCTCCTTGAGGCTCAGGATCTCGGGAGGGAACACCGCGAGGTTTTCAGCAAGTTTGAGGTGGCGGGCGCCGCAGAGTTCGCCTGCGCGAAGCTGTTCCAGGGTATGCATGGGATCGTCTCTATCAACATTCGGGCTTGCGGTGGCTCACTGCGGGGCACTCCCCCCAGACCACAAAGGAGGGGCATTATAGGGAATGACGGCCAAAGATGGCCGATTTTCTTGCAACGCCTTCTCTTGCAAAGGCCCCCCATCGCCACATTCCCGCTCTCCGTTGCCATGAACCATCCCGGTCGCGCTTGGGTGGTTGATCATTTGGTTGGCGCCATATAGTATGGCGCCATACAAAGTCATTCGAGACTCACTATCATGATCACGTTGGAACAGAAACACCTCGCCCTGCTCGAGGATGCAGAGCGCCGCGGACACGCGGACACCCAAAACATACGCGTCTGCTTTGAGGTGTTGACCCTCGCCGCTGCCATCGATCAGGCGTGCGCGGCGCGCCTGGCCCCTCACCGCCTCTCCGAAGGCAAGTTCGTGCTGCTGTTTTTGCTGCGCGACCTGCCACAAGGGCTGGCCCCCCACGAGCTCGCCGACAAGGCGGGGGTCACACGGGCCACCATCACCGGCCTGCTCGACGGGCTGCAACGGGACGGCCTGCTGGCTCGCCACAGCGACAGCCAGGACAGGCGAAAGATCTCGGTGCGCCTGACAGAGCAGGGCCAGGCCCTGGCGCAGCACCTGCTCGATGAGCACAGCCAGTGGATAGGCTCCCTGTTTGCCGGGTTCGATCAGGCAGAGCGAGAGACCCTGAGTACCCTGCTCAAGCGGGCCTGGCTCAACGTCATCTCATCCCGGGCAGGCTGCACAGAGGCCGCCACAGAGGAGCACCCATGACACGCAGCCGCATCACGGATATCGCCCCCTCGCGCCTCGCCCAGCTCAACCGGGGAGAGATAGAGGCAAGCAACCTGACCGAATGCCTGGCGGTGGATTTTGCCGCCCTGATGCAGTGCACCCTGCCTTCGCTCGAGCCCCAGGCGCTGGCGTCGATGCATGCCGCATCCGGGGAGGGCATTACCCGGCGCATGGCCCTGGCCGCCAGGCTGCTCCTGACCGAGAACGGCATGAGGGATCTTGCGGCGCTCAGCCGTCATCCCTCCGATACCGTGCGGGGCTGGGCCTGTTTCATGGTGGGCGCGAGCGAGGGGCTGTCGCTCAGCGACCGCCTGGCCCTCATTCGCCCCCTCGCCGATGACCTGCACTTTGGGGTGCGCGAGTGGGCCTGGCTCGCAATGCGAACGACCATTGCTGCGCAGCTGGAGGCGGCCATTGCCGCCCTGGTGCCCTGGACGGTGGAGCCGTCCGAGCGGCTGCGACGCTTTGCCAGCGAAGCGACCCGGCCCCGCGGCGTCTGGTGTACCCATCTTGCGTCCCTGCGACAAGCGCCGGAGCAGGCCCTGATGCTGCTCGAGCCCCTCAAGGCCGATCCCGCCCTCTATGTGCAGGACTCCGTCGCCAACTGGCTGAACGATGCGAGCAAAGACAGGCCACAGTGGGTCACTGACCTCTGCTCGCGCTGGTCTCGCGAAAGCCCCAGCCCCGCGACAACCCGGATTTGTCAACGCGCCTTGCGCACCTTGCGCAATGGCCAACTCCCGAAGGAACCTCTATGACCCACTTTCTGGCAGAGCTCTACACCCCCACTCCCGCCTGGCTGGCATTGAGCCAGACGGCCCGTCAGCAGTTCTTCGAGGCCATTGGCACAGGCATGGCCAACCTCGCCGCCCTCGGGGTGGAGCCCATCGCCCTGGGCGAGACCGATGCTGCCACCCTCCATGGTGCGCCCCACCCCTTCTTCGCCATCTGGCGCGGGCCGGATGCCGCAGCCATCGATGCCCTCGTCCAGGGGATAGCCGCATCGGGCTGGCACGACTACTTCGAGACGGTCAACGCCACCGGCGCCGGGGTCTCTCTGGGCGAGCACCTTGCACAGTTGGCCGCCCTGGCCTGCGCCGCCACAACCAGCCCCGCCCTGGCCTGATAACCCCTAAAAGAGCGTTATCCCACCAGGCTTTGCGTCAGTGCTGCCGATACCGGTGGCACTGTTTTCCATGCCCTTCCCTTGCAAACCCAGGTCACCACCACCTGGGAAAGCGGCGCCACAACCCGCTCCCTTCCCACTTCCTTCCCACTCCCTTTTGTGGGCAACTGTCAGGTGAATACCATCTCCATACATTCAGAGGTGAAAAGACGCCATAAGGCGTCTTTCTTATTGCTGGTTGTTAGAGCAAACCGGTTAGGCGATCTCCCCCTCCCCGCAACCCACCCAGATCGGGGTGATGGAGGTGATATGAGCCGACCCATCCAGGGATTGGAAGATCTGCACCATGGCTTCCCCGTGGAGCGGGTTGGGCAGCGGCACCGTGGTTTTGCATTTGAAACGGTAACTGGTGCGCCTGCTATCACTTGGGGGGATTTTGAAGAAGTGTTTGATGCTGGACACAGTGGCACTTACCTTTCTGGGCATAACACTCGTGGATGGCCTTCAGAGGCTATGCAGCAAAGCCTTTCCCCTGCCCGGAGAAACCACAGCCTGCCGCCTTGTGTGGATGCGATAGATGAGGCTCTGCCTATCGACTCGGGCACTTACCATGACAACGTTGGCAACAGGGCCTCTATCCCCTTCGCCAGGAGCAAAATTTTCTCGCAAACGATTGGAAAAAGAAAAGGCGCCTCAAGGGCGCCTTTTTGACAGTTTTGCGTGATCTCAGGGAGAGGCGTTAACCGCTTATTCCCACTCTATTGTAAACAAGACATTTTTATCTTTTATATTCAATGGCTTATTTTCCTGCTAATTGGTAATACCATGAAAAATACCATGCTCAGAAAAGGCTTAACAATATTTTGAAAAATTGCCTACTGAGCGCTGCCGCACAGCTCCATAGGCCGCTTTCCTGGCTTTGCTTCCAGATGTATGCTCTTCTGCTCCTGCAGCTAATGGATCACCGCAAACAGGTTACTCGCCTGGGGATTCCCTTTCGACCCGAGCATCCGTATGAGACTCATGCTCGATTATTATTATTATAGAAGCCCCCATGAATAAATCGCTCATCATTTTCGGCATCGTCAACATAACCTCGGACAGTTTCTCCGATGGAGGCCGGTATCTGGCGCCAGACGCAGCCATTGCGCAGGCGCGTAAGCTGATGGCCGAGGGGGCAGATGTGATCGACCTCGGTCCGGCATCCAGCAATCCCGACGCCGCGCCTGTTTCGTCCGACACAGAAATCGCGCGTATCGCGCCGGTGCTGGACGCGCTCAAGGCAGATGGCATTCCCGTCTCGCTCGACAGTTATCAACCCGCGACGCAAGCCTATGCCTTGTCGCGTGGTGTGGCCTATCTCAATGATATTCGCGGTTTTCCAGACGCTGCGTTCTATCCGCAATTGGCGAAATCATCTGCCAAACTCGTCGTTATGCATTCGGTGCAAGACGGGCAGGCAGATCGGCGCGAGGCACCCGCTGGCGACATCATGGATCACATTGCGGCGTTCTTTGACGCGCGCATCGCGGCGCTGACGGGTGCCGGTATCAAACGCAACCGCCTTGTCCTTGATCCCGGCATGGGGTTTTTTCTGGGGGCTGCTCCCGAAACCTCGCTCTCGGTGCTGGCGCGGTTCGATGAATTGCGGCTGCGCTTCGATTTGCCGGTGCTTCTGTCTGTTTCGCGCAAATCCTTTCTGCGCGCGCTCACAGGCCGTGGTCCGGGGGATGTCGGGGCCGCGACACTCGCTGCAGAGCTTGCCGCCGCCGCAGGTGGAGCTGACTTCATCCGCACACACGAGCCGCGCCCCTTGCGCGACGGGCTGGCGGTATTGGCGGCGCTGAAAGAAACCGCAAGAATTCGTTAACTGCACATTCGGGATATTTCTCTATATTCGCGGTTCAGCAGGCATGTCCCCTTTGAGGGCGACCCGACGACAGGATAATCGACCTTATGGTGCGCAAATATTTCGGCACAGACGGTATTCGTGGCAAAGCCAACGAAGGCGCGATGACGGCGGAAACCGCCTTGCGCGTCGGCATGGCGGCTGGCCGTGTCTTTCGTCGCGGTGACCACCGCCATCGTGTCGTGATCGGCAAGGATACGCGCCTGTCGGGCTATATGCTTGAACCCGCGCTCACAGCCGGTTTCACCTCGATGGGCATGGACGTATTCCTTTTTGGCCCGCTGCCGACAACGTATAGGAAGAATAAACGCCCTTTTCACCCAAGTCCAACAGCTTTGGACCGCAGTTGACTCTTTCGACACCCCTGCGATGCAACCCAATCCGGCTGACGGGGAGCCAGCAACGCTGAAAATTTACCCTCCTCTTTCCCACTAGCGGCTCCTTTTCCGACAACCAGCACGGCGGATCCCTGCCGCGGCGCTGTGAACGCAGCATTTTGATTGGTATCGTTGGCCTTCAGGCTCGTCAGTCAAACAGACCCAGGAGCAGCTCAGCCGGTGGCGCCCGGCTTTCGGGTAACGCCCTGGTCCCGCTGGTTTCGGCTTTGTGCTTCAGGTGATCAAGGATCTGCTTGATCACTATAGGGTCTTCAATGCAGGCGATGACTTTCATGGCGCCGCCGCAGCCGCTGCAGGTCTCGATGTCGATATTGAAAACACGCTTGAGCCGTTGCGCCCATGTCATCGACGCTCGCCGTTGTGCTGGTGTTGCCGGTTCATCAGCCACCCTGACCTTGTTGCCCCTGCCCCGTTTTGCCGGCGTGACCAACGCCCGGTGCCGACTGTTGGGTGCGAACACCCCGTGGAAGCGGGTTAGGTTGACTCTGGGCTTCGGTACCAGGGCGGCCAGCCTTGCAATGAAATCCAATGGTTCGAAAATGACGTGCGTGGTGCCGTCCCGGTACGGCGTCTTGAGCTGGTAGCGCACGTTGCCGCCTCGTGTTAACGACAGCCGCTTCTCGGATACCGCCGGGCGGCTGATGTACCGGCACAGCCGTTCGAGCTTCTTGCGTTCATCGGCCCTGGCCGCCACGCCGGCGTGCAGGCTGGACCCGGCTACCTTGCCAATCCCGTCACCGAACGGATCACCACTGGTCGGCAGAGTTTGCAAAGTGAACACCTTTCGCCCCGCCTGTGAACCGACAGCGATACGGTAAGTGATCGAGTGCCCCAGCAGGGGTGTCATCGGGTCGTCATCCACCGCATCCGAGGCCAGATAGCTGTTTTCGACATCCCGTTCCAGCAGGCCTTGCCGTTCCAGATAGCGACCCACCCGGTGGGCGATGGTGTGCGTCAGCTGGGTGAGCTCTGGGCTGGTCGGCGCCTTGACCCAGCGGAAACGCGCTGAGCCGTGGGATTGCTCGACATACACACCGTCGAGAAACAGCATGTGGAAGTGAACATTCAGATTGAGCGCCGATCCAAAACGCTGGATCAGGGTGACCGCGCCCGTCTTGGCCACTTGGTGGGTATGGCCCGCTTTCTTGACCAGGTGCGTGGCAATGACGCGGTAAACGATGCCCAGCACCCACCCCATGATCTCGGGCCGGCTGGCAAACAGGAAACGCAGCTGAAACGGGAAGCTCAACACCCACTGACGCATGGGTTGTTCAGGCAGTACTTCATCAACCAGCAAGGCGGCACTTTCGGCCATCCGCCGCGCCCCACAGCTCGGGCAGAAACCGCGACGCTTACAGCTGAAAGCGACCAGGTGCTCGGCGTGGCAAGACTCGCAGCGAACCCGTAGAAAGCCATGCTCCAGCCGCCCGCATTGGAGAAATTCTTCAAATTCCCGTTGCACATAGCCCGGCAATTCCTTTCCCTGCTCTGCCATAAGCGCAGCGAATGCCGGGTAATACTCGTCAACGATCTGATAGAGAAGGGTTTGCTCGGGTCGGTGGCTCTGGTAACGACCAGTATCCCGATCCCGGCTGGCCGTCCTGGCCGCCACATGAGGCATGTTCCGCGTCCTTGCAATACTGTGTTTACATACAGTCTATCGCTTAGCGGAAAGTTCTTTTACCCTCAGCCGAAATGCCTGCCGTTGCTAGACATTGCCAGCCAGTGCCCGTCACTCCGCGGTCTTCACTGCGTGATCGAGTTGATCGACACCCGCCGTGACACGCTCCATGAAGTGCCTGCCTGCGTCTGTTAGCCGAACGCCCCGCGCATGGCGCTCAAATAGCAGGACACCAAGGTTATCCTCCAGCGCTTTCACACGCGCGCTGACGCTCGACTGGCTGATACCAAGTGCCTTGGCCGCATGCCGAAAATTCAGATGCTCGGCGACGGCGATGAACTGAACAAGGGAAATGAGCGGTATCCTGCCAGACAGGATACCGACATTCACGAGGTTTCGATGGTTAGTGCGCCGCATCGGAGCGGGCCTGCTACCAGTCGTCGGTTAGACGACTGGCGACTTCTCGGTGGCAGCCCCACGGAGCCGAAGGAGCACCAGCCCCAACGAAACCAGTACCGCCATCGCCGTGGCGTAACAGATCACGGGCCACGCTGTGTCACCGTTTAAAAGTGCCACCGCCAATGTCCCGACAATGCTGACTATCAGGCTTTGAACGCAGAAGTAGAACGCGACCGCTGATCCCGCGATGTCGTCGAACTCTGCCAAAGCGCCGTTCGCGGTAACGGACACCGTGAAGACAATACCGACCGCGACAACCCACATCGGTAGGATGAAGGTGAGGAATGACGGCGAGCCGTAAAGTTCGCCGATCCCCAACAGGACCGCTCCGCAAACAAGCAACGCCATCCCACGCGCCACGCATCCTGCGATGCCCCATCTGGCGACAAAGGACTTCGCGAAACGGGTTGTCACGATCATTACAAGCGCGACAGTGGCGAAGGCAAAGCTGAATCCGATCTCGGAATATTCCGCTTGGCCTATGAGCACACGGGGAGCCGTCGAGAAGAAGACGAAGAAGGTGCCCATACCGGCGCTAAAGCCGACAGTGTAAACCCAAAAAGCCGGACTCGCGAAGATCGGCAAGACAGATCGGCGCGTCTTGACTTGATCCAGAGGGCGGGTTTCGTGCCACCTGAAACCCGCATTTAGGAGTGCGAGCATCGCCAGTATAGCCAAAGTAATGAATATCGCCTGCCATCCCAAGAACTCGCCGATCAATGCTCCGGCGATAGGGCCGAGCGCAGGCACGAACGCCAGCATCGAACTGAAAAGGCCGTAGATGACGACACCCTCAGGACGGTTGGCATAAACGTCGCGAACCGTCGCGAACGTCGCCACCAGCATGGCCGACGCGCCCACTGCTTGAAGTAGACGGAAAGCGACAAAGGCCGGTGCAGTTGAAGACCAAGCTGCTCCCAGAGACGCAATGACGAAAGCCGTTGCGCCCGCAAGTAGAATTGGCCGTCGCCCGATTCTGTCTGAGAGCGGACCAAAAATCACCTGGCCCACGCCGAGCATCACCATATAGAGGCTCAACGTGAGTTGGATCATAGCGGGCGTCGTGTTCAGGATGCCGGGCATCGCTGGAACGACAGGGAGATAAATATCCATCGCCAGTGAAGCGAGGATGTCGAAAGGAGCCATCAGCAGCAGTGCTGCCGGCAGCGTATAGGCCCACGCGGGGCGTGTGGTGGTCATGACGAATCAACCCTCGATTAAGGAATACCGGGCGACGTCTGCTCGTCAGCAATCAGATGAGACTAGCCTTACAGAGCGCCGCAACAACAATACTGGTTGTTGCGGCTTACTTGTCTGCTGACTTGGAATTTCCCATCTGATTACTCCACGCTTACGAATATGAATTGCTACATTTTATCCGATTATCTTTTGCTTCGCAATGCGGCATGGGCGCACTCAGCGTTCCAGCCCCCTCTGCCGCCCTAACTGCCACGACACCGACCCGCCCTGCACGATGCCCATAACCTCGCGGCCGAGTTGGCGGTCGATGATCGGCCGCCACGGGACAAGGGTGAACTCATGGGATTTCTCGACCACGGCGAACTTGCCGCTCGATAGATGCACGGTTCCGGTAAACTTGCCGCTGACGCTCTCGCCGTCCGTGGCGGCGCGGAACGGCAGGCCCTTACTCAAAGCCATATCCGATCCGACGCCGGCTACCTCGCGCTCCCGCAGGATGGCGAGAAGGTTGCGCCGGTAGAAGACGCGGCTGTCCCGGCTGCGGGTGGCGTCGCCCTGTTCGATATGGTGCTCGCGGCGCTGGTCCATGGCTTCGCGGACTTGTTGCCCGAAGCCGGTTGGCGCAAGGTCGGCCGTCTCGCCGTGGATCAGCCGCCGGTCCAGCCAGGTCGCGCCGTCCGATCCGATCTGTTTGTTCAGATCGACCGGGGAAAGGACGCGAACGCTGGCCTGACTGTCTCGGCCGGCGTCATGGGCGGCGGCACGGCTGACCAGATCATCGGGGATGCGCCATTGGTCGGCGTCGATCCGCTCGACGATACCGGCCCGGCGTAGCGCCTCCAGCCGGCGCACATGGGCATCGACATAGCCCTCATAGTCGCCGCCTGGAACGCGGCACGTATAGGAAGAATAAACGCCCTTTTCACCCAAGTCCAACAGCTTTGGACCGCAGTTGACTCTTTCGACACCCCTGCGATGCAACCCAATCCGGCTGACGGGGAGCCAGCAACGCTGAAAATTTACCCTCCTCTTTCCCACTAGCGGCTCCTTTTCCGACAACCAGCACGGCGGATCCCTGCCGCGGCGCTGTGAACGCAGCATTTTGATTGGTATCGTTGGCCTTCAGGCTCGTCAGTCAAACAGACCCAGGAGCAGCTCAGCCGGTGGCGCCCGGCTTTCGGGTAACGCCCTGGTCCCGCTGGTTTCGGCTTTGTGCTTCAGGTGATCAAGGATCTGCTTGATCACTATAGGGTCTTCAATGCAGGCGATGACTTTCATGGCGCCGCCGCAGCCGCTGCAGGTCTCGATGTCGATATTGAAAACACGCTTGAGCCGTTGCGCCCATGTCATCGACGCTCGCCGTTGTGCTGGTGTTGCCGGTTCATCAGCCACCCTGACCTTGTTGCCCCTGCCCCGTTTTGCCGGCGTGACCAACGCCCGGTGCCGACTGTTGGGTGCGAACACCCCGTGGAAGCGGGTTAGGTTGACTCTGGGCTTCGGTACCAGGGCGGCCAGCCTTGCAATGAAATCCAATGGTTCGAAAATGACGTGCGTGGTGCCGTCCCGGTACGGCGTCTTGAGCTGGTAGCGCACGTTGCCGCCTCGTGTTAACGACAGCCGCTTCTCGGATACCGCCGGACGGCTGATGTACCGGCACAGCCGTTCGAGCTTCTTGCGTTCATCGGCCCTGGCCGCCACGCCGGCGTGCAGGCTGGACCCGGCTACCTTGCCAATCCCGTCACCGGGGTCGTTTGCGGGAGGGGGCGGAATCCTACGCTAAGGCTTTGGCCAGCGATATTCTCCGGTGAGATTGATGTGTTCCCATCCGAGCGGCGAAACATGGGCCAAGAGATCGGGCGATAGCAGCTTTCCATCGCGTTTCTGGTTTGCAACGACCTCGCCGAGCTTCATGGTGTTCCAGAAGATGATGATGGCGGCGAGCAGATTCATGCCGGCGATGCGGTAATGCTGGCCTTCGGCGGAACGGTCGCGGATTTCACCGCGGCGGTGGAAGCTGATTGCCCGCTTCAGCGCATGATGAGCTTCGCCTTTGTTGAGCCCGATCTGGGCACGCCGTTGGAGTTCGGCATCCAGAATCCAGTCGATCATGAACAGGGTGCGCTCGACGCGACCGACTTCCCGCAGGGCTGTCGCGAGCTCGTTCTGCCGCGGATAGGAGGCGAGTTTCCGCAGAATCTGGCTTGGCGCGACGGTCCCGGCAGCAATGGTGGCGGCGATGCGCAGGATGTCGGGCCAATTGCGCTCGATCATGGCTTGGTTGACCTTTCCGCCGATCAACGCTCGCAGGTGCGCCGGGGCGGCCGACGGATTGAACGCGTAGAGCCGTTTGGATGGCAGGTCGCGGATGCGCGGAGCGAACCGGTAGCCGAGAATGGCACATGCGGCAAAGACGTGATCGGTGAAGCCGCCCGTGTCGGTGAACTGCTCGCGGATATGGCGTCCAGCATCGTTCATCAGCAGGCCATCGAGGATGTAAGGCGCTTCGCTTGCCGTTGCAGGAATCACCTGGGTTGCGAACGGCGCATATTGGTCGGAGACGTGGCTATAGGCTTTCAGGCCCGGGGTATTGCCATATTTCGCGTTGACCAGGTTCATGGCCTCACCTTGCTCTGTAGCGACGAAGAACTGTCCGTCGCTCGAAGCCGACGTGCCCATGCCCCAGAACCGGGCCATGGGTAACGCTGCCTGTGCCTCGACCACCATGGCCAGCGCCCGGTCATAGGCTTCGCCCTCGACATGCCACCGTCCAATGCGGATCAATTCCCAGAAGGTGTGGGTGTTTGTCGCATCCGCCATTTTGCGCAAGCCGAGGTTGATCCCTTCCGCCAAGATAACGTTCATTAGCCCGATCCGGTCAGCGCAGGGTGCTCCTGTGCGCAGATGGGTGAACGCTTCGGTGAAGCCGGTCGCCGCATCCACCTCCAGCAGGAGATCGGTGATGCGCGTGGGCGGGATCTGCTTGTAGAGATCGAGCACCAGATCTTCGGCGCCTGTCGGCGCGGCGGCTTCGAGTTTCTCGATATGCAGAACGCCGTTTTCAATCGACCCGCCCGGGATCGTGCCTGCGCGAGCGGCACGGCCAAGCTCGCGCAACCGCATGTCGAGGCGAGCTTGCCGGTCTGCCAGCCATTCCTCCGGCCGCAATGGCACAGCGAGACGACCGCCTTCCGCGATGGATTGTGCCGGAACGAGTGCGTGTTTCAGATCGCCATAGCGCCGGGACCTAGTAAGCCAGACATCTCCGGAGCGGAACGCATCGCGCAGATGGAACAGCACCGCGATCTCCCATAGGCGAGCGTCGCCAGCCCTCTGGGCCCGAAGGTGGCGATGCCATTTCGAGCTGGGCCGCAAGAAGCTGGTCATCGCGGCATCGTTCAAACCGGTACGAAGGGCCGTCACCGCTTCCAGAAGCGGCAGTGCAACGGGCGCAGCTCGCAGATCGAGCAGGCGCAACATGCGTGGAGCGTATCGGCGGAAGCGGTGATAACCGTCGAGCACATGATTGAGCGGATCGTCGGCCATGGTGGCGGTCAGCCTGGTTGCCATTGCAACAAGGGTTTTTAAGCCGTCCCACCCTGACCCACTCGCGATGACATCGCCCAGCGGCTGGCCATCATCCTGTGCATCGACCAGGGCGCCCCCGATCTCGGCGAAGGATTTCAGGGTGTCACGCACCACCCCCGCTTCGTCTGCGACCTTTGCATGGCAAATACGCTCCGAAGCACGGTAGAGACGGCCGACGATCCGGTCGTGGGTTTCGACCACTGCGTCGGCCAACATCGCCTGCCATTCCGAGACGCAAACAGCCAAGATCGCAAGCCGCCTGTCCTCCGGGAGATCGCGCATGCCGTCGGCATAATACCGTTCACCCTGCCTGCGCAGACGAGTCACCCGATGGGCAGGAACGCCGGCAAGCAGATCCTCGGGGAGATCGATGCGTTGCAGATATTCGAGCCGGTCGAGCAGCCGGTTGGCCGACGAAGAGTTCGAGCCAGGCTCGAACTGGCGCAGCCACACAAAACGGGTCACCCGATCATCAGCCGTCTCCTCGAGCAATGCCAGCAACTGTTCTCGGATCGACATAGGCAGCCGACTGGCGATCCTCGTCTCGATGCGTCGCTCGGCATCGACGAGAGCCGCGGCACAAAGCCGCTCGATCGTGGATGTCGCGGGAAGGACAGTGCGGGTGCGTCGGCACTCGGCTACGAAGCGACGGGCGATATCCTCGTTCGACACCGCCATCTCGGCTTCTCGGAACAACCATTCCTTCAGCTCGCTCGCACCACGTCCGGAGAAGGTGCGGAAGCCGTAGAGCCCCCGTAACTCGGCAAGATGCTCGTGCCGTGTTTCCTCGCGGGCAGCATAGTCTACGAGATCGTCGGCACCCAGGCCAAGCTGCGCTCCGATAAATTCGATGACCTCTGCAGGGATCAGTTCGCCTGGAGCCAGCACCCGGCCGGGATAGCGCAGGACACACAATTGCAGGGCGAAGCCGAACCTGTTGTGAGCGCGCCGACGCAGCCTGATATGCCCAAGGTCTTCATCACTCAGCGTATAGTGCTTGAGCAAATCCGTCTGTGAAGTCGGCAAGCGCAACAGCGCGTCTTTCTGCCGATCGGTTAGAGTGACGCGACGCGGCATACATGTTCCTTTTTCAAAATCTGATAGCGTTCAAGACGCTTTGTTTATGAAGCTGGTTGAGATACATTTCCAGAGGTCAATGCAATCGTGGCCGAAGCGCCGCCTCAAACCAACGTTTGTGATACATGCTGATCGGATATGCCCGCGTCTCCAAAGCCGATGGCTCGCAGTCTCTCGACCTGCAGCACGACGCCTTGCGCGCCGCAGGTGTCGAACGGGACAATATCTATGATGATCTTGCTTCCGGCGGTCGTGATGATCGCCCTGGCTTGACTGCCTGCCTCAAGTCATTGCGTGACGGCGATGTGCTGGTGGTCTGGAAGCTCGATCGCCTCGGACGATCGCTTGCCCATCTGGTCAACACGGTGAAGGAGCTGTCAGACCGCAAGATCGGCCTGCGGGTTCTGACTGGAAAGGGCGCTCAGATCGACACCACGACTGCGTCCGGTCGCATGGTGTTCGGAATCTTCGCCACCTTGGCCGAGTTCGAGCGGGATCTGATCCGAGAGCGCACCATGGCGGGTCTCGCCTCCGCGAGAGCGCGCGGTCGCAAGGGCGGACGAAAATTCGCGCTCACCAAAGCTCAGGTGCGTCTCGCGCAAGCCGCCATGGCCCAGCGCGATACTTCAGTTTCCGATCTCTGCAAGGAACTCGGCATCGAGCGCGTCACTCTCTACCGATATGTCGGTCCCAAAGGCGAGCTCAGAGACCATGGAAAGCATGTTCTCGGACTTACGTAGCAACTCGTTTCTTTTCGCAGGTTGAGCCACCTCCGCGCTTCATCAGAAAACTGAAGGAACCTCCATTGAATCGAACTAATATTTTTTTTGGTGAATCGCATTCTGACTGGTTGCCTGTCAGAGGCGGAGAATCTGGTGATTTTGTTTTTCGACGTGGTGACGGGCATGCCTTCGCGAAAATCGCACCTGCTTCCCGCCGCGGTGAGCTCGCTGGAGAGCGTGACCGCCTCATTTGGCTCAAAGGTCGAGGTGTGGCTTGCCCCGAGGTGATCAACTGGCAGGAGGAACAGGAGGGTGCATGCTTGGTGATAACGGCAATTCCGGGAGTACCGGCGGCTGATCTGTCTGGAGCGGATTTGCTCAAAGCGTGGCCGTCAATGGGGCAGCAACTTGGCGCTGTTCACAGCCTATCGGTTGATCAATGTCCGTTTGAGCGCAGGCTGTCGCGAATGTTCGGACGCGCCGTTGATGTGGTGTCCCGCAATGCCGTCAATCCCGACTTCTTACCGGACGAGGACAAGAGTACGCCGCAGCTCGATCTTTTGGCTCGTGTCGAACGAGAGCTACCGGTGCGGCTCGACCAAGAGCGCACCGATATGGTTGTTTGCCATGGTGATCCCTGCATGCCGAACTTCATGGTGGACCCTAAAACTCTTCAATGCACGGGTCTGATCGACCTTGGGCGGCTCGGAACAGCAGATCGCTATGCCGATTTGGCACTCATGATTGCTAACGCCGAAGAGAACTGGGCAGCGCCAGATGAAGCAGAGCGCGCCTTCGCTGTCCTATTCAATGTATTGGGGATCGAAGCCCCCGACCGCGAACGCCTTGCCTTCTATCTGCGATTGGACCCTCTGACTTGGGGTTGATGTTCATGCCGCCTGTTTTTCCTGCTCATTGGCACGTTTCGCAACCTGTTCTCATTGCGGACACCTTTTCCAGCCTCGTTTGGAAAGTTTCATTGCCAGACGGGACTCCTGCAATCGTCAAGGGATTGAAACCTTAACCATCCCCTCGTATGAGCGAGGCGTGGCGCGGCTTCTGAGGTATGATCGCCATCCTTGACCAGCTAATACCCGACAGATAATCGCCATGTTTAACCACGATCTAATCCTCAACCACATCAACGAGATATTTGGACAGGACATGCATGCCAAGCGTGTTCTTTCCCTGGCCAATGCAACCCTCGGGGTTATCGAATCCGGTTCGCTGGCCATCCACGCCATCGGGAATGGTCTCTCCTTGGCCAATGGTCTCGAGCGCAAACATGCGGTGAAACAGGTGGACCGCCTGCTCACTAACACCAAGCTCAACGTCTGGAGCCTCTTTGACGATTGGGTTCCCTATGTGGTCGGTGAACGCACCGAGATCGTGGTATCCATGGACTGGACCGAATTCGATGCCGATGATCACAGCACCTTGGTTATCAGCCTGCAAACCAACCATGGCCGCAGTACTCCGCTGCTGTGGAAAACCCATCGAAAATCGTTGCTCAAAGGGCAACGCAATGCCCATGAGAAAGAGCTGCTCACCAAACTCAAGCAGACCCTGCCAGAAGGTATCTTCGTGACGGTAGTCGCTGACCGTGGGTTTGGTTACATGGAGCTGTTCGAGCGCCTGGAACAAGAGCTAGGCTTTGCCTATATCATTAGATTTAAAGGAAATATTTTGGTTGGTTACTCTGGTGGAGAGCAGGTTCCCGCCCGCGACTGGCTAACGCCGACCGGGCGCACCCGAACCCTCAAGGAGGTGGAGCTCACTGGGCAACGACAGCCTGTCGAGCGGGTCTATTGTTGTCACAAGAGTGGCATGAAAGACGCGTGGTTTCTGGCCAGTAACCGGACCGATCTGAGTGCCGCCAAGGCGTTGCAACTATACGGCCAGCGCTGGGGTATCGAGACCAGTTTTCGGGATATCAAAGATTACAAATTCGGCATGGGTATGGGAGATGTGCACATCAGTAATCCGGTCCGGCGTGACCGACTGTTTTTGTTCAGTGCCTTGGCCATCGTCTTGCTGACGCTGCTGGGTAAGGCTGGAGACAGTGTCGGTCTAGAGAGAACGATCAAGGTCAATACCAGCAAGAGCCGAACCTATTCGTTCTTTCGGCAAGGGGTCATCTATTACCAGTTGCTGCCTAAAATGAAAGAAGCCAATGCGGTCTTGTTGATGGATAAATTTATCTACTACCTGAAGCAACACCGCTTATATACCCGCACACTTGGAATTATTTGAGTCTCTAAAAATGAGGGGATCTCTGAGGATTGAAACCTATAGAAGACATTGCTGATGAACTGCGCGGGGCCGACTATCTGGTATGGCGCAATGGGAGGGGAGCAGTCCGGTTGCTCGGTCGTGAGAACAATCTGATGTTGCTCGAATATGCCGGGGAGCGAATGCTCTCTCACATCGTTGCCGAGCACGGCGACTACCAGGCGACCGAAATTGCAGCGGAACTAATGGCGAAGCTGTATGCCGCATCTGAGGAACCCCTGCCTTCTGCCCTTCTCCCGATCCGGGATCGCTTTGCAGCTTTGTTTCAGCGGGCGCGCGATGATCAAAACGCAGGTTGTCAAACTGACTACGTCCACGCGGCGATTATAGCCGATCAAATGATGAGCAATGCCTCGGAACTGCGTGGGCTACATGGCGATCTGCATCATGAAAACATCATGTTCTCCAGTCGCGGCTGGCTGGTGATAGATCCCGTCGGTCTGGTCGGTGAAGTGGGCTTTGGCGCCGCCAATATGTTCTACGATCCGGCTGACAGAGACGACCTTTGTCTCGATCCTAGACGCATTGCACAGATGGCGGACGCATTCTCTCGTGCGCTGGACGTCGATCCGCGTCGCCTGCTCGACCAGGCGTACGCTTATGGGTGCCTTTCCGCAGCTTGGAACGCGGATGGAGAAGAGGAGCAACGCGATCTAGCTATCGCGGCCGCGATCAAGCAGGTGCGACAGACGTCATACTAGATATCAAGCGACTTCTCCTATCCCCTGGGAACACATCAATCTTACCGGAGAATATCGTTGGCCAAAGCCTTAGCGTAGGATTTCGCCCTCTCCCGCAAACGACCCCCCGTAGGGCCGCTCCGGCTGGGGCAGTAGGCCCTTGAGCTGATAGAAGCGGATCGTCTCCACGTTCACCCCGGCGGCCTTGGCGAAGGCCCCGATGGTCAGATTCTCTTGAGCGTTCTCCATGGTGCTTGACTCCGTAGTTGACTACGGAAGTAACGTTACAGCATCAAGCGAAGTCCCGGAAGGAGAACCTTATGTCGGAACCCAAGAACGGCCGCGGCGCACTGGCGACCGGCGGCATCGCGGCCGTCCTCGCCTCGGCCTGTTGCCTCGGCCCCCTCGTCCTGGTCGCGCTCGGCTTCTCGGGCGCGTGGATCGGCAACCTGACCGTGCTGGAGCCGTACCGGCCGATCTTCATCGGCGCGGCACTCGTCGCGCTGTTCTTCGCCTGGCGCAGCATCTTCCGACCGGCCCATGCCTGCAAGCCGGGCGACGTCTGCGCCGTGCCCCAAGTGCGGACGGCCTACAAGGTGATTTTCTGGGTCGTGGCCGCCCTGGTTCTGGTTGCCCTCGCTTTCCCCTACATCCTGCCGCTGTTCTATTGAAAGGAGAATTGCCATGAAGAAACTCGCCACCCTGATCGCCCTGGCCGCCGCCCTGAGCACGCCCGCCTGGGCCGCCACCAAGACCGTTACCCTGTCGGTGCCCGGCATGACCTGCGCCGCGTGCCCGATCACAGTAAAGAAGGCACTCACCAAGGTGGACGGCGTGCAAAAGGCCGAGGTCAGTTACGAGAAGCGGGAAGCCGTCGTCACCTTCGACGACGCGAAGACCAATGCCGACGCCTTGACCAAGGCCACCGCAAACGCGGGCTACCCCTCCAGCGTCAAGCAGTGAGGGCACTGTCATGGCCGAAGCGATCACCCTTCACATCGAAGGCATGACCTGCACGTCGTGCGCCGAGCACGTCCAGCAGGCCCTGAAAAACGTGCCCGGCGTGCGCTCGGCCTCGGTGTCCTATGCGCAGCGGCAGGCCGAAATCGAGGCGGACGCGGGCGTGAACTTGCCCCCTCTGGTAGCCGCAGTGGCCGCGCTCGGCTACCGCGCACGGCTCGCCGACACGCCGAACAAGCCTACCGGCCTGTTGGATAAGGCGCTGGGCTGGCTCGGTGGCGACACGAAGCATGAAGGCGGCGAGCCGGCGCTGCACGTGGCCGTGATCGGCAGCGGCGGCGCGGCGATGGCGGCGGCCTTGAAGGCCGTCGAGCAAGGCGCGAAAGTCACGCTGATCGAGCGCGGTACTATCGGCGGCACCTGCGTCAACATCGGCTGCGTACCGTCCAAGATCATGATCCGTGCCGCCCACATTGCGCATCTGCGCCGTGAAAGTCCGTTCGACGATGGCATCGCGGCTACTGTGCCGGCGATTAACCGCAGCAAACTACTGGCCCAGCAGCAGGCGCGCGTCGATGAGCTGCGCCACGCCAAGTATGAAGGCATCCTGGATGGCAACCCGGCCATCACCGTTCTGCATGGTGAAGCGCGTTTCAAGGATGACCAAAGCCTTACCGTCCGTTTGAACGATGGCGGCGAGCGCGTCGTGGTGTTCGATCGCTGCCTGGTCGCCACTGGTGCCAGTCCGGCCATTCCGCCCATCACTGGTTTGAAAGGCACGCCGTACTGGACATCTACCGAGGCCCTAGTGAGTGACACCATTCCCGAACGCCTAGCCGTGATCGGATCGTCGGTGGTGGCGCTGGAACTGGCGCAAGCCTTCGCCCGGCTGGGCAGCCAGGTCACGATCCTGGCGCGCAGCACACTGTTCTTCCGCGAAGACCCGGCCATCGGTGAGGCCGTCACAGCCGCCTTTCGTGCCGAAGGAATCAAGGTTCTGGAACACACGCAAGCCAGCCAGGTCGCCTATGCGGACGGCGAATTCGTGCTGACCACAGGGCACGGCGAAGTGCGCGCCGACAAGTTGCTGGTCGCTACCGGCCGCACGCCGAACACGCGCAGCTTGGCGCTGGAAGCGGCGGGTGTCGCCGTCAATGCGCAGGGAGCCATCGTCATTGACAAGGGCATGCGCACCAGTACGCCACACATTTATGCCGCAGGAGACTGCACTGACCAGCCGCAATTCGTCTATGTGGCAGCGGCCGCCGGCACCCGTGCGGCCATCAACATGACCGGCGGAGACGCTACGCTCAATCTGACCGCGATGCCGGCGGTGGTGTTCACCGATCCGCAGGTCGCCACTGTGGGCTACAGCGAGGCGGAAGCGCACCACGACGGGATCGAGACCGACAGCCGCCTGCTAACACTGGATAACGTGCCGCGTGCGCTCGCCAACTTCGACACACGCGGCTTTATCAAGCTGGTAATCGAGGAAGGTAGCGGACGACTCATTGGGGTACAGGCAGTGGCCCCGGAAGCGGGCGAGCTGATCCAGACGGCGGTGCTCGCGATCCGTAACCGCATGACCGTACAGGAACTGGCTGACCAGTTGTTCCCCTACCTGACGATGGTCGAGGGGCTGAAGCTCGCGGCGCAGACCTTCACCAAGGATGTCAAACAATTGTCCTGCTGCGCAGGATGAAAGGAGATGGAACCATGAAGCTCGCCCCATATATTTTAGAACGTCTCACTTCGGTCAATCGTACCAATGGTACTGCGGATCTCTTGGTCCCGCTACTGCGGGAACTCGCCAAGGGGCGTCCGGTTTCACGAACGACACTTGCCGGGATTCTCGACTGGCCCGCTGAGCGAGTGGCCGCCGTACTCGAACAGGCCACCAGTACCGAATATGACAAAGATGGGAACATCATCGGCTACGGCCTCACCTTGCGCGAGACTTCGTATGTCTTTGAAATTGACGACCGCCGTCTGTATGCCTGGTGCGCGCTGGACACCTTGATATTTCCGGCGCTGATCGGCCGTACAGCTCGCGTCTCATCGCATTGCGCTGCAACCGGAGCACCCGTTTCACTCACGGTTTCACCCAGCGAGATACAGGCTGTCGAACCTGCCGGCATGGCGGTGTCCTTGGTATTGCCGCAGGAAGCAGCCGACGTTCGTCAGTCCTTCTGTTGCCATGTACATTTCTTTGCATCTGTCCCGACGGCGGAAGACTGGGCCTCCAAGCATCAAGGATTGGAAGGATTGGCGATCGTCAGTGTCCACGAGGCTTTCGGCTTGGGCCAGGAGTTTAATCGACATCTGTTGCAGACCATGTCATCTAGGACACCGTGATCGGATATCGACCCAATGTTCTACGGCACCGGCATCGGATTCGCAGCGCGCGGATTGAACTCGGCGAAACGGTATATGCATTGCCGTGAACCGACCAAAAGGAGGTGTTCGATGAACGCCTACACGGTGTCCCGGCTGGCCCTTGATGCCGGGGTGAGCGTGCATATCGTGCGCGACTACCTGCTGCGCGGATTGCTGCGGCCAGTCGCCTGCACCACGGGTGGCTACGGCCTGTTCGATGACGCCGCCTTGCAGCGACTGTGCTTCGTGCGGGCCGCCTTCGAGGCGGGGGTCGGCCTGGACGTGCTGACCCGGCTGTGCCGGGCGCTCGATGCGCCGGATGCGGGTGAAGCGGCGGTGTGGCTCACCGAGCTGCGCCAACTCGTCGAACGGCGACAGCGGGCGCTTGCGGGCCTGGAGGTGCAGTTGAGCGCGCTGCGTGCCGAGGTCGCCCGGCAGGAAGGGGCGTTGCCATGAACGGCCCCGAGCGCAAGCCCATTACCGGCTACCTGTGGGGCGGACTGGCTGTGCTGACCTGCCCCTGCCACCTGCCCATCCTCGCCGTCGTGCTGGCCGGTACGACCGCCGGCGCGTTCCTCGGCGAGCATTGGGTCATCGCGGCGCTCGGTTTGACCGGCTTGTTCCTGCTGTCCCTGTCGCGGGCGCTGCGGGCGTTCAGGGAAAGATCATGAGCACTGCCAGATTGACGGATGATTTCCTTGAGATTGCTCAGAAAGCCACTGCTAGCAAACAATACAGCAATCCCCGCACAAAGGAGTCATCATGGGCAGGAAGGAACCCGACGAAGCGATTGCAGATAGCCGCACCGGCCTGCGCGTAGACCTGACAATAGGGGATAAGAATGACCGAACCGAAGAGCCTTGAAAACTGGCTGTATGAGAAGGCAGGCCCCGCCTATGACGCCTTGAAGGCCGACCCGGCCCGCGCCGCCACGCCTGACCAGGTGCGTTACACCCTGGCCGAGCTGCTGGCCGAGGCCGAAGCCGCCGGCGGATATCCACTGCCGCCGGAACAACGCGAATGGGTAGATGCGCCGGCCGTTGGTCGCGAGTGGCCGGCCTGTGATGCCTTGGAAGCTGACCAGGTGCGCGCACGCCTACATGACGACGCGATGGTCGAAACGTTCCGCAAAGACCCGGCCTATGCCGTGGAACTGCTGAACAGCATCCTTGAGGATGGCGACAAGGGCGAGCTACTGATTGCACTTCGCCAGATGACGAAGGCTGCTGGCCGTGAAATGCTGACACCGTTTGACCCGGCCAAATGGCTGACCAGCACCGAGACCGTGGCCGCGTTCCTGGCCGAAGCCGAGGCCACCGGCGACCAGGCCTATGTCGAGCACGCCCGCGCAGTTGCAGCGCGGGCCAAAGTCATGCACGGCATCGAGTAGGGAGCTGGCCAGCATCGCCATTCCTGACGGTGCTGCAGCACCATGTGCGCGACTTGGTGCGCGGGGATCTC
This sequence comes from Aeromonas sp. INTO2, assembly GCF_049860605.1. Lineage (NCBI taxonomy): Bacteria > Pseudomonadati > Pseudomonadota > Gammaproteobacteria > Aeromonadales > Aeromonadaceae > Aeromonas > Aeromonas sp. INTO2. Next base: position 2,207,252 of record NZ_CP187588.1, read on the forward strand.
ATCGCCGGAAATGACGATGCGAGATCCACGCCAAGGGGAAAAGCCAGAGCGGCCGTCATGGTCCGATCTGGCGATGCTCGAGCACGCCGGCGCACATCGCCGGCTATGACGATGCAGGCCCGGAAACGACAAGGGCGGCCACTGGCCGCCCTTGCTGTTCCTGGTGCGCGTGCCTACGCGGCACGGAGTGACTGCCGCACCGCCTCCAGGGCCTCGCGGAAGTCAGCAGGCGTCGCCCGGCCCGTCTCGGCCTGGTAGAAGACGACCATGAAGGCATTTGCGACGGCCTCGGCGAGCGGCCCTAGCTGCCGCGCTGCGTCCTGGTCGAGCCAGTCGAGCGCGGCGAGCTGCACGGCTGCATGATGAACGGCCTGCGTTGCATTGGTAGGATTCAGGGTTGCCATGATTCACCTCTCAAACAGGTGGGTTGTGGAAGTGTCGGCCGGCCCCACGCCGGCCGGCGCGCTTATCGGCTGCCGGTGCCGTAGAAGCCGGCGGCCTCGGCCAGCGGCGTGCTTCTCGCGCTGCTGCCGTAGCTGCTGGCGTTGCCGCCCGACCTGGCCGCCGGCTTGGTGGCCTCAATGACGGGCGAGGCGGGTCGATCAACAAAGGCCGCAACTTCTGCCGCGGGGTCTGCATCAGTCGATTGATCGTCGACCGGCTCAACCTCAACCGCCTGTGCCTGGCGCTGCTCGGTAGCGGCAAGGTCCAGGCAATCGAAAAATCCTCTCGGCGTCATCGTCATACCTCCTTGTCGCGGTTGGCGAACGTGGCCACTTCATCATCAGGATCAGCAGCAGCCGAATCGGCCCCTGCCAGGCTGTTGCCGCCGAAGCTGGGCACATCCTCGGCCGCCTGGTCTGTCTGGCTGCTCGCCCGGATCGCGGCGGCGATCTTTCCGCCAGTGGTGTCGGCGATGCGTTCGGCAGCGGCGTCGCGGATGCTGGCCGCCTTGGCCTTCGCAACGTCGCCAATGCCATGCGCCAGGTTCGCAGCCGTCGCCGCGAGAAGGCTGCCCGCACCTTGGCCGGCCTTCGAGCTGCCGGCGTCGCTGCTGGCCTTCGAGCTGGAACCGCTGCCCGAGCTGTCGGCGTGGCTGGTCTGCTGTGCCACCTTGCTCTGGCCGCTGCTGCCCGAACTGCTGGAGCTTCCCGAGTTATAGAAGCCGGCCGCCTGGCCGAGCGGCGTACTTGTGCCGGCACTGGAACCGCCGCCACCAAAGCCCGCCGCCTGCGCGAACGATCCAGCATCGGAATCACCGCCAGCACCACCACCAAACATGGGCATTCCGCCCGATTCGCCACCGGCGCTGGCCCCTGCTTTCTCGAACGCTGCTTTAATCGCCGACATGCCGCCGGCGGCCGAGGCTGCACCGCCCATCACGGCCGCGCCAGCCACGCTTGCCGCTCCGGCGGCCATGCTCGCCGCGCCCATAGCCGCACCGATGGCGGCACCTGCACCGAAGTTGCCGATGCCACCAGCGCCACCGATACCCGAGCCGGTGATGATGCCGGCGACAAGCGGGGGCACGCGATTGACCAGCATGAGCAACGCCACGCAGAAAACGAGCATCACGCCCAGCTCTTCAAAGTTCAGGGTGCCGGTGTTCATCCTGGCGTAGAAGCTGGAAAGCAGGTCGTTCCCGATGCCGACCAGGAGCACCATCGTCATGATCTGCACGGCCACGCCCAGCACGGTCTTGTAGTAGTTGATCGCCATGTCTGACGTCCAACGCGAGCCGCCGAAGCCAAGGAAGAAGATACCGGCGTACATCAGCAGCCAGCCTGACACGAGAAGCAGCAACATATTCACGGCGACAACGGCCAGCAGGATCAGGATGCCGACGCTCAAGGCCACACCGATGAAGCTATCCACGGGCGACCAGATCGACGAGTTCCTGAATGCCTGCTTCAAGATCATGAAGCCAATATCCACGATGCCCGAGGGTGTCACCGACGCCACCCCAGACGCCTGCTCACCAAGCCGGGCCAGTGACTGGATGATCGAGTTGGCGAAGGTCGGGCCATAGCGCAACAGCCAGAGGAAGAAGCCGAAGAACAGGATGAACCTGATGAACTCGGCGAAGAACTCGCCAATGTCGGCCTTGCGCAGCGCCATGAAGCCGAACGTGAAAACCAGCGAGATCGTGCCCAGCGTCCAGAACAGGAACATCGCGGCATTCATCACCACCGTCTGCCAGGACGTGGCCCGCGTGGCGAACTCCGTCACCACCTGGTCAAGCATCCCTTGGTTGGTGAGCTGGGCCGACGCGGCGGTGGAGTAAAGCGCGAGGGCGACGCCGATCAGCGCCGCCTTGTGCAGTGCTTTCATGGCTTCGCCTCCTTCTGGTCTTTCGGGTCGGCCAGTTCGAGCCAGTTCATGGGCTTCTCGGTCGGCGCGATGCCGCCGGCGGCCGGCGACCGGCGCGAGCACAGCCCGGCGAATTTCTCGCGCGTGGCCCTATCCTCGATCTTCGTGATCGCCTCAATCTGGCAATTGGTGTCATTGACCTCGGGCATGGGCGGGATGGCTGGCTTGTTGTCGCAACCAGCCACCAGCACCACCACGAGGCCGGCAAGCAGCATCGTATTCTTCATGGTGCAGGGCCTCCGTCAGCGGGTCAGTTCGAGCCAGTTTCTTGGGTTGGCCGTGCGCTCGATCCTGGATTCCCTGGAAGTCGCGCCGGCGGCCTGCTGTTGCGCCTCTACGTCGGCCTGCGCCTGCATCCTGGCGGTCGCGGCGTTCTGCTGTGCGATCAGCAGGCCACGGATTTGCAGGAGCTGGTTTGCCTGGTTGGCGGCGAGCTGGTTGGCGTAGCCGATGGCCTGCATCTGCCCGGTCGCGCCCTGCGCGGCGGACTGGAGCCGTTCGAGCTGGCGAGCATCGGCGGAAAGGTTGCGCTGCTGTTGCTCCAGGCCCTTGAAAAGCGCGTCGTTCGCCTTCTTCTGACTCTCGCTCGCCAGGCTGCGGTTTTGCTCCATCGCGGCGCGCTCGGCATCCGAGCACCCGGCGGCCGAGAAGCACGGCGAACCACGGTAGTAGGCCACATCCTGGAACTTGCCCAGGTACGCATCGACGCTGCCGAGCTGATTCCGGTAGTAGTTCAGCGTGTCGGTGGCGGCCATCAATCCGTTGATGGTGGACTGCGCCTGATCCCAGATATACGCGGCCGGGGCCATTGTGTTTTGCAGCATGTTTTCGTACTGCTGCAACTGGGTCTGGTACTGCTCGATCTGCTTGAGCGTCTGCGCCACCGACTCGATGGCCGTCATGACGTTTTGCACCAGGTTGCCGCCGTCGATGACGGGGATGCCTGCCTGCGCCGGGGTGATGATGATGCTGCCGGCCAGAGCGGCGGCGAGCGCGGTTTTAGCCGCTAAAAAACGGACGTGCTTCATGGTCGCAATCTCCATTCGATGAAAGAAAGGCAATGCCTTGACCAAGCTCGCGCTTGCCCACGGCAAGGTTTCATCGAAGAGCTACGCCACTAGCTAATCGGTATCGCCCTTGGCACTGAGGCCCGGGCTTCGGTGATTCTGTTCTCGGCCCTTACGGGGTGTCCCTGGCCTTATGCGTTCTCCCAAGAGTTGATAACGCCCAGGCTGGCGGCCTGGAAGGGGCTTGTGTCGCGTGCAGCACACGGTAATTTAGCTGCTAAAACTCTCAAGGTTCGGCCCTCGGCTGCACCACCGACTTCATGAGCCGGCTCATTTCGTCCTGGGTGGCCTCGATCCGACCCAGCAGGGCAAGGATCGTGGCATCGCCGAACCGGGCTGTGCGCGGATCGTCGGTCAGCCATAGCTTGAGCAATCCGCCCAGCCGGCCAAGGTCGCCATTCACTCGCACCAACTCGCGCACATAGTGATAGTCCATGACACCCCTGACCTGGTAGCCCTGGCCTACGTCGCGCAGGTAGCGCGCCATGCTGATTCCCGCCATCTTGGCGTTCGCCTCAATCAGTTCGCGTTCTTCTGGAAGGCAGTACACCTTGATCGGTGGGCTGCCCTTCCTGGTGATTCGATTCTCGTCGCCCATTTGTCCTCCAACCGGCGGTAGCCGGCAGCCTCGCAGAGCAGGATGCCCGTTGAGCGCCCCGCGCGAATAAGGGACAGTGAAGAAGGACAACCGGCTTGCCGGTGGGCCTACTTCACACATCCTGCCCGCCTTACGGCGTTGTTTTTGTCTCGTATGACTCATCGAATTTCGCGCTGTAACCGCACCATTGCTTCGCAACAGCGCGCCAGCAGCGAGAAAACCAACGGAAATTGCCAACGTCCGTGTGCTTGCAGCGATCCAAGAGGCCGGTAACAGCGTTTCAGCCATGCGCTTGCAGCGATTGAGCATGGGACTTTGCTCACTTCGTGCCCTGACCCGTGGAGCCAGGCGGCGCATTGGTGATGTGCTGGCGAACGTATTTCAGGAACGTCTCATAGCGGAAAGGGATTCGCCCAATCTCGCGCATGTGCTCCCAGATGATCTTGAGCGCGTAGCCGGCCTCCATCGCTTCCTTCACGTCCGCGCGCGCCGCCATGAAAGCGGCCAGGTAGTCCCTGCGCTTTATCTGCGAGGTCTGCTGCTGATGAGCGAGCCGTGCGGCCAGCTCGTCTGGATAGCTGCTTTCTGTCGTCGCCATGTCCGTAAACCTCCGTTATCAACTGAACTACTCCGAAGGTTACGGAGTGCCCGCCTACACAACATTCCAATAATTGGCCGAAACGGTTGACATGGAGCCGATGACACTGGCACGCGCATCGAAATAGGGATGGCAGCCCATTCGGCACGGAAGGTTGAACGCCAAGAGGGAGGCCGAGAGAATCCCCCGCCGCTCGGCCCCTCAAGTGTCAAAGAGTGGATCACATCGTCAGAGGCGGCGATGCGAGCTCGAGCGCCGGCGGCCGCCATCGTCGGAACTGACGATGGGGCCCTCGGTGCATCGTCGGATGTGGCGATGGTCGACCGTGGCCCGGACATGGCCAGCCTCGCCGGAAATGGCGATGCTGCAGCTCGACGTGTGCGCGAAAGAAGGGCCGGCCTCATGACGTGACCGGGAATGGATTTGAACTGTTGTATGTTGTAGCGCGCTACAACATACAACATACAACATACAACACCTGCCTATTGACACTTGAGGGGCGCAGCGTTTTAGCCGCTAAAAGAACCGCCCGGAGCTGCCCCCCCTTCTGGCGTACAACTCAACGGCCGAAGGCCGACCATCGGCAAGCGGCAAGGGCTTGGCGTCGCCCTAAAGGGCGGCGGCAAGCACCGCGCCTAGTGGATGATCTTGGAAGATCATGGATGGAATTTGCGAACTAGCCGCAAGCCCGCGCCGTTGCTGTGTTTTCCGGTTTGAGACGGGGAACGTTGCTACGGGTGAAGGGGAACATTGCTACGGAGTTTGGGGAACGTTACTACGGGCTTCGGCCTGCCAATTTCCCACTTCCCTGCCGCATACTCGCTGACCTTCCAGCCCACGGTGGCAAGCTCGGCCAGAGCCTTGCGGGCCTTCTGGCGGCGCTTCTTCATGGCCTCGGCGTTCGCCTCGTCCGGCCAGACGTAGCCAGAAAGGGTATCGAGTTCCACGCGCCCGGCTTTGCCGGGATCGATCCAGCCGCATAGCCGTTGGTGAATCAGGCGGGCCGGGTCGGTTTGTAGCGCCCGCACCTCGGCCATCTCGATGCGGGTATACGGGCGCCTCCCAAGAATCGCCTCCGCAATCTGGGGATTCAGCGCGACGAACAACCGCCCGTCCTCCTCATTGAAGGCGTAGCTCATCAGGTGAAAAGACCTTTGCCTGCTTCCCTTGCTGACTACCACCGTCACGTTTGCCATGCGCAGCAAGCTCGCCTTGATCGCCCTGATATTGTCGCCGCCATCGGTCAAGCCGATTTCGCCTAGCAGGCTGGTCATACTCTCTCTCACGACCAGCGCATCCTGCCCTACCGCGTCGAACTTCGGCTCAAGGAATAGACGGAGTTGCTTCGGCAAGTCCGCTGTTGGCTCTGGCGTCAGGATGATGCCCTTCGGTCCTCCAAGAGCCACAAGACCTTGCAGCAGCCGCATGTCATCAGCACCAAGAGGCTCGAAGCCGACGAACCGCGCTTGTTCATTTTCGGCGTAGTGATACGTCACATCGAGCTTGAGCCTCTTCCGTTCGCCGCGCTTGAGACTGCGGAACAAGCCGGGGACCAAGCAGTGCATTGGATCGTGCCTGGCATGGGTGAGGTCAAAAGCCATCGCCTCGCCTCCGACCATCACGTCTTTCCTCATTCCTGCTGGCCTCATACAGCTCCACCGGCACCAGCACGCCGCCGGCGTGCCGCATGTACCAGCGATCAAGCGGCGTGGCGTCGTAGTTCTGCTTGCTGACGCCGAAACGCACGAAGTAGCCGCGCCGCTCATCGCCGATGGGCTGCCGGTCATGGGCGCGGTCGCTGAGGCGCTTCGCCTCGTCCTCGGTCATGCGGGCGACGTAACCGCACCACCTGGCGTTGTCGATCAGCGCGGACGCGCCACGCGCGGCCTGCTGCTGGTCGGTCTGCCCTTCGCGGGCGCTGCCCTTGCTGACGTGGTGCAGGTAGAGCACGGATGCACCCGTGGTGGCAGCAACGTGCTCCAGTACGGCCACGAGGTGGGCCATGTTGCCGTTGCTGTTCTCATCGAGAGTGTGAATGCGGCTCAGGGTGTCCAGCACGATCAGCCGCGCCCCGGCACCGTCCTCAATAACGCGGCGCAAGTGGGCCTTTTTCATGATGTCCAGGCGCTTGCCCATGATCGGCTCAAGCGCGAGGTTCTCCGCGATGGCTTGACGAGCCGCGTGCCCGAGGTGCTGGCCGATGGCATGAATGCGCCGCACAAGCGCGGGCGGTGGGTCTTCCCCGGCCAGATAGACCACGCGCCCGGTGTGCGCGGGAGCAAGTCCCACGAGGTCGCCGCCGGCCACGCTGCATGCGATGCTCATGGCCGCTTCCAGCGCCCAGAAGCTCTTGCCAGTGGCCCCTGGGGCGACGAGCGCGCCGACGGTTCCCGCGAGGAAGCCCGGCCATATGAAGTCCAGCACCGGCGGTTCATGCTCGAACGCCGCCAGTACATCAATCGCCATGACTCAGTTCCCCGTTCCGTACAGGGACTCGTCGCTCAATGCCTCGGCGATCTGCGAGGTTCGGAAGTAGACCCGCCGGCCGATCTTCAACCGAGCCTTGTTGATCCGCTGCGTCCACTCGTTCGTCGCGCGCAGGCTGATCCGCAATCCATCAGGCGATCGATCCAGGACAGAGGCGAGCTGCGCCATGCTCAGCAGCGGGCCAAAGCGTTGCAGCAGCGTGTCTTCTATCGTCATTGCGTAAACCTCCGTTATCAACTGAATTGCAACGAAGGTTAGGCGCTATTGGGGGTTGCCTACATCTTATTAGTTGTCCAAAATGGTTGACATGAAGAACGATCCAACCATTGTCATCTGGGAAGGCTGCGATCCCACTGTCTCGGAAGCCATCGAGCAGTTTGAGGATCGCTGGCGGCCGTATTCCGCCTCCTCGCGGCGCTACCCCATCGTTGGGCTGATACAGGAACTCATTGACCCCGCCGTGGCTGCGTACACGGCGACGCTGCCACAACGCTACTTGGGCCATATCCCCGGAGCAGGGACAGGGGTGGGCCTCAGCGGGATCATTCGACTGGTTGGACTTGATGCGATGGTTCGCATGCAGCGGCAGTTGCTGCGCCAGTTCATCAAAACGGAGGATAGGCAGACGCCAAGAGATCGGCGGTTTGTTGCGACACTCGAATCGTTGATTGGGCTTGTATGGGACTGCGCCTGCAAACGGCCGGTGAAGTCGAAGGTGCGCGACACCCGACTGAATGGCGAACGCCTCCAGGGGTTCTGCCGGTTCTGCGGATCACTCGCCGAGCTGACCTCATTCGCCGGCGGGAGCGATGATCCGAAGGCGGACGATCCAGAGGAAAAGCTTCGACTAAGCAGCCTGTATTGCCTGGATCACCGGCCTAAATTGCCGAGCGGCGCATGGAACCCTGTCTACAGACAAGCAAGGCGATCCCTCGCGCAATTCGACCTCGAACTGGCGAGACTCAACCAGCAATGCGCGAAGCCGGCCACTGCCCAAGTGAAATCGGGCGATCAACTGGTTGACAGCTACTTCTTCCACTATGTCGCGGGCCAAACCTTACAGCCGGCGGACAAGGCAGAGCTGCGCAATCAAGCACGGCTGATGGTGGACTCGAAGCTATCGGATCGCAAAAAGCAGATGCTGATGCTCCAGTGGTCTGGACTCAATCAGTCGGAGATTGCGCGAAAGCTCGGCATCGAGCGCCAAGCGGTATCGAAGGCGCTGGCGGCGATCCCCGCAATGTTCCGCTTGAGTACAAAGCCGCGCTCACGGCGTCAACCTAATTGACCAACTAATAGGACGAAACAATCCGCATTGCCAGGCACCATCAGGCACATGTTCGCAAGTGACTGAAAGAGGCCAGGGGATGCAGGCAACGACAAGCAAGACGCTCATCAATCGGAAGAAGCTACTGGCGATGATCCCGCTGTCTGAGCGCACGATCTTCAACATGGAGCAGCGCGGGGAGTTTCCGCGCCGGATCGCACTCACCAGCCGAAACGTCGCCTGGGACTTGGCCGAGGTCGAGGAATGGATAGAGGCGCGGAAGTCGTCGGGCACTCAGGCCATGCGCCCTGGCTTCACTCCGTCTGCCGTGGCCGGCGGCTCTGCTGCCCCTTTTAGCGGCTAAAACGCTGCGCCCCTCAAGTGTCAATGAAACCCGAGGCCATGCCTCGATGCTCAGGCGGCGCTGCCTAACCTGCCTTCGTCTGGTTTACACCTTCGGCCGTCTCAGCGTCCATTCGTCGATCATGTCCGCCCAGTCCTGCAACATCGCCGTGCGCTGCTCGCGGTACTCGGCCTTGTTGTAGACGGCCCTGACGCCTCTCTGCTCGTGTGCCAGGCACTTCTCGATCCAGTCCGTGTTGTAGCCGGCTTCATGCAACAACGTGCTGGCCGTGCGCCGCAAGTCATGTGGCCCGAACTTGGCGAGCGACCGCCCCTCCTTCTGCGCCAGCCGATACGTCAGCGTCAGCACCTGGTTGAGCGTGGCGCTGCTCATGGGTAAATCCGAGTCATACCGCGACGGAAGCACGTAGTCCGATCCCCCTGCGAAGGTTTTCAGGGCAATGAAGATGTCCAGCGCCTGCCGGGACAGGAACACCAGGTGCGGATTGCGCCGCTTCATCCGCTCCTTCGGGATCGTCCAAAGCGCGTCGCTGAAATTGATCTCGCTCCATGTCGCGTTAGTCAGCTCGCTCTTGCGCACCATCGTCAACAGCAGCAGCTTGGCCGCCGCCCGAATGGATGGCGCTGTGCCGATGCGCTCCATGTACTGGTACATCAGGCCGATCTCGTCGGGCGTCAGCGCACGGTCGCGCGGCTCGAACTTGGCAATGGTCGTCGGGCGCACCAGCTCGGCCGGGTTCTCGACCTTCTGGCCGCGCTCGATGGCCCAGCGAAAGACCTGGAGCACCACCTCGCGGACATGCACGGCTGTCGCCGGCGCGCCGCGCTCGACGATGGCATCGGTCAGCGCGCGCAAGTCTTCGTGGGTGATCTCCACCAGCTTCTGATTGCCGAACTTCGGCTTCAGCTCGCGCTCGTAGACCGAGCGGCGCATGTCGCGGGTGGAGTCGGCCATCTGGTAGCCGCGCAGCCACTTTTCCGCCCAGGCCCCGAACGTCTCCGCGTCCTTGACGCGGGCCTTGTCCCGCGCCTTTTCCTTGGCCGGTGACTTCCCGGCCGCGACCATCTTCTTGGCCTCGCCCAACCGCTCGCGGGCTTCCGCCAAGGTGATGCCGCCGACACCGTAGCGGCCGAAGGTGATGGTCTCCTGCCTACCGTGGATCGAGTAGTTGTAGCGGAACGAGATCGCTCCGGCGGCCGTGACGGCTACATAGAGGCCGTCACGGTCATTCACCTTGTAGAGCTTGTCCTTCGGCTTGAGGTTGCGCAGCTTGGTATCGGTCAACATGGTTCTCGCCCTGATTCAGCTCAAATACCATGATCAGAAAACCGGCCCATCCTGGCGCAAAACAACAATTAAATCATCGTCTTACACAAATTCGATACCATGAACATCCGCAAGGTGGTTGCATGGTATTGGCGACTTCTCATGGCATAGAAGCATTCAATGCCATCCATCATGCCATGAAAAAACGGTGCTTGGCGATGCCAAATGTTGCCAGGCGGTGCTGAACGAAATCACAAAAAAGCCCGCAGTGACGCGGGCTTAGGTGTGTTTTAGTGCTACTAGATGCCAGCCAGTGCCAGACGCCGGATCACTCCCACTCGATAGTGGCAGGCGGCTTGCCGGAGACGTCGTACACCACGCGGGAGATGCCGTTGATCTCGTTGATGATGCGGTTCGACACGTGGCCGAGGAAGTCGTACGGCAGGTGAGCCCAGTGGGCGGTCATGAAGTCGATGGTCTCGACGGCGCGAAGCGCAATGACCCAGTCGTACTTGCGGCCATCGCCCATGACGCCGACGGAGCGCACCGGCAGGAAGACGGCGAACGCCTGGCTGACCTGGTTGTAGAGGTCGGCCTTGCGCAGCTCTTCGATGAAGATGGCGTCAGCCTTGCGCAGCAGGTCGCAGTACTCTTTCTTCACTTCGCCAAGCACGCGCACGCCCAGGCCCGGACCCGGGAAGGGGTGACGGTAGAGCATGTCGTAGGGCAGGCCGAGTTCGAGGCCGACACGGCGCACTTCGTCCTTGAACAGCTCGCGCAGCGGCTCCACCAGCCCCATCTTCATCTCTTCCGGCAGGCCGCCGACGTTGTGGTGGGACTTGATGACGTGAGCCTTGCCGGTCTTGCTGGCAGCGGATTCGATGACGTCCGGGTAGATGGTGCCCTGGGCCAGCCACTTGGCGTTCTTGAGCTTCTTGGACTCGTCGTCGAACACTTCGACGAAGACGCGGCCGATGGTCTTGCGCTTGGCTTCCGGCTCGTCGATACCCGCGAGAGCGGAGAGGAAGCGCTCTTCGGCGTCGACCTTGATGATGTTCAGGCCGAAGTGATCGCCGAACATGTCCATCACCTGCTGGCCTTCGTTCAGGCGCAGCAGGCCGTTGTCGACGAAGACACAGGTCAGGCGATCGCCGATGGCGCGGTGCACCAGCATGGCGACCACGGAGGAGTCCACGCCGCCGGAGAGGCCCAGGATCACCTCGTCGTCACCCACCTGCTCGCGGATGCGGGCAACGGCGTCGTCGATGATGGTGGCCGGGGTCCAGAGGCACTCGCAGCCGCAGATGTCCTTGACGAAGTGCTCCAGCATGCGGGCACCCTGACGGGTGTGGGTCACTTCCGGGTGGAACTGCACGCCGTAGAAGCGCTTGGCTTCGTCGGCCATGGCGGCGTGGGGGCAGGTCGCGGTCTGGGCGATGGTGGTGAAGCCGGCGGGGATCTCGGTGACCTTGTCGCCGTGGCTCATCCAGACATCCAGCAGGGCATTGCCGTTGTCAGCAATGGCGTCTTCGATGTTGCGCAAGAGGGCGCTGGTCTTGCCGGACTGGCCCAGCACTTCGACCTGGGCGTAGCCGAATTCACGCAGGTTGGAGGACTGCACCTTGCCGCCGAGCTGCTCGGACATGGTCTGCATGCCGTAGCAGATACCGAACACCGGCACACCGGCGTTGAACACGTACTCGGGGGCGCGCGGGCTGCCCGCCTCGGTCACTGATTCCGGGCCGCCGGAGAGGATGATGCCGCTCGGGTTGAACTCGCGGATCTGCTCTTCGGTTACATCCCAGGCCCACAGCTCGCAGTAGACGCCGATTTCACGGACGCGACGGGCGATGAGCTGGGTGTACTGGGAACCGAAATCCAGGATAAGGATACGGTGGGCGTGAATGTCTTTAGTCATTTTATTCCTGCATCAGGCTGATGTTGTCACAAAAAGCACGGGATAAAAAAAGGGTGGAAAAACGGGGCGTAGAGCCCCGTTTCATCAGCCCATCCGGTAGTTGGGGGCTTCTTTGGTAATGGTCACGTCGTGAACGTGGGACTCTTTCATCCCGGCGCCCGAGATGCGCACGAACTCGGCCTTGGTGCGCATGTCGTCGATGGTCGCGCTGCCGGTCAGACCCATGGAGGAGCGCAGGCCGCCCATCTGCTGGTGGATGATCTCTTTGAGGCGGCCCTTGTACGGCACGCGCCCTTCGATCCCTTCCGGCACCAGCTTGTCGGCGGCGTTATCGGTCTGGAAGTAACGGTCGCTGGAGCCCTTGGACATGGCACCCAGAGAGCCCATGCCGCGGTAGGACTTGAAGGAGCGGCCCTGATAGAGCTCGATCTCGCCCGGCGCCTCTTCGGTACCGGCAAACATGGAGCCCACCATGACGCAGCTTGCGCCCGCGGCGATGGCCTTGGCCACGTCGCCGGAGAAGCGGATGCCGCCATCGGCAATCACCGGCACGCCGGTGCCTTTCAGGGCGTCGACGGCGTCGGAGATGGCGGTGATCTGGGGCACGCCCACGCCGGTCACGATACGGGTAGTACAGATGGAGCCCGGGCCGATACCGACCTTGACGGCGTTGACACCCGCTTCCACCAGCGCCTTGGCGCCAGCGGCGGTGGCGACGTTGCCGCCGATGATTTGCAGGTCAGGATAGGCTTCACGGGTCGCCTTGATGCGATCCAGCACGCCCTGGGAGTGGCCGTGGGAGGAGTCAATCAGCAGCACGTCCACACCGGCTTCCACCAGGGCGGCGACGCGCTCTTCGTTGCCTGCACCGGCACCGACGGCGGCACCGACCCGCAGACGGCCACGCTCGTCTTTACAGGCGTTGGGCTTGCGCTCGGCTTTCTGGAAGTCCTTCACGGTGATCATGCCCTTGAGCTTGAAGTCGCCGTTGACCACCAGCACCTTCTCGATGCGGTGCTTTTGCATCAGGGCCACCACCTCTTCACGAGGGGCCCCTTCACGCACGGTCACCAGACGATCTTTCTGGGTCATGATCTGTTCGACGGTCTGGGAGAGATCGATGACGAAGCGCACGTCACGGCCGGTGATGATGCCCACCAGCTGGTTGCCGTCAGTCACCACGGGGTAACCGGCGAAACCGTTCTTGTGGCTCAGCTCCTTGATCTGGGCGATGGTCATGTCAGGGCGCACGGTAACGGGGTCGCTGACCACGCCGCTCTCGTACTTCTTGACCTTGCGCACTTCGGCAGCCTGCTGCTCGATGGACATGTTCTTGTGAATGAAGCCGATACCGCCTTCCTGGGCCAGTGCGATAGCCAGACGGGCTTCGGTCACTGTGTCCATGGCAGCGGAGATCATCGGAATATTCAGCGTGATCGCAGACGTGAGCTTGGTACGCAGGTCGGCGGTATTGGGGAGAACAGTGGAGTGGGCTGGAACCAACAGTACATCGTCGAAGGTCAGCGCTTCTTTGGCAATCCTGAGCATGGCAATATCTCACCGTTGAGGAGTGGGGGTGTAAAATATTGCCGACAAATTTTACTCATGCATTGGGCAGTGGTAAAGAAGTTTTTTGAATTTTTTATGGCGTAGCCCGATTTAACGCCACCAACAGGGCAAAAAACCAATAAATTCAGCCGTAACCATGCCGTTTTTCCCGACAAGATGATCTTTTTTGCCGTTGAGCCCCTTTCTGCCGCCAGTCTCCCGGAACGGCCTTTTTTCCACTCACAGCCGTCAGCCAGACCGGCGGTCAGTTCCCCTGATAGCGGCCCGGCTTGTGCCAGTTCATCAGCATGGCGTTCATGGCCAGCGCACTCAGGGTTGACCAGAGCAGCAGGGGAAGCGGCAGGGTGAGCAGAGAGAGCGCAAACACCAGCACATCCAGCACCATCTGGCTCTTTCCTGCATTGATGCCGGTGCGCCGTTGCAGCCAGAGCGTCACCACGCCGGTGCCCCCCACGGAGGCATTGTGGCGCGCCAGAGACAAGACCCCCATGCCGAGGAAGGTTCCCCCCACCAGGGCGGCAAACAGGGGATGGACATAGCTCACCGTCAGCAGCAGCGGCACCGCCTGGGTGGCCGCCGAGAGGGCGACGTTGACGATCAGCGTCTTGAGGGTGAAGGCGCGCCCCATGGTGACGTAGCAGAACACCATGAAGGGCAGGTTCACCAGGAAGAAGAGCACGCCGATGGGCAGGGTGCTGACATGGGCGATCAGCAGGGCGATGCCCGCGATGCCGCCGGTGATCATGCCGGAACACTTGAGCAGATTGAGCCCCACGGCGATAAACATGACCCCGAGCACCATGCCGTAGACATCGTCCTTGAGGGTATGGGCCAGCCCCCTGCCCGCGGCCGCTGGCTGCATGGTCATTTCACCTTCCATATGACTCCTTAGATCCGATTTGATGGTGGCATCCGTTGCCCGACAACCAGGCCGCATTGGGGCTGATGGCGGCGACCCATTCACCTTGCCGTCCCAACCCCCAATCTTGCGCTCCCCCGCCCCCTGATGTCGCCATCATGGGGATGACAAGGCACAGCAAAAAGAGCGCCAATCAAAACAAGAGTCCGCGATACCATAAATAATCGGATTTAAATTCTGATAAATACGCAATGTGCAGATCGAATGCACCACTTCAGTGATCGGCCATCATGGTGGCGCAGCATGTTTACCCGAGTCACCGAGAAAGGCCTCGTGGTATCCCCTTCACAGCCCGGTTTTTCGGCAGATCATGTCGATACGATGCCGCTTTTCAGCATGGATGATGCCTGTCATAGGGTAAGCCCGAGGGCGATACGGCGTGTTTCTTCGGGGCGGGCTCCAGGGGCGGATGTGGATGAAGCGCACCAATGAAGTGCAATTGCACCAATATAGATCAACCGAGTGGCACAGTTTGCCTTGCACCGCGGCGCAAAGGCGGTATGGGCACCGCTTTGCTCACTGCCATGAGCACTGCAATATGCAGAGCATGGAGTGACTCGGGCAGCGGATGCACCACTTCCCTTCCCTCTAGCCCCCTTCCCATGAGCGTGCTGGTCGCGAGTCCACAGGTCTGCCCATCCACCAGCCCCTCCGCAGCCAGAGTCCCATCAGGATGGGGCATCCATTCAGGCATAGGCAGAAGGCAGAAGGCAGAAGGCAGAATAAAAAAGTCGGCCCGAAGGCCGACTCGCTGTCCCCTGTGACAGGGCTTCCTTACTTGAGGTATTTGCCGTCAGCGCCTACCTTGCCCGGGCCGTTCAGTACCCAGACCCGCGCCGAATAGGCGGGCACCGCAAAGCTCAGGCTGCCGTTGCTGACGCTCTGGCTCGCACCGGTTACCGCGTCCGTGTAGGTGCCGTTCTTCAGGCCACTCAGGTTTATCTGCTGGGCCGAGTTGGCCGCAAGGCCCACGGCGGCGTAGCTCCCTTGGGCGCTCAGATCACGCACGAAGCTGATGCCGCTCCCCCACTCGTTCACCTGGCTCATGGGCGCTTTTTGCAGGGCGGGCACCGCCTTGCGGATCTGGTTCAGGCGCTTGATGTGCTGATAGAGCGGGTGGCTCGGGGTGGCGGGGTTGTCCAGCACATCTCCGTAGTAGGCACGACCGGTCTGATCCACCGTCATGGTGGCCCCGTCGATGTCCTGGGGCTTGCCCGCCTGGAACATCACCTCCTCCCCGTAGTAGAGGGTCGGGATCCCCCGCGCCGTCCAGAGCAGGTTGTAGGTCATGGCCGCATTGCCCTCTTCCCCGCCGTAGCGGTACTTGAAGTCGTTGTCCGGCCCCACGTCGTGGTTCTGGAAGAAGGTGATGAGCTTGGTGGCATCCCCATAGACCCAGTCCATGGCGAAAATCCCCCCTACCCCGCCAAAGTTCCCCCGGGTGACGTTGTCACGGAAGGTGGAGAACAGCGAGAAGTCCAGCACAGAGAGGCCGGAATCGCCCCCTGCACGGGGATTGGCCGGGTTCGGCGTGGTGCGGGTATACCACCAGGGGCGGATCACCGCCGAGGCATTGTCGTTGGCCAGCTCAGAGCCCCAGCCGGTGCCCTTGACCAGGTTTTCGCCAAAGACGAACAGCCCCGGCTTGTGGGCCTGCCAGTCATGGACATAGGTCAGCAGTTCGTCCCGCTCGATGTGCTTCAAGGTATCGATACGGATGGCATCGACCCCCATGTCGAGGTACTGACGAATGGCGCCGTTGAGGTAGTCCTTGACGTTCTGGTTGCCGGTGGCGAGATCGATGCAGTCCCCCGCCATGTGCTTGCGCTGCAGGGCAAGCGGGCTCTCCCAGTCACCGCCGGACATGAAACCGTCCAGGTGATACCAGGCGGGATCCAGGGTCTGGGCGTCGATGCCGAAGAAGCGGTTGGGGTTGTAGCCTGCGCTCGGCACTGTGGCGCCGGTCTTGGGGTCGACCAGGGGCTGGGTGCCCGCCGGATCGGACTGGCAGCGGGCCTTGTACCAGTCGGGAGCCGCCGGGTTGTCGTCGTCACAGCGGTTGGCACTGGCGTAGTCCCCGAGATTGCCCTGATAGGGACCATTGTTGATGAGTCCCTGGCTCGACCCCGCCGGTACGTAGTATTTGACGGGCAGGCGATCGATCCAGGTCTTGCCGCGCAGGCCGTACTGGCTCGAGTGGTTGAGCACCACGTCCTGGATCACCTTGAGCCCCTTGGCGTGGGCCGCCTGGATGAACTCCCGGTAACCCGCCCCCGGCGACTCCAGACGGGGATCGACCCGGTAGAAGTCGTAGGCATGGTAGCCGTGGTAGTCGAGGCCGGAGCGGTTCTCCACCGGCGGCGTCACCCAGATGGCGGTGAAGCCGAGATCCTTGATGTAGTCGAGCTTGGCGATCAAACCCTTGAAGTCGCCACGCCACTGGGGATCCCCCGCCTTGTAGCGATCCCGGTTGTAGTAGTTGTTGCTGGCATCGCCATCATAGAAGCGGGCAGTCAGCAGGAAGTAGATGCTCTCGGCGCGAAAATCGCCGCTCGCCACCCCCTGCTCGCCGATACGGTACTCGAAGCGCTGCTCGCGCTGATTGCCGCTGGCGTCGATGGCAAGGGTGCGGATCACCAGATCGATGCCGCTCCCCTTGTCGCTCGCCACCAGGGGCTGGCCTGCATAGCGGGCCGATGCCGTGGTGGGCTGGCTGCCGTCCGTCGTGAAATACACGGCGGGGGCGCTGTCCTGATCGTCGCTCACTCCCAGGGTGATGGACTGACTGTCCACATAACTCCCCGGGGACGGGGTGGCCGTCACCGTGGGGGCCTGCAGATCGGCCCCGGCCAGCGTCTCCACCTCGATGGCCTTGCGCAGGCTGTCAAAGCAGATGCGATAGCTGGTGTTGGCGCTGACCAGATAATCCTGGGCCGGATACGCCTCGGTCCAGTCCCCCTTGTGGTCAATCTTGAAGCGGGGGTTGTTGCTGCCAAAGGCCTGCTCGGTGCAGAAGGTGGTGCCATCCTCGCTGGTCATGGGGGTGAGCCCCCAGTTGTTGGCCGTGCCCCGGAAGTACCAGCTGTCGCTGCTCTGTCCTGCCCCGACCACCACACTCACGCTGCTGCTGCCCTTGGCGCCCTGATCGTCGGTGACCGTGAGGCCATAGGTGAAGGTGCCGGTCTGGGTGGTGTTGACGACGATGCTCTCCGTGGTCTCGCCGCTGCTCCACAGATAGCTCGCGATCTGGCCGTCGGGATCCGTGGAGTCGCTGCCGCTCAAGGTGAGCGACGCCCCCTGGGTCACGTTCACCGTCCCCCCCGGGGTGATGACCGCGAGCGGCGGCTGGTTGTCATCCCCGAGGGGGGTGATGCTGTAGGCCAGGGTCTGATCGTTGACCTGGATGCGCACCGTGCCCACGGCGCTCCAGAAGATGTCGCCGCCACTTTTCTCCAGCACGCCGTCGCCGTTGCTGTCGCCAAAGTTGACGGCCCAGTCGCCAGCCTGATCAAACTTGAGGCGCTGGCTCGCCTTGCCATCCAGGTAGGCTTCCACCTGCCACAGGTGATCCCCTACCAGGGTCATGGGGAGGCTGGCCCAGCCGTTGAAGGTGCCGCGCACGTTGAGCTGCGGCAAGGTGCTGGCAAACCCCGAAGCCTCGCAACTGGCCACCGCCGTCGCGCTCACCGCCTGGGTGCTCGCGTTGATGCGGATCTGGTACGCCGTGTTGGCATTGACCCCGTAGTCGGCCGCCGGGTAGCTCTGCTGCCAGTTGCCGTACCTGTCTATCTTGAAGCGCGGGCCGCCGCTGGCATCCCCGCTCACGAAGCGCTGACAGGTATCAAAATTGACGCCGTCCGTCGACGTCATGGCGGTCGCCGCCCATCCATTCGCGGTGCCCCGGAAGAACCACTCCGCCGCCGTGCTCGGCGCCGTGATCAGGGTTCCCAACAATCCGGCCGCGAGTATCCATCTAGCCATTGATAGTCCTTTATTTTCATTGTTTGTGTGTGATGCCGGTGTGTCCCGGCATTCCCCCATCCGCAACGTCCCGCCTTCAGATGAGCCCGACCAGTCTAGAGTCCCCCATGGCCAATTAATGGCCAACACGCGCAAAATGTGACCACTGTCGACCTCGTCATGGGCTGTATGTGATTGATAGCGCTTTCATTTCCTGGCGCAGAAGTGAGGGGCACCCCCATCGGGGAGAGCAAGATGGCCGCCCTCCGCGACCACCTCGGGCACAGGGTCAGCCCCTGCCTCCTGCACGGCGCCGTTGCCACCGGGGACACTTGCCCCCATGATGCAATCCCCCTTGCCATCTCGGGCAACAGGGCGGTTCATTCAGAGAGAAACGATGAGACCATCGGATTACGGGAGATTGCTCGCGCTGGCAGCCATCTGGGGTGCCAGCTTTTTGTTCATGCGCATCGCGGCGCCGGCGTTCGGCTCGGTCAACACCACCTTCCTGCGGGTCTTCTTCGCCCTCGTCGGGCTCGCCGCCATGCTCCTGCTGCTGCGCACCCCCATGCAGTTTCAGGGCAAGCTCAAATCCATCATGGTGCTTGGCATCATCAACTCCGGCGTCCCCTTCCTGATGTATGCCGTGGCGGCCCTCTGGCTGCCCGCAGGGTATTCCGCCATCCTCAACGCCACCACGCCCCTGATGGGCGCCCTCATCGGCTTCTCCTTCTTTCACGAGACGCTGACCTTGTGAAAGTGGGCCGGGGTCATGCTGGGGCTGGTGGGCATCGGGCTCATCACCATCACCGGGGAGGTCGACCTGAGCGGCCAACTGGCCATCGGGGTGCTGGCCTGCCTCATCGCCACCGCCTGCTATGGCTGCGCCGGCTTCCTGACGAGACGCTGGGTCACCGAGCGGGGAGGCCTGGACGCCAAACTGGTGGCCTTTGGCAGCCAGATAGGGGCCGTCCTCTTCCTGCTTCCCTTCTTCGGCTACACCCTGGCGACCGGCCCCGCCGTCGACTGGGCCCAGCCTGGGGTCTGGGCCAGCGTGCTGGCGGTCGGCTTCCTCTGTACCGCCTTCGCCTATCTGCTCTATTTCAGGCTGATCGCCGACATCAGCCCCCTGCGAAGCCTCACTGTCACCTTCCTCATTCCGCCCTTCGGCATCCTGTGGGGCTATCTGGTGCTGGGGGAAACCCTCACCGGCGGCTTCGTGTTCGGCGGCGCCGTGGTCTGCCTCGCGGTCTGGCTGGTGACCAGCCCCGCCAGAGCCGTCAAGTCGGCCAAGGCACAAGCCTAGGCTCCGCGTCATCTGCCGGGCCCATGGCTCGGCAGATGGGCGCAACTGGGGTAAGATGACCCCCATCGTTTCTCCCGCCCCGGCGGACACCACAGCAGGGCCAGCCTTGAATCACCTCGAACCCGCCAGTCAGAGCAGACAACAGCAGATCTTCACCGTCACCCGCCTCAACAGCGCCGTGCGCATGATCCTGGAGCAGGATCTGGGGCTGGTGTGGCTCACCGGCGAGCTCTCGAACCTCGCGATGCCAAGTTCCGGCCACTGGTACTTCTCCCTCAAGGACATGTCGGCCCAGGTGCGCTGCGCCATGTTCAAGGGCAACAACCGCCGGGTGCCGTTCCGTCCCCAGGATGGCATGCAGGTGCTGGTGCAGGCGCGAGTCTCCCTCTATGAACCCCGGGGCGACTACCAGCTCATCATCGAGTCCATGCAGCCCGCCGGGGATGGCATGCTGGCCCTGCGCTTCGAGGAGCTCAAGCGCCGCCTCGGGGCCGAAGGGCTCTTTGACGAAGGGCGCAAGCGCCCCTTGCCCCGGGAACCCCGCGCCGTCGGGCTGGTCACCTCCGCCACAGGCGCCGCCCTGCACGACATGCTGACGGTGCTTGAACGCCGCGCCCCGGACTTGCCCGTTTTCATCTACCCGACCCAGGTGCAGGGGAGCGCCGCCACCGCCCAGATCGTCTCGGCCATCATGCTTGCCAACCGCCGCGCCGAGGTGGATGTGCTCATCGTCGGACGCGGCGGCGGTTCCCTTGAAGATCTCTGGTGCTTCAACGAAGAGGCGGTGGCACGGGCCATCGCAGGCTCCGCCATCCCCGTGGTGAGCGCCGTAGGACACGAGGTGGACGTCACCATCAGCGACTTTGCCGCCGACCTTCGTGCCCCCACCCCCTCTGCCGCCGCCGAGCTGGTCGCGCCGGACAGGAGCACCCGCGCCCAGCGCCTCGTGCACCTGCGCCAGCGGCTCACCCAGGCCATGAGCCGTCACCAGGTCGCCGCCCGCCATGGCTTCGTCCTGCTGCAGAAGCGGCTCGATCATCAGGATCCCAAGCGACGGCTGGAGCAGCAGTCCCAGCGCCTCGACGAGCTCGACCGCCGCTTGCAGCAGCACCTGCGTGATCGCCTGCACCAGGGGGAGCGGCGCCTGGCGGGCCTCGCCATGCGCCTGCAGGCCAGAAGCCCCGAAAAGCGGCTGGCCATCGGCAAACGTCGTCACCAGCTTGCCGAGGAGCGCCTCCATGCCCTCATCGCAAAACGCCAGGATCTCGCCCGCCACCGCCTCGCCATGCTGGGAGCCCGCCTCGACGGCATCAGCCCGCTGGCCACCCTGGGGCGCGGTTACGCCATCGTGCGCACCCCCTCCGGGGAGGTGATCCGCCGCGCATCCCAGGTCAATGCAGGCCAGACCCTGATCACCACCCTCGCAGAGGGAGCGCTGCGGGTACGGGTGGACGAGGTCGACAACCGCTGACAAAAAGCGGGGGCCTGCACCAGGCCCCCGCCTCCTTTCTGTGCTCCGATAGCCCGTTATACCAGGGCATGACCGGCCATCTTGCCCGGGTGGCCGGATGGTTTCTCGCCCCCCTTGATCCCCCCCGGTGGATTGCACCTCAGATACTCGAACAACCCGGCCTGCAAATTCACGTTCCAGAAACGCCCCGCCAGGGTGAGGGCGAGACGCTCGGCCGAGAGCCGTGCCAGCCCGTGTCGCTGCCAGGCCTCAAAGAGCGGCATCAGGTGGGAGACCAGCCCCTGTGGCAATTGCGACAACGCCAGCCATCCGGTATCGAGCCCCCCTCGCAGCAGCCCGTCGAGACGGGCATCGGGATTGGGCCTCATCACCATGCCGGGAGCACGCACGCCCCCCGCCTGCGCCTCATGCCAGGGCGCCAGATCCCGGCCATACATGAGGCCGTGGCCGTGAATGTTGCCCCCCGCCCCTGCGCCGAAGGGCAGGATCTCGGCGCCCCACTTGGCCATCTGGTTGTAGCGGCTCTGCTCGGCATCGATGCGCCGCCAGTGGCTGCAGGAGAGCCGCTCCCAGCCCCCCGCCTCCAGCGTCCGTGCCCCGTCGGCATACATGACTGCCCGCTGCTGGCCATCGGCGGCCCAGCCCAGGGTGCCTTTCTCGTCGGCGCGCGCCAGGTTGGTGCCCGCCATGGAGATGAGTTGATAGAGATCCACCCCGTGCACCCCGCTCGCCATCACATCCGCGATATCCTGGCGCCACACGGCCTCATCCTGCCCCGGCAGACCGAAGATGAGATCCGCCACGATCACCGCCTCGTTGTGGCGGGTCAGCGCCGCCAGCCGGGACAGCAAGGTCTCCCTGTCATCGAAGCGGGCCGCCTGCTGGCGCACGCGGGTATCAAAACTCTGCACGCCGAACGAGAAGCGGTTGAAACCGCCCGCCAGGGCCGTCTGCCACTTCTCGTCATCAAAGCCGTTGAGTCGCCCCTCCAGGGTCAGTTCCGCATCCACGGTCAGGGGAAAACGGCGGATGACGCTGGCCAGGCGGGCGAGATCGCCCGCCGCCATGTCGGTTGGCGTACCGCCCCCCACATAGACCGCCGAGAAAGGCCGGCTCTGGACAAGCGGCGTCTCGGCTGCCTGGCGCAGCGACCCGCAGAGTGCCTCCATGTAGCGGCTCATGCGCGCCGGATTGGCGCCGTTTTCGAAGAAGTTGCAAAAACTGCAGCGCTTGCGGCAAAACGGGATATGGATATAGAGCGCTCGGGCCTTGGCCTCGCTCTCCTGCTGCCACCAGGCTTGCCAGCCGGCATCGTCCAGCATCAGGGGGGCGGTCCCTCCCCGGCTGGCATGGGCCGACGTCTTGGCGGTGAAGGCGAATTTGAGGGGATCCGGGGTACAAAGCCCCGTCATGGTCGAAGAAAGCTGGAGAGTCGTCACTGGGTTACCCTGCGTAAATAACGCAAATGATAACGAATATCAGTTGCAGGTATTTGTGCTGGATCAAGTCGGGAAGGATTGAGCCGTCACTCTGTCCCCATCAGGGCAACAGCGCGTCAGGCAAGGAAAGCGTGAAACAACAAGGGAAGAGAGCCACTCTCCCACTGGAGAGTGGTGGCACACACAGGATCGGGCGGTTGATTCAAGGCTCCTGACGGGAGCGCCGCGCCGATACCGGCTGACGGGGGTCAGCCATTGCCGATGATGATGGCAACCCGGCGATTTTCCGCTCGCCCGGCAGCGGTCGCGTTGTCGGCGATGGGCGCCTCTTCTCCGCGGCCACGGATATCCAGGTTCCCCTGTGGCATACCCACCGACACCAGGACATCGGCCACCGACCGTGCCCGCTTGAGGGAGAGTTGCTGGTTGTAGGCCTCATCACCGTTGGAGTCGGTATGACCGTCCACCCGGGCCCGGTTCAGTCCTACCTCAATCAGGGCCTTGCCGAGTTTCTCCACCACCTGGCGGGTCTCGGGGTTGAGGGCCCCCACATTGTTGGCGAACAGCACCTTGTTGGAGATATCCAGGGTCCATCCCTCGTCGGTCAGGTGAAATCCCTGCTCCTTCAAGGCGGCGATCTGCTCCGCCGTGAGCCCCTGGGGAGGGCTCTGGCACGCCGCCAGCACACTCAGCAACAGTGCCACCAGGCCCGCTTTGATCGGGTTCAACATGCGCATTCTTATCATCCTTTCACTATTTCCGGTTCAACTTCACGTGCTCGTTTTTCGTGTTTCTCTCTCCTCCCTGCGTTGTCGTTTGGCTTGATACATGGCGTCGTCTGCCCATTGCAGCAGGGCATCCGCCGTCTTCCCCTGCTCGGGATAGAGGGCAGAGCCGATGCTGATCCCCACCCCGAGATGGCGACCGTCACTCAATACCACGGGGGTGTTCATGGCCTGCTGCACTCGCCCTATCACCTCGCGTACCTCGTCCTCCCCCTGGATCGGGGTCAGGAGGATGACGAACTCATCTCCCCCCAGCCGGCAAACCAGATCCAGGGGCCTGAGCTGATGCAGCACCCGCCGCGCCACGGCGATCAGCACTTCGTCGCCGATGCCGTGGCCCAGGTTGTCATTGATCTGCTTGAAACGATCGCAATCCAGATAGAGCAGGGCAAAACCTTCATGCCCCTTGTTGCCTGCCAGGATGGCCTGCTCCATGCGAGCCTCGAACAGAGCGCGGTTGGGCAGACCGGTCAGGGGATCATGGGTTGCCTGATGCAGCAGGCTGGCGTTCTCCCGCTTCTAGTGGGCCTGCCAGGCTTCCAGCTCGTCGAGCAGCGAATTGAAATCCTCACCCAGCTCGTGCAGCTCGGCGATATTGGCCGCCGGCACCCGCTCCTTGAGGGCCCGCTGGCGGCTGACGTTGTAAGCCACCTCGGTCAGGGCCTTGAGGGGGGCCGTGATGGAGCACTGCATCCGGCGCGCCACATGGAGTGCCCCGAGAATACTGATGAGCAGGCACACCAGGGTAGCCAGCAAGGTCTGCAACAGGAATC
The DNA here is from genome assembly GCF_049860605.1 of Aeromonas sp. INTO2. Taxonomy (NCBI): domain Bacteria; kingdom Pseudomonadati; phylum Pseudomonadota; class Gammaproteobacteria; order Aeromonadales; family Aeromonadaceae; genus Aeromonas; species Aeromonas sp. INTO2. The sequence continues at coordinate 2,231,409 of NZ_CP187588.1, forward strand.
GCAGCAGGTACTGGCCGTGACCGACCAGATGCACCCTGGCTATCTCCTTGTGCTCGCGCACCATGGGGAGCGCCACGGGCCCCGGCAGGATCAGGCGGACCAGGTGCTGCTCCAGGGTGGTCCAGGGGGTGGTGATGTCCCGGCGCCAGCTCGCCAGTACCTGGCCGTCCGGCAGCACTATGCTGGCGCTGGCTATGTCTTCCCGGGAGGTGATGGTCTCCAGGGCATCCAGTGCCGCCTCCTTGTCATGGAAGACCACGGCCGCCTCAGTGGTGTAGCTGATGGCCCGCGCCACCAGCTTGAGGTTGTGATCCGCATAAAGGCGCAGCGCCAGCAGCGCCGTGACGGTCAGAAACAGCCCGGCCATGCAGACGGCAGTCAGGGAGACATCATGTGGGTGCGCCCCAGACTCTGTCGCAGGGTAAGCCTGGGAGTGGCGTGATGGACCGTCATCGCACCTCCTCATCGGCTCGCGCCAGCTTGAGCACGGCCGGGTGCACTCGTACGCCGCTGCGGGCCAGCGCATCCAGATTGACCCGAAAACGCACCCTCTCCTCCCCGGCCTGCAGACAGAAGACCGCATCGGCGATGCACTCGCGGCTCTGCTCACTGATGCTGAGGATGGCGTGACCGCGCAGGCGCTCGAACAGGGAGAGGCGCTGCGCCGGTGCCAGCACCCCCAGATAGATGACATCGCAGCGCTGGATCAGTGACTCGTCGTCCATGTCGTAGCGATGGACCTCCACCGGTCGGCCATTGGCCTGCCGTTCAATGGTCAGAAGGGATGACGCATATTCCGTCGGCGCCGTGATGCAGAGCCGAAGTCTGGCGGGCTCGCTGGGCCAGCGGGTGTAACTGAGGATATCGAGCACGGTCTGGCGCACCATGTCGCTGCGCGCCTCGGCGGAGGTCGCCGCCATGGCCTGGTTTGCCAGCATCAGCATGCAGCACAGTGGCGTCAGCCACATCAGTAACCGGAGGTAACAAAACATCTGCATGGTGCCCGCGAGAGTGTCCAGGTCGGCGCCGGGGTCACCCGACGCCCAGGATGAGAGTGCCAGCATGGCACCGCACCGAGCTTACCAGCCGGGTGGCCAGCCCCCAGAGGCAAGTGGCACGGTTGCGTCACCGGGTGTCGCAGCCGTGCCTGCAAGGCGCTCAGTGTCCCTGGCAGACACCGTCCATCGACACTACTTCTTGCCAATCCCATATTCGCGCAGCTTGTTGGCGATAGCGGTATGGGAGACACCGAGCCGCTTGGCCAGTTGGCGGGTGGAGGGGAACGCCGGGTAGAGCCGCTCCAGCAGGCGGCTCTCGAAACGCTTCACCGCCTCGTCGAGCCCCCCTTCGAACCACTCGTCGATGAGCGGCATGGCATCGGCCGCCACCGGCAAGTCCACGTGCTCGGGTCCAATCTCGTCCCCTTCCAGCAGGGTCATGGCCCGATAGAGGCAGTTGCGCAGCTGGCGCACGTTGCCGGGCCAGCGGTAGGCGGTGAGGTACTCGGCCATGTTGCGGGTAAAGCGCGGGCGCGGGCGCTGCAGTTCGCTGGCAAAGCGCGACACGAACTGCTGGGCCAGGGCCATGATGTCCGCCTTGCGCTCGCGCAGCGGCGGCAGATTGAGGCTAAGCACATTGAGGCGGTAGTAGAGATCTTCGCGAAACTTCCCTTCATGGACCAGATCCAGCAACTGCTTCTGGGTGGTGCAGATGAAGCGCACGTTGACCCTCACCTCCTGCTCGTCACCGACCCGGCGAAACACGCCATCTTGCAGCACCCGCAGGAACTTGGTCTGCAGATGGGGGGACATGTCGCCGATCTCGTCCAGCATCAGGGTGCCACCGCTGGCCAGCTCCAGCACCCCGCGCTTGCCCTCGGTGTTGTTGCCAAAGGCGCCGGGGGCATAGCCGAACAGCTCGCTCTCGGCCACGTTGTCCGGCATGGCCGCGCAGTTGAGCGCCATGAAGGGGTGGCTGGAGCGAAGGCTGGCGCCGTGGCAGGCCCGGGCCAGCAACTCCTTGCCGGTGCCGGTATCCCCCACGATGAGCAAGGGAGCGTCCTGCATCGCGAGCTTGGCTGCCTGGGCCAGCACCTCTTTCATCTTCTGGCTCTCGGCCTGGAGGTGCTCAAAGCCCCCCACTTCCACCGCGTGCAGGGCACTGAAGTGCATGCCGACCCGGCGGGCGGATTTGAGCACCACCACGGCGCCGGCCAGAGCCTGCTTGCCCTTCTCTTCGGCCACGAACAGCGGCATCAGATCGCCCAGGTACTCTTCGCCACCGAGGCTCAGCTTGCAGGTCTGGGGCTTGATCTCCCCCGACTCCAGCCAGCGGCCAAACGAGAAGCCCTTGACCAGGGAGGCGATCGCCACGCCGCGCACCTCGTCCGGTGGCAACGCCAGGGTGGTGAGAGCGGCCTGGTTGGCCTGAGTCACCCGCCCCTTGCTGTCGAGGGAGAAGACCAGGTCCGGCAGTGCCTTGAGCAGGGCCTCTATCTCGTGGTGTTCCCGCTCGGAGGGCATGTAGGGGATGGTCTTGACGTCATAGACGCCGGGAATGCGGCGAATTTCCGGCATCAGATGCTGAAAGTCACGGAACTCCAGCTCGGGGAAATTGAGATAGATGATGCCTGAGGTATCGATTTCGATGCCGCGCAGATCGATGTTGTGCTCCACCAGTCGGTCGAGCAATTCCCGGGTCAGGCCCAGACGGTCTTCACAGCTGACTTCAAGACGCATTCGGCACACACTTCCTAGCTAACATTCTGAATAACGGGATAATACAGACTCGATCCCGCCAGTGCGAGCGCTCCCCCACAAAAATGCGGGCCTGCCCCGCTTTCACCGGGCAGGCCCTGTCTGCGCTGGCGCCAGACGGCGGTTACTTCATCAACGCGTCGGTGCGGGCTGCCATGATGAAGTCGTTGCGATGCAAGCCGCCTATCTTGTGGGTCCACCAGCTCACGGTCACCTTGCCCCATTCGAGCAAGATCGCCGGATGATGGAACTCCGCCTCCGCCAGTTCTCCGAGGCGGTTGGTGAACGCCAGCCCCTCCTTGAAGTTGCGAAACACAAATTCACGACGCAGTTGCAGCTCGCCGTTCACCACCAGGGGCTGCCAGTCGGGGATGAGGTGCATCAGCTCCCCCAGCTCCTGATCGCTCACCCTGGGGGCATCGGCGCGGCACGCCTCGCATCGTTGACTCGCCAGTTCAGTCATTCGGGACTCCTTTCATGAAACATTGTGGGAATGAATACGGGTCAGCTCGCCTGCTTGCCGGCAACGGGGGCAAAGCGGGGTGGACGCAGGCCAAGACGACGGGCCTCGGCCACGGCCGCCATGATCCCCTGCCCCTCCAGACCATAGAGGGTATCGAGACGAGGCAGCACGAAATAGGTCGGCTGCATGATGTCGATGCGATAGGGGGTACGCAGGATCTCCAGCAGATCGAAGGGTTGCAGCTCGGGCTTGCCCGAGAGGGCATAGGCGGTCTCGCCGATGGAGGAGAGAATGCCGCCGCCGTAGATGCGCAGCCCCTCCTCCCCTTGCAGGAGACCGAACTCCACCGTGAACCAGTAGAGCCGCGCCAGATAGACCCGCTCCTCCTTGCTGGCATGGAGTCCGAGCCGACCATACAGGTGGGTGAAGTGGGCAAAGGCCGGGTTGGTCAGCATGGCGCAGTGGCCGAAGATCTCGTGGAAGATGTCGGGCTCTTGCAGGTAGTCGAACTCGTCCCGGCGGCGAATGAAGGTGGCGACGGGAAAACGGCGATCAGCGAGCAGCGCGAAGAAGTGATCAAAGGAGATGAGTGCCGGCACCGCCGCCACCGACCAGCCGGTGGCGGGCATCAGGGCAGCGTTGATCTCACCTAGCTGGGGGATGCGGTCCAGAGGCAGGTCGAGGCGTGCCAACCCGGCCTGGTATTCGTCGCAGGCCTTGCCATCGAGCGCCGCAAGCTGGCGTGCAATCAGGATCCGCCAGGTGCCGTGCTCCTCGTCCGTGTAGTGGATCCTGCCCTGCCCATCCGGTTGGCGGGCCGTGTAGAGACTTGCCATGAGTGCTCCCATCCTTCGGGTGCCAGCCGCCATCCGGGCGGTCACTGGCCGTTGAGTCATGGGATCACTGTAACGGTTTGCCCCTCAAAAAAGCAGCCGACCCCGGGGTCGGCTGCTTTTGACAATTGTAAATAATTTGTGACATCCATGTCGGGTGCCAGCCACCTCACGACTTGTTGAGATAACCCGCCAACTGGCCGATCAGCCGCTTGCGCAGCTCGCCCAGTTTCGGCTTCTCGTCGGCACACCAGGGGAGCGGACGACAGGCTTCCATGGTACGCATCCCGAGGCGCGCGGTGAGCAACCCGGCCCCGACCCCTTGGGCGGCGCGGGCGGAGAGCTTGGCGGTCAGCTCGGCCCCCAGCAGATCCATCCCTACCTCGGTCACCAGCTCGGTGGCCCCCGCATAGAGCATGTTGCGAAACACCTGGCGAATGAGGCGGATGCGGCTCCAGTAGCCGAGCTCGATGGCATAGACATCGGCGATGTCCTCGATCATCCGCAGGTTGCGCCAGAGCATCAGCATCATGTCGACGGTGGCGAGCGGGCTCAGGGCCACCAGCACGGCGGCCTCCCCTGACCATTTGGCGACGCGGGCCTGGGCCAGCTTGTCCCGCTCGGTGAGCACCAGCTGGCTGTAGAGGGTCAGCACTTCCCGATCGCTGTGGCTTTCGTCAAGCTGGGATAACCAGGTGCGATACCCTTCCCGCCCCTTGTCACCGCTCTTCTCGGCCAGGACCTCGCAGAAGGCCTGCCCCCGACCCACCCCCTGATGGGCCAGCAGATCTTCGGCTCTTGAGCGCACATCCTGGCGTCGCTTCAAGGTGCGCAGCCGCAGCCATTCACGCCCCGCCACCCCGGCGGTGCCCACCGCCACCAGGCCGGAGGCGAGCAGCCAGGCCCCGCCCCAGAAGGGGGAGGCGGCAAACTGATCCACCAGAAAAGCGCCAAACTGGCCAAGGGACAGCAGCCCCACCCCGCCCAGCCCCCAGGCCAGCAGACGATGACGGCGCCGAGGCCTGACGGTAAGCGCGGGTTCCACCTCGGTGAGCTCGTCCAGCGCGTCCAGAGGCTCGAAGCTCTCCTCTTCCAGCCGCCGGGCCGGGGCGGGTGGCAGCGTTTCGCTTGCCATCGAGGGCGCGGGCTCCAGCGTCACCTTGCCTTGCAGGGGAGCGGCGTCATCGGTGCGCCATCTTGTCTGATCGTTCATCGCATTCTCTCCTGTGGGCGCCCCTCGAGCACAGCGGGCCACCCACCCGTTATTCGAGGTGATCCCCGAGCAGGAACTCCAGCGCCGCATCGAGCCGGATATGGGGGAGCGCCTGATGGGCGCTCATGGGCAGCGGGCGAAAGGCCTGAAAATCAAACCCTTGAGTTTTCCACCACTGCGCAGGCGGGATCTGGGCAGGCACCTCCCCCGGGAAGAGCAGCAAGGGCTCGCCCGAGAGGGTAGTGCCACGAATGGCGGGAAATTCCCGTCCGTCTGCCACCCCCTTGCCCACCTCGGTGGCCTTGATGGCTGCCAGCGCCAGGCATTCGGTCTCTATCCCCTCGAAGCGGGCCTGGCCCCGGCCACGGCTCACCAGGTGCTGCAGGAGCGACACCAGAGGTCCGTGCTGCTCCGGCGTGACGTGATCGGCCTTGCTCGCCACAAACAGCAGCTTGTCGATGCGCGGGGCGAACAGACGGCGCCACCAGTTGCTCTTGCCGTAGGCGAAGCTCTCCATGATGCGGGCGATGGCCTGCTGCATGTCACCAAAGCTCGCGGCACCGGCATTGAGGGGCGCCAGGCAGTCCACCAGCACGATCTGGCGATCGAAGCCTGCAAAGTGCTGCTCATAGAAGCCCTGTACCAGATGCTGCTTGTACTGCTCGAAGCGCTGCTTGAAGGTGGCGTAGAGGGTGCCGTCTTCGGGGGAGTGCGTGGGCATCTCCCACACCCAGGGCACGAATTGCAGCAGCGGCGCACCGGCATACTCGCCGGGCAACACGAAACGCCCGGGCTGGATGAGGTGAAGCCCGAGCGCCTGCTTGCAGGCGTGCAGATAATCGGTGTAGCGGGCGGCCAGTTCGCTGGCGACCCGCTCCTCGAAGGCTTGATCCGCCTGCCAGTGCGGCGTCAACCAGCCTGCCGCCAGGGCTTGCAGCTCGGGACGACGCAGTTGCTCCCGCACCTGCTCGCTCCACTGCTCGTAGTTCAGATCCAGCAGCGGCAAATCCAGCAGCCACTCCCCGGGATAATCCACCAGATCCACATAGAGGGTGGAGATCTCACCCAGGTGCCGACGCAGCGGATGGCGGGTGCGATAACGGATCTCGAGGCGTACCTCGGCCACCCCTCGGGTCGGCGCGGGCCAGGCGGGCGGATCGCCAAACAGGGCATCGAGGCCCCGTTCGTAGGGGAAGGTGGGAATGTGGGCGTTTTGCTGGGGCACCCGGCGAGCACCGAGGATACGTCCCTGGCGCTGGGCGTCCCAGAGTGGCAGACGACCGTCAATGGCCGCGTGCTCCAGTTGATTGACCAGCGCCGTGATAAACGCGGTCTTGCCGCTGCGAGAAAGGCCGGTGACCGCCAGCCTGATGTGGCGATCCCGGGCCCGGTTCACCGCGTCAACGGCCTTGTGCTGGAGCACCGACCAGGAGTGTTCGAGTTTGTTGCGTATCAAGGCGGGTCTTTTTCTCCTTGTGATCACATCAGAGAGACGGCCGCGAGGCGGTATCCTCGCGGCCCGGCACGATTAGAGCTTGCTGAACTCCCGTTGCAGGGTGAACTCCTTGGAGGTCACCAGCTTCTCGATGCGCTGCACCCTGGGCTCCAGTGCATCCAGCTCCTGGCCGATGCGGGCAAGGGCCTGATGAGGTGTGACGCCAGCCTGCCAGCTGCGCGCCTTCATCCGCACCTCGGCGAACTCGGCATCCTCCTGGGAGTAGAGGGTGACCGGCTTCTTGTCGAGCAAGAACCAGGCGGCAATATAGGCGGTGAAGGTGATGAAACCGGCGAAGATGAGACCACTGATGGCCAGCAGCCGCACGATCCAAGTCTCCACCCCGAAGTACTCTGCCAGACCGGCACAGACCCCGGCAATCTTGCCCCGTTGGGGATCCCGGTACAGGTTGCGCCCTTCACGACTGACACTGTTCATACCTTGTTCCTCCAACCGGGGACTTCCGCATCCAGAATCGACGCCAATACGGTTCCGGCCCGCTCCGGCTTTTTGCCACGGTCATGACATCTCTCATTGAAAACCGTCATACCTTGTTTCTCCAACCAGGAACCTCGGCATCCAGAATCGACTCCAGGGCGCCGACCCGTTCCTGCATCTTCTCGGCACGCACCAGCAAGCCCTGCAGCTGTTCACGCTCACCATCGGCAAGACCGGCGCCAATGCGTCCCTTGGCGCGGTAGTGCAGCACCAGCCAGATGGGGGCCACCACCACCATGAAGACCACCATGGGAACCATCAATACACCCAGCAGATCTTCCATCTGTTACTCTCCCTGTTTCGGTGCCGGATTGTGCTGGCCCAGCTTCTGGCGCATGGCTTCCAGCTCGCGGCTAATCTGGTCGTCCGCCTCCAGCTCGGCAAACTGCTGGGCGAGCGCCTTGTCGGACTGCCCCAGATCGGCGCGGGCTTCCATCTCGTCGATGCGGCGCTCCATGCGCTCGAACTTGCTCACCACGGCCTGGCTGTCGCCACGGGCCACCTGGCTTTGCACGTTGAGGCGGCTGCTGGCGGCTTCGCTGCGAATGGCCATCGCCTTCTGGCGGGCACGGGCGTCTTCCAGCTTGGCTTCCAGCTGGCGGATCTCCTCCCCCAGCTTCTCGATGCCGCTGTCCACCGCCTGCTGTTCCCGAGACAGGGCGTCGGCAAGCTCCGCCTGCTTGCTCTTCTCGATGAGGGCGGCACGGGCCAGATCTTCGCGCCCTTTGGTCAGGGCCAGCTCGGCCTTGCCCTGCCACTCGGCGACCCGCTCCTGATGGCGGCTCACCTGACGGCCGATCTCTTTTTGATTCGCGAGGAAGCGGGCCAGATTGGAGCGCTCCTTCACCAGTTCATCTTCCATCTCCTGGATGATCAGACGCACCATTTTCTGGGGATCTTCCGCCTTGTCGAGCAGGGCCGTCAGATTGGAATTGATGATGTCGGCCAGGCGAGAAAAAATGCTCATGATTGTACTCCTGTGATAGGCATCGGGTTGTGTCTCCATTGACAATGGCAACTTGTGTGCCAATCTGGAACAATATTTAACTTGTTGATTTATATGGGCACTCAGAATGCAGTTCAAGTCCCGGGGAAACAAGTGATGATTAAAATAACCAACTTTTGGTAAGATTAACCAGATTTTTCAACTCACAGGGGCAGGGATGACCACGGCCACGGAAAGTCTGTTGGGTGAATCCAACGCATTTCTAGAAATCATCGAGCAGGCATCGCGCCTCGCGCCGCTGCGCAAGCCCGTGCTCATCATCGGCGAGCGGGGGACCGGCAAGGAGCTCATCGCCCACCGCCTACATTATCTCTCGGATCGCTGGGATCAAAGCTTTGTCACCATCAACTGCGCCACCTTGAGCGAGAGCCTGCTGGAGACCGAGCTGTTCGGCCACGAGGCGGGCTCCTTCACTGGCGCCGCCAAGCGTCATCAGGGGCGCTTCGAGCGGGCCGACGGCGGCACCCTGTTCCTCGACGAGCTGGCCACCACCAGCGCCCGGGTGCAGGAAAAACTGCTGCGGGTCATCGAGTACGGGGAGTTCGAGCGGGTGGGCGGTGCCAAGCCCCTCAAGGTGGATGTACGGCTGGTGTGCGCCACCAACGAGGATCTGCCTGCACTGGCAGAGAAAGGACGGTTTCGTCACGACCTGCTGGACCGGCTCGCCTTCGACGTCATCACCCTGCCCCCCCTGCGGGAGCGGCGCGAGGACATCCTGATGCTGGCGGAGCACTTCGCCCACGGCATGACCCGGGAGCTGGGGTATCCGCTCTTTGCCGGCTTCTCGCGCAAGGCGACCCAGCTGCTGCAAGATTATCCCTGGCCGGGCAACGTGCGGGAGCTCAAGAACGTGGTGGAGCGCAGCCTCTATCGCCAGGGCAACCCCCAGCTGCCGCTGGCGGAGCTGGTACTCAATCCCTTTGACTCCCCCTGGCGCCCCCGTGCCCGAGGTGACGCCGCCCCTTCCACGGACGCGCCGACCTCGGCAGAAACGGTCCCGACCCTGACCTTGCCGCTGGATCTCAAAGGGGCGGTGGCGGAGTACGAGATTAATTTACTCAAGCAAGCGATGCAGCAATCCCAGTATAATCAGCGCAAAGCAGCCCAGTTGCTGGCCCTGAGCTATCACCAGTTCCGGGGGATGCTGCGCAAATATCAATTGCTGGACGGGGATGACAACAGTGGCAACCAGGAGGCGGGCTGATGCCTGACACCGGGTCTGTGCGCGCGGATAACGCGGCGCACGTCACCCCCGACGGGAGCGCCTGCCCGGTCGCCCCCCGCAACGCGCCCGCCCCCTGGCGGGCAACTTTGTCTGAAAACATGGTTCCAACATGAGAATGCTCACCCCCCTGCTGCTTGGTCTCCTGGTCCTGGTCAGCGGCTGTCAGAAACGCGATGAAGCCTCCAAAACCGGGCTCATCTATTGTGCCGAAGGGGCACCCCGAACCTTCAACCCGCAGCTTGCCAATTCGGATGCGACCCTGGATGCCAGTGCCCGCCCCATCTACGATCGCCTGCTCGAGGTCAATGCCAACACCCTCGGCATCGAAGGGGGGCTCGCCACCCGCTGGCAAAGCAGCGAGGACGGCCTCTCCTATACCCTGACCCTGCGCAAGGGAGTGACCTTCCACCGTACCCCCTGGTTCAGCCCGACCCGTCACTTCAATGCCGACGACGTCCTGTTCACCTGGCAGCGCCTGCTGGACGAACACCACCCCTTCCACGCCGTCTCCGGCGGCGAGTACCCCTATTTTTACAGCCTGGGGCTCGGCAACCTCATCAAGCGGGTCTACAAGAAGGGGCCCTATGAGGTGGTGTTCGAGCTGAACCGCCCCGATGCCTCCTTCCTCGCCACCCTGGCCAGCGACTACGCTATCGTGCTCTCCGCCGAGTACGGGGAGCAGATGCTAAAGGCCGGCACCCCGGCGCAGCTGGACAGCCGCCCCATCGGCACCGGCCCCTTCAGCTTCAAGGAGTATCGCCACAACGAGTTCGTGCGCTACCTGCGTCACCCCGGCTACTGGGGCGGCGAGGCCAGAATGGAGCAGCTCATCTACGACATCACCCCCAAGTCCTCCAAGCGCCTTGCCAAGCTGCTGACCGGCGAGTGCGACGTGATGAGCACCCCCTCTGCCAGCCAGCTGTCGGTGATAGACAAGGACTCCCACCTGGATCTGTCGGTGCAGTCGGGGATGAACGTCGCCTTCCTCGCCCTCAATACCCGCAAGGCCCCTTTCAACAAGGTGCAGGTGCGCCAGGCCCTCGCCAGCGCCATCAATGTGCAGAATCTGCTGCAGGCTGTCTATTTCGAGACCGGCCAGAGCGCCGCCAGCCTGCTGCCGCCCCTCTCCTGGGGCTACAATCCCTCCCTGCCCCAGCGCAAGCCGGATCTCAAGCTCGCTCGCCAGTTGCTCAAGGACGCGGGCTACCCCAACGGCTTCGAGATGCAGGTGCTGGTGCAACCCGGCGCCCGTCCCTACAACCCGGACGGCCTCAAGACGGCGCAACTGATGCGCAGCGATTTCGCCAAGATTGGGGTGAGCCTCAAGATAGTGCAGCAGGCCTGGCCGGTCATCGAGACCCGGCTCGCCCATGGACAATATGACAGCCTGCTCTCGGGCTGGATCGCCGACAACGCGGATCCGGACAACTTCTTCCGCCAGTTGCTGAGCTGCGCCGCCGTCGAGCGGGGCAACAACTACAGCCGCTGGTGCAGCCCCGCCTTCGATCAGCTGCTGGACGATGCGGTGACCACCCCGCAGCTCGCCTTCCGCCTGCGCAACTATTACTATGCCCAGTCCTTGCTCAACGAGCAGTTGCCGCTCATTCCCCTGGCCCATGCCCTGAGAACCCAGGTGAGTCGCAGCGACATTCAGGGGCTGACCCTGATGCCCTTTGGCGGCACCACCTTCAACCAGGCCCATCGGGAGTGACCATGACAGATAACCACTCCATCGTCGGGCCATCGGCGCACCGCCCCCAGGAGGCATAAGCATGTTTTTCTATATCCTGCGCCGCATCACCCTGCTGGTGATCACCCTCCTGGTGCTGACTCTGGGGGCCTACCTCCTGGAGTTTCGCCTCATCACCCAGGTGCTGGATTTCTGGCACGGCTATCCTGACTTCCTCCAGCGCATCGCCGCCGGGGATTTCGGGCTCTCCAGCGTCTCCGGCCAACCGGTCCTCGACGAGATCCGTCACTACTTCCCGGCGACCCTGACCCTCTGCCTCGCCGCCTTCGCCATCTCGCTGCTGGTGGGCATCCCTCTGGGCACCCTCGCGGCCCTCTATCAGGGGCGCAGCCCGGACCTCTCCATCATGGCCGCCGGCCTCGTCGGCTATGCCATCCCGGTCTTCTGGCTGGGGCTGCTGATGGTGATGTTCTTCTCCCTGGATCTTGGCTGGCTCCCCTCCTCCGGCCAGATCAGCCTGCTCTACGACGTGCCCTCCATCACCGGGATCGCCATCGTCGATGTGTTGATGAGCCAGGAGCCCTGGCGGGAGGCGGCCCTGCACGATGCCCTGCGCCATCTGGTACTGCCTTCCCTGGTGCTGGCCGTGGTGCCCACCACCGAGGTGATCCGCCACGTGCGCAGCTCCCTCATCGACGTGATGAAACAGAACTACATCAAGGCTGCCGCCAGCCGCGGACTTTCCCGCCGCCAGATCGTCTGGCGTCACGGGCTCAAGAACGCCCTGCCCCCGGTGTTGCCGCTGCTGGGGCTGCAACTTGGCAGCGTGCTCACCTCCGCCATGATCACCGAGGTGGTGTTCGACTGGCCCGGCATCGGCCGCTGGCTGGTGAGCAGTATCGCGCTGCAGGACTATGCCGCCATCCGCGGCGCCTTCCTGGTGGTGGCGAGCTTCGTCATCTTCATCAGCGTCAGCACCGATCTGCTGACCACCATCATGTATCCGGCACGGCGTAAAGAACTCTATGCAAGACAAGATTGATTGCGGTCTGTGGATGAGCCACGGCGGCCCATGGGCCACCGGCGCACAGGCGTGCCCATCCCCTTGCGACCAGCACGGGAGCCTGCATCATGCATGATAAATCGAACATCTATCCGGAGCTCAAGATCCTCTCCCCCCTGGAGCAGACCTGGGCCTCCTACCGGCGCAACCCGCTGGCCATGGCGGGGCTCTGGTGCTTCGGGCTGCTGCTGCTGGTGACCCTCATCGGTCCCCTGGTGATCCCCTACGGCATCGACGATCAGCACAGCAACCACCTGCTGCTCGCCCCCTCCTGGGCCAACAGCGGCAACATCGATTACTTCCTGGGGACCGACGATCTGGGGCGCGACATCCTCTCCCGTCTGGTGGCCGGGGCCAGGCTCACCTTCGGCAACGCCCTGCTGGTGGTGCTCATCGCCCTGGTCATCGGCTCGGCCATCGGCATCCTCGGCGGCATGAGCAAGGGGGTGAAGTCGAGCGTGCTCCATCACCTGCTCGATACCCTGCTCTCCATCCCGTCCCTGCTGCTGGCCATCATCGTCGTGGCCATCCTGGGGCCGGGTCTGTTCAACACCCTGATCGCCATCACGCTCGCGTTGATACCGCCTTTCATCCGGGCCACCTACAACGCGGTCCACGCCGAGATGCAGAAGGAGTACATCATCGCCAGCCGCCTCGACGGCTCTCCGCCCCAGCGGATCATGCGTCTGGCCATCTTGCCGAACATCGTCGAGACCCTGGTGACCCAGGCCACCCGCACCCTCTCCGCCGCCATTCTGGACATCTCGGCGGTGGGCTTCCTCGGTCTCGGGGCCCAGTCTCCCCAGCCGGAGTGGGGTGCCATGCTGGCCGATTCGAGCGATCTTATCTATCTGGCCCCCTGGACGGTGACCCTGCCCGGGATGGCCATCCTGTTCAGCGTGCTGGTGACCAACCTGGTGGGCGAAGGCATTCGCGAAGCACTCAAAGAGGGGAACGACTGATGTTGCCAGCCTTGTTATCTATCCCCGCCCCCGGACGCCCTGAGCGACCCGGCTGCGCCCTGAACGGGAGACATTGCTGATGCCCCTGCTCGACATACGCAACCTCACCATCGAAATCGACACCCCCCAGGGCAAGGTCAAGGCGGTGGACAGAGTCAGCCTGACCCTGAACGAGGGGGAGATCCGCGGGCTGGTGGGGGAATCCGGCTCGGGCAAGAGCCTGGTGGCCAAGGTGATCGTCGGCATCCAGAAGGACAACTGGACGGTGCGCGCCGACCGGATGCGCTTCAACGACATGGATCTGCTGACCATGGCGCCCAAGGAGCGGCGCCGCATCATGGGGCGGGAGATAGCGATGATCTTCCAGGACCCCATCAGCTGCCTCGACCCCTCGGAGGAGATAGGCACCCAGCTCGAAGAGGCCATCCCCACCAGCGCCTTCACCGGCAAGTTCTGGCAGCGCTTCCAGTGGCGCAAGAAGCGGGCCATCGCCCTGCTGCACCGGGTCGGGGTCAAGGATCACCGCAAGGTGATGCGGGCCTATCCCCACGAACTGTCGGACGGCATGTGCCAGAAGGTGATGATCGCCATGGCCATCGCCAACCAGCCGCGCCTGCTGGTGGCGGACGAGCCCACCAGCGCCATGGAGTCCACCACCCACTCCCAGATCCTGCGGTTGCTGGACAAGATGAACAAGCTGGGCAATACCACCATCCTCATCATCAGCAACGACATCGCCGCCATCGCGAACCTGACCGACACCCTCAACATCATGTATTGCGGCCAGATGGTGGAAGTGGGGACCCGGGACCAGATCCTGGAATCCCCTCACCACCCCTATACGGATGCCCTGCTCAAGTCCATCCCGGACTTTGACAAGCTGGTGCGCCACAAGTCCCGGCTCGAGACCCTGCCCGGGGTGATACCGCCGCTGCAGCACCTGCCCATCGGCTGCCGCCTCGGCCCACGCTGCCCCTACGCCCAGAAGCAGTGCGTGCAGACGCCGCTGATGAGCAAGGTCAAGGGGCATCAGTTCAGTTGCCACTTCCCCCTCAACATGGAAGAACCGAAGAAATGAACCGGCACCAGACCCTGATCCGGGGCACCTGCCCGCCCCGTCAGCCCCTCTATCCGGCGAGCACACCCAAGGAGACCACGTCGTGACCGAACCTTCCCTGTTGCAGGTCAGGGGCCTGTGCAAGACCTACCAGAACCGCACCGGCCTGTTCAGGCGCCGCGCGGTGGAGGCGATAAAGCCCCTCTCGTTCGATCTCGAGGTGGGCCAGACCCTGGCCATCGTCGGGGAGGCGGGCTCGGGCAAGAGCACCCTGGCCCGCATTCTGGCGGGCATGATTGAACCGAGCGGCGGGGAGATCGCCATCGAGGGGCAACCCATGGTCCACGGCGATTACCAGACCCGCTGCAAGCTGCTGCGGATGATCTTCCAGGACCCCAACACCTCCCTTAACCGGAAAATCCGGGTCGGCCAGATCCTGGAGACCCCCCTTCGCCTCAACACGGCCCTGAGCGAGGAGGAGCGCCGGGAGAAGGTGATCCAGACCCTGCGCATGGTGGGCATGCTGCCCGACCACGCCCTCTTCTATCCCCAGATGCTCTCCGCCGGCCAGCAGCAGCGGGTGGGGCTGGCGCGGGCGCTCATCCTCAATCCCAAGATAGTGGTGGCGGACGAGGCGCTCTCGACCCTGGATATTTCGGTACGCTCCCAGATCATCAACCTGCTGCTGGAGATGCAGGAGACCATGGGGCTGAGCTATGTGCTGGTGGCCAACGATCTGGGGATCGTCAGCCACATCAGCGACGAGGTGCTGGTGATGCACGAAGGCCGTGTGGTGGAGCGCGGCAAGACCTTGCGGGTCTTCGCCGATCCCCAGCACGACGTCACCCGCCGCCTCATTCAGAACTACAACAACGAATACCGCCGCTGATCCCGCGGCGCGTTTTCCCTTGCGTCAGACATAAAAAAACCCGGCCTGATGTCTCATCAGTCGCCGGGGGATTGCGCTCAAAAAAGTGATTGCGTCGCTCGTAGTAGGAACAGGGGAATGGTAGGCAGCCCCCGTCACCTCAACAACTGTCAGATCTGACAGGCAGTCCGCTATGGAACCGGAATTGCGGATCCGGCGAACAGATGAGCTCGGCCTCCAGGCGACCGAAGAAGGCCACCCGCTCGCTGATGTCTTCGTCTGCGAACGTCTGTGCCAGGGCCAGGTAGTCCTGATAGTGACGCGCCTCCGAGCGCAGCAGGGAGACATAGAAGCGGCCAAGCTCCTCGTCCAGATGAGGGGCCAGCCTGGCAAAACGCTCGCAGGATCGCGCTTCGATATAGGCACCGATGATCATCTTGTCCACCACGGCGGCCGGCTCGTAGGTGCGCACATGGGTCAGCAGGCTGCGGGCATAGCGGGAGGCGGTGACGGGGCCATAGGGGATGCCCCGTGCGGCCATGATCTCCAGCACCTGCTCGAAGTGGTGCAGCTCCTCCTGGATGAGGCGCACCATGGGGAACAGCAGGGGATTGCGCTCCAGCTCGGCAAACACGCTCCTGTCTGATTCGCCCATGGTGCGCTTGCCGAGGATCTCCGCCTTCTCCGGCAAGGCATCGAGCTCCCGGTAGAAGGTCAGCTTGGGCAGCAGGTGACGCTTCTCCTTGGGCAGGCAGTAGCGGCGCACCAGGCTGTGGGCGGTGAGTGCCGCCTTGTTCTCGCAGTTGGCGTGATCGATAAGCAGGGTCGGCAACTGGGCGGGATCCCGCGCCATTTCCACCCACTCATCCGGGGTCTCGCAATGCAGGAACTGGCGAACGGGGGCTAACAGGTCATCCATCTGAACTCTCATCTGTTGATACGACACGCGGCGCCTGGCGCCGGGGTGCCTATGCTAACGGATCCCGCCCGGCCTGCCCACCGCCATCATGGCTCAGCCCGTCAGACGCCTGAGGGAGTCGCGGCGGATCAGGGTGCCGCTGAAGGCGGGCAGTGCGTCCCGGCTCCCCTCCTCCACCATGGTGATCAGGCGGTTGATGGTCTCCTGGATCATCCCGTTCACCGGCATCTTGACGCTCGACAGCGCGGGAATGACGTAAGGGGCCAGGGGAATGTCGTCAAACCCCACCACCGAAACCTCGTCAGGCACCATCACACCGGCTTCGTGCAGCCGTTTGATGGCCCCGATCGCCATGTCATCGTTGCTGGCCACCAGGGCGCTGAAGCGAGCGCCTCGCGCCAGCAAGGTCGAGACGGCGGCCGCGCCACAGGCGGGGGTCCATTTGCCGGGGGCGATCAAGGTCTCCTGCACGGGGATGCCGTGCCGGATCAGCGCCTGCCGGTAACCGGCCAGGCGCTCGGCGCCGGTGGGGGAATCCGCAGAGCCTGCGATGAAGGCGATCTCCCTGTGCCCCATGGCCACCAGCTTGTCCACCACCGCCTCCGCCGCCGCCTGCTGGTCCGCATAGACGCAGTGGGCCGGATGGCGGCTCAGACGCCGGTTGAGCACCATGATGGGCTGCTCATGCTGCTCGATGATCTCGTCCATCTCCTCCACCCCGAGAAAGCGCGGATAGATGATGACGCCATCGCAACGGGAATCGAGCAGATACTGGATGGCCTGGCGCTCCTCGTCGGCGCTGTGCTTTCCGTCCGCCAGTATGAGCTGGCGCCCGCGATCCTCGGTCATCCGCGCCACCTGGGAGAGCAGCTCGCCGAAGTAGACGCCGTGGTAGAGGGTGTTGGTGACCACCAGTCCCAGGGTCCGGGTGTGCCTGGTCGCCAGCTGCCTCGCCACCAGGTTGGGGCGATAGCCGCACTCCTCGATGGCCTGCTGCACCCGGTCCCGTGTCTCCTGGCTGGTGTAACCATTGCCCGACAACACCCGGGAGACCGTCGCCTTCGACACCCCTGCCCGCCTTGCCACCTCCAGCATCGTCGTCATTGTGTTCTCCCTTGCTCGTAACGGGGCGCAGTGTACTGCACCGCCCCCGGCTTGTCGTCGCACGAATGGCGTGCAGGCCCGAGTTCAGTGATCCCATTCACGGATCCGGACGCTCGCTGCACAAGATGCTTGTCTCCCGCGCTCAGGCCGCGCACTCTATGTGGAACCGGTTCCACATTCAGTTTCATGCGCGTTCCCGCCCTTCGCGGCGGCGGGGGCGAGCAGGCCCACTTGGTGAAAAGGATCTACCTCGATGTCAAAAAACTATGCGGCTCTGGCCGGTACCGTCATCACCGCTCTCGGCGGCGCCGACAACGTCGTCGCCGTGACCCACTGCATGACGCGGCTGCGCTTTGTGCTCGGCGATCCCGCCCGGGTCAATGGCCCTGCCCTCAAGGCGATCACGGGCGTGCTCGGGGTGGTGCAGGCGGACAACCAGTGTCAGGTGATCATCGGCAACACCGTCTCCCACGCCTATCGCGAGGTGCTGGCCCTGCTGCCCCAGGGAGGCGGGCAGACTCCGCTTCCGGAGGCTTCCGCTGGCTGGAGCCTGCGCCGCATGGGCGCTGCCATCCTCGACGCCCTGATTGGCACCATGTCCCCCCTCATCCCGGCCATCATCGGCGGCTCCATGCTCAAGCTGCTGGCCATGGTGCTGGAGATGACCGGCGTGCTGGAGAAAGGCTCCTCGACCCTCACCATCCTCACGGTGGCCGGGGATGGGGCCTTCTTCTTCCTGCCCCTGATGGTGGCCGCCTCCGCCGCCGTCAAGTTCAAGACCAACATGTCCCTGGCCATCGCCATCGCAGGCGTGCTGGTGCACCCCAGCTTCATCGAGCTGATGGCCAGAGCCGCCGAAGGGGAGCAGGTGACCTTCGCCCTGGTCCCGGTGACCGCGGTCAAATACACCTACACCGTCATTCCGGCGCTGGTGATGACCTGGTGCCTCTCCTACATCGAGGGCTGGGTCGACCGCATCACCCCGGCGGTCACCAAGAACTTCCTCAAACCCATGCTGATCGTGCTGATCGCGGCACCGCTGGCCATCCTCTTCATCGGCCCCGTCGGCATCTGGATTGGCACCGCCATCTCCGGCCTGGTCTACACGGTCCACGACTACCTGGGCTGGCTGTCGGTGGCCATCATGGGGGCGCTCTGGCCCCTGCTGGTGATGACCGGCATGCACCGCGTCTTCACCCCGACCATCATCCAGACCATCGCCGAGACCGGCAAGGAAGGCATGGTGATGCCCTCCGAAATCGGCGCCAATCTCTCTCTTGGCGGCTCGTCCCTGGCGGTGGCCTGGCGCACCCGTAACCCGGAACTGCGCCAGACGGCGCTCGCGGCGGCCGCCTCCGCCATCATGGCGGGGATCTCCGAACCCGCGCTCTACGGTGTGGCCCTGCGCCTCAAGCGTCCGCTCATCGCGAGCCTCATCAGCGGCTTTGTCTGCGGTGCCGTCGCCGGCATGGCGGGGCTCGCCAGCCACTCCATGGCCGCCCCCGGGCTGTTTACCAGCGTGCAGTTCTTCGATCCGGCCAACCCCATGACCATCGCCTGGGTGTTCGGCGTGATGGCCCTCTCGGTGGTGCTCTCCTTCGTGCTGACCCTGGTGATGGGGTTCGAGGACATCCCGGTCGAGAGCCCGGCCCCCCGCGCCGAGCCCGTGCAACCCGTCGCCACCAGCCAGGCGCAGGCCGGGCTGTGACACCCCATTCAGACATGACAAGAGGTAACCAATGTCGTTAACAAGATTTCCCGAGGGCTTTCTCTGGGGCGGTGCCCTGGCCGCCAATCAGGCGGAGGGCGGCTATCTCGAGGGAGGCAAGGGGCTGACCACGGTAGACATGATCCCCCATGGCCCGCGCCGCATGGCGGTCAAACTCGGCCAGGAGAAGCGCATCACCCTGCAAGATGACGAGTTCTACCCAAGCCACGGAGCCATCGACTTCTATCACCGCTATCGGGAGGACATCGCCCTGATGGCCGAGATGGGCTTCACCGTGTTTCGCACCTCCATCGCCTGGGCCCGTCTCTACCCCAGGGGGGACGAGCTCGAGCCCAATGCCGAGGGCATCGCCTTCTACCGTGCGGTGTTCGAGGAGTGCAGAAAGTACAACATCGAGCCCCTGGTGACCCTGTGCCACTTCGATGTGCCCATGCACCTAGTGACCGAGTACGGCTCCTGGCGCAACCGCCAGATGGTGGAGTTTTTCACCCGCTACGCCCGCACCTGCTTCGAGCAGTTCGACGGCCTGGTGAAGTACTGGCTCACCTTCAACGAGATCAACATCCTGCTGCACAGCCCCTTCTCCGGGGCGGGGCTGGTGTTCGAGCAAGGGGAGCACCAGGATCAGGTGAAGTATCAGGCAGCCCACCATGAGCTGGTGGCCAGCGCCCTGGCGACCCGGATCGCCCACGAGGTGAACCCGGCCAACCAGGTGGGCTGCATGCTGGCGGGGGGCAACTTCTACCCCTACTCCTGCAAGCCCGCCGACGTCTGGACCGCCCTCCAGAAAGATCGGGAGAACCTCCTCTTCATCGACGTGCAAGCCAGGGGCGCCTATCCGGCCTATGCGCAGAGGGTATTTCGTGACAAGGGGATCACCCTGGTGAAGGGGCCGGAAGATGACGAGATCCTCAGGCACACCGTGGATTTCGTCTCCTTCAGCTACTACGCCTCCCGCTGCGCCGCCGCCGACATGAATGCGGGCAACACCAGCGAGGCCAACGTGGTCAAGTCCCTGCGCAATCCCCACATCGAGGTGAGCGAGTGGGGCTGGGGCATCGATCCCCTGGGCCTTCGCATCACCCTCAACACCTTGCACGATCGCTACCAGAAGCCCCTCTTCCTGGTGGAAAACGGCCTGGGTGCAGTGGACGAAGTGAACGAGCAAGGGGAGATAGAGGACGACTACCGCATCGCCTACCTGCGCGCCCACATCGAGGCCATGGGGGACGCCATCAAGGACGGCGTGCCCCTGATGGGCTACACCAGCTGGGGCTGCATCGATCTCGTCTCCGCCTCCACC
Organism: Aeromonas sp. INTO2; assembly: GCF_049860605.1. Classification (NCBI taxonomy): domain Bacteria; kingdom Pseudomonadati; phylum Pseudomonadota; class Gammaproteobacteria; order Aeromonadales; family Aeromonadaceae; genus Aeromonas; species Aeromonas sp. INTO2. Next base: position 2,251,593 of record NZ_CP187588.1, read on the forward strand.
GGCGAGATGAGCAAGCGCTACGGCTTCGTCCATGTGGACAGGGACGACGCCGGCCATGGCACCCTGGCCCGCCGGCGCAAGAAGTCGTTCTGGTGGTACAAGAAGGTGATCGCGAGCAACGGGGAGGATCTGGTCTGAGCCCCCCCTCAGTTTCGCCGCAAGGCGCATCCATGCAACAGGGGGGCCGAGGCCCCCCTGTTGTTCATCGCGCTGGCAATCTGAAAACGTTTAACTGCCTTCGTTGAAGATCTCGAGGTTGCTGGTCCCTTCCTGCCACTCGCGCACGGCCTTGTTGTCGTCGCTGCGCAGGGCATTGAGGTGGTCCAGATAACCCTGATCCACGTCGGAGGTCACATAGTGACCGTTGAAGACCGAGGTCTCGAAGTGGCGCAGCTCGGGGTTGATCTCCCGCACCGCCTCTTCCAGATCTTCCAGATCCTGGAAGATGAGGCCGTCGGCACCGATAAGCTTGCACACCTCTTCCACTTCACGGCCATGGGCAATGAGCTCGTTGGCGGTGGGCATGTCGATGCCGTAGACGTTGGGGAAGCGAATTTCCGGTGCGGCCGAGGCGAAGTAGACCTTGGCGGCCCCCGCTTCACGGGCCATCTGGATGATCTGCTCGGAGGTGGTGCCCCGCACGATGGAGTCGTCCACCAGCAACACCTTCTTGCCCTTGAATTCGGAGCTGATGGCGTTGAGCTTGCGGCGCACCGACTTCTTGCGCTGGGTCTGGCCCGGCATGATGAAGGTACGGCCGATGTAGCGGTTCTTCACGAAGCCCTGACGGTACGGCAGGCCCAGGGTGTGGGCGATTTCCAGCGCCACGTCGCAGGAAGTCTCGGGGATGGGGATGACCACGTCCACGTCGAGATCGTCCCACTCCCGTGCGATCTTCTGGCCCAGCTTGCGACCCATGTTGAGGCGGGCGGCATAGACGGAGACCTTGTCGATGAAGGAGTCGGGACGGGCGAAGTAGACGTATTCGAAGATGCAGGGGTTCATCTGCGGGTTCTCCGCACACTGCTCGGAGAAGAGCTGGCCCTGCTCGGTGATGTAGATGGCCTCGCCCGGGGCGACGTCACGCACCGTCTCGAAGCCGATGGCGTCGAGGGCCACGCTCTCGGAGGCGAGCATGTACTCCACCTGCCCCTGCTCGTCGACCCGGCGACCCAGGATCAGCGGGCGAATACCGTTGGGGTCGCGAAAGCCGATGAGGCCGTGGCCGATCACCAGAGAGACTACAGCATAGGCGCCGCGGATCTGCTGGTGCACCTTGCGCACCGCCGAGAAGATATCTTCCGGGCGCAGCGCCATCTTGTCGCACAAGTCCAGCTCGTGGGCCAGCACGTTCAACAGCACTTCGGAGTCCGAGGTGGTATTGATGTGGCGGCGGGCCACCTTGAACTGCTGCTCCTTGAGCTCCTTGGCGTTGGTGAGGTTGCCGTTGTGGGCCAGCACCATGCCGTAGGGGGAGTTCACGTAAAACGGCTGCGCCTCTGCCGCACTGGAGCTGCCTGCGGTGGGATAACGGACGTGTCCGATGCCGATATTCCCTTTCAGGCGCTGCATGTGGCGCACTTCAAACACATCCTTCACCAGACCGTTGGCCTTGCGTTGCCGGAAGTTTCCACTGTCAATGGTCACGATCCCGGCGGCATCCTGTCCCCTGTGCTGCAACACCGTCAAGGCGTCGTAGAGGGCCTGATTGACGGGGGTGGTGCCAACTATACCGACAATACCGCACATGTCTTTGCTACCTCGAAGTCACTGTACCTGTTGAAGAAAACTGGACGAGTTCATCATGAACCCGAAAAACCACTGGATCACCGGCTTGAACTCGGGAACCAGCCTGGACGCCACCCACCAGTCGCTCTGGGAGAGGCTGGTGAAGGTATCCATGAAAAACAGCAGGGCGCTGACGATCAGCACCCCGCGAATGGCGCCAAAACAGACCCCGAGCACCCTGTCGGTGCCGGAAAGCCCGGTCTTTTCCACCAGCAGGCCCACCACGTAGTTCACCACGCTGCCGAGGATCAGGGTCGCCACGAACAGGGCGGCGATGGCCAGACCGTTGCGCACCATGGCATCGGAGAAAGAGGTGAAATAGACGGCGAGATCGGGATAGAAATGGCTGGCAATAAAAAAGGCGACGAACCAGGTGACCAGAGACATGGCCTCCTTGAGAAAGCCGCGCACCAGGCTGATGAGGGCGGAGAAACCGACGATGCCGATGATGGCGTAATCAATCCAGACCATAGAAAAAGATGTCCTGCGAAATTGCGGCGCAGTCTAACAAAAACGATTGCGCAATGCTTGATAAAATTGTGTTATAGGCCCGAAGGGAGCTATCCCTTCCCCTTGCGGCGGGTTTCCCGGGCCCAGAATGCACAACGCCATGGCATGCCATGGCGTTGTCGTCTGCAACGAGCGCTTACCCGATGTGGGTCAGGCCGCCCATGTAGGATTGCAGCGCAGCCGGGATGGCGATGCGGCCATCTGCCTGCTGGTAGTTCTCGAGCACGGCCACCAGGGTACGACCCACCGCCAGACCGGAACCATTCAGGGTGTGAATGAGCTGCGGCTTGCCGTCGATGCGCACGCGAGCCTGCATGCGGCGCGCCTGGAAGTCGGTGCAGTTGGAGACGGAGGAGATCTCGCGATAGGTGTTCTGGGCCGGCAGCCACACTTCCAGATCGTAGGTCTTGGCGGCGCAGAAGCCCATGTCACCGGTGGAAAGCGCCATCACGCGATACGGCAGCTCCAGCAGTTGCAGCACCTTCTCGGCGTGACCCACCATCTCTTCCAGGGCATCCCAGGATTTTTCCGGGTGCACCAGTTGCACCATCTCGACCTTGTCGAACTGGTGCATACGGATGAGGCCACGGGTATCACGACCGTAGGAGCCCGCTTCGGAGCGGAAGCAGGGGCTGTGGGCGGTCATCTTGATGGGCAGCTCCTGCTCGTCGAAGATCTCGTCACGGGCCATGTTGGTGAGCGGCACTTCGGAGGTCGGGATGAGGGAGAACTTGCGCACCTTGCCTTCGTCTTCCCCTTCCCCTTCGATGCCGGTATTGAAGAGATCCTGGGAGAACTTGGGCAGCTGGCCGGTGCCGTACAGGCTGTCCGGGTTGACCAGATAGGGCACGTAGCACTCGGTGTAGCCGTGCTGCAGGGTGTGCAGGTCCAGCATGAACTGGGCCAGGGCGCGGTGCAGACGGGCAATCTGGCCCTTCATTACCACGAAACGGGCGCCGGAGAGCTTGACGCCGTTCTTGAAGTCGACCCCCTTGGCCGCCTCACCCAGATCGATGTGATCGCGTACCGGGAAATCGAACTCACGGGGAGTGCCCCAGCGGCGGACCTCCACGTTGTCGTTCTCGTCACGGCCCACCGGGGTGGTCTCGCTCGGCAGGTTGGGGATGGCGTCGGCGATCCCCTTGAGCTGGGCCAGCAGGGCCTCCAGCTCGACCTTGCTGGTCTCGAGCTCGTCGTTGATCTTGGTCACCTCGGCCTTGAGGGGGGCAACATCTTCACCACGACGGGCAGCCTCACCGATGGACTTGGAGCGGGCGTTGCGCTCGGCCTGCAGCTCCTGGGTGCGGGACTGCAGATCCTTGCGTTTCTCTTCCAGAACATTGACCGCCGCTACGTCCAGAACGTAGCCACGTGTCGCCAGACGAGCGGCAGCTTCGGTGATGTCGCTGCGCAGATATTTGGGATCCAGCATGGTTTACCTACTTTTTTTAATGGGATCTGGGCCCGGGTCATCGTGACCGGGTTGGGAAACAGATCCGGAAGTTAACATCGGTTGGCGCACCCCTTTGCCTTCGGAATCGGGCCTTCGAAATCAAGAAGATGGTGCAAGGCCAAGACAACCGGGGTCAGACGGGCAGTGTAGCAGACCGCCCCCCCGCCCGAACAGGGACTATTGCGCCCGTTTTTGCCGGGAACCCCCTCCCCTGATGCCTTTGCCGTGCCCTTTTCCGGGCAAGGAACCTGAAGGTCTTTCCTATCGCTTGCGCGGGCTCTGCTTGTCCAGCTCATGCAGATAGTCGAGCTTCTGGGCTATCTGCTTCTCAAGCCCCCGCTCGGTGGGCTGATAGTACTGCTTGCCGGCAAGCTCCGGGGGGAAGTACTGCTCGCCGGCCGCATAGGCCCCCGGCTCGTCGTGGGCGTAGCGATACTCGGCGCCGTAGCCCAGCTCGCTCATGAGCTTGGTCGGTGCATTGCGAAGGTGCGGCGGCACCTCGAAGTCCGGCAGGTTCTTGGCGTCGTGAAGCGCCGCCTTCCAGGCGGTGTAGACCGCATTGCTCTTGGGGGCGCAGGCGAGGTAGACAATGGCCTGGGCGATGGCCCGCTCCCCTTCCGCCGGACCGATGCGATGGAAGCAGTCCCAGGCCGAGAGCGCCACCTGCATGGCACGGGGATCGGCGTTGCCCACATCTTCCGAGGCAATGGCCAGCAAGCGGCGGGCGATGTAGAGGGGATCGCAGCCGGCGCTCACCATGCGGGCATACCAGTAGAGGGCTGCATCCGGTGCCGAGCCGCGAATGGACTTGTGCACCGCCGAGATGAGGTCGTAGAAGTGATCGCCGCCCTTGTCGAAACGGGCCACGTGCTCCCCCACCACGGCGGCGAGCAGGGTACTGTCGATCACCCGCGCCCCTGAGCTGTCGGCCTCGGCCATGTCGGCCAGGAGCTCCAGATAGTTCAGAGACTTGCGCCCGTCCCCGTCCACGGCTTTCGCCAGCGCCTCCTTGGCCCCGGGGGCAAAGCGCAGGCTAGGGTCATTGAGCCCGCGCGGGTCCTGCATCGCCTGATCGATCATGGCGAGGATGTCCTGCTCCTCCAGCCTCTTGAGCAGATAGACCCGGGCCCGGGAGAGCAGCGCGTTGTTGAGCTCGAACGAGGGGTTCTCGGTGGTGGCGCCGATGAAGGTGATGGTGCCGTCTTCGATGTGGGGCAGGAAGACATCCTGCTGGCTCTTGTTGAAGCGGTGGACTTCATCCACGAACAGGATCGTACGCACCCCGCGCCAGCCGTTCTCCTTCGCCTTGTCGAGGGCCGCGCGGATCTCCTTGATGCCGGAGGTGACCGCCGAGAGCCGCTCCACCTCCGCCTGGCAGTAGTGGGCAACCAGTTCTGCCAGCGTGGTCTTGCCGGTGCCGGGGGGCCCCCAGAGGATCATGGAGTGGCAGTGCCCCGCCAGGATCGCTTTTCGCAGGGGCTTGTCCGGCCCCAGAATATGCTGCTGGCCGATGTACTGCTCGAGGGTTTGCGGCCGCATCCGGGCCGCCAGCGGACGAAAGTCCGAGGAGAAATCCAGGGATAAATTGCTCATCTGCATTGACCTTGCAGCTGACCGGTCGTCCATGACGCCCGGTCAGACGATAACGCCGGTAACGGCTGGCTCATCAGCGCTGGTCGTCCAGCTCGACCCCCTTCGGGATCTTGAAGACAAATTCGTTGCCCTTGAGCACCGGCTTGCGGTTGAAGCTGCTCAGGGTGAACTCGCTCCACTGCCCCTGCGCCTCTTTCACGTCGAAGCGGCTGATGTTGTTCTGACGGTCGAAGGTGATGCGAAAGGAGGCGATCAGCTCGTCCTTGTTGCGGCTGGTGACGGTGTAGACATCCCCTTCCTGGGTCACGTCATAGTTCTTCCAGAGGCTGTTGTCGTTGCCCGCGATGAGCACGAAGGGGGTGTTGAGCACCGCATCCTTCATCTTGAGGGCGGTGACCTGCTCGACGAAGGGGTCGTACACCCACACATCCTTGCCATCGGCCACGATCAGGCTCTCGTCCGGGGCAGTGGTGTGCCAGTTGAAGCGGTTGGGTCGCTGCACCAGCAGGGAGCCGCTCGCCTTTTGCAGCTCCTTGCCCTTGCTGTCATAAACGGTCTGGGCAAATGTCGCGGAGAAGACATTGACGGAGGAGAGCTTCTCCTTGAGATCGCTGGCCGCATCGGCCCATACCTGGCTGCTGGCGACCAGCAGAATGGAACCCATCAACAGTTGTTTTTTCATCAGGCTCTTCATAGGGAGGTTCTCGATAAAAGGCCACGCCCGCAGAGGGCATGGCCAGAATGATACAGGAGTTAGGCTTAGTCACGAACCGGCGGCGGTGCCAGCACGTCGCGCTGGCCGTTGCCGCCCGGGGCGCTGACGATGCCCTGGTTTTCCATCTGCTCGATGAGACGGGCCGCCCGGTTGTAACCAATCTTGAACTTGCGCTGGACGCTGGAGGTGGAGCCACGGCGGGATTCCACCACGAAGGCCACCGCCTCGTCGAACAGGGGATCGAGCTCTTCATCGCCGCCCCCGCCGAAGTCGCCGCCGCCGCCCTCGCCGTCCGACTCGCCGGAGAGGATCTCGTCGATGTAATCCGGCTCCCCACGCAGTTTCCAGTCCGCCACCACCTTGTGTACCTCGTGGTCATCGACGAAGGCACCGTGGACCCGGGTGGGGTTGGAGGTGCCGGCAGGCATGTAGAGCATGTCACCCATGCCGAGCAGGGATTCGGCGCCCCCCTGGTCCAGGATGGTGCGCGAATCGATCTTGCTCGACACCTGGAAGGAGATACGGGTCGGGATGTTGGCCTTGATGAGGCCGGTAATGACATCCACCGACGGGCGCTGGGTCGCGAGGATAAGGTGAATACCGGCCGCCCGCGCCTTCTGGGCGATACGGGCGATAAGCTCCTCCACCTTCTTGCCGACGATCATCATCATGTCGGCAAACTCGTCCACCACCACCACGATGTGGGGCAGTTTTTCCAGCTCCGGCGGCATCTGATCCATGGAGTCGCCCGGACGCCACAGGGGGTCGACCAGGGGATCCCCCGCCTCGATGGCGGCCAGCACCTTGTCGTTGTACCCCTTGAGGTTGCGCACCCCGACCGCGGACATCAGCTTGTAACGACGCTCCATCTCGCCTACGCACCAGCGCAGGGCGTTGGCGGCATCCTTCATGTCGGTGACCACCTCGGTCAGCAGGTGCGGAATCCCTTCGTAGACCGAGAGCTCCAGCATCTTGGGGTCGATCATGATGAAGCGCAGATCCTCGGGGGAGGATTTGTAGAGCATGGAGATGATCATGGTGTTCACCCCCACCGACTTGCCCGAGCCCGTAGTACCCGCCACCAGCAGGTGAGGCATCTTGGCAAGGTTCACTACCACGGGTTCCCCCGCGATGTCCTGACCCAGCCCCATGGTGAGCGGATTGCGGCTGGCCGCGAACGCCTCGCAGTCGAGGGTTTCCCGCAGGTAGACGGTCTGGCGTACCCGGTTGGGCAGCTCGATCCCGACGAACGTCTTGCCCGGGATCACTTCCACCACCCGCACGCTGCTGGCAGAGAGAGAACGGGCGAGATCCCGGGAAAGATTGGTGATCTTGCTCGCCTTCATGCCCGGCGCCAGGTCAAGCTCGAAGCGGGTAATGACGGGACCGGGATAGACGCCCACCACCTTGGCCTGCACGTTGTAATCGGCGAGCTTCGCCTCCACCAGCCGGCCCATGCGCTCCAGCTCGTCCTTGCTCATCATCTGGGTCTTGGCGGGCGGCCTGTCCAGCAGATCGATGCTCGGCAAAGGGGCCAGACCGGGCTGGGGACGGCGCTTGGCTTTCACCGGCGCAGCGGCAATGGGAGCATCGGGTTCGTCATCCCCCTCCGCCCAGGGCAAGTCGAGGTCATCTTCTTCCTGGCGCACGGCAGGACGCGGACGGCCATTGGCCACGCGCTTGCCCTTGGCGGCAGGCGCCGGAGCCTCGTCCTCTTCGTCGTCAAACTGCGGATCGAACTGGAAGGTGTCTTCGTCAAGCTCCGGCAGCCATTCGTCAGCTTTTGTCTTTTGAGCGCGATTCTTCGCCTTGGGGTTGCGTGTCCAGCTGCCGTGGGGGTCTTCGTCATCCTCTTCCTGATCGAAGCTGCCCACGCCCCCTTCCAGCAGGGGATCCGGCCCCTCATAGCGGGGCTGGCGCCAGCCACCGGTGAGCCAGCGGCCCAGGGTGGTGGGGAAATGGTAGATGGCGCTGACTGAGCCGGTGCAGGCGGCACCGATGCGCTCGACAATGGTGAGCCAGGACCAGCCGGTAAAGAGGGTGATGCCGGTCGCCACGAAGCAGAGCAGCATCAGGTTGGCCCCCACGCCGCCAAACAGCGGCACCACGGCTGAGGCGATCACATCCCCCACCAGGCCGCCGGCGGAAAAGTTCTGCAAGTCGTTGAAGTTCATGCTGGCGATGGCGGACATGCCAAGCACCGTCAGCACGAAGCCGATGATCCGTACCGACAGGGTGAGGTAATCCACTTCCAGCAGCTTGCTCGGGCGCCAGAACAGGCTCCAGCCAAGCAGCACCACCAGAGGGGGCACCAGATAGGAGAAGGCCCCGAAGGTAAACATGGTGATGTCGGCGAGCCAGGCACCGGCGCTGCCCGCGAGGTTTTTCACCTCCCCTTGCCAGGAGGTTTGCGACCAGCCGGGATCGGCGGGATGGTAGGTCAGCAGGGCAAGCAAAAGATAGGCAGCCATCAGGGTGATGGCGATCAAGACGGCCTCGAAGATCCGTTGTGTACCTGATAAAGGAGTAAACAGCTTTTTATCGGCCAAACTCCGGCTCCTTTGTGAAAACATGAATGCGGGGATAGGGGGCCTAGTATCCCTGAAAAGCCCACCGATTGTCAGCCAGTGCCTGAGGGCGGGCCTGAAACTCTCTATAAGAAGAAACGAGCGGACCGGCCGCTCGTTTCTGACTATCGTGACTCGTCATGGAACTTGCAAGTCACAGCACAACCCCGCTTATCGGGTGCTGATCACCAGACGACTGCTCTGTTTGACCTCTTCCATCACCACGTAGGTGCGGGTGTCGTTGACGCCCGGCAGACGCAGCAGGGTTTCACCCAGCAGGCGGCGGTAAGCGGACATGTCGCTGACGCGGGTCTTGAGCAGATAGTCGAAATCACCGGACACCAGATGGCACTCCTGGATCTCTTCGAGCACCTGAACAGCCTTGTTGAACTGCTCGAACACATCGGGGGCGCCACGATTGAGGGTAATTTCCACGAACACCAGCAGAGACGCGTCCAGATAATGAGGGTTCAGAATGGCGGCATATCCTTCGATATACCCTTGTCGCTCCAGGCGACGAACCCGTTCCAGACACGGTGTGGGACTCAGGCCAACTCGTTTGGACAACTCAACGTTCGAAATCCTGCCATCCTTTTGCAGTTCATTCAGAATGTTGCGGTCAATCCTGTCCAAATCCTTTAGCCGACTCTTAGCTTCCATCATTTAATTCCATCCTTTGGCTATTTTTTGGTAAGAATCACCAGTCACTTTATAATAATGGTCACAAATCCTGTCAATACCTGAATATACTAGGCGCAAATATCGCTTAACATCTAGGCAACATAAACCACCAATCGATAGACGAGGGATAGCATGATTATCGGTGTACCTAAGGAAATAAAAAACCATGAATATCGCGTAGGCATGGTTCCGGCCAGTGTACGTGAACTGACAGCACGAAACCATACTGTTTTCGTCCAAAGCGGCGCAGGAAATGGCATTGGGTTCAGTGACGCAGATTATCTGGCTGCCGGAGCCGAGATCCTGGCCTCCGCTGCCGAAGTTTTCGCCAAGGCGGAGATGATCGTCAAGGTCAAGGAACCCCAGGCAGTGGAACGGGCCATGCTGCGTCCCGGCCAGACCCTCTTTACCTATCTGCATCTGGCGCCGGACCTGGCCCAGACCCAGGATCTCATCGACAGTGGTGCCGTCTGCATCGCCTATGAAACCGTCACAGACGGTCGTGGCGGTCTGCCCCTGCTGGCCCCCATGTCGGAAGTGGCCGGACGCATGTCTATTCAGGCCGGTGCCCAGGCACTGGAGAAATCCCGTGGCGGCAGCGGCGTGCTGCTCGGCGGTGTGCCCGGTGTGGAACCGGCCAAGGTGGTGATCATCGGTGGTGGTGTGGTGGGCTCCAACGCAGCCCGCATGGCCGTCGGCCTGCGTGCCGACGTCACCATCCTCGACAACAACGTCGATACCCTGCGCCGTCTCGACAGCGAGTTCCAAGGGGCTGCCAAGGTGGTCTACTCCAACCGCGAGACCCTGGAGCGCCATCTGCTGGCGGCGGACCTGGTCATCGGCGGCGTGCTGGTGCCTGGCGCCACTGCGCCAAAACTTGTCAGCCGTGACCACATTGCTCGTATGAAACCCGGTGCAGCCATCGTGGACGTGGCCATCGACCAGGGCGGCTGTGTCGAGACCTCCCATGCCACCACCCATGAAGATCCCACCTTCATCGTCGACGAGGTGGTGCACTACTGCGTGGCCAACATGCCGGGTGCCGTGGCGCGGACCTCTACCGTGGCCCTGAACAACGCCACCCTCCCCTTCATCATCAAGCTGGCCGAACAGGGCTATCGCAACGCACTGCTCGCCGATCCCCACCTATTGCGCGGCCTGAACGTGATGGCGGGCAAAATCACCTGCAAGGAGGTTGCCGTGGCCCACAACCTGGCTTACACGGATCCCCTGACTCTGCTGAACTGATCGCGTCCCTGCAAAGGGAGGTAGATGAGTGAAAATCCGCCCGCGATGGGCGGTTTTTTTATGCCTGCCATCCCCGGCTCACCCCTCTTGTTGGCGATTGCCCCAATCGATGCGCTGGCCTTTGACCACGGATCACGAATTACCTACAATCGCGCAAACTCATCACGTCTCGGAAATCACATCATGAGCCAAGTCACTCACAGCAAACTGCTGATCCTGGGATCCGGCCCGGCAGGTTACACTGCGGCCATCTATGCCGCTCGCGCCAACCTCAATCCCCTGCTCATCACCGGCATGCAGCAAGGTGGTCAGCTGACCACCACCACCGAAGTGGAAAACTGGCCAGGGGACGCGGAAGGGTTGACCGGCCCGGCCCTGATGGAGCGCATGAAAGAGCATGCAGAGAAGTTCGATACCCGCATCCTCTTTGATCACATCAATGAAGTGACGCTGACCGAGCGTCCCTTCCGCCTCAAGGGCGACAACGGTGAATACACCTGCGATGCGCTGATCCTCGCCACCGGCGCCTCCGCCAAATACCTGGGTCTGCCCTCCGAAGAGGCTTTCAAGGGCCGCGGCGTCTCCGCCTGCGCCACCTGTGACGGCTTCTTCTACCGCAATCAGGAAGTGGCCGTGGTCGGCGGCGGCAACACCGCCGTGGAAGAGGCACTCTATCTGGCCAACATCGCCAAAAAAGTGCACCTCATCCATCGCCGCGACGAGTTCCGCGCCGAGAAGATCCTGATCAAGCGCCTCAACGACAAGGTCGAGAGCGGCCATATCGTCCTGCACACCCATCAGACCCTGGACGAAGTTCTGGGTGACGACATGGGCGTCACCGGCGTGCGCCTGCGCAGCACCCGGGATGACACCACCTCCGAGCTGCCGCTGATGGGGGTCTTCATCGCCATCGGTCACCAGCCCAACACCCAGATCTTCGAAGGGCAGCTGGCGATGGAAAACGGCTATCTGAAAGTGCGTGGCGGACTGGAAGGGTTCGCAACCCAGACCAGCATCCCGGGCGTGTTCGCCGCCGGCGACGTGGCCGACCACGTCTACCGCCAGGCGATCACCTCCGCAGGGACCGGCTGCATGGCCGCCCTCGATGCTGAGCGATATCTGGACGCACAATAATCGGAAGGATATAAAGGGCATGCCAGTTGGCATGCCCTTTTTTATTGCAAGGAGCAGGATGAAACGAAAAATAATGATAGTGGAAGACAGCCTGACGGTACGCCGCATGCTGACCCAGGCCATTGCGCAACAGACCGGGCTGGAAATCGACGCCTTCGATACCCTTGAAGGGGCTCGCGATTGCCATGGGGAAGATTATGTGGTCGCCTTGGTGGATCTTACCCTGCCGGACGCCCCCGGTGGAGAGGCTGTCAATGTGCTGAGGGAGCGTGGGCTGCCGGTGGTGATCCTGACGGCCGACATCAGCGAAGAGAAGCGGGAAGCCTGGCTGGAGGCCGGGGTGCTGGACTACGTGATGAAGGATTCACGTCACTCCCTGCAATATGCCGTCGGTCTGGTGCACCGCCTCTACCTCAACCAGGCCATCGAAGTCTTGGTGGTCGACGATTCACGCACCTCCCGTCACCGCACCGCGGCCCAGTTGCGCAAGCAGTTGTTGCAGGTGCACGAGGCCAATTCAGCCCGCGATGCGCTGGCGCAGCTCGAGCAGCACCCCGCCATTCGCCTGATGCTAGTGGACTACTACATGCCGGAGATCGACGGCATCAGCCTGGTGCGAATGCTGCGCGAGCGCTACAGCAAGCAGCAGCTCGCCATCATCGGCATCTCGGTGTCGGACAAACACGGCCTCTCGGCACGCTACCTCAAGCAAGGGGCGAATGATTTTCTCAATCAGCCCTTTGAACCCGAGGAGCTGCAGTGCCGGGTCAGCCACAACCTGGAGGCCCTTGAGCAGTTCAACAACATCCAGGAATCGGCCAACCGAGACTACCTGACCGGGCTTTACAACAGACGTTACTGGTTCAACGAGGGTCAAAAGTGGTTCGAGGAGCATCAGCGCCATCAGGCGCAGCTCTCCCTGTGCGTGCTCGACGTGGATCACTTCAAGCAGGTCAATGATCACTGGGGTCACGCCATCGGCGATCAGCTGCTCTGTCACCTGGCCAGGCTGCTCACCCAGTTCTTCCCGGATGCCATGATAGCCCGATTCGGTGGCGAAGAATTTGCCCTGATGGTGCCCCACTGCCCCGTCCCCGTGCTGCTCAAGCGGCTGGAAGGGCTTCGTCTGCAAATGCGCCAGCAACCGCTGTCGCGGGAGATATCGCTCTTTGTGCGCGCCAGTTTCGGCGTCATCAATGTCGGGCGGCTCTCCATGGACGAGGCGCTGAGCGAGGCAGATCGCCAGTTGTATCAGGCAAAGAATACCGGGCGAGACAAGATAGTCTGTCAGGACGTCTGAGCAAGCATCAGCAGAGACACTCCGTGTAGTACCGCCCGGCGCCCCTTGTGTGGTGGCCGCCGGGTCAATCCCTTCTTCACCGTTCAATAGGTCTTGTCGACCCGCACCCCATCGCTGAAATAGAGGATGCGCACCTTGTCGCCCTGCGCAAAGACCATGGCCGGATCGTAATCCTGGATCACGTTGATGAGCCCGTTCTGCTCGTTGCGGATCAGCAGCTCCACCAGCTTGTTCTCCACCACGCTGCCCCCTGACTGAAACTGCTGCACCGCCGCCGCTCCCGCCAGCGCCCCGACCGCTGTGGCAATCTCCCGCCCGTGCCCACCGCCAAACTGGTTGCCGAGCAGCCCGCCAAGCACGGCACCTCCCAGGGTTTTCCAGCCGGAATGCTCCGATTCCACCATCTGGCGCTGGGTGATGTTGCGCACCGCATCCACCTGGCCGAAGACCACCTGCTCCACCGGACGCGCCGTGTTGCGTTCATACACCGCACTCCAGGCCGGCGCCGTGACAAAGCCAAGCAAGCTGGATACTATCAGGATAATGGCCTTCATCTATGAACCTCTGCCTTATGTCTCGCTATCTTACCGAACTGGATGATGAGCTGTGCTGGTTTCCCTCCCCCAGCCATGCGCTGGAAGAGCCCAACGGGCTGCTCGCGATTGGGGGAGATCTCTCCCCCGCTCGATTGCTGGCAGCTTATCACAGCGGAATCTTTCCATGGAATGAACCCCATCAGCCACTGCTGTGGTGGTCACCGGACCCCAGGGGAGTCATCGTGCCCGAGGAACTCCACATCGGCCGCAGCCTGCAGAAGTGTTTGCGCCGCACCCCCTTCGAGATTTACATCAATCGCGCCTTTGATGACGTCATTGCAGCCTGCGCCGCGCCCCGTCGCACCGCCAGCGGCACCTGGATAAGTGCCCCCATGATCGACGCCTATCGGCGCCTTCATCGTCTCGGTCATGCCCACTCCATCGAGATCTGGCAGGATGATCAGTTGCAGGCAGGTCTCTATGGCCTCTCTCTGGGCCGACTCTTTTGTGGTGAATCCATGTTCAGCCGCATCGACAATGGCGCCAAACTGGCCATGGTGGCCCTCTGTCGCCACTTTGCAGGGCACGGCGGTGCCCTCATCGACTGCCAGATGCAAAACGATTTTCTGGCCACGCTGGGCGTCCAGGAGTGGCCAAGGCAGCGCTTTCTGACCACCCTGGCCACCCTGACCCGGCAACCGTTGCAAGAGGGATGCTGGCAACCGAGGAGAATCAGCCTATGAGTGAAGAAGTGATCCTCAAGGTCGGGCTGACCCCCAAGCACCCGTGCAGCTACCTCGGTCACGAGCAGGAGCAGTTGCTGGTCCTGATGGACCATGAATTGCTCAACGCCGCCGGGTACGAACGGCTGCTGACGGCAGGATTCCGGCGCAGTGGCAACGACATCTATCGTCCTCACTGCCCCGCCTGCAGCGCCTGCCAATCCTTGCGCATACACAGTGAACGCTTCACCCCGAGCCGTGGGCAGAAACGCATCCGCCAGTTGAACCGAGATCTCGAACTCGTACTGAGCTATGACGACAAGCCCGAGTATTACCAGCTCTATGAACGCTATATCCGTGAGCGTCATCGGGATGGCAGCATGTATCCACCGAGCCGGACCCAATACAAGGGGTTCCTGCACTGCGACTGGATGCCCCCCCTTTATCTGGAGATACGCAAGGAGGGTCGCCTCATCGGCGTGGCCACCACGGACCTGCTTCCCCACTCCCTAAGCGCCATGTACACCTTCTTCGACCCCGACTATGCCGACCGGTCGCTCGGCACCTTCGCCATCCTGAGCCAGTTGGAACTGGCCAGACGTACCGGTCGTCAGTGGCTCTATCTGGGGTATCTGGTGGAGGAGTGCCGCAAGATGAATTACAAGCGCCAATACCTGCCCCATGAGCTGCTGGTACAGGGCGAATGGAAAAAAATCGACACCAAGCCCGAGTAAACTTTACACATAGCCTTAAATCCGGCATGATCCAGCGGTTTTTTGTTGTGGCTTATCAAGAGGATTCAATGGCTAAAGAAGACAGTATTGAGATGCAGGGTACCATTCTCGAAACCTTGCCCAATACCATGTTCCGTGTGGAACTGGAAAATGGTCACGTGGTTATCGCTCATATTTCCGGCAAGATGCGCAAAAACTACATCCGTATCCTGACTGGGGACAAAGTAACGGTGGCTCTGACTCCGTACGATCTCTCCAAGGGACGTATTGTTTTCCGCTCTCGCTAAGCCAGGAATTCAGCAAAAAACCCCAGCCTCTCGGTTGGGGTTTTTTGTCATTTCCGGCCTTGCTCACAGTCAGTGAGAGACAGCTTCAACGTTGACCTGAAAATCAAAGCTGAGGCTGTTGTTCACCAGCTCAACCTTCACAATACCGCCATCGACCAGGGAACCGAACAGGATCTCGTTGGCCAGGGGCTTCTTGAGGTGCTCCTGAATGACCCGGCCCATGGGTCTTGCTCCCATTGCCCTGTCATACCCTTTCTCTGCCAACCAGTGGCGCGCCTCTTCAGACACCTCCAGTGAAACGCCCTTGGCATCCAGCTGAACCTGCAGCTCGACGATGAACTTGTCGACCACCTGATGGATCACTCCCATGTCGAGATGGTTGAACCAGATGGTGTGATCGAGCCGGTTGCGGAACTCCGGACTGAACGTCTTGTTGATCACCGCCATGGCATCGTGGCTCATGTCCTGCTGCTGGAAGCCGATGGACTTGCGCTGGGTCTCCTGAACCCCTGCGTTGGTGGTCATCACCAGGATCACATTGCGAAAATCTGCCTTGCGCCCGTTGTTGTCCGTCAGGGTACCGTTGTCCATCACCTGCAGCAGCAAGTTGAAGACATCCGGATGCGCCTTCTCGATCTCGTCAAGCAGCACGACGGAGTGCGGATGCTTGAGGACCGAGTCGGTCAACAGCCCTCCCTGCTCGAATCCCACGTAACCGGGAGGAGCCCCGATCAACCGGGACACGGTATGGCGTTCCATGTATTCCGACATGTCAAATCGCAATACCTCGACCCCGAGCGCCTTGCCCAGTTGCTGGGTCACTTCGGTCTTGCCCACCCCGGTCGGGCCGGCAAACAGGAAGCACCCCACAGGCCGGCGTTCGTTGCCAAGCCCTGAACGAGACAACCGAATGGCATCGGTCAGCACCTCGATGGCCTTGTCCTGCCCGAACACCACCATCTTGAGATTGCGCTCCAGATTCTTCAGCACCTCCTTGTCGGAGGAGGAGACAGATTTCTCTGGTATACGGGCAATCTTGGCAACAATTGCCTCGATTTCCGGCACATTGATCACCTTCTTGCGCTTGCTGACGGGCAAGAGGCGTTGCCCTGCCCCCGCTTCGTCGATGACGTCGATGGCCTTGTCAGGCAGATGGCGATCATTGATGTACTTGGCGGAAAGCTCTACCGCCGCCCGGATCGCCTTGACGGTGTAACGCACGCCATGGTGAGACTCATAACGGCTCTTGAGTCCCATCAGAATGCGAGTGGTGTCGTCTACTGTGGGTTCGACGATGTCGATCTTCTGGAAGCGGCGAGCCAGGGCCCTGTCCTTCTCGAAGATCTGGGCATATTCCTGGTAGGTGGTGGAGCCCACGCAGCGCAGCAAACCATTGGAGAGCAGCGGCTTGATGAGGTTGGCCGCATCCAGCTGGCCACCGGAAGCCGCACCGGCCCCAATGATGGTGTGGATCTCGTCGATGAAGAGGATGGCCCCCTCCTGACGCTCGATCTGCTTGAGCAGCACCTTGAGGCGCTTCTCGAAGTCACCACGATACTTGGTGCCCGCCAGCAGGGAGCCCATGTCCAGGGAGTAGATGGTGCTACCCGCAATCACCTCGGGCACATCCCCCTTGACGATACGGTAGGCAAGCCCTTCGGCGATGGCGGTCTTGCCCACACCGGCTTCCCCGACCAGCAAGGGGTTGTTCTTGCGGCGGCGGCACAATACCTGAATGGTGCGATTGAGCTCCTGATCACGGCCGATGAGCGGATCGATACGCCCCTCCAGCACCAGCTGGTTGAGGTTGGTGGCAAAGCTTTCTATCTGGGCAGAGGATACCTCGTCATCAGATTCCGCATTGTTGCCACCACTCTCGGGCTTGTTGACCTTGCGCACCCCGTGGGACAGGAAGTTCACCACATCCAGGCGGCTTATTTCGGCTTTTTTCAGGAAGTAGGCGGCCTGGGACTCTTGTTCGCTGAAGATGGCGACCAGGACATTGGCACCGCTCACCTCGGTATTGCCGGACGACTGGACATGGAAGACGGCACGTTGCAGCACGCGCTGGAAGCCCAGCGTCGGCTGGGTTTCCCTGTCTTCGTCGTCACGGGGGATGAGCGGGGTCGTTTGATTGATGAAGGCGCGGATCTCTTTGCGCATCTGTTCCACATCCGCACCACATGAACTCAGCGCCTCATGGGCTGAGCTGTTATCCAGCAGGGCCAACAACAGGTGCTCGACGGTCATGAATTCGTGGCGCTCGTCACGGGCCAGCTTGAAAGCCTCGTTCAGCGTCTTTTCTAGATCTTTGTTCAACATAGGCACCTCCCCTCAGTACAGCAACAATGCGGTGTCGTTATCGCCATCAAGTCATCAGATTCAAGCCTTTTCCATGGTACATAGCAGTGGATGTTCGTTGTTACGTGAATAGGTGTTGACCTGGACCACTTTGGTCTCGGCAATCTCGGCGGTAAATGTGCCGCAGACTCCCTTACCACTATAATGCACGCTCAGCATCACCTGAGTGGCCTTCTCCAGATCCATACCAAAGAACCTTTGCAGCACCTCCACCACGAACTCCATCGGTGTGTAGTCGTCGTTGTTCAGGACGACCTTGTACATGGGTGGCGGTTGCAGCTTCGTTTTCTCTGCCTCTGCAATCTCTTCATTAGCAAAGAGTTCTTTCTGCTTGCTCATAGTTGCGCTTTGGTACCTCTAGATTACTACCGTGTCGCTCAAGATTGTCAATAGACTTGTTAACCAGATCACATCGGTTGTTAACAACTTCTTGACTCGCTTAAAAGTTGGACTAGATTGGTTACTTGCTAATCGGCGCCCGTCTGCTACGGGGTCATGCCCTAGTTATATAAGGCTGGCGCAGGTTACTCAACGACTTCAGGGTAATCAATAAAAGGATGTAGATGTATGGCAACCGGAACAGTCAAGTGGTTCAACAACGCAAAAGGATTTGGGTTTATCTGTCCGGAAGGCGGTGGTGAAGATATCTTCGCTCACTACTCCACGATTCAAATGGAAGGTTACAAGACCTTGAAAGCAGGTCAGGCAGTCAACTTTGAACTGCAGCAGGGGCCGAAAGGAAATCATGCCTCTGTCATCGTGCCAAACGAAGCACAGAACATCTAAGAGTCAAACTGGATAAATTAAAAAGCGGCATCCCAAGGGATGCCGCTTTTTTATGGACAGGCACGAAGAGGGGAACAAGAAAGGCCAGGCCTTCCTTGTTCCCTGCTGCAGCTACCTCAGCGGGCCAGCAGGATGTTCAGCATGCGACGCAGCGGCTCGGCGGCGCCCCACAGCAACTGGTCACCCACGGTAAAGGCGGCCAGGTATTCCGGGCCCATGTTGAGCTTGCGCAGACGACCGACCGGGATGCTGAGGGTGCCGGTGACGGCAGCCGGGGTCAGCTCGCGGGCGGTGATGTCGCGATCATTCGGGATCACCTTGACCCAGTCGTTGTGAGCGGCCAGCAGAGCTTCGATCTCCGCGAGGGGCACATCTTTTTTCAACTTGATGGTGAAGGCCTGGCTGTGGCAGCGCAGGGCGCCGATCCGCACACACAGACCATCCACCGGGATGGCTGCACCGTCGATGCCGAGGATCTTGTTGGTCTCAGCCTGACCCTTCCACTCTTCGCGGCTCTGGCCGTTGTCGAGCTTGGTGTCGATCCAAGGAATGAGGCCACCGGCCAGCGGCACACCGAAATTGTCCACCGGCAGGGTGCCGGAGCGGGTCTTCTCGGTGATCTTGCGCTCGATGTCGAGGATGGCGGAGGCGGGATCCGCCAGCTCCACCGCCACTTCATCCCGCAGCATGCCCATCTGGGTGACCAGCTCGCGCATATGGCGGGCACCACCACCGGAGGCCGCCTGATAGGTGGCCACGCTCACCCACTCCACCAGATCGGCCTTGAACAGGCCACCCAGGGCCAGCAGCATCAGGCTGACGGTGCAGTTGCCGCCAACGAAAGTCTTGATGCCGTTGTTCAGGGCATCTTCAATGACGTCGCCGTTGACCGGATCCAGGATGATGACCGCGTCCTTCTCCATGCGCAGGGAGGAGGCAGCGTCAATCCAGTAGCCCTGCCAGCCCGCGGCTTTCAGGCGCGGATAGACATCCTTGGTGTAGTCGCCGCCCTGGGCGGTGATGATGACGTCCTGTGCGGCCAGCGCCTCGAGATCGAAGGCGTCCTGCAGGGTGCCGGCATCGACGCCAAAATTGGGGGCGGCCTCACCGGCCTGGGAGGTGGTGAAGAAGGTGGGTTGAATGCGGGCAAAATCCTTCTCTTCCTGCATCCGGCTCATCAAGACCGAACCCACCATGCCACGCCAACCGACCAAACCTACTTTTTTCATAATGTCCTACCCTGGATAGCTGCTTATAGAAATCGTGTGTGGTACCCGTGACCCCCTGCCTTGGCGCCAGCCGTTTACAAGGGATTCACAATATATGAGTTGCAAAAAATGCGTCTGTCCACATTACGGATTGTGACGGCGGGCGCAAGTCGAATTGCGCAATATTCTGTGCCATTCGCTGCAATATCCGTCGGCCTGGCCGACCTGCGGGCAGCCGGTTGGCATCCTGCCTCCAGTTGGGGCATCATTGAGACCGACCGGCAGCCCCGCTGCCCCTCGGGGACGGCCCCGAGGCCTCCTGATACGCAGGGACGACCCTGCTTCCTGCGGAATCTGCCTTATGTCGTGGTTGCTCCTGCTGTTGGCCGGCCTGTTCGAGGTCGCCTGGGCCATCGGCCTCAAATACACCGACGGTTTCAGCCGTCCCCTCCCCACCCTGCTGACCCTGATCGCCATGGCCGTGAGCGTGCTGCTGCTCGCCATGGCGGTCAAACAGCTGCCCCTTGGCACCGCCTATGCGGTCTGGACCGGCATCGGCGCAGTCGGCACCGTGCTGATGGGGATCTGGCTGTTCAACGAACCGGCCACCCTGGCCCGGGTGCTCTGCCTGCTGCTCATCATCGTCGGCATTCTGGGTCTGAAATTCATCGGTTAGGCGCGCTGAAAGGGCCGGGTACACCGGCCCCGACTTGGCAAGCTCCAGGGGACGATGTCAGCCCGGCGTGTTGCCGTGTTCCTCTGCTTGCTGATGTATTCGCAGGCGGTGGGTAAAGGCGGGCGGCACAGACGTGGCATGGCGAGCAAGATCCGACCCATGACCGCCCGGGCGAACATGGGGCGCCTCCTTTTATCTTTTCGTCTGCTCCTTCAATCACTCCACCAGCGTCTGCTCGATGCGGGCCCCAGGCATCATCTGCGTGAGACCGGCAATCAGCCTGTCGCCGGCCTCCCACAAGGCCGTGCGCGGCATCGGCGGCAGACACTCCAGAATGAACCACATCCGGGGGGAAGAGAGGCTCAGGCGAGTGCGGATCCCCTGGCGCCAGTTCCAGCGGCGACAGGTGACGCCGAGATCGTCCCGCCACACCACCTCTCCGGGAGCCGGTGCCTCCTCGGCTGGCAGCCCTTCTTTGAGGGTGTCAAAGCATTCGCTGCCATCGGCAATCACCAGGCGCGGCGTCCCCACATAGGCCGCCAGATCCTCCCCGCCCACGGGAATGGCATACTCGATGCTGATAGCGTTGTAGAGATCGACCACGGGATCGATGGCGGGCAAGACGCCATCGCGCAGCACCCGCTTGCGCAATGCCTGGGCCGAGCAGGGCGTGCGGGCAGGCTTGGCGCCAAACCCCTTGAACACCTGATCCCAGGCGGTCAGATGTTCAAGGGCCCAGGGGGCCTCGTCGGTGCCAAGGGCCGCACATGCCCGGGCCAGGGCCCGCTCCCCCACCAGAGTGTCAATCACGGGGGCGGCTTCCACCACGATGCTGAGGGCACAAAAACCCGGCGCCAACCTGGCTATCTCGGGGTCGATACGGGGGATCATCGGGAACATTCAGCACTCCTGGTCAAGGCTCATCAAGACGGGGTGGCGGAACGGGCGCAGGCGCTCCCTCTTTTCCTCCCCCCACCAACGGTTGACGCCATGATGAAGGGCACAGGGTCATAATAAAATTTACTTTATCTTAATTGTGTTAAGTAAAACTGATGGCCCAACCCTCTTTCCCATGAAAAATCACCGCCCCGCAGCGCACCGCCCGGCCCCACTACCACACCCCGCCCATCCAATGCAGACCAGGGCAAGCCCACACCATTGCCCTGGCCGCTTTCCCCGTCACTCATGCTATTATCTGCGTCCAAACATGAGCCCATAAAATCAGGATATTGTGATGACCGACCACACTTTTATTCCCGGCAAGGACGCAGCGCTGGAAGACTCCATCGAACGCTTCCAGACCAAGCTGCAAGCCCTGGGGTTTGATATCGAAGAGGCCTCCTGGCTCAACCCCGTGCCCAACGTCTGGTCCGTGCACATCCGGGACAAGGAGTGCGCCCTCTGCTTCACCAACGGCAAGGGTGCCAGCAAGAAGGCGGCGCTCGCCTCCGCCCTTGGCGAGTATTTCGAGCGTCTCTCCACCAACTACTTCTTCGCCGACTTCTACCTAGGCGAGCAGGTCGCCAATGGCGACTTCGTCCACTACCCGAACGAGAAGTGGTTCCCCATCGAGGGGGATCAGCTTCCCACAGGTCTGCTCGACTCCTTCACCCGCAAGTTCTACAACCCGGACGGTGAAGTGACCGCCGACATGCTGGTGGACCTGCAATCCGGCAACGAGGAGCGCGGCATCGTCGCCCTGCCCTTCGAGCGTCAGTCCGACCACCAGACCGTCTACATCCCGATGAACATCGTCGGCAACCTGTATGTCTCCAACGGCATGAGCGCCGGCAACACCCGCACCGAAGCCCGCACCCAGGGGCTGTCGGAAGTGTTCGAGCGCCACGTGAAGAACAAGATCATCGCCGAGGCCATCAGCCTGCCCCAGATCCCGGGCGAGGTCATCGCCCGTTACCCCGGCATCAAGGCGTCCATCGATGCACTGGAGGCCGAAGGCTTCCCCATCTACAGCTTCGATGCCTCCCTCGGCGGCCGTTATCCGGTCATCTGCGTGGTGCTGCTCAACCCGAGCAACGGCACCTGCTTTGCCTCCTTCGGCGCCCACCCGCGCTTCGAGGTCGCCTTCGAGCGCACCGTCACCGAACTGCTGCAAGGGCGCAGCCTCAAGGATCTGGACGTCTTCGTGCCGCCGTCGTTTGACAACGAGCAGGTGGCGGATCACCACAACCTGGAGACCCACTTCATCGACTCCTCCGGCCTCATCAGCTGGGATCTGTTCAAGGAAGAGTCCGACTTCGAGTTTGCCGACTGGGACTTCCGTGGCACCTCGCAAGAGGAGTTCGACCACCTGATCGGCATCTTCCACGAGCTGGAGCAGCCGGTCTACATCGCCGACTACGAGCACCTGGGTGTCTACGCCTGCCGTATCCTGGTGCCCGGCATGTCCGACATCTATCCGGTGGAAGATCTGCTGCTGGCCAACAACACCATGGGGGCCCACCTGCGGGAAACCATCCTGGCGCTGCCGGCGCTCGAGTGGGACGCAGAGCAGTACATGGCCCTGTTCGACCAGCTGGATGAAGAGGGTCACGACGAGCGGACCCGGGTGCGCGAGCTGCTCGGCATCGCCGCCGCCAAGGGCACTGCCCTGCACACCCTGCGCGTCGGTGAGCTCAAAGCCATGCTGGCGCTGGCCGCAGGCGACCTGGAGAGCGCCCTCGACCTCATCGACTGGACCATGGAGTTCAACCAGTCGGTGTTCCCGGCCGATCGCGCCGCTTACTACCGCGCCCTGCGCGCCTGCGTCGAGCTGTTCCTGGACGAGGATCGCGACCCCGAGCAATACCGCCCGGTATTCGCCCGCATGTTCGGGGAAGAGACCCTGGCACAGGCCTGGGCCAATGCCCGCGGCGAGGCGCGCTTCCACGGTCTGGAAGCCGCCGATCTGTCCCTCTCCCAGTTCCCGTTGCACCAGAAACTGCTGGCCGCTTACGAGAAATTGCAAAAAGCCAAACGAATCCATACCTGGAACTGATATGCTAGTGTGACGAAGGGGCCTTATGGCCCCTTCTGTTTTATGGTCTACGCTTTGGCTGGCCTTTATTCAAAGATGAAATAAAAGACAAAAAATACCTCTTAGGGGGTTGTTAATTTGATGCCCATGGTGCAGGGGTTCCGCAAAGGTGCCTTGCCGGTACTTTTTTAGAGATGCCGTTTATAAGTTCTTAAAAATCAGAATATTAATAAATTTTTCACTTCTGTTTCACCTGAAACCTGGTGTAAAGAGAAGCTTCCGGACGACGAAAAATCCTGTAGTAAAATTACATTCACAATCTGTAATTCTTGATCGGAGTCAATTTTGGGGATCTGCCCCTTTGTTATGATTTCCACAGGCAAAATATGCAGGTACATGAGAATTGAAAGCAGAATCACCCTTTGATTGTCTCAAGCCCGAAGCCATCGCCGCACTGGCCGAAGACATTACCTATGCCAAGGCCACCAAGCCCGCATACAAGACTATTCCTCTGGCCATCACGGCAGGCGCCTTCATCGCCATCGCCTTCGTCTTCTATATCACCGTCACTACCGGCTCAAGCGGCATGTCCTGGGGTATGGCCAAGCTGGTCGGTGGTCTCTGCTTCTCCCTCGGCCTCATCCTCTGTGTGCTGCTCGGTGCCGAGCTGTTCACCTCCACCACCCTGACCCTGGTGGCCAAGGCGGCCAATCGAATCAGCTGGGCCCAGTTGCTCAAGAACTGGGGACTGGTCTACTTCGGCAACCTCATCGGCGGACTCATCATCGTCGGGCTCATCATCATGTCGGCGGAATACACGGCGGCGGATGGCCAGTGGGGGCTGAACGCCATGAAAGTGGCCCAGCACAAGATCCACCACACCTTCTTCGAGGCCGTGGCCCTCGGCATCCTCTGCAACCTCATGGTGTGTCTCGCCGTGTGGATGGCCTTCGGCGCCCGCAGCGCCACCGACAAGGTGATGGTGATGCTGCTCCCCGTCGCCATGTTCGTGGCCTCCGGTTTCGAGCACAGCATCGCAAACATGTTTATGATCCCGGTCGGTATCGCCATCCACAGCGTCGCGAGCCCGGAATTCTGGCAGGCCATCGGCCAGGATCCGGCGACCTTTGCCGACCTGACCGTGTCCAACTTCGTCCTGCACAACCTCATCCCTGTCACCATAGGTAATATCATTGGTGGTGGCGTCATGGTTGGGCTGACTTACTGGTTTATCTTCCGTCGCCATCATTAAGGATGGCGGCAGACACATAAATACCTTGAGAGGTAATGAAAATGGCAGAACTTAACGAACAGTTCCAAAAAGCATGGGAAGGCTTCGCAGCCGGTGAATGGCAGACCTCTGTCAACACCCGTGACTTCATCCAGAAGAACTACACCCCGTATGAAGGTGACGAGTCCTTCCTGGCTGGTGCGACCGAAGCCACCACCAAGCTGTGGGACAAGGTCATGGAAGGCATCAAGATCGAGAACCGCACTCACGCGCCGGTCGATTTTGATACCGACCTGCCCTCCACCATTACCGCTCACGATGCCGGCTATATCGACCAGAGCCTGGAGCAGATCGTCGGTCTGCAGACTGACAAGCCGCTCAAGCGCGCCATCATCGCCAACGGCGGTATCAAGATGGTCAAGACCTCTTGCGAAGTGTACGGTCGCCAGCTTGACCCCATGGTCGAGAAGATCTTCACCGAGTACCGCAAGACTCACAACCAGGGCGTGTTCGACGTCTACACCAAAGACATCCTGAACTGCCGCAAGTCCGGCGTCATCACCGGTCTGCCGGATGCCTACGGCCGTGGCCGTATCATCGGTGACTACCGTCGTGTTGCCCTGTACGGTATCGACTTCCTGATGGCCGACAAACTGGCCCAGTTCAAGTCCCTGCAGGCCGATCTGGAAAACGGTGTCAACCTGGAAGCCACCATCCGTCTGCGCGAAGAGATCTCCGAGCAGCACCGTGCCCTGGCCCAGATGAAGGTGATGGCTGCCAAATATGGCTGCGACATTTCCGTACCGGCCAAGACCGCCAAAGAAGCCGTCCAGTGGACCTACTTCGCCTACCTGGCGGCGGTCAAGTCCCAGAACGGCGCGGCCATGTCCTTCGGTCGTACCTCCAGCTTCCTGGACATCTACATCGAGCGTGACCTGCAAAAGGGTCTGATCACCGAGCAAGAAGCCCAGGAGCTGATGGACCACATGGTCATGAAGCTGCGTATGGTTCGCTTCCTGCGTACCCCGGAATACGATTCACTGTTCTCCGGCGACCCGATGTGGGCCACCGAGACCCTGGCCGGTATGGGCGTTGATGGCCGTACCCTGGTCACCAAGAACAGCTTCCGTATGCTGAATACCCTGTACACCATGGGCCCGTCCCCTGAGCCGAACCTGACCATCCTGTGGTCCGAGAAGCTGCCGGTCGGTTTCAAGAAGTACTGTGCCAAGGTATCCATCGAGACCTCTTCCGTTCAGTACGAGAACGACGACCTGATGCGTCCGGACTTCAACAACGATGACTACGCCATCGCTTGCTGTGTGTCCCCGATGATCGTCGGCAAACAGATGCAGTTCTTCGGTGCCCGTGCCAACCTGGCCAAGACCATGCTGTATGCAATCAACGGTGGTATGGACGAGAAGCTCAAGATCCAGGTCGGTCCGAAGACCGAAATGGTCACCTCCGAGTACCTCGACTACAACGACGTGATGGACAGACTGGATCACTTCATGGACTGGCTGGCCAAGCAGTATGTCGCCGCCCTGAACATCATCCACTACATGCACGACAAGTACAGCTACGAAGCCTCCCTGATGGCGCTGCACGACCGTGACGTCTATCGCACCATGGCCTGCGGTATCGCCGGTCTGTCCGTAGCCGCTGACTCCCTGTCTGCCATCAAGTACGCCAAGGTCAAGCCGGTACGTGATGCCGATGGCGTCTCCATCGACTTCGAAATCGAAGGCGAGTACCCGCAGTTCGGCAACAACGACGCTCGCGTCGATGACATCGCCTGCGACCTGGTCGAGCGCTTCATGAAGAAGATTCAGAAGCTGAACACCTACCGTGGTGCCGTGGCTACCCAGTCCGTGCTGACCATCACCTCCAACGTGGTGTACGGCAAGAAGACCGGTAATACCCCGGATGGTCGTCGCGCCGGTGCGCCGTTCGGCCCGGGTGCCAACCCGATGCACGGTCGTGATCAGAAGGGTGCCGTTGCTTCCCTGACTTCCGTTGCCAAGCTGCCGTTCGCCTACGCCAAAGATGGTATCTCCTATACCTTCTCCATCGTGCCGAACGCGCTGGGCAAAGACATTGAAGCCCAGAAAGCCAACTTGGCCGGCCTGATGGATGGTTACTTCCACCACGAAGCCAACCTGGAAGGTGGTCAGCACCTGAACGTCAACGTGATGAACCGTGAAATGCTGCTGGACGCCATGGAAAACCCGGAGAAATATCCGCAGTTGACCATCCGCGTATCCGGTTATGCCGTTCGCTTCAACTCCTTGACCAAGGAGCAACAGCAAGACGTCATCACCCGTACCTTCACCGCTTCTCTGTAATAGAGTCTCGGAGAACAAAAACCGGCGCCAAGGCGCCGGTTTTTTTATGGCTGTTTGGCAGTGTGCAAGCCGCTTCCCACCTCCCAGGCCGGCTGGCTCGTGGGCTCTGAGCCGCAGGCTCGGCCAGACGTTAGCCTCCTAACGCCCCTCTCTATGATGCCCCTCTCCACTCCTCTCCTGCGCTTGATGCACGGATGTGCCCACCGGCACTCAGGCACTCAGGCACTCAGGCACTCAGGCACTCAGGCACTCAGGCACTCAGGTACTCAGAACAGCAGAACAGCAGAACAGCAGAACAGCAGAACAGCAGAACAGCAGAACAGCAGAACAGAGAAACGTTATCGTCGCGGACGCTGTAAAACATCCCCCGCCCCCTTCCCTCTCCCCTTGGGAGAGGGCCAGGCTGAGGAGAACAACACTACATCGCCAGAAGACGCCAGAAAGCAACAAGGGCAGCGGAGTGTGGACTCTGCTGCCCTTGTGTCTAAAAGCGATTGAACGAATACAGACGGCGTTAGAGACGGCTTCTCATCCCCCTCACTACGTTCATCTCACAGCAGAACTTTACACTACCTTTATCACAAAAACGCATCCCTTATATCCCAAAAACAACAGGGGCAGCGAAGTCTCACTCCCCTGCCCCTGTAGTAAGCAATAAACGGCGGATTAAGGCTTAGCTCGCCCAGGTAATGATATGGTCGGCCCAGTCACCAGCCTGCGCCTCGTGCACTACCTTGCCGCGCACCGACTGGCCAGCCTGGTGCATGGCGCTGCGGCTGCCGGTGATAAGCGGATGCCACTCTGGCAGGCCCTGCCCCTCCGCCAGCAGGCGATAGGCGCAGGTGGAGGGCAGCCAGTTGAACTCGGCAATCTTGTCGTGGGTGATCTGCAGGCAGTCCGGCTCTTTTTTAAAGCGGTTGCCGTAGTCGGAGCACTGGCAGGTCTTGGTATTGAGCAGGTTGCAGGCCACGTTGGTGAACACCAGCTCCTCGGTGTCCTCGTCGATCAGCTTGTTCAGACAGCACTTGCCGCAGCCGTCGCACAGAGACTCCCACTCCGTCATGGTCATCTGCTGCAGGCTCTTCGCCTGCCAAAAGGGGGCGGTCTGCACGGGTTCACTCTGCTGCATAAAAGTTAGCTCACTCAATACACTGACAAGCGCGTGGTTATACGCCCTATGGCCCGATTTTTCAAGGTTGGTGGCGGTTTCGCCTATGAACTCTAGGTCGGTATTCTGGAACAGATCAACGATCCCCACGTTACTCACATCGTCTTTTACAGCAAGACCGATTTACCCAATCAAGGCTAAGCCTGCCATGCACTGCGAGCAAAGCGAAATGCCGTAAGCCCGGCGCCTTTGCCTGCAACATGCAGACTATTGGGTCCGCATTTTTATGACGCGAGTGATAGCCAGCCCTGATAGCGAGGAACGTTGTGCAAGGGTCAATAAGCGGGAGCTAACCTGAGTTCGGCTTGGCACTTTGCCTCAAATCGGGGGGGCATTGGCCACCAGCGTGGCCAGCGGGTTGCCCCAAACAGCGGCAGGATTGATTCACCAGCGCAACAGCATTAGCCAACTTAGTTGCAGCAGCGTAACAATCTTGGGCTGTTTGTCACTGGTGGCTGGAGACGCTTGTGGCATAATACATTTCCCGAACGTCCGAATACGCTTCATTATTCGAACCTACGGCTAAGTAGTATAATGGAATCACTGCTCATAAAATAATTTTATGCACGGAGGCTTTCATGAAAGATAAAGAAAAAATAGCCGTATTTATTGATGCTGATAATGCACCGGCAGGTAAGATAGATATTGTTCTTTCAGAATTAGCTCGATACGGCGTTGTAAACATTAGAAAAGCATATGGTAACTGGAAAAACCCGAATATTAAACCATGGGAAGATGTACTACACGATTATGCTATACAACCAGTACAACAATTTGATTTAACAAAGGGTAAGAATGCTACAGACATGGCATTAGTCATTGATGTCATGGACGTCATATACACAAAACACATTGACATAATATGCCTTGTGTCATCAGATTGTGATTTTACACCTTTAGTTACTAGAACACTTGCTGATGGAAAATTCGTCATCGGATTTGGAGAGCGAAAAGCACCATTACCATTCGTCAATAGTTGCTCTCGATTTCTATATCTTGATGCAGAACCGGCTCTGGAACAACCCATTCAAAAACAAAGTAAAAATATAAAGGGGGACACAAAACTCATCAATTTACTCAGGCAAGCAATAGATGCTATTGGCGAAGATGATGGCTGGGCCATGCTTGGCGAGATTGGCAACCACATTTCAAACCATGCTTCATTTGATCAACGAAACTACGGATTTAGAAAACTGAGCGATCTATTCCAGTCCATCGATCTCTTCGAGATGAAAAAGACAAATGGTTCAGTTATTTGGGTTAGAGACAAAAGAAAAGCAAAACAACTGAATAAGTCCACGACGCCCTTACAATCCGCAGCAAGTAAAAACTAATCATAAGTCTCTATGGTCGAAGAACGAAACGAGCTCTGACACGCAAAATATACTCCCTAATAAATTCAGCCAATAAGTTGGCATCTTCGTTAGGGAGTTATCTGAAGTGATAAAATAAACCATCACCTCGCTAAAAGATACATTATTTGTCATTAAAAGCTTTAACGTGATTGAACCAACCCTAAAAACAATCTAACGCTAGGATAAGATATAATAGCTCCGAACACAGCGATACCAACCCCCAGCTCCCGACAATAACCAATCGACAGCATATAGTTTGAAAATATCCACAGGAGACCACTCGCTTTCCCACTAAATGTCATTATTTCACATGAATCAGCCAAAACAATATTGGTACCGATAAGCACAAAACCGGCGCCGGCAGAAAAGACCAGCAACGCATGACCAATGACAAAGAGCTGGGCCCGCTTATCGCCATCAGAAAAATAAATGCCAAACCAGAATAAAACCAGAGATAACGGGAACAGGTTAAATGCAATCCAATCAATCACTCTGGTAGAGGATGAACTATCAAAAATGACTGCATTGCCGGTAACAACAAGCAACATGATAAACAGCAGAAAAAACCACCTCATTGTTTCACCCAAGCACCAAGAACGACGATATGATTGTTATATCCTCATCTGCTGAACTTGCGAAGCTGTACAGATCTAGTTATCACCTGACACCGGCCTCAAACCGGTGTCTTGTTTACGCTACTTTAGTGCGCACTTCCTTCGGTATCAATTTCAGACCCTTCTTGAACATGCTGTAGGGGGTCTGACCCTCCATCATCCTGCCCTGATGTGGCCGCTCGGTGTTGTAGTGTTCCAGGTAGCTATCCAGGTCTGTCTGCATCTGCTCCACTGATTCATACCAGGTCGTCCTCCCCTTGATACGGAAGTGCTCATCCAGCAGTGTGCGGTGCAACCGCTCGATAAAGCCATTGCTCTGCGGCCTGCGTACCTTGGTGGTCCGGTGCTCAATCCCCTCCAGTTGCAGGAACAGCTCGTAGGGATGATGGTCAGGGCGCCCACAGAACTCGCGCCCGTTGTCCGACAAGATGGTATAGACCCGAGCCTCATGGGCTTCGAAGAACGGAGGACCGTTTCGTTGAGCACATGAACCGAGGTCACCGGCAGCTTGCTGGTGTAGAGCCGTCCCCAGGCGTGGCGGCTGTAGCAGTCCAGCACGGTTTGCAGATACACCTTGCCTACCCCCTTGAGTGCGCCGACGAAGAAGGTGTCGACCGCCACCAGTTCCCCGGTGTAGTGAACCTCAATTTGGCGTTCGCGAAACTCGGGGCTGAAGCGCTCGAGCAGGCGGATCTGCTCGTCATTGAGCTCAATCGTCTGTTCCCTGTGGGTTTTCTCGAGGCGCAACAAGCGGTCATGCTTGGAGAGCAAGTCGTGACGTTGCCACACGCCACGCACACCGCCCGCACTGACGTTGATGCCTTGCAGAGCCAGTTCTTGCGCGACCCGCAGCGGGCCATGGGTTGGTCTGGTGAGGGAGTAATCGAGGATGGCCTGTTCAATCTCGGGAGCGACCCGGTTGGGATGCGCCCCTTTACAGCCGGGGAGTTTGTCGAGCAAGCCCTCAGCCCCATAGGTCTGGTAGTTACGGCGAATCTCGTAGAACTGCTGGCGGCTGTAGCCGATGAGCTTGCAGGCTTTGCTGACATTATTGAGCTCTTTGGCGAGCTCTAGCAGGCTGAGTTTGCGACGTGCTACTTTCTCGTTGGTGGTCATACGGTGACTCCGGATAACACGGTAGGGGTACCGTTTTGTTATCCGGTTTGAAGCCGTATGACCACTCCCTTTTGTGGGCAACTGTCAGGTGAATACCATCTCCATACATTCTGACATTCACGAACACCGATTACTATTTAAGATAGTCAGCCATAAAAAAGCCGCCCATTGGGCGGCTTTTTCAATTAGAGATAATAGGCTGACTTACCAGCCGGTCACTTCACGCAGGGCCTTGCCGATATCGGCCAGGGAGCGCACGGTTTTCACGCCGGCATCTTCCAGGGCGGCAAATTTCTCTGCTGCCGTGCCTTTGCCACCGGCGATGATGGCGCCCGCATGACCCATGCGCTTGCCAGCCGGGGCGGTGACGCCCGCGATGTAGGAGACCACCGGCTTGGTGACGTGGGCCTTGATGTAGGCCGCCGCGTCTTCCTCGGCGTTGCCGCCGATCTCGCCGATCATCACGATGGCTTCGGTCTGCGGGTCATTCTGGAACATCTCCAGGATGTCGATGAAGTTGGAACCCGGGATGGGGTCGCCACCGATACCGACGCAGGTGGACTGGCCGAAGCCCTCGTCCGTGGTCTGCTTGACCGCTTCGTAGGTCAGGGTGCCGGAGCGGGAGACGATGCCCACCTTGCCCGGCTTGTGGATGTGGCCCGGCATGATGCCAATCTTGCACTCACCCGGGGTGATGACACCCGGGCAGTTGGGGCCGATCATGCGCACGCCGGTTTCCTGCAGCTTCACCTTGACGTCCAGCATGTCCAGGGTCGGGATGCCTTCGGTGATGGTGACGATGAGCTTGATACCGGCATCGATGGCTTCCAGGATGGCGTCCTTGCAGAACGGGGCCGGTACATAGATGACGGAGGCGGTGGCGCCGGTGGCTTCCACGGCGTCACGGACAGTGTTGAACACCGGCAGGCCCAGGTGGGTGGTGCCACCCTTGCCCGGGGAGACGCCGCCGACCATCTGGGTACCGTAGGCAATGGCCTGTTCGGAGTGGAAGGTACCCTGACCGCCGGTAAAGCCCTGGCAGATCACCTTGGTGTCTTTGTTGATCAGAACGCTCATTATTTGGCCTCCGCTGCTTTTACCACTTGCTGAGCTGCGTCAGTCAGACTCGTTGCGGCGATGATATTGAGGCCGCTGTCGGCCAGTTTACGGGCACCCAGTTCGGCGTTGTTGCCTTCCAGACGCACCACCACGGGCACTTTCACCCCCACTTCCTTGACGGCGCCGATGATGCCTTCCGCGATCATGTCGCAGCGCACGATGCCGCCAAAGATGTTGACCAGCACGGCTTGTACCTTGCTGTCGGAGAGGATGATCTTGAAGGCCTCGGTCACGCGCTCCTTGGTGGCGCCGCCGCCGACGTCCAGGAAGTTGGCCGGGGAACCGCCGTGCAGGTTGACGATGTCCATGGTGCCCATGGCCAGGCCCGCGCCGTTGACCATGCAGCCGATGTTGCCATCGAGCGCCACATAGTTCAGCTCCCACTGGGCGGCGTGCGCTTCGCGGGGGTCATCCTGGGACGGGTCGTGCATCTCGCGCAGCTTGGGCTGACGGTACAGGGCGTTGGCGTCGATGTTGATCTTGCCGTCCAGGCAGTGCAGGTTGCCCTTGTCGGTGATGACCAGGGGGTTGATCTCCAGCAGGGCGAAGTCGCAGTCCAGGAACATCTGGCCCAGGCCCATGAAGATCTTGGTGAACTGCTTGATCTGATCGCCGACCAGACCCAGCTTGAAGGCCAGCTCGCGGGCCTGATAAGGCTGCGGGCCTACCAGGGGATCGATGGCAGCCTTGTGAATGAGTTCCGGGGTTTCGTGGGCGACTTTCTCAATCTCCACACCACCTTCGGTGGAAGCCATGAAGACCACGCGGCGAGAGCCACGGTCAACCACGGCGCCCAGGTACAGTTCCTTGGCGATGTCGGTGCAGGACTCCACCAGGATCTTGGTAACCGGCTGACCATTGGCGTCAGTCTGATAGGTCACCAGGTTCTTGCCGAGCCAGTTCTGGGCGAAGGCGCGGATCTCGTCCTTGCTCTTGGCCAGCTTGACGCCGCCCGCCTTGCCGCGGCCACCGGCGTGGACCTGGCACTTGACGACCCAGGTGTTGCCGCCAATCTTGTCGGCCGCTTCGGCCGCTTCCTGCGGGGTGGCACAGGCATAACCTTCGGAGACCGGCAGGCCATACTCGGCAAACAGCTGTTTTGCCTGATATTCATGCAGATTCATAGATGCTCTATCCGTGTTGTAGGTATTTCCGTCCGGGGCTCGTGTTTCTCAATCCCCTGTGAATGGGGGGGCCTGGGCGGCCCCTCGTTATCTTTCAGTCACGCTTGCTCAGACATCCAGCAGCAGACGGGTCGGGTCTTCCAGGAGCTCCTTGATGGAGACCAGGAAGCCCACGGACTCGCGGCCGTCGATGATGCGGTGATCGTAGGAGAGCGCCAGGTACATCATCGGCAGGATCTCGACCTTGCCGTCGACGGCCATGGGGCGGTCCTGGATCTTGTGCATACCCAGAATGGCGCTCTGGGGCGGGTTGATGATGGGGGTGGACATCAGGGAGCCGAACACGCCGCCGTTGGTGATGGTGAAGTTGCCGCCAGTCAGTTCATCCACGGTCAGCTTGCCGTCACGGCCCTTGCCGGCCAGATCCTTGATGGCCTTCTCGATGTCCGCCAGGCTCATGTTGTCGCAGTCGCGCAGCACCGGGGTCACCAGACCACGGGGGGTGGAGACGGCGATGCTGATGTCGAAGTAGTTGTGGTAGACGATGTCGTCACCGTCCAGCGCCGCGTTCACTTCCGGGTAGCGCTTGAGGGATTCGACCACGGCCTTCACATAGAAGGACATGAAGCCGAGCTTGATGCCGTGCTTCTTCTCGAAGATCTCGCCGTACTGCTTGCGCAGCTTCATGATGGGCGCCATGTTGATCTCGTTGAAAGTGGTCAGCATGGCGGTGGTGTTCTTGGCCTCCAGCAGACGCTCGGCGATGCGCTTGCGCAGACGGGTCATGGGCACACGCTTCTCGGTGCGACCGGCCAGCGGGGCAACCGGTGCGGCAGCCATAGGAGCGGCAGCAGCCGGCGCAGCCACGGGAGCCTTGCCCAGATTCTTGATGAAGGCTTCCACGTCTTCCTTGGTGACACGACCCCCCTTGCCGGTGCCGGTCAGCTTGGCGACGTCGATGTCGTGCTCGGCCACCATGCGGCGCACGGACGGGCTCAGGCCATCGGCAGCGTCATCGGCCACGGCTTCCACCGGCTTCTCGCTGGTCGCTTCACCGGCAACGGGGGCCGGCTTAAGCATGGCGATCAGCTGGCGGGAGAGCACGGTGGCCCCTTCGCTCTGCAGGATGTCGCCCAGTACGCCGGCTTCCGGCGCGGGCACTTCCAGCACGACTTTATCGGTTTCGATGTCAACCAGCACTTCGTCACGGGCAACCAGATCACCCGGTTTCTTGTGCCAGGTCGCGATGGTGGCATCCGCCACTGATTCCGGCAGGTCCGGTACCTTGATCTCGATAGTCATGTAATCAGTTCCTTGTTACTTCTTGGCCAGCAGGCTTGTTCCAGGTCAGAGAGGGTCCCGACACGGGCCCTCTCATCCACAACTCGTTCATTCCAGGGTAAGGGCGTCTTCCACCAGGGCTTTTTGCTGCTTGGCGTGGACGGACATGTAACCGACGGCCGGTGAAGCCGACGCCGGGCGACCGGCATAACGCAGACGGGCATGGCTTGGCAGCACGCTGTCGTAGTGATGACGGGTGCTGTACCAGGCGCCCTGGTTCTGCGGCTCTTCCTGACACCAGACGAAGTCGGTGACATGGCTGTAATCGGCCAGGATGGCGCGCACTTCCTCTTCCGGGAAGGGGTAGAGCTGCTCGATCCGTACCAGGGCCACGTCCTGCTGCTCGGCCTTGCGACGGGCATCGAGCAGGTCGTAGTAGACCTTGCCGGAGCAGAAGACCACGCGCTTGACGCCTTTGGGATCCAGCGCATCGATCTCGCCAATGGCGTTCTGGAAGGTGCCCTCTGCCAGCTCTTCGAGCTTGCTCACCGCCAGCGGGTGGCGCAGCAGGGATTTGGGCGTCATCACGATGAGCGGACGGCGCATGGGGCGTACCACCTGGCGACGCAGCATGTGGAACACCTGCGCCGGGGTGGAGGGCACGCACACCTGCATGTTGTGCTGGGCGCACATCTGCAGGTAACGCTCCAGACGGGCGGAGGAGTGCTCCGGGCCCTGACCCTCGTAACCATGGGGCAGCAGCATGGTCAGGCCGCACATCCGGCCCCACTTCTGCTCGCCGGAGGAGAGGAACTGATCCACCACCACCTGGGCGCAGTTGGCGAAGTCACCAAACTGGGCTTCCCAGATGGTGAGACCGGCCGGCTCCGCGCTGGCGTAGCCATATTCAAACGCCAGTACCGCGTTCTCGGTCAGCACGGAGTCGTACACCTCGAACGGGCCCTGCTCGTCATGCAGGTTGCACAGCGGGGTGTAGGTGCTGGCATCGGTCTGGCTGTGCAGCACGGCGTGGCGATGGAAGAAGGTGCCACGCCCGGAGTCTTCCCCGGTGAAGCGAATGCGGGAGCCCTTGTCCACCAGGGTGGCGTAGGCCAGGGTCTCGGCAAAGCCCCAGTCCACCAGCTTCTCACCGGCGGCCATCAGGCGACGGTCTTCGTAGATCTTCTCGACCTGGCGTTGCAGCACATGGGTGGCCGGGTACTGGCTGATGCGCTCACCCAGGGCCTTCAGATGATCCATGGGCACAGTGCTGTCATAGGCCATGGCCCAGTCGTGACCCAGATACGGGGTCCAGTCCACGGAGTGCAGCTCCATGGGGCGCCACTCCTTGCTCACCCGTTCGCCCCGATCCAGGGTGTCGCGATAGTCGTTGACCAGGGTGGTGGCCAGCTCCGGCGCGATGGCTCCTTCGGCGATCAGCTGATCGGCGTAGATCTTGCGCGGGGTCGGGTGCTGCTTGATCTTCTGGTACATCAGGGGCTGAGTCGCGCTCGGCTCGTCGGCCTCGTTGTGACCGTGACGACGGTAGCAGACCAGCTCGATCACCACGTCGCGCTTGAAGGTGTTGCGGTAATCCAGGGCAATCTGGGTCACCAGCACCACGGCTTCCGGGTCATCCCCGTTGACGTGCAGCACAGGGGCCTGCACCGCCTTGGCGATGTCGGTGCAATATTCGGTGGAGCGCAGGTCACGGATATAGGAGGTGGTGAAGCCTACCTGGTTGTTGATGACGATGCGCACCGTGCCGCCCACGCCATAGGCTCGGGTCTGGGACATGTTGAAGGTCTCGGCAACGACCCCCTGCCCCGCGATAGCGGAGTCACCGTGGATGGTGATGGGCAGGACGCTGGAGCCGTCCTTGTCACCGCGACGGTCCATACGGGCACGCACGGAGCCGATGACCACGGGGTTGACGATCTCGAGGTGAGACGGGTTGAACGCCAGCGCCAGGTGGACGTTGCCGCCCGGGGTGGCGAAGTCGGAGGAGAAGCCCATGTGGTACTTCACGTCTCCTGTGCCCCAAGATTCGCCGTGCTTGCCGGCAAACTCGTCGAACAGGTCCTGGGCGCGCTTGCCCAGCACGTTGATGAGCACGTTGAGGCGACCACGGTGGGCCATGCCGATGACGGCTTCCTTGCAACCCTGCTCACCGGCGCGGCGAATAAGCTCTTTGAGCATGGGCACCATGGCATCGCCCCCTTCCAGGGAGAAACGCTTGGCCCCCGGGAACTTGGCACCCAGGTATTTTTCCAGCCCTTCGGCGGCGGTCAGGCTCTCGAGGAAGCGGGTCTTCTCTTCGAGGGTATAGTTGCCCTTCCCTTCGATGGATTCCAGCCTGTCTTGCAGCCAGCGCTTCTCCTCGGTGGAGGTGAGGTGCATGTAGTCGGCGCCGATGCTGCCGCAATAGGTTTTCTTCAGCGAGGCATACAGATCGGAGAGCACCATGGTCTCGCGACCGATGGCGTAGGAGCCCACATTGAAGGTGGCCTCCATGTCTGCACCTTGCAGATTGTGGAAGGCCGGGTCCAGCTCGGCGACCGGCTCGCGCTGCCACAGACCCAGGGGGTCCAGGTTGGCGTTCTGGTGACCGCGGAAACGGAAGGCGTTGATCAGTTGAAGTACGCGAACCTGCTTGGCATCCACCTGGGGATCGGAGACGGGAGCGCTGTAACGGGAGGAGTCCTTGGCCAGGCGGCGGAAATAGTCGCGAACCTGGGAGTGGGGTTGTTCTACTGCATGTCCGTTGACCTGGGGCAGCGACTGGAACAGGCTGCGCCATTCGTCGGCAACGGAGTCGGGGTTTTCCAGGAAGGATTCGTACAAATCCTCAATGTAGCTTGCATTCGCACCAGCCAGGTGAGATGACTCCAACCAGGCCTTCATCACGCCGTTATGCATTTCTATCCCTTGTACATCTTGTTCGCTGCACTGCAGCTTGTAGGGTCATAGCCATCCCGGGGCGGGATGGCTATCCAGAGGTCGGGCCCGGCGCAAGGCGCCCTGGCCCCGATACTACACGGCCCGGTTGAGCAACATCGACTTGATCTGACCGATGGCCTTGGTCGGGTTCAAGCCCTTGGGACAGACGTTCACGCAGTTCATGATGCCGTGGCAGCGGAACACGCTGAAGGCGTCATCCAGGTTGCCCAGTCGCTCACTGGCCGCAGTGTCGCGGCTGTCCGCCAGCCAGCGATAGGCGGCGAGCAGGCCGGCCGGACCGATGAACTTGTCCGGGTTCCACCAGAAGGAGGGGCAAGAGGTGGAGCAGCAGGCACAGAGTATGCACTCGTACAGGCCATCCAGCTTGGCGCGCTCTTCGGGGGATTGCAGGTGCTCACGCACGGGCGGCAGTTTTTCGTCGTTGATGAGGAAGGGTTTGACCTTCTCCCACTGGGTGTAGAACTGGGTCATGTCGATCACCAGATCCCGGATCACCGGCAGACCGGGCAAGGGCCGAATGACGACCTTGCTGCCCTTCTTCAAGAGATCCGAGAGCGGCGTGATGCAGGCCAGACCGTTCTTGCCATTCATGTTGAGACCGTCAGATCCACAGACCCCTTCGCGGCAGGAGCGGCGGAAGGCGAGCGTGGGATCCAGCTCCTTGAGCTGGATCAGTGCGTCGAGCACCATCATGTCGGAACCTTCAGGAATATCAAGACGATAATCCTTCATATACGGGACGTTATCAACGTCCGGATTGTATCTGTAGACAGAGAATGTGACGTTCATTGTGCTTGGCTCCGCAATCAGTAAGTCCGGACCTTGGGCGGGAACGCCTCACGGGTCTTGGGTGACATGTTGACAGCGCGACGGGTCATGGACTCGGTGTCCGGATGATAGAGGCTGTGGCACAGCCAGCTCTCATCGTCACGCTCCGGGAAGTCGAAGCGGCTGTGGGCGCCACGACTCTCGGTACGGAAGTTCGCCGCCACCGCGGTGGCATAGGCGGTCTCCATCAGGTTGTCCAGCTCCAGGCACTCGATGCGCTGGGTATTGAACTCCTTGGAGGTGTCGTCCAGACGGGCGTTCTTGAGACGCTCGCGGATGAGTTTCAGCTCGGCCAGCCCTTCTGCCATGGCATCCCCTTCCCGGAACACGGAGAAGTTGTTCTGCATGCAGCGCTGCAGGTCCTTGCGGATCTGTGCCGGGTCTTCCCCGTCACGGTTGTTTTCCCAGCGGTTGAAGCGCTCCAGCGCCTTGGCGATGTCGGCGTCGGTGGCTTCCACGCCGTGCTCCATCGAGCCAAGGGTCTCCACCAGGTGCATCCCGGCAGCACGACCGAACACCACCAGATCCAGCAGGGAGTTGCCGCCCAGACGGTTGGCACCGTGCACGGAGACGCAGGCGATCTCGCCCACCGCGAACAGACCGACAACCGGCACGTCGTTGCCATCCTTGTCCTGGGTCAGGCACTGGCCGTTCACGCTGGTCGGCACGCCGCCCATCATGTAGTGGCAGGTCGGGATGATGGGGATGGGCTCTTTGACCGGATCCACGTGGGCGAAGGTGCGAGAAAGCTCGCAGATGCCCGGCAGGCGGGATTCCAGCACCTCTTTGCCCAGATGATCCAGCTTGAGCTTGATGTGCGGGCCCCAGGGACCGTCACAGCCACGGCCTTCGCGGATCTCGATCATGATGGAGCGGGCCACCACGTCGCGACCGGCCAGGTCCTTGGCATTTGGCGCATAACGCTCCATGAAGCGCTCGCCGTCCTTGTTCAGCAGGTAGCCGCCTTCACCACGGCAACCCTCGGTTACCAGTACCCCTGCCCCGGCAATACCGGTGGGGTGGAACTGCCAGAACTCCATGTCCTGCACGCCGACCCCGGCGCGCAGCGCCATGCCGACGCCGTCACCGGTGTTGATGTGGGCGTTGGTGGTGGACTGATAGATGCGACCAGCGCCGCCGGTGGCGAGCACGGTGGCCTTGGCCTTGAAGTAGACGACCTCGCCGCTCTCCATGTCGATGGCGGTACAGCCGACGATATGGCCATCCTGGTTCTTCACCAGATCCAGGGCATACCACTCGGAGAAGACGGTGGTCTTGTTCTTGACGTTTTGTTGATACAGGGTGTGCAGCAGGGCGTGACCGGTACGGTCGGCTGCCGCCGCGGTGCGGGCAGCCTGCTCGCCGCCGAAGTTCTTGGACTGACCGCCGAACGGACGCTGGTAGACGGTACCGTTGTCAAAGCGGGAGAAAGGCAAGCCCATGTTCTCCAGCTCATAGATGGCCTCGGGGCCGGTCTTGCACATGTATTCGATGGCT
Organism: Aeromonas sp. INTO2; assembly: GCF_049860605.1. NCBI lineage: Bacteria > Pseudomonadati > Pseudomonadota > Gammaproteobacteria > Aeromonadales > Aeromonadaceae > Aeromonas > Aeromonas sp. INTO2. The sequence continues at coordinate 2,291,505 of NZ_CP187588.1, forward strand.
TCCTGATCACCGATATAATCGGAGCCCTTGACGGTGTCATACATGTGCCACTGCCAGTTGTCGTCGTGGGCATTGCCCAGGGCGACCGTGATCCCGCCCTGGGCGGAGACCGTGTGGGAACGGGTCGGGAAAACCTTGGATAACAGGGCGCAGCTCTTGCCGGACTGGGCAATCTGCAGCGCGGCGCGCATACCGGCGCCACCGGCACCGATCACGACCGCATCAAATTCACGAGTTGGAATAGTCACCTTACACACCCCACAGCACGACGAAACCAGTCATCACATAGACAAACAGCACCACCACCAGCACAAACTGCAGCGCACCGCGCAGTCCGACCGGCTTGATATAGTCGGTCAGCACCTGCCACAGACCGATCCAGGCGTGGATCAAGACGCATACGAGCGTCAGCAGGGTGAAGACCTTGGTGAAGGTGTTGGAGAAGAAGCCGGTCCACACCTCGTAGGTGATGTCGTTGAACGCGACAAAGCCAACCAGATAGAGGACGTAGCACGTCATGATGAGGGCGGTGGCGCGGATCAGGATGTAATCATGAACACCGCTGCGCCCGAAAGTTGCAGAATTGGTTACCATACCAGTACCCCCGCCAATACCGCCAAAACCGCGGTGATCACGAAGGCCACACGGGCACTCTGATTACCGGATTCCAGCTCTTCCCAATAGCCCATGTCCATGACCAGGTGCCGCAGACCGCCCACGATGTGGTAAGCCAGCGCGGTCAGGATCCCCCACAGCACGAACTTGACCAGGAAGTTGTCCATGATGGCAACGACCGATTCAAATCCTTCGGGAGAGGCGAGTGAAGTACCAAGCATCCACAGCAAGATGGCCAATGCCACAAAGGTGATGACCCCTGAGACACGATGCAAGATGGAAGCGATGGCGGTGACAGGAAAGCTGATCGTCTGTAGGTCGAGGTTTACAGGTCTCTGTTTGTTTTTCACGGCTTTGCCCACTCAGCTCCATTGAGCACGTTAGTTATTGTTTTCACACGCTTTGAGGGCGAGGAGTGGCATTTGTTAGGTTTTTGTTACCAAAACAACTCAGGAAAGCCAAAAATAACATTTTCGATATCACATCTGGCTTTGCGAAAGCGTTTCAAACACCGACGACCATCACCCACGTGGCGCAGTATATCGGCGGCCTTAACCAATGACAATCAAATAGCTACACAGAAAATCCAAAACCGTAAACCAGATCTCACAACAGCTTTAACAAGTCATTAATGATCATCCAGCAAAATTGACAAAGACATGGTTCTCTGGTTCAAATAAGGCGCTCCAGCCGCCGTGGTACGGGTAAGAACCTTTGCCAGCGTCATAACAGTCGTAATAAAGTAGGGCTGGAACCAAATTATAAAAGAGCAAAGGAGACGTGCTATGGCTGATAAGATAGCCACCCTACATCTACCCGGAAAAGAGCCGGTTGAACTGCCGATCCTCTCCGGTACCGTTGGACCCGATGTGATCGATGTCAGAAAGCTGGGCACGCAAGGATATTTCACCTTCGACCCCGGCTTCATGGCCACCGGTTCTTGCAAATCTTCCATCACCTACATCGATGGCGACCAGGGTGTCTTGCTGCACCGCGGTTACCCCATCGCCCAGTTGGCCACCCAGGCCAGCTACCTCGAAGTCTGCTACATCCTGCTGTACGGCGAGGCCCCCACCAAGACCCAATATGCGGAATTTGAACGTCTGGTCACCCGCCACACCATGGTGCACGAGCAGATCGCCTTCTTCTTCCGCGGCTTCCGCCGCGACGCCCACCCCATGGCCGTCATGTGCGGCGTGGTCAGCGCGCTGTCCGCCTTCTATCACGACGCCCTCGACATCAACAACGAGGAGCATCGCGAGATCTGTGCCTTCCGTCTGCTCTCCAAGATGCCGACCCTGGCCGCCATGTGTTACAAGTACTCCATCGGCCAGCCCTTCATGCAGCCGCGCAACGCCCTCTCCTATGCTGGCAACTTCCTGCACATGATGTTTGGCGTGCCGACCGAAGAGTACAAGGTCAACCCCATCGTCGAGCGCGCCATGGACCGCATCTTCACCCTGCATGCGGATCATGAGCAAAACGCCTCCACCTCCACCGTGCGTCTGGCCGGTTCTTCCGGTGCCAACCCGTTTGCCTGTATCGCCGCGGGGATCGCCTCCCTGTGGGGCCCGGCCCACGGTGGTGCCAACGAAGCCTGCCTCAAGATGCTCGAAGAGATTGGCTCCGTGGATCGCATTCCCGAGTACATCGGCCGCGCCAAGGACAAGAACGATCCGTTCCGTCTGATGGGCTTCGGTCACCGGGTCTACAAGAACCACGATCCCCGTGCCACCGTGATGCGTGAAACCTGCCACGAGGTGCTTACCGAGCTGCAGATCAAGGATCCGCTGCTGGACGTGGCCATGGAGCTGGAACGCATCGCGCTGTCCGACCCCTACTTCATCGAGAAGAAGCTCTACCCGAACGTGGACTTCTACTCCGGCATCATCATGAAGGCCATCGGTATCCCCATGTCCATGTTCACCGTGATCTTCGCCATCTCCCGTACCATCGGCTGGATTGCCCACTGGAACGAGATGCACTCAGACCCGGATCAGAAGATCGGCCGTCCCCGTCAGCTCTACACCGGTCAGCCCCTGCGCGAGTTCGTGCCCCTCGACCAGCGCTGAGCCCGATCTGTCATGGTTTGTTACAAAGGCGGTCATTGACCGCCTTTTCTTTTGCAGGTTTAATCGCGCCCTTTTACGCCAAGGACACTCATCATGAAATCTCCCCTGCTCCTCAGCTCCGCCCTCCTGCTCAGCGCCTGCCAGAGCGCCCCGACCACCGAAACCCTCTATATCCAGGACAAGCTGGCAGACTGCGTCGGTGTCGCCCCCATGAAGTGCATGCAGGTGCGCAGTCAACCGCGCGAGAGTTGGAGCCTCTTCTATCAGCAGATCGAAGGCTTCACCTTTGAACCGGGCTTTCGCTATCAACTCGAAGTGAGCAAGGAGCAACTGGCCGATGTGCCGGCCGATGCCCCTTCCTTGCGCTACCAGCTGGTCAAGATCGTGAGCAAGGAACCGGTTCGCTGACAGGTGACCCGGTTCCGTTTGTGTGCTCTCTGGGGTATGCTGTCACCCCTTTTTGCCACGGTTTGAGTACGGACCCGACCCGCATCATGATCACCATCCGCACCATCCGCACGCCAGACTGGCCCGCCATCATGGCCATCCAGCACGAGTGTTATCACCAGTTCGAACCCGAGCCCCTCGAGGTGATGCAGAACAAGACCGAGCTGGCCCCCGCCTCCTGCTGGGTGGCCGAGCGTCAGGGCAAGGTGCTGGGTTACCTGCTCTGCCACCCCTGGCGTGCCCACCAGCCCCCGCCCCTCTCGGTGCCGATGAAGGCGCTGGCCGGTCACGACGAGTTCTATCTGCACGATCTCGCTGTCTCGAGCAAGGCACGCGGCCTGGGTGTCGGACAGCGACTGCTGGCAAGGGCGCTCACTTTCGCGAGCCATGCAGGATATCGCCATGCAGGCCTGGTGGCGGTTCAGGATGCCCCCGCCTTCTGGCGCAAGCAGGGGTTTGTGCCCGCCGACACCGGCAAATCGCTGGTGGAGTATGGTGACGGGGCAGTCTATATGCGGTTGCCCCTGGCAGACAGCGGTCCCAAACCGGGAACCATCAGCAGAGTTCAATAAAAAGAATTCAATAAAAAAGGCGCCTTTCGGCGCCTTTTTCTATTTCGCGTTGCGCTCCCCACGGGGAGATCAAGCCTTGAACTTGCTGAACACCAGAGAGGCGTTGGTACCGCCAAAGCCGAAGCTGTTGGACATGACGGTATTGAGGTCGGCCGCTTCGTATTCACGCACGATGGGCAGGCCCACGGCTTTCTCGTCCAGATTCTCGATGTTGATGCTGGGGGCGATGAAGCCGTGTTCCATCATCAGCAGGGAGTAGACGGCCTCGTGCACGCCGGCGGCGCCCAGGGCATGGCCGGTCATCGCCTTGGTGGCGGAGAGCTTGGGTGCATTGCTGCCAAACAGGGTCTGAATGGCTTCCAGCTCCTTGGTGTCACCAACCGGAGTAGAGGTACCGTGAGTGTTGATGTAGTCCACCTTGCCGACACCCTGCATCGCCATCTTCATGCAACGCACGGCGCCTTCACCGCTCGGGGCCACCATGTCGTAGCCGTCGGAGGTCGCACCGTAACCGGTGATTTCGGCGTAGATGTGGGCACCACGGGCCAGGGCGTGTTCCAGCTCCTCGACCACCAGAATGCCGCCCCCACCGGAGATGACGAAGCCATCGCGGTCCGCATCATAGGTGCGGGACGCTTTTTCCGGGTTGTCGTTGTACTTGGTGGAGAGCGCGCCCATGGCGTCGAACTGGATGGTGGAAGACCAGTCCAGCTCCTCGCCGCCACCGGCAAAGATGATGTCCTGCTTGCCAAGCTGGATCAGTTCCAGGGCGTGACCGATGCAGTGGGCAGAGGTCGCACAGGCGGAGCTGATGGTGTAGTTGACACCTTTTATCTTGAACGGGGTGGCAAGGCAGGCGGAGGTGGTGGAAGACATGGTACGTGGCACCATGTAGGGACCCACCCGCTTGACGCCCTTTTCACGGGCGATATCGGCAGATTCGGAGGTGTTCTTGCCGGAGGCGCCGCCGGAACCGGTCACGATGCCGGTACGCTCGTTGGAGACCATCTCTTCCGGCAGGCCGGCATCTTCGATGGCCTGCTGCATGGAGAGGTAGGCGTAGGCCGCGGCGTCACCCATGAAACGCATGACTTTACGGTCGATCAGTTCAGACGGTTCGAGTTTGATGTTACCCCAGACACGGCTGCGCAGGTTGTACTGCTCGAACTGCTCGGAATAGGTGATGCCGGATTTACCTGCTTTCAGGGAGGCCAGCACCTCTTCCTTGTTGTTGCCGATACTGGAGATGACGCCGATACCGGTGATCACTGCTCTTCTCATTAATTCATCTCGTCTGGAAAAACTGGCACCGAGTCTACCCGCTTTCGGCTGCCAAACTGGTCTGCTTTCACGTAGAATGCCCGCGATTTTGTGACGCGAGCCGAGGAAAACGTGAGTCAAACATCCTTACATCATGCCCGATTGGACTGGAACGAAGCGGGAACTCCAGTCTCCAGTGAGTTCGGGGATGTGTACTTTTCCAATGATAACGGTCTAAGTGAAACCCGCTACGTCTTTTTGCAGCAAAATCGACTGCCAGAGCGATTTTCGCACCACGATAGTGACAGTTTCGTGATTGGTGAAACAGGTTTCGGTACAGGACTTAACTTTCTGGCCACAATGGCCGTCTTTCTGGAACAGGCCCCCCTGTCCGGCAACGGATCCCGGCTGCACTTCATCAGCGTCGAGAAATACCCCCTTACCCAGGCCGATCTGCGCAAGGCCCTGGCCGCCTGGCCCGAGCTCTCCCACCTGAGCCAGGACCTGATTGACCAGTGGCCGCTGCCGGTCTCCGGCTGCCATCGCCTGCTCTTTGCCGATGGCCGAATCCGTCTCGATCTCTGGTTTGGCGACATCAAGGAGATGCTGCCCCAGGTGCCCCATCCGGCAACCGGTCTGGTGGACGCCTGGTATCTGGACGGTTTCTCCCCTGCCAAGAACCCAGAGATGTGGACCCAGGATCTCTTCGACGATCTCGCTCGCCTCGCCCGCCCCGATGCCACCCTCTCGACCTTTACCTGCGCCGGTTTCGTGCGACGGGGGCTGATTGCCGCCGGCTTTGCCATGAAGAAGGTGAAGGGCCACGGCAGCAAGCGGGAGATGCTGGCGGGTGTTCGGGAAGGCAAAGTGCCGCAGCAGAGCATCGCCCCCTGGTACGCCCGCCCCGCAGGGCGGGAGGGAGAGGTGCTCATCATCGGTGGCGGCATCGCTTCCGCCATGACGGCGCTCTCTCTGGTGGAGCGGGGTCGGCACGTCACCTTGCTGTGCGAAGATGGCGAACCGGCCAGCGGCGCCTCCGGCAATCGACAAGGAGCCCTCTACCCCCTGCTCAACGGCGAGCACGATGCCCTGTCGCGCTTCTATTCGCTGGCCTTTGGCTTTGCCAGAAACCGGCTGCTGGCCCTGGCAAAGCACCACCCCGTCGCCTTCTCGCTGTGTGGCGTCACCCAACTCGGCTACGACGACAAATCCGCCGCCAAGCTTGCCAAGATGAGCCAGGGCCCCTTCCCCCCCGAGCTGATGCACCCACTCTCGGCAGCGGAGGTTGAGCAGGTGGTCGGCCTGCCCTGCGATGCGGATGGTGTGAGCTATCCCCTGGGGGGCTGGCTCTGTCCGGCGGATCTCACCCGCGCCGCCATCAGGGAGGCGCAGGCCAGCGGGCGGCTGGAAGTGCTGTTCAATGCCGCTGTAACGCGTATTGCCGAAGAGGCCGATGGCTGGCGAGTGGAGAGCCGGGATGGCCGCCAGTGGCACGCCCCCAATCTGGTGGTGGCGGCCGGGCATCAGTTGCCAGCCCTTCTCCCCTTTGCCGAGCTGCCGCTCTATCCGGTGCGCGGTCAGGTGAGCCATGTGCCGACCACGGCTGGCTTGAGCCAGCTCAAGACCGTGCTCTGCTACGATGGCTACCTCACACCGGCCCACAACGGCGCGCACTGTATCGGGGCCAGCTATGGCCGCAACCAGACCGATCTAGCTTACCGCACCGACGAGCAGGAGCAGAACAGGGCGCGGCTGCAAGCCTGTGTGCCCCAGCAGCGCTGGCCGGCCGAGGTGGATGTGAGCGGTGCTCAGGCCCGCATCGGGGTGCGCTGCGCCAGCCGGGATCACCTGCCGGTAGCCGGGCCCGTCGCCCGGTTGGCGGCGCTGGCGGATCATGACGTCAACGCCCCCGCGGATCAGCAGAGCGCACTACCCCTGCACGCCGGCCTCTACGTGCTGGGGGCGCTCGGCTCCCGGGGTCTGTGCTCGGCGCCCCTGTGCGGCGAGCTGGTCGCCAGCGAGATCTGCGGCGATCCCCTGCCGCTGGCCTCCGATCTGCTGGAGGCGATCCATCCCGCCCGCTACTGGGTGCGAAGACTGCGCAAGGGCAAGCCACTGCGCGACTAACTCCCCAGGAGCCGGGGCTGCCCGCCTCCACACCATTTGGCGCACCAACAAAAAACGGGCTCAGTCAGCCCGTTTTTTATGTTTCCCATGAGCGGCCATGGGCCTGTACACGTGTCATCAGCCAGCCCTGGGCCAGACGACCCCCAGCTTGCGCCCCTGATCGGTCTGGCTGGCCAGGGTGTCGAACCGCGCCCGGGTGGCCTCCAGCACCGCCTGCCCTGCCTGCCAGCCCTGATGCTCCAGGGTTGGGCAATCCCGGGTCACCGGCAACTGGGCGAGGCGCGTGCCAAGCTGGCTCACGCTCTCCAGCAGGATATCCTTGTGACGGCTCTCGTAGTCAAACATGGCGGCCACCAGCTTGTCCCACTTCTGGCGCTCCTTCGTGGGCGCACGGGACTTGTCCATCCAGTTGGGGACCCTGACCTGGATGCGGACACGGACGCTGGCCTGCTCCAGCTCGCAGCGTGTCGCCGTCGCCTTCGTCTGCAACTGCCAGGAGAGCTGATAACTGGCCTTGCCGATGTGCCCGTCCGCCTGGGTGGGCGACAAGGCGGTGATCTGGCGCATCACGGCCCCCACATCGGCCCCGGAGACCCGATAGAACTGGAAGTCGACCTTGATATCGGGGGCGACCTTCACACCGGCATAGTGGGAAGGTACAGCACCGATTGAGGCGGCATAAATGAGGGCCACCGTCACCCCTGTCTTGCTGAAGAGTCCCATCTGTCCGCGGCTTTGCTCCTTGTGAGTCCCGGCTTAATTTCAATTAATAATCAATGAATTAATAACCCGATTGGGAGATTACCCCTGATCCAGCCCCCTGTCATCCGCTCTTGGCACCCGGTTGCTGCAAACGTGCGAGTCATCACCCCGGCTCAGGCGGGGATTTGCAGTCGAGATCACAAGCTGCCATCGAATGGATGGTGAAATACTCCTTAGTGGGTAATATCCGCAGTGTTTTTGTTGGCCGATACCGGATAGTCCAGCGCAACCCTCTGGTGAGCCCTGGCAGGCCACCCCCTCACTTCAACTCTTGGGAAGGTTTTATGATAGAACTCCTGATCGGCACCCTGGTCACCCTGGCCGTGGGTCGCTACATCTTCAAGGGCTACTCCGCCACCGGGGTACTGCTCAGCGGCGGCCTGCTGCTGCTGGCGATCACCGCCCTGATGGGCAAGGCGGTGCTGCCGGCGAGCGTCCCCTCCACCGGCCACATGGCCACCGACATCTTCGAATACGTGCGCTTCCTGCTGGTCGACAGGGGGGGTGGCCTCGGCATGCTCATCATGGTGCTGTGCGGCTTTGCCGGCTACATGAGCCACATCGGCGCCAACACCATACTGGTGAAGCTCGCGAGCAAGCCCCTCGGTGTCATCAAGTCCCCCTACATCCTGCTGGTGGCCGCCTATCTGGTCGCCTGCGCCATGTCGCTGGCGGTGAGCTCCGCAACCGGCCTCGGGGTTCTGCTGATGGCCACCCTCTTCCCGCTGATGGTCAACATGGGGATCTCCCGTGGCGCGGCAGCGGCGGTGTGCGCCTCGCCGGCCGCCATCATCCTCTCCCCCACCTCGGGGGACGTGGTGATGGCCGCCCAGGCCGCGAACATGGAGCTCATCGAGTTTGCCTTCAAGCTGACCTTGCCCATTTCCCTGGTGGCCATCGCCGCCATGGCGGTGACCCACTTCTTCTGGCAGCGTTATCTGGATCAGAAGGCCGGGGAGCACAACGCCGCGGTCGCCCCGAGCGATCTCGTCACCGACGCCCCCGGCTTCTACGCCATCCTCCCCTTCACCCCCATCATCGGTGTGCTGCTGTTTGACGGCAAACTGGGGCCCAAGCTCGATATCGTCACCATCATCGTCATCTGCCTGGTGCTGGCCGCCCTGCTGGAGCTGGTGCGCAAGCGCAACGGCCGCGAGCTGCTGGACGGGCTGCAGGTGTGCTGGCGCAACATGGCCGACGCCTTCGCCGGCGTGGTGATGCTGCTGGTGGGTGCCGGGGTCTTTGCCCAGGGTCTGATGGGGCTTGGTTTCATCGCCAACCTCCTGGATCTGGCCCAGAGCTTCGGTACCGGCGGCATCGTCATCATGCTGGTGCTGGTGGTCATCACCACCCTGGCGGCCTTCACCACGGGTTCCGGCAACGCCCCCTTCTACGCCTTCGTGGAGCTCATCCCCCATTTGGCCACCAGCCTCGGCGTCAACCCGGCCTATCTGGTGATCCCCATGCTGCAGGCATCCAACCTCGGCCGCACCATCTCGCCGGTCTCCGGGGTGGTGGTCGCCTGTGCGGGGATGGGCAATCTCTCTCCGTTCGAGGTGGTCAAACGTACCTCGCTGCCGGTGGCCGTCGGCCTGCTGGTAGTGATCCTCGCCACCCAGATCATGGTTCCCGCCTGACTCTTTACCGGCCCGGCTGCCGCCGGGCTGGTATCCCCCCCACCCCATGCAGTAGACTCGGTGCTCTTTTTTCCTAAGGAGGACCGAGCCTTGAGTATGACGGTTCAACTTGCCCACTTCAGCGACTGCCACTCCCATTTCGATGGCGCCCCCATGCGCTTCTCCCCCGATGGCGAGTCCGAATGGCGCACCCAGTGCGGCGGCTATGGCCGCATCCTGACCCGGCTCACCGCCCTGCGCCAACAGGCCGAGGCAGCCGGCCAGACCTGCCTGCTGCTGCATGGCGGCGATACCTTCCAGGGGTCACTTTACTTCAATCGCTTCAAAGGGCGGGCCAATGCGGATCTGCTGGCCCTCTTGCGACCGGATGCCATGGTGATCGGCAACCACGAATTCGATCTGGGCAACGGGCCGCTGGTGGAGTTTTTGCGCCAGCTCGATTTCCCGGTGCTCGCCGCCAACATCGACAACCGTCAGGAGCCCGCCGATGCCCCGCTGCGGCTGCAGGGACTGCCGCAGCTGTTTGACGCGAGCCGCCCCTGGCACAAGCGCGTCATCGACGACGTGCCCTTCGCCCTGCTCGGCATCACGCTGCCGCAGATGGCCGCCATCGCGAGCCCCGATCCCCACACCCGTTTCCACGGTATCGAAGAGACCTTGAGCCGCGCCCTCGAAGAGATCAAGGCCGAGGGGATCAACCACATCATATTGCTGAGCCACCTGGGTCTGGAGCAGGACAAGCGACTGGCGACCCGCTTCCCCGAGCTCAGCCTCATCGTCGGCGGACACACCCACAGCCTGCTGGGGGATCTGGCGCCGCTCGGGCTCGACAGCGAAGGCAGCTATCCCCTCATGGTGAACGGGGTGGCCATCCTGCACGCCGCCCACAGCGCCCTCTGTCTCGGGGTGTGCGAACTCACCTTCGACGAGCAGGGACGCGTGTGCCAAAGCCGCGGCCAGCTGGAGTGGTTACCCTGGGATCCCTGGCCCTTTGCTTCCCCGCCTCCTGCGGGGCTGCACTTCTGCGAACCGGCCCCCGAGCTCGAGCAGCATCTGGCCAGACGCTATCGCCCCGAGCTCGAAACCATGACCCGGCGCGTGGTGACCCGGCTCGCTGATCCGCTCCATCACCAGCGCCTGCCCGATGACAGCCTGCCCGCCGGCAGCCAGGTCGCCCCCCTGGTAGCGAGTGCCATGCTGGCCAGTGCCCGCGAACAGGTGGGTCAGGTGGACTTTGCCCTGCACAATGCCGGGGGCGTACGCTGCTCCCTCGAGCCCGGCCCCCTGACCGAAGCAGACGTTGCCGGACGCCTGCTGCCCTTTGCCATTCCCCTCACCCTCTACCGGGTGCACGGCCATGAACTGGCCGAAGCGCTGGAGGGGGCCATCGACAACGCCACCAACAACGGGGGGACGGGCAATGGCAGCGGCAGCTTCCCCTATACCGCCGGGGTGCGCTTCTGCTATCAGGCCGACAGACCCAAAGGGGAGAGGATCACTCGCCTGGAATGGGAAGCCAGCCCGGGTCAGTGGCAGCACGTCGAGCCGGATGCCATCTATCGCGGGGTCTCCAGTGCCTATACCGCCTCCGGCAAGGAGGGCTACACGGCCCTTGCCCGCACCCTGACCCAGCACAATCAGGAGCTCGGCATCACCCTGGCGGATGCCTTCCTGCGCTGGGCACGCCACCTGCCGGAACTCAGCCCCCTGCCGGCCTTGGTGGAGTATCACGGCCAGTGAATCTGGCACCGGCCCATCCCGGGTCGGTGCCGCCTTTCCCCCGCATAGGGGAATCCTGATCCGCTCCCAGGCGCAGGCCCCCTACCATGCAACCTCAGGCTGTGACGCCCGACTGCGCCAGCCCTGTCTTGTGATGGGGCCTGCCAGTGCAGCCAGAGGCGTGAAAACGATACTTTTACGAATTATTTCAGGTGCCTACACTTCTTCCATTGCATCGTGCAGCCCGGCTCGGCAAGATAAGCCCGCTTTTTCAGTCTTTCCCGCAGGAACAGGTCACCCATGAATCATGCCATCCGCTTTACCCCGCACCGCCACAATCCCGGGATCAGGCCGTCGGTCATCTTGCTCACCGCCCTGATGGCTCTGCTGTTCTGTCTGCGCAATCCGCTGTTCCACGGCATGGCCCCGGGATTTGATGCCTCCCTGTTTGCGGTGATGGGCAAGATGTGGAGCGAGGGGGGCGTACTCTATCGGGACATGATCGACATCAAGGGTCCCATGATCTTCGCCCTCGATGCACTGGGCTATGGCCTTGGTGGCTTCTTCGGGATCTGGCTGCTGGAGTGGGTGCTCTGCTGGCTGGGCCTCATGGCGAGCTGGCAGGCTTTTTCGCAGCTCGGGCTCTCGGTGCGGGCGCGACTTGGCAGCATGCTGGCCCTGCTGGCGCTCTACAGCACTCGCTACTACTACGGCAACATGACAGAGGACTGGACATTCCATCTGGCCCTCATCGCCCAGTGGGCTTTCATCACCATGCTGCTGGACAAGCGATTCAGCTGGGGACCGGCCCTGGTCGCCGCACTCACCTTCGCCATCGTGGCCTGGATGCGCACCAACAACGGCGCCTTCTGGGGTGCCTGGTATCTGGTGCTCTTCTGTCACTGGTGCCTGCGCGAGCAGTGGCGCTGCGCCTTTGCCCTGCTCTTTTCCAGCCTGCTTGGACTGGCCCTCGTCGGCGGCCCGCTCTATGCCTACTTCCAGCACCACGACGTGCTGGCCGAGTTCAAATACTACGCCTTCGGCATCTTCTTTGAAGGGAGCTACGGCAACGGCTTCTCTCCTGAGGTGGGCGCCGTCGGTCTGCTGCGCACCGGCCTCATCATGCTGCTGCCCGCCTTCCTCGTGCTGATGCTCGGGCGCCGCCAGGAGTGGTATCTCCCCGCGCTGTGCGCCACCCTGCTGGGGGTGCTGTTCACCCTGATCGCCAACTCGGTCTCCGGCCATGTGTTCGATCACTATGACGTGCTCTATCTGCAGCTTGGCCTGCTGCCGCTCGCCTGCCTGCTGGACAGAAGCGAGCAGCGATCCGATGCCCTGGGGCTACTTTGCATCTCCCTGGTGGTGCTGACCGCCAGCTGGCTGCTGGCCCAGCAGCTCGGTTACGGCTGGAGCACCAAGGAGTGGTCTCTGGAGCGGGTGCGCGAGGTGCTCGGCAACAGCCTGCTGTGGGCCTTGCCCGTGCTCATTCTGGTCCCGCTCTGGCGCGCCTGGGACGTGCGAAGCGCCACCCCCTGGCTCGCCTCGCTGGCCATGCTGGTACTGCTGGTCAACAACGCCTGGGAAGGCAATCTCAAGGGCAGGCCGTTCAATCCCCCCGCCCAGGTCAGGGTCGATCGTATCCTGGCCGAGACGACCCCCACCGACAAGATCTGGGTCGATGGCATCCAGCCGCAATACTACCTCTGGACCGATCGCCAGCCGGCCTCCGCCTATCTGTTCTTTGCCAACGTCAACCCGCCCTACGATGTGCGCGAGCGGGTGCTGGCTGACATCCAGCGCCAACACCCCAAATTCATCATCGCCAAACCGGAGCGGGTGGCACAGGAGCTCAAGACGCCGACCTCCCCCTCCCACCTTGCCTTCTACCAGTATCTGGCAGGTCAGTATGAAGAGGTGGACCCGGGCCTGTACCGGCGCCGCTAATCAGGCACACAGAAGGGGCCATCCTGGTGATGGCCCCTTTTCGTTGCCGTCATAAAGAGGGCGCCCACCATGTTCAAGGGGCCCCATCCTGACTACAATGGCGCTCTTTTTTGCGGCAGAGGGAAGAATCATGGCGGAGCTGACTTATCTGGGGGGCTATCCGGAGCCACTCAAGGCTCAGGTACAGCAGTTGATTGCGGCGGGCAAACTCGGCGAGATGCTGGCCAAACGCTACCCGCAAACCCACCTCGTCCAGAGCGACAAGGCGCTGCTCGCCTATACCATGGAGCTGAAGAACCGCTACCTGAAAAGCTCGGCGCCGCTTTCCAAGGTGATCTTCGACGGCAAGATCAACGTGATCAAGGATGCCCTGGGACTGCACACCTATGTCAGCCGGGTGCAAGGCAGCAAGCTCAAGGCCAAGAACGAGATCCGCATCGCCGCCCTGTTCAAGGAGGCCCATCCCGCCTTTCTCAAGATGATAGTGGTACACGAGCTGGCCCACCTGAAGGAGAAGGATCACAACAAGGCTTTCTACCAGCTCTGCCAGCACATGGAACCGGACTATCATCAACTGGAGTTCGATCTCAGGCTCTGGCTCACCTGGCGTGATATCGAGCGTACCGACCGCTGATCCCCTTGCAAGGAGGCAAGATGCGCCCATGGCACACACCTGTCCAGCCCGTTCGCCATGGGCACTGGTTGCTCCCGGGGCTGATGCTCTGGCTCTTCTCCCTGCCGCTGTCGGCCACCGAACGCTGGCAGCGTGATGACTACCTTGTCCAGAGCTTCATGGAAATCGCCATGAAACGGGAGTATGGCCATGAACAACAGGAGCACTTCTCCCGCTGGCCGGGCCCCGTGCGTCTCAAGCTCGTCAACGAATTCGGCGACAAGCCGCTGCAGGCCGAGGTCGTCAAGGTACAGACCCGTCACCTGAGCAGGATCACCGGTCACCCCATCGAGATTGTCAACGACAACCCCAATCTCACCCTCATCATGACCCGGCACAAACAGATGGCGAGCTGGGCTGCGCGCACCATGCGCCAGGACGAGTCGGTGCGCATCGCCCTCAAGGAGGGGATCTGCCTGGCCAATTTCGCCACCAACGCTCGCTACGAGATCACCCGTGCCACCATCATCATTCCGGTGGATTACAGCCGGGCAAAAGGTCGTTTTCTGGATTGCGTAGTGGAAGAGTTGAGCCAGGTGATGGGGCTGCCCAACGACTCGGACAAGGTGTTCCCCTCCATCTTCAATGACAGCAGCATCGACAGCTTTCTGACCGGGCTCGATTACGTGTTACTCAAGCTTGCCTACCACCCGGCATTGCAACCGGGCATGACGGCGGACGAGGTACGCGCGGCGCTCCCCACCGCCCTCAAGGCACTGCGTGCCAATGACGACATCACACAGGCCACCCAACGGGTACAGGTCGACAGCCTCAAGCGTTGGGCGGGACTCTGAGCGCAGCCAGAGACATGACTCTTTCGCCTTTCGCCTTTCGCCTTTCGCCTTTCGCCTTTCGCCTTTCGCCTTTCGCCTTCATGGTCATGCGCTTACCCCATCAACGCAACACGCAGCCCATGGCTGCGTGTTTTGAAGAGCGGTTCGGCAAAGCCGGTACAGGGATCATCATCCGGCTGGAGACTCCTCCTCTCGGCCTGGCAGATCACGACGATGCTTGCCGCTGAGAGCTTATCTTCAGGCCTCCAGAGCCTCTTCTTCCGGCATCCAGCTATCGGCGTTTTCCCACACCTCCTGAACCATGGCTTCGGCCAGCTCCTTGTCTTCCTTGCTGGCGCGACTGACCGTCAGAGCCATGGCACTACCCGGTGCCACCCGCACATGCAGATCGGGAAAGCGCTCACCCAGTTGCTTGAGCAGCTCCTGGCGCAAGGCCTCCATGGTCGAGGTGGGGATCTGGTGTTTTCTGTCGATGATGATTTCCAGGCGCATAGGGTACGTCTCCATGATAATTTACTGTATTTTTATACAGTAATCTTAAAAAGTAAAGATGGTGGCTGCACATAAGCCCTCACCGCCCATGCCTTCTTGCTGACGATGTGCAGCCGAACGGCCCCGATTTTCCCCCATCGCTGTCATCATGGAAAAAACAGTTGATATTGATTCTCATCCATCGCATTATCCATGCCTTGTTATAACATAACAAAAGAGGCAATCATGCGCCCCCATATTCACCCTGAATACCGCAAGGTTCTGTTCCACGATCTCGCCAGCAATACCTACTTTCTGATCGGCTCCACACTGGCCACCGATCGCACCAGAGAGTGGGAAGATGGCAACACCTACCCCTATGTGACGCTGGATGTCTCCAGCGCGTCCCACCCCTTCTATACCGGCAAACAGAAGCAGGTCGGCAAGGAAGGTCAGGTCGCTCGCTTCGGCCAGCGATTCGGTCAGTTCTTCAGCAAAGGAAAAGAGAAACAATGAAAGTCCTCGCCTCCCTGAAATCCGCCAAGTCACGTCACCCGGACTGTCAGATCGTGCGTCGGCGCGGCAAGCTGTTCGTCATCTGCAAGAGCAATCCCAGGTTCAAGGCTCGTCAGGGCTGATTGCGCATCCGCCCCTCATGGATAACAAAAGCCCTCGTCATGAGGGCTTTGTCATCTCTGGGCTCTGCTCATAGCGGGGTGGCGCACTTGCGGTATTCGGTGGGGCTGACCCCTACCCGCTTTCGGAACACCCGCGAGAAGTAGAGCTGATCGTCATAGCCCACCTGCTGGCCTATGGTGGAGACCGACAGCGGCGTGGTCTGCAGCAGCAGCTTGGCCCGCATGATGCGCTGATCCTCGCGCCAGCGCACTATGCTCACCCCCACCTGCTCGCGAAACAGGTGCGCGAGGCGCGAGGGGGACAAGAACACCTGCTCCGCCAGCGCTTCCACCGAGATCTCGGCCGAGAGGGACTCGCTCAGGATCTGGCACGCCTCGTGGACCCGGTGATCGATGGCGGGATAGGCATTCTGGGACGATGCCTCGTAGCAGCGGATGAGCAACCGCTCCAAGAGGTTCATAGCCAGTTGCTCCGACATGGGTCGCAGCTGCTTGTGGGTCTCCTCGATGTCGAGGAAGAGGGTGTCGAATTCGGTGAGCAGCTGGTTGTCCGCTAGTTGCAGTCGCCCCACCTGCTCCGTCACCTGGGGCCACTTGAGCCAGTCAGCCCAATAGGCCCGCGGCCGGAAATAGACCCAGCGGTGATACCACTCCCGGGCATCCGGCGCCCGGCCGTAATGGTGCACCGCCGCTGGTGGAAAGAGCAGCAGGTCCCCGGGCTCCACGGTGAAGGCCTTGTCCCCCTGAAAGATCTGCCCCTTGCCCTTGATGGTCAGATTGACGATGAACCCCTTCATGCCGTGGGGCCTGTCGATGGTGAAATCCAGCGCGCTCCCCTGCTCGATGGGAGTCATCCCCGAGACCAGGAAGACGTCGAAGGCGTAGCCAGGCAGCAGGGGATTGAGTTGTTTCGGCTTCTCTTTTTGCATCGAGGACATGGCGGAAAACAGGGTTTCGGTAAAAAAGTCGACATGGGCCATTGTAGAGATCCGGCGTAGGAACCCCCTATGTTCGCAAGCTGTTCGTTGTGAAATTGTTGAACTGGCTCACAGCTTGCCGGGGAAAACACCGGGCCGACGCGAGGCCGGCCCGGTGACGAGGAAAGACATCGCTCAGATACGGGCTTTGCGCACCTGCTTGTAGCGGTCGAACAGCACGGCGGCGAGCAGGATGAGGCCACGCACCACGTACTGGGCAAACGGGGAGATGTTGAGCAGGTTCATGGCGTTCTCCATCAGCCCCAGGATCAGCACCCCGGCGATGATGTAGGAGATCTTGCCGATCCCCCCCTTCATGGAGACCCCACCCAGCACGCAGGCGGAGATCACCACCAGCTCGAAGCCGATGGAGGTCATGGGCTGACCCGAGGTCATGCGGGATGCGAGGATGATGCCGGCGAGCGAGGCGATGAGCCCGGTCATGGTGAAGATGATGATCTTGGTGCGCACCACGTTGACCCCGGCCAGACGCGCCGCCTCCTCGTTGCCCCCCATGGCCAGGGTATTGCGCCCGAAGGTGGTCTTGTTGAGCAGCAGACCGAACAGCACGAAGCAGACCGCCGTCAGCCAGATGGGCGTCGGGATGCCGAGCAGGGCGGAGTTGCCAAGCTCGAAGAAGCCCTCCTCCACGATGCCCACCGCCTTGCCGTCGGAGATGATGTAGCCCACCCCGCGCGCCATCTGCATGGTGGCAAGGGTGGTGATGAGGGCGTTGATCTTGAATTTGGCCACGACGATGCCGTTGATGAGGCCAAAGACAAGGCCCACCGAGAGACCGGCCAGAATGCCGAGGGGGATGCTCTCGGTGGCGTTGATGCCCACCGCGCAGGCAACCCCGGAGCAGGCCACCACTGAGCCCACCGACATGTCGAACTCGCCGGAGGCGAGGCAGAACAGCATGCCGCAGGCCACCATGCCCGACATGGAGACGGCAAGCCCGAGCCCGCGCATGTTGATCAGGCTGGCGAAGTTGGGGACCAGCACGCAGGCGAGCAGGAACAGGATGGCGAAAATCACCAGCATGCCGTACTGATCCCAGATGCGGGTCAGTTGCAGGCGGGTACCGCTCGCCGCGGTGTCGTTGGCGGCTTGGCCGACCGAGGTCGTTGTTGTCATGGTATTTCTCCTGAAAATTCCGGGTGCTATCTCGTTGCGGTCAGCAGATCAACGGGCCGGCATGGCCAGATTGAGCGCCTTGACCTCGTTGGCCTCGTCGTGGGAAAGCTCTCCGGCGATCTCCCCCTCCCGCATGACCAGGATCCGATCCGCGATGCCCAGCACCTCCGGCAGCTCGCTCGAGACCACCACCACAGCAATGCCCACCTTGGCCAGATCGTAAATCACGTTGTAAATCTCGTTCTTCGCCCCGACGTCGATGCCCCGGGTCGGTTCATCGAGCAGGATCACTTTCATGTCTTCCGACAGCCAGCGCCCCAGAATGGCCTTCTGCTGGTTACCGCCGGAGAGGTTCATGATGGCCTGCTGGGGAGACGGGGTCTTGACCCGCATGTCGCGGATCCGCAGCCTCGCGTTCTCGTCTTCCCACTTCTGGTTGATCCAGAAGCCTCCCCACGCGTGGTGGCGGCGGGCGCTGATGTTGATGTTCTCCTGCACCGAATGGATGGGGATGATGCCGAGCGCCTTCCTGTCTTCGGTGCAGAGCATGATGCCGCTGCGAATGGCGTCGATGGGGCTCTGAATGACCACCTGTTTGCCAAACACCGATATCTCGCCCCCTCGAGGTGTCTCAGCGCCGAAGATAAGCTTCATCAGCTCGCTGCGCCCGGCCCCCACCAGCCCGAAGATCCCGAGGATCTCCCCTCTCTTTACCTCGAGCGACACCGGCGCCTTGAGGCCGGGTCCCATCAGGTGCTCCACCTTGAGGCCCGCCTCGCCTAGCGGCCTTGGGCTGTAGCCATAGATGTCGGTCAGCTCGCGCCCCACCATGGTCTTGACCAGCAGATCCCGGTCCACCTCGGCCATGGAAGCGAAGGTGCGCACGAACTGGCCATCCTTGAACACCGTGATGGCATCGCACAGGGCGAAGATCTCGTCCATGCGGTGGGAGACGTAGAGAATGACCTTGCCCTCGTCCCGCAACTGGCGGATGACCCGAAACAGCTGCTCAATCTCGCGGGACGACAGGCTGCTGGTCGGCTCGTCGAAGGCGATGACGCTGGCGTCCCGGGTCAGGGCCTTGGCGATCTCCACCATCTGCCACTGACCCAGGGACAGGTACTTGAGCGGCGTCTCGGGGGAGACGTCCATCCCGAGGCGCGCCAGCTGCCTGGCTGCATCCTGATAGAGCTTCTCCCGATCGATGACGCCGCGCCGGGTCGGCAACTGCCCCAGGTAGATGTTCTCCGCCACGCTCATTTCAGGGACCAGGTGCAGCTCCTGATAGATGATGGCAATCCCGCTCTCAAGGGCATCGACCGTGTTTTGGAACACTTTCTCCTGACCCGCCAGCTTCACCACCCCGCGGGTGGGCGCCTGAAAACCGCTCAGGATCTTGAGCAGGGTGGACTTGCCGGCCCCGTTCTCTCCCATCAGCGCGTGTACCGTGCCCTGCTGGCAGGCGAAGGAGACGTTCTGCAGCGCCTTGACGCCGGGAAACTCCTTGCTGATGCCGCAAAACTCCAGATATGGAACTTGATTCATGAGATGACTCCAGCCAGCCGGCACGGCGCACTCCGCCATGCCGGCATGGGTATCAAGGGATGGGGATCACAGCCCTTTCTTTTGCAGCTCGGCCTTGAAGTTGTCGCGGGTGATGAGTACCACGTCGGTCACCTCGGTGAACTTGGCAGGCTCGGCGCCGTTGACGACCCAGTCATGGAGCATCTGGATGCTCTTGTAGCCATGTACGTCCGGGCTGGGCAGCAGGGAGCCGAGGAAGCCGGTGGCGCTGGACTTGGAGAGCTCGTTCACCGCATCCACCCCGTTGATGCCGATACCGATGACGTTCTCCGCCTTGAAGCCCTGCCCTTCGGTGGCGCGCACGCCGCCGAGCACCGTGTTGTCATTCATGCCGACGATGAGCCAGTTCTTGACCTCGGGGTGTTGCACCAGCATGGAGTTGGCGGCATCCAGCGCCCCCGGAATGTCATTGCTCTTGGTGGGCGCGCGGAAGATCTGGCCCTCGGGGAAACCGGCAGCCTTGAGCGCGCCCAGGGAGCCCTCGACCCGGCGACGGGCGGTATCGAGCTCGTCGGCGGTGATGGCGAGCACCCCGGTCGCCTTTACGTCCCACTGGCGCTTTTGCATCTCCTTGTAGAGCTCCTGCCCCTGACGCTCGCCAATCTTGGTGGCGGCCATCATCACCAGCGGCACCTGCTCCATGGGCTGGCCCTTGGCGTTGACGAACTGGTCATCCACCGTGATGACCTTCAGATCCATGCTGTTGGCCTTGGCCATGATGGCGGCACCGAGTTTGGGATCCGGAGTACAGATGACGAAGCCCTTGGCGCCATTCGCCGCCAGACTGTCGATGGCATTGAGGGTCTTCTCCCCGTCGGGGACGGCTATCTTGATCACCTCGAAGCCCAGATCCTTGCCCGCCTTGTCGGCGAAGTTCCACTCGGTCTGGAACCAGGGCTCCTCGGGCTGCTTGACCAAGTAGCCCAGCTTCAGCGCTTCGGCCGAGAAAGCAGAATTTGCCATACCAAGGGCGAACCCCATCGCGATCATGCCTTTAACGATTTTGTTCATGCGAATGTCTCCAACGGTTCTATCAATCCATGTATCCACGCAATGCTGCTCGTTGAGTCAGTCAAGTCGCAGCCATATAAAAACATGCTTAAACAGGACGTTATTGTTGTTGCTGGTTGAGCGAACCAAGTTGTAATCGTTTTCACTATTAAAAATGGAGAGCAGGATCACGCCATGAGATTGCAGCCATTTCGTCTATATAATTAGCAATTTCGTCACATATTGAATTTTAGAGAGCCGTCACCCTGTCGCACTGACAGCGTTAAAATCCATATTTCCAGCAGCCAATGGCTAACCGCCCCTCCTGCCCATCTCCTATGGTTCCCCCCAGTCACCCCTCATTGATGGTCAGGAGCACTTATGTCTGAGCACATCGTCATCGGACTCGATTTCGGCAGCGACTCGGTCAGGGCACTCGCCGTGCGCTGCCAGGACGGCGCCGAGCTGGCGACCCATGTCGTCTATTACCCGCGCTGGCAGGCAGGCCACTACTGCCAACCGGTCAACAACCAGTTCCGCCACCACCCCCTCGACTATCTGGAGTCCATGGAGCAGGCGGTGGTGGCAGTGGTGAGCCAGCTCACGCCGAGTCAGCGCACCGCCGTGCGTGGCATCGGGGTGGACAGCACCGGCTCGACGCCAGCTCCCATCGATGCAGAGGGCCGTGTGCTGGCCCTGCGTCCGGAGTTTGCCGACAACCCCAACGCCATGTTCGTGCTGTGGAAGGATCACACCGCCATCGAGGAGGCGGAGGCCATCACTGCCCTGTGCCACGGCGGCCAGTTCCCCGACTACAGCCGCTACATCGGCGGCATTTACTCCTCCGAGTGGTTCTGGGCCAAGATCCTGCACGTCTCCCGAGCCGATGCCGCCGTGCGCGCCGCCGCCTGCAACTGGGTCGAGCTGTGTGACTGGGTCCCCGCCATCCTGAGCGGCACCCAGGCCCCGGCCACCCTCAAGCGCGGGCGCTGCGCCGCCGGCCACAAGTCCCTCTGGCACCCGAGCTGGGGCGGCCTGCCCCCCGCCGACTTCCTCAATGCCCTGGATCCCCTGCTGACGGAGGATCTCGACTTCCCCCTCTTTACCGACAGCTGGACCGCCGATCTCCCGGTCGGCACCCTGACCCCGGAGTGGGCGGAGCGGCTGCACCTATCCTGCGAGGTGGTGATCGCCGGCGGCGCCTTTGACTGCCACATGGGGGCGGTGGGAGCCGGGGCCGGCAACAATGCGCTGGTGAAGGTGATAGGCACCTCCACCTGCGACATCCTGATCGCAGGCGAAGCCACCATAGGTGATCGGGCCATTGCCGGGATCTGCGGCCAGGTGGATGGCAGCGTGGTGCCGGGCATGGTGGGGCTGGAGGCGGGACAGTCGGCGTTCGGTGACATCTATGCCTGGTATCAGCGCCAGCTCGGCTGGCCCCTTGACAGCCTCGCCGCCCAGTATCCGGAGCTTCGCACCGCCATCGAGCGCCACAAGCAGGCCCTGTTACCCAGCCTTGCCGCCGCCTGGGATCAGCAGCGCGACCTGGCGCACCTCCCGGTGGTGCTCGACTGGTTCAACGGCCGGCGCACCCCCTATGCCAACCAGCGCCTGCAGGGCACCCTCACGGGGATCAACCTCGGCACCGATGCCCCCGATCTCTTCGGCGCCCTGGTGGCCTCCACCGCCTTCGGCGCCCGCAGCATCATGGAGTGCATGACCAGTCAACAGGTGCCGGTGGAGCAGGTGATCGCCCTTGGCGGCATCGCCCGCAAGTCCACCACTGTGATGCAGACCTGCGCCGACGTGATGAACAGGCCTATCCAGGTGGTGGCCTCGGATCAGTGCTGCGCCCTGGGGGCGGCCATCTTTGCCGCCGTGGCGGCCGGGATCCATCCCGATGTGGCCAAGGCCCAGCACCACATGGCGAGCGCCGTGGAGCGCACCCACCAGCCACACCCTGAGCGGGTCGCCGAATACGAGCGCCTCTACCAGCGCTACCTCGCCTGGGGCGCCGCCGCCGAACCGCTCTACAACCGGGGGGTGCCGGCATGAACCTCAAGATCCTCAAGGAGCAGGTGCTCGCCGCCAATCTGGATCTGCCGCGCCATGGCCTGGTGACCTTCACCTGGGGCAACGTGAGCGGCATCGACCGAGAGCGCAATCTGGTGGTGATAAAGCCAAGCGGCGTCAGCTACGAGCGGATGCGGGTCGAGGACATGGTGGTGCTGGATCTGGCGGGCAAGCAGGTTGAGGGCGCCTTGCGCCCCTCCTCCGACACCGCCACCCACCTGGTGCTCTATCGCGCCTATCCGGAGCTTGGCGGCGTGGTGCACACCCACTCCACCCATGCCACCGCCTGGGCCCAGGCGGGGCGCCCCATCCCCATTTTCGGCACCACCCAGGCCGACTACTTCCACGGCGAGATCCCCTGCTCCCGCCTGCTCACCCCGGGCGAAGTGGAGGAGGACTACGAGGGGCTGACCGGTCATCTCATCGTCGAAACCCTCAAGCAGACCCCCATCCTCACCATGCCGGGGGTACTGGTGGCCAACCACGGCCCCTTCAGCTGGGGCAAGAGCGCCGAGGATGCAGTACACAACGCCGTGGTGCTGGAAGAGGTGGCCCGCATGGCCTGGCTCACCGGCCAGATCAACCCGGGGGCCCGCCCCCTGCCCGATTACCTGCTGGAGAAGCACTACCAGCGCAAGCATGGCAAACACGCCTATTACGGCCAGACAAAAGCCTAAAAGAGGACAAACTCATGGAATTGATGAAACAGCTGGAAGTGTGGTTCCTGGTCGGCAGCCAGCACCTGTATGGCGCCACCACATTGAAGCAGGTGGCCGATCACGCCCACACCATCGCCAGCCAGTTCAACGAAGGGGCGAACCTGCCCCTCAAGATAGTGCTCAAACCCACCGGCACCACCCTGGATGAAATCAGCGCGGTGGCCCGGGATGCCAACCACGACCAGCGCTGCGCCGGGCTCATGGTGTGGATGCACACCTTCTCCCCTGCCAAGATGTGGATCCCGGCGCTGAGCCAGTTGCAAAAGCCTCTGCTGCAGTTCCACACCCAGTTCAACCGGGATCTCCCCTGGAGCGAGATCGACATGGACTTCATGAACCTGAACCAGACCGCCCACGGCGGACGCGAGTTCGGCTTCATGGGGGCCCGCCTGCGGCTGCCACGCACCGTGGTGGTGGGTCACTGGCAGGATGAAGAGGCCAGACAGAAGATTGGCAACTGGATGCGCATCGCCGCCGCCATCCACGACAGCCGCCACCTCAAGATCGCCCGTTTTGGCGACAACATGCGCAACGTGGCGGTCACCGAGGGCGACAAGATTGAGGCCCAGATCCAGTTCGGCTATCAGGTGAACTACCACCCGGTCGGCGATCTGGTCAAGGTGATCGATGCCGTGCCCGACAGCGACATCGAGGCGCTGCTGGCCGAATATGAGGCGACCTACACCCTGACCGAGGCGGTGCAGGCGGGTGGGCCGCTGCGTGCCTCCTTGTACGAGGCGGCGCGCCAGGAGCTGGGGATGAAGAAGTTCCTCACCGACGGCGGCTTTGGCGCTTTCACCACCACCTTCGAAGATCTCTATGGTCTGCACCAACTGCCGGGCCTCGCCTGCCAGCGCCTGATGGAGCAAGGCTTCGGTTTTGGGGCAGAAGGGGACTGGAAGACCGCGGCCCTCTTGCGCACCCTGAAAGTGATGGGATATGGCCTTGCGGGGGGTGCCTCCTTCATGGAGGACTACACCTACCATCTGGAAGCGGGCAACAACCTGGTGCTGGGAGCCCACATGCTGGAAGTCTGCCCCTCCATCGCCGCAGGCAAACCCGTGCTGGACACCCAGCATTTAGGCATAGGCAAGAAGGCCGATCCGGCCCGCCTGCTGTTCGCGGCCCCGGCGGGCAAGGCGGTCAACGCCAGCCTCATCGATCTCGGCAACCGTTTCCGCCTGGTGGTCAATCAGCTGGAAGTGGTGGACCTGCCAGAGGCCATGCCGAAACTCCCGGTGGCCAGCGCCCTGTGGAAACCCCTGCCGGACCTGCAGACCAGCGCCGAGGCCTGGATCCTGGCGGGCGCCGCCCACCACTCGGTGTTCACCCAGGCGGTGAACATCGAGCAGCTGCGCACCTTCGCCGACATCATGGGCATCGAGTTTGTGGTCATCGACGAGCACACCCGCATCCCCGCGCTCAAGGAGCAACTGCGCTGGAACGAGGTCTACTACAAGATCTGCCAGTGACCCCTTAATCGGCCAGCGGCCATCACCATGACTGTATGGAGATGGTATTCACCTGACAACAGCCCCGCCCGCGGGGCTGTTTCATTTCGCGTCCCCTCAGGGATGACCCTCCTCCCCCTCCAGCAGCCAGTGACAGACCCGCTGCACCCCGTGGCGCTGGTTGTCAGGCCGGGCGAGCAGGGCGTATTCGTGATCCGTCTCCAGCACGGGGGCAAAGGGAGCGACCAGGGCGCCGCTCTCCAGCTCCTCGGCCACTATGGTGGGATCCCCGAGAGAGAGGCCAAATCCCTGCAGCGCAGCATTCATCGCCAAGTCCAGGGTATCGAACAGCTGCCCCCCCTGGGGCTGCCAGGGGATGTCGAGGAAGGCGGCAAACCAGTTGCGCCAGTCCCGCCTATCGGCGCTGGCATGGATGAGAGGCAGCAGGGGCAGCTCGTTCTGGTCGCGCTCGAACAGACGATGCTTGGCAGCAAACGCCGGGGCGCAGACCGGGGTCAGCCGTTCCCGAAACAGGGGCTGGCTGTGGGGATAGCGCCCCAGGCAGGGCTGGTAGACGATGGCGAGATCGAAGGGCTCCCGGGAGAAGTCGATGCCATGGCTGTGGCTGCCACGCACCTCCACCGCCTCCCCCTCGAACGCCTGCAACCGCCGCAGCAGCCAGCGGCTGGCGCAGGAGGGCACCTTGATGCTGATCGCCTGCTCGTGGGGCAGGGCCTGCAAGGCGCTGAGCCCCTCCCCCATGCGGGCCAGCCCTTCACGAACGAAAGGGAGCAGCCGCTCGGCGGCGGGGGTCAAGGTGAGACAACGGGTGCCGCGCACGAACAGCAGGTGGCCCAAGCGCGCCTCCAACTGGGCGATCTGCTTGCTCACCGCCCCCTGGCTCACGCACAGCTCGTCGGCGGCCAGGGTAAAACTCAGGTGGCGGGCAGAACACTCGAAGACCTGCAGGCCATAGAGAGGCAACTGAGTACGCGGCTGGGTGGACAACATGACAAGCCTCCATGCTTGAGAAAAACTCATGCATACCATGCCGAATAATCCGTTGTCCGGCAAGCCTTGGGGGGGCTAAAAAGGGACCTCTTTCACACACGCAGGTGACGGCGCCATGTCCATCCCCCAGGTTTCCAGCAAACTGCCCCAGGTGGGCACCACCATCTTCACCGTGATCGGGGATCTGGCCGCCCGCCATCCCAGCATCAACCTCTCCCAGGGGGCGCCGAGCTTCCCCTGCGATCCCGAGCTCATCCGGGTGACCCACGAGGCCATGCTGGCCGGTGAAAACCAGTACGCCCCCATGACGGGGCTGCCTGCCCTGCGCGAACAACTGGCGGCCAAGATTGCAGCCAGCTACGGCCATCACTATGACGCGGGCGAGGAGATCACCATCACCGCCAGCGCCAGCGAAGCCCTGTTCTGCGCCATCACCGCCCTGGTTCACCCCGGCGACGAGGTGATCATGTTCGAGCCGGCGTTTGACAGCTACCGCCCCATGATCCAGTTGCAGGGAGCCACCCCTGTGGTGATCGCCCTCAAGGCGCCGGATTTCGCCATTCCCTGGGACGAGGTGGCCGCCCGCATCACCCCCCGCACCCGCATGATAGTGCTCAACACCCCCCACAACCCCACCGGCACCGTCTGGCAGGCAGGGGATCAGGAGCGCCTCGCCCGCCTGGTGCGCGGCACCGACATCCTGATCCTCTCGGACGAGGTGTACGAGCACGTGGTGTTCGACGGCGCCCTGCACCAGAGCGTCATCCGCTATCCGGAGCTGGTGGAGCGCTCCGTCGCCGTCTTCTCCTTCGGCAAGACCTTCCACGTCACCGGCTGGCGGGTGGGCTACTGCGTGGCGCCCCGCCCCCTGATGGAGGAGATCCGCAAGGTGCACCAGTTCGCCATGTTCGCCGCCGACACCCCCATGCAGTACGGCTTCGCCCACCTGTTGCAGCAACCGGCCCACTATCATGGGCTGGCAGCCTTCTACCAGCGCAAGCGCGACCTGCTCGCCACGGCCCTGGCCGGTTCGCGCCTGACCCTGCTCCCCTCGGCGGGCAGCTTCTTCATGCTGGCAAGCTACGAGCGGGTAAGCGACGAGCCGGACAGCCTCTTCGTGCAGCGGCTCATCCGCGATCACGGGGTCGCCACCATTCCGGTCTCCGCCTTCTATCACGACGGCACGGATCAGCGGGTCATCCGCCTCTCCTTCTCCAAGGATGACGACACCCTGCTGGCGGGCGCCGAGCGCCTGTGCGCCGTCTAGGGGGCACCATGGATTCACTGCGCGTTGCCGTCCTCCAGATGGTCTCCGGGGATGACCTTGACCACAACCTGGCCCAGGCCGAGGCGTTGCTGCGTCAGGCCGCGGCCGAGGGGGCCGAGCTGACCCTGCTGCCCGAATATTTCTACCTGATGCCGGTCGATGAGCGGGCGCGAGTGGCCCTGGCCGCCCCCGTTGACGATCACCCCCTGCTTGCCTGGGTACAGGGGCTGGCACGGGAGCTCGACGTCTGGATCCTGGCCGGCACATTGCCGCTTGCCAGCCACGAGCCCGGCAAGATGCACAACAGCAGCCTGCTCATCGACCCCCAAGGGCAGATCGCAAGCCGCTACGACAAGCTGCACCTGTTTGGCTTTTGCACCGGGCAGGAGCAGTATGACGAGGCCGCGACCATGACCCCGGGACGGGAGGTGGTGAGCCATCCCCTGCCCTGGGGCGTACTGCGCCTCGGGATCTGCTACGACCTGCGCTTCCCGGAGCTGTTTCGCCTGGGGCCCGCCCCCGATTTCATCGCCCTGCCCGCGGCCTTCACCCACACCACCGGGCTCGCGCACTGGGCGCTGCTGCTGCGGGCCCGGGCGGTAGAGAATCTGGCCTTCGTGTTTGCCAGTGCCCAGGGGGGACACCACCCCGGTGGGCGGCGCACCTTCGGCCACAGCATGATCATCGATCCCTGGGGCCGGATACTGGCCCAGGTAGAGGAGGGTCAGGGCATGGCCATCGCCACCCTGGATTTGGCAGCACAGCGCACGGTGCGCAGCCAGTTGCCGGCCCTCACCCATCGCAAGATAGCCGTCGGCCCTTGAGGCCGGCACCCTTTAGCACGCTAGGAATGACACCACACTTCAAGGGACTGACCATGAAACTCAACACACTGATGATGCTGATGGCCCTGGCCACCGCCGGCCAGGCCGCCGCCAAACCCCTGGTGATCGCCACCGATGCCACCTATCCCCCCTTCGAGATGGTCGACAGCAACGGCAAGCTCGGCGGCTTCGAGGTCGATCTGGCCTATGCCCTGTGCGCTGCGATGAAGACCGAGTGCGAGGTGATCAACCAGCCCTGGGATGCCCTGCTGCCCGGCCTGCAGGTGCGCAAGTACGACGCCATCATGTCCTCCATGAACATCACCGACGAGCGGCGCCAGAAAGTGGACTTCAGCCAGGTCTACTACATGATGCAGAACCGCTTCGTGGGGCGCAGCGACAAGGCGGCCGACTTTGCAGACGATCCGGCCCACTTCAAAGGCAAGGTGATCGCGGTGCAGGAGGGCACCCCCCAGGACAACTTCATCACCGCCCGCTACGGTGAGGTGGCCAAGATCAAGCGCTACGTCAACGCCCAGTCCCCCATGCTGGATCTGCAGTCCGGCCGCGCCGACTACACCTTCGGCAACATGGTGCAGTTGAAGGTGGGCTTCCTCGACAAGGAGATGGGCAAGCAGTTCGCCTTCGTCGGTCCCCAGTTCAACGGCACCCAGGACAAGATCCTGGGAGAAGGGGTGGCGGTGGCCCTTCGCAAGAACGATGACAAGCTCAAGGCCCGCTTCGATGCCGCCATCGAGAGCGTCAAGGCCGACGGCACCTTCAACACCCTGCTCAAGAAGTACCAGCTCGAAGATCTGCTCTGATCCCGGCATGCCGGCCCCCTGGACAGTTGCAAGGGGCCATGGCAACAGGGCGGCCATTGGCCGCCCTGTGTCATTTTCCCGGCCTCTCGCCGTTATTGGGCCAGGCCCAGGTGCACGGCAATCTGCTGGTACAGGGTCTGGTAGTTGTCGTCGAAGTGGTGGGAGCCCGGCAGGGTCACCGTCGTCACGTTCGGCTGCTGCAAGCGCGGACAGAGTTTGACCGGGGAGTCGTCCTCCGCCCCCTGCACGCAGAGCAGCGGCAGACTCTGGATCCGTGTCACCTCCGGCAGGGTGGGATAGCGGCCCCCCTTGTCGTGCACCACCATGTCGCTGACGTGGATCTCGAAATCCGACGCCGTCGAGGGGGAGAGCATCACGGCCCCCGCCAGGCTGTCGCGATAGGCCGGCGGCAGACGATTGATGACGAAGGGCACTATCTCGGCACCAAAGGAGAAGCCCACCAGCAGCCAGCGCTGGCGCCCCCAGCGGGACTGGTACTCGGTGAGGATGCGCACCAGATCCGCCGTCGCCTGCTCCGGCGTCTTCTTCTTCCAGTAATAGGAGAGCGAGCTCCAGCCCACCACCGGCATGCCGTGGGCCTGCAACTGGGCGCTGAGCCCCTTGTCCATCGCCGCCCAGCCGCCATCCCCGCTCATGAAGACCACCATGGGGGCAGACGAGGCTTGCGCCACGGGCAACTCCACCAGCCCCAGATCCGCGCCGACCCGGCCCGGCTGGGCGGCCACTGCCGGGAGGGTGAACGAGGAGACGAAACAGCAAATCAACAGCAACAACATGGCTCTCATGGGCCAACTCCTATTTCTTCATGAGCCCGAAGGGGCCGCGACTGATGAGGGAGACGAGGTGAGTCAGGGTGCGGGGCAGCACCAGATGACCGGTACAGAGCAGGTAGCGGGGCTCCCACCTTGGGCCGAACTTCTCCTTGTAACGCCGCAATCCCTGGAAGTTATAGAAACGGCTGCCCCGGGTGAACAGGGTGTTGCCAAGGCGGGCCCAGTAACCGCCGAGGGGGTTGTCGTTGAAGCCTGACATGGGGGCCATCCCCAGGTTGAAGCTGGCATACCCCTCCTGCTTGCCCCACAGCAGGAGCTCGACAAACAGGAAATCCATGACCGGCGCCGCCCCCGTGTCCAGGCTGTAGCGCATCAGATCGATGGAGAGGCTCTCCTTGTTGTCGCTGGTCCAGAGGTTGGCAAACCCGACGATTTGCCCCTCCCGCCGCACCAGCGCCATCGGGTTGAGGGTGAGGTAGGCGGGATCAAAACTGCCCACGGAGAAGCCCTTCTCCCTGCCCTGCTTGCTGTGCAGCCAGCTGTCGGAGATCCCCTTCAACTCGGGCAGCAGGGGGGCAATCTCACCGGGGGCCACCACCTCGAAGCGCAGCCCTTCCCGCTTGCCCTTGGCATGACTCTGGCGCAGGTTGCGCAGGCGACTGCCGGCGAGATCGAAGCTCGGCAGATCCACGATGGCCTCCTCCCCCAGCTTGAAGGGGATGAGCCCGAGATCCAGATAGACAGGCAGATAACGGGCAGACACCTGGTAGAAGACCGGGCTGACGTCGTGCTCGTCACAGCGCTCACGAAACTGCCAGAGCAGCTCCTCCACGAGGGAGGGCTGGCCGACGGGATCCCCCATCACTATCCAGCTGCTGCCCTCGGCCCCGTACATGAGGAAGGCCTCGCCGCTTGGATGGAACAGCAGGGACTTGTCCCCGAGCTGGGCCAGGTAGCCGTGGCCTCCCCCTGCCCGCATCACCAGCCCATGGGCACGGGAGAGCGCCTCGGCATCCGGCTTGCCGACGGCCAGGCGCAAGGGGGCCAGCAGATGGGCCACCCCGACCACCGCCAGCACCCCGATGACGCTCCCCATGGCGCGCAGGGCACGGGAGGCGGCCCCGGGCCCGTGGGCCGAGACGTGCAGCCAGAGGGAGGGGTCGTACTCCACATGGCGGTAGGAGAAGAGCAGCAACCACAAGGCCCCCAGCAGCACGGCCCCCACCGACATCAGCCAGGAAGGGGTGAACCGGGCGTGAAGCAGGGAACCCTTGCGATAAAAGAGGGGGCGGCAGGGGGTGATGATGAGCAAGAAGCCCCCGAGCAGCAGGGCCGACTCCCAGTCAAACCCCTTGAACAGGGAGAACAGCATGCCAAGCCCCAGCAGCCACTGGGTGATCCTGAATGCCCCGTCATGACGGCGGTAGAGGCTGTGGGCCAGCAACAGCAGCAACACGCCGCTGACGCTGCCGAGCACATGGGAGAGCTCCAGCAGGTGCAGGGGCAGCACCTCCAGGAAGGCTTCGATGCGCCCCTTCATGGTCGGGATCATCCCGGAGCAGAGCAGCAGGGTGCCCGCCGCGAAGGTACCCATGCTCACCAGGGCGGGCACAAACTCCCGGGTCGCCATCATCACCCCCTGCAACCGGTGCAGGCGGGCCCGCTGTTGCAGCAGTTCCTGACCTGCGAACAGCAGCAGGGCACAGAGGAAGGGCAGGAAGTAGTAGGCGCAGCGGTAGATAAGCAGGGAGGCGAGCAGCTTGTCCACCGGCAGATAGTGGGTGAGCAGCAGGCTCATGCTCGCCTCGAAGACCCCGATGCCCCCCGGCACATGGGCCAGCACCCCGAGCAGGCTGGAGAGCACGAAGGCACTGAGCAGCACCGGATAGGGCACGCTGCCCGATGGCAGCAGCACATAGAGCACGGCGGCGGCGGCCATCCAGTCGAGCAGGGCGATGAGCAGTTGCAGCAGGCGGTATCTGATGCGCGGCAGGAACAGCGGGTGCCCGCGCCAGACCAGGGCTGTCCCCGGCCACACCAGATACGCCAGCACCGTCAGCAGGGCCAGGCCCCCCGCCAGTTGCAACAACCCGGTCGCCCAGCGGGGCCAGTCCACCAGCAGGGCCGCCCCCTGCCCCAGCAGCAGGGCACTGCCCCCCCAGCCCAGCAGACCAAGGAAGAAGGTGATGGAGCAAAAGAGGATCACTTTGGCCACCTCCCCGGTGCCAAGCCCCAGGGAGGAGTAGAGCCGGTAGCGTACCGAGGAGCCGGTGAGCAGCGCAAAGCCCAGGGTGTTGGAGAAGGTGTAGGCGATGAAGGAGGTCATCCCCACCTGCTGCCAGGGCAGTCGCTTGTCCAGCACCTTCAGGGCCAGCAGATCGTAGCAGCAGAGGCAGCCATAGCTGAGCAGGGTGAGCAGCAGGGCGCCCCCCAACTGCGGCAAGGGTTGTGACCAGATGGCCTGGCGGATGTCGTGCCAGTGCCACAGGTGGGTCAAATGATAGAGGACGGTCAAGGCCGCCCCCAGCAGCAGCAGGCTGCACAGGGGGCCTATCCAGATCAACAGCTGACGCCGCATTCAAGATTCCTGTCAAAAAGCGTGGAGAAAGAGAGGCTCCGAAAGCGGGCGGACAAGGCGCCCTCCCGGAGTGACTCCCCCACAGGCAGCGCGTGACGCCGCACGTTCACGGGGGCAATCCTATGATTTACCAGGCCCTGCCCGCTCGCCACTTTTCTTCTGTAACCTTATGTACAGGCAGACAAAACATCCCCGTCCGGGATAGAGGCAGGAGACGCCATGACACCCTCTCCCCTGATAAGACGCTTCCCCCAAAACGCCCAGGGGCGCGATCTGGCCGTCGGCGACATCCACGGCCACTTCGCCCTGTTGCAGCAGGCCCTCGACACCCTGGATTTTGATCCCGCCCGGGACCGTCTCTTCAGCGTCGGGGATCTGGCGGATCGCGGGCCCGAGTGCAGCGAGGTGATCCACTGGCTGGCCAGACCCTGGTTTCACCCGGTCTGCGGCAATCACGACGACTACGTCTGCCGTTACGAGAGCTGCGATCGGGAGAACTGGATCCGAAACGGCGGCGGCTGGTTTCAGCAGCTGACCCCTGCCGAGCAGGCGGCGTTCGCCGTCCACTACCGCAGCCTGCCCCTGGCCATCGAGGTGGCCACCCCGGCCGGCCCGGTCGGGCTGCTTCACGCCGATTGCCCCTTCTCCTCCTGGCAGGGGCTGCTGGACCAACTCGATGCAGGGGTGAGCGGCGGACGGCTTCGGGCCATCAAGAACGTCTGCCTCTGGTCAAGGCGCCGTATCGAACGGCTGGACGAGAGCGGGGTCGCGGATCTCGCTGCCCTGGTGGTGGGCCACACCCCGGTGAGGGTGCCGGTGCGCCTTGGCAACGTCCACTACATCGACACCGGCGGCTGGTATCCCGAGGAGGGCGGCTACTTCACCCTGCTGGACCTCAATACCCTGACTCCTCACTTTCCCCTGCCCTGAGCCGGACCGATGGGATGACCAGGCTCACGGACAACGCCCACTGCCCATTAAAGCGCCAGGCGAACGCCCCGGACTTCGCTCTGCCAGCGCGATGGTTTACCATGCAGGCAATTGCGGTGCATGGCACCCCCACCCAGGCGCCAGGCGCCGCCGTCATCGGATACTCCTTTCGAGCAACATGAGCACATCAGCGCACCCGGCCAGCGGGCCCACGTTCTACTTCCACGACTACGAGACCTTCGGCATCAGTCCGGCCAAAGACAGGCCGTCGCAGTTTGCGGGCATTCGCACCGACGGGGATTTCAACATCATCGGCGAGCCGCTGGTGATTTACTGCAAGCCGCCGGCAGATTACCTGCCGGAGCCGGAAGCCTGCCTCATCACCGGCATCACGCCGCAAAAGGCGATGAAGGACGGCCTGTGCGAGGCGGACTTCATCCGCCAGATCCACGCAGAGTTCGCCACCCCGGGCACCTGCGTGCTCGGCTACAACAGCATCCGCTTCGATGACGAGGTGACCCGCTACACCCTCTATCGCAACTTCTATGATCCCTATGCCTACGCCTGGCAGAACGGCAACTCCCGCTGGGACATCCTCGACATGCTGCGGGCCTGCTACGCCCTGCGCCCGCAGGGGATAGAGTGGGCCCTGGACGACGAGGGCAAGCCGAGCTTCCGGCTGGAGAAGCTGACGGTGGCCAACGGCGTGGCCCACGCCAACGCCCACGATGCGCTCTCGGATGTGCTGGCCACCATCGAGATGGCCAGGCTGGTGAAAAAAGCCCAGCCCAAGCTCTTCGAGTACCTCTTTGATCTTCGCAACAAGAACAAGGTGAAGGCCCTCATCGACGTGGTGACCATGAAACCCCTAGTGCACGTCTCCGGCATGTTCTCCCCCTGGCAGGGGTGCGCAAGCTGGGTGTCGCCGCTCGCCTGGCACCCCACCAACCAGAACGCGGTGATCATGGTGGATCTGACCCGTGACCCGACTCCGCTCATAGAGCTCTCCTGCGAGGAGATCCGCGAGCGCCTCTACACCAGAAAAGAGGAGCTGGGGGATCTGGCCGGCATTCCGGTCAAACTGGTGCACATCAACAAGTGCCCGGTGCTGGCCCCGGCCGCTACCCTGACGCCGGAGCGGGCGGACGAGCTGGGCATCAATCGGGCACAGTGCCGCAAGAGCCTGGATCTGCTGCGGGCCCACCCCGAGGTGCGGGAAAAACTGGTGGAGGTGTTCAACCAGGAGTTTGCCGGCAGCACCGACGGCGACCCCGATACCCAGCTCTACGCCGGCTTCTTCGGCCACGGCGACAAGTCCACCATGGATCTGGTGCGCGCCACCCCGGCGGATCTGCTGGGGGAGCGGGAGTTTGCCTTCACGGATCCCCGTCTGCCCGAGATGCTGTTCCGTTACCGCGCCCGCAACTGGCCCCACACCTTGAGCGAAGCGGAGCAGAAGCGCTGGCGCCTGCACTGCAGCGACTACTTCAGCCGCCGCCTGCCGGATTATGTGCCGCGCCTGGAAGCCCTGGCGGAACAGAACCAGGGGAACGAACGGAACTTTGCGATTCTAAAGAGTCTCTATCACTACCTTGAAAATCTGTGAGATGTGAGCCGTTTCACAGTTAAAAACCGATGCGTTTCCTCGGCTCGCGACATAATGGGCAGGGAGCCCAAGCTCCTGATAGTGTGAATATTTAGATGCGCTGACGGCATGGATGCCGTGCTTTCGACTGTTGGGGAACTCTCGTTTTATGCGTTCAGCTCTGCCTGCTTTGACACTCGTCGCCTGTGCCCTGCTGCCCCAGGCCGCCCTTGCTGGCGCCCGGTTCGAGGTGCCAGACTACCTCTTGCGCCTGCCGGAGCAGACCTACCGGCTCATCGAGCACAACTTCAGCACCCTCTACCAGCAGACCGACTTCACCCCGCAAATCACCAACAGCTATTTCAACCACTCGGATCTCTACCGCTTCGCCGGCATTCCCCTGGCCATCACGCCGCAAAACGGCTTCCAGATGGAGGTGTTCGGCCAGCTCTACAACAAGTCGTCCCAGATCTATGCCCAGGCCAGGATCTCTCCCTCTATCGCACCCTGCGGGTGGACATGATGGGGGATCAGAGCGACGAGATCGCCATCGGCATGGGGCTCGGCATCCCCCTGACAACCCGCCTCACCGTCAAGGCGCTCGCCTCCAGCAACGAGATCCCGGGCTATGGCTCCGCCAATTACGCCATCGGGATGGAGTGGCACTTCTAGAGCCCATTTCGCCACGTAAAAAAGGCTCCCGAGGGAGCCTTTTTGCAGTGCAACGCCATCAGGGGTAGCGGATCACCGCCCCCTGCCCCCCTTGCAGCACCAGGGTGCTCCCCAGGGGCGTCTCGTCCCAGAAGTCCGTGCCCCCCGGCGCCAACGGAAACTCGCAGGCGTGCTCCCCCCAGTTGAACAGGCAGAGCAGCTCGCCGCCCCCGGGCAGCGCCACCCGCCCGCGCTCGAATGCCATCCCCTCGAAGCGGGCCGCCGGGGTACGCGCGGCGCACAGGGCCAGCAGCTTGCCAAGGCGCGCCCCTTGCGCCTCGTCCAGATCCTGCAATCTGTCCCCCGCCAGTACCATGCCACCGCTCGCCACCAGGGCGGCCAGGTGGAAGTCGTACTCGGCGCGGCTCCCGTGCTGGCCCGGAATATCCCGCAGGCAGACGCAGTCGGGGTCCAGCACCCAGAGCCGCTCGTGCTGCCAGGCGCGGCAGAAGGCTTCTCGCGCTATCTGGCGAAAACGGGGGCCCTGGCGCTCCACGTCATCGCTCACCCGCATGCCGTGCACTAGGCCGAGGCTCGGCCACAGCGGCGCATTGCAGCCGAGCAGGAAGGCCCCCTCCCCGGCGCCGCGCAGGATGGCGGCCATGCCGCGCCGATAGGCCTCCACCCTAGTGGCGGCGGGGTCGTGGAAGCGACCACCGTGGATGGCCCCCCAGAAGTTGGCATCGAGCTTGAAGTAGTGAATGCCCCACTGGGTACGCAGGGTGCGAAATACCTGCTCCAGGTGCGTCTGCACCTCGGGGTGGGTGCCATCCAGCACGTACCAGGGAGTGCAGCGCCAGCCCCCGTAGGTGACCCGCTCCGAGGGGAGCGGCAGGCCATCCTCCCCTTTCACGAACCACTCAGGATGCTCCTGGAACACCCGGGAGCCGGGCTCGGCGATAAAGGGGGCGACCCAGAGCGCCGGCTCGCAACCGGCGGCGCGGATCTCCCCTGCCAGGGCCGCCACCCCCTCCTCGAACTTGGCGGAAGGGGTGAGCCAGTCCCCCATTCTGGCCTGATAGCCATCGTCTATCTGCACGTAGCGCAGGGCCGGGAAACGCTCGACCCGCACCGCCAGGTTCTCGCGAATGTCCGCCGCGCTCACGTTCGCGTAGTAGTGATACCAGGAGCACCAGCCGCTCGGGCGCGTGGGCACCTCCCCCACCAGGGAGCCGTGCTCGGCGGCGATATGCAGCGCCAGCGTCGCGAGCAGGGCCTCCCTGTCCGGCCCCTCCAGGCAGATCAGCGCCTCGCTCTGCCAGTGCGCACCCGGCGCCAGGGTGCGTCCTTCGGTGTTCATCACGATCTCGAGGCGCCCGTCGGGATGGAGGCGAAATTCCCCGCCAAAGCGCTGGCAGCTCGCAAAGGCCAGCAGCAGCCAGCCCCCCTCCTGCGCCACCAGCAGCAGGCTGTGCACCGTGTGGTAGCCATCATCGGCGGTGATGCGATAGACAGACGCATCGGGGCAGCGGCCCAGGTGCTCGGGGGCATTCCAGCGTCCCCCGGTCTGGGCCAGCATCTGGAACCCCTCCCCGTAGATGGCCGCGTCGGGCGCAAGTCCGAGATCCCCCTCAAACAGCCGCCAGTGGTGGACGGCCTCGGACTGCTTCCCGGTGTTGTCGAGCCTCACCCGGCAAAGCGGCCCCTCCCACTGGCGGGTTTGCAGCAGGGTGTCAGGGAGGGCGGGATCGGCGGGCAGTTGGCGCAACCGGGCCAGGAGAGAGGGGGTCGACATGGGAACTCCTTCTTGTGAATGGGGTTGAAGCCGGGCCATTGTATCCCCTGCGGACCAGTTGACCCTGTTCCCTCCCCCCCGTGCCTGTTAAACTGCGACCTTGCTCACACTTGCCAAGATGAGGCCCCCGTGCTGCTGCAACGCACCCTGCGCTACCTTCGTGATTTTCTGGTCATCATCGCCTGTCTGCTGGCAGGCAAGGCCGTGGCGGCCATCCTGCCCTTCGCCTTCCCCGGCAGCATCATCGGCATGCTGCTGCTGTTCGTGCTGCTCTCCTTGCAGATCGTCCGCTTCTCCTGGGTCGAGCTGGGGGGCGGCCTGCTGCTGCGCCACATGGGGGTGCTGTTCGTACCGGTGGCGGTGGGCCTGGTGGCCTGGCTCGAGCCCCTGCGCCAATCCTTCGGTCTCATCATGCTCTGCGTCGTGCTCGGCATCGTGCTCATCCTGGGCGCGGTCGGCCACCTCTATCAAAGGATGAACAAGCCATGATCCTCTGGTTCGCCCTGCCCCTCACCCTGGCCCTCTATTTCATGACCCGGGCCCTCTACCGCCGCCTGCCCTGGCCCGTCATCAATCCGGTGCTGATCCCCACCGCCGTCATCATCGGCCTGCTGCTCTGGCTCGATCTGCCTCTGGATCAGTACCAGCAGGGGGCATCGCCCCTGACCGCCCTGCTGGAACCCGCCGTGGTGGCCCTGGCCCTGCCGCTTTACCAGCAGGCGCGCCAGATCCGCGACAAGCTCACACCCATCCTGGCCTGCACCCTCACCGCGGTGCTCATCTCGGTCTGTACCACCCTGGGGGTCGGCCACCTGATGGGGGCGGATCCGGCGCTGCTCGCCTCCATCGCCACCAAGTCCATCACCACGCCGCTCGCCATGAGCGTCAGCCAGTCCCTCGGCGGCATTCCCGCCATCGCCGCCGCCGTGGTGGTGGTGGTGGGGATCCTGGGGGCCCTGGCGGGCTATCCCCTGCTCAAGCTGATGCGGGTCACCGACCCCGAGGCCCAGGGGCTCGCCATGGGAGCCTGCGCCCACGCCATCGGCACCGCCGCCTCCGCCGAGCAGGGGGTGACCCAGGGCGCCTTCTCGTCGCTGGCCATGGTGGTGTGCGGTGTGCTGACCGCGGCCATCGCCCCCCTGCTGTTCGCCCTCTACCACTGGCTGACCTGATCCCCGTTGCCATGGCCGCCCCTGCGGCCATGGCCTCTGTGCCCTTTCATCGTTTCCATCCGATACCCTCGCCTCCCTGATGCCGGGAGCTGGCGCACAGATTGCGAAAGACAAACGTTTCCTTTACCATCCCCGCCCCTTTGCCCATCAAGGCGTGAGCGCGCTCACACAATTCGCCGCGCTTGCTCCCTACAATGGCCCCCCAATTGGCCTTTGAGGACACAGTATGCATCCCCGCTTTGCCAAGCCATTCGAGACCCTTTCCGCCCCGCTCCAGGCCGCCCTGCTGCCCATGCTGGGGGACGATTTCCAGGCCCGTTTCACCCCGGACCAGGTCGCGACCCTGAAGGCCGCCACCGGGCTGGATGACAGGGCCCTGCGTCTGGCCTTGCTGCCGCTGGCGGCCGCCTGCTCGGTGGCCCCCATCTCCAGGTTCTTCGTCGGTGCCATCGCCTGCGGCCTGAGCGGCACCTGGTACTTTGGCGCCAACATGGAGTTCGCGGGCCAGGGGCTGTTCCACTCGGTCCATGCCGAGCAGTCCGCCATCTCCAACGCCTGGCTGGGTGGCGAGACCGGGATCTCCGAGATCACCGTGAACTACACCCCCTGCGGCCACTGCCGCCAGTTCATGAACGAGCTGAGCACCGCCAAGACCCTGAAGGTCTCCCTGCCGGACGATCTCAGCGAGCTGCAATCCTTCCTGCCCCACTCCTTCGGCCCTGCCGATCTCGAGATCACCGATGCCCTGATGAGCCCCCAGGCTCACGACGAGCTGGTGCTCGAGAGCGACGACCCCCTGTGGCAGGCTGCGCTCGCCGCCGCCCGCCAGAGCTATGCCCCCTACAGCCAGGGCTATGCCGCGGTGGCGCTGCAGTTCGAGGACGGGCGCATCTTCTGCGGCCGCTATGCCGAGAACGCCGCCTTCAACCCGAGCCTGCCGCCGATGCAGATGGCCTGCGCCCACGCTGTGCTGGGCGGCGAGGAGCTCGCCACCGTGCGCCGCGCCGTGCTGCTGGAGAGCAAGGATGGCCAGATCAGCCAGCGGGATTCGGCCCAGTCCACCCTGAAGGCCCTGGGTTCAGTCGAGCTTGAGTACAAAGCCGTCTGACCCCGGCATCCGCCAACGGGAAGGGGAGCTGCGGCTCCCCTTCTTGCTCTCTGCGGCTCTCATCCTGCCCCTCACCCCCTTTCTCTGCGCCTCTGACGCCGTGCATCAGATGACCCCCTGCCCCATGTGAGGGCGACCTCCCTCCGATGACCTTATTGGCAGACCTCCTCTGCGGTGGCGGGAAGCCCAGGTTAATGGGCCAATGCCTCCCCCCGCCCCTTGCGGCCCCCGAGTGTGACCCCAAGATGCATTTGCCAAACCACTGGGATCCCGCCTCTCCATGGATTTTGCAAATACCTTTCCCTGCCTGTTCCCTCGATGAGGGGCGGCATGGCGGCAGCGGGAAACGTCGGTGAAGGGGCCAATGCCCTGCCCTCGCCTCTGGCGGCACCCGTGTGTGACCCCAAGATGCATTCGCCCAGCCACTGGGATCCCGCCTTTCCATGGATTTTGCAAATGCCTTTCCCTGCCTGTTCCCCCGACGCGGGGCGGTATGGCGGCGGCGAGAAACCTCGGGTAAGGGGTCAATGCCCCAGCCCCGCCCGCCCCCTGTCGGCTTGCTTCCCCCTGAAATACAGCGGGGGAGCCACTGGCTCCCCCGACTGTCATTGATGTGGCCCATATGGCGGCGCGGCCCCTGTCAGGACTCCCACAGGATGCGCTGGCTGCCGGACCAGCGTTCGCCGATGTCCGCGTATTTTTGTTCCAGCAGGTGGCGGCGGATCTTCATGGTGGGGGTCAGCACCCCGTTCTCGATGTTCCAGGGGCTCTTGACCACCAGGATGCCCCGCAGGCGAGCATGGGATTCCAGCTTGTCGTTGACCCGATTGAGGGCAGCCTCCAGCTGGGCTTCCACCCCGGCCTTGTCCCCCTTCATGGCGCTCTCGGCGAGCTGCACCAGGGCGACCGGCTGCGGCATGCCGTAGCCGATGACGCAGAGCTGCTCGATGATGGGCTCCTGCCCGAGCATCCCCTCGATGGGCACCGGGGCCACGTACTTGCCCTTGGCGGTCTTGAAGACGTCCTTCATGCGACCAGTGATGGTGAGGTAACCCTCCCTGTCCAGCTTGCCCATGTCACCGGTGTGCAGCCAGCCCTCGGCGTCGATGGCCTCTGCACTGTGCTCGGGATCCTTGTAGTAGCCCACCATCATGCCGTCGCAGCGACAGAGGATCTCCCCCTCGTCGGAGATCTTGATGGTCACCCCGGGCCCGGCCTTGCCGACGGTGCCTATCTTGTCCGCCCGGAAGGGGTAGTTGAGGGTCGAGTAGGCGTGGTTCTCGGTCATGCCCCAGGCCTCGGTGATATGGATGCCGATGCTGTGATACCACTCCAGCAGCGCCGGGGCCACCGGCGCAGAGCCGCAGCCCAGCACCCGCGCCTGATCCAGCCCCAGCCCCTTTTGCAGCTTGCTCTTGATGAGGCTGGAGACGAGGGGGATCTTGAGCAGCAGCGCCAGCTTTTTCTGGGGCAGCTTCTCGTGGATCTTGATGCGGAACATGGCCCAGAGCCGCGGCACCGAGATGAAGACGGTGGGACGGCAGCGCTTGACGTCCTCGATGAAGGTGTCGAGGGATTCGGGGAAGGCGATGGTGGCACCGCTGAACAGGCTGCCGCCGTAGATGTAGACCCGCTCGGTGATGTGGGCAAGGGGCAGGTAGGAGAAGCCGCGATCCTCGGCGGTGAGGGAGACCGCCTCCACCAGCTTCT
The DNA here is from genome assembly GCF_049860605.1 of Aeromonas sp. INTO2. Lineage (NCBI taxonomy): Bacteria > Pseudomonadati > Pseudomonadota > Gammaproteobacteria > Aeromonadales > Aeromonadaceae > Aeromonas > Aeromonas sp. INTO2. The sequence continues at coordinate 2,332,419 of NZ_CP187588.1, forward strand.
CGCAGGACCAGGCATAGCGCTCCACGCTCAGCATGGCCCCCTTGGGCTTGCCGGTGCTGCCGGAGGTGTAGACCAGGCTCAGCAGGGCATCCGGCGCCTGCACCGGGCTGTCCGGGATGGGGTCGTATTGCGCCAGCAGATCGTCCCACTGGTGGGCGGCCGGCATGGTGTCGTAAGGCAGGGCGATACGCAGCAGATCCCCGGGCACCCCCGCCTCCTGGCTCTTCCAGTCGTCCAGCTTGCCGACGAAGATCGCTCTGGTTTCGCTGTGGCGCAGCACGTATTCGATGGTGTCGACGTTGGCGGTGGGGTAGATGGGCACGCTCACGTATCCCCCCATCTGCATCGCCAGATCGGCGATGAACCACTGGGCGCAGTTCTTGGAGAGCAGGGCCACCTTGTCACCGGGCACCAGGCCCAGGGCGCGCAGTGCCGTCACCATGCGCCGCGCCTCATCGGCAACCTCACCCCAGGTGAAGTCGACGTATTCGCGGTGGATGGTCTGACGCAGATAGATTCGGTCGGGACACTGCCGCTCCCAGTGATAGAGCATCTCGAGCGGCAGTCTGGTGGCAATGCGTGAGGTGGAGGCCATGGTTTAATCCCTGAAACAAAAGGCGAGCCTCATTATTAACCTTTTGATAACACTCAGGGAAGCAGATTACTTAAACTTGTGTTTGAACTGCGAATGGGATCAAGCTTCCGCCTGGGCCTGCAGACGCTTCCACATCTCCTGCACCAGCACCTCGTCCTGCTCGGAGAGCTCACCCTGCAAGATGGCCTCGTTCAGGCTGCGCAGCACATAGCTCTTGACGTCCCGCACCAGGGTCTTGCCCTCCAGCTCGGCGCGCGCCACCGCAAGGGAGATGTGCCCTCGCAGATAGCCACCCGCAAACAGCTCGTCTTCGCTGGCCGTGGCGACCATGGCGTCGATCAGTCCCAACAACTTGTGTTCAAAATCGTGAATCGTCATTTAACGCAGCCTCATTTCCGGGGTTGCCGGCAAAAAATTCGGGGAGTGGAACCGCGATCCGGTTGATCGCGGCTCTCTGGCGCCAGGCCAGCCGCATCCTTGATGTCCTATTCCGGGTTGGCCACCGGGTAGATGACCTGATCCTTGTATCCCGTGGTTATGCGCAGATAACCACTCAACGACCGGTTCAGTGCCGGATCGTCGGTGTCCACCAGCAGCGGACGGCCTTCTAGCGCCGCCAGCTTGGCTTTGGTGGCGAGCACCTGGATATGCTCGCGCCCGACGGCCCGGATCACGTCTGGACTCAATTGCTGATTTCCGCGCCCGAACAGATGTCCCTGACCGCCGATCAGGGTGATGATCAGACGGCAGCGACGGCCGCGGATCCGGGTCAGGATCTCGGCGGCGCTGAGATCCTGCCCGATAAGCCGGCCATTTTCCACCAGATCCACACCGAGCAAGGTATTTTCCAGACCCAGCTCCCCCATGCAGGCGGCCACCGTGCTCCCCGACCCCATCAGGTAGAGGGTATCGGGCTCCATCTGCTCCACCACACCGGCGGCAAGATCGGCGAGCACCAGCTCCTCGGACTCCCGCCCCCCCTGCTTGACCGCCTGCACGTAGCGCAGATCCCCGGGCACCAGCAACTGGCCGTAATGGCGGGCGCGCACCTTGCCGGCGCGAAACGCCTCCTCGTCGATGTCCATCACCTCCGCATCCACCAGACTCAGAAGCTCCCCTGCGATCATTCTGGCCGCCACCCGGCCACTCGCCGCCGGCGTCACCCCGTAGACCCCGGAGTGGATCTTGCACCCCGCCGGGATGCCGAGCACATGGCATGACTCCCCCACCGCCGCGCAGATGTCACGGGCGGTGCCATCGCCACCGGCGAAGAGCAGCAGATCCACCCCGGCATCGCGCAGGGCCAGGGCGGCAGCCCGGGTGTCCTCGGCGCTCGTCTGCGCCCCGGCAGGCCGATGGACGATGCGATGGGGCAACCCCAGCTCGGCGGCGAGGTCGGCCCCCATCTCTTCGGCCACCGTCAGCAGCTCGAATGACGTGGTCAGCTCGCACAGGGGCAACAGGGCCTGGCGGGCCCGCTCCCGGGCCTTGGGGACGGCCCCGCGCGCCAGCGCCTCGGCGACCATGCCGTCACTGCCCTTGAGACCGACGGCCCCGCCGATGCCAGCGACGGGGTTGATGATGAGCCCTAATCGAAACATGTTTCCCTCCTGTTGGATCGCCGCCATTTTTATCTTTTCCCGCCACTGGGACAAGCCATGACCCCCTGCTAAAATGCGCGGCTTCTACCTCAATCACTGTTCAACCAAGGTTCAATCATGCTGGAATGGATTGCTGACCCCTCCGCCTGGGTCGCGCTCGCCACCCTGACCCTGCTCGAGATCGTGCTCGGCATCGACAACATCATTTTCATCTCCATCCTGGTGGGTCGCCTGCCGGAAGCCCAGCGCCAGAAAGCGCGCATCCTGGGGCTGGGGCTCGCCATGGGTACCCGCATCCTGCTGCTGCTCTCCCTGGCCTGGGTGATGCGCCTCACCGAGCCCCTCTTCACCGTGCTGGGGGAAGCCATCTCGGGACGGGATCTCATCCTGCTGGTGGGGGGTCTGTTCCTCATCGCCAAGAGCACCCACGAGATCCACCAGAGCCTGGAAGGGGCCGCCGAAGAGGCGGGTGTGGTGAGCAAGACCGCGGGCTTCCTGTCCACTCTGGTGCAGATCGCCATCCTCGACATCATCTTCAGCCTGGACTCCGTCATCACCGCCGTGGGCATGGCGGATCATGTCCCTGTCATGGTGCTGGCCATCATCATCGCCGTCGGCGTCATGATGTTTGCCGCCAAGGCCATCGGCGACTTCGTCGATACCCACCCCACCATCAAGATGCTGGCCCTCTCCTTCCTTATCCTGGTCGGGGTGGCGCTGATGGCCGAAGGGCTGGATCTGCACATTCCCAAGGGTTACATCTACTTCGCCATGGCCTTCTCGCTGGTGGTGGAGATGATCAACATCCGCCTGCGCGACCACCAGGAGCGGGCCAAGTAAACCGCGACCTGCCGAGAGATGGCCAAACAAAAAGCGCGACCCAGGGTCGCGCTTTTTTATTGCCCCGCCAACGGGGCGCCTTGGGCTCAGAGGGCGTTGCGAGCGGCCACGGCGTCCGCCAGGTTGCGCAGCAGCACCTCGGTATCGGCCCAGCCGATGCAGGCGTCGGTGATGCTCTGGCCGAAGGTGAGCTCGCACCCGTCCACCAGATCCTGGCGCCCTTCCACCAGGTGGCTCTCCACCATGACGCCGAACACCGCCTTGCTGCCGGCACGCAGCTGACCGGCCACGTCCTCAGCCACCAGCATCTGGTTCTTGAACTGCTTGCTGCTGTTGGCGTGGCTGAAGTCGATCATCACTTTCTGGGGCAGACCCGCCTTGTCCAGACCACTCACCACCTCATCCACGTGACGGGCGCTGTAGTTGGGCTCGCGGCCACCGCGCAGGATGATGTGACAGTCCGGGTTGCCGGCGGTCGAGACGATGGCGGAGTGGCCGTACTTGGTCACCGACAGGAAGTGGTGCGGGGCGCTGGCAGCGCCGATGGCGTCGATGGCCACCTTGATGGTGCCGTCGGTGCCGTTCTTGAAGCCCACCGGGCAGGAGAGACCGGAGGCCAGCTCGCGGTGTACCTGGGATTCGGTGGTACGGGCGCCGATGGCACCCCAGCTCATCAGATCCGCCACGTATTGCGGGGTGATCATGTCGAGGAACTCGGAGGCGGTCGGCAGCCCCATGTCGTTGAGATCCAGCAAGAGCTTGCGACCCAGGCGCAGGCCGTCATTGATCTGGCAGCTGTTGTCGAGGTAGGGGTCGTTGATCAGCCCCTTCCAGCCCACTGTGGTACGGGGTTTTTCGAAGTAGACCCGCATCACGATCTCCAGCTGATCTTTCAGCTCGTCGCGCAGCACCTTGAGGCGCTTGCCGTATTCCAGGGCGGCGACCGGATCGTGGATGGAGCAGGGGCCGATCACCACCAGCAGGCGATCATCGTCGCCGGCCAGGATGTTGTGGATGGCCTGACGGGATTCAAACACGGTGGCCGAGGCGGTGTCGGTCGCCGGAAACTTCTCAAGCACCGCAACCGGGGGCAATAACTCTTTGATTTCACTGATACGAACGTCGTCGGTTTGATGCTGCATGACCAAGTTTCCTGCTAGATGACTGCGATAAAGAGATCTCAATCTAGCCCTGTGCCGGGTCGGTGTAAATAGAAAATTACATTCTTCGGCAAGGAATTTTATTATCGCACCTTGCAAGTTTGCATAATGCTGCTAAGAGGCATGAAAAAAGCGGATAGCAGAGATGAAAAGGCCCGCACGAAGCGGGCCGAAAGGGCTCAGGCCTGACTGACGCTGGCCAGCTTGTCGAAGTAGTCCGGGAAGGTCTTGGAGGTGCAACCCGGATCATTGATGGTGACCGGCGTATCGGAGAGCGCCACCAGGGAGAAGCACATGGCGATGCGGTGATCGTTGTAGGTGTCGATGGCCGCGTGTTTGAGCTGTGCGGGCGGGATCACGGTGATGAAGTCGTGCCCCTCCTCCACTTCCACGCCCAGCTTGCGCAGCTCGGTCGCCATGGCGTGCAGGCGGTCGGTCTCCTTCACCCGCCAGTTGTAGATGTTGCGGATGGTGGTGGTGCCCTCGGCAAACAGCGCCGTGGTGGCGATGGTCATGGCCGCATCCGGGATGTGGTTCATGTCCATGTCGATGCCGTGCAACGGCCCCTGCTCGGCCTCGATGAAGTCATCGCCCCAGGTGATGCGGGCCCCCATCTTCTCCAGTACGTCGGCGAAGTGGATGTCTCCCTGGATGCTGTGCTTGCCGATGCCGGTAACCCGCACCTTGCCCTTGATGGCGCCCGCCGCGAGGAAGTAGGAGGCGCTGGAGGCATCCCCTTCCACCAGGAAGTCGCCTGGGCTGACATAGGTCTGGTTGCCCTTGATGTAGAACACCTTGTAGTCGTCGTGCTCGATGACCACCCCGAACTGCTTCATGATGTGCAGGGTGATGTCGATGTAGGGCTTGGAGACCAGCTCCCCCTTGATGTGGATGCGGGTGTCGCCAGCCGCCATGGGGGCCGCCATCAAAAACGCCGTCAGGAACTGGCTGGAGACGGAGCCGTCGATGTGGACATCGCCACCCCAGAGCCCCTTGGCATCCACCACCAGAGGCGGATAGCCATCTTTCTTCAGGTACTGGATGTGGGCACCCGCTTCGCGCAGGGCATCCACCAGGTGGCCGATGGGGCGCTCTTCCATGCGCGGCTCGCCGCCCAGGGTGTACTCGCCGGAGCCCAGGCACAGGGCGGCGCACAGGGGGCGCATGGCAGTACCGGCATTGCCGAGGAACAGGTTGACCGGTGCCGAGACCGCGAAGCTGCGACCCAGACCGTGCACGGTGCACTCGGTCTTGTCGGCGGAGAGCTTGTACTTGACGCCGAGCTGGGTCAGCGCCGCCAGCATGTGGCGGATGTCATCGCTGTCGAGCAGGTTGGTCAGCCGGGTGGTGCCCCGGGCCAGGGCCGCCAGCAGCAGAGCCCGGTTAGAGACACTCTTGGAGCCGGGCAGATTGACCACCCCGGCCACGCTAGAAATGGGTTCCAAACGCAACGAATTCATAGACTTCCTGTTCGATCTCAATTAAATCACCTGACCGGACGTTAACAGCCCGCGTCCCCCGCGGCAAGTTCGACAGTGGCACGACCGCGGGAGAGGGCGGCCTGGGTCAGGATGGGTCTGAAAAACAGACGCCGGGGAGTCCCCGGCGTCTGGCAATGGGGAGACACGCCTCAACCGTGGCGTTTGGCAAAGTCATCCATAAAGCTGACCAGGGCCTTGACCCCTTCCAGGGGCATGGCGTTGTAGAGGCTGGCGCGCATGCCACCGACGATGCGGTGTCCCTTGAGGGCCAGCAGACCGGCCGCTTCCGACTCCGCCAGGAACAGCTTGTCCAGAGCCTCGTTTTTCAGCTGGAAGGGCACGTTCATGCGGGAGCGGCAGGCCACATCCACCTTGTTGCCATAGAAGCTCGACTGATCGAGGTAGCCGTAGAGGAAGTCGGCCTTCTCCTTGTTGCGTGCTTCCATCGCCGCCAGGCCACCCTGCTCCTTGAGCCACTCGAACACCAGACCGGCCAGATACCAGGCGTAGGTGGGGGGCGTGTTGAACATGGAGTCGTTCTTGGCGGTGAGCTGGTAGTCGAAGATGGACGGCACATCGGCGCGGGCCTGGTTCAGCAGGTCATCGCGCACGATGGCGATGGCCAGACCAGAGGGGCCGATGTTCTTCTGGGCACCGGCGTAGAGGATGCCGAAGCGGCTCACGTCGAGGGGACGGGAGAGGATGGTGGAGGAGAGATCCGCCACCAGGGGCACATCGCCGGTGGCCGGGATGTCGAACATCTCGATGCCATCGATGGTTTCGTTCGGGCAGTAGTGCACATAGGCGGCATCGGCGCGAAACGCCGGCGTCGGCAGCAGGTGGGAGACTCCCAGCTCATTCTTGGCCACCCCCTGGAAGGTCTGGATGTCACCGTATTTCTGAGCTTCATCCACGGCGCTCTGGGCCCAGACGCCGGTCACCAGGTAATCTGCCTTCTTGTTGGCGCCACCCAGCAGGTTCATAGGCACGGCGGAGAACTGGCCGCGGCCACCGCCGTGCATGAAGAGCACCTTGTAGTTGTCCGGCACCGCCAGCAGGTCGCGCAGGTCCGCTTCGGCCTTCTCGGCGACCGCCATATAGGGCTTGCCGCGATGGGAAAGCTCCATGACCGAGGCTCCCAGCCCCTGGAAATTACAAAATTCGCGCTGGGCGCGCTCCATGACTTCAACCGGCAACATGGCGGGGCCGGCGCAGAAGTTGTAAATCTGTTTGCTCATGACGCTTTCCGTGAATGGATGTGTGTGATCGGTGACTCGAACGTTTTTACACGACAGTCCCCCGTGGGGGCAAAGGCTTTTTGGGATCCAGCGCAACCTTTTGCCCCGGCGCCACCGGGCACCCATCAGACAAAAGCCCTGAACGGGCCAGGGCTTGCAGAGAATATGCATGGAAACGGGGGCGAGACAGCACGGACGGCTTTGTTCGCCCCTTTGTGGCAAATTTACAGCTTGGCGGTGAGCTCCGGCAGCAGGGTGAAGAGATCCCCCACCAGACCGTAGTCCGCCACCTGGAAGATGGGGGCCTCCGCGTCCTTGTTGATGGCGACGATCACCTTGGACTCCTTCATCCCCGCCAGATGCTGGATGGCGCCCGAGATGCCCACCGCGATGTAGAGCTCGGGAGCCACCACCTTGCCGGTCTGCCCCACCTGCAGGTCGTTGGAGACATAACCGGCATCCACGGCGGCCCGCGATGCCCCGACGGCAGCCCCCAGCTTGTCCGCCAGGGCGTCGATGAGGGCAAAGTGCTCTTTCGAGCCGAGTGCCCGCCCGCCGGAGACCACCACCCGGGCCGCCCCGAGCTCGGGTCTGGCGGAGCGCACCGCACGCCGCTCGATGAGCCGGGTACGGCAGCGCACCTCGGCCACCGGCAGCGATTCCATCACGGCACGCTCCTCCCCGGACCCGGCCTTGGCGAACGCGGTGGGCCGCACGGTGAGCACCTTGACGGGGGCGCTGCTTACCACCCGGGCGATGGCGTTGCCCGCATAGATGGGACGCAGGAAAGTGTCGGGCCCCTCGATGCCGGTCACCTCGGCGATCATCTCCACCCCGAGCCTGGCTGCCACCCGCGGCAGCAGATCCTTGCCCTGGCTGCTGGCCGCCATCAGGCAGTGCTGGTAGTCCCTGGCCACCTCGGCGAGCAGTCTGTCTACCCCGTCGTTGAGCCCCTCCGCCAGCATGGGATGTTCCGCCAGCAGCACCCGGTTTACCCCCGTGAGGGCGGCGGCCTGCTCCCCCGCCTCCGTCAGCCCCTGCCCCAGCAGCAAGAGATGCACCTCGCCCCCCAGGCGCCCCGCTGCCGTGACCAGCTGGGCCAGGTTGTCGGCGATCCGCCCCTGATGATGTTCCGCAATCACAAGTACGCTCATGGCAGCACCTTCATGTCATCCATTGATCCCTTGCTCCCCGGGGCCGTTGCCCCATGCATGGCGCTCACGCCTGCGGGAGGCATCCCTCTCATGCCCCTGCCCATCAGAGCACCCGGGCTTCGTGCTTGAGCTTGTCCAGCAGCTCGTCCACCGAGCCCACCCTGATGCCGGCGCTGCGCACCGGCGGCGCCATCACTCCGAGCTGCCGTGTCTGGTCGGCCGGCACCACCCCGAGGGCGGCGAACGGCTGGCTCTCCAGCGGCTTGCGCTTGGCCTTCATGATGTTGGGGAGGGAGGCGAAACGCGGCTCGTTGAGGCGCAAGTCCACGGTCACCACGGCGGGCAGCGCCATGCCGAGGGTCTCGAGACCACCGTCAATCTCGCGGGTCACCTGCAATTCCCCCTCCATCAGCCTGATGGCGGAAGCGAAGGTGGCAAGCGGCCAGTCATTGAGGGCGGCGAGCATCTGCCCCACCTGGTTGTTGTCGGAATCGATGGACTGTTTGCCGAGCAACACCAGGTCGGGCTGCTCCTGCCCGCACACCGTTTGCAGGGCCCGGGCCACGGTGAGCGGAGTCAGGGTCTCGTCGGTAACATAGTGCAGCGCCCGATCCGCCCCCAGCGCCAGGGCATGTCGCAACTGCTCGGCCGCAGCCTCGGGGCCGAAGGTCACCACCACCAGCTCGGATGCCACGCCGGCTTCCCGCAGCCTGACCCCCTCCTCCACCGCGATTTCACAAAACGGGTTGATGCCCATCTTCACATTGGCGAGCTCCACATCGGAGCCATCCCCCTTGACCCGGATCCTGACGTTGTAATCAACGACCCGTTTAACTGCGACCAGCAGCTTCATGGCGGTCATCCCTCATACCTGTTGTGTGGGTCCACCTTGTCGTCACTCACTTTTCTGCTGACAAAGTGGTTTACGTTTACGTAAACTACCAGCATTACCCTAGGCCAAGTCGAGCGCAGAGGCAAGATGGAACGCGAAGCAATGGAATTTGATGTCGTCATCGTCGGTGGCGGCCCGGCAGGCCTGAGCGCCGCCATCGCATTGAAGCAGCAGGCCCCGGCCCTCTCGGTCTGCCTGTTGGAGAAGGGGGCCGAGATTGGTGCCCACGTCATCTCCGGCGCCCTGCTCGATCCCTTCGCCCTCAGGGAGCTGCTGCCAGAGAGCTGGCAGGAGGCCCCCCTCGGCGTGCCGGTGACGGATGATCAGGTCCATCTGCTGCAAAGCGACAGCCGCTCCCTGCAACTGCCCCACTGGGCGGTGCCACCCCGCATGCACAACGACGGCAGCCACATCATCAGCCTCGGCACCCTCTGCCGCTGGCTCGGCAAGCAGGCCGAGGCCCTCGGAGTCGAGATCTACCCGGGCTTTGCGGCGAGCACCCTCATCGTGGAGGAGGGCCGGGTGCGCGGGGTGGTGACCGGCGATCTTGGCCTCGACAAGGAGGGCAACCCCAAGCCGGATCACGTGCCCGGCATGGCCCTGTATGGCCGCTATACCCTGTTTGCCGAAGGGGCGCGCGGCCACCTCGGCAAACAGCTGATCGCCCGATTCCATCTGGAAAATACCGCCCAGCCGCAGCATTACGCCATCGGCTTCAAGGAGGTGTGGCAGGTGCCTGCGGGACAATCCCATCCTGGGCGGGTGCTCCATGGCAGCGGCTGGCCCCTTGGTGAGGGAAAGGGCAACAAGAGTCAGGGGGGCTTTTATCTCTATCATCTGGCCCAGGATCAGGTGGCAGTCGGCCTTATCGTCGATCTCAACTACCAGAATCCCTGGCTCAGCCCCTTCGACGAATTCCAGCGTCTCAAGCACCACCCCCTCATCGCGGCAACGTTGCAGGGGGGCGAGCGCATCAGCTACGGCGCACGGGCCATCACCAAGGGGGGCTGGCACTCATTGCCGCGCATGCACTTTCCGGGCGGCCTGCTCATCGGCTGTGATGCGGGCACCCTGGACTTCTCCCGCATCAAGGGGATCCACACCGCCATGAAGTCAGGCATGGTGGCCGCCGCGACGGTCGCCATGGCACTGCGAGGAGGGGATGAAGGGGGACGGGATCTGGCCGAGTTTCAGGACGCGCTGCTGCAAAGCTGGCTGACCCGGGAACTGAAGAGGGCCCGCAACGTTGGGGCCGCACTGCACCGCTTCGGCCCCTGGCTCGGCGGCGCCTTCAACTGGCTGGAGCAGCGACTCTTTGCCTTGACCTCTCCTTTTACTCTGCTGGACAAGGAGCCGGATTACCGCCAGCTGCGCCTGGCCAGCCGTTGCCAGCCCATCGACTACCCCAAACCCGACGGCAAGCTCAGCTTCGACAAGCTCTCCTCCGTCTATCTGGCCAGCACCAGCCACGACGAGGATCAACCCTGTCACCTGACCCTTCAGGACGCGCGCATTCCGGTCGAGGTCAACCTGCCCACCTGGGCCGAACCCGCCCAGCGCTACTGCCCGGCGGGGGTGTTCGAGATCCTTGATGGGGATACCCGGCCCAGGCTGCAGATCAACGCTGCCAACTGCATCCACTGCAAAACCTGCGACATCAAGGATCCCAGCCAGAATATCGTCTGGACGCCGCCCCAGGGCGGCTCGGGCCCCAACTATCCCAATATGTAACAGGCTTGCCCACGCAAACCAGAGCAGATAACAAGGAGACGCAGCCCCGGAACACCGCACGGAGACCGTTTCCTGCGCTTGGCCGGGGGCTGTCGCAGGGCGACCAGCAACCCGTCATTCCCGCCGGTGAGCCCGGGCACTCCTCCACTCCAGGGCGAACAAAGGAGGCGACGTCGGGATCGCCCGTTTCGAGGTCGCCACGGCTGATCCGACCTCGCCGCTTTTTTGAGCGAACAGGCTGAACCCCCGATGAATAGGCCCTGACAAGCGGGTCCCGCCCCTGTATAGTTCGCCGCATTCAGGTTGTCCATCGGCCTCGTTATGCTATTTCATGGGATCGCTTTCCGTGCGATCTAAGGCCGCATGAACCTGTGCAACCATCCCTGATTACCCATGACTTCTTAAGGGGGGACAGATGATCACCGCCTACATTCTCAACAACAAGGTGCTGGACATAGTCACGCTCGGGCCGGATGACATCGTTCCCGACAACACCGTCTGGCTGGATGCCTACAAGCCGGACACAGCGGAGCGAGAATGGTTGACGGGCCTGTTCCTGGAGGAGGTGCCGGACAAGGAGGAGCTCGATGACATCGAGGCATCCGCCCGCTTCTACTGGGACACCGACGGTCTGCACATCCACTCCCTGTTTCCCCAGCGCATCGGCCGCGACACCAAGGGTGTGCACGTCTCTTTTACCCTGCGCAACAACCTGCTGATCAGCATTCGCGAGGATGACATCGGCCTGGTGCGTCTGCTGCGCCACTACATGCGCCAGGACAGGCTGGAGGTCGAAGACGCCCTCGACATCCTGCTGGAGGTGCAGAACCTCAAGGTGGAGTACCTCTCAGACCTGATCGAGGATGGGTACAAGACCCTGGAGAACACCGCCGATCAGATCTTCGAGCCGGACCAGATCAACCCCATGCTCAAGGAGCTGATGGCCCAGGAAGAGGCCAACGGCCAGATCCGTCTCTCCCTGCACGATACCCGCCGCGCCCTGCGCTTCCTCAAACGCAGTCTGCGCCAGCGCATGACGGGGGAGCAGAACAAGTGGATCGACGAGATGCTGCACGACGTGGAATCCCTGCTGCCCCATACCCAGTTCCTGTTCGACAAGATCAACTTCCAGCTGGAGGCCTCCATGGGGGTGACCAATCTGGAGCAGAACAAGGTGATCAAGATCTTCTCGGTAGCCGCGGTCATCTTCCTGCCGCCGACGCTCATCGCCAGCATCTACGGCATGAACTTCGGCCGCATGCCGGAGCTCGCCTGGGAGTATGGCTATCCCCTCTCCCTGGTGCTGATGGTGATGTCATCGCTGGGCACCGGTCTCTTCTTCAAGCGAAAAGGCTGGCTGTGACGCCGGAACCCGGCAACTAAAGACTGCGGATTGGGGGGCCTGGCCCCCCGATTAATTCCCGGCCGTTGCCGGCCTTGCAATGGCCTGCCCTGTGCCCCATATCCCCTTCATCACTCGCACTGCATGAATGGATACCGGGCCACCATGACCCTCTACCCCGAACACCGTTACGACGATCACGGCCAGTTGCGCCCCCCGCTCTGGTTCTGGCCCATCGCCCTCTTGCTGACCCGCTCGGTCTGGCTGTTTCTGATGGCGGGGGTCACCCGGGAGAGTGGCAGCGCCATCCTGACCCTCTTCTACCCGGACAAGCTCACCCTCTATGTCAGCCTGCTGACGGACGTGCCCGCCATGCTGGCGCTGCTCGCCTGCGGCGGCACCCATCGCCAGACCCACAGTGCCAGAGCCTGGCTCAGACGCCACAGCCGCGCCCTGCTGCTTTGCTCCACCGCGAGCGGCCTGGTGATGCAACTGCACAGCCTCAATCTGCAGCAGTGGTCGTTCAACTGGCCCACCGCCCTGGTGCTCATCGCCAGCCTCTGGGCGCTCTGGTATCTGCTGAGAAGCCGCCAGTTGCGGGATTACGCTATGGATCAACCCCACTGACAGGCTGGTTCACTGGCGCGTGACCCGGATCTTCAGGGTCTGGCGCTCGCTGCCGCTGGCCCCGCCCATGCCTGATGGATTGGCGATCGCGGCCTCCCGGCTGCCTTGGGTTGTGGAAAGCTCCCCCACCGTCAGCCACTGGCCCGGGGCGCCGCTCACCTCGGTGGCACTCTGGCCGGTGTGTATGTTGCCCCGCTCCACTCTTGCCTGTTCACTGCTGAGGGCCACCTGCACCCTGTCCCCTATCAGGGTCGCGGTGGCGTAGAGACCGTTCATCAGCGGCATCATGCCCACCACCCTTCCCCCCTGCCACTGGTAAAAGGTGACTGGCTGATAGGACCCCATCTGCAACAACACGGGCCGCCCGGAGAGGCCACGCACCTGCCAGTTGTCACTCTGGCTGCGTTCATAGTGCCGGGCATCTCCCTCCAGCAGCCACTGCCGTTTGGCATCCAGGCCCAGCCCCACTCCGGCCTGCTGACGGCTGGAGGCGCCATCCACCCGCCACTCGATGAGCAGGCTTTGGGGCGGCTGGTTCACTTGCGCCAGGGTACGCTCGGCCTCCTGCAACTGGGCGGGGGGTCCGCTCAGTACCAGCTGGTTGCCCATGGCGCTCACCCCGAGATCCGGGTAGATCTCCTTGAGCGTCTGCACCGCGGCATCCGCCTCGAATACCGGTATGACCTTCACTTCGGCCCTCAGAGGCAATGCCAGCAACAGGCAGCACCCCAGCCCCCAATACCCTGATCCAGCGCGCATCTTCTCCTCCCGGCGTTCACCGCCACCCTCTCGCTTCCTGCCATCATGGTCCATGGCGCCCCGATTGCAACGGGCCTGGTATGCAACCCCATACAGAGGCACCTGATAAGGACTCGTTAAGATACCAATCAATACAAATAAAAATGGTTATCATTTGTTGTCACAACAAAAACCCTCGGATACAATTCGGACTCATTTTTTCGAGTCAGCCTCTGATGAAACCAGAATCCGTCGCATCCACCCCTGCCGCCATCCACCTGGCGCTGCTCATCAACATGCTCTCCATGGGCTGCATGATGATGGTGATGCCCCTAGGCCCGGAACTGGTAACCCGCCTGGGGATGCTGCCGGAGCAGACAGGTTACTTCAGCGGCGGCGCCACCCTGGGCGCCGCTCTGCTGGGCCTCCTGGCCGCCCCCTGGCTCGATCGGGTCAACCGCAAACCCGCTCTGCTGGTACTGCTGGTCCTGCGCTTCCTGCTCTTGATGGCTTGCGCCCTGGCCGAGGATAGCCAGACACTGCTGCTGCTTTTCATCCTGTCCGGCTGCGTGGCCGGCCCCCTGGGGGCCATCCTGATGGCGGCGGTGCTGGATCTGGTACCGCCCACCGAGCGGGGCCGCCGCCTCGCCTACGTGGGTATGGCGTTTTCCCTGGCCGCCATTCTGATCGTGCCCGCGGCCCTCGTGCTGGCCCAGTGGTCTGGCTGGCAGAGCCCCTTCCTCTTGTTTGGTGCAGGCGGCCTGCTGCTGGCCCTGCTGTGTGCCATCTGGCTGCCATCCCTGCCGGTCAACCGGGCCCCGGCAGGCCAGGGGATGCGCCAGTTGCTGGGGTCACCGCTCTGCCAGGGAGCGCTCTTCATCCTCTGCCTGCAGATGTTCGGCCACTTCCTGCTCATTCCGCACTTTGCCAACTACTTCCAGTTCAACCTGGGTTTCCCGCGCGAGCAGATCGCCAGCCTCTATCTGTGCGGCGGCCTTGCCAGCATGACCACCATGCGCCTGTGCGGCGGCTGGATCGATCAGGGCCGCGCCCAGGGCGCCATCCTGCTCACCAGCCTGGCCCTGGCCCTGATCACCCTGGTGGGCTTTGCCTTGCCGGCAGGCCTGCCTCTCTATCTGCTGTTCACCCTCTTCATGGCCCTGAGCTCCGCCCGTGCCAGTACCACCCTCGCGGTCACGGCGGCCATTCCGGCCCCCCATCAGCGCGCCGCCTTCATGTCTTTCCAGGGCTCGGTCACCAATGTGGCCGCGGGCCTCGGCAGCCTGTTCTCCGCCAGATATCTGGTCTCCGACGAGGGGGGCGCCCTGCACGGCTTCCCCACCCTGGCCTGGATCAACATTGCGTGCACCCTGGTGGCCTGCGCCGGTGTCTGGTTCCTCATCCGGAGCCTGAAGAGCACAAGAGATAACAATAATCCTGCCTCTGGCACCGCCAGACAAGGAAGTCAGTGAGCACCGGATCAGAAGAATCCGGACCCCATAACCTCAGTTATATCCATGGAGTTTTTGACAATGCAGTTGCAGCACGGCCTCTTTAAACTGAACCCCATTCTGCTCTCCCTTGGTCTGCTGGCCGTACCGGGCCTGGCCCAGGCCGAGTCCGTCAAGGCCAACGAGACGGTGGTGGTCACCGCCACCCAGACCAAGCACACCGAGCTGACCGCCCCGGCCAGCGTCTCCGTGGTCACCCGCGCCGATCTGGACAAGATGAACGTCAACAACATCGGCGATGCCCTCAAGCACGTGCCCGGTGTCAACATCATCGGCACCAACCCCACGGGTCGCAACGAGATCAAGATCCGCGGCATGGGCGGTGACTACACCCTGCTGCTGGTCAACGGCAAGCGGGTCAACGCCCGCGAAACCCTGGGCAGCTCCTTTGGCAACGACTTCGACTTAAGCTCCATCCCCATGGCCGCCATCGAGCGCATCGAAGTGATCCGCGGTCCCGTCTCCTCCCTGTACGGGGCCGATGCCCTCGGCGGCGTGGTCAACGTGATCCTGCGCCAGGCCAAGGAGAACACCGAAGCGGCCGTCGGCTACACCCACACCATGCCCACCAAGGGGGATGGCGGGGATGCCAACCAGGGTAGCGCCTTCGTCTCCGGCGCCCTGATCGACAACAAGCTGCTGGGCAGCGTGGTGGTGGAAGGCTATCAGCGGGATCGCTGGAAGAGCGATCAGTCCAACAACCCGGATGCCGACGCCCTGGAGAAACGGGAAGTGGTCAACGTGCTCTCCAGCCTGAAGTGGCTGGTGGCCGACAACCAGGACATCGACTTCGATCTGGGTTACAACCAGAACGACATGGACAGCTACTTCAACAACGTGCCCCGAGCCCCGACCGCACCGGCCACTCCCCACAACGTGCAGAAACTCGATCGCCTGAGCCTGGGGCTGACCCACAACGGCCGTTGGGAACACTTCGACAGCCGCGCTCGTTACTACTTCGAGCAGACCGATCTGATGGATGACTCCCAGCTCAACGGTGGCGCCGCCGACATCACCCAGACCAACAACACGGTGGATGGCCAGTTGAGCGGCTACCTCGGGGATCACCTGCTGACCTCAGGTGCAGAGTTCCGCAAGACCGAGCTGGAGCACAGCCGCAGCATCCAGAACGGCAGCGTGGATGCGAGCCAGAGCGCCCTCTACCTGCAAGACGAGTTCGGCTTTGGGGATCTGGCCCTGACGCTCTCCGGCCGTCTGGATCACCACGAGACCTATGGCAACGAGTTCAGCCCCCGTGCCTACGCCCTCTACTCCCTGAGTGACGAGTGGGTGATCAAGGGCGGCGCCGGCAAGGCGTTCAAGGCCCCGACCCTGGCCCAGTCCAGCGAAGGATTCGCCACCACCGCCTGCCGCGGCGCCTGCAAGGTGATAGGCAACCCGGATCTGAAGCCGGAAACCTCCGTCAGCTACGAGCTTGGCACCGCCTACAACGCCGATCGCTTCGGTGCAGGCGTGACCGGCTTCCACAACGAGATCGAGGATCTGATCCAGAGCGATCAGTGGGGCCCGGGCTACCGTCCGACCGTCATGACCTACCTCAACGTCAAGAAGGCCCGCATCAAGGGGCTGGAGCTGACCGGCTGGTTCGACGTGCTGGACAACGTGCAGCTGACCGGCAACCTGACCCTGCTGGACTCCGAAGACAAGAGCACGGGTGACGATCTGGCCAAGACCCCGGATCACACCGGCAACATCGGCCTGGACTGGAAGGCGAGCGACGTGGTCAGCGCCAACCTGGCCTGGCAGTATGTCGGCAGCCAGGTGATCAAGGTGCCGGCCCGCAACGCCCAGGCATTCACCTCCAAGCACTACCAGACCCTGGACGTGAACACCAAGTGGACCGTCACGCCGGCCCTGGACTTCAAGCTCGGCATCACCAACCTCACCAACACCCAGCGTGACGAGGTGGCGACCGACGCCGACTTCATCCTGGAAGGTCGCACCGTCTACGCAGGGGTCGATTACAAGCTGTAATCCATCCTGTATGCGGGAGCCCCGGTCGCGGGGCTCCTTTTTGCGTTTCTGCCTCCCCGAATTCAAGGAGTCATTGAGTGCTCAGATACCAAGCTCGGCTGTTCTGGCTCGGCGTGCTGCTCCTCTTCCTGCTGATTTGTCTGTCACTGGCCACCGGGGCCGGTGTCTATGGTGGCCGCGAGGTCGCCGGTTTCCTGATGGGCGATCCCGCCTTCGTGGCCGATGAAAAGCTCGCCATGATAGTCCATACCCTGCGCCTGCCCCGTACCCTGGCAGCCCTGGTGGTGGGGGCGTCACTCTCCCTGGCGGCCTCCATGCTGCAAAGTGCCACCCGCAACCCTCTGGCCGAACCCGGCCTGCTCGGGGTCAATGCCGGCGCCGTCTTTGCTCTGGTGATCGGCCTCACCTGGTTTGGCGTCGAATCCGCCTACGGGTATCTGCTCTGGTCCGGCATGGGGGCCCTGCTCGGCAACCTCATCGTGCTGGGCCTCGGCCTCATGGTGGGGCGCTCCAACCCCCTCAAGCTCATCCTGGTAGGAGTCGCCCTCTCCGCCACCTTCGGCGGTCTTTCCAACTTCCTGCTGCTCTCCAACCGGGTGGTGCTGGAGCAGTTCCGCTTCTGGAACTTAGGGTCCCTTGCCGCCTCCAGTCTGGAAGCGGTACTCACCGTAGTCCCCTTTGCCCTGGCCGCCCTGCTGCTGACCCTGGCGCTCTGTCGCCCTCTCACCCTGATGCAGATGGGGGATCACCAGTCCAGGGCCCTCGGCATCCGCCCCACCCGGGTGCGGATCGGCGTGCTCTTGGCCGCAACGCTCTTCACCGCCTGCGCCATCGCCATCGCCGGTCCCATCGGCTTTGTCGGCTTCCTCGCCGCCTACTGCGCCCGCCTGGTGGAGCCGGTTCGCCTCGCCATCCAGGTGCGCTTCTCCGCCCTGTTCGGGGTGCTCTTTCTGCTCGGTGCCGATGTGCTGGCCCGCTGGCTTATCCAGCCCTACGAGCTGCCCAACGGCGTCATTCTGGCGCTCATCGGGGCGCCCGTGCTCATCCTGGTGGTGCGCAGCGGCGGCTTCCGCTCCCTGCTGGCCGTCAAATAAGGTGTCACGCCCATGAAGAACTCTCTCTCACTCCCGAGCGGCACCCTCTGCCTTCGCCTTGGCAGCCACACCCTGTTGCTGCACCGCCGCGCCTGGCTCATCACCCTGGGGCTCCTGGTCGCCCTCACCCTGCTCTCCCTGCTGGCTCTCACCCTGGGGTCCGGCAAGATCACCATGATGGGGGTGATCCAGACCCTGCTCGGGGAGGGAAGCCGACTCGATCAGGTGACCGTCTTCAAGATCCGCCTGCCGCGCCTGTTGGCGGTGCTGGTGGCCGGCGCCGCCATGGGACTCTCGGGCTGCCTGGTGCAGACCCTGGTGCGAAACCGTCTCGCCACCCCGGACATGATCGGGGTCAACGAGGGGGCATCCCTTGCCATCATCATCTTCTCTCTCTATCTGACCCTGGGTACCTGGCCCTGGTGGGCCGCCCCCTTCGGCGCCCTGTTTGCCGCCGCCGTGCTCTATGCCCTGTGCAACAAGCCGGGGGAACAGGGCTACCTGTTCGTGGTGATCGGCATCGGGGTCTCGGAGCTGATGAACGCCCTCGGCCAGTTCGTCATGTCCACCCAGTCCCTGGCGCACCTCACCAGCCTCTATCTGTGGAACATGGGCAACTTCGTCGGTCAGGGCTATGGCACCCTGCTGCCGGTAAGCCTGCTGCTCCTGCTCATCTGTCCCTGGACCGTCTGTCTCTCCCGCTCCCTCGGCGTGCTGCGCCTGGGACCGGTCACCGCCCGTACTCTCGGGGTCAACGTGAACCGGGTCCAGCTCGGGGTGCTGGCCCAGGCCATCATCGTCGCAGCTCTTGGCACCGCCATCGGCGGCCCCGTGGTTTTCATCGCCATGGCGGCACCCATCCTTGCCTCCTGGCTCAGCCGGGATCGCAACGTGCCGCTCTGGATTGCCGCCCTGTGCGGCGCCCTGATGCTGCTCGCAAGCGACACCCTGGTGCGGGTGCTGGCCAGCCCCCACGAAGTGGCTACCGGCATCATGACCCGCATTCTCGGCGGCCTGCTGCTGCTCTTCATCCTGCTCAAAGATCGCCAGAAGGCCGACTGACCATGGCATTCATCCATTTTCAATACAGACCGAGGGCCGCCCGATGACGCTCACCGTGAACCGACTCCAGTTCGGCTACCCGCAAAAGACCATCTTCAAGGAGATCTCCTTCTCCCTCCCCAGGGGCAAGCTGGTGGGGATCGTCGGCCCCAACGGCGGTGGCAAATCCACGCTGCTCAAGCTCCTTGCGGGACAGGAGCAACCCCGGTCCGGGGAGATCCTGCTCAAGGAGAAGCCACTCGGTGCCTATGGTGCCAAAGCCCTGGCTCGGGAACTCGCCTATCTGCCACAACGTCCCCTGGTCCCCCCCGGTATCCTGGTGGAGCAGCTGGTGCAATATGGCCGCCATCCCCATCAGGGCTGGTTCAATCAGTGGAGCGAGGAAGATGCCCGCATGGTGGACTGGGCCCGGGAGCGGATGCAGCTCGATACCATCTGGCACCAGAGCGCCAGTTCGCTGTCCGGCGGTCAGGCCCAGCGGGTGTGGCTCGCCATGGTGCTGGCCCAGGATGCGGACATCATCTTGCTGGACGAGCCCACCAGCGCGCTGGACATCGGCCACCAGACCGAGGTGATGGAGGCCATCCATCGGGTCGCCGCCGAGGGCAAGACGGTGCTTATCGTCATCCACGATCTCGCCACCGCCGCCCGCTACTGCGACGAGCTGATTGCCCTGGGGGATGGCGCCATCCAGGCCATGGGCCCGGCCCGGGAGGTGGTGACCAAGCCCCTCATCGATCGCCTCTACCAGACCGATGTGGACATACTGCACGCCCCCGGCGACGGGGCCCCTGTCATCGTGCCCCGCCGACGCGCTGACCATGGCGTATCGGCCTGAGCCATACCCTGTGCCAGAGAAAGAAACCGCCTGATGGCGGTTTCTTTCTCTGGGCTTTGCGTTGGCGTTATCCGGGCGCTGGCATCGTGCTCACAGCAGCAAGACGGTGAGCACGCCCCCCGGCAGGGCTTGCCAGTGCAGGGTGGCGCGCCAGCCGGCGGGCAGGGTCGGCGTCAGCGGGCATTTGAGCTCCAGGGTGAGAGTCTGCGCCGTCATGGCGAGCCAGCGGGCATCGAGAAAGTCAAAGTAGCGCCCCACCCGGGGATAGAGCCCCTTGAAGAGGCTCTCCTTGGCGGAAAACACCAGGGTCAGTCCCTCTGCCAGGCTCAGCTGGGCGTCGTGAACCCCCGCCTCCAGCCGTCCCCACTCCTCCCCATCCATGATGCCGGGCCAGAGCTGCGCCCCTTGGTCGCCATCGAGCCAGGCCTCCAGATCCAGCCCGATTCCCTCCTGGCCCGGACGCACCGCACACAGGGCCACCCCCTCTCCCGCCAGCCGGCTGTGGCTGATGCTCCCCTCCACCCCTTCAGGCCAGAGTGGCTCCCGGGCCGCGCCGATGGCCACGCTGCATCCTGCAAGACCGAAGGGACGCAGGGCCTCACGGGCTGCGAGACGCCCTGCCAGAAACTCCCCGAGGCGCCTGGGGGCAGCCCCCTGCAATGAAGCAGGCAGGATGATGCCCTGCGCCCCAAAGCACTCCGGCGAGAAGGCGGCGGGATCAAAACAGACCCGATGAAGAGGCAGCGTCTCAAGACCCGGCAGGTACAAGGTAT
The DNA here is from genome assembly GCF_049860605.1 of Aeromonas sp. INTO2. NCBI lineage: Bacteria > Pseudomonadati > Pseudomonadota > Gammaproteobacteria > Aeromonadales > Aeromonadaceae > Aeromonas > Aeromonas sp. INTO2. The sequence continues at coordinate 2,353,091 of NZ_CP187588.1, forward strand.
CGGATTGACGGACAAAAGGTCCATCGAGTGAGGGACAACGAGGCAACATGCAAGGCTCCTGACAGGGGCCTGCGATGGTACCAAAGCAAGCCGATGTCATGCCACAAATACAAATGACAACGCTTCTCACTTGCTTTGTGGTAGCATGTCCCCGCCCATTCGGGGCTGGCCGGGCGGCTCTCAGGCACTTTCCACAGACTCCGGCCCACCGATTTCACCCATAAGGATGTCACCATGAAGATCTTCTCCCCGCTGGCCACCTTGCTCATGCTGGCCAGCCTGACGGGCTTCCAGGCCCAGGCGGGCAGCCGCCAGGTCATCGATGCCAACGGCCAGCCCCAGAGCGTCCCCGATGCGCCCCGGCGGGTTGTCGTGTTGAGCGAACTCGATCTCGACAGCGCCCTGACTCTGGGGGTGCAGCCGGTGGGCACCGTCAATGGGCGCGGCCAGTCCACCCTGCCCCGCTATCTGCTGGACAAGGCGGGCAAGGAGATCGCCGTGGTCGGGGATCTGGACAACCCCAATCTGGAGACCCTCATCGATCTGGAGCCGGACCTCATCCTCACCGGCCAGACCAAGCCCGAGCTCCTCGCCCTGCTCAAGGAGATCGCCCCCACCGTCGTCACCGGCAACTGGGGCGAGCCCTGGAAAACCGTGTTCGGCCGCAGTGCCGACGCGATGAACCGGGGGGCCGAGGCCAAGGCGTTCCTCACCCGGTATGAGGCTCGCCTGGCAGAGGCCCGCAGCAAGCTCGCCCAGCATCAGGGGGAACAGATGAGCATAGTGCGCTGGAACCCCAAGGGGCCGAGCTACATGCACGGCGGCACCTTTGCCAGCAGCGTGGTCACCGAGATGGGGCTCACCCGCCCCTCCCACCAGATTGGCGACAAGAGCCCCCACTCCCCGGCCCTGAGCCTCGAATCCCTCAACCTGCTGGACGGTGACTGGCTGGTGATCGGCACCCTCAGCACCAGCGGGGATGCGGTGGATGCCATGAAGCAGGCCGAGCAGACCCCGGCCTTCCAGCAACTCGGCGCCATCAAGGGCAAGCGCTTCGGCGCCGTCGACGGGTCGCTGTGGACCTCCACCGGCGGCCCCCAGGCGGCCCTCAAGGTGATCGACGACGTCGAGCGCCTGCTGACCAAACCGGATGCCGCCCCCATCGCTCACTAAGCCCCCTCGGTTGACGGCCAACAAGAAGCCCGCATGATGCGGGCTTCTTTTTTATCCATCGCTCTTACCGTCCGGCAAGGCCGCCTACTCGGGCAATGGCAGCGCCTTTCTGTCGAGCTTGCCGCTGCCAGTCTTGGGCAGGGCATCCAGCAGGATGAGCCGTGTCGGCACCATGTAGTGCGGGAGCGTCGCCTGCAGCCCCTTGCGCAGGGCGAGGCGATTGAGGGTCACCCCGCTTTTCGCCTCCACATAGCCCACCAGCATGGCCTCGTCCCCCTCGCCCACCAGACGCACCGCCGCCTCCTGCACCCCGGCTTGACGGCGCAGCCCCGCCTCCACCTCGCCGAGCTCGATGCGAAAGCCCCGCAGCTTGACCTGATCGTCGCGCCGTCCCAGATAGAGGAAGCGGTCCGCCCCAAGGAGGCGCACCCGATCGCCGGTGCGATAGAGGCGATGGGTGGCAAGGCGCAGGAAGGCGGCGCTGGTCAAGGCCGGCTTGCGCCAGTACCCCTCGCACAGGGCCGGGCTCTCGATGCAGAGCTCGCCGCACTCCCCCTCTGCCACCGGCTGCCCCGCTTCGTCCAGCACCCAGTGCCGATAGCCGGGCAGGCTGTGGCTGATGGTGATCTGGCCATCAGTCGGTGGCCAGCGCACCTCGCTCACCAGGGACCAGACGGTGGCCTCGGTCGGCCCATAGCAGTTCCACAGTCGCCGGGTGCGGGCACAGAGCTGCTCGGCCAACCCTGAGTCCAGCGCCTCGCCGCCGCACAGGGCGGTGAGGGTATTGCGCCCCTGCCAGCCGGCCTTGAGCAGCATGCGCCAACAGGCCGGGGTGGCCTGCAGCCAGTTGATGGAGGGGTCTGCCTCGAGCAAGGCCAGCATCCCCAGGGGGTCCTTGTTGTGCTCGCCGCCGGCCACCGTCAGCCGGCCACCACCCCAGAGCGGCCCCAGCATCTCCAGCAGGGAGATGTCGAAGGCCGGGGTGGTGATAAAGAGCCAGTGGCAGCTCGGTGATAGCCCGAGCCGCTCGCGGATCCCGTCGAGGAAGCAGAGCAGGGCCCGCCGGCTGATGACCACCCCCTTGGGCTCGCCGGTGGAGCCCGAGGTGAACATCATGTAGGCAGCCAGGGCATCATCCACCTGGGGCCAGGAGACGGGCCCTGCCGCTGCCGGCCCATCGAGGGTGCGCAGCGGACAGCCGAAGGCGGGAGCCGGTCTGTCGCCGTCGCAGATCACCGCCGACAGGCGCGCCTGGCGGGCGATCCCCTGTAGCCGCTCCACCGGAAAATCCGGTTCAAGGGGCACGAAGGTGAGGCCAAGGCGCAGGCAGGCCAGCAGGCTGGCCACCAGATCGGGGCCGCGGGAGAGATAGAGACCAACCCGCTCCCCCACTGCCAGCCCCTGCAATCGGGCGGCAATCTCGCCGACCCTGACATTGAGCGCGCCGTAGCTGAGCCACTGCTCACCTGATCCGCCCTCACTGATGCCAGCCACGCCCATGCGGATGGCGGGGGCCAGCGGGGTGGCGGCCAGACAGGCCGCCAGTCGCGCCCCCAGGTTGGCCGCCCCCTCACGGGGGGCAGGCCGGGTTTGCACGAGCGGAGCCTTATGCTTGATGGTCACCGTCATAGCGCAGCCTCCGTTTGGCTTACCAGCCAGTGCCGATAGAGCCGGCTGGGGGATGGATGGGCCTTGAGCGTCTGCAGGGTAAGTGGCGCCCGATCCTGGCCAAACGCCTCGTTGAGGGCCGCCAGCAGGGCGAGCTGCTGCACCGAATCCACCCCGAGTTCACACAGGGTCTGCAGCCAGATCCCGGGCACGCCGCACTGGCGCTCCCACAGGGCCACCAGCACGCGGGCCTCGGCCGGCGGCTGAGCCAGGCTGGGCTCCACCCTGGTGGCGACCACCAGCGGCATCACCGGGGACTGTACCGCCGCCACGCTGGCCGGTTGGCTCAGATCCGTCTGCGCCAGCCAGTCGAGCTCGGCCAGCCAGTCAGCCAGCACCGCCTCGGCCCGGGCCTCGGGGATCTGCTCGCCATCGAACTCGAGGCGCAGCTGGAGCGTCTCGCCCCGGCTGCTGACCACGAGCGACAGAGGAAGCTCCACCTTCTCCACCACGGTGCCAAAGCGCGGCACCAGTTGGTGGGGTTCGGGGGCGGCAGGGGTTGCCGGCATGGGGTAGTTCTCGAACACGAACAGACTCTGGAACAGGCGCGCCCGTCCTTTGGTCAGTGCCGCCAGCGACTGGGTGCCGTGCTCATTGAGTGCCATCAGGTCGGTCTGCAACCGGGCGATATGCTCGGCCAGGGTCAACTCGGTGTGCCACGGCAGCGCCAACGGCAGGCTGTTGATGTAGAGCCCGACGCTTGCGGTGATCCCCTCGATGGGGTAATCCCGGCCCGGGGTCACGTTGCCCACCAGGGTGACGGCATCGCCAGAGCGGCGTGCCAGCAGACGGTGCCAGGCATATTGGGCCAACAGGCCCGCGGTCACGCCAAGGTCGCGGGCACGATGGGCGAGCAAGGTCGCCACCTCGGTCGGCAGCACCGTGGCGCACACCGCCGGTCGCTGCTGGGTATGGCGCCCGCTTGAGCCCGCGTCCAGCGTCACCCCGAACAGGCAGGCGAGATCGTTAGGCGTTGCCAAGAGCTCGCCACGCCCCTGCCAGTAGGCCTCGGCGCTGCGGGTTTGGCTGGCGATATGGCGGCCAAATTCGAACCAGGCGGTATCCGGCTCGCCCTGCGGCAACAGGCCGTTCATCAGAGACTGATAGTCGCGATGCAAGGAACCCAGCAACACGGGGCCGCTCCAGCCATCCAGCACGCCGTGATGGGCGCTGAAGATCACCTTGTGGTGATCGGGGGCCAATTTGAAACAGGCAAGGCGCAGCAGGGGGGCCTGCTCCAGCGGGATCGGGCGGGCCAGATCCTGCTCGCGGTATGCCTGGACCCGAGCCTCTGCATTTCCCACCTCGGACAAGTCCTCATAGTGGAATGGCAACTCGGCGTGCTTGAGAATGCGCTGCAGCGCCACCCCGTCCGCCAGTACCAGTTCGCTGCGAAGGGCCGGCCAGCGGGCAATCTGCCCCTGCCAGGCCTGACGGTAGACCGCCACGTCCAGCGGCTGGTGATAGTCCATCTCGGTCTGCAGGTGATAGGCGTGATCCCGGGGCAGCAGCGCCCTGTGATGGAACATGCTCTGCTGCAGCGAGGTCATGGGCAGCAGGGTCTCCACCTCGCGCCCGCTCAGCACCCCATTGAGCGCAGCTTGCGAGAGGCCAAGCCCCGGGAAGTCGCTCGGGGTATGGCGCGGAGCCTTCACCGTGCAGCAGTGCTCCACCAGCGCCGTCAGGTTGTCCGCCAGCCGCGCCATCAGGGCGTCGCTCCCTTGCTGGTTGAGGGCGCCCACCTGGCGCAGGGTGAGGCGGCCATCAAACACGCCCCCGTGCAGACTGACCAGCTCGCGCGGCAGGTTGTCAAGGGACGTGGGTGCCCCCGGCGCCAGCGGCAGGGGCTGCCAGGGTTGAGCGGCCTCGCCCTGATGACTGACCCCCAGGTAGTTGAAGACGATCAGGGCTTCGGGCAGTGCCCAGCCTCGTGGGTGGTGCAGTCGCAGGGCGTTGAAGCCCACCCCCTTGTCCGGCACGGCGCGCAGCTGCTCCTTGGTGGCGCAGACCAGCGCATCCCACTCCTTGGCATCCACCAGCGCCAGCGGGTAGGTGCTGGTGAACCAGCCCAGGGTACGGCTCACGTCGAGTTCAGCATCGATGGCCTCACGGCCGTGCCCTTCCAGCATCACGCAGTGACGGCTGCCGTAACCCTGCTCGCTCAGGGTACGGGTCAGGGCCGCCAGCAACAGGTCGGGCACCCGGGTGAAGTAGGCCTGGTTGGCGGCGTCGATGAGCCGAGCCGTGGTCTCCTGACTCAGTTGCAGCAGGCTGGCGGCGGCGCGGCCATCGACGGAACGCGCCGCTTCCAGCAGGTGACCCTGGCTGCCTTCCCCCTGCGCCAGCCAGAAGCCAAGCTGCTTCTCTTCCCGTTTGGCGTAGGCCGCCAGCCCCTCACCCCACTGGCGATAGCTGCTGCCCTTGGCGGGCAGCGGCTCGCCCCTGCTCACCCGTGCCAGATCCTCGGCCAGGATGCGCCAGGAGACCGCATCGATGACCAGGTGGTGGAAGGCAAGGAAGAGCCCCTCCACCGTCTCGCGCTCACCCTCCCGATCCCCCTCCAAGGAGAGATTGCGCAGGCGGGCCCAGGCCAGGGTGTGGCCGCTGGTGGGGTCGAAATCCCCCTGCAGCTCGGTCAGGCGGGCCTGCAGTTCGACCTCATCGAGATTGCCGGCATCCAGGGTCGGCAGCGGCGGCAATGGCAGTTCGGCCAGGTAGCGCTGGCCGGTCGGGGTCACCGCCAGGCGCAGGGCATCGTGGTGCTGGCGCAGGGCATTCAGCCAGCCGCGCAGGGCCTCATCGTCCACCCCGGCCGGCAGGCGCAGGATCACCCCCTGGTTCCAGTGACCGGGCTTGGCAAAGCCCTGCTCGAAGAACCAGTGCTGAATGGGGTGGAGCGGAAACTCGCCGGTCAGGCTGCCCTGCTCGCTCCTGTGGCTGACCGCCTGCTGCTGGCCGAGCTGGCGGCAGAGGCGGCGCACCGTCTTGGCTTCGAACACGTCCTTCACGCTGCAGTGCAGCCCCGCATCCCGCAACCGGGTGGTGAGCTGGATGCTGAGGATAGAGTCACCGCCTAAGCGAAAGAAGTCATCCTCCACCCCGAGCGGTTGCTTGAGCACCCCTTGCCAGATGGCAAGCACGGTCTGCTCCAGTTCGTTTTGCGGCTCGCCCTTGCTCTGCTGCCAGACGATGGCGGGCAGGCGGCGCAAGTCCAGCTTGCCGTTGGGGGTGAGCGGCATCTCGGGCAGCCAGCAGAGGCGCGCCGGCACCATGTATTCAGGCAGGCGCTCGCCGGCCCGCTGCAGCAGGGCATCGCCGTCGGGCTCCCTTGCCCCGGCCTGCAAACAGGCGTAAGCGAGCAGGCGCCCCTCCTGCACCACCACCTTGATCTGGCGGATGGCCGGGCACAATTCGGCAAGCCGGGTCTCTATCTCACCCGGCTCGATGCGATAGCCGCGCAGCTTGATCTGCTCGTCTATCCGGCCCAGATACTGGATGTTGCCGTCGCGGCGCAGCAGGGCCCGATCGCCGGTGCGATAGAGGCGATGGGTACGTTCCGCCAGCGCCAGCTCGATAAAGGCCTCCTGGGTACGCTCCGGCAGATTGAGGTAGCCGCGGGCCAGCCCCAGCCCTGCCAGGCAGAGCTCGCCGGGGACCCCCACCGGGCAGGGGTTGCCCGCCTCGTCCAGGATCAACGCCTTCAGGTGGTTGACCGGTCGACCTATGGTGATGGGTGCCCCCGGGGTGAGACGCGCGCAGAGCGCGGTGACGGTACACTCGGTCGGGCCGTACATGTTGAACAGCGCCACCCGCTCCCCCCAGCGCTCCACCAGGCTGCTCGGGCACGCCTCGCCGCCAAAACCGATGGTCTTGAGGGAACCGAGATCCATCGGTGGCAGCAGGTTCGCGAGCAAGGCGGTCGGCAAAATCATATGGCTGGCGCCGCAAGCGATCGCGGCACCGATCACCCCCTCGCCCGGCTCGCCGAAGTGCAGGGCCGCGCCGCAGTAGAGCGGCAGTAAGCTGGTCATGTTGCCCGCATCGAACGAGAGGGACATGCAGTTGAACATGGCCCCATCCTGATCAAGGGCGATGCGTTCGCCGTGATCCGCCATCAGGTTGACCAGGCTGCCCTGCTCCACCATGACCCCCTTGGGCAGGCCGGTGCTGCCGGAGGTGTAGATGATCTGGGCCAGCATGGCGGCGTCCCGGGGCAGTGCAGGCGTGCTGGCTGGCATCTTGTCCAGCGCCAGCCCGTGCAGATCGTGATACGCGGCAGTCGTGCCCGCCAGCGCCTCGCCAAGTCGCGGGTCCGGCACGCCCCCCAGCACCAGGCTGATGGATGCATCAGTGAGGATATGGGCCAGCCGCTCGGCGGGATAGGCAGGGTCGAGGGGCACATAGGCCGCCCCCGCCTTCCAGCAGGCGAGCAGGGCGATAACGAAGGCCACATCGCGTCTGGCCTGGATGCCGATGGCGGCGCCCGGGGTAACGCCCTGAGCCAGCAGCCAGTGAGCCAACCGATTGGCACGCACCTCCAGCTCGCCATAGGTCAACGATTGCGCGCCGTCGCTCACCGCCAGCGCGTCCGGCAACTGAATCGCGCGCCGCTCGATATGACAGAGCAGGGTGTCGCGGCTCGGGTAGTCAGGCGGCAAGTCGGAAAGCTCGGCGGCCAGGGCGGCCTGGTCGGTGCCCGCCTCCAGCGGCAGTTGCCAGATGTCGGTCTCGGGGGCCGCCACCACGGCGCGCATCAGGTGCAGCAGGCGATCGGCGTAGGCCTGGATGGTATCTCGCTCGAACAGGGCGGTGGCGAACAGCCAGTCCACCCGGACGGAGTCCATCAGCTCGGTCACCTTGACCGAGATGTCGGTCTTGGCCGGCAACACAGGCGAGGTCTCCTCCACCAGCTGGCAACCGGGGATGAGATCGTTGAAGTCCACCTTGGCCTGATAGACCAGCATGATCTGGAAGATGGGGTTGATGGCGGTGGTGCGATCGGCGCCGATGGCCTCGGCCAGCGCCTCGAAACGGTATAGCTGGTGATCGAAGGCCGCCAGATCCTCCTCCCGGCACTGCTGCAGATAATCGACAAAGCTGGGGCGCCCCTCAAGCCGGGTGCGCAACACCAGGGTATTGACGAAAAAGCCCACCAGGGACTCGATCTCGTGGCGCTCGCGATAGGCGAGCGGGGTACCGATCACCACCTCCTTCTCGCCGCTCTGGCGCACCATCAGCAAGGCAAACAGGGCGTGCAGACCGATGAAGTTGGAGGTGCTGTGCCGTTGGCACAGGCGCTTGAAGCTCTCCCACAGGTCGCTCTCGATGGTGGAGAAGACCAGCTCGCCGCCGCTGTCCTGATGGGCCGGGCGCGGCTTGTCGAGCGGCAGACCGTGCACCTCGGGGCTGCCACCGAGCCGATCGACCCAGAACGGCTTGAACTCGGCGTGATAATCGAGAAAACGCGGTGAGTTGAACCAGCGGGCATAGTCGATGTAGGTGAGCGGCAGCTCGCTCACCTGCAGGGGCTCGCGGTTCTGATGGGCAAGAAAGGCACGCTTGAGATCCGCGAACATGTTCTTGACCGACCAGCCGTCGGAAATGATGTGGTGCTGGGTGATCAGCAGTACGTGCTCGCGGCTGCCCAGCCGAATAAGATGCACTCGGCTGAGATCCCCCTGGGTCAGGGAGAAGGGACGTCCAATCTCCTCGCGCACCCGGCGAGCCACATAGGCCTCGCGCTCGGCAATGGCCTCTGCGCTCACGTCCTCAATGTGCAGCTTGAAGGGAACATGGGGCAGGATCTCCTGCGCCCCCCTGCCCGCCTCGTCCTTGATGAAGCGGGTGCGCATGCTGGGGTGGCGGGCAAACAGGTGGTCGAAGGCAAACTCCAGCGCCGCCGTGTCCAGCTCTCCCTTGACGCGAAAATAGACCGGCATGTTGTAGAGGTGGGAGGCCTCCTCGTACTGCTCGATAAACCAGAGCCCGCTCTGGGACGAGGAGAGCGGCCCCTGCCGGGCGCCCTCGGCGGCGATAGGTTCTTCGAAGGCGGCGCGGGCCGCCAGGCAGCGCACCAGCTCATCCTTGTGGGCCTTGATGGTGGCGCCGATGGACGGCGTCACCGCCTCCTTGCTCGACTGGGAGATAAGCTGGCCTTTCTCGTTCAGAGCGAGCTTGACCCCCTGCCGTTCCAGCTGTTTCAACAGCAAAATCATATTGTTCATCTGTTTCTCAAGCCTCAGGCACTCAGGGTGGCGCCGCCGTCGACGACCAGATCCTGCAGCGTGATGTGGCTGGCCAGATCCGAGGCCAGGAAGAGGACGGTATGGGCGATCTCCGCCGGGGTGGCTACCTTGCGCAGGGGGATGCCGAGCTTGAACTGCTCCGGCAACCCGGCAATGGTGCGGGCCATGGCCTCCTCGCTTGGCAGCATGCCACGCAGCATGGGGGTATCCGTCGAGCCCGGCGACACCAGGTTGGCGCGCACGCCGAAGGGGGCCAGCTCCAGCCCCACCGTCTGGGTCAGGCTGGTGACCGCCGCCTTGGAGGCGCAATAGGCCGCCATCTGCATGCGCGGCACATGGGCCGCGTTGGAGCCGATGGTGACGATGGCGCCGCGCCGCTGCCCCTTGAAGTGGGGCACCAGGGCCCGCAGCAGGTAGAAGACCCCGCTGGCGTTGACCGTCATGCAGTCGTGCCAGTCGTCATCGCTTAAGGTTTCGGTAGGACCGAGGCGCAGCACCCCGGCCCCGTTCACCAGCACATCCAGCCCGCCGTCCGCCAGCAGTGCCGCGCAGCAGGCGTTGACCGCCTTCGAGTCGCCAATATCGAGCAGCAGGGTGGCATAGGGGTAGCCTGCTTCGGGAAACGCCAGGTCCAGCCCCACCACACAGGCGCCGGCCGCCACGAACTGCGTCGCCACCTCGCGGCCGATGCCGCGCCCGGCTCCGGTCACCCAGACCCGCTTGCCAGTGAAATCAAAGGCCATTGCTTGTTGCTCCTTATCCATCACCACACCATCTCCACGCTCTCTTCATCTTCGGCAAGCAGGCCGTCGAGGAAACGGCAGAAGTCATCGAGGCGCGGGTGATCGAACACGTCGGAAACCTTGACCTGCACCCCGAACTCGGCGCCGAGCCGGTTGACGATCTGGATGGTCTGCAGAGACTGGCCCCCCAGTTCGAAGAAGTTGTCGGCGGGCGCCATGGTGGCGAGCCCCAGGATCTGCTGCCAGATGGCGCCGACCCGGTTCTCGGTCTCGCTGCCCAGGGTCAGGGCTTCGCCGCCCGCCTGGTAGGCGGCCAGCAGGGCCTTGCGATCCAGCTTGTTGGAGCCGGTGCGGGGCAGCTGGTCATAGTGGCGATAGTCGGTGGGGATCATGGCGGCAGGCAGCACCCTGGCCAGCTGCGCCTTGATGACCCGGCTGTCGCGCTCCGGCCCCGCCACGAAGGCCACCAGCCGGCGCACGCTGCCGATGCTCACCCCCTGCACGCACGCCTCGTCCACCCCGGGCAGGGCCAGCAGCTGGGCCTCCACCTCGCCGGGCTGGATGCGATAGCCGCTTATCTTGAATTCATTGTCGCGCCGACCGAGGTAGACCAGCCGGCCGGCCACCAGGCGCACCCGATCGCCGGTGCGATAGACGGGCATCAGCTCCGCGCCAACCCGCAGGGTGCCAAAGCTCCCTTGCACACCGCCCACGTAACCATTGGCCAGTTGTGGGCCGAGCAGCACCAACTCTCCTTCCTCGGCAGGTTGCTCCCCCGCCCCCAGAATGAGCGCCTGCATGCCGGGCAGCGGCAGGCCGATGGGCAACTGGGCCTGGCTCGGGTCTTCCTGTTGCAGCTCCTGGGTGGTCACCACCACAGTGGTCTCGGTGGGGCCGTAGGTGTTGAACAGGCGCACATCGGAGCGGCCCTGGCGCTGCCACTGGGCCAGCTGCTCGGGGTAGACCGCCTCGCCGCCGATGATGACGGTGGTAAGCCCGGCAGGAATGTGGGCCTGACCCGCCGTCAGCGCCACCACCCATTCGTTCCAGAACGCGGTGGGCAGGTCGAGGTGGGTGATCCCCATCTGCTCCACCCCGGCCACAAAGGCGGGCATGGATTCGAGCAGGGCGTCGGTGCGCAGTACCAGGGTGGCGCCGGCGCTCAAGGTAGCGAACACCTCTTCGATGCTGGCGTCGAAGTTGAAGGGGGCGAATTGCAGCATCCGCGCCTCTTCATCCAGGTGATAACGGCAGCAGGCGGCGGCGGCGAAGTGATCCAGCGCACCGTGGCTCACCGCCACCCCTTTGGGCAGACCGGTCGAACCCGAGGTGAACATCAGGTAGGCGACGGCGCGGCCGGCGGCCGGCTGGTTGAGCCGATCACCGCTCACCAGATCCCCCGCCAGCAGGGTGCGCCCCTCAAACAGGCTGGCCAGCTTGTGGCGGTACTCGGCCTGGGTGATCAGGGTCTTGACCTCCCCCAGCCGCAGGATATGGCCCTGACGCTCCAGGGGCTGCTCGGGATCGAGGGGCACATAGACGGCGCCCGCCAGCAGCACCGCCAGCTGGGCGAAGATGGCCTGGGGGGTGCGCGCTAGCATGACCCCCACCTTGTCGCCGGGGGCGACGCCTGCGGCCTGCAGGGCGGCCGCCATCTGTTCGGCTCTGGCCAGCAGCGCCTCGTAGCTGAAGCGGACCTCTCCCTGCGCCGTGCTCTGAATCAAGGCAATCTTGTCCGGGGTCTGGGCGGCGAAGTGGCAGAGCGCCTCCAGCACAGGGCGCACCTGGAGAGCTTCATGGGAGGGGCCGGCGATCAGGGCGCTGGCTCGCTGCTCGGCCAGCCAGTCGGCCTTGAGCGTTCCCAGGGTCTGAGCAGGCTCGGCCAGCCAGCGCCCCAGCAGGGCAAACAGGGTATCGGCGATGGCTGCCAGATCTCCCTGCTGGTAGCAGCCGGGGTTGGCGTCCAGATCCAGTCTGGGCTGGCCATCGACGCCGACCTGCACCTCGATGGTGAGATCCTCCACCGGGCCGGCGCTGATGTTGAGAATATGGGCAGATAGCGGCCCGAAGCGGCGAGCGTGATCGAAGGGCATGATGTTGACCAGCGGGCCGAACAGGCGTTTGTCGCCCCCCACCAGGCCAAGGTCGCGGCGCAACAGCTCGTAGCGGTAGTGCTGGTGTTTGCGCACCCCGCGCTTGGCCTTGGCCACGGCGCCGGCGGCCCCCGCCAGACTCAACCCCTCTTCGAGTTCCAGAGCAAGGGGGGTGATGTTCATCTGCATGCAGGGCACGGTCAGCGACGCCGAGCCGATGCGGTTCATCATCATCAGGCCGAGCAGGGTCTTATCCTGGCCGCTCGACAGCGACAGCTGGGCAGAGATACCGGCCAGCAGCAGATCGGGCCAGCCCAGTTTGTGCTCGTCGGCAAAGCCGGTCAGGGATTGCCACAGCGCCGCCGGCAGTGGGCGGCTCTCGCGGATAAATTCGGCCGCGATGGGTGCGCGGGTCTCGCCAAAGGACTTCACCTCGGGCCAGCCTTGCAGCTGCTCCTGCCAGAAGGCGCGGGCGGCGTCGTTCTTGCCGCTCTGCTCGCGGCTCGCCTCTTCTGCCAGCACTTCAGCCAACGAGCCGAAGGGGGATGGGGAGTTCATCTCACCGGCCAGCCCCTCTGCATACAGTTCGGCGATGCGCTGGAACAGCAAGGTGGTGCCAAAGCCGTCGAGGGCGATGTGGTGCACGCAGCTGTAGAGATAATCGCGGCCGGGGCCGCGCAGCAGGGCGAAACGGCAGGGTGCCTCTTGGGTCAGCTCGAACGGGCGGCGCAGATCGGCCCAGGCCCAGGCGCGGGCCAGCGTCTCGTCATCGTGCTCGAGGGAGACCTCTTCATAGGCCAGGGGCAGCTCATGCGAGACGAAGCAGACCGCCTCCTTATCGTCTTCGAAGTGGCCCTTGAGCACCTCGCACTCCCCTACCGCCTTGGCAAGGGCCGCGGCCAGCACGGCCGCCTCGACCTTGCCGTCGAAGGCGATGCACTCGGCGGTGTTGAACATCGCCTTGTCGTCGTTCAGCAGATGTCCGGACCAGAGCCCCTGCTGGGGGATGGTCAAGGGGAAGCGGTTCATGGGGTCACCTCCAGCGCCTGGGCTGCCAGCCTGGCCTCGATGAGGCGCCACCAGCCGTTGAGGGTCGGCAACTTGGCGAGATCCACGAAGCCGAGCTCGACCCCGGCGGCGCGCCACTCGGTGAGCAGGGCCATGATCCGCACCGAATCCAGACCGTAGTCGATGAGGTTCTCATCGGGGTCAAACTCATCTTCGTCCTCGTCGATATGACTCAGCAGCCGCGCCTTGAGCCCCTCATACGTCAGCAACGGATTGGTCAGCAAGGGATTGGTGGGCTGGGCGGCAGAAGTGGAAGCCGGGGCAAGGGCCAGCACCTCCTCGCAGGGGATCACCTTGCCGCAGCGGGTCGCCACATAGTCGAGCGCCATCTGGTGGTCGGCCTGGGAGAAATCCGCCACCCCGTCCGCCAGGAAGAAGGGCTGGATGTCGCGCATGAAGGCGTCGCAGGCCGTCATCATGCAGCCGATATGGCCGTAGATGCCGCCGATGATCAGCTGATCCCGTCCCAGCGCTTTGAGCATCTGCTCCAGCTCAGAGCGCTGGAAGGCGCTGTAGCGCCACTTGACCAGCACGGTGTCGTCACGCTCCGGGCGCAGAGCGGCCACCACCTGCTGCTGCTCGGGCCGCTTGTTGAGACCCGGGCCCCACATGTCGTTGAGCAAAGCGCGATCTTCAGGGGATTGATCCTTGGGCTGGGCGGTGTAGAAGACCGGAATGCCGAGGGCCTTGCACTGCTTGCGCACGGCGGCCAGCTGCTCGGTGAGCGCCGCGATCAGCGGGCTGTTTTCGCCATAGAAGGCGGTGAAGTACTCCTGCATGTCGTGGATCAGCAGGGCGGCGCGTTTGGGATCCAGAGACCAGTCGACCTTGTTGGCCTTCCACTGGCTGGGCATGGCGTAATTGTTCAGGGTTGGGATAGCCATAACGTCATGATTCCTTTTTAGTTTTATGCTGTTGTCAGGGGTTTGCTGGCGGCGATGGCGTGCGCAATGCGCGCCCGCAGCCCCTGCTTGTCAATCTTGCCCACCGCCGTCATGGGCAGGGCGTCCAGGGTTTCGAAACGGTCGGGCAACTTGAAGTCCGCCACCCCGCGCTCGCGCAGAAACTTGCGCAAGGCCAGCGGCTTCAAGGCGGGATCCGTGCTGACGATAAAGGCGCAGCTCTTCTCCCCCATGGCGCTGTCAGGCATGGAGACCAGGGCCGCATGGGTAATGGCCGGATGGTGCAGCAGCTGGTTTTCCACCTCTTCCGCCGCGATCTTCTCGCCGCCCCGGTTGATCTGATCCTTCTGCCGCCCCACCACGGTGAGGTAACCATCGGCATCCTGTACCACCAGATCGCCGGAGCAGTAGAAACCCTCGCTATCGAACACCCGGGCGTTGTGGGCCGGGCTCTGGTAGTAGCCGCGGAAGGTATAGGGGCCACGGGTGTGCAGGGCGCCAGGCTCGCCGGGGGCAACCGGATTGCCCGCCTCATCGAGGATGCGCACCTCGTCGTCCGGGCTCATGGGGCGGCCCTGGGTGTGAATGATCTTCTCGTCGGAGTCGTCCAGCCGGGTGTAGTTGACCAGCCCCTCCGCCATGCCGAACACCTGCTGCAGCCGGCAGCCAAGCAGCGGCCCAATCTTGCTGGCCACCGCCTCCCCCAGCTTGGCGCCGCCCACTTGCAGCAAGTCGAGGCTCTCGAGCTGAATGCGCGCAGTGGGGTCCGCTTCCGCTGCCTGCAGCCAGAGGGAGACCGCCGGCGGCACCAGCGAGGTGAGGTTGACCCGGTGGCGGGCGATCAGCGGAAAACAGCTGATGGGGCTGGGGTCGGGGGCGAGCACCACGGTGCCGCCTGCCTCGAACACCCCCAGGGCGCCCGGGGAGCTCAGGGGGAAGTTGTGGGGCGCCGGCAGGGCGCACAGATAGCGGGTATGGGAGCCGAGGCCGCAAATTTCGTTGCTGCGGCGCACGCTGTACAGGTAATCGTCATGGGTGCGCGGGATGAGCTTGGGGGTGCCTGTGCTGCCACCGGAGAGCTGGAAGAAGGCCACCTCGTTCGCCGGGGTCGGGGCAAAGGAGACGGACGGGGAGCCCCCCTCATCCCCCTCGCCGAACCAACGGGTCAGCCCCAGCGCCCCTGCGTCACCATCCAGCAGCACCAACTCGGCGCCGATGCTTGCCAGCAGCTCGCTCTCGCGCCCCTTGCTCGCAAACAGTGGATGGGTCAGCGAGCCGATAAAGAGGCTCGGTGTGATCTGCTCGGCATAAGAGAGGAGTTCCAGCCGGTTGTGGCTAAAGAGCGCGTTGACCGGCGCAATACCGGCCTTGAGCAGGGCGAAGAACACCAGATAGAACTCGGCCACATTGGGGAGCTGCACCAGTGCGGTGTCCCCCACCCCCAGGCCGTGGCGGGCCAGATTGGCGGCCAGCCGGCTCGAGGCGGCGTCCAGCTCACGATAACTGAAGCGCCGCTCGCCGCAGAGGATGGCCTCGGCGTCGGGGGCCAGCTCGCACTGACGCGCCAGCATGGCGGTCAGCGGCTCGCCGCGCCAATAGCCCTTGGCGCGGTACAGCTGGGCCAACTCTTCGGGCCAGCGGGTATAGGGCAGGAAGCGGTTGGTATCGCTCATTGCGCCACCTCCAAATCCAGGCCCAGTGCCTTGAGCATGGTGCCCAGCTTGGTGCCGGTCTCGGCCCACTCCATGGCGGGATCCGAGCCCGCGACGATACCGGCGCCAGCAAACAGCTCCACCTGATGGCCATCGAGCACGCCGCAGCGGATCACCACGGCCCACTCGCCGTTGCCCTGGCTGTCGCACCAACCGACGATGCCGCTGAACAGGGCGCGCCGGAAGGGCTCCTGCTCGCGGATGAACTGGCGGGCCAGATCAGTGGGATAGCCGCACAGGGCCGGGGTGGGATGCAGCTGGCAGGCCAAGGAGAGCACCGATGCCTCGCCGCCATTGAGCCGCCCGGCGATGGGGGTGCCCAGATGCCAGAGGGTATCCGTGCTCATCAGCGAGGGATGAGCGGGGATCGCCAGCTCGCGGCAGTGGGGGGTCAGCACCCGGCGGATCTCGTCGATCACCAACTTGTGTTCATGCTGATCCTTGCGAGAAGCCAGCAGATCCCGGGCCACCATCTCGTCTTGCGCCGGCTCGCTCGCCCGTCTGGCGGAGCCCGCCAGCGGATGGGTGAACACCTCTCCCCCGCTGACCCGCAGCAGCAGCTCGGGGCTTGCGCCCAGCAGGCGGCGGTCCTGGCCGAGCGGCAGGGAGAAGTGGAAGGCGTGGGGATTCTGGGCCATCAAACGGGCCATCACCTGCTTAGGATCGGCAGGCTGGTGCAGGGTAAGGGTGAGTTTGCGCGACAACACCACCTTGGCGAGCCGGCCTTGTGCAAACGCATCCAGCGCCGCGCTGACCGAGGCCTGAAATTCGCTGGCCGGCGGGGTGCTCTGCACCGAGATGACCCGGTTGGCCTCGGGGGCCTGCTCAGCCGCTGTCACCGATGACGGCTCTGTCGGGGCCAGTTTCTCGCCCCGCTTATAGCTGCCGGGCACATAGAGGCAGGAAGCCTCTGCCGGGTCGAACGCAAAAGCACCGATGAGCAGGGGGTTGCTCTGGCCGGCAGCCCTGGCGGCATCGAGGGCCAGGGTTATCTGCTGTGCCAGCAGGGGCCACTCGCAGGCGGGGGTGGTGATGGGTTGCCCCAAGTCAGTGGCACTGATCGTGCCCTGACACGAGGTAAACAAGAAATCAGGCGACATCTTCGCCTCGGCAGGTGCGCCATTTTCCATTACTCGAGTCTTCACATCATACCCTCAAAGAAGATTCAAAATGATAATGATTATCAGTTTGACTTTGTGCGGCGGTAAAATACTCGCTTTGAAATCGCGGGGTCAATGGGATTTTGCATCGTTAAAACAGGAGCTTGTCTGTGGGTATGTCGGGGATGACGCCAGGGCGGGCCTGCTGGCGGTGAAGGGAAATAGCTACTCGAATGAAAACGGATTGCCATCCCCATATGGGGGATGCGACAGAAACCGGTCAGGGCGGCCCCACTGGCGGCCAACCCGCTTTGCCTCTAAGATGGCGCCACCTCTTGTGACAGCCCCGAAAATGGAACCCTCCCATGTTGAAACACCTGCTTCTGCTTCCCTTCGCCCTGCTGCTGGCGGCCTGCTCGCTGACCCAGTACAGCGTCAGCGAAGGGGAGATCAACCAGTACCTCAAGGAGCGAGTCGCCTTCGAGAAACAGCTGGGGATCCCCGGCATCATGTCGAGCAAGATCCGACTCGATGACATGCAAAGCCGCATCGGCCGCAGCCAGGCCGACAAGGTCGAGCTGGATGCCGCCGGCGAGCTGCAGGTGGCGAGCCCCCTTGGCAGCCAGCAGATGAAGATCCGCCTCTCCCTGCGGGCACGCCCGGACTATGTGGCCGAGCAGGGCGCCATCTATCTGCGCGATCTCGAATTGCTCTCCGTCAAGACCGAGCCGGCGGACGTGGGCACCGCCCTCTCCCCGCTCTTGCCCACCTTCAACCAGTCCCTCTCCCTGTTCCTCTCCCAGACCCCCGTCTACCGGCTCGATGGCAGCCGCCAGAACGAGGCGCGGATCAAGGAGAAGGTCGAAGCCCTCAAGGTGGAGCCGGGCCGACTGGTCATCCCCTTCAAACTGATGTGACACCTGCCGCCGCGCCTCTCCTCTTCACCCCACCGGGGCGCGGTTTTTTTCTTCTCAAGCCCCGCCCTTTGCCCCATAATGCACACCATTCTCATTTAGATTCATGAGAAGCGTCATAATAAAATCAACAATATGGTGAGAAGGACATGAGAAAAACCGTACTGGTGCAGGCGATCGCCTGCGCACTCCTCAGCAGCGCCGCACAGGCTGCCGTCAAGGTGGAGGACAAGACGTTCAACACCGCCGCCAACATGCTGGCCTACACCGAATTCGAGCTCTCCGGCGAGCCGCTGGCCGAGGCCCTTGGTCTGGATCTGGATGTGCTGGACGCCAACCGCGCCGACGAGCCGACCCCGTTCGACTTCGCCGCCGGCATCGAATCCTATGAATACTCCGAAGAGGCGATGTACGCCCTCAACTACCAGTCCGGCATGGGCCCCCATCTGGTAAACGGGCCGCAAAACCAGGCCCGTGGCGGCACCCTGGCCGACCTGGGCAAACGGGTACTGGCCATGGCCGAGGCCGTCGGCTTCCCCGCCGATGAAATTCCCCAGGGCATGTATCCCCTCTCCCTGCCCTACGCCTCCGCCAACCCGGAGTTCGCCCAGGCCGTAAACGCCACCCCGGTCAACGGTGACCAGATCACCATCAAGACCGCCAAGGGCAACGAGAAGAGCGTCAAGACCCAGGTCCCCGCCTACTTCCGCGACTACGCCACCCTGCGCTGGAGCGGCAGTGACAACCTGCTGGTCCCGGCCGCCGTAGGCGGCATCCTGCTCAAGGAAGTGATGTGGTCCCAGGACTTCCTGGGCGGCATGCACGTAGCCGAGACCGATGAAGAGGTGGAAGCCGCGTCCGCCACCATGGATCAGGACGGCAAGCACAAGCTGGGGGTTTCTGCCGCCGACGGCTTCAACGGCATGATGCTGACCGAGCAGTCCATCGACAAGCTCGCCATCCTGCAAGGTCAGCTCGGCTTTGACGGCAAGACCCTGGGCGCCAAAATCACCCCGCAGTACGATCCGGCCAAGGGGGTTGTCTACTTCCCTCATAAGGTGAAGGTGACCGAGACCAGCAAGAACGACGCCGGTGCCATCGGCAAGCTGGAGGTCGTGGACGGCTCCGCCCAGTTGCGCGACGCCTGGATGCTGCTGTGGCCCCTCTCCGAGTTCTACGCCTTCAGCGATCAGCGCACGGCCAACACCAATCAGAACCCGGCCTTCCACGCCGTGTTTGACGGTGCCCCGTTCGCCGCCGCTCCGGCTGCCAACCAGACCAACGATCTGGGCAAGGCGGTGGCGGGCAGCGATGCCTTCTCCCTGGCCCTGAACCTCTCCAACCTCACCTTCAAGAACCTGCTGGCCCTGCACTTCGAGCCCAAGGCCGGCACCCTGGTCGACAGCTGGCAGGCTGGCAAACAGGCCGGGCACGTCACCACCTTCGACGCCGCCTACGCCCTGGTCGCCCTGCAGATCTTCCAGCGCGCCCAGGATGCGCTGCCGGTGGGTTACGCCGCCGGTGACAATGGCGAGCTGAACCTCAAGACCCCGCAGGGTGAGCAGGCGATCGCACTGGTCCGCAAGCAGGCCGATTTCATCCTCGCCAACCTCAAGGGCAAGAACGGCCTGGTCCATGACGGTCTGACCCTGGGCGGCAAGCTTGACGCCGGTCAGTCCATCGACGCGCAGTTCGCCGCCATCCGCGGCCTGACCGCCGCCTTCCTGGCCACCTCGGATGCCAAGTACCGCACCGCGGCGCGCGAGCTCTTCATCGCCGCCGACAAGGCCTACTTCAATGCCAAGGCCGGAACCTGGCTCGTCGGCAAGCAGGGTGAATACACCCCCTGGACCCAGGCCGCCATCTCCGGCGCCCTGCGCTCTGCCATGCTGAACCTGCGCAACGAAGGGGCCGAGAAGGCACCCGAGCTGGAGCTGGCACAGCTGACCCAGCGCTACGTGAGCTGGTTCCGCGGCACCGTCAACGGCGGCATGCAGATGGCCGAGTGGATCGGCGACTCCGGCGAGAACGTCATCGAGGGTGCCGGCAGCGACACCGACGAAGATGGCGTCCCGCAAGTGACCGCCGCCGGTGGCAAGCATGGCACCGCCATGGTGATGGCCGGCAAGGCCCTGGTCAGCGAGAAATAAATCGACCACCAATAGAAAGGGAGCCCAGGGCTCCCTTTTTTTGTCTGTGTCGACGAGGTTAGCCGAGCTTGGCCAGCATCGGCTTGGTCACCAGCACGATGCCCTGCTCGGAGCGGTAGAAGCGGCGTGCATCCTCGTCGGCGTTCTCCCCCACCACCAGGCCATCTGGCAACACGCAGCCTTTATCCACCACCACACGGCGCAGGCGGCAACCGGCACCTATCTCGACCCCGGGGAAGATCACCGCCTGATCCAGGGTGCAGAAGGAGTGCACCCGCACATTGGTGAAGAGCACAGAGTTCAGCACGAAGGAGCCGCTCACGATGGAACCGCCCGCGAACATGGAGTTGATGGTCATGCCGTGCTGGCCGTTTTTGTCCTGCACGAACTTGGCGGGGGGCGACATGTTCTGGCTGGTCCAGATGGGCCAGTTCTCGTCATAGATGTCGAGCTCGGGCACCACGGAGGCGAGATCCATGTTCGCCTCCCAGAAGGAGTCCAGAGTCCCAACGTCGCGCCAGTAGGGCTTTTGCCCCTCCTTGGCCCCGACGCAGGAGATGGTGAAGGGGTGCGCAAAGGCCTTGCCCTCTCCCACTATGCGCGGGATCACGTCCATGCCGAAGTCGTGCTTGGACTCCAGATTGTGGATGTCCTCCTCCAGCAGCTGATAGAGGTATTCCGCCTCGAAGATGTAGATCCCCATGGAAGCCAGGGAGACCTGGTCATTGCCCGGCATGGCGGGCGGGTTGGCCGGTTTCTCGACGAAGGCGCGGATTTTGCGCTGCTCGTCGATGTCCATCACCCCGAAGGCGGACGCCTCCGCACGCGGCACCTCGATGCAGGCCACCGTCACCTTGGCGCCGAGGCGCACGTGATCGAGCAGCATAGCGGCATAGTCCATCTTGTAGATGTGATCCCCCGCCAGCACCACGATGTACTTGGGACCGTAGTCACGGATGATGTCGACGTTCTGGTAGATGGCATCGGCGGTGCCGCGATACCAGTGCACCTCGTCCACCCGTTGCTGGGCAGGCAGCAGATCGATGAACTCGTTCATCTGATAGCGCAGGAAGGACCAGCCCGATTGCAGGTGGCGCAGCAGGCTGTGGGACTTGTACTGGGTGACCACACCCACCCGGCGAATGCCGGAGTTGATGCAGTTGGAGAGCACGAAATCGATGATGCGGAACTTGCCGCCGAAATGGACGGCGGGCTTGGCGCGGTTGTCGGTCAACTGCTTCAGGCGACTACCACGTCCCCCTGCGAGCACCAAGGCCATACTCTGATTCAATAGTTGCCGTGCTTTGGCTGTGTCTACGGGTTCTTGCAACATATTTACCTCTGCTCTGTTGGGGCTGTTTTCAACCCATCTTCGCTTTTTTTACAGACCATGAAAGTGTTTTCACTCACATTTAGTTGCATTCCGCCGGCGCTTTATCGTGGAGTTGCGTGAGTACTCATGCTTTGTGCCGGCGGCTTGGTTAGAATTTCTACATCATGAACATCATCAAGGATGAAACGATGTTGAATAAACACGAGGGAAATCTGCTGCTGGTCAGCGCCCTGGTCTGCATTCCCATGCTGTTGCTGCAGGGACTCTGGCTTGCGCCTCCGGCCTCCCCCCTCACCCTGCTGCTGGTCCTGATGACCACCCTCATCGGCTTCGCCCTGCTGCTCTTTCTCACCCACAGCGTGCGCAAGGGGGAGCGGGAGAGGCAGGAGCAGCGCTGGCTGCTGGCGCTGCAACAACGGGATCCCGCCATGCTCGACAGCGTACAGGCACAAACGGCTCTGCGCCAGCTCCTTGCGTCCTTCAATGAGGCCGAGATCGATGCCCACCGCCAGATCACCGAATTGCACAATCAGGCGACCCGGGACGAGATGACGGGCCTTGGCAACCGCCACGCCTTCCGGCGCGATCTGACCGAGCTGCTGCAACAGGAAAACACCCAGACCGCCATCCTGGTGCTCATCCGCGCCACCGAGCTCGGGACCCTCAACGCCCAGCGCGGCTTCCAGTCCGGGGATGCCTACATCCGGGACATCGCCGCCCTCATCAGCCACACCGTCAGCCGCTTCCCGGGCCACCGGGTCTATCGCATCTCGGGGGCCGATTTTGCCGTCCTGCTGCCCCCCCTGGCCCAGATCCCGCCCCATCTGCTGGGACGGGATCTGAAGCTCGCCTTCGATCGCTATCAGCACGATCACGAGCTCGAGAGCGCCGCCTACTCGGGCATGACCCGCTTGAGCAGCGAGCAGAAGATAGAGGCCATTCTGGCCCGGGCAGATCTCGCGCTGGCCCGCGCCCAGACAGAGGTGGTCAATGGCTGGGCCATCCAGCAGAACGACGAGGTGGTCGAGGTGCAGGGTCAGCGTCACTGGACCCAGGTGCTGACCGATCTGCTGGAGCAGGAGAGCGTCAACTTCACCTGCCAGCCCATCCAGCCCCTGCATCGCGGCATGCTCGCCTATCACGAGATCTATCCCCGCTTTTGCAGCAGCGACGGCACCGTGCTGCCAAGTGATACCCTGCTCGCCATGGCGCAGCGGCTGGACATGGTACTGCGCCTGACCCAGATGGTGATCCGCCACATCATCCGCCAATACCGCGCCTTCGGAGGCCACAACAGCCGATGGGGTCTCAACCTGCCGGGCTCCCTGCTGCAAAACAGCGCCTTTCTCATCTGGCTGGATCACCAGTTGCAAAAAGACCCCGACATCGGGGCCAACCTGGTGTTCGAGCTCGACGAGGAGCACCTGGAGCGCAACCTGACCGGGTCCAGGCGGCTGTTCGAGCTGCTCAGGCGCCACGGCAGCCGCTCGGCCATCTGCAACTTCGGCAAGGGGATCGGCTCCTTCAGCCTGTTTCGCGAGCTCAAACCCGACTACATCAAGCTGGACCCCGGTCTCATCACCGAGCTGGAGCAGGATCTCACCAATCAGCAGTTCGTGCGGATGATCGTCGACGTCTCCCATCGCATGGGCTGCCTGGTGATCGCAGAAGGGGTGGAACAGATAGGCCAGAAGCAGATGCTGCAGAGCATGTATGTGGACGGCTTGCAGGGCTACCTCATCGCCCGGCCCCAGGAGCTGGGACCGGAGATCGGTCAGATGGGGATCTTCACGGAGACGGTTTCAGCTTCAACAGGGTCAGAATGATGTCGTTGAGCTGGCGATAACGCTCCAGCTCCTTCTGATCGTAACGGGTCGCCAGCATGGTCGGGTTGTGGCGATGCTTGAGGTAGCGGTTGATCTGCAGGCGGTTGAACCCGGCCACCTTGTAGATCTGGCCGAGCAGGGCATTGAGCTCGTCGTCCGCCAGCCCGGCCCGGGTCAGGTAATCGGGTTGGGACGGGCTCTCCTGGCGGGCCGTGACCTTCTCCAGCTGGCCACGCTCCTGCAAATAGGTGAGCCACTGCTCCACGTAGAGCGGCTTGCAGCCCCCCAGCAGATTGAAGTACCCCACGGCATCACAGCGGCACCCGCTCAGCAGCACCAGGGCCAGCTCGTCGCTGTCACACTGAAAGCTCACCGGGCCGCTCTGGCTCCAGTCCAGCGCCTGCACCTGGATCCTCCCCTGCGCCCCCGCCTTCGTGGTCACGTCAAAGACAAACATGGCACCTCCCGATCGGCAAAGGGTTGATGATGACCCATCCCCGGGACGGGTGCAAAGGCAAATCGCCTTTTCA
Organism: Aeromonas sp. INTO2; assembly: GCF_049860605.1. NCBI lineage: Bacteria > Pseudomonadati > Pseudomonadota > Gammaproteobacteria > Aeromonadales > Aeromonadaceae > Aeromonas > Aeromonas sp. INTO2. Next base: position 2,376,548 of record NZ_CP187588.1, read on the forward strand.
TGGCCCATGGCGGCCATAAAAAAACCGGCCCCCCGAAGGGGGCCGGTTCATCACAATCCGGCAGGACGGCAGACTCAGGCGTCCAGTTCCACCAGCGCCTTGGCCAGCTCGATGGGCTCGAGCTCCTGACCTTCCAGATCGGCGTTCCAGTTCGGGCCGACCAGCACGTCGTCCTCGTCCAGATCGTTGATCCAGATGTCCAAGAACTCTTCGAGCTCGATCACTTCCGGCTCGTAATCCGCCCACTCGTCCACGCAGTGCAGGCGGGCATCCCCTTCGGCGGACCAGAGCGGCATCACGTCCGCATCTTCGAACTCGGCGGAGCGGCACACCACCCAGTCTTCACCGTAGCGCAGACCCCACACCTGACCCGACTCGCGGACTTCTTCGATGAACAGCTGGAAATTGGCGTCAAGATTGTCAGTTAGTTTGCTCATGGGGTCTCTCTCTTGCAAAGCAATGGCAGGCTGTCGGCCAGGGCTGGCCGAGAATGGGGCAGATGGTGTCCCAAAAGCCCCCCAGACTCAAGCCTTATCCCGAAAAAGCGGGGATAAAGGCCGTCAGATGCGATATTTCGCCACCAGGGCCCCCAGCTCGTCGCAGGCCAGCGCCAGTTGCCCGGATGCCTGCTCGGTCAGCCGGTTCTGGGCCAGGGCATCCGCCGCCAGCTGGGTGATGGCCACCAGCCGCTGGTTGATCTCCTCCGCCGCCCGGCTCTGCTCCGCCGCCGCCGTGGCAATCTGCCCATTCATGGCAGTAATGGTGTGGACGGATCCATCGATGGCATTGATGGCGACATCCGCATCGCCGGCCCTGTCCGCCGTCGCGCGGGAGAGTTGCTGCAACTGGCTGATGCCGCTGACCACCTTGCCGGCCCCCTCCTGCAGCCGCTGGATCATCTGCCGGATCTCGTCGGTGGAGCTGTGGGTGCGGGTCGCCAGGGTACGCACCTCATCGGCGACCACCGCAAAGCCGCGCCCCTGCTCCCCGGCCCGTGCCGCTTCAATGGCGGCGTTGAGGGCCAGCAGGTTGGTCTGCTCCGCCACCCCGCGAATGACGTCGAGCACGGAGCCAATCTGCTGAGTCTCCTGCTCGAGGCGGCTCACCGCCTGTACCGTCTCCACCATCTCGTCCGCCAGCTGGCTGATGGACTCCCGGGTCTGGACCACCACCTCGCGGCCATGCTGGGCCAGATTGAGGGCCGAGTCCGCCGCGTCGGCGGCCTGGGCCGCGTGCTGGCCCACTTCGCGGCTGCTCACCGTCATCTGCTCCATGGCGCTGGCCACCCGCAGGGTATCCTGCTCCTGGCCGGTGACGATGGCGCCGGTACGCTCCACCACCTCGGCCAGCTGGTGGGCATGCACCCGGTTCTGATCCGCTATCTGCTGGCTGCGGGCCACCAGCTGCGCCATCTGGCTGGCGAAGAGGTTGAAGTTGATGCTGAGCTGGCTCAGCTCGTCACGCCCCGACTCCGGCAGACGTACCCGCAGATCCCCCTCCCCCCTGGCAATGTTGCCAAGGGCCGAGACCGAGCGGGAGAGGGGCACGACGATGCTGCGCACAATGAGGCCGACCACGGCAAACAGCAGGAGGGCCAGCACCAGCCCGATCCCCAGCAGGGTGTGCAGCACCTCCCGGTACTGGGCCTCGACGTCGTCCACATAGACGCCGGTGCCGATGATCCAGTCCCAGGGGGCGAAGCGCTTGATGTAGGAGATCTTGCGTACCGGCTCGTCAACCCCCGGCTTGGGCCAGTAGTAGGCCACCTCCCCCGCGCCCTGGGCCCGCGCCAGATCGGCGAAGGCGACGAACAGCCTGAGCCCCTGCTTGTCCTCCACCCAGGAGAGATCCTTGCCGTCCAGCTCGGGTTTCATGGGGTGTATCACCATGGTGGGGTGGCTGTCGTTGATCCAGAAGTAGTCATCGTTGCCGTAACGCAATCCCTTGATCAGCGCCAGCGCTTCGGCCTTGGCGCTCGCCTCGTCCAGCTCCCCCTTGCGCACCCTGGCTTCCAGCCCCGCCACCAGGCTGTAGGCGGTCTCTACCTGGGCCTGGGTCTGGCGGCTCTTCTCCCCCATCAGCCCCTGCTGATAAATCTGCAGGCAGAAGAACAGCAGCAGTCCCAGCAGCGCCAGCACCATCAGGGTCACCAGCGACAGACGCCGACCGATACTCCATTGTCTCAACATACCCTCGCCCCGCAGCAGCTACATATCCTTAACACAAGGTATGCCGCCGCGACGCGGGCTGTCCACGATGTCAGCAAAAGCGATGCCAAAAACATGATCCAGCCCCAAAAACAAGAAAGGGTGCCCAGTGGCACCCTTTCTCGTGGTCGACAGGAAGAGGTATCACCGCTCCCAGTACACCTCTTCCAGGCTGTCTTCCTTCTCCGGCAACCCGCGGGAGAGGCGCGGGCTGCTCTGGGCCAGCACCTCGTAGCTCACCCGGTTGGCGTACTTGCACACCTGGGCCAGAGAGGAGTAGGTCAGGAATTCCGAGAGATGCTTGGCGGAGTTCGGCACGTTCATGCGGTGGTAGGCGTTCGCCACCATGTCGTGCAGCACGGCGGACAGCGCCCCGTCCCCTGCCCCGTTGGTGTTCTTGATCTTCTCCGGGCCGCCCATGTAGGGGGAGATGTGGGAGTAGATACGCGCAGGCTTGCGGCACTTGTCCCGGGCCATGGGGCGGCTGAACTCGTACATGTTGAACTCGGGGATGACGCCGGGCAGCAGGGTGTGGGTGGTCTCGCGCTTGTAGTCCTCGTCGGTGTAGCTCGCCATGTAGAGGCCGATGGGGCCGGCGGTGCAGAGCACCATGTCCGCCCAGTCCAGCGCCTTGTCGGCCGCGCCGAGGGGATCCTTTATCCCGGTCAGGGCCTCCGCCTCGTCCTCGTTCATGGCGAGCACGGTCACGTTCTCGCTGATGAAATCGCGCCACCACTGGGGATTCTCGTCAATGACGAAGCGGGTGCCCAGGGTCAGCACCACGGGCACCCCGGCCTCGCGGGCATAGCGCACCGCGGCCATGGCGGCCTCCTTCATGGGGGTGCCGTCGGCGCCGCGCACCAGGTAAGCGGTGATCACCAGGGCCGAGGCCTCCTTGATGATGGTCTCGGGGATGTGGTCCACATCCAGGTGATCCATCTTGCCGGCGTTGATGCCAAAGCTGCGCTCTCCCCCTTCGGTGATGAAGGTGAAGCAGCGCCCGACCGGGCCGTCCACCGGCTGCAGGTAGTCGAGGTTGACCCGGGAGGAGGTGTTGCACAGATAGCGATAGGCATAGCTGCCGATGCGGATGTCCTGGCTCATGACGCCAAGCAGAATGGAGTGGGAGTCCGCCAGCACGGAGTAATTGTGCATGGTGTTGCCGATGGTGCCGCCGGCAAATTCGCTCACCACCATGTTGTTGGCCTTGAGCTCGTCGTAGACCAGCTCCGCCACCTCGTCGGAGATGAGCATGGAGTGGCCCTTGCTCAGGCCGTACCGGTTCAGGAAGTCTTCGTCCACATGGGCTTCGATATCCACCAGAGTCTGATCGATGCCCACTACATAGGCCTTGCCCAGTTCGGTGAGCTGGGAATTCTGCGGGATCAGGGGATCACGTCTGTCGACCGGGAAGTAGTGTTTGGACTTGCGCTGACCGGGAAATTTCATGGCAATCTTCTGTGCTCTGGGGAAAAGAGGGGCGGGATTTTAACACAATCCACCACGCCGAAAAGTCGCACGATTGAATTTTGAGGTCAGTATAGACAAGGGCTTGAGAGGAAAACGTTTGACTTGTCTGCCACAAAAAACCACCCCGTGACGGGGTGGTGTTGCGGGATGACATTCAGCTTGCCGAGAGCCCCTGCACCAGGGCCAGCACCGAGAAAATCCCCAGCGACAGCCAGAAGAAGAGGGTGCCGAAGAGGCGCGGCATGTTGGGAGCTCTGGGGATCTGGATGCCGATGGCATGCAGGATGCGCCCCACCAGCAGCAGCACACCGCCCAGGTGCAGCCAGAGCGCCCCGACCCCCGCCAGTTCGCACAGTGCCATCAGCAGCAGGGTGAGGGGCACGTACTCGGCAAAGTTGCCGTGGGCGCGGATCGCGGCCAGCATCTCGGGGGCTTCCCCCTCCCCTATCATCACCCTGAACTGGGCGCGGCGCTTGACCACCCAGAAGGAGAGCAGCAGGAACAAGAGCCCGAGCAGGCCGGCGTAAATCAGCGTGATATGCATCATCAGGACACTCCTTTATCGTTGAATCCGAACGTCCGCCACGTCGGGCACTGGATGAGAACGGCCATCATGCCAGCTCGCGACAGATGAGGGAAACCATCATGCGGATATGGGCCTGATCGCTGTTGAGGGCCGGGATGTATTCAAACTGCTCGCCACCGGCGGCCATGAAGATCTCCCGGTTCTGCACCTGGATCTCCTCCAGGGTCTCGAGGCAATCCGCCGAGAAGGCCGGGCAGATGACATCGAGCCGCTTGACGCCGCGAGAGGGCAAGTCGCCCACGGTCAGGTCCGTGTAGGGCTTGAGCCACTCCTCTTTGCCAAAGCGGGACTGGAAGCTCGCGGTCCACTGCTCCGGGGCCAGCCCCAGCGCCTCCGCCAGCAGGGCGGCGGTGCGCCTGCACTGATGACCATAGGGATCCCCTTCCCGCTCGTAGCGCTCGGGAATGCCGTGGAAGGACATCAGCAGATGCTCCCCCTGGCCGTGCTGCTCCCAGTGGCGACGCACGCTCATGGCCAGCGCCTGGATGTACTCCGGGTGGGCATGGTAATCGCGGATGAGCCGCACCACCGGCAGATTGCGCTCGGTTTTCATCGCCCTGGCCCAGGCGTCGAACACCGAGGCGGTGGTACTGACCGAATACTGGGGATAGAGCGGCAGCAGGATCACCCGGTTGACCCCCTGGGCCTTGAGGGCCTGCCAGCCATCGGCCAGCGACGGGGCGCCATAGGTCATGGCGAGCGCCACCGGCACCTCGACCCCTTCCCGCTTGAGCTCGTGCTCCAGGGCCGCGCGCTGCTGCTGGCTGATGACCATCAGAGGGGAGCCCTGCTCGGTCCACACCTGCTGATAGAGCTTGGCCACCTTGGGGGAGCGGGTCGGCAGGATGATGAAGTGAAGCAGGGGGCACCAGAGGTAGCGCGGCAGGTCGACGACCCGCTGATCGTGCAGAAACTGGCTGAGAAACGCCTTGACCGCCGCCGTGGTCGGCGCGGCCGGGGTACCCAGATTGACCAGCAAGATCCCGGTTTTCGTGGTCACGTTAGCATCCTGTCGTTCTGTGTCGTGGGAATGGAATGCAAGAAAGGGCCCGGTATGGACCCTTTTCTCACCCTCGTAGCCAGCCGGCGAACGGCTGCGTCCTGCCGGCCCTGAATGGCTTAACCGAGAATGGCGGCCAGTTGTTGGCTGACCAGATCAACCGGCTGGGTGCCGTCGATCTTGACGTAACGGGTGTTGCCCGCTTCCGCTTCCTTGCCGTAGAAACCGATGAGCGGCGCGGTCTGCTGATGGTAGACATCCAGACGCTTGCGCACTGTGGTCTCTTCGTCGTCGGCACGGATCACCAGATCCTCGCCGGTCACGTCATCCTTGCCTTCCACTTTCGGCGGGTTGAACACCACGTGGTAGGTACGGCCGGAGCCGGAGTGCACGCGGCGGCCGCTCATGCGCTTGACGATCTCTTCGTCCGGCACGTCGAACTCCAGCACGAAGTCCACGGTCACACCGGCATCCTTCATGGCTTGCGCCTGGGGAATGGTGCGGGGGAAGCCGTCCAGCAGGAAGCCGTTGGCGCAATCCGGTTGCGCGATGCGTTCTTTGACCAGGCCGATGATGATGTCGTCGGAGACGAGCTGACCTGCGTCCATCACGGCTTTGGCCTTGAGGCCCAGCTCGGTACCCGCCTTGATCGCCGCACGCAGCATGTCGCCGGTGGAGATCTGCGGAATACCGTGTTTTTCCATGATGAACTGAGCCTGGGTACCCTTGCCGGCGCCCGGAGCTCCCAACAGAACAATGCGCATACACGCTCCTAGTTGATTGGTTATTCAATTCTTGAGAAGGCAAAAAACTACACGTTTTCGCCCGTATTAACAAGCTCGCCCCGTGTGAGTGGCCAGATTATCACCACACTCCCGCCCCGTCTCTGCGACCAAAGACGCAGACGACGACCACGAAAAATGATTGAAAATGCAGCAGCGCACCAGAGGGGAACGGCCAAAAAAAAAAGCCCACTGTCATGCAGTGGGCCAATCACAATCACATCACGCCTGGAGTAGCAGACGGTTGATACGGGAGACGAAGCTCGCCGGATCATTGAGACCGCCCTGCTCCGCCAGCTGGGCCTGCTCGTGCAGGAGGGAGACCCACTCGCCAAACAGGCTCTCATCCTCGATGGTGCCGAGCTTCTTCACTAGGGCATGGTCGGGGTTGAGCTCCAGGATGTACTTCTGCTCCGGCACCGGCTGACCGGCGGCGCGCATCAGCTTGATCATCTGGGTGCTCATGCCGTGGGCGTCGGTGACGATGCAGGACGGCGAGTCGGTCAGACGGTGGGTGACGCGCACCTCTTTCACCGCCTCCCCGAGGCTCTTCTTGACCCGCTCCACCAGACCGGCGTTGGCTTTTTCGGCCTCTTCCTGCGCCTGCTTGGAGGCGTCGTCTTCCAGATCCCCGAGATCCAGTTCGCCACGGGTGACGGAGACCAGCTGCTTGCCGTCGAACTCGGTCAGGTGGCTCATCAGCCACTCGTCCACCCGCTCCCACATCAGCAGCACTTCGACGCCCTTCTTGCGGAAGATCTCGAGGTGCGGGCTGTTCTTGGCGGCAGCGTAGGAGTCGGCGGTGATGTAGTAAATCTTCTGCTGGCCTTCCTTCATGCGGCCAACGTAATCCTCCAGCGACACGGTCTGGGCTTCGCCCTCGCCGGCGGTGCTGGCAAAGCGCAAGAGCTTCGCGATCTCTTCCCGGTTGGCGTAATCCTCGGCCGGGCCCTCTTTGAGCACATTGCCGAACTCGCTCCAGAACTTGGCGTACTTCTCTGCATCCTCCTTGGCCAGCTTGGCGAGCATGGTCAGCACGCGCTTGGAGCAGGCCTTGCGCAGGGAGACGGTCACCTTGTTGTCTTGCAGGATCTCACGGCTGACGTTGAGCGGCAGATCGTTGGAGTCCAGCACCCCTTTGACGAAACGCAGGTAAGCCGGCATGAACTGCTCGGCGTCGTCCATGATGAAGACGCGCTGCACGTAGAGCTTCAGGCCGTGTTTCTGATCCCGGTTGTAGAGATCGAACGGAGCACGGGCCGGTACGTAGAGCAGGCTGGTGTACTCCTGCGCCCCTTCCACCCGGTTGTGACCCCACAAGAGCGGATCTTCAAAGTCGTGGGCGACGTGCTTGTAGAACTCCTGATACTCCTCGTCCTTGATCTCTTTCGGGTTGCGGGTCCACAGCGCAGTGGCGCGGTTGACCTGCTCCCACTCGCCCGGGGTACCGACGATGGTTTCACCGTCTTCTTCCCGATCCGGGGTGCCCTCTTTGAACATCTCCACCGGTACGCTGATGTGATCGGAATATTTGCTCACCACGGAGCGCAGACGCCAGTCGTCGAGGAACTCGTCCTCTTCGGCGCGCAGGTGCAGGATGACGTCGGTACCGCGACCGGCTTTGGTCACGTCAGCCACGGTGAAGGAGCCTTCCCCTTCCGACTCCCACTGCACGCCCTGCTCCGGAGCAGTGCCGGCGGCGCGGGACACCACGGTCACCTTGTCGGCGACGATGAAGGCGGAGTAGAAGCCCACCCCGAACTGACCGATCAGCTGGGAGTCGCGGCCCTGATCACCGGAGAGGTTCTTGAAGAACTCGGCGGTGCCGGACTTGGCGATGGTGCCCAGGTGCTCGATCACCTGATCACGGGTCATACCGATCCCGTTGTCGGAGATGGTCAGGGTCCGATTTTCTTTATCAACCACCAGGCGAACGCGCAACTGGCCGTCGTTTTCGAACAAAGAGGCATCGGAAAGCGCCTTGAAGCGCAGCTTGTCCGCCGCATCGGAGGCGTTGGAAATCAGCTCGCGCAGGAATACTTCTTTGTTGGAGTAGAGGCTGTGAGCCATCAGGCTCAGCAGTTGTTTGACTTCAGTCTGAAAGCCGTGGGTTTCGGCGTGAACACTTTGGGTCATCGACCAGTCCTCAAAACGTCGGGTTGAACAGATTCCCAAGCTAGATGGGGTTGGCCTTTCAAATATCAAGGGGCTTGCGTGCAAACTTGAGAGCAAATTTGCACACCGGCCCCTCGCTTGGCCCACAGATGCAACCCCCTCCCGGCCTCCCCCTTCACAAGGGGGAGGTGCACCGTCGTCCCCTGTCTGGCGAGGAGGGTCAAATTGGGATCGAGCGTGGAGCCAATAGCGGGGTCAGCCTTGCTCTCCCCTGCCAAGGGGAGGGCTGAGGCGGGGTTCGTTGCTTTCTCCCCTGCCAAAGGGAGGAGTGGGGCATGATCCATTGCTCCCTCCCCTATCAAGGGGCGGGGTGGGGTTCGTTGCTTTCTCCCCTGCCAAAGAGAGGAGTGGGGCAAGATCCATTGCTCCCTCCCCTATCAAGGGGAGGGCTGAGGCGGGGTTCGTTGCTTTCTTCCCTACCAAAGGGAGGAGTGGGGCAGGATCCATTGCTCCCTCCCCTGCCAAGAGGAGGGCCGGGGTGGGGTTCGTGGCCTCTTTAGCTCAGGCGCTGGCGCCCCATCAGGGAGTGGGAGAGCGTGGTGCCATCCACCAGCTCCAGCTCCCCGCCCACCGGCACCCCGTGGGCGATGCGGCTCACCTCCACCCCGGCGGTGCGGGCCATGTCGGCGATGTACCAGGCGGTGGCATCCCCCTCGATGGTGGGGTTGGTGGCGAGGATCAGCTCCTTGATCTGCTCCTCTTGCAGGCGGCGCTCCAGGATATCGAGCCCCAGCTCCTCGGGGCCGATGCCGTCAAGGGGCGACAGGTGGCCCATCAGCACGAAGTAACGGCCGGAGAACTGGCCGGTCTGCTCGATGGCCGCCACGTCCGCCGGGCTCTCCACCACGCAGAGCAGGCCGTTCTCCTCGCGCTTGGGATTGGCGCAGATCTCGCAGCGATCGTTCTCGGTAAAGGTGCGGCAGTGGCTGCAATGACCGATTTCGGTGAGCGCCCGGTTGAGCAGGGAGGCCAGACGCAGACCGCCGCTGCGCTCGCGCTCCAGCAGGGTGAACGCCATGCGCTGGGCGGACTTGGGGCCCACGCCCGGCAAGACCTGCAGCGCCTTCATCATCTCATCGAGCAGGGGACTGAATTTCATGGGGATATCCTTTAAAGCCGCGCCGAAGGAGTGATTCGGCCCGCTTGCCTGAAGCGGTGCCGACTCCTCCATCCGAACCTATCTTGTTGGCGCAGGACTATACCCGAGCCGGCCCCGAGCGCCAATGGCCGATCCCGCCACAGTGCCTGACGGCCCAACATCACCCCGGTCGGGGCGCAGCATTGAGCGGCAACCTCCCCTTCCCCTCTCCCCACAACCCAGATCACACCATGATTGCCAAACCAATTCCGGGGAAACCGGGAAACCCTCCCAGATTGCCCCAACTCACTCCCCACCAGCCTCCAGACAAGCCAGCACGGCCAGAAACCAGGCCCACATTGTTTGGTTTTTCTATTCGATAACCAGTTATCGTTTAACAAAACCAAACAATAAATACCCTCTTGAGGTCCCGATTTATGACGTTGCGCCGGTTTTCAACGGCTCCCCCTTCTGTTTTTTCACCGGCCGATTAGTATGACTCACGCGACAACCAGCTCCGTTGAGGCCGTTACTAGGGAAGGTGCGAATAAGCGGGGAAATTCTTCTCGGCTGACTCAGTCATTTCATTTTTTCAGTTTGAGCCGATCTTTTCTCCCGTAAATGCCTTGAATCAGCCTATTTAGACCGTTTCTTCGCCATTTAAGGCGTTATTCCCAGTTTTTAGTGAGATCTCTCCCACTGACGTATCATTTGGTCCGCCTGAAACAGGTTGGCCAGCGTGAATAACATCGCCAGTTGGTTATCGTTTTTCAGCAACCCCTTGTATCTGGCTTTCACGAAGCCGAACTGTCGCTTGATGATGCGAAATGGGTGCTCCACCTTGGCCCGGATGCTGGCTTTCATGTATTCGATGTTGATGGCCGTTTTGTTCTTGCGTGGATGCTGTTTCAAGGTTCTTACCTTGCCGAGGCGCTCGGCGATCAGCCAGTCCACATCCACCTCGGCCAGCTCCTCGCGCTGTGGCGCCCCTTGGTAGCCGGCATCGGCTGAGACAAATTGCTCCTCTCCATGCAGCAGATTACCCAGCTGATTGAGGTCATGCTCGTTGGCCGCGGTGGTGACTAGGCTGTGGGTCAGGCCACTCTTGGCATCGACACCAATGTGGGCCTTCATGCCAAAGTGCCACTGATTGCCTTTCTTGGTCTGATGCATCTCCGGATCGCGTTGCTGCTCTTTGTTCTTGGTCGAGCTGGGAGCCTCAATGATGGTGGCATCGACCAAGGTGCCTTGAGTCATCATGACGCCTGCTTCGGCCAGCCAGCGATTGATGGTCTTGAACAATTGGCGGGCCAGTTGATGCTGCTCCAGCAGGTGGCGGAAATTCATGATGGTGGTGCGGTCCGGCAAGGCGCTATCCAGGGATAACCGGGCAAACAGACGGATGGAGGCGATTTCGTACAGAGCATCTTCCATCGCGCCATCGCTCAGGTTGTACCAATGCTGCATGCAGTGAATGCGTAGCATGGTTTCCAGCGGATAAGGTCGCCGGCCACTACCAGCCTTGGGGTAAAACGGCTCGATGACTTCCACCATGTTTTGCCATGGCAGAATCTGCTCCATGCGGGACAAGAAAATCTCTTTTCTGGTCTGACGGCGCTTACTGCTGAATTCACTGTCGGCGAAGGTAAGTTGATGACTCATGATGAACCCTGTTCCATGGCTCCAGATGACAAACATGATCTCATATCAGGGACTTGTTCGCACCTTCCCTTGATTAATTAACCGGCCCACATCCATGCTTCACCATCCCTGGCCACGGATGACCTGTCTCTCCGGCCGCGTGCGCCACCAAGCCGGCCACAAGCTTTCTTAGTGGCGTACACCACTCGCCGGTTCGACGAGATGCCCTCTTTAATCCGGCAGTTCCACCTTCACCCCCCATGGAGCTGGTAGCCTGCTTTTCTCCTCTGCCATGCACCTGCCCCTCCCCACACCTTGGCCAGGGGTCGGCAACCCCACCTGCACGCAGCCGGTGCGAAAAACCGCCAACAATGTGCGAAAACGGCTCGATCCCCCTCCCGTTTTAAGGGGAAAAACCAGTGATAAATATTGCCCGATAGGGAGCCAGAGAAAGCGTTGGCAGGGAAATTTATACCGAGGAATATTCCGTATTTTGCGCATTTACGCATTCCCATTCGCCACATAATTTACCAACAAAAAAACAACTGATAACATCTTTTTACATTTTAAAGCATATAAAAAACATGATTCAGTGACCCCCGTTTGCTCGTCCCGGCAGCCAGGATCACCGGATCGGGATTGAAACCATCAGCCAACTACTCATCGAGCAGACACCCGACCCATGATGAACACAGTTACGGCCAGCATCGATATCGATGCACTCCAGCACAATTTCACCGTGGTGCGCCGCCATGCCCCCCACAGCAAGATCATCGCGGTACTCAAGGCAAATGCCTATGGCCATGGGCTGCTGCAGGTGGCCCACGCCCTCGCCCAGGCCGATGCCTATGCGGTGGCAAGGGTCGAGGAGGCGCTGGTGCTGCGTGCCAACGCCATCACCAAGCCCATTCTGGTGCTGGGAGGCTTCTTCAGTGCCGAGGCGCTGCCGCTGCTGGCGAAACACGAACTGCAAACCACCTTGCATACCTGGGAGCAGCTGGCACTGCTCGAGCAGGCCAGTCTGCCCGCCCCCATCAAGGTGTGGCTCAAGCTCGATACCGGAATGAACCGGCTCGGGCTGCGTACCCTGGAGCTGCCCGCCTTCATCGAGCGGCTGAGCCATTGTCGCAACGTGGTGCAGCCGTTCCATCTGATGACGCACTTCAGCCAGTCCGATGAGCAGGATACCCAGGCCACCCGGCTGCAGATCGAGGAATTCAACCGCCTCTCTGCTCATCTGCCGGGCGAGCGGGCCATGGCCAACTCCGCCGGCATCCTCGCCTGGCCGGCATCGCGCAGCGACTGGATCCGACCCGGCCTCATGCTCTACGGCGCCTCCCCGTTTACCGGTCAGCTTGCCGCCGACCATGACCTGCGCCCGGTCATGAATCTCAAGAGCCAGCTCATCGCCACCCGCGCCTGCCAGCAGGGCGAGGCGGTCGGCTATGGAGGACACTGGGTGGCGGATCGAAATACTACCCTCGGCGTGGTGGCCGCGGGATATGGCGATGGTTACCCCCGCATGGCGCCCGAAGGTACCCCCATGCTGATCAATGGCCGCCGGGTGCCCATCGTGGGTCGGGTTTCCATGGACATGATCACCGTCGATCTGGGGCCGGCGGCCAGCGACAAGGTGGGAGACGAGGTGACGCTGTGGGGGGAAGGGTTGCCGGTGGAACAGGTGGCCGAAAAGATAGGCACCATCCCCTACGAGCTGCTGACCCGCCTGACCAGCCGGGTCCATCTGACGCACTGTGACAAACGCGAACAGATGCCGATGTTGAAGCTGGCCTGAGCAAGCGGTCTGAGACCGGCCACAGAGAAGTGTCAAACCAGCCCTTGATAAACAAAAGGCCCCGTCTTTCGACGGGGCCTTTTGTTTTATTTGGCGGTGAGGGAGGGATGATTCGCCACTGCGTGGCTCACCCCTTCGGGGCGGCCTGCGGCCGTTCATCGCAGCAAGCTGCTCTGCTCGAACCCGGCGAGGGTTCTCACCCCCCCTCTTCGAGATGAGCTGATGACACTTCCCCAAAGCAAAAAACCGACCATAAGGTCGGTTTTTTGCAATTTGGCGGTGAGGGAGGGATTCGAACCCTCGATACGTTGCCGTATACACACTTTCCAGGCGTGCTCCTTCAGCCACTCGGACACCTCACCAAATTTTCACTGCTTGAAGTGGCTTTCGGAGCACGCTGCGCGTGCATCTTGCCGACTTCGTCGGTGGGCAGCCACTCGGACACCGCACCCAATTTTGGTCTGTGCTTTAACGTGTTCAGCCAACACGAATTCGCTGCGCCGTTGCGCTGGAACGGGGCGTAATGTAAGGGATAGGCGCGAGGCGGTCAATGCAATTTTTTATCTTTTGCCACTGTTTGCTCAATAAGCGAACCAAGTGACTAAAAATATGCCATTTCCTATCCCTTTCCATCAATTTTCAACCGCTTCGTGCAAATGTTCTCCTCGAATTGCCTCTTCCAGCGAACCGTAGAACTCCAGCTCTCCCGGCACCGGACGCACCTTGGCCCGCGCCAGGGTCTTGAGGGGCTGGAATTGCAATTCAGCCACCTTGAGACGGATCCCCGCCTTGGCCATGCGTTTTGCGAACTGCTGGAAGGCGGTGAGACCGCCAGCATCCAGGATGGAGACCGCCTCCATTTGCAGGATCAACTCCTTGTGGTCCTTCACCTGGGCAAGTAACTCGTCAAAGACCCGCTCGGCGGCGGCAAAGAACAGTGGCCCGTTGATCTTGTAGACAAGGGTCGAGGGGGACACCTCGCTGGCATAGCGTTTGTGATCCGCCAGGTTGTGCAGCCTGGTCATCTTGGCTATCTCGCGCATGAACAGCAAAGAGGCCAGGATCACCCCGAAGGTGATGGCGATGACCATGTCGAAGATGACGGTCAGCGACAGGCAGACCAGCAGCACCAGTACATCGGATTTAGGCGCCCGGCGCACCAGATCCACCACCTTGTGGGCCTCGCTCATGTTCCAGGCCACCAGCAGCAACAGGGCGGCCATGGCAGAGAGCGGCAACCAGGAGAGCCAGGGAGCCAGCACCAGGATGGCAGCCAGCACCACCAGCGCATGGACAATACCGGAAATGGGCGAGGTGGCACCGGCCCGCACGTTGGCGGCGGAGCGCGCGATGGCGGCCGTCGCCGTGATGCCACCGAAGAAGGGAGCCAGGATGTTGCCAAGGCCCTGCCCCACCAGCTCGCCGTTGGAGCTGTGCTTGCGACCCGTCATACCATCGAGCACCACGGCGCAGAGCAGGGATTCGATGGCCCCCAGCATGGCCATGGAGAAGGCGGCGGGCAGCAGCCGCTCGATGGCGGCGAGATTCCACTCCACCGGCGCCCCGTCCGGCCCCGGTAGCGCCCAGGGCATCACCAGCGTCGGCGCGATGGGGGGAATACCCATGCCCTGACTGCCGTCGGCCAAGGTATAGCTGAACTTGCTGCCGATGGTGGCGACGTCCACCCCGAACTGGTGCAGACCAAACCCGAGCCCCACCCCCACCAGCACGGCGGGCAGATGGCCGGGGACTGGCAGGCGCAATCTCGGCCAGAGCAGCAGCACCGCCAGCGTCGCCACCCCGACGAGGGTGTCCCCCCACTGCCAGCTTGGCAGGGCATGGGCCAGCGCCTGTACCTTGCCCAGATAGGTTTCCGGCATATCCAGGACCTGCAGGCCGAAGAAATCCTTGATCTGCAGGGTGGCGATGACGATGGCGATACCACCGGTGAACCCCAGGGTCACCGAGGGGGGAATGTACTCGATGAGGCGCCCGAGACGCGCCATGCCCATGGCCACCAGGAAACAGCCCGAGATGAGGGTCGCCATCAAGAGACCCCCCACGCCAAATTGCTGGGCCACCGGGTAGAGGATCACCACGAAGGCGGCGGTTGGGCCCGAAATGGAGAAGCGGGATCCCCCGGTCACGGCGATGACGATGCCGGCGATGATGGCGGTATAGAGCCCGTGCTGGGGCGGCACCCCACTGGCGATGGCCAGTGCCATGGCAAGGGGAATGGCGATGATGCCGACCGTGATGCCGGCGATGAGGTCGCGGCCAAAGCGCGCCACGCTGTAGGGTTCGTCAATGCAGGATTGGCGCAATGCGATGGCCAGCTTCACGCCTTGTAAGGAAGCTTGATTGTGCATGTCTAGGGTAATACCAGAAGAGGGAGACAAAGGCCGGGGTGAACCGGCACCCGATCATCATCAAGGGCCGGCAGAGCTGTCGACGCGGCGATGGTATCCAGAGCAACCATACCCGAGCCGGCCCGATAATTCGATGGGCAGGATCAAGAAATGGCCATTACCCCGCATTATTGTCATCGATAGCTCGCATATCGCCGATTTTCCCAGCCATCCCTTCATTTCTCTGCTCATCTTTCGGCTCATCACGAGCCAGCATCTTCCCCGCCTCCCTCGCCCATCACCTCGGAGGCAAGCCCATCGACAACCGGTATATCGCCGATTTCCCCTGCCATTCCCTTAATCGATCCCTGGTCATCGCGAACCGGCATCTCCCTCGCATCCCCCACCACCTCGGAGGCAAGCCCATCGACAGGGGCGACATCGCCGATATTCATCGGTTCCCACCATGATCGGCTCATCCATTGCCCCGCACCCTCCAGGCCGGGGCGCGCCTTCACGGCCAGCTCGACCGTGGCCGCTGGCGGAAGCATCTCAAGCTGCTGATTGTGCTGAAAATAGTCCACAGCGCCCAAGTTTTGGGCAAACGGGCCGAAAAGCCCTTTTTCCGTGGAGTGGCGGGTTGACACCCGTTCGGGGGATCATTAATATCCGCTGCGTCTCGACGAGACAGGCAATTCCTCCTTAGTTCAGTCGGTAGAACGGCGGACTGTTAATCCGTATGTCACTGGTTCAAGTCCAGTAGGAGGAGCCAATTCCCTCGTAGTTCAGTCGGTAGAACGGCGGACTGTTAATCCGTATGTCACTGGTTCAAGTCCAGTCGAGGGAGCCATCTTCTAAAGCCCAGTCTCAGGACTGGGCTTTTTCGTATCTGTCTCTTCATTTGTATGGAGATGGTATTCACCTGACAGTTGCCCACAAAAGGGAGTGGTCATACGGCTTCAAACCGGATAACAAAACGGTACCCCTACCGTGTTATCTGGAGTCATCGTATGACCACCAACGAGAAAGTAGCACGTCGTAAACTCAGCTTGCTAGAGCTCGCCAAAGAGTTCAATAACGTCAGCAAAGCCTGCAAGCTCATCGGCTACAGCCGTCAGCAGTTCTACGAGATTCGCCGTAACTACCAGACCTATGGCGCCGAGGGCTTGCTCGACAAACTCCCCCGGCTGTAAAGGGGCTCATCCCAACCGGGTCGCTCCCGAGATTGAACAGGCTATCCTCGATTACTCTCTCACCAGACCAACCCATGGCCCGCTGCGGGTCGCGCAAGAACTGGCTCTGCAAGGCATCAACGTCAGTGCGGGCGGTGTGCGTGGCGTGTGGCAACGTCACGACTTGCTCTCCAAGCATGACCGCTTGTTGCGCCTCGAGAAAACCCATAGGGAACAGACGATTGAGCTCAATGACGAGCAGATCCGCCTGCTCGAGCGCTTCAGCCCCGAGTTTCGCGAACGCCAAATTGAGGTTCACTACACCGGGGAACTGGTGGCGGTCGACACCTTCTTCGTCGGCGCACTCAAGGGGGTGGGCAAGGTGTATCTGCAAACCGTACTGGACTGCTACAGCCGCCACGCCTGGGGACGGCTCTACACCAGCAAGCTGCCGGTGACCTCGGTCCATGTGCTCAACGAAACGGTCCTGCCGTTCTTCGAGGCTCACGAGGCGCGGGTCTATACCATCCTGTCGGACAACGGGCGCGAGTTCTGCGGGCGCCCTGACCATCACCCCTACGAGCTGTTCCTGCAACTGGAGGGGATTGAGCACCGGACCACCAAGGTACGCAGGCCGCAGAGCAACGGCTTTATCGAGCGGCTACATCGCACCCTGCTGGATGAACACTTCCGTATCAAGGGGAGGACGACCTGGTATGAGTCGGTAGAACAGATGCAGACAGACCTGGATAGCTACCTGGAACACTACAACACCGAGCGGCCACATCAGGGCAGGATGATGGAGGGTCAGACCCCCTACAGCATGTTCAAGAAGGGTCTGAAATTGATACCGAAGGAAGTGCGCACTAAAGTAGCGTAAACAAGACACCGGTTTGAGGCCGGTGTCAGGTGATAACTAGATCTGTACACCTCTCCTGACGTAGATTTCCCCTGAAAAACTCTCCGGTCACAGCTTCCGGTCTTTCTGCTAGGAAACCATGGGGATGTTCAGACCGGAACTTGTTGCACTGGCGTGGAGATAATGCAGATTGAAAGATGGAGGCGATCACGAAGAGCAAGGAAAAGGAATGGTTAGTGAAACAGACCGGGGTCGTTCTGGGGCATATCCGGTCTTTGTGGATGTAGCTGAGTTTGCCAAGAGTTGTGCAAAGCCGCATCGATGCCGACGCGGTGACGGGTCGTCACGCCGACGCGATCGTCGGCAACCTTCACTGGAGTTAAGCTCAGCCGATACTTTGAGTTTTACCCCGACTCTTACAGAAACGAACCCATTGCAGCTTTCTGGTCTTCGACACCATTTGTTGCAATGCAAAAAGGTGATGAGATTGCCCCCTATGCTTGGCCTAATGGTCATGAGGGTAGTTATACAAATAAGGATATTGTTAAACCAGGTTGCGTACTTGATGTAACAGGAATTCGTCATTTAATGATGACGGCAGCTAAAGACCATATTTGACAAAGCATCAGTATTAAGGTGGTCTAGGGAAAGTGCGAACAAGTATCCCACGAACAAAAAATGAAAATTTTAGTCATTTAATATCAATGGGTTACCAGTAAATGCTCTCGTGCCATATGACTTATTCGCACCTTCCTTAGTCATATGAAAACATAGAAGCCTATTTGAAATCCATGATCGATATAACAGTCTCGGGACTGGGCTTTTTCGTTTCCCCTGCCCCAGCTCGGGGCAAGGGGGCGCGCCTCCCGCCCCCGCATCCCGCTGCGCCCGTCCCTTGCCCTCATGGCCTGTTGCCACAAGATGGCGCAGCCATACCCTCTCTGGGGTACCACTCTGGTGCGCCCTGCCTTGCCCCGTGATGACATAAAAGTCATCCATATGATTTTTCAATGAAAAATTACTGACACTGGCCTCGATAGCGACTCAATTGGCTGGCACAGCCCTTGCACTTTGTGATGTACGCAGGGACGTCACAAGGAGTTGCCTATGCTGCCCATCAAGCCCCCCGGACCCGGTTGTTACGACGAGATGCTGCTCACCGACAACCAGTTTCGCGATCATTACCACGCCTACCTCTCGTGGCTGCACCAGACCGACGAGAAGAGCATAGAGCGCAAGCGTGAAGAGGCCGACCTGCTGTTTCGCCGGGTCGGCATCACCTTCAACGTCTACGGGGATGGGGACGGCGCCGAGCGCCTCATCCCGTTCGACAGCATTCCCCGCATCATTCCCGCCCGGGAGTGGCAACATCTGGACAAGGGGATCCGCCAGCGCGTCACCGCCCTCAATGCCTTTCTGCACGACATCTATCACGATCAGCGCATCCTGAAGGCGGGGGTGATCCCGGCCGCCCAGATCCTCACCAATGCCCAGTACCAGCCCTGCATGCAGGGGGTCGATCTGCACCGGGACACCTATGTCCACATCACCGGGGTCGACATCATCCGCAACCACGACGGTGAGTACTATGTGCTGGAGGACAACCTGCGCACCCCCTCCGGGGTCTCCTACATGCTGGAGAACCGCAAGATGATGATGCGCCTCTTCCCGGAGCTGTTTCACAACCAGCCCATCGCCCCGGTGGAGCGCTACCCGGCCCTGTTGCTGCAGACCCTGCGCGAGAGCAGCCCGGTGGACAACCCCTGCGTGGTGGTGATGACCCCGGGGCGCTTCAACAGCGCCTACTTCGAGCACAGCTTCCTCGCCCAGCAGATGGGGGTGGAGCTGGTGGAGAGCGCGGATCTGGTGGTCAAGGATGGTCAGGTGCTGATGCGCACCACCACGGGGCTGAAACGGGTGGATGTCATCTATCGCCGCATCGACGACGACTTCCTCGATCCCCTCGCCTTCAACCCGGACTCCCTCATCGGCGTGCCCGGGCTGCTCTCGGTCTACCGCGCCGGCGGCGTGGTGCTGGCCAATGCCATCGGCACCGGGGTGGCGGATGACAAGTCCATCTACCCCTATGTGCCGGAGATGATCCGCTTCTATCTGGGGGAAGATCCCATTCTCAACAACGTGCCCACCTGGCAGTGCCGCGAGCCGGCTGCCCTCTCCCACGTGCTGGCCAATCTGGAGGAGCTGGTGGTCAAGGAGGTCCATGGCGCCGGCGGCTACGGCATGCTTATCGGCCCCTGCGCCAGTCGCGAGGAGCTGGCCCGTTTTCGCGAGCTGCTCAAGGCGCGGCCGGACAACTACATCGCCCAGCCGACCCTCTCCCTCTCCACCTGCCCGACCTTCGTCGACGCCGGCATCGCCCCCCGCCACATCGATCTGCGCCCCTTCGTTCTCACGGGGCAGGAGCTGCGCCTGGTACCGGGCGGCCTGACCCGGGTCGCCCTCACCGAAGGCTCCCTGGTGGTCAACTCCTCCCAGGGCGGTGGCACCAAGGACACCTGGGTCATGGAGGGCAGCCCATGCTGAGCCGCACCGCAAGCGAACTTTACTGGATGTCCCGCCACCTGGAGCGGGCGGAGAACACGGCGCGCATGCTGGACGTCACCCAGACCATGTCGCTGATGCCCTCCATCGACGCCGATCACAGCGAGCTGGTGGCGCCCCTCACCATCAGCGGCACTCACGAGCCCTTCCTGGCCCGCTACGGCCAGGTGAACATGGAGAACCTGCTGCAATTTTTCTGCTTCGACGAGGAGAACCCGAGCAGCATCTTCAGTTGTCTGCGCATGGCCAGGGACAACGCCCACGCCGTGCGGGGCAAGATCCCCGGTGAGGTGTGGGAGAGCATCAACGCCGCCTGGATAGAGATCCGCCGGCGCCGCCAGGCGGGCCTCTCCAGCGGCCAGGCCCAGGAGTTCTTCGACTGGATCAAGGAGCGCTCCCACCAGTTTCGCGGCGCCACCTATGGCACCATCATGCGCGGTGACGTGCTCTGGTTCCTGCGCCTTGGCACCTTCATCGAGCGGGCCGACAACACGGCGCGCATCCTGACCGTGAAGTATCAGGTGATCCGGGAGGACGAGGACAGCGTGCGCGAGTTCTACCGCTGGAACGCCCTGTTGCGGTCAGTGGGCGCTTACGAGGCCCACCAGACCCTTTACAAGACGCTCTCCCATGCCTCCATCGCCGAGCTGCTGATCCTGCGCAATGAAGTGCCGCGCTCCCTGCGGGCCTGCCTCGACGAGATGGAGCTGATCCTGGCCCAGATCGAGGGCAACGCCGGTCAGACGCCCCGGCGCCTGACCACCATACTCAACGCCCATCTGACCTATGGCGCCATCGACGATGTCTTTGCCCTCGGCATGCAGGAGTACCTGAGTGATTTCCTCAGCGACATCGGCGCCATCGGCCAGAGCATCCACGCCGCCTACCTGGAGGTATTATGAGACTCATCATCGATCACCAGACCCGCTACCACTATGCCGACGTGGTGCGCCGCAGTACCCAGTACCTGCGCCTGACCCCCCACAGCACTGCCCGCCAGCAGATCCTCTCCTGGGAGCTGGAGCTGCCGGGGGAGGCCACCTGCACCACGGACGGTTACGGCAACATACTGCACGTGCTGAGCCTGGAGTCCCCCCACGAGGGGATCCTGATCCGCGCCCACGGGGAGGTGGAGATCTGCGACGACGCCCCGGAAGATGAGGAGTCCTCCCTCATCTCTCCCCTGAGCTACCTGAGGCCCACCCCCCTCACCCGCCCGACCCCGGCCCTGCAGGATCTCGCGAAGGCCTGCCTGCCAGAGGAGCCAACCCTGGCCGACTTGCAGAGCCTGATGGCACGCATCCTGGTGCTGATGCCCTATCAGCCAGGCAGCACGGATGCCACCTTCAGCGCCGGCGAGGCACTTGCTTCGGGCAGCGGCGTCTGTCAGGACCACACCCATGTCTTCCTGACCTGCTGCCGCCACGCCGGCCTGCCGGCCCGGTACGTGAGCGGTTACCTCTACAGCCAGGACAACAGCCACGTGGCGATGCACGCCTGGGCCGAGGTGTGGATCGAGGAGCGCTGGCACACGTTCGACGTCACCAACCTCACCAGCTCCACCAGCGAGCACCTCAAGCTCGCAGTCGGCATGGATTATCTGGATGCCTGTCCGGTGCGCGGCGTGCGCTATGGCGGCGGGTGCGAACAGTTGCAGAGCCAGGCGCAGGTGACCCGCCTGGATGGACAGCAGCAATGAAGACCGGGAGAGTCCTGGCGGGAGTGCGGTCATGACCTATTGCGTCGCCATGTGCCTGCAAGACGGCATGGTGTTTGCGTCCGATTCGCGCACCAATGCGGGGGTGGATCACATCGCCACCTTCCGCAAATTGCACCTCTTCACCCGGGAGGACAGGGTGATAGTGCTGCAAAGCGCGGGCAATCTGGCCACCACCCAGAGCGTCATCAGCCTGCTGACGGAGGGGCAGGAGCTCCTTGCCCTCCCCAGCCTCTACGAGGCTGCCGCCCTCATCGGCCAGACCATACGCACCGTCATCAGCCGGGATGGGGGTCAGCAGCAGGGCCATATCAACTTCGGCTGCAACATCCTGCTGGGGGGGCAGATCCGGGGGGAGCGCCACCGCCTGTTCCACATCTATCCGGAGGGCAACTTCATCGAGGCGAGCGCTGATACCCCCTACTTCCAGATTGGTGAGAGCAAGTACGGCAAACCCATCATCGATCGCATCATTCACCATGAGACGCCGCTTCAGACCGCCCTGCAGTGCGCCCTCATCTCCATCGACTCGACCCTGCGCAGCAATCTGTCGGTGGGCTTGCCTCTGGATGCCCTGGTCTATCACGAGGGCAGCTTCTCGGCGACGAACCAGCACCGCATCACCGAACAGAATCCCCATTTCGTGGCGCTGCGAAAGGCCTGGGGCGAGGGGTTGCAGCAGTTGTTCCAGGGCCTTCCCACCTTCCCCCTCTAGGCCGGGCGGGAGGCGCCAAGGCGCTTTCCCGCTCCTTTCTTTCCGGATATTCTGGCTGCCTTCCTTTTCGATGGAGTTTCCCATGCGCCGCTTCAACGTCATGCTCAACGGCAGCCGGTTGATGATGTTCCCCTTCTATGTCTGCATCCTTATCTGTGTCGCCCTCCTGATGGTGAAGTTCGCCATGCAGCTCTATGTGCTGTGCCGCGACATCATCGACATCCACTATCTGGATCTCATCACGGGGGTACTCACCCTGGTGGACTTCGTGCTGGTGGCCCAGATGCTGATCCTGGTGGCCATCTGCGGCTACGTGCAGTTCATCAAGACCCCGGAGCAGCGAGCAGCCCTTGGCGACAACTGGCTCAGCAAGATCAACTTCGCATCCCTCAAACTCATCGTCATCAACTCCCTGGTGACCATCGCCGGCATCGAGGTGCTCAAAGCCTTCCTCGACGACGGCACCGGCAACGAGATCGAGATGAAGTGGTCGGTCATCGTCTTCCTCGCCTTCTCCACCGCGGCACTTATCTATGCGGTGACCGAGCGGCTGGCGGAGCACAAATAGGACCCGATGCCATTCAGGGTCTATTCATCAAGAGCCGAATTGATAACTCTTTTCATTACCCTTACTGCATTGTAAACTTGCTCGCCCCGGGCTGAACCGCCCGGGAGCTGGAGCACCCATGACGAGTCTTTCCCTCTCACCACGACAATGCTGGCAGTGGCTGGCCTATCACCATCAGGCGGCCGAGGGTGCCCTTTATCTGATGTTTTTCTCCGGTCTGCTGCTGTGGGAACCCCTGACGCCGACCTGGTCCCTGGCGCGCTGGAACCTGTTTTTGCACGTCGCCCTCTCGCTCACCCTGTTCCCCTTGCTGTTTGGCGCCTTCTGGCTCTCCCATCGCAGCCTGCTGCGCAAGAGCCGCAAGCCTTTTCTGCGTACCACGGGACGCATCATCGAAGCCTTGCTGCTGGTCTGTCTGGCAAGCGGACTGGTGCTGGTGCTGCACGGCACCCCGGGGGATAGCCTCGGCAACCTTGCCAGCTGGGCCCACTGGCTGAGCGCCCTCGCGTTGACGCCCCTGGTGCTGCGCCACGCTTGGCGCTGGACCATCTTGAAATGGCGCACCTGATCTTATGTTGAAGCTGTTGTTATCCCTGATGTTGGCCACCCTGTTGCTGGGGACCGCCTCGGCCCGGGAGATGGGCGCCGCCATGATTGCCTATGACGAGGGGAGCGCCCCGCGCCTCGTCACCGCCAACCAGAGTGCCGGCTCGATCACCCTGCTTGAGCGCGATAGCGGCAAGCGACTCAAGGAGGCACAACTAGGTGGCGATCTGCGCCAGCTGGCCCGCGCCGATGACGGCACCCTGCTGGTCACCGATTACAGCGGCGATCGCCTGCTGCTCTTGGATGATGAATTCGAGCTGGAAAAGGCGATCCCCACCGGCCATAGGCCCTATGGCGTCATCTTCGATCCCAAGCGGCAGTGGTTCTGGGTCACGCTGTTCGAGGGAGGGCGCCTTCAGGCTTATGACAGGGCGGGCAACCTCCAACTGGATGCAAAAACCGCCGAGACTCCCCGTGGGCTGGCCCTGACCGACAATGATCGCCTGCTGCTCACCCACGCCATGACCGGCCAGCTCGCCATCTATGATCTCGCCAAGCTTGAGAAAGACGCTAAGGGGGCTACTCTGCCCAAGCCCAAGCTCATCACCCTGGCGGAAACCCACAGCGCGCCCCCTACTGGAAAAGCGAGCGACTCCCAGGGCTTGCCGCGCCTGCTGGACGGCATCGCCCTCTCCCCCGATGGCAGCGAAGCCTGGCTGCCCCACGTGCTCTGGAGTTTCGATCACCCCTTCCAGTTTCAGAGCACCGTCTTCCCGGCCGTCTCCATCATCGATCTCGATGAAGAGAAGGAGCGGGTCGATGAAAGAAAACAGCTCTTCTTGCAGATCAACCTGCCCAGCGTCGGCAACCGCAGCCAGATCGTCTCCAACCCGTTCGCGGCGCGCTTCGCCGCCGATGGCAAGCGGGTCTACCTGACCCTGGCGGGTTCCGAAGACTTGCTGGTGTTCGACCTGTCGCGCAGCGGCAAGCAGAACAGCAACCGCCACCGCCGCAAGAAGTTTCAGGGGGGCGCCAAGGCGACCCAGCTCTTGCGTCACCTGCCGGGCCAGAATCCGCGCGATCTGCTGATCGATGGCGACCACATCCTGGTGCACAACGTCATGGGGCAGGATCTCACCCGTCTCAACACCGGCGGCAGCGGCCCGTTTGCCCGGGTCACGGTGGATGTGCCCCACTTCGCCAAACTGGTAGAGACGGATCCCCGCCCCGAGCCGCTTCAGCGCGGTGAACGATTGTTCAACCTGGGCAACACTGCCGCCAACAGCCGCTTCCCCATGGCGGGGGACAACTGGATGAGCTGCAACTCCTGCCATCTGGACGGGTTCAACTTCACCAACCGCTATCTGATGGCGGCCCATCGCCAGAAGAGCGGCGACAACGCCATCAACGGCCACGCCAACCTCGCCAACATGGTGGCGGGGGACTTTATCGGCGAATACCTGCGCATGACCCAGCAGACCCAGGGCGGCATGGGCCATGACACCCGCGATGGGGCCGATGCGGTCGACCCCGCGAGGCCCCAGCCCGAGGTGCAGGCGATGATGGAGGATCTGCACGCTTTCGTCACCAGTGATGGCAACCTCCCCTATCTGGCCAACTGGCTTAGGCTCGATGCCCCGCGCAGGGATCCTGCCAAGGCGCCGACCACTCATCCGAAGGAGTGGCTCAACTCCGCCTCCTGCCAGAACTGCCACCAACAGGCGTTCAAGGACTGGAGCGAGAGCAACCACCGGCTGATGGGCAACTCCCACCCCTACTACAAGGTGGTGCAGGCGCTGGCCCGCGAAACCGAAGGGGAGGCCTTCGGCCAGTGGTGCCAGGGCTGTCACATGCCCCAGCAGGTGATGAACGGCCAGACTGATCTGCCCAAGGGCTCTCACATGTTCGAGCAGGGCGGTGCTTCGCTCATTGCGGCCCACCAGAAAGGCGAGCCCGTGGTGGAGGAAGGGACTGGCTGTGTGCTCTGTCATCGCATCACCAAGCTCGAGGATGCCGGCGGCAACAGCGCCTTTACGGTCAATTTGAAAGACCGCGAGAGCTATGTGTTCGAGGATACCCCGGGGGGCAGCCTCCAGCACTGGCTGGCAGAGCGGCAGATCAACGCCCGCCCCGCCATGCACAAGGCCTCCTACCAGAAGGATTTCTACCGGGACGCGGCCCTGTGCAAGTCGTGCCACAACGAGTTCGCCCCCGGCACCGGCGCCAATATCGTCAACACCTGGGATGAGTGGGAAAAATCCAGCTTCGCCAAAGCCGAAGATCCTGCCAAACGGCGCACCTGCATCGACTGCCACATGAACCCTACACCTGGCAACGGCGGCGCGCCGGTGGCGGGCCAGTCCACCGAAAACGGCACCGTGAAAGAGCGGCTCTATCGCCACAACTTTACCGGCGCCCAGCATCAGCTGGTGGGGCTGAGGAGTGCAACCCTTGAGCAGGAGAGCCTGGCGCTCTTGCGCTCCAGCGCCACCCTCTCGGCCCGCATTGAAAACCAGAGCGGCCAACCCGCACTGGTGGTGAGAGTCGCCAACACCGGCGCCGGCCACGCCCTGCCCACCGGGGTCGCCGATTTCCGTGAACTCTGGCTGGAGCTGACCGTTACCGACGCCAGCGGCAAGCTGGTGCTTGAAAGCGGCCAGCCGGTGAACGGCGCCGTCCCTGAGGATGCGCGGCTGTTCAGAAAAGTGTTCGGCGATGCCGAGGGCAAGCCGGTGGGGCTCAAGTTCTGGCGCTATGCCAAGCTCCTTGAAGACACCCGCATCCCGGCCGATGGCTGGCGCGATGAAACCTGGCCGCTGCCGGCGGACGCTCAGGGGCCCTTCAAGGCCGATATCAGACTCAATTTCCGCACCTACCCCAAGTGGGTCAATGATGCGGTGCGCGCCGCCGAGCCGAGCTTGCCGGAGCCCCCCATAGTGCTACTCAATCGGCTGCAACTGACCCTGCAGCCCCTCCCCGTTACGCCCGATACGGAGCCTCAATCCTGATGTTCGCAAGTTTTCTCATTACCCTGCGCGAGGGGCTGGAAGCCTTCCTGCTGGTCGGCATCTGCCTCTCCTACCTCGCCAAGCTGGGGGCAAGCCGCTACAACAAGTTCATCTATCTGGGGGTGGGGCTGGGTCTTATCGCCTCCCTCGTCGTCGCCTTCCTGTTCCAGGTGGTGGTGAGCCAGTTCGAGAGCGAGCGCTATAACCATTTGCTGAT
This sequence comes from Aeromonas sp. INTO2, assembly GCF_049860605.1. Classification (NCBI taxonomy): domain Bacteria; kingdom Pseudomonadati; phylum Pseudomonadota; class Gammaproteobacteria; order Aeromonadales; family Aeromonadaceae; genus Aeromonas; species Aeromonas sp. INTO2. The sequence goes on from NZ_CP187588.1 coordinate 2,402,994, forward strand.
GGCGGGGATCCTGATGTTCGCCACCCTGGTGCTCACCTATATGGCTATCTGGATGCAAAAACAGGCCAAATCCCAGGTGGGGGCCATGACGGCGCGCATCGATGCCGCCATCGACGGTGGCAACCTGTTTGGTCTGGTGCTGCTCGCCTTCCTGGCTGTGATGCGCGAAGGCTTTGAAACCGTGCTCTTCTTCTCGGCCCTGGTCTACTCCGGGCAAGGGGTGGATCTGCACCAGGGGCTGATGGGGGCGCTGGCCGGACTGCTGGTCTCTGTGGTGCTGGTGTGGGGGCTGCTGCGCTCCACCCGCAAGGTGGCGCTGGCCCCCTTCTTCCGCTGGACCGGCCTGCTCATCATCATCATCGCCGCAGGCTTGCTCTCGTCAGCCGTCAACATGTTGCAGGCAGCGGACGTCATCACCTTCTGGGCAACGCCGGTCTTCAACATCAGCCACATCCTCGACGATCAGGGGGTATTCGGCACCTTCCTGCGCGCCCTGTTTGGCTACAACGCCTCACCGGCCGGCCTGCAGTTGCTGACCTGGGCCAGCTACCTCATGATCTTTGTCACCCTCTGGCATCGCAGCTATCGCCCCCAGGGGAGCGCTGCCCCGACCAAGGGCTGAGCCCGGGAATCACACTCTGTTCGGGAGCCGCGCACAGGCGCGCTCCCCCAGCTATCACGCCGTTTCGGAACACTCATGAACGACAACAACAAGAAGCACATTGCGGTGCTGGGCGCCGGCCCCGCCGGCCTGATGGCCGCCTGGCGCCTGCGCCAGGCCGGTTTTGCGGTCACCCTGTTCGAACAGGAGCCGGTCGTGGGCGGCATGTGCGCCACCCAGACCTTCAAGGGGCGCGACGGCGAGTATCGCTTCGACTACGGCGGCCACCGCTTCATCACCAAGAACCCCGAGCTGCTCGCCTTTATCGACGAGCTGATGGGGGACGACCTGCTCCACGCCGAGCGAAAGAGCGTGATCCGCTTTGGCGGGCGTACCTATGACTACCCCTTGAACCTGCCCAACCTGCTCAAGACGGCGCCGCTGGCCCTGATGGCCGGTGCGGTGAAGGATCTGCTGCTGTTGCCCTTTGCCAAGAAGCCCACCGATTTTGCCAAGGCGAGCTTTGCCGAGTGGATCCAGAGCCACTTCGGTCGCACCCTCTACCGCCAGTTCTTCGAGGGCTACACCGGCAAGTTGTGGGGCATCAACCCGGACAAGCTCTCCGCCGACTGGGCTGGCCAGCGCATCAGCCTGATCGATCTCAAAGACGTGGCGCGCCGCCTGTTGCCAAGGCGCAACGGCAGCATGTCGGTGCGCACCTATGCCCGCAAATATCGTTATCCAAAGTATGGCTTTGGCCAGATCTTCACCACCCTGGGGGAGCGGCTGGTGACAGAGGGCGTCACACTCAAGACCGGCGCCACCATCACCCGTCTCGAGCAGGCTGATGGCCGCATTGAACGGGTGTATTGGAAACAAGATGACGTGGAGCAGAGCGAGCGCTTTGATCAGGTGATCTCCACCCTGCCGCTGCCGCTCACCTGCCAGCACCTGGGCTTGCCGTGCGATCTCCACTACCGGTCGCTTCGCTTCGTCAATATGCCCCTCAAACAGGAGAACCTGTCGGACAACACCTGGCAGTACCTCTCCGACCCCCATATTCTGGCCACCCGCTTGCAGGAGCCGCGCCGGCGCAGCCCCTTTATGGCGCCACAGGGGCAAACATCCGTGATGCTGGAGATCCCCTGCAACCCGGGGGATGCCACCTGGCAGGCACCGCTCTCTGATCTGCGCGGCCGGGTCACCGCCGATCTCGACAGCCTCGGCGTCGATACCCAGAAGCTCGGCGATGAGACATTCGAAGCGCGCAGTGAATACGCCTATCCGCTGATGGATCTGGGTTATCAGGCCCGCCGCAACGAAGCCATCAAGGCGCTGATGCCGATAGGCAACCTCATCATGACCGGCCGTCAGGGGACATTCCGCTACATCTTCACCGACACCGCCATGGAGATGGGGATGATGGCCGCAGACATGGTGATCGACGGGGTGGACAGACGTCACGCCATCTTCAATCATCGCAACGAAAATACCGTCATTGAAACCCAGAGCGTGGCCTGACCGCGCCATTGGCATAAGTAAGGAGAACAGGATGACCATCCGCCCGGGTTTACTTGCCCTCACCCTGCTGCTGACCCTGAGCGGGCAGGCGCAGGCTTACTCCTACGCCGCCGCCGGCAAGGAGCCGCTGATCGATGCCCGCGAGGCACTGCTGGGCGCAGCCACTGACGGCAAGGATGCCAGTGCCACCTTGAGCGACATCGCCGAGGAGCTGACCTATCTGGAAGAGCACCACAAGGTCGAGCTGCAAGCACCGCTGGCAGCCGCCATCAAGGCCAAAGACGCCGCAGCCACCGCCGCCCTGCTCAACCGGGCCTACAAGGCGGAGATCGAGCGCCGCCTCGAGGGGGCCAGCCAGAACCTTGGCGACTACCAGACCGCCAAGGTGCTGGTGGTCAAGAGCAAGCGCTTCTTGGATTTGATCCTCCCCTCCCTGAATGAAGGAGATCGCAAGGCCGCCGAACAGGCGCTGGCCAAGGTGCTGGATGCCATCGGCAACCCTGGGGTATTCGGGGTGGGAGCCAAGCCCGCCGACGCCGCCGCTTTCACCGAGGCCGAAGAAGCGCTGATGGCCGTACTGGCACCGCTTTGATGGCCACCAGCCCATCATTGCGCCAATTCGTTGTGACAAACGGTGGGTTTCGCTGCACTCTCCCCACCCTACGCACGGCCTGCCGATAGATGCACCCGGACGCCGGTTTGCCCCCTTCTCCCCTTGCGGGAGAAGGGCTGGGGATGAGGGGGAAGGCAACGTATCGGCGTTGGGCTTCCACCAGCTCAATCACCATGTGGCTGCTTGCCCTGCTGCAACTGGCCTGGCTTGGCTGGCTGCTGACCTTCCCCGTGGCGCTCGATTCCGACGATGCCCTCAACTTTGCCCACGGGGTGGTGCGCTTTAGCGTGCTGGAGTTCTCCCCCCACTTTCCGGGCTACCCCGCCTTTATCTGGCTGGCGCGGCTGATCAATCTGGCGGTGGACGAGCCGGCCCGCGCGGTGCAGTGGGCCAGCCTCTTGGGGAGCAGCTTGCTGGCGCCGCTCGCCGCCTTCCTCGCGGCCAGATTGTGGCAGCGGCCCAGCCTGCTGGCGCCTGTCTGGCTGTTGGTATTGGCCCTGCCGCTCACCCCGACGCTCGCCCTCTCCGGCCTGTCCGACGGGCCGGCGCTGGCCGCCTGGCTGGGCGCGCTCCTGGCTTTGCAACAGCGCAAGATAGCGCTGGCGGGTCTGCTGTTGGGCCTCATGCTGGCGCTGCGCCCCTCCTACTTCGTGCTGGCCCTGCTGCCCCTTTGGCTGGGGATGGCGCAGCAGGGCACGCGCGTCAGGTTTGTGCTCCCCATCGCGCTGGTGGGGCTAGCCTGCCTGCTGTTTGTCTGGCAGGCCGATGGCTGGGCCTATTTCAGCGAGGGGCGGCGCTTTACCGACGGCCACTTTACCCTGTGGGGCAACACGGCGGCGGCCCACGGGGATCGACTGCTGAGCTGGGCGAATACCTTCAACGATCAGCTCACCCCGCTCTGGCCCCTCTTGATGGGAGCCTTGCTGATACTGCCACTCTGGCAACGGTCAAAAGATCACAATGCGACCCCCTCCGTGCTCTGGACGCTCTACTGGCTCGCCCTGCTGCTCTGGACCCTGTTTGGCCAGAATCCGGACAATCCCCGCCATCTGGCGCCCATCACTCTGCTCGGCCTCGTGCTGCTGGCAGGCTGGCTGCCGCGCCGGGGCGAGCTGACAGCCATGCTGGGAGCCCTGTTGCTGCTGCTCTGCACCCTCACCCCACCGGTGGCACCAGCCATGACCCGCGCCGCCAGACTGGCCGAACAAACGTGCCCGGCGCTGGTGACCCAGTGGGGAGTGAGGCTGCTTAGGGAAACCACAACCCTGCCCGTCACCGACGGCTGGTACCGGGGGGATGCCGCCCTTGCGCTCACCCAGGGGGCCTGCCGCCTCAGCCGCCGCCCCCTGGGGGCAGAGGCGCTACCAGGCCCTTATGACACCCTCTGGTTTGCCCCCCGCTTTCACGCCGAACCCGGCCTCTGGCTCGCCCTGCCCCGCTAAACCGGGCGCTTGCGAGGGCATCGCTCGACTCGTCTACACTCACAGCCGGGTCTGTCAGGAACCAGTGCAATGGAAAGAAACACGAGCGGAACCGGGGAGGGGATCCGGGTCGCGCTGGCCCTGTTGCTGGCCTGCGCCCTGCTGATGCTGCCGCTCTGGTGGCAGGGGGGCAGCCAGGGGCACGATCTGTTCCACCACCTGCTATCCGGCCACTACTTTGCCCGCCAGCTCTGGCAGGGGGAACTCTATCCCCGCTGGCTGATGGCCATGAACGGCGGCTTCGGTAGCCCCACCTTCTTCTTCTATCCCCCGCTCCCCTACTACGTCAGCGCCCTCTTTGCCGGGCCCGGTGCCCACCCCCAGCAAGCCATCTACCCTTTGCTTGGCAGCGCCACCCTGGCCCTGCTGCTCTCCGGGGTGTTTGCCTATCTGTGGCTGCGTGCCACCACGCCCCCTGGCCGGGCCCTGGCCGCCAGCCTGCTCTATCTGGCGCTGCCCTATCATGTCGCCATGGATCTCTATGCCCGCTTCGCCCTGGCGGAGTTCTGGGCCTTCGCCTGGGCTCCCCTTATCCTGCTGGGGCAGGATCTCGCCCACCGCGGACGACCTCAGGGGTTGCCCCTGCTGATCCTGGGGCTGGCGCTGCTGGCCTTCTCCCACCTCCCCAGCCTCTTGCTCATGATGGGGCTGGTCACCTTGCGCGCCTTCTGGTTCGCCAGACGCACCCGCACTCTGACGCCCTGCTGGCAAGCCCTCGGCGCCCAGGGTGTGGGGCTTTGCATGGCAGCCGCCCTGCTGCTGCCCGCCCTGGCGGATCAGGAGGCCATCTCCATGGAGCTGATGCGTGGCGGCATGTTCGACTACAGGCGCAACTTTCTCGACCGCCTGCCCAGCGCCTGGGAGGACTGGCGTTTTCGCGGTCACCTGGCGTGGCAGAGCATGCTGACCCTGGTCCTGCTGCTCATCGCCTGGGCCGCCGCCCGGGAGCCGCGCCACCCCGAGCTGCTGTGCTGGGGGGCGATCGGCGTCGTCGCCTTCCTGATGATGCTGCCCCCGAGCCAGCCTCTCTGGAGCCTGCTTCCCCCCTTGCAGCGGGTGCAGTTTCCCTGGCGGCTCAACCTGGTGCTCGCCCTTGCCACGGTCGCCGTGGTGGCGCTCGGCACCCAGCCCCATCGTCTCTGGCAGGGGCTCTGGTGGGGAGTATTTCTGCTGCCCCTCCTCTCCACCCTGGCCTATGTGCGTCACGCCCCCCTCACCCAGGCCCCCGAACGGGAGGCCATGGCATTCGAGTTCGACAGCAAGCGCAGTGCCCGGGAATACAGGCCAAGGCAGGTGCCGGGGGGCATGTTCGCCCCGACCCTGCTCGCCTGGAAGGAGGAGTTCCAGCCGCCTGTCAGCACCGAACCGCCAGGCGCAAGCTGGACCCTGACCCGCTGGCAACCCCGCGCCCTGGCGCTGGAGGTCAAGGCCCGGGTGCCGACCCGGCTGGTCCTGCACCAATACCATTACCCCGGCTGGGAGGCCCGCCTCGACGGGCACCTGACGCTGACAGTGAGCGCCAATCGCCAGGGGTTGATGCAACTCTGGGTTCCGGCGGGCCACCACAACCTCACCCTGACCCTGGCGGCACGCTGGCCGGAGCGCACCGGCAATGCCCTCTCCCTGCTCGGATGGCTTGCCTGGCTCTGGCTGCTCTGGCGCCACACCAGACAAAAGGGCATCGGGCAGGATGCACCTGATCGCGCCCGCCAAAACTGATAGACTCAACACCTGCCTCTTAACCCGGCCCAGCCCACGACTCGGATACCCTATGCCCCAAGCCAGCTCCCTCTCCCCCCGTTTCCTCTTCATCCTGCTCGGCGCCCTGGCGGGCCTGACTCCCCTCGCGGTGGACATGTATCTGCCCGCCATTCCCGCCATCGCCCGGGATCTGGCTACCAGCATCGACGGCGCCCAGCTCACCATCAGCGCCTTCCTGGGGGGCTTTGCCATCGGCCAGCTCTTTTACGGGCCGCTCGCCGACAGCTTCGGCAGAAAGCCGGTGATCCTGGCGGGCCTGACGATGTTTGCCGTGGCCTCCGTGGGCTGCGCCATGGCGGACTCCCTGCCTGAGCTCCTCGCCTGGCGCATGTTGCAGGCCGCAGGGGGCGCCGCGGGTTCCGTGGTGGTCAACGCCCTGCTGCGCGACCTGTTCGAGAAGGATGCGTTTTCCCGCGCCATGTCCTTCGTCATCCTGGTGATGACCCTCGCCCCCCTGGTGGCCCCCGTGGTGGGGGGGTACATCAGCGCTCACAGCGACTGGCGGGCCATCTTCTGGCTGCTGGTGGCCATCAGCCTGCTCATCTGCCTGGTGATGCAGTGGAAGATTGAGGAGACCCTCAAACCCGAGCACAAGCAGCCCCTGCGACTCGGGCAGGTGCTTCGCAACTACTGGGGGGTGCTCTCCCACCGTGGTGCCATGGGCTATGTGCTGTGCGGCGCCCTGTCGAGTTCCGGCATGTTCGCCTTCCTGAGCGCATCCCCCTATGTCTACATCGAGTATTTCAAGGTGCCGACCGAGCACTACGGCTGGCTCTTTGGCCTCAACATCCTGCTGATGATGGTGGTCACCTTCGCCAACAGCCGGCTGGTGAAAGGGGTGGGTGCCGAGCGCATGCTGCGATACGGCCTGACCGTGCTGCCGCTGGCCGGGGCCCTGCTCATCTACAACGCCTGGAGCCAGACTGGCGGCCTGTGGGGCATCGTCATCCCCGTCGTGCTCTTCGTCGGCCACATCAGCCTGGTGGGGGCCAACGCCATGACCGGCCTGATGGGCCACTTCCCCCAGTCCGCAGGCACCGCCTCGGCACTGGCGGGCACCCTGCGCTTTGGCCTTGGGGCCCTGGTGGGGGTCCTGGTCAACCTCAATCCCCCCGAATCGCCGCTCCCCATGGCCATCGCCATCGCCGGTTGCGGCCTGGGGTCGGCCCTCAGTTACTGGCTGCTGAGCGGCAAGCGCGTCCCCTGATGCCCTGCAATGAAAAAGCCCTGTCCATGGACAGGGCTTCTTGCATCGGGGCGCAGGCCTCAGTCATCGGCCTGCAACCCGCTGCGCGCCAGGATCTCGCTCTCCAGCCCATCCAGGCTTAGCTGGTTCTTCTTGCGCCAGTAGGCCTCAATCCCCTCCTGCCCCTGGCGTGCCGACCAGTTGGCGAGATCCTCCCTGTCCCCCTGATAGTCAAACAGGGGCACCGACATGCCGCACGACGTCTGGACCCGTTCAATGTCCAGCAGGAAGATCTGACGAGCCGCCACGCTTGGGGGGAACAGCGCCAGCAACGACGGCCACTGCGGATCAGTGCGGTGCAGCACCCGTGCCTGGCCATAGGCCCGCAGAATAAGCGGCGCCCCCTCGAAGGCGCAAAACATCACCGTCATGCGCGGCTGTTGCAGCACCTGGGCCGCGGACTCGTTGCCGCTGCCGGTCAGGTTGAGCCAGGCCAGGGTGTGGGCATCGAGGACGCGCAGCGAATCCCCGCCCTTGGGGGAGAGATTGACCGATCCCTTCGCGGCTGCCGTACCGACGAAGAAGATCTTCTGCCCCTCGATAAAGGTGACATGGCGCGGCAAAAGCGCCTCGAACAGTTGTCCCATCCTGCCTCTCCCTGGTGCCTGGAACCGGGTTGCCTAAAACAGGGCGCTGTTGAGCCACAGGTGCGCCCCTATGCCGACCATATAACCAAGCAAAATGGCAGGCAACCACTTGAGGTGCCCGACGAAGGTATACATGCCCCTGGCCTGCCCCATCAGGGCCACCCCGGCGGCGGAGCCGACCGAAAGCAGACTGCCCCCCACCCCGGTGGTCAATGTCACCAGCAGCCACTGCCCCGTGCTCATCTGCGGCTCCATGGAGAGCACGGCGAACATCACCGGAATGTTGTCGATCAGGGCGGAGAGCAGGCCGATGGCGACGTTGGCCAGGGTCGGATCGCCACCGTCATAGAGGAAATGGGAGGCAAGCGCCAGATACCCCATAAACCCGAGACCGCCGACGCACATCACCACCCCGTAGAAGAAGAGCAGGGTGTCCCACTCCGCCTTGGCAATCTTGTTGAACACATCGAACGGCACCACCGAGCCCAGACGCAGCAGCCTGGCCTCGTCCCCGGTGCGCTCATACAGCGCCCGTGCCCGGGCCAGGGTGACGGGCTGGGTCTTTCGCAGATAGAAACTGAAAAATTGCAGGTAGCCCAGCCCCATCATCATGCCGAGCACGGGGGGCAACCCCAGGAAATGATGGCAGGCGACGGCGGTCACTATGGTGAGCACAAAGAGCAGCACGATGACAACGGCGCCGCGCCTTGGCACCACCATCTCGCCCGGCATGGCGGGCACCAGACGGGGCACCATCAGGCTCATCAGGGTGGCCGGCACCAGGAAGTTGAGCAGGGCGGGGATGAAGAGCAGCAAGAACTGCTGGAACGGCACCTTGCCCGCCTGCCACACCATCAGGGTGGTGATGTCGCCAAAAGGGCTGAAGGCGCCACCCGCATTGGCCGCCACGACGATGTTGATGCAGGCCAGGTTGATGAAGCGGCGCTCCCCGTTGGCCACGTTGAGCACCACTGAGCACATCAGCAGCGCCGTGGTGAGGTTGTCCACCACGGGGGAGATGAAAAAGGCGAGAAAACCGGTGAGCCAGAAGAGCGTGCGCAGGCTGAAGCCCGCCTGCACCAGGCGTACCCGCAGCACGGCGAACAGCAGCCTGTCCTCCATGGCGTTCACATAGGTCATGGCCACCAGCAAGAAGAGCATCAGCTCGGCATACTCCAGCAGGTTGTGCCGAAACCCGGCCTGAACCAGCTCGCTGTGCCCCTGCCCCGTATAGACCAGGCCGATGGCTATCCAGATGATGCCGGCGGCCACCAGCACCGGCTTGGACTTTCGCAGCTTCAGGTACTCCTCGGCCATCACCAGGGCATAAGCTAGGGCGAAGATGGCGAGGGCGAAGAGCCCGACCCCGCTGTGGGTCAGATCGAGGGGGCCGTTGCCCGCAGCGGCGGGGGCACTGAGCAGGGCCGCCCCGGGCACGAGGCGAAGGAGTCCAGACATGGCGGCATCTCCTGGCAGGCGTCTGGCATTGAGGCTAGCAGCGCAAAGGGAAGCCGCCCTCCTTGTCATCCTGATGAGCGGCCCGCCGCGGGCTCTCAGGCAAACATGAGCGAGGCCCGTTGCCGGGCCCCGTCATCAGGAGGTCTTCTTGCCAAAACCCGATTGCTTGAGGGTGTAGCCTGCGCTGTTTTGCCAGGCATCCAGCCCGCTTCGGTTGTTGCCCGCCACCAGGCTCGCGGCCAGGCTCGGGCTGTTGAAGAGCTGATCGGCGGTAAAGATGAAGCCCCCTTCGGGGTGGGGAGTGAGCACCCCCTTGCCCAGCAGCTCCTGGCGCAGCTCGATCACCGCCTCGCGCAGGGAAGCCGCATCCTCGCCGTTGGCGGTGGAGCCCGCCTGAACCATGAAACCGGGGTTTTGCCGCTTGCCCACCGGATAACCATGGGCCTCTGCCCCCTTGCCGTTGAAGTGGTAGAGCTCTCGCTCCCCCGGCTTGTTGTCGGAGAGGGCCTTTTGCAGGGTCATCAGCTCGTTGTAGATATCGATGGGGACCACGGCAGCCTGCTTGACGCCCTTGCTGTCGACGATAAAACTGACTTGCTTGTGTAACATCCTTGCTCATCCTGTGACCCATGGAAGGCCCTATTCTAACCACCTCAGGCAAGCGGGATCCAGCGAGGATCCCCATCCCTTTTGCAGGCGCGATCACTAACTGGCATAGTGACGGACATTGTGAAAGCCATTGACCATCAAACGGTTATCCCATGCTTAGCCTGCGCAACCTCTGTAAACGCTTCGCCAACGGCGGCGAGACGCTCCCCCTGTTTGAGGGGCTGGATCTCGCCCTCACCCCGGGGGAAACCTGCCTGCTGCTGGGGCAAAGCGGCTGTGGCAAGTCCACCCTGCTCAACCTCATCGCCGGTCTCATCGCCCCGGACGAGGGGGAGATCTGGCTGGAAGAGACCCGCCTCGACACCCTGCCGACAGACGAGCGGGCCCACCTGCGTGGCCGCCATTTCGGCATCGTCTATCAGGATTTCAACCTGCTGCCGACCCTGACCGTGGCCGAGAACCTCGCCCTGCCCCTTCAGATAAACAACCTGCCCCAGGACGATGGGCGCCTCGATGCCCTGCTCGCGCGCCTTGGCATGAGCCACAAACGCCACGCCTGGCCGGAACAGCTCTCCGGCGGCCAGCGCCAGCGGGTGGCGCTGGCCCGCGCCCTCATTCATCAGCCCCGTTGGCTGCTCGCCGACGAACCCACCGGGAGCCTTGATGAACACAACGCCGAGCAGGTGATGGCCCTGATGATGGCGGCGGTGCGCGATACTGGCGCCGGTCTCTTGCTGGTGAGCCACAACCCGGGCTATGGCGACCTGGCGGATCGGGTGCTGCGCCTTGAAGGGGGGCAGCTGGTCGAGCTCAAGGGGCGCCGCCATGGCTGACGTCTGCCGGGGGGCCTGCTGATGTTGCCGCTCAAGGCGCTGCTGCGCCTCTATCGCGCTCACCCCTGGTTGCTCTTGATGAGCCTGGCCGGGCTCACCCTCGGGGTCACCCTGGTGGTGGCCATCGAGCTCTTGAACCACAGCGCCCGCACCAACTTCGTCGCCGCCCGCAGCCAGCTCGCCGGGGAGGCCAACTACCGCCTGGCCCCCCAGGGTGGCCTGGATGAGCAAGTCTACGTGAGGCTGGTGCGAAGCCAGCCGAACCTTGACGCCATGCCAGAGCTTCACGCCTGGCTCAAGGACGAGCAGGGGCGCAGCTTCCAGTTGCTGGGGATGGATCTCTTCAACCCCGGCCCCCTGCGCCGCCTCTTTGGCGATGCGCCAGACAGCCAACCCGATGTCTCGTTGAATCGCGCCGACAGCGTCTGGCTGGCCGCCCCCGAGGCGAGGCGCCTTGACTGGCAACCGGGCCAGTCGCGAACCTTTGTGCTGGGGGATGAGGGGCAACGCCCCCTGACCCTGACCCTGGCGGGCACCTTCGAGCCCGGCGCCGTCCCCATGGAGCGGCTGCTGGTGACCGACATCGGCCTCGCCCAGCCGCTGCTTGGCAAGGAAGGACGGCTCGATCGCATCGTCTTCAAACTCAGCGATGCGCAGGCCAATACCTTGCAAAGAGCCTTGCAGGCGGCCCTGCAATCCTATGCCCCCCATCAGCCCCTCTGGCTTGAGCCCATCAGCCCGGCGCTCGATGCCAGCCAGCTCGGGGATGCGCTGGCCCTGAACCTCACCGCCCTCTCCCTGCTCGCCATGGCGGTGGGATTGTTTTTGGTGTTCAACGCCCAGCGCTTCGTGCAGAGCGTGCGCCGCCCCCTGCTCGCCCAGCTCATCATCCTCGGGATGCCGCCGCGCCGGGTGCTGCGCTGGCTGACTCTGGAGCTCCTGATCCTCGCCACCCTCGGCACTCTGCTCGGGCTGTTGCTGGGGAGCCTGCTGGCCCTCGTCCTGATGGGGCAGCTCACCCAGGCGCTGGCCGACCTTTATGGCCCCAATCCCATCGACCTGCTGCGCCTCTCCCCCGCCAGCCTTGGCAAGGCGCTGGTGATTGGCCTTCTGGGGATGCTTGCCGCCAACCTGCCCGGCTGGTGGCAACTGCTGCGCCAATCCCCCCTTGTGCTGCGAGAGGGCAACAGTCGCCCACCGGCTCACCCCTGGCAACGCCGGGGCCTTGCCATCGCCATCCTGCTGCTGTGCGCCCTGTGTCTATGGTGGCCAGAAACCGGCCTTGGCGGCGCCCTCTTCGTGGCCGGAGGCTGGCTGCTCGCCATGGCCCTCCTGCTGCCCGATGCCCTTCGCTCCTTGCTGGGGCGGCTGCGTGCACGCGGCCCCCTCACCGCCCGGCTCGGGGTGGCAGAAACCCTCTATCACCTGGATCGCACCGCCATCGCGGTGATGGCGCTGCAACTGGCCATCGCCGCGGCCATCGGCATCGGGGTCATGGTGTCGAGCTTTCGCTCGAGCGTGGAGATCTGGCTCGGCCAGCGCCTGGCCGCCGATCTCTACGTCACCGCCCCCAAGGGGGTGGCAGGCAGCAGGGGCGCCCTCGGCGAGCAGACCCTCAACACCATCCTCGCCTCGCCGGACGTGCGCGCCGCCTCCCGCCGCGCCGTACTCCCCGCCCGCTGGCAGGGGCAGCCCATCGAGTGGGCGCAGATGGACTTTATTCCCGAGCTCAAAGCCGCCTATCCGCTGCTGGCCGGACGCTGGCCTGCCACCCCCGACGAGGTGCTGGCGAGCGAACCGCTGACGGTGCGCCTCGGGGTCAAGGTGGGCCAGCGCCTCGAGGTAACCAGCGAGGGGGGACCGAGGGCTTTCACCGTCACCGGCGTTTATCAGGATTACGGCAGCGACAAGGGGCAGATATTGCACGCCTTCGAAGGGGGCAAGGTGCAATCCCTGGCCCTCTTTAGCGACCAGCCGGAGCGCCTCGCCGATCGCCTGCGGGCGCAGTTTGGCGAGGGGGTGAACCTCCTGCCCGCCCCCGCCATCCACGCCGCCGCCCTCAGGGTGTTCGACCAGACCTTCGTGGTGACCGAGCTGCTGAAATTGCTGATCCTGGGGATCGCCTTCGTCGGCATCGGTTCGGCCTTCATGGTGCTGGGGCTGGCCCGGCGCGGCGAGTTGCAGACCCTGCAGAGCCTAGGATTGAGCCCGCGCCACTGCCGCCGCCTGCTGGTGTGGCAGGGGGCGGGCCTCGGGCTGCTCACTGCGCTGTTGGCCCTGCCGGTGGGCTATGGCCTCGCATGGGTGCTGATCGAGGTGGTCAACCCCCGCGCCTTCGGCTGGCGGCTGGCCTTCGAGGCCGCCCCCCTGCACGCCGTCACGGCGCTTCTGCTGGCGCCGGTGTGCGGGGCGCTCGCCTCCTGGTACGCCGCAAGGAGAGTGGTATGAAAAAAATCAACGCGTGGCCGCTGGTGCTGGGGGTTCTCTGGACACTGTATGGCACTGCCGCCACGGCCAGCGATCTGGGTCGCATCCTTGGCGGCGGCAACGATCACTTCAAGAAGGCCCTGCCGGGCCAGTCCATCAACCTGCCCGCGGATCACGGTGCCCACCCCGACTACCGCTCCGAGTGGTGGTATCTCACCGGCAACCTCAAAGACGAGCAGGGGCGCGATTACGGCATGCAGTGGACCCTGTTCAGGCAAGGCATCGAGCAGGAGATAACATCGGAGAACCCCTGGCTTACACCCCAGCTCTGGCTGGCCCAGTTCGCCATCACGGATGTGAGCAAAGGCAGCCACCAGCAGGACGAGCGCACCAGCCGCCAGGGGCCGGGGCTCGCCGGTGCCAGCGGCGGTCAGTATTGGCTGAAAGAGTGGGTGCTGGCCTCTCAGGGCGAAGCGCTTTTTCCCGCCACCCTCAAGGTGCAGAGCAAGGCGGGAGATCTTGATGTGCAGGTGCGCGCCGCCAAGCCGGTGGTGCTGCAGGGCAAACAGGGTTACAGCGAGAAGAGCCCGGGCAACGCCTCCTTCTACTACTCCTACCCGCGCCTGACCATCAGCGGCACCCTGACCCTGGATGGGGAGACTCGCAACGTCACGGGCCAAGGCTGGTTTGATCACGAGTGGAGCAGCTCGGTATTGGCCGAGTGGCAATCGGGCTGGGACTGGTTTTCCCTCCAATTTGACGATGGCCGCGAGCTGATGCTGTTTCGCCTGCGCACCAAGGCAGGGCGCACCGAGCCGGAGAACCGCTACGGCATCCTGATTGAGCGGGACGGCAGCAGCCGGGTGCTGAGCCCAGATCACATCCGCCTCACCCCCGGCAAAACCTGGCGCGGCCCCAAGGGACAACCCTACCCCATCGAGTGGCAGCTGGCAGCCGCCGATATGAGGCTCACCATCCAGGCGCGCCAGCCCAATCAGGCCATGACGGGGCGTTTTGACTACTGGGAAGGGGCGGTCTTAGTCTCGGGGGACGCCAAAGGCGTCGGCTATCTGGAAATGACGGGATATTGACCGCCTTGAAATCAGATCGCCTTCAAAAAATCATTCAGATTCCATGCTTTAGGGAAAGTGCGAACAAGTATCCCACGAACAAAAAATAAAAATTTTAGTCATTTAATATCAATGGGTTACCAGTAAATGCTCTCGTGCCATATGACTTATTCGCACCTTCCCTATCTCGCCGCCTGATCCACCAGATAGAGGATGCTGTGATAGGGAATGCCGGCGTGCTGGCTGAGCCCCATTTCACAGGTGCGGCTATTGCTGAATCCCTGACGGCAACCCCTGGGCACCTGGGCGGGCAGGCTGGCAAGCGCCGCGGCGTTGAGCTCCGGGGTCATCAACCCCTTGTCGCCGGCAAAGCCACAGCACTGGATATGCTCAGGCACGATCACCTCCCGGGCACAGGCGCGGGCCACCGCCAGCATCTTATCGCCGAGCCCCATGCGCCGACTGCTGCAGGTGATATGGAGCATCACGGTTTCATTGATGGGTGTCAGCTCAAGGTGGGGCAGCAGGTGTCCCAGCACAAAAGCGGAGGGCTCGAACACCCGAAGGCCCTTGCCGAACGCCCCCGACAGCAGTCGCTGCACACAGGGGCTGGTGTCAAGCAACACGGGCCAGCGCCCCTGCTCGCTTGCCTGCCACAGGGCCTCGGCCAGCTCATTACGCTTGGCCTCAGCGACCTCTGCCATCCCCTTGCTGTCATAGGGCATGCCGCAGCAGAGCCCCTCAACTCTCGCCGGCACTATCACCCGGCAGCCCGCCTTCTTGAGCAGGGATTGCACTACGTCCGGCAGTGACGGGGCCTCCTGCTGCTGGCCAAATACCCGGCTCGCGCACGACGGCAGATAAACCACGGCGCGATCCCCTCCAATGTCCTCGCTGGATCCGCTATGGCTCCCCTCCCCTTGCGGCCACTGGTAGCGGCTCGGCCCCGGCAGGGTCGGCAGCCATGCGGGGGTACGCTGGCCGCTGAGCTTGCGCACGCGCCCTACCAAGCCTGCCAGCGCTTTATCTCCGAGCAGCTTGCCGGCAATGCCCTTGAGCCCGAGGGCACTGCGCGCCGTGCGGGTGACGCTGGCGAAGTGATCGGCGCTCCAGCGGGCGATGGGCACAAAGCGCTGGTACTTGTCAGCGCGCAGCTTCTTGATGAGCGCTCCGGTGTTGATGCCGACCGGGCAGCGATCGGCGCACAGCCCGGTGGCGGCGCAGGTGTCGATGCCCTGATAGTCAAACAGCCGGGCCAGCTGGTTGGAGGGCTCATCGGCACGATTGCGGCGGGCCAGTTCGCGATAGAGCACGATGCGCTGCCGTGGCGACAGTGACAGGGTGCGCGAGGGGCAGACCGCCTCGCAAAAGCCGCACTCTATGCACGGATCCACGATGGCATCGCTCGCCGGCATGGGTTTGAGGTGGGCCAGGTGGGCCTTGGGGTCGTCGTTGATGATGACGCCGGGATTGAGCAGGCCATCGGGGTCGAGCAGCGCCTTGATGCGGCGCATCAGCGCCATCCCCTCCGGCCCCCATTCCAGTTCCACATAGGGGGCCATGTTGCGCCCGGTACCGTGCTCGGCCTTGAGCGACCCGCCAAAGCGCACGGCGACGAGCTCCGCCACCGCATCCATAAAGGCACCGTAGCGGGCCACCTGCGCCGGATCATCGAACCCCTGGGTAAAGACGAAGTGCAGGTTCCCCTCCAGCGCGTGGCCAAAGATGATGGCTTCACCGTATTCGAAGCGATCGAACAGTTGCTGCAGCCCCGCCACCCCTTCGGCCAGACGCTCGATGGGAAAGGCGACATCCTCAATGATGACGGTGGTGCCGGTGGTGCGCACCGCCCCCACCGCCGGGAAGAGCCCCTTGCGAATGGCCCAGAGCCCAGCACTGTCGCCGGTAAAGGGCACAGAGGCGACCTGGGCGAACTCGGCCGCCATGGCCATCACCTGCTCGCAGCGATCCACCAGCTCCTCTTTCGATTCCCCATGCACTTCGATCAGCAAGGCGCAGGCAGCCAGGTCCAGCGTCTTGATAAAGTCCGGCAGGCCGGGCTTGCCCGCGACCGAGCAAAGGGATCGTCCATCCATCAGCTCCACCGCCGCCACCGGCGCACTTTTCAGGCGCGAGGTGGCCAGACAGGCCTGCTCGGCGTCCCGGAACACCAGCAGGGCCGAGGCCTTGTGGGGGTATTCGGGCACGGTATCGAGCACCACCTCGGCGATAAAGCCGAGGGTCCCCTCCGAGCCAATCATCAGGTGGGTGAGGATATCGACGGGGTCCTCATGGTCGAGCAGGGCGTTGATGGCGTAGCCGGTGGTGTTCTTGAGCCGGTACTTGTGGCGGATCTTGGCGGCAAGCTCGGCGTTCGCCAGCACCTCGGCGCGCAGGGCGGCAAGCCCCGCCAGCAGCTCCGGGCGCCTGGCCGTAAAGGCGGCGCGGCTTTGCGGATCGCCACTCTCCAGCACGGTGCCATCGGCCAGCAGCAGGGTCATGGCGTGCAGGGTGTGGTAGCTGTTGTGGGCGGTGCCGCAGCACATGCCGCTCGCGTTGTTGGCGGCGATGCCGCCCAGCTTGCAGGCATTGATGGAAGCGGGATCCGGCCCAATCTTGCGCCCCAGAGGGGCCAGATAGCGGTTGGCATCGGCGCCGATCACCCCGGGTTGCAGGGCGATGCGGGCCCCCTCGTCCAGAATGCGGTGGCCGCGCCAGCTGTCGGTCAGGGTGATGAGCACCGAATCGCTCAGGGCCTGGCCCGAGAGACTGGTGCCGGCGGCGCGAAAGGTGCACGGCAGACCCAGTTCGCGGCACACCGACAGCACGAAGCGCACTTCATCCAAAGAGTCGAGGCGCACGATGCGCTCGGGCACCAGCCGGTAGAAGCTGGCGTCCGTGCCGTGGGCCAATCGCAAGTCCGGGTCGCGCACCAGGCGCTCCTGCGGGATGCGCGAGAGCACGGCGGCGTCAAATTCATTCCAGCGCATCAGCAATCCTCCACCAGTACGACCAAGAGACGGCTCGGGCCATGGGCGCCGTAGGCCAGGGTTTGCTGGATGTCGGCGGTCTTGGAGGGGCCGGAGACCAGCAGCAGATTGGTGGGCATGGCCTGCTGCCAGCGCCCGGCCGCCACCAGCCCCGCCAGGTTGTCGGCGATGGTGGAAGCCGCCAGCAGGGCGATATGGCAGGGGGGCACCAGGGACAAGGTGCGCGGCTCGCCGCCATCGGGCAGCAACACCAGGGTGCCGGTGTCGGCGATGGCGCCCGCGCAGTGGGTAATGCCCGCCTGACAGACGTCAAACAGATCGTCTTTCCAGCTCGCGAACTCGCCAGAGGGGGTCAACACAGATCGCCCGGCGCAGGAGGCCGCAACCGCCGCCTGCCAGCGGCCACCCTGGCCACAGGCCAGACTCGTCACGCCCTCTTCATCCAGCCAGGCGCTCAGATCCCGGGCAAGGGTTGCTTCCTTGACGGTGAGGATCTCGGCGTGGCTGGCTCTGATCCCGGCAACAAAGCGCTCACGCCGCGCCTGTTCATCCTCCCCGCGCCAGGGCTGCCAGCCATGGGGGGCGTGGGCCATGGGGGTG
Organism: Aeromonas sp. INTO2; assembly: GCF_049860605.1. Lineage (NCBI taxonomy): Bacteria > Pseudomonadati > Pseudomonadota > Gammaproteobacteria > Aeromonadales > Aeromonadaceae > Aeromonas > Aeromonas sp. INTO2. The sequence continues at coordinate 2,420,791 of NZ_CP187588.1, forward strand.
GCGGCGCCGCGCAGGCGGCTTAATATGGCCTCTTTGCTCGACATCTCAGGACTCCTTCTTCTTCTGGCGCAACAGGGCGTGCAGGCTCTGGGGGGCGGGTTTGGGAGCTTCGCGGCACTGGGTCCAGGGGCCCAGGTGTTTGGGCATCAAGCCCCGCAAGCGACCGGCCACCCCGGTTGCGGCGTGGTAGAGGCGCGGGTGGGTGGCGGCGAAGGCAAAGCCCTGCATGGCGAGGGTCTCGAGCCGGCTCCTGGCCGCCCCCTGCCCCGCCAGCGGTTCGTGACCGGGCTGTGCGTCGTGCTTGGCCTCCCGGCGCAGGCGCTGCAACATGTCGGGAATGGGGATGCGCACCGGGCACACCTCGCCGCAGGCACCGCACAGGCTCGATGCGGTCACCAGATCGCTGGTGCTCTCCAGCCCCAGCAGGTGGGGGGAGATGATTTTGCCGATGGGGCCCGGGTAGATGGTGCCGTAGGCGTGGCCGCCGATGCGGGTGTAGACCGGGCAGTGGTTCATGCAGGCGCCGCAGCGGATGCACTGCAATGTCTTGCGCAGCTCTTCGTCCCGATAAGCCTGGCTGCGGCCGTTGTCGAGCAGCACCAGGTGCACCTCGTCCGGGCCGTCCAGCTCCCCTGCCCGGCGCGGGCCGCTGATGACGTTGAAGTAGGTGGTGATGGCCTGACCGGTGGCCGAGCGGGTCAGGGCGCTGTAGAGGGGCGGCACGTCGCTGAAAAATTCCACCACCTTCTCGATGCCGGTGATGGCCACGTGCACTTTCGGCACAGTAGTGCACATGCGCCCGTTGCCCTCGTTCTCCACCAGACACAGGCTGCCGGTCTCGGCCACCGCAAAGTTGACGCCGGAGAGCCCCATGCCGGCGCGGCGAAACTCTTCGCGCAGGGCCCGCCGCCCGGTCTGGATCAGGGCGTCCACGTCCGTGGTGGGGGTGAAGCCTTCCAGGTTGCTTGCGAAGGTGTCGCTCACCTCCTGCTTGTTCTTGTGGATGGCGGGCATGATGATGTGGGACGGGGTGTCGCCGTCGAGCTGGACGATAAACTCCCCCATGTCGCTCTCAAGGCAGCGGATGCCGTGGCGCGCCATCTCGTGGTTGAACCCCACCTCCTCGCTCACCATGGACTTGCCCTTGACGATGCTGCTCACCCCGTGTTGTTGGGCGATGCGAAGGATGATGGCGTTGGCCTCGGCCGGCGTCTGGGCCCAGTGCACCCGGATGCCGTTGCGCTCACAGTTGGCTTCGAGCTGCTCCAGCAGGTCCGGCAGACGCGAGAGACAGCGCTGGCGGATTTGCTCCGCCGCATCGCGCACCGCCGCTTCTTCGGCCGGGTCTGCGAAGGCATCCCGGCGCTTGGCGCGCAGGTAATCCATGGCACCGCGAAAATTCTGGCGCAGCACGGGGTCGGCCAGGGCCGCCTCGGCCTGGGGATGGAAGCGTCGCGGCGAATACTTGGCGTGATCAGACATGGGGCTGGGCCTCTTTGGTATGAGCCAAATCGCTAACAGCGGCGCCGTTATGAGCTATTTCGTCACTGTCGGGGCGGCTGTGGGCGAGCAGGAAGCTCGCCAGATGGGTGGCAGGCAAGATCCTGCCCTGATAGGCCAGGGATCCCTTGATGTTCAAGAGGCACCCCCAATCGGCGCTCACCAGGGTGTCGGCGCCGGTGGCCAGCAGGTGGCGGGTCTTGTCCTCCACCATGGCCTGGCTGATGTGGGGGTGACGCACCGAGAAGGTGCCGCCAAAGCCGCAGCACTCGCTCTCGTAGGCCTGTTCATGCAAGGTGACGCCATCGAGCTGCCCCAGCAGGCTGCGGGCCGTGGTGTGTACCTGCATCTCGCGCCGGGCCGAGCAGGAGGTGTGCATGACGATGCTCGCCTCCCCCACCCCGTGCCAGCGCACCCGGCAGACCCGGGCCAGAAACTCGGTGAGCTCGAACACCCGATCGCAAAAATCGGCCACCTTGGGGCTCTCGGGGAAGAGGCGGCGGTAGTGGTGGTGCATCATGCCGCCGCAGGAGCCCGACAGCACCACCACCGGCCAGGGCTCGGGGAAGAGCGCCATCTGGCTTTGCGCCACCTTGCGCGCCTCCTCCTCGTGACCCGAGGTGTAGGCCGGCTGCCCGCAGCAGGTCTGTTTCTCGACAAAGTGCACCCTTATCCCTTCCCGCTCGATCAGGGCGATGGCATCGAGCCCCGCCACCGGGTCGAACAGGTCCACCAGACAGGTGGCGTAGAGATAGACATCGGCCGGCTTGGCCGGGTAGACCCGCATTACCTTCATCACTTGCTCTCCTTACTTGAGCTGCAGCAGTGCGTCCGAGATGTGGAAGCTGTACATGAGCGCCAGCCCGATAAGGCCGGTGACCAGCAGGTAGTAGAGGGTCGGCAGCGCGGTCTTGCGCAGCGTCGCCCCCTCACGGCCGAGCAGCCCCACGGTGGCCGACGCCGCCACCACGTTGTGAATGGCAATCATGTTGCCGGCCGCCGCGCCCACGGCCTGCAACGCCAGCATGGCGGCGGTGGAGACCCCCAGGGTCTGGGCCACCTCAAACTGGAACTGGCTGAACATCATGTTCGACACCGTGTTGGAGCCGGCGATAAAGGCCCCCAGCGCGCCGATGGTGGCGCTGAGGGCCGGGAAGAACTCCCCCACCAGCCCGGCGGCAAAATTCGCCGTGGTCACCGGCATGCTGGCGAGATCCGCCCCGTTGACACCGGAATTGATGAAGATGCGCACCATGGGCACGGTGAAAATCAGCACGAAGCCGGCGCCGATCAGGGTGCGGCTGGACTCCCCCAGTGCCCGCCCGAAGGGGGCGAGGGAGCGCGATTGCAGCCAGGTAGCGAGCAGGGCGCAGAGCACCAGCAGGCCCCCCGGCAGGTAGAGCGGCTCAATGGAGGCGCTGACCCCCTTCTCCCCCAAAAGGTCGGTGAAGGCGAGGCTCACCGACAACAGGCTTGCCTTGAACTCCGGGCTCACCCGGCTCGCCACCAGCAGGAGCGCCAGCGCCACATAGGGGAGCCAGGCCAGCATGAGCGACATGGGGCGACCGGCGGCCTCTTTGAGATCGAGCTTCAAGGAGCCCAGCCACTCGGCGGGCCACTCGTTCTCGGGGGCGAAATCCCAGGAGTTCTTGGGCACCAGAAAACCGGCTCGCGCCGCCGTCACCACCAGGGCCAGCCCCACCAGACCGCCGATGAGGGACGGGAACTCGGGGCCGAGCAGCATGCCGGTGAGGGCATAGGGGACGGTGAAAGCGAGCCCGGCGAAAATCGCAAACGGCAGGATGGAGAGCCCCTCGGTCCAGCTGCGGTTGCGGCCAAAGAAGCGGGTCAGCATCATCACCATCAGCACCGGCATCAGGGTGCCGACGGTGGCGTGAATGAGAGCCACGTTGGTGGTCACCTGTTGCAGGTAGATGTCCCAGCTGCTGCCACCGGCGCTCAGGGTCTGGCCGATGGCCTGGTTATCCAGCCCCTTGTTGATGCCCACCAGGATGGGGGTGCCCACCGCGCCGAACGACACCGGGGTGGACTGGATCATCATGCCGAGCAGCACGGCAGCGAGCGCCGGGAAGCCGATGGCCACCAGCAGCGGCGCGGCGATGGCGGCCGGGGTGCCAAAACCCGAGGCCCCTTCGATAAAGGCGCCGAAGCACCAGGCGATGATGATGGCCTGGATGCGCCTGTCCGGCGAGATGTTGGTGAAACCGCCGCGAATGGCGGTGATGGCACCGGTGTGTTTGAGGGTGTTGAGCATCAGGATGGCGCCGAACACGATCCAGAGCACGGTCACCGTGATCACCAGCCCCTGCAGGGTGGAGGCGAAGACCCGGGTCGGGCTCATCTGCCAGCCCCACAGGGCGATGAACACGGTCAACAGGAAGGCGACGGGCATGGCGCGCTTGGCGGGCCAGTTGAGGCCGACCAGCAGCACGACGGCCACCAGGATCGGCGAGAAGGCCACCAGGGCCAGCAGGGTGTCTGTCATCATTGCGTCCTTGTCCAGAGGGGTGCAGAGGCGCACCTTGTTGTTGTTTTGTTAAGCGGACGTGACCTTACCCTGTTCCTTTTTCGCGATATATGGAAATAATGAACAACATTCGTTCCAAAAGTTGATCAATATGGCCAGTACCGACGACCTCATCCTCTTCGCCCAGGTGGTGGAGGCCGGCTCCTTCAGCAAGGTGGCTGAACAAAATTCCCTGACAAATTCAGTGGTTAGCAAGCGGATCGGGCGTCTTGAAGAGGAGCTCGGGGTGCAGCTCCTCTATCGCACCACCCGCCGGCTCACCCTGAGCGAGGCGGGCAAGGCGCTCTATCAGGGTGCCAAAAATGTGAAGGCCGCCGCACTGGACGCCTTCGACGCGGTGGCGGGATTTGGTGAAAAGGTGAGCGGTCATGTGCGGATGTCGGTGCCCACCATCTCCGGCGAGCTCTTGCTCGCCGATGCGGTAGCCGATTTTTGCCAGCAGCACCCGGGGCTCACGGTGGAGATGTCCCTGGACAACCGCTTCGTCAACCTGGTGGAAGAGGGGTTCGATCTGGTCATTCGCACCGGCTATCTGGATGACTCGAGCCTGATTGCCCGCCACATTCTCGACTCCCAGTGGGTCATCTGCGCCGCCCCCGCCTATGTGCGCCGCTTCGGGGCGCCGCGGGAGCCGTCGGATTTGCTCACCCACAACTGCCTGCGCTACGCCTACCAGAGCACGGGGGCCTCGGAGTGGGCCTTCAAGGGGGAAGAGGGCAACTATCTGGTGTCGGTGTCGGGGAGCTTTTCAACCGACAACGCCGGTGCCCTGCGCAAGGCGGCGCTGGGGGGGCGCGGCATCGTCTATGTGCCGCGCTGTCTGGTCTATCACGATCTGATGAACGGCGAGCTGGTGGATCTCTTCCCCGATCAGGTGGGCAAGAAGCTCGGCATCTACGCCGTCTACCCCTTCACCCGCCAGCCGCCGCGCAAGATAAGGCTGCTCATCGAGCACATCCGCCAGCGCTATCTGGAGATTGGCCACTACTTCATCTGAGGCCCTTGTCGGGCCTCAGAGGGCGGATGACGCCGCCTGACGTGAGAGAAACGCCAGGGACTGGCGGTTGAAGTGATCCGGCTGCTCCACGTTGCAGACGTGGCCGCACTTTTCGATGATTTCGAGGCGGCTGTAAGGGTCGCGGGCCACCTGCTCGCGCACCGGGGCGAGGAACATGTGATCCTCCTCCCCCATCACGTAGAGGGTGGGAATGGGCAGGGCCCGCTCGCGAAAGTAGCGCATCAGGGGGTTCACCTCGGTGGCGAGACGGAACCAGCGCTTGAACTCCTTCTGGCAGAGCTTGCGAGCCTCGCGCACGAAGAGGTTGCGGGACTCCTGATGGTGCTGGCGCGGCATGATGATGAAGGCGAACAGGCGGTAGAGCCACATGTAGGGCAGGAAGTGCTGGCCGAGGCGGCCAAGCTGCACCAGCACCCGGGAGCGGATGTCGAGACGCAGGATGGCACCGCCGAGCACCATGCTCTTGACTCGCTCGGGGCGAAGCTCCGCCAGGTGGCGGATGAGGATGGTGCCAAGGGAGATGCCGACAAAATGGGCGTGGGGGATGCGCAGGTGATCCAGCAGGCGCAGGATGTCTTCGGTCACGGCCCGAAAGCTGTAGTGCCCCTTTACCACCTGCTGCAGCTGGTTGGACTGGCCGTGACCGCGAAGGTCCAGCAGCAGCACGTTGAAGTGCTCCCGGTAGGCCCGCAACTGCTTGAACCAGATGGAGGAGCTGCCGCCCGCACCGTGCACGAACACCACCCAATCCCGATCGGGACCCAGTTCAAAGGTCTTGTGGTACAACATCTCATGGGCTCCCGGGGTGATGGGGGGTATACTCGGCGCGCATATTAACAGAAGGCTCACCCCGGTGAACATGCTTCCACCATGATCGGACCAGCCTGGAGTCCCCATGACCCTCGTTCAATTGCGTGAATTTTTGCTCAGCCAGCCCGGCGCCACCGAGGACACCCCCTTCGGCCCGGAGATCCTGGTCTACCGCATCGCCGGCAAGATGTTTGCCCTGGTGGACTGGCAGGCGGAGCCCCTCTCCATCAACCTGAAGTGCGAACCCGAGCTCGCCCTGCTGCTGCGGGAGATCCACCCCGAGGTGAAACCGGGCTGGCACATGAACAAGTTACAGTGCAAATCTACACGTCATTTTTGAGTAGTCATACAGCGCCTAAGTGGTAAAATCCTTATGTTGATTAATCAGTTAGGAACTTACTATGGCGGTTTATGAGATCTATTCAAAACGACAGAAGCGTCTTCGCGGTGAGTTCAATGATGTTTATCAGTATGAAGACATACCGTCCAAGTTAAGAGTTCAAGTCTGCAAGATTTATAACTCATTTTTCAATTACAATTCTTCATTGCAAATGAATCGCATATGTGAGGCGATTTATGAAATCCTAACTACTGAGTATGGTGAGGATTATCTAGATTATGATGGTCGTGATTTTGATACGTATTGTAATAGAAGCGAAAAATCTCAAATTCTTATTTCATACGCTAAGCGATGTGCGGAAACAGACCATTTTCTTGATGTACTTGAGTTGATCTTCACATTTACTCAAGACTATCAAGAAAGGGGCTATTTTTCAGGATTGGACCTACCTAATACAATCGAAGAAATCAACATCCGGTTCAGAGAGAATGCTGTCGGCTATCAACTTGACCCAGACAACCTAACGATTATTAGAGTTGATTCGCAGTTTGTTCATTCAGAGGTAGTTAAACCAACTCTTACTCTTCTCAGTTCTGATTCAGCTTATGCTGGCGCTCTGGACGAGTTCATGTTGGCTCATGAGCATTACAGACACCAGAAATTCAAGGACGCGATCCTTAATTGTGGTAAGTCATTTGAAAGCATGTTGAAAGCAATCCATGAAAAACGTGGGTGGGCTTATGACAAGCATAAAGATACAGCGAACAAGTTAATCCTGTCATGTGTCGAAAAAGGTCTATTCCCTTCTTTTCAGCAAGATCAGCTTATGCAAGTTGGTAAAATTTTAGAATGTGGTGTACCTACAATTAGGAATAAAACTGCTGGTCATGGACAAGGACATGAAGTGATAGAGGTGCCAGAACATCTTGTCAGTTACATGATTCATCTAACAGCAACGAATCTACTTTTTTTGGCTAAATCAGACGAGGCTCATGTGTAGGAAAACCATTTTAGCCCCAGCAATAAGACTCGTGTAATTGACACAATGCTTTTAATTATATGTATCAATAAGTTATGGTGTTTTGTGTCCTTACAATCTAACAAGCAGCACTGGAACACGGTGACCCTGAGTGAAGGCCTGTCTGACGATCTCTGGCAGGGCTGGATAGTCCACTCCTATGAGCGGGTGGTGGCGGGTCTGCCCAGGGCGAAGCGGCCCCAGGCCCCCCGCTCGACCATCAGGGAGGGTTGACCCATGCCGTCTCTTTCTTCTTCTCGCATCGTCCCCCTCGAGGAGGCGCACATACCAAGGCTGCTGGATCTGTTCGAGCAGTCGGTACGCCGCCTGGGGCCTGCACACTACAGCCCGGAGCAGGTGGAGCAGTGGGCCAGGGGGGCCCATCACCCGGGGCTTGCCAGCCAGTTGCGCGAGCACCATGGCTGGGTCATCGAGCAAGACGATGTGCCCCTTGGCTTTGCCACCCTGAGCGATGACGGTCATCTCAGCCTGCTCTACGTGAGCGCGGATCATCCTCGCCAGGGGCTCGGCACCCTGCTGCTGGAGCGGGTGCTGGCAGCCGCCAGCCAGATGGGGCTTGGCAGCCTCACCACGGAGGCGAGCGCCTTCAGCCTCGCTCTCTTCCTGCGTCACGGCTTCCTGCTGACTGGATTGGAGACGGTGGAGCGCGGCGGTGTCCAATTTATCCGCCATCGGCTCCACTGCCGCTTGCCATGACGGGTTCAGCCACTAAAATACGCACCATTTCCCCAAGGCAATGAAGAAAGGGCAGCCATCATGGTGGTAGAGAGCGACGGTTACATTGCGCTGATCGAGTATCTGGTAGAGAGTCTGGGTCTGTTCGAGAGCCAGCAACAAGGCGGGGGCGCCCAGACCATCGAGGATCTGGTGAGCAGCCGGGTGGCCGGCAACCTGATGGCCATCTGCGAGCAGAACCCCCAGCTCGACCCCAAGGTGCGCTTCCTGATCATGCAGGAGGCCGATGCCGTGGTCGCCGATCTGGAAGAGGTGCTCTCCGCCGTCTGGTTGTCCGCCCCCAGCGAAGCCCAGCAAGCCTTCCTCATCGAGTTCATCGACCTCATCAAGAACCTGTTCGACAGCACCATCAGCTGACCCCATCCCTGCCGTGACGGCAAGGGGACGAGATGCAATGAGGCGAGGAGTGAGGTGGGACGCCCAATGAAAAGGGCCGCCTCATCGGGCAGCCCTGCTTGCTAGCATTGTCAATTCATCGCGCTTGTCAGAGTAATGAATTTCGGGGCAAAAAAATGTGTCTGGTCTTGGCAACCATCCGTGGTCGCTACCCTGTTGGTCAGCCAGGGTTCAGTTTAGTTCCCCACCTGACGCATTTTTTTCAATTATTTTTCATCACAATGACACGGGGGCCTGATGGCCCCCGTGGTATGCAATGACGCCTCAGCGATTCAGGCTGGGAGGCAGGCAGACGCCGATGCCCCCCAGACCGCAATACCCCTCGGGATTCTTCTCCAGATATTGCTGGTGATAATCCTCGGCATAGTAGAAGGGGGCCAGCGGCAGGATGCGGGTGGTGATGGTGCGCCCGTCACCGCTCGCCGTCATGGCCTGCTGGTAGGCGGCCAGGCTCTGCTGGGCAATCGCCTCCTGGGTGTCGTCCCCGACGAAGATGACGGAGCGATACTGGGTGCCGATGTCGCCACCCTGGCGCATCCCCTGAGCCGGATCATGGTGTTCCCAGAACAACTTGACGAGATCCCCATAGCTGATGACCTTGGGATCGAACACCACCTGCACCGTCTCGGCGTGGCCGGTCAGGCCGCTGCACACCTCCTTGTAGGTGGGATTGGGGGTCAGCCCCCCCTGATACCCGGCGGCGGTGGAATAGACCCCGGGCTGCTGCCAGAACAGACGCTCCACCCCCCAGAAACAGCCCATGCCGAACCAGGCAAGCTCCATCCCCTCGGGCCAGGGCCCCTGGGTCGGGTGGCCGTTTACTGCGTGCACCTGGCCAATCTCCAGCGCTTCCCGCCGTCCCGGCAGCGCCTCTGCCGGTGAAATAATCTGCTCCATTTGCCCTGTCCTTGTATAAAACCCCGCGCAATGCGGCTGACGAAAAGGAACACCGAAGATATCAGGTTATTAGCCCGGATCAACCAGGGAGCGACCCCGGGGCGACCCTCCCGCCCTCGCCTGCGTCTTCCCCTCCCCGCCCGCACTGGTCAAAATGGCGACAAAAAAACACCAAATCGATATTTAGTCTTGATTTGTGAATTTATTTTCATATATTGGGCGAATTGCTGCTTTTTTATGGAATGAAACACGTGCGTGAACGCGAACCCAGCCTGGTCCATGCCTTTCGGCAATCCACCCCTTATGTCAATGTGCACCGGGGTGCCACCTTCGTCCTGATGATCGGCGGGGAAGCCATTTGTCACCCCAATTTCGCCAACATCGTCAGCGACATCGCCCTGCTGCAGACCTTGGGGATCCGTCTGGTACTGGTGTTTGGTTCGCGTCCGCAAAATGACGAGGCCCTGGCCCGCGCCGGCATCCAGGCCCAGTATCACAAGCGGATCCGGGTCACCGACGATGCCAGTTTCGCCATCATCAAGCAGGTGTGCGGGGGTCTGCAATACGACATCACCGCCCAGCTCTCCATGGGCCTCGCCAACACCCCCATGCAGGGGGCCCGCATCAGCGTGGTGAGCGGCAACTTCGTCACCGCCCAGCCGCTGGGTGTGGATGACGGCATCGACTTCTGCCACAGCGGCCGGGTGCGTCGCATCGATGTGGAGGGGATCACCCGCCAGCTGGATCAGCACGGCCTGGTGCTCATCTCACCCATCGGCTGCTCGGTCACCGGCGAGAGCTTCAACCTGAGCTCGGAAGAGGTAGCCCGCCGGGTGGCGGTGGATCTCAAAGCCGACAAGCTCATCTGCTTCAGCAGCACCCAGGGGGTAATGGACAGGCACGGGGAGGCTATCTCCGAGCTCTTCCCCGAGCAGGCCGAAGAGCTGCTGGTGGCGCTGGAGCAAGCGGGGGAAGAGATGTCAGGCACCGCCCGCTACCTGCGCGCGGCCATCGCCTCCTGCCGGGGTGGCGTGCCCCGCTCCCACCTGGTGAGCTATCAGGACGACGGCGCCATGCTGCAGGAGCTGTTCAGCCGCGAGGGGCTGGGTACCCAGATCGTGCGCGAAAGCGCCGAGCGGGCCCGGGCCGCCACCATTGAGGACATCGGCGGCATCCTGGATCTCATCCGTCCTCTGGAGGAGGAAGGGATCCTGGTGCGCCGCTCCCGGGAGCAGCTGGAGATGGAGATAGACAAGTTCACCATCATCGAGCGGGACGGCCTCATCATCGGCTGTGCGGCGCTCTACTGCTTCATGGAAGAAGCCATGGCCGAGATGGCCTGCGTCGCCATCCACCCGGAGTATCGCAACTCCAACCGGGGAGACACCCTGATCGCCAAGGTGGCCGAGCGGGCCAAGCGGCTCGGCATCCGTCGCCTGTTCGTGCTCACCACCCGCTCCATCCACTGGTTCCGGGAGCGGGGCTTCGATCCCCTGGAAGTCGAAGATCTGCCGGTGGAGCGCCAGCGCTTCTACAACTGGCAGCGTCGCTCCAAGGTTTTGTCCAAGACCATTTCGTAACTGATTGATCTTGTGCCTGGTTACCGTCAATTTTGTTCTTTTTTACGAACTCGATTGACAGTGCAATCCAGACCAAGGTATTTGTACATGCACGCCACCTGTCACAGGTGGCACCAGAAGAGGAGCGCTGCCCAGGCAGCCCAGGGGAGGACACCAGTGTCCGGTGAACTTGGGTCAGGGGGAGCAGCGCCGAGACGAGGCGAGTGACTGGACACCGCCACGTCGGCTGCGGGGGCTGAATCCCCCGGGTTGTCATCGGTAGTGGTCATCCCACACCGCGCCCCACTTGGGGCCGGTACGGGATGGGCTCTGCAGGTGGAGTGCTTCTGGCCGGGATCCTCGCGTTTTCCTGCCATTTTTTGCCTCCTCCTCTCTATTTGCCCGATGAAACCGGATTTTCACCTTGAGACAGGAGTATGCAATGAACCCGATCAATGTCGCCAAGTTTGGCGGAACCAGCGTCGCCAATGCCGCGGCCATGAACCACTGCGCCGACGTGGTGCTGGCCAATCCGGCGACCCGGGTGGTGGTGCTGAGCGCCAGCGCCGGCGTCACCAACCTGCTGGTGAGCCTGGCTCAGGGTGAACTGGACGAAGCCGGACAGGATGCCCAGCTTGCCAGGCTTGCCGACATCCAGCTGGCCATTCTGGCCGCCCTTGGCAACCCGAGCGACGTGAGCGCCCTCATCCATGCCCAGCTCGGCGACATTCGCACCATGGCCCGCCAGGCCAGTCAGCACACCGACGCCGAACTCGCCGATCGCCTCATCGCCTGCGGCGAGCTGATGTCCACCCGTCTCTTCACCGAACTCCTGCACCAGCGCGGGGTCAAGGCCCAGTGGCAGGATGCGCGCCAACTGCTGCGCACCGACAGCCGCTTTGGCAAGGCCACCGTGGATCTCGCGGCGACCCGCGCCCTCTGCCAGCAGGCGGTGGGTCCGTTGCTGGGTGACAGCCTGGTCATCACCCAGGGCTTCATCGGTGCCGACGGCGATGGCCGCACCACCACCCTCGGCCGTGGCGGCTCCGACTACAGCGCGGCCCTCCTGGCCGAGGCCCTGGACGCAGGCAGCATCGAGATCTGGACCGACGTGCCCGGCATCTACACCACGGATCCCCGCCTGGTCACCCGCGCCCGCCCCATCCCCGAAATCAGCTTCGTGGAGGCGGCGGAGATGGCCACCTTCGGCGCCAAGGTGCTGCACCCGGCCACCCTGCAACCCGCGCTGCGCCAGGACATCCCGGTGTTCGTGGGCTCCGCCAAGGACCCCGCCGCCGGTGGCACCTGGATCCGCGCCACCACCCGCAGCAACCCGCTGTTCCGGGCCGTGGCCCTGCGCCGCCAGCAGGTGCTGGTGACCCTGCACAGCCTCAACATGTTCCACGCCTACGGCTTCCTGGCCGAGGTGTTCGGCATCCTGGCCCGTCACCGCATCTCGGTGGATCTCATCACCACCTCCGAGGTGAGCGTCTCCCTGACCCTGGATCACACCGGCAGCCAGAGCAACGGCGAACCCATCCTGAACGACAAGGTGCTGGCGGAGCTCGGCCAGCTGTGCAAGGTGGAAGTGGAGACCGGCTTCGCCCTGGTGGCGCTCATCGGCAACCGCATGAGCGAGGCGGCCGGGGTGGGCAGCCAGGTGTTCGACGCCATCCGCGAGCACAACATCCGGATGATCTGCTACGGCGCCAGCGCCCACAACCTCTGCTTCCTGGTCAAAGAGGACGAGGCGGGCCACATCGTCAACTGCCTGCACCGGGAACTGCTCGACTGAGTCGCCCCGGCGCTGGCACACCACAAGCCTCCTCCGCCCCATCACACCCGGGGCGGCCTTCCCCACTCAGCAAAGAGGGGCGCCGCGGCGCCCCTCTTGTCACTCTTCTTCCACCATCAGCTGGTGGCCCGGGTGGGCAGCAGATTGGCCCGGATCTGCTCGCGCAGCCCTCCCAGCCGTTGCAGCAACCCGGCCTGACCGAGCCCCGCTTCGTCAGGGGCCAGATTGTCCACCAGGGCCGGGAAGTGCTCCCGTACCGCCTGCTCCAGCCAGTCGAGGCGGCGCAGGGTGAGCGGGCCGCAGCTCTTGCCGCTGAGATCGTCCAGGATGTCGAGCCGATGGCTGCGGTACATGTCGCGCCACCAGTTGGCCGCCAGCGCCTCGTCGCTTGCCAGCGCCGCACTCCACTCCCCCACCAGTCCCTGCATCCGCGCCAGCACGGGGGCGCTCGCCCCCTCCCGCGACAGGTATTGCAACTCTCCCCTGGCCCAGGCGAGGCAGAGCTCGCGCCAGCGGCGAAACAGCGGCAAGGGATCCGCCTCGTCCAGCCAGAGCCCGGAGAGGGTGCGGGTTTCCAGCCGCTCAGGCACATGGAAGTCGGGATCGGTGAGGCCGTTGGAATTGAACTCGTGCAGGGGATCGAAGGGCCACATGTAGCCAAAATCGAACACCGAGATATGCTGGCCGTCATCCAGCAGGTTGCCCGGGCTCGGATCCCAGTCAAACCAGCCCCAGCGGGCCAGCTCCGCCTCCACCGCCAGCATCTGCGCCAGGTTGCGCTCGCAGAGCGTGCGCACCGGCTCCCCCCGCAGCCAGGGGGAGACCAGCACCCCGGCCCGGGCGGAGCCGAAACTGGTGCAGACCACGTTGGAGAGGATGGTGGGGTGCAGCTCCCGCAGGCTCTCTATCTCCCGACGCCGCTCCAGCTCGGTGAGAAAGGCGGTCTTGCCGTCCACATTGGCCACCAGAGAGTCCTGGCGGCAGCGTTTCAGGCACCAGTGGTGCCCCTCCACCTTGAGATGGAACACCTCGGCGGTGAGCCCGTGACCGTAGACCTTGACGACGTCCGGGTGATCCTCGGTCAGCCGGACGAGCTGGGGCAGCGGCAGGGGGCAGTCCCGCTCCCGCCCGATCCGGATCTCTTCTTTGCTCTCCAGCATCTGGAGCAATCTGGCCTGACGCGCCGCAACTTTGGGATTCATACATGTACCTCCAACCGTTACTGAGAGACTAAACAGCGCCCCCCTCCCAGACCAGCAGCAAAGGCTCATGATGACGCTTTCATCACAGAATGAGTGCCCCTGGCGGATCGGGATCACAAATTGCTTCACTGTGCTCATCACGGAATATTCATCTTGTTGTCATTAAATTGACATCAAGGAACAAGCCACGCACCATCGGGTCAAAATAGAGGCAGTCGTCGCTGCCATGACCGCTCCAAGGATGAGCCCTTATGAATGCCCCCGTCACCGGCCACCGCCCCGCCTCCCAGCCCCTGGCCGGGCTGTTGCTGGGTCTGCTGACCGCCCTGCTGCTGCTGACCCTCGCCCTGCCGCTGCTCAACCCCGTCAGCTGGCTCGGGCGTGCCGCCCCCCTCATTCTGGGCCCGGCGGATCAGCCCATCGCGACCCTCAATCGCTACAGCCTGCTCTACAAAAGTGACAACCGGGGCTTCTATCTGGTGGTGCGCAGCCAGTGGCAACTGCTCAAACCCCTGCAGGAGGGGGACAAGGTACGGGTGGAGCTGCTCAACGACAAAGGGGTACGCATCGATCAGCTGAGCCAGGCGGTGGACAAGCGCCAGAAGTGCCGCAAGGAGCGCTGCACCCTGAGCCTCAACAGCGCCCTGCGCGCCCCCGACGACGCCCTGGACAGCCGCTACCAGCTGCGCATCGGGCTGCTGCTGGCAGACAGGCCGGAGAGCGTCGAATACAGCCAGATCCTCCAGACCCTGCCGGAGCGCGGTTTCAACCTCCTCTACCTGATGACCAGCCTGCTGCTGGTGCTGCTGGTGAGCGCCGCCGTGCTCAAGGCCCTGCTGCCGCGGCTGCGCCGAAGCTACCGCGCCCGGGTGGCAGGCAGCCTGCTGCTCGGCAACCTCACCTTCGTGCTGCTGCACGGCTTCGTGGTGTTCAAGCTGGGGGAATTCCTGTTCTGGTCGGGCTTTCGGCCAGAGCACTACTACCTCGCCTGGGGCAGCATGGTGCTGGGCTGGAGCCTCTGCGCCCTCGCGGGCTTCAGCCTCTATATGGGGCTGCTCTTCACCGCCCTCTCGGGCATCGGGCTACTCGCCAACTTCATGAAGATCGCCATCTACGGGGTGCCGCTGGGGGGGGACGATCTGGGCAACCTGCTGGCCCTGCTGCACATCCTGCTCGATCAGCACCCTGTGGTGCCGGTGCTCGTCGTGCTGGGGCTCCTCTTTCTGGTGTGGCGCTTCGCCCTCTCTCGCTGGATCCTGCGGGGCTTGCTGCGCACCGCCGCCGCCACCGCCGCCTTCTTCGCCCTCTGCGTGTTCGCCACCCAGACCGGCAACAAGCTGCTCGGGGCCAACATCCGCTACGTGGACAGGGCGGTGAACTACCACAGGGACATCATCCGCGCCGGCCCCGGCCTCTACCTGTTCAACCTGGTGGACGAGATGCTGCAAAGCGGCAACGTGTTTCGCTACCCCTTGCAGATCAACGAGCGCACCCCGGAGCTGAGCCTGCCCGCCCAGCCCAGGGCTCCCCGCTTCGATCTGGTGATCGTGCTGCAATACGAGTCACTCTGGCTTGACTGGCAGGGCCGTCTCTGCGCCCCCGCCCCCACCTTGAGCCTGCCCGCCAGCGTGGCCCAATGGCGCAAGACCATCCACTCCCCCACCACGGGGGGCATGACGGTACTGGCGGAGTTCGAGATGAACACCGGCCTGCCGGTGGGCCTGCTCAAACAGGGGGTGGTGCCCTACTACTACCTCTCGGACAAGGTGCCCGGCCTTGCGCGCAGCGCAGCCCAGAGCGGCTACCAGACCCTGTTCGCCCACCCCTATGTGGAGAAGTTCTGGGGCCGCGCCAAGGCGATCCCGGCCCTCGGCTATGAGGAGCGCTGGTTCGATACCCGCTTCACCGCCCTCGAGCACAAGGGGCTCTACATCTCCGACGATGCCCTCATCGATCACCTGCTCAAACGCAGCAACCAGGACGATCAGCCCCTGTTCGCCTACGCGGTCACCATGCAGGGGCACGGCCCCTTCGACGGGGATCGCTACCGGGCCCAGCAGCGCAGCGGCGCCTGCCCGGATCAGAGCCCGGCGGATACCCAGTTGCTCAACACCTACTACACCGGGGTGGTGGATGCCATGGCCTCCCTGGAGCGGCTGCTCAAGACCCTGGACAGCTCCGGCAAGCGCTACCTGGTGGTGGCCTTCGGGGACCACCAGCCCTTCCTGATGTCGGCCGGCAAGGGCATCCACGGCGCCAAACCGCCACGGGATGCCAGCTACCAGATCCCCATGATGGCCTTCACCCGGGCCGGGGACGGGCTGGATCTCGCCCGCCAGTTCGACCCGGTGCGCCAGCTCTACCAGATGGGCCAGGCAACAAGGCAGCTGCTGGCGGGGGACCTCACCCCCATCCGGGACCAACCCCTGCTCCACCCGGTGCTCGGGGAGGAGAAAGGCTTCGACCCCTCACCCCTGGTGCCGCAGATCCGCGCCAGCTTCCGGCCCGATGCATTGCCCTGATCGATTGAGACACGAGGGACACAGATCCTTGCAACACCTTCCGGGCCGATGCCCTGCCCTGATCCGCAGCGAACTAGCAGACGAAAAAGAGGTCGCCCGGGCGGCCTCTTTGTCTATGTGCCGATGCAACTATGGCAGGCAGTGCAGTGACTCACTCCCCAAGCCAGGACTCGCACAGGGTGAGGCTCTGGGCATCGAGATCCAGTTCGGCCTCGATACCAAGGGGCAAGGTCAGCATGGGGTGGGTGTGGGCACAGTCATACTCCGCCAGAATGGGGAAGGTCGGCTCCCCCACGACCTCCAGCAGGATGTCGAGGGGCCGCCTGCCGCTGCCCTGGCTGTCGAACAGCTCGTGCTTGCCGAGCACCAGGGCACCGATGCGATCAAACACCCCGCACAGCTTGAGGTGGGTGAAGGCGCGCTCCACCGTTTCGGCGGTTTTGAGGCTGTCTTCCAGCAGCAGAATGTCTCCCCGCTCGATGGACGGCATATAGGGGGAACCCCAGATCCCCGCCAGGGTATTGAGGTTGCCGCCAATGAGCCGACCCCGCACCCGGCCAGTGCCCACCGAGATCAGCCGGTTTGGCCAGCACTGCTTGGCCCGGGTCTGATGCTCCCAGTCGAGCCGCTCCTCGGTCCATTGCGTCGGAGTCGGCAACCGGTGGGGCAGGCTGGCACCACCGGCCATGCAAACGGACAGGAAGCCGACCAGGGTCTCGTCCACCAGCGGCGAGAGCTCGCCAAAGGAAGCCACCAGCGCCGGGCCATAGAAGGTCACGAGGCCGGTCTGGGCATAAATGCCGAGCAGCAGGGCCGTTACGTCGGAGTAGCCGATGACTATCTTGGGATCCCGCTTCAGCGCATCAAAATCGAGGTAGGGCAGCAGGGAGTTGGAGTTGCTGCCGCCAATCACCGACATGATTGCTCGCACTTGCGGATCGCGAATGAGGGCATTGAGTTCGTCAGCCCGCGCCGCGATGGAGCCGGAGCGCCAGTGATCCTGTTCGCCGGTCAGGCTGCCCGCCTTGAGTTCGAAGCCCTGCGCCGCCAGATAAGCCTTGGCGCAAGCAAAGCGGTTCGGCGCCCAGGCGGTGGCCGCGCTGGAGGGAGAGAAGAAACCTATGGTGTCGCCGGGGTTGAGCCCCGGCGGTTTGAGTAAGGTCATGGATGCAGCCCTGCCATATGAGTTGAACGCCGCCGGGAGATGCGATCCCGGCGCCAGACTGCATCCTACTGCGGCCTTTGAACGCCCGACAAGGGCGAAGAATCACACTCACAGTGCTCGTTTTTGTTTAGAAAAATTAAATGACTCTCGCTACATGCACATAAAGACTGAACAATGACAACACAGATCGCGCCCTTTTCCCGGCTTTAAGGTGCCTATCACGCGCTGATACATGGCCGCGAGGTCAGTTCCCGCCTCTCCCGACGATATCCCGCCGCCGTTCCCCAATAAAAAAGCCGATCTCGCGATCGGCTTGGGCATTGGCTTCTAACGGCGTGAGCGCAGGCTCACACCACCACGGCGGTGCCGCTGATGCTGACCATCAGCATGCTGCCGTTCTGGCCCACCACCTCGTAGTCGATGTCGATGCCCACCACGGCGTTGGCCCCCAGCGCCTGGGCACGCTCCTTGAGCTCCTCGAAGGCGATCTCCCGGGCCCGGGCCAGCTCTTTTTCGTAGGCGCCGGAGCGACCGCCGATGATGTCGCGGATGCCGGCGAACAGATCCTTGAAGATGTTGGCGCCGAGGATGGCTTCGCCCACGACGATGCCGCGGTACTCGCGAATGGTCTTGCCTTCCAGGGTGGGGGTGGTTGAGAGGATCATGAGGTCTCCTGTGAGTTGGGCTGGGTGCGCGAAACACCGTTGCCGTCATGGTAGCAAGGTGTTGGCCAAAGCATAAGCCCGGCGTGGCCAGGGGCTTCAAGCACAGCGCCCGCCAGGTTCATCAAGGTGCCATCCATACGGCCTGTGTCGTGCCACTTTCCCCCGCACAGCGACCTTGGGCACCGGTGCTGGGGAGAGGGCTTCCGGCCACGATGAAAGCGGGGCCTTGATGATGCAGACACGACGGCAGCTGCACCGGCCCTCTACTTCTTCGCCCTCAACTACGGCAGACGTTTCTAGCGTCGCTCCGCGTCGGCCATAAAAAAAGGAGAGGCAAGCCTCTCCTTTTTTGATGTTCGCAGCGGCAGCCGCCATGCACTCAGTGCAGCTTCATGCTCGGGCGCAGCACCCGGTTGATACGGCCCACCAGCATGATGAGGCCGGTCTTGATGTAGCCGTGCAGGGCGACCTGGTGCATCCGGTAGAGGGAGATGTAGACCAGGCGCGCGATGTAGCCCTCCACCATCATGGAGCCCCGCATCAGGTTGCCCATCAGGCTGCCCACGGTGGAGAAGCGGCTCAAGGAGACCAGGGAGCCGTGATCGTGATAGCGGTAGGGCTTCATCTCGCCGCCGTTCATCTTGGCCAGGATGTTCTTGAACGCCTGGGTCGCCATCTGGTGGGCGGACTGGGCGCGGGGCGGCACGAACTTGCCGTCCGGCTGCGGGCAGGCGGCGCAGTCGCCGATGACGAAGATGTTCTCGTCCCGGGTGGTCTGCAGGGTCTCGTGGACCACCAGCTGGTTGATGCGGTTGGTTTCCAGGCCCGCGATCTCCTTCATGAAGTCCGGCGCCTTGATGCCCGCGGCCCACACCATGAGGTCTGCTTCAATCAGCTCCCCATCCTTGGTGTGTAGACCTTCGGCGGTCGCTTCGGTGATCATGGTGGCGGTGCGCACGTCCACGCCCAGCTTCACCAGCTCCTGATGGGCGGAGCCGCTGATGCGCTCCGGCAGGGCCGGCAGGATGCGGGGGCCCGCTTCCACCAGGGTCACCTTGAGACTGTCGGTGGTGAGGTTCTTGAAGCCATAGGCGTAGAGCTGCTCCACCGCGTTGTAGAGCTCGGCAGAGAGCTCGACGCCGGTGGCGCCGCCGCCAACGATGGCGATCTTCACCTTGTCACCGGGCTGGTATTCGGTGGCGAACTGCAGGAAGCGGTTCATCATGCTGTTGTAGAAGCGGTGCGCCTGGGAGGGGCTGTCCAGGAAGATGCAGTGATCCTTGATGCCCTTGGTGTTGAAGTCGTTGGAGACGGAGCCGATGGCCATCACCAGGATGTCGTAAGCCACTTCCCGCTCGTTGACCACCAGGGCGCCGCTCTCGTCGTGGATCGGCGCCAGCACGATGCGTTTCTCGTCGCGCTTGATGTCGGTCAGGCTGCCGAGCTGGAATTCGAAGCCGTGGTTCTTGGCGTGGGACTGGTAGCTCAGGGCGTCGATGCCCGCATCCATGGAGCCGGTGGCCACTTCGTGCAGCAGGGGTTTCCACAGGTGGGTGCGATTGCGATCCACCAGGGTGATCCTGGCCTTGTTCTTCTTGCCCAGCTTGCGGCCCAGGCTGGTCGCAAGCTCGAGACCACCGGCGCCACCGCCTACAACGACAATATTCATCATGATGATTTTCCTTGGTTCCTCAAAACGAAAGGGAGCCATTGGCTCCCTAAAACGAAATCGGTTGACGTGATGGCTCAGGCTTCTTTGAAGGCCTTCATCCGTTGCAGATGGTGCGAGATGTTCTTGAACTTATGGGTCTCGCGCTCATCCCATACGATGTCGTAATAGTTCTTCAATTCACGTTCAGTGTCCCGATTATCGCGGATTTCATCCTGAACGGAAAGGATGCACAGGCAGTTTCCTGAATTTTTATTACGAAATTCGGTTACACACTTGGTGCCGATGTCCTCGTACTCCTCCGGCCTGTCGATCTTGCCCTGCATGTTCTCTTCCGGGTGCAGGTTGGGGTTGAAGACCACCTGCTTGATGCCGCACAGAAACCCGATCCGCTCGCTCCAGTAGCCACCCAGGCCCACGCCGCAGATGAGGGGTTTGGGATCGGTGCTCATGTCGAGCTGCTTCTTCACTTCCTTGAGCAGGTGGCTCATGTCGTGGCGGGGGTGAACCGTGCTGTAGTGCACGAAACGCACATCATCATCGATAAACTGCAACTGCAGCACTTTTTCATGATTGCCGGGGCTGGTGGCATCAAAGCCATGCAGATAGATGATCATGGACAAGACCTCAAAAACTGTGTCGGTTCTATCGAAACTACCCCAGCGACAGGGCCTTGCGCCACCAAAACATCCCACTTTCTTGCTTTGGATCACGCCCCTTCGGGCCACCAAACCGCGCGTCGGGGCCGCTGTGGCAGCGCCATGCCCCGGCGGGACATGGCGCAAACCGGGTCTGGCGAGGTTAACTGCCGCACTGGGCGAAGCGCGCCACCGCCGCTTCCACCAGGGCCAGGCTCCCCTGCCAGAAGGCGGGTTTTCGAATGTCCTGCCCCAAATGCCGTTCGACCAGTTCTTCGGCGCTCATGCGACCGGTGTCTCGCAGCAGGGCGCGATAGGCCTCGGCCACATCCTGCTCACCCGCGGCCTGACGGCTTATCAGTTGCTGATAGACCCCGAGGCTGAACAGATAGCCAAAGAGGTAGGGATAGTTGTAAAAACCGAAGCCCGCGATGGAGAAGTGCGCCTTGGCGGCCCAGAACAGAGGGTGATAGCGGCCAAGGCTCTTCTCATACCAGCGCCCCCAGGCCTCGTCGGTGAGCGCCTTGAGCCGGGCCGAGGAAACATAGCCCTGCGCACGCTCGGCCACCAGAGCCTGCTCGAAGTCAAAGCGGGCCGGGATGTTGACCAGGAAGGTGGCGGCGCCATCGGCATCCGCCCAGGCGATGGCCAGACGCTCCTCGGCGCTTCGGGCCTGCTCGTAGAGGGCGCTGCGCACCAGGGTCTCGGCGAAGATGGAGGCGGTCTCCGCGAGCGTCATGGGGTAGCTGCGCTGGCTCATGGGCAAGTCGCGGATGAGCCAGTTGTGCCAGGCGTGACCGAGCTCGTGGGCCAGCGTGATGACGTTGTCCATGGTGCCCGCATAGGTGATGAAGACCCGCTGCTCCACCGGCTCGGCAAACTTGGTGCAATAGGCCCCGGTGCGCCGGTTGGGGGTGGGGGCGGCATCAATCCAGCCGCGCTCGGCCATCATGCGGGCAAAGTCCCCCATCTCGGGGTCAAAGCGCGCGAAGGCCAGGGCGATGATGTCGACCGCTTCCTCGAAGGGGATCTCCCGGCGGCTGGCGGCAGGGGGCGGTGCAAAGAGATCCTCCGGCCCCAGCACCTCGAGGCCGAGGTGACCGGCCATCAGCCCCAGGGCCCGCTGGCCCAGATGGCGGGCCTGCCAGGTCTCCGCCATCAGGGTATCCAGAGTCGCCCGCTCGATGTGGCTCTGGTGGCAGGAGAGATCCAGGGCATCGAGGCGCCGGTGTTTGCCGCGCTGGCGCGAGAGCTCCAGGCGCCAGCCGTTGAGGGCGTTGAGGATGGCAGCCACCGTCTCCTGCTCCCCTTCCCAGCCGGCGCTGATGGCATCAAAGGCCTCTTTGCGCAGGGCCCGATCCGGGCTGGAGAGCAGGTTGCTCGCCTCCGCCAGCCCCATCTCGCGACCCGCGATCACCAGTCTTATCTTGCCCACCAGATCGTTGTAGAGGTTGCCCCAGGCGTGCAGGCCGTCGGTGCCAAGGCCGATGACCAGCTGCTCCGCCTCCACCGGCAGCCGCTGATCCTGCAGGCGACGCTCGTGGCGCAGCCGGTACCCCTCCTCCCCGAGCAGGGGGTCGGCCATCAGCTGCTCAAATTCGGGCGCAGGCAGCCCCAGCATCAGATCTTCGATGGGGGCAAGCGTCTTGAACAGATCCGCATTGAGGGCACGGGCCCGGGAGGCAACCTGCTTGGCGAGGGGATCCCGGGCGTCCTGGCTCCCCTTGCAGGCGGCCAGCACGGCGATGTTCCAGCCGATGTCGCGAATGCGCCGGGCCCGCAGGCGTACCTCCCTCAGGAAGTCCTGCAAGGCGCCTGGGGTGAGCGGAACCTGGGCCAGTCCCTCGATAAAACCGCTCAGCTCGGCCAGGCTGGCGCGGGCCAGGCTCATGTCCGCCTCGAGGACACAGCTGTCGAGGGAGGGGTAGATGTGATCATTTTGCCACTGCTGTGGATAGACTCGTTGTTGCATCGAACGCTCATCGTCAGGGACGGGCCTGGCCCGTCGTGAAATCCAGGTGGCCAGAGCCACCACCTTCGCGGGCAGGCATCACACCAGCCGCTCGAGGCGCACCACCGCCTCTTCCACATAGCGCAGGCTCTCCTGCCAGAACCCGGGTTTGCGGATGTCGACCCCCAGGTGCTTCTCCACCAGCGCCTCGGCGCTCATGCGGCCGGTATCTCGCAGCAGGGCGCGATAGGCGGGCACAAACTCGCCCCCGGCCCGCGCATGCTGGGCATAGAGCCCCAGGCTGAAGAGATAGCCAAACAGATAGGGGTAGTTGTAGAACCCGGACTCGGCGATGGAGAAGTGGCCCTTGCTGGCCCAGAACAGCTCGTCATACTGGCTGAGGGCGTCACCATAGCACTGCTGCTGCGCCGATTTCATCATCTCCCGCATCTGGCTCGCCCCCACGTAACCCGCCTCCCGCGCCGTCACCAGAGCGCGCTCGAAGGCAAAGCGGGCGGGGATGTCGAGAAGCAGGCTCGCGGCCCGCTCCCCGTCCAACCAGGCGATGGCCCGGCGCTGCTCCACCTTATCGGTGGCGGCCAGCAGGGCATCGCGCACCAGGATCTCGGCAAAGAGGGAGGCGGTCTCCGCCAGCGTCTTGGGGTAGCCCCGCTGTTCGAAGGGAAGATCCCGCAGCAACCAGCTGTGCCAGGCGTGGCCGAGCTCATGGGCCAGGGTGATGACGTTGTCCATGGTCCCCTCGAAGGTGAGGAAGACCCTTGGCTCGGGCGGATCGGCATACTCGGTGCAATAGGCGCCGCTTCGCCTGTGCTCGCTCGGGGCCGCATCGATCCACCCCTTGTCGGCCATCATGCGGACAAACGCCCCCATCTCGGGATCGAAGGCGGCAAAAGCCTCCATCACCAGATTCAGCGCCTGCTCGAAGCCGAACTTGCCGTGCACGGCCTGAGGCGCCGGGGCAAAGAGATCCCAGGGGGCGAAGTCGGTGATCTGCTGGGCACAGGCCATGGCCCTCAAGGCGCGGCGCCCGAGCTCCCTGTGCTCCCCGGCCGCCGCCATCAGGGTCTCCAGGGTCGCGCCCGTGATGTGCTCCTGATGGCAGGTGACCTCAAGGGCATCCAGCCTGCGCACCTTGCCGCGCTGGCGGCCGAGCTCGTTGCGCCAGCCGTTGATGGCGTTGAGAATGGCGGCCACCGTCTCCTGCTCCGCCTCCCAGGCGCCCTGGATGGCGTGCCAGGCACTGGCGCGCCGCGCCCTGTCCGGGTGGGCGAGCAGGTTATCCGCCTGGGCAAGCCCCATGGGCACCCCCTCCACCACCGGCAGCAGCCGCCCCACCAGGTTGTCGTAGAGATCCCCCCATCCCTGCAGGCCGTCCACCGCCAGCCCCTCGATGAGCTGCTCGCTCTCGAGCGAAAGCCACTGCTCCTGCTGCGCCCTGTCGTGATGGATCTGGTAGGCCAGCTCGAAGAGCTCGGGGTCTTGCAGCAGGGTGCGCACCAGTGACTCGGGGGCGCGAACCCAGAACAGGTCCACCGGCTTGCTGCGCTGGGCCAGGGTCGCCTCCAGCTGCTGGCCCCGGGAGAGCAGTACCCGGGCCTCCTCGTCGCGCCCGTTCTGGCTCAGCCGGTTGTAACCATAGACCTGGCTGTTCCAGGCCAGGGTCTTCACCCCGTTGGCCTCGCGGCGGATGGCCCGCAACAGGTGGCGCAGGGCATTGGCATCCGCAACGGGATGGGCGGGATCCGGCAGGTCCGCCAGGAGGGCGTCAAGCCGGGTAAGGGCGCGGGCAGCCTCCTGGAAGGCGGCCTCGATGGCAGGATCGTCGGGGGCGGCATAGATGTGATCATCTCGCCAAACGGGTGGTTTCATGGTTGTCCTTGTCTGTTTGCGTCCATATCGGGTCACCCCGCCTCTGCGGGCGGGTGAAACCGGATAGTACGAAGGGGGCCAGGCACTTGCCTAGCCCCCATTCGAGGCAACCAGCAGAAGAGCGCCCCCGGGTGCGACGGCCCCTGTCGGCCGTCCCCCGACAAGCGACCTATTTGGCGGGCTGAAGCTTGCTCACCAGGGTCATGGCCACCACCAGCACCAGCCCCGCCACCACGCCGGCCAGGGCGCTCAGCAGGGTGGGCGTCACCACGGCCAGTACCCCGCCGACCCCGGGCAGGGCGGCCACCGTGTCCGCCGTCCCTTCGATGAGATGATGGAGGAAGGGCCAGCCATGGACCAGAATGCCGCCGCCGACCATGAACATGGCGATGGTGCCCACCAGGGCAAGCAGGTGCATCAGACGGGGCGCCGTCACCAGCAACCCCTGCCCCACCGCCCGGCGCACGGCGCCGCCATCGGGCTTTTGCAACAGGTGCAGACCGATGTCGTCGAGCTTGACGATGAGCCCCACCAGGCCATAGACCCCGACGGTCATCAGCAGGGCGATGCCCGCCACCACGGCGATCTGCAGGCCCAGGCTCGCCCCCTGCACGGTACCGAGGGCGATGACGATGATCTCCGCCGAGAGGATGAAATCGGTGCGAATGGCCCCCTTCACCTTCTGGCGCTCATAGGCCGCCAGATCCTCGGGCACCGGCGCCGCCTGATGCGCCTCTTCCTCGTGGGGCAGGAACTTGTGGACCAGCTTCTCCGCCCCCTCGAAACAGAGGTAGGCCCCCCCCAGCATCAGGAGCGGGGTGATGAGCCAGGGGATAAGAGCACTGATGGCGATGGCGGCAGGCACCAGAATGAGCTTGTTGCGAAACGACCCCTTGGCCACCGCCCACACCACCGGCAGCTCACGCTCGGCCCGCACCCCGGAGACCTGCTCTGCATTGAGGGCGAGATCGTCCCCCAGCACCCCGGCCGTCTTCTTCGCCGCCACCTTGGTCATCAGGGCGACATCATCGAGCACGCTGGCAATATCATCGAGCAGGGTCAACAAACTGGCTCCGGCCATATCTGGCATTCCTTCTATTGAGTGGGACACATCCGGGCTGCCCCGGTCAGGGTGATGAGGGGGTCAGGGGATCACGGGCCCATCCGGGGATCACCCTTTGGGGCAAAAGATGGCACAGTGTAACGGGAAGCCGCCACGGCGGCAGCCCCCCATGGCAGATCCCCTGCTCCGTTTTCACCTCACGGCCACCGGCCCAAGGAGTTCCCATGCAACCCTGGCAACCTCTGCTCGATTTCTGGTTTGGCGATGACGCAGACGACGCCCCCCGTGCCGCCCGTCAGGCCCCCCTCTGGTGGGGCAAGAGCAGCGAGACCGATGCCCTGCTGGCCTCACGCTTCGGCGAACTGGCGGCCCGTGCCGCAGCGGGCGAGCTCGCCCGTTGGGAGGACGATCCCGCAGGGCGCCTGGCCCTCATCCTGCTGCTGGACCAGCTGCCGCGAAACCTTCACCGCAACACCCCCGCCGCCTTCGCCCAGGACGACAAGGCCAGGGCGCTGTGCCTCAAGGGGCTCACCCTCGGGGTCGACAAGGGGCTCTCGCCGCTGGCCCGGGTCTTCTTCTATCTGCCCCTCGAGCACGCGGAGTCCAGAGAGCAGCAGTCCAGAAGCGTCGCCCTGTTCGAGGCGCTGGCCGACGAGCAGGCCACAGGCCCGGCCCGGGCCACCTTCGAAGGCTTTGCCGACTTTGCCCGGCGCCACCAGGTGATCGTCGATCGCTTTGGCCGCTTCCCCCACCGCAACGCCATCCTGAGCAGGGCGAGCACGGAGGAAGAGGCCGCCTTCCTGCAACAGCCCGGTTCGGGGTTCTGACATAAAAAAATCCCCGCCATGGGCATGGCGGGGAGAGAACAACCGATCCGCACCTCACTGGATGCGATAGCGGGAGATCTGCTGGTGGATATTCTCCGTGGTCACGTTCAGCTCCTCTGCGGCGGCGGAGGTCTCCTCCGCCGTGCTGCTGGTCTGCTGCACCACCTGGGCTATCTGCTCGACCTGGAGGGCGATGGATTCCGCCGCCGAGGTCTGCTCGCGGATGGCCAGGGTGATCTCGCCGACCTGATCCATGACGCGATGGGAGGCCTGGCGGATCTGGGTGATGATGGCCCCGCTTTCCGTCGCCATGGCCACCCCTTGCGCCACCTTCTCCTCCACCAGGACCATTCTGGCCACCGTGGCCTCGGACCCTTGCTGGATAGCCTCCACCGTCCTTGAGATCTCCTGGGTCGACTGGGCCGTCCGCTCCGCCAGCTTGCGCACCTCGTCGGCGACCACCGCAAAGCCGCGTCCCTGCTCACCGGCCCGCGCCGCCTCGATGGCGGCGTTGAGCGCCAGCAGGTTGGTCTGCCCCGCCACATCGTTGATGACGTTCACCACCCCACCGATGCGGGAGATCCCCTCCCCCAACGCCGTCACATCGCGGGAGGCCTGACGAATGGCGTCGGCGATGTCGTTGATGGCGAGCACAGTGCGCTCTATGGTGGCCCCGCCGTCACTGGCGAGCTTGCCGGATTCATTGGTGATGCGGCTGGTCTCCTGGGTGCGCTGGGAGATGTCCGTGATGCTCACGCTCATCTCCTCCACCCCGGCGGCGATAAGGCTGGTGGCGTCATTGGCCTGACTCGCCGACTCCGCCATGTGCTGGGCCGCCTGGGAGAGGGACTCTGCCGTGCTCTTGATCTGCAGGCTGCCCACCGAGAACTCGGTGAAGGTCTGCTGCAAGGTGTCCAGCAGGCGGTTGACCGCCGTCAGCGTCTGGCCGATCTCGTCCTGCTGGCTCACATTGGCCCGCAGGGTAAAGTTCAGGTCGCGCTGGATCTCGGACAGGGTCGCCATGGCCAGACGGAGGGGATTGGCGACCTGCCTGAACAGCCAGAGAAAGAGCACCAGCGTCAGGGCACCCGTGCCCACCGAGATGAACAACAGGGCCTGCATGCTGCTATCGGCATTATGCTCGCCTCGCAGCTTGACGGCGTCACCTTGCTGGATGTTGAAGTGGACGTGCTTGTCGATGGCCTGGGAAAGCTGCTCAAACAAGGGGGCAAGCTCCGTGTCGATCGCCTCTCTGGCCTCCACATTCTTGTTCTCGCGGGACAGGCGCAGGACGTCTTCCGAGGCCTTGCCGTACTGGGCAACCAGGCGCCGATCATCGGCGACGAGCTGCCTGTCCTCCTCATTGGAGATCATCCCGCTTTCATACTGGCTCAGCAGGGCGTCCATCTTGGTGTGAAGGGATGCAATGCTCTGCTCTATCTGACTCATCTTGCCGTCGTCGGTGTTGAGCACGTGCGCCTGGATCAATGAATGCAGGGCGTAGAAGTCCGTTTCTATCTCCTTGATCGTGGAAATGCTGGGGACTGTGTTGTCTGTTACATAGCTGAGATCCGCATGGGCGGAGGAGAGTCTGCTGATACTGAACCAGCTGAGACACCCCAGGGCCAGCATGACCAGCAGGGCAATGAGTTGAAGCCGACGAGCGATATTCATGAGTGCTTACTCCAACCATAGACTCCCTGCCAGTGTAGCCGATGCGGGCCCCGAAAATAGCGCCTAAAACATGCATTTCATTACACTTTTCAACTTCTGCTCGGCCGCATCACACCCGCCGCCCCAACCCGGCCTTCGGGGCCGCCGCCCCCCTCTGGCAGAATGGAAAAAGGAAGGCATTCGCCTTCCTTTTTTGCCCGGGGCGGCCGCACTGGCCGCCCATGAGCCCCGTGACGGGGCGCTCGGCGGTCACGCCGCCTCGGCCAGCTCCTCCTCTTTTTTCTGGTAGGCCTGGGGGGAGAGCCCCAGCAGCTCCTGCACGGTGGAGGCCACCGTGATGGAGGAGAGCGTCCCCACCAGGATGCCCGCGAACAGGGTGAAGGAGAAGCCGTAGAGGGCGTCGCCACCGAACAGGAGCAGGGCCCCCACGGTGAAGAGGGTGGTGCCCGAGGTGATCATGGTGCGGCTGAAGGTGGCCTTGATGGCCACGTCCGAGCACTCGTGGATCCCCATACGGGTACGTGACCCCAGCAAGTCCCGCAACCGGTCCGAGATGACGATGCTGTCGTTGAGGGAGTAGCCTATCACCGCCATCAGGCCCGCGATGACGTTGAGGTCGAACTCGATGTCAAAGAGCGCGAGCAGCCCGATGGCCACCAGACCATCGTGCAACACCGACACCAGGATGCCGATGGCCTGGCGCCACTCGAAGCGCACCGCCAGGTAGGCGGAGATGGCGAGCGAGGCCACCAGCACCGCCAGCATCCCCTGCTGGAACAGCTCCGCGCCCACCTGGGGCCCGACGATGGTGGTGCGCAAGAGCTCCACCGGCAGGGCGAGTTGTTGCCCCAGCATGGTCGCCAGATCCTCCGCCGCCCAGGGCAGCGCGTGGGGGGGCAGCTTGATGAGCCACTCGCCGGGCACACCGGCGCCGTGCAGCTCCACCACCCCCGCCAGGGGCGCCGTCAGCAGGGCGTTGAGCTCATGGGCCTCCTTCAGGGTCTGGATGCGAAACTCCAGCAGGATCCCGCCGGTGAAATCGAGCCCGAGGGCGAGCCCTTTTGTCGCAAGGACGGCCACGCAGGCCAGGGTCAGCAGCACGGAGGCCCACAGCCCGATATAGCGCCAGCGGGTCAGCCCCATGGCCAGGATCATTCTCAGCATTGTTCTTCCCTCGACGTCAGGTGGTTCAGACTTCCCGGCAGGAAGCGGTCGGTGCGCAGGTCATACAGACTCACGGGCGCGGCGTCATGGTGATGAAGTCGGTTCATGGTCATACCCTCAGCAGCTTGGCGCGGCTGTTGCCCCACAGGGGGTTGATGATGGCGCGGGTGCCCCAGATGCCGGTCACCATGCTGGAGATGAGCCCCAGGATCAGGGTGATGGAGAAGCCCTGCAGCGGCCCGGAGCCGATGGCATAGAGCACCACGGCGCAGATGAGGGTGGTGATGTTGGCATCGAAGATGGTGCGAAACGCCGAGCGATAACCAAAGTCGATGGCGTTGGCCAAAGACCCCCCTTCCCGCAGTCGGTCCTTGATCCGCTCAAAAATCAGCACATGGGTATCCACCGCCATGCCGACGGTGAGCACCAGACCGGCGATCCCCGGCAGGGTCAGCACGGCCCCCGGCAATACCGCCAGCATCCCCACCTGCATCAGCAGGTTGGCGACCAGCGCCGTGATGGCGACCCAGCCGAACTTGCGATACCAGGCCATCATGAACAGCATCATGCCCGCCATGCCGAACGCCAGGGCGGTGAAGCCCGCCTCGATGTTCTGCAGACCCAGGGTCGGGCCTATGCTGCGCTCTTCCAGGATCTTCAGCGGCGCGGTGAGGGCCCCGGCCCGCAGCAGCATGGCGAGCTCCTGGGCCTCGGGCAGGCTGCCAATCCCGGTGATGCGGAACTGGTTGCCAAGGGCGGTCTGGATGGTGGCGACGTTGATCACCTCGCTTCGGGCGCGCAGCTTGCCTTCGGTGTTGGTCTTGTACTCGGTGAAGACGGTGGCCATGGGCTTGCCCACGTGCTGGCGGCTGAACTGGTTCATCTTGCTCCCCCCCAGGGTGTCGAGCACGATGTTGACCTGGGGCTGCCCCATCTCCCCCATGTTGGCGCGGGCATCGACGATGTGCTCGCCGCTCAGCACCGGCTGGCGGGCCAGCCCCACCGCCTGGCCGCTGCGATCCGCCATGAAGAAGCGGCTGTCGGCCTTGGCTTCATAGAAGGCCAGGGACGCGGTGGCGCCGATCACCTCTTTCGCCTGCTTGGGGTTGTGCACCCCCGGCAACTCGATGCGGATGCCGTCCTGCCCCTGACGCACCACCGAGGCCTCGACGATGCCGAGCTCGTTGATCCGCTTTTTCAGGATCGACAGGTTCTGGGTCACGGCGTTGTTCACCAGCAGGGTGCGCTCGGCGTCGCTCAGCACCAGGGTCAGTACATTGCCGGAACGGCTCAGTGTCCACTGATCCTGGCGGGTACCGGCACTCTCCTTGATGATGGAGAGCCAGGCCTCCTGCCCCGCCACGTCGGGCAGGGTGACGGCCACGCTCCCCTGGGCGGTGCGCATCACGCTGGCGCCGCGCAGGTTGGCCTCGCGAAAACGGGTGCGCAGGGTATCCACCAGGTTCTTGGTCTGGTTGTCGATGACGAAATCCACGTCCACCCCGATCAGCAGCTGAGAGCCGCCGCGCAGGTCCAGCCCGAGCTTGATGGGGTCGGCGCCGAGCCGGCTGATCCAGGCCGGGGCGTTGGAGTAGAACTCCAGGGTCAGGGCGGCGCTGTCCAGCCCCTGCTGCTCCAGCAACTGCTTGGCCAGTTGCTGCTCCCCCTGGCTGGCGAACACCAGCGCCATCCGGTTGCCCTGGGCGATCTGCTTGAGGGGGTCGATGTGGTTCTCGGCCAGCAGGGTGCGCTGCGCGTCGCTCAGGCGCGACTGGCCGTGCAGACCGAGGGAGGGCTGCTCACCGAAGAAGGTGGGCAGGGAATAGAACGCGAACGTGACCAGCATCAGCAGCAACAGGGCGTACTGCCACAGGCTCATGCGGTTCAACACGGTATGACTCTTTTTTCTCATGAAATCGGCCTCTGTCAGGCGATGGCAAGGGGCGACACCGGGGTCGCGCCGTGCAAAAAAATGAAACAAGACAGCCTAGCCGTTCACTAAAAGTGAACAGCAACAGAGAGAAGATGAGGCAACAGGTGGCAAGCTGACCCCATCGGGATCAGCCGAGGAAGCTCTGGGCGAAGCGGTACTGCAGATGCCGGCGCTGCAGGCGGCGCCTGTGAATGCCGGCGAAGTGATCGCGAAAGCTCGTCCCCGGGTAGAAGAGGGCGGCATAGAACAGCAGGCCGCACAGCAGCAGCAGGATCGCCTGCTGGGACCAGCTCATCACCAGCTCGTAGACCACGCTGCCGGGCTGATGATCGCGGCTCAGGGAGTGCTCGAGGCGCAGCAGGTGATTCTGGTGGGAGCCGACGAACTTGACGATGCCATCGTCACTGCCGCTGACGCCGTGGGCCACCGGGCTTGCGTCGGCAGGTGCCGCCCCCTCCGCCAGCGAGTGGGCCTGCTGGGCCGAGGGCTGGAACGCGGGTACCTTGACCCGCTCCACCGAGAGGGTAGAGAACAACAGTGCGAGGGTGATGAGCAGGGTCATCGCCGCCAGTTTCACGTTGTCGGTCAGGTTCAAAAGTTAATTCCCACACAATAGAAAGGGCAAGCTACCACAGCCTGCCCCACAAGAACAAGGGCGGCAGGCCTGGGGCCCGCCGCCCTTGTGTTGTCTCACCGCACCCTCAGCGGCTGCGGGTCATGCCCTCGAAGTCCTCGGCATAGTCCTTGAGCAGGGTGTAGAGGTGGGCCCGCTGGGAGAGATCCATGGAGTGGCTGAGATCGCTCAGCCACTGGATGGTGCGCTGGCGGGACTGGTCCGTGTAGCCGGTGAAGCGGCCATCCATCAGGCCGTCCCCCTGCTGGAGCAAGCGGGTCAGCTCCTGGCCGAAATCCGGACTCTGGCGCTGTTTCATCAGCCGATCAAGCTCCTTGGTCCAGGCCTCCTGGAAGTCGAGCCAGGGGGCCATCATCTCGTATTGCCACTCGGCCCACTGCGTGATGAGGGGCTCCTGGGCCGGCTTCACCTTGCCAATCCAGAACACCAGGCGCTCGTTCATCTTCTCCCGAAAGCCCTTGATCATCTCGGCCTTCGACTGGGTGGCAAAATCGTGCTGGCGCTCCTGCTGGCGCTTCACCCGATCGGCCATGAAGCGAGCCACCTGCTCGTCAGTCAGGGTCTTGGCGAGGCGCACCGTGCGGGGAATGGCATTCTCCAGAGTACGGGTCAGGCTCGCCTGGGTTCTGTCCAGATGCAGGGTCACCTGGGCCGGGCTCATGGGGCTGGCCACCGCCTTGGCCAGGGCGTCGAGATCCCGGGCATAGATGGGCAGCTCATGCTGCCGGTGCCAGGCCATCAGCCCCTTCACCTCCTGGTCCAGCAGCTTCTTCTGGCTGCGGTCCAGGGAGAAGTAGTCGTCCAGTTGCCAGACGATGGCCGAGTCGAGCCAGTAGTAGATCACCCGGGTGGCGCAACCCGTCAGCAGCAGGCAGAGCAGCAGCAGGCTCCAGCTACGCGGTTGACGCCATGAGAATGTGGTCACCATGCATGCCTCCCATTCATTGAATACACGCGTCGCGCGGGCCGTTGCCGGGCATCACTCCAGGCGCTGGCGGTTGATGTCGATCAGGGCCTGATACTCGGGCCCGGGTTGCTGTTCGGCCATCAGCAGCGCCCACAGCAGGCCGATGTAATCGACCCAGGGCAGGAAGGCATCGGCCTGGAATCCCCGGGGCCCCAACCCCGTCGCTGCCCCGTCCATGGCTTCAAGATAGCAGCTCTCCAACTGGCACCGCAGCTCTTCGCTCCAGCCGTGGGTGCGCTGAATGCTGGCGACCTCGAACCCCGGATGGCCGGCGGCGCCGTACTCCCAGTCGATGACCCAGGGCCGCGACCCCAACAAGTTAGCCGGATTGAGATCGTGATGGCAAGGGAGCCAGCAGTCGTCCGGCTCCCGGCTCGAGAGCAGGGCCCGCTCCAGCGCGGGCAGCCAGGGAGGGATATGGGCCAGACGCTGCCGATAACCGCCGCTGTGGGCCCGCACCGCCATCACCACGGTCGGCACCGGCAGGCGGTGCAGCCGTACCAGCACCTCCGCCATCAGGCGGGGTTGCGCGGCGAGAGGCGGCGCCTGCTCGGCCCAGTTGGGTTCGTCGCACCACGCCAGCAGCATCAGGCCGGTGGCGGGATCGCCGTGATGACAGGGCAACGCCAGCCCCTGCCCCACCGCCCCCTGGTAGAGCTGCCACTCGGTGGCCCGGTCGATGCCAAGGCGCACCGGATCCGGATGACCGCGGCGCAGGAAGGCCTGCTCGCCAGTGGGGAGGCAGAGCCGGTAGTTGCCGTTGGTCAGGCCCTGACCCAGCGGCTCAAGGCGCCCCTGATCCCAGGGCGCCGGCAGGCTGGCGAGGAGCGCCAGCTCCGCCAGATCCCCCTGCCCCCGCGGGTCCTCACCAGCCAAAGGTGGACTTCTTGGCCTGTTTGCGGATCTCTTTCTGATCGGCCCACAGCAGTTCGCCGTTCTCCACATCCATCAGGTTCATGGTCATCTGGTAGTAGACGTCCTTCACCTTGCCGTTGTCCTTGACGATGCTGGCGAGGTTGCCATAGACCATGTAGCGGGCACCGGTCTGCTTGCCGAGCCGCACCATGGTGGCGGGGTCCACCATGCCGCTGCCCTGCTGGTATTCGAGCTGCTGCTTGACCGCCGCCACCTTGCTCATGTCCACGAAGCGGAACTTGCCCGAGCGCAGCAGCTTGGTACGGATAGTGTCGGTGATGGCCTCGGTGTCGATGTGCTCCGAGGTCTTGTTGCGGATGGAGTCCATGAACATCACGGGGCGGCCCCCGGCGGTGATCTCGCTGGTGGCCGGGGACGCCAGCATGGAATCCGCCATCTTGTCGGCGATGGCCTGCAAGTCGGAGGAGCCGTAATCGACGGTCACCGTCTCGGTCTCGGTGGGATCGCCATAGCTGACGGTGGTGCTGGAGCAGCCGCCCAGCAGCAGGGCGCCGGTCAGGATCAGCAGGGCATGATTCATTTTCATCAGTAGGATTCCTCCATCACTTCGCGAACGTAAATCCGGTAACCCCGTGCAGCCGGGCTCGGCGCCAGGGCGGACAAGGTGCGGGTCTGGTAGCCATGCAGCTTGAGGGGGGTCCAGCCGCGGCCATCGCTGGCCACCTCCTGCCCCGCGTCGTCATACCAGTAGAAGAGATATTGCAGCCTGTTGTCACCACGCTGGGTGCTGGCCGCCGCCACGTTGACCTGCAACAGGCCGTTCTGCTGGCGCCGGCTGAGTTCGGTCAGGGTGACGTTGACGTTTTGATGCTGCTCGGCCACCGCCGCCGCACCGGCCGCGCCATAGAGCGCCACGCCGGAAGTATTGGTGGCACAGCCCGTCAGCAGCAGAACCAGGCCCAGGGCCAACTCTTGTGCTTTCATCTTGTTCTCCTTGCCGGTGGCCGTCGGCCTGACCGGTCATTCATCTGAGTTGCCATATCCGGTTCCCCCTAGAGGGGCATCACCCGGGGCGTGAGACCGCTCCCCAGGCGCTGTACCCACACCAGGGTGGTGCGCCCGGCGTGGACGCTGAGTGGCAGGGTGCGCATGGCGCTGCCCGCCCCCAGGGTCAGGGTGACGTTCCCGGCCGGGACCATCCCCTGCCAGCTCGAGGCCTTGGCGGGCAGCGTCAGCCAGCTGCGGGTATCCGCCCGCTCCGAGAGGGTGTTGAAGATCCCCACCAGGATGTTGCCCACATCCCCCCCCTCCTTGGCGGCGGTGCGCCGCACCTGCTCCTTGGCCACCAGCCGCAGGGCCTGCCGGGTCAGCATGCCAGGCAGCCGCTCCTGCAGATCCTTGGCCGCCAGCGCCTCCAGCCTCACCAGCTCGCTGGTCTGCGCCACCCCCTTGCCCACCGATAGGGTGAGCGGGGCGCCGTCGCTGGCCCGATTGTCGTAATAGGGCACCGCCACGGTAAAGGTACGAAAATCGCCGCTGGAGGTGGAGATGGGCAGCGGCAGGAAGAGCTCACGGCGCGCCGGGATGAGGCCATCTTCAAACAGCACCACCAGCTGGCCCTGATCCTTGGCCAAGGGCGGCGCCTTGCGGCCCATCCGTTGCTCGGTCTCCTTGAGCTCCTCGGGAGAGCCGCGAAGCCGGGCCAGGCGCAGCAGGGCATCCTGCAGGCTCTGGTTGTCCGGCGCTATCTGATAGCCGCGCTGGTAATCGACCCAGGCGTCGTTGAGATCCCCGGCCGCCTCGTAGAGCACGCCGGAGAAATAGAAGGTGTAGGCGTTCTGGAAACCGTTTTTCACCTGGCCTATCAGGCGATCGAGCTCGGGGGCGCCGCGCGACATCAGCTGGCGCATCTCCCCGGCTTCGTCCTCCTGCTCCCCCTCCTGCGCGGCCTTGCGCACCTCGTCGGCCCGCCGTTTAAGGGCCTGCTCCTGCACCTGGTTGGCACGGCGCACCTCTACCAGGGCGCCGTCGGCATCCCCGCGCTGCAAGTAGTTGAGCGCCAGATAGTGGTGCAGCATGGTGCGCTCGTAATCGGGCGCCTGGTAAGCCAGGGTCTGATCGTTGGTGAGCAGGCTGCCCGCCTGGGCCAGTCCCTGGCTCAGGCGGTACTCGGCCTGACTGTCTTCCCACGCAAGCCGGCTGTCGGCGGCGGCAAAGGCCTGCTTGCTGGGGCCGTCCTGACCCGCCAGCCAGGCGATGCGCCCCTTCTCCAGCTGGTCGAGCACGAAGGTGTCGTCCCCCGGGGTCGATTCGCGCACCTCGGGCAGGGCCTCGGCGGCATGGCCCAGCAGCAGCTGGTTGCGCAGGGGCACCATCTGATCCGAGTAGGAGACGAACATGTCTTTCCACTGGGAAGCACAGCCCCCCAGCAGCAGACCGGCCAACAGCAGGCCGGTCGACGGGACGAGGCGCATCACAGGCTCAGCAGGGGTCCCAGGGGCTCGCCACCGACCAGGTGCAGGTGGATGTGATAGACCTCCTGTCCGCCGTGGCGGTTGCAGTTCATGATGAGGCGGTAGCCGTCCTCGGCGATGCCCGCGTCGCTGGCGAGCTTGCGGGCCACGGTGAACATCCGGCCCAGCGCCAGCTCGTGATCCGGCTCCACGTCGTTGACGGTGGGGATGAGCACGTTGGGAATGATCAGAATATGGGTCTTGGCCTTGGGCTGGATGTCGCGAAACGCGGTCACCAGATCGTCTTGATAAAGGATGTCGGCGGGGATCTCCTCGCGGATGATTTTGCTGAAAATGGTTTCTTGCGCCATGGGTAACTCCTTTATAGGAAAAAGAAAATTCAATACAAAGCTCAAGCGGCTCCCAAACAGGCCGCCGCAACGCGCCAAGTGTGACACAAGCCGACATTTGGCACAGCCGTTGTCCCAATTGCTTCAGTTATTGTGAAGAATACCGATAGCGAGGAGACGTCCCGCGAACCACAACGGCATCCCCTTCGGGGCATGCAGGGTATCAAAGGGACGGGGTACTCAGGCAAGGGACTTTTGCACAGACAGCGGGACAATAATGAAACAAACAATGTCAGACCTCTCGATCCTACAGAGAGTCTATCTGGGCTTTGCCATCCTGGTCGCCGTCATGGTCGCCAGTGCGGTACTGACCTTTCGCGGCCAGAGCGAACTCAGCGGCGCCCTGGATCAGGTGACCCAGGAGTCCATGCCGCTGGTACTCGCCAGCAGCCAGACCCAGATAAGCCTGCTCAGCGCCAACAAATGGCTCACCGACGTGCTGACCGAGCAGGATCTCAAGCAACTGCCTGCGGAAGTGGCCGAGTTGCAACAGGCCAAGGGCCAGGTCGACAAGATGGTCGCCAGCCTCAAGCAGCAGGTGGCGGTTCATCCCCAGTTGCAGGCGGACATGACTGCCCTCGTCAAGCTGGTGGATGACTACCTGCAACTGACCCAGACCCTGCCCGGCGAACACGAGGCCCTGCTCACCCGGCTGCACAAGGTCAATCAGGCCAAGGGCCAGTTCCAGGTCAGCCTGCCCCAGTTCAAGAAGAACCTGGGGGACATGATGGTCACCATCGACGACAGCTTCATCAAGATGCTCTCCGAGACCCTGACCACCAAGCTCTCCGCCATCGAGCTCTCCACCATGGATGCCCTCAACCAGAGCATCCCCGCCCCCATCGAGGCGGCGCTCAAGCGCAACAAGATGCAGATCGAGGGCTTCAACAGCACCATCAAGGATCTCCAGGGAGAGCTCAAGGATTTCGACAACAACATGGGCCACTACGTCCATGGCTTCGTGCGTGACACCACGGGCAATGACGGCGTGCTCTCCCAATACCTGGCCCTGATGAAACAGCAGCAGGCCATGCGCGAGCAGAGCAAGCAGGCGAGCCAGCTCATCCTCAGCATCCAGAACAAGCTGGAGGGGATCACCGCCCAGAGCCAGCAGCTGATGAACGCCAGCATCCAGGCCTCCGATCGGGTGCAGACCCAGAGTACCCTGACCCAGGGGATCAGCATCGCCA
This sequence comes from Aeromonas sp. INTO2, assembly GCF_049860605.1. Lineage (NCBI taxonomy): Bacteria > Pseudomonadati > Pseudomonadota > Gammaproteobacteria > Aeromonadales > Aeromonadaceae > Aeromonas > Aeromonas sp. INTO2. Next base: position 2,458,321 of record NZ_CP187588.1, read on the forward strand.
TCGCCATCTTCGTCGCCATCCTGGTGGCCTTCACCCTGGGCAAGGCCATCCGCCGCCCCCTGAAAGAGCTGCTGCGGGTGCTGACCGAAGTGACCCAGGGTGACATGACCCAGCGGGTCGGCTTCAAGAGCCAGAACGAATTCGGCCAGCTCGCCAGCCAGATCAACCTGTTGATCCACCAGATGGGGGATGTGCTAAAGCAGCTCTCCCAGGCTTCGACCCAGCTCAACAGCGCCGCCCACGACAACCGCCACACCACCGAATCGGTGCGGGCGGATCTGGAGAAACAGCGTCAGGAGACCGCCTCGGTCGCCGCCGCCATGACCCAGATGGAGGCCTCGGTGCGGGAGGTGGCCCAGGCCGCCAACCAGACCCTGGAGCGGGTGCAGGATGTGGAGAAGGCCTCCGAGATGGGGCGCAAGGTAATGGCAGGCAACATCACCACCACCCATCAGCTCGCGGGCAAGCTGCAGCAGACCGGCAAGGTGATTGGCGACGTGAGCGCCATGAGCGGCCAGATTGGCAACATCCTCGACGTCATCCGCGGCATCGCCGAGCAGACCAACCTGCTGGCCCTCAACGCCGCCATCGAGGCGGCCCGCGCCGGCGAGCAGGGACGCGGGTTTGCGGTGGTGGCCGACGAGGTGCGCAACCTGGCTGGCCGCACCGCCCAGTCCACCAGCGAAATCCAGACCATGATCGAGAACCTGCAGCAAGGCGTCGCCCGGGCAGTCAACGTGATGCAGGAGTGCTCCCGCGAGATGGACAGCTGCGTGGATCAGAGCTCCCAGGCCAACAACGCCATGGAAGAGGTACAGGGCATCGTGGTGCTCATCAGCGACATGTCGAGCCAGATAGCCTCCGCCGCCGAGCAGCAGCAGGCCACCAGCGCCGACATCGCCACCAACCTCAACCGCATCTCCGACATCTCGGATCTCAACTATCAGGGCATAGAGCGGGTCGCCGAGACCAGCCAGCAGCTCGACTCCCTTGCCGAGCAGCAGGAGGGGCTGGTCCAGCGCTTCCGCCTCAGTGCCTGATGGCCACGACCCGATATGACAAGGCCCCGCATTGGCGGGGCCTTGTTTTTTACTGGCATGCGGCGCGGGATCAGGCGTAGGCGATGGCGCCCTTGCCGACCCCTTCATAGGCGACAATCTTGACGAACTTGTCCCCTACCTGCTTCTTCACCTCTCGGGCGATGTAGTGGGCCAGCAACTCGATGGTGGTGTCGGTGTCGATCATCTCCACCTCCGCCGCCGGCATGGCAAGCTGGAACAGCCCCTGGGGTGCCACGTACTTGAAGCCGATGTAGTGCGCGTCCCCTTCTTTAAGTGACGCCTCGGCCCGCTCGCTCAGGGCGAGTTCGCCAAGGGCCACCCTGTCCTCTTCGGTGCCCAGGTAGATGTCGGCCCAGCGCTCGGCCCAGTTGAACTCCAGCTCCTCGTCACGCTCCCCGTCCACCAGGATCTCGACGGGAGAGCGGTGGCCGTGGGCGATGCGCTGGCAGTTGCCGTCGTGCTTCTTGAGGCCGTGGCTGTAGTGGTAGAAGGCGCCCTCGATACGCTCCGAGCGCAACGTCAGGGAGAGATCCTTGATGTTGCCGGGCAGACGCTTGGCCAGTACCCCCAGCAGATAGCGGGTCACCGACTCTTTATCCACCTGGGGGGCCGGAATGAAGGCAAAGCCCTGGGCCGGGCAACGCAGGTGGATGGCGCGACCCGGACGCAGCAGATCCACGGTGCTCTCGTCGTTGTCCAGCGCGTGGACATGGACCAGGGGACATTCCGTCGGCACCAGCAGCTTGTGATCCACCTCTTCATCGATGATCGACTTGATGAGCTTCTTCACCCGACCGAAGTCCAGCAACATGCTCATCTCGTTGAGCTCGCCACTCATCTCGATGTCCACCAGCCAGCTCTCGCCCACCATGCCGCGGCGCTCGCATAAATAGCTGGAATCGATCACAGTCAAATCTCTAACAAATAACTTCATTACTCAGGCCTTGCTACAGAGAAAGTGCAGTTTGCGATATTATGACCCCGGATTATCGGCAAAGGAACTGGAACCCCCCATGAACAAATTGCTTATCAAGAATGCCACCCTGGTCAACGAAGGCCGCATCTATGCCTCCGACGTCCTGATCGAGGGTGAGCGGATCGCCCGCGTCGCCCCGGACATCAGTGCCCCCGATGCCGTGGTGATCGATGCAACGGGCCGTCATCTCATCCCCGGGATGATCGATGATCAGGTCCACTTCCGGGAGCCCGGCCTGACCCACAAGGGAACCATCGCCAGTGAATCCCGGGCCGCCGTGGCCGGTGGCACCACCAGCTTCATGGAAATGCCCAACGTCAATCCCCAGACCACCACCATCGACGCCCTCGAAGCCAAATACCAGATCGCCGCCAACTCCGCCGCCGCCAACTACAGCTTCTACCTGGGTGCCACCAACGACAACCTGGAAGAGATCAAGAAACTCGATCCCAAGCAGTCCTGCGGCATCAAGATCTTCATGGGGGCCTCCACCGGCAACATGCTGGTGGACAACCAGGAGACCCTGGCAGCCATCTTCCGCGAGAGCCCGGTGATGATCGTCACCCACTGCGAGGACACCCCGTCCATCAAGGTGCTGGAAGACGAAGCTCGCGCCAAGTGGGGCGAAGACGTGCCCATGCGCGAGCACGGCCGCATCCGCAGCGCGGACGCCTGCTACAAATCCTCCAGCATGGCGGTCTCCCTGGCCAAGCAGTACGGCGCCAAGCTGCACGTGCTGCACCTGACCACGGCGAAAGAGCTCTCGCTCTTTACCGCCACCCCGGATCTGAAGGATCTCAAGGACAAGAACATCACCGCCGAAGTGTGCGTACACCACCTCTTCTTCAACGAGGCGGACTACGACACCCTGGGCAGCCAGATCAAGTGCAACCCGGCGGTGAAGAGCGCTGCCGACCAGCACGCCCTGCTGGATGCGGTACGCAACGACGTGCTCGACATCATCGCCACCGACCACGCCCCCCACACCTGGGAAGAGAAGCAGAACAGCTACTTCAAGGCGCCGTCCGGCGTGCCCCTGGTGCAGCACTCCCTGCAGGCGCTGCTGGAGCTCTACCACAACGGGGTCTTCAGCCTGGAAACCATCGTCAAGAAGACCTCCCACGCGGTGGCCGAACGCTTCCAGGTGCAGGATCGCGGCTACATCCGGGAAGGCTACTTCGCCGACCTGGTGCTGCTGGATCTCGGCAAGCCCTACGTGGTCACCGACAGCAACCTGCTCTATCTGTGCGGCTGGTCCCCGTTCAACGGCTACCGCTTCCAGAGCACCATCGAGATGACCCTGGTGAACGGCCAGATTGCCTGGCAGAACGGCCAAGTCACCGACAAGGTATTGGGCAAGCGTCTCACCTTCAACCGCTGATCTGGATGATGACCGCTTCCAGCGCGCCCTGCTTGAGATGACCCTGGTCAACGGGCAAATAGCCTGGCAGCACGGTCAGGTCACCGGCAAGGTATTGGGCAAGCGCTTGACCTTCAACCGCTGATCTCGGCTTGAGAGCATCACGCCAAACGGCCGCCTCCGGGCGGCCGTTTTTCCTGCAAGACAGCGGTGAGGTGCCGACAAAATGCACCACTGGTCGCACTTTGATCCGAAGTTGCTCGCAAAGCAGGCAAACGATCTCGAACCTGGATTTCCCCTGTTGACAGGGTCGGGGCATCTCCATAAACTCCCTCCCCGTCAGCCGAGCTGACTCCGTCGGTGTGTAGCGCAGCCAGGTAGCGCATCTGCATGGGGTGTAGAGGGTCGGAGGTTCGAATCCTCTCACACCGACCAAATTCCCCGAGAAAGGCCTTGTCAGACGACAAGGCCTTTTCTTTTATGGTCTTCCGCCGCGATTGTCTCTCCAACCCCTTTATGCTGTAGTAAAACCCCCTTTGCCAAGCGGCCCGCATCATGTTGCCTTCCCTTCGTACTTTCTGCACCCTTGCCCTCAGCGCCCTGCTGGTCGGCCAGCTCGCGGGCTGCGCCACCGCCTATGACAGTGAAAAATCGTTCTGGAATGGCCAGACCGGTTTTTCACAGACCCAGCTTGGCCCGGCCCGCTGGCAACTGGAGTTTGTGGGCAACGATCTGGTGGACAGGGAAACGGCGCGCAAATACGTGCTCAAGCGGGCCGGTGAGGTGGCACTGGCAAAGGGATACCCCTGGATTCAGGTCGAGACGCTGACCCTGTCGCGGGATGCCGTCAGGGTCACCCCGACCCGCCCCCAATTCGGGTTCGACGAGTACGAGCCAGACACCTTCATGGACGACATGCAGGTGGAACATCGCACCTCGGCCCTGCTCGTCTTCACCCTGGAGGCCAACCCCCGGGACGCGCAGAGCATGAAAGCCGTTTATCTCGCAAAAATTAAAATAAACAGCGATTAATACAAATAAATCACAAGATGCATATCAAATGCAGCTAATAACAGCACAAAACTCCGAAACAAGTCACTGGATTTCCCCTTCGCGATTAGGCATTCTCCAGCACACCGGCTGTCTGGATTCCACCGCCCGGATCACAAAAAAGGACTGAGGCGGCCCCTCGCCGCCTGCACAGGCATTGCACCTATCGAAACCGGAACTCCCCCATGAAAATGAACAAGTTGACCGTTGCCATCCTCATTGCGATGTTGCTTGGCATCGTGACCGGGCAGGGTTATCGCCTGCTCGCGCCCGCACAGGCCGCAGGCTTTGCCGATGACATCACCCTGCTGACCGACATCTTCCTGCGCCTCATCAAGATGATCATCGCCCCCCTGGTGTTCACCACGCTCGTGGTCGGTATCGCCAAGATGGGCGACACCCGCACCGTGGGCCGCATCGGCGTCAAGACCCTGGGCTGGTTCATGCTCGCCTCCCTGCTGTCCCTGACCCTGGGGCTGGTCATGGTCCACCTGATGCAACCCGGGGTGGGGCTCTCCCTCTCCCTGCCCGATGACGGCGCCAGCTCCGGCGTGGTTGCCACTGCCATCTCCCTCAAGGATTTCGTGACCCACGCCATCCCGAAAAGCGTGGTCGAGGCGATGGCCACCAACGAGATCCTGCAGATCGTGGTCTTCTCCCTCTTCTTCGGGCTGGCCGCCGCCGCCCTGGGGGACGACGCCAAGCCCGTGGTCAAGCTGATGGCCAGCGGCGCCGAGATCATGCTCAAGGTGACCGGCTACGTGATGAACTTCGCCCCGTTCGCGGTGTTTGGCGCCATCGCCGCCATGGTCGCCAAGGAGGGGCTCGGCATCCTCGCCACCTATGGCACCTTCATGGCCCAGTTCTATCTGGCGCTCGGCTGCCTATGGCTGCTGCTCATCGCCATGGGCAGCCTCTTCATCCGCCGCCGCATCCTGACACTGCTCGCCCTCATCCGCGAGCCCATCCTGCTGGCCTTCTCCACCGCCAGCTCCGAGGCCGCCTACCCCAAGACCCTGGACAGGCTGGAGAAATTTGGCTGTGACAAGCGCATCGCCAGCTTCGTGCTCCCCATGGGCTACTCCTTCAACCTGGACGGTTCCATGATGTACTGCACCTTCGCGGTGATGTTCATCGCCCAGGCCTATGGCATCGAGCTCTCCACGGCCCAGCAGATCACCATGCTGCTGCTGCTGATGGTCACCTCCAAGGGAATGGCCGGGGTGCCCCGCGCCTCCCTGGTGGTGATTGCCGCCACCCTCAACCAGTTCCACATCCCGGAAGCGGGCATCCTGCTGCTGCTCGGTATCGACCACTTCCTCGACATGGGGCGCTCCGCCACCAACGTGCTGGGCAACGCCATCGCCGCGAGCGTGGTGGCCAAGAGCGAAGACAGCCTGGGGGAGACCGCCCCCCTCGGCGAGGTGGACACCGCCAAGGCGTGATCCCCCCTGACCCCCATGACAACGGCCCGCTTCTGCGGGCCGTTGTCATATGCCTGATGGGGCACGCCGCGCCTCAGCACCAGCGCCTGACCTGTCGGCAATAGTCGTCATAGGCATCGCCGAATTGTCGCCGCAGCGCCTGCTCCTCCGCCAGGATCTGGAAGCGGGTAAGCCAGCCCCAGAGCAGCAGCGGCCCGAGCCACACTGCCATGCCTCCCAGATAGCACGCCAGCGCCAGGGTCCAGCAGAGCAGCCCCAGGTACATGGGATTGCGGCTGATGCGATAGACGCCCCGGGTCACCAGCACCCGGCTGCTCTCCAGCCGCTGGGGGTGCACAGTGGTGCGCTGCTGCCAGAAATGCAGAAGCGCACCGCCCCCCAGCAGGGCTCCCGCCAGCCACAGCGTGGCGACCAGCACCAGCCACAGGGGCGCCGCCCTCCCCTCACCCCGCCCCAGCCACATGGCGAGCACGATGACGACGAACAGCAGCAACGGTGGAATCCGCAACGTCAGCTTCATATTTTCTTCCTGCAACACGTGCCACGATTGACGCCGTTGAGATACACTCCCAGAGTCGGCATCTGGATAAAAAGTGAAATATATCATTAGCATAGCAACATGCTATGACCAGCCCTGCCGCAGCTCGCCTCAGCGATGAGCCCAGCCTCAACTCAAGACAATAAGAAAGGACTTGCCCCATGCACAAGAAAACACTGCTCGCGACCCTGATTTTTGGCCTGCTGGCCGGCCAGGCGGTCGCCGCCCCCTATCTGCCGCTCGCCGACGACCACCGCAACGGTCAGGAACAGACCGCCGCCAACGCCTGGCTGGAAGTGGATCTCGGTGCCTTCGAGCACAACATCCAGACCCTGAAGAATCGCCTCGGTGACAAGGGCCCGCAGATCTGCGCCATCATGAAGGCGGACGCCTACGGTCACGGCATCGACCTGCTGGTCCCTTCCGTGGTCAAGGCAGGCATCCCTTGCATCGGCATCGCCAGCAACGAAGAAGCACGTGTTGCTCGCGAGAAGGGCTTCGAAGGTCGCCTGATGCGGGTGCGGGCCGCCACCCCGGATGAAGTGGAGCAGGCCCTGCCCTACAAGCTGGAGGAGCTCATCGGCAGCCTGGAGAGCGCCAAGGGGATCGCCGGCATCGCCCAGCGCCATCACACCAACATCCCGGTGCACATCGGCCTGAACTCCGCCGGCATGAGCCGCAACGGCATCGATCTGCGCCAGGACGATGCCAAGGCCGATGCCCTGGCCATGCTCAAGCTCAAGGGGATCACCCCGGTCGGCATCATGACCCACTTCCCGGTGGAGGAGAAAGAGGACGTCAAGCTGGGGCTGGCCCAGTTCAAGCTGGACTACCAGTGGCTCATCGACGCCGGCAAGCTGGATCGCAGCAAGCTCACCATCCACGCCGCCAACTCCTTCGCCACCCTGGAAGTGCCGGAAGCCTACTTTGACATGGTGCGCCCTGGCGGTATCATCTATGGCGACACCATTCCCTCCTACACCGAGTACAAGAAGGTGATGGCGTTCAAGACCCAGGTCGCCTCCGTCAACCACTACCCGGCGGGCAACACCGTCGGCTATGACCGCACCTTCACCCTCAAGCGCGACTCCCTGCTGGCCAACCTGCCGATGGGCTACTCCGACGGCTACCGCCGCGCCATGAGCAACAAGGCCTATGTGCTGATCCATGGCCAGAAGGCCCCCGTCGTGGGCAAGACTTCCATGAACACCACCATGGTGGACGTCACCGACATCAAGGGGATCAAACCCGGTGACGAGGTGGTCCTGTTCGGACGCCAGGGTGATGCCGAGGTGAAACAATCTGATCTGGAGGAGTACAACGGTGCCCTCTTGGCGGACATGTACACCGTCTGGGGCTACACCAACCCCAAGAAGATCAAGCGCTAAGCAAATTGCTGACATGAAAAAGGGCTCCCGAGGGAGCCCTTTTTACTGCACCGTTCACGCCGCCTTTTTGCGGGTCATCAGCAGACTCAGCCCCATGGAGGCCAGCAGGATCAGCGCCACCACGCCAAGGGCGATGCCGGTCGGTATCTTGAAGATATCGAGCAGCAACATCTTGACCCCGATGAACATCAGGATCAGCGCCAGGCCGTATTTGAGCAGGGCGAAACGATCGGCCACCCCGGCCAGCAGGAAGTACATGGCGCGCAGCCCCATGATGGCGAAGATGTTGGAGGTGAGCACGATGAAGGGATCCGTGGTCACCGCGAAGATGGCCGGGATACTGTCCACCGCGAAGATGAGGTCGCTCACCTCCACCAGCACCAGGATGAGCAGCAGCGGGGTCGCGTAGCGCACACCGTCACGCCAGACGAAGAACTTCTCCCCCTCCAGCGTCTCGGTCACCTTGAAGCGACGACGCATCCAGCCGAGCAGGGCATTGTTCTCGAGATCCGGCTCCTTGTCGGCCGCCCACAGCATCTTGGCACCGGTCAGCAGCAGGAAGGCCCCGAACAGGTAGAGGATCCAGTGGAACTGCTCGATGAGCCAGCTGCCCGCGAACACCATGCCGGCGCGCATCACGATGGCCCCCAGCACCCCGTAGAGCAGGACCCGGCGCTGCAGCTCCGCCGGGATGGCGAAGTAGCCGAACAGCATCAACCAGACGAAGACGTTGTCCACCGCCAGTGCCTTTTCGATGAGGTAGCCGGTGAGAAACTCCAGCCCCTTCTGGTTCGCGATTTCGCGCCCGGCACTGTGATCCAGCCAGAGCCAGATGGCCAGGTTGAACAGGAGCGCCACGCTGACCCAGATGAGAGACCAGATGCCCGCCTCTTTCAGGGACACCTTGTGCGCCTTGCCGCCACCGACAAAGCGGATATCAATCCACAACAGGACCAGCACTATGCTGAAGAAACCGGTCCACATCCACCATTCACCCATTTTCACTTCTCCCAAAACGACAAAACCCACGGCCGGGAGGCAGTGGGTTCGCGTTTGGAGCAGATACACCTTGCCTCTCGGCAAGGTCTCACTTACAGCCGACTTGCGTCAACTGCCCGGCTGCCGGGTGCACTGCAGGATATGGGTGCACCGTAATGACGACAAACCGGCGAGAAGTTACTCCCCTTGTGCGGCGGATAGTAGCAGCGACAACCGCTAGCGCCAAGAGGCATCTTATCCCCCATGCAATAAAAAGGGCGCCAGCACGCGCCCTTCTCGATACGGTTCTCCTTAGAACCTGTTTACGAGCTGTCGCGAGAGGTCGTCAACAAGGTAAAGAGCAGCGCAGGAACCGGAATGTATATGAATACATGAGGATTCCGAACAGCGCATGAGCCTTGATCACGGCCTCGCAGCAAGATCGTTAACAGGTTCTCAGAGCGGATCCACCTTGAGACAGGAAACCGCGTGGTCGAAGTTGCCCTCGAGCTGGGGCCGGGTCTTGGCGCACTCCGGGCCTGCCACCGGGCAGCGGGTGCGGAACACGCAGCCGGAGGGCGGATTCATGGGGGATGGCAAGTCCCCTTCCAGGATCTGAATGACCTTGCTGCGCTCCAGATCCGGATCCGGGATGGGAACCGCCGACATCAGCGCCTTGGTATAGGGGTGCAGGGGATTGGCGAAGATCTCCTTGCCGGTCCCGAGCTCCACCGCGTTGCCCAGGTACATCACCAGCACCCGATCGGAGATGTGTTTGACCACGGAGAGGTCGTGGGCGATGAAGATGAGGGAGAGCCCCATCTCCTTTTGCAGGGATTTGAGCAGGTTCACCACCTGAGCCTGGATGGAGACATCCAGCGCCGAGACCGGCTCGTCACAGATGATCATCTTGGGCTCGAGGATGAGCGCCCGGGCGATGCCGATGCGCTGGCACTGGCCGCCGGAGAACTCATGGGGGTAACGGTTCACCAGGTTCGGCAACAGACCCACCTTGGTCATCATGGCGCGCACCTTCTCCTTCACCTCTTCCCTTGGCAGGGTCGGGTAGAAGGTGATGAGGGGCTCGGCGATGATGTCCCCTATGGTCATGCGGGGGTTCAGGGAGGCCAACGGGTCCTGGAAGATCATCTGGATCTCCTTGCGCTTCTCCCGCAGGGCGTTCTGGTCGAGCTTGGTCAAGTCCTGCCCAAGCCACACCACCTTGCCGTCGGTGGCCGGTACCAGACCGATGAGGGCACGGGCGAAGGTGGATTTGCCGCAACCGGACTCCCCCACTACGCCCAGGGTCTCCCCTTCGTAGAGGCGCAGGGTCACCCCGTCCACCGCCTTCAGGGCGGAGGGCTTGGCCCAGGGCCAGGCCTTGTCACTCTTGATATGGAAGTGAACCTTGAGGTCGGACACTTCCAGCAGCAGTTTCTTGTCAGTACCCATTTAGTTCACTCCCTTGATCATGGCATCCGATACCCAGTGGCACGCCCGCTCCCGTCCGTCGTTGAACGGCGTCAGGATCGGAGACTGCTGGCCACAAATTTCGCTCACCCGGTGGCAACGCTCCTGGAAGGGGCAGCCGGTGGGCAAACGCAGCAGGTTGGGCGGATTGCCCGGAATGGTGGGCAGCTCTTCCCCTTCGGTGTCGAGGCGGGGAATGGCGCGCAGCAAGCCTTCGGTATAGGGGTGGCTCGGGCGATAGAAGATATCGTTGACCCGGCCGTACTCCATGGTCCGGCCTGCGTACATCACCAGCACCTTGTCGCAGATGCCGGCCACGACGCCAAGATCGTGGGTGATCATGATGATGGCGGTGTTGAACTCGCGCTTGAGCTCGTTCATCAGGGTCATGATCTGGGCCTGTACCGTCACGTCCAGCGCCGTGGTCGGCTCGTCGGCGATGAGCAGCTGCGGCCGGCACAGGAGCGCCATGGCGATCATCACCCGCTGGCGCATGCCGCCGGAGAACTCGTGGGGGTACATGTTCATCCGCTTGCGCGACTCGGGGATCTTCACCGCGTCCAGCATGCGCACCGACTCCTCGAAGGCGGCAGCCTTGGTCATCCCCTTGTGCAGCATCAGCACTTCCATTAGCTGATCCTTGACCTTCATGTAGGGGTTGAGCGACGTCATGGGGTCCTGGAAGATCATGGCGATCTTCTCGGAGCGGATCTTGTTGAGCTTGTGCTCCGGCAGATTGAGGATCTCGTCCCCCTGAAATTTGGCCGAGCCGGTGATGACACCGTTCTTGGCCAGCAGCCCCATGATAGCAAAGGCAGTCTGGGACTTGCCTGAGCCTGACTCCCCGACGATCCCCAGGGTTTCGCCAGCAGAAAGAGAAAAGTTGAGGTCGTTGACGGCCACCACATTGCCGTCCGGGGTCTTGAACTCGACCCGCAGATCTTTCACATCCAGTAATTTCATCTCAGTACTCCTTATCGCGCTGTCGTGATGGGGGCCTGCCCGTGGTGAACGCGGTGCGTTCCCTGAACGGGTCTGATGGCCCCTTGGCGTCTTGCCGGTCCCTGGGTATCAGCGATCCTTGGGATCCAGGGCATCACGCAGACCATCCCCGAGGAAGTTGAAGCAGAACAGGGTCACCACCATGAAACCGGCGGGGAACAGGAGTTGCCAGATGGCCACTTCCATCGACTTGGAGCCTTCATCCAGCAGGGCGCCCCAGCTGGTCATGGGCTCTTGCACGCCCAGACCCAGGAAGCTCAGGAAGGATTCGAACATGATCATCCCCGGCACCAGCAGGGTGGCGTAAACCGCCACTATCCCGAGCACGTTGGGCACGATATGACGGGTGATGATCTTCCACTTGGAGACGCCGCAGACGTGGGCCGCCTCGATGAACTCCTTGCTCTTGAGACTCAGGGTCTGGCCGCGCACGATCCGCGCCATGTCGAGCCAGCTCACCGCCCCGATGGCGAGGAAAATGAGGGCCAGGTTGCGACCAAAGAAGGTCACCAGCATGATCACGAAGAACATGAAGGGGAAGGCGTTGAGGATCTCAAGCACGCGCATCATCAGGCTGTCGACGCGACCACCGATGAAGCCGGACGCGGCGCCGTAGAGGGTGCCGATGATGACGGCCACCAGGGCCCCCATGATGCCGACCATCAGGGAGATGCGTCCGCCGAGCAGGGTACGCACGAACAGGTCGCGCCCCAGGCTGTCGGTGCCGAACCAGTGGCCGGTCTCCATGTCCGGGGCACTCTGCATGGCCCCCCAGTCCGGGTCATCGAACGTGTACTGGGACAGGTGGGGCCCCACGATCACCGCCAGACCGATGATGGTCAGGATGATGAGGCTGGTCAGGGCCGCCTTGTTGCGCAGGAAACGGCGACGGGCATCCTTCCACAGGGAGCGTCCTTCCACCACTTCCACTTTCTGGGCGAACGCCTCGACGGCTTCGCGCTTTTCAGTTGTGACTACCATGATGAACTCCCGGCTTAGTAACGGATCTTGGGATCGATGACGGCATAGAGAATATCGACCACGGCGTTAAAGGTGATGGTGAGGGCGCCGACCAGAATGGTCAGACCGAGCACCATGGAGTAATCACGGTTGAGGGCACCGTTGACGAACAACTGGCCGATCCCCGGCAGGCCGAAGATGGTCTCGATGACCACGGAGCCGGTGATGATGCCCACGAAGGCCGGTCCCAGGTAGGAGACCACCGGCAGCATGGCCGGGCGCAGCGCGTGCTTGAGGATGATGTGGCGCAGAGGCAGCCCCTTGGCGCGGGCGGTACGGATGAAGTTGGAGTTCATGGTCTCGATCATGCTGCCGCGCATGATGCGGGAGATGGCCGAGATGTAGTACATCATCATGCCGAACACCGGCAGTACCATGAACTGGGCGCCGCCCCCCTGCCAGCCCCCCGCCGGGAACCAGCCCAGATAGATACTGAAGAAGAGCACCAGCAGCGGTGCCAGCACGAAGCCGGGTATCACCACCCCGGCCATGGCCGACGACATCAACAGGTAGTCGATGAGGGTGTTCTGTTTCAGGGCCGCAATGGTGCCGAAGGTGACCCCCAGGGTCACTGCCAGCAGGAAGGCGACCGAGCCTATCTTGGCGGAGACAGGCAGGGCCTGGCTCACCAGATCATTGACGGTGAAGTCCTTGTATTTGAAGGAAGGCCCCAGATCCCCCTGGACCAGGTTGCCGAGGTAAGTGAGGTATTGCATGCCGATGGGCTTGTCCAGGCCATATTTGGCTTCGATGTTGGCCAGGACTTCCGGCGGCAGGGCGCGTTCGCTGGTAAAGGGGTTACCCGGAGCGAAGCGCATCATGAAGAAGGAGACGGTGATCAAGACCAGCAGAGTCGGGATCGCTTCCAGTAGACGTTTAAGGATGAATTTCAACATAGACATTTCCTGTCCTGTACTGCTTCCAAAGGGTCGCGGTTGTAATAAAGGCCCGCCGTCTGGCGGGCCCTGCTTGTTATGCGACTTGTTTCTTTACTCAGTGAGCAACGATGTACATGTCTTTGCTGTAGATGTTGTCCAGCGGGTTGGCCGGGTAGCCGCCCACGTAGGGCTTGACCATGCGGGAGGTCACGTACTGATAGATGGGGGCGATCGGCATGTCCTTGGCCAGGATCTCTTCGGCCTGGACATAGAGCTTGTTGCGCGCCTCGGCATCCACCTGGTTGCGGGACTCGCTCATCAGCTTGTCGAACGTCGGGTTGGAGTATTTGCCGTCGTTGTTGCCGTGGGTGGTCTGCATCAGATCCAGCATGGAGGAGGCTTCGTTGTAGTCCGCAATCCAGCCGGCGCGGCCCACGTCGAAGTTACCCTGCTTCTTGGTCTCCAGGTAGGTCTTCCACTCCTGGTTCACCAGGCTCACCTGCACGCCGAGCTTCTTCCACATGGAGGCGACGGCCACGGCCACCTTTTTGTGGTTGTCATCGGTGTTGTAGAGCAGCTCGAACTTGAGCGGCTTGCCCGGGCCGTAACCGGCTTCGGTCAGCAGCTCTTTCGCCTTGGCATCGCGCTCTGCCTGGGTCAGCTTGGACCAGGCCGGCGCCACCGGCTTGAAGCCATCTACAAAGTCAGGCACGAGCGTATAGCCCGGGGTTTCGCCCTTGCCCATCACCTTGTCGGCGATCACGTTGCGATCGATGGCATAGGAGAGGGCGGTACGCACCCGCACGTCGTCAAACGGCTTGTGCTTGAAGTTGTACTGGTAGTAGTAGGTGCCTACATAGCCGCTGACCTTTACTTCGTCCGGCAGCTCTTTCTTCATCTGCTTGAAGCGTTCGATGGGCATGTTGTAGGTCAGATCCACTTCGCCAGCCAGATAGCGGTTCAGCTCGGCGTTGGTGGACTGGATGGGCAGGTAGGTCACCTTGTTGATGACGGTCTTGCCGTTATTCCAGTAGTTGGGGTTGCGCTCGACGTCGACGCGCTCGTTGACCACCCAGTCCTTCAGCACGTAGGCGCCGTTGGATACCATGTTGCCGGGCTGGGTCCACTTGTCACCGAACTTCTCGATCACCTTCTTCGGGACCGGATAGGTGGTGGTGTGGGAGAGCATGCTGACGAAGTAAGGCACCGCCTTCTCCAGCTGCACCTCGAAGGTGTGATCGTCCACCGCCTTCACGCCCAGGGTGTCGGCCGGCTTCTTGCCCGCGATGATGTCGGAGGCATTGATGATGGTCGGGATCTCCATGTACCAGGAGTAAGGAGAGGCCGTCTTGGGATCCACCGCGCGCTGGAAGGCAAAGACGAAGTCATGCGCGGTGACGGGATCCCCGTTGGACCACTTGGCATCCTTGCGCAGGTGGAACACGTAGTGTTTGTTGTCCTTGGTTTCCCAGGACTCGGCGACGCCGGGCAGGGTTTCGCCCTTGGGGCCGGAGGAGACGAGACCTTCGAACAGGTCACGCAATACGTTGGATTCGGGGGTACCTTCCACTTTCTGGGGATCCAGGGTGGCGGGTTCGGAACCATTGCCTTTCACCAGGGTTTGCTCGGGAGCAAGCTTGGTACCGGCGGGGACATCGGCGGCGTGAGCCAGGGTGGCGCCACCGAAAAGTGCAGTCAATAAAAGGGTATTAATAATTGTTTTTCTATGAGTCATTTCCATACTCCAACAAGAACATTCCATGCATTTGTTATCCACGAGACAAACACCTCGCTGCCCGCATAATTCCCTGACAATTCTGATAATGCAATAGATATCATCAGGAACAGGCCGCTTTCATGGTCAAAAAAACAACTTAAAACCATTTATTCAGCATTTAAATATCCCGCAGCGGTCATTTTTCGTACAAGGCCGCTCGATTCTAGGAAATGACCAACAAAAAAGAAACAATAAAAAGCCGGTCACAAGGACCGGCTCCGACAAAAACGGACCTGGCTCACACCAGACCGGGGAAGACTCCCTTGATGCCCGCCACGATGATCTCGATGCCAAGGGACATCATGATGAGACCCATGATACGGGTCACCACGTTGATGCCGGTGTTGCCCATCAGCTTGAACAGCAGGGGAGCGGCGCGGAAGATGAGCCAGGAGCAGCAGGCAAACGCCACCACCACCACGAACATGCCGGCCATCTGGGGCAGGGTCTTCTGGCTGGCATAGACGATGGAAGAGGAGATGGCACCGGGTCCGGCCATCAGCGGCAGAGCCAGGGGCACCACGGCAATGGATTCACGCGCAGCCAGTTCACCCTTCTCCTGCTTGTTGTGCTTCACCTCCCCCAGCTTGCCCTGCAGCATCGACCAGGCGATCAGGGTGATCAGCGAGCCACCAGCAATGCGAAACGACGCCAGGGAGATGCCGAAACTGTCGAGGATGAGCTGTCCCATGCACATGGAGACCATTAAGATGATCATCACGGCAATGTGGGCGGTGGTGTTGGTCTTGCGTCGCTCCTCCGGCGACATGTGGCCCGTCAGGCTCACAAAGACCGGCAACAGACCCAGCGGGTTGATGATCGCAAACAGGCCGACGAAAAATTTCATGTATAAAGAGAAGTCTATTGCTGCCATAGGCGCCATCCAGAACCAATACGAGCCACAAGGGGCCAACCCCCAAACTACGCGTAAATTTACACCATGGCTTTTCCCTTCTCCAATCAAATAATCTCACCCTTACCGGGGCTTTTTAGTTAGTTCCGCTAATGTATCGACAAAATTCAACATATCGGGTTGTTAAGGGAGAGTGGCCACCATTAACATCGCCGGGTGCCATGACAGCGCGTTATATCAACCCTCAGCCAAGAAACGATATTTTCGGCAAATGGCACCCTTGCTTCTCACCACACCTGCTTGCCGCCCCCACCCGCTCCTGTGACCCCGATTTTGGCCTTTCTCACCCTGGTGCGGTGCCAGTGGGGCCGGCTGTGCAGAGGTGACAAGCTCCCTGCCACCGCCAGATGTGCTGTTTCGCCAGGGCGACTGGATGAAAACAACAACCCCTTTCTCAACATAAATGAAACGTCAGGGGGCTAGGCGTTCTGCCGCCATCATGGCAATGCCACCTTCCCCCATCCCGGTCAAGGCGAGAATTCATCGGATCCCCTTCCCTGAGCAGATATTTCAAGGGCGCGTGACAGCAGCTCGTGATGCCAAGAAAGGATGACACACTCCCGTAACATAGTGGTGCGATAAGGGGTGAAACAAAATTTCTTTTGTTCTTTTGTTACATATGATCCAGATCAATCTTTTCTGACACATCCCGACCCTATAATCGAGTCAGAAAACAGTTTACTAAGGCATGTAAATACCCCGTTATGGTGATTCTCGCCTTGACAAGGTGGCTATAATTGCCGGGCATTGCCAAGGTCTTACTAAACAGTTTTCAAATCATCAGGAGATAAACATGGCAGTAACCAATTTGGCTGAACTGGATGCACTGGTTGCCCGCGTCAAAGAAGCACAGCGTCAATTCGCCAGCTTCTCGCAAGAGCAGGTAGACAAGGTCTTCCGCGCCGCCGCTCTGGCCGCCAGCAACGCCCGTATCCCCCTGGCCCAGATGGCCGTGGCTGAATCCGGCATGGGTATCATCGAAGACAAGGTTATCAAGAACCACTTCGCCTCCGAATACATCTACAACGCCTACAAAGATGAGAAGACTTGCGGCATCCTCAGTGAAGATGACGAGATGGGCACCATCACCATCGCCGAGCCGGTAGGCATCATCTGCGGTATCGTACCGACCACCAACCCGACTTCCACCGCGATCTTCAAGGCCCTCATCTCCCTGAAGACCCGCAATGCCATCATCTTCTCCCCGCACCCCCGCGCCAAGAACTCCACCAATACCGCTGCCAAGCTGGTACTGGATGCTGCCGTGGCTGCCGGTGCGCCGAAAGACATCATCGGCTGGATTGATCAACCCTCCGTCGAACTCTCCAACGCCCTGATGCGTCACGACGACATCAACCTGATCCTGGCCACCGGTGGCCCGGGCATGGTGAAGGCCGCCTACTCCTCCGGCAAACCCGCCATCGGCGTGGGTGCGGGCAACGTGCCCATCGTCATCGACGAAACCGCCGACGTGAAGCGTGCCGTCGCCTCCATCCTGATGTCCAAGACCTTCGACAACGGCGTGGTCTGTGCCTCCGAGCAGGCTGTCATCGTGGTCGACTCCATCTACAACCAGGTCAAGGAGCGTTTCGCGACCCACGCCGGCTACATCCTCTCCAAGGACGAAGCGGACAAGGTGCGTAAAGTGCTGCTGATCAACGGCGCCCTGAACGCCGACATCGTGGGCCAGCCTGCCACCAAGATCGCCGCCATGGCCGGTGTGACCGTGCCTGCCACCACCAAGATCCTCATCGGTGAAGGTCTGGAACTCTGCGCGGAAGACGAGTTCGCTCACGAGAAACTCTCTCCAACGCTGGGTATGTTCCGTGCCAAGAACTTCGAAGAAGCCGTCGAAATGGCCTGCGACATGGTCAACATCGGTGGTATCGGCCACACCTCCGGTCTCTATACCGACCAGGATCGCAATGCCGACCGCATCAAGTACTTCGGCGACAAGATGAAGACCGCCCGTATCCTCATCAACACCCCCTCCACCCAGGGTGGTATCGGTGACCTGTACAACTTCGCGCTGGCCCCGTCCCTGACCCTGGGTTGCGGCTCCTGGAGTGGTAACTCCATCTCCGAGAACGTCGGTCCCAAGCACTTGATCAACAAGAAGACAGTCGCAAAACGGGCAGAAAATATGCTGTGGCACAAACTTCCGAAATCCATCTACTTCCGTCGTGGTTCCCTGCCGATCGCCCTGGGCGACCTGGAAGGCAAGAAGCGCGCCATGGTGGTGACCGACCGATTCCTGTTCAACAACGGCTATGCCGATGAAGTGGTTCGCCTGCTCAAGAAGCTGAACATGGAAGTGGAGATCTTCTACGAAGTGGAAGCCGACCCCACCCTGTCCGTGGTCCGCAAGGGCGCCGAGATGGCCAACTCCTTCAAGCCGGACGTGATCGTCGCCCTGGGTGGTGGTTCACCCATGGATGCCGCCAAGATCATGTGGGTCATGTACGAGCACCCGGATACCGCGTTCGAAGACCTGGCCATGCGCTTCATGGACATCCGCAAGCGTATCTACAAGTTCCCGAAAATGGGCGTGAAGGCCGAACTGGTCTGTATCACCACCACGTCCGGTACCGGTTCTGAAGTGACCCCGTTTGCGGTCGTGACCGACGACGCCACCGGCATGAAGTACCCGCTGGCCGACTACGAGCTGACCCCGAACATGGCCATCGTGGATGCCAACCTGGTGATGGGCATGCCCAAATCCCTGTGTGCCTTCGGTGGTATCGACGCAGTGACCCACGCCATGGAAGCCTATGTCTCCGTGCTGGCCAACGAATACTCCGACGGTCAGGCGCTACAAGCCCTGAAACTGCTGAAGGACTACCTGCCCTCCAGCTACATCAACGGCGCCAACGACCCGGTTGCCCGCGAGAAGGTGCACAACGCCGCCACCATCGCTGGTATCGCGTTTGCCAACGCCTTCCTGGGTGTGTGCCACTCCATGGCCCACAAACTGGGTGCGGAGTTCCACATCCCCCACGGTCTGGCCAACGCCCTGCTGATCAGCAACGTCATCCGCTACAACGCGAACGACAACCCGACCAAGCAGACCGCGTTCTCCCAGTACGACCGTCCGCAGGCTCGCCGTCGCTACGCCGAAGTGGCTGACCACCTGGGCCTGACCGCTGCCGGTGACCGTACCGCCGCCAAGATCGAGAAGCTGCTGACCTGGCTGGACGAGCTGAAGGCCACCCTGGGGATCCCGGCCTCCATCCGCGAAGCCGGCGTGAACGAAGCGGACTTCCTGGCCAAGGTAGACCAGCTGGCCCTGGAAGCCTTCGATGACCAGTGCACCGGCGCCAACCCGCGCTACCCGCTGATCACCGAGCTGAAAGCCATCCTGATGGACACCTACTACGGCCGTCCCTTCATCGAGGAAGCCCCTGCTGCCGCCCCGGTTGCAGCCAAGGTCGACACCAAGGTGGACAACAAGAAAAAATCCAAGGCCTGATAAACGCCACGGATGACAAGAGCCCGCGCACATGCGCGGGCTTTTTTGTTTGTCTATCTGTTTAATTTTGCTAGCTTGTTGATAGGCAAATTCGACAGAAGAGCTAGTCCATGGCGCTGATACAGGCCTCCATCGAGCAGTTGAGAGTCGGCCACTACATCCATCTTCCCACGGGATGGACGAGCCACCCTTTCATGTTCAACGCCTTCAAAATCAAGGACCAGCAGCAGCTCGACATCATCCGCCACCTCGACCTGACCCTGCTGATGGTGGATCCCGACAAGAGCGATCTGCCGGTAGAGCCCCTGCTGCGGGCCGAACCCGTTCCCTCTCTTGAGATGAGCGACACCGGGGATACCGCCCCCTCTTCTGAGGGCCCCACCTTCGACGAAAAGGCGTTCAGGCGCTCCCTTCGCATCGCGGACAAGGCGTTCGGTCAATCCCTGTCAGATCTTCGCGACGCCCTTGGCGCCCTCAACCTCAAACCGGACGAAGGCCTGGCCAATACTGCGCAG
This sequence comes from Aeromonas sp. INTO2, assembly GCF_049860605.1. Lineage (NCBI taxonomy): Bacteria > Pseudomonadati > Pseudomonadota > Gammaproteobacteria > Aeromonadales > Aeromonadaceae > Aeromonas > Aeromonas sp. INTO2. Next base: position 2,478,161 of record NZ_CP187588.1, read on the forward strand.
ATAGTGCGCAGCACCGCCGCCCGTCTGGCAGAACACCAGGGGCCGCTCGGTCTGCACCTCATCCGCAGCCAGAACACGGATACCCTGCTGCAACACAGCCTGAGCGTGGCCTTCATCGCCATGCTGGTGGCACGGGAGCTTGGCATGAATCCCGTCGAGATCGAGGAGACCGGTCTGGCGGGCCTGATCCACGACATCGGCGAGCTCAGGATCCCGAGCCAGATCATCCAGAAGCGGGGGGAGCTCAGCAAGGCGGAGCAGAATTTCCTCAACATGCACCCCCAGTACGGACTGGTGATGCTCACCCAGTTGCAGGCTTTCGAACCCAGGATCCGTGAGGTCGCCTACCTGCATCACGAACGCCTCGATGGCAGCGGTTTTCCCCTCGGGATCAAGGGCGACAAGATCCCCCCTCTCGCCCGCCTCATCGGGCTGGTGGATCACTATGACGAGCTGCTTCACCCGCGCAGCGGCCTCAACCCGCCGGGGCCCAGCCAGGTGATCGGCCAGCTCTACAAGCTCTCCCAGAAGAAGTTCGAGCAAACCCAGGTCAGGTTGCTGATAAAGGTGCTGGGGGTCTATCCACCGGGTTCCCTGGTGCGCCTGGATGACGATGCCCTGGCCCTGGTGCTCTCCACCGAGCCCAGCATGCCCCTCAGACCCAAGGTGCTGCCCTACCTCAAGGGGCAGCGGCCGGAAGGAGTGGCCATGATCGATCTGCGGGAAGATGCGCGAAGCATCGTCGCCACCCTCAGACAGGAAGAGCTGGACGACGCGCAACGCGCTTTTTTCGGTCTGGGTCGGCGGGTCTGTTACTATTTCGCCTTCTGAGTTATCCCCAGAAGCTGGGGATAACTCATTGGACAAACCTGAATAATTGCTCAGGTCCCCTCGAAATCGTCCACCATTGGAGCTGGATAAAAAACGCCCAGCCGATGGCCGGGCGGAGCATGCCACCTCCGTGTGGCGTATCCGGTGGATACCTTCATGCTCGCATCAACAATATCAAGCGGGCATCGATTACACAAATATCAATTTAACGTGCTGATTTTATATGGTTTTATTTTTCCATTCTGGCAAACTGCCGCAGCGTTCAGCCCGCAGCCCGCATCAAGACGGGCTCAGGCTCACCCTGCGTCATGACAACGCCCGGCTCCGGCGTGGTGTTTGAGGAAGCTTTTTTATGCAACTAGTCCTCTCTCTGCTCCAGCAGATGAGCGTCAGCCTGGTCATCGCCTACCTTTTTTCCAAAAGCCCCCTGTTGCGTCCCCTGGCCAACTACTCCGTCAGGCTGCCCCACAAGGTGCTCATCTATGTCATCTTCTCCTGCTTTTGCATCCTGGGAACCTATGTGGGCCTCGACATCGATGACGCCATCGCCAACACCCGGGCGGTCGGTGCCGTACTGGGGGGACTGCTGGGCGGCCCCCTGGTGGGATTCCTGGTGGGGCTGACCGGCGGCCTGCACCGCTATACTCTGGGGGGGTTCACCGATCTCGCCTGCGCCATCTCCACCACCTGCGAGGGGCTGTTGGGGGGGCTGGTGCACTGGCGGCTGATGCGGGCAGGCAGGGTCAATGACCTCTTTGCACCCAGGGTCGCCTTCTTTACCACCTTCGTGGCCGAGATCATGCAGATGGTGATCATCCTGCTGGTCGCCACCCCCTTCGACAAGTCCCTGCTGCTGGTGCGCACCATCGCCACCCCCATGATCCTCGCCAACTCCTGCGGGGCGGCGCTCTTCATCAGCATGATCCGCGACCAGCAGCGGATGTACGAAAAGTTCTCCCGGGTCTTCTCCGCCAAGGCGCTCACCATCGCCAACCGCACCGTCGGCATCATGAGCCAGGGGTTCACTCCGGAGGCCAGCGGCAAGATAGCCCATATCGTTCAGGAAGAGACCGGCGTCGGCGCCGTCGCCATCACGGACACCGACAAGATCCTCGCCTTCATCGGCACCGGAGAAGATCACCACAAGCCGGGTACCCCCATCACCTCGGCGATCACCCTGCAAGCCATCGCCCAGAACAAGGTGCTGTTCGCCGATGGCAACAGCCAGCCCTATCGTTGCAGCATCTCCCCCCAGTGCCAGCTCGGCTCCGTGCTGGTGATCCCCCTGCAGGGTGACGAGGGGGTGATCGGCACCATCAAGCTCTATGAGCCCAAGAAGCGGCTCTTCCTCAAGATCAATCACACCCTGGGAGAAGGGATCGCCAACCTGTTGTCCCAGCAGTTGCTGGCAGGCCGCCTGGAGCAGCAGCAGCGCCTGCTGGTGCAATCCGAGCTCAAGCTGGTGCAGGCACAGATAAACCCGCACTTCCTGTTCAACACCCTCAACACCATCAGCGCCATTACCCGCCGCGATCCGGGACGGGCACGGGAGCTGCTGCTGCACCTCTCCCGCTTCTTTCGCAACAACCTCAAGCGCCAGAGCGGCCTGACCACGCTGCGTGAGGAGCAGGAGCACTGCCTCTCCTACCTGGAGATAGAGCAGGCCCGCTTTGGCGAGCGGCTCACCGTCATCAACGAGATCCCGCCCCACCTTGCCGAGGTGCAACTGCCGAGCTTCACCCTGCAGCCCCTCATCGAGAATGCCATCAAGCACGGCATCTGCTCCCTGCTGGGAGAGGGGCGACTTCGCCTCTTCGCGAGGGAAACCCCCGAGGCGATCACCCTTTGCGTCGAAGACAACGCCGGGGCCTGGCAACCATCCGGCCAGGGGGATGGTCTGGGGATGAGCCTGGTGGACAAGCGCCTCAAGAGTGCCTTTGGCGAGCGCTATGGCATTGACGTCCAGTGGGAGCCAGAGCAATGGACCCGGGTCTCCCTGACGCTCCCACGACAACCCCGCACCACCGCCAAGGAGATGACATGATCCGCACCCTGATCGTCGATGACGAGCCCTATGCCCGCGAAGAGCTGGCAGAGCTGCTGGCCAGCGATCCCGACATCGAGATCCTGGGCATGGCGGGCAACGCCATCGAGGCGCTCGGCCTCATCCAGCAACTCAAGCCGGATGTGGTGTTTCTCGATATCCAGATGCCCAAACTCAGCGGCATGGAGCTGGTGGCCATGCTCGATCCCCTGCCCCGCATCGTCTTTGTCACCGCCTTTGACGAGTACGCCATCCAGGCGTTCGAGGAGAACGCCTTCGATTACCTGCTCAAGCCGGTGGAGCCGGCGCGCCTCGCCAAGACCCTGGCGCGGCTCAGGCAGGACATCACCCCGCAACCGGTCGGGACCCTGGCCCCGACCATCCACCATATCCCCGGATACCTGCACAACCGGGTGCGGCTGCTCCCAACCTCCCAGGTGGAGTACGCCTTCTCCGATCTCGGCGGCGTCCATGTCGCCTGCCAGGGCGAGCTGTTTCACACCCAGCTCACCCTCAAGTCCCTCGAGGAGAAGACCCCGCTGCTGCGCTGTCACCGCCAGTATCTGGTGGCCCCGGCCGCCATCTTCGAAATCCGTTTGCTGGAGAATCAACTGGCGGAGATCGTGACCCCGAGCGGGGCCCGGGTACCGGTCAGCCGCCGCTACCTCAAGGAGCTAAAAGACGAGCTGGGACTGGAATAAAGCGGGGCGCGATGTGCGCCGGATCACAGCGGGCAACCACTCGGCTCGCCATGTCGCCGCTCACCCTCTTTCACCTGCCGTTAACAGAAGTCCCCCCTACACTGGCTGCGCACACCAAAAAATAACAAAGCAGGAGCGTAGCAATGATCTGGTTCTTCCTCTGTGTCGGCTTGTTGATAGCCGGCTACTTCGTATACGGCAAATTCATCGAACGGATATTCGGGCCCAAACCCGAGTTGAAGACCCCCGCCATCACCATGGCGGACGGGGTGGACTATGTCCCCATGTCGGACAAGAAGGTCTACCTGGTTCAACTGCTCAACATCGCCGGCGTCGGCCCCATCTTCGGCCCCATCCTGGGTGCCCTCTATGGTCCGGTCGCCATGCTCTGGATCGTCTTTGGCTGCATCTTCGCCGGTGCGGTCCACGACTATTTCTCCGGCATGCTGTCGGTACGCGCCAGGGGCGCCTCGGTGCCGACCGTGGTCGGTGAGCACCTGGGCACCGCCGCCAAGCACTTCATGAACCTCTTTGCCGTGGTGCTCCTGATGCTGGTGGGCGTGGTCTTCGTCCTGAGCCCGGCGGGCCTGCTCGCCAACCTCACCTCCACCGATCTGGTCTACTGGATTGCGGCCATCTTCGCCTACTACATCCTCGCGACCATCGTCCCCATCGACAAGATCATCGGCCGCTTCTACCCCATCTTCGGTGCGCTGCTGGTCTTCATGTCGGTCGGCCTCATCATCGGCCTCATCGTCTCCGGCAAGGGCTTCTACAACACCGGGATGGACTTCTCCAACCTGCACCCGACGGACCTGCCGCTCTGGCCGCTGCTGTTCATCACCATCGCCTGTGGTGCCGTCTCCGGTTTCCACGCCACCCAGTCCCCGCTGATGGCGCGCTGCATGCAGAACGAGAGCTCCGGTCGCTTCATCTTCTACGGCGCCATGATAGGGGAAGGCATCATCGCCCTCATCTGGTGCACCCTGGGTCTCTCCTTCTACGACAGCACCGAGGCACTCAACGCCACCCTGGCCAGCGGCGGCCCCTCTGCCGTGGTGCACGAAGTCTCCACCAGCCTGCTCGGTACCGTGGGCGGCATCCTGGCGATCCTCGGCGTGGTGATCCTGCCCATCACCTCCGGTGACACCGCGTTTCGCAGTGCCCGCCTCATCGTGGCGGACTTCCTGAACCTGACCCAGAAGCCCATGGCCAAGCGTCTGCTCATCGCCATCCCCATGTTCATCCTTGGTTTCATCATCTCCAAGGCCGAGTTCGGGGTGATCTGGCGCTACTTCGGCTGGGCCAACCAGACCACCGCCGTCATCATGCTGTGGGCTGCGGCCGCCTACCTCATCAAGGAAGGCAAGCTGCACTGGGTATGCACCATTCCCGCCATCTTCATGACCGCAGTGGTCATCACCTACCTGGCCAACGCCCCCATCGGTTTCGGCCTCGAGATGAATGTTTCCACCATCATCGGTCTGGTGAGCACCGCCCTCATCACCCTCGCCTTCCTGGTGAAATTCAGGCCCTCCCAACTGAGAGAGGCCAAGGAGAACTGAGGCGTCAGCTTCTCTTCATGACAAGAGGCCCGGCATTGCTGCCGGGCCTCTGCTTTTTGTGGTCACTCCCTGACGGGGGGCTCGGCGGGATCGGGCGCCCGGGCCGGCGCCTGATACCACTGCTCCCTGGCCACCAGCACAGCCTGCTCCGGCTGGGCAATGAAGTTGGGGGACATGATCTGCACCCCGAACTCGTTGAAGACATCCTGAATATGGCCATGGAGCTCCGTCTTGACCACCGCAGGGAGTTCGCTTGCCTTCATCCTCACCTGCAACTCGTACTCCACATACCAATCCTGCAGATTCAACTGCCGCACCAGGGGAGCTTCATCCTGATTGAGCCGGGTGCAGCGCCGCGCGGCCAGCTCCAGCATGGCATGTACCTGACGCCAGGGGGTGTCATAACCGATGGTCACCTTGGTCAACAGGGCCACCCCCTTCTCGCCCGCCAGCCGTGTCAGGTTCACCACCTTGCCCCCCACCACCACTGCATTGGGCAGTGTGACCTCGTGATCCTGGCGCGTCACCAGCTTGGTCGAGAGGGCATTGAGCTCGCTCACCATCCCTTCCACCTCGCCGATCTGCACCAGATCCCCTGGCCGCAGTGCGCGGGAGTAAATGAGCACCAGGCCGCTCATGGCATGGTTCATGATACCGGCCGATCCCAGTGTCACCATCAGACCGAAGAAGACGCTGATCCCCTTGAAGGCATCGGAATCCGCCCCCGGCAGATAGGGGTAGGCCACGGTCAGGGCAAACAGCCAGATCACCACTGACAGCAGTCGCCGGGTGGCGCCTATGGTCTCGGCGTGCAAACCCTGCACCCGAAACTGGCCACGCTCGATGCGGTCGAAGAGGATGGCCAGCATCTTGATGAAGAAACGGGTGATGACCACGATAAGCAGCACGGTTACCAGACCGGGCATGGCGGCAATCATGCCCTCCAGCATGTCGCCACACAGGGCAAACAGGGATTCCCCAAGCTGATAGCTCCAGGCCCGGGTCTGGGGGAACAGGCCGAGCACATAGGTCAGCCAGCCATAGGTGAGCATGAAGATGAGCAGCAGCGTGATGAGGCCGAAGAAGATCAGGCTGACCACCACCGCCAAGCCGACGGCTCTGAGCAAATAGGGGGGCGAGTGCAGCTCGAGATACTTGATGCGCACGCCGTCGAGCCGATGCAGGACACGTTCGGCCGCCTGATCCAGGGTCAGCTCGTCGAATTCATCAAGGTCCCCTTCCAGCAGCACCAGAATGCGCTTGCCATTGACCAGAAACTCCCGGCTCTCCTGGCCGTGTCGGCTGCCTTTCGTCACGGCCACAGGCGTCATGAGGTCGCTTGGCTCCATCCGCTGAACTCGCTCATGGGCCAGCCGTACCCTGGCCGCCCCATCCAGGTTGCCATATTTAGCCGTCAGCATGACGATGGGTTCATGAAGCAGGACCAGGGTCTGTGCCCGCTCCTGCTCATTGGGCTCCATTCTGGGTTCGGCGGTCCAGCCGAGGCGGGACCACAACAGGCAGATCAGCAACAGGCCAAGCCGCCATCCTTTGCCACTGCACCATTCGTTCATCAGGTTCACCTCTCACCTTGCCCGGGCATCCATTGCTGTTTGATTTTATCTAACCAAATCAATTTTGTGTGTTAAATGAGCAACCGATGAACCATGCCTGTACCGCCACACCAACTCTCTGATTGCAGACTTGCACCGACGGCATATGCTGTCATTATTGCCGAAGCCTCGACTCGACAATCGAAGCATTGTTAGCGACTCAGACGGGAGAAATCGATGGTACTTGACTACATTGCCCTGGGGATCCTGGTGTTTGTCGTCTTGGTCATGTTCTATGGCATTATCGTCATTCACGATATTCCATATGAAATTGCCAAGCACCGTAATCACCCCCACCAGGACGCCATTCACGTGGCAGGCTGGGTCAGCCTGTTCACCCTGCACGTGCTCTGGCCCTTCCTCTGGATCTGGGCCACGATTTATCGCCCCGATCGCGGCTGGGGCTTCTCGCAACGCCTACAACATGACGAAACAGAGATCAGCGCACTCAAAGAGGAGCTGGCAGCACTGCAGGCTCGCATGACCACGCTCGAACAGACCGACAAATAGGTAACGCCCCATGGACCTGCTACTTATTCTCACCTATACAGCCCTCTGCATAGGTATTTTCAAGATCTTCAAGATCCCGCTCAACAAGTGGACCGTGCCGACCGCCGTGCTGGGTGGCGTCATCATCATCGGCACACTCATCATGCTGATGAACTACAACCACCCCTATTCCGAGCTGGCTCGCAACTATTATGTCTCCACCCCGGTCGTGCCCCTGGTCAAGGGACGAGTCACCGACGTCCCGGTCAAGCCCAACCAGCCGGTCAAGAAAGGGGATGTGCTGTTTCGCATCGATGCTGAGCCCTTCCAGGAGAAGGTCGCCAGCCTGACGGCGCGCCTCGCCTCCAACACCGATTTTCTGAAGGCTCTGGACGCCCGCCTGCGCTCCGCCACCCTGGACAGGGATCGCGCCCAGGAGCTGATGCGACGGGGCATCGGCAAACAGCGCGACCTCGACGTCACCCAGGCCAACGTGGATGACATCGTCGCCCAGATAGATCAGCAGAAAGCGACCCTCAATGACCTGAGTGCCCAGCTCAACATCGCCAAGTACGATCTGGAGCAGACCGTGGTCTACGCCCCGAGTGACGGTCATGTCGTGCAACTGGCATTGCGCCCGGGCATGATTGCCGCCCCCTTCATGTTCCGCCCCGTGATGACCTTCATTCATGAAGATGCCAATGCCTATGTCGGCTGGTTCTGGCAGAACAGCATGCAGCGGCTCAAGGCGGGTGACGAGGCCGAAGTCGTGCTCGACGGTATCCCGGGTCGCATCTTCAAGGCCAAGGTGCAGTCCGTTATCCCGGCCATGGCACCGGGCAATATCCAGGCACAGGCGGGTCTTATCGATCAGACCTCGGCCCAGGTACCGGGTCGCCTGCCCATCGTGCTCGAGATCACTGATCCCGAGTGGGCAAACTACCAGGTGATCGCGGGTTCCAGCGGTCAGGCCGCCATCTATACCGAGCACTTCCACCACGTGGCCATCATGCGCAAGATCCTGATGCGCATGGGTAGCTGGCTCAACTACCTGTTCCCCTTCCACTGAGGTCCCTGACCTGCACGGGCCGGCATCCTGCCGGCCCGCTTCCTGTCAGCGCGAGCCTCCCTCGCTGCATTTTCCCCGCAAGATCCCTATAATGGCGCCACCTTGCGCCACAGCCGTTCCCCATGTTCGTTCTCAGACCCTATCAAACCGACGCGGTCAACGCCGTCATCAGCCACTTTCGCAAACACCCGGATCCCGCCGTGGTGGTGCTGCCCACCGGGGCCGGCAAGAGCCTGGTGATCGCCGAGCTGGCCCGCAAGGCCCGTGGCCGGGTGCTGGTGCTAGCTCACGTCAAGGAGCTGGTGGAACAGAACCACGCCAAGTACGAGGCCTGGGGACTCCGGGCCGACATCTTCGCCGCCGGGCTGGATCGGAAGGAGGCGAGCGCCCAGGTGGTGTTTGGCTCGGTGCAGTCGGTGGCGCGCAATCTGGATGCCTTCGACGGGGCTTTTTCGCTGCTCATCATCGACGAGTGCCACCGGGTCTCGCTCGATGACGACAGCCAATACCATCAGGTGATCGAGCATCTCAAGGCCGCCAATCCGGCCCTCAAGATCCTCGGGCTCACCGCCACCCCCTATCGGCTGGGGCTGGGCTGGATCTACCGGCGCCACTACCACGGCATGGTCAAGAGCCACGGCGAGCGGCTGTTCGGTGACTGCGTGTTCGAACTGCCCCTGCGCTTCATGGTGAAAAACGGCTACCTGACCCCGCCGCGCCTGGTGGACGCCCCCATCGTCCACTACGACTTCAGCAAGCTGGTGCCGCGGGAAAACGGCCTGTTCAGCGAGGCGCAGCTCAACGGCGAGATCAAGCGACAGGAGCGGGTCACCCCCCATATCCTGAGCCAGGTGCTGGAGTATGCGGCCGACCGGCAGGGGGTGATGATCTTCGCCGCCACCGTCGAGCATGCCCGGGAAATTCATGACCTGCTCGGTGCCAGAGACCAGCAGGCCGCCCTCGTCACCGGCGAGACGCCGGGACCGGAGCGCGACGCTCTAATCAGTGCCTTCAAGGCGCGCGAGCTCAAGTTTCTGGTCAACGTGGCAGTGCTCACCACCGGCTTCGATGCCCCCCACGTCGACCTCATCGTGATGCTGCGCCCCACCGAATCGGTGTCGCTCTATCAGCAGATTGTGGGACGGGGCCTGCGCCTCTCACCCGGCAAGAGCGATTGCCTGGTGCTCGACTACGCAGGCAACAACTTCAACCTGTTTGCCCCCGAAGTGGGGGAACCCAGGCCCCACGCCGGCACCGAGCCGGTTCAGGTGCCCTGCCCCGCCTGCGGCTTTGCCAACACTTTCTGGGGCAAGACCGACGAGGATGGCAAGGTGGTCGAACACTACGGCCGCCGCTGTCAGGGACTGTTTGAAGATGACGAGGGCAACCGCGAGGAGTGCGACTACCGCTTTCGCGCCAAGATCTGCCCAGGTTGCGGTGCTGAAAACGACATCGCCGCCCGCCGCTGCCAAAGCTGTGACCAGCTGCTGGTGGACCCTGACGACAAGCTCAAGGAGGCCCTCAATCTCAAGGACTGCATGGTGATCCGCTGCGCCGGTTTGACCCTGAGCCCTGGGCGCGGCAAGCAGGGGGAGCGGCTGGAGGTGACCTACCACGACGAGGATGGCCTGACCCTGACGGAGTACTTCCCCTTTCACTCCCGGGGTGCACAGCGCTTGTTTCAACAACGCTTTGTGCGTCATCATTGGCCCGCCCCGGGCTTGGAGCCCGAATTCACTACCCTGGCGAGCGTGATGCTCGCGGCAGACCAGTTCCGTCACCCGGATTTCGTCATCGCCCGCAAGTCGGGACGCTTCTGGCAGGTGAAGGAAAAAATATTCGATTACGAGGGGCGTTACCGGACTGCCAACGCCCCGGCCTGACCCCATGGCAGGCGATACCCGGCAGTCACCCGGTTTGATTATCGGGGCGGTTTCTGATGCCGCCCTTTCGTTCAGTTAGAGGATCCTATGCAGCGGCTGTTGATTGGTTTTTGTGCTCTCTTTTCTCTGGCGGTCCAGGCCGCCCCGCTGACCCCGCCCAAGGGGGGCCAGTACGCCGTCATCGTACAGGGTAACAACGGGGTGGAATTTGCCCGTCACGCCGATGACATGATAGCCCCCGCCTCCACCATGAAGGTGCTCACCGCGCTCGCCGCCCGCCTCGAACTCGGTGCCGACTTCCGCTTCGCCACCGACATCCAGGCCCAGCCCGGCGCCAAACAGGGCACTACCATCAACGGCGACATCTGGATCAACTTCGTCGGCGACCCGACCCTGTCGCGCATGGATCTGGTTGCCCTGTTCAAACAGTTGGGCGTCACCCGCATTCAGGGCAACGTCTATGTCAACACCGGTGCCTACAACGGCTATGAGCGTGGCAACGGCTGGTCCTGGGGGGATCAGACCCTCTGTTTCGCCGCTCCCGTCTCCTCGGTCATCATCGACAAGAACTGCGCCTACGGCACCATCACCGCCACCCAGATTGGCAAGCCTGCGGTGGGCAACGTGGCCACCGGCGTGCCCATCGGCATCGGCGCCGACAACGTGGAGGTGATGAGCTATGGCGACATGGCGCGTCAGTTCTGTGCTCTGGAAGTAGACATGGCCAAGGGCAACTTCTACGAGCTCAAGGGCTGCATCACCCCGAACAAGGAGCCACAAGGGCTGCGCTTTGCCATCCATGACGTGGAGGCCTGGGGCTGGGACAACATCCGCTGGGCCATGAACCGCGCCGGGATCAGCCACGACGGCCTGCTGCGGGTCACCCATCAGGCCCCTGTCGGTGCCCAGACCCTGGCGACCCACTACTCTGTCTCCCTGCCGGTGATGCTCGCCAAGATGTTGAAAAAGTCCGACAACCTCTACGCCGATACCTTCCTCAAAACCGTGGGGCGTCACTACTACAACAAGCCGGGCAGCTATCGCAGCGGCACCATGGCGGTGCGCGCCATCCTGACCAAGCACGGCATTGACCTTGGCAACGCCACCCTGGCCGACGGCTCCGGCCTCTCCGCCCACAATCTCATCAGCGCGCGCCAGATGTTGTCGGTGCTTAACTTCATCCAGAAGAACGATGCCGAGCTCGACTTCATCAAGCTGCTGCCAAGCTCCCAGGTGGACGGCACCCTGGCCTGGCGCCGCAGCGTCACCGCCCCCATGATGAAGAACAAGGTGCACGCCAAGACGGGCACCATCACCGGCACCTCGAACCTCGCCGGCTTCATCGACACCGCAAGTGGCCAGCGCAAGGCCTTCGTGATGTTCCAGCGCGGCCTGTCGCAAGACCCCGCCACCCACGAGCGCTATCGCGCCAGCAAGGCCCCCTGGCCCTGGACCGTCTTCGAAAAAGGCGTGCTGGAGAGCATCTACCAGCAGCAGCCCATCCAGATCGCCGAGCAGTGATGAACGATATAGGTGGCCTTGCCAGCAAGGCGGCCCCCATTCCCCGACCTTGGCGCGAGACAGGGGCTCTGGAGCCTTCATCAGCAATGGGCGCAATCGGGGGTGGCGAACGGACGCATCGCTATTTTCGGCTTTGACTGGCACGGCGGCGGGGCTATGCTGTGCCCAGCCTCATCTCAATGGCCTTCTTCAACGGCTTGTTTAATGGAGAGAAAAGATGTTTGTAGAGATTTTTGGTCGTCCCGGTTGCCCCTATTGCGTGCGTGCCAAGCAGATTGCCGAGCAACTGACCGAGGAGCGCGATGACTTCGAGTTCCGCTACGTGGATATCAACGTGGCCGGGCTGACCAAGGACGATCTCGCCGCCAAGGCGGGCAAGCCGGTCACCACTGTGCCGCAGATCTTCCTGGATGAGCAGCACATCGGCGGCTGCACCGATTTTGAGGCCTATGCCAGAGCCAATCTGGGTCTGTAAGCCCCGACACCATGAAAAAAGGCGCCTCTGGCGCCTTTTTTCATGTCGCCAAGCCTGCCTCAGGCCACCGGCGTGAAGCGGCTCACCACCTGTCCCTGATGTTCAATCCACTCCATGAACATGGCGACGGGGCGGGCATAGACCTGACCATCCTGTTCGGATTGATAGATCACCAGCTGCTCCTGGGTTTCGGTGTGCAAGGCCAGGGCAAGAACCTGGTAATAGCCCCCCTTGAAATGGCGGTAGCGACCGGTGGCGGGTGCCTGCATGAGTGAACCTCGAGAGCGGGAAGATGAGCCCCTGTGCCTGCGTGCTCCCCTGGCAGACCGACGGGTCGGGGCCTTTTTTACCCCAGCCAATCGTGCCAGATGGGGGAGATATTTCAATACACTCATGTTGCTTTATGAATCTGCCCCTCATCTTTCACTGATCTACCAAAGAGAGGCAAACGATCATGCTGAATTTAACATTTCAACAACCCTGTTTCAGGGGTAAATATCAGGGATTTATTCCATAAATTAGATTGTTCTAGCATTCAATTCTGTGAAGAATAGGGGCAGAGAAATTTGATACTAAAAACAGCTTTTCTGCCAACGCGCCCCACGGGGAAGGAATCACGCTCACCATGTTCACTATCGACAAGTCGCACAAGCTCGACGATGTCTGCTATGACATCCGCGGCCCGGTGCACAAAGAAGCTCGCCGTCTCGAAGACGAAGGTCACCGCATCATCAAGCTCAACATCGGCAATCCGGCCCCGTTTGGCTTCGAAGCACCGGAGGAGATCATCAAGGATGTGATCCTCAACATGCCCCAGAGCCAGGGCTACTGCGACTCCAAGGGGCTCTTCTCCGCCCGCAAGGCGGTGATGCAGTACTACCAGCAAAAAGGGATGCGCAAGGTCGACATCGACGACATCTACATCGGCAATGGTGCGAGCGAGCTCATCGTGATGGCGATGCAGGCGCTGCTCAACAACGGCGACGAGATGCTGGTGCCCTCCCCCGACTACCCGCTCTGGACCGCGGCCGTCACCCTCTCCGGTGGCCATGCGGTGCACTACCGTTGCGACGAAGGGGCTGACTGGTATCCGGATCTCGACGACATCCGCGCCCGCATCACCCCGCGCACCCGCGGCCTGGTGCTGATCAACCCCAACAACCCGACCGGCGCCGTCTACGGCAGCGAGTTCCTGCTGGAGGTGATCGAGATCGCCCGCCAGCACAACCTCATCATTTTCGCCGACGAAATTTACGACAAGATCCTCTACGACGACATCTCCCACACCAGCGTCTGCACCCTGTGCGACGATGTCATGGTGGTGACCTTCAACGGCCTCTCCAAGGCCTACCGCGCCTGTGGCTTCCGCCAGGGCTGGATGGTCATCACCGGTCCCAAGGGTCGCGCCAAGGGCTACATCGAGGGGCTGGAGATGCTGGCCTCCATGCGGCTGTGTGCCAACGTGCCCATGCAGCACGCCATCCAGACCGCCCTTGGGGGCTACCAGAGCATCAACGAGCTGATCCTGCCGGGGGGCCGCCTGCGTCGCCAGCGGGACAAAGCCTGGGAGCTTTTGAATGAGATCCCCGGTGTCTCCTGCGTCAAGCCCAAGGGGGCGCTCTACATGTTCCCGCGCCTCGACCCCAAGGTGTACGACATCCGCGATGACCAGAAGATGGTGTTCGATCTGCTGCAGCAGGAGAAGCTCCTGCTGGTGCAAGGTACCGGCTTCAACTGGCCTGCACCGGATCACTTCCGCCTGGTGTTCCTGCCCCGGGAAGAGGAGCTGGAAGAGGCTATCGGCCGTCTCGCCCGCTTCCTCAAGGGCTACAAGCAGTAAGCAAGGCTCATGAAAAAGGCTCCCGCGGGAGCCTTTTTGTTGTCTGTCGTTTTCTATCCGCGCCATCAGCCGTGCAGCAGAGCCCCGGCCACCAGTACCACCATGGTGATGAGAGCCGCCCCGATGATGAAGGGCAGCACCCAGCGCACGAAGCGATCGTAGGGGATCCTGGCGAGCGCCAGCCCCGCCACCAGGTGAGCGGCGGTGGGGGCGAACAGGTTGATCCAGCCGGAGGCGGACTGATAGGCGGTGATCACCAGATCCCGCGAGATGCCGGAGAAGTCCGCCAGCGGCCCCATCAACGGCATGGAGACGGTCGCAAGCCCCGAGGTGGAGGGAATGAAGAAGCTCAGGATGATGTGCACCAGATAGGCCATCAGGATGAAGACCGACGACGACAGCCCGCTCACCAGTCCCTCGGCCCAGTGCAGTATGGTGTCGATGATGACGCCGTGCTCCATCACCACATAGATGCCGTGCGCCACCGCCACCACCAGGGCAACCCCGATGAGATCCCGCGCCCCGTTGAGGAAGGTCGCCACGTAGTTGGACTCCGGCATCCGGTTGATGAGGGCAATCAGGATGGAGGCGCTGAAGAAGAGGGTGGAGAGCTCGTCAAACCACCAGCCCAGGGTGGGCAACAGATCGATGCCCAGATCCGACCAGGGCACCACCGCATAGATCATCAGCAGGAAGGTGCCGAAGAAGACCAGCATGGTGAGCTTCTGCTTGCCGCTGAAGGCGAGGTTGCCGCTCTTCATCTGGGAGAACTCGTCGTCATAAACGATATCAGCCAGCACGGAGCGGGACTTGTCCTGCTGCACCTGCCTGGCGTAGCGCATCACGAACCAGGAGGCGAAGATCACCAGCAGCAGCCACTGGATGACCGTAGCCCTATCCCCTCACCGATGGGGATACCCGCGAAACCGGAGGCGATGCCGGTGGCAAACGGATTGACGGTGGAGGCGAGCACCCCGACCCCGGAGCCGAGCAGGATGATCCCGGCCGCCACAATGCGATCGAAGCCCGCCGCCATCATCACCGGCACGATGAGTGCCCAGAAGGCCACCGTCTCCTCCGCCATGCCGAAGGTGGAGCCACCCAGGGCGAACAGGGCGATCAGCACCGGGATGAGCAGCCGCTCGCGCCCGGCGAAGGTACGCACTATGGCCCCGACCCCGGCATCCAGCGCACCGCTCTGCATGGTCACCGCCAGAAAGCCGCCGATGATGAGTACGAACAGTGCTACGTCCGCCGCCTTGTGAAAGCCCTGGATGGGCGCCTTGAGCACATCGAATACCCCCTGGGGTTGGGAAGGGAGCTCGGTGTAACTGCCGGGTACCGGCAGCAGTCGCTCGTCACCGCTGTAGTCGGCCACGGCCGCTGCCGCCACCGGCTGCTGGGTCTTGGCCGTCACATAGTTGTATTTGCCCGCCGGCAGCACCCAGGTGAGGGCCGCCATCAGGGCGATGATGATGAAAAGCAGGGTATAAACCGTCGGGAGCTGGCGCTTCTTGGGCGCCTCATGGGATGTGGTCATGACTTTCGTACCTCGGCGGTGCCGTCTGTGATCCGGACAGCGCAAGCCTAGCGGGTTTGTTCGGGGAAAAAGGTGATCGCGGATAATAAACCTGAGGCAACAGGTTGAGTCTGCTGCAAAAAAACAGGGCCCCGCAGGGCCCTGTCTGTGCTGGTGACCGACTTACAGCTCGACCACGTCGAATTGCACGTCCGGATTCACGTCCGCATCGTAGTCCACCTCGTCCAGACCGAAACCGAACAGGCGCAGGAACTCCTGCTTGTAGCCGGTGTAGTCGGTCAGTTCACTGAGGTTCTCGGTGGTGATGGAGGGCCAGAGATCACGGCAGGTCTGCTGCACGTCTTCACGCAGTTCCCAGTCATCCATGCGGATGCGTGCCTGCTCGTCCAGCGCCATGTCGGCGCCGTACAGGCGGGTGCGCATCATGCGGTCCACCTGCTCCATGCAACCCTCGTGGATGCCCTTCTCCTTCATGATCTTGAAGGCCATGGAGATGTAGAGCGGCATCACGGGAATGGCAGAGGAGGCCTGGGTCACAACGGATTTGAGGACGGCCACGTGGGCGGTCCCCCCCTTGGCGGCCAGATCGCCACGGATCGCGGTGGCGGCACGGTCCAGATCTTCCTTGGCTCGGCCCAGGGTACCATGCCAGTAGATTGGCCAGGTCAGGTCGGTACCGATGTAGGAGTAGGCCACGGACTTGGCACCGTCAGCCAGCACACCCGCATCGCGCAGAGCCGCCATCCACAGTTCCCAGTCCTGGCCGCCCATGACGGTGATGGTGCTCTGGATCTCTTCCTCATTCGCCGGCTCGACGGTGGCGGTGATGATCTGATCCTTGTTGGTGTCGATGGCGGTGGAGGTGTAGACCTCGCCGATGGGTTTGAGGGCGGAGCGCACCACTTCGCCGGTGTCCGGCAGCTTGCGCACCGGAGAGGCCAGGGAGTAGACCACCAGATCGATTTGACCCAGATCCTGCTTGATGAGCTCGATCACCTTGGCACGGCACTCGTGGGAGAAGGCATCGCCATTGATGCTCTTGGCGTAGAGGCCGGCCTCTTTGGCGGCCTTGTCGAAGGCGGCGGAGTTGTACCAGCCGGCGGAGCCCGTCTTGGTCTCGGAGCTCGGCTTTTCGAAGAAGACACCGATGGTGGCAGCTCCGCTGCCGAAGGCTGCGGCAATGCGGGAGGCCAGACCATAGCCGGTGGAAGCGCCGATCACCAGCACCTTCTTGGGGCCATTCTCGATGGCGCCCTTGGCTTGGGTGTAAGCGATCTGGCGACGAACATTGGCTTCACAACCAACCGGGTGGGTGGTGGTGCAGATAAAGCCGCGAACCTTGGGTTTGATGATCATGTGTTGTCTCTTATCCGTTTGATGGATGAAATCGGGGCATAAGATACCTCATTGCGGCCCGTTATGGTGCTCTGATGTGTTGAACTGCGGGGAAACAGGCAGGGATCCGTCGCTTTGTGCCGCCATGGCACACCCATTGCGCAGGAGATCTCCCCGCCATGGACCAGAGAGAGGCGACGTGAGGACCGGAATGTCACACCCGGAACGAGGCCGTTGTCTGACCTTGCGCCATGTACTAGTGTGCAAGGAAGAGGATTCAAGGAGGAGTCTATGTCACGCATGCTGGTCATCTCTCTCGCCTGCCTGGGGCTTGCCAACGTCCCCGTTGTCCAGGCGGCTGTCTATCAATGCGCCCGCGATGGGCAGATCACCTTCAGCGACATCCCCTGCAGCAGCGACGCCAAACCCATGGTACTCAATGTCTATACCCCCTCCCCCGAGGCGGTGGAGCAGGCGGCCAACCAGACCCGGGAGATAGAGCAGAGCCTGGCGAACGGCCAGAAACAACGCCAGGCCGAGGCTCTGCGCACCGAGATCGAGGCCAAAAAGCAGAAGATGAACAACGAGATGACCCAGATCACGGAGAACAAGGCAAGATCCCGCAATGTCTCGGCAGAGATGCAGTCGGTCACTACCCGATATCAGAAAGAGATTGAGTCCCTGAACCAGAAACTCTCTACCTTGCAGGCAAAATAAACACTCCCTGTTTCGGGACAGAAAATATACCGAAGCGGCAATGTCGTCACGGGTTCACACATGCCGGATATCCAAAAACTCACACCCTTGGCCGTTTATTTCTCACACCAGAGAGTCAGATAGCGGCTTTTTCCCGATCCCCGTAGCCACCTAATTTCACCGCGTTCCAGAAGACTCAACTTTATCCCCACCGAGATCCCTGACGTGCCACAGGGTTCATACGAGGGCGATATATAGGGGCATCGTGACAATTGTCAGTGCCAAAAGAGGCGCCTTCATGCCAATATTCCCTGGGGCCCAAAGCGGTCCACGAGATAAATAACCTTGGTACGAGACCCTACAATTAAGAAGCTATTTATCAACATTGAAAAATAAAAAGTTAATTTGAGTACGATGACGACTCATCAGGACGCAATGCTATTGTTAATTTACTCATATTTGGTCGTTATCCCATTCAAGGGTCTCATGGAGGAGCGCTGTCATGTTCTGGAATCAAAAAGCAAGCAAGGAAGCCAGTGAGCAAGCGGCAAGGGTGGTGGAGCTGGGGGCATTTGAACAGGCTATCCAGTTGCAGGTCCCCTTCGTCCAGTTCACCCCGGCGGGAGTGGTCACCTTCGCCAACGCGCTGTTTCTCAAGATCGTGGGATTTGAACGTGACGAGGTGATCGGCAAGCATCACAGCACCCTCTGCTTCCCCGACGACGTCAATACCCGGGATTACGAGACCTTGTGGCAGGATCTGCGCCACGGCGTCTCCCGCAGCGGCCGCTTCATTCGCCAGTCGAAATCCGGCAAGGCCGTGTGGCTGGAGGCGACCTATTTCCCCATCGTGATCGACGTCAAGGTGGTGCGGATCGCCAAGGTCGCCTCCGACGTGACCCAGCAGCAATCCACCCTGGAGCGCACCCAGGCCCTGCTGGCAGCCCTGGACAAGTCCCTGGCGGTCATCGATTTCCAACCCGATGGCACCGTCATCACCGCCAACCAGAATTTCCTCAACTGCTTTGGTTACCGGCTGGAAGAGGTGGTCGGCAAGCATCATCGTCTCTTCTGTGACACCGAGTTCTACCAGAACAACCCCCATTTCTGGCAGGATCTCGGCTCGGGTGACATCAAGTCCGGGCTTTTCATGCGTCTGGGTCACCGGGGGGAGAAGATATGGCTGGAGGCCACCTACAACCCCATCTTCAACCACGAGGGCAAGGTGGTCAAAATCATCAAGCTGGCGAGCGACATCACCGAGCGGGTGGAGAAATCCATCTCCACCCGGGAAGCGGCCCAGAAGGCGTGTGCCATCGCCAGCGAAACCGTCGCGAGCGCCGCCAGGGGGCGGGAGGTCATCGACAGGGTGCTCGACACCTCCTCTCACATCAACACCTCGGTCAATGCGGTCAGCAAACAGATAGAGCAGCTCAACCAGCAATCCAGGAGCATCGAATCCATCATCTCCACCATCAGCGGCATCGCGGATCAGACCAATCTGCTGGCCCTCAACGCGGCCATCGAGGCGGCCCGCGCCGGGGAACAGGGACGGGGATTCGCGGTCGTGGCCGACGAGGTGAGGCAACTGGCGGCGCGCACTTCCAGCTCCACCAGCGAGATCGTCACCGTCATCAAGCACAACTCGGAGATCACCTCCCAGATCACCCAGACCGTCTCCGTCGTCTCCGACAAGGCGGTGGCAGGTCAGGAGCAGGCCACCATCATCGCCGACGTCATCAAGGAGATCATCGAGGACGCCAACTCGGTGTCGGACACCGTCAAGAGCCTCTCCATCTGAGCGACAGCTGCCAATGACAACGGGGGGCCCAGGCCCCCCGTTGTCATTGCTGTCCGCCCACCCGACACCCGCTCAGCCATCCCCCAGGAGATAGTGTCTGGCTTCCTCGTCCGCCAGCGCGAGGGCGATGTCCCATAGCGCGGCGATGCAGAGCCCCTCCTCCCCCACAGCTTCCTCTTCCAGCGCCTCCAGGGCTCTGGCATCGGCCAGGGTAAAGGGGGGATGGCTCAACAGGCTTTTGGCCGCGGCCAGCAAGTGCATGTCGCTCATCGGTCGGCTCCTTCTTAGACAGCGTGTTTCCCTGCCCAGACTGTAGCCCAATGACGGCGACTCATCCCCCGGTGGCGACTGCCTGCGCACGCTTCCTGCCGGACGGCAGTTGGCCCACCCCGATGCCGGCCAGCACGGCGGCACAGGCCACCCATTGCAGGGCAGTGAGCGTCTCTCCCAGCAGCAGATAGGCGAGCAGCAGGGTAAAGACCGGTATGAGGTTCACATAGGCAGCCGCCAGGGTCACCTTCACCTGGGTCACCGACCAGTTGTAGAGCAGGTAGGCACCAAGTGTCACGAAGGCGCCGAGGAAGAGGATGACCCCCATGTCCTGCCAGGCCCAGCTCGCGGGCCAGGGCGCACTGAAGGCAAAGGGCGCGAAGAAGAGCATGCCGACGAAGGCCTGCAACGCTGTCAGTGTCATCACGCCGTAGCGGCTGGAGAGCTTCTTGAATACCACGGAATAGGTGGCGGCGCAGAGCATGGCGCCCATCTCCAGGCTGTTGCCGAGCAGGGCGTTGGGGGCGAACTCGTCTGCGCCCTCCCCCAACCCCAGCAGGGCGATGCCAACGATGGCGATGGCAAAGCCCAGCAGCTGGCGGCGACTCACCCGCTCTCCAAGCAGCACGAAGGCCACCAGAGCCACCATCAGGGGAAGCAGGGCACAGACCATACCGGCCTGGCCGGCACTGGTGTAACGCAGGGCGTTGACTTCAAGAAGAAAGTAGAGGCAGGGCTCAAGCGCCCCCATCAGGGCCAACCAGCGCCAATCCCCCTTCTGGTAAGTGACGCGGCCAAGCTGGCGGTAGCAGAGCAGCCAGCAACAGGACGCCACCCCCATCCGCATGAAGAGCACCTGACCGAAGGACCAGATTTCCAGCACATGTTTGAGGGCGATGAAGGAGCTGGACCAGAGCAGCATGGCCAGGGTCAGCGTCAGGGCGGGTAAAGGGCGCACAATGCCTCCATCTTAAATGCGAAAGGGGACTCCCTCCGACGTAGGTGGGAGGGGAATTTCGCCGGGGCGTCAGCCCCGCTGGTTTTGAATGTATTGCTTGATCACCTCCAACGGTGCTCCGCCGCAAGAGCCCGCAAAGTAAGAGCGTGACCAGAGTACGGGTTTGCTGTAAGCACCTCTCAAGTCCAGAAATTCATTACGCAGTCGCCTTGATGTGACCGCCTTTAACGAGTTCACCAGTACCGATAGCTGCACCGTTGGCGCGTACTCTATCAGCATGTGAACATGATCAGCCTCTCCGTCACACTCTTTCAGTTCCGCACCAAAATCTCTGCAAACCTCTGCCGCACACTGACTGAAGGAGGCGTGATGAAGATCCCCCAATATCGGCTTTCGATACTTGGTGATAAACACCAAATGTACGTGCAAAACGTAGGCCGAATGGCGTGATTTATTAATTTTAGTGAATTGCATTCTGTCACTCAATCGGGCTTAATAGATATGGCAATAATGCTACACACTGAGCGCTAAATGCAAATTCTGAAAGCCTACAAATTCCGACTCGAACCGACCGAACAACAAGCGCAACGCCTGCGCCAGTTGGGCGGTTGTGCTCGTTATGTCTGGAATCACGGGCTGGCAGAAACCAAACGCATTCTGGATGCTGGCGAAAAACTGCCTTCTGCCTTTGAGCTGAACAGGATGCTCACCAGTTGGAAGAAAGACCCAGAAATGGCCTTTCTGGCCGAGGCATATACCGACAACCTCCAGCAGAAGCTCAAGGATTTGCATGGCGCGTGGATGCGCTGCTTTGATAAGAAACTCGCCGCCAAGGCACCCGTATTCAAGAAAAAAAGCGACAACCGCGACGCTATCCGGTTCGTCAACTTCGACAAGTATTGCCGCCTTGAAAAGGGTCGCGTGAAGCTGCCTGCCGGGCTGGCGTGGGTCAAGTTCCGTCAGTCCCAGCCAGTTGAAGGGAAAATTAAAAACGCGACCGTCAGCCAAGCAGCCGGGCACTGGTATATCTCCTTTCAGGTCGAGCAGGAGACGCTTGAGCCAATTCACCCCTCCGGCTCAATGGTCGGGCTAGATGCGGGGATCGCCAAGCTCGCAACCCTGTCAGATGGCACGGTGTTTGAGCCCGTCAACAGCTTCAAAACCAATCAGACCAAGCTGGCAAGGCTCCAACGCCAGTTGAGCAAAAAGGTAAAGTTCAGCAGCAACTGGAAGAAACAAAAAGCCAAGATCCAGCGGCTGCACTCACATATCGCCAATACCCGCCGCGATTACCTTCACAAGGTCACAACGACTATCAGCAAAAACCACGCGATGATCGTCATTGAGGATTTGAAGGTTGCCAGCATGTCAAAATCAGCAGCGGGCACGACCAGCCAGCCGGGGCGCAACGTCCGGGCAAAATCAGGGCTGAATCGTTCGATATTAGATCAGGGCTGGTTTGAGCTGCGCCGCCAGCTCGAATATAAGCAGGCATGGCGAGGCGGTCAGGTGTTGGCGATAAACCCGGCCTACACGAGCCAGCAGTGCGCCTGTTGTGGGCATACTGCGAAGGATAACCGCCAGACGCAAAGCCAGTTTAAATGCGCTGCGTGTGGTTATGAGGCGAACGCCGATGTGAACGGCGCTCGCAATATTTTAGCGGCGGGACACGCCGTTTTAGCCTGTGGAGGCGTGGTGCAATCAGGCCGCCCGATGAAGCAGGAACCCGGTACTGCGCGAGCAGCTATCACCCAGTAATGGGAATCCCCCTCCTGTGACGCGAAGCGCTAAGGTGGGGGAGGATGTCAAGAATTGGGCATTCGAATAATAACCATACGGCCTTGCGGTTGTCTAAAGGCACCTAACATCAGATAATACGGCCGCCTTCATACCGGATAACCCATCTTCAATGACTGAGTACCTGCTTTTACTGGTCGGCACCGTGCTGATCAACAACTTCGTGCTGGTGAAGTTCCTCGGCCTTTGCCCCTTCATGGGTGTCTCCGGCAAGCTGGAAACCGCCATCGGCATGGGTCTGGCCACCACCTTCGTCATGACGCTGGCCAGCGCCTGCTCCTATCTGATGGAGCACTACATCCTGATCCCGCTGGAGATCGCCTACCTGCGCATCCTGGGCTTCATTCTGGTGATCGCCGTGGTGGTCCAGTTCACCGAGATGGTGATCCGCAAGAGCAGCCCGACCCTCTATCGCCTGCTCGGCATCTTCCTGCCGCTCATCACCACCAACTGTGCCGTGCTCGGCGTGGCGCTGCTCAGCATCAACGAGCGCCACAACTTCATCCAGAGCATCATCTACGGCTTCGGGGCCGCCGTCGGCTTCTCCCTGGTGCTGATCCTGTTTGCCGCCATGCGTGAGCGGCTGGTGGCCGCCGACGTGCCGGCACCGTTTCGTGGCGTCTCCATCGCCATGGTCACCGCTGGCCTGATGTCGCTGGCCTTCATGGGCTTTACCGGCCTCATCAAGATATAACGCTATGATTCACATACTCTTTGCCATTCTGGTGCTGGCCCTGCTTGCCCTGGCCTTCGGCATCATTCTCGGCTTTGCCGCCGTCAAGTTTCATGTGCAGGCCGATCCCATCGTCGATCAGCTCGATGCTCTGTTGCCCCAGACCCAGTGCGGCCAGTGCGGTTACCCGGGCTGCAAACCCTACGCAGAAGCCCTGGCCAATGGCGACAAGATCAACAAGTGCGTGCCCGGTGGCGACGCCACCATGCGCAAGATTGCCGACCTGATGGGGGTCGAGCCCCAGTCTCTGGACGGCGGTGAAGACGCGGCAATCCCCGTCAAGAAGGTGGCCTTCATTCACGAAGACATGTGCATCGGTTGCACCAAGTGCATCCAGGCCTGTCCGGTCGACGCCATCCTGGGTGCCACCAAGGCGATGCACACCGTCATCGAGGCCGAGTGCACCGGGTGCGACCTCTGCGTCGACCCCTGCCCGACCGACTGTATCGAAATGATCCCGGTGCCGACCACGGTCGACAACTGGAAATGGGATCTGGCCAAGGTCGCCATTCCGGTCAAGATAGTGGAATAAACAGCGGAGTAACCATGCAGCATCTGCTCGAACGCATCAAAGCCGGCACTCTGTGGGATTTTCACGGCGGCATCCATCCCCCCGAGAACAAGCACCAGTCCAGCCTGACCCCCGTCGTTGACGCGGGCCTTCCCCCACAGCTCATCATTCCGGTGCGCCAGCACGCGGGTCCGGCCGGCGAACTGCTGGTGCGGGTGGGGGACAAGGTCAAGAAGGGGCAACCCCTCACCCGTTTTGACAAGGGACGCATCGTGCCGGTGCACGCTTCCACCTCGGGCACCATCACCGCCATCGAGCAGCACACGGTGGCGCACCCCTCCGGTCTTGACGATCTCTGCATCCTCCTCACCCCGGACGGAGACGATGCCTGGGGCGAGCGCACACCCCAGCCTGACTACTGGAACCTGGAGCGGGGGGCGTTGCTCGAGCGCATCCAGCAGGCCGGCATCGCCGGGCTCGGCGGCGCCGTCTTCCCGACCCACAGCAAGCTCGACGGCCGTGGCCAGCTCACCGAGATCCTCATCGTCAACGGGCTGGAGTGCGAACCCTACATCACCACAGATGACCGTCTGATGCAGGAATACGCCGACGAGATCATGGACGGCATCCGGGTACTCAAGCACCTGCTCAAGCCCAAGCTCACCCTGATCGGGGTGGAAGACAACAAACCGGCGGCCATCGAGGCCCTGACCCGCCATGCCAGCGACGCCGACGTGCTGGTCAAGTCGGTACCAACCAAGTACCCCTCCGGCGGCGCCAAACAGACCATAGAGCTGCTCACCGGACGCCAGGTGCCCAAGGGAGGCCGGGCGGTGGACATGGGCATCATGGTGCTCAACGTCGCCACCGTCTTTGCCATCAAGCGCGCCATCATCGATGGGGAGCCGCTCATCGAGCGCATCGTCACCCTCACCGGCGACGCCTTCAAGAAACCCGGCAATGCCTGGGTGCGTCTGGGCACGCCGGTACGCTGGCTGCTCCAGCGTTTCGAGCTGCAACCGGAGGCGGATCAGCGGGTCATCATGGGGGGCCCCATGATGGGCTTCACCCTGCCCCACGCCATGGTCCCCGTGGTCAAGGCCACCAACTGCCTGCTCTCCCCCACCCGCGCCGAGCTGCCGCCCCCCGGCCCGGAACAGGCCTGCATCCGTTGCAGTGCCTGCGCCGATGCCTGCCCCGCCACCCTGCTGCCCCAGGAGCTTTACTGGTACAGCCGGGTCAAGGAGTACGACAAGGCCGAGAAGCTCAACCTCTTTGACTGTATCGAGTGCGGCGCCTGTGCCTGGGTCTGCCCGAGCGAAATCCCCCTGGTGCAGTACTACAAGATCGCCAAGGATGACATCCGCGAGGCCCGTGCCGAGGCCGAGAAGGCCGAACGTGCCAAGCAGCGCTTCGAGGCCAAGCAGGCTCGCTTCGAGCGTGAGAAGGCGGCCCGCGAAGCCCGCCACGCCGAGGCCGCAGCCCAGCGCCGTCAGGCCATGACGGCCGCGGGGGGAGAAGATCCCGTCGCCGCTGCCCTCGCCCGCCTCAAGGCCAAGCAGGAGACCACCCAGGCAGGCACCAGCGAGCCAGCACCGGACAACGGCGCCATGATTGCCGCCAGAGAGGCGCGCAAGCAGGAGGCCATCGCCCGTCGTGCCGCCAAGGCCGCCAATGGCGAGGGCAATGGGCTGGCTGACACCCCGGCATCTGGGGAGCAACATCCCAAGGCAGAGCTGGATCCCAAGAAAGCCGCCATCGCCGCCGCCCTGGCACGGGCCAAGGCCAAGAAAGCCGCCCTGGCGCAAGGGGACACGCCGATGGATGCGGATAAAACATCCGTGAACACAAGCGATAACGCCGTTGAGGCCCCGGCCGCCGCATCCGAGCCCGCCGCCGAGGTGGACCCCAAGAAGGCGGCCATTGCCGCCGCCATCGCCCGGGCCAAGGCCAAGAAAGCCGCCCAGGCGCAAGGTGATGGGCCTGTGGTCGCGGGTGAGACATCCGTGAACACAACCGAACACGCCGTTGAGGCCCCGGCCGCCGCATCCGAGCCCGCCGCCGAAGTGGACCCCAAGAAGGCGGCCATTGCCGCCGCCATCGCCCGGGCCAAGGCCAAGAAAGCCGCCCAGGCGCAAGGTGATGGGCCTGTGGTCGCAGGTGAGACATCCGTGAACACAACCGAACACGCCGTTGAGGCCCCTGCCGCCGCATCCGAGCCCGCCGCCGAGGTGGACCCCAAGAAGGCGGCCATTGCCGCCGCCATCGCACGGGCCAAGGCCAAAAAAGCCGCCCAGGCGCAAGGTGACGGGCCGGTGGACGCGGATAAGACATCCGTGAACACAACCGATAACGCCGTTGAGGCCCTGGCCGCCGCATCCGAGCCCGCCGCAGAGGTGGACCCCAAGAAGGCGGCCATCGCCGCCGCCATCGCCCGGGCCAAAGCCAAGAAGCTGGCGGCCGAGGCCGCCTCCTCCCCTTCGACCGACAAGAGCCACTGATCCATGTTCAATATCGCGAGTGCGCCTTTTGCCCACAACCGCAAACAGACCCAGACCCTGATGGTGCTGGTGATCCTGGCCTGCCTGCCCGGCTTCCTTGCGCAGACCTGGTTCTTCGGCTGGGGGACCCTGATCCAGATCCTGCTGGCGCTGGTCACGGCCCTGGGTTCGGAGGCCCTGGTCCTTCGCCTGCGCGGCCGCCCCGTCAAACCGGCCCTGCTGGATGGCAGCGCGGCGCTCACCGCCGTGCTCATCGGTCTCTCCCTGCCCCCCCTGCTGCCCTGGTGGATGCTGGTGCTGGGCACGGCGTTCGCCATCATCATCGCCAAGCATCTCTATGGCGGGCTCGGTCAGAACCTGTTCAATCCTGCCATGGTGGCCTATGTGCTGCTACTGGTCTCCTTCCCGGTTCAGATGACCAGCTGGCTGCCCCCCTCCAGCATCGCCGCCTACGACATCGGCTTCGCCGATGCGGCCTCGGTGATCTTCACCGGCTTCAGCCTCGACGGCTACAGCATGCTGCAGCTCAAGCAGGGGGTGGATGGCCTGACCATGGCCACGCCGTTGGATACCTTAAAGACCGGGCTGACCCAGGGACTGACCGCCACCGAAGTGATGACCCACAAGGTCTTCGAGGGCTGGGGTGGTATCGGCTGGAGCTGGGTCAACCTCGGCTAC
Organism: Aeromonas sp. INTO2; assembly: GCF_049860605.1. Lineage (NCBI taxonomy): Bacteria > Pseudomonadati > Pseudomonadota > Gammaproteobacteria > Aeromonadales > Aeromonadaceae > Aeromonas > Aeromonas sp. INTO2. The sequence goes on from NZ_CP187588.1 coordinate 2,505,012, forward strand.
CTGCTGGGAGGCCTCTTCCTGCTCCAGCAGAAAGTGATCAACTGGCGCATTCCGACTGCCGTGCTGGGCGCATTGCTGCTCGCTGCCACCCTGGGCTATCTGGCCACCCCGGATGCCACCGCCACCCCCATGCTGCACCTGTTCAGCGGTGCCACCATGCTCGGGGCCTTCTTCATCGCCACCGATCCGGTGAGTGCCAGCACCACCGCAAAGGGGCGCCTCGTCTACGGTGTGCTCATCGGCGTGCTGGTCTATGTCATCCGCCGTTTTGGCGGCTATCCGGATGCCTTCGCCTTCGCCGTGTTGCTGGCCAACCTGTGCGTTCCCCTGATTGACAGTCTGACCCGCCCCAAGGTCTATGGAGCCCGTCGCAAATGAACCCACATCTGAATTGCCGCAGACGCGAGACAGGGAGCCTCCCATGTTGAAAAGCATGCGCAAGAATGGCCTGACCCTGGCCCTCTTTGCCCTCGGCTGCACCGCCATGGTGGTGCTGACCAACGAACTGACCCGGGATCGCATCGCCCACCAGCAAGAGCTGGAGAAGCTGCGCACCCTGCAGGCCCTGCTGCCCGAGGGGAGTTATGACAACGATCTGGTGGCCAGTTGCAAGCTGGTCAGCAGCCGGGAATACCTGGGCAGCGATGAGCCCATGCCCCTCTATACCGCCACCCTCAAGGGGGTGCATACCGGCTACGCGCTGGAAACCGTAGCCCCCGATGGTTACAGTGGAGCCATTCGCATGGTGGTCGGCACCGATGCCAAGGGGGCCGTCAGCGCGGTCAGGGTGCTGACCCACAAGGAAACCCCGGGGCTTGGTGACAAGATAGAGCTGAAGAAATCCAGCTGGATCGACAGCTTCACCGGCAAGTCCCTCACGGCCGACAACGACGCCACCTGGGCGGTGAAGAAGGATGGCGGCGAATTCGACGCCTTCACCGGGGCAACCATCACCCCGCGGGCCGTGGTCAAGGCGGTGAAAAATTTGCTGAGGCTGCAACAGGAGCACCCCGAACTGCTGCACGATGCCCCCTCCTGCCATACCAACCCCTAACGCCGGAGCACACGCTATGGAACAAGTCGACGTGATTGACACGGCCAGCCAACCCGCCGGGGAAAGTGGCCGCCGCGAAGAGCTCAAGGAGCTGATGCTGCAGGGACTGTGGAAGAACAACCCCTCCCTGGTGCAGGTGCTGGGGCTCTGCCCCACCCTGGCGGTCTCCTCCACCTTTACCAATGCGTTGGGGCTCGGCCTTGCCACCATGGTGGTACTGGTCTGCTCCAACCTCGCCGTCTCCCTGGTGCGCAACTGGGTGCCCAAGGATATCCGCATCCCGGTCTACGTGATGATCATCGCGGCCCTGGTGACCAGCGTGCAGCTGTTGATGAACGCCTACACCTACGGCCTCTATCAGGCGCTCGGCATCTTCATCGCTCTCATCGTCACCAACTGCGTCATCATCGGCCGCGCCGAAGCCTATGCCTCCAAGAACCCGCCCCTGCTTGCCGCCCTCGACGCCTTCATGATGGGGCTGGGCTTTACCCTGGTGCTGCTGGTACTGGGGGGCCTTCGCGAGATCATCGGCATGGGCACCCTGTTTGACGGTGCCGAGCTGCTGCTGGGTGACTGGGCCAAGTCATTGCGCGTCGAGCTGTTCCACGCCGACGCCAGCCTGCTGCTGGCGATCCTGCCCCCCGGCGGCTTCATCGGCCTCGGTTTGATGATCGCCGGCAAAAACGCCATCAACGACTGGATGGGCCGCAAGCAGAGTGCCGAGAAGGCCCACTGCACCGTGCCGGCGGTGGGCGCCCGCACTACCCAGCTCTGAGACAAGAGAGAGCCATGAACAACCAGAAACGCAGGCTGATCCTGGAGCGGTTGCGCGATGACAACCCCCATCCCACCACAGAGCTCAACTTCACCACGCCCTTCGAGCTGCTCATCGCCGTGCTGCTCTCGGCCCAGGCCACCGATGTCAGCGTCAACAAGGCCACCGACAAGCTCTATCCGGTGGCCAACACCCCCCAGGCCATGCTGGATCTGGGGGTGGACGGGGTCAAGGAGTACATCAAGACCATCGGCCTCTTCAACACCAAGGCCGAGAACGTCATCAAGACCTGCGCCATTTTGCTGGAGCGCCACGGCGGCGAGGTGCCGGAGAATCGCGAGGCCCTCGAGGCCCTGCCCGGCGTCGGCCGCAAGACGGCCAACGTGGTGCTCAACACCGCCTTCGGCTGGCCCACCATCGCCGTCGACACCCATATCTTCCGGGTCTCCAACCGCACCGGCTTTGCCGTGGGCAAGAACGTCGATCAGGTGGAGGAGAAGCTGCTCAAGGTGGTCCCCGCCGAGTTCAAGCTGGACGTGCACCACTGGCTCATCCTGCACGGGCGCTACACCTGTCTCGCCCGCAAGCCCCGCTGCGGCTCCTGCATCATCGAAGATTTGTGCGAATACAAAGAGAAGGTCTATCCCGAGAGTTGATCTGCAGGCCTCTGCGGATCCGGTCTCGGGCCATGGATTCAAGGCAGTACCAATCCACCAACCCGGAGAATTGAGCAATGAGAATTCTGCATACCATGTTGCGCGTCGGCGATCTGCAACGTTCCATCGACTTCTACACCCGAGTGCTGGGCATGACACTGCTGCGCAAGAGCGAGAACAGCGAATACAAGTACACCCTGGCCTTCGTCGGCTACGGCGACGAGAAGGATGAAGCCGTCATCGAGCTCACCTACAACTGGGGGGTGAGCGAGTACGAGCTCGGTTCCGCCTATGGTCACATCGCCCTGGAAGCGGACGACATCTATGCCACCTGCGAGGCGCTGCGCGCCGCCGGCGCCAAGATCACCCGCGAACCGGGCCCGGTCAAGGGCGGCACCACCGTCATCGCCTTCGTGGAAGACCCGGACGGCTACAAGATTGAGCTGATTGCCAAGAAAGACGCCGGTACCGGCCTGGGAGCCTGAGCCCACGCCGCCTGGCGGTCAGAAAAACAACGGGGCCCAGGGCCCCGTTTTCATTGGCTGCGGCCACCGTCAGGCCAGGCGGAAGCGCCCCATGCTTTGGCGCAGACCCGCCGCCAGCTGGCTCAGCTCCAGACAGGCTTTGGCGGTGTGATCCGCGCCGGTCGCGACCTCGTTGGAGGAGTCGTTGATGTGCGCCACGTTGCGGCCCAGCTCATCGGAGACCGCATCCTGCTCGCCACAGGCACTGGCAATCTGGATCGCCATGTCGGCTATCTGGGCCACCGCCTCTTCAATCTGACGAATGCCCGCACTGGTGCGTTCACTCTGGCTCACGCACTGACGGATCATCTCGCAACTCTGGCCGGTCACCGACTTCGCCCGATTGGCACGGGCCTGCAGGGTCTCGATGATGGCGACGATTTCGCCGGTGGAGGCCTGGGTACGCCCCGCCAGGGTGCGCACCTCGTCGGCCACCACCGCAAAGCCGCGCCCCTGCTCACCGGCACGGGCCGCCTCGATGGCGGCATTGAGTGCCAGCAGGTTGGTCTGGTCGGCAATGCCGCGAATGACATCCACCACCAGGTTGATCTGGGCGGACTCTTTCTCCAGTTCACTCACCAGGTTGCCCGCCTGCTCCATCTCACCGGCCACCCGGGTGATGGCATCCAGTGCCCCCTGCACATCCTGACTGCCGCGGCGAGCCAGGGCATTGGCGGAGCTTGCCGACTCCGAGGCCACCTCGGTGTTGCCCGCCACATCCGCTACCGTCGCCTTCATCTGGGCCATGGCGGTGGCGACCTGGGCTATCTCCTGCTGCTGGCTCTGGATCCCCTGGGATGATTGCTCCGAGACCGCGCTCACCTCCTCGATGGCGGCTCCCAGCTGGGTCACGGCGGCGGCCACCTCCTCGATGAGCCCACGCAGGTTGTCCTGCATCTTGAGGGAGGCGCTGGCCAGCATCCCCAGTTCGTCCTGCCCGATGTGCTGGCGATCCAGCCGATGGGTCAGATCCCCCAGGGCGATGGCATTGGCCTGGGCCACCACGGCTTGCAGGGGCAGGCAGATCTGGCGGGTGAGGAACCAGGTCATGACCCCCATGAAGATCAGCAGGGTCGCGATGCTCACCACGGCAAAGGTCATCACCATGGTGACGCTGCCAAGCAGGCTGCCACGGTTCTCTTCCACAAAGCCAAGATTCACCTTCACCAGGGCACGCACCGCCAGCTCCAGCTCGGTGTAGAGCCCGTTCGAGCGAAACAGCGCCTCCCTGGCCTCATCCCTGCGCCCCTGGAACAACAGGGCATCCACCTGGTTGACGGCCCCCAGATATTGCAGCCACTGCTGCTTGACGCGGTTGAAGGCCTGACGCTCATGCTCGGCCCCCACGGTTGCCTCGTAGGCATCCATGACCTGCTGCACCTTGCCCAGGCTCTCCTGGATGCGGGCGCGGCGAACCTGCCTGTCGACGGCATCTTCCACCATCAGCAGGGCAAACTGGGCACGGCGCACATAGGAGACGTCGTAGAGCAGGTTGTCCACCGAGAGCACACTTGGCAGGGTGGAGTCGGTGAAGTTCAATACCCGATCCCGAATGTCCCGCAGTTCGGTGGCGAGAAACAGGCCGAAGACGGCGTTGATGACGGCAATGACCGCAAAGACGGCGGCAATCTTCTTGCCGATGGAGAGATGCTTGTAAGACATGTTGGCTGGTGATCCTCGACTGCAGGTGTGCAGTGACACAATGATCACATCCGTGTAAGCGGTGACCCGAGACTCCTGACGGGAAATGACGATGGGAGCGAAGAGAGGGGATCCCTTGCTTCCCGCTCGCCCCACGCCGGGCCTTGTGCCCGCCACGAGGCTGCCAGCACAGGAGCGACCAGCTCGACGCAAAACTTGAGCCGATTGCCACAATCGGTCCGCCGTCATGGACAAAGCAGGGGCCAGGTTATGTAATGGTCGCTCGTCTCTCCCCATTCCTGTCTTCAGAGGCCCCATGGACAACGTATCGACCCTCTCCCCTTCCTGGTCTGTCCAACTGCGCGAGCAGATAGCGGATCGCCCCCTCATCGCCCTGGGGCTGCTGCTCGCCCTGGTCGCCGTGCTGCTGCTCCTGGTGCAGAGTCTCGTCATGCTGGCAGCAGGAGAGATCACGCCCGGGGTACGCTATGGCCTCATCGGCGGCGCTGCGGGTTTTGCCGCCACGGCGCTGGGCGCCCTGCCTGCCCTGTTCCTGCGCGCCGTTCCCCAACGGGTGGAAGATGCCATGCTGGGGTTCGCCGCCGGCATGATGCTGGCGGCGAGCGCCTTCTCCCTGCTGCTGCCGGGGCTCGAGGCCGCCGAGGGGATCACGGATGACGGCTTCCTCGCCGCCGCCGTGGTGGTGGCCGGCATGACCCTCGGGGTGCTGCTGATGCTGGGACTGGATCAATTCACCCCTCACGAACACGACAAGACCGGCCCCTGTGGTCCCGGCCATGAGAGCTGCTCACGGGTCTGGCTGTTCGTCTTCGCCATCGCCCTGCACAACCTGCCCGAAGGCATGGCCATCGGGGTCAGCTTCTCCCAGGGAGACATGACGGTGGGACTGCCCCTCACGACCGCCATTGCCCTGCAGGACATTCCCGAAGGGCTGGCGGTGGCGCTGGCCATGTGCGCAGCCGGTTTTCGCCCGCCGGTGGCCGTGCTGGTCGCCATCGGCAGCGGCCTGCTGGAACCGCTCGGCGCCCTGCTCGGGGTCGGACTCGCCAGCGGCATGGCCATCGCCTACCCCATCGGCCTCGGGCTCGCAGCCGGTGCCATGCTGTTTGTGGTCTCCCACGAAGTGATCCCGGAAACCCACCGCAACGGCCACCAGACCCACGCCACCCTGGGCCTGATGGCAGGCTTCGCTCTGATGATGACGCTGGATACAGCCCTGGGATGAAACGCCGATGCCCCATGCAACCCGTGGTCTCCCACGAAGTGATCCCGGAAACCCATCGCAACGGCCACCAGACCCACGCCACCCTGGGGCTCATGGCGGGCTTCGCCCTGATGATGACCCTCGACACCGCACTCGGCTGATCACCCCCCTCAAGCCCCGTGCGCCCGGTGACGACAGCACGAACCCTTGAAATAAGAGGGGGAAATCGCCTAATGTTGAGCCCCCGGCGCCCTTTGACTGGTTGATGTACGGCGCCTGAATCCCATCGGAAGCCTGCCCGGATGACCCTCAGGATAATCCTGCTGCTGTGTCTGCTTGTCCTCACCGCCAGGGCCATTGGCGCCACCGAGGTCTTTCATACGGCCGCGCAACAGGCGTCGTCCCCCAAGTACGTGACGCTCCCCGACGGGCATGTCGGCGGGATCTGCGTCGATCTCTTCCGGCTCATGGAAGCGAGGGAGCCTGCCCTTCGCATTGAGGGAGATCAGCGCTTCCTGCCGCTGCGACGGCTGGAAAAGAAGGTGCAGCACGGCCAGCTGGACTTCATCTGCGGCGTGGGAGAGAGCCCGGCCAGGCGGGGTCACTTCATCGTCCTGACCCCCGCCATCTTCACGGTGCACTACCACCTGGCGGTGCGCCGTGACGATCCCGTCGAGATACGCAGCTGGCAGGATGTCAGGGCCCTCGGCCAGGCGGGCATCATCCTCATCAACCATGGCAGCGGTGCTATCGCCCGGCTCCAGGACATCGGCGGCCTCATCATCGACATCGGCGGGATCAGCAACCAGGCCAACTACGAGAAGTTGTTGATGAAGCGCGGCCGTTTCGTCTACTACCGCTCCCCGGGGTTTGAGTCCGACTTGCGCGAACAGGGTCTGGCCGACAAGATCCGCATCCTCCCCACCGTGATGGAAGAGACTCCCTTCTACATCCTGTTCCATCGCCACAGTGCCCCCGAACGCCTGACCCTGTTCGCCAACACCCTGCAACGGCTCGCAGACAGTGGTGCACTGGCCGCCCTGGCCAGACGCTACCCCTGACCCCCCATCCGCACCATCGCAATGCTCGGCGCCACCGCCAAGTTTTGCTATCATCCACGCCAACTTTTTCGGCCCAGCGGCCATCGAGACGAGGTAGATGATGAAAGTAGGTATTATCGGCGCCATGGAGCAGGAAGTGGCCCTGCTGCGCAGCCAGCTGAGCGAGCCCACCACCCTGCAACTGGGCGGCTGCGAGTTCTATCAGGGCAAGTTGGCCGGTAAAGAGGTGATCCTGACCCGCTCCGGCATCGGCAAGGTCGCCGCCAGCGTCGCCACCAGCCTGCTGCTGGAGAAGTTCGCTCCCGATTGCGTCATCAACACCGGTTCTGCCGGCGGCTTCGCCCAGGATCTGCACATCGGTGACGTGGTCATCGCGAGCGAGATGCGCTTCCACGACGTGGACGTGACCGCCTTCGGCTACGAGATGGGCCAGATGGCCCAGCAGCCCGCAGCCTTCCCCTGCGACGAAAAACTCATCGCCCTGGCACAGGCCTGCATTGCCGAGCAAGGCAAGCACCAGACCAAGGTCGGGCTCATCTGCACCGGCGATCAGTTCATGTGCAAGCCGGACGCCATCGCGAAAGCCCGTGCCGACTTCCCGCAGATGCTGGCGGTGGAGATGGAAGGGGCCGCCATCGGCCAGGTGTGCCACATGTTCAAGGTGCCCTATCTGGTGGTACGGGCCATGTCGGACATCGCCGGCAAGGAGCAGGTGGAATCCTTCGATGCCTTCATCGAGGTGGCGGGTCAACACTCCGCCGAAGTGATCATCGCGCTGCTCGGCAAGCTGTGATCGACGCCCCCTCCTGGGATGCTCTGATGACCGCCCTCGCCTCCACGACGGCGGCCATCATGGTGGGGGCCGCCCTGCTGGAGGCCCTGCTGCCCTGGCCCGCACGCTTTCGACCCGGCGCAGCCGTGCCTCTGCTCACCCGCCTCGGCCAGAAGGTCTATCGCCCCGACGGCACACCGCGCCAGCAGAGCCAGGCCGGGCTCCTTGCCCTGCTGGTGGTCTGGGTGCCCTGCGCAGCCGGTCTCTGGGCGGTGCGCAATCTCTCCCTGTCCGAGCCCCTGTTCGACCTCCTGTTCCTGCTGCTGATGCTCGAATCAAGGCCCCTGCGTGAACTCGCCCAGGCGAACCAGTCCCTGGCGACCCAGGAGACGCTGGTCGTGGCGAGGCTGCAGGTCGCCCCCTGGCTCAAGCGGGAAACCGGCAAGCTCTCGGTGATGGGGTTGAACAAGGCGGTGAGCGAGACCTGCGTACTGCGCCTCGTGGGTCAGTGGGCCGCCCCCCTGCTGGGCTTCGCCCTGGCCGGGGTACAGGGTGCCCTGCTGGTGCGGCTCGCCCAGTTGACCCATCTGGCGTGGAACCCTAAGCAGAACGCGTTCGTCCACTTCGGCCGCCCGGCTGCGGCGCTCTATCAGGGTTTCTGCGCCCCCGCCATCCTGCTGCTGGCGCTTCCCCTGTGCCTGACCCAGGTGCGCGGGCTGGGCAACAGAGTGCGGCCTGCGCTGCATTGGCCCCATCCCGCCATGGGGGTCCTGCTCGCGCTGCTGGCCCGGGCGACGGGCAGCCGACTCGGCGGCCCCCGCTACTATCAGGGCCAGCTGGTGCGCTTTCCGGTATTTGATGAGGGGCGCGAACCCGATGCCAACCTGCCCCTGCGCCTGCTGCAGCGTCTGCAACTGACCGGCTGGGGCTGGCTCGGGCTCTCGCTGCTCCTGACATGGATGGCGCTCAATCATGGCTGATCGCGTTTCCCTTCGTGCCCTGGGCCTGTTTGTCTGCCTGCTGGGCACCTCACTGTGCGCCATGGCCACCCCGCCGCAGCGCATCGTGAGCCTCACTCCCCATCTGACGGAACTGCTGTTCGATATCGGCGCCGGGGATCGCGTGGTCGCCACCGACGATGCCTCCGATTACCCCGCCGAGGTGACCAACCTCCCCCGGGTGGCCAACTATCGCAGCATCAACCTCGAGGCGCTGCTGGCCCAGAAGCCGGATCTGGTAGTGGCCTGGCGCTCCGCCCAGGCACGCATGCTGGGCCCGGTCGAGCGCCTCGGCATTCCCGTCTTCTACTCGGAGCCCACCGACTTTGCCTCCCTGGCCACCGAGATGCGCAGCCTGGGGCACCTTCTCGGGCTCACGCCCAGAGCCGACGAGCAAGCCCGCGCCTATCTGACCCGGCTCGACGCCCTGGCGGCGCGCTACGGCGAGCCCAAGCCCCTGTCTGTCTTCTATCAGCTCTGGTACCCGCCGCTCACCAGCGTCAATAATTCGACCTGGCCGGGGCAGGCCATCACCCTCTGCGGCGGACGCAACATCATGGCGACGACGGGAGCAGCCTACCCCCAGGTCGGGCTGGAGCAGGTGATCAAGGCCAATCCCGGGCTCATCCTGGCTGGCGGCCGGGATCCTTCCGTGCTGGATCACTGGCGGCAGTGGCCCATGCTGGACGCCGTCAAACACCAACGGCTCGCCCTCATCAACGCCGATGAACTGCATCGCTTCACCCCCCGCGCCCTCAACGCGGTGGAGCAGATATGCGAGGCGATCGCCGGGACCAGCACGCCAACTCCTTGATGGCGCCTGCGTCACGGCGATGCTCTCTCCCATATCGCGGGTTATGGCATAAAATATGCTTTTAAATCTAATAGACACTCACTTCATAACGGGACCATGACATGTTCAACGGCAAAACGATCCTGATCACCGGGGGAACCGGCTCCTTTGGCAAGAAGTTCATCGAGGCAGTCCTCTCCCTCTACACGCCAAGCCGATTGATCGTCTACTCCCGTGATGAACTCAAGCAGTTCGAGATGCAGCAGCGTTTCAATCACCCCTGCATGCGCTATTTCATCGGTGACGTACGGGATGCCGAGCGCCTGGACATGGCCATGCACGGCGTGGACTTCGTGGTTCATGCCGCCGCCCTCAAGCAGGTGCCTGCCGCCGAATACAACCCCATGGAGTGCATCAAGACCAACATCCATGGTGCGGAAAACGTCATCAAGGCGGCCCTCAACAACGGGGTCGAGAAGGTGATCGCCCTCTCCACCGACAAGGCGGCCAATCCGGTCAACCTGTATGGCGCCACCAAACTCTGTTCCGACAAGCTGTTCGTCGCCGCCAATAATATGGCGGGCAAGCACCCCACCATTTTCTCCGTGGTACGTTATGGCAACGTGGTCGGCTCCCGGGGCTCTGTGGTGCCCTTCTTCGATCGCCTGATCAAGGAAGGGGCCAGCAGCCTCCCCATTACCCATGCCGAGATGACCCGTTTCTGGCTCACCCTGCAACAGGGGGTCGAGTTCGTGCTGACCAACTTTGCCCGCATGAAAGGGGGGGAAGTGTTCGTTCCGAAGATCCCGTCGGTACGCATCACGGATCTCGCCAGCGCCATGGCGCCGGACTTGCCCCAGGAGATCATCGGTATCCGTCCGGGCGAGAAGTTGCACGAGGTGATGTGTCCGGCTGACGACTCCTACCACACCTATGAATTTGACGACTATTACGTCATCGCTCCCAGCATCACCTTCACCAGCCGAAACAATGACTTCGCCGTCAATGCCCTGGGTGACACCGCGGTGCGGGTCGAGCACGGCTTTGAATACAATTCCCTCAATAATCGCCACTTCCTGTCGATAGAGGAATTGAAAGTCATGAATCAGCAGGTGCTCGCCGAATGATCCCCTATGGACGCCAATCCATCACAGATGAAGATATCGAAGCCGTCGTCGCCGTGTTGAAGTCGGACTACCTCACCCAGGGTGAGGCGGTCCCCGCCTTCGAACAGGGATTGGCCGACTACTGCCAGGCTCCCCACGTGATCGCCTGCAGCAACGGCACCACGGCCCTGCACCTTGCCTGCGCCGCGCTGGCGCTCGGCGAACAGGATTGGGTCTGGGTCTCCGCCATCAGTTTCGTCGCCTCAGCCAACTGTGCCCGCTATTGCGGCGCCCAGGTGGATTTCGTCGACGTGGACTCCGCAACCGGCAACCTCTGCGTGACGGCGCTGCGCGAGAAGCTGCAACGGGTTCAGGGCAGCGCTCGTCAGCCGAAGGCCCTGGTCGCCGTGCATCTCGCGGGCCAGCCCTGCGATCTCGCCGAGATAGGCGCCCTGTGCCGAGAATATGGTGTGTCCCTCATCGAAGATGCCTGCCATGCCCTGGGAGCCCGTTATCAGGGAGAGCCCATCGGCAGTTGTGCCCACAGCGACATGACCGTCTTCAGCTTCCATCCGGTCAAGCCCATCACGACCGGGGAAGGGGGCGCCGTCACGACTCGCAGTGCCGAGCTGGCCGCGAGGCTTCGTCTCTATCGCAGCCATGGCATCACCCGGGATCCGGCGCAGTTGACCGTCGACACTCCGGGGGGCTGGTACTACGAGCAGCAGGTACTCGGCTTCAACTATCGCCTGACCGACATCCAGGCGGCGCTGGGAAGCAGCCAGCTCGCCCGCCTGCCGCAGTTCATTGACAGGCGCCGGTTGTTGGCTGCCCGCTACGACGAGCTACTGACCCGACTGCCGGTCGAGCCCTTGCACCAGGGGCATGACAGACTCAGTGGCTACCACCTCTATGTGATCCGGGTGCAAGACCGGGATGAGGTGTTTGCCCGCCTGAGAGACGCCGGTATCGGCGTCAACGTGCACTACATGCCCATTCCGGCCCAACCCTATTACCGTGAGCTCGGCCACGACCCCGCCAACTATCCCGGTGCCCAGGCCTATTATCGACAAGCCATCAGCCTCCCCCTGTTCCCCGGCCTCTCCCTGGCCGAGCAGGATCAGGTCGTTCAGACTCTGGAGTCGGTGCTATGCGCCTAGCACTGGGTACGGTCCAGTTCGGGCTCGATTACGGCATCAGCAACCGCACAGGCGAAGTGCAGGATCAGGAGCTCGACGCCATTCTGGCCCTGGCCCGCAAGCTGGGGATGGATACCCTGGATACGGCCCAGGCCTACGGTAAGGCAGAGGAGAGGCTCGGGCACCACCACAGCGCCGACTTTCAACTGATAGACAAGCTGGCGCCGGGCATCCAGGCCGCAGACGTCGCCATCTCGGTGGAAGGCAGCCTGCAACGCCTGGCGCGCGCCAGGCTGGATGGCTTGCTGCTGCACCGCAGCCAGGATGCCAGCCCCGCCCTGTTCGAGCAGCTGGCAGAGCTGCAGCATCAGGGCAAGGTGGGCAAGGTGGGCGTCTCCGTCTATGCCCCCGAAGAGCTGGCACAGTGGCTGGATCAGGGTTATCCCCTGGAGCTGGTGCAGCTCCCCGCCAACCTGCTCGATCAGCGTTTCCTGCGCTCGGGCTGGCTCGACAGGCTGCAGGCCGCTGGCTGTGAGATCCATGTGCGATCCCTGTTCCTGCAAGGCCTGCTGCTGATGCAGCCGGATCTTCGTCCCGCTTATTTTGAGGCCTTCCGTGAACCGCTGGCGCGGCTGGATGGGTGGCGCCCCCATCTCTCCTCCCTCTACAAAGCGCTCTCCCTGATCCCGGCCCTGCCCCAGGTCAGCCGCTTCGTGGTAGGGGTCTGTCATGCCCACGAGTTGGCAGCCATCGCATCAGCCCATGCCCATCTGTCCCCCTGCCATGACGACGAACTGGCCACCCTCGCTTGCAGCGAACCGGCCCTCATCAACCCTGCCTTGTGGAGAGCATCATGATCCTCGGGATCCTCCAGGCCAGAGCCAACTCCAGCCGACTGCCGGGCAAGGTGCTCAAGCCCCTGCTCGGTGTGCCCATGCTCGCCCGCCAGATAGAGCGGCTCCAACGCTCGACCAGGCTGGATCAACTGGTGGTCGCCACCAGCGACCAGGCCGGGGATGAGGCCATCGCGGCCCTTTGCACCGAGCTGGGCGTCCCCTGTTTTCGCGGCCCGCTGGACGACGTGCTGCAGCGCTTCCATCTGGCCGCCCAACCCTTCAGCCCCAGCCAGATCGTGCGGCTCACCGGGGATTGCCCCCTCGCGGATCCCGCTCTCATCGACGAACTTATCGAGCTGCATCTGACCGGCGGCTACGACTACAGCAGCAACTGCTGGGATCCCAGCTACCCTGATGGGCTGGACGCCGAGATCCTGAGCGCCGCCACCCTCGACCTGCTGGCCGGGTGCGCCCACACCCCAACCCAGCGCGAGCACGTGACTTACTACATCCGCCAGCACGAGGCGCAGTTCAAGATAGGCAAGCTGGTGCGCCAGCCGAGCCTGGCCCATCTGCGCTGGACGGTGGACGAGCCCGCCGACTTCGCCCTGGTCGAGCAAATCTATCAGCGGCTCTACCCGTCAAAACCGGCCTTTGCCACCGACGACATTCTCGCCCTGCTGGCGCGTGAGCCGCAGTTGGCGACCCTGAATACCCAACATCAACGCAATGAGGGGCTGGCAAGCTCGCTGGCCAAGGAGAACCACTCATGACCTCACGGTATCAGCATTCACTGACCCTCTCCGCCCGGGCCGGGCAGAGCATTCCCTTGGGTTCCCAGACCTTCTCCAAGAGCCGCCTCTGCTTCCCCTATGGTGCGGCGCCCCTCTTCATCGAACGTGGCCAGGGCGCCAGGGTCTGGGACGTGGATGGCAACGAGTATCTGGACTTTGCCAGCGGCCTGCTGGCCATCAGCCTGGGTTACTGCGACCCCGAGGTGAATCAGGCGGTGCTGGAACAGCTCAATCTGGGCTCCATTTTCTCACTGCCCCACCGCCTGGAAACCGAGGTGGCGGAGCAGCTGATCGAGCTCATCCCTTGCGCCGAGATGGTCCGCTTTGGCAAGAACGGCACCGATGCCACCTCCGCCTGCATCCGCCTCTCCCGCGCCGTGACCGGACGGGAGCGGGTCGCCGTCTGCGGCTATCACGGCTGGCAGGACTGGTACATCGGCTCCACCACCCGCCATCTGGGAGTGCCCGAATGCGTGCGCGAGCTCACCCATCGCTTCGACTACAACGATCTGGCCTCTCTCAAGGCGCAGCTCGAGGCCCATCCCGGCGAATTTGCCGCCGTGATCCTGGAACCCATGAACGTCGTCTGGCCCGCTCCGGACTTCCTGCCCGGTCTGCGTCAATTGTGCGATGATCACGGCGCCCTGCTCATCTTCGACGAGACCATCACAGGTTTTCGCTTCCATCTGGGCGGCGCCCAGACCCTGTTTGGCGTCACGCCGGATCTGGCCGCCTTCGGCAAGGGCATGGCCAACGGCTTCCCCATCTCCGCCGTGGTGGGCCGCCGTCAGTACATGCGCCGCATGGAGGACATCTTCTTCTCCGGCACCTTCGGCGGCGATGCCATCGCCCTCGCGGCGGCCAACGCCGTCATCAAGAAGATGCGCCGGCTCGATGTGCCAGCACGGCTGGCCGAGCGAGGCCAGCAACTGCAGAGCGGGCTCGATGCCCTGCTCCAGCAGTTGAACGCCCCAAGCTGGTTGCAGAGCGCCGGTCATCCGAGCTGGAGCTTCCTGCTCATCGGCGACTCCCCCAACCACTCCAGCTGGCTGCTCAAGAGCTATTTCATCCAGGAGCTATGCAAGCGGGGCATCCTCAGCCTCGGCAGTCACAACCTGAACCTTGCCCACGGCGAAGAGGATGTCCAGACCCTCTTGGCCGTCTACGCCGAGGTCCTACCGGCGCTTATCCGCCTGGACGCGGACAAGGCCGTCCATCAGGCTCTGGACGGCGAACCCATCCAGCCGGTATTCAAGGTGCGCTGAGTGCTGCCACTGTGGATTTTCAGTGAAGGGGACAAGGCCCGGGGTCTCGGTCACCTCAGCCGCTGCGGCGCCTATGCGCAGGCCTGGCGACAACAGGGGGGCCAGGTCCACTGGGTGATAGAGGGCGATGAACTTGCGCAAGCCATGCTCAGGGGGGAATCCGTCAGCTGGGGCAACTGGCAGCAGCAGCGTATCTCCCCGCAGCGGGCGGTCGCCATTGTCGACTCCTATTCGGCCACTCTGGAGACCCTGCAGAGCATATCGGCAGGCTTTGCACGGGTACTGTACCTCGATGACACCGAACGGCTGGACTACCCCCAGGGGCTGGTGATCCACGCCTGCCCCGGCGCCCCGGGCACCCCATCCGGCTCCGCCACCTGGCGGTGGGGACCGGGCTGGCAGCCCCTGCGCCCCCCGTTCTGGTCCGTGCCTCCTCGCACTCAAGTCTCCGAGCGCATCGAGCGCATCCTGATCATCATGGGGGGAACCGACATCCGCGACCTGACGCCGAGTCTGGTGACCTTACTGCACCAGCACGCCCCGGATGCCGAGTTGCACGTCGTCAACCGGGAACCGGATCCCCGCCTGTGGGGATGCCGGCAGTATCACAACCTCGACGCAACCCAGATGGCGGATCTCATGTGTCACTGCGATCTGGCCATCAGCGCAGCCGGGCAAGCGGCCTATGAGCTCGCCCGCTGTGGCTTGCCCGGCATGCTGATCGGCGTCGCCGACAACCAGGCCAACCAGCTGGCGGGCTGGTGCGGCCCTGATGCCTTTCTCTCTGGGGAATGGTGGCATGATCCGGCCTTGCTCTCCCACCTGGAACAGGGGCTGTCCAGGCTGTCGGCATCGGACGAGCGCGCCAGACGGACGCACAGATTGCAGGCACTCATGGCTGGCAACGGCACCCTGGAGGCACTCGCATGGCTCAACCAGGCCTAGTGCTGCAGCAGAGCTTCAATCTCGCCGGGATCCACCTCATCCCCTTCGCCATGCTGGACGAACAGCAAGTGATCACCGTCTGGCAGATGCGAAACCACCCGGAGGTCGCTCGCTGGATGAACACAGGGGGTGACATCACTCTGGCTGCGCACCGTGCCTTCATGGCACGTCAGTCTCAGGACACTCGCAACGTCAACTATCTCTGCCAGGACGACAAGGGGCCTGCCGGCGTCATCTCCCTGCATAGGCTGGACTGGCACAACCGCCTGGGCTGGCTCGGGATCTATCGCAATCCCTTTCGCCCCGACAAGGGGCTGGGCGCCCGCCTGCTGGCCACCGTCAACCGGCTCGCCTTCGAGGTCGCCCAGCTGCACACCCTCAAGCTCGAGGTGGCGGCAGACAATGAAAGAGCCATCCAGGCTTATCTACGCGCCGGCTTTCGCCATGAAGGCGCCTGGCGAGAGGCCGTCAGCCGCCCCCAGACAACCAATTATGTCGATCTCATGCTCATGGGGATCACTGAACAGGAGTGGAAACATCCATGACCCAAGCCATGGCTAGCGTCATCAATCCGAATCGATGCTTCATCATTGCCGAGCTGTCGGCCAATCACGGCCACGACCTGGCAACGGCCCTCGCGACAGTGCGCGCGGCCAAAGCGTGCGGGGCCGATGCCATCAAGATCCAGACCTATACGGCCGACACCATCACCCTTGACTGCGACAATGAGTACTTCCAGATCAATCAGGGCACTCTCTGGGATGGCACCACCCTGCACAAGCTCTATCAAGAGGCATACACACCCTGGGAGTGGCATGCCGCCATCCAGGCGGAAGCACACAAGGAGGGGATCATCTTCTTCTCCACTCCCTTCGACCCCAGTGCCGTCGATTTTCTGGAGGCTCTCGACGTCCCTCTCTACAAGATCGCCTCGTTTGAAATCACCGACATTCCTCTGATTGAGTACACCGCCAGCAAGGGCAAGCCGATGATCATCTCGACCGGCATCGCCACCCTGGCCGATATCGATGCCGCCGTACAGGCCTGCCGCCGCGTGGGCAATCACGACATCACATTGCTCAAGTGCACCTCTTCCTACCCCGCCCCAGTGGAAGAAGCCAACCTGCTTACTATCCCCAATATGAGGCAGACGTTTGGTGTCCAGGTGGGATTGTCCGACCACACCCTGGGAGAGGCGGTCGCCATGGCTGCCGCCGCCCTGGGCGCCCGCGTGATAGAGAAGCATTTCATCCTGGACCGCACCTTGGGTGGGCCGGATGCCTCCTTCTCCATGACACCGGATGAATTCGCTCATATGGTCGAGGGAGTACGACAAGTTGAGGCCGCTCTGGGAGAGGTCAGCTACCAACTCAACGACAAGACGATGCGCAACCGGCGCTTCGCTCGCTCCCTCTTCGTCTGTGAGGACATGAAGGCGGGGGATGCCTTCACGTCCCGCAATGTCCGTTCCGTCCGGCCGGCCGATGGTTTGCCCCCGGTTCACCTTCCCTCCCTGCTGGGTCGCCGTGCCAGCCAGGATATTCAGGCCGGTACGCCCCTGGCCTGGTCATTGGTTTCCTAAACGGTCGAGGAGCTCAGCATGGATCAGAAGAACGTCTTCATGTCCCGGGAAGGGAACGAGTGGTACGAACGCAACAAGAGCGCCATCCTAGGCAAGACCCTGGAGCGCGATCCCATCTTCAAGGCACTGGCGTATCTGGGCAGCAAACCCGCCAGGATCCTGGAGATAGGTTGCGCCAACGGCTGGCGGCTGGCGCAGCTGGCCGAGCATTACGGCGCACGCTGCTATGGGGTGGATCCCTCGGCCAGTGCCATCCAGGATGGGCTCTCCCGGTACCCTGGATTGCACCTCACGGTCGGGACGGCCGACAACCTGCCCGAGATGGAACCCGTCGACCTCATCATCTTCGGCTTCTGCCTCTATCTGTGCGATCCCCAGGATCTGTTCAAGATTGCCGCAGGCAGCGATGCGCTGCTGGCCGACCAGGGACTCATGACCATACTGGATTTCAATCCGCCGGCCGGACACTATCGCAACGACTATCAGCATCACGCCAGTCTCTTCAGCTACAAGATGAACTACGGCGATCTGTTTGCCTGGCATCCGGGTTACCACCGTCTGTTCGAGCATGTGCAGCATCACGACGGCAGCACCGAACTCGAGCCGGATGCGCTGATCTCGGTGCAGATCCTGCGCAAAGATGCGAGGCTGCTCGCGGCGCAGAACCCCTATCCCGCAAGATAAAAAATACCGACCCAAGGGTCGGTATTTTCGTCTCTCCCCAAGTGCAGGGGCACAGGCTCAGCTGTTCACGGTTTTCTTTCTGAACAGCGCCATCACTTCGTTATCCACCATGTCGACGCTGTCGAGCGCCCTGGGATACATCTCCCTCGCCTTGGCCAAAAACTCTAGCCAGATCTCAATGGCGGGCTTCATCAGGGCAAGAGCCTCCCCTTCCTTTTCGGTTGAATAAAGAATGGAACTTAACAGGGTAAATATATAATTCATCGAGCCTATCATAAACTGAGCTATATGCATTTGCTTAGTTTTGGCTATCTGACTAAGATAACCAAAATGTTGCAGCATCAGCTGATTAATCTCATTCCTAGATGAAAAATTTAGCTGCCACTCATCAACCATTTTATCGATAAAATTATTGAAAAATTCAACATCTAGCAAAGGATAAAAGTCTTGCTTTGATAACGCTAGTGGAGCACAGAGTCTATTGCTGATGTCATCGAGGATGGCTGCCTTATCGATGGGTTGGAATAAACCCACCTCGCTGCTTGGAAAAGGTCTTGCTCCCTTAATTTTGGCTCCATCACTACAATTAAAGCATTGTACTTCTCTATTAGTAGACAATACATACTCGATGATGTGTCGGGATGTATCAAACATGGCATTGCTTATAATAACGCCAGAGAAATTTGCCTCACGTTGCCACTGATCATCGCCATACATTATCTTGCCTAAGATTTCGGCACTCTGCTCATTATTATAATATGAACTTAACTTTGAGTGATGATTACCTTTCTCTTTATAACCATTATCCAAACCAAACAAGTAAACACTCTTAAAACCAAGATAAATTGGTGTAGCGACACCTATATTACCCACCAATGGATTAACTACTCCCAGAGCAGTAAATAATCTCGACTCCGGAAAATGGTGATGACACAACATGACTCCTGGTTCACCACTTTTGAACAACAGTGCTGAACGTTTAAATAAAGTTGAACAATTCGGATGAATCACATCTGTGCTCAAGAAAAAAATATCTTGCAGATATTCAGGGTCATTCAGGTTAACCAAGAAATCATAGACGATTTTGGTGCGTTCAGTTTCAACATGAATATCCGGCTTTATTCCAACTTTATGCAAAGCTGATATTGCACTGCCACAGGATATTAAGATGGCCCGGTCTTTATTAGCCGCAATGACATCGATGGAATCATCCAGAGAGGGACCATTGGCAATTATAAATACAGGCACTCGTTGATACTCATACGCAACCTTGTGAGCATGCTTTAAAAAAGGCACGCCACGTTCAATATTCTCCACGGTATGGGAAAGTGCGATAAGGTTGTCATCGAAGAATCCCCATCCCATAATCAGTCGATAATACTCCTGTTGGAGGATATTCATCAGGCTTTTTATTTTATCATTCTGATATCCCCACATGACAAAGGCATTGGCAATCAGAAAGGAGCCTCGGCTTTGTACTGCCGCAGAAAAATCATTCAAGATTGTCTGCTCATCCTGCCCTAGCAGGATATGTATTCCCAAATTTTCCTGATGCAAATAGCTCAGCAGCGGTGCCCAGTCAAAACAGAATAGTGATGCATAGAAAAGATCCAGATCCGGCTCAAACAGAAACAGGGTACCAATCTTGCAACGTTCATAGATATAGCCAAGGTGATAACCCAGGCCCACACCAAGGATCAAAGCGCTCGGTACTTCATTCGGCACCTGACTTAAGACACCAGCCTCCTGAGAAATATCTCCCAGATAGGTATTGAGCTTATTTAGATACTCCACATGTATAAAGCCGAGCGGATTGGTCTCCTGGCTAAATGAACATCTGGATAGCCCTCCCTTTTTTATGGATTCCATTACTAGCGTTTCACAGATGAGATAGGGTTCGGCGCCATAGACTGCGACATCATCATCGAGCCAAGCCAGATTAGGCTGACCATTCTCGTTGCAGAAAAACCGAAATGGACGGGCGGGTTGATAGTGCTCATACATATCGGCGATATGGGGAATGTACTGGCGAAACGCCGCCATATTCTGTTCAAATCGCAGCGGCAAAGCCACCGCCATGGCCGCTTCCTGCTCCGCCTGCTGCCGAAGCCGCAGCGCTTCCTGCTCCGCTTTTATCAGGGCCGCATCAATATTGCCTGGCATCAGAACTCCTTGCTGTTCACGCGATAGGCCTGCCCGGCCTTGTTGGCTCTACCGACCAGAGTCAAGCGTTCGAAAATGGCGTGATGGTGGCTGGCGGCCAGGGCCTGCATTCTCTCTTCCTGAATGGACAATCTGCCAGCCAGCGCCACCGCGGCCGACCGTTGCGACGGCTCCCGGCCAACCAGTTGCATCAGGCTCTCTATCAATGCCAGCCGCTCATCCATACACTGCAACGCCTCGTCATATTGCTGCTGTTGCAACAGCCCCTCCACCAGACGGGCATTCTCATTCAGTGCCTCTTCGAGGGCGGCGAGGGTGGCGCTCACAGCTCGCCCAACTGTTGTCTCATCTGGAATCCTTGCTGCTTTTCTGACTCCGGCAGTTGATCCCAACCGGACTTGATGGTCAGCATCAGTGTCATGACTTCTTCAAGGGGCGCGACATCACGGGTCAGGCTGGCGTCCCAGACACGTTCGTCCATATAGGCGTAGAGCCCATACAGGTCTTCAGCCATGGCGCCCTGGCTCATGTCCAGCGCATCCTGCAGACCGTGCAGCAACCCCTGGGCCTTGGAGACGGCGATGGATTTGGCCTCCATGTCGTTGCGCTCTATGGCTCCCTTGGCTTGCGCCAGACGCTCCAGGCAGCCCTGCATCATCAGCTGGATGACGCGATGAGGATCCGCCGTGGCCAGATCGGCGGCAAGGTTGCCCGCCGTATATGCTTTGATATTGCGTTTGTACATGTTTGAATTCTCTCGATCTATCAAGAGTTTTGATAATTCGTCTGCAAGGTCGCCAGTGCCGAGGCTGAGCTGTTCATCTTGACCAGCAGGGCATCCAGGCTGCCGTATTGAGCACGCAATGCCGCTTCATATTTCGCCAGTTGAGCATTGGCCGTCGCCGTCTTCTGGGTCAGCGCACGCAAATCCGAGTTCAGGACATCTTCCCGCTGTGCCAGCATGCCGCCACTCTTGGTGTACTCTTTCAGGCCGGTATTCAAGGTGGCCGCCAGCCCCTTTTCCTCGCCAAAGAGCGCCACCACCTGATCGAAGTTCTTGTCGACCGCCTCACCGAACTTGGTCTTGTCCAGCGACAACTTGCCCTTGTTGTCCATCTTGATGCCGACTTCGAAGATGGTGGAATAGGTGCTGCTGTTCTGGGAAGGGCTGACCAGCAGATTGCTCATGAACGCGCTGATGGCACGGGTAGTGGAATCCCCCGCCAGGGCACCGCCATCGTCCTGCTTGACGCCGCCCACGAAGCTGTTGCGCTTGCCCAGACCATTCATCTTGTCCTGCAGGGTGTTGTAGCCATCCACGAACTGCTGGACAAGATCCTGAATGGATGTCTTGTCGGTGGTGATGTCCACCCTGTTGGCCTTGAGATCTCCGACACTGTCCTTGTCCGACACCCGCAACACGGTCACCTTGAGATCCTGAATGGAGTCGTCAAAGGTGTTGGTGTCGCTCTTGAGGACATTGCCATCCACGTTGATCTCGGCACTGCTGGCCGCCCGGGTCTGGCTCATGACACCGCCGCCGGCCTCGAAAATGGCGAGTTCGGCGGTATTCCCGGTGATGGTCAGATCCTTGCCATCTCCCGAGATGCCGGAGTCGATCACCAGCTTGGCCTTGCCATCCGCCGTGTTGACGATGTTGGCACTGAGGCCGAAGTTGTCACCATTGCTGTTGATGCTCTTGCGAATGTCTTGCAGGGTATCGCCCGCTTTCACATCCACCTTGAAGGTCTTGTCGCCGGCCTGGAAAGTCAGTTGTCCATCCTGAGTGACCAGTGAGGTAGTGGAACTATCGAAAATCCCTTCCTGACGACTCGTTTCCGCCAACTTATTGACGATGATGTTGTATTGCCCATTGGAGGCACCAGACTTGCTCTCCACCTTCAGCACAGGGTCATCCTTGCTCTGGGTGATGTTGATGGCGCGCTTGTTGAATGCGCCAGGTGCACTCAGTTTGTCGAGAATGTCGGTAAAGGCAGAGATGGAGGACTTCAGCTGACCGATGCCAGACAAGGTGATCTGGGTGCTGTTCTGCTTGGTAATGATCGGCTGTTGCAGCTGGGCTTTTTTCGCTGACACACTCGCCGAAATCACGCTCTCAAGATCGAGCCCAGACCCCGCCCCCGCAGAGGTAATTGCCATCACGTCCTCCTGTCTATCGACTTAAAAAAAGGGTTACACCTGACCATCGAACAGCAGCCCTGAGAGGCTGGATACCGTGTTTCCCGATTGTTCCATGGACTGCAACCTCTTGCTAATCAAGAGCATCTCTTCGCTCGGGATCTGGCGGATCACCTGTTTGGTCTCCGCGTCTATCACCTTGATCACAGGCTGATCGAATTCTGGGATCAGGCTGAAATTGATCGTCCACCCTTTCATTTTGCTCAGGTTGTCCAATCTTTCTTGCAATTCTTGGGCCTGTTTTTCTATATCAGCCCTGTCGATACGCGGCTCTGCTGCCCTGATGTGTGTCAGCGGCGCCTGCGATACCTGGGCTGTCGACTCGACGCCTTTCTGCTCGACCACATCATGTCCACCCGAAACGGAGGGAGAAACAGGCATGGCGGCCTGGGGGCCGCCATGTTGAGTGAGCGTCGAAGTAACAGAGGGCATAGCTATCGATTCATT
Source organism: Aeromonas sp. INTO2 (assembly GCF_049860605.1). Lineage (NCBI taxonomy): Bacteria > Pseudomonadati > Pseudomonadota > Gammaproteobacteria > Aeromonadales > Aeromonadaceae > Aeromonas > Aeromonas sp. INTO2. The sequence continues at coordinate 2,527,671 of NZ_CP187588.1, forward strand.
GGCCATCTGCTGCTCCTCATATCAATGATATTGACGGTGTGGCCAGCTTAGCCCAGTAGTTGCAGAGCGGACTGCGGGCGCTGGTTGGCCTGCGCCAGGATACTGGACGCCGCCTGCTGCAGGATGTTCTGCTTGGTCATGTTTGCAGTCTCGGTCGCGAAGTCCGCATCACGGATACGGGAGCGGGCGGCACTGACGTTCTCGGAGATGTTCGCCTGGTTGCGGATGGTGGAATCCAGACGGTTTTGCACCGCACCCAGTTCGGCACGCTTCCCATCCACCACTTTCAGCATGGAATCAGTAGCAAGCAATACATCTTGAGCTTTGGCCTGGGTGCTGATACTGATACCACCAGCAGTACTACCGCTAGTGAAAATAGTATTGACAGCAATGGCAGCAGTACCAGCCGCAGTCGCCGCCGCCGCAATACCAGAAATACTGAAACCATCGGTCTGATTCAGGTTAAAACTAATGGTCTGGTTGGCGTCGGCCCCCACCTGGAAAGAGCCAGAATAAGTGCCATCGAGCAGCTTGGTGCCGGCGAAGGTGGTGTCCTTGGAGATACGGTTAATCTCAGAACCCAGTTGATCCATCTCTTTTTGCAGCGCATCGCGATCAGAGTCAGAGTTGGAGCCGTTGGCAGATTGCTGCGCCAAAGTACGCATCCGCTGCAGCATGGAGGTCATCTCATCCATGGCCCCTTCTGCGGTCTGTGCCAGGGAGATGCCGTCGTTGGCGTTGCGGTTGCCCTGGTCCAGGCCGTTGATCTGGGAAGTCAGACGGTTGGAGATCTGCAGCCCCGCAGCATCGTCCTTGGCGCTGTTGATACGCAAGCCGGACGCCAGGCGGGTATAAGAGGTATCCATTGATTTGCTAGTATTCATCAAGTTGCGCTGAGCGTTCAATGATGAAGTGTTGGTATTGATATACATAGCCATAAAGAATTTCTCCTGATGAACAAGAAACTGCGGGCTCTGCTTGCGTCAGTGCAGCCAGTATCCCACCGTTCAGACGGACAGATTGAACGATCTGTGCCATCTGGCGGGCCCTCTGTTTGAACGGACATAGGACCCGCAGTTGCGCAAATGTTGGATTTCCGAACACCCCTCAATTTGCTTCACACTCTGTAACGGCAGCCTCATGGGAAGCTTTAGGAAATTTATTGCCGCCTTCACCAACAAAGAGGCAAGCACTGTCCGCCCAGGTGGGAGCGACAAGAGGAGGCGGCATCGTGGAGTCCTCCATCTCATTAGCGGTGCTATCGTGCGTATTCCCCTAGGATGCAGAATGCATTGGCACAGCTTATGCTTATTGTTATGCGCCGCCGATTTTTCGGCGCACATAAAAAAGGCCGACAATGTCGGCCAAAGAAGAGCTTACGCTCAGGAGAACAACCTCGAGGATGACAGAGTGAACGATCTGCGCAACACTCGAGGGGTAATACCAATAAAAGAACTTCTCTTTCGATAGGACAAGGCGTAAATCCGAACACCCCATTGTTCCATCTTGTTTACCAGGGCGGCCTGAACACCCGCCCTTTTCTTTTTCTCGGCTTCAGGGCCCTTAGTTCTGCAGTAGGGAGAGTGCAGACTGCGGGCGCTGGTTGGCCTGCGCCAGGATGCTGGACGCCGCCTGCTGCAGGATATTCTGCTTGGTCATGTTCGCAGTCTCGGTCGCGAAGTCCGCATCACGGATACGGGAGCGGGCGGCACTGACGTTCTCGGAGATGTTCGCCTGGTTGCGGATGGTGGAATCCAGACGGTTTTGCACCGCACCCAGTTCGGCACGCTTCCCATCCACCACTTTCAGCATGGAATCAGTAGCAAGCAATACATCTTGAGCTTTGGCCTGGGTGCTGATACTGATACCACCAGCAGTACTACCGCTAGTGAAAATAGTATTGACAGCAATAGCAGCAGTACCAGCCGCAGTCGCCGCCGCCGCAATACCAGAAATACTGAAACCATCGGTCTGATTCAGGTTAAAACTAATGGTCTGGTTGGCGTCGGCCCCCACCTGGAAGGAGCCGGTAAAAGTGCCATCGAGCAGCTTGGTACCTGCGAAGGTAGTGGCGGTAGAGATACGATTGATCTCGGCACCCAGTTGATCCATCTCTTTTTGCAGCGCATCGCGATCAGAATCGGAGTTGGATCCGTTTGCGGATTGTTGCGCCAGGGTACGCATGCGCTGCAGCATGCCGGTCACTTCGTCCATGGCCCCTTCTGCGGTCTGTGCCAGGGAGATGCCGTCGTTGGCGTTGCGGTTGCCCTGGTCCAGACCGTTGATCTGGGAGGTCAGACGGTTGGAGATCTGCAGACCCGCCGCATCGTCCTTGGCGCTGTTGATGCGCAGGCCGGAGGCCAGACGGGTGTAAGAGGTGTCCAGGGATTTGGTGCTGTTCATCATGTTACGCTGGGCGTTGAGCGATGAAACGTTGGTATTGATATACAGACTCATGATTTTTCTCCTAAGCTATTAAAATTTAACTTTAATTCACTCAGGCTTTATTTTGTTTTGTGCCTGATATGTTTAGTTAACGGCGTCTTTTAGTGATACTTTAATTTCTTTTTTCTGCCTTTATGGCAGTAATTGCCGCCTAACCTATATATCGGCCTCTATTCCCCACTCTTGAGAAAAAAATCGGAGTTTTTTGCCATGGTGCGCTGCACACCCACGAGCAGAGGCCCGGGCCCCGCACCAGACATGGCGTTGTGGTCACTCTCCACCCTTTTCCCAGAAACCGGCGCTGGCTCCCACTTTTGCACTCCCGCATTGCTCATCCCCACGGCTTGCCCCTAAAATCGCCGCCCCATCATCTATTGGACGTGAGTTGTTCTCCATGCAGACTCTGGTTGAGCAGATCGTTTACATCAGCGACATGTTTGGTACTGCGGTATTCGCGTTTTCGGGGGTCCTGGTGGCGGGTCGTCTCAGAATGGACGGCTTTGGCGTCATGGTGCTGGCCGCGGTCACCGCCATCGGTGGCGGCACCATCCGCGACATGATCCTGGGGGCCACCCCCGTCTTCTGGGTTCGCGACCCCCTCTACATCTGGGTAGTGATTGCCACGGCCCTCGTCGGCATGTGGATGGTCAAGTTGCCTCGCCGCATGCCCTGGTATGTGCTGCCAGTGGCGGACGCCTTCGGTCTCGCACTCTTTACCGTGATCGGCGCCCAGAAGGCGCTCAATTTCGGCACACCCGGGCTCATTGCGGTGATCATGGGGACCATGACCGGCGTCGCGGGCGGCATGATCCGGGACGTGCTGGCCCGGGAGGTGCCCATGGTGCTGCAAAAGGAGATCTACGCCACCGCCTGCATCCTGGGGGGCATCCTCTATACCCTGTCGCTGGAAGTCGGAGTGGACAGGGTGAGCGCCATGCTCATCAGCATGCTGGGGGTGTTTGGTCTGCGGGTGGCGGCCATCTACTGGCATCTCTCCCTGCCCACCTTCTCGCTGCAGCGCAACTGAGGAACGCCAGAGTGGGCGAGATCCCATCCCGACAGGGACAAGATTGAACCAAGCCGGCTTTTCTGTTGTCATACAGGGGTCGTTTCAATCCGGACTCTCTCAATGCATTCTCTCATGCAAAAACTTGGGCTCATTACCACGCTTGTTCTGATGATGGTGGCAGCGGCTCATGCGGGGGCACAGGCCCTGTTCGGGCGTCTGGCATCCACCCCGGTACAGCAGTTCAACCAGCAGATCCGTCAGGCGAACAGCAATCAGCAAGGCTGGGTCAACGACTATCGCGAGGTGGCTCGCCGCTTCGTGGGCCATGAAGACGTCCCCACCCGCATCCATGCCCAGCAGCTGGACAACGATCTCGTGCTTTCGGTGGCTCTCGATGGCCAGAGGAACGACATGCTCTATATCCTGACCCTGTTTCGCAGCAACAACCTGTGGCAGATGCGTCAGGCGGAGATGGGCTGGCGCTGCCAGGGCCAGGAGACCTTTACCCCGGTTCCCTGTCCCTGACCCTCTGCATCCATGGAAGTGAAATAAAAAATCCGGCGCCTTGGCCGGATTTTTTATGGGCGAGGGTCGACCGCTCAGGGACGATAGACCTTAACGTTGGCAAAGCCCTTCTCCTTGAGGTAAAGCGCCTGCAACTTGCTCATCACGCCGCGATCACAGTAGAGCAGGTAGGTCTTCTCTTGCGGCAGATCGCCAAAGGCTGTGGCCAGCTTGAAGAAGGGGATGTGCAGCACCTCGCGCCCTTCCACCACCAGCGGCTTGTCGTCATGCTCCTCCACGGAGCGGATATCCAGGATCACCTCGTTGTCACCGGTCGCGGCCGTGGTCTCCACCTCCTGCACCTCGGCGGCGGTCTCTTCACCGATGCGGCGGATATCGAGGTAACGGGCCTCGGCCACCACCTTGTCCAGAATGGCGAAGTCGAAGTTGGCCTCTTCCGCCTCGATGCGGGAGAGCTCGGCCTTCACGGTCGGCTTCTTGGAGATGACGCCGCAATACTCCGGCATGGTCTCGGCGAACTCCAGGGTGCCGATGCGACGGGCTTCGCTGATGATGTCCGGCTTGTCCCAGGTAATGAGGGGGCGCAGGATCACCTTGTCGGTCACCCGGTCGATGACGTTCAGGTTGGTCAGGGTCTGGCTGGAGACCTGGCCCACGCACTCGCCGGTCACCAGGGCCGGGATCTGGAACTCGTCGGCCACCTTGGCGGCGGCGCGCATCATCATCCGCTTGAGCACCACCCCCATCTGGCCGTTGTCGATCTTCTCGAGGATCTCGGCCACCACGGGCTCGAAGTCCACTGCGGTGAAGCGCACCCGGTGGGAGGAGCCAAAGCGGTTCCACAGGTGATAGGCCACCTGCTTGACGCCGATCTCGTGGGCGGCCCCGCCCAGATTGAAGAAGCAGTAGTGCACGCGGCAGCCGCGCTTGATGAACTGGAAGGAGGCAACACCGGAGTCAAAGCCGCCGGAGAGCAGGCTCAGCACGTCTTCCTGGGTGGCGATGGGCATGCCGCTCAGCCCCTGGTGGATGGCGCTGACGATAAAGAGCTCTTCGCCATCGATCTCGAGGTTGATCTTCACGTCCGGGTTCTTGAGGCGCACGCCGTTGCTCACGCAGTGCTGGTTCAGGCCGCCACCCACGTAGCGTTCGATCTCCAGCGAAGAGAACTCGTGCTTGCCGTGGCGCTTGGCGCGCACGCAGAAGGTCTTGCCTTCGAGCTGGTCACCCCAGACGGCTTTCACCTGCTCGAAGATATCGTGCAGATCGGTGAACTTGCTCGCCTGCACCTCGAGGAAGGCCTGGATGCCGGGGATGCAGGCGAGCGCTTCGATGGCCTGCTCGCGGAACTGATCGTTACGGGAGCTCACGATCAGCTTGTCCCAGTCCATCCGCACCCGGGCATCGTCGTCGAAGCGGCGCAGGACATTGCGGATGTTGCCCTGCAGTATCTTGATGAAGCGCTGGCGAACCGACTTGCTCTTGATGGTGATTTCCGGGAACAGCTTGATAATGAACTTCATGGTATTGACTCGGGTGGCCTCGATTTAAGGGCGCGAATTATATCAGAACTTTGTGGCCAGCGCCTACTGGATGAGCGGCCGCTCACATTCCCCCACGCAATGTTTGCCGCACCCTGGCCATCTTGCGTATATTCCCCAGCCTGCGCCCCGGCAACACGGCACCCATGAAAACCCATATCTACTACCCCGGCATGGAAGTGCGGGATGAACTCTGGCTCAAGTTTGCCCTGCTCTATCTGGAGCGGCTCGCCTTCGTCTTCACCGTCAGTGAAAAGAGCGGTCTCACCGCCCTGCTCGAGACCCTGCGCCAGCAGACCGACCTGCTGGCCGAACCGCCAGCACCCGCCTTCTTCGCCGCCATCACGCCCCAGCTCGAGAACCAGATTGCCGGCCTGGTTGCCCCCGACTTTGTCCGCCACAAGGTGTTTGGCAACAAGGAGCTGATCGGTCGCTGGCGCATGCCGGCCAATCACGACTGCTTCTGCCCGGCCCAGGCCGGCCTTGAGCAGTTGCACGGGTTTTGCCTCGCCCACGGCTTTGCGACGCAGGATGAAGGGGGGATCAGGATGGCGCGGCGCTTCGCAAATCTGCTCTCCATGCGGCTCGCCCGCGAGTGGGCACTCGCCAATGACGGGGCGCTTATTACCGATCACGACTATCTCGACCGCCTGCTCCATCTGCTCGAATCCCGCTACCACAACCGGGGCGGCCAGGACTGCTTCCACCTCGAGATCCCGCTGCAAGTGCCCACTCACCTGGCCGACATCCCGTTGGCAGAGCTCATTGCCCTGCGGGGACGAAGCGGCTTTCGTCAGCAGCTCGCCGAGTTCCATCAGGCCCTCGATGCCCTGCTCGCCATGCTGGGCAGCGGCTACGCCGAACCCGCCGTGTTGACCCGCTTCGAGCAGGCCCAGCAGGGGTTCACACCCTTGCTGGGACCCGAGACCATCACCCTGCCGCTCACCACGCTCGTCAGTACTGGCTTACCGGCCATGGCGATGATCCACCACCTCAAGGGGAGTCACCCACAGAGCGACCTGGTGTTTCATCCCATCAAGAAGAGCCACTTCCACCAGCGCAAGAGCCGGCATTTCTTCACCCGGCTGGGGCAGGTCAAGCCCTGACTCCCCGCCTCTGCCGGGGAATCGACAATCAACTGACGGCATCGGGACCATCACCGATGCCGTCAATATTCTGGCGCTCACCACGCCCTCAGGAGGGGTTTTCCAGCCGAAACTCGATGCGATCGCTGTTGCCCGCCTCGTCCACCACCACCAGCTGATAGCGGCCCGCCTTGCTCACTACTTGATCCCCGTCCCAGCGCAGCCGCTGGCCGTTGAGAAACCATGCCGGCTTGCCGACACCGCCCAGCACCCTGGGCTGCAACCGATAGCGCTGACTGCGGATAAGGTTGCCCTCCCCCAGTGCCAGGATGCGGATGGGGGCCTGCTGCTCGGCGCTCTGCCCCTCCCCCGCGCAGCCCCTGGCAAGCAGCGCCTGACGCCGCTCGCCCGGTGAGCGCCACGGCTCCAGCGACAGCGGCCAGAGCGCTCGAAAAGCGGATTGTGCCGCATCGTGGCAGCGGGTCAGCGTCGGCTTGCCCGCAGCGGTCAGTGCGACCTGGCGCAGCGGCGAGGGCCAGTCCATGGGATCCGGCAAGGTGGGAGGATCCCGCACTTCCAGCAGCCAGGCGCTCTGACGCTGCAAACAGGCTTCAGGCAGGGTCGCGCTGGCCTTGCGTCCCAGGGGCCAGCAGATCTCCGCTTCGCTCACCGTGTTGGGTTGTGCCGGCAGGGGGCTGTTGTCCGAGAGCCGCGAGTAGACAGAGAGCAGCAGCGGCACCGCCGCGCTCTGGCCGTAAAAACCGGGCATGGGGGTGCCATCGGGGCGCCCAAGCCAGACGCCGATGGTCCAGCGGCCGGAGACCCCCATCGCCCAGCTGTCGCGATAGCCATAGCTGGTGCCGGTCTTCCAGGCCAGTCGGTTGACCCGGCCGGTCGCCTCGCTGGCAAAGGGTTGGTCCGCCCGTCCCTGCGCGCTCAATATTTGCCAGATGATCCAGGCGGCCCCCGGGCTCAGCAAGGGGCGCGACACCGCCTGCTGCCCCGCCAGCCAGACCGGCATCGCCACCTGCCCCTGCCGGGTCAGTGCGCTGTAGAGCGCCACCAGCTGCTCAAGCCGAATGCCCGCCGCCCCGAGCGCAATGGCCGGATTGGGTTTGTCGGAAAGCGCCAGCCGCACCCCGGCGTTGTCGAGCCGGCTGACCAGCTTGTCCGGCCCGAGCGCCTCCAGCACCTGCACCGCCGGCACGTTGAGGGATTGCTGCAGCGCCTGGGCCAGGGTTACCGGTCCCTGAAAGGCGCCAGAGAAATTGGCGGGGCGATAGTCCGAGCCCAGCCTTGGCGCATCGGAGAGTAGGGAGGCCGAGTGCACCAACCCTTCGTCCATCGCCAGACCGTAGATGAAGGGCTTGAGGGTGGAGCCGGGAGAGCGGATCGCCTGCACCATGTCGAGGTAACCGTGGCGACGCAAATTGCCATACTCGGCGCTGCCCACATAGGCGCGCACCGCCATGGTTTTGTTATCTACCAAGAGCAACGCCGCTGAGGTCTGCTCGGGGAAGCGGCGGATATAGCTTGCCACCCGTCCCTCCAGCCAGCGCTGCAGATCCCCGTCGATGGTGGTATGCACCAGGGCCCCGGCCTGATGGTCGGCGGCGAGGCGGGCAAAGAGCGGCGCCTCCATCGGCGTGAAGTGACCGCGGGCCAGCACAGGCTCGATGCGTCCCTCCAGCCAAACCTGTTCGGGCCAGACCCCCTGCGCCACCAGCCGCTGCATCACCTTGTCGCGAGCCGCGCGAGCCCGTTCGGGATGCCGGTCCGGCCGGTTGCGGCTGGGGGCCTGGGGCAGCACTGCCAAGAGCGCCGCCTCGGCATGGGTCAGCTTGGCGGCGCTCTTGCCGAGATAGGCAAAACTTGCCGCCTGTACCCCCTCCAGGTTGCCGCCAAACGGCGCCCGGTTCAGATAGACGGTAAGCAGGGTGCGCTTGTCATGGTGCCACTCCAGCTGCAGCGCACGCGCCATCTGACGCAGCTTGCCGGGCACGCTCCTGTGGTAAGGCTCGATAAGGCGGGCCACCTGCATGGTGAGGGTCGAGCCGCCCGACACGGCGCGCCCGTAGCGCAGCCACTGCCAGACCCCACGCACCATGGCCACCGGATTGACTCCGGGATGACGCCAGAAATGGCGATCCTCGTAGCCCAGCAGCGCCTCGATATAGCGGGGGGAGACCAGCTCCAGCGTCACGGGGTAGCGCCACACGCCGCTGGTATCGGCAAAGGCGCGCAGCGGTCGCCCCTTCATGTCGAGCACCACCCGTGCGTAGGCAGGGTCGAGTGGCGGCGGCGGGAAGAGTCGATCCAGCGCCAGCAATGACAGGAGCAGTGCCACAACCCCCAGCACCGAAAAGCGCAGCCAGCGTGGCAGGCCACCAAACCAGCGCCAGCCAGCGCGGCCAGTGCGACCCAGGCTCAGCCAGCCACGCTGCCAGAAAGTGAGCGGGCGAACCCGCTCAAGGGAGGGTTTGTTACTCAGAGATACGCACCTCGTGGATATCCTCACCCACAGCCCGCAGCTCGGGGCGGTACATATCCTCCACCTGGGTCGGCGGCACCTGATAGCGACCCGGCGTCACCGCCCGCATCAGGTAGACCAGTTGCTGGTTGCTCCCGGCGCTCAGATCCAGCGCCGCCGTGTAGCGGTCATCGCGAAACTCCTGATGCTTGAGGTAGTCGTTCCACTCGCTCTGCCACGCCGGTTTCCCCTCGATGGAGAGCTCTTCGAGCTTGATGCTATTGCCAAGGGCCGGGTTCTCCAGCTCGAAGCCAGCGGGCACCATCTCCACCAGCAGGGCATCGGGCACCGCCGATTCACTGCTGACATTGAGCCGCACCACCACCAGATCGCCCACCTTCACCTTGGCGGGATCAAACGGTTGACCATCGCTGTTGAACCAGCTCCGGGTCACGCTTATCCCCTGACTCAACCGGGTAGGAGCCTGCTCGGGGTAACCGATCAAGGTGCGCTGCACATAGAGGGAGCCCTTGCCCTCGTTGGTGACGGCGCTCGCGGCCAGTGCCTCGGGGGTGCCCTGCTGCAGCGGAGCCGAACCGCTCAGGGATCCACTGCCAAGAGAGGAAGTTACCCTGGCCTGCCAGTCGACGGCCGGATCGACGCGGGCGAGTCGCAACAGGGCGAGCCGCTCCTGGGTGCTGAGCCACTGACGGTGAGCCAGGGTATCTGCCACCTTGGCACTGAGGGCCGGCCAGCGCTCCACAGCCAGCTTGTGCTGGCGCAGCAAGGAGAGCTCAAGGGCCTGATCGCGCAGCGGCGAGCCGTAATCACCCAGATAGTCATCACCGCGCTCGGTCGCCAATGCCCGACTGAGGGCCTTGGCGGCACTCTGCTCATCCCCCATGGCCGAGAGGGCCAGCGAGAGGTGCAAGAGCGGCAAACCGGAGCGGGCGTGATCGGCCTGCTGCTCCCAGATAAGGCGCAGGGTAGCAAGTGGGGCCTTGCCCACCCGGGCCAACACATAGGCGCTGTAGGACTGATAGGCCAGCCGGCTGTGCTCGGGGGCACTGCTCCAGCGCTCGCCATACTGGCTGTCGGTGAGATAGCTTTGCAGCCGGTTCAGCGCCTGATTGAGCATCGCCTCCGGCACTGCGTCACCCGCCTCCTTGCGCGCCAGCAGGTAATCGGCGGCATAGGCGGTGAGCCACTGCTCCTCGTCGGAGCGACCATCCCAGAGGCCAAAGCCGCCGCTGGGCAGTTGCAACCGCTGCAGCCGTTGCAGCAGGGCGCGTTGCACATCCGCCTCACTCGCCGCTTTCTTGCCCTCTGCGGGTTTGCGCCAGAAAGCCCGCTCATCGGCCGTGGTCAGCAAGTAAGGCCAGGCACGGGACAGGGTCTGCTCCAGACAGGCATAGGGGTAGTCAGCCAGCACCTGCCACTGGGCTGCCGGATCCCAGGGGGGAGTGCCGGAGAGGCTGAGCAGCCCCTGCAGATTGGCACGATCCAGTCCGGCCAGCTCAGCTGGCGCAAAGCTCATCTGCTGGCCGGGGGCCAGCATCTGGTAGCGCTGGCGAGTCTCGGCCGGCCAGGGGGATCGCAGCGGCAAAGTCCAGTCGCGGCTGATGGCAAAATCCTTGCCGCTAGCCGCCAACTGCAGGCTTGCCACGCCGCTCGCCCCGGTCACGGTGAGCGGCAGGGTCAACCACTGCTCCTCGCCATTTTTAAGGGACAGGGTGCCGGGCAGCTCGCCGTTTGCCTTGAGCCCGCCATTGAGGGTCCAGACAAGGGAGAGGGTCTGATCCTCGCCGCTCATGTTGCGCAGCTGCACCAGGGCCCGGGTCTCATCCCCTCTGGCGCCAAAGCGCGGCCAGCCAATCTCGGCCACCAAGGGCGCCACCACCTTGACGGCGCGCTCGGCCTCACCGACCTGCTGTTCGTTCCAGGCCAGCGCCATCAGCGCCAGCTCGCCGTTGAAGTTGGGCAGCTCGAGCGGGATCACCGCCTTGCCACTCTCATCAAAACTCACCTCGCCGCTCCAGAGCGCGGCAATCTCGACCCGGCTCTCCAGCGCGCCGCCCTTTTTCAGCGGCGCCCGGTCACCCCCGTAGTTGAGGCGAGCCAGCTTGCCATCCTGCGGCGGGATCACCTGGCCGTAGTTGTCGAACAAATCTTGCGCGAAGCGCTTGCGGCCAAAGAAGATCTCGAACGGGTCGAGCGGCTGATAATCGCTGATGTTGAGCACACCCCGATCCACCGCCGCCAGCACCACGCGGCCCTGACTGTTGGGGGTGGAGGTGGCGGTCACTTCCAGCCGGGTGAGCGGCACCGCTTTGTCCGGCGCGCTCAGGGTAAGCGGCAGACGGCGCGCTTCCCGATCCAGGGTGAACGGCACCAGCCCGACCGAGCGCAGGCTCTGCACACTCTTTTGGCTCACCGGCTTTGAGTCACTGTCTGGCGCGGCGATCTGGGCCGAGATATGCAGGTCATGGCGCTGCCACTCGGGGCTGACCGGGATCTCGAATTCGCCTCGGGCATCCTTGGCATCGTTGCCGGCCCCCTTGAGCTCGATGCGCTGCCACCAGCGCAGGCCGTCACCATCTTCCACCAGCAGCAACCCCTTGCCGGGGCGCGGGGCCACCAGGGTCACTTTGGCCTTGTCACCCGCCTGATAGGCGCGCTTGTCGAGAGTGATGGCAATCTTGTCGGGCCGTGCCTGCTCCCCACCGCCGCCCCAAGCGTAACTGCCTATCTCCACCCGCAGGCTCGATTGATGGCCCTGACTGTTCTCCACTTCCAATCGATACCAGCCCGCCGCCAGTTGCAGCGTGAGCGGGGTCGGCCCCTTGCCATCCAGCTGCAGGGTCTGCTCCTGTTCCAGATAGGGCTGGCTGTTGAACTCGTACTTCCACCCCTCCCCATCGGCGTAGTGCCAGTAGTAGTCGCGGTACTCGTTGATGAGGCGCACCTTCACCGCCCCCGCCACCGGCTGGCCTTGCGCATCGAGGTTGAGGATCTGGAAGGGGAGCGGCTTGCCCCCTTCCACCCGCTCCGCCACGAAGTCGGCCTTGAGCGCAGGCCACTGGCTGCCCGCGGGCCAGCCATACTGGGTACGGCTGCGGTTGACGGCGCGGCCACCGGGTTCGGAGAGCGACACCCGATAAGCCACCTCCAGCGGCCCGAGGGCGCGCACCCCGTCGAGCTCATCAGCTAACGAAAAAGTCCCCTGCCCCTGCGCATCCAGGGTGAGACTCCGCGGCTCAAGATCCCTGGCCTGCTCGGCGAGCAGCACGTCACCCAGCGTGAACTCCTGCCACTGGGTAAAGGGCATGGTGGCGCGGCTTAACTTCACCTCCGCCTTCGCCTTGGTGGCACTGGCTGGTGCGCCGTAGAGATAGTCCCCTTGCAGCGGCAGAGTGAGGGCGGCGTCCAGACTCGTCACTTCCCCATCCGGCCCCTTGCCAAGCTGCAGTTTCAGCCGCTCCGGCAGAAACTCCTCCACCAGAAAAGGCCACTCGAAGCGGCTACCGGCGGCAGTCTTGAGGTTGATGGTCCAGCGCCCGAGCGGCGCATCCTCCGGCAGATGCAGGCCGTAGTGGGCCGCGCCCAAATTGTCCGGCAGCAGGCGCTTTTGTTCGAGCAGTTGGCCGTCCGGCTGTTTCACCTCCAGCTCCACCGCCATGCCCGGCAGCAGCTGGCCATCCTGCCCCTTGAGCAGGATCTCGCTGTCGAGCCGCTCGCCGGGGCGATAGAGATCGCGCCCGCTGAACAGATAGAGCTGTTGGGCCTGCCAGGGCTGGGTGCCGAGATCGAAGGTGGAGAGATCGAGGGCCGCGCCATCGAGGCGCAGCACCGCCAGATGGTTGCCCTGCTCGGCCAGCAGCAGGCGAGCCCCCTGCACCTGATCGAAGCGGCGATGACCTTGGGGGTCGGTGGTTTGCACCTGCAGCCGGTTGCCCTTCTGGTCGAGCAGGGAGAGCTGCACATCCTTGAGGGGGTCGGCGCTGGCCAGGGAGCTGACGAACACCTCCAGCTCATCGCGGTAACGGCGGGCACTGAGCCCCATGTCGCTCACCGCAAAGTAGGTGGTCTCCTTGCGCCAGTCGTAGTTGCCAAGGGGCGACATCACCGCAAAGTAGACGCCGGCCTCCGCCAGCTGCGGCTCCTTCACATTGATGAGGCGGGTCTCGCGCCGGTTGGCATCGAGCTCCAGCGCATAGCGGCCGCTGAACACCCGCTTGGCCCGCTTGGTGATCTGCTCAAGCTCCCAGTTGCCCATGCCGGCACCGGGGCGATACTCGGCCAGGAAACGGGGCAGATACTCCGCATCGACCCGGAAGAAGTCGATATTGACCTCGTCCACATTGACCGCGCTGATGGGCAGGCGCAGCTCGTCGCGCAGCGGCAATACCATGCCGCTCGCGGTAAAGGAGGCCCCCGCCTCCAGCGGCCGGGTCTTGAGGGTCCAGCGCTGGGGGGATGGGCCCAGCCCAGCCTTGAGGCTCACCTCGTAGCGTTTGTCGGGTTGCACGTTCGGGAAATAGAGGGTGCGGCCATCGTCGGCGAGGATCCACTCCCCCTGCACCTGCTTGCCCCCTTCACTCACAGAAAGCCAGCTCTGCCAGTTTGCCTTGGGCGCCAATGGGCCGGAGAAGACCAGCGCCAGCGCCGGGGCATCCCGATACTGGCGGGCATTGGCCTGCACCACGGAGGCGGGCGCCCCCGCCTCCTGCCGGGCCATCGGGTCAGTCGTCGGCTCCTGGCTGACAGGCTTGTCGGGGCCGCAACCAGCCAGCAGCAGCGCCGCCAGCCAGGCCACACGGGGAAGACGAGTCACGGGGCAGGAGAGAGAGAGGTGCATGGTGTTCATCCCGGGTTGGATCGCCGCAGCGCAGGAGCCAATAGAATAAAGCGTCACTCCCGGGAACACCAACTGCCATGTCGGGCGGCATCGGCCCCTGATGAAGAAACGGGCCACTCACTGGAGTGGCCCGTTTGCATACAGAGTGATCAATCGGGCCATTTCAGCCTGGAGGATCTACTCGGCGATCACCGTCTGCCAGGTCTTGAAACCGCCGGAGAGGTTCTTGACCCGAAAACCGTGCTGGCTCAGCAGGCGGCAGGCCACGTGACCCCGCAGTCCCACCTGGCAGCTGATGAGCAGCTCTTTATCCTTGGGCAACTCATCAAGACGGCTGCGCAGCTCGTCCAGAGGAATGTGCAGCGCCCCCGGAATGCGCCCCAGCTTGTCAAGTTCGGGGCCGTTTCGCACATCCACCACCTGCTGATGGGGGTGGCGAGCCTGCACCTCGGCTGCGTGGCAGAGCAGGGTGTCCCCCTTCAGGTGGTTGCTCGCCACGAACCCGGCCATGTTGATCACATCCTTGGCCGAGCCAAAGGGCGGCGCATAGGTGAGCTCCAGATCCTGCAGATCAAACACGGTGAGACCGGCGCGCTGGGCCACCGCCAGCACGTCGATGCGCTTGTCGATGCCATCCTTACCGATGGCCTGGGCGCCGTAAATCTTGCCATCGGGGGCAAACAGCAGCTTGAGGCTGACCGGGTGGGCGCCGGGATAATAGCCGGCGTGGCTGCCCGGGTGGACATAGACCTTCTCGAACGGCAATCCCAACTGCACCAGCCGCTTCTCATTGAGGCCGGTGCTGGCCACCGCCAGATCGAACAGCTTGCAGATGGCGGTTCCTTGCGTCTTCTTGTAGGTTTCGCTTCGCCCCAGCATGTTGTCGGCGGCAATGCGTCCCTGGCGGTTGGCGGGGCCCGCCAGCGGGATCAGCACGGACTCGCCGGTGACGAAGTCGGTCTCCTCCACCGCGTCCCCCACCGCGAAGATGAAGGGATCCGAGGTACGCATCCCGGCATCCACTTTGATGCCGCCCCGCGGTCCCAGCACCAGCCCCGCCTTGGCGGCGAGCAGGGTCTCGGGCTTGACGCCGATGGCGAGGATCAACAGGCCGGTGTCGAGATGAGAGCCGTCGCTCAGGGTCAGGCGCAGTCCACCCCGTTGGGCGGTCGCCACGGCGGCGGTCTTCTCGGCAGGCACCTCCAGGCTCTCGATGGTAGCGAGGCCGGTGCGCAGGCGCAGATCGATGCCCTCCTCCCGGATACGGGCATGGAGCAGGTTGGCCATCTCTTTATCCACCGGCGCCATCACCTGATCGGAGAGCTCAAGCAGGGTGACATCCAGCTTGCGCTGGTGCAGCGCCTCCATCATCTCCAGCCCGATGAAACCGCCCCCCACCACGGTGACGTGGCGGGGCTTGTCGTGCGCCAGCGCCGCCAGGATGCGATCCATGTCGGGAATGCTCCGCAGGGTGTGTACCCCCGGGCTGTCGATGCCGGGGAAGGGAGGCCGGATGGGGGCAGCGCCCGGGCTCAGCAGCAGCACGTCGTAGGCTTCGCGCCGCTCTTCGCCGGTCAGCAGGTTGCGCACCAGCAGGCTCTTGCCGGCCCTGTCTATCTCGATGACGTCGTGAAACACCCGCACATCCACGTTGAACCGGCGCTTGAAGCTCTGCGGTGTCTGCAGCAGCAGGGCATCCCGATCCGGGATATCCCCCCCGATGTGATAAGGCAGACCGCAGTTGGCGAAACTCACGAACTCGCCCCGCTCGAACATCACGATCTCCGCCTCTTCGCTCAAACGGCGGGCACGGGCGGCGGCGGACGCTCCCCCGGCCACACCACCCACAATCAGGATCCGTTTCATCTGCAAGACTCCACTCAACAGGAAATGACCAATAAATTAGACTTATCTAATTTAGAATTCAATGAAATTTTGTTTGCCACGGATTTGCAGTATTCTTGCCCTCCGACAATTGCTCAACAGGATAGTGTCAGTTCATGTCGTCTACCGCGCTCAGCCATCTTCCGACCGCCAGCCAGGCGCCCCTGTTCTTCCGCCTGGATACCCGTAGTCAACGGCTGGTCGCCCTGACCGATGTGATGCAGACGCCGCTCCACTGGCTCGACGAGCCCCGCAGTGCCTGGCCGGCCCAATTGCCGGACGCCCTGCGCCAGCCCATCGAGCAGCGGCTGGCCAGCGGCAAGGGGGGCAAGCTGGTGCTGTGCTTTGACGCCCTCCTCTGGCACATTTCCCTCTCCCACGAGCAGGACGCCTTCTGGCTCATCTGCCTGCAGACCCAGTCCCAGGAGAGCGCCGCCAGCCTGTCCCTGCAACTGCCGCGCCTGAGCCAGATGGCCAGCCAGCTGCAGTATGACGCCATGCTGGAGAGCCTCAAGGAGTGCCTGGGGGCCGATCGCCTGATCCTCTGGCACTACCAGGCCCATGGCGCCCTTGGCGGCGAACAGCTGACCCCGGTGTTCACCCTGGGGGTGGACTCGCTCGGTGCCATTCGCGGAGACAGCCGTTACATCCGGGCCCTGCGCGCCCGGGGCGCCCTGAGTTTCTCGGAGGCGGCCCACCAGCCCATGCTGAGCCAGCACTACTATCTGGCCGATGCCAATGTCTGCTCCCGCCTGGACGGCGCCTTGCTGGAGCAGGAGAAGCTCATCGGCGTGCTCAGCCTGGAGTATGCCGAGAGCACCCTCATCAGCGATGACACCCTGCAACTGGTGCGTCATTGCGCCCGCTTGCTCGGCCACTGGCAGCCGGACCCCGTGGCGACCGACGCCCCGGACCTCGCGCCCCCACCCGGGCTTGCCAACCTGACCGGCAACGATTACTGCCGCGCCCTGCTGCGCTGGGCCATGGGCCTGAGCGGTGCCCACAGGGGCTGGATCGGCGAGTTTCAGCCTCGCGGTCAGGATCTCTGGCTCATTCCCCGCTGCGTGGTCGAGGGGGATGCCTTCGCCGTCGTCAAACCCATGCCCATGGACATCGGCCCGGGCCGGGAGATCTTCCAGCACGGGCAGAGTCTCTACGTGGAAGATCTGGCCCTGCGCTATCCCCAGTCCAGCCTGCTGCAGGCCCTCGACGCCAAGGCCTATGTCGGCATCCCCTTCCCGGGGCCAAACGGTCTCCCCCTGGGGCAGCTCACCCTGCTGCTCGCCACCCCCCTGGCCGATCCCGCGCCCCTGCTGGACGTCCTCTACGAACAGCGCGAGCGGGCCGCCAGCGAGTTGCAGCGCCTGGCCAATGACGATGCCCTGCGCCTGGCCGAAGTGGCCTTCAACACCCACGACGGCCTGCTGGTGATGGATCACGGGGGCATCATCCTCAAGGTCAATGCCTCCTTCAGCCGTATCACCGGCTTTGCCAGCGAGGAGATGCTGGGCCTGCACATCGACGCCCTGAGGCCCACCTACTATGGCGACACCCTCAAGGAGGAGGTGATCGCGGCGGTCAACCGGCAGGGATACTGGCTCGGGGAGGAACAATGCCTGCACAGGGAGGGACACCTCTTCCCGGTGCGGCTCATGGTGAGCGGGGTCAAGGACGAGGAGGAGGAGATCAGCCACTTCGTCTGCAGCTTCCACGACATCACCCAGGAGAAGGAGACCGCCCGCCACATCGAGCGCCTCGCCTACTACGACGACCTGTGCGATCTCTACAACAGGCGCAGCCTGACCGACATCATGCAGCGCACCCTGCAGGCCCCGAGTGGTCAGTGGGGGGCCCTGCTGCTGCTGGATCTGGACAACTTCAAATCCATCAACGACTCCCTCGGTCACGCCTGCGGCGATCTGCTGCTCCAGGCCGTGGTGGTGCGACTCAAGTCCCTGCCCCAGGAGAACCTGGTGCTCGCCCGCACCTCGGGTGACGAATTTGCCCTGCTCTTCACGGCACTGGGCCAGGGCTATATCACCGCCAAGATCCTGGCGGAGCACTTTGCCCGGGAGCTGATGGGGATCTTCCGTGCCCCCTTCGACATCGGCGATCACAAGCTGCACTGCAGCGCCTCCGTGGGGATCAGCCTGTTCAGCGATGACGACAAGGATCACCTTGTCCTGATGCAGCAGGCCGATACCGCCGTCCACATGGCCAAGCGCGCGGGCCAGGGCAACCATATCTTCTTCAGTGAAGCCATGGCGGAAAAAGAGAAGAGCAAGCTTTCTCTCAACAACCAGCTGCGCGATGCCCTGCGCAACAACGAGCTGGTGCTGCACTACCAGCCCCAATACCGGGTCGACAACGGCACGCTCTCGGGCATAGAGGCGCTGCTGCGCTGGCAGAAGGCCGACGGCACCATGGTGCCACCCGGGGAGTTCATCCCCATCGCCGAGGAGACCACCCTGATCCAGGAGATAGGCTACTGGGTGATGAAGACCGCCTGCGCCCAGTACAGCTTCTGGCTCAACAACGGTCTCGCCATCCCCCATCTGTCGGTCAACGTCAGCGCCCGCCAGTTCCACACCGCCGGTTTCGTGCAGCAGGTGGAGTACATACTGCGGGACACCGGGGTGCCCCCGTCGCGCCTGCTGCTGGAGATCACCGAGTCCGTGGTGCTGGAAAACCGGCTGGAGAGCATCGCCAGGATCCGCCAGCTCAAGGCCCTCGGCCTGCTCATCTCCATCGACGACTTCGGCACGGGCTACTCGTCCCTGGCCTATCTGCGGGATCTGCCCGCCGACGAGGTGAAGCTCGACAGAAGCTTCATCCAGACCCTGGTCCACAGCGAACAGGACAAGGCCATCGTCAAGGCCATCCTGGATCTCGCCCGGGTGTTTCGTTTCACCGTCACCGCCGAAGGGGTGGAGGAAGAGGAGCAGCTCGCCGTGCTCAAGGCCCTGGGATGCCAGCATTATCAAGGCTTCCTCACCAGCCGGCCGCTCCCCGTCAAGGCACTGGAGAGCCTGCTGGGTGCCACCCCTGCGGGCTAAACTGGTAGGATTTATAGGGCTTTCTGTCATAAAATAACGACCGCTCGAACCTTGTCCGCACCATTGGAGTCGTCTATGTCAGTCATTAACCGGATCCCCGCCGTTGAATCCAAGGGACCTGCCACCCCCGGCACGCAGCGGATCCCGACCGTTGAAGCCAGCGACACCGGCACTACCGACATCATTGGCCGGATCCATTCCGTCGAGACCTGCGGGACCGTCGACGGCCCCGGCATCCGCTTCATCGTGTTCATGCAGGGCTGCCTGATGCGCTGCAAGTATTGTCACAACCGGGACACCTGGGACACCCAGGGCGGCCGCGAGGTCACCGTGCCCGAGCTGATGAAGGATCTCACCAGCTATCGCCACTTCATGAATGCCTCCGGCGGTGGCGTGACCGCCTCCGGCGGCGAGGCCATGCTGCAGCAGGAGTTCATCGCCGAACTGTTCACCGCCTGCAAGGCCCAGGGGATCCACACCTGCCTCGACACCAACGGTTTCGTGCGTCACTACGACGAGCTGCTCGACCGGGTGCTGGACAACACCGATCTGGTGCTGCTCGACATCAAGCAGATCAACGACGAGAAGCACATTCCCCTCACCCACGTCAGCAACAAGTACACCCTGGAGTTCGCCCGCTACCTGGCCTCCCGCGGTCAGACCATGTGGATCCGCTACGTGGTGGTGCCCACCTGGTCCGACGATGACGAGAGCGCAGAAGGACTCGGCCAGTTCATCGCCGAGCTGGGGGAGTGCGTCGAGAAGGTGGAGCTGCTGCCCTACCACGAACTTGGCAAGCACAAGTGGGACGTGCTGGGAGATACCTACGATCTGGTCGGCATCAAGCCCCCCAGCAAGGAGACCATGGACAGGGTCCAGGGCATCCTTGGCAAGTATCACCCCAACGTGAAGTATTGAGACAGGAGGCCGCCCGGCAGAGGGCGGCCTCTTTTCATTGCGCCGGCATTCGCCACGGCGCCATCAACGACAGCCGCATCCGGGGGAACCGCTCATGAGTGAAGGACAAGTCGCCGCCCTCCTGCTCTGGCTGGTGCTGCTCGCCTTCAGTCTGAACGCCTCCCTGCTGCGCACCCTTGGCGCCCACCCGCTCTATCAGCATCTTTGCCTCGGCGGCGCCATCGTGCTGGTACCGCTGTGGACCTTGCGGGCCGGGTTGCACGAGGGGCTCGAGATCCACTTTCTCGGCCTCACCAGCCTGACCCTGTTGCTGGGCTGGCGCCTCGCCCTGCTCGCCCCCTGCCTCACCCTGCTGCTCCTCGCTTACTTCGGGGTCATCCCCCTGGCCGACATCGGCTGGCAGGCCCTCATCGGCGTTGCCCTGCCGGTGGCCACCAGCTGGCTGCTGTTTCTGGGGAGCTGGGCCTGGCTGCCTCGCCACCTCTTCGTCTACCTGTTCGTGGCGGCATTTCTCGGGGGGGCGCTGAGCATCTCGGCCAAGGTGATCGCCAGCGCCCTGCTGATGGGGGTGAGCGGCACCTACTCCTGGCACACCATCAGCGCCGACTACCTCTCCATCTGGCCGCTGCTGCTCTTCCCCGAGGCGCTCCTCAACGGCATGACCATGACCCTGCTCGCCGTCTATCGCCCCCACTGGGTCAACACCTTCTTCGACAGGGAGTACCTGGGGCGCTGAACCTGCCCGTAGTCCATAAAAAAAGCCCGCAGTTGCGGGCTTTTTCTCTGCTGGCAGTCAGACGCTGCGCGGGCGCAGGTGGGCATGCCAGCGGGCTTCCCACTTCTTGAACAACCAGACGATGACGAAGGTGAGCAGCATGTAGAGCAGACCTGCGGTCAGGAACGCCTCGAACGGGCTGTAGTAGCGGGAGTTGATGATCCGCGCGGCCCCCGTCAGATCGATGATGGTGATGATGCCCGCCACCGCCGACCCCTGCAGCATGAAGATCACCTCGTTGCTGTAGGCCGGCAGCGCACGGCGAAACGAGTTGGGCAGGATGATGCGGGTGAGGGTCTGCCAGCGGGTCATGCCAAAGGCGCTTGCCGCTTCTATTTGCCCCTTGGGCATGTTCATCACGGCGCCGCGCACTATCTCGGCGGTGTAGGCGCCGGTGTTCAGAGTGAACGCCAGCAGGGCACAGAACCAGGCTTCCGAGAAGAGGGTCCAGGCCGCACTGTTCTTGAGCCACTCCCACTGGGCGGCACCGTAGTAAATGATGAAGAGCTGCACCAGGAGCGGGGTGCCGCGAAAGAAGTAGATATAGGCCCAGATTGGCCCCTTGATCAACCAGTTGCGGCTGTTGCGCAGTATGCCCATGGGCACCGCCAGCATGAGCCCCAGCATGAGCGAGGCGGCCACCAGCCAGATGGTGGTATAGAGACCCTCCCAGTAGGTGGGCCACTCCTTGAGAATGATCGAGAAATCCATGGCTTACCTCGTCTTGATGGCGTAGTGACGCTCGGCCCACTTGAGCGCCGAGGTCGAGACCGCGGTGAAGATCAGGAAGATCAACGCCACCGCCATGTAGAAGGTAAACGGCTGCTGGGTCGAGCCCGCCGCCAGTGACGCCTTTCGCACCATGTCATCGAGCCCGATGATGGAGACCAGGGCCGTGGTTTTGAGCAATACCAGCCAGTTGTTGCCAAAGCCCGGCAGGGCGTGGCGCATCATCTGGGGGAAGAGGATCCGCACAAACACCTGGGTTGCCCGCATGCCAAAGGCGCGAGCGGCTTCCAGCTCTCCCTTGTCCACCGCCAGGATGGCGCCGCGGAAGGTCTC
This sequence comes from Aeromonas sp. INTO2, assembly GCF_049860605.1. Lineage (NCBI taxonomy): Bacteria > Pseudomonadati > Pseudomonadota > Gammaproteobacteria > Aeromonadales > Aeromonadaceae > Aeromonas > Aeromonas sp. INTO2. The sequence continues at coordinate 2,549,299 of NZ_CP187588.1, forward strand.
GGTCATGTAGGCGCCGAAGATGAAGCCGATGGTAGCGACCCCGGCCGCAAACGGGCTGATGTCGATGTAATCGGGCAGCAGGGAGACCCACTCCTGGTTCGGGTTGCTCGCCAGCAGGTGGTTGTTGTAGGCCTCGTTGACCCAGGTGCAGATCCCGTTGATGAGCACCTGGCCGCCGAAGAAGAGCAGCATCATCAGCACCAGATCCGGGATGCCGCGAATGACGGTGGTGTAGGCCGCCGCGATGCCGCGTGCCCACTTGTAGGGAGAGAGCTTGGCCAAGGCCCCCAGCATGCCGAGCACCAGGGCCAGCAGCAGGGAGGCGAGCGCCACCTCCAGGGTGATCCAGGCCCCCTCCAGCAGAGAGGTTTCGTATCCTTTCAAATCAAACATATGCAATGCAGCTCCATCGCAATCGGGCCCGTCACTCCCAGCGGAAGGCAACGGGCCCGATGACTACTGACGGGATCAACCTGTCGTTGTTCGCCTGACGTCGGCTTACTCGCCGTACACGTCGAAGTCGAAGTACTTGTCGTTGATTTCCTTGTACTTGCCATTGGCACGCAGGGCCAGGATGGCGGCATTGAATTTCTCTTTCAGATCCTTGTCAGCCTTGCGCACCGCGATGCCGGCACCCTCGCCAAACCACTTGGGATCGGTCAGTTTCGGGCCGATGAACTCGAAGGCATCGCCCCCTTCCTTCTTCAGCAGGCCGTCGCTGATGGCGGCGGAGTCGGCCATCACGTAGTCGACACGGCCGGATTTCAGATCGAGGTAGGCTTCATCCGCAGTGCCGTAGCGCTTGATGGTGGCGTTGGGGAAGTTGTCGGTGATGTAGGTGTCCATGGAGGTGGCACGCTGCACGGCGATGGTCTTGCCGTCCATGAAGGCCTTGTCGAGCTGGATCTCGGTCCCTTTCTTGGCGGCGAAGCGCGCCGGGATGTGCTGGTACTTCTGGGTGAAGTCCACCTTCTTCTTGCGCTCTTCGGTGATGTCCATGGTGGCGATGATGGCGTCATACTTGCGCGACAGCAGCGCCGGAATGATGCCGTCCCAGTCCTGCTTGATCAGGGTGCACTTCACCTTCATCTCTTCGCACAGGGCGTTGGCGATGTCGATGTCGAAGCCTTTCACCTCGCCGCTCGGCTCGGTCCAGGAGAAGGGGGGATAGGCCCCTTCCACCCCGATCCGGACCTCTTTCCACTCCTTGGCCATCAGGCTACCGGAACACAGGGCCGTCATCACGGCAGTCGCCAGCATCAGCTTGTTCATGTATCTCTCCTTGATAAACACGTCGATCGTTGAAAGTACGGATGGTTTAAATTGAATCCCGTCCATCAATAGATGGACGAGATGAATTGCTTGAATCGCTCCGACTTGGGATGGGCGAAGATCTCCTTGGGATTGCCCTCCTCCTCCACGCGCCCCTGGTGCAGGAACATCACCTTGTTCGACACGTCGCGGGCGAAGGACATCTCGTGGGTCACCACCATCATGGTACGCCCCTCTTCCGCCAGCTCGCGCATCAGGCCAAGGACCTCCCCCACCAGTTCAGGGTCGAGGGCCGAAGTAGGCTCGTCAAACAGCATCACCTCGGGCTCCACCGCCAGCGCCCGGGCGATGGCGGCCCGCTGCTGCTGACCGCCGGAGAGGTGACCGGGATAATAGTCGCGACGCTCCCACAGCCCCACCCGGTTGAGCAGATGCTCCGCCTTGGCGATGGCCTCGGCACGGGGCACCTTGAGTACCTGGATGGGCACCTCGATGATGTTCTGCATGATGGTCATGTGGGACCAGAGATTGAAACTTTGAAACACCATGGCCAACCGGCTGCGGATACGCTCCACCTGGCGCATGTCTTCCGGCAGGCGTTCGCCGGAACGGCTGGTTTTCATCCGGATCAACTCCCCATGGAGGGAGACGCTGCCCGATGAGGGGGTTTCAAGCAGATTGATACAGCGTAGAAAGGTCGACTTCCCCGAACCCGAGGAGCCGATGAGGGAGATCACATCCCCCTTGTGGGCCGTCATATCGATGCCCTTGAGCACTTCGTGGGTGCCAAAATACTTGTGCAGATCACGAACTTCCAGTGCGGGAACGTCGCTCATCCATTACAACCTTGTCTGTCCCTAGACGCCGCTTCGGCGTGACTCCACCATCGTCCATTTAACAAAACGTTAACCGATGGCAACCTTCAGCGAAAATATCATTGAGGTAGTGAAAAAACAATACAGAACCGAGGTATTTGGTGTTTTATCTGTATTTTTATTGGCCTATTGAGTATTTTTCAGCACTTTGTCTGCATAAAATCCATTTTTTGTCGCACCTTCCCTACCGCTCTTTTATACCCGCAGCGCACTGGTAGCAAGCATATTTCACCATATCCGCCAGATGTCATCTAAAAGGACTTTATTCATCCAGGCAGATTCCCCTTCTCTCGTCATTTCATGGGGATGAAATTGATTTTTCAGGTGATGTGGCCCTCTTTCTCTGTTTGCATACAGAGCCGACTGTCATCAAAAAACACAACAATATGATAAAAAAGTCCCGTATGGGCCATGCTGATGCACAGATCCGTGACACAGGTGCAACAAGTCGTGATAAGGTGCCGTTTTTCCACGTTTTGTGATCGAGGCCCCGATGTTGCTCAATGTGTTGCTGATCCTGCTGCCGCTCGTGATCGGCTATCTGGTTCCCCTCTCTTCCGCCCGTCTGATCAAGCTGGTCAACCAGTCCCTGGGCAAGATGGTCTACCTCATCCTGTTCCTGATGGGGCTGGGACTGGCCTATGTGGAGAACCTGGGCAGCAACCTGGCAGTGATCTTCAAGGTGGCAGGGGTGATGCTCGCCGCCATTACCCTCTGCAACCTGCTGGCCCTGTGGTGGCTGGACAAACGCAGCCCCCCCACCCACGAGGCCAGCGACGGCAAGATGCCGAGCAAGCTGCACCTGTTGTGGGAATCCCTCCAGCTCTGTTTCGTGGTGCTGGGGGGCGTCTTGCTGGGGTTGGTGGTGGACCTGCGCGCCCTGCCCATCGACAAGTTGAGCGAGTGGGCCCTGATGCTGCTGCTCTTGCTCATCGGCATCCAGATGCGCAACTCCGGCATGCGCCTGCGCCAGATCCTGCTCAACCCCTGGGGCATGAAGATCGCGCTCACCGTCATCCTCAGCAGCTGGCTCGGCAGCCTGCTGGCCGCCCAGCTGCTCGGCATGCCCTTTGCCCATGGCCTCGCGATGAGCTCCAGTTTTGGCTGGTATTCGCTCTCCGGCATCCTGGTAGCGGACAAGCTGGGCCCGGTGCTGGGCTCCGCCGCCTTCATCAACGATCTGGGGCGCGAGCTTATCGCCATCCTCATCATCCCGGTGCTGATGCGCCGCCACCCCAGCGCCGCCATCGGCTACGGCGGCGCGACGGCGCTGGACTTCACCCTGCCTGTCATCCAGAAATCCGGCGGCATCCAGGTGGTGCCGGTGGCCATCGTCTCCGGCTTTATCCTGAGCCTGCTCGGCCCCATTCTGATCCTGGGGTTTCTCGCCATCTGAACCCCATGGCACGACAAAGCCCGGCACTGCTGCCGGGCTTTTTGTTGATGAACTGAGCGGGCTGGATGACAAGCGCCGGTATTCAGGTGCGCCACCGCCCCCCACTCATCACCCGCTCGATGGCGAACGTATCAGGATCGATCAGCAGCAGATCCGCATCCTGCCCTACCCCCAGGGTACCCTTGCTCGCAAGCCCCAGCGCCCTGGCCGGATTGGCCGTCACTACCGCCAGTGCCGTCTCCAGCGCCACCCCCTTGCCGCAGGCCGCCACCACCTCCTGCCACAGGCTCCCTATCTGGCCGCAGCGCAGCTCGATGAGCCGCCCCTCGCCGTCAAAGCGCGGCAGACTGGCGTTGGCATCCGAGCTGAAGCTGATGCGATCCACGGGCACGCCCGCCGCCAGCAACGCCACCAGGGCGTCGGCCGCGAGCCGCTCCCCGTCATCCAGCAGATCCGGGAAGCTCGACGTGGTGAGGTCGACCCAGCCACCTGCCCGACCCCACTCGATGGCCTCGGCAAAGAGCCAGGGATTGCGGTTGCAGTGGGTGGGGTAGAGCTGGCGAAGCGGGATGTCGGTGTCATCGCGCAGGGCCCGCAGGGGCGCCAGCGCCCCGCGGCCATCCCCCAGGTGAAAGAAGCTGACGCCACTTTTGCCGGACAACAGCCCGGCCACCCGCGCCTCGCTCGCCAGCCGCGCCAGCTCGTCGTGGGTGGGGGCGCTGGACCTGTGATCGCTGATGGCCACCTCCCCCACCCCCAGCACCTCGGGGATCAGCATGATGTCCGACTCTACCGTGCCGGTGAGGGTCTTGACCGGCAGGTGGTAGGAGCCGGTGTACATGAAGGCGCTCACCCCGGCGGCGCGAAACTCGCGCACCTTCCCCAGCACCTGGGCCGGGCTGCGGGTCAGGCTGTCGGTGCCGAGCGCCGCCACGAGCGTGGTGACCCCCGCCGCCATAGCTTCCCTTGCCGAGAGCTCCGGCGTGCGAAAGCCGAAGCCTCCCTCGCCGCCCCCTCCCGTGATATGGGCGAGCGGGTCCACCAGTCCGGGCACCAGATAGCGGCCGCCAGCGTCCACCCGCGTCAGTGGCCAGTCGGCCGGAACCGTCAGTCCCTTGCCCATCCAGGCGATGCGGCCATCCGCCACCAGCAGGTCCTGCTGGCCGAGCGGGGCCGGACTATGGATCTGCGCACCCTCGATCAGGGTCAACATGGGGTCTCTCCTTGCTGCATGAAAAAGGAGGGAGCAGGCTCCCTCCGACTGTTACCCATCAACCGCCATAGATATCGTACTTGAAGTACTTCCGGTTGATCTCCTGATACTTGCCGTTGGCGCGCAGGGCCTTGATGGCGTCGTTCAGCCTGGCCCTGAGATCCTGATCCCCCTTGCGCACCGCGATCCCCATGCCGTCGCCAAACCATTGACGATCGGTCAGGGCCGGCCCCACATAGTCGAACTTGTCGCCCCCTTCCTTGCCAAGCAACCCCTGTTCGATGGCCGAGGCGTCTGCCAGCAGGGCCAGCACCCGTCCCGCCTTCAGGTCGAGGTAGGCTTCATCGGCACTGCCGTAACGCACTATGGTGACGCTGGAGCCGAAGTTGTCGGTCAGGTACTTGTCGTGGGTGGTGGCCCGCTGCACGCCGATGCGCTTGCCCGCCATCCCTTCCGGCGTCAGCGTCAGTTCGGTGCCCCTGGCCGCCACGAAGCGGTTGGGAATGTGGGCATATTTCTCGGTGAAGTCGACCTTCTTGCGCCGCTCGTCGGTGATCGACATGGCAGCGATGATGGCGTCGTACTTGCGCGACAGCAGGGCCGGGATCATGCCGTCCCAATCCTGGGCCACCAGTTCGCACCTGACGGCCATCTGCTGGCACAGGGCGTTGGCAAGATCGATGTCAAATCCCTTGATCTCTCCGGACGCATCGGTCCATGAGAAGGGTGGATAGGCCCCCTCCACGCCAAAGCGTACCGTCTTCCACTCCTTGGCGGTGACGGGGGCGGCGAGCAGACAGGCAGCAACAAGGGCTGACAGGGTCAGTGTGGTCTTCATCGTGAGTACTCCATTACATAAAAAGCGCACAGGCGCGGTCAAGGCATCGCAGGCAGAGGTAAGCGATGGCCAACAAACGGCAAATTGCAGATGAGCTGGATTACGCCGCCATGGGCGTCAATGAACTGCTCCGGGGCCTCGACCTATTCGTCGAACCACTCGGAGAGATAGAAAGGCTTGAAGTAGAAGGCCAGAAAAAAGCCTCTGGCTTTGCGCATCATGGTGATTTGTCGCGTCCTGTGACAAAGATGGCAAGCACCTTACCACGCCTCAAATTTGCCCGGCAAGGGGACTTGGGGATGAAACATCCTGCCCATGGTCAATCCGGCCACGATTCGTTAGGCTCGGATCACCCGTTCACGCCCAGGCACGCGAGCCCCATCCCATGAATTTTCTCGCCCACCTCCATCTGGCGGCCCATACCGGCAGATCCCTCACCGGCAACCTGCTGGGGGACTTCATCAAGGGCCCGCTGCCGACGGGTCTGGCTGACCACTTCGACGAGGGGATCTGGCTGCACCGCAAGATAGACGCCTTCACCGATGCCCACCCGGCCCATCGGGCCGCCGTGGCGAGCTTCGCCCTCCCCTGGCGCCGCTTCGGCGACATTGTGGTGGACATGCTCTACGATCACTGGCTTAGCCAGCACTGGCAGAGGTTCAGCGCAGCCCCCCTGCCCCGCTTTCTGGCGCAGAGCTATGGTCAACTTCTCCTGGATCATCACAGCCTGCCACAGGGCCTGCCGATGGCCCTGCGGCACATGGCCGAGCAGGACTGGCTGGCCTCCTACCTGTACCGGGAAGGGGTGGGGGCGGCCCTCAACGGCATCGGTCGTCGGCTGCGCCGCCCCGTGCCGCTCGGGGAGGCGCTCCACGCCCTGGATCAGGCTCGCTGGATCGAGGCCGAGTACGCCTTCCTGCACTTCTACCCGGAGCTGATGCGCTTTTGCGAGGCGCAGATCGCCGCCCACCGCACTGCCACCTCATCCCCACCATAAAAAACGCCCCGAGCGGGGCGTTGTCATCGGGGGACGCTCAGGCCTTGGGGCTGGCCGGCAGGAAGCGAAACGCCTTGGCCGGGACGAATTTCTCCGCCGTCTCCCCCGCATAGAGCTGCTGCTCGGTCAGGGGCAACTTGCGCACCGGGGCCCCCGCGGTGAGATCCAGCTTGTCCATGCTCACCCAGAAGGTGTTGGGCAGATGGGTCAGCTCGAAGAAATAGCGGCGATGCTGCTGATCCGCCACGCTGCGCCACAGGGTGGTGGAGATGTTGGGCTGATCCGGGGTGCTGATCCCCATGGGTACCGAGACATTGCGCATCACGCTCATTACCCCGGCCACCGCCTCGTTGGCCTGGTCGGTCTTTGGCAGGGTCTTGATGTAGAAGGAGGCGCGGGCAAAACGGTCCGCCGAGCGGTTGGTGCCGGGCAGCATGGTGAGACCGCCAATCTCCTCCCAGTAGTCGTTGAGGGCCAGTTGCTTGTCAAAGGTCGGCGAGTTGGTCATCACCTGATAGCTGCGGTCGTGGTAGATCTGCAGCTTGCCCCCCACGTACTGGAAGATGGCGGAATCGCCGCTCGCATCGGAGAGGGAGAGGTGCAGCTGGCCCGGCTTGCCATCCGGGGTCAGGGTGGTCACCACATAGAACTCGTCCTTCGACAGGGCGGCGACTGCCTCGGCCACGGTGGCGAAGTTGTCCAGCGCGTACTGGGCCCAGAGCGAGATGGAGAGAGTCTTGCGCGGATCCTTGTCGCTCGGGGTCACATACTCGGACTCGGTCAGATAGAGGAGGTTGGCCACCAGCCCCTTCTCGTTCATGCCGTCGGCAGTGCCTGCATCGAAGCCTGCCGCCACCACGGAGCCGTAGCGCGACGTCCACGTCATGGAGTGCGCACCAGCCTCCCCTTCCCGCGCGATGCCACGGGGCAGCGCCCAGAGATTGGTCGGCATGGCGCTGCGCCAGTCCATGGTACGACCGGTCACCACCAGCGCCCCCTCCCCCTGATAGACGGCGCGGGTACAGGCATCGGCGAGGGAGCTGACGGAGAGGGAGAAGGTCAGGGCCAGCAGGGTCTTGTGCAACAGGGGGGAACGCAGGATTGTCATATGGATCACTCGAGTCTGGTGAAAACACAAGCATACCCCTTTTTGCATAACAGGGGCTGACTGAGACTGGCAAGCCAGGTGACAGATCTGCCAACAGAGGCACTTCCCTGCCAATCAGCGATCAATATCCATAAATTAATCAAAGAGATAAGCAAGCCACTTCGGGGCGATACCGCCAGATGCCATTCGCTGGCTTGCGTCGATTTCAGACACATTCCCTGCCCGCCAGCAGGCGGACAGGGAGGGGCTCAGCCTTCCTTCTTGCGGATACTCAGCCCCAGCTCGCGGCCGCGCAGGCGGGCATAATAGATGGTGCCCACAAACGCCAGGGTGGTGAGCACCAGCTCCACCACCGCCAACCACCGCTCCCCCTCATCCGTGGTGATCATGGTCAGGGCGTGCAGGAAGTAGGGCATCAGCACGAAGTTGCCCCAGGCGTGGGTGTAGGGATTGCCCTGCACTATGCCCTTGAGGGGGAAGAGCAGCGGCACCGTCCAGATCACCGGCAACAGCCAGGGGGCGAGATCCGGGTGGGGCGAAAGCCAGAGGTGCCAGAGCAGCACCCAGGCCAGCAGGCCGAAAAAACCGGCCAGGGTCAGCAGACGGGCGAAGCGGGTGCTCACTTGAGGATCTCCAGCACCTGCTCGGGCGGACGGCCGATGCGGGCCTGCCCGTTCTTGATGACGATGGGGCGCTCGATGAGCTTGGGGTGCTGGTGCATGGCACGAATGAGGTCATCGCCGCTCACCTCGCCGAGCCCCAGCTCCTTGTAGAGATCTTCCTTGGTGCGCATCAGCTGTCGGGGATCCGTGAAGCCAAGCTGATTCAGGAGGGTGCGGATCTGTGCCTCGCTCGGGGCCTGCTCCAGATAGAGCACCACCTCGGGGGCGACCCCGTGCTGTTCCAGCAAGGCCAGGGTTTCACGGCTCTTGGAGCAGCGCGGATTGTGGTAGATTTGGGTCTCGCTCATGATAACTCCCTGATTAATCGCAAGATGGGACAAGAAATGGCGCTATTGTAGGGGAAACGGATGGTCAGGGTAAGCGGGAAGGCTATGGAAATGAAACGGATCTGTTGGCTGATTGTGGCAACCCTGCTGGGGGCCTGCAGCCCGGCACCCGACTTCACCGACGGCGCGGGAAAGAAGGTCAGCCTCGCGGATCTCGGTGGCAAGCCGCTGCTGGTCAACTACTTCGCCCCCTGGTGCGCCCCCTGCCTGCGGGAGATGCCCCTGCTGGCAACATTGCACCAGGAAGGTCAGATCCGGGTGATCGCCATCAACTATGACCCCGCCTCCCCCGCCGAACTGACCGAGCTGGCACGGCGCCACGCCATCAGGGTTCCCCTGATGATCCCGGATGACGACGCCCGCCTCCCGTTCCCAAGGCCCGGGGCGCTGCCCACCAGCTATCTGCTCGATGCCAGGGGCACGCTGCTGGAGACCCTGGTGGGGGAGCTGGACGAGCAGAAGCTCGCCGAGATAAAACGCCGCGTGGCGAGCGCCCCATAGCAGAGCGATCCATCACTCTCATTTCTTCATCATCAAGATGCGTTGAAACCGATGAAAGGCCCTATTTTAGCCTGCAAAACAAGGCGGGGTGCCCCCAAAGGAGCACCCCGCCTGCCATCAACCCGCTCCGGACTCAGCCCTTGAGGCTGTCCAGATCCTTCTTGGCCCGCTCCAGCTGGGTGATACGCGCCTCGATGCGGGCCAGGGTCAGCTTGTCACTGGTGGTGCCCCGGGCCACGATCAGTTCGTCGATGGCCGCCTGGTAGTCCCCGCGCAGGGAGAGGGTCTCCGCCCGTGCCATGTGCAGGTCCGTCATTCTGCCCGCCTTGCGGTAGGCGTCCGACAGCAGGCTCCAGGCCAGGCTGTTCTCGTCGTGCTCCCGGGCATAAGGGTCCAGGATGGCGATGGACTTCTTGTAGTTGCCCCCCTCCAGATAGGCGTTGCCGAGGTTCACCACCACCACCTCGTTGTCCGGCATACGGGTGCGGAAGCGCTCCAGTCTGGCGATGGCCTGGGCGCTGCGCCCCTTGGCGAGATCGATGTCGGTCAGGGCATCCACCACGAAGAGATCCTCCGGGTGACGGGTCGCCAGCTCCTGCATCAGGGTGTCGGCCTCGTCGGTGCGCTTGAGCTGCAACAGGGCCAGCGCCTTGCCATAGATGGCGGCATCCTTGAGGGGGTAATCCCCCTTCTGCAGGCGGCTGTCGAAGTAGGTGAGCAGCGCCTGGGGCGTCTCGGTGCCATAGCGCACCTGGATGCGCACCTTGGCCAGCCAGAAGTCCAGGCTCGGCGGCAGGGCGCGCGCGCCATAGCTCCCGGCCCGGGCACGGGCTTCGCTGATCCGGGTCTCCGGCAGGGGGTGAGTCAGCAGCATCTCCGGCGGCTTGCTGGCATAGCGGTACTCCGCCGCCAGCTTCTGGAAGAAGTTGGCCATGCCCATGGGATCGAACCCGGCGTCATACAGCGTCTTCATGCCGATGCGATCCGCCTCGTATTCGTTGTCCCGGGTGTAGTTGATGGCCGACTGCATCGACAAGCCAAGCGTGGTCTGCAAGGCCGCGATGCCGGCGGTGGGGTTGATCACCGCGAGTGCAATGGAGCCCACCAGGCCGGCCAGGGTCATGGCGGAGCTGCTCGCCTGTGCCTCCATGTAACGGGCGATGTGACGCTGGGTCACGTGGGTGATTTCGTGGGCCAGTACCGAGGCCAGCTCGCTCTCGCTCTCGGCGTAGAGAAAGAGGCCGGTGTGCACCTTGACCCGGCCACCGAGGAAGGCCGCCGCGTTGATGCTGGGATCGTTGATGAGGAAGAAGGTGAACGGGAAGCGCACCCCGTCGGCATTGGTCAGCAGCCGCTGGCCCAGATCGTCGATGTATTCGTTGAGCACGGGGTCATCGATGATGGGCAGGCCCGCCCGGGCAAAACGCATGAAGGCGTTGCCGTAGCGCACCTCCTGCTCGATGGGCAGTGCGGCGACCCCGGCTGTACCGATGTCGGGCAACTGGTTGCTCCCCTGGGCGTGGAAGGTCGCCCCCATCAGGGTGACCAACAGGGGAAGCGATGCTATCAGGGGGGAAAAACGTGCCACGTTATCTCTATCTCCAATCAGACCCCAGCGGGCATCGGCAGAATACCCTTGCCATTCAAGGCCCACAAGCGTTGTTTCATCCTCTCATCACGGCCATAATGACCGCCACGCACGCGATGGAGTTCTCATGGAACAGCTCGACCTGACCCCCTGGCGTTGTCCCGAGCCCCTCATCCGGCTCAAGCTCTGGTTGCGCCAGGCCCGGCTCGGTCAATCCGTGTGCATCCAGCTCGGGGATGCAGGCTCCCGGCAGGACATTCCCGCCTATCTACGCCGTCAGGGTCACCATGTCCAGACCCGGGAAGAGTCAGCTACCCGCCTCTCCCTGCTGCTCGTCGTTGCCCGTCCCCCCCGGGACGCCATGCCACCCACCCCGTGAGCCGCCATTCAAGGAAGCCTCGATGTTAGATGTATTGAAGCGCTGGTATCAGACCCGTTTTTCCGACCCCGATGCCGTCACCCTCTTCCTGCTGCTGGTCTTCTGCTTTGCCGTGCTCTGGCTGTTTGGGGATCTGCTGGCACCGCTGCTGGTGGCCCTGGTGATGGCCTATCTGCTGGAGTGGCCGGTGAGTCGCCTGCAACGAGGCGGCCTCTCTCGCACCGTCGCCACCAGCCTGGTCCTGCTGCTGTTCATCACGGTGACGACACTGATGCTGCTGGGCCTCATCCCGACGCTGGTGAGCCAGGGGGTCAACCTGGCCAAGGAGGCCCCCGCCATGCTGGCCCATGCCCAGGACTATGTCCGCACCCTGCCGGAAAAATACCCCGAGATCATCGACGTCAGCCTGGTGGAGACCATCATCGACAACATTCGCCAGCGCATCCTGACCGGCGGTGAACAACTGGTGAGTGCCTCTTTGAGCTCCCTCATCAACGTGGTGGCCATCCTCATCTACGCCATCCTGGTGCCCCTGATGGTCTTCTTCATGCTCAAGGACAAACAGGTGCTGATGGGGGGCCTGCGCCGCTTCCTCCCCCGCAACCGCACCCTGGTGAACCGGGTCTGGGTGGAGATGAACGACCAGATCATCAACTACATCCGCGGCAAGGTGATCGAGATCGTCATCGTCGGCATCGCCACCTATGTGCCCTTCGCCCTGATGGGATTGCGCTACTCCGCCCTGCTGGCGGTCGCGGTGGGCTTCTCCGTGCTCATCCCCTATATCGGCGCCGCCGCGGTGACCGTGCCGGTGGCCATGGTGGCCCTGTTCCAGTGGGGGCTGACCCCCGACTTCGCCTGGCTGATGGTGGCCTATTTCGTGATCCAGGCCCTCGACGGCAACCTGCTGGTCCCCCTGCTCTTCTCCGAGGCGGTCAACCTGCACCCGGTAGCCATCATCATCGCCGTGCTGGTGTTTGGCGGTCTGTGGGGCTTTTGGGGCGTCTTCTTCGCCATTCCCCTCGCCACACTGGTCAAAGCGGTGCTCAACGCCTGGCCCAAGCGGGAAGATCTCCCCCGCCCCGCCCCCTGACCCTGGCAAGGGGCGAGGCCGGGTCTCGCCCCTTCCAGATACCGGCCACCAGCAGCACCTCCGTGACGCTGGCTCATGCTTGCCTTGTCGGGTTTATTTGAAAGCCGACATCCGTTTGACTTGCTACGCAGGTCTGATTCGTTCCCACTGCCTACCCACCGACAAGGATCTGTCATGCCCCCACTCCCTGCCCTGCGCCATGCCTCTCTGGGTGCCTTTCTGGCACTGCTGCTCTGCTCACCCGTCCGGGCAGACCTCGACATCGGGGCCCTCAGCGCTTTCTCCAGCGACAGCCCCGACAGCCCCATTCCCAAGGGGCTGGTGCTGGGCGGGGCCGTCATCGGCGGTCAGGCCCGCTACCAGCACCAGGACGACACCCTGATGCCCCTCCCGGGGGCCCTCTATTTTGGTGACAACCTGATGTATCTGGGGGATCGGGCCCGCTACTACCTGAGCCGCAATGGTAACCTCTCGACCTATGCCTTCGGCCGGATGCGCTTTGGCAACCTGGACCCGGACGACGATCCCTTCCTCCATGGCATGGAGAAGCGCAAGGGGCAGTTCGAGGCCGGCGTTGGGGCCGATCTCATCACTCCCTACGCCCTCTGGAGCGTGCGGGCCACCACGGATGTGACCGGCACCAGCAACGGTCAGGAGCTGATGCTGTGGGCCAACTTCCCCATCATCCGCGGTCCCCTGCTGCTGATGCCGGGAGCCGGCGTCATGCTGCGCAGCCACAACCTCGCCAACTACTACTTCGGCGGTGTCTCGCAAGACGAAGCGAGGGCGGACAGGCCGGCGTGGAACACGGGCACCACCCTCTCCCCCATGGTCTCCCTCATCGGCAGCTATCGCTTCAGCGCCAACTGGATTGGCGGCTTTGGCATCAACTACGAGCGCTACGACGACGACATCGCGGACAGCCCCATCGTCCAGCATCAGGGAGAACTCTATGCAGGCTTCGGGGTGGGCTACCTCTGGTAGCCCCATCCGGACTGGACAACAAAAAAGGAGCCCATGGCTCCTTTTTTACGGCTATCCGGCGCAGCGTCACCCTGCCACTTCGGCGAGAAATGCCGCCAGCGCCCGGTTGATGAACGCGGGGTTCTCCAAGGTCGAGATGTGACCGGCCCCCGGGATCTCCCTGAACGGGCACCCCAGCACCTCGGCCATCAGATACCCCTCCAGCACAGGGCGAGCCTTGTCCTCGCACCCCGTCATCACCAGTGCGGGCAGCCTCATCTCTTCGAGCCAGTCGATGCGATCCTCCCGGGTCACGAAGCTGCGCCCCACCGCCACCAGGCTCGCCACCTTGTCGGCGGGCCATTGGGCCAGCCGGACCTTGAAACCGGCCATCAGGGCCGCGTCCGGTTGATGGGCGAAGAAGAGCGGAGCAACCTGATCGGCGATGGGCGCAGGCACGGCGCCGACCTGCTCGATCATCGCCAGCATGCCGAGATAGCGCTCGCAGGTGATCTGGGGTTCAAGGCCGACGAAGCTGTCCATCAGCACCAGGCCCTTGAGGCGAGCAGGCGCCATGCGCGCCAGCTCCACGCCCCACATGCCACCGATGGAGAGCCCCACCAGCACGCACTCGTCGATGCCGAGGGCATCGAGCAGCGCCAGGTGATCCCGGGCCAGGGTCGCCAGGGTGCAGGGCCCCTCGGGCAGCACATCGGAATCCCCGTGACCCCAAAGCTCGGGCACGATGCAGCGATAATGCTCCTTAAGGGCCTCGATTTGCGGTGCCCACATGGCACTGTCCCACAGGTAGCTGTGGCCAAAGAGCAGTGCCGGACCCTGCCCCTCGTCCAGATAGGCCATGCGGCGGCCCGCTATCTCCATAAACTGCTTCATGTTTTCTCCTGTTGCCAGCGGCGATGAAACTGGCTTTCCTGTTTTTCTGTTGCCAGCGGCTGATGAGGCGGCAGTGTAACACGCCACCCTTGGCAGGGGCGTCCGCCAGGTGCAAGCTGGAGAGACTCACAACGAGGAGTCACCAAGGAGAGGATGATGGCCAAGGAAAAGAGCAAGAAACGCCCCCGTCTGGACAAGAAGACCTACGAACATCACCTCGCCCACCTGCAGGAGGAGCTGGTCAAGTTGCAGGAGTGGGTCAAGCAGGAGGGGCTCAAAGTGGTGGTGCTGTTCGAGGGGCGCGACGCCGCGGGCAAGGGGGGCGTCATCAAGGCGATCACCGAACCCCTCAACCCCCGGGTCTGCCGGGTCACCGCCCTGCCCGCCCCCTCGGATCGGGAGCGTACCCAGTGGTACTTCCAGCGCTACGTGGCGCACCTGCCCTCGGCGGGCGAGATGGTGCTGTTTGATCGCTCCTGGTACAACCGGGCCGGGGTCGAACGGGTGATGGGCTTTTGCAGCGACGACGAGTATCGCGAATTCCTGCGCGCCTGCCCCGAATTCGAGCGGATGTTGATCCGCTCCGGTATCACCCTCATCAAATACTGGTTCTCGGTCAGCGACGAAGAGCAGGAGAAACGCTTCAAGGAGCGCATCAATACTCCCATCAAGCGCTGGAAATTCAGCCCCATGGATCTGCAATCCCGCTCCCGCTGGGTGGAATACTCCCGCGCCAAGGATGACATGTTCACCTACACGGATACCGAGGATTGCCCCTGGTTCGTGGTGGACGCCGACGACAAGCGCCGCGCCCGCCTCAACTGCATCTCCCACCTCCTTGGCAAGGTGCCCTACGAGGCGATCCACTACGAGCCCATCACCCTGCCTCCCATCAAGACCGAAGGGTATGAGCGCCCGCCGCTCACCAGCCAGCACTTCGTGCCGGACGTCACCGCCGCCCTCGAGTCAGACAAGCACGGGCAGTGACGGGTTCCGGCCAGCCGCCCCCGCTGGCCGGAACCCGGGCTTCGGATGACGGGCAATAAAAAGCCGGTCTTGCGACCGGCAAAAGGCATTGAACGTATAGAAAGGAAAACCTGGCACTCTCGCCCTCTCAGGCGCGGATATATTTGGCCGTGCGCGGGAACGCCTGTTCTTTGGCATCGAACAGGTAGCAGGCTTCGGCCGGGATGCCGACGCTGTACTCCTGGCCGGTGGCCACGTCGATGTCGGAGCTCGCCTTGACGGTGAAGTCGTGACCATCCACGTCCATGTAGACGAAGGATTCTGCCCCCAGGTGTTCGGCTACCTGCACCACGCCGCTCACGCGGCTGTCGGCATGGGCATGACCCAGCGGCACCAGGTGCTCGGGGCGAATGCCCAGCTCCACCTTGTCACCCACCGCGCCGCGACGGGCATCCACCCGGGCACGCACGGTATCGCCGGAGGTGAGCTTGACCACGCACTCCTGCTCGCCGATCTCCACCAGCTCGCCCGCCAGGAAGTTCATCTTGGGGGAGCCGATGAAGCCCGCCACGAACTTGTTGTCCGGGTTGTGGTAGAGCTCGAGGGGGGTGCCGAACTGCTCCAGGTTGGTGGCCGCCTCGCCCTTGAGCGGGCTCAGCACCACGATGCGGTTGGCCAGCGTCATGGCCTCCACCTGGTCGTGGGTCACGTAGATGATGGTGGAGTTGAGCTCCTTGTGCAGCTTGGCGATCTCGATGCGCATCTTGACCCGCAAGGCGGCGTCGAGGTTCGACAGCGGTTCGTCAAACAGGAACACCTGCGGCTGCTGCACGATGGAGCGGCCGATGGCCACCCGCTGACGCTGACCGCCAGAAAGGGCCTTGGGCTTTCTGTCCAGCAAAGGCTCGAGACCCAGGATCTCGGCGGCGCGCATCACCCGCTTGTGGATGTTCTCCTTGTCCATCTTCTTGAGCTTGAGGCCAAAAGCCATGTTCTCGTAGATGTTCATGTGCGGGTAGAGGGCGTAGGACTGGAACACCATGCCCACGTTGCGCTCCACCGGCGGCACGTCGTTCATGTAGCGCCCGCCGATGGTCAGCTCGCCGCTGGTGATGTCTTCCAGACCCGCGATCATCCGAAGCAGGGTGGACTTGCCGCAGCCGGACGGGCCGACGAAGACGATGAACTCCCCTTCCTTGATGTCGAGGTTGATGCTGCGCAGGGTGTCCTTGTGGACAGCCGGGTCGTAATTTTTGCGAACGTTGTTGAGTACTACTTCAGCCATGTCGAGCTCCGCTCTTGAATCTTTGCAAATCGTGATGACGGGGGGAGCCAGCTCCCCCGGCCATGAACCGTTAACCTTTCACGCCGCCTGCGGTCAGACCACCCACCAGCCAGCGCTGGGCGAGCAGGAAGACGACCGTGATGGGGAAGCCTGACAGCACGGCGGCTGCGGCGAAGTCACCCCACAGGTAGTTCTGCGGATAGAGGTACTGCTGAGCCCCGACCGCCAGGGTCAGATTGTTCACATCCTGCAACAGGATGGAGGCCATGGGCACCTCGGTGATGGAGCCGATGAAGGCCAGGATGAACACCACCGCCAGAATGGGCACCGACAGGGGCAGCAGGATCAGGCGGAACGCCTGCCACGGAGTAGCGCCATCGATGGCCGCCGCCTCCTCCAGGGAAGAGTCGATGGTCTCGAAGTAGCCCTTGATGGTCCAGACGTGCAGGGCAATGCCCCCCATGTAGGCCAGGATCAGGCCGCCGTGGGTGTTGAGACCCAGCCAGGGGATGTAGTCACCGATCTTGTTGAAGAGCGCGTAGATGGCCACCAGTGCCAGCACCGCCGGGAACATCTGGAAGATCAGCATGCCCTGCAGGATGGTGGACTTGCCACGGAACCGCAGACGGGCGAAGGCGTAGGCACAGGTGGTGGAGAGCACCACTATCATCAGGGCGGTGATGCCCGCCACCTTGATGGAGTTCCACAGCCAGGTCAGCACCGGGAACGGCGGCGGCGTGATGCTGCCATCGGCGTTGGTGATGGACATTCCGAGCGCCAGCTTCCAGTGATCCAGGGTCGGATTGGTGGGGATGATCTCCCCCACCGAGAAGTTGCCGTTACGGAACGAGATGGCGATGACCATGATCAGCGGGAAGATGATCAGTGCCAGGAAGCCCCACATCACCAGGTGGGTTGCCCACACCCGGTATTTGACTGATTTGGGTTGTACGATTGCCATGTTGAAGCCTCCTTACAGTTGCTTGTCGGCTTTGGACAATTTCAGGTTGAGCAAGGCCAGCGCACCCACGATGAGGAAGATGGCGGTGGCGATGGCACTGGCCAGACCGTAGTCCTGACCACCCGAGCCCTGGAACGCGATCCGGTAGGTGTAGCTCACCAGCAAGTCGGTGGTCCCGGCCGGCGTGGTGGCCCCGATGATGTCCGGCGCCCCGTTCGTCAACAACTGGATAAGTACGAAGTTGTTGAAGTTGAAGGCAAAGGATGCAATCAACAGCGGTGTCAGCGGCTTCATCAAGAGCGGTACGGTGATCTTGAAGAAGTTCTGTACCGGCCCCGCCCCGTCCATGGCAGACGCCTCGTAGAGATCTTCCGGAATCGCCTTGAGCAGGCCCATGCAGAGGATCATCATGTAGGGGTAACCGAGCCAGGTGTTGACGATGAGGATCATCACCTTGGCCAGGAAGGGATTGGTGTACCAGTCCGGCTTGATGCCGAAGGCCGCTTCCAGGAACAGGTTGATTTCACCGAAGTTCTGGTTGAACAAGCCCTTGAACACCAGGATGGAGATGAACGCCGGTATCGCATAGGGCAGGATCAGCATGACCCGGTAGAAACCACGCCCCCTGAGCTGCTCCCACTGCACCAGACACGCCAACACCATGCCAATCGCCAGGGTGAACGCCACCGAACAGGCGGAGAAGATCACGGTCCAGACGAAGATCTGCATGAAGGGACTCTGGATACCCGGGTCCGTCATGATGCGCATGAAGTTTTTCCAACCCACGCTCACCACGAAACCGGGGGCAATGCCCTTGCCGACGAAGTGACCTTCCGCATCGATGTACTGGTAGAAGCCGGTGTCACCGTTGGGCTGCATCAGCTCGCCGCTCTGGTTGTCACGCAGCAGGTTGCTGTCCTTGATCATGACGCCGGACTTGAGCACGGCGCCGTCGACCAGCTGGGTATAGAGCTGTTTCTGGGCGGCGAACTTGCGCAGGCTGCTCAGGGTCAGATGGATATTGCCTTCGGGCAGTACCACATCCAGGGCACTCAGGTGGGTGCGGTGATCGACGATGGCACGAATGGGTGCCGCCTTGTCGGTCGCCTCCCCGGCCAGGGGTTGCAACTGAACAACCTGGGGCTCGTCACGGACCCGTCCTTCACGGACGGCCAGGGTACGCGCCTTGTTGTTCAGCAAGGTAAGGGGTTGACTGATAAAGGATTGGTCGTCCTGTTTCAGCAGCAGCTGAAACTGATTGTTCTCACCACCCAGGAGGGTGAAATCGAATTCACCGCCGGTCACCTTGTAGGTTTTTTTCAGATGGTAATCCCGTGCCTGCTCAAGGGAGAGCAAGTTGGATCCCGAATAGTTGGTGAAGGCGATGCCGATCGTGTAGGCAAGAGGGAAGATGATAAAAACAACCATGCCTGCCACACCGGGGAAAATATAACGGTGGGCATAGGTCTTCTTGTTCATGAAGACATAGAGACCGACGGAGACGACCACCAGATCGAGCAGGGCAAATACCCACTCGCCGCTGGCATACATCATCACGGCCGCATAACCATTAAGCACTGCGATCAGTGCCGCCATGGTCCATTTCAGCCAGACGTACTTGTCTTTCTTCGGACCGGCATAGGATTCGATAGAAGGTACTACTTCCATGCCAATTAACCTTTATTGCGCCAAGAGAGATTGAGAGAGTGGGAGGCCCGAAGGCCTCCCGGGTAGTGCATGCTTACTGGACGATACGCTTGGCAGCGGTATCCAGGGCTTCGTCAACACCCTGACGGCCAGAGGTGATGTTCTTGAGGGCGGTTTCGAAGGAGGACCAGAAACGGCTCATCTCGGGCACGGACGGCATCGGTTCGCCGTTCTGGGCGTTCAGCATGGTGGCCTTGATGTTGGGGTCGGCTTCCAGGGTCTTCTGGAAGGACTTCAGGGCCACGGCACCCAGCGGCTTGTCGGCGTTCATCGGCGCCAGACCGGCATCGGTCAGCAGGTAGTTCTCGAGGAACTCGATGGCCAGATCCTTGTTCGGGCTGGCGGCGTTGATGGTGGCACCCAGTACGCCAACGAAGGCCTTGGCGGGCTTGCCTTTCAGGGTCGGCAGCTGGGCTACGCCATACTTGATGCCGCTCTTGTCCAGGTTGCTCCAAGCCCAGGGACCGTTGATCATCATGGCCACTTCGCCCTTGTTGAACTTGGCGTCCATCACACCGTAGTCAATGCCCTTCTCCAGGTGACCGGATTTGATCATCTCGGAGATGTAGCCGACGCCGGCCTTGGCACCTGCGTTGTTCACGCCGGTGTCTTTGACGTCATAGCCGGTGGCGGTCTTCTTGAAGGCGTAACCACCGTTGGCAGCCACCAGGGGGTAGCTGAAGTAGGGGGTGTCATAGGCCCACATGATGGCGCGCTTGCCATTTTTCTTCAGGTCTTCGTCGATCTTGGCGATCTCTTCGAAGGTCTTCGGCGGGTTGGGCAACAGATCCTTGTTGTAAATCAGGCTGACGGCTTCTACCGCGACCGGGTAGCCATAGGTCTTGCCATCGACGGTCATGGCATCCCAGGCGAATTGCTCGAACTTGGCCTTGGTGGCGGTATTCGGGGTCACGGGAACCAGCAGACCGGACTTGACCCACTCACCGTAACGGTCGTGAGCCCAGAAGAAGATGTCCGGGCCGTTGCCGGTGGCGGCGGCTTGCTGGAATTTGACTTCAACCTGATCCGGGTGGGCGACGGTGACCTTGATGCCGGTTTCGGCTTCAAACTTCTTGCCGACTTCGGCCAGGCCGTTGTAGCCCTTGTCACCGTTGATCCAGATGGTCAGCTGACCTTCATCAATGGCAGCAGTGGCAGAGCAGGCCACGCCCAGGGTAGCCAGACCGATCAGGGATGACAGCAATTTCTTTTTCATGAGCCTTTCCTTGTATTAGTTCCGCGCTGTAAGAGCATTGTGTGCAGATGCATATTATCCCAAGCAGTCAATGCCTCACATGACACGCCTCGCATTTTTGAAATGCAATTACGTATTTTCTTCCAGAAAGTTATGAAAACATTTTCTTATTTCAGCGACTTAGGAAGGGATATCCCCATATTTTTGCCAAGATATGGAAATTAAATTACAGAAAGGAAATCAATTTACGTCATTGAAAGGGATTCCACCCCACTGAAAACCCTTTCATTCCCGATATTTTGTTCAATGTGTTAACAAAAGTACTGAGGTGGTTTCCATCTACATCACCCCCTTAAATAAAAAGGCACCGGAGCGGACTCCGGTGCCTTTTTGCAAGAAATGACGGCTGGATCACATTACGACTGGCGCAGCAATTGATCCTTGAGATTGGGCGGGACTCCCCTGATGGTCAGGGTGTCGGTCTGGGGATCGTAAAAGACCCGGCTGTTGAGCAACTTCTGCTCGAAGCTCAGAGTCAGGCCGCCACCGGAGCCCACAAACTTGGTCAAGCCCCGCAGGGTGGAACGGTCCGCCGGGAAGCGCTCCTCCAGCTCGTACTCCTGACCGATGAAGCTGTAAAAATCGAGGTCCCCATCACCGGGCAATTCCGCCGACAGCTCCTTGATCTCGATCTCCTCGCCGGCGCTGGCCTGCTCGGTGCAATATTTGAAGACCTGCTTCTTGTAGTCATTGCGCTCGGCCGGTTCGAGCTGGCGGCTGTCGCAGTAATCGTCCACCGCCTGCAGCAACCCCTTGTTCTGGATCTTGGCATCCATGCCCTCCCGGGCCCCCAGCAGATCCATGAAGAAATCCCCCAGCTTGCGACCGACCCGGCCCTTGCTGAAGGTGATATAACGACGCGAATCCCCCTGGGTTTTCCACTCGGTGAGATCGATGCGGGCCACCAGATTGAGTTTGCCGATATCCAGGTACTGGATGTGGCGCAGCTCCAGCGCCTCGCTCACGGTGACGCTCTCCTTGCCTTCCAGCAGGGCGATCATCAGGTAATCCACCCCCACATAGTTGTACTTGGCAATCAGCAACACCCCCTGCTCGTCCAGGGCATGCTCCACCAGCTGCTTGACCAGCATCTGGGTCAGGTTGACGGAAAAGGGGACGAACTCGGTCTGCTCCGCCAGCAGCTGCTCCAGGGCGATGCGAAAGGCGGGGGAAGGCTGCTTGGGGGCGTCTTCCCCCTCCGCCAGCTCGGCGACGGCGGCCTCGGGATCGGCGAAGAAGCCAAAGCCCTTTCCCCCCTTGCCGTTGTAGATGCGATGCAGCTCCGCCATCAGCCCTTGTACCGCCTCGTCGGCAGGCAGGGTCTGGCTGCGGGTATCGGCGTGGGGCTGGCCATCGTTGCCCGCCCGCAGGGAGTGAAGAATGATCTTGTCGATATCGAGACTCATGTCACAAAGCCATAGTGTTAGCCGAAAGGGTGAAGTATTATAAGGCGCTTTGAACCGAGGTGAACCCAAGATTATGCCCATCGTATCAAAGTACAATAACGAGCAGTTTGACGCCCTGATGAACGACCTGATCACCGCCCTGGAGAAACACAAGGCACCGGTGGATCTCAGTCTGATGGTCCTTGGCAACCTGACCACCAACATCATCAACGGCATGGCCCCGGCCCAGCGCCAGGCGATCACCGAGAAGTTCATCCAGGCACTCACCGCCTCGGTGGGCCATCGCCACGATGCGCACTGAGTTTCTTCGCATTCTTTGATGTTTTTCAAGCAGATGGATCATTATGGTCGAAACCGGCAACCCCTATCGCGATAATGTCTCTCGCCTGATCACCTGGGGGCATTGGTTCTCCTTCTTCAACATCATCCTGGCCATGCTGATCTCGACCCGTTACCTGGGCGCCATCAGCTGGCCATCGACCACGCTCGGCGTGACCTATCTCGTCATCAGCTGGATAGGTCATTTCTCGTTCCTGAGCTTCGTCACCTATCTGCTGACCATCTTCCCCTTGAGCTTCATCCTGCCCAGGGAGAAGCCGCTGCGCTTCATTTCATCCATCATCGCCACCCTGGCGCTGGTGCTGCTGCTTATCGACACCCAGGTGTTCCAGCTGTTCAAGTTCCACTTGAATGGCCAGGTGTGGCAACTGCTGCTGGATCAGGCGCAGACCGAAGAGGGCTCTATCTGGAGCATCATCTTCGTGGCGGTGCCCGCCATCTTCCTGCTGCAACTGCTGCTGTCGGCCTATGTGTGGCGCAAGATCAACAAGCGCAAACGCCGCCAGTATGGTAATCAGGTGGGGCTGGCCCTGCTGGTCTGCTTCATCCTGACCCATCTGGTCAACAGCTGGGCGGATGCGACCCTGTATCAACCCATCACCATGCAGCGCGCCAACTTCCCCCTCTCCTACCCCATGACCGCCAGGAGCTTCCTGGCCAAGCATGGCTGGCTCGACCTCGAGCAGTATGAGAAGAAGGCCGAAGATCAGGGAAGCGCTGAGCACCGTCTGCTCTATCCCTTGCGCCCCCTCAGCGTGAGCGCACCCAGCGATCACAAGAACCTGCTGGTGGTGGTGGTCGACTCCCTGCGAGCCGACATGCTCAACAACATCAACATGCCCAATCTGCAGCGCTACGCGGACAACCACTTCAATTTCCGCCAGCACATGAGTGGTGGCAATGATGAAGCCATGGGGATGTTCAGCCTCTTCTACGGGCTGCCCGGCCACTATTACGGGGACATCCGGGCCGACAAGCGCCCCCCCGTGCTGTTCGACGAGATGCTGCGTCAGGACTACCAGTTCGGCCTGTTCGGTGCACTGGAAGATGCCAAGCAGTATCGCCAGAGCCTGCTTGCGGGTCTGCGCAAGCAGGTCTTCGTCTCCCGCCAGACCGATGACCGCAGGCTCATCGACGACTGGCAGCAGTGGCTTGGCACGCGCACCGCGGACAGACCCTGGTTCTCTCTGGTCTATCTCTCTAGCCCGGGGGATTATCAGGTGCCCGCCAGCATCAAGGGCCCCTTCCAGCCCGAGTTGACCCGCTTCAACCCGGCCACTGCCTATCGGCCCGAGAACCTGCAGAAGCTGGAGAACCGCTACAAAAACGCGGTCTTCTATACCGATCAACTGCTGGAGCAGATGCTGACCCAACTGCAATTGCAGGGGCTTGATGATCAGACCATCGTCGTGGTCACCTCCAACCACGGTCAGGAGTTCAACGAGACCCAGAGCAACAGCTGGGGCTATGACAGCAATTACTCGACCTATCAGGTGCAGGTCCCCCTGGTGCTGGCCTGGCCTGGTGCCGAACCTGCGCCCCAGGCGCAGGCGAGCAGCCACCTGGATCTGGTACCGACCCTGATGAAGAACATGCTGGGTGTACGCAACCCCTATCGTGACTACAGCACGGGGCGCAACCTGTTCGAAGTCAGTACACGCACCTGGCTGCTGGCGGGGGATCAGAATGACTTCGCCATCTATCAGGGCAACACCATCACCCAGTTCAACAAGCAGGGGGACTTCGAGCTGCTGGACCGCGACACCTATCGCCCCATCAAGCAAGGCACCCCGGACATGGGCACCCTGATCCAGGTGATGAACGAGCTCAATCGCTTCTATCGCGCCCCCTGATCTGCGCCAGCCCACCTCCTTGAGCCCGCCCCTATGGCGGGCTTTTTCTTGCCCGTACCACACCCGTCCTCCTGTTTCTCATGGCGTCATTCGCAAACGTATGCCACCACCTTACTGATTTAACTCTCAAAAAATTCAATTCGATCAATATCATAAAAACAAAATGATAATGATTGTCATTTATTGATCTACTTGACTCCCTCTGCAATAATCCGCGCCCTTCAGGCTTAAATAATAATTATTATCAAATATAAAAATTCGACTTCTTCACTACTGGCCCATGCTGCTGTCCGGTACGGCGCTGGCTGCCAGCGATCCCGCCGGGGTCGACACAACGGACATGCCCCCCGAACTCAAGGGGCGGGAAACCATCGTGGTCAAGGGACAGCGCATCGAGCAGAAGCTCTCCGAGGTGTCGGGTTCCATCACCGTCATCACGGAGGAGGATCTGGATCGCCAGGTTGCCACCGAGCTCACCGATGTGTTCAAGAACGAACCCGGCGTCTCGGTGACCGGCTCCGCCGGCCGCCCCCAGAACATCATCATCCGCGGCATGGGCGGCAACCGGGTGCTCATCATCAAGGACGGGGTGCGGGTCAGCGACGGTTTTGGCGCCGACGACCTCAACGACAAGGTGGGCCGCTTCAGCTTCGATCTCGACGATGTCAAGCAGATAGAGGTAGCCAAGGGAGCCGGTTCCTCCCTCCATGGCTCCGATGCCATCGGCGGCACCATCGTCATCAGCACCAAGCAGCCGGAAGATTACCTTCAGGGCCAGGATGCCTATCTCGGCAGCAAGGTGCTGCACGATGGCAACAGTGACAAGCAGAAGCTGAGCGCCACCGGCGCCGCCCGGATACGGGATACCGAACACCTGCTGCGCCTCTCCGGCTGGCAGGGACATGAGACCGCTAACTACGACGAGAGCCGCATCCCGGCGGATCTGGATGGCCTCAGCGCCTCCACCAGCTCTCGCATCCAGCTGAACGAACATCATCTGCTGCGCCTCGAACTCGACTACTTCGAGGACAACGCCGAACGGAATCAGGGGCCGCGCGAAGTGCCCCAGCCCGATGGCAAGTGGCAGGTGCGCCAGTACCACGAGCAGGGCAGCCAACGCACGCAGGGGGGAAAGCTGGCCTGGGAGGCGAGCAACCTCGACACCGTGCTGGCCGACAGCCTCACCTGGAGTGCCTACGGCAATCACTCGAAAAACACCGCCAACAAGCGCAGCCTGCTGCAAAACGATCTGCTGAGCGGTTATCCGCGCTATCGCAGCGAACGGGAACTCGCCACCTTCACCGAAGACAGGATCGGTACCGAGCTGGATGTGCGCCGGGATCTCGCCACCGGCCATCTCGCCCATCAGCTCAGTTACGGCATCGAGCTCGAGCGCACCACCCACGAGCGGCCGGTGGAGAAGCTGAGTCTGGAGGCCGGCATTCCCCAACCCGGCCAGTCCGCCCCCTTCAGCCGCGCCCGTACCGACAGGGCCGGAGTCTGGCTCGGTGACGTGGCCAGCCTGGGCCAGTGGCAGTTCACCCCCACCCTGCGCATGGATCACCAGTGGCTCACGCCGCTGGACGGCAGCAACGACAGCAACCACAGCTGGCACCTCTCCCCGAGCCTGGCCACCAGCTACCGCTTCAACGACCAGTGGCGCAGCTGGCTCAGCTATGCCAACGGGTTCCGGGCGCCTTCCTACGACAAGGTGTACGGCAACATCCCCCACTACTTCGCCCTGCCGCCCTTCGAGATCATCGCCAACACAGGGCTCAAGGAGGAAACCAGCCACAGCATAGAGTGGGGGCTGAGTGGCGAGGGGGACAACTGGAGCATCAAGCCAGCGCTCTTCTACAACCGCTACTACAACTTCATCGACTGGCGCGAGGTGGGGCTGCGCCTGAGCGATGGTGTCATCCTGCGCCAATATCGCAACGTCGCCAAGGCCGAAACCTGGGGGGCCGAACTCGCCGCCAGCTACTGGCTGACCCAGGAGTGGGAACTCGCCACCAAGCTCGGCTGGGTCGATGGCGAGGACAACAAAGGTGAAGCGCTGCGCACCCTGACGCCCCTCGAGGGCAACACCCGTCTGAGCTATCAGGCCAATGAGTGGAGTCTGGGCATTCAGGCGGACTATGCCGCCGCCATGAGCCGGGTGCCCACCTGTGGCAACAGCCTGACCGGCCGCCAGGGGGACTGCCTCGAAAGTGCCGGCTGGCTCAGTTTCGCCCTGACGGCCGACTGGCTGGTCACCGACTCCCTCAAGGTCAACCTCAAGCTCGACAACCTGTTCGACACCCGCTACACCCGCTATCAGGATGTGGCCGGGCTGGAAGCCGGGACCGATGCTTCCCTCTTCACCCAGAGCGGCCGCACCCTGAGTGCCAGCCTGCGCTACACCTTCGTGGGGATCTGATGCACAGCCTATTGATCCTGGCCAGCCTGCTGGCCACGCTGGCCCCCGCCTCCCCCCTGCCTGAGGCAACCCTGGAGGCCGCGCCCCTCATCCCCGAGCGCCCGCAACTGATGAAGGGGGAGATAGCCCGTCTCGATCCCTATGGTGGCTGGCGTGACGACAGCCGCCAGGATCCCGTCCTCCTGACGCTGCTGCGCGAGCAGAACCGCTGGACCGAACAGCAGCTCGCCGGCCAGGCGCCACTGGTGCAGCGCCTGCAGACGGAGTGGCAGGGCCGGGAGCGGGGCGAACCAGTGCCGGACGACTGGCTGAGCCAGGCTGGCAGCCAGTGGCGCATGGAGGCGGACGGCAGCCTGTGGCAACGCAGCGACGCCAATGACGCTCCCCGAAAGCGGCTGGCTCCCCGCCAACCTGCCGAGGGGTATTACGAGCTCGCCGCCTGGGCCCTGCACCCGGACGGGCAACTGCTTGCCCTGGCCGAAGACCGCAGGGGAGATCGGGACTACCGCATCACCCTGCTGGATCTGGCGAGTGGCGAGACACTGGCCTCTTTGCCTCACCGCGCCGGCGATCTGCTCTGGAGTCTGGTTGACATCCTCCCCCACCTTAGCGCTTCGCGTCACAGGAGGGGGATTCCCATTACTGGGTGATAGCTGCTCGCGCAGTACCGGGTTCCTGCTTCATCGGGCGGCCTGATTGCACCACGCCTCCACAGGCTAAAACGGCGTGTCCCGCCGCTAAAATATTGCGAGCGCCGTTCACATCGGCGTTCGCCTCATAACCACACGCAGCGCATTTAAACTGGCTTTGCGTCTGGCGGTTATCCTTCGCAGTATGCCCACAACAGGCGCACTGCTGGCTCGTGTAGGCCGGGTTTATCGCCAACACCTGACCGCCTCGCCATGCCTGCTTATATTCGAGCTGGCGGCGCAGCTCAAACCAGCCCTGATCTAATATCGAACGATTCAGCCCTGATTTTGCCCGGACGTTGCGCCCCGGCTGGCTGGTCGTGCCCGCTGCTGATTTTGACATGCTGGCAACCTTCAAATCCTCAATGACGATCATCGCGTGGTTTTTGCTGATAGTCGTTGTGACCTTGTGAAGGTAATCGCGGCGGGTATTGGCGATATGTGAGTGCAGCCGCTGGATCTTGGCTTTTTGTTTCTTCCAGTTGCTGCTGAACTTTACCTTTTTGCTCAACTGGCGTTGGAGCCTTGCCAGCTTGGTCTGATTGGTTTTGAAGCTGTTGACGGGCTCAAACACCGTGCCATCTGACAGGGTTGCGAGCTTGGCGATCCCCGCATCTAGCCCGACCATTGAGCCGGAGGGGTGAATTGGCTCAAGCGTCTCCTGCTCGACCTGAAAGGAGATATACCAGTGCCCGGCTGCTTGGCTGACGGTCGCGTTTTTAATTTTCCCTTCAACTGGCTGGGACTGACGGAACTTGACCCACGCCAGCCCGGCAGGCAGCTTCACGCGACCCTTTTCAAGGCAGCAATACTTGTCGAAGTTGACGAAGCGGATTGAGTCGCGGTTGTCGCTTTTTTTCTTGAATACGGGTGCCTTGGCGGCGAGTTTCTTATCAAAGCAGCGCATCCACGCGCCATGCAAATCCTTGAGCTTCTGCTGGAGGTTGTCGGTATATGCCTCGGCCAGAAAGGCCATTTCTGGGTCTTTCTTCCAACTGGTGAGCATCCGGTTCAGCTCAAAGGCAGAAGGCAGTTTTTCGCCAGCATCCAGAATGCGTTTGGTTTCTGCCAGCCCGTGATTCCAGACATAACGAGCACAACCGCCCAACTGGCGCAGGCGTTGCGCTTGTTGTTCGGTCGGTTCGAGTCGGAATTTGTAGGCTTTCAGAATTTGCATTTAGCGCTCAGTGTGTAGCATTGTTGCCATATCTATTAAGCCCGATTGAGTGACAGAATGCAATTCACTAAAATTAATAAATCACGCCATTCGGCCTACGCTTTGCAGGTACATTTGGTGTTTATCACCAAGTATCGAAAGCCGATACTGGGGGATCTGCATCACGCCTCCTTCGGTCAGTGTGCGGCAGAGGTTTGCAGAGATTTTGGTGCGGAACTGAAAGAGTGTGACGGAGAGGCTGATCATGTTCACATGCTGATAGAGTACGGCCCAACAGTGCAGCTATCGGTGCTGGTGAACTCGTTAAAGGCGGTCACATCAAGGCGACTGCGTAATGAATTTCTGGACTTGAGGGGTGCTTACAGCAAACCCGTACTCTGGTCACGCTCTTACTTTGTGGGCTCTTGCGGCGGTGCGCCGTTAGAGGTGATCAAGCAATACATTCAAAACCAGCGGGGCTGACGCCCCGGCGAAATTCCCCTCCCACCTACGTCGGAGGGAGTCCCCTTTCGCATTTAAGATGGCTTCGATGGCTATTACTGGAGCCAGACCCTGACCCCGTCCCGTCGGCTGGAGAGCGCGCCTCTGAGCGCCATCGCCCACATCTTCCTCGGCGAGGACGCCGGTGCCGACTATCCCACCCCAGTTCAAAACAGCAATGACGCCAACGGTCTGCAACTGCGCCTGGTGGCCGAGGTAACCCGATGAACAAGTATCTTCTGACCCTGCTGCTCACCCTGTGCAACCCCCTGGCACTGGCCATCGCCATCTGCGACGACGCCCTGCCCCGTACCAGCCCCACCGCCCGTTTCCAGG
This sequence comes from Aeromonas sp. INTO2, assembly GCF_049860605.1. Classification (NCBI taxonomy): domain Bacteria; kingdom Pseudomonadati; phylum Pseudomonadota; class Gammaproteobacteria; order Aeromonadales; family Aeromonadaceae; genus Aeromonas; species Aeromonas sp. INTO2. Next base: position 2,578,298 of record NZ_CP187588.1, read on the forward strand.
ATCACGGCAACGGCACTGTCACCGACAGGGGCACCGGTCTGACCTGGATGCGCTGCCAGCTCGGCCAGACCTGGCGCAACCAGAGCTGCGAGGGGGAACCCACCCGCCTCTACTGGCAACAGGCACTGCAGACGGCGGAACGGATCCGCACCGAACCGAGCCATGCCCTGTATGGCTTTGGTGGTCATCACGACTGGCGCCTGCCCACCATCAAGGAGCTCGCCAGCATTCTGGAGTCCGCCTGTTACAAACCGGCATTGAACGAAACCATCTTCCCCCGCGCCATGGCCGGGAATGGCAAGGAGGTGAACGACGGCTATGTCTATCTCTGGTCTTCCACCCCGGTGCCGGCCCTTCAGGGCGTCGCTTACCTGGACATCACCAGCGGCTCCGTCGCCCAGCGCGCCCCCCGCTCTTGGGCGAAACAGGTTCTGCTGGTGAGGTGACAGCCTGGCCATGGGGGTCACCCGGCCCCCTGTTTGACACGAGGCAAGAAGCGGCAGGGTGACCCTGGCCGTCAAAAAAGCATCAAATTGCGTCATGTGATGCCTGTTCAGGGCGGTTTTGCACGCCGCAGCGCTGGCATGAAACCGGCAGAGCGGTTAGTCTAGCGGCGTTGAACCAATCCCAAGAGGTACAGATGAAAACCGTGTTGCGTTTTAGCCTGCTGGGCGCCTTGTTATTGGGTGGCCATGCCTTCGCCGCCGAACCGAAAAAATTTGATATCAGCATGTTCCCCGCCGCCGAAGTGAACCAGGAACGTGTCGTGATCCGTCTGCCAGAAGTCGAGAACGAAGCCGACATGATGGTCGAGCTGCAAGTCGGCAAGAAGATGCTGGTCGACTGCAACCTGCCCCGCTTCGCGGGCAATCTGGAACAGCACAGCGTCAAGGGCTGGGGTTACAACTACCTGACCCTGGGCCAGGTCACCGGCCCCGTCAGCACCCTGATGGCCTGCCCAGATGGCCAGAAGAAGGAGAGTTTCGTCCAGATCTACGGTCAGGGCTTCTTCGTGAACTACAACTCCAAGCTGCCCTTCGTCATCTATGTGCCCCAGGAGTACGAGGTGCGCTATCGTCTGTGGCGTGCCGACAACCTGGCACAGCCAGCCATGATTGAGTGAGTGCCGCGCACTCGGGTTCAGCTCAGTCATGATGATGATTAGGCGCCATACGGCGCCTTATTTTTAGCTTCCGAGCCCGTTTTTGAGCGGTTTTTCCTGTACAAAATCTGACATAACTCCACTATTTTTCAGGCTTTTTTGTGCAGCGCACCGCAAAATGCCCCCTCGGGATGCGACAAACCCTGTTCGATAAAAGATATTTATTAACATAGTAAGAAAATTGATTTTGCACTCTGCGACGGCCTGATGATACTTGCCCGCAAAGGTCAAACTAACCAGAACAAGAGCACTATGAGCTTCGAATCAGACAAGCGTTTCAACGACTTCAAACATTTTCCCCGTGGCCTGCGTCGCAGTGGCGAATTCACCGTGGCAGAAGCGGACAGTCTGGAAAAATATGGCACCGTGATGCTGGCGCTCTATCAGGGCAACCTGGCCCCGCGAGATGACGTAGAAAGTGCCTTTATCGAACAGGTCAAATCCGGTGCAGCCGGCAACAACCCCCACGCCAAGGTGTGGTTCAAATACCTGAAGGTGATTGGTCCCAAGCGCGTGCACCGTCTGTGCACCGTCGCAGGCGGCGCCAATGAAGATGCTGGTGGCAGCTTTGAAGGCGGCGGTGGCGGCAGCGACGAGTCCCTCGATTAATGGATACCGAGCTGCTTCGGACCTTCATCGAGGTCAGCAAGACCCGGCACTTTGGCCGGGCGGCTGAAAATCTCTACCTGACCCAGTCGGCGGTGAGCTTCCGGATCCGCCAGCTCGAGCAGCAACTCGGGGTCAGCCTGTTTGCCCGTCATCGCAACAACATCCGCCTGACTGCCTCCGGTGAGCGTCTGCTGCCCTACGCAGACGCCATTCTGCATACTTTGGGGCGCGCCAAGCAGGACGTGGCCCTCTCCCCCGGTTTCAGCCAGCAGCTTGCCATCGGCGCCCCCGCCGTCTTCTGGGAGCTCGACTTCAACGACTGGCTGAACCATGTCTATGCCCTGGTCCCCGGCCTCGCGGTGCGCCTCGAAACGGCCTCCCGCGAGCACCTGTGCCGCCAGCTGCTGGAGCGCTCCCTCGATCTGGCCCTGCTCTCCGAGCCGACCAAGATCGACGAGATTGCCCTGCACCCCATCGGCGAGCTGGTGTTCGAACTGGTGAGCCGGGAGCCGGCCGCAAACGCCGACAGCCTGATGCAGATGCCCCACATTCATCTCGACTGGGGCACCAGCTTCGAACCGCCATCGAGCCGGTTGCAGAGCCTGCAGAAGACCCCAGTGCTGCATTCGAGCTCCGCCAGCATGGCCCTGCAATTCGTGCTGGCCAACGGCGGCGCCGCCTACCTGCCAAGGCGCATGGTGAGCCCCTTCCTGGAGCATGGGCAGCTTCATCTGGTGGAAGGGGGCCAATCCCTGAGCCGCCCGCTCTACCTCGCCTATCTGGAGAAATCCGACCGCCGGGAGCTGATCGATCAGCTGCTGACCCTGCCGCTGGGCTGGCATGACGCCGACTTGCGTCAACCGCCTGCCGAATGAAACAGGGCGATTTCACGCCCAGACCTGTGTTTTCATCTACCGTGGTTATCGGTGCAGCACAAACAACATGAAAAAGGGGCCATCAGGCCCCTTTTGTATGGATGTCTTTGAGCATCAGCCGTGATGGCGACGGTCGTTGGCCTGGGCCAGCAGGGTGCGACTCTCGCGCAGGAACTCCTCCGCCCGCTCGCCGAAGAAGCCGGAGACCTGGCTGAAGGCCTCGATGAAGCCCTCCCTGTCTCCCCGCTCCAGCAACCCAAGCGCCTCGCCGAAGTTCTGGTAGTAGCGGCGGATCATCGCCAGGTTCTGCGGCGACGACAATATGATGTCGGCGTAGAGATGGGGATCCTGGGCAAACAGCCGTCCCACCATGGCCAGCTCCAGCCGGTAGATGGGAGAGCTTAAGGCAAGCAGACGGTCGATGTTGGCCTGCTCCCGGGAGAGGTGCCAGCCGTAGGCGAAGGTGGCGAAGTGGCGCAGCGCCTGAATAAAGGTCATCGCCTCGTCGTGGGCCCTGGCCTCCACCTGCTGCAAACGCGCCCCCCAGATGGTCATCTGCTCCAGCAGCCACTGGCTGGCGGCAGGCTCGCGCCCCTGACAGCAGACGATCACCTGCTTGGCGAGGCTCGCCACGTCCGGCCCGAACATGGGGTGCAGCCCCAGCACCGGCCCCTGGTGTACTGCCAGCATATGGGCAAGCGGTTCACTCTTGACGCTGGTCACGTCCACCAGCAGGCAGTTCTCAGGCAGGTTGCCGAGCCGGTCGATCACCTCGCAGGTGACGTCTATGGGCACCGCCACCATCACCAGCCCGGCGCCGTGCAGGATCTCGTCGGCGCGCGGCCAATCGGCCTGACCCAGGGTTTCGACCCGGTAACCCGAGAGGCTGAACAGGTTGCCGAACAGGCGGCCAAGCTGCCCCTGGCCACCGATGATCACCACCTTGCCGAGCTCAGGCTTCATGCACTTGAAGTGGTGCTCCTTGTCGCTGGCGGACTCCAGAATATAGGACTCGCGCATCACCCGGCGCAGCACATCCTCGATAAGGTCCCCCGGCACCCCCAGTGCCTCGGCCTCGGCGCGGCGGCGGGCCAGCATGCTCGCCTCCCGATCCGGTGCATAGATGGGCAGGCCGTGCCGGCTTTTCACTTCCCCCACTTCCCCCACCAGGGCGAGACGGGCGGCCAGCAGATCAATCAGCTGCTTGTCCACCGCATCTATCTTGTCCCTGAGGGCATTCAACTCTTCCGCCATGTCCAGTCCCTGCTGGCGCCGCCCGCAGCGACGCCCTGTCATTCAAGAGGCAACAAGGTATCACTGCGTGGGCAGTGATACCTCGATGGTTCAATCAGTTACAACAAGATACCACGGCTTATGCCGATGTTCTGGCCAAAAGTGGTGCCGCCAGCTGGCTGTGGCAGCGGGCCAGCAGCGCATCCGTGGTCTCCCAGTCGATGCAGGCATCGGTGATGGAGACGCCGTAGCGCATCTCGCACTTGGGCTGCTCGCTGGACTGGTTGCCTTCGAACAGGTTGGATTCGAGCATCACCCCGATGATGGAGCGGTTGCCCTCCTGGATCTGGTGAATGACGTTGTCGGCCACCTTGGGCTGCAGCCGGTGATCCTTGCTGGAGTTGCCGTGGCTGCAATCCACCACCAGACCGGGCAGCAAACCCGCCTTCTCCAGCGCCTCTTCCGCCAGCGACACATTGACCGAGTCGTAGTTCGGGTGCTTGCCGCCGCGCAGGATCACATGACCATCCGGGTTACCCTGGGTCTGCAGCAGCGCGACCTGACCCTGCTGGTTGATCCCCATAAAAGCGTGGGGGCTGGAGGCCGCCTGCAGCGCATTGATGGCGGTGCCGAGGTTGCCGTCGGTGCCGTTCTTGAAGCCGACCGGCATGGAGAGGCCGGACGCCATCTCCCTGTGGGTCTGGGATTCGGTGGTGCGGGCACCGATGGCCGACCAAGAGAAGAGCTCCGCCAGGTATTGCGGGCTGATGGGGTCGAGCGCCTCGGTGGCCAGCGGCAACTCCAGCTCGGCCAGCCAGCAGAGCAGCTCGCGGGCGCGGTGCAGACCCAGCTCCACGTCAAAGGTGCCATCCAGGTTCGGATCGTTGATAAAGCCCTTCCAGCCGACCGTGGTGCGCGGCTTCTCAAAGTAGACCCGCATGACAATGTAGAGAGAGTCCTGATAGGCGTCATGCAGCGCTTTGAGTCTGGTTGCGTACTCTTTGGCGGCGTCCATGTCGTGGATGGAGCAGGGACCACAGATCACCAGCAGGCGGTGATCGCGACGGTGGATAATGTCGGCGATGGTATTGCGGGCCCCTTGCACGAATGCCAACGCGCGATCGGAGATGGGCAGTTTCTCCTTGAGCTGGGCAGGCGTGATCATCACTTGTTCGGACTGGATATGGATGTTGTTCAGGGGATCTCTTTGCATATTCTCATTCTCTCTACTGTTTCAAGCCAAGGGCGCCGACCGTTCACTTTTGTTTACACGGGTCAGCGCTTTGTTACGCAACCGCCCCCACCTTACCAAGGAAAAACAAACAATCAAGTGAAACTAGCGTCTTTTCACGCTGATAGATGGATAAATGACCAAGAATGCAGAGTGAAACAACTCAAAAGTAGCGACTCGCGAGGCCAAACCAGCCCCAAATCGTAAACATTAGATTACACTCATCCATTTCGATATCATCTCTCTGCCCCCTCTCATGGCCCCTTATCCGGCCCCTCATCCCGGCGATGACGCCGGGCACAAAAAAGCGGGGCACCTGGCCCCGCTTGCATTCCCGTGTTGCTCTTCTTTTATTATTTACCGTGAGCCTTGATAGCCTCGACCGCCTTGTCGGGGAAGTCGCTGAATACCCCGTCCACATCGGCCTGGTAGAGGAAGATGTTGAGCAGGTCGGTGAAGTCTTTCGCATAGGCCGGGATCTGCCCCTCATCCTGACGGAAGGTATAAGGATGCACCTTGAGGCCGGCCGCGTGGGCCTCTTTCACCATGCCGGTGAAGACCGGCTTGCCGGGAGTGTCCGGCTCGGTCACCACCATGGGTTTCCAGGGACCGATTCCCTCGGCATAGGTGGCGATGGTCTTCATGGCCCCCGGCTTGAACATCCAGTCGTAGTCATAGGGGGTTGCCTTGCCCTTGGCATCGTAGACCATGGTCTCGTTCCAGTCGGTCTCGGCCATCAGCTGCACCAGCTTGAGATCCATGCCCATGGCGGGCATCAGCTCGCCGTTGATGCGCTTGAGTTCGTTGGCATCGAAGCACTGCAGATAGACCTTGTCGCTCTTGCTGGTGTAGCCGTACTCCTTGAGCACGTTCAGCACCGCCCTGGAGATGTCCTTGCCCTCGTGGCGGAATAGCCAGGGAGCTTTTATCTCCGGGTAGATGCCGATGTGCTTGCCGGTGCTCTTGTTTAGCCCCTGGATCATCTCGATCTCTTCCTGGAAGGTGTGGATCCTGAAGCTGGACTTCCACAGCGGGAAGCGGGCCGGATAGACCGGCACCTGCTTGCCGTCCACCAGCTGGAACGGCTCGGTCATGCGCAGGGAGCGCACCTCGTCCAGGGTGAAATCCACCACATAGTAGCGACCGTCCGGGCGGGCCCGGCCGGGGAAGCGCTCGGCCACGTCCGTGATGCCATCAAGGAAGTGATCGTGCATCACCACCAGCTGGTCATCCTTGGTCATCACCAGGTCCTGCTCCAGATAGTCGGCGCCCATGCCATAGGCCAGGGCCTTGGATTCCAGGGTGTGTTCCGGCAGGTAACCGGAGGCACCACGGTGGGCGATCACGATTTTGCCTTCGTCGGCCGCCAGTGCGGGCAGCGCCAGGGCAGCCCCGAGGCCAAGGGCTATCAGGGTACGGTGAGGTTGCTTCATCAAGAGATCTCGTTGTTATGGTGTGTAGGATGCAGGCAATTGTTATAGCAGGGGTTTATTGCAGTTTGACGGCGGACGGTAAAGGCCGCCCGCCGTGGGTCATCAGCAGGCTTCGGGCAGGGCGTGGTGGTGTTCAAGCAGCCAGGCACCGAGCTGCTGCTGTTCGGATTCCGACAGGCGCAGCCCCAGCTTGCTGCGGCGCCACAGAATGTCTTCCAGGGAGTGGGCCCATTCGCGCGCGATGAGATAGCGCACTTCGGATTCATACAGTCCGGCGCCAAAGTGCTGGCCGCGCTCCTCCTTCAGCCAGAGGCGGGCATGAGCGCCATAGGATTCGGCGATGCGCAGGGCGCTGCGATCGTCGAGCCAGTCGAATTCCAGCGCAAAGGCTCGCGCCAGTTCACGCACCGAGCAGTCGAACTCGCCACCGGGCAACCGGCAGGAAGCGGTCCAGTCCTCTCCCATCTGGCTGAACCAGGGCTTGAGCTTGTTGCAGGCGGCCTGGGCCAGCTTGCGATAGGTGGTGAGCTTGCCGCCAAACACCGACAAGAGCGGCGCGCCGTCGGATTCACCACTGAGCTCGAGCGTGTAGTCCCGGGTCACCGCCTGGGGTGAATCGGACTCGTCGTCACACAGGGGGCGCACCCCGGCATAGGTCCACACCACGTCTGCCGGGCTTATCTGCCTTGTGAAGTGGGCATTGACCACCTTGCACAGGTAGTTGATCTCGGCATCGCTGATCTTGGCTTCGCGCGGGCTGCCTTTGTGCTCCACGTCCGTGGTGCCGATGAGGGAATAGTCCTGCTGGTAGGGGATGACGAAGACGATGCGGTTGTCCTCGTTTTGCAGGATGTAGGCCTCTTCGCGCTCATGGATGCGCGGCACTATCATGTGGCTCCCCTTGATGAGGCGAATGCCGCGGGGGGATTTCTCGCTCAGGCTCTCGTCATAGAAGGTCTTGACCCAGGGGCCCGCCGCATTGACCAGACCACGGCAGCTGACGGTGAATTGCTCGCCCCCTTCCCGCTCCAGCGTCAGGGTCCAGTGCTTGGATCCGCGCACCGCCTTGACGCAGCGGGTACGGGTCTGCACGTCAGCGCCCTTGTCCCGCGCCAGCATGGCATTGAGCACCACCAGCCGGGCGTCGTCGACCCAGGCGTCCGAGTATTCAAAGCCCTTGTTGATGCCGCTCTTGAGACCGTCCTGCGGCAGGAAGCGCAGACCGCAACTCCCCTTGAGCTTGTCCCGCTTGGCCAGGTTGTCATAAAGGAAGAGACCGGCTCGGATCATCCAGGCCGGACGCAGGTGCGGGCGATGGGGCAGACGAAAACGCATGGGACGGGCGATGTGGGGAGCCATGCCGAGCAGGACCTCCCGCTCCGCCAGCGCCTCTTTCACCAGCCGGAATTCGTAATGTTCGAGGTAGCGCAGGCCGCCGTGGATCAGCTTGCTGGAGTTGGACGAGGTGGCAGAGGCGAGATCGCTCGCCTCGAACAGCGCCACCTTCAGCCCCCGCCCCGCCGCATCTGCCGCGATGCCGACCCCGTTGATGCCGCCGCCGACGACGACCAGATCATAATGTTCGCTCATGTTCACCTACTTTCTTATTTTGTGTTTGCCATGACAGCAATGTTTGATTTCGCTCATATTAGAACATGAAAAACCAATAAACGAACATTTCGTGAGAGAAATGTGATCGCGATTGTTTTCACAATGCTAAAAATGCTGCCAGTCGGTGACGGCCTGGCAAGGCTAAGGTCTGCCGGAAACAGCCATTTTGGGCAGGGAGGAGAACAAAGAGTCCCGGATGGGGGCGCCCATGAAGCAAGGTGATGAACGCGATGGCGTGAATCCCTCGCAGGCGCCTAGGCTGTGTTCTTAAAGTGATGAGGATATAATCTCACATCTTCTCAACAGCTTAAGATCCATTCCGTGTCCCGCCGTTATCAGCTGACTGATGCACAATGGGGGCTTATCGAGCCCCAGTTTCCTTCTCGAAGCCTGATCGGGCGCCCTACCCGTGAACCGCGCCAAGTGCTCGATGGCATTCTCTGGATACTCCACACCGGAGCTCCTTGGCGAGACCTTCCAGAACGTTTCGGACCATGGAATTCGGTCTACAACACCTTCCGGCGTTGGCAGGATGCAGGCCGGATTGATGCCATTCTGGAAGCGCTGCAACTCAAGCTCAATGAAGAAGGGCTCATCGATTTCGACCTGTGGTGCCTGGACGGCTCCAATGTCAGAGCATCCAAAGATGCTGCCGGTGCACGTAAAAAAACACCTCAATGAATCAAGCCCTTGGCCGTTCGCGGGGAGGTTTCGGCAGCAAAATTCACTTGGTCACGGACGGTCATGGCTTACCACTGAGCTTCTGCCTGTCACCGGGGCAATCAGCAGAAATCAGCTATGCAACAAGCGCGTTGGCCATGGCGAGGATACCAACGTCATCAGGTCGCTACCGAACACGGCCAGCGCATCTTGCCGCAGACAAGGCCTATAGCAGCAAAGCCTTTCGAGCCGAGCTACGGCGGAGAAGGATAAAAGCGGTCATTCCGCAACGCAGCGACCAGCAACGGCGCCATAAGGGGCGTCCATTGGTACTGGACAAGGTGCATTACCGCAGGCGCAATGTCGTGGAGCGGTGCTTCGGTTGGTTGAAGAAGTTTCGCCGGTTTTCAACGAGATATGAAAAGCTAGCCAAGAGTTTTGCAGCCTTTATCAAACTGGCTTTCTGCCTTCGCTACTTGCGCGAGTTATGTGTGGACAGAAAACCAGCATTTTGAGAACACAGCCTAGCGTCGGTGCAAACGTGGCGCCCGAGTGCGGGAGCAACATCAGGGGGTCAAAGAAGGAGTGTCAGCGCCAGGAACTGGCCTCTTAAGCGCCGCAAGGGAGACGCCGCAGGCCGGGAGGGGGCAGAAAAAAAAGCGGCCGCCCCGAGGCGGCCTGATGCCTGTGCGGGGAAGCTCAGCAGATATGGCAGGCGATCTGATGCTGGGACATCAGTCGCATCAGCTTCTCCGGCGGCTCCTGATCCGTGAACAGGGCGTGGATCTGGTTGAGGTTGCCGAGGTTGACCATGGCGTTGCGGCCAAACTTGGTATGGTCGGCGGCCAGGAACACCTGGCGGGAGTGGGCGATGATGGCCTGGGCGATCTTCACCTCGTGATAGTCGAAATCGAGCAGGGAGCCGTCGCTGTCGATGCCCGAGATGCCGATGACGCCGTAGTCCATGCGAAACTGGCCGATGAAGTCGCGGGTCGCCTCCCCGACAATGCCGCCATCCCGGTTGCGGATCTCGCCGCCGGCGATGATGACGGTGAAGTCATCCTTGGCGGTCAGGATGCTGGCGACGTTCAGGTTGTTGGTGACCACGCGCAGCTCCCGGTGGTCGAGCAGGGCCCGGGCGATGGCCTCGGTGGTGGTGCCGATGTCGATAAAGAGCGACGAGCCGTCGGGGATGTTGGCGGCCACTTCCCGGGCGATGCGCTCCTTCTCCTTGAGCTGCATCACCTTACGGGCACTGTAGGCGGTGTTGACGGTGCTCGAATGCAGTGAGGCCCCGCCGTGATGGCGCCGGATCTTGTTCTGTTCGGCGAGATCGTTGAGATCCCGGCGAATGGTCTGGGGGCTGACGTCAAAATGGGTCACCAGATCGTCGGTCGAGACGAAACCCTGCCGGGTCAGGACGTCCAGGATCTCCAGATGTCGTTGGGTTTGCTTCACGCTTGCACTCCGCAGATGAGACGAAAAAAGGCCCCGGCAGGTGCGGGGCCTTTGGCAGTGTACCTGATCCCTTTTCCAATCGATAAGGGCAGGATCACGTTTTATGCCTTATGGGCAGCCGCCTTGGCGGCAATCGACTCGTTCTCGTGCTTGAGGGTCATGGCCAGCAGGATGATGGAGAGCACGCAGGAGACGGTGAGCACCATGAAGCCGCCGTCCCAGCCGAAGTGGTCAACGGTGTAGCCCAGCATGGCGTTGGCCGCGACCGCGCCACCCAGATAACCGAACAGGCCGGTGAAGCCCGCCGCGGTACCGGCCGCCTTCTTGGGCGCCAACTCCAGGGCGTAGAGGCCGATCAGCATGACGGGGCCATAGATGAGGAAGCCGATGGCGACCAGGGCCATCATGTCGATGGTCGGGTTCCCCGCCGGGTTGAACCAGTAGACCAGCACGGAAAGGGTCACCAGCACCATGAACAGGATGCCTGCCGGGGCGCGGCGGCCCTTGAACATCTTGTCGGAGATCCAGCCGCACAGCAGGGTGCCCGGGATCCCCGCCCACTCATAGAGGAAGTAGGCCCAGGAGGAGTGATCCACGCTGAAGTCCTTGGCCTCTTTCAGATAGGTGGGCGCCCAGTCCAGCACGCCGTAACGGATGAGGTAGACGAAGGCGTTGGCGATGGCGATGTACCAGAGCAGCTTGTTGTGCAGCACGTACTTCATGAAGATCTCCTTGGCGGAGAACTCCTGCTCGTGGCTTTCGTTGTAATCCTTCGGGTAGTCGTTCTTGTACTCCTCGATGGGGGGCAGACCGACCGATTGCGGGGTATCGCGCATCACGAAGAAGGCGATCACCGCGATGGCCGCCGCCGCCGCCGCAGGCACATAGAAGGCGCTTCGCCAGTCGTTGAACCAGCCCATGCCGAGGATGAACAGGGGGCCTATCATGCCGCCGCCCACGTTGTGGGCCACGTTCCAGACCGAGACGATCTCACCCCGCTCCTTCTGTGACCACCAGTGCACCATGGTACGGCCGCAGGGGGGCCAGCCCATGCCCTGTGTCCAGCCGTTCAGGAACAGGAGCACGAACATGATGCCAATGCTGGAGGTAGCCCAGTGCATGGTCCCCATCATGAACATGATGCCTGCCGAGAGCAGCAGACCGGCGGAGAGGAAGTAGCGCGCGTTGGATCTGTCCGACACGTTCCCCATCAGGAATTTGGAGAGACCGTAGGCGATGGAGACCCCGGAGAGGGCCAGACCCAGATCCCCGCGGGAGAAGCCCTGCTCGATGAGGTAGGGCATCGCCAGACTGAAGTTTTTCCGTACCAGGTAGTAACCCGCATACCCGAAGAAGATCCCGAAGAACACCTGCCAACGCATGCGCTTGTAGAAGGGATCCACCTTGTCGGCCGGCAGCCGGTCGATATGGGGTGCAGGCCTGAAGAGACTAAGCATGTTCTGCTTCCTTTTATTGTTGTTCTGGGCGGTTGAGGACGCCCCGCTCATGCCGGCGATCAGACGCGTCTTGATTCGCAAGCGAGCCTATTGTGCTCATTTGTGAACATTTAATCTGTGATGAGCGCTAAATTATTGCAGTTTTATTACAAAAATTGTGACGCTGTGAGTGAACACGCATCCAGGGTCAGCCCACGCATGGCGTGACTTTCGGCTACTCACTAAGGAGTAATATGGCCGACAACTGTTGCTTTTCGTCACATTTTCTTAGCAATGAATGGGATCTTGCCCACATTTCCGGTGGCGGGGGTATGGTGAATTGACGCAGAAGGTTTATTTTCTCTCTCGTCCAAGAACGAGCGCAAACGAGCATAACGTTTGCGCAAGCTCAAAAAACAAGAAGAAACGTTTTCGGGCGCAATGAATGGGAATGAAAGATAACAAAACGGAACATCAAACCTACTCTGGGTGGATATAAGGAATAACAACTATGAGCATACAAAGACCCAATACCCTGCTTGGCGAGTGCCTCGCCGAGTTTATCGGCACCGGCCTGCTGATCTTCTTCGGTGTCGGCTGCGTGGCCGCCCTGGTGCTGGCTGGCGCCAACTTCGGGCAATGGGAAATCTCCATTACCTGGGGCCTGGGTGTCGCCATCGCCATCTATGTCAGCGGTGGCATCTCCGGTGCCCACCTCAACCCTGCCGTGACCCTGGCACTGATGACCTTCTGCGGCTTTGACAAGCGCAAGGTGGTGCCCTTCATCATCGCCCAGATAGCCGGGGCATTCGCCTCCGCCGCCCTGGTCTACGCCCTCTACAGCAACCTGTTCACCCAGTGGGAGCTGACCCACAACGTGGTGCGCGGCAGCGTCGAGAGCCTCGGCACCGCAGGCATCTTCTCCACCTACCCCAATGCCCTGCTCTCCAACATGCAGGCTTTCGCGGTCGAGATGGTGATCACCGCCGTCCTGATGCTGGGCATCATGGCACTGGGTGACAACAACAACGGCGCCCCCAAAGGCTTCGCCGCCGCCCTGCTCATCGGCATCCTGATCGCGGTGATCGGCGCCTCCCTCGGCCCCTTGACCGGCTTTGCCATGAACCCGGCCCGTGATTTCGGCCCCAAACTGTTCGCCTTCGTGGCTGGCTGGGGTGACGTGGCCCTGACCGGTGGTCGTGACAACCCCTACTTCTGGGTCCCCATCCTTGGCCCCATCGTCGGCGCCCAGATCGGTACCGCCCTGTATGTGAAAGTGCTGGCTCCCTGCGTCCCGGGCAACCGCGTCGCCACCGAAGAAGCCTCCAAGCTGTCTAACAAAGAAGAGGCCGCCGCCTGAGAGCGGCCCTCCCCAACGTGTAACAACGTGGAAAATAAAAACGTGGAGAACATCATGTCTGCTGAAAAGAAATTTGTCGTTGCGCTGGACCAGGGCACCACCTCCTCCCGTGCCATTGTCTTCGATCAGGACGCCAACATAGTCGCGACCTCCCAGCGCGAATTCACCCAGCACTACCCGAAAGCGGGCTGGGTCGAGCACGACCCCATGGAGATCTGGGCGACCCAGTCCTCCGTCTTCACCGAAGTGCTGGCCAAGAGCGGCCTGCACAGCGAGCAGATCGCCGCCATCGGCATCACCAACCAGCGTGAAACCACCGTCGTCTGGGAAAAGGCCACCGGCAAGCCCATCTACAACGCCATCGTCTGGCAGTGCCGCCGTACCGCCGCCATCTGTGAAGAACTGAAAGCGCGCGGCCTGGAAGAGTACGTGCGTGAAAACACCGGTCTGGTGCTGGATGCCTACTTCTCCGGCACCAAGGTGAAGTGGATCCTGGACAACGTGGAAGGGGCCCGGGAGAAGGCAATGAACGGCGAGCTCTTGTTCGGCACCATCGACACCTGGCTGGTGTGGAAGATGACCAACGGCGAGGTGCACGTCACCGACCCGACCAACGCCTCACGCACCATGCTCTACAACATCCGCGACCTGAAGTGGGATGAGCGCATGCTGGACGAGCTGGGCATCCCCGCCTCCATGCTGCCGCAAGTCAAACCCTCCTCCGAGGTCTATGGCTACACCACCCGTGGCGGCGGCGCCCGCATCCCCATCGCCGGTATCGCCGGTGACCAGCAGTCCGCCCTGTTCGGCCAGCTCTGCTTCGAAAAAGGGATGGCCAAGAACACCTACGGTACCGGCTGCTTCATGCTGATGAACACCGGCACCGAGCCGGTTCGCTCCAGCAACGGCCTGCTGACCACGGTCGCCATCGGCCCGAAAGGGGAAGTGAACTACGCACTGGAAGGGGCGGTCTTCATGGGCGGCGCCACCATCCAGTGGCTGCGCGATGAGCTCAAGATCATCCACGATGCCCGCGATACCGACTACTTCGCGAGCAAGGTAGGCGACACCAACGGCGTCTACCTGGTGCCGGCCTTCGTGGGCCTGGGCGCCCCCTACTGGGATCCGTATGCTCGCGGCACCATGGTCGGCCTGACCCGTGGCGCCAACCGCAACCACATCATCCGCGCTGCGCTGGAATCCATCGCCTACCAGAGCCGCGACGTACTGGATGCCATGCAGCAGGACTCCGGCATCAAGCTGGCGGCCCTCAAGGTGGACGGCGGCGCCGTGGCCAACGACTTCCTGATGCAGTTCCAGGCTGACATGATGCACACCCCTGTGGTGCGTCCGACCCGCATCGAGACCACCGCCATGGGCGCCGCCTTCCTGGCCGGCCTCGCCGTGGGCTTCTGGAAGAGCTCCGAAGAGCTGGAAGACAAGTTCAGCGTGGACCGCGAGTTCATTCCGCAGATGGACCGCGACGATCGCGCCAAGCGCTACAGCGGCTGGAAGAAGGCGGTGGAACGCTCACGCCGCTGGGCCGAAGAGGAGTGATGGGGTAACCGACGCATCCTTGAGATGAAAAAAGCAAAGAGGCCGACAGCGATGTCGGCCTCTTTATATTGGCGCTCGCAAGCCCCTCGGCCCCCTCCCCTTGAGGAGTGGGAAAAGATGGCCCCTCCCTCTCGTGGAGGGGAAGGGTGGGAGGGGATTGGCCCTGTCGGAACACGCCTAGAGCGCGTGGTTGCCGAGCTGCTCTTTCAGGAAATCGAGCCAGACCCGCAGCCGGATGTCCCGCTGGGCATCGGAGTAGAAGACCGCATGGATGGGGCGCGAAGCGCCGCTGTTGCTGCGGGCCAGCACCTCCACCAGCGCCCCGCTCGCCCTGTCATCCCCTGTCATGAAGTCCGACAGGCAGACGATCCCCTGCCCCGCCAGCGCCAGCTGACGTAAGGTTTCCCCGCTGCTGGCCCGCAGGGTCGGGGTGATGGCGAACCTGTCCCCCTGCTCCTCGCTCAATAGGGGCCAATGATTGAGGTGATCGGGGTGCAAAAAACCGAGCAGCTCGTGGCCAGCCAGCAAGTCAGCCGGCTGGCGCGGGGTACCGCGTGCCTTCAGATAGTCGGGGGAGGCCAGCAGCCGCAGCCGCGAGCGGCCCAGCGGCAGGGCCCGCAGGGAGGAGTCCGTCAGCTCGCCGATGCGAATGGCCATGTCCACCCGCCGCTCCATCAGGTTGATGAAGCCCTCTGAGCTGTGCAGTTGCAGCTCGATGGCGGGGTAGCGGCAGCGAAACTCGCCGATGATGGGCACCAATCTATGCAGGATGAAGGGGGTGGCGGCGTCCACCCGCAATATGCCCTCCGGCTGCTCCCGGCGCATCAGCAGCAACCCTTCCGCCTCGCTCATCTCGGTCAGGATCTTCACCGCCCGCTGATAGAACCAGCTCCCCTCCTCGGTCAGGCTGACCCGCCTCGTGGTGCGGTTGAGGAGCACGGTGGCGAGCTTCTCTTCGAGGCGCTTGATGCCGCGGCTCACCACGGAGTTGTCCATGCCGAGATTCTCCGCCGCCTGGCGAAAGCTGCCCGCCTCCACCACCGCCACAAACAGGGTCAATTCATCGGAATGGGTCTTCATTGTTGTCATCCTGGCAAGAGTAATGGGTCTTTATAGGTACAATGGCCGGGAGTTGGCAAGACAGGCGTCGCTTCGTATCGTGACGCACCACCTGTTTTATCTGCGCCCTTGCCAGTACAATGCCGCCAACCGGCACCGTATGGCGCCACACCATGACAGGGACGATCCATGACATTCGACAACAGGCTGGCCGCCGCCCATCGGGAGCTGACCGAGAAGGGGGTGCAAACGCTCAACTACAACCCGCCGATCATCTGGCTGCTGCGAAAGGCGGGGTTCACCATCAGGCCGCCCCACTACGAACGCTTTATGATCAACGTTCTTGCCCTGGGACTCCCCATCGGCGCTATCTGGGGGGTGTTGATGTGGTGCCTCGGCTGGCAGGATGAGGTGAGCCTGGGGTTTGCCCTGCGCCAGAGCCTGCTGTTTGGCATCGGGCTCGGTCTGCTGATGGGGACCTGGTTCTGGTTTCGGCGCAAGCGGCTCAAGCTGACCCCCTGGGACGCCTTGCCCCACTCCACAAGCCCCACGCAAAAACGCTGACAACCGAAATAATCACCGACAAGGAGAGCCCATGACCAGGGCCCATGAAAAACTGAACTATGTGGAGTTTGCGGCCAGGGATCTTGCCGCCACCAAGGCCTTCTTCACCGCCGCCTTTGGCTGGCAGTTTGCCGACTACGGCCCCGATTATTGCGCCTTCGAGGGAGAAGGGCTGGATGGCGGCTTCTACCGCGCCGAACTGTGCAGCCAGAGTGCTCAGGGCGGGGCGCTCCTGGTGTTCTACAGCGCCGATATCGAGTCGACCCAGAGCAAGGTAGCCGGCGCAGGGGGCACCATAGTGCGCCCCCTGTTCGATTTTCCCGGTGGCCGCCGCTTTCACTTTGTCGAGCCCAGCGGCAATGAATTTGCGGTCTGGTCCGAACCGGCCAGCGCCTGATAATACTCCGCCCTCCCCCTGGCCCACCTGCACCACGACCAGCCATGGGGAGGCCACATTGCTGCACTCACCTCAATAGTGTTTTGCGACTGCTGCCCTGTATCCCCCAGTCTGGGGCGGGCATACTGACTCCCGTCTTAACGAGGAGGTTCAGATGCCATCCCCCCTGATTGTGATTGCCCAGCTTGACGCCAAACCCGAATTCGCCGCCCAGTTTCGAGCCGCCCTCGAGCCGCTGATCGCCGCTACCCTGCAAGAGCCAGGGTGCCTTCGCTACCAGTTGCATCAGAGCCTGGAGAGCCCCCATAGCTGGATGCTGTACGAGGAGTGGGAGAGTGAAGCCGCCCTGCTCGCCCACCAGCAGCAGCCCCACTACATCGCCTTTGCCAGCCTCGCCTCCCCCTGGTTTGCCAACCGGGTCGTGAGCCGCTACCGGCGCGCCTGACTGCCTCCGCCCTCGGCGCAGGCAAAGCCCATCATTTGAGCGTAGAAACACTAACCTGAGGAATTTGATGATGAAGATGCCCAACCTGGGTCTTGGAACCTTCCGCCTGAAAGATCAGCCACTTCGCGACTCCCTGCTCCAGGGGCTGGAACTTGGCTACCGCCATATCGACACCGCCCAGATCTATGACAACGAGGCCGAAGTCGGCCAGTTGATGAGCGAGAGTGGCGTGCCCCGCCAGGATATTTACCTGACCACCAAGGTGTGGACCAGCGAGTTCGGTCCGGGCAAGGTGATCCCGAGCCTGGAAGTGAGCCTGGAAAAACTCAGCACCGACTATCTGGATCTGGCGCTCATTCACTGGCCCTCCCCCCAGGATGAGGTGCCGATGGCGGTCTATCTGGAGCAGCTCGCCGAGGCCAAAGCCCGGGGCCTGACCCGGGAGATCGGGGTCTCCAACTTCACCGTGGCCCAGCTTAAAGAAGCCATCAAGATTTTGGGGCCGGGCGCCATCGCCCACCAGCAGGTGGAGATCCACCCCCTGCTGCAAAACCGCAAGGTGGTGGAGTTCTGCCAGGCCCACGGCATCGCCATCACCGCCTATATGCCACTCGCCTATGGCAAGGTGCTCACCGAGCCGCTGCTGATGGAGATCGGCAAGCGCCACGGCGTCTCGGCAGCCCAGGTGTCCCTGGCCTGGCTGCTGGCCCAGGGCATGACGGTGATCCCGAGCTCTACCAAACGGGAGAATCTGGCCGCCAACCTGGCTGCGCTGAAGGTGCAACTCAGTCGCGATGAGATGGCCGCCATCGCCACCCTGGATCGGGGTGAGCGCTGCGCCAACCCGGACTTTGCGCCGAATTGGGATTAAACCATGGCCTCTCGATTTGGCGGTGGATAGCGGCGACCCTCACGAACAGACTGCAACCACGGGCTATCCCCTCTCCCTATGGGAGAGGGTGAGGGCAGGCTCTTCTATTCAGGTCATCAGGCCTTCAACCAGATAGCCCCCTCATCCCCAGCCCTTCTCCCGCAAGGGGAGAAGGGAGCAAAGAAAACCCGACACCATCGACGAGAACCTGAGCGGGAGGCACTGTGCCTCCCGTTTTTTTGTCTCAATACCGGGCGCGACTGCCACCTTCCCTTGCCCTTTCCTCTTTGTGCCCCTGCCTTTTTGTCCCCAGCTTCCTCTATACGCCTTGCCTCTATACGCCTTGCCTCTACAGGCTTTGCCTCTGCATTCACTTGTGCTGCATGGCCGTGTGTGTCTCGCGGCCTCGCCCACTCCCGGAACCCCATTTCACGGCCCCATTGCTGCTGATTTGGCAAAAGTAATTTGACGTTGCCGTCATTTTTACCAACAAACACCCTCGGCATACTGGCGCCATTCTCCCGTCGGGAGTCCCAATCCAAGGAGTTGTTATGCCACTGGCGTTATTTGCCCTCACTTTAAGTGCCTTTGCCATAGGCACCACCGAATTCGTGATCGTGGGGCTCATCCCCACCATCGCCGAGCAGCTCAATGTCTCGCTCCCCTCGGCAGGCCTCCTGGTCAGCCTCTATGCCCTTGGGGTGGCCATCGGCGCCCCCGTGCTCACGGCGCTTACCGGCAAGCTGCCGCGCAAGTGGCTGCTGGTGGGGCTGATGGCCCTCTTCACCGTCGGCAACCTGCTGGCCTGGCAGGCCCCCGGGTACGAGAGCCTGATTGTGGCCCGCATCCTCACCGGGCTGGCCCACGGGGTCTTCTTCTCGGTAGGCAGCACCATCGCCACGGGTCTCGTGGCCAAAGAGAAGGCGGCCAGCGCCATCGCCATCATGTTCAGCGGCCTCACGGTCGCCCTGGTGACCGGCGTCCCGCTTGGCACCTGGATTGGTCAGGTCTTCGGCTGGCGCGAGACCTTCCTGGTGGTGAGCCTGCTCGGCCTCGTCGCCATGGTGGGCAGCATGCTGCTGGTACCGGGGAACCTGCCGAAGGGGGCCGCCTCCAGCGTTCGCGAGCAGCTCTCGGTGCTCACCAGGAAGCCCTTGTTGCTGGTCTACGCCAAGACGGCGCTCGGTTACGGCGGTGCCTTCACGGCGTTTACCTTCCTCGCCCCCATCCTGCAACAGGTGAGCGGCTTTAGCGCCGGCGCGGTCAGCCTCATTCTGCTGGTGTACGGGGTATCGGTCGCCGTCGGCAATATCTGGGGCGGCAAGCTCGCTGACCGGATGGGCCCATTGCCCGCGCTGAAGCTGCTGTTCGCCGGGCTCGCCGTGGTGCTGCTGGTGCTCACCTTCACCGCACCGCACCCGGTGCTGGCGGTACTGACCGTGCTGGTGTGGGGCGCCTTCGCCTTTGGCAACGTGCCGGGTCTGCAGGTACTGGTGGTGAAACAGGCCGAGCGCCACACCCCCAATGCCGTGGATGTGGCCTCCGGCCTCAACATCGCCGCCTTCAACGTCGGCATTGCGCTGGGCTCCGTGGTCGGCGGTTTCGTGGTGGAGCACCTCGGCCTGATGCACACCCCCTGGATTGGCGCCCTCATCGTCCTGCTGGCCTACGGCCTCACCCATGTCAGCGAAGCGGGCGAGCGCCGCGCCGCCCTTGCCTGACCCCGGGCAAGCAAAAGGCCGACACCCTGTGTCGGCCTTTTTCATGGGCAAGATGCGAGGCTCAGGGCTCCTTGAGATCCTCATCGGCAGCCCAGCGCGCCTCCAGCCAGAGCAGGTTGACCAGCCCGCAGAGCAAGGCGAACCCCAGCCCCAGCAACCAGGTGAAATACCACATATCGCGTTGATCCTTGTGTTGAAGCGGATTAGTAGAGGCTGTGGCCGTGCTGGCGCACCTGTTCGGCGCTGACCCTGCCGCGCACCACCCGATAGACCCAGAGGGTGTAGCCGATGTTGACCGGCATCAGTACCCCGACGATCCCCAGCATGATAAGCAGGGTGCGCTCGCTGGAGGTGCTGTCCCACAGGGTCAGGCTGCTGGCCGGATCCAGGGACGAGGGCAGCACGAAGGGGAAGAGCGCGATGGCCACGGTCAGCATCATGGCGGCGCAGGCACCGCCGCTGGCCACGAGCGCCAGCCCGGACTTGCCGAGGCGGCTTGCCAGCGCGCACACCAGGGGCAGCAGGAGCCCGAGCACAGGCACGGCCCAGAGCACCGGATGGGCGACAAAGTTGCCAAGCCAGCCCGCCGGCACCGCCACCACCTCTTTCATCAGCGGAGTGAGGGCGCCGTTGAGATCGCCGATGGCCGTGATGCGATACCCCGCCATCTCTCCAAGCCAGACGCCGCCAAGGGCAAAGAGGGCGCTCGCCAGGGGGCCGAGCCAGAGGGCGAGGCGGGCGCTGCGCGCCGCTATGGCCCCCAGGGTCTTGCACTGCAGGAAGCTGGCACCGTGCAGCAAGAGCAGCGCCAGCGCCGTTCCCATGGCGGTCAACAGCAGCGGCCAGTGGAACGCAAAGGCGCCATGGTGGATACGAAGGGCCGCATCGAAGCGAAACGGCAGCCCTTGCAGCACCAGGCCAAGGGTGGCACCAAACACCAGGGTCGGCAGCAGACCGCCCACCACCAGGGCACGGTCCCACCAGCGGCGCCAGACCGGGTCCGGCAGCTTGCTGCGATAGTCAAAGCCCACCGGGCGCAAAAAGAGACCGAACAGCAGGAACATGAAGGGCACGTAAAGTGCCGAGAAGGCGGCGGCATAGACCAGGGGCCAGGCGGCAAACAGGGTGCCGGCACCGGCGATGAGCCACACCTGGTTGCCCTCCCACACCGGCCCCACGCTGTTGAGCAGCACCCGCCGCTCGTCATCCGTCTTGCCGACCACGGGCAGCAGCATGCCGACCCCGAGATCGAAGCCATCCATCACCACGAAGCCGACCAGCAGGAAGAGCACCAGCCCCCACCAGATCACTTTCAGGGTTTCGTAATCCATCAGGCAGGACTCCCGTTTTGCAACACTTCACCTTGATAACGACCCGTCTGCAGGCTGGCAGGCCCTTTGCGGATCACATGACGCAACAAGAACAACTCCACCACCAGCAGGCTGCTGTAGATGAGGAAGATGGCGATGAGGCTGAACCAGAGCTGCCCCGGTTGCAGCAGGGAGACGGAGGCCGACACCGGCAGCACGTCGCTGATGGTCCAGGGCTGGCGACCGAACTCGGCCACGAACCAGCCCGCCTCGATGGCAATCCAGGGCAGCGGAATAGACCAGAGCAGGGCCCTGAGCAGCCGCGGGGATTGCACCAGCCTGCCCCGGCACAGCTGCAGGAAGGCGGCGGCAAAGAGCGCCAGCAGCGCCACGCCGATGCCCACCATCAGGCGAAAGCTCCAGAACAGCGGCGCCACCTGGGGGATGGAGTCCTCCACCGCCTTGGCGATGGCCCCCTCGTCCGCCTTGCCAATCTCCTTGGCATAGGGGGTGAGCAAGAGGCCGTAGCCCAGATCGCCGCGGTGGCGCTCGAAGGTGGCGCGGGCCGCCTGGTTGCTGCCATCTGCCCGCATCGCTTCGAGCGCATCGTGGGCCAGCATGCCGCTGCGAATGCGCGCCTCATGCTGCGCTTTCAGATCTTTGAGGCCCGTCACCTGCTCATCCAGGGAGCGGGTGGCGATGATGCCCATCAGATAGGGGATCTTGATGGCCGCGTGGGTGGTCTCGGCACGCTGATCCGGCAGGCCGAACAGGGTGAAGGAAGCCGGGGCGGACTCCGTCTCCCACTCCGCCTCGATGGCGGCGAGCTTGACCTTCTGCACCTCCCCCGAGCGATAGCCCGACTCGTCCCCGAGCACGATGACCGAGAGGATGGCCGCGAGGCCAAAACCCGAGGCGATGGCAAAGGATCGCAGGGCGAAGCGCACCTCCATGCCGCGCAGCAGATACCAGCTGCTCACCCCCATCACGAACAGGGAGGCCGCCACATAGCCCGCTGCCACCGTGTGGACGAACTTGACCTGGGCCACCGGGTTGAAGATGACCGCGGCCACGTCCACCAGCTCCATGCGCATGGTCATGGGGTTGAACTCGGCGCCGACCGGGTTTTGCATCCAGCCGTTGGCGATGAGGATCCAGAGGGCGGAGAGGTTGGAACCGAGCGCCACCAGCATGGTCACCAGCAGGTGCTGACCGCGGGAGAGCTTGTCCCAGCCGAAGAAGAAGAGGCCCACCAATGTGGATTCGAGGAAGAAGGCCATCAGCCCCTCCACCGCCAGCGGCGTGCCAAAGATATCGCCGACATAGTGGGAGTAATAGGCCCAGTTGGTCCCGAACTGGAACTCCAGGGTGATCCCGGTGGTCACCCCCATCACGAAGTTGATGCCAAACAGCTTGCCCCAGAAACGGGTGATGTCCTTGTAAATCACCTTGCCGGTCATCACGTAGGCCGACTCGGCGATCACCAGGATCCAGGACAGCCCCAGGGTGAGGGGCACAAACAGAAAGTGGAACATCGCCGTCGCCCCGAACTGTATTCGGGAGAGGCTGACCACATCATCCAGGCTTATCATGCATGACTCTCTATGTTGCATTTAACGGACAGGTTTTCGCCCGCCAAGTACACCATGGTCCATGACACCTATAACAGATGCAGTTATAGTGAAAAACACCTATAACAGTTTGGGCCCACCATGTCCCGCTACGGCCAGTTGGCAGACCAGCTGCAACAGCAGATCACGAGCGGCCTCTGGCAGCCGGGGGAGCGCATCTCCTCCATCCGCCAGAGCTGCAAGACCCACGGCCTCAGCCCCATGACGGTACTCCAGGCCTATCAGTTGCTCGAAAGCCGGGGCCTCATCCTGGCGCGGCCCCAGTCCGGCTACTACGTCAAGGCCGCGAGCACGGCCCGGCGGGAGAGTCAGCCCCAGCAGGCCCGCTACAGCGGCTCGGTGGACATCAACGATCTGGTGTTCGAGGTGCTGCAGGCGAGCAAGTCACGGGAGCTGGTGCCCCTTGGCATGGCGGTGGCGGACCCGACCCTCTTCCCCCACCCCCAGCTCGGTCGGGCCCTCGGCAGTTGCATGCGCCGCCTCGATCCCTTCAGCACGGTGGCAGATCTGCCCCCCGGCAACGAGGCACTGCGCCGCGCCATCGCCCGGCGCTACGCCGGCGAGGGGATGGCGGTGGATCCCCAGCAGATCATCATCACCACGGGGGCCATGGAGGCGCTCTCCCTCAGTCTTCAGGTGCTGACCGAGCCCGGCGACTGGGTGGTGGTGGAGTCCCCCACCTTCTACGGCGCCCTGCAGGCCATCGAGCGGCTCAAGCTCAAGGTGGTGGAGATCCCGGTGATCCCCGGGGTGGGCATCGATCTCGCCCTGCTGGAGGAGGCCCTCGCCCAGCGCCCCGTCAAGGCGTGCTGGCTGATGGGCAATGTGCAGCACCCCCTCGGCCACACCATGCCCGATGAGCACAAGCAGGCGCTGATGGGTCTGCTCAACCGCCATCAGGTCCCCCTGGTGGAGGATGACGTCTATGCGGAGCTCTATGTCGGGCGCGAGCGGCCAAGGCCCATCACCCATTGGGATGCGCGGGGAGAGAGCCTGCTGTGCGGCTCCTGGACCAAGTGTCTGGCACCGGGCTTTCGGGTCGGCTGGGTGGTGGCGAAGCGCCACGCCGAGCGCATCCAGCGGCTGCAACTGATGTCGACGCTCTCGACCAATGTGCCCAGTCAGCTGGCGCTGGCCGACATGTTGCGCCAGGGCGGGGTGGACGCCCACTTTCGCCGCCTGCGCCACACCCTGGCCCAGCGTCAGCAGCAGATGCGGGCAGCCCTGATGCGCCTCTTCCCCGAGGCGCGTATCTCCTCCCCCGACGGGGGCTACTTTCTCTGGCTCGAATTTGACGCCCGCCTCGATGGCCGGGCGCTCTATGCCAGCGCCATCGAGCAGGGGGTCTCCATCGCCCCCGGGGCCCTCTTCTCCAGCCAGGGCCAGCACAACCACTGCCTGCGCCTCAACAGCTCCCATCCCTGGAGCCCGCAGCTGGACGCGGCGCTCAACCAGCTTGCGGGCCTCATCGCCCGGCAACGGGAAACCTGGCAGAGCCCCCCTGACGCCTCACACGACAAGGGCCCGTAACGGGCCCTTTTGCAAGCGAATGCGCCTTACCTGGCCATGGTCTGTGACTGGGCCTTGAAGCCCAGTCGCTCGTAGAGGGCCCTGGCCCGCTCGTTGAAAGCCATCACCTCCAGGCGCAACTGGCTTGCGCCCCGTGCCTTGCCCCACTGGTCCCCGTGGGCGATCAGCGCCCGGCCGATGCCCCGGGAGCGCTGCCCCTCATCCACCACCACGGTCGTGATGCGGCAGACGGGCAGCTTGCTGAGAAAGGGGACACTCTCGTTGAGGTCGATGCGGGCGGTGAGAAAGCCCGCCACCTCCCCCGCCACCACCGCCACGCAGAAAAGACGCGCCTCGTCGGCAATGGCGCCGAGCAAGAAGGCCCTGTCCTCCGGGGACGGGGGGCAGAACACCTCGGGCACCTGCTCGAAGTGGAGCTGACCTATCTGCCGGTTCAGGGCCAGAATGGCGTCGATATCCTGTTCAGTTGCCTTGCGAATGTCCACCTGATGCTCCTTGCAGTGAGGGTCGCCAGCGAGGAAAGAGGCTTGGCGGTCACCCTTTGGAACCCGCATCTTATCGGCTCGTCACGGCAATCAACAGCCCCCGGCAACGACAAGGCCCCATGACGGGGCCTTGTGGACAATCCTGATGGCAATGCGGGCTCAGCCCGGCGCCCCCAACTGGGCCACCTGGCGCTCTATGCTCCCCTTGAGGTTGTCATCCAGCTTCAAGGCGCGCGCCAGCTCGTCCAGATAACCGCGCTCCATGAAGTGATCCACCTCGATGGTGAGCAGGGAGGCGAGGTAGACCTCGGTCGCCAGCTCCATGTCGGTCACTTCTCGCGCCAGGACATGGGGGTCGAGGGGGCGGGAGAGCTCGGCGTCAATCCAGCGGGCCGCATCCCGCTCCCCCTGTTCGGTCAGGTACTCCTGGATCTTCTGGCGCTCGGCGGCATCGATGTGGCCGTCGGCCCGGGCCGCCGCCACCATGGCGCGCACCAGCAGATTGGCGCGGGCATCCAGGGCCTTGCCCTCCAGGGTGTCCAGGGGCTGGGTCGGCTGGGCCGGGGTGGACTGCTGGGTCTGCCAGTCCTGATAGAGTTTGTAGGCCAGCCCCCCGAGAGCCGCCGCGCCCCCCACCGCCGCCACCTTGGTGCCATATTTGCGCATCTTCTTGTTGCCAAGCAGCAGCGCCATGGCCCCGGCGGCCAATCCCCCCTGCGCCATGCCCTTCATCTGGGCCTTGCGCGTGTCACCACCGTCGTTGAGCCAGCCCTTGCCAGCTCCCATCAATTGCTCCAGCATCTGTTTCATGGGGCCTCCTCCCTCGCGTGATGAGTCATGCTGGGCCGCCTGCGCTGAACTCAAGGTGAATGACGGCGCAGACAAGAAGAGGCGCTGGTTGGATCAGTGCCAGCCCCGCCCACTGCTATTGTCCCCGGGGGACAGCCAAGGAGTCCCCCCTTGCCTCGACATAAGGAAGTACCATGAGCGCCCGTGAACTGACCCTGCAATTTCTCGCCGAACCCGCCGACGTCAACTTTGGCGGCAAAGTCCATGGCGGCATGGTGATGAAGTGGATTGACCAGGCCGGCTACGCCTGCGCCGCCGGCTGGTGTGGCGGCTATGCCGTCACCGTCTATGTGGGGGGCATCCGCTTCTTGCGCCCCATCCAGATAGGCCAACTGGTGGAGGTACACGCCAAGGTGATCCACACCGGTACCACCAGCATGCACCTGGCGGTGGATGTCTACAGCCGCCATCCCACCGACCCGGAGCGGCGCAAGACCACCCACTGCATCATCATCTTCGTGGCCATGGACGAGCAGGGCAAACCCACCCCGGTGCCCCAGTGGCAGCCGGTGAGCGAGAACGATCTGCAGTTGCAGCAGTACGCCAAAAAGCTGATGGCCCTGCGCGAGGAGCTGGACAAGGAGATGCGCCAGCACATGTGACCCGTCCCGCCCCGGGCAGCCGGGGCGTGTCTTCGCGCCGCCGGGCGCTATAATGGCGACCACCCTTGCCCTTGAGAACCCAAGATGTCCCTGGAAAATGCCCCCCCCGAGGTCCAGCTCGCGGTGGATCTGATCGAACTGCTGGAAACCAACCACATCGCCCCCGCGCTGGCCCTGGCGGCACTCGCCATCGTTCGCCGGGATTATGAGCGCAAGCTCGAGGAAGGTCGGGAGGCCTGAGCGCCCCCGCAGGAGGCACCATGTCAGCACCCATTCGCATCGAACAAGGCCGCGCCATGCTCCTCGGGGGGTTGCGCCGTCACCACCCCTTCGAGCAGGGGGACTTCGCCGGCCAGTGGCGCGACCTCAGCGCCCTGCTTCCCCT
The DNA here is from genome assembly GCF_049860605.1 of Aeromonas sp. INTO2. NCBI lineage: Bacteria > Pseudomonadati > Pseudomonadota > Gammaproteobacteria > Aeromonadales > Aeromonadaceae > Aeromonas > Aeromonas sp. INTO2. The sequence continues at coordinate 2,604,772 of NZ_CP187588.1, forward strand.
GCCGGGGCAGCTCGGGGAGCACGCCTATGGCGCCATCTGCGCCGCCACCGACACCCACTGCGAATACCTCTGCGGGGTGGAGGTCGCCGCCCTGGAGGTGCTGCCTCCCGGGCTTGGCCGCATGCGCATCGCCCCCCAGACCTACGCCATCTTCTTGCATCAGGGGCATGTCACGACCCTGCCGCACACCTGGCGCCAGGCCCTGGCATGGCTCGCGCAATCGGACTATCAATCTGCCCAGCAGCCGGATTTCGAGCGCTACGGCGCCCGCTTTGACGCCGCCACCGGCAGCGGCGAAGTGGAAATCTGGCTCGCCGTGGTACCAAAACAGGCCCTGGCCTGACCCCTGGCCGCCCGGGCTACCTCGGCCCCATCACCTCGTCACAGAGCGCGATCAGCGCCTCCCCCAGCCGGGCGAGGGGCTCGCTCGTGCCCGGCCCCTGGTGCAGAGCCAGCTCCACCGAGCGCACTGCAGGCCAATGGGCCAGCACCACCTGATCCGGTTGCAACAGGCGCGCCGGCAGCAGGCTGACCCCGATCCCCGCGCTCACCGCCCCTTGCAGGCTGGCGAGACTGCCGCTCACGTAGGCGATGCGCCAGGGGATCCCCTCGGCATCCAGGGCGTCGGTCATCTGGCGCCGGTAGAGCCCCTCGCTTGGAAACACCACCAGAGGCAGGGGGTCGCGCCCGGCGGCGGGCCACTCCCGGCTGTCAACCCAGGCCAGGGGCTCGCGCCAGCGGGCGATGGGCTCCCCCTGGCCGCGCCCCTGCTTGATGAGGGCCAGATCCAGCTCTCCCCCTTCGAAGGCCTGCCACAGGGCATGGCTGAGATCGCTTTGCACCTCCAGCCGCACCTGCGGGTGCGCGCGGGCGAAGGCGGCCAGCACCGGGGTCATGGCCCCCGCGGCAAAATCCTCCGGCACCCCGAGGCGCAGGGGGTGGCTCGCCTCGCTCACCCGCTCCCCCGCCCGGGCCAGCAGCCCCAGGATGCGGCGCGCCAGCCCGAGCAGGGTCTCCCCCTGGGCCGTGGTCACCACCTGGCGACCGGATCGGTCGAGCAGGGTGCAGCCCAGCTGCTGCTCCAGGCGGCGCATCTGCTGGCTCAGGGTGGACTGGGTGAGGTGGATACGCTCGGCGGCGCGGGTAAAGCTGCCGGTTTCGACGATGGCGACGAAGCTCTGCAGCAATTGGGGGTCCAGCAGGGGGCGCTCCATGGGCAATCTCCATTTATAAAACCACTGGAAGTCATTTTATCATTTAATTTCCAAATGATGCGGCGACCCTCTAGGCTGCTGTCCTCCCCCTTTTTTGCCAGGATATGACCATGCCACCCCCTTCCCAGTCCGGTGCCCGCCTCCTCAACTCCCTCACCGCCGCCTCGGCCCCCAGCCATCAGGAGTGGCTGGAGCAGGCCCTGCACCTGGCCCTGACCCATCGCCAGCAAGGGGGGCGCCCCTTCGCCGCCCTGCTGGTGAGGGAGAACCGGCTGGTGGCGAGCGCCGTCAACCGCATGCTGGAGGCGGGGGACCCCACCCGTCACGCGGAGCTGGAAGCGCTGCGGGAAGGGAGTCGCCAGGGGCCGCTGGCCGGGGCCATCGTCTATGCCAGCGGGCACCCCTGCCCCATGTGCCTGTCGGCCCTGGTGATGAACGGCATCCAGGCGGTCTACTACGCCTTTGACAACGACGATGCCGCCCCCTTCGGCTATGACAGCCGCGCGGCCTACGCGGCCCTGCGACTGCCCCTGTGCCCGCCGCCCCTGCCCCTCATCAAGCTGGCGAGCCCCATCGCGGCCGAAACCCTCTACGGTCCCCTGCCCCATGCATAAGCGCCGCCTCCCCCCGGGCAGCGGCGCCTTGCTGGTGCTGGTGATCCTCATCGCCCTCAACCTGCGCCCCTTCCTCACCGCCATCGGCCCCCTGGCCCCTCGCATCGACGCGAGGCTGGCCCTCGGGGTAGATACCCTGGCCTGGGTCACCCTGCTGCCCCTCTGGCTTATCGGGGTCGGCGTGCTGCTCACCCCGGCGCTCCTGGGTCGCACGGGCCCGCGCCCCCTGCTCGGGACGGCCCTGCTGTTGCTCGCCCTTGGCAGCGCCCTGCGCGTCGATCTGGCGAGCGGCGCCCTGCTCATCGCCAGCGCCGCCCTGTGCGGGCTGGGCTCGGCCCTAGTGCAGGGGGTACTGCCCGGCCTCATCAAGGAGGGGTTCGCCCAAAAGGTGCCCCTGGTGATGGGGATCTTCTCCGCCTGCATGATGGGGGGCGGGGCGCTCGGGGCCGTGCTCACCCCGCGCCTTGCCGAGTATCTGGACTGGTCTCGGGCGCTGGCGCTCTGGGGCCTGCCGGTGCTGCTGGCCCTCGGCTGGCTGGCCTGGCGGGTGCCCCTGCCTGCCCCGGCCAGCACGCCCGCCCCCACCGGGGAGCAGCGGCTGCTCCCCCTGCCCCGCACCTGGCTGCTCATCGCCTGCTTTGGCATCATCAACAGCGGCTACGGCATCGTCGTAGCCTGGCTGGCCCCGGCCTACATGGCGGCGGGCTGGAGCGCCCAGCAAGGGGGCGAGCTGGTGGCCTGGCTCGCCCTGGCCCAGACCGCGAGCGGCCTTGGCCTGCCCCTGCTGGCAGCCGGTCGGCTGGACCGCCGCCCCTGGATGGCGCTGGCCATCGCCATGCAGCTGGCGGGCTTTGGCGGCCTCTGGCTCGCTCCTCAGACCGCCCCCCTGCTCTGGTGTTTGCTGTGCGGCGCCGGGCTTGGGGGGAGCTTCTCCCTCATCATGGTGATTGCGCTGGATCACCTGCCCGACCCGCGCCGGGCGGGCGCCCTCTGCGCCCTGATGCAGGGCGTCGGCTTCATGGTGGCGGCTACCGGCCCCTGGGTGGCGGCCCGCCTGCACCATGCAAGCGGTGACTTCGCCGCCGCCTGGCAGTGGCAGCTCGGCGCCCTGGTCCTGATGAGCCTGCTGGTGGTGCGTCTCAACCCGCGCCACTACCCAAGGGCCATGGGCCTGCCCCCGGAGCAGGCCATGGCTGTGCAGACGGCAGGCCACAAACCTGCCTGATCCGGCGAGCACCGGCCTTGGGGGCCAGAAAGCACAACACCGGCCAAGGCCGGTGTTGTGCATCAGGGTGCGGGAAGGCCTGGCGCTCAGCGCCCCTTCTTCTGGCGCCCGCCCTGCCCTGGCCGCGGTTTGCCCGGGGCGGGTTTGCCCCCCTTGCCGGGCGCGCTTTTACCTGCTGCCCCTTTGCTGGCAGCCCCTTTGCCCGCCCCGCCCTTGCCTGCGGGGCTCTTCTTCTCGAAGGCCTCGGGACCCGGCACATTGGGCCGCCCGCCAATCTCGTGATCGTCGCTGCGCCGCGGCTTCTTGCCCTGGGCCGGGGTGCCGGCCGCAGCCGCCTTGGGCTTGGCAACCTGAGCCCCCTTGGCCGGTTTCGCCTCGGAGGAGGAGTCCTCAATGAGCTTGAACAGCTCGATCAGCTCGTCGTCGGTGAGGTCGCGCCACTCCCCCACCGGCAGCCCCTTGAGGCTGACGTTCATGATGCGGATGCGCTCGAGCTTGGTCACCTCGAAGCCGAAGTGCTCGCACATGCGGCGGATCTGGCGGTTGAGCCCCTGCACCAGGGTGATGCGAAACACGAAGGGCGCCTCTCGTTTCACCTTGCACTTCTTGGTGACGGTGCCGAGGATGGGCACCCCGGCCGCCATGCCCCGGACGAACTCGTCGGTCACCGGCTTGTCCACGGTCACCAGGTACTCTTTCTCGTGATCGTTGCCCGCCCGCAGGATCTTGTTCACCAGATCCCCGTGGTTGGTGAGGAAGATGAGCCCCTGGGAGTCCTTGTCGAGGCGACCGATGGGGAAGATGCGGGTGCTGTGGTTGACGAAGTCGACGATGTTGTCCTTCTCCCCCGCCTCCGTGGTGCTGACGATGCCCACCGGCTTGTTGAGGGCGATGAAGACCAGGCTGTCGGCTTCGCGCGGCTCGATCACCTGACCGTTGACCTTGACCAGATCCCCGGCAAACACCTGATCTCCCACCCCGGCCCGCTTGCCGTTGATGAAGACGTTGCCCTGCTCGATGAAACGATCGGCCTCACGACGGGAGCAGATGCCGCTCTCGCTGATGTATTTGTTCAGGCGCATGGATTCATCGGCCAGCATGGGTCACCTCCCGGGTCGGATGGGCCTTGAGAATGGCTGGCTGGATCAGCCGCGCTGTGGTCGGGTTCGTCTGCATACAACTCCATGAAATAAGGGCCTGCGCCCTGCATGTTCGGCAAAAAACGCCGCTACAGTAGCACATTGCACGCGCACGCGCCCGGCCCCGTCACCCCCTGCCCGCTGGCTCACAGGGGGTGCTGCCCCTGATGCAGCAGCAGGCCCCCCATTATCCAGCGTGCGGTGACGCCGCGGCCCTGATTGGGCTGCACCGCGCACTCCCCGCCTCTTTTCACTTCATGGTGCTCACTTCATGGGCCGGGCCCCCGCCGCCGAAGATAGGGTGCGGCCTTCGGCAGATAGCCAGATGATCTAACGCTTGATATTTATCCAGAAAAAATGCATAAAAAGATTTTGGTCATCGCGAATTATCTGCTCTGACCCGCCGACGACGGGAAATGACACCCCCATCGGGGCGCAACAACGGGCCCCTTGAGCCCCGCGAACCCTGAAGACGGGCATGGTCCCCTCTCTGGCAGGACGCCACTTTCATCATTCACGACAGGAGTTAAAGATGAGTCATTCCCTCTCCCAGGAGGCCTTCCTGGCCCAGGTCGCCAGCCGCAACCCTCACCAGCCCGAGTTCATCCAGGCCGTGAGCGAGGTGATCGCCTCCATCTGGCCCTATGTGGAGCGCCACCCCCGCTACCTGCAACACGGCCTGCTGGAGCGATTGGTGGAACCCGAGCGCCTGGTGCAGTTTCGGGTGAGCTGGGTGGATGACCAGGGCCAGGTGCAGGTGAATCGCGGCTACCGGGTGCAGCACAGCTCCGCCATCGGCCCCTTCAAGGGCGGCATGCGCTTCCACCCCTCGGTGGATCTCTCGGTGCTGAAATTCCTCGCCTTCGAGCAGACCTTCAAGAACGCCCTCACCACCCTGCCCATGGGGGGCGGCAAGGGGGGCAGCGACTTCGATCCCAAGGGCAAGAGCGAAGGAGAAGTGATGCGCTTCTGCCAGGCCCTCATGCTGGAGCTCTATCGCCACCTGGGGGCCAACACCGACGTGCCGGCGGGCGACATCGGGGTGGGCGGGCGCGAGGTGAGCTACATGGCGGGCATGATGAAGAAGCTCACCAACAGCGCCGAGTGCGTCTTCACCGGCAAGGGACTCTCCTTTGGCGGCAGCCTCATTCGTCCGGAAGCCACCGGCTACGGCCTGCTCTACTTTGTCGACGCCATGCTGGCCCATCGCGGCCAGTCCCTCGATGGCCTGCGGGTCTCGGTGTCGGGCTCGGGCAACGTGGCCCAATACGCCATCGAGAAGGCGATGGCCCTCGGCGCCCGCGTCATCACCGCCTCCGACTCCGGCGGCACCGTCTATGATCCGGACGGCTTCACCCCCGAGAAGCTGGCCCGTCTGATGGCGCTTAAAAACGAGCAGCGCAAGCGGGTGGCGGATTACGCCCACGAGCTCGGGCTCGAGTTCTTCAGCGGCCGCACCCCCTGGCACCTGGCGACCGACGTCGCCCTCCCCTGCGCCACCCAGAACGAGCTAGATGCCGAAGATGCGGCGCAGCTTATTGCCAACGGCGTGCAGCTGGTGGCCGAGGGGGCCAACATGCCCTCCAGCGCCGCCGCCATCCGCCTCTTCCACGAAGCAAAGGTGCTGTTCGCCCCGGGCAAGGCGGCCAACGCCGGCGGGGTTGCCACCTCGGGCCTCGAGATGAGCCAGAATGCCCAGCGCCTCTCCTGGACCCGGGAGGAGGTGGACGCCCGCCTCAAGGGGATCATGACCAGTATCCATGCCACCTGTGTCCGTTACGGTCAGGATGATGACCATGTGAACTACGAAAGCGGCGCCAATATTGCCGGCTTCGTCAAGGTCGCCGACGCCATGCTGGCGCAAGGGGTCTGCTGAGCGCCCTGGCCCGGGGCTTCACCCTCAACACAACGGCAGCCCTTGGGCTGCCGTTGTGTTTTGTGCCTGGCGCGACTTCACACTCTCTTCACCCAGGCATGAAAGTCTCCCATCCGCTCCATCTCGCTGACGAGGATGACAAGATGACGATGAAAACAGGTGCCCTGCTGATCCTGGCCGGGCTCGGCTGCTTTGTGGCCTTCAACCTGCTGGGCTCCACCCTCGATGCCCAGGGCTTCCTGCACGAGCCCTTTGCCCTGCTGCCCCTGGGCTATCTGCTGCTCTTCACCGGCATGGTGCTCACCGTGATCCCTCTGCTGCGCAAGGGGCGCACCAGGGAGCAATGACACAAATCGCAAGGTGCCAAGAGCTCAGCAATAGCGGCTGATCTCGATGAGGTTCTAATCCGGGTCCAGGCAATAGACCGATTCGTTGACATCCTCCCCCACCTTAGCGCTTCGCGTCACAGGAGGGGGATTCCCATTACTGGGTGATAGCTGCTCGCGCAGTACCGGGTTCCTGCTTCATCGGGCGGCCTGATTGCACCACGCCTCCACAGGCTAAAACGGCGTGTCCCGCCGCTAAAATATTGCGAGCGCCGTTCACATCGGCGTTCGCCTCATAACCACACGCAGCGCATTTAAACTGGCTTTGCGTCTGGCGGTTATCCTTCGCAGTATGCCCACAACAGGCGCACTGCTGGCTGGTGTAGGCCGGGTTTATCGCCAACACCTGACCGCCTCGCCATGCCTGCTTATATTCGAGCTGGCGGCGCAGCTCAAACCAGCCCTGATCTAATATCGAACGATTCAGCCCTGATTTTGCCCGGACGTTGCGCCCCGGCTGGCTGGTCGTGCCCGCTGCTGATTTTGACATGCTGGCAACCTTCAAATCCTCAATGACGATCATCGCGTGGTTTTTGCTGATAGTCGTTGTGACCTTGTGAAGGTAATCGCGGCGGGTATTGGCGATATGTGAGTGCAGCCGCTGGATCTTGGCTTTTTGTTTCTTCCAGTTGCTGCTGAACTTTACCTTTTTGCTCAACTGGCGTTGGAGCCTTGCCAGCTTGGTCTGATTGGTTTTGAAGCTGTTGACGGGCTCAAACACCGTGCCATCTGACAGGGTTGCGAGCTTGGCGATCCCCGCATCTAGCCCGACCATTGAGCCGGAGGGGTGAATTGGCTCAAGCGTCTCCTGCTCGACCTGAAAGGAGATATACCAGTGCCCGGCTGCTTGGCTGACGGTCGCGTTTTTAATTTTCCCTTCAACTGGCTGGGACTGACGGAACTTGACCCACGCCAGCCCGGCAGGCAGCTTCACGCGACCCTTTTCAAGGCGGCAATACTTGTCGAAGTTGACGAACCGGATAGCGTCGCGGTTGTCGCTTTTTTTCTTGAATACGGGTGCCTTGGCGGCGAGTTTCTTATCAAAGCAGCGCATCCACGCGCCATGCAAATCCTTGAGCTTCTGCTGGAGGTTGTCGGTATATGCCTCGGCCAGAAAGGCCATTTCTGGGTCTTTCTTCCAACTGGTGAGCATCCTGTTCAGCTCAAAGGCAGAAGGCAGTTTTTCGCCAGCATCCAGAATGCGTTTGGTTTCTGCCAGCCCGTGATTCCAGACATAACGAGCACAACCGCCCAACTGGCGCAGGCGTTGCGCTTGTTGTTCGGTCGGTTCGAGTCGGAATTTGTAGGCTTTCAGAATTTGCATTTAGCGCTCAGTGTGCAGCATCATTGCCATATCTATTAAGCCCGATTGAGTGACAGAATGCAATTCACTAAAATTAATAAATCACGCCATTCGGCCTACGCTTTGCACGTACATTTGGTGTTTATCACCAAGTATCGAAAGCCGATATTGGGGGATCTGCATCACGCTTCCTTCAGTCAGTGTGCGGCAGAGGTTTGCAGAGATTTTGGTGCGGAACTGAAAGAGTGTGACGGAGAGGCTGATCATGTTCACATGCTGATAGAGTACGCGCCAACGGTACAGCTATCGGTACTGGTGAACTCGTTAAAGGCGGTCACATCAAGGCGACTGCGTAATTAATTTCTGGACTTGAGAGGTGCTTACAGCAAACCCGTACTCTGGTCACGCTCTTACTTTGCGGGCTCTTGCGGCGGAGCACCGTTGGAGGTGATCAAGCAATACATTCAAAACCAGCGGGGCTGACGCCCCGGCGAAATTCCCCTCCCACCTACGTCGGAGGGAGTCCCCTTTCGCATTTAAGATGGGACCACAGGCACCGCTTTTCATCACTGGCCCCTCCACGATTTCGACCCCCTGGCTCGCCAGCTGGGCCATCACCTGATCCAGGGGCCAGCTGGTGATGAGGCAGAGATCCCCCGACCCCACCTGCGCCCGGTTGCGCGCCTCCTCCCCCAGCAACTGCAAATTGATCTTCTGGTTGCCAAAACGCAGCGCCCGGCGGCCTGCCCCGAAGGTGATGGGCTCCATCTTGAAGGCGCCGCTGTAAAATGCCACCGCCCGCTCAATGTCGCTGACCGTCAATACCAGATGGTCGATATGGCTTATCATGCTTGCTCCCTGTCATGGTGATTGCCGCACCATCATACCCACCCGCCTCAATAGAAACTGTGGCATGGTGCACAGGGGGCTAACCACGTATTTTGACTAGGGAAATACCTTAACGCACGGCAGCACACGCCTTGTCACGCTGGGCCAGCAGGGTTTCGTCATTACTGCCCATGGCCGCCAGAATGGCCTGATTACAGGCCCGCTCCGCGAGCTTACCCGGGCTCTGCTGGGCATCGGCGATCTCCGCGATCATGGGGCGATAGCCGATGGCGGCCGAGCAGTACATGGTGCGGTACTTGGGAAGCTGCCAACTGCTGTCGTCTTGCCGTGTCAGGTCATCGCACAGTTTACCAAACAGTGCCTGCGCCTTGACCGTGCACTGACTGAAGCGCCGCACATCTTGCTCGTAGGGACGGCAGACACTTTGCTGTTTTATCTGCCAGAGCTGGAAAGAGAAGGGAACCTGCTCTCCCTCATAGGGCACTACCAGCGTTTTTAGCTCGGTGCCATAGATATCCGTCACCTGCTGCTGCACCAGATTGAGATAAGCCGAAAAAAGATAAGATATTGGATCCATCACTACCTCCCTGTGGTTCGCCTTCTCTATCTTCGCCGCCCATGGCTAGATAGATCTTCAAATGGGCAAAATTAGATAACAGCTTACTGATTTAGCTAAAAAAAATGATACCCTGCCTACTCCCCTTATGCACAAGATTCAAGGTCAGTCACCATGCAGCAATGTGGTATTTATGAACAACTCATCACACAACTGTTGGCATCAAGACTAGATCGATCGCATTTCTACATCGGGGAACGACAACTGGAGTCTGCGGAGGCCTCAGTCTGGTTATCACGATTCCTAACTCGTGTGTTGGAATATGCAGTAGGCTCGGTCACTGGCGATGACCCATTACAACGGCAGATTGAGCTGGCTAACCAGTTATTGCTTTGGCTAAAAGATCGCATACAAGACCCAGACTTTATTGGCGAGAACCTTATCGACAGTCAGGGAAAAATACTGACCGCTCTGTACCAGTTGGACAACCCCATTTCCGCCAATTTAAAACAATATGTTGACGATATTTCCCCTCTGACCGGTCTAACGCAAAGTGAGCTGTTCTGCGGCAGCAATGCGGGTTTGTCGATGGAGTCAGAGATTAAACGGGAGATATTATCGGCAGATAGCATCTGCTGGCTGGTCTCATTTATCAAGTGGGCAGGTATCCGTATTTTCCGTCATGAGCTGGAAGAGTTCACTCGCAGCGGCCGCCAATTAAAAGTAATTACTACCTCATATATGGGGGCGACCGACGCCAAGGCAGTTGAATTTTTAGCCAGCCTCCCAAATACCGAAGTCAAACTCAGCTATAACACCCAGCGCGAGCGGTTGCATGCCAAGAGCTATCTCTTTTGCCGAAATACCGGTTTTCATACCGGCTATATAGGTTCCTCCAATCTCTCTCACTCTGCCCTCACCAGCGGCTTGGAGTGGAACCTAAAAATCACCTCGCAAGAGATCCCTCATATTATCGAGAAATCCCTGAGTACCTTTGAAACCTATTGGGAATCCGATGATTTTGAGCTGTTTGATGGCAAGCTCGAAAGCCGTACAAAATTGCAGCATGCACTGCAAGAGGCCCGTGGGGATGGGGACAGAAATAACCCTGCCTATTTCTTTGATATCACGCCGTTTCCCCATCAACTGGAGATCCTTGAACAATTGGCGATGGAGCGCGCTTTACACCAGCGCTTTCGTAACTTGGTGGTAGCGGCTACCGGTACAGGGAAAACTCTGATCTCCGCCTTTGATTTTGCGCATTTTTTGAAAACCAAACCCGATGCCAAGTTTCTGTTTGTCGCCCACAAAGAGGAGATCTTGCGCCAAGCATTAGCCTCGTACCGCGGAGTGCTCAAGCAATCAAATTTTGGCGAACTCTTGGTCGGCGGCGCCGTGCCAACCCACTACCGTCAGCTGTTTGCCTCGGTGCAATCCTTGAATAACCAGCTGGCTAATTTACGTCTTAGTCAAGACTATTTCGATTACATCGTCATTGATGAGGTTCACCATATTGCGGCGGCCAGTTATCGCGGTCTGCTCGCCACCTTTGAACCTCAGATTCTGTTGGGATTAACCGCAACGCCAGAGCGCCATGATGGCGGTGATATTCTTGCCGACTTTTGTGGTGTCATCGCAGCAGAGATCCGCTTGCCCGAGGCCATCAATCGTCGCCATCTCTGTCCGTTCCAATATTTTGGTATCGATGATGATACTGACTTGCGCCAAGTGACTTGGAAAAATGGCCGTTATGACATTACTGAGCTCACCAATATCTATACCCACAATCAGCAGCGGGTACAGAAGATAGTCCAGAGCCTCAATGAGATCGTCACCGATATTACCAAGATCAAAGCACTGGCATTTTGTGTGAGCCGTGAACATGCCGACTTTATGTGCAAGGCATTTTTATTGAAGGGCATCAAGGCTGACATCCTCACTAGCGATAACCGAGACGAGCGACATAGTAAGCAACAAGATTTGCGTACCGGCGTTATCAATATTCTCTGCGTGGTGGACATCTTCAACGAAGGGGTTGATATCCCGGAAGTCGATACCTTGCTGTTTTTACGACCAACGGAAAGCCTCACCATCTTCTTGCAGCAATTGGGACGTGGCCTGCGGCTGGCGAGCGATAAAGAGTGCTGCACCGTATTGGACTTTGTTGGGAATGCCCGTGCGGAGTATGACTTTGCCCAGAAATTCCGGGCTCTGGTGGGTAAAACCAATAAGGCGATCAGCCACGAGATCAAACAGGGCTTCCCTCACGCCCCCTTGGGCTGCCGCATCGAGCTCTCAAAACAGACCCAAGAGTTAATTCTGAGCAATATCAAAAAGGCGACTCTCAATACCTCGCGCCTCATGGGCCTGATCCGCCGTTTCTCACAGGATTGCGATTTACCGCTGACACTGGCGAATTTTCTGAAGTTCTACCCTCATATCAGCCTTGAGGAGATCTACAAGCGCGGCAATTGGAGCGCCTTGGTCAAACAGGCCCACAACCATACCATTTCTGAAATGAGTGATGAGAAGCTGTCGACCCTCTACACCCGGGCCATCAAAACCCGGCTATTGGGCTGCGATGCGCTCCATTACTTGAACTTCTTACAAACCTTGGTGGAAAGCGCCTTTACCTTAACGGCTGAGCACGATGAGCGGATGGCCTTGATGTGCCATTACGACTTCTGGCAACAAAGCGGCCCCAACGCAGGCTTTAGCTCCTTGGCGCACAGCCTGAAACAACTCAATCAACCAGAGTTAAGGGCCGAGCTGGCAGATCTGTTGCCCATGCTGATCAACCGGGTGCAGCACGAACAAAGCGCCATGCCAGATCTTCCCGGCAATCCACTACAACTGCATGCTCGCTATGCCAGAGAGCAAGTGCTGGTTGGCTTTGGGGCAACCACCTTCGCGCAGCAACCCACGGCTCGCGAAGGGGTCTATGTCATCGCAGAGCACAATATCGAGTTGCTGTTCGTGACCTTGAACAAAACGGAGCAGCACTTCTCCCCCACCACCCGTTATCACGACTACGCCATTAATGAGTCACTGTTCCATTGGCAGAGCCAAAACAGCGCTCGCCCAGAGCGAGGCAAGGGGCTGAGTTACATAAACCACAGGGCAGAGGGTAAGCGCGTGTTTCTGTTCGTTCGTGAGCAGAGCAAAGATGAATTTGGCCGCACCCTTGGCTTTGTGAACTTTGGTGAGGTGGAGTACATCTCCCACAGCGGTAGCCAACCGATGAACATTAAATGGCGTCTCACTACTCCGATGCCGCCTTTTATGTGGAAAGAAGCGGCCAAATTGGCAGTTGGCTGAGCGACCCATCACAACAAGGCCCACCCACGGCGGGCCGCCTTCGTGTGGTCAGCAGGCAATCCGCTCTATGCGACCACCACTGAGTTTGAAGAAGGCATCCTGTGGCAGCTCCTGCAGCCAGGTGGTGGTGTAGTCCAGATCCACATAGGCGCCGCGCAGCATGGCGCCAAAGAGACCGTGAGAAACCACGATGGCCTGCTCGGCAATCTGCTCGTCCTCAAGCCATTGCCGGGCCCGGCGCTGAATGCTCTCAAAACTCTCGCCATGGGGGGCCCGCAGATACCAGTCCGGCTCCTCCAGATCCAGCTCGGGGTGGGCCGCCAGCAGCTCGGGCACCCGGCGACCCTCCCACTCCCCCATCCCCAGCTCCACCAGCCGCTCGTCCCAGATGATGCGCTCCTGGTCCAAGCCAAGCTGCTGACACACCCGCTCCGCCGTCTGCCGTGCCCGGCCGAGGGGGCTGGCGTAGATCGTCCAGTCGGTGGGCTCGGCCAGGAGCTTGGCCAGACGGGCCCCCATGGCGAGGGCCTGGGCTTCTCCCCTGGGGGTCAACTCGGAGTTGCAACGCCCCTGCAACCGCAATTCGGCGTTGTAACGGGTCTGGCCATGGCGCAGCAAATAGAGGGTTCGAGACATGGTTTCTCCAGCAGAGTCAACGAGATAAGAAAACAGGGGGAAGATGATAACAGATGTACCGGGTCAACCAAGACCCGGAGGATGCAGGCTTGTGCTGACTCCTTGAGCGCATGGCCTGCGGCTATCGTGATAAGGACGACAGGGGCTGCGCGCCTTTATCGCACAGGCGCCTTGTGCGCTTACCACACGCCTTCGCCACGGGCCCGCCAGCGCCGTGGCAAGCGCCCCATGCTCCCCTATCTTGTTGTTCAGACGGAATAAAATGGGGATGTGCCGGTTTATCGGTCACAGGATGGCGGCCAAAGCCAGAAAAGACAGAGTTTTTGCTCTGATCCGGGGGCCATTTTGGTACGTATCTCTGGCTCACGACAGGGACGCCTGGTGTACAATCTGCCACCCGATTTCCCCTGACCCGGCCCAGGCTCAGGCCCTGATGTACCCCAGAGTAAATGAACGTGACCCCAACCCACCCCATGCTCGACAGTTATTACAGCCAGGATCTGGTGTTCTTCTCCATCCTGGTGGCGGTGCTCGCCTCCTATACGGCGCTGACCATGACCAGCCGGGTGAGCCAGAGCCGGGGACGGGCCGCCGTGCTCTGGCTCGCGGGGGGAGCCTTCGCCATGGGGCTCGGCATCTGGTCCATGCATTTTATCGGCATGCTCTCCTTCAACCTGCCCATCGCGCTGGGATACGATCTGACCCTCACCGGTCTCTCCCTGGTGGCAGCCATCGGCTCCTCGGCCTTTGCGCTCTGGCTGGTGAGTCGTCCCCAGCTCCCCTGGCACCAGATCCTGTTCGGGGCCGTGCTGATGGGGGCCGGCATTGCCACCATGCACTACATCGGCATGGCGGCCATGAAGATAGCGCCTGGCATCCACTACCTGCCTGGGCTCTTCATCCTCTCCATCCTCATCGCGGTATTCGCCTCGGGGGCCGCACTCTGGATAGCGTTTCGCCTGCGCAACAGCTCGCCCCGCGCCTTCTTCAGCAAGGCCTTCGCCTCCCTGGTGATGGGGACAGCCATCATCGGCATGCACTACACCGGCATGGCGGCGGCCCAGTTCCCCGCAGAGAGCCTGTGCGGGGCCCTCTACACCGGTCTCAATACCCAGTGGCTGGCAACCGTGGTCATCATAGTGACCCTGGCGGTGTTCGCCATCGCCTTCGTGCTCTCCATGCTGGATGCCCACGCCGCCAGGCTCTCCACCTCCCTGCATCAGGCCCACGACGAGCTGCTCAAGCTGGCGCTCCATGACAGCCTGACCCGGCTGCCGAACCGGCTGCTGTTTGCCGACCGGCTGGAGCAGCGCATCCAGGAGTGTCAGCACAGCCAGCGCAGCTTCTCCCTGCTGTTTCTCGATCTCGACGGCTTCAAGATCATCAACGATGCCCACGGCCACCACACCGGGGATCTGCTGCTGGCCGAGGTGGCCCAGCGCATCACCGGCCTGCTCGGTGCCAGCGACACCGCCTCGCGCTTTGGCGGGGACGAGTTCGTGCTGGCCCTGGCGCCGGGGGATGTGAGCCAGACCACGGCCTTCGCCGAGCGGCTGCTGGCCACCCTGGCCCAGCCCTATGAGTGGGAGCACCACAGCCTGCACATCACCGCCAGCATCGGCATTGCCGTCTATCCCCAGGATGGCACCAGCCTGCACGAGCTGACCCTCAACGCCGATGCCGCCATGTATTACGCCAAGGAGCAGGGGCGCAACGACTACTACTACTTCGACAGCGCCATGAACGCCAACGCCCACCAGCAGTTCCTGCTGCACAAGGAGCTGCAACACGCCCTGGAGCGGGGGGAGCTGGCCCTGCACTACCAGCCCAAATACTGTGCCCGCAGCGGCCAGGTGGTCGGCGCCGAGGCCCTGCTGCGCTGGCAGCACCCGGAGCATGGTGCCGTCTCGCCGGCCAGCTTCCTGCCGCTGGCGGAGAAGAGCCGGCTCATCATCCCCATCGGCAACTGGGTCATCGACGAGGCGTGCCGCCAGATGAGCGCCTGGCGGGCGGCGGGTCATCACGACTGGAGCGTGGCAGTCAATCTCTCCACCATCCAGCTCGCCAGCCCCGGGCTGCTGGAGGAGGTGCAGGGCGCCCTCGCCCGCCATCGGCTCGAGGCCCGTCACCTGACCCTGGAGATCACCGAATCCACCGCCATGCAGAAGGCCGAGGAGAGCCTCGCCATCCTCAACCGTCTGGCCGAGCTCGGCCTTGGCATCTCCATCGACGACTTCGGCACCGGCTACTCCAGCCTGCTCTACCTCAAGCGCTTCCCCGCCAACGAGCTCAAGATTGACCGGGGCTTTGTCACCACCCTGGAGCGGGGGGGCGATGATGCCACCATCATCGCCGCCATCATCGCCCTGGGTCAGGCCCTGGAGATGCGCATCGTGGCAGAGGGGGTGGAAACCCCGGAGCAGCGGGACCTGCTGACCGAGCTGGGCTGCGACACCTTGCAGGGCTACCTGCTCGGGCGCCCCATGACCGGGGAGCAACTGCTTGTCCACTGCGCTCCCGAGACTCCCCAACGGGTGCTGGAAGGTGTGCTTGCCTGACAAGCAGGTGAGGCGCAGCGCCCGTGTCGCCAGGGTCATCACCAGCCCGATTGCGTCCCTTCACGACTCAAGGTAGTCTGCTGCAAGACTCGAATGCTCCTTTATTTTGCCGGGCGCATCGAGCGCCCCCCATGGCAGATCACCCGTTCAGAGGAGCCACATCCATGGCCAGATACCAGTTCTTCAGCGTCCCCGCCTCCCGCCGTCAGCAATATACCTATGTCGACATGGCCTCCCCCACCTTCCTCACGGAGAAGGAGGCGCTGCTGACGCAAGGGTTCGAGGTGGAAGAGGATTTCATCGACGCGGCCACTCCCCGCGAGGCGGTGGAGAAGTACAGATCCGGTTTTCTCTACGTGGCGGACGAGATAGGCAAGTCAGACGAGGCCTATGCGGCGGCAACGGCCTTGCTGGAGATGGGCAATAAGATCCTGGGCCGCAAGGCGGGCTGAACAAGGCGGGCCGCCGGGACGATACCCCGATGGCCCGCAGGCAGTCAGCGTTGGGGGTGCTGGCGGAGCATCTCCACCAGCTCCTCTTCACTGCCGGGTTCATGGGCAAGCTGCAGGCTGGGGGCGGCGCCCCCCATCAGCATATAAACGTGAGTGCTGCAGTGATCGTAGTGATACCACTTACCGTCGATACAGACGTCGGTATAGCATCTCGGGTCCCTCTTGAGTTCCATACGCACATCCTTATGTGTCATTCACCAACATCACTCTTGACCGTAAAATAAGGGACCTAAGTCCCCCTTGACCTGGATCAAGGGAGGTGGCGGGCAAAAGCGGGCAGTGGCCGGATCTGGCCGGGGCGGGATGCCGCCAGCCTGGATGACAGAGCCCGCCAACCGGCCCCAGCCAGGCAACAGCGCAACAAAAACGGCGCCCGAAGGCGCCGTTTTTCATGTCCGTCATTTGACCGACGGGGAACAAGCCGCTGGCTTATTCGTCTTCCAGGTAGGCGTAGCCTTGCAGACCCAGCTCCAGCTCGTCGAGCAGGGCCTTGCGGGTCTCGTCGTCCAGCGCCGGGTGGGAGACGATGCGCTGGTAGTTCTCGCGGATCACGGACGGGTCGATGTTGACGTAACGCAGCAGCTGGTCGACGGTGTCGCCACGCACCACGTTGCGGATGTCCATCTTGCCTTCTTCATCCAGCCACACTTCCGCGCAGTGGGTGTCACCGAACAGGTTGTGCAAATCCCCCAGGATCTCCTGATAGGCACCCACCAGGAAGAAGCCGACGTGGCACTCTTCGTGCTCCCCGTAGACCGGCATCGGCAGGGTGCTTTCCACCCCCAGACCGTCGACGTAGTGCTCCACCTGACCGTCGGAGTCACAGGTGATGTCCATCAGGATGCCGCGGCGGGTGAGCGGACGATCAAGACCGGCCAGCGGCATCACCGGGAACACCTGACCGATACCCCAGGCATCCGGCAGGGACTGGAACAGGGAGAAGTTGGCAAAGCACTTGTCCGCCAGTTTCTCGGAGAGCTCGTCGGCCAGGGCGCGGTGGTTGCGGTTGACCGGGTTCAGCAGCTCCTTGAGCGCCAGACAGGTGTTCTGGTGCAGCATCTCGGCCCAGGCGCGTTGCTCCAGGTTCAAGAGGCCCATGGTGTACTGGGCGTTGACGTCACCGAGATCCGCCACGGAGTCGTGGAAGATCTCCAGCAGGGAGGGATCTTCCCCGCGCAGGTCCAGCCAGCCTTTCCACATGTTCTGCAAGATGGTGGGCGCGTCTTCGTCCGGGGCGCTGATGTCGTTCACCTCCACCCCTTCGGCACCAATGATGTTGGTGACCAGCACGGCGTGGTGTGCAGTCAGGGCACGGCCGGACTCGCTGATGATGGTCGGGTGCGGCAGGTCGAACTCGCGGCACACATCGCCGATGCCCCAGACCACGTTGTTGGCGTACTCGGAGAGGCTGTAGTTCGCGGAGCAGTGGCTCTGGGAACGGGTGCCCTCGTAGTCCACACCCAGGCCGCCGCCCACGTCCACCACCTCGACCTTGGCGCCAAGACGGCACAGCTCGGCGTAGAAGCGGCCGCACTCGCGGATGCCGCCCTGGATGTCGCGGATGTTGGCGATCTGGGAGCCCAGATGGAAGTGCAGCAGTTGCAGGCAGTCCAGCTTGCCGAGGCTGCGCAGACGCTCCACCAGCGCCAGGATCTGGGAGGCGGAGAGACCGAACTTGGACATGGAACCGCCGCTCGATTCCCACATACCGGAGCCGGTGGACGCCAGACGGGCGCGCACCCCGATGTTGGGCTTGATGTTGAGACGAGCTGACTCGTCCAGCACCATTTCCAGCTCGGAGGGCTTCTCCACCACGATGTAGACCTTGTGGCCCATCAGGTTGCCCAGGAGGGCGTGGCGGATGTATTCGCGGTCCTTGTAACCGTTGCAGACGATCACGGACCCTTGCTCATGATGATGGGACAGCACGGCCAGCAACTCGGGCTTGGAGCCCGCTTCCAGCCCAAGCCGGGGCTTGTCGCTGTAGGACTGACTGATGGTCTCGATGACGCGGCGCTGCTGGTTTACCTTGATCGGGTAAACGCACAGGTAATCCCCTTCATAGCCTGACTTTTCGATGGCCTGACCGAAGGCGTTGAACAGCGCATCGACCCGGCTCTTGAGGATGTCGGGGAAACGCAGCAACACCGGCGTGGTCAGCCCGGACTGGCGCAGTTGCTCGATGGCCTCGGACAGCACGATCTGAGCCTCGGGGCGAGACTTGTCGGGAGAGACGGTCACATGACCGGCGTCATTGATATTGAAAAAACCCGCACCCCAGTAGGGAACGTTGTAGACCTTCAAGGAGTCCTTGCTGGACCAGTTAGTCATGGGCTATGCCTCGCAAATGAGCGGCCGTGGGCCGCCTTCGTTACCCTCAATCACATCCAGACCATTGATTGCAAAATGCGGCAAGCCAGAGCGGCCTGCTGACGTTGGACCCGCAACGGAGCATGCTCCGCCACATCCTGTTCATTGCACATCGCGGCAAGCCAAGGCTGCCTGGTGGATCTTGGGAAGTAACGAGTCTTGATGTGGGGCTGGTGGCTTTACATCAAGCTCAACGGTATGCGGTAACACCTTGCCGGCGTACCGCGGTACTTTGATGACAATCGGCATCAGCCACGCCGTTTGTTCATCATTCGGCAGCCATCCCGACGGACAGGAGAAGGTTTCAAGGAAGAGAAGGGAAGACGTCAGCACGCATCATGTTGATGGACGACAACCACTACGACCCGCTCAACGCCAGTGACCGCCCATGACAAGGGAGATGATGAGCCCGAAGCCCACTCGGTCAGCTGAAAGATGAGAGTCCGTTGTTCTCCCTGATACCGGAGCCTAACCGGTATTAAAGAAACCATTCCCCAGCAGTGTCTGTCGTTTCTGCGTGCCTCGCCCTATAGGCGTCATGATCCTGCGGGTCTGGCGGACACGGCCTGCGCAGGGTTGCCCTCGGATCGGCGCGGAGTGTACACACTTACCGCAGCCAGTGACAATAAAAAATCGTGTTAAAAAACGGGTTTTCATCGGGGGGCAAAATCTCGCTGCCAGCAAGGCGGGCTCTGGGATGGCGGGGGATGAGAGCGCGTGGGCGAGGCGATGAAAATAACCAACACGTCACGCTTTTTGGGTCACCCCTTGCCAGCGCTGGGCCGAGGGGAAATTCAGCTTTTTCGCAATTGCTTAACCAGTTTTTATTTTGGAATTTTTATGCAAACTGCCGAGCAATGATCCCCGCCCCTCCCCTTCGATGGCCCTCCTCTCTCCCACAAAATCATCAAAAACTGCGCTGACGCAATAAGCGGCGCCGCCGTCTTGGCCACAATGACTCCTCTTTCGTGACCCGAGGCTTGCCCATGAACACCCTGCTTTCGCGCTTTCTCCACTACCTCACCTTTCATACCCGCTCCGATGCGACCAATCCTGCCTGCCCCAGCAGCGAGGGACAGCGCCTCTTCGCCCGGGCCCTGCGCGACGAAATGACGCAGATGGGGCTGAGCCAGGTCACCCTGGACGAGCATGGCTACCTCACCGCCTGCCTGCCGGGCAACCAGCCGGATGCCCCCGCCATCGGGCTCATCGCCCACATGGACACCGCCGATTACGAGGCCGAGTGCGTCGTTCCCCAGATAGTCGAGAACTATCAGGGGGGCGATATCTGCCTTGGCAAAGGGGACGAGGTGCTGGCCATCCGCCAGTACCGCTTCCTGAAAAACTACCTGGGGCAGGATCTCATCACCACCGACGGCACCACCCTGCTGGGGGCCGACGACAAGGCGGGCATCGCCGAGATCCTCACCGCCGTGGAATACCTGCAGGCTCACCCCGAGATCCCCCGTGGCGATGTCTGGGTCGGCTTTACCCCGGACGAGGAGATAGGGCGCGGTGCCGACCGCTTCCCGCTGGAGCGCTTCCCGGCCAAGTGGGCCTACACGGTGGATGGCGGCGAGCTCGGCGAGCTCGAATGCGAGAACTTCAACGCCGCCAGCGCCACGGTGCGCATCACAGGCAACAACGTCCACCCCGGCACCGCCAAGGGCAGCATGATCAACAGCCAGACCCTGGCCGCCCGCTTCCATGCCGCCATGCCCGCCGAGCAGACCCCGGAGTGCACCCAGGGGGATGAAGGCTTCTTCCACCTGGCCCGGATGGAGGGCACGGTGGAGGAGACCACCCTGCACTACCTCATCCGCGACTTCGACGATGACTGCTTCGCCGCCCGCAAGGCCCAGCTCAAGGAGCGGGTCGCCTCCCTGCAGCTGGACGCTCCCAGGGCGCGCATCACCCTGGAGATAGCGGACAACTACCGCAACATGCGCAGCCAGATAGCACCCCATCCCCACATCGTCGAGCTGGCCAAAGCCGCCATGGAGGCCGCCGACGTGGTACCCAAGATCAAACCCATTCGCGGCGGCACCGACGGCGCCCGGCTCTCCTTCATGGGGCTGCCTTGTCCGAACCTGTTCACCGGCGGCCACAACTTCCACGGCAAGCACGAGTTCATCCCCCTGCAATCCATGGAAAAAGCGGTCGCCACCCTGGTGGCGCTGGTGCGCCTCACCTCTGCCTGGCGGGCAGAGTAAGGGAGCAAGGACGGGGCTCGCCCCGTCATCAAACCGTCACCCAACCGACACACGAAAGGCACGCAGGGGCGTCAAGCTGGGGCAAAGTTCAGCGGAGCCTTGCCCATGTTCGATGTCGATACCCTGCTGGGGCAGCACCTGCCCCGCCTCGCCAGCCAGCCCCTCCTCCGCCCCCTGATGAGGCAGGGGCTGAGCTGGTTGCTGCACGAAGAGGCCTTCACCCGCTTTGCCGCGCGCCATCCCCACCTGCGCGGTCTGGACTTCGTCGAGCAGGCCCTCACCGAGCTCCACTTCGACTACCGGGTGAGCGAGGCCGAGCTCGAGCACATTCCCGCCAGCGGCCGGGTCATTCTTGTCGCCAACCACCCCATCGGCTCCCTGGACGGGCTGGCCCTGCTGCGCCTCATCGGGCGCATCCGCCCCGACGTCAAGATAGTGGCCAACCAGGTGCTGGCCCAGCTCACGCCGCTGCGCCCATTGCTATTGCCGGTGGACAACCTGGGGGGCAAGACCGACAGGCAGGCCATCCTCGCCATGAATGAACACCTCGCCGCCGACGGGGCCCTGGTTATCTTCCCCGCAGGCGAGGTCTCCCGCCTCGGCCCCAAGGGGGTGAAGGATGGCCCCTGGCAGGCCGGCTTCATCAAGCTGGCCCAACGCACCCGAACGCCCCTGGTGCCCATTCACCTGGGAGGGCGCAACAGCCTCTGGTTCTATCTCGCCTCCTGGCTCAACAAGCCCGCCTCCGCCCTGCTGCTGGTGCGTCAGCTGTTTCGCCAGCATGGGCAGACTCTGCCGGTGACCATAGGGGCGCGCATTCCCCTCGCCAGTTTTCAGGAGCTGCCGGCCAAGACGGCGGCCCGGCTGGTGCGCGGCCACCTCTACCGAATCGCTCGCGGCAAGGCGGGACGGCTGCAGACCGAGGCCCCCATCGCCCTGCCGGAGGATCGCCGCCTGCTGAAACAGGCCATCGACGGGTGCGAGCTGCTCGGCCAGACCCCGGACGGCCAGCGCATCCTGCTCTATCGCCGCCACGAGCAGAGCCACTCGGTGATCCTGCGTGAGCTGGGGCGCCTGCGGGAGATTGCCTTTCGGGCGGTGGGGGAAGGCTCGGGCAAGAGGCGGGATCTCGATGCCTTCGACGATGACTATCACCACCTCATCCTCTGGGATCCCGCCCGTCTCGACATCATCGGCGCCTACCGTTTCGCCCCGGTGGCCGAACGGCTGGCCAGCAAGGGGCTGGATGGCCTCTACAGCCACACCCTGTTCGGCTTCGAAGAGAAGCTGCTGCCCCGGCTGGAACAGGCCATCGAGCTTGGCCGCAGCTTCATCCAGCCCGCCTACTGGGGCAAGCGGGGGCTCGATTACCTCTGGTTCGGCATCGGGGCCTATCTGGCCCGCTATCCCCAATACCGCTACCTGTTCGGGCCCGTCACCCTCTCCGGCAGCCTGCCGCCGGCGGCCAAGGATCTGCTGGTGAGCTTCTATCGCCAGCACTTCGCCCCCGCCCTTGCCCTCGCCCCTTCCCGCCGCCCCTATCCCGCCACGCCGACGCTGTTCGAGGGGCGCGATTACGGGGACGACCTCAAGGTGCTCAAGGCCGGGCTCGACAACCTGGGCTGCGCCATTCCCACCCTCTACAAGCAGTACGCCGAGCTGTGCGAGCCGGGGGGCGTGCAGTTCATGGACTTTGGCATCGACCCGGACTTCAACCACTGCATCGACGGCCTGGTGTGGGTGGACGTGAGCCGCATCAAGCCCCACAAGCGGGCCCGCTATATCGGCCTCCCCGCCGGGGAAGGGCTGGCCACCTCTGGCGACCGTTGACCGGGGGCCGCAACGAAAGAGGGAGGCCTGCGCCTCCCTCTTTCACATCATGGGTGATGCCGCCTACTCGGCTGCGGGTTTGCGATCCGCATGGCCGAGATCCCGCTCCGGGGCGATGACATCCCGCACCCGCTGCTTGATCTCCTTGGCCTCGGGGAAACCCTCGTCGGCCACCCTGTCCCACACCAGCACCCCGTCCACCAGGATGCGAAACTCCCCCTTGCTGGCGGGCACCAGGGCCACCTCGCCCAGTTCGCCGTCGAAGGTGGAGAGCAGCTCCTGGGCGAGCCAGGCGGCCCGCAGCATCCAGCGGCAGAGGGTGCAGTAACGGATTTCGATGCGCGGTTTCGCGAGGGGCAAATGGGTGTCTGTCATGGGGTGACTCCGTGAAAATCGGTCAACCAGTGGCGAGCGATGCGCTGCATGGTGGCCTGGGGCAGTTCGTGAAGGCCCGGGGTGGATGCCTGATGGGCCAGTTGGTGCACCCCTTCGATGATCTCCGCCAGCACCAGGTAGACATATTCGCCGATGACGGCGCCGTGGACGAAGTTGACCGTCTCCCCCCGGTTGAGCAAAAAGATGGTGCTGCCGTCCGGCCGGGTCAGGGCCAGCACATGGGGACACACCTCCTCGCTCGGCCAGGGCAGCTGGGCGAGGCTGAAGGCGAATTCGTCGTCGGCGGAGGTGACCGAGGCCAGCATGGCGCCGGGGCGCAGGGCCTGCAGATCGGTGATGTCGAGGGAGCCGTTGCCGGTGGAGCAGATCACCAGCTCGGCGCGGCCCAAGGCCTCGGCCTTGTTCACCAGCTTGAAGCCGTGGGAGAGCGCCTCCACCTGGCGCAGGGCATCCGTCTCCACCAGCTCCAGATGCAGGTTGCGACAGCGCAGTTCCCGGGCGATGCTGCGCCCCACCTTGCCATAGCCGAACAGGGCGGCCTGGCAGACATTGAAGGTACGCCTCAGGGTACGCGCGAGGGACTCCGCGGAGTAGACCACGCTCAGGCCGATCTGGATATCTTCCGCCTGCTTGAGGGGGCTGCGGGCCACCGAGATGACGGGGGCCGCCAGGGACTCCTGTTCGTAGCGCTGATGGCCGTTCTCGGTCATCTCCACCACCCCGATGAAACGTGCGCCAAAGAGCTCGGCCAGTACCGCCTGGCTCTTGGCGAAGTAGCCGCCGATGTCGAGGATGATGAGCCGCTCGTGGGACATCACCAGGGGGGCAATCTGGGCGATCACCTCACCGGGATCCGAGGTCCAGTGGCGATTGAGGGGCAGCACGGGGTAGTGCTGCTGGGCCCAGGCCAGCGTCGGCCCGTGCACGGACTTGGGTTTGGGCAGGATGGCACCGACCCGGCCCACCCGATCGAGCACCTGGATGAAGTCGGGTCTGTCGGGAAGCAGGTGGGTCACCAGCAGGATGCAGAGATCCCCAAGACATCCCTGTTCGGTGAAATGGCGAAAAAACAGATGCTCAGATCCCTGACTGTGCAACTGTGGCCTCCTTAGCGTGCCGCGGGAAAGCAGGCAAACAGAACCCGGCATAGCCGGGTTCTGTGTGTATCCAGATAATTGAAAATCCTTTTTATCCGAAAGCACCATGGGTCTCAATCTTTATCTGTCCAGACTTTGACAAGCCCATCAATTTCTAAGGTAATAGCCTGTTTTTCATGCAGAAATCAGTAAAGTGACGCCTCTGGCCATACCCACCACAGACTCACTCCGGCACCGACGGCCGCCACCAGGATCAAGACCCCCCAGCGAGAGAGTCCCGGGCGCCCGTGCAGGGCACGTTCCAGCAGCGGCAACAGCCAGACCGGCAGCAGCACCAGCAGGGGCACTTCCACGTACTGCCAGGCGAGCATCTGCACGAAGGCGAGTGAAAGCCCCAGGGCAGCCGGGGTCACCTTGACCCCTGCAAAGGCGCCGAGCAGGGCACGGAATCCGGCAAACGCGGCCAGGGCCCCCGTCAGCTGGGCGATGAGCAGGCTGCCATCGATGCCGATGACCAGCGCCAGCCAGATGAAGGCCAGGGCGAAGCCGAGCCCCTCCTCGCTGTCACCACGCCAGCTCGTCCAGCCAGACCAGAGGATGGCGGGCAGCAGGGCCAGCCAGATCCCGGGCTCGCTCGCCAGCACGGAGGCCAGCCCCTGCCACCACACCAGGGTGCCCAGCACCCCGAACAGCGCGAGGGCGATCCCCTTGCTGGTACCCTGGGTCAGGGCGGGCACCAGCAGGGTCAGCGGCAGCCACTGCCACGCCTTGACCGGCAGGCCATAGGCACCGCCCAGCAGGCAACCCACCAGCCAGATCCCCAGGGCGCCCCACAGATAGCCCAGCCGCGGCCAGCGCCACGACAGCAAAGCGGCCCCTAAAGGAGCCGCCAGGGTTTGAAGCAGGAGTGCTGCGCCCATTACTTGCGCACGCCTTCAACGAACAGGTTGATGGTCATCTCGTCAGGGATGTTCGGCACCATGTAGTTCACGCCGAACTCGCTGCGCTTGATGGTGGTGGTGGCGTTGA
Source organism: Aeromonas sp. INTO2 (assembly GCF_049860605.1). Classification (NCBI taxonomy): domain Bacteria; kingdom Pseudomonadati; phylum Pseudomonadota; class Gammaproteobacteria; order Aeromonadales; family Aeromonadaceae; genus Aeromonas; species Aeromonas sp. INTO2. The sequence continues at coordinate 2,629,893 of NZ_CP187588.1, forward strand.
AGCCGCTGCGGTAGCCGCCCCAGGGATCCTTGCCCTCGCCGATGTGGACCAGGTCGAAGGCCACGTCCTTGGAGACGCCGTGCAGGGTCAGGGTGCCCTTGAGCACGCCTTTGTCCTTGGTGCCTTCATAGCCGGTGCTGACGAAGGTCATCTTGGGGTACTGCTTCACGTCCAGGAAGTCGGGGCTGCGCAGGTGCTTGTCGCGGGCCTCGTGGTTGGAATCCACGCTGGCGGCATCGATTTCGAAGCTCGCCTTGGCCGCCGCCGGGTTGGCGTCGTCCATGCTGAAGGTGCCACTGAAGGTGTTGAACCGGCCGACCAGTTCGGAGAAGCCGAGGTGGCCCACCTTGAACTGGACTGTGGTGTGCGCTGCATCGACATCGTAATCGGCAGCCATCAGGGGAGCCGCCATAAACAGGCAGGAGGCCAGCAGGGCCTTGGTCATTTTCATTCCGATCGTTCCTTCATTGGGGGTTCACAACGGTGTCCAAAATGCTAACCTCCTATCGAGAATAGATAATCATCGATTTATTAAAATAATTATCAACCGAGAGTGGAATATGGATCAGATAGCCGCCATGCGCACCTTCATCAAGGTGGTGGAGTGCCAGAGCTTCACCAAGGCCGCCCATCAACTCGGGATCTCGGTCGCCATGACCTCCAAGCTGATGCAGCAGCTCGAGGAGTCCCTCTCCACCCGGCTGCTGTCGCGCACCACCCGCCAGGTCAATCCCACCGAGGCGGGCCAGTTTTACTACCAGCGCTCCCTGGCCCTGCTGGCGGAGCTGGAAGAGACCCACAGCCAGCTCACCCACAACAACCAGCAGCCCCAGGGCACCCTCAAGCTCTCGGTGCCCATGGATTTCGGCTACCTGCACCTCTCCCCCGCCCTGCCCCTGTTTCGCGAGCGCTACCCGGACTTGAAGCTCGAGATTGAGTACAGCGACCGGCGGGTGGCCCTGGTGGAGGAGGGGTTCGATCTGGCCCTGCGCATCGGCAACCTGCCGGACTCCTCCCTGGTGGCCAAGCCGCTCGCCATGATGAAGATGGTGGTGTGCGCCAGCCCCGACTACCTGGCCCGCCGGGGCAGGCCGAAGACCCCGGAGGATCTCAAGCAGCACGACTGCCTCATCTACACCCTGACCCAGCCGGACTGGGTCTTCAAACGGGATGGGGAGGAGCACAGCATCCGCCCCCAGGGGCCCCTTCGCGCCAACAACGGGGTGGCCCTGACCCGGGCCGCCTGCGACCACCAGGGCATCATCTTGCAGCCCACCTTCATCGTGGGGGATGCGCTGCGCTCGGGGGCGCTGGTCCCCTTGTTGCTGGAGTGGGAGAAGGGGCAGGTGGGGCTCTATGCCCTCTATCCGCACCGCCGTTTCGTGTCGGCCAAAGTGCGCTGCTTCATCGAATTCGTGCAGGAGCGCTATCTGGCGCCCCACTACTGGGACAGGGAGACCTGAGCCCGGGCTCAGGGGGTGGGCATCAGCTCGGCCACCAGCAGGTGATCCTGCTGGCTCATCTGCCAGCGTGGCAGACGCTGGCGCAAGGCGGCGAGCTCGGCCTCCCCCAGCGCATAGGGCAGGGTGACGTGCAGGCAGTGGCAATCCAGCATGGCCGCCAACTGCATCATCAGGGCGAGGTTCGCCTCGTCGCTCTTGTGCTTGTTGATGCGCTTGCCGAGCTCGTGGCGAAAGTGGGTCTCGGGATCCTGGGTCATCGCCTGCCAGCCGTAGCCAAAGAGCGGGATGAAGGCGCTGACGATGCCAAGGGCGGTGAGGGGCCGTTTGGGCGGGTGATAGAGGGCGTTGAGATCCAGCAGGATGGGGCTTTGATGGGGCTCACGACTGCCGGATAAAATAGTATTGCTCATTGGATTACCCTGTTGATTCCTCTAGACTTCGCCGCATATTTGACCTGACATGCCAACGAGGTGCTGATGCTAAGCGATATCGAGATCTCCCGCCAGTCCCCCCGCCTGCCCATCGCCGAGGTGGCAGCTCAGCTCGGCATAGCGGCCGCCCATCTCCACCCCCACGGCCATTACAAGGGCAAACTCGACCTCGCGCTGCTCCATCACGCCCCCGCCCGCGAGCCCGGCAAGCTGGTGCTGGTGAGCGCCATCACGCCCACCCCCCTTGGGGAGGGCAAGACGGTCACCACGATCGGCCTCTCCATGGGGCTCAACCACATCGGCCAGCCCAGCATCGCCACCATTCGCCAACCGAGCCTCGGCCCCGTCTTCGGGGTCAAGGGGGGCGCCGCCGGGGGCGGCATGGCCCAGGTGGTGCCGATGGAGGAGATGAACCTGCACCTCACCGGGGATTTTCACGCCCTCACCGCCGCCCACAACCTGGCCTCTGCCGCCCTGGATGCCCGCCTGTTCCATGAACGCAAACTCGGTGACCAGTTCAGCGCCAGAACCGGCCTGGCGCGGCTCGATATCGACCCGGCCAACATCCTCTGGCCCCGCACCCTGGACATGAACGACCGGGCGCTTCGCCACCTCACCCTCGGCCAGGGCGGTGCTGCCGATGGTGTCGAGCGCCCCGATCGCTTCGTCATCACCGCCGCCTCCGAGCTGATGGCCATTCTGGCGCTGGCCAGGGATCTCAAGGACTTGCGCGCGCGTATCGGCCGCATCCAGCTCGCCCTCGACCAGCGCGGCAAGCCCGTCACCGCCGAGCAGCTGGAAGTGGCGGGGGCCATGACGGTGCTGCTCAAAGACGCCCTCAAGCCCACCCTGATGCAGACCACGGAGCAGACCCCTGTGCTGGTCCACGCCGGCCCCTTTGCCAACATCGCCCACGGCAACTCCTCCGTCATCGCCGATCGCATGGCGCTGGGTCTTGCCGACTATGTGGTGACCGAGGCGGGTTTTGGCTCCGACATGGGGCTGGAGAAGTTCTTCAACATCAAGTATCGCCAGTCCGGCCTCGCCCCCGCCTGCGTGGTGCTGGTGGCCACGGTGCGCGGCCTCAAGGCCAACAGCGGCCTGCTCGACATCCGGCCGGGCCAGCCGCTGCCGGCCAGCCTGCAAGGGGAAGATCTGCCCACCCTGACAGCGGGGTGCGCCAACCTCGCCTGGCATATTCACAACGCCCGCCGTTACGGGGTGCCCGTGGTGGTCGCCATCAACCGCTTCCCCACCGACAGCGATGCCGAGCTGGCCCTGCTGGAGGAGGCGGCGCGCCAGGCCGGTGCCTGTGGCGTCGCCCTCTCCCGGGCCTTCACTGACGGTGGCGCGGGTGCGGCGGATCTGGCTCACGCCGTGGTGGCGGCCTGCAAGCAGCCCAGTGAGGTCAGGCTGCTCTACCCCGATGAGATGAGCCTTGCCGCCAAGCTCGCCACCCTGGTGGAGTGCGGCTATGGTGGCCGGGGCGTCACCCTCTCGGACAAGGCGCGCCAGCAACTGGCCAGACTCTCGGCAGAGGGCCAGGATCACCTGCCCGTCTGCATGGCCAAGACGCCGCTCTCCATCAGCCATGACCCCGCCAGGAAGGGCGTGCCGACGGACTTCGAGGTGCCCATCGAGGAGGTGAAACTCTGCGCGGGGGCAGGCTTCGTCTATGCCCTGGCGGGCCCCATCATGACCATGCCGGGCCTGGGCAGCCTGCCGGCCTATCGCCATATCGACATCGACGATGACGGGGAGATTGTCGGCCTGAGCTGACGTACAGGCTGGCAGGCTGCCGTCCCTGAACACCATATGGACATCGACGATGACAGGGAGATTGTCGGCCTGAGCTGACGGCGCCCAGGTCCAGCCAGAAACAACAAGGCCCCGCCGATTGGCGGGGCCTTGTTGTGCGTATCAGAACGCCATCAGTAGTGGAAGCGCCCCAGCTTGCTCATGACCGTCTCGGTCAACCCGTGCATCTGCCGGCTCTGGGCATCCTGCTCCCGGGCCACCCGGGTGGAGGCGCTCGCCAGCTCGTGGATGTTGCTGACGTTCTGGTTAATCTCCTCGCTCACCTTGGATTGCTGCTCGGCGGCGCTCGCAATCTGGGTCGCCATGTCCTGGATACGGTCGGCGGCCTGCACTATGGTCGCCAGCTCGCTTACCGCCTGCTCGGCATCACGCAGCGCCAGGCTGCTCAACTGGCGCCCCTCTGTCATGGTGTCGACCGCGGCGCGCGTGGTATCCCGCAGCCTGTCTATCATCTGTTGGATCTCCTGGGTCGAGGCCCGGGTCTTGGAGGCAAGGGTACGCACCTCGTCGGCCACCACGGCGAAACCGCGACCATGTTCACCGGCCCGTGCCGCCTCGATGGCTGCGTTCAGCGCCAGCAGGTTGGTCTGCTCAGAGATGGTCCGGATCACATCCAGGATGCTGCCAATCTGCACCCCCTGCTGCTGCAAGGCGGTGATCCTGTCCGACACCTCGCTGACCTGGGCACTCAACTGGCGGATGCCGTTGGCAGAGGCGCTCACCACCTGCTGACCCTTGTGCACCGCATGACGGGTCTCATCCACCGCCTGGGCCGTGATCTGGGCGCTGCTGGAGACGGAGTCTGCGGTCGATGACATTTCATGGATGGCCGTGGCCACCAGCTCGACCTGCTCCAGCTGGTGATGGCTGTTCGCCAGCCCCTGCTGGGCCTGCCTGGCCGAGTTCACCGCCGCCTGCTGCAACTCGTGCACGCTGGTGGCGGTGTCGGTCACTATGCCCTGCACGGTCGCGACGAACTGGTTTATCCCCTCCGCCAGCACCCCGGTTTCATCGCGCCGGTGCTGGGTCAGCCGCTGAGTCAGATCCCCTCCGGCGCTGGAGAGACGCGCCACCATGCGAGCCGTCTCCTGCACCGGCCGGGAGATGGACCCTGCCGCGAAAGCGAGCCCGACCAGACCGATACCCGCCACCAGGATGCCCACCATCAGCTGGGTCCAGACCCCCTTGCCAAAGGCCTCGGCACGGGCCTGCGCCATCCGCTCGTACTCGGCATAGAGGGCGCTGCCCGGTACCTCGATGGCGATCCCCCAGGCCTGTGTGACCTTGTTGAGGCTGATGGGTGCGAAGACCCTCAAGCCATCGGCGTGCTCGTCGCTGCCCCTCTCGCCACGTTGCAACTGGGCCAGCAAGGATGGATCCTGCAAGCGCTGCCCTACCCCGTCGCCATCGCGGGAGTCGGCGGCGATGATGCCCATGGGGCTGATGATGCGCACCCTGCCCTGCCCGTCGAATACCCGTCTGCTGATGTCAGCGGCCAGCCGTTGCAGGTAGTTGAGGGAGTAGTCGATGCCCACCATACCGAGGTATTGATCCCCGTTCAGCACAGGCACCACGAAGGAGGTGAGCAGGGTGGGCTGACCGTTGACCTGGTAGACGGAGGGGTCGACGGCGCAGCTTGCCTTGCTCTCCTGCGGGCAGAGATACCACTCGGAGGCCCGGATCCCGGTCGCGCTCGGCGTCTTGCTGTAGAAATCCCCCAGGGGTTTGAGGTCAAAACCGGCCGGGCCGCGGCTCCAGTAGGGGGCGAAGTTGCCCGATGCCTGGCTATGCCGGCCATCATCGGTATGGAGCGCATCCTGACCGTCGAAACGGTCCGCCTCCCAGCCACTGTAGATGCTGAGGAAATCCGGGTTGCGATCCCCTATGTCCTTGAGCAGGGCCGTGACCTCGTCCCGATCGAGAGGCTCGGACTGATCGACATTGCCCGCCAGCAGTGCCGCCAGGGTTTCGGCCGCATCCAGCGCCAGTTCGAAGGAGCGTGCCACCTCGCTCGCCTGACCATCCGCCAGGGTCAGCAGCCACTGCCTGGCCTGCTGGCGGGCCGCATCGTGGCTCTCCTGCTGGATCTTCTCCTGCATGCTGGCCAGGGAAACATAGCTGTAACCCACCACGCTGAGGACGGTGGTCAGCAGGATGCAACCCGCAAAGAACATGACTTGATACTTGATGGAACGGAACATGGCGGATGGTGGGTCTCTTGAGCCAAAACAGAGGCATTATGCGGGCTCGCAAACAGGTCGTAAACGGCCCCGCATGAAATTAATCGCCGATTTGTGAGCGAATTCGAACATCCGGCCTGTCATCCCCCCATCCGGTAGGTGACGGGGCAGGCGGGCCGGTTGAAACGGGCACAGGGAGGGCGATGACAAACAACAAGACCCCGCCAATCGGCGGGGCCTTCTGCGCTGTGCCGGGTGGCAGCAAGACTCAGAGGGTGAAGCGCTGGGTCATATGGTGCAGCGAGGTGGCCAGCTTGCTCAGCTCGACACAGGCCTGGGCGGTCTGCTGCGCCCCCTGGGCATTCTCGTCGGCGGCGGTGTGGATCTTGACGATGCTGCGATTGAGCTCCTCGGTAACCGCGTTCTGCTGCTCGGTGGCGGTGGCGATCAGGGTGTTCATGTCGGTGATCTGGGTGACGGCACCATTGATGCTGTCGATGCTGCTCCCCGCCTCCCGCGCCAGCTCCACGCTCTCCTGCATCTGCTGACGGCTCAGCTGCATGGCGCTGCCCGCCTCGGCGGTGCGCTCCTGAAGCACTTCGATCATCTTGCTGATCTCGGCGGTGGACGCCTGGGTACGCTGGGCCAGACTGCGCACCTCGTCCGCCACCACCGCAAAGCCACGGCCCTGCTCGCCGGCCCGGGCCGCTTCGATGGCCGCGTTGAGGGCCAGCAGGTTGGTCTGCTCGGCGATGCCGCGAATCACGTCCAGCACCATGCTGATGCTGGCGCTGTCGGTCTCCAGTTGCTGCACCACGCTCCCGGCCTGCTCTATCTGACGGGAGACCTGCTCTATGCTGCCGATGGCGCTGCGTACCACCTGGTTGCCCTGGGTGGAGGTGCGGGAAGCCTGCTTGGCCGCCCCCATGGCGTCCGTGGTGTTGCGAGCCACCTCATTGACGGTGGACTGCATCTCGTTCATGGCGGTGGCGACCTGAGAGACCTCTCCCTGCTGGCTTGCCATGCCTTTGGCGGACTGCTCGGAGATGGCGCTCACCTCCTCTACCGCGCTGCTGAGCTGGCTCACCGAGCCGGAGATTTCGCTCACCAGCTCTGCCAGTGCCCCCTGCATCCGGTCGATGGCCGACCCCAGCTGACCCAGCTCGTCGCGGTTGAAGCGGTTGCCGCGGACCCACTCCTGCAGCTCGCCCCGGCCGAGATCGCCGCTCGCGATGCGCTGGGCCTGACGGGCCAGCATGATGAGCGGGTCGCGGATCTGGCGGGTCAGCACCACCGAGAGGGCGACAACCAGGGCCAGGCCGATCACTAGGGCCAGGGTCACGCTCAGTTTGGCGCTGTCAAAGGCGTCCACCACCTCGGCACGGGAACCCACGGAGTAGCCGTGGTTGATGCGGATAAGCTCACCCACCGACTTGGTCAGATTGGTGTAGAGGGTGATCCCCTCCCCCATGAAGAGGTGCTGGGCTTCGGCCATCTGTCCCGAGTCCTGCATCTGCCGGATGCGCTGGTGCAGGGCGACATATCGCTCCCAGTCCGCCTTGACGATGTCAAAGGCGCGGCGCTCCTCCCGATCCTCCGCCCAGATGGTGCCATCGTGGGCCACTATCTGGCGCGCAGCCTCTTGCAGGCTCTTCTCGCTCTCGTTGCGGTAGCGGGCCTTCTGCTGGGCATCGTCCGCCACCAGGAAGACATCCAGCTCGTAGCGGCGCAGGGCATTGATGGTCTCGCCGAGGGTGCTGGTCCGCACGACGGCGGGCAGGATACTGTCGGTAAAGCCGATGGCGGCGCGGTTCATCTTGCTGAATTCAAACAGCGAGAAGCCGCCGATAAAGGCCATCATCAGGCCGAGTACGGCAAAGCCGGCGGTAAGTTTTTTGCCTATCGTCATGGTGTTCATGGCATGTCCTGCATGGGGGAAAACAAGTGGCATTGCTGGGCGCAGGCCTGGCCTGCGCCTTCACTACCCTCCTTGGCAGCACATCTCGTCCCTGTCGGCGCGCACAAGGGCGGGCCCGGGGTGTCGGCGTCAACCAGACCGTCCGACAACACGGAGAGCCATAGCGACCGGCACGGTCACAACTTTAGGTATTTTTCAAAAAAAGTGAGGGAAAGGAGACGGGGCCTGTCGGCGACAGCCCCCGGGAGCACTACCCTTTCAGACCACCGAGGAACTCGGCGCGGGTGTCGGGCTGGGTCTTGAAGACGCCGCCCAGGGAGGTGGTGGTGGTGTAGGAGGTAGAGTCCATCACGCCACGGGCCTTCACGCAGAAGTGGGTCGCCTTGATGCTGATGGCCACGTCCCTGGTGCCAAGCAGGGTCTGCAACGCCAGCAGGATCTGCTGGGTCAGCCGCTCCTGTACCTGGGGACGGCGGGCGAAGAACTGCACGATGCGGTTGATCTTCGACAGGCCAATCACCTTGCCGCGGGGAATGTAGGCCACGTGGGCAAAGCCGTCTATGGTGACGAAGTGGTGCTCGCAGGTGCTGGTGAGGCTGATGTCCCGCACCATGATCATCTCGTCCACCTTCATCTTGTTCTCGATCACCGTCACCTTGGGGAAGGTGGCATAGTCGAGGCCGGAGAAGATCTCGTTCACGTACATCTTGGCAATGCGGTGCGGGGTCTCGGCCAGACTGTCGTCGGCCAGATCCAGTCCCAGCGTCTCCATGATGGCGTGCATATGACCTTCGATTTTTTCCTTTTTCTGCTGGCCGCTCAATTCATTGGCCACCAGAGGTGTCTCAAGGCCCTCGGCCTCGAGCGCCGCCCTGACCAACAGGGCTTCCTGGCTTAAGCTCGTCATCGTGTTTCTCTCCCACGCTCAGGGACTGTGCTGGCCTGCGGCATGGTGCCGCGGCGCAATCTTACAGGGCGATTATTGTCATAATTCTGTCTAACTCAAGCCCGGTGCCCGACTTTATGCCAAACCACCCCGTTTTGTCCGCACCGGCCTGCCCATTCGGGGGCAAGGCGCACGGCCGTGCCGCCTCTTCCCCACCTGCCATCCCGCACAAGCCTCGCATTGGTTACCCATCAGGAGGTAATTCAACGGGATAGCGCCCCAGAATCCGATCACACCGGGGCATCTGCCCCCCCATTACCGCACCTTCGCCCTGCCCATCGGAGCGGATTTTTGGGATAATCTGCCCCCTACACACCAGAGAGGTCATGATGATGGGATTCGATACCGGTGCACTCCTCCCCTTGGACAAGGCCCTGCAAGGGATGCTGGAACAACTCACCTGCTGCTGCGAGACGGAGCAGTTGCCCCTGCCCCAGGCGCTGGATCGGATCCTGGCCGAGGAGATAAGCTCCCCCCTCTTCGTCCCCCCCTTCGACAATGCCGCCATGGACGGCTATGCCGTGCGCCTGGGGGATCTCGCCGCCGGGGTGCCGCTCCCCGTGGCGGGCAAGGCCTTTGCAGGCCAGCCCTATGAGGGAGAGTGGCCCGCTGGCCACTGCATCCGCATCATGACCGGGGCCCCTGTGCCTCCGGGTGCGGACGCTGTGGTGATGCAGGAAGAAACGCAAGCCGGCGACAACGGGATCACTTTTCTGACCGCGCCCACGCCTGGCCAGAACATCCGTCGCCGCGGCGAGGACCTGGCGCAGGGTGACAGGGTGCTCGAAAGCGGCCTTCGCCTGAGCCCCAGGGAGTTGCCGCTGCTCGCCTCCCTTGGCATCGCGAGCGTCACGGTGCGCCGTCCCCTCAGGGTCGCCATCTTCAGCACAGGGGACGAGCTCAAGCCTCTGGGCACCCCGCTCCAGCACGGGGACATCTACGACTCCAACCGCTACGGGGTCAAGGCGATGCTGAGCCGCATGGGCTGTGAGTGCCTGGACCTTGGCATCATCCCCGATGATCCGGCGGCCCTTCGCGCCGCCTTCTTGCAGGCCGACCGCGAGGCCGATGCCCTGATCACCACCGGGGGAGTCTCGGTGGGGGAAGCGGACTTCACCAAGCAACTGCTCGAAGAGCTCGGGGAAATTGGCTTCTGGAAGCTCGCCATCAAGCCGGGCAAACCCTTCGCCTTTGGCCGGTTGCCAAACGCCTGGTTCTTCGGTCTGCCGGGCAACCCGGTCTCCGCCATGGTCACCTTCGATCAGCTGGTGCAACCGGCCCTGGCCAGACTGGCCGGTCAGCAGTTTGCACGCCCGCACCCCCTCCAGGCCCTGGCGACAGCGCCGCTCAAGAAGAGCCCGGGGCGCCTGGACTTCCAGCGCGGCATCCTGAGTGTGGGCCCGAATGGCCTCGAGGTACGCAGCACCGGCTCCCAGGACTCCGGGGTGTTCAGCTCCCTGTCCCGGGCCAACTGCTACATCGTGCTCGAGCAGGAGCGCGGCAAGGTGGCCGCCGGTGAGACGGTCACCGTCGAGCCCTTCTCGGGGCTGCTGCTGTGAGCGAGATCCTGAGCGACGCAGAACTCCTTCGCTACAACCGCCAGATCGTGCTCAAATCCTTCGACTTCGAGGGGCAGGAGGCGCTCAAGCAGTCCCGCGTGCTGGTCATCGGCGCCGGGGGCCTGGGCTGCGCCGCCAGCCAGTATCTGGCGGTGGCCGGGGTCGGCCACCTCACCCTGGTGGATTTCGATCGGGTGGAGCTCTCCAATTTGCAGCGCCAGGTGCTGCACAGCGACGAGCGCATCGGCCAGCTCAAGGTGGAGTCCGCGGCGACGTCCCTGCGCGCCCTCACCCCCTGGCTCGAGGTGGAGACCCACGCCGCCCTCGCCGACGAGGCGCTGCTCGATGCCCTGCTGCCAGGCCATCAGCTAGTGCTCGACTGCACCGACAACGTCGCCATCCGCAACCTCCTCAACCAGCGTGCCCGCCAGCACAAGGTGCCCCTGGTCAGCGGCGCCGCCATCCGGCTGGAAGGGCAGCTTTGCAGCTTCACCTGGCAGGAGGATGAACCCTGCTACGCCTGTCTCAGCGCCCTCTTTGGCGATCAGGCCCTCACCTGTGTCGAGGCGGGGGTACTGGCCCCCGTGGTGGGGCTGGTGGGCAGCTTGCAGGCGCTCGAGGCCATCAAGCTGCTGGCGGGCATGGGCAAAAGCTACAGCGGCCGCCTGCTGATGATCGACGGTCTGGGTGGCAGCTTTCGCGAGCTGAAACTGCCCAAACGCCCCGACTGCCCGGTCTGCTCAAAGCCCTGAGCTGCGCCCACAAAAAAGCCGAACCCCGGGGTTCGGCTTTTTTATCTACCTCTGCTGTCTGCTCCCCTCAATGGGTTGAGAGGATCCGCTGCAACAGATGATTGAACCCGGCGGGATCTTCCGCCGGCCAGGCGTGGTGACCATCCGGGGTGTGGATGGTGGCATTGGGCAGGGAGGCGAACTGCTCCACCCGCCGCGCCAGGGGCAGATAGTCGTGACTGGTGGAGATGATGGCCACCGGCTGCCAGAGGGTGCCGAGACGAGCCCGCACCGACCAGCCGGGCAGCGCCTCCAGCAGCGCCTTGTAGGTCTTCTTTTTGTTGCGCACGAAGCGCCCCCGGAAGGTGTGGCGCACCTGGGCGAGATCGGGGCCGGGAAAGAGCTCGCGACCGAGCCACCACGCCAGCGGCCGCATGCCGAACCAGCGCAGCCACTTGAGGCGCATGGCATAGCGCTCCTGCTCCTTTGGCGTCTCCAGCAGAAATTCGCTGAAGCCGTTGACCAGCACCAGCCCCTGCACCTTGTGGGGCAGTTGCAGCGCCAGCTCCAGCGCCACCATGGCACCGAGCGACAACCCCACTACCCAGGCAGGCTCGGGCTGTTCGTCAAGCCAGCGGGCCACATCCGCCGCCAGGGTGGGCACGTCAAAGGGCCCCTCCTGCATGCTCTGGCCGTGGCCGCGCAAGTCGATGGCCACCACCCGGTAACGCTCGGAAAAACGCTCGATCTGCGCCTGCCAGTCGAGGCTGGAAGAGCCCAGCCCGTGCAGCAAGAGCAGCAAGGGCCCCTCCCCTGCACTGCGCAGGGCCAAGCCATGGGATTTCATTACCTGATTGCGACGCACCCGTCCCCCCTTTCTCGACGCCATGCCGGCCACTCAGGGCCAGCCAATCCGTACTCCGGTCCCCTGTCTACCCCTCTCCCACCAGGCTCACCGCCTTGATGTAGGCGTAGAGGCGCATGGCCGGCGTCAGGGCGAGCCGCTGCGCGGAGCGGCTGGTGATCCGGGCCAGCAGTATCTGCTGCCCGAGAGCCAACTGCAACAGGGTCTGCCCGGGTCGCACCTCCCGCACCTCCAGCAGCCGGGTCTCGAGGCAGTTGGAGAGGCTGGAGTGCACGATGGGCTCGGTGGCGATCACCAGATCCCGCGCCGCCACCTTGATCTGCAAGGGGCCTGCTTCATCGGGGGCATGCTCCATGGTCACCATCAGGGTCTGCTCCCCGAGTCGCAGGGTCGCCATCTGCTCGTGCTCGTCGTAGTGGGACAGGGTCGCAGAGAGCATGACCCCGACGTCGTCGCGACTGGCCAGCGACAGGTCGGTGCGGGCGAAGATCTCCTCGGGGGTGCCCTGGGCCTCCACCCGTCCCTCTGCCAGCAGCACCAGTCCATCGCAGAGCAGGCTCACCTCCTCCATGGCGTGGCTGACGAAGATCATGGGGATGCCGCTCTCCTGCTGCAAGCCCTTGAGCACGTGGGCCTGATGGATGCGGCTGCGCCTGTCCAGCGCCGAGAAGGGTTCATCCAGCAGCAGCAAGTCGGGCTCGGCCAGCAAGGCCCTGGCCATTGCCACCCGCTGACGCTGACCGCCGGAGAGGCCGTGGGCCGGTTGCCCCAGCAGCTCGGCAAAACCGAGGCGCGCAGCCAGATCCTCTGGCTGCCAGCGCCCCCTCCCCTTGCGAGCCGCCAGTTGCAGGTTACCGAGCACGCTCAGGTGGGGGAAGAGACGAGCATCCTGAAACACCAGCCCGATGCGCCGCGCCTCGGGGTGCAGGGCTGCAAGCTCGCGCCCCTGCCAGCGCAGGGCATCGCCCGGAGCCCTGTCGAGCCCGGCGATGATGCGCAGCAGGGTGCTCTTGCCACAGCCCGAAGGACCGAACAGGCCGAGGATGCGGCTGGGGGGCAGCGCCAGATCGCACGCCAGGGTGAAGGGGCCGAAATCACGTCTGGCCTTGAGGTAGAGGCTCATCCGAACAGCCTCCGTTGCCGACGTTGCAGCACGCCGTAGACCAGCACCAGCATCACCAGGGAGAAGCCCATCAGGCCGCCTGCCAGAATATGGGCATTCTGGTAATCCATCGCCTCCACGTGATCAAACAGGGCGATGGAGAGCACCTGGGTCTCCCCGGGAATGTTGCCGCCGATCATCAGCACCACCCCGAACTCCCCCAGGGTGTGGGCAAAGCCCAGCGCCGCCGCCATCACGAAGCTGGGCAGCGTCATGGGCAGGATGATGCGAAAGAAGCGCTCAAACGGGCCCATCCCCAGGGTGGCAGCAGCCTCCAGCTCCTTGTTGCCCATGTTGACGAAGGCGGAGGTGAGGGGCTGTACCACGAAGGGGAGCGAATAGATGACGGAGGCGATGAGCAGGCCGAGAAAACTGAAGGCGAGCGGGGCCCCGAAGGTCTCCCGCCACCAGCCACCGAGGCCGTACTCCGGGGAGAAGGCCAGCAGCAGATAGAAGCCGAGCACGGTAGGCGGCAGCACCAGCGGCAGGGCCACCATGGCCTCCACCAGGGGGCGCAGCCGGTGCTGGCTGCGAGACAGCCACCAGGCGAGCGGCGGCGACAGCAGCAGCAGGATGGCAGTGGTGCTGGCCGCCAGTTTCAGGGTCAGCCAGACCGCCAGCAGATCCCCTTCACTCATAGGGTCCCCTCTCGGGTGTCGATAAAAAACAGGGCGCCGTCATGACGGGCGCCGCCTTGGGACACGTCAGGCACCGGAGCTGGCCAGCACGGGGCTGGCCGGCAGACGCCGGGCGCTTACTGCGGCAGGGCGTAACCCGCCGCCTTGATCTGCGCCTGTCCCGGCCCCTTGAGCCAGGCCACCAGGGCATCCACCGCCGCCCCTTTCTTCAGCACCAGGGCCTGCTGCTCGATGGGGGGATAGAAGCTGGCCGGTACCGCCCAGGCTTCGCCGGTCTTGCCCGCCTCCACCAGGTTGGCCCAGGCGACGAAGCCCAGCTTCGCATTGCCGGTGTCGACAAACTGCCAGGTCTGGCTGATGTTGGTGCCAGTCAGCACCCGATACTGCTTGGGATCGATCTTGAGATGAGCCAGGGTCGCCATGGCGGCAGCGCCATAGGGCGCTGTCTTGGGGTTGGCGATGGCCAGCTCCCCCTGCCAGTGGCGCAAGGTGGCCTCGTCGGGAGCAGGCCCCCCCTTCTGCCAGAGGCCGAGCTGACCGATGGCATAGGTGAAGCGTTCGCTCCCCTTGCCTTCCGACTCCAGCTTTTGAGGGGTCGCCACGTCGGCCGAGAGGAAGAGATCGAAGGGTGCACCGTGGGTGATCTGGGTATAGAGCACGCCGGTGGCCGCCGAACTGATGACGACGTTGTGGCCGGTCTTGGCGGTGAACTCCTTGCCGATGCGCTCTATGGTGCCCTTGAAGTTGGCCGCCACCGCCACCTTGACCTCGTCAGCCAGCACAGCACCGCTGTACATGGCGCCGGCGCCCAGCACCAACACGGATACCCATCTCTTCATTCCGTTGCTCCTTATGTTCCGGCACGGCCGGATCGATTGACGCGAGCCCGAGGCTCACTCCCCTTGTTGCCAGCGGGCCAGGGCGGCGTCATCGCTCGCCCTGGCCTCGACCCAGCGTTGCACCCCGTCGGCGGTCAGCTCTTTTTTCCAGAACGGCGCCCGGGTCTTCAAGAAATCCATGATGAAGTGGCAGGCCTCGAAAGCCGCCTCGCGGTGGGCGCTGCTCACCACCACCAGCACAATCTGATCCCCGAGCAGCAGCTCGCCGATGCGGTGAATGAGGGTGCACTCCTGCAGCGGCCAGCGCCCGCGGGCCTCGGCCACTATGTCCGCCAGCGCCTTCTCGGTCATGCCGGGGTAGTGTTCGAGGGCCAGCCCCTTCACATGCTCCCCCTGATTGAAGTCGCGCACCTTGCCGACAAAGCTGACAATCGCGCCTGTGTCCTGCCGGGCAGCAAGGCGGGCATATTCGTCCGCCAGCGAGAAGTCTTCCCGCTGCACCAGAATGCGATCGATCATGGTTGCCTCGCTCATCATCAGCCTCCGGTCACCGGCGGGAAGAAGGCGACCTCATCCCCGTCATGGAGGGGGGTATCCAGCGGCACCAGGGTCTGGTTGACCGCCACCAGCAGCTTGCCGGATTCGAGCGCCAGCGCCCACTTGTCACCTCGCTCGCTCAAGGCGGCGCGAAGGACATCGGCACTGACGTAGTCACAAGGCAGGCTGAGCTCGTCGCAGCCGACCAGCTCACGCACCTGCGCAAAAAACAGAACCTTGATCATGCTTGCTCTCCTTTGGTCGCACCCAGTTGGAAATGACCGGACTTGCCGCCCTTTTTCTCCACCAGACGCACCTGCTCGATCACCATGTCCTTTTGCACCGCCTTGCACATGTCGTAGATGGTCAGGGCCGCCACCGAGGCGGCGGTGAGCGCCTCCATCTCCACCCCGGTCTTGCCCGAGAGCTTGCACAGAGTGCGGATATGGACCCGATTCTGCTCGGCCAGCGGCACTATCTCCACCTCGACTTTGGTCAAGGCCAGCGGATGGCAGAGTGGGATAAGATCGGCGGTCTTCTTGGCCGCCATGATGCCGGCGATGCGGGCGGTGGCGAACACGTCCCCCTTGTGGTGCTGACCGCTCAGGATCAACGCCAGGGTCTCGGGGGCCATGGTCACGAAAGCCTCGGCGCGGGCCTCGCGTTCGGTCACCTGCTTGTCGGTGACATCCACCATGTGGGCCTCGCCGCTCTGGTTGAGATGGGTCAGGTTCATCTATGCACCTATCGAAAAATAAGATGGATGATCCGGGTTTACTACCGGGATCACAGATGGGTCACGAAGTTGCACGGCCGGGTACGAGCGTCGAGCTGATCCCGGATAAGCTGTTCCCAACCCAGACGGCAGGCGCCGGTGGAGCCGGGCAGGCAGCAGATCAGGGTGCGGTTGGCGAGCCCTGCCAGGGCACGGCTCTGCATGGCGGAGCCTTTTATCTCGGCAAACGAGAGCTGGCGGAACATCTCGCCAAAGCCCTGCACCGTGCGCTCGAACAGCACGCCGACCGCCTCGGGCACCCGGTTCTGCTCGTTGAAGCCGGTGCCGCCGTTGATGAGCACCACCTGGACTCCCTCGTCGGCAATCCAGTCGCTCACCTGGGCGCGGATGCGAAACAGGTTGTCGGGGCAGAGCGCCCGGTCGGCCAGCACGTGGCCAGTCTGGGTCAGGGCCTCGACCAGATAGTCCCCCGAGCTGTCATCGGCAGCGGTGCGACTGTCGGAAACCGTCAGGACGGCGATCTTGAGAGGGATGAATTCGCTGTGTTTGGGTGCCATTGGGGCCATTCCTGTCAATCATTGACCACGAGAGGATGAGGTGAACGCGCCGCACCGTGGTGCCAGCCATGAAAGGAGCCGGTGGGCGCCGCGTTGCCGGGAAGGGATTCTATCAAAAGATGTCTGGCTGGGGGGGCGTCATTGCCCATTAATCTCGAAGGCCGCCGGATCCCGGGGTCCGGCGGCCTTCCCATCAGAAGCCTGGCACCCCTTTCATGTCAGGCAGTTGGTGCGCAATCCCCTTGTGGCAGTCGATGCAGGTGTTGGCCCCGCTTGCCAGGTTGGTGGAGTGCATCTGGGCGGCCCGACGCCCTTGCAGGGAGAAGTCCATGTACTCGAAGTTGTGGCAGTTGCGGCACTCGCGCGAATCCGTCTCCTTCATCCGCTGCCACTCCCGCTCGGCCATCTCCCGCCGGTGGGATTCAAACTTCTCGCGGGTATCCACCTTGCCGGTGATCATGCCCCACAGCTCCTTGGAGGCCTGCACCTTGCGGATGATCTTGTAGGTCCATTCGTGGGGTACGTGGCAATCCGGGCAGCTGGCCCGCACGCCGGAGCGGTTGGCGTAGTGGATGGTGTCGCGGTACTCCACGAACACGTTGTCCTTCATCTCGTGGCAGCTGGTGCAGAAGGCCTCGGTGTTGGACGCTTCCATGGCGGTGTTGAACCCGCCCCAGAAGATGACGCCACCGAAGAAGCCCATCAGCAGGATGACCCAGAGGGCCGCCTTCGACGGTGACTTGAAGGTGGTCCACAGACGCTTCACAAAGCCGGGTAATTTCATCTATGGGTTCCTCAGTTCAGCGCTTCAACCGGTTTGAAGGTATTGTTCACCAGCGGCTTGGCATCCGCTTGCGGCACGTGGCACTGCAGACAGAAGTAGCGACGCGGAGAGACTTCGCCCAGGGTCATGCCGTCACGGGTCTCGAAGTGGGTGGGGCTTATCTTGGGGGCCTTCATGGCACTGGCGTTCTTGAAGCTGTGACAGGCCAGGCACTTGTTGACCTTGTTGTCCACTTCATAGTTGCGGGTGTCGTGGGGGATCAGCGGGGGCTGGTGCATGTACTGGCGATCGTAGAGGTCGCCATCCTTGCGAAAGTTCTTCATGGGGGCCGCGTCGGCATCCGTCACCAGATCCGTGCTTCCCCGCTCCGACTTGATGCCCCCCGTGCTGTTGGTGATCTCGGGGACGGCCGCCATCAAGGAACCCGCCATCAGGCAGGCCAGCATTGCTCCAATCAGCTTCTTCATTATGTGTTCTCCGACGTTTTCTCTGCCTTGACGGCAAAACCTACAGTGATTTCAAAAACTTGCTCCGCGCAGACATCGATGCAACGGCCGCAGTTGGTACACTCCTGAGCCGCAATCAAGGGCCCGTGACCACGCCTGGCACCGTGAACGGGGCCGCGCAGGATGGGACGCTCCGGGCAGACCGCATAACAATCCATGCAGTTGCTGCACCGCTCGCGCCCCGAGGCTGCAATCTTGATGAACCCGACCCGGTTGACCAGGGCATAGAAGGCCCCCACCGGACAGAGGTGGCCGCACCAGCCCCGCTCCACCACAAAAAGGTCGAACAGGAACAGCACCGCCAGCAGGCCCCAGCCCGCCCCCATGCCAAACAGCAGGCCCCGCAGGGTGAGCGACACCGGATTGACCAGCTCCCACACCAGCACGCCTGTGATGGCCGGCGCCACCAGCACCATGGCCAGCAGCCAGTAGCGGGTAGCGCGGTTGAACTGACCATTGCCCTTGAGCCCGAGCCGCCCCCTGAGCCAGGCGGCGACATCGGTGACCAGGTTGACTGGACAGACCCAGGAGCAGAACACCCGCCCCCCGACCAGCCAGTAACCCGCGAGCACCAGCCCGGCCCCGAGCCACAGGGTGGGGATGGGCCACTGGCCCGCCGCCACCGACTGCAACAGGGTCAGGGGATCCGTGAGGGGCACCGTCTCCAGCAGCAGGGAGCTGGAGAGGTTGCCCTTGAGGATCCAGATGCCCGCGAGCGGCCCCAGCAGGAACAGCCCCAGCACCCCGAACTGGCAAAGCCGGCGCAGCAGCAGGAAGCGGTGGGCACGCCACCACCCCAGCCTGGCCGTAGCCTCGGCCCCTGGATACCGACTCATAGACCCTCCGGTTTGCGGGTCGGCAGGGTGAGCCTGTCGCCGATGAGCGATTTGCCCGCCTTCGCCTTCTCTTCCCAGCCGAGCCGGTAGTGGTGACCCAGCTCCCCCTTGGCAAGCTGGCGAGGCACCACCTTGATGGCCGCCTCCTCCAGCACGCAGGCGTGCTCGCACTTGCCGCAGCCGGTGCAGAGATCGCTGTGCACCGTGGGCAGGAACATGGCGTGCTTGCCTGTGCGCGGGTTGTGCTGCAGCTCCAAGGTAATGGCCTTGTCGATGAGGGGGCAGACCCGGTAGCAAACGTCGCAGCGCAGCCCCAGGTAGTTGAGGCAGGTCTCGTGATCGATGAGCACCGCCACCCCCATCCGCGCCTGATCGATATCGGTCATGGCCCGATCCAGCGCCCCGCTCGGGCAGGCCGCCACGCAGGGGATGTCGTCACACATCTCGCACGGAACGGCGCGCGCCTTGAAGTAGGGGGTGCCGGTGGTCACGGGTTCAAACAGCCGGGCGAGCTTGAGGGTGTCGTAGGGGCATGCCTCGACGCAGAGCCCGCAGCGCACGCAGGCGCCGAGAAACTCGGCCTCGTCGAGGGCGGCCGGCGGGCGCAGCGCCTGGGCAGGCAAAGCCTGCACCTGCTGGCGCGCCACGCCGCCGAGCCCCACGCCAAGCAGGCCCACACCGCAGACCCCCTTGGCCATGTCGGCCAGAAACTGGCGCCGACTACGACTCATCTCGCGCTCCCCCGCCTCAGGCCTTCATGACCTTGACGGCGCACTTCTTGTAATCCGTCTCCTTGGAGAGCGGATCGGTGGCGTCCAGGGTCAGCTTGTTGACCAGCTGGCTCGCATCGAAGAAGGGCATGAACACCAGTCCCTTGGGCGGACGGTTGCGGCCGCGGGTCTCGACCCGGGTCTTCACCTCGCCCCGGCGGGAGGAGACGATCACCTCTTCACCACGGCGCACGCCACGGGCCTTGGCATCTTCCGGGTGCATGAACAGCACCGCATCCGGGAAGGCGCGATAGAGCTCGGGCACGCGACGGGTCATGGTGCCGGTGTGCCAGTGCTCCAGCACGCGACCGGTGGAGAGCCACATGTCGTACTCTTTGTCCGGAGCTTCGGCAGCCGGCTCATAGGGCAGCGCGAAGATCACCGCCTTGCCATCGGGCTTGCCGTAGAAGCGCACCCCCTCCCCCGCCTTCACGTAAGGGTCGAACCCTTCGCGATAGCGCCACAGGGTCTCCTTGCCGTCCACCACCGGCCAGCGCAGGCCACGGGCTTCGTGATACTGATCGAACGGCGCCAGGTCGTGGCCATGGCCGCGACCGAAGGAGGCGTACTCCTCGAACAGCCCCTTCTGGACGTAGAAACCAAAGTGCTCGGCCTCGTCGTTCAGGGCCCCCTTGCTCTGCTCTTTCGGGAACTGGTTCACCTGGCCGTTGGCATAGAGCACGTCGAACAGGGTCTTGCCCTTCACTTCCGGCATCTTGGCAATCAACTCAGCCGGCCACACCTCTTCCACGGTGAAGCGTTTGGAGAACTCCATCAGCTGCCACAGGTCGGACTTGGCCCCTTCCGGTGCCTTCACCTGCTGGTGCCAGAACTGGGTGCGACGTTCGGCGTTGCCATAGGCCCCCTCTTTCTCCACCCACATGGCGGTGGGCAGGATGAGGTCGGCCGCCTGGGCGGTCACGGTCGGATAAGGGTCGGAGACCACGATGAAGTTGGCCGGGTTGCGATAACCGGGCAGCGCCTCTTCGTTCATGTTCGGGCCGGCCTGCATGTTGTTGTTGCACATCACCCAGTAGGCGTTGAGCTTGCCATCCTTGAGCATGCGGTTTTGCAGCACGGCGTGGTAGCCCACCTGCTCCGGGATGGTGCCTTCCGGCAGCTTCCAGATCTTCTCGGCGATGGCGCGGTGTTTGGGATCCGTGACCACCATGTCCGCCGGCAGACGGTGGGCGAAGGTACCCACTTCACGGGCGGTACCACAGGCGGAGGGCTGGCCGGTCAGGGAGAAGGGGCCGGAGCCCGGCTGGGAGATCTTGCCGGTCAGCAGGTGGATGTTGTAGCAGAGGTTGTTGGCCCAGACGCCACGGGTGTGCTGGTTGAACCCCATGGTCCAGTAAGAGACCACCTTCTTGTCCGGATCCGCATAGATCTGGGCCAGCTTCTCGAGCTTGTCCTTGGGCACGCCGGAGAGCTTGGAGACGGACTCCAGATCGTAATCCGCCACGAACTTGGCGAAGTCGTCGAAGCTCATGGGGGTGGAGTCGCCGCTGTCCGGGTTCTTGGCCTTTTGCTGCAGCGGGTTGGTGGGACGCAGGCCGTAACCGATGTCGGTCACCCCTTTGCGGAACTGGGTGTGCTTGTTGACGAACTCCCAGTTCACCTTGTCGTTCTGGATGATGTAGTTGGCGATGTAGTTGAGGATCGCCAGATCGGTCTGGGGGGTGAACACCAGCCCGTTGTCCGCCAGCTCGAAGCTGCGGTGCTCGAAGGTGGAGAGCACGTGCACCTGCACATCCTGGTGGGACAGACGGCGATCGGAGATGCGCGACCAGAGGATGGGGTGCATCTCGGCCATGTTGGAGCCCCACAGCACGAAGGCGTCGGCCTGCTCGATGTCGTCGTAGCAGCCCATGGGTTCATCCATGCCGAAGGTACGCATGAAGCCCACTACCGCGGAGGCCATGCAGTGACGGGCATTGGGATCCAGGTTGTTGGAGCGCAGGCCTGCCTTCATCAGCTTGGCGGCGGCATAGCCTTCCCAGACGGTCCACTGGCCGGAGCCGAACATGCCGACGGCGGTCGGGCCCTTCTCTTTCAGGGTCGCCTTGAACTTCTCGGCCATGATGTCGAAGGCCTGATCCCAACTGATGGGGGCGAAGTTGCCGTTCTTGTCGAACTTGCCGTTCGTCATGCGCAGCATGGGCTGGGTCAGGCGATCCTCCCCGTACATGATCTTGGAGAGGAAGTAGCCCTTGATGCAGTTCAGGCCACGGTTGACCGGTGCATCGGGATCCCCCTGGGTCGCCACGACGCGGCCAGCCTGGGAGCCCACCAGCACGGAACAGCCGGTCCCGCAGAAGCGGCACGGTGCCTTGTCCCAGGTGATGGCGGTCTTGTCGGTACTGGTGATCAGGTTCGCCGCCAGAGTGGGGGCACTGACACCGGCCACGGCAGCGGCTGCCGCCACCGCATTGGCCTTCATAAAGTCGCGTCGACTCAGCTTCATGACATATCCTCGCATTGCTTAATCACATCAATGACAGCCATTGTGACGAGCCGCGCTGGCTCAGCTCCATGGCGCTTTATTCCTTTGCTCTGGGCTTTTCGTTCATCGAACGCAGACAACAGACCCGGCATCCCGTGTATTACCCGTGGCGGTCAGCGAACGACTCTTGCGCTTCTGCCACATGACGCCTTATTCCCCATCTTCGGCGTCCATTTCATCGAACTGGTGGTAGATCAGGGCCGCAGAGAGCACCCCGGGCAACCCCTGAATTGTGTCGATGGCCGCCATGATGGGGCGCTGGCTCGGCCCCTCCAAGGTCACCACCAGCTTGCCCTCCTCGCTGACGGCGTGGATCTCGGCCCCGTCCAGGGTCGCAATCCGCTCTGCCAGGGCGTGGCGCAGATCGGGCTGGGTCAGCACCACCAGGCTGGATACATGGAACTCTTCTCGCGTCATATCACCGTTTTCCAACTTGTTCGTCTCTTGGGTCATCGCGAAGCCTCGCCACGAGACAGACCGATGCTGATACTGCCCACTGGGCAATCCGCTACGCAGGCCCCGCAGCCGTTGCACGACTCGGCATGGATGCCGGGGGTGGGTACGCGCCCCAGCCGGGGGGAAAAGCGGATTGCCTGCTGCTCGCAGCTGTCCTGACAGCGCTGGCAGAACACCTGGGCAGTGGCCAGACAGCCCGCCTCGATATGGGCCACATACTCCCAGGGTGTCTGGGTTGTCGGCCTGAACACCGGCGCCTGGCAGGCGCTCACACACTCGGTGCAGAAGGTGCACTCGCCGCGGTGAAAATCCACCGTGGGGAAGCCCCCGTCTCCCTTGATCAGGATCTGCTCCGGACAGGCCGCCAGACAGTCGCCGCAGCGGGTACAGCCGGCCACGAACTCGTCCCAGGAGACGGACCAGGGCAACTGGATCCCAGCCTTGGGGGCGCTCAGGCGTCCCCGAAACAGGCCTCTGCGTGACAAGTTGACCCCGTCGGTCATATCGACTCCTCTTTTCGGGGACGAATGCCCCCGCGCGGATCCCGTGACTGGCATTTTCAATGCCAATTATAAGCGTGGGTGTATATTGCGGCCCTGACAAGTCAGGGGATATACCACCAGGGAGATAAACAGGGGGGATTCTTGCGCTGGATCAAACCCTTGGCGTAATTAGACACAGCAGGGGCAAGGTAAATTACCCCTATGTGAGGATTGATAATTAATCGAAGGTTATTTGAGGTGCACGGCGGCTGTCAGCCGCCGATGGAGGCCAGGTGGGGGGTCATGCCTGCATTGCCTTCATGGAGGCGATGGGTGGCGGCCTTGCCGGTCAGCGCCTGGCGAATACGCCATTGCAGCGCCTCCTGCTGGCTGTCATCGGTGAGCAGATCCCGCAGTTCCACCCCGTTGTCGCCAAAGAGACACAGGTGCAGCTTGCCCTTGGAGGAGACCCGCAGCCGGTTGCAACCGGCGCAAAAATCCTTGCTGTAGGGCATGATGAGCCCCACCCCGCCCCTCGAGTCCGGATGCGTGAACACCTGGGCAGGGCCATCATCCAGGCCGCGCAGCTGCTGCACCCAGCCGCTCTCTTGCAGGCGCTGCTTGATGAGTTCACCGCTGGTATGGTGATCGCGAAACAGGGCGTCCATCTCGCCGGTCTGCATCAGTTCGATGAAACGCAGCTCGATGGGTTTGTCGCGGATCCAGGCGAGGAATGTCTCGAGCTGATGATCATTGAGCCCCTTGAGCAGCACGGCGTTGATCTTGACCGACCGAAAACCGGCACTCAGGGCGGCGTCTATCCCCGCCATCACCTCCGCCAGCTTGTTCTCGCCGGTGATCTGGTGGAACTGACGGGGATCCAGGCTGTCGACGCTGACGTTCAGGGCCGTCAGCCCCGCATCGAACCACTCGCGGGCACGCTCCTTGAGCCGATACCCGTTGGTGGTCATGGCCACCTTCTCGATGCCGGGAGTATTGGCCACGGTCTCGATGATGGCCGTGAAGTCGCGGCGTAGGGAGGGCTCGCCTCCAGTCAGACGCACCTTGCGCGTCCCCATGGCCGCAAACCCGGAGACGACGCGACGGATCTCCTCCAGGGAGAGGAAGGACTGGCGCCCCTCACCATCTCCTTTCGGCGGGTGATAGCCGTCCGGCAGACAGTAGGTACAGCGGAAATTGCAGACGTCGGTGACCGACAGACGCAAATAGTAAAAGCGACGGGAAAAACCATCTTCAAGTGGCAACATAAACACCTTTCCAAATACGGGAGGCCAGGGCATTTCTTTCCTGACCCTTTCAGCTCGAACATCGGCTGACGGCGATCTCCCCCTATCTCAATGACTTAGGCAAAATCGCTCGGAGTTCATCTAGTTTTTCGATGCTAGCACAACTTGGAGTACACTCCCATGCTACTTTGTGGGGTCTTTGTGGGTGAAAAGGGAGCCGGTCGGCATGGGAAAATGGTTCAGAGTGCAGTCGGTCAGCAGCGCCATCGGTCGCTCCATGGTGCTGATCCTGTTCATGGCCAGCCTGATCGCCGTGGTGGCCATGGTCACCCTCTTCTATTCGGTTCCCGATGCCAAGGCCATCAATCTGTCGGGATCTCTGCGCATGCAGGCCTACCGCATGGCCTATGAAATCGAGAAGGATCAGGTCGTCCTCGGCCGGCTCGCCCAGTTTGAACAGACCCTTCATGCCCCCGAGCTGCAGGAGACCCAGCGCTGGATCACGCCCGCCTCCCTGCGCCGCACCTATGGTGAAGTCCTCTTGCAATGGCAAGTGATGCGCGAACACATCGAGAATGCCACTCCCAGCCGTTATACCGATAATACGGAACAGTTCGTCGCCGCCATCGATGACTTCGTCAACCAGATGCAGTACCACGTGGAGTTCAAGGTGCGCATGCTGGCCCTGGCCGAGGGGCTAGGGCTGCTCGCCATCATCACCATCGCCTGGTGCACGGTGCGCTTCACCCGCCAGCAGGTGGTGGCGCCCCTCAATCAGCTGGTCTATTGCGCACGCCAGATCCAGCGTCAGGAGTTCGATCTCACCCTGCCCCCCCACTGTGAGAACGAGCTGGGAGAGCTGTCGGGAGCGTTCGCGACCATGGCCGACGAGCTTGGCAAACTCTACCGGGAGCTGGAGAGCAAGGTGGAGGAGAAAACGGCCAAGCTGCAACAGGCCAACGACACCCTCTCCTTCCTCTATTCCACCGCCCAGAAACTGCACGCGGCGCCCCTCAGCCGCCGCACCCTGCAAAAGCTGCTGGAGCGGGCCGCCGCCCACCAGCACATCGAGTACATCCGCCTCACCCGCTTCGAGCACAATGCGATGCCGGTCTACATCACAGGTCGCAAGGGGTGGCCGGGGGATCTGGACGCCGTGGTGAGCTTCTACCTGCAGATGGATGACGAGGAGTACGGCCGGCTCGACATGATAAGCGACCACCCCATCGACGAGCGGCTGATGAAGAACTTCTCCATGTTGCTGGCCCAGGTGCTGCACAAGGATCAGACCCTACTGCAGCACCAGCGCCTGCTGCTGATGGAAGAGCGCGCCGTCATCGCCCGTGAACTGCACGACTCCCTCGCCCAGGCCCTCTCTTACCTGAAGATCCAGGCCACGCTGCTCAAGCGCTCCTTCGCCAAGGGGGACAGGGCCAAGACCGAGGCAGCCATGGAGCAGATCGACGAGGGACTCAGCAATGCCTATACCCAGTTGCGCGAACTGCTCGGCACCTTCCGCCTCAGCATCGGCGATGCCAACCTGGGTGAAGCCATCGCGGTCATGCTCGAGCAGCTCAAACCCCAGACGCACGCCGACATCAGGCTCCAGTACGGACTGACGGACACCGACCTTGAAGCGGGGCAGCACATCCACATCCTGCAGCTGATCCGTGAGGCAGTGCTCAATGCCATCAAGCATGCCAGCGCGCGGCACATTGACGTTAGCTGTGAGACCCTGGCTGATGGTAACATCCAGGTTCAGATTGCAGACGATGGTGTTGGAATAAGGGGCGCAAGCTCGGCGGTGAATCACTACGGTCTCAGCATCATGAATGAACGCGCCAGCAAATTGCGCGGCCAGTTGACCATCAGTGAACCGCCCTCCGGGGGCACCCGCATACACCTGACCTTTCCCACCAGCCTAACAAGAGACGCCTGATGGACGAGATGAAATACAGTGTTCTGGTCGTGGATGACCACCCCCTGATGCGCAAGGGAATTGTGCAACTGCTGGAGTTGGAAGATAACATCGACGTGGTTGGCGAGGCCTCCAACGGCACCGACGCCGTGGCCATGGCCAAAGAGTCCGAACCGGACCTTATCCTGCTCGACCTCAACATGAAGGGGTTGTCAGGTCTCGATACCCTCAAGGCGCTGCGGGCCGAAGAGGTGACTTCCCGCGTGGTGATCCTGACCGTCTCTGACGCCCGCCAGGATGTGGTTGCCCTGCTCAAGGCAGGCGCGGACGGCTATCTGCTCAAGGACACCGAGCCTGACATGCTGCTGGCCCAGCTGGCTGACGTGATGACCGGCAAGCAGATCCTGAGCGAGCCGCTACGTCCCTATCTCGAGAACATCTACGAGCTGGACCACCTGCAGCAGAAGCTGGAGAGCCTGACCCGACGCGAGATGCAGATCATGCGTGAAATCGCCAAGGGGTTGTCCAACAAGCAGGTCGCCTCCGTGCTCCATATCTCCGAGGGAACCGTCAAGGTCCACGTCAAGAGCCTGCTGAAAAAGCTCGAGGCCCAAAGCCGCGTCGAAGCAGCCGTCATGTACCTGGAACAGCGCAACTGAGGTCCCGGCCTCCTGCCAGCAAGGGGTCACCATCCGTGCCTCCTTGCTGGCCCCCTCTTCTTTTCCCCAAATGGCGCGGAACCCGGTGCTCTATTGAGTAGATGGATTATTATTTTCATGGCATCGCACGGGAAGGAAACATCGACATGACCTTTGAGCAGATAGAGCTGGTCCAGAAAGCCTGGGGCAGGGTGAGCGCCCTGAACAACAGCTATGTCCAGGAGGTTTATGAAGAGCTGTTCAGATTGTCCCCCGAACTCAGGGCCCTCTTTCCCCCACATCAGGAGCTGCCCGTTGCCAAGGTGTCGGACACCCTGAACACCGTCATCACCAGCCTCTCCCAACTGGATGCACTGGGTTTCATCATTCGCGATCTCGGCAGGCGTCACCAGCGATTCAACGTTCAACCCCACCAGTTTGCACTGCTCAAACAGGCGCTGACCCAGGTGCTGGCACGGCGTCTCGGCAGTGGTTTTACCCCGGCACTGGCACAGGCCTGGTCAGATGTATGACGAGATAGCCGCACTGATGCTGGACGGCATGACACAGCACACAGAATTCACCACCTGATCCCCTGGCCTTTGCCCCCAATCGCTGAATGGGTCTGTAACAGGCATTTTGCATGAATCAAATTTGCAATATGCGAAAATAGACTCATTCTGCACACAGGGTATGTTCGGCGCCCTTACACCTCACCTGAATCCCTTTCGCACTGCCTTGCCTGCATTCGCGACATCAAATCACAATAGATTGATTTTAAATGGATATTAAAAATAACCACGGGAAATGACTCACCCCTTCGCCACGCCACCTCTCTCTGGCACGGTCACTGCATTGTCACATTCAGCAATGACTGATTAGGAGGATGGAACATGAAACTTCAACAACTGGCACTGTTCCCCTTGCCGTCCCACATTCTGCCCGGTGGCAAGCTCCCCCTTCGCCTGTTCGAGCCGCGCCACCTGCAGATGCTCAAGGAGTCCTTCCTCGAGGATCGTGGCTTTGGCATCGTGATGGAAGAGACCACCAGCACGGGCACCTGCGGACGGATTCTCCCGGTCGGAACCCGCGTCAAGGTGACTGATTTTTATACCCTCAACGACGGTTTGCTCGGGGTCACCGTGCTCGGCCTTGAACGCTTCTGCATCCACGAGATGGAAACGGATAGCGTAGGCCTCAGGCACGCCCAGGTCGAGCCGTTGCCCAACTGGCCGAGTGCGGATTCTGATGTCAGCGACAACCAGCTGGTCAGCCGATTGAGAGAGGTCTTTGCACAATACCCGGAACTGGATGAGCTCTACCCGGACAAGCAGTTCGACGATGCAGCCTGGCTCTGCCAACGCTGGCTCGAGATCCTGCCCATGCCGATCTATGAAAAACAGATGTTGATTGCCAAACAGAACAGTGAAGCGGCGCGCCAGTTCTTGCGCCGACTGATCGCACAGTGAGTCAAAGAGTGAGTCAACGGTTGGTTTGCAAAACGCGAATTCTCGGCACTGCATTCTTATAATGAAAAAATGAGAATTGCATTTTGCAATCACGGTAGCGATAAATAACACACAATTCAGCTACAGGCCGCAAATAACAGGTTTTGAAAAGTTGGCACGACTTTTTCATATAAAACCGTACAACCCGATTTATCCCGTGCTCTCTTCAGTATTTGCTGAAGAATTGGTCAACCACCAGGTTGACCATTTTTTTTACCCAAAATCGGCCGACATCACCTGCAATGGCGGAGCAGGCAGCTTCGCAGTCTGGCAAGACTGATGGGTTTGGCCAGAAAATCGTTCATGCCCTGGGCAAGGCAGCGGGCCCTGTCCTCCATCATGGCATTGGCCGTCAACGCGACGATGGGCACCTCGCACCCCATGTCCCGCAGGCGCCGGGTCGCCTCCAGCCCATCCATCTGCGGCATCCGCATATCCATCAGGACAAGGTCCGGCTGCTGCTTCGCCACCTGTGCCAAGGCCTCCAGACCATTGCCTGCCAGCCTCACCCTGCACACCAGCTTCTGCAGCATCAGGGATACCACCAGCTGATTGACCGGACTGTCTTCCACCACCAGCACATCCAGCTCCAGTCTGGCGCACTCTTCACTGCTGGGGGCGGCGGCCGGAGCACAGGGAGAGGCCATCCCGGGCAGCTCGAACCAGAAGCAGCTTCCCAGCCCAGGCGTGCTCTGCACGCAAATATCTCCCCCCATCAGCTGCACCAGCCGCCTGCAGATGGCCAGTCCGAGCCCCGAGCCGGAGAAGCGGCGGGTTGCCGAACTGTCGACCTGATAGAAGGGTTCGAACAGCAACGCCTGATCCTCGGTGGAGATGCCGATCCCCGTGTCGCTGACCATGACCCCCAGCTTTTCCTCCTCCCAGGTCAACGCCAGACGCACGCTGCCGACGGAGGTGAACTTCACGGCATTGCCAAGCAGGTTGCCTATCACCTGGGAGAGGCGGACGGCATCCCCTTGAAGGCGTTCAGGGAGCGTCTCATCCAGATGCCAATGCAGTGTGATTCCCTTAGCACTGACTTGTGCCTGCAAGGGCTCCACCAGGGCACGGCACAGCTCGGCTGGCTGAAAGGGTTCACAGTGCAGCGTCAGGGTATGTGACTCTATTTTCGAGAAATCGAGCACGTCGTCGATGATGGTCTGCAACAGATGCGCAGAGTGGGTGGCATGACCGATGAGGGTCTGTTGCGGAGTGTCGAGTCGGCCGTGCTGCAGCAGATCCAGCATCCCCAGCACGGCGTTCATGGGAGAGCGGATCTCGTGGGTCATCATGGCGAGGAACTGGGATTTGGCACGGTTGGCCGTCTCGGCATCGTCCCGCGCCCGCGCCAGCTCCTGCTCGCGGCGGATCTGGCTGCCTATCTCCCGCGCCGTGCCCCGATAGCCGAGGAAGCGGCCACCGGCATCATGGCAAGGCTCCGCATTGATCTCCATCCAGCAAGGCCCGCCCGCCAGCATCACCTGGGCCCGCATTCCCCGCACCGGCAGATGGTGGGCGATCAGGTGCCGATAGTGGCTCCAGGCCGGGTCCTGCTTGTCGTGGGCAAAATCATAGAGGCTTCTCCCCGTCTGGCGGGCCAGCACTTCCCCCTGATAGCCAGGGGCAGAGACATAGCTGAGCCTGTGCTGGGGATCGGTCTCCCAGAACCAGTCAGAGGCCATGGCGGCAAAACTGCGAAAACGCTGTTCGCTGGCCTGCAGGGCCAGGGTCTTGAGGTCAACCTGTTCTTGCAGGCGAGCCCGATAGGCGATGTTGACCAGAGCCTGGGAGATGAGCGGGCGACAACGCTGCATCGCCGCCTTGCTCTTGAGATCGAAGGTGCCCGCCACGCTGTGCCGGCAGATGAGCACACCGGAAAACCCCGGTCCCTGCAAGCCTGTCATCATGACGCTGGCCCAGCCCGGCGCCCCTGCCAGCGGCGCCAGCTCAGGCAGTTGGGCGGGATCATAGATGACCAGGGTCTCCCCCTCGATGGCCCTGGAGAAGAGCGGTGTCAGCGACCAGGTCCGGCCCACCTCGTCCGGCTGGGTGCTCAGATGGGTGCTGCCCCTCACGGCCTCCCAGGCGACCACGTCCGCCTGTTCGAATCCGATAAAGGGCTTGAGAGCAAGAATGAGACTCTCCAGTACCTGCTCCAGACTCTGGGCCTGTGCCAGGGTCGCCACCCCGCACAGCAGGGCTTGGGACTCCTCCCGATATCTGGCCTCCCGCTCCCGGCAACGCATCAGCTCCACCAGCGTGGTTTGCAGTTTGTCACCCAGGGTTTCGAGTTCGCTATTGCCTATCATCTTGAATCCAGCACAGTGTCAGCTCTCGAGGAAGATTACGCTCGACACCATGAGGTTGCCGTGTGCCAGCTCACCATGGGGTAATCGTCCCTGTTCACCGAAGGTAAAGGGCGTGATGAAGGGGATCTCACCCAGCCTCTGACTGAATTGACTGACGATGTCCCCCAGCCTGTCCCCCAGTGCCAGCCGACAACCGGCACAAAACACCACCAGGGCGCCAAAGGGGCGCATATTGCTCGCCATGCCATATTCAGGCTCGATATTCACCGCATTCAGGCTGCGCTGCAACAACCCTTCCTGGCTGCTGTACATGAGCAGCAGCCGCTCTCCCAGTCGGGTTTCGGTAAAGAGGCGCAGCCCCTCCCGCGCCGTCACCGCCTCGGGATGGGAGAGCTTGTAGTAGGGCAGGTCATCGAGCATGCCGACCTGACGGGCCAGTGGCGAGAGCGTCGTCTCCCTGAGGATGGGACCCACTGGCCAGGGCGTCGCACGCTCGGTCCAGCGACCATAGACCCGGGCCGCCGGCTCGTGATCGATGGTCAGCACCTCCCGCCCGTCTATCCCGGTAATGATGCCGCGACACTCGGTGGGTACATAGCCTGAATGAAACTGGAACGCCAGTTGGCAATCGGGGTAAAGCACCGCCAACACGCACCCTTGTGATCCCTCCCCTTCGTCCCAGCACAGCTGCCACTGCCCGGCCACGCCGTCGTCTGCCGCCGACCCGCCGACGACGGGAACGGTCGCGCCAAACTCGGCGTCGATCCCCGCGAGCACAACCTCCTCCAGCCCCGGGCTGGTGTGCAGCAACACGAGCTGCGGCAGCTCTCCCGGTCGGCCACCATCGGCGATGGCGCGGCGCAGCAATGCCCGCACATCCGGTTGATCCCCCATCTGGCCAGCCACGCCATAGGCCCCCTTGTCATCATAAAGGGCGGCGACCGACAGGCTCCAGCCATGCCGACCATGATGGCCATCCTGGGTCAGGATACCGCCGCAGGAGCTGCAACCGATCAGCCGGGTATCGGGAAAACGTGCCTTGAGCGCACGGCGCAGTTCCGCCGCCTCGTGTGCTTGGGTAAAATAGACCAGCAACAGCGATGGAACATGGGATGACTGGGCATGCAACCGCTCTGTAACTTGTTGGGCGGCCAGTGGGGTCGTCTCGGCAAGCGAGTGAGCCGTCAGGAAGTTCAACATCGTCTCCTAGGGGTACGGGATGCTGGCATCAAGCAAAAATCATACCCTTATCAAACAATTACCTGGCCATGGAGACTAGAATGGTGCTCACTGGCATCCCACGGGATCACTGCATGTGGCAAAAAAATATCAATGACTTCGACCGGGTCGTCGCCATCGGCGGCGGGCACGGTATGGGCCGGGTGCTCTCTTCCCTGTCGTTCTTGGGATCCCGGCTGACGGGCATCGTCACCACCACGGATGATGGCGGCTCCACCGGACGCCTGCGCAAAAGCCAGGAGTGCATCGCCTGGGGGGATCTGCGCAACTGCCTCAACCAGCTGGTGACCACCCCCAGCATCGGTAGCCAGCTGTTCGAGCACCGCTTTACCGGCCGCGGCGAGCTGGCGGGCCACAACCTCGGCAACCTGATGCTGCTGGCCCTCGACAACCTCTGCGTGCGCCCCCTGGATGCCATCCGGCTCATCAGCGACATGCTGGAAATTGAACCCAATCTGCTGCCCATGTCCGAGCATCCCACCGATCTGTGCGCCCACACCGTCTGTGGCGATCAGATCCTGGGAGAGGTCTCCATCGATCAGCTCACCACGCCGCCACGGGCCCTGAGCCTGAAACCGGTCGTGCCCGCCACGCGCGAAGCAGTCGAGGCGCTGAGCCAGGCCGACATGATCATCCTGGGGCCGGGCAGCTTCCTCACCTCCATCATGCCTCCTCTGCTGCTGCGCGAAATTGCGGAGGCGATCCGCAGCAGCCGCGCCATCGTCGTGTTCATCAGCAATCTGGTGGACGAAGAGGGTCCGGCAGGCCAGTTGTCACTGTCCAGTCAACATCGTTGGCTGGAAGAGCGGATAGGCAGCGGCCGGATCGATGCCATTCTGGCTCCCGAGGGCCCCCAGGTACCCGAGCTGCAGCACTGCCTCGTTCGGGCCGAGCTGGGTGAAGCGGCCCTCCCCCACCGCCACGACCGCCTCAAGCTGCGGCTGGCACTCGACACCGTGATCCTGAGCAGGCTTGGCGAGCGCGACATGGCGGGCTGATGCCCTTCTGGATCAGTGAAACTGGGCCAGATGGGTGAAGACCTGGGGCAGGGAGTGCTCCAGCTCAGCCAGCAGTCTGCCGGCCTCTTGCTCATCTTCCCGGCGACAGGCGGACTCCAGATCCATCACCTGCTGATAGCTGGGTTTGGCGCCATAGCTGCCACAGGACGATTTCATGCTGTGGGCAAGACGCGCCAGGGCTGACCAGTCCCGCTGCTCAAAAAGCGGTCTTAATTGGGCCAACTGCTCGCCTACCTCTTCGACAAACACCGAGATGACGACCGGCATCATCTCGTGACCGATATCATCTGCCAGTTGTCGCAGCACTTTCTGATCCAGCCACTCCATCTTCTCTTCCCTATGATGGTATTCAAACAGACCACAATATAGCGGACCCACAGCCCCGCTGTCACCCGTCCTTCGGGCATGCCCGTATCGCTCCGGATGCTCTTGCGACACCAGAATGTGAGCAGCTTCAAGTTATCGGTATGTCAGTCAGAATGGAGAGAGATAAAGGTTGTCACAAAATTAACATTAAAGTAACAATGCAACCCATGAGAATGATGCGGCTCAGCAACACCTCTCTCATCCCTTTTTGCCTGTATGGCTGCTGCGAAGAACCAGGGTAGACATCTGCCCTGGTATTTTTTTATTTCTGGTTCAACAAGTTGGCTGCATTGCCATATTCCAGCTCACCCAGCCTGAACAGGCAGAACTCCCCGGGCACCATCTTCACCCAATTCTCGTTGCCGGTGAGCGGCCGGGTGGCGATCAGGGTCACCACATCGTTCGGCGTCGTTTCACTCTGAAAGTCGATGGCCACATCCTCATCCAGCAGACGGGCTTCGCCAAAGGGAGCCCTGCGCGTCAACCAGTAAAGGTTGTTGCTGCAATAGGTCATCACGAACTCTCCGTCCGACAGCAGCATGTTGAACACCCCGAGCCCGCGCAGCTCGTCGCACAGGGTCGCGAGGTAACGGAACATGGCGGGGAAATTTGCCGGCCGTTTGGGGTACTTGTGCTCCAGCCTGTCGAGCAGCCAGCAGAAGGCGTGCTCGCTGTCGGTGTCGCCTACCGGGCGGTGCCGCCCCGTGGGCAGCCTCTTGTAACCGGTCAACTGGCCATTGTGGGCAAAGGTCCAGTAACGGCCCCACAGTTCTCGGGTAAATGGGTGGGTGTTTTCCAGGGAGACACACCCCCGGTTCGCCTGCCGGATATGGCTGACCACGGCACGGCTCTTGATGGGCAGTGCCTGGACCAGCTTGGCGATGGGAGACTGGGCACTGGGTTCGGGATCCTTGAAGGTGCGAAAACCCCGCCCCTCATAGAAGGTGATCCCCCAGCCATCCTTGTGGGGACCGGTCTTGCCGCCCCGCAGCATCAGCCCGGTAAAGCTGAAGCAGATGTCGGTCGGCACATTGGCACTCATGCCGAGCAGTTCGCACATATACCATCCACTCCCTGAATGTCTTGACTCTGGTTTCGTCAATCAACCGTCACGGCTGGACGAGAGGGCCGGAATGGTCTCCCATCCCCCCCTCTCAATCCCGGATCGTTGATTACTTGGCCATCTCTTTTTCAACCAGCTGGATCAGGATGTGGATCACCTTGATGTGCACTTCCTGGATACGGTC
The DNA here is from genome assembly GCF_049860605.1 of Aeromonas sp. INTO2. Taxonomy (NCBI): domain Bacteria; kingdom Pseudomonadati; phylum Pseudomonadota; class Gammaproteobacteria; order Aeromonadales; family Aeromonadaceae; genus Aeromonas; species Aeromonas sp. INTO2. The sequence goes on from NZ_CP187588.1 coordinate 2,664,104, forward strand.
GGCATAACCGAAGTGCGGCACACGGATCTCCACATCGGCCAGACCAGCCATCTTGCCGCCGTCCTTGCCGGTCAGGGCAATCACCTTCATCCCTTTGGCACGGGCCGCCTCGATGGCTTTGAGGATGTTGCCGGAGTTGCCGCTGGTGGAGATGCCGAGCAGCACGTCACCACGACGGCCGACGGCCTCCACATAGCGAGAGAAGACATAGTCATAGCCAAAGTCGTTGGAGACGCAGGAGAGGTGGCTGGGATCGGAGATGGCGATGCCGGCATAGCCTGGGCGGTTCTCGCGGTACCGACCGGTCAGCTCCTCGGCAAAGTGCATGGCATCGCAGTGGGAGCCGCCGTTGCCGCAGGAGAGTACCTTGCCTTCCTGCTTGAAGGAGTCGGCGAGCAGCCTGGCCGCCGCCTCGATGTTTTTCAGATTTTGCTCATCTGCCAGGAACGCCTGAAGCACGCTGGCAGCCTCGGTCAACTCGTTGCGGATCAGTTCTTGGTACATGGTTCTTGAAATCTCGTCGTCCAACATAGGGTGGCGGCATTGTCGCACAAGCCAGTCCAATCGTCGCCCCCCGCCCGCCAAGATGGGGCGGGCAGCACGTTATGCCGATCACAGAGCCAAGGTAACGGGCTTGTAAACAGCTTGATAAGTTTGTGCGTATGAATTACAACAGGGGCCACATCCAACAGGTCAGACCTCTGGATCAGTTAACGCCAATTTCCCAACCTCGGCAATTCATGCAAGGAGCAAACAATGACGACGACCCTCACTCTGCTCGGGGTGATCCTGGTGATCGGCGCCATGGCCTATCGCCGTGCGTCCCTGTTCACCGCCACGCTTGCCACGGCCGCCGCCCTGGTCGCCGGCACCTTCTATGGCCATGTGCCCCTGCTGGTGTGGGCGCTGTTCGCGGTGATAGCCCTGCCCCTCAATCTGGTGGAGTTTCGCCGCAACCAGCTGACCAAGCCGCTGTTCAAGATCTACAAGTCCATCATGCCGGAGATGTCCCGAACCGAGAAGGAAGCCATCGAAGCGGGGACGACCTGGTGGGAAGCGGATCTGTTTGCCGGCAACCCGGACTGGAAGAAGCTGCACGCCATTCCGGTCAGCACGCTGTCTGCCGAAGAGCAGGCCTTCATGGACGGTCCGGTTGAAGAAGTGTGCCGCATGGTCAACGACTGGGAAGTGACCCACGAGCGTGCCGATCTCTCTCCCGAGGTGTGGCAATACCTGAAGGACAACAAGTTCTTCGCCATGATCATCAAGAAGAAATATGGCGGGCTGGAGTTCTCCGCCTACGCCCAGTCCTGCGTGCTGCAAAAGCTGTGCGGCGCCAGCGCCGTGCTCGCCTCCACCGTCGGCGTGCCCAACTCCTTAGGGCCGGGTGAGCTGCTGCAACACTACGGTACTGACGAGCAGAAGGATTACTACCTGCCCCGTCTGGCTGTCGGCAAGGAGATCCCCTGTTTCGCCCTGACCAGTCCGGAAGCGGGTTCTGATGCGGGCTCGATTCCCGACTTCGGCATCGTCTGCAAAGGCGAGTGGGAAGGGGAAGAGGTGCTCGGCATGCGCCTGACCTGGAACAAGCGCTACATTACCCTGGCTCCCATCGCCACCGTACTCGGCCTCGCCTTCAAGCTGCGTGACCCTGACCACCTGCTGGGTGAGGAAGAAGAGCTCGGCATCACCTGCGCCCTCATTCCGACCCACATCAAGGGAGTCGATATCGGTCGTCGCCACTTCCCGCTCAACGTGCCGTTCCAGAACGGCCCGACCCACGGCCAAGACGTGTTTGTACCGCTCGACTTCATCATCGGCGGTCCGGCTATGGCCGGTCAGGGCTGGCGTATGCTGGTGGAGTGTCTCTCCGTCGGTCGCGGCATCACCCTGCCTTCCAACAGCACGGGCGGCGTCAAGATGCTGGCCCTGGCCACCGGTGCCTACAGCCGCATCCGTCGCCAGTTCAAGCTGCCGATTGGCAAGATGGAAGGGATTGAAGAGCCGCTGGCACGCCTGGGTGGCAACGCCTACATCATGGGCGCCGCCGCCAAACTGACGGTCACCGGCATCGATCTCGGTGAAAAACCCTCGGTCATCTCCGCCATCGTCAAGTACCACCTCACCGACCGCGCCCAGAAGTGCATCATCGATGCAATGGACATCCATGGCGGCAAGGCCATCTGCATGGGGCCGAACAACTATCTGGCCCGTGGTTATCAGGGTGCGCCCATCGCCGTGACCGTCGAAGGAGCCAATATCCTGACCCGCAGCATGATCATTTACGGTCAGGGAGCCATCCGTTGCCACCCCTACGTGTTGCCGGAGATGCTGGCCGCCAGCCACCCCGACAAAGAGCAGGCGCTGAAAGATTTCGACAAGGCGATGTTCAGCCACGTGGGCTTTGCCATCAGCAACCTGGTGCGCAGCTTCTGGCTGGGGCTGACCGGTGCCCGCTTCGCCGCCGCGCCCTACAAGGATCAGACCAAGGGCTACTATCAGCAGCTCTCTCGCCTCTCCGCCAACCTGGCCTTCCTGTCAGACATGGCGATGGGCACCCTGGGTGGCGAGCTCAAGCGCAAGGAGCGGGTCTCTGCCCGCCTTGGCGATGTGCTGAGCCAGCTCTATCTGGCCTCCAGCGCCCTCAAGCGCTATCAGGATGAAGGACGCCAGCAGGCCGACCTGCCGCTGCTGCACTGGGCACTGCAAGACGCCCTGTTCAAGGCTCAGGAAGCGATCGACGAGTTGCTGCGCAACTTCCCGAATCGCTGGATTGGTCTGGCCCTGCGCGCCATCGTGCTACCCCTTGGTCGCGACCTGAAGCGTCCCTCCGACAAGCTCGACAGCCAGGTAGCCCGCCTGCTCCAGGTGCCAAGTGCCACTCGCAGCCGTCTGGCCGAGGGCCAATATCTGACGCGCGAGGAGGGCAACCCCTTCGGGCTGCTGGAACAGGCGCTGGACGATGTGCTGACCGCAGAGCCGCTGTTTGACAAGGTGTGCAAAGCCGAAGGGAGCAAACGCCCCTTCACCCAGCTCGACAAGGTGGCAGAGGCGGGCCTGAGCCTCGGTGTCATCAACCAGGCCGAAGCGGACCTGCTGCGGCGCGCCGAGGAGAGTCGCCTTCGCACCATCAACGTCGATGACTTCGATCCCGTCGACCTGGTGGCCAACAAGGCACTGTTTGAAGCCTCCGCCTATCACAGGGCAGCTTGATGCCTCTGATGCCAGAACGCCTCCCTTGTGGAGGCGTTTTTCATGAAAGGGCTGGTGGATGGCATCCGATACGAAGAAAGAGAAACCGACTGGATCATATTTTGGATATCAATCCGTTTCCTATATTGAATGAAGCGGTTAAGGTAAGCACAGGATCACACACAGGATTGCATAATGGATGATCAAATCCTGATTATTGATGATGAAGATCTTCCCCAATCAGCACCGCGTCCCGCCGGCTGGAAGGTGATGATAGTGGACGATGAACCCGAAGTGCATCGCATCACCAAAATCACCCTGAACAAGTTTGAATTCGACGGCAAGCCGATCGATTTTCTGCACGCCTACTCTGCGGCTGAAGCCAAAGCCTTGCTCGCCCTCACCCCGGATGTCGCCCTGCTGCTGCTCGACGTCGTCATGGAGGTCGATCATGCCGGTCTCGAGGTGGTCAAGTTCGTGCGTGACGAGCTGCAAAACAAGATGGTACGCATCGTGCTGCGAACCGGTCAGCCCGGCCAGGCCCCGGAAGATGACGTGGTGACCAACTACGACATCAACGACTACAAGGACAAGACCGAACTTACCTCCCAGAAACTGCGCACCCTGTTGCGCGCCAGCCTGCGTTCTTATCGGGACATCCGAACCCTTGAGAGCAATCGACAGGGGCTGGAGAAGGTCATCGAGGCGTCCAAGGGGATCTTCGAGCAGCGTGCCCTGCGCCAGTTCGTCGAAGGAGCCCAGACCCAGCTCAGCGCCCTGCTCAATCTGGAAGAGTCCCAGATTTACGATGTGAAGCACCTGGCGTATGAGGTGCGGGATCAGGTGCTCGAGCCTCTGCTCAGCGATGGTCCCATGCTGCGCCTCGTCGATGCGCCGGAAATACTGCGCTGTGCCATGGCCAAGGGAGCCAATGTCTACGATGGCAACCAGATGGTGCTCTATTGCCAGAATGCCCGTCACCACCTGCTGTTCCACATCGAGACCACTCGCCCGCTCAGCCAGATGGATACCGGGCTGCTGAGCCTGTTCACCGAAAACATCATAGTGGCGCTGGAGAATATCCGGCTCAACGAGGTGATCGGTGACAACCAGCGAGAGATCATCTATCGCATCGGCGAGCTGGTGGAGAGCCGCTCGAAGGAGTCTGGCTTGCACGTCAAGCGGGTGGCCCTCTACACCGAATTGTTCTGCAAGCTGCTCGGCATGAATGAGGACAGGTGCGAGCTCATCAAGCGTGCCTCTCCCCTGCACGACATCGGCAAGGTGGGGATCCCGGACGCCATCTTGCACAAACCGGGCAAACTCACTCCCGAGGAGTGGGAGATCATGAAAACCCACGCCCAGCTTGGGCAGGACATGCTCTCCGGCAGTGACCTGGCCCTGTTCCAGATAGGCGCCACCATCGCGGGCAACCATCACGAGAAGTGGAATGGCAGCGGCTATCCCCGCGGATTGAAGGGAGAGGACATTCCGCTGGAAGGACGCATCGTCGCCCTGGCGGATGTGTTCGATGCCCTGGGCTCGGATCGTTGCTACAAGCAGGCCTGGCCGCTGGATCAGGTGCTGGCGCTGATCAAGGAGGAGAAAGGAGAGCACTTCGACCCCCTCCTGGTGGACCTGATGCTGGCCAATCTGGAGAAGTTCCTCGATATTCGCGAGCAGTACAAAGACATCTATATCGGCGCTCACTGATATCGGGTTCACCCCATCCACTTGCGACCATGAAGAAGCCGCCCATTTGGCGGCTTCTTTGCAATGTGCGCGGAATTATTGCTCCGGCAGATTGAGATCCAGTTTGGGGGTTGCTGGCGTCTCTTCAAGTTGCGCCTTCTGCGCCGCCATCGCCTTGTGTAGGGTGCGGCGCTTTTGCAGCAGAATGAAACCACCGGCCCCCAGCAAGAGCAGCAACACGCCACCTCCCCCCAGCGCCCAGGGCAGCCAGACCAGACTCTCCCGCTCTCCTCGAACCGGTCGGGGGTGGCGGCGGATGCGGGCATGGCCGCAGAGGGGGCGGGAGGGGGGAGGCGGTGCTATGGTGAACGACTTGGCCGGCAATTGCAGTTGCACCTCGCGACCGAGCCGGGTTGTTCCAAAGAGGGTGGCCTCCACCTTGTACTGCCCTGCCGCCTTGAGGGCGGAGAGATCCACGCCAAAACGCGGCGCTGTCGCCACCTCGTTGAACGTCATGCTACTGCTGCCGCCGTCGATGGCCTTGCCCTGGATGACCACGGAGGCGGGATCCAGTTCATCCACATCGATGACGAGAGATAGCTTGGCTCCCCCCTCCCCGGAGGGGGGATTCAGGGAATAGCTGACCGGCCAGGGGTAGAGCAGCACCTGCTGTGACTGGGCTCGTGAGAAGACCTCATTGCCGGTGCTGAAGAGGGCTCGATATTTTCCCGCAGGGACGTCCAGTACTGCCTCGGCGGTCAAGATACCGTCCCCCGGCACTTCGTCCACCCCCTTGCCATCATCCATGTAGCGTCCCAGGGTCTCCTCGAACACGGGATCCCCGCTCTGGCTGGCATCATTGAACTGCTGCAGCTTGACGGTCATGCCCAGATCGGTGAGGTAGTAACCCGCCCCAGGCGCCGCGCCATCGATCAGCAGACGGGATTGCAGTTTGACACGCTCACCCTGATAGAGGCGGGCCGGCAGCGGCTCGCTCTCGACCTGGATGTTGGTGAGCAGGCGCACCCGATTGTCGGGGTCCACCTCCCCGATCGCCTGCCAAGGGCCGGGCATGGGGTCGCGGATGGTGATGAGATCCTGATCCTTGAGGGGCAACCAGCCCACGTCGGGCGGCTTGACCTTGCCCACATAGAGCTTGCTGCCATCGGGTCGCACCAGGATCACCGAGGGCGTCCCCGGCTTGCGCTTGATGATGAAGGTGATCTCCTTCACGCCGTAATCGATGCGAAAGCGGTTGTCGAGCAGAGGAATGTCGGAAGGCGCAAACACCTCGTTGGCCGCGGCCGGGAGGGAGGCCAGCAGCAGCAGCCCCCAAAGCGATCTCATTGCCGCCACAGGCAGGCACCTCCTTTTTTCTGTACCAGATCCAGCCTCGCTTCATGGACAGCCGCCACCTCGTCGCTCGCGCGCACCACCCTGAGCGGCGGGCGATTACTCTCCAGACGACGAATGCCGGTATCCTGGCTGGTCTCGCTCTCGCTGGTTTCGCTCGCGAGATTGAGTTTGGTCTGGCCACCCGTCATCAGGAGGTAGACGTCCGCCAGGATCTCCGCATCGAGCAAGGCGCCGTGCAGGGTACGGTGAGAGTTGTCGATGCCGTAGCGATCGCACAACACGTCCAGGTTGTTGCGCTTGCCCGGGAAGAGATCCCGCGCCATCGCCAGGGTATCCGTGATGCCGCAGATATCCGCCGTCTTGAAGTTCAGACCGAGCTTGCTGAACTCATAGTCCATGAAGCTCACGTCAAAGGGGGCGTTGTGGGCGATGAGCTCGGCGCCGCGAATGAACTCGATGAAATCGTCCGCTATCTGGCTAAAAGAGGGCTTGTCCGCCAGGAAGGCATCCGTGATGCCGTGCACGGCGATGGCCTCGGGGTCCACCAGCCGATCCGGCTTGATGTAGACGTGGAAATGGTTGCCGGTGAGTTTGCGGTTGATCACCTCCACACAGCCGATCTCGATGATGCGGTGCCCAAGATAAACGGGGCCGCCCGCGGTGTTCATGCCGGTGGTTTCGGTATCCAGAATGATCTGGCGATTCAGTTGGGGTGTGCTCATGATCAAATCCATGTCAAACTTCGGTTTTACTCGCTAGTTTACCCCAAGCCTCTCGCTAAAACAGATTGATTGCTCATGTTGAAACAGATTGATTTATTCACGGATGGCTCCTGCTTAGGCAACCCGGGCCCCGGCGGCTATGGTGCCGTCATGGTCTATGGCAAGCATCGCAAGGAGATCTCCGCCGGTTTTCGATTGACCACCAATAACCGGATGGAGCTGATGGCTGCCATCATGGGGCTGCGGACCCTGAACGAACCCTGCCAGGTGCGGCTCACCACCGACAGCCAGTATGTGCGCCAGGGGATCACCCAATGGATCATCGGCTGGAAGAAGAAGGGCTGGATGACCGCCAACCGCCAGCCGGTCAAGAACGTCGATCTCTGGCAGGCCCTGGATGCGGAAGTGGCCCGTCACCAGATCGAATGGCTCTGGGTGAAAGGACACTCGGGCCACCCGGAAAACGAACGCTGTGACGAGCTGGCCCGTGAGGCCGCCAGCGGCAAGCAGCTTGCCGAAGACAGCGGCTACCAGCCCTGATGCCTGCTAGCCGCCCTGGCGCGCCATGCCTGGCGCGGCCATCGACTCCGGCAGCCGCCAGCGGCGACGCACCGGTGTCACGGGGAAACGCCGCTTGCGGGCGGCAATCACGTAAACAGACGCCAGGGAGCGGCAATAGTCCCGCCCCAGACTCTCCCGCCACCAGCCGATCTTGCTCTGCCTGCCCATGAAGGAGAAACCGAACCGCTCGTCGAACATCACCTCGCAGCCGAGCAATTGCAGCCAGTCGGTCACCCGTGCGGGCGTGAACATGCGGGCAGACCAGGGCAGATGCCGCCGCATGAAGGGCAGATAGTGACCCAGCCCCACCAGGCTGAGCGGGTTGTAACCGCTGACAATGAGCCAGCCATCGTCGGTCAGCACCCGTTCTGCCTCCCGCAGCACCTGATGAGGATCCGGCGAGAAATCGAGGCAGTGAGCCAGCAGGCAGGCATCCACGCTCCCCGATCGCACCGGCAAGGCGAGCGGATCCCCCTGGATGTCCAGCAGCCGTCCGCCGGGGGCGACACCGATTTGATGGCGAATGGTGGAACAACCGCAGGAGAGTTCGGCGCTCAGGGCTCCTATCTTGAGCAAGTGATAGCCAAAGAGGTGGGGGCACCAGTTGTCGAGGCGCTCCTGAAGCTCGGCGGCCACCCAGTCCCCCATGGGCAGTGCGGACCAACTGGTCGGAAGCGCGATCTGTTGTTCGGTACGTGCCAGTTGCATAATGGGACCAACTCGGGGGCGAATGCCATCCAGTTATATAAGATCCCTTCCTTAAAGAGAACACAAGAGACCTCGACCCATGTATACCGTCATCACAGTTCCCGCCTTCAGCGACAACTACATCTGGTTGATCCGTCATGAAAATCACTGCCTGGTCGTCGATCCGGGCGAGGCCGCTCCCGTGCTGGAGCGGCTGGCTGGGCTGGATCTGGTGCTGGATGCCATCCTCCTGACCCATCACCATCGCGATCACGTCGGGGGCGTATCCGAGCTGCTGCAACACTTCCCCCACGCTCTCCTCTATGGTCCCAAGCATGACCCCATGCCGGACCATCACGGCCAGTGGCTCGACGACGGGGATCAGATCAACTGGCATGGCCTGAGTCTGGATGTCCTCCATGTGCCCGGTCATACCCTGGGGCACATCGCCTATTACGGCCAGGGCATGCTGTTTTGTGGCGATACCCTCTTCAGCGCCGGTTGCGGCCGTCTGTTCGAAGGGACCCCGGCACAGATGCACACTTCCCTGCAACGGCTCGCGGCACTGCCCGATGAGACCCTCCTTTATTGTGCCCATGAATACACGCTCTCCAACCTGCGTTTCGCCCATGCGGTCGAGCCCGACAACCTGGCGATCCAGCGGCAGATCGGCGTGATCAGCAAACTGCGTCAGCAGGGCCTCCCGAGTCTCCCCTCCCGGCTGGGAGATGAGCGGAATTTCAATGTTTTTCTGCGCTGCGAGCAGGACTCGGTAAAATTTTCTGCTGAGAAATACGCCCTTAAATGCTTGGAAAATCCAGAGGATACCTTCGCTGTGCTGCGGGCCTGGAAGGACGTTTTTTGAACAAACCTTGATCAGGGGGGCATTGCCCCTTATGATGCGAGCTGTTTTTCCACAGATGACCTGAGCGAGATGAAGCTACGAACGGCCTTATTGGCAGCGCTGTTTCTCAGCGGCTGTCAAAACCTGAGCCATCAGGATGACCGGGCGGTAACGGCAATCGAGCCGATCAAATCCCCCCAAGTCAGCAAGAAAACGTACAAAAAACACTCTTCGCGGATGCTGTTCGGCGACGAACAGATAGAAGAGCTGGATGACACTGATAACCTGTGGGTGCGTATCAGCGATGATATGCAGCTGGACTCGCACGATAATGCCCGGGTTCGCCAACAGCGTGATTGGTTGTTGCGCAATGATAAGCATATGGCGACCATTGCCAGCCGGGCTGAGCCCTACCTGTATCTGATGGTAGAGGAAATCGAACGGCGTGAGCTGCCAATGGAGCTTATTACCATCCCCATGATCGAGAGCATGTTCGATCCCAATGCCCGCTCCCGCAGCAATGCGGTCGGTCTTTGGCAGTTCGTTCCTGCAACCGGCAAGAATTTCGGCCTGCGCCACGACAACTGGTACGACGGTCGACGCGATGTCCTTGCATCCACCAATGCCGCACTGGATTACCTGGAGTACCTGAACCGGTTCTTCGACGGTGACTGGCTGCAGACCCTGGCCGCTTACAATGCCGGTGAAGGTCGGGTGCGCAACGCCATCACCCGCAACGAGCGGGCTGGTCGTCCGACCGACTACTGGTCGCTGGACCTGCCCCGCGAAACCCGGATGTATGTGCCCAAGATCCTGGCCATGGCCGACATGATCCGCAATGCGGACAAATACAATGTCACCCTGCCGGTGCTGGCCAACAAGCCGCAATTGCGAACCATCAATACCGGTGGCCAGATTGACTTGAACGTGGCCGCCCAGCTGGCTGGCGTTTCCGCCTCCCAGCTCAAGGCGCTCAATCCTGCGCTCAAGCGTGGCATGACCTCGCCGCAGGGCCCTTACAACCTGCTGGTCCCCGTCGAGTACGCCGACACCCTGGAGCTGGCTCTGGCCGATCTGCCCCAGCGTGAACGTACCCGTGGTGTGCGCTCCTATCAGGTCACCAGTGGTGATACGCTGTCACGGATCGCCCAGAATCACGGGGTGACCGTGCAACAGCTCAAGCTGGCCAACAACATGCGCGGCAACAACCTGCGCCGTGGCCAGAGCCTGATCATCCCCAATAGCGGGCGCGCAACCCAGGTTGCCCAGAGCAAACCGCAGCAGCTCGCCAGCCGCAGTGGTGGCAAGGTGAACTATCAGGTGCGCTCCGGTGACAACCTGTGGAGCATCAGCCAGGCACACGGGGTCACCCACGCCGACCTGGCCAAGTGGAACGGCCTGAACGCCAAATCAGCCCTCAAGCCTGGCATGAAGCTGGTGGTCTGGCCCAAGCAGGGCAAGAGCAGCAACAAGTCCATGGTCTATCAGGTGCGCCGCGGAGATTCCCTCTCCTCCATCGCAGCCCGCTTCCAGGTCGCCGTCAACGATGTGATGCGCTGGAACCAGCTCGGCAAGAGTGACTATCTCAAGCCGGGTCAGGAGTTGACCCTGTTCGTGAAGAACAACAGCTGATCGCTCGTCGCAATCCAAAAAATACCCCGCTTGATGCGCAATGCTGATCAGTTAAGGATCCATTGACCGATCCTTCTGCTGTAGGACAATCCGGAACCAATCACTGGTTCCGGATTTTTTATGTCTATTGCAAACGATCTGAACGATGTTGTTGAGGCATCTGGCGACATGCTGGCTCGGCTGGCCATTTTTGCCGACCATATTCCCGACGAATGGATTACTGCCGCTGCCGCCTTGTCTGAAAAGGCCACTATCCGCCGACGCCGCTTACCTTCTGATATGGTCTTGTGGCTCGTCGTGGGGATGGCCTTTTTCCGCAATGAGCCCATCTCCGAGGTCGCTCGGCGCCTCAACATCTGTGCAGAAGGGTTGGCCAATGATGCCTTGCTCGCGGACAGTGCCCTGTCTCAGGCCCGTCAGCGACTCGGCAAACAGCCGCTCGAGTGGCTGTTCAAACAGTGCGCCGATGTGTGGGGGCGGGAACGTTATCCTGAAGACCATTGGCACGGTTTACAGGTCTTTGCCATCGATGGGGCCCTGTTCCGAACCCAGGATATGCCTGAACTCAGAGCACATTTCGGCTCGGGTAACACCTCAACCAACCGGCAGACACCCTACCCGATGCTGCGGTTGGTCACGCTCATGAATGTCCGCTCGCATGTCATTGCCAACGCGGCCATCAGCCCGTACCGCAAAGGGGAAATCCCCCTGGCCAGCGAGTTCATTCACTCATTGCCGGACAAGTCAGTGACCCTGCTGGATAAAGGCTTCTTCGGTGCCGACCTGTTGCTGCGTATTCAGGCCGAAGACACCGACCGTCACTGGCTCATCCCGGAACGCAAGGGGCTGGTATACACGGAACTTGAGCGCTATGGCGACGGTGACCGTCTGTTGCAAATGACGGTCTCGCCTCAGGCTCGCAAGAAAAACCCGGCGTTGCCGACACACTGGCAAGTTCGCGCAGTGACCTATGAGGTGGCAGGCAAGGAGAAAACGGTCTTTACCTCCCTGCCCGTGGCGCGATTCAGTGCAGCTCAGGTGGCGACCCTGTACCACGAGCGCTGGGAAATCGAGCTGGGATACCGGGATATCAAAAGCGCGATGCAGCACAACGCCATCACGCTGAGAAGCAAGAAAGTGAACTTGGTCTATCAGGAGCTGTGGGGATTGCTGCTTGGATACAATCTGGTCAGGCGGGAGGCCAGCCAGGCCGCCGTAGCCCATCAGCGAGCGCCCAATGAGGTGAGCTTTAAGTTTGCCTGTCAGTTCATCGCGAACCAGATGGCAGTGATGGCGGGCGCGTTATCGCCAGCCCATACGCCACGGAGGTTGGCGGAGTTGCGGGGCTGCATAGGCGTCATGTTCATAGAAAAACGCCCCAGGCCATCGAGACCCAGGGCGGTGAAGATATCAAAGACCCGTTTTCCGGTAAATCGCAATGCGGCTCCGCTTAAGTGAACAGCATTGCGCTTGATGCGGGGTATTTTTTTGTCTGCATGAACCAGCGGCGACGCCGCTCTCCCCTGAGGGATGACTCAGGGAGTGATGGCCTGGGCCGCAAAGCGCGCCAGAATGGGGTTGTGGTCAGAGGCATCGGTAGCCGGTGAACTCACCTCCACCAGATCCAGATTGCGATAGTAGAGGTGATCCAGCGGGCGGCCAAAAGCGGTGCGACGCAGATCAGGCACAGGTATGGCCTCCTGCAGGCCAAGCTCGCCCACCAGCTTGTTCAACCAGAACGCTCGCTTGTCGCTCCAGGTGTTGAAATCGCCGCCCAGGATGACCGGCCCCTGGTGGCGATGGATCAACGCAGTCAGATCGTTGAGCTGCTCGCGGAAGGTCGCCATGCCCAGTTCGAAATTGACCGCATGGAGATTCACCACCAGCACGCCGTCAGGATCCCCCTGCAAGGGATAGAGACTGACCAGACCTGACTTGGGGATACGCAGCAGGGGTTCGGGGGAACGGACGCCACAGACAAACGCCTGCGGCGTTTTCGCCACCGTCATCACGCCAAAGGAGACACCTCCCTGGGTGAAGGCCTGCAACTGCTGCCACTGGAAATCCCCTCTCTTCAGCCAGTCCAGCATCTCGGGCCGGGTCGCCGACTCTTGCAGCAGCACCAGATCCTGGGACTTGGCATACTCATCCAGCCCTTCCCGCCAGTTCTTGCGTTGTCCCTTGTAGAGGTTCCAGACGGTGATGCCAAACTCCCTCGGCAAGGCCGTGGAGGCGAGCGCCACCAGAGGTGGTCTGTCACAGCTTGCGCCAGGTATGATACCTGCCGCAGTCACCAGATGATCTTGATCCGGTACCTCGAAGCAACCGACCAGCCCCAACGTCAGCAGGGACGTTCCCAGAATCCGATAACTATTTTTCATTGGCTAACAATCACCTGCCTCTGCAAGACGACATGGCCCTCACACAGGCCACGGTCGCCGACTAGTCTCATTATTCGTGTCCGGCCCGACTCATCCAGAAGGAATTCAACGATGGCGAGACAGCACCAGTACCGCGTGACATTTTACGATCAACAGGGAACCTGTCATCAAGTGGAGCTTTCCACCGTCTATCAAATCAGGCGGGATCCCCAATGTGATCTCTGTCTGTTCGACACCCGGCAGTGCGTGGGGTCGGAAGAGATGCTGGAGCGCATGATACGGCAAAAAACCGGGCTTGAGCAGGAAATATCCATCATCAATGCCCGGCTCATCTGAGCAGACTCAGACCGGCACGGGGCGGGATTTGCCCTGATCGTCGATGGCCACATAGGTGAAGACGCCCTCGGTCACGCAGTACCGCTGGGCTTCGTTCTCCCGCAATACCGGCTTGACCCAGACCTCCAGTTTGAGTCGCATGGAGCTGCGACCAATCTTGAGGCAGCGACCGTAACAGCACACCACGTCACCCACCTTGACCGGGCTGTGGAAGGTCATCCCCTCCACCGAGACGGTACAGATGCGCCCTTTTGCCAGCTCCTTGGCCATGATGCCCCCACCTATATCCATCTGGGACATGATCCACCCGCCGAAGATATCGCCATTGGGGTTGGTATCGGCTGGCATTGCCAGGGTTCTCAGCAACAGCTCCCCATCGGGGTGGCGCTTGGTCTCTTCCATCATTACCGCTCTCTTTATCATGGATGGCGGCATGATAGGGGGCGATCCCCCCCTTGGCAAACCTCAATTGTCCCGGAGCGCGCGCCGTATCTGGTTTGCACGCCAGATGACCGACTCCGGGGCCCGGATGGCGACGACCCGTTCAGCCCTTCAAGGCCGCACCGTCCGCAAACCAGTGGGCCGGATCCGGCCAGCGATAGACGAAACCAAGCTGCTGGCAGATGCGCTGACCTTCGATGGGAGCAAACTCCCCCGCCGGCTCGACGAACTGCGGCGGCACCAGCCCGAGCAGGCGGCTCGCGAAGGGGTAGAGCTGCTCCCGGCGTGGGTGAACGGGGGCACTCAGATTGTAGGCATCCCCATCCTGCCCCCGGGCCAGCATCAACTCACAGGCGGCCACCACGTCGTCCAGATGCACCAGGTTCACAGCCTGGCCTCCCCCGGCCAGCGTCTTGCCCGCCAGAAAACGGCCGGGGTGACGGTCAGGACCATAGAGTCCGGCCGGGCGCAAGATCATGGCGCAGTCAACATGCCCTTCCAGCACGGCAAGCTCGGCCGCCCGCATCCGCAAGCCTCTGTCATGGGCTGGAGCGGGCGTATCATCCTCCCCCTGTCCGGCCCCCCAGACCGAAGTCGCGCTGATAAACAGAACCCTCTGAACACCCGCCTCCCTCGCCTGTCGGCACAGACTGGCCACGGACGCCGGGTAATCACCGGTCTTGCTGGGGGGCACGCAGATCACTAGGTCATGACAACGAAAAGGCAGTGGCCCCATGTCAGGGGTGAGCAACAGCGGCCAGGCGGCAATACCCTCCCCCCGCAGCCGTTCAGCCTTTTCGGCCGTACTGACCGTCACCGCGATAGATTGCCCCTGCTCTTGCAATGCCCTGGCCAGGGGCAACCCCAGCCAGCCGGCGCCCACGATACCCGTCTGATACTCAAATTCGTTCGTCATACCCGGATCCTGACAAAAAAAACGGCCATCCAATGATGACCGTCGAAAGTAACGAAGGAAATAGCCGGATTAACCGGTTACCTCCCACAGCGGGAAAATCGGGAGCGCACGCTCCTAATTCGTGGGCCTATCCTAGTGGCAGCGCGGTCAAAAAGCTTTGAAGCGGATCACAGTTGAAAAGGATTTCTGAAAGCGCTTTCAATGTTTTGCGAAAAAGTCGGCCCACTTGGGGCCAACTTTATGACTCAGGCCACCGACTCCCGCCGTACCAGTTCGGCTTCGAATTTGAGCGCCAGCCCCTCTACCGGCTTGTGATCCAGCAGCCTCAGGGCCAGCTCAGCGGCCCGCTCTCCCATCTCCTCGATGGGGTAACGTACCGTGGTGAGCTTGGGATAGATGTATCGGGCATAGGGGATGTCATCAAAACCGACCACAGAGACCTGCTGGGGTATTTTGTAACCCCGCTCCAGCAGACAGGAGATGGCCCCCGCCACCATGGCATCGTTGAAACCCAGCACAGCGCTGAACTCGACGCCGCGCGCCAGCAGCTCGCTCATGGCCACATAGCCACCTTTTTCGTCGGCATAGGCACGGCCGATGAGGGCAGGATCCAGCTCGATACCTGCCCGTTGCAGGGCGAAGCGATAGCCGGCCATCCGCTGCTGACCATCCACAAACTCCTCGTCATCGGAGGTGACGAAGGCAATCTTGCGATGTCCCGCGTCCAGCAGATGCTGGCAAGCCGTGGTGATGCCGGCCTGGTTGTCCAGCCAGACGCAGCGATCCTCGCAGCCTGGCACCTGACGGTTGATGAAGACGATGGGGGTCGTGCCCGACGCCAGCTCGCTGAGCTCTTCGTCAGGCAGCGCCTTGCTGTGAAGGATAAGGGCATCACACTGGCGCTGCAGCAGCGCCTGGATGGCGTGCCGCTCACGGGTCGCGTCGTGGTTGCCGGACACCACGATGGTGAACTTGTTCGCCTTGTCGACCATGCTTTCGATGCCGCGCATCATCTGGGCGAAGAAGGGGCCGCCACACAGATCCCCCACCAGCACACCGATACAGTTGGAGCGCTTGCTCACCAGGGCCTGGGCGAAGCTGTTTGGACGAAAGCTGAGCTCCTTCATGGCCGCGAGGACAGCCTCGCGCTTCTCGGGCGCCACCTGCGCCGTGTTGTTGATCACTCGAGACACTGTCGAAATGGAGACATTCGCCAGCTGAGACACATCTTTGATCGTTGCCACTCTCGATTCCTTTGTTGGAAAAGCCTGTCAGTGATGATCGGGCATTGTATCGAACCTGACAGACCAAGACGCGGCGCCCGATCACCTGGCAGGTTTCCTTTTGTAACAAAGCTTAAGGGATGATAACCATTTTGGGGCAAGAATGGGAGGCCGCCGCCACAACGACTGCCCCCCGAACTCAATAGGCGTGATTCAGCTCGCGTTCCGACATAAAACGCAAAGGCTGCTGCAGCTTGTGTTGATAGATGAGATCGAAAGAGAGCACGTTCTGGACATAGTTGCGCGTCTCCCGATAGGGGATGCTCTCCACCCAGACATCCATCGGCTTGTTGTCGCTCTGCTCGCGCCAGCGCTTGACCCGGCCAGGACCCGCATTGTAAGCCGCCGCCGCAAGGATCCGGTTGCCGTCATACACATCCAGCAGGCGCTTGAGGTAGGCGCTGCCAAGACGAATGTTCATGGCCGGGTCGAACAGTTGCTGCTCGTTGCGATAGGGCACCCCAAGCTTGCCGGCCGTCTCTTTCGCGGTGGCAGGCATCAGCTGCATCAACCCCCTCGCCCCGACCGGTGACTGGGCCAGGGGATAGAGTGCGCTCTCCTGACGGGAGATGGCGTAGAGCAGACTGGTGTTCATGGTGCGCTCTTGTGCCATCTGGGAGAAGGTGCGCTTGAGGGGCAGCGGGAAGCGCAGGTCCAGCGCATCCCAGGCCTCGGCACGGATGCTGGAGAGGATCGCCAGCTCGTGCCAGCCCTGGTTGAGGGCGATGTGACCAAACTCCAGGCGCTGGGCCACGCTGTTGCGATCCATGTTGTGGATCCACTCAGAGCGGGCCGCAGTGATCTCGTTCATCGCCAGCAGTTCACGCACCCGCAGCAGGAAGGGCCAGCGGCGGCTGGCACTTTGCCAGTCCGGCACCTTGTGCGCCACGCTCTGGTTCTTCATGCGATAGGGCACACCGGTGCGCTGGGCCGCCATGAAGCCGTAGAAGCCGCGCAGACTCGCAGTCTCGAGATAGAGGTCCCGCGCCGGTTTCTGCCGCCCCTGTTTCTCCAGCGAGCGCGCCATCCAGTAACGCCAGCGATCCTCTTTTTGCAGCCCCATGGGCATCCGCTTGACCCAGCCTTCGAGGCCGCGCCAATCCTGCTCCCAGATGGCAAGACGGGCCCGCAGCTCCACCAGCTCCGGATCCTTGAGCCGCACCAGGGCCGTATCCAGCCAGGCGCGCTGGTCAGAAGAGCGGTCCAGCAACAGGCGACGGGCGGCGGCCTTCTCCACCCGACTCACCTCGGCATGGTTCAGGCCGAAGCGACGGGCAATCTCCCCCAGTTGGCGCAGAACCGCGTCGGGCTCCTGGTTGGCGTAGCGGGCCAGCCCCAGGGAGAGCAGATGGCGCGACGGGGGCGCCGCCGTGAAGTTGGCCGGATTCATCGCCCGCACGGGTTGGTCATACAGGGCGATCATCTGATCGCCATACCCCTTCATGCCGCTGCCGAGCTGGGCCCCGAGGTGGCGAATGAGGTTGGGGTTCTGGGCCTCGAAAGCCAGGTTCATGCGCTCCCAGATCTTCTCCTGAGTACGCAGACCCGCCTGCTGCCAGAGCTGGAACAGAGGATCGCAGGCATCGGGCCTGGATTGACCGCTCAACCAGAGTTTGCCTGCCTCCTGCAGGGCTTCACTCTGGTGCCCCGTGTAGTAGCGGGCCTGATAGTGCTGACAGAGCAGATCGGTGGAGCTTGGCTTGGCCGGATAGAAGCGCAGGAACTGGGACCACTGCTGGCTCTGGGCAAGATAGGTGAGATAGCTGCGCTCGAGCCGGTTGGACTGAGGAGTGTCCCCGTGCTGGCGGATGAAGCGGGTCACATCGTCGTAGTCTGCCGCCCCGGGACGGAACGCAAGCTGGTAGTAATCCAGATAGGGCAGCAGTGGATAGTGGATCAGGCGTGCCCGAAGCTGGCTGAATTTGACCTGATCATTGGCACGCACGGCCTCATGGGCCTGGCGATAGAGAGACTGCTCCATGGTTTGCGCAAAGGCGGGTGCCACTAGCCCTGGCACGCACAGCGCCGAAAAGATGATTCCCTGCACGACTTTCACGAATGGCATTCTCCCCTTGAAGGCATAACCACCGCCAAAGGGCGGTGGTGACATACCTTCATTCTACCCGCTAAGCACGGGGGCTACGCCACACTATTTTTATCGGTGCAGACGGGGCGATCACCGCGTACCTGACGGCTGACATAGCGTTCAAGGTAGGGAACAGGGAGCGGCTTGGAGGCGAGGTATCCCTGGAAGAAATGGCAGCCCTGTGCCTGCAGAAACTCCAGCTGCTGGCGGGACTCCACCCCCTCCGCCGTCACGTTGAACCCCATGTGGCGGGCCATGGCGATCACGGCCTCGACGATGGCCATGTTGTCACCATCCTTGGGAATGTCCTGGATGAAAGAGCGGTCGATCTTGAGCTCGTCCGTCGGCAGCCGCTTGAGGTAGCTCAGGGAAGAGTATCCCGCCCCGAAGTCATCGATGGCAAAGCTGATGCCCAGGGTCTTGAGCTCCGCCATCTTGCTGATGGTGTCTTCCGCATGACCCAGCACCACCGACTCGGTGATCTCCAGGTTCAGGCAGGCGGGATCCATGCCGGTGGCCGCCAGCACGTCGTGAATGCGATCGACAAAGTCGGGAGCATGGAACTGTTTGGCACTCACGTTGACCGACAGCTGGGGGACGTGGATCCCGCTCTCCTCCCAGGAGACGTACTGGGTACAGGCTTCGTGCAATACCCAGTTGCCGATGTCGACAATGAGATCCGTTTCCTCGGCAATGGGGATGAACTCGGCAGGCGACACTAGAGCACGCCCGGGGGGTTGCCAGCGGATCAGTGCCTCGACACCAATGATCTCCCCCCCCGCCACCATGTGCTGGGGCTGGTAGTGGAGAGTCAGTTCCCCATTGTCGAGGGCACTGCGCAGCTCGTTGTGAATGTGCAGACGCCGGTCGGCCTGCAACTGCATGGAGGCATCGAAGAAGCGCCGGGTCTTGCGGCCCGCCGATTTCGCCTGATACATGGCGGTGTCAGCCTGCTTGAGCAGATCCCCCGCCTCCTGCTCCCGACCGGGGAAGAGGGTGATGCCGACACTGGCGCCGATGTGCAGCACCTGGCCTCTGAAATCATAGGGGGCGGCGATCTCCCCGATCAGCCGCTCCGCTATGAGGTCAGCCTGCATCTCCGCCTGGGGCGGGCTGATGGAGAGCGCTGGCAGCAACAACACGAACTCGTCGCCGCCGAGACGGGCCAAACAATCCCCCTGGCGCACCAGCCGCTTGAGACGGCTGGCCACCTCCTTGAGCAGCCAGTCGCCGGTGGCGTGACCCAGGGAATCATTGATGGTCTTGAAGTGGTCGAGATCGATGAACAGCAGGGCCCCTATGAGGTGACTGCGATTTGCATCGGTGAACGCCTGGGTCAGGGTTTCGTGCAGCTGACGACGATTGGGCAGGCCTGTCAGCTCGTCATAGAAGGCGAGATCCTGGATGCGGCGCTCCGCCGCCTTGCGCTCGGAAATATCCTCGAAGAAGATGACATAGTGGCTGATCCCCCCCTTCTCATCCTGCACCGGCGTGACGATCTCCCACTGGGGATAGGCGTGACCGTCGGCGTGCAGGCGCAGGGTTTCCCCCTGCCAGCGATCCAGGGCGTTGAGCTCGTAACCCAGCCCTCCCAGCCCCGACCAGAGATCGTTGCCAAGGTGCAGACCAATCACCCCCTGGTTGTCAAAGCCGGTGATCTGGCTGAAGGCGTAATTGACCCGCAGGATCTTGAACTCGGGATCCGTGATGATGATCCCTTCGTGAGTTTCAAAGGCCACCGCAGACAGCCGCATCAGGGCGTCGCTCTGCAGGCGCTCCAGCTCGGCCACCATGCGCACCGAGAAGATGGTCAGGACGGAGTCCAGATCCGTGGTCCGGGTCTGGCTCGGGAACAGCAGGGCGAGATGGCCCAGGATCTGACCGTTGCGATCGAGCAGCGGCTGGGCGTAATAGTGCTGGCCCGGGGGCAGGTCGGGATACTCGGTCAGGGGTTCACTCACGGGGACCGAGCTGGAGGGCCCCTGGCGATAGAGTTGCTGGCAGGGCATGTCACAGAGGGCATACTCCTTGACGTCGATGCCGTGGCTCGCCAGCACTCTCAGCCTGTCGAGACCGACCCGCTCCGTCAGCCAGACGGCAGTGGCTCCCAGGATATGGGCCAGTTCGTTGACCAGGGTCTGGCAAAAATCGAGCCCCGTCTTGGCGGAGAGCGCCTGCGCCAGCTTGGCCAGCAAGGGGGCCTGCAACATGGGAAGCGGCGGTGTCACGCCTGCAGGGGAGTCGGCGCGATCCATCTCGCGATGCATCATTTCGAGGGGGGCAAGCCAGCCACAACAGAGCCCCTGTGCAGGCACATACTGACCGTACCAGAGCGCGTGGTGTACCTTGCCGTCCTCATCGCGCAGGTGACCGATGAACTGGCCAGGCTGGCCGGAATCGTGGAGTCTTGCAAGAAAATCGGCGAAACCCGCTTCATCTTCGCGCTCAAGTTGGGTGGCCCAGGGGTGGGCTTCCTCCCCTGCCCAGGGTTCACAAGAGACATGATCAGACAGGCTCCATTGCCCATGCTGCCGATCATAAAACCACATCATCTGGGTGGCTTGCTGCTTCATCTACGACTCCAACCACTACAACCACGTTATCCACCCCGACTCCTGCAGAAAAGCATATCCGTTTGCGCGCATATCTCCACCGGCGCATGGCAATGATGTTGCGATGCGATGAGGCGATGTGGGTGGAGAAAATTCGAGACTATGCGGCAAAAACCAAACATCGGGTCGACACAAGGCGCTGCCGAGGGGGGACAGAAACGATCCTATTTGCTGATACTGCCTGCCTGTTTCACTGAGCTCAAGCGGTTTTTGGCATGAAACGGGAAAAGCTCACAATTTATGGACAGCGGGATTCCCAAGGGCATTTTTCGTGACACAGATCACATTTTGATTTGGCGACATGGGTAATCTGGAGGTGAAGACACAAGCAAGACGACCCGAAGGGGGCCATTATGAAAATCGAAATGACCAGTAAAATCATCGACATCACCCCAGCCATCCGCGAGCGCATTGAATCCCGTTTTGAAAAGCTCGAGCGTCTTCAGGTGCCTCTTATCACACCCCATGTGATCATCTCCAAAGAGCGTTTGATGTATATCGTCGAAGCCACTATCGGCATTCCCAACGGCAAACTGTTTGCGCAAGCAGAGCACGAGGATATCTATGCCGCCATCACGGACCTGGGCCAGAAGCTGGAACGCCAGCTCAACCGTCACACGGAAAAACCCATCGCCCGTCGTGCCGCCGGCAAGGAAGTGCCCCAACCGGACGAAGCAGACGCCTGACAAGGTTCACCATTCATAAAGCAAAAGGCGGGTTATCCCGCCTTTTTGCATTCTACCGTACCGTCACCCCAGCCAGCGCAGCCTGGCATCCACCCCTTGCGCAAGCTCATCGAGCAGCGGCAGCATCATCAGCGGAGCCTCCTCCCTGGGGTCAGCGCCCATAGGTCGGGCCTGCCAGCGCTCGCGACCCAGTGCCGAGAGGTTGTCGTACACCGCGGGATCCAGCGCGGGCGTTCGGCTCACCAGTGGCGGGGAGCGCAGCGCCAGCCAGAGTCTCACATCCGTCATGCACCCGCCCTGTTGCAGACGCTCGTTGAGGCTGGTGGCATCGCTCTCTTCCACCCCGCCTTGCAGGGATGCCCGGGGCATCAGACCGAAACGGGAGCGCCAATCCAGCTCACCCGACGCAGGCTTGGGCGGGGCATCAAACCAGGGCTGCTCTTCCACTGCATCAGTCAGCAGCGCCAGATGCAGCCTGAAGTCGGCACGGTCCCCCGCACGGAGATCCTGGTTGAGCCGTTGGCCCAACTGGGCCTCATCCACGAGCAAGCGGTCACGAATCGCACTGGGCAGCATGAGATAAATCTTGGAAATGAAGGTTTCATTGCTTATCGGCCATCAACCCGATCCTTTAAGCATTAAAAATCCCGGCAGAGGGGTTCACAAGCGCGACAGATCTGTTAGTATGCGCCTCGCACTTGGGGAGGGGTTCCCGAGCGGCCAAAGGGATCAGACTGTAAATCTGACGGCTCTGCCTTCGAAGGTTCGAATCCTTCTCCCTCCACCATTCAAGTGCGCACAATCAGGTCATGCCCCGTGGAGGGGTTCCCGAGCGGCCAAAGGGATCAGACTGTAAATCTGACGGCTCTGCCTTCGAAGGTTCGAATCCTTCTCCCTCCACCATCTTTCAGAGAACCCGGCCTTGTGCCGGGTTTTCGCTTTTCTGCCTTCCACAAATCCCCTTCTTCTACAAAAATAACGGGAGGCCAGGCCTCCCGTCAATATATGCACGCTCTCACCCCGAACCTGCTGGCGACAGCTGTCATCAGCAGGTCGGGCAGAGGGGGATAAGCGTCCCCCCAGGTATCTGTCTTGTCATCCGCGCCCCCTTACAGGGTGAAGCGATAGAAGATATCCACCGCCTGGGCCACCCCGCTCATGGCCTGCAGATAGAGCCTTGGCATCAGCTCGTAGCGCAGCTTGAATTCGGCGATGGGGCTGAACACCCCGACCCCGTACTGGAACTGCAAGCCGGGCAGCAGGTAGGCCGACAGGGTCACCTGGGTGTCATCACCACTGCCTGCGGTATCGAGGGCCACGTCGCTCATGCCGAGGGACTCCCCGATGCTGGAGACCACGCCGCTCGCCTGGCTCACGGCCCCCGCCACCAGCAGGCCGTTGAAGCCGCCATCCTCGCCGCTGGTCTGCAATCCCTTGCCCCGCAACAGATAGGAGAGCTGTTCGGACTGCGCCATCTGCGGCTCGGAATAGACGGTGATCTTCGGCTTGGCAGCCAGCCCCGTCACCCGCACCCCGACGGTCACGTTGTCCTCGATGGTATCCGGATCCCGATAGGTCTCGATGTTGAGATAGGGCTGATCGATGGGGCCGGAGAAGAGGATCCGCCCCTCCTTGATGATGAGGTTCTGGCCATAGGCCTTGAAGCGCCCGTCCCTGAGCTCCAGTTGCCCGTTGCCCGAGAGCGGCTTGGAGGGATCCTGGCGAATGTTGAGGGCCCCTCCCACCTTGGTCTTGAGTCCCATGGCTTCGAGGCGGACGTCGTCCCCGAGCCGGATGGCGAGCCTGATCTCCATGGGCAGCGGTGCCGCCTTGGGGACCGGCGGCAGATCGTCGTAGATGACGGTGACGTCATCGGAGACCGCTACCGCGCTGTCTGGCAGGCTCTTGACCAGGATGCGCGACCAGGGGATGTCCACCTGACCGGTCACCCTGGTCTCCTCCCCGAGAGAGATGGCGATGTCAGGGGTCACCCTGACCCGGCCCATGCCCGGGTACTGGGCCTCCAGCTCCTTGCCCTGAATGGTGAGGCTGCCGGTCACCGGCTGCTGGGCCCAGCTCAGCCAGCCCCCCAGCACCAGGGGGCCCTTGCCCACCATCATGGAGCCGTCGAGTTCGGCCCGGTTGCCTTCTATCTTGAGGCGGGTCACCAGCTTGGAGAGGGTCACCATGTCGGAGTGGGTCTGAACCTCCCCCTCCTTCAGGTTCAGCTCGCCATACAGCAGGGGGGCAGCCAGGGTACCGTCGAAGCGGGCATCCGCCGAGATGACCCCTTGCAGGGAGCGCACTTCGGGAATGAGAGGCGCAAAGGTCGCCAGCTTCAGATCGTCAAACCTGAGTTGACCGCCGAGGTTGCCGCGGCCAGCGGGATCCCGGATCAGCAGATCGGTGTCGATGTTGCCGATCTGCTCGGAAGCGAAATCGACCCGGATGGCGGCCTGCTGGCGCTCGAAATCGATCCCGAGCTCGAGGCGCTGGTAGTCGGTCTTGAGTTCGTCGGCGACGAAGGTCCCAGGCGTGGTGAGCACGGTGGCGTGCAGGGTCGGCTGGTTGCCGCGCCAGCTGGCGCGCCCGTCGGCCGACAGCACCGCCTGCCAGCGGAAATTGTCCGGCAACCAGGGGCGCAGCCGCTTGAGATCAAATTCGTTCAGGGCAAATTCCAGATTGCCCTGGGACTGGGCTATCCGGCTCCCCTTGACGCAGAGACTGGCCTTCTGGGACGCGAGGCAGAGATCCCCCATGGTCAACTGCTGTTTCGGCAGATCCAGGTCCAGAGACCAGGGGGCGGTCAGCGCCCAGCGCTTGAGGGGGGTCTTGAGCTTCAGCTCGGCAAGGGCGCCACGCCAGTGGTCACCGCGCAGGCTGCCATTCAGGCTGAGGTCTGCCGCCAGGGGATCCCCCTTCATGGTCAAGGTGAGCCCGTGGCGCTCGAGATCGCCGCTCAGGTTCAGGGCGATTTGCGAGAGCTTGGTCTCCCCCTGCGCCAGGCTCGCCACCGTCACCGCCACCTCACCGGCGGGCTTCTCCCCGACCAGGGCGTTGGCCTTGATGACGGTCTCCTTGAGGACGGTGCCCGCGTAGGCGAGTCGGCCCGACACCAGATCGGCATTCACGCGCGGCGCCTGCTGGTTGCCGGTGACGCGCACCTGGCCCTTGATGTCCCCTCCCAGACCCGGGTAGATACCCCCAAGCTTGGGCGCATCCAGATCCGCATCCAGCTTCCAGGCCTGGGTCGTGAGCGAGCCTTTGGCCTGCAGCCGGTTTGGGCCGCTTTGCAGCGCCAGGGCCGGGATGGTCCACTCCATCTTGTCGTTGCCGCTGAGCCTGCCCTGCAAGGCCAGGGGATACTGGTTGAGCTTGCCATCCACCTTGAGCTCGGGCAGGGCCAGCTGCCAGTGGCCCGCCTCATCCAGATCGAAGCGACTGGTGATCTTGCCCGCCAGTACCCCCTTGATCTCGGGCACCAGCTCCGCCGGGTTGATCCCCTTGAATTCGGTCGTCCCCTGCCACTGGACCCCCTTGCTCCAGGCCAGCTTGCCGTCGACCTTGAGCTCCCCCTTGAGGGCCCCCAGCAGCAGCTCGATGCGGCTCAGCTGGTTGAGATCCCCCTTGCCCGAGAGCGCCACCTTGAAGGGGGGCACATCGGTCCCCTTGCCGGCGGTGTTGAGCGCAAACTGGTAACCGGAGAGCTTGCCCTTGGCGCTCAGGGTGCCCTTGTCCAGCCGATAGCTGGGCTCATCCTTGGCGGGCTTGTGCAGGGGCCAGGAGAGGCTCTTCCAGTCCAGCGCCAGATCGAAGGGCAGATCCGGGTCGAGGGCCGCGAGGGATCCTTTGAGATTGGCGCCCACCGGCCCCTTGGCCTTGAGTGCCAGCCCAAGCTTGCCCACAGAACCGTCCAGGACGAGATTGACCTGCTCCCCCTTGAGCTCCCCGTCCAGCAGCCCTTGACGCGCCTTGGCATCCAGAGTCAGGGCGAGGGGGTAATCCTCGTGCAGGCGCACCTGACCACTCAAGGTCAGATCCGCCATGGCATGGCGCAAGGAGAGCTCCCGGATGTCGATGCGCTCCTCCTCGGCGGTGGCCGACAGCAAGAGGTTGTCTAGCCCCTCCACCAGCTCACCTTGCTGATAACGGAACGCCGTGGCTTTCAGCCCCTCCAGCTGGATGGGGAAAGGCAGTCGCACCGCCGGCAGCACCATGGGCTCGGGCTTGCTTGCGGCCTGCATCTTGTCACCGGGGGCAGCCTTGCCCTCGCCGGCCGCCAGGGTGGCGCTTTTCTCATCCGCCGGTTTGGCGCCCTTGTCACTGGCCGCCTCCGCCGGGGACGGTGCCACCACCACGTTCAGGCCATCGAGCACGGGGCCGCGCACGATGAGCCCGGCGCGATCCAGGGCGGCGCCAATGTCCAGATCCTTGAGGGTGATCGTCACGCCGGGCACCGCCACATCGAGATCGGCAACCTTGAGGCTGTCGACCTGGATTTTGAGCGGCAACGGATGCCAGACGAAGGGCTCCGACGGCTCTTCCGGCACCGGCTCGGACTCCGCCACCCGGACAACGGGGCGAGTCACCGCCAGAGACTTGATCCAGAGCTTGCCCTGCAGGAGCTTGCCCAGATCCCAGTCCAGCACGGCCCGCTCCACGGTGACATCCACCAGCTCGTCCCGCCAGCCAACCCCTTCGAAGGTCCAGCCATACCCGAGTTGCCCCGCCACCAGCTCCCCCTTGAGGGAGGGCAGCGCGGCTCTGGCCTGTTGCCACAGCCACTTGTTGCCCTGATGGGTGAAGCCCAGCAGGCTGACGCCGATGAGCAGCAGGAAGAAGAGGCCCATGAGCCACAAGAAAATGCGTTTTACCCAGATCACGATGCAGACCCCTGCAAGGAAAGCAGCCGCAGCGGCCAGAAAAGAGAAAGAAGAGGATGTGCGCCTGGTTGCCGGGTCATAGTTCCGGCCCCAGCGCGAAGTGCAGCCGCAGCGGCTTGTCCTCCTCGGAGATGCCCACCGCCAGATCGAGCCTGACCTGACCGATGGGGGTGACCCAGCGCACCCCGACCCCGGTGCCTATCTTCCAGGCCTCGCTGTAGTCGACGGTGGCGGTCCCGGCGTCCACGAACAGGGCGCCGAGCCACTTCTCGCTGAAGCGGTAGTTGTACTCCAGGCTGCCGACGCTTGCGTAGCGCCCGCCGGTCAGCTTGCCATCGTCCCCCCGTGGCGAAATGGTCTCGTAACCGTAACCCCGGACCGTCTGATCGCCGCCGGTGAAGAAGCGCAGGGAGGGGGGGACCAGGGAGAAATCATCCCCGACGATGGCCCCCTGTTCGGCCCGCATCAGGAAACGGTGATCTTCGCCCAGGGTGCGCAGCCACTTGCTGCGCCCCCACACCCGCATGAAGCTGATATCGGACCCCCAGTAGGGGCTCGAGAACTCCATCGTCAGTTGCTGGCGATCCCCCCAATCCGGCACCAGACCGCCGCGCACCCGCAGCCGTGACCAGGAGACGCCGGGGATCAGCAGCAGGCTGTTCCCCTCGTCCTGACCCTGGACGTAGCGCTCGTTCTCCAGGCGCACAAAGACGTCTCTGTCCCAGCTCTCCGGTCGGCGTGTCCAGCGGTGCACCCCGAAGGTGGCCAGATCGGAGCGGGTGTCGTTGTTGTCGGTGTATTGATAGCCCGCCTGCAGGGAGTAGTAATCCCGTAGCGGGTTGCCCACCGGGATCTGGTAGTCGAAGCTGAGCTCCGCTTCCGGCGCCGAGATCTTGGCGGTGCTGGAGAGGCGGTGACCATAGCGGTTCACCCAGGGTTTCTCCCAGGTGGCACTCAGGCGCGGCCCCACGTCCGTGGCATAACCGATACCGGTCTCAATCTCGTGATCGACCCGGTTGGAGAGGGTCACCTGCACCGGCACCCGGTTGCCCTCGGCCTGGCTGATCAGGGGTTTGATGTCCACCTGCTTGAACAGCTTGGTGGAAGAGACATCCTGGGACATCCCCGCCAGACGGATCGCCAGATAGGGGTCGCCGCTCTTGATGTTGATGAGCGGGCGAATAAGGTGCAGTGCCTCCGGCGTCGCGTCATAGCGGATCTCGCCGAAATGGTAGCGCGGGCCGGAGCGAAACAGGATGTAGATCTCCGCCTTGCCCTGTTCCGGGAAAACCTTGACCTGGCTCTTGCTGATCTTGGCGTCAAAATAGCCGCGGGCCAGCCCCAGACTGCCGAGATCCGCCTTGATGGATTCATATTTGCCGTGGTTGAGGGGATCTCCCTCCTTGAGGGGCAGCTTGTCCAGCAGCTCGCTGTACACCTCGTCGCTCCCCGCATCCCCTTCCAGCAGGATGTCGAGGCGCGAGATGATCACGGGTTCCCCCCGCTCAATCTCGATCACCACCTTGGCGGGCGCCTTCTTGTCGCGGTTCAGGGTGATCTTGGGCTGGTAGTAGCCATAGACCTGCAGCGCCTTCTGTACGCTCTCGGTGATCTTGGCGCGGGCGGGGCGGTACTGGCGTTCCTGGTAGACGGGCAGGGCGTTGAGGTAGGCCTCGACGTTGTCTTTCTGCTCTCCCCTGACCCCCTTGATCTGGTAGGTCAACTTGGCCGCCATGGCGGGCATCGCCATCAGCCAGAGAGCGAGGGCGAGGGCGAGCAGCAAGAGACCGGGCCCGGGGCGACGGGATCGCCCGGATGAAGTGCTCCCGGTGAGAAAAGTAGGATAGCATCCTGTCAAACGTCAGTTTCCCCGAATAACATGATTTAAAGATTGTGTTATTTAGTACGATACCGAGACTCATCCCGGGCGAGTGCCGCTCATCCTAGCATAATCGCGACGCCGAAATCCCACGCTCGGGGCCCCTTTGCGTGCCGCTCTGCCACCCCCGGTGCGGGGATCGCTTCGGCCCTGCAAGGAGCCAGCCGTGTGTAAGGAGCCAAACTGCGCACAATCCGGGCAAGGGGCGAACAAAATGCCACCACCGACCCCGCCACGCCGGATCTCCCCTGGCGGCCTTGGGCTGGCAGCAGGGTCCGGCTCGTCGCGACACCCCTTGTCGGACACCCCGCATCCGGCGGGTTTCGTCAACCCGTCCCCCTCGACTTGCTCCGCGCTCTCTTCCCCATCCTGCCTGCTATTGAACAGGAAAATAAGTTTAAATCAATCACTTGAATAGATGGCACTAAAGCTTCGTTCAATTCAATCGATTTATCCCGCTGCCCCTGCGCTCCTGCCTGTCCCACACTGATCCCAATCATCGCAGGAGAGACCCCATGCACCTACGTAGCGAACAACTGGCTGACTACATCGCCGACCGAATCGAGTTCATCACCTTCCTGGCCTGCTGCAGCGCCCTGCTGGCCCTGCTGACCGGCATGAACGGCCAGCAGGCCCTCGCCTTCACCGCGCTCAATCTGCCCTTTGGCCTGGCCCTGCTGCTGGGCATGGCCCTGCTCGCTCCCCTGTCTGCCCACTGGCGCCTGCCCGGCATAGTTCTGCTGCTGGTGAGCGCAGCCCTGGCCACCCTGCAGATGGGGGGCAACTGGCTCAACCCCCTGGCCATCTGGAGCCTCTATGCCCTGCTGGGGCTGGAGATCCTCTGGCAATCCCGGGCCAGGGTCCCCCTGGCCACCGGCCCCCGGAGCCGGGTCTCGCGCCCGAGGGGCTGACGTGGAGGCGCAATTGCAGTAATCTTGTGCCCCCTTTCCCCTCGCCGAGGAGCATTCCGATGAAAAAAGCCTGTGCCCAGCACATCCTGGTCAAGACCGAGAAACAGTGTCTGGAGATCAAGGAGAAGCTCGCCAAGGGCGCCGATTTCAGCCAGATGGCCAAGCGTTTCTCAACCTGCCCTTCCGGCAAGCGTGGCGGCGATCTGGGGGAGTTCTCCAAGGGGGACATGGTCAAGTCCTTCGACGATGCCGTGTTCAAGGGGGAGCTGCTGACCGTGCTGGGGCCGGTGCGCACCAAGTTCGGCTTCCACCTCATCAAGGTGCTCTATCGCAACTGATCCAGGGCAACGAGGCCATCGGCTCTCTGAGCCGCACGCCCGGGATTGATGATCATTTACTAACGTTATCAGGCAATTAAGTTTATCCTTCTGGGCATAGTTCCATCCTGTCCCGTGGATCCCTCATATGCACAGCTCTTTGTGGTGGCCGCTGCTGACCTGGCTATTGCCCCTTTGCGGGGCCCTTGGCAGCCGCGCCCATCTCTGGCCCTGGTGGCTCGGCTTCATCCTCTGTCTCGCCAGCGCCCTCCTCAGCCTCGTGCTGCTGCTGCGCCTGCCCTGGCGTTATCGCCGCACCACCAACCTCTGGCCGGATATCTGGGGCATAACTCCCCTGCTGTTGCCCCTGCTGTTTCTCGTCCAGGCGCTGCGCTCCCCCCTCACCAACGACGTCAGCACGGATCCCTACCATCCGCCACGGCTCCAGTGGGCCGAGCAGCTCAGAAGCCAGGAGGATCTCCCGGTCTCCCCCCCGCCCCTGCAAGTATTTCCAGGCAACCCCGGTCCTCTCTATACCCGGGCATCCCCGGTCGAAGTGCTCGCGGAAGCCGAGGAACTGATGACGGAGCTGGGCTGGCAGGTTCATCCGGGCAGCGAGGGTATCGATGCCGTCGTCACCACCGGCTGGTTCGGGTTTCAGGATGACGTGGCCCTGCGGGTCTTTGCCGGGCCCAAAGAGACCCGTATCGACATGCGCTCCGCCTCGCGCCAGGGGCGCAGCGATCTGGGGGTCAACCGGGCACGGATCATCGATTTCCTGAATCGGTTGAACGAGCGCCTGGGCGGGGCCTACAAGCCCAAGATGGAGAAGCTCAAAGAGGAACAAGATGCGCATTGAGGTCAAACCGGACCGGGCCTACGCCTGGTTCATCCGCCCCTTCTTCTGGCTGCAGAAACGCAACTACGGTCAGGTGCTGATCCCGGGCAAGTGCTGGGGGCGCTCCCCCAGGCTGTTCGCCGCGGTCGCCACCCTCTACGGCGTCATCAACCGCAAGCGCTCCCCCATCGACCCCGTGCTGCGCTCCCTGGTGACGGTGCGAGTCTCCCAGCTCAACTGGTGTCGTTTCTGTGTCGACATCAACGCCATGACCCTCGTCAAGCGGGCAGGCTCCAGCGACAAGGTGGAGGCGCTGGCCCGGTGGCGCGACAGCCCCTTGTTCGACGAGCGGGAACGGGCCGTGCTGGACTATGCCGAGGCCATGACCGGGCTGGATGGCGTGAGCGACGAGCAGGCCGCCCGCCTCAAGCCCTGGTTCGATGACGACGCCCTGGTGGAGCTCACCGGCCTCATCGCCTTCCAGAACATGTCCGCCAAGTTCAATGCCGCTCTCGACATCGCTCCCCAGGGGTTCTGCCAGTTGCCGGTGCAACCCGAGCGCCCCCTCGACAAGGGGCAGGGATGAACCGGGCACGCCTGCTGCTGTTGCTGGCGATGGGGGCCCTGGTCGGCACCTTCTTTGCCCTCGACCTTGACCACTATCTGAGCCTCACCCAGTTGCAGGCTCATCAGGAGCGCCTGGCCCTTTGGGTCGACCGCCATGTTGTCGCGGCCAGCCTGCTGTTTCTGGTGCTCTATGTGCTCACCACCGCCCTCTCCCTGCCGGGGGCGGCCCTGCTCACCCTGGCGGGCAGCGCCGTCTTCGGCATCCTGTGGGGGCTCTTGCTGGTCTCCTTTGCCAGCTCCCTTGGCGCCACCCTGGCCTTTCTCAGCGCCCGCTTCCTGCTGCGGGACTGGGTCGAGACACGCTTTGGCGACAAGCTGGCGAGCGTTCAGGCCGGCATGCAAAAGGAGGGGGCCTTCTATTTGCTGAGCCTGCGCCTCATCCCCCTCTTCCCCTTCTTTCTGGTCAACCTGGTGATGGGGCTCACCCCCATCAGAGTCAGCACCTACTACTGGGTCAGCCAGCTCGGCATGCTGCCGGGCACCCTCGTCTACGTGCTGGCGGGGAGCGAGCTGGCTACCCTCACCAGCACAGGCAACCTCTTCTCCCCCGGCCTGCTGGCCGCCCTGACCCTGCTCGGCCTGATGCCCTGGCTGATGCGTGCCTTGCAGCGCCGTCTCGCCCTCTACCGGTTGCACGCCCCCTACCGCAAGCCTGCGCGCTTTGACTACAACCTGCTGGTGATAGGCGCCGGCGCCGGAGGTCTGGTCACCAGCTACATCGCCGCCGCGGTGAAAGCCAGAGTGGCCCTCATCGAGCAGCACAGGATGGGGGGGGATTGCCTCCATACCGGCTGCGTCCCCTCCAAGGCGCTGATCCGAAGCGCCCGCTTCGCCTTTGAACAGCGCAAGGCCACAGAGCTTGGTTTTACCCCGAGCCAGAGCCGCGCCGACTTCGCCGCCGTGATGGCGCGGGTCGCCCGGGTCATCGAGGAGGTCGAACCCCACGACTCGGTGGCGCGCTATGAAGGACTTGGGGTGGAGTGCATCCAGGGGCGGGCGCGAATCACCTCCCCCTGGGAGGTGGAGGTCAACGGCAAGCGCCTGACCAGCCGTCATATCGTGATCGCCACCGGCGCCCGCCCCCGGGTGCCCGCACTGCCGGGGCTGGACAGGGTTCCCTACCTCACCTCCGACACCCTCTGGCAGCGACTGCGTGAGCCCCCCCGCCATCTGCTGGTGCTGGGAGGGGGCCCCATCGGCTGCGAGCTGGCCCAGAGCCTGGCCCTGCTCGATATCCCCGTCACCCTGGTGGAGCAAGGCCCTCAGCTGCTGCCCCGGGAAGATAGGGACGTCGCCGGGGCCCTGGCCGCGCAGCTGGAGCACGACGGCGTCACCCTGCACCTCGGCTGGCAGGCTACCTCGGCCGGGTATATGGACGGTAAAGGCACCAACCTGCCCATCCGGCTGCACCTGCGCCGGGGGGACGAGACGCTGGTGGTTGAGGGGGACCAGCTGCTGCTGGCCCTTGGCCGGGAGGCCAACGTGAGCGGTTTCGGGCTGGAGGCGCTGGGGGTTGAACTGGCCCCCGGCGGCACCCTGGCCATCGACGGCTTCCTCGCCACCAACTACCCCAGCATCCTGGCGGTGGGGGACGTTGCCGGCCCCTACCAGTTCACCCATTTTGCCGCCCATCAGGCCTGGTATGCCGCCATCAACGCCCTCTTTGGCCAGTTCAGGCGCTTTCGGGCAGACTACAGGGTCATGCCGGCAGCCACCTATACCAGTCCGGAGATAGCCAGGGTCGGCCTCAACCAGAAAGAGGCTCGGGCCCGAGGCATCCCCTTCGAGTCGACCCGCTTCGAGATGGCCGAGCTGGACAGAGCCATCGCCGACGGCGAGTCAGGGGGCTTCGTCGAGGTGCTGACGGTGCCGGGCCGTGACAGGATACTCGGGGCCACCATAGTGGGTGCTCACGCCGGCGAGCGGATCGCCGAGTTTGCCCTCGCCATGCGCCACCGCCTGGGACTTGGCAAGATCCTCGCCACCGTTCACCCCTACCCCACCTTGATGGAGGGGAACAAGTACGTGGCTGGCGCCTGGCGCCGTGCCCGCCAGCCCGGGCGCCTGCTGGCGCTGCTGGCCCGTTATCACCGCTGGCGCCGCGGCGCCTGACTCTGACGAGGCAACCATCATGTTCACGACCCGACTTCGCGCCCTGCTCCGTCCCCTGATGGCCGCAGTCCCCCTGCTGCTTGCCTCCCCGCTCCACGCCAATGACGCGTCGTGGCAGCAGACCCTGCTGGCCGCCAGGGGGCAGACCGTCTACTTCAACGCCTGGGGGGGCAGCCCCGAGATCAACGCCTATCTGGTGTGGGCGGGGCAGGAGATCGCTCGCCAGTACCAGGTCGAGCTGGTGCAGGTGAAGGTGGATGACATCGCCCAGAGCGTGAGCCAGTTGCTGGCCGGCAAGCAGGCTGGCAAGACGTCGAACGGCCCCATCGACCTGCTCTGGGTCAACGGCGAGAACTTCAAGGCGCTCAAGGAGCAGGGGCTGCTGGGGGCCCCCTTTACCGACGAGCTGCCCAACATGGCCCTGGTGGACACCGCCCTGCCGGTGAGTGAGGACTTCACCGTGCCGGTCGAGGGGCTGGAGGCCCCCTGGGGCATAGGCCAGCTCAATCTGATGGTGGATGGCGACCAGGTAGACGTTCCTCCCACCTCGGCGGCCGCCCTGCTTGCCTGGACCAAGGCTCACCCCGGCCGCTTCACCTACCCCAAGCCTCCCCAGTTTCACGGCTCTAGCTTTCTCAAGCAGATCCTGCTGGAGCTGACACCGGATCCGGTGCCCCTCTATCGGGAGGCGACCGATGCCGACTTCCTCCGCGTCACCGCCCCTCTCTGGGCCTGGCTCGACCAGCTTCACCCCGCGCTCTGGCGAAAGGGCAGGCTCTTCCCCACCGGCGCCGCCGAGACCAGGCAGTTGCTCGATGACGGCGAGCTGGCCATGGCTATCAGCTTCAACCCGGGGGAAGCCCAGAGTTCGGTGCAAAACGGCACCCTGCCCCCCACCGTCCATGCCATCGCCATGGAAAAAGGGGCGCTCACCAACAGCCATTTCCTCGCCATCCCCTTCAATGCCTCCGCCCGGGCCGGGGCCAAGGTGGTGGTCAACTTCCTGCTGAGCCCCGCCGCCCAGGCACGCAAGAGCGACCCCGCCTTCTGGGGGGATCCCAGCGTGCTGCGCCAGGAGGCGCTGCCAGGCCAGACCCGTCCGGCATTGCGCTTCAAGGGGGTGGCAGAGCCCCACCCCAGCTGGCAGACCCGGCTGGAAGCGGCCTGGGCCGAGCGCTACGGCCACTGATCCATCATGCAGGCGCGCGCCCCTCTTCTCCTCCTTTTGCCCTTTTTGATGCTGGGAGCCCTGCTGCTGGGGATCCCGCTCGCCGGGGGCCTGCTGTGGCTGGTCATCGAGGGGCTCTCCCCCGCCAATCTATCCCTCTTGCTCCCCCAGCCCGGACTCTGGCACTCCGCAGGGTTGAGCCTCTGGGTGGCGGGCGCCTCCACCCTGGGGGCCCTCGGCGCCACCGCCCTGCTTCTCGCCCAGGGGGACGGGCGTCCCTGGATGCGCTGGCTGCGCCGCCTGCTCTCCCCCCTGCTGGCGCTTCCCCACGTCGCCTTTGCCATCGGCATCGCCTTTCTGATCGCTCCCTCCGGCTGGCTGCTGCGCCTCGTCGCCCCCCTGCTTGACCTCACCCATCTGCCCCCGGACTGGCAAACCCTCAAGGATCCCTGGGGGCTTGGCCTCATCGTGGTGCTCATCCTCAAGGAGACTCCCTTCCTGCTGCTGATGGCGCTGGCGGCACTGGATCCCGCCAAGGTGGCGCGCCAGCAGTGGCTGGGGGCCAGCCTCGGCTTCAGTGCCCCCCGGATCTGGTGGCGCCTGCTGCTGCCCGCCCTCTGGCCCGCCCTGCGACTGCCCCTCTACGCGGTGGCCGCCTATGGTTTGGCGGTGGTGGATCTCGCCCTGCTGCTGGGGCCGGATGCCCCGCCGCCCCTGGCGGTGCGACTCTGGCTCTGGTATCAGGATGCCGACCCCGCCTGGCGCGGCGCCAGTGCCAGCGGCGCCCTCTTGCTGCTCGCCCTCAACCTGCTGCTGCTTGGCGCCCTCAGGCTGCTGGAGCGGGCCCACCTCACCCTCGGCAAGGCACGCTGGCTGGATGGGCGACGCGCCCCCGCCTCGCCCTGGCCCGCACTCATTGCCCGCATCGGCGTGTGGGGGCTGCTCCTGACCAATCTGCTGGTGCTCGCCGCCCTGCTGCTCTGGTCCCTGACCCGGCGCTGGTCCTTTCCCACCCTCTGGCCGAGCGAATGGAGCAGCCACCACTGGCTGGCTCTGCTGCCGAGCCTGGGCCCGCTGCTGTGGCAGAGTCTGTGGCTGGCCCTGCTCTGCGCCGCGCTCTCCCTGCTGCTGGCGGTGCTCTGCCTCGAGGCGTTGCCTGCGCACCGCGCCACACGCACCCTCTGGCTTGTCTGCCTGCCTCTGCTGCTGCCCCAGGCCAGCCTGCTGTTTGGATTGCGCCTTCAGACCGACGGGCTGGGATTCACTGGCATAGGCCCAGGCTGGGTACTCTGGAGCCAGTTGATCTTCGTCTTTCCATACGTCTATCTCTGCCTGCACGGCCCCTATCGCCAGTTCGACGAGCGCCTCACCCGGGTGGCCCTCACGCTCGGGGCCAGCACCTGGGGGGCCTGGTGGCGAGTCAAGGGTCCCCTGCTCGCCCGTCCCCTGTTGTTCGCCTTCGGTGTCGGGGCGGCGGTGAGCCTGGCCCAATACCTGCCGACCCTGCTGTTCGGGGGCGGGCGGGTCGTCACCATCACCACGGAGGCGGTGGCCATCGGCAGCGGCCTCAACCGGCGGCTGGCGGGGCTCTACGGCCTGCTGCAACTCCTGCTGCCCCTTTTCATCTATGCCCTGGCGCTCTGGCTGCCGCGGCGCATCAACCCCGCCCTGAGGTCCTGACCCGATGCTGCACACCTCCGCACTCACCCTCTTCCTCGACGGTGCCCCCCTGCTGACGCTCCCCCCCCTCAGGGTGGCCCCGGGCGAGGTACTCACCCTGATGGGACCGAGCGGCTGTGGCAAGAGCTCCCTGCTGGCGGCCCTGGCGGGAGTGCTGCCACCCGGGGGCCCCATCCGGCTGACCGGGGACATCCTGCTCGGCGCACATCGCCTCACCCCGCTGCCCCCCCAGGAGAGGGGGGTCGGCATCCTGTTTCAGGATGACCTGCTGTTTGCCCACCTGACGGTGGCCGAAAATCTGATGTTCGGCATGCCGGCGCATCTCAAGGGGATGGCGGCAAGGCAGACCCGGGCCCGCGAGGCGCTGGCCGAGGTCGGGCTGGAGGCTCAGGCGGACAAGCTGCCAGGGGCGCTCTCCGGCGGCCAGAAAGCCCGCGTCAGCCTGCTGCGAGCCCTGCTGGCCGAGCCCAGGGCATTGCTGCTGGACGAACCCTTCTCCCGCCTCGACAAGCCGCTGCGGGCGGCATTCAGAACCCTGGTGTTCGAGCGCCTGCGCACGCAGGCCATCCCCGCCCTGCTGGTGACCCACGACGAAGAGGATGCGCCGGGCACCATCTTGCAACTGATCCCCCCAGCCAGCCCAGAAGAGGAGCACCACCTTGTTTGATCGCCACCTGATCCCGGTTATCCGCCGCCCCCTCGCCGCGCTCGCCCGCCCCCTGTGCCGGGCCGGGGTGAGCGCCAACCAGGTGAGCCTCGCCGGCTTTCTCATCGGCATGCTGGCGCTGCCGCTGCTGGCCTTTGGCTGCTATCAGTGGGCGTTGGCGGCGATTCTGCTCAACCGGCTGCTGGACGGGCTGGATGGCGCCGTGGCGCGGGAAACGGGCATCACCGACTGCGGCGGGTTTCTCGACATCACGCTGGATTTCATCTTCTACGCCGCCGTGGTGCTGGGCTTTGCCCTCGCCGACCCGGCCAACTCCCTGGCCGCCGCCACCCTGCTGTTCGCCTTCATGGGCACGGGATCGAGCTTTCTGGCCTTTGCCATCATGGCCGGCAAACGGGGCATCGAGAGCCCCGTCTACCACCACAAATCCCTCTACTATCTGGGCGGGCTTACCGAGGGGAGCGAAACCATCGCCCTCTTCGTGCTCATGTGCCTCTGGCCCGCCGCCTTCGTGCCACTGGCCTACGGTTTCGCCCTGCTCTGTGCCATCACGACCCTGACCCGGATCTGGAGCGGCTACCACACCCTGCGCTGACGGGATCCCGGAGGGCGCGCCGGCACGGAGCACTTGCGCCTGCACGCCAATGTTTTACCATGACGGCACTCTTTTTCAGGCTCACGAGAACCCTATGCGTCGCCTTGTCTGTGTCCTCTCCCTGTTTCCCCTGATCTACGGCTGCAGCAGCACGCCGGCGCCCAAGCCCGTGGTCAAACCCCAACCCAACAGCGCCTTCATCAACCAGACGCCGCCGAGCAAACCCTTCTACGGGCAGGTGAGCCAGCCCGGGGTCAGCAAGGGGGACTTCGCCAATCGTTCCAACGTGGACAACTTCGTGCAGCGGATGGTGCAAAAGCACGGCTTCGACGGCGCCGAGCTGCACCGGGTACTGGCCCAGGCCGAGCGTTATGACTGGATCATCAAGCTGATGGACGCCCAGGCCCCCACCACCAGACCGCCCACCGGCCCGACCGGCGCCTGGAACCGCTACCGCGCCAAGTTCATCACCCCGGACAACGTACAGAACGGCGTCAACTTCTGGCGTGAATACGAGAGTGAACTCAACCGGGCGCAGCAGATCTACGGGGTGCCACCCGAGATCATCGTCGGCATCATCGGGGTGGAGACCCGCTGGGGTCGGGTGATGGGCAAGACCCGCATTCTCGACGCCCTGGCGACCCTGGCATTTGACTACCCGCGCCGCGCCGACTTCTTCACCGGCGAGCTGGAAGCCTTCCTGGTGATGACCCGGGATGAGGGGATGGACCCCACCGAACCCAAGGGCTCCTATGCCGGGGCCATGGGCTACGGCCAGTTCATGCCGTCGAGTTTTCGCAACTACGCGGTGGACTTCAACGGCAACGGCCACACCAACCTGTGGGATCCGGTGGATGCCATCGGCAGCGTGGCCAACTACTTCAAGGCCCACGGCTGGGAGAAAGGGCAGCCGGTGGCAGTACGCGGCCAGGGACAGCTGCCGGGCTATGAGCACGGCTTCCAGACCCGCTACCCGGTGGCCACCCTGCGCGGTGCCGGGCTGGCTCCCACCGGCTCCCTTGGCAATCACAAGGAGGCGAGCCTGCTGCGTCTGGATGTCGGCACCGGTTACCAGTACTGGTACGGCTTGCCGAACTTCTACGCCATCACCCGCTACAACCACAGCACCCACTACGCCATGGCGGTATGGCAGCTTGGCCTTGCCGTCAGGGATGCCAGAGGCGGCTACTGAGCCAGCCTCAATGCCAACGAAAACGGGCCCGATGGGCCCGTTTTGCTATTCGTTTTCCAGCAACCAGCGCTTGAGCAGGGCCGCCAGCTGCTCCTGTTCGGCCAGGCTCAATGGGGCCAGCAGGCGACGCTCGTTCGCCACGTGCTGCTCCACCGCATGGTCAACCAGCTCCCGCCCCGGCTCCGTCAGGCAGACCAGCAGGCTGCGCCTGTCATCGGGGGAGGCTTCACGTCTTATCAGGCCACGCTGCTCCAGCTTGTCGAGCCGGGCCGTCATGGCCCCTGAACTCAGCATGGCGGACTGGTAGAGCGCGGTCGGGGTCAGCGACTCGCCGGCCCGACGCAGGGTCGCCAGGATATCGAAATCAGACCCCAGCAGACCGCACTCCTTGAGGGTCTCGTTCACTTCGCGCCCGGCGATCGCCGCCATGCGCGCCACCCGCCCCAGCACCCCCATGGGGGTGCAGTCGAGGTCCGGGCGCTGCCGGGCCCACTGGGCCAGCAGCTGATCTACATGATCACTCTCCATTGGGGCTCCATTATCTTTACATGAAGATACTTGATAATAAACCAACTCGCGACTAATGTATCTTTACTTGAAGATACTTTGTTGCGAGATAACCATGCCACTGCTGATCGCCCTGCTCGCCCCCCTGCTCTGGGGCAGCACCTATGCCGTCGTCAGTCTCTACCTGACCGACTACTCCCCCTACTGGGTGGCCGTGTGGCGCGCCCTCCCCGCCGGGGTGCTGCTGCTGTTGCTCCATCCCCGCAGGCCGCCTCTCGTCTGGAGCAGGCAGTTCCTGCTGGCGTTTTGCAACATCACCGCCTTCTTCGCCCTGCTGTTCGTGGCGGCGTTTCGCCTGCCCGGCGCCGTGGCGGGTACGTTGGGAGCGACGCTGCCCCTCATCCTGATGGGGCTGGCCTGGCTGCAAGACGGTGTCAGACCGACGATCAAGTGGCTGTTGCTGGGGGTGATGGGGCTCGTCGGGGTGCTCTTGCTGCTCAATCCCTCTGCCAATCTGGATCCCGTCGGCGTGGCGTGCGCCCTGCTCGCCACCCTGCTCATCGGCCAGTCGAGCCGCTGGATGCAACGCTGGCCGGTGGACGATCTGCTGGCCCTGACCGCCTGGCAGCTGCTGCTGGGCGGCCTGATGCTGATCCCGCTGGCCTGGTGGCTGACCGGCCCCATGCCCCTGCCCCGGGCTGACGCCACTCCCGGGCTTATCTGGCTGGTGATCCTCAATACGGCTCTGGCCTACTGGGCCTGGCTCTGGGGACTCAAACGCCATGGCCCGGAGGTGATGGGGATGCTGGCCCTCACCAACCCCATGGTGGCGGTCTCCTGCGGTGTGCTGATGGTGGGAGAAACCCTGGATGGCCGTCAGTGGCTCGGCATCGGCATCATCCTGCTCTCTCTCTTCCTGATGAAGCTGCCGGCCCGCTCCTTCCTCAAGCGCTGGCAGAACCGCAAGGCCGCCACCGGCAGCGTCGACAACGGCTGATCCGCAGTCAACCCGACACAAAAAGAAGAGGAGCCACCAGGGCTCCTCTTTCACATGGGTTGTTGCCGTAAGGGTCAGACGCCGGCCTTGGCCAGGGCGGCGGAGACAATCTGCTGGGCTTCCTGCTGGATGAGGTCCAGGTGCGCCTCCCCCTTGAAACTCTCCATGTAGATCTTGTAGATGGACTCGGTACCGGAGGGGCGCGCCGCGAACCAGCCGTTCTCGGTCACCACTTTCAGGCCGCCGATGGCGGCATCGTTGCCCGGCGCCTTGGTCAGCTTGGCGAGGATGGGCTCGCCAGCCAGGGTGGAGGCTTCCACCAGGGCCGGATCCAGCTTGGAGAGCACCGCCTTCTGGGCGCTGTTGGCCGGGGCATCGATGCGGCGGTAGCTGGAGCGGCCGAATCTGGCTTCGAGCGCATCGTAGTGGGCCTGGGGATCCTTGCCGGTCACCGCCAGGATCTCGGCCGCCAGCAGCGCCAGGATGAAGCCATCCTTGTCGGTGGTCCAGACGGTACCGTCCTTGCGCAGGAAGGAGGCACCCGCGCTCTCCTCGCCGCCAAAGCCGAACTCGCCGCTGTAGAGACCGTCCACGAACCACTTGAAGCCGACCGGCACCTCTTTGAGGGTGCGACCGATCTCGCCGGCCACCCGGTCGATCATGGAAGAGGAGACCAGCGTCTTGCCGACGGCCGCCCCCTTGGGCCAGCCGGTTCTGTGGGTGAACAGATACTGGATCGCCACCGCCAGATAGTGGTTCGGATTCATCAGGCCCGCCTTGGTGACGATGCCGTGACGGTCGTAGTCAGGGTCATTGCCAAGGGCGATGTCGAACTTGTCTTTCAGGGCAATCAGGCTCGCCATGGCGAACGGGCTGGAACAGTCCATCCGGATCTTGCCGTCTTTGTCCAGGGTCATGAAGGAGAAGGTCGGATCGACCTTGTAGTTCACCACCTCGATGTCCAGACCGTAGCGCCTGGCGATGACGTCCCAGTAGGCGACGCCGGAGCCACCCAGCGGATCCACGCCGATCTTGATGCCAGCCTGCTTGATGGCGGCCAGATCCAGCACGTTTTCGAGATCATCCACATAAGGGGTGACATAGTCGTGTTCCACCACGAACGGGCTCTTGAGGGCTTCGGCAAACGGCATCCGCTTCACGCCGGCCAGGCCCGCTTCCAGGATCGCGTTGGCGCGATCCTCCACCCACTTGGTGATCTCGCCTTCGGCAGGACCGCCGTGGGGCGGGTTGTATTTGAAGCCACCATCTTCCGGCGGGTTGTGGGACGGGGTGATCACCACGCCGTCCGCCTGGGCCACGGGTTTGCCTGCGTTGTGGCGCAGGATGGCATGGGAGATGACCGGGGTCGGCGTGAAGCCGAGGCCAGCCTGAATGCGGGTCTCGACACCGTTGGCCGCCAGCACTTCCACCGCGCTGGCAAAGGCGGATTCGGACAGGGCATGGGTATCCATGCCGACGAACAGCGGCCCCGTGATACCGGCCTGCTGGCGGTACTCCACCAGCGCCTGGGTCACCGCCAGAATGTGGGATTCGGTGAAGGCGCTGTGCAGGGCGCTGCCGCGGTGACCGGAGGTGCCGAAGGCGACCCGCTGCTCAGGGCGGCTCATGTCCGGCTTGTTGAGGTAGTAGGCGCTGACCAGACGGGGAATGTTGGTCAGATCGCAAAGACGAGCCGGCTGACCGGCGTGGGAATGCTGTGCCATGGCGTTTTCCTTGAGCTGAGCCTTGCCCGGCAAGGCCTGAAGTCATTGATGGGTTAAACGGCGCCGCACACCCGAGCCGTCAGATCCTCGTCATAACCCATGCTGTTCATGAGCTGGGCCACCATGTTCTGCTTGCGGCTGGTATTGGTATTGGTGATCACCCAGAACGGGGTCTCCGGTACCGGCTTGGGCTTGGTGGTGCTGCCACTGGCACGCAGCGCTTCCGGGTCACGGGAGAAGTAGACGCGCTTGCGCCCTTTTATCTCGGTCGCCTGGGTGAAGCCTTCCGGGTTGTCCCGATAGAGGGTGCTCAATACCAGCATGAAGCGGTTGATGGACTTCTCTTCTTTCTGAAGCTCGCCGGAGTCCAGCAACGCCTCCAGCCCCAGGGCATCTGCCACGGGTTGCGGTTGCATCGCAGGCGCGGCCGCCACGGTTGCCGTGCCGGCCTGGGCGGGTTGCTCCAGCAGGCGACGCAGGATATCGGACGCACTCTCGCCGATGTGCCGGGTCTGGCTCGCGATAAAGAAGTAGAGATCGTCATCAAGCTCGATGGTTTTCATAGGGATGCGCTGGACTCGTCGAAATTCGGATGCGGCGATTATACATAGGCAGACCCGGCAGCCCAAGCAAGGGGCGGACAGATGTGCATGAATCTCCTTGAGAATACGGCATAATGACGGGCCAAGTGTGTGATCCCCCGCACTGATAGCCGATCCCGGGGCGATATTTTTGAAAAAAAACCACAAAAAAATCCCCCACCAGGAATGAAATCCTTTTCTTTCAGTGTGTTAAAAATTATGGCGATAGAGCCCACGACCGATAAGGTGTCATTTTGCAACAATACCCACGATTGAACTTCAAGGATCAGGGCGAAGGCCCGACTGTCGTGCTGATCCATGGCCTCTTTGGCAGCCTGGACAACCTCGGCCTGCTGGCGCGCCCCCTCTGCGAACAATACCGGGTCATCAGCGTCGATCTGCGCAATCACGGCGCCTCCTTTCACTCGGACGAGATGAGCTACCCGGCCCAGGCGGCGGACATCCTGGCCCTGCTGGACCATCTTGGACTTGAGCAGGTGGCCCTGGTGGGCCACTCCATGGGGGGCAAGGTCGCCATGCAGGTCGCCAAGCAGGCCCCTCACAGGGTCAGCAAGCTGGTGGTGGCGGACATCGCCCCGGTGGCCTATCCCCACGCCCGCCACAAGAACGTGTTTGCCGGGCTCAATGCCACGCTGGCCACGCCCCCCCAGAGCCGCAGCGAGGCGGAAGCCATGCTGGCCGAGCACATCGAGATCGCCGGGGTGCGCCAGTTCCTGCTCAAATCCTTCGCCAAAGGGGAGTCTGGATGGGGGTGGCGTTTCAACGTGCCGGCCCTTGAGCGCAACTACGCCAACATCATGGGCTGGCCCGACGATGAACGCCGCTTCGAAGGCGCGACACTCTTCATCAAGGGGGGCGACTCCGACTATATGCTGCCCGAATACACCGGGGCCGCGATGGCCCAGTTCCCGGCCGCCAGGGCCCGCGTCATCGCCGGCACCGGCCACTGGTTGCACGCGGAAAAGCCGGTTTTGTTCAACAAACTGGTTGTGGATTTCCTGTCGACAGGCGGTTAACAGTTTCAAATCCTTTGTGATATAGTGCGCCCGTCTTAAGGAGTGCGCGCAATCCATGCTGAGTGAACACATCGATCTCATCGAGAGTCTGGGCCTGAAACTGTTCTTCGTGGCCATCTTCCTGCTGATTGGTCTGGCCATTCAGGACGTGCTCAAACGGGGCAATGTGCCCCGCTTCGGCCGCTTCATCGTCTGGCTGGTGTTGTTTCTGGGTTGCGCGGGTTTTGTCGCCAAGGGGCTGATCGAAATGGGCTGGGAAGGCTCAGGGATCGGCTAACTACTTTTCATCTGTGATGTATGGCCAAACAGCAAACTGATCGAACAACACTGGATCTGTTCGCAACTGAGAAGCGCCCCGGCAGGCCAAAGACCAATCCACTCCCCCGCGAGACCCAGCTCAAGATCAACAAGCGCAACCAGCTCAAGCGCGATCGTGAGAACGGGCTGAAACGGGTCGAGTTAAAGGTGGAAGCCGAGTTGCTGGAGCGCCTGAACCAACTTGCGCTGCAACAGAACGTCAGCCGAGCCGAGCTGATCCAATCTATCCTGAAGCAACAGATCGAGTCTGCTCATGCAGCAGGCATCGCAATCTGAACCGTCAAGCATCAACACCAGATACGGGTAACGAAACACTATGGCTAGTGTAGGTCTGTTTTTCGGCAGCGATACCGGTAATACCGAAGCTGTCGCCAAGATGATCCAGAAAGAACTGGGCAAACAACTGATTGAAGTCCGTGACATTGCCAAGAGCAGCAAGGCCGATATCGACAGCTTCGATCTGCTGATGTTCGGCATCCCGACTTGGTACTACGGCGAAGCCCAGGCCGATTGGGACGACTTCTTCCCCGAACTCGAAGAGATCGACTTCAACAACAAGCTGGTGGCCATCTTCGGATGCGGCGATCAGGAAGACTATGCCGAGTACTTCCTCGACGCCATGGGCACCCTGCGTGACATCGTCGAAGCCAAGGGCGCCATCATCATCGGCCACTGGCCGACCGCCAGCTACGAGTTCGAAGCCTCCAAGGCGCTCGTGGATGACAAACACTTCGTGGGCCTGGGCATCGACGAAGATCGCCAACCCGAACTGACAGCCGAGCGTGTCAAGGGCTGGTGCAAACAGCTGCACGAAGAGATGTGCCTGGGCGAGCTGGAGTGATCTGATCTCCCTCCCTCTTCATGCAACAAGGGCCCCGACGGGGCCCTTGTTGCATCTGCAGCAGGCATTCAGCCACCCCTGTGCTGGGGCTTGGATCTGACATAGAGGGTGCGCTTCACC
This sequence comes from Aeromonas sp. INTO2, assembly GCF_049860605.1. NCBI lineage: Bacteria > Pseudomonadati > Pseudomonadota > Gammaproteobacteria > Aeromonadales > Aeromonadaceae > Aeromonas > Aeromonas sp. INTO2. Next base: position 2,708,525 of record NZ_CP187588.1, read on the forward strand.
TGGGCCACCAGCTCGCCCTGACCATCCTGCACCTGCACCTCGAACTCGGGAAAGTGCTTCTCTCCCCCCTCGGTCGCCGCCACGATCGATGCCAGCTTGGCGTCGCTCAGGGTGAACTCCGCCACCAGTTTGCCCTTGCCCGGCTTGATGAAATTGATGCTGCCCGCCTTGTCCCACACGTAGTAGCGGTTCTTGAAATAGCCCATCAGCATCAACGGGTAGATGGGATCCGTCATGGCGAACATGCTGCCGCCGAACTGGGTCCGGTTGGCATTCTTGTTCCACCAGCGGGACTTGAGCGTCACCCGGCAGAAGCGGAAATCGGGGCTCAGGGTTTCTATCTTGATGCCTGCGCCCCAGAAGGGGGGCCAGGCGTTGAGGGCGCAGCGCACCCAGGCGGCATTGCCGAAAAGCCAATCCATGGATCTCATCCGACCAGACTATAAAGAAGTCACATAGTATCAACATTCTCTGGTCGAGCAAGCGGGCCTGAATATTCCCATGACGGGCTTGATGATCTAAAGCCCTTGAATTGCTGGGTTTATTTTTAACCGTCATTCCGCACCTGATTTTGCTATTTTCAGTGCTTGACGGCGATCGGCCGTTCTGATCTATTACTCTCTTTTGCAGGTAGATCATCATGGCCGCACCCGCTATCTCGATCCGTAACCTCGATCACCTTGGTTTGGTCGCCGCACTCTGCCAGGAACTGGGCATTGCCCGCATGATCGATGCCTTGCTCCCCAAAACCCCGCCTTTCAAGGTCTCACATGGTGAAGCCTTGGTCGCCATGATAGTGAACGGCCTCGGCTTTCACAGCAGCACCCTGCACATGTTCCCGCAATTCTTTGCTAACAAGCCGGTTGAGCGCCTGATTGGCCCCGGGATCTGTGCTGATGACCTCAATGATGATGTGCTCGGTCGCTGTCTCGATGCCCTCTTTGAGGCCGATGTCAGCGCCTTGTATCAGGTGATGGCGGCGCAAGTTGTCGAGCGGCTGGGGCTCAAAAGCACCGCAGTGCACCTCGATATTACCAGCTTCCACGTCGATGGCGCCTATGACTGTGCCGATGGGGATCTGGTCGGTAAGCTGCAACTGGTGCGTGGTTATAGTCGTGATCACCGGCCAGAGCTGAATCAAGTGATCCTTGAGCTCATCTGTGAAAATCAGGCTGGCCTACCTGTCTATATGCAGGCCCTGAGCGGCAATAGTAATGACACCAAAGCCTTTGCCCAGACCGTTCGTCGCCATTTGAGCAGTCTCAAGGCCGCGCAGGAGTGCCGTTATCTGGTCGGCGATGCCGCACTGTACTGCGCCGATACCTTGCAATTACTGGCGCAACAGCAGCAACTATTTGTGACCCGGGTGCCCGTCACTCTCAATGAGGCAAAGCAGGCCGTGGCAACCATAGGTGCACAACCGCTGACCGCTCTGGGCAATGGCTATCATGGCCGTTGGCAACACGCGAATTATGCCGGGGTCGCGCAACGTTGGTTGCTGGTGCGCAGCGAACAAGCCAGCCACCGCGAGCAGCAGACATTGGCCAAAAACCTGCTCAAAGACAGTACCCGCGAGCTCAAAGCCTTCGCCAAATTGTGTGCCCGACGCTTTGCTTGTGAGGCGGATGCCCAAGCTGAGTTGAGCTGTTTTACCGCCAGCTTGATGCTGCTGCAACTGGATGCCGAAGTGGTAGGTGAACCCGTTTATACAGGACGTGGCAGACCCAAGCGTGGCGAAGAGCCAATTGGCCATCAGTTTCAAATCACTGGGTTGGCGGCAACTAGCCTGGCTTGCGTTGAAGAGGCCCGCAACCAGACCGGGGTGTTCATCCTGGCGACCAATGACCACAGCGATACGCTGACCATGGCCGAACTGTTGGCCACCTATAAAGCGCAGCAGAATGTCGAACGGGGCTTTCGTTTTCTCAAGAGCCCGGAGTTTTTAACCTCCTCACTGTACCTGAAAAAGCCGGAGCGGATTGAAGCGTTGCTCATGGTGATGACCTGTAGCCTGATGATTTACGCAGCGTTGGAGCACCGGATCCGGCAGGGATTAGTGGAGCAGAATCGCAGTGTGGCGGATATGAAAAAGAAACCGACCCAGCAGCCGACGGCCCGTTGGATCTTTTTGCGCTTTGGTGGCATCCATGAATATCGACTGGGAGAAGCTCCGCCACAAGTAACGGAGCTAACAGGAGACCAGCAGATCATTTTGGAGGTATTGGGTGAGCGCTATCGGCAAATTTATTCCTAAATCAGGTGCGGAATGTCGGTTTTAACTTGGCTACGACCTATAATGACAGGCCAAGCGAGTTCGTGGTTGCCATTACAGCGGCAGTCAATCAGAATAACCACACCTTCGAGAATGCGAATAAATAGAAATGGCAGACAACAACCAAGCGTTAAAAAAGGCCGGGCTCAAGATCACCTTGCCCCGTGTCAAGATCCTGGAAATCCTGCAACAGCCGGACTGCCAGCACACCAGTGCGGAAGATCTGTACAAACGGCTGATCGATCAGGGCGAGGAGATTGGTCTCGCTACCGTTTATCGCGTTCTCAACCAGTTTGATGATGCCGGTATCGTCACCCGTCACCATTTCGAAGGGGGCAAGTCGGTGTTCGAGCTCGCCACCCAGGAGCACCACGACCACCTGGTCTGCCTCGACTGCGGCAAGGTGATCGAGTTCTCCGACGAGGTGATCGAACAGCGCCAGCGCGACATCGCCAAGGCGCACAACATCCGCCTGACCAACCACAGCCTTTACCTGTATGGCCACTGCGCCAACGGTGACTGCAAGCACGACGATTGATTCGGCCGGGTCGGCGCAATAAAAAAGCCAGCATGATGCTGGCTTTTTTGTGTCCGCAATCCGGACCAGAAGCGGCAGGGTCTCCCCTGCCCTCTTCTATCAGGCCTCGGCCTTGCCCCAGACGTCACGCAGGGCCACGGTGCGGTTGAACACCAGGTGCTCGGCGCTGGAGAGCTTGTTGTCGGCGCAGAAGTAACCTTCACGCTCGAACTGGTAGGCAAACTCCGGCTTGGCATCCTTCAGGGAAGCCTCCACCCGGGCCCCTTCGATGATCACCAGGGATTCCGGATTCAGGGCCGCTTCGAAGTCATCCTCGGCGCCCGGGTTCGGCACCTTGAACAGACGGTCATAGAGACGCACTTCGGCCGGCAGGGAGTGAGTGGCGCTGACCCAGTGGATCACCCCTTTCACCTTGCGACCGTCCGCCGGATCCTTGCCCAGGGTCTCGGGGTCGTAAGAGCAGTAGATGCAGGTGACCTTGCCGTCCGCATCCTTCTCGACCCGCTCGGCCTTGATGACGTAGGCGTTGCGCAGGCGCACTTCCTTGCCCAGCACCAGCCGCTTGAACTGCTTGTTGGCTTCCTCTTTGAAGTCAGCCTCGTCGATGAAGATTTCGCGGGAGAAATGCAGCTCACGGGTCCCCATCTCCGGCTTGTTCGGGTGCGCTGGCGCCGTCAGCACCTCGTCCGCCGCCAGGTTCTCGATCACCACCTTCACCGGGTGCAGCACGGCCATGGCGCGCGGGGCGTTCTCGTTGAGATCGTCGCGGATGCAGGCTTCCAGCATGCTCATCTCAACGATGTTGTCCTGCTTGGTCACACCGATGCGCTTGCAGAACTCGCGGATGGAGGCCGGGGTGTAACCACGGCGGCGCAGACCGGAGACGGTCAGCATGCGCGGATCGTCCCAGCCGTTCACGTGCCCCTCGGTCACCAGCAGGTTCAGCTTGCGCTTGGACATGACGGTGTATTCGAGGTTCAGACGGGAAAACTCGTACTGACGGGGGTGACAGTCGATGCTGATGTTGTCCAGCACCCAGTCATACAGGCGACGGTTGTCCTGGAACTCCAGGGTACACAGGGAGTGGGTGATCCCCTCAAGGGCGTCCGAGATGCAGTGGGTGAAGTCATACATCGGGTAGATGCACCACTCGTCACCGGTCTGGTGGTGGTGGGCAAACTTGATGCGATAGATGACGGGATCGCGCATCACCATGAAGGGGGATGCCATGTCGATCTTGGCGCGCAGGCAGGCGGAGCCTTCGGCCATCTCACCGTTTTTCATCTTGGCGAACAGGGCCAGGTTCTCTTCCACGCTGCGATCGCGGAACGGGCTGTTCTTGCCAGGAGCGGTCAGGGTGCCGCGGTATTCGCGCATCTGCTCCGGGGAGAGCTCGTCCACATAGGCCAGTCCCTTCTCGATGAGCTCGATGGCGTAGCCGTGCAGCTTGTGGAAATAGTCGGAGGAGTAGCAGATCTCGCCGCTCCACTGGAAGCCCAGCCACTGGACGTCCTGCTTGATGGACTCCACGAACTCGATGTCTTCCTTCGCCGGGTTGGTGTCATCGAAACGCAGGTTGCACTGACCCTGATAGTCGCGGGCGATGCCGAAGTTCAGGCAGATGGATTTGGCGTGGCCGATATGGAGATAACCGTTCGGCTCCGGCGGGAAACGGGTATGCACGCTGCTGTGCTTACCGCTGGCCAGATCTTCATCAATGATCTGACGAATAAAGTTAGTTGGGCTGTTCGCCTGACTCATGGCTCACCTCAAAAATGCGTCACTGGCGGACGTTGTGCCGGCTGGCACCCTCATACCCCCGCCGTCAAGCCGGGTATGATCCCTCATTACGCGCCCTGCCTCAACCTGAATTTGGCCAATTCGGGTCATTGGCGCACCAAAAACGGCGAAACGGGAGAAATTGCAGAGATCCTGGTCAAAAAAAGCCCCGCACGGGGCGGGGTCTCAAGTGATGAAAAACAGACAAAACACACACAACAAAGGTTCACACGCAGAGTCAACCTTTCCCAAACCCGATGGCCATCGATCTTGGGAAAGGCGGGTCTTGCGACCCACCTTGCGTTATGGATTGAAGGCTAGCTATCAGTTCAGCTCGGTGACGCGGCTGGTGCGCTTGCCATCGAAGCTGGTGGTACGCAGGTAGACCTTGCCATCCACGGTCGGCTTGGCGGCAGCGTCGTAGGCGCTCCAGCTCTTGCCATCCAGGCTGTACTGGATGGGCAGACCCGGCAGATCCACGTTCGCTTCCAGCACACCGTTCACCACCTTGGCACCCGGTACGGAGAGGCGATATTCCACCCCGGCCTGGTCCAGTTTGGGCAGCACGCGCTGACCCAGCACGTTGGCAAACTGGTTCCACTCCTTGTTCAGGGTGGCCTTGTTCACGTGCTTGGTGGTGCCGGAGAACTCGCGACCCTTCACGTAATCGAGCTCGAAGCCGCCCTTGTGCCAGGCGCGCTCGGCCACGGAGAAGATGCGCGGATAGACCATGTATTCGTACTGGGCATCGGTGCGCACGGTTTCACTCCATTGCTGACCGGAGATCCCCTTGAACTTGACCGGATCCTGGTCACCCTTGGCCACGAAGGCGTTGCCGTCGCGGTCAACCGAGGCCTCGGCGTTCTGCGGCAGGTTTTCCGGGGCGAAGGCGAACACCTTGCGGGTGTCGTTGAAGCGGGTTGCCCAGTAGTAGCCGCGCTCGGCCGGGTGTACCTCGTTCGGGAAGTCGAAGTAGAGGTAATCCGGGTTGGAGAGCACCACGTCATAGCCCTTGTGCGCCCACTTCATCGCCTCGTTGAAACCACCCCAGTAGAGGGTTTCCCAGAAGTTGACCCGGGTCTTGTCGGTGGCGAATACGCTGGCATCCGTGGCGTACTTCAGGCCATCTTCCCACGCCTGCAGGGTGGAGAAGCCGTGGCCCTTGACCATCTCGCTCACTTCCTTGGCAAAGTAGACCGGCAGCTCGGCCACGTCCTTGATCTTGCCATCGTCGATCATCTTCTGGCACATGGGGGACTTGCCGAACGGCTTGTCCTGCTTGCTGGAGTCGACGTTGCCCTTCCAGGCCACCAGATCTTCTTTCTTGGTGACGGCCGGATCCTGGTAACCACCGCCCTGCATGATGTTCTTCGCCTCGTCACCACCGTAGTGCCAGGCGGTCAGCGGCTGGCCGGCGGCCTGGTGCATCTGGGCCACTTCGTCCATCACCTTGGCCACGAAGGTGGCGGCACCCGGCTGGCAGGGGTTGATGAAGGACATCTTGTCGTAGAACTGCACCGAGGTGACGTTGGAGGTATCAGCCGGGTCAGTCAGACGGAACTGGTTGGCCTCGGCTTCTTTGCCCTCGCTCATCAGACGCTTGTAGCGCGCCTCCATGGAGACCACGGCGGCACGGGCGTGGGCCGGCATGTTGATCTCGGGGATCACGGTCACACCGCGGGCCTTGGCATAGCGTACCAGGTCGATGTAGTCCGCCTTGCTGTAGAAACCGGAGCCCTGGTTGTCGCTGGTGGGGCCGGAGCCAAGCTGCGGCATCAGGCACTTGGTTTCGGACTCGTCATGGCAACGCTGGCTGCCGACGTCGGTCAGCTCCGGCAGGCCCGGGATCTCCAGACGCCAGCCTTCATCATTGGTTAGCCCCAGGTGCAGCACGTTGAGCTTCATGGCGGACATCTGATCCACCAGCTTCTTCATGGTCTCGGGGCTTCGGAAGTGACGGGCCACGTCGGTCTGCATGCCGCGGTATTCAAAGCGCGGCGCATCCTCGACGCTCATCTGGCTCACCAGCTTGTCGTCAACCCCCAGCAGAGAGATCAGGGACTGGGCGCCCCAGAAGGCGCCGTCAACGTCGTGCCCCTGAATGACGGTGCCCTTCTTGCCGATGGTCATGTCGTAGCCTTCGGCCTGCTTGAGCTTGCTGCCGAGCTTGATGGTGACCGGGTAGCCGGTGTCGGAGAGGGTAACACCCAGCTTGGTCAGTTGCGCCTTCAGGGCCTCGGCGCGATCGCTTGGCAGGTCAAGGGCATTGAGCTTGATGGTGGAGAAGTCGACTTGCGGGCCGGCCTTGACCACCTGCTTCATCGGGCTCGGCAGGATGCGGTCGTCAATCTTGCCGGCAGGCAGCAGGGTGCTGGTCTGGTTCGCGGCGAAACGGGTCTCGCTGTTCATCAGGATGTTGTTGTCATCCTTGGTGCGCTTCCAGCCATCGGCCGGCATCGGCTTCTCGTAGGTGCTGGCATCGTCGATGTTGCTCATGCTGGCCAGCACTTTCGGCTCGGCCCCTTCACTGGCGACATACCAGTTCGGCATGATGTCAGATTCAAACAATACCCAGTATTCCACCACCAGGGGCACCTCGACCGTGGCGTCCTTGGCAAAGCCCTGGAACTTCTCGGTCGGCGTCAAACGATAGAGGTCGCCGGTCAGGTGGGTGATGGTGAACTGGTCGTTGTCCACCCGCTGGATGCGGCGGATGGAGGAGACATAGATGCTCCAGTCCTTGGAGGTGACGTCGGCACCGGTATTGGTCAGGTGCAGCTTGGCAACGCCGCAGCTCGCCCACTCGGAGCCCAGCGCCTGGCAGTCAAGACCGGCGCCGGCACCGTCATTGGTGACGACTTCGTACTTGACGACGAGGTTGCTGGCGAGGGCGTCGACCACCGCTTGCCTGGCAGCATCGGCTGCAAGTGCGGGACCGGCGAAAACGGTAGACATGGCAATGGCTAACAGAGAATGTTTCAAGTTCATAACTGCTGCTCTCATTTGAAGTAAAGGTTGGATTTTCTTGGCTTTTTTTATATGGGGCCCCGAGGCGGGGCCCTTAGTTATGTCAACAATGGACTTAGACTTGAGGTGAGCGAGTCGCTCGATTAACGCAGGGCTTTCATCTCACCGGCGATGATCTCGGCCAATGGGCCCAGAATCACCTGCAGGTTCTGCTCACCGAGCTTGACCACACCGGCCGCGCCCAGAGCTTTGAGCTTGCGCTCGTCAACGATGCTGCGGTCTTTCAGGGTCAGACGCAGACGGGTGATGCAGGCATCGATGGTCACCAGGTTCTCCTGACCACCCAGCACTTCCAGATACTGCTTGGCCAGCTCGGTGCGGTCGGTGGTTTGAGCCTGTACCGGCACGGCTTCGTCATCTTCACGACCCGGGGTTTTCAGGTTGAACTTGGCGATCACGGCGCGGAAGACCACGTAGTAGAGGCCGAAGAAGACCAGACCCTGTACCAGCAGCATGTACCACTGGGTCGCCAGCGGGTTGCGGCTGGAGAGCACCATATCCACCAGACCGGCGCTGAAGCCGAAACCGGCGATCCAGTGCATAGAGGCTGCGATGAACACGGAGATACCGGTCAGCAGGGCATGGATGACGTACAGTATCGGCGCCACGAACATGAAGGAGAACTCGAGCGGCTCGGTCACCCCGGTGAAGAAGGCGGCAAAGGCGGCAGCGATCATGATGGACGCAACCTTCTCTTTGTTCTCTTTCTTCGCGCTGTGGTAGATGGCCAGTGCGGCACCCGGCAGACCGAACATCATGATGGGGAAGAAGCCGGCCTGGTACATGCCGGTCACACCCACGACAGCCTTGCCGGCGTCGATGGAGGATTGGCCACCCAGGAAGTTCGGGATGTCGTTGATGCCGGCCACGTCGAACCAGAACACGGAGTTCAGGGCGTGGTGCAGACCGACCGGGATCAGCAGACGGTTGAAGAAGGCATAGATGCCGGCGCCGGTGGAACCCATGCTGACGATGGATTCACCGAAGCTCACCAGGCCACCGTAGATGACCGGCCAGACGGCCATCAGGATGAAGGAGACGACAATCATCACCACGGAGGTCACGATCGGCACCAGACGACGACCGGAGAAGAAGGCCAGCGCCTTGTGCAGCTCCACGCTGCTGAAGCGGTTGTACAGCTCGGCGGCGATGACACCACACAGGATGCCGACGAACTGGTTGCTGATCTTGGCAAAGGCTGCCGGCACCTGGTCGGCCGGGATACCCTTGATCTGGGCCACGGCGCCCGGGCTCAGCAGGGTGGTGACCACCAGGAAGCCGACCAGACCGGCCAGCGCGGCGGAACCGTCTTTATCCTTGGACATGCCGTAAGCGACGCCGACGGCGAACAGAATGGGCATACTGTCGATGATGGCGGCGCCCGCCTTGATCAGAAACGCAGCCAGAGGGCTTCCGCCACCCCAACCGTTCGGGTCAATCCAGTAGCCAATCCCCATCAGGATCGCGGCGGCAGGCAATACCGCTACCGGCACCATCAGGGCACGGCCGATCTTTTGCAAATAACCGAGAATGTTCACGGTTCCTCTCCTTAGTTGGTGTTTTTCTAGAAATTAAGTGCTTATCACGTTCGACGCATAAGCCATCAAGGCTTGATTGGCAGTCTATGTGTTTTATTTCGCTGCGCAAATTAATAAACCAGCTTTCGTGATCATTATCACTCAACAGAGATAAAGGTAGCCGATAGATGTGGCTTAGTTCGCAATCTTTATTTACGCTATAAAACAACTTGAATCCGTGTCTGGTCCCTTGCCGTCACTCCCTGTGCGGCAACCGTACTGAGGTATATAGAATGCGCCTGATCCCGTTGAAGTCTGCCAGCCAGGTGGGTCTCTGGTCTGCCCGTTACATCGTTGACCGCATCAATGCGTTCAAACCCACTGCCGAGCGTCCCTTCGTGCTGGGTCTGCCCACTGGCGGCACCCCGCTCAACACCTACAAGCGCCTGATTGAGCTGCATAAAGCCGGCGAGGTGAGCTTCCAGAACGTGGTCACCTTCAACATGGACGAGTACGTGGGGCTGCCCAAGGAACATCCGGAGAGCTACCACAGCTTCATGCACAACAACTTCTTCAATCACGTGGACATTCGCCCGGAAAACATCAACATCCTCAATGGCAACGCCGAGGATCTGGTGGCCGAGTGCCAGCGCTACGAAGACAAGATCAAGTCCTACGGCAAAATCCACCTGTTCATGGGCGGCGTCGGCAATGACGGCCACATCGCCTTCAACGAACCGGCCTCTTCCCTGGCTTCCCGTACCCGGGTCAAGACCCTGACCGAAGACACCCGCATCGCCAACTCCCGCTTCTTTGGCGGCGACATGGAGCAGGTGCCCAAGCTGGCCCTGACCGTGGGTGTCGGCACCCTGATGGACGCCGAAGAGATCCTGATCCTGGTGGTCGGTCACGCCAAGGCCCAGGCCCTGCAGGCCACCGTGGAGGGCAGCGTCAACCACATGTGGACCATCTCCACCCTGCAACTGCATCCGAAAGGGATTGTGGTGTGCGACGAACCTTCCACCATGGAGTTGAAGGTCAAGACGGTGCGCTACTTCCAGCAACTGGAAGCCGACAACATCAAACACCTCTGAGGAGCCCCCATGTACGCTCTGACTAATTGCACTCTCTACACCGGCAGCTGCGTGCTGACCGGTTATGGCGTGGTCATCGATGGCGACAAGATTGTCGCCATCTCCCGCCAGGCAGAACTGCCCGCCGGCATCGAGCAGATTGACCTCCAGGGCGCCAACCTCAGCGCCGGCTTCATCGACGTGCAGCTCAACGGCTGCGGTGGCGTCATGTTCAACGGTCACATCACCACGGACACCCTGGCCACCATGCAGGCGGCCAACCTGAAATCCGGGACCACCAGCTTCCTGCCGACCCTGATCACCAGCCCGGATGCGGACATGAAGCAGGCCGTCGCCGTCACCCGCGACTACATGGCCGCCCACCCCAACGAGGTGCTTGGCGTCCATCTGGAAGGGCCCTATACCAACCTCAAGCGCAAGGGGATCCACCCGGCCGAACAGATCCGCCAGCCCGCCGACGAGATGATCGACTTCTTCTGCGACAACGCGGACGCCATCGCCAAGATCACCCTGGCGCCGGAGCGCAACAAGCCCGAGCACATCCGCCGTCTGGTGGAAGCCGGCATCCTGGTCTCCGCCGGCCACACCGCCGCCAACTACGACCAGGCCATGGCGGGCTTTGACAACGGCATGCGCTTTGCCACCCACCTCTACAACGCCATGACTCCGACCCTGAACGGTCGCGAGCCCGGCGTGGTCGGTGCCATCTACGATCGCAAGGATGTCTATGCGGGCATCATCGTCGACGGCCACCACGTACACTGGGCCAACGTGCGCCTGGCGCACAGGATGCTGGGGGAGCGGCTGGTGCTGGTCACCGATGCCACCGCGGCGGCAGGTGCACCGGAAGGCTTTGAGAAATTTGATTTTTGCGGCGCAACCGTCTATTTCCGCGATGGTCAGTGCGTCGATGAGAATGGTACACTCGGCGGCTCCGCCCTCACCATGATCGAAGGGGTGGAAAATCTGGTCAAACAGGTCGGATTGCCGCTCGACGAAGCACTGAGAATGGCCACCCTTTACCCCGCTCGCGCCATTGGATGGGACTCGCGTCTCGGTAGTATCCAGGTCGGAAAAATTGCCAACCTCACCGTCTTTGATCAGGCCTTCGCGGTCTGCGGGACCGTGGTTAACGGACACTACACAACACAGTGACACTATGACTGGCGGACAAATAGCAAACGTAGATCTTATCAAGCAGGTAAACAGTGCGGTCGTCTATCGCCTCATTGACCTGCAGGGGCCCATCTCGCGGGTCAAAATTGCCGAGTTGAGTCAGCTGGCCCCGGCCAGCGTGACCAAGATAACCCGGCAACTGATCGAGCACGGTCTCATCAGGGAAACCTCGCCGCAAGCCTCCACTGGCGGGCGCCGCGCCATCTCCCTGACCACCATCAAGCATCGCTTCCAGTTTGTGTCCGCCAAGCTGGGTCGCGGCTACCTGCAGCTCTCCCTGTATGACCTCGACGGCAAGGAGCTCGATCAACACATCACCCAGGTGACCGAGATCGAGCAGCAACCCGTGGTGGACATGCTGCTGCGGGAGATTGGCGCCTTCATCGACGCCAATCAGGATCGCAGCCGCAACCTCATCAGCATCGCGCTGACCATGCCGGGTCTGGTCAACCCGGAATCCGGCATGGTCATCTACACCCCCACCTACCAGATCCGCAACCTGGGGCTCGCCAAGCTCCTGGAGCACCACTTCAACCTCCCCTGCTACGTGGGCAACGACACCCGTTCGCTGGCGCTGGCCGAACACTTCTTCGGCGAGTCCCGCGACTGCATGGACTCCATCCTGGTGAGTGTCCACCAAGGGACGGGATCTGGCATCATCACCAAGGGCAAGGTGTTTCTCGGCCAGAACCGCAACGTCGGTGAAATAGGCCACATCCAGGTCGAACCGCTCGGCAAGCGCTGCCACTGCGGCAACTTCGGCTGCCTCGAGACCATCGCCTCCAACGAGGCCATCGTCGACAAGGTGAAGGAGCTCATCAGCCGCGGTCACCTGAGTTCGCTGCAAGAGAAGCACATCACCATCCAGGAGGTGTGCAAGGCGGCGGTGGCCGGTGACGAGCTGGCCCGCAGCGTGATCGAGAACGTGGGGGAGCACCTGGGGCGCGCCATCGCCATCACGGTCAACCTGTTCAACCCCCAGAAGGTGCTCATCGCCGGTGAAATCACCGCCGCCGAAGAGATCCTGATCCCGGCCATCCGCCGCTGCGTCGAACACCAGTCTCTGCCAAGTTTCCATCGCGGCCTGCCCATCGTGAAGGCGCGCTTCCAGAACCAGCCCACCATCGGCGGCTTCGCCCTGGTCAAGCGCTCCCTGCTGGAAGGGGATCTGCTGCAGATCATCATGGAGCAGAAGTAGGCCCACCCCTTCGGATACGAAAACGGCAGCCAGTGGCTGCCGTTTTTTTATGGTCTGTTTTCGCCGGTTCACCCCGCTCTACAAGGTTTGAACAGAGCGTAGGTTCGATTAGCCCCGTAGCGGCGTAATCGGACGCCGTGGTTCACCCTGCCCGGCACGGCTTGAACAGATCCAGCTTGCCGTCATAGACCTGGGTCTGCACGTCCATGATGCCGAGCATGGAGTGAAACAGGTTGTCGTGGGAGAAGCGCTTGCTGGCTGCCTCCTGTTGCAGGCAATCCAGATTGAGCTGACGGTCTGCCTGCAACTGGGGAGAGAACCAGGTCAGGAGCGGCACCCGGGTCTGATCGTCCGGTGCGAATTTGTAGGGGGTGCCGTGCAGATAGAGCCCCATGGCGCCGAGGGATTCACCGTGATCCGACAGATAGACCAGCCCCACGTTGTACTGGCTCTCCAGGCTCTTGAGCTTGTCGATGAGCTGGGCCAGCACCTTGTCGGTGTAGCGGATGGTGTTGTCATAGGTGTTCACCAGCTCTTCGTTGCTGCAGTTCTCGATGTCGCTGCGCGGGCAGTCCGGCAGGAAGACGCGATCGGCGGCCGGGTAGCGGCGATAGTAGGTCGGACCGTGGCTGCCCATCAGGTGGAAGGCCACCAGCTTGCTGCCCTGCTTGCCCTGCATGTCGGCGATCTGCTGATCCAGCCCCTGCAACAGCACCTCGTCATGACAGGCATTACCGGAGCAGTATGCGGGGAATGCCTTGGGCTCAATCTCGATGGTGGGGACGTTTTTGCACACCCCCTTGCAGCCGCCGTCGTTTTCCTTCCAGAGCACCGAGATCCCGGCATGTTGCAGCACGTCCAGCAAGCCGTCCTGGGACTGGGCCCTAGCCTCGTCATAGCCACGCCGGGTCATGTTCGAGAACATGCAGGGCACGGAGAGCGCAGTGGCGGTGCCGCAGGAGCGCACGTTCCTGAACGAGACGACATTGGCCTCCTTCTCGGTGAAGCCGTTGGTCTCCTTCTTGTAGCCGTTGAGGGAGTAGTTCTGGCTGCGGGCCGTCTCCCCCACCACCAGGAACATCAGGGTCGGCTTCTCATGCTGGCCGATCACCCTGGCATCGGTGCCGATCTGCTGGTAGGGAATGGGAGTGGCGAAGACCACATCCCTGGCGTACTTGTAGAGCCCGTGCACATAGTTGGCGGGCACTATCTCCTTGCCGAGGGACTTGTTGTTGCGCCCGACCGAGGCGTAATCCTGGTAATAGAGGGCGGCAGCCCCCATCAGAAACAGCAAGGAGAGGGCGATGGAACCGAGGCGCAGACCCAGCCCCTTGTACCAGGGACGGGGATACTCAATCTTCACCCACAGCAGGACCAGCACCGGCAGCAGGCCGGTCAGCAGGAACCAGAGCACCACGGAGCCGTTGAGGTAGGAGCCCGCCTCCCCGCTGTTGGTTTCGATGATGTTCTGCATCATGCCCATGTCGAAGATCACCCCGTACTTGAGCATGGCGTAGCTGACCAGGGAGCCGGTCAGGATGAGCAAGGCGAAAAAGGGCTTGAGCAGATAACGGAAGGTAAAGGGCAGGAACACCGCGTTGAGGGCCGCCACCAGTACCAGGGGAATGGAGAGGACAAACCCCGCCTTGACGTGTTCAAGGGCGCTGAGAATGCGATAAAAGTGCAGGAAAATGGGCCAGTTGAAGACCAGTGCAAACAGCAGCACCAGCAACAGATTGACCTTCATCACTCCCAGAGTGAGACGCATAGAGAGACTCCGACAAACCAGTGGAACTAACAACCTGCCAGCAGGCTTCGTGGTGACCATCCCGACACTTGGCCCTGATAAACAGGACAAGAGCCAGGGAGGTCCAGATACGGGGTCATCCTAGGACGGCAAACTTAAGCGAACATTAAGAGAGGAAATCGAACCACAAGGAGGAGGTGCGCGGTCTGGCACATAAAAAAACGGCAGCCCGGGCTGCCGTTTTTGCGAAGGTGAACAAGGTGTCGCACCTGTGTGTTCGCGAACCTGAACAGGGTCACGAGAGACAATTACAGGGTCGCGGCAATCTCGTCGGAGCAGGGGAAGAGGACCGTTGTGGTCGCCCTCCCCTTTGCTCTGGGGGATCACAGGGTCGCGGCGATCTCGTCGGAGCCGGGGAAGAGGACCGTTGTGATCGCCCTCCCCTTTGCTCTGGGGGATCACAGGGTCGCGGCGATCTCGTCGGAGATGGAGCCGTTGTGGTACACCTCCTGCACGTCGTCCAGATCTTCCAGCATGTCGATGAGGCGCATCAGCTTGGGCGCGGTCTCGGCATCCAGTTCCGCCTCGGTGGAGGGGATCATGGTCACTTCGGCGCTCTCGGGCTTGAAGCCGGCAGCTTCCAGACCGTCCAGCACGGTGCCGAAGTCGTTCGGGGTGGTGTAGACCTCGATGGTGCCATCTTCTTCGGTCACCACGTCGTCGGCACCGGCTTCCAGCGCGGCGTCCATCAGAGCGTCTTCATCGGCGCCCACGAAGGTCAGCACCCCCTTCTTGGTGAACAGATAGGCCACGGAGCCGTCGGTCCCCAGGTTGCCGCCGCACTTGCTGAAGGCGTGACGCACTTCGGCCACGGTACGGTTGCGGTTGTCGGTCAGGCACTCCACCATGACGGCGGAACCGGCCGGGCCGTACCCTTCGTACACGATGGTCTCGAGCTGCTCACCGTCACCGCCGCCGGCCCCACGGGCGATGGCGCGGTTGATGGTGTCGCGGGTCATGTTGCTGGTCAGGGCTGCCGCCACCGCCGCACGCAGGCGGGGGTTGTTGGCAGGATCGGCATCACCCAGACGCGCGGAGGTGGTGATTTCGCGGATCAGCTTGGTGAAGATCTTGCCGCGCTTGGCGTCTTGCGCCGCCTTGCGGTGTTTGATGTTGGCCCATTTACTGTGACCTGCCATAGGGACTCTCCGTTATAGTTGGAAATTTCAGTAACACTGGTTGCGCCCAGGGGGAAACGGGAAAGGCCGCATCGCTGCGGCCTTTGTTGCCGATAACGGCTTATTCGTCACCCTTGACGGTGGTCGCAATCGCCAGCTCGCCCAGTTGGGCCGGGTTGGCAAAGCTCGGGGCGTCTGTCATCAGACAGGCGGCCGCCGTGGTTTTCGGGAAGGCGATGACATCCCGGATGTTGTCGGTGCCGGTCAGCAGCATGCTGAGGCGGTCCAGACCGAAGGCCAGGCCGGCGTGGGGCGGGGTGCCGTATTTCAGGGCATCCAGCAGGAAGCCGAACTTCAGGCGCTGCTCGTCCGGGGTGATCCCCAGGATGTCGAACACGGTGGACTGCATCTCGCTGTTGTGGATACGCACAGAGCCGCCACCCACTTCGTAACCGTTGATCACCATGTCGTAGGCGTTGGCGTAAGCGCCCACCGGGTTCGCTTTCAGCTCGGCCGGGCCCAGGTTGCTCGGGGCGGTGAAGGGGTGGTGCATGGCCGCCAGGCCGCCTTCGCCATCTTCTTCGAACATGGGGAAGTCGATGACCCACAGGGGCTTCCAGACGTTCTCCACCAGGCCCAGATCGCGGCCCACCTTCAGGCGCAGGGCGCCCATGGCATCGCACACCACTTTCTTGGAGTCGGCGCCGAAGAAGATGATGTCGCCATCCATCGCGCCGGTGCGGGCCAGGATCTCGCGCACGATGGCGTCAGAGAGAAACTTGGCCACCGGGGACTGCACCCCTTCGAGGCCGCTCCCGGCTTCGTTGACCTTCATCCAGGCCAGGCCCTTGGCACCGTAGATGCCGACGAACTTGGTGTACTCGTCGATCTGCTTGCGAGACAGCTCCGCGCCGCCCGGTACCTTCAGGGCCGCCACACGGCCTTTCGGATCCTTGGCGGGGCCGGCGAACACGGCGAACTCCACCTCGGTCAAGAGATCTGCCACGTCCACCAGCTCCATCGGCAGGCGCAGGTCCGGCTTGTCGGAGCCGAAGCGGCGCATGGCTTCGTCGAAGGTCATGATGGGGAAGTCACCCAGGTCCACGTTCAGGATGTGCAGCCAGAGCTTGCGGATCATCTCTTCCATGATTTCACGCACCTGGGGCGCGGTCATGAAGGAGGTCTCCACGTCGATCTGGGTGAATTCCGGCTGGCGGTCGGCACGCAGGTCTTCGTCGCGGAAGCACTTGACGATCTGGTAGTAGCGGTCGAAGCCGGACATCATCAGCAGCTGCTTGAACAGCTGGGGGGACTGCGGCAGGGCGTAGAACTTGCCCTTGTGCACGCGGCTCGGCACCAGGTAGTCACGGGCCCCTTCCGGGGTCGCCTTGGTCAGCATCGGGGTCTCGATGTCGAGGAAGCCGTGCTCGTCCATGAAGCGGCGCACGAAGGCACTGGCCTTGGCACGGGTCTTCAGGTACTTGGCCATTTCGGGACGACGCAGGTCCAGGTAGCGGTACTTGAGGCTCACCTCTTCGCTGTTGACCTGGTTGAAGTCAAGGGGCAGCGGCTCGGCACGGTTGATGATGGTCAGCTCGTGGGCGAACACCTCGATGGCACCAGTGGCCATGTCGCTGTTGCGCTGGGAGTCGGGGCGGGTACGCACCACGCCGGTCACCTGGATGCAGAACTCGCCGCGCAGCTCGGAGGCCAGGGCAAAGGCGTCCGGCTTGTCCGGATCGAAGAACACCTGCACGATGCCCTCGCGGTCGCGCATGTCGATAAAGATGAGGCCGCCGAGATCACGACGACGATGGACCCAACCGCACAATGTAATGGTCTGCCCGGCATGGGCCTCATTGACCTGTCCGCAATAGATAGAGCGCATGGACTTCTTCCTTCGAAATGGTAGAGAGACGGTTCATCCTGGGTCGCCGGGCACGACTGGCAAGCACCGTCTGTCTCACAGCTGGCCAGATCCTGCTTCTTGCCCGGTTTGAAATCTGTCTCGGGTCATCCGGCTCCCCGAGCCGGATTCTTGCCGCCGCCCCAGGCATGCCCCCGCTCCCGACCGGGATGACGAGTGGGCGCCGGGGTATCGGCTGGCGTCGTTGTCTGGCCACTGCCGGGCCGCGATCATCGTCACCCGGGGGCTCGGTCGCGCGCATTACGACAATGTGGCAAACAAAAGGGTTGGCATTATAGAGGAAAACCTCCATTTGGGTAAAATGGCCCGCAGCCCCCTTTACCCTGTTTTTTGTTGTTCTGGCGCAAAAAGGAGGGCAAAAGTGCGCCAACCTGCCGACAGGAACCATCATGAGCCTCTATTTGGGCCTGCCCCAGTGGTCACACCCGGCCTGGCCCGGCCAGTTGCTGGGGATGAATGCCAGGCCCGCCGAGCACCTCGCCGACTATGCCCGGGTGTTCAACTCCGTGGAGGGCAACACCACCTTCTACGCCTCGCCGACCCCGGAGACGGTGCAGCGCTGGGCCGATGCGGTCCCCGACCACTTTCGCTTCAGCTTCAAGTTTCCCAAGGAGATCAGCCACCAGAGCGATCTGGTGAGCGCGGACAAACAGGTGACGGCCTTCATCCGCCTGCTGGCCCCCCTGCATGACAAGCTGGGGCTGCTCAAGCTGCAACTGCCCGCCCGCTTCGGGCCAGAGGGGCTGGCCCGTCTGGATGCCTTCTTCGCGCGGCTGCCCCAGGATTTCACCTATGCCCTCGAGGTGCGCCACCCCGATTTCTTCGCCAAGGGGGAGGCGGAACGGGCCCTCAACCGGATGCTGATGGCGCGGGGCATCAATCGCATCATGCTCGACAGCCGCCCGCTCTTCTCGGTGCCCGCCACCACGGCCGCCATGATCGATGCCCAGGGCAAGAAACCCAGGTTGCCGGTCCATCTGCTGGCCACGGGGGGTGCCCCGGTGGTGCGCCTGATTGGTTTGCCTCAAATCGAGGACAATCACCCATTTTTGCCACCATGGTTGCCACATTGGAAACAATGGCTTCAGGAGGGCAAGGATCTCTACCTCTTTGTTCACACCGCCGACAATGCCCGGGCCCCCGAACTCGCACGGCAGATCAGCCGCCTGCTCGGCCAGGAGATGGCCCCCTGGCCGGGAGAAAACGATCGCGCCCGCCAGGGGGTGCTGCCCTTTTGAGCGGCCCCCTCCCCGCCCCTTCTCCATCCCCAAAAAAAGCCGCTTTTTTTGTGGTCCCACCGGGGTTGGCGTCAAGACAAACGCCCGCCTTTCCTCTACACTAGCGCCCCAAGTAAGGTCCCGGGCCTGGGTGCATGGCAATGCGTTGCCCACCCCAGCCCGGCACCCTGAGGGCCCGGACCATGGCCCGTTGCGAACAGGGGCAGCCCGAAGGATCCCGGAGCAAGCCACCCCGTTCGTCAACCGGTGACGACGCCATTTCGATGCCCGTCCACCCAAGATTCAATTGAATAAAACAGCCGCCCACCACACCGGCTGTCAGGTTGCGTCAGCATGCACGATCAGATTTTTGCCGCCCCCATTGCCCGTCTGGGAGACTTCTGCTTTGACGAGCAGGTCGTCGACGTCTTCCCCGACATGATCCAGCGCTCGGTGCCCGGTTACAGCAACATCATCTCCGCCATCGGCATGATGGCCGCCCGCTACGCCCAGCCCCAGAGCCGCCTCTACGATCTCGGCTGCTCCCTCGGCGCCGCGACCCAGGCCATGCGCCGCCACGTCACCCAGCCCGGCTGCCAGATCACGGCGGTGGATCTCTCCCACCCCATGATCGAGCGGGCCCGCGCTCACCTCTCGGGCTTCAAGTCCGAGGTGCCGGTGGAGCTGGTGGAGGCGGACATCTGCGACATCCCCATCGAGAACGCCTCCGTGGTGGTGCTCAACTTCACCCTGCAGTTCGTCGCCCCCGAGAAGCGGGCCGCCCTCATCGCGCGCATCTTTGACGGCCTGCGCCCCGGCGGCATCCTCATCCTGAGCGAGAAGTTCCGCTTCGATGACAAGCAGGTCAACGAGCTGCTCATCGACTTGCACCTCGACTTCAAACGGGCCAACGGCTACAGCGAGCTGGAAATCAGCCAGAAGCGCACCGCCCTTGAGAACGTGATGCGCACCGACACCCTGGCGGTCCATCAGGCGCGCCTGCGGGACGCCGGCTTCACCCACCTGGACCTCTGGTTCCAGTGCTTCAACTTCGGCTCCATGATTGCCATCAAAGCCAGCGACACCAACTAAGCCATGATCGATTTCGCCCATTTTTATCAACTGATCGCCAAGAACAGGTTGAGCCACTGGCTGCACACCCTGCCCGCCCAGCTGCACGCCTGGCAGCACGACAACCTGCACGGGGATCTGCCGCGCTGGAACCGCGCCCTCGCCAAGCTGCCCGTCGTGGCCCCCGGCCGGATCGAGCTCAAAGAGCGGGTCGCCATCGGCGGCCCCGATAGCCTGGGAGAGGGTGAGCGCAAGAAGACCGAGAGCCTGCTGCGCCAGCTCATGCCCTGGCGCAAGGGCCCCTTCCATGTGCACGGCATCCACATCGACACCGAGTGGCGCTCCGACTGGAAGTGGGATCGGGTGCTGCCCCACATCAGCCCGCTCCAGGGCCGCTACGTGCTGGACGTGGGCTGCGGCAGCGGCTACCACCTCTGGCGCATGGTGGGGGAAGGGGCGAAACTGGCGGTCGGCATCGACCCGAGCCCGCTGTTCCTCTGCCAGTTCGAAGCCATTCGCCACTTCATGGACAACGACCAGCGCGCCCACCTGCTGCCCCTCGGTATCCAGGAGCTGCCGGCGCTGCGGGCCTTTGACACCGTCTTCTCCATGGGGGTGCTCTATCATCGCAAGTCCCCCATCGAGCACATCGAGCAGTTGCGCAACCAGCTCAAAGACGATGGGGAGCTGGTGCTCGAGACCCTGGTGGTGGACGGCGACGAAAACCAGGTGCTGATGCCCTCCGATCGCTACGGCAAGATGCGCAACGTCTGGTTCCTCCCCTCGAGCGCGGCCCTCACACGCTGGGTCGAGCGCTGCGGGTTCACCGAGGTGCGCATCGTCGACGAGAATATGACCAGCACCGACGAACAGCGTCGTACCGACTGGATGATTAACGAGTCCCTGAGTGACTATCTGGATCCACACAATCCTGCACTCACGGTCGAAGGATACCCGGCACCCAAACGTGCCGTACTGATCGCCAGAAAGGCCAAAGACTAGCCGATAGCGGCTGTGGAAGTTACACTGACCCAATTCCAGGAAGCACAGTTAAATGAATGACATGAAAAGCAAATTAAAAGGAATGACCCTGCTCTCCCTGCTCAGTCTCGGCGGGTGTGTCAGTATGGAAAAAGCCCCCCCGGCCCCGACCCTGACGCTGGCCGAGCTGCGCAACGAGATCTCGTTGAGCGAGCAACGTCTGCAAACATCCATGGAACAGCAACAGAAGCAGTATGTGCAGCAACAGCACCTGCTGGTTCAGCTCAACACCGATGTCACCAACATGAAAGAGTCCGTGAAGAAAGTCGACAGCAAGCTGGCTACCCTGCCTCCCGAGCCGCCCAAGGCCATGCCCATTCCCACCGAGAAGTGCCCGGCGCCGAGCCAGGGCCACACCGTCGATGGCAAGCTGCTGGTGGGTGAAGCGGAGTGGATCTGGGTTGACGCCGCCAACGACGCCTTCCAGGCCCGGGTCGACACCGGCGCCACCACCTCCTCCATCAGCGCTCAGGAGATCACCATCTTCGAGCGCAACGGCAAGAACTGGGTGCGCTTCTTCCTGAGCCACCAGGAGATGGACGACAAGATCCAGATTGAAGCGCCCCTGGTGCGTCACGTGCGGGTCCGTCAGGCTTCCGCCGACGATCTCGACCGTCGCCCCGTGGTCCGCCTCGCCGTGCGCATCGGCGACATGACCGAGAAGGCCGAATTTACCCTGAAGGACCGCAGCGACATGACCTTCCCCGTGCTGCTGGGCCGTGAATTCCTCAAAGACATCGCCGTGGTCGACGTGGCCCGCGAATATATCCAACCCAAACCCAAGCTCAAGGATGTGAAATAATCCATGGTTTCCCGTAAGCCGTTCTATCTGCTGGTC
The DNA here is from genome assembly GCF_049860605.1 of Aeromonas sp. INTO2. Lineage (NCBI taxonomy): Bacteria > Pseudomonadati > Pseudomonadota > Gammaproteobacteria > Aeromonadales > Aeromonadaceae > Aeromonas > Aeromonas sp. INTO2. The sequence continues at coordinate 2,730,145 of NZ_CP187588.1, forward strand.
GCCCTGCTCTACATCGTCGGCCTGGGGATGACCTTCTATCATCACATCGCGCTGGACGTCCCGCTCACGCCGGGTGAAAAGCGCCAGATCTGGTCCATCGAAGCCAAGCTCGAGTTCGAGGCCACCGGCGAGCCGGTGATCGCCTCCCTGGCCATTCCGGGCACCCAGCCCGGCTTCACCCTGATGAACGAGAACGCCGCGAGCCCGGGCTATGGCCTGTCGTTCGTGGAAAAAGACGGGGATGCCCGCGCCGAGTGGTCCATCCGCACCGCCTCCGGCCGTCAGGAGCTCTACTACCGGGTCGACATGATGGCCGATGCCCATGCCAAGCCCGCCGCCAACCCGCAGCCGCCCGCCATCGAGAAGCAGATCGAGAGCGAGCCCTACGCCACGGCCATGAAGCAGATCCTGGAGCGCGCCCAGGAGCGCTCCGCCGACGGCTACACCCTGACCCGCGAGATCATCAAGGAGATCGAGAAGCAGGAACAGAACGCCGAGCTGCTCAAGTCCCACAAGAGCCGCGCCAATCTGATTGCCGAGCTGCTCAACAACGCGGACGTCCCGGCCCGGGTGGTTCACGCCCTCAGCCTGGAAGATGGCCGTCGCCGTCAGGAGCTGGTGGATTACCTGCAGGTCTTCAACAGCCCGACCGACTACAAGCTGTTCAACCCGCAAAGCGGTGAACAGGGTCAACCGGCCAACCTGCTGCTGTGGGAGTACAACTCCGGCGCCCTCCTGGACGTCACCGGCGGTCACAACTCCCGCGTCACCTTCTCGATGATCGAGCAGGAGCAACCGGTCAACGTGGCCCTGGCCCAGAAGTTCGAAAAATCCGAGATGATGAACTTCTCCATCCACAGCCTGCCCCTGGAAGAGCAAGCCCTGTTCAAGGGTCTGCTGCTCATCCCCATCGGCGTGCTGATGGTGGTGTTCCTGCGGGTCATCGTGGGGATCAAGACCTCCGGCACCTTCATGCCGGTGCTGATCGCGGTCGCCTTCATCCAGACCTCGCTGGTCACCGGCCTCATCGGCTTCCTGCTGATCGTCGGCACCGGCCTGGTGATCCGCTCCTACCTCTCGAGGCTGAACCTGCTGCTGGTCGCCCGAATATCGGCGATCATCATCATGGTGATCTCGATGATCGGCATCTTCTCGGCGTTCGCCTTCAAGCTGGGGCTGACCGACGGCATGAAGATCACCTTCTTCCCGATGATCATTCTCTCCTGGACCATCGAACGCATGTCCATCCTGTGGGAAGAAGAGGGTCCCAAAGAGGTGTTCCGCCAGGGCGGCGGCTCCCTGCTGGTGGCGGTCATCGCCTACCTGGCCATGGACAACGAGCTCATTCGTCACCTCACCTTCAACTTCCTCGGCCTGCAGCTGGTGCTGATGGCGACCGTGCTGTTGATGGGTAACTACACCGGCTACAAGCTGAGCGAGCTCAAGCGCTTCAAGCCGCTGGTGGACGAGATGAAGTCTGGTGCCACCCCGGGTAAGGACAAGTAACAGATGTGGTTCTGGCAGAAATACACCAGTCCGTGGAGCCTGTCCCAGGCAGGCATCCTCGGCATGAACAAGCGCAACCACTCCTACATCAGCCGCTACAACCCGCGCCGCCTCTATCCGCTGGTGGATGACAAGCTCAAGACCAAGCGCATCGCGCTGGATGCGGGGGTGACGGTGCCTGAACTCATCGGCACCATCCGCGAGCAGCACGACGTGACTCGCATCACCGAGCTGGTGAAGGACTGGCCGGGTTTCTGCATCAAGCCGGCCCGCGGCTCCGGCGGCAAGGGGATCCTGGTGATCCTGCGCCAGGAGGACGGCCTCTTCTACAAGCCCAACGGCAGCGCCGCCAACGGCCAGGATCTGGAGCGCCATGTCTCCAACATCCTGGCAGGGCTCTATTCCCTCGGCGGCAAGCCCGACGTGGCGCTGGTGGAAGGGCTCATCAACTTCGACGACGTGTTCGACGGCTACTCCTTCGAAGGGGTCCCCGATGCCCGGGTGATCATCTTCAAGGGGTTCCCGGTGATGGCCATGATGCGCCTCTCGACCTCGGCTTCCGACGGCAAGGCGAACCTGCACCAGGGCGCCGTGGGGGTGGGTCTGTGCCTGCGTACCGGTCGCGCCCTGCGGGCGGTGCAGTTTGGCAACCCTCTGCGCCACCACCCGGACACCGGTCTGGATCTCTACGATCTCAAGGTGCCCCACTGGGACACCCTGCTCAACCTGGCGGCCTCCTGCTACGAGATGTCCGGTCTTGGCTACATCGGGACCGACATGGTGCTGGACAAGTTCCGCGGCCCCATGCTGCTGGAGCTCAACGCCCGTCCGGGCCTTGCCATCCAGATCGCCAACGGTCGCGGCCTGGTGCCCAACCTCAAGACCATCGAGAAGCTGGGTCAGGTCAAGATGAACGTGGAGCAGCGGGTCAACTTCGCCAAGGATCACTTCGGTATCTTCGACGAATAGTCCGCCCCCCTTCTGCAAAAACGCGCCCACCGGCGCGTTTTTTTATGGCCGCCCCTGCGCGCAGGGCGCCCCGCCCGAAGGCCGATCCCCGTCACATCCCATGGCGGCACCCCTTCAATGGCGCGGCACAAGGGGATAAGCTCCTGACCAATGAGGGGTGACCAGCCCATCGGCGCAGGCCACCCCATGTGCGTGAAGCAGTGCGCCTGCCAGGGGGCACCGATTTGTCGGCGACAACGGGGCTTCTCGATGGTAGATTAATCAAATCAAATAGATAGCATCGATCGGGTTTCTCCTATGCAACGTTGGCCCAGCCTGAAGCAGCTCCAGTATCTGGTCGCTCTGGACGAGCACAAGAATTTCAACCGCGCCGCCAAGGCCTGCCATGTCAGCCAGTCGACCCTGAGTACCGGGATCCAGACTCTGGAGGACATGATGAACCTGCAACTGGTGGAGCGGGATCACAAGAGCTTCATCATGACGCCGGTCGGCATGGAAATCGTGGCGCGGGCGCGCAACCTGCTCTCCGACGCCCGGGATCTGATGGAGCTGGGGCAGCAGCAGGGGGGCGTCATGCACGGCACGGTGCGCCTGGGCTGCATCCCCACCATCGCCCCCTTCCTGCTGAGCAAGCTGCTGCAGGTGTGCGGCAAGGCCTATCCGGATCTGGAGCTGCTGCTGCGGGAAGACACCACCACCAATCTGCTCAAGCAGCTGGAGCAGGGGCAGCTCGATCTGCTGATCCTGGCGCTGCCGGTGGAGATCGGCGGCTTCCACAGCAAGACCGTCGGCCAGGATCCCTTCCACATGGTGATGCCCTCCCACATGGCTGCGGGCCTGCACATGCCGTTCGACTACAAGGAGCTGCCCAACCAGAGCATCTTCCTGCTGGAGCGGGAGCACTGCCTGACGGAGCACGCGGTGAGCGCCTGCCGGCTGCGGGACAAGAGCAAGATCAACCCGTTCGCCGCCACCAGTCTGCACACCCTGGTGCAGATGGTGGGGGCCGGTCTTGGCACCACCTTCCTGCCCCAGATGGCCATAGATGCGGGCATCCTCGACAACACGGACCTGGTGGCCATCCCCCTGCCCGGGGAGAAACCCTATCGGGAGATAGGCCTGGTGTGGCGTCCCAGCACCACCCGGGTGCAGACCTTCTACAAGATTGCCGAGCTGCTGACGCCGCTCATTACCCCCAAACCGGCGGGGTGATCCAGTGGCTGCCCCCACAGGCGGCCACTCGTCAATGCCGTTGTCATTCAGGTTCCAGGCAGGATCATCGTCTATGATGAACCCCGTGCCCTATCAAGGAGTTGAGATGTTTCGCACCTTGCTGCTGCCCCTGCTGGTCCTGCTTCTCGCCGCCTGCTCCAGCACGCCGGAGCCTCCCCCTCCCGTGCGCCAGAGCGGCGCATTCGACAACTTCTATCAGCAGTGGCGCGGCGTGCCCTATCGCATGGGCGGTACCAGCCGCGCCGGTCTCGACTGCTCCGCCTTCACCCAGCTCGCCTACAGCCAGGTGCTGGGCTTCACCCTGCCCCGCACCACGGAATCCCAGGCGAGCCTCGGCCGCCCGGTGGACAGATACCGTCTCCAGCACGGGGACCTGGTCTTCTTCAAGACCGGCTGGCAGCAGTACCACGTCGGGGTCTACACCGGGGCAGGTGAGTTCATCCACGCCTCCACCAGCAAGGGCGTGATCCGCTCGCGCCTCGACAACGTCTACTGGAACAGCCGCTACTGGCAGGCCCGCAGGCTGGTCCAGTAGGTGCGACCCCAAACATGAAAAGGCCCCTCGGGGCCTTTTCATGTTGTTGCCGGGTCAGTGCTTGCGGTGCCAGCGGGGCGAGGTGGCGCGCTCTCCCCAGGGGGTCATGCAGGGCAGCAGGGCCCCCTCGATGACGTCCTCATGGCTCGCCAGCGCCAGGGCAATCTTCTCGTGGAGCAGGCGCAGCAGGTTCTTCTCCTGGCCCGCCAGGGAGTGGCCCGCGGCGAAATACTCCTGCTGATGTTGCAGCGCCAGCTTCTGGGCAAACTCATAGGTGTTGAAACTGTCCGGCATGCGCGCGATCACGTCATCCAGCCGGGCCAGCAGGCTATGCAATTCCCTGGTCATGTGCGGTTCTCCCTCCGAGTTGGTGCCCCACAATTACCCCTTATTGGATATAAGACCAATCCGAATGCCTCAAAAATGGGAGCCCGGACACAGTTCCGGACAACGCTCCCCACTGGCAGCCACCCTCTGCCCCCGCCCGGTTTACAAGTCGGCAACGAATCGCTAGATTTGGACCGACTAATCAGTCGGTCACTTTTCGTGCGGAGCATGCCATGGACACCACCGTCACCCCCGCCTCACCGGACAAGTTCTCCCTCCCCGAGCAACTGCATCGGCTCAGGCAGGCCAGCCAGGCCACTCCCATGCCGGATCTGGCGTCCCGCCGCGCCAGACTTGACGCCCTCAAGCAGGGGCTGCTGCGCCACAAACAGGCAATGTGTCAGGCCCTGGCCCGGGACTACGGCCAGCGCAGCGACTACGACAGCCTGATCGCCGATGTGCTCCCCTGCGTCATGCAGATCAACTACACCCTGAAACGGCTCAAGGGGTGGATGAAACCGGAGCGCCGTCATTCCGGCCTGCTGCTGGCCCCCGCCAGGGTCGAGGTGCACTATCAGCCCCTCGGCGTGGTCGGCATCATGGTGCCCTGGAATTTCCCGGTGATGCTGAGCCTCGGGCCCCTCATCGGCGCCCTCGCCGCCGGCAACCGCGCCATGATCAAGCTCTCCGAGTTCACCCCTCACACCAACGCCGTGCTGCGCATCCTGCTCGATGAGGCCCTCGGCAGTGACGAGGTGGTGGTCATCGAGGGGGATGCAGGGATCGCGGCCGCCTTCAGCGCCCTCCCCTTCGACCATCTCATCTTCACCGGCTCCACGGCGGTGGGTCGGCTGGTGATGGCCGCGGCCGCCCCCCAGCTCACCCCTCTCACCCTGGAGCTCGGCGGCAAGAGCCCCTGTCTCATCGCCCCCGACATGCCCCTGGCCCTGGCGGTAGAGCGGATGATCTTCGGCAAGAGCCTCAACGCCGGCCAGATCTGCGTGGCCCCCGACTACGTACTGCTGCCGAGGGGGCAGGAGCAGGCCTTTATCGAGGCCTATCAGGCCCATTTTCGCCGCCTCTACCCCAAAGGGCTCGAGAGCCCGGATTATGGCGCCATCATCAACGCTCCCCAGTACGAGCGGCTCACCGCCTGGCTGGAGGAGGCGAGGCAGGCCGGCGCCCAGATCCACCCCTGCGTCACGCCCGCCCGGGATGACGCCACCCGCAAGCTGGTGCCCCACCTGCTGACCGAGGTGCCCGGCCACTGCCAGGTGATGCAGCAGGAGATCTTCGGCCCCCTGCTGCCCCTGGTGCCCTATGACGACATCGAGGAGGCCCTGGCCTATGTGGCGGCCCGCCCCCGCCCCCTGGCGCTCTATCTGATGAGCCTGGACGAGACGCTGCAGCGCCGCCTCATCCGGGAGACCCACGCTGGGGGCATGGCCATCAACGAGAGTCTGTTCCAGGTGGCGGCGGACGATGCCCCCTTCGGCGGCATCGGTCCCTCCGGCATGGGCCACTATCACGGCCGCGAGGGGTTTCTCACCTTCTCCAAGGCCAAGACCGTGCTGCGCCGCGGGCGCTTCAGCACAGGCTCCCTCATTCACCCCCCCTATCGGCGCTGGTACCAGCGGCTGATGATGGCCCTGTTCCTGCGCTAGGAGGCGAGATGCGAGAGACCATGACCGACAAACGCCGCCAGATCCTGGATGCCGCCCTGGCCCTGTGCGCGGAGGATGGCCTGCAGGGCGCCGCCACCGCTCGCATCGCCAAGGCGGCCGGGGTGGCCAATGGCACCCTGTTTCATCACTTTCCCAGCAAGAAGGTGCTGATCCAGTGCCTCTACCAGGAGATCAAGACACGCCTTGGCGCCGCCATCACCGAGGCCGATGCCGCCCTGCCGCTCCAGGAGCAGGCCCGCCACTACTGGCACCAGGCCATGGGCTGGATGCAGGCCCACCCCCGTGAGCTCAGGTTCGTGCTGGGCTTTTTCCACTCCCCCCTGCTGGCCCGCCCCCTGCGCAGCCAGATCCTGGCTGAGACCTTGCATTTTCTGCCGGGCCTGCTCGCCCGGGGCCAGGCCAGCGGCGAGCTGATGTCGGCCCCGCCTGCCCTGATGCTGGAGGTGTGCCAGGGCCAGTTTCTGGCCTGCGCCTCCCTCTTTGTCGATCAGCCTGAACTGGGAGAAGACCCCCACTGGCAGGAGAGCGCCTTCGCCCTCTTCTGGTCCGCCATCAGTGGAGGTTCCCATGCGCCCTGACGCCCTGCTTGCCACCGGCAGGCGCCTCTGGATTGGCAGCCTGCTCTGGATCATCGGCCGCACCCTGTGCCGCGCCGCCCGGGTCGACGAGGCGGTGCGCCGCGAGCTTGCCCCCCTGCCGGACGGCCTCACCATCAGGCTGGAGGTAAACGGCATGACCCGGGGGCTGAGTCTCTACAAGTTCGCGGGGCGCTGGCACTGCGGTGAGGAGGCTGGCAGGGCGCACTCGACCTGTGCCCATGACGGCCCCCACCCCCTGCGGGTGCGCTTCAAGCATCCCGCCGTCGCCTTTCGCGCCCTCAGTTTTCGCCTCGGCATCAACCAGGCCTTTTGCGAAAACCGGCTGCTGGTGGATGGGGATCTCGACGCGGCCATGCACCTGGTGCGAGCGCTTGAGCAGTTGCAGAGCCTGATCCTGCCCGCCTTCATCGCGCGGCCCCTGCTTCGCCACTACCCGGACCCGCATCGCAAGCTCGCGCGGGCCTGCCACATCTATCTGGGTCTTCTGACCGGTTGAACACGAGGAGAACGGGATGAGCCGTTATTACGATTTTTTCTGCCCGGTCAAGCTGATGGCGGGGGAGCAGGCACTGGAGCAGTTGCCGGATGCCCTGAGGGGATTGGGAGCTGGCCGCCCCTTGCTTCTCACCGACATGGGGGTCAGCGGCAGCGGGCTCGCCACCCTGCTGGCCGATGTGATGGCCGAAGGGGCCTTGCCGGTCGCCGCCATCTGGGACGAGATCCCGGCGGACTCCTCCACCGCCGTGGTGGAGCGGATCGCCCGCCACTACCGGGAGCTGGGCTGTGACAGCCTGCTCGCCCTTGGCGGCGGCTCCGTCATCGACACCGCCAAGGCGGTGAACATACTGGCGACCCTGGGGGGCGAGCGACTGCTCGACTATGCCGGAGCGGATTGCCTGACCCGTCCCCTCAACCCCCTGGCGGTGGTCCCCACCACGGCGGGGACCGGCTCCGAAGTGACGCTGGTGGCAGTGATCAAGGACGAAGGGAGCGGGCGCAAGGTGCCCTTCACCTCCCCCTTCCTGCTGCCCCGGCTGGCGGTGCTGGATCCCCGCTTCACCCAGGGGCTGCCGCTGCCCATCACCGCCGCCACCGCCATGGATGCCATGACCCACGCCATCGAGGCCTTCATCGGCAACGGCAAGAACCCGGTCAGTGACGCCCTGGCCCTGATGGCGGTGGAGAAGATTGCCACCGCCCTGCCCAGGGTGCTGGCCCACCCGACGGACAAGGGCCTGCGGCTGCAACTGGCGGAGGGCTCCACCCTGGCGGGCATGGCGTTTTCCAACTCCATGGTGGGGCTGGTACACGCCCTTGGCCACAGTCTGGGGGCGCGCTGCCACCTGCCCCATGGCCTCTGTATGAACCTCTTCCTGCCCACCGTGCTCGACTACAACCGGCCCGGCATCGACCCCGAGCTGGCCCGCCTGCTGCTGCCCCTGGTGGGGCCGGAGCGCTTTGCCGCGACCCCGGCCGAGGGGAGACCCCAGGCCACCATCGAGGCGTTGCAGGCACTGCGCGATACCCTGTGGCAGACGGTCAAGCTGCCCCGCACCCTGCGGGAGGCGGGCCTCACCGACAAGGCGCTGCTGCCCGGGATCCGGGATCTCGCCATCAACGACGGCGCCCTGCTCTACAACCGCAAGGATGCGGACAGGGACCAGTTGCTGGCCCTGCTGGAGCGGGCCTGGGAGTAGCAGGCCCCTTGCCCGTCAGACATCGGGGGTGAAGACCCCGGTGGAGAGATAGCGATCCCCCCGATCGCAGATGATCGCCACCACCACCCCCTGCCCGATCTCCGCCGCCACCCGCAAGGCCCCGGCCACGGCGCCACCCGAGCTGACACCGCAGCAGATCCCCTCCTCCCGCGCCAGGCGGCGCATCATGACGAGGGACTCTTCCAGTGTCACATCCAGCACCCCATCGACCCGCGCAGGCTCGAAGATGGCGGGCCGGTAGGCCTCGGGCCAGCGGCGAATGCCGGGGATCTGGCTCCCCTCGGCCGGTTGCAGGCCGATCACCGCCACCGCCGGGTTTTGCTCCTTGAGGTAGCGGGAGACCCCCATGATGGTGCCCGTGGTGCCCATGGCCGAGACGAAGTGAGTGACCGCCCCGCCGCTCTGGCGCCAGATCTCGGGGCCGGTGGAGCGGTAGTGGGCATCCGGGTTGGCGGGGTTGTTGAACTGATCGAGCACCAGTCCTTCCCCCCGCGCCTGCATGGCCAGGGCGAGGTCTCGCGCCGCTTCCATACCCTCTTCCACCAGCACCAGCTCGGCGCCGTAGGCCTGCATGGCGTCGCGCCGCTCCTGGCTCATGTTGCTCGGCATGATGAGCCGCATCCGGTAACCCCGGGACGCCGCCACCATGGCCAGCGCGATGCCGGTATTGCCGGAGGTGGCCTCGATGAGCCGGGCCCCTGGCGCTAAGTGACCACTCGCCTCTGCCTGTCTGATGAGGTTCAGCGCCGCCCTGTCCTTGACGGAGCCGGCGGGGTTGTTGCCCTCCAGCTTCGCCAGCAGGGTGACGCCGGGGTGCGGATTGATGCGGCGCAGCGCCAGCAGCGGGGTGTTGCCTATCAGATCGTCCAGGGTGGCGAAGGCCATGACGGATCCATCCTCTCTCAATGTTCTATACCTTGCCTTGCGACCATTCGCAGGCCGGCCAGTGTAAGCGAGCCCGCCATGGGCGCAAAGAATGGCGTTGGCAAACCCTGTCCGCCATGTTCTGATCTTCCCATTCACCCAGAGAGGACTCCCGATGAGCGACATCCTTCACCAGGCCGATCAGCAGCAGTTTGTCTGCACCGTGGACGGCAAGCTCTCCCGCCTTGCCTATCGCCGGCTGGACGCCACCACGGTGGACGCCTACAGCACCCAGGTTCCCCCCGAGCTGCGCGGACAGGGGATTGCCGACAAGCTGGCCCGCCGCTTCTACGAGTGGACCCTCTCCGAGGGGCTCACCATAGTGCCGAGCTGCAGCTACATCGACGTCTGGTTGCGCCGCAATGCCGGTTGAAGCCGGGGCGCTGCGGGAGGCGCACCTGCGGGCCTGCACCGAGGCCCTGCTGCGGGCTGATCACCCGCGCATGGATTGCCTCCGGGCTGCGCGGGAGCTGGCCCTGCCCGACTGGGCCCTGGGGGCGGGGTTTGTGCGCAACCTCATCTGGGATCACCTCCATCACAAGGCCGAGCCCACCCCGCTCAACGACATCGATCTTATCTATCTGGACAGCGCTGATCCGACTGGATTGAAGGAGGCCGATCACGAAGCCTGGCTCGCCGCCAGGATGCCGGGCCAGCAGTGGGAGGTGCGCAACCAGGCCCGCATGCATCTGCGCCAGCAGGTGCCTCCTTTTGCCAGCTCGCTGTCGGCCCTCAGCCACTGGGTGGAGATACCCACCTGCATCGGGGTCCGCCTGCTGGCAGATGATGCGTTCGAGTGGCTGGCCCCCTACGGCTTTGCCCCCAACTGGTCCCTGGTGGTGAGCCCCAATCCGCGCTGTCGCCAGGAGAGCCGTATCTTTAGCGAACGGGTCAGGGCCAAGGAGTGGCAACGCATCTGGCCTGACCTTGTGGTGAACTGGCCATGAGCGGATTGCAAAGGATCGACAACCTTGGGCACACTAAGAAAAAGATGTTTGTAACTCAATGGGTTAAATAATGCGCGACTTCTTCTCTCTCGAGCGCTGGCTGCCGGGGCTCGCCGCCTTGCTGCAATACCAGCGGGCCTGGCTGATGCCGGATCTTCGCGCTGGCCTCTCGGTCGCGGCCGTGGCCCTGCCCGTGGCCATCGCCTATTCGGAGCTCGCCGGGGTGGGCGCCATCGTCGGCCTCTACTCCTGCATCCTGCCCATGGTGGTGTACGCCCTCTTTGGCACCTCCCGTCAGCTCATCGTCGGTCCGGATGCCGCCACCTGCGCGGTGATCGCCGCCGTGGTAACGCCGCTCGCCGCCGGGGATCCCACCCGTCACTGGCAACTGGTGATGACCATGACCGCCATGACCGGCTTCTGGTGCCTCATCGCCAGCCGCTTCAAACTGGGGGTGCTGGCAGACTTTCTCTCCCGCCCCATCCTGATGGGGCTGCTCAACGGGGTGGCCATCACCATCATGGTGGGCCAACTCTCCAAGATCTTCGGCTTCACCTTCAGCGAGCGCTACCTGATAGAGCGGATCCTGAACGGCACCAGCTACATTACCCAGACCCATCTGCCCACCCTGGCCATGAGCCTGACCGCCCTGCTCACCCTGCTGCTGGCCAAGCGCTACAGACCGGCCTGGCCCTCCTCCATGGTGGCCATGGTGGTGACGGCGGCCCTGGTGTGGCTGTTCAATCTCGGCCGTGTCGACATCGCCACCCTGGGGACCATCGGCTCGGGGCTGCCCGCCTTCCAGATGCCGGACTTTCCCCCCGGGCTTATCCGTGAGTTGGTGCTGCCCGCCCTCAACCTCGCCATGGTGAGCTTCGTCTCCATGATGCTCACCGCCCGCAGCTTCGCCGCCAAGAATGGCTACGAGATTGATGCGGACAAGGAGTTTAGGGCGCTGGGCATGGCGAACCTGGCGGCGGCCGCCTCCCAGGGGTTTGCCATCAGCGGGGCGGATTCGCGCACCGCGGTGAACGACGCCAACGGCGGCAAAAGCCAGCTGGTCTCCATCATCGCCGCCGCCGTCATCGCCCTGGTCACCTTCTACCTGACGGCACCGCTGCAATACATTCCCACCGCCGCCCTCGGCGTGGTGCTGGTGATGGCCTCCCTGTCGCTCACGGATTTTCGCGGCCTCTTGGCCCTGCGCGACTCGGACCGCGCCGCCTTCTGGCTCGCCCTGGTGACCTTTGTCAGCGTGCTCACCATGGGGGTCATTCCGGGCATCACCCTCGCAGTCCTGCTGGGGCTGTTCCAGTTCCTGCGCAACGTGATGCGCCCCACCGACCAGCTGCTCGGCATGGACGACGAGGGCGTGGTGCGCACCCTGGGGGACAACGAGCAGGCCAAGGCGATTCCCGGCATCCTGGTCTATCGCTTCAACTCCCCGCTCACCTACTTCAACGCCCCCTACTTCAAGCGGCGGGTGCTGGCACTGCTGGTGCAGGATCCCCACAATCCCAGGTGCCTGGTGGTGGATGCGGTGGCCTGCTTCACCCATCAGGACATCAGCGTGATGAGCATGGTGGGAGAGCTGCACAAGGAGCTCAAGCGGCGCGGCATCCACATGGTGATGGCCGGTCGGCACGGCCAGATGAGCCAGTGGTTCAAACAGGCGGGGATCCGGGTTGGCGAGGATGGCATCATCCTCTGCCCCGACATGTACCAGGCCTTGCGCATGACCCGCTGCTACCGGGAGCCGGTGTTCCGGGACGACGAGGGGGTGGAGAGCACCACGGATGCCCTGCTCACCCGCTGGCCGCACGATGACGACCTGCCCGACTCGGCGCGCCTCACCCGCCCCAGCGAGCAGGAGGCCGGCGCCACGCCGGTCTGAGAGACATCCCCCGGTCACAGGCCCCTCCTCCTGCGACCAGGATTGCACCCCGCCCCCGCTTGGTGTTAAATGCCCCTCCAGTTGGCCCTGACGAGGGCCATCGCCAGCACCTGGATATCCCATGCAGACTCAATCCCACGCAGGCCCGGGCTCCCTCTTCGCCCTGACCTGGCCACTGTTCATCGATCTGGCCCTTCACTTTCTGACCGGGGCCCTCAACACCTTCATGGTGGGCCACGTCTCCTATCAGGGGGTGGCGGCCCTCGCGGTGGGCAACCAGGTGTTCGATCTCGCCATCACCCTGTTCAGCTTCGTCAGCATCGGCACCAGCGTGGTGATCACCCAGTATCTGGGGGCGGGAGACAAGGAAAAAGCCCGCGTCGTCATCCACACCGCCATCGGTTTCAACCTGCTGGTGGGACTGGTGGCCGCGGTCGGCGTCATGGCGGGGGCCGGCACCATGCTGGCGCTGATGAACCTGCCTGCCCACCTGATGAGCGACGGCAGCCTCTACCTGCAGATCATCGGGCTTTGCCTGCTGCCGGAGGCGGCGGCCCTCTGTCTGGCCGCCACCCTGCGTGCCCACGGCCACACCCGCCAGGCCATGTACGTGACCCTCATCGTCAACCTCATCACCTTCGTCGGCAACCTGCTGCTGCTCTATGGCTGGTTCGGCCTGCCCCAGCTCGGGGTCGCCGGGGTCGCCATCAGCACGGTGGCGGGGCGCATCGTCGGGGTGGCGCTGCTGGTATGGCTGGTGGCGCGCAAGACCGGCATCCGGCTGCGTCTGCCCGAGATCGTCCGCCCAAGCCGCGCCATGCTGGACAAGGTGCTGCACATCGGTCTGCCGGCGGCGGGGGAGAACCTCTCCTGGATGCTGCAGTTCATGGTGGTGACCGCCTTCGTCGGCCTGCTCGGCGACAAGGCGCTGGCGACCCAGTCCTACTTCTTCCAGATCTGCCTGTTCATCCTGTTGTTCGGCCTCTCCATCGGCCTTGGCAACGAGATCATCATCGGCCACCTGGCGGGGGCCCGACGCTTCGATCAGGCCTATCGCCAACTGATGAAGAGCCTGAAACTCGGCCTCATCGTCACCGCCGCCATCGCCATCGCCGCCGCCCTCAACGGCCGCGCCATCATCAGCCTGTTCACCGACGACGCCGACATCATCACCCAGGTGGCGCAGCTCTTCCTCATCAGCCTCATCCTCGAACCCGGTCGCACCTTCAATCTGGTGGTGATCAACGCCCTGCGCGCCACCGGGGATGCCCGTTTCCCACTCTACATGGCGCTCGTCTCCATGTGGGGCATTGCCGTTCCCCTGGCCTATTTCCTTGGTATCATGCAGGGCTATGGCCTGGTAGGCATCTGGCTGGCCCTCACCTGCGACGAGTGGGTGCGCGGTCTGGCCATGTTCTGGCGCTGGCGCAGTCGTCGCTGGCAAAACAAAATTCTTGTCGAAACATAAGCGGAATCACCATGAAGAAAATCGGACTCTTGTTGACGGCCATCCTGCTCAGCCCGCTCGCCATGGCGCAAACCGCCCCGGCGACTCCCAAGGCGCAGGCTCCCCAGACCTGGTATGTGGCCCCCATCGTCATCGACGAGACCAGCGAAGCCCAGAAGGCCCTGACCAAGGAGTTCACGGCCCAGATGATCAAGACCATCAAGATCAACGAGTACCAGACCGGCAAGGCGGTGGGCAAGACCAAATCGCCCAAGTGGCTGATCCGCACCAAGCTGATGCCCGCAAGCCAAGAGCCCCTGGTTGGCAAGAAGCACCCGCAGGGCCTCACCTACGGCAAGGGCATCCCCACCCAGGAGATCGTCGGCGAGCTCATCATGAACGGCACCCTGGTGGCCCACATCGGTCAGGGCTGGCGCGAACCCATCGTGCCGGGCACACCGGTGGCGGAGAAGATCTCCATCGCCAACTACCAGTACGCCATCGGCAACGAGGCCAAGGCGCCGGATCTGGAAGAGCTGGCGGCGCAGATCGGTTTCGAGGCAGGCAAGGTGATTGCCAGAGACGGCAAGCCCCTGCCCGAGAAGAAAAAGAAAAAAGAGTAAACGGCTCACCCGTTTCCAGTCAGGGGCCTCGCGCCCCTTTCTGTTGCCCGCCCCGTTGCAGACCCCCTCTCCCGAATGTGAAGCGGATCCCGCTTCTTTCCTCTGCTGCCCCTGGGTCAGCAGGCAATCATCTTGTAATTCAAACAGTTAAAAATCGCCCTTCCCATGCAGCAAATCCGTGGCCCCGAATTGGATCGGGATCACGTTTCTCCCCGGCAGTAAGGGGTACTTTGGTCTTGCAGGCACAATCAAACGACAACAAGGAGGCTTCATTACATGTTTCCGGAGTACAGAGATCTCATCTCGAAACTGAAGAGCAGTGATGTCCATTTCCAGAAGAAGTTTGACTTGCACAACGACCTGGATGCGGAGATCAGAAAGCTGGAGAAACACCACGCCAGCGACTACAGCTCCGAGGTGAAGGATCTGAAAAAACAGAAACTTAAACTGAAAGAGGAGATATACGACATCCTCAAACAACATCCACACTAGACGCCTCGACGAATACCTGGATAAGCAACTTATCCTGCCAGCCCGGCCCGACGCCGGGCTTTTTGTTGGCCGCCCCAAGGCGCGGCAACGGCCACTTCCCTTGGCACCGGAAAACGAAGCGGGCCAATGGCCCGCTTTGTCTTACCTGTTTCATCCCATGATCACACCGGCGGATGGAAATGGCTGGCCTCGCGGGTGGCCATCTCCTCGTAGGTGGCCCACTTCTGCCACGCCACTTGTTGCGCCACCTGCATCAGCCGCTCGGCCTCCTGTGGATGGCTCTGGGCCAGCACCCTATAACGGGTCTCCTGCTGCCGATATTCGGCAAGGGGGATGGAGGGGCGCAGGCTGTCGAGGCTGAAGGGGTTCTGCCCGGCGCTGCGCAGTACCGGGTTGTAGCGCATCAGCGGCCAGTGGCCCGAATCGACCGCACGCTTCTGTTGGGCCAATCCCTGCTCCATGTCGAGGCCGTGGGCGATGCAGTGGCTGTAGGCGATGATAAGGGACGGGCCCGGATAGGCTTCGGCCTCACGCAAGGCCTGCAGCGCCTGCTGCGGATTGGCCCCAAAGGCGATGCGGGCAACATAGACGTTGCCGTAGGAGATGGCCTGCAAGGCTACATCCTTCTTGGCCAGGGTCTTGCCCCCCGCCGCAAACTTGGCGACGGCACCGAGCGGGGTCGATTTCGACATCTGACCGCCGGTGTTGGAGTAGACCTCGGTATCCATCACCAGCACGTTCACATCACGGCCGGAGGCGAGCACATGATCGAGCCCCGCCGAGCCGATGTCATAGGCCCAGCCATCGCCGCCCACTATCCAGACCGAGCGGCGCACCAGCTGATCAATCAAGGAGAGCAGTTCGCGAGCTTTGCCGGATTTCACCTCTTCCAGCCGCTCCCGCACTTGCGCCACTCGGCCCCGCTGGGCGCGGATCTCCGACTCCAGCCGCTGCGGGGCGCTGATCAGCGACTCGACCAACGCTTCCCCGATCTCCCCCTTCATCGCCTGCAAGGCTGCCACTGCCTGACCGTGGTGCTGATCGGCGGTGAGGCGAAAACCAAAGCCGAACTCGGCGTTGTCCTCAAACAATGAGTTCGACCAGGCCGGCCCCTTCCCTTCACCGTTTTTGGCCCAGGGGGTAGTCGGCAGGTTGCCGCCGTAGATGGAGGAGCAACCGGTGGCGTTGGCCACCAGCATGCGATCACCAAACAGCTGGGTCAGCAGCTTGAGATAGGGGGTCTCGCCACAGCCGGCGCAAGCACCGGAGAACTCGAACAGGGGTTCGAGGAACTGGGTGCCGCGCACGGTGGAGAAGTCCACCCGCTCGCGGGCAGGCCACGGCAGGCTCTCGAACCAGCACAGCGCCTGTTTCTGGCCAGCCAGATGGGGCGCCTTGTCCATCATGACGATGGCACGCTCGCCTTCATGGCTCTCTCCTTCTGCACTCTCGCCTTGATGGCGGGCATCCGCTCCGGCCCGCACCGGACAAGCCTGCACGCACTGGCCACAACCGGTGCAATCCTCCGGATAGAGTTGCAATGTGTAGCGGCTGTCGGGGAAACCCCTGGCGGTGACGGGCACCGACTGCGCTGCCTCGGGGGCCGTTGCCAGCCAGTCCTGATGGTAGAACTTGGCCCGCAGCGCCCCATGGGGGCAAACAAAGACGCAGTTGCCGCACTGGATGCAGATATCGGAGTGCCAGATGGGGATCTCGCAGGCGATATCCCGCTTCTCGAAGCGGCTGGTGGCGGTGGGGTAAGTGCCATCCACCGGCAGCATGGAGACCGGGATGCGATCGCCGCGCCCCGCCAGCATCGGGCCTGTGACCCGCTGGACAAATTCGCTGCCACCCGGTGCCAGTGGCAGCGGATAGTCGCTGATCTGCTCCTCACCGGCCGGGATGGCCACCTGATGGAGATGAGCCAGAGTGTCGTCCACCGCCGCGAAGTTGCGCTCGACCACTTCGGGCCCCTTGCGGGCATAGCTCTTCTCGATGCTCTCCTTGATCAGCGCAATCGCCTCATCCCGCGGCAAGATGCCAGCCAGGGCGAAGAAGCAGGTCTGCATGATGGTGTTGATGCGATTGCCCATGCCGTTGCGCTCGGCCACCCGATCCCCATCGATGCAATAGAGCCGGATATCGAGGGTGCGGATGCGGGCACGCAGCCGCTCGGGCAGCTCGGCCCAGACCCGCTCAGGCTCATAGGGAGCATTGAGCAGCAGGGTCGCCCCTTCGGCGGCATGCTCCAGCAGATCCACTGACTCGACAAAGCCCCACTGGTGGCAGCCGATAAAGCTCGCCTGCTCGACAAGCCAGGGGGCATCGATGGGCTCGGGGCCAAAGCGCAGGTGGGAGACGGTGCGCGAGCCCGACTTCTTGGAGTCGTAGACGAAGTAGCCCTGAGCGTGGAAGCCCTCCAGCTCGCCGATGATCTTGATGCTGTTCTTGTTGGCGCCCACCGTGCCGTCGGCACCGAGGCCGAAGAAGAGCGCCCGCACCCGACTGGCGGGCTCCAGATCGCCGATGGGGTGCCAGGCCAGACTGAGGCCCGACACATCATCCACAATCCCCACGGTAAAGCGGGGGCGCGGCGCATCGGAGGCCAGCTCCTCAAACACGGCCGCGCACATGGCGGGGGTGAACTCCTTGGAAGAGAGGCCGTAGCGACCGCCGCTCAGCCAGGGCAGCCGCTTGATAAGGCCGCGCTGCAAACCGTCGATCAGCGCGCTCTGCACATCCAGCAGCAGCGGCTCGCCACCGGCACCCGGCTCCTTGGTGCGATCCAGCACCGCCATGCGCCGCACGCTCGCGGGCAGCGCATCGAGCAGCGCCTGTACCGGGAAGGGGCGATAGAGGCGAATGACCAGCACCCCGGTCTTGCGATCCTGCCGGTTGAGCCAATCCACCGTCGTGCGGGCGGTGGCGGCCCCCGAGCCCATCAGCACGATGACGTCGGTGGCATCCGGGGCGCCGTGATACTCCACCAGCCGGTAGTGGCGGCCGGTCAGCTCACCGAGGCTCTCCATGCACTGCTGCACCCGGGCCGGCACCGCCTCGTAGAAGGGGTTGACGCTCTCGCGGGACTGGAAATAGGTATCCGGGTTCTGGGCGGTGCCACGCATCACCGGATGATCCGGGTTGAGCGCCCGGGCACGGTGGGCCCGCACCCAGTCGTTGTCGATCAGCGCCCGGATCTCATCTTTGTGCAGCGCGGTGATCTTGTTCACCTCGTGGGAGGTACGGAACCCGTCGAAGAAGTGGATAAAGGGCACCCGGCACTGCAAGGTGACACTGTGGGCGACCAGGGCCAGGTCCTGCGCCTCCTGCACCGAGCCGGAGGCGAGCATGGCAAAGCCGGTGCTGCGCGCCGCCATCACGTCCTGATGGTCGCCAAAGATCGACAGCCCCTGCGCCGCCAAGGATCGGGCCGCCACATGGAACACCGCCGAAGTCAGTTCACCGGCGATCTTGTACATGTTGGGCAGCATCAGCATCAGTCCCTGACTGGCGGTGAAGGTGGTGGCGAGCGCCCCCGCCTGCAGGGCGCCGTGTACCGTGCCAGCCGCTCCTCCTTCGCTCTGCATCTCTACCACGGTGGGGATGTTGCCCCACAGGTTGGTCTGCCCCTGTGCCGCCCAGGCATCGGCCAGTTCGGCCATGGTCGAGCTCGGGGTAATAGGGTAGATGGCACACACTTCGCTCAGCTGGTACGCCACCCGGGCCGCGGCTTCGTTGCCGTCGACCATGATCAATTCATGTTTCATTGGGACTCCTCCGGTTGGCGAAGCTCGATGGCGTGGCAGGGACACTGGTCGTGGCAGGCACCGCAGCCGGTGCAACGCTCGGCATCCACCTGATACCCCAGACCCGGCCCCAGCTTGGCGATGGCCTGCTCGGGGCAGCTGCCATAGCAACCGTCACACTCGAAGCAGTTGCCGCAGGAGTAACAACGCGCCGCCTCGTAGCGGGCGGCCACCTCATCCAGTCCGCCGATGATCTCGCCAAAGTCGTCCCGCGCCGAGGGCGGTTTGACCGGCTGGCTGCTGGCCGGCGCATGGGTCTGGAACCAGAGCTGCAACTGCTCGGGCCCCACCAATGAATAGGAGAGCGGCTTGTGGTAGAGGCGACCGCGCAGCCAGGCATCCATATGGCGCGCCGCCTTCTTGCCGTGGCCGGTGGCGATGGTGACGGTGCGCTCGGAGGGCACCATGTCGCCACCGGCAAAGAGGCCCGGCACATCCGTCATCAGGTTCTCGCCAACCTGTACTACTCCCTCCTTGTTGACCCGCACGCCGGGGATGCTCTCCAGCACCGAGAGGTCGACCTCCTGACCCAGCGCCAGAATGAGGGAGTCTGCTTCGAGGGTTTCAAACTTGCCGGTGGGCACCGGCTTGCCCTCAGCATCCAGCGCCATCACCTCCACCTCGATGTTGGTACTGTCGAGCTGGCGGATGGTGCGCAGCCAGTTGATCTTGATCCCCTCCTCCTCGGCCTCATCGGCTTCAAAAGCGTGGGCCGGCATATGGTCCCGGTCGCGGCGGTAGATGATCATCGCCTCCTCGACCCCGAGGCGACGAGCGGTACGGGCCGCATCCATGGCGGTGTTGCCGCCGCCGTAGATGGCCACCCGCCGTCCCAGTTTTGGCGGTGGCAGTCCTTTCTCTTCGGCCAGACTCGCCTGTTCTAGGAAGCTCACCGCATCGAGGATCTTGCCCGCCTCCCGGGCCGGAATATCGACCCGCTTTGCCAGATGGGCACCGATGGCCATGAAGACGGCGTCAAAGCCCCCCTGGTCGCGCTCGCACAGCACATCCTCCACCTTGTGGTTGAGGGTAAGGGTGACACCGGCCGCGACGATGCGGGCCACCTCCCGATCCAGCACATCGCGAGGCAGGCGGTAGGCGGGAATGCCGAAACGCAGCATGCCGCCCGCCAGCGGCCCTGCCTCGCGGATCTCCACCTGATGGCCGAGCCGATTGAGGTGCCAGGCGCAGGAGAGGCCGGAGGGACCGGCACCGATCACCAGCACCTTCTTGCCGCTGGCAGGGGCAGGTGGCACAGGCAGCCAGCCCCGGGCCAGCGCCTCGTCGCCAAGGAAGCGCTCGATGGCGTGGATGGAGACGGCATCATCCACCTGGGCACGGTTGCAGGCCGTTTCGCAGGGGTGATAGCAGACCCGCCCGTGGACCGCAGGCAGGGGATTTTCTTCGATGAGTCGTTGCCAGGCCGCCTCAAAGCGGCCCGCTTCGGCCAGGGCGAGCCAGGCCTGGATGTTCTCGCCAGCCGGGCAGGCGTGGTTGCAAGGTGGCAGGGCCGGCCGCCAGACGGGCAGCCGGGTGCGGACCGGGCCTGTTCCCGTTTTCTGGGAGAGATCCGGCTGTGGGGTCATATCCAGTTGTTTGCTCATACATTGCTTTCTTCTTTTTGTGTGACAGGCCCCATCCGAATGCGCTTGATACCGTGTTGCCTGGGCAGACGGTGGCCGGAGAGGGAAGAAGCGAAAGCGTCAGAAACTGGAAGCTGGCCCGATGATGGGCCGTTTTTTGTACGACATGGTGGATCAGGATCAATAAATGTTGCGCTTTATGGGTCGCCCCCTTCACAACCGGATCCCCGTCACACCCCGCAGCCATTCGGGCCTGTCGCCCGAGCCCCCTCGCCGCCCTCGACATGGGCAGCAGGAGAAGATTGCCGCCCGGGACAGGAATCGTTATCTTCCCCTCTTCACAGGAATCGCCACAGCACAAGGACCAGGACATGCCGACCCTCGCCAGCATACATCTCTACCCCATCAAATCGACGGCAGGCATGCCGCTGGAGCGCGCCCGGGTGACCCAGGAGGGACTTGCCGGGGATCGCCGCTACATGGTGGTCAAACCGGATGGCACCTTTATCACCGCCCGCACCCATCCCCAGTTGCAGCAGGTGGTGGCCACCCCCGTCGAGGGGGGGCTGCAACTGCGCTATCCGGGTCTGCCCCCCCTTGCCCTCATGGAGGCGGCGTTCAGTCGCGCCCCTCAGCACACCGGAGTCTGGGGGGATCGCTTTACCGCCCTGCACACCGGGCCCGACGCCGATGAGTGGCTGAGCCGGGTGGCGAGGGAGCCGGTGCGCCTGCTCTGGCTCGGGGAGGCATCCGATCGTTTTCGGGAGAAGACCGGCACCCGGGTGAGCTTTGCGGACGGCTACCCCTTGCTGCTCATCAGCCAGGCTTCCCTTGAGGATCTCAACCTGAGATCCGATGCCTTGCACCAGATGAGCCAATTTCGTACCAACCTGGTGGCGAGCGGCACCCGCCCCTTCGAGGAGGACGGCTGGAAACGGATCCGCATCGGCGAGGTGGAGTTTCGGGTGGACAAGCCGTGCAGCCGCTGCATCATGACCACGGTGGAGGCAGGCACGGAGCGCTTCAATGCCCTGAAAGAGCCGCTGGCCACCCTCACCCGCTACCGCCGTGGCGAAGATGGTGAGGTCTACTTCGGCCAGAATCTGGTGGCCCTGAACGAGGGGTGGATTGAAGCGGGCAGCGAGATCGAGGTGCTGGAGCAGGCCCGGGCGCCGGTCTACCCCAACGCGGCCCCGAAAAAGCGGGAGCTGGTGTGCGTCGCCCGGGAACCCCTGGCCCGGGATCTGGAAACCTTCTGGTTCGAGGCCGCCGACGGCGAGCCCCTGCCCGACTACCTGCCTGGCCAGCACCTGCCCATCAGCCTCGATATCAAAAACACACGGGTTCAACGCCGCTACACCCTGAGCTCCACGCCGGAGCGGCCCGAGCGTTACAGCATCAGCGTCAAGAAGCTGGCCGATGGCCGCCTCTCCCCCTGGCTGCACCATGAGTTGAAAGTGGGCGACCGGTTGCTGGCCGCCCCCCCGGCCGGCGAGTTTCACTTAGGGTCCGAGCGCAGGCTGCTGCTACTCTCGGCGGGATCCGGTGTCACCCCCATGCTCTCCATTGCCCGCACTCTGGCACTACGGGGGGAGCTCGATGACGTCCACTTCATGCACCTGTGCCGCAGCGAGGCAGACATTCCTGCCGCCAGCGAGCTGCACGCCATGGCGCAGCAGGGAATGACCCTCACCCTGATCCTGAGCCAGCCTGACAAACACTGGCAGGGGCTCAGCGGCCGTCTGAAAGACGATCACCTGGGCCGGATCCGAGGTTTGCAGGAGCGGGAGGTGTTCATCTGCGGCCCTCACGGCTTCATGGCCGATGCAGCCAACCGGCTGACCGCCCTCGGCGTACCGGCCGGGCGCATCCGCCAGGAGAGCTTTGGCGGGGCCCTGCTCTCGGTGGCCCGCCCCCATCAGGCGGTGCAACTGCGTATCGGCGAGCGGGTGTTTGCGGGCAACAACCAGGGCACCGTGCTGGATCAGGCCAACAAGCAGGGGGTAGAGCTGCCCTGGAGCTGCCGTGCCGGCATCTGCGGCAGTTGCAAGCAGACTCTGGTCTCGGGCGAGGTGGATCACCCCGATGCCCCCGCCATCAGCGCCGCCGAGCGTGCCGAGGGCAAGATCCTCGCCTGCTGCGCCGTGCCCCTGACGGATCTGGTGATCAAATAGGGTGATCGGGGGGCAAAACCCCGTCCCCGGAATGCAAAACGGCTGCCCGAGGGCAGCCGTTTTCTTTAGATGACTGGCTATCAGCCACGCAGGGCGGCGATGCGCTGCTCGATGGGCGGGTGGCTCATGAACAGCTCGCTCATGGAGCGCTTGCCGTTGATGCCGAACGCCATCATGGAACCCTCCATCTGCGGCTCGGCACCGCGGGCGAGACGCTGGAGCGCGGCAATCATCTTGTCGCGGCCGGCCAGCTTGGCGGCACCGGCGTCGGCACGGAACTCGCGCTGACGGCTGAACCACATGACGATGATGGAGGCGAGCACGCCGAACACCATCTCCAGCACGAACACGGTGATCATGTAGGCGAAACCGCCGGTGCTGCTGCTCTCTTCCTCGTTGTTGGAGCTGAAGAAGTTGCTGATGACGCCGGCCACGATGCGGGCGAAGAACATCACGAAGGTGTTCACCACCCCCTGGATCAGGGTCAAGGTCACCATGTCGCCGTTGGCCACGTGGCTCACCTCGTGGGCCAGCACGGCTTCCGCCTCGTCGCGGCTCATGCTGTAGAGCAGACCGGAGGAGACGGCGACGAGGGAGTCGTCACGGCGGGCGCCGGTGGCAAAGGCGTTCATCTCGGGGGAGTCGTAGATCCCCACTTCCGGCATCTTGATGCCAGCCTCACGGGCCTGACGGGCAACAGTGCTCACCAGCCAGTGCTCGGTCTCGTTGCGGGGCTGCTCGATGACCTGGACGCCATAGCTGCGCTTGGCCATCCACTTGGACATCAGCAAGGAGATAAAGGAACCCCCAAAACCGAACACGGCGCAGAATACCAACAGACCGGAAATGCTGGACTTGTTGATCCCCAGAACCGAGAACAGGATATTGAGTACCACCCCCAGCACCAGCATGACGGCCAGGTTGGTCACCAGGAATAGCATAATTCGCTTCATATTGACTCCTTGTGAGATATGGATGCATGGTTCGGGGCGCCCCAGGGGCGACCGATACCACACTTGCCCCAGATAATAGACAGACTCGATGAATGTTTGCTGAATGTCTGGCCTCAGAGCAAGGGCGACACATCGAGACAGTGGTGCAAATCCACCTCATTCACCGCGTCCACGAAGGGGAGCTCCCCCAGAAATGGGGCCGGCAACATGGCTTTCAAGGTGTCCAGGTTCTCCTCGTAGCGGCTCATGTGCGGATCCACCCGGTTGATGACCCAGCCCGCCAGGGTCAACCCCTGCTGGCGAATGGCGCTGACGGTGAGCAGGGCATGGTTGAGGCAGCCCAGCCTGGCCCCCACCACCAGGATCACCGGCAGCCGCTCCTGGGCGACCCACTCCGAGAGCAGACGCTGATGATCCAACGGCAGGAACCAGCCCCCCGCCCCTTCGACAATGACGAGATCGGCCCCAGCTCCCTCAATCTCCCGCAAGCCGGCGGACAGCCCCTCGAAGGGGATGCTCACCCCCCGCTCACGGGCGGCGATATGGGGGGCGATGGGCGGCTCGAAGGCATAGGGATTGACCTGCTCGTAGGGCAGCGCAACCGTGGCCGCCCGCTGCAACAGCAAGGCATCCAGATTGCGAAGCCCCTCCGGGGTGCGGGTGCAGCCCGCCGACACCGGTTTGTACCCGGCGCAGCGAATGCCTCTGGCGGCAAGCGCCAGCAACAGGGTGCGAGCCACCAGGGTCTTGCCCACGTCGGTGTCCGTGCCCGTGATGAAATAGGATGTCCCCATGATGATTCCTCGATGCAGTGCAGGGGCGCAGAGGCACCCCGATATCCATGGTGAAAGGCAGGCGCGCGTCCTGCCGCTGAAGGGGTGGGTGCGCCGGGTCTTTTTGTGTCAGCGCCGCACCAGGCGCCCGAAGCAGACCTCGTAGCTGGCGGCCAGCAGGCCGTCCGGTTGACGGTGGCGCTCGTAGGCCTCCCCCAGTCGCACCAGGCGCTGGCGATGACCCAGGCCCGCAGACCGCTCGTCGTTGACCTGGCTCGCACCTATCCCTTTGAGGTCGCGCAGCAGTCCGCTGAGCGCCGGGTAGGCGAGGGACCAGGTCAGCGGGCAGAGTGCCGGGGCCTCGAAGCCCCCGTCACGGGCCGCCTGCTGCAACTGGGGCAACGTCAGGAAGCGATTGACATGGTCACGACCATCCACGGCCCGCCAGGCCTCCCGCAGTTGCCACAGTGACCCCGAAAGCAGGGTCGAGAAGAAGACCTGGCCACCGGGTTTGAGCACCCGGTTGAGCTCGGCAAAGGCCTGGGCCGGCCGCTCGCACCACTGCAGGGCCAGGCTGGAGAAAACCCAGTCCAGGCTCTGGTCGGCAAAGGGCAGCCCCTCCGCGTCGCCGCACACCAGGCGGGCTCCGCTGCCGCGAAGGGCCGCCTGGGCCAGCATGCCGGGAGCGAGATCCAGCCCGGTCAGCGTCTCGCAGCGCGGCGCCAGGGCAGGCAGGAAGAAACCGGTGCCGCAGCCCAGATCCAGCCCGGCCCCTGAGCGCACCTCTTTCACGCCCCCCTCGTCCATGCGCGCCAGCAGCGACTGCCCCACCTCCTGCTGGAAGCGGGCGTGGGCGTCGTAGTGGCGGGCCGCCGCCCCGAAGCGGCGGGCGAGCTGTGCCTTGTCCACCGACTGGAAACGCTCATGCACCATGGGTGCCCCCTCTCTCGTCAGTGGATGGGCGGGGTCCCAGGGCCTCGAGCAGGCGATCCACGTCATCTTCGCCATGGGCGGCGCACAGGGTGATGCGAAGGCGCGCCGTGCCGAGCGGCACCGTGGGTGGGCGGATGGCGCCGGCCCAGACACCGCACTCCCGCAGCCGCTCGGCCAGTTGCAGAGCAGCGACGCTCTCCCCCACCAGCAGCGGCTGGATGGGGGTATCGCTTGCCCCAAGCCGCCAGCCGAGCGCCTGCGCCCCCTGCCGGAACCGGGCGACAAGGCGAGCCAGGTGGGCACGGGCCTCGTTGGCTACGCGTACCAGCTCGATGCTCTGGCGCACGGCGCACGCCTGGGCGGGGGGCATATGGGTGCTGTAGACATAGTGGCGGGCAAAATTGACCAGGTACTCCACCAGCTCGCGACTGCCACCCACAAAGGCGCCGGCCACCCCGAGCGCCTTGCCGAAGGTCCCCATCTGGATGTGCACGCTGGCCGGGTTCACCCCCTGGGCCGCCAGGGTGCCGCGCCCCTCGGCCCCAAGCACCCCAATACCGTGGGCATCGTCGATCATCAGCCAGTTGCCGCTTAGGGCTGCGAGTGTTGCAAGTTCAGCCCAGGGCCCCTGATCCC
Source organism: Aeromonas sp. INTO2 (assembly GCF_049860605.1). NCBI lineage: Bacteria > Pseudomonadati > Pseudomonadota > Gammaproteobacteria > Aeromonadales > Aeromonadaceae > Aeromonas > Aeromonas sp. INTO2. The sequence goes on from NZ_CP187588.1 coordinate 2,755,902, forward strand.
CGTCCATGCTGAACACCCCTTCCGAGACGATCAGGCCCCGGTTTGGCTCGAGTTGACGCTCAAGGGCCGCCATGTCGTTGTGGCCGAAGCGCTTCATCCTGCAGGGGAGCTGGCTGCCCATCTCCTGCAGGGAGGCATGGTTGAGCCTGTCCTGCCACAGCAGATGCTCCTTGCCGAGCAGGGCCTTGAGCACCGCCTGGTTGGCGGAGAAGCCGCAGTTGAACAGCAACACCGCCTCCACCCCGAGCCAGTCGGCCAGCGTCTCTTCCAGCTGCTGGTGAGCGCGGCTGTAGCCGGTCACCAGGGGCGAGGCGCCCGCGCCCGCGCCATATTGCGCCACGCCCGCCGCGAAGGCGGCCTTGATGGCGGTATGGCCCGCGAGCCCCAGGTAGTCGTTGCCAGAGACGTTGAGGTAGTCCCGCCCCCCGACCCGGATCCGCCCGCCGCTCGCGACCTCTACCGGGGTGCGGCGGCGCAGCAGGGCGGCCTGCTCACGCTCGGCCAGGGCCTGCCCCAGTGCAAAGGGGCCGGTGACAACAGGCGTCATCATGTACGGACGGCTTCTGCGCGGGGACGAGTGGCGTCGTAGAAGAGCTCGCTGGACTCGCTCTGGCGACTCACCTCGGCCAGCAGCTCTTCCTCTTGAACCTGATCCGGCTTCTGGGCCCGCTGGGCGGGGCGAATGCCGAGGCGCTTGAACAGCTGCATGTCGCTGTTCTCGTCCGGATTGGGAGTGGTCAGCAGCTTGCAGCCATAAAATATCGAATTTGCCCCCGCCATAAAGCACATGGCCTGCATCTGCTCGTTCATCTTCTCCCGCCCGGCGGAAAGGCGCACGTGGGAGGCCGGCATCATGATGCGCGCCACTGCGATGGTGCGGATAAATTCGAACGGGTCCAGGTTCTCCTGGTTCTCCAGGGGCGTTCCCTTCACCTTGACCAGCATGTTGATGGGCACGCTCTCCGGGTGGCGCGGCAGATTGGCGAGCGCCATCAGGAGGCCCGCCCGATCTTTCGCCTGCTCCCCCATGCCGACGATGCCGCCGGAGCAGACCTTCATGCCGGCACCGCGCACATGCTCCAGGGTGTCGAGCCTGTGCTGATAGGTGCGGGTGGTGATGATGTCGCCGTAGAACTCCGGCGAGGTGTCGAGGTTGTGGTTGTAGTAATCGAGCCCCGCAGCCCCGAGACGCGCCGCCTGATCGGCGGTCAGCATCCCCAGCGTCATGCAGGTCTCCATACCGAGCCCGCGCACCTCTTCAATCATGCGCAGGATATAGGGCATGTCCTTCTCTTTCGGGTTGCGCCAGGCCGCCCCCATGCAGAAGCGGGACGAGCCGTTGGCCTTGGCCTCCCGGGCCCGCTCCAGCACTTTTTCCACCTCCATCAGCCGCTCGGTCTCGAGCCCGGTGTGGTAGCGAGCGCTCTGGGGACAATATTTGCAATCTTCCGGGCAGGCCCCGGTCTTGATGGAGAGCAGGGTGCTTACCTGAACCTCGTTCGGGTCGAAATGGGCGCGGTGCACCGTCTGGGCCTGGAACAGCAGATCGTTGAATGGCAGGGCGAACAGGGCCTGAACCTCGGTCAGGGTCCAGTCGTGACGAAGGGCGTGGGCGCCCGCGGTGAGAGCATTCATACATGGCTTCCGGTTGTTATTGGTGGGATCCTGCGCCGCGCTCAAGAGAGCGTTCGCCGCAAGACCCGCCAGCTGGACAGCGCGACGCCAGGGCGTGCGCGAAGCCAAGTGGCTGAAATTGTTGGCTAGTGTAGAGAGCACGCGTAGACTGTCAACACCGACCAGATCAAATCAATTGACAACAGAACATTAAATGACCAACCAAGAATTCGACCTGCACCACGTCTGGCACCCCTATACCTCCCTCACCCATCCCCTGCCCTGCTATGAAGTGGCCAGCGCCAAAGGGGTAACCCTCACCCTGACGGACGGGCGCGAGCTGGTGGATGGCATGAGCTCCTGGTGGGCCTGCGTTCACGGCTATCAGGTGCCGGAACTGGACGCGGCCGCCACCGCCCAGCTCGGCAAGATGTCCCACGTGATGTTTGGCGGCCTGACCCATGCCCCGGCGGTCGAGCTCTGCCGCAAACTGGTGGAAATCACCCCGAAGGGGCTGGATCGGGTCTTTCTGGCGGATTCCGGCTCGGTGGCGGTGGAGGTGGCCCTCAAGATGGCCCAGCAGTACTGGCATGCCAAAGGGACGCCCCGCGCCAAATTCGTTGCCCTTCGGGGCGGCTATCACGGCGACACCTTCGGCGCCATGAGCGTGTGCGATCCCGATGGCGGCATGCACGAGCTCTACCAGGGCTTCCTGCCCGAGCACCATTTCGTCGAAGCGCCAAGCTGCCGCTTCCACGCCCAGTGGGACGAGCAGAGCGTGGTGGAGCTGGCCACCCTGGTGGCGGATCATCACGAGGAAATTGCCGCCATCGTGCTCGAACCCATCGTCCAGGGGGCCGGCGGCATGCGCTTCTACCACCCCCGCTACCTGCAGTGGGTGCGCGCCCTGTGCGACGAGTTCGGCGTGCTGCTCATAGCAGATGAAATCGCCACCGGCTTTGGCCGCACCGGCCAGCTCTTTGCCTGCGACTGGGCGGGGATCAGCCCCGACATCATGTGCCTGGGCAAGGCGCTCACCGGCGGCTACCTGACGCTGTCGGCCACGCTCACTACAGAGCATGTGGCTCGCACCGTGTGTGACGGAAAGGCGGGCGTCTTCATGCACGGCCCCACCTTCATGGGCAATCCATTGGCATGTGCGGTAGCCAACGCCTCCATCGAGTTGCTGCTCGCCTCCCCGTGGCAGGCGCGGGTGCAAGCCATCGAACACCAACTCAAAACCGAACTGGTGGAGCTGACCCTGCACCGGGCGGTGGCGGATGTGCGGGTGCTCGGCGCCATCGGGGTGGTGGAGATGAAGGAGCGGGTGGACGTGGCGCGCATCCAGCGCAAGTTCGTGGAGCTGGGCGCCTGGATCCGTCCCTTTGGCAAGCTCATCTACCTGATGCCCCCCTTCGTCATCACCCCTGAAGAGCTGCGGGTATTGACCGGCGCCATCCACGAGGCCATCACCAGCGGCGAATATTGAGTCCGGCTGAACGGGCCCTGCATGAGAACGCAGGGCCTTTTGGCGCTTTTTCATCAGAATGTGAGCAAGACACCAAAACCCGTCCGGCGAGGAGAGTAGACTGCGCGGGTTTTACCCAACAGATGTACCAGTCCCATGCGCCTCTCCATTGCTGCCAAGATCAACTTCTTCCTGCTCTTCATCTTCTCCATGGTGTTGGTGTTTTCCGCGGCCTATCAGGCGGTGCGCGAGCGTGACCTCATCCTGACCCTCATCAAGGAACAGAGCCGCGAGCAGACCGAGGCCTACTTCGACGGCCTCAACATGCTGATGCTGACCGGCAAGATGGACGCCCGCGACACCCTGCGCGCCAAGTTTCTCGATCACGCCCACGTGGAAGATGCCCGCATCGTGCGCGGGGCGGCGGTCAACAAGCAGTACGGGCCGGGCCGTGACGACGAAGCCCCGAAGGACAGGTTTGATGCCCTGGCGCTGGCGGGCAAGGGGAGCCTGGAGGTAGAGCATGACGGCATGCACAGCCGGCTGGTGGTGACCCGCCCGCTGCTGGCCAGAAAGGATTTTCGCGGTACCGACTGCACCAGTTGCCACCAGGTGCCGGAAAACACCGTGCTGGGGGCGGTGCGTTTTGACTACTCCCTCGACACCCTGTTTACCCGGGTGGAGCAGAACATCCTCACCTCGGCCCTGAGCCTCACCCTCATCTTCGGGCTGGGACTCCTGCTCACCCTCTGGGTCATCCGCACCTGGATAGTCCGCCCCCTCAACCAGCTGACCCGCTCCATGGAGGAGGCCACCGATCGCAACGACTTCGGCCACAGGCTGGAGGGGGATGAAGGGGACGAGATTGGCCGGGTGGCGCTCGCCTACAACCAGATGCTCGACAGCGTGGAGCGCCAGATAGGCAAGCGCCCCGCCTCTCAGGGGAAGGATGACGGCGACGGCCCTCAGCCCCGGTAGTAAAGCAGCAGGCAGGCCACCAGGATCAGCAGCAGGATGAAGAGATTGACGTGGCGGGCATCTTCCTGCCGACGGCTGCGGCCACGGGCCAGCACCAGCACCACTAGGGTCAGCAGGCAGCAACCCCAGAGCCCGCGCTCCAGCCAGGGGGTGAGCAGGGGGTCCCAGCTCTGGCGCACCTTGACGCCCCCATAGACCAGAAAGCCGTAAGCCACCTCTGGCCGGGCGAAGTGATAGAGGGAGAGCAGGGCGACAAAGCCGCCCCAGCAGAGGATCACCAGCCCCTGCAACACCCGTATCCAGCCATCCGGCCCCCGCCTGCGCTCCTTCACCCTCACCCCCGTCCAGCCGCCATGATCCATGCACGATGCATGGGGAAATCCCCGCAAGGGTCCGACATTTTTGCTTGTTTATCAAACCTGCGCGGGTAAGATGAACGGCTTAGTCTGCCATGGTGGGCCAACTGCGCCCGGGCCAGACCCCTAGTGTTGCAAATAGCGCTGCAAGAACAAGCTGGAGACAATATTTCGATGACGCACGCATCCGTAGTTGATGTGCTGGCCGGTAAGTATTCGGTCGGCACCACCCTGACTGTGAAAGGGTGGATCCGGACCCGCCGCGATTCCAAGGCGGGGATCTCATTTTTGGCCGTTTCCGATGGCTCCTGCTTCCATCCGGTGCAGGCCGTCGCCCCCAATACCCTGGCCAATTACGAGAATGAAGTGCAACGTCTGACCACAGCTTGCTCCGTCGAAGTGACCGGCACCGTGGTCGAGTCCCAGGGCAGCGGCCAGGCGTTCGAACTGCAGGCCACCGAGGTCAAGGTGGTGGGCTGGGTCGAAGATCCGGACACCTACCCCATGTCTGCCAAGCGCCACAGCATCGAGTACCTGCGCGAGCAGGGCCACCTGCGTGCCCGCACCAACATCGTCGGTGCCGTGACCCGGGTGCGCAACTGCCTCTCCCAGGCCATTCACCGCTTCTTCCACGAACAGGGCTACCTCTGGATCGCGGCGCCCCTCATCACCGCCTCCGACACTGAAGGGGCCGGCGAGATGTTCCGCGTCTCCACCCTGGACATGGAAAACCTGCCGCGCACCCCCGAAGGCAAGGTGGACTACGACAAGGACTTCTTCGGCAAGGAGACCTTCCTGACCGTGTCCGGCCAGCTGAACGTCGAAACCTACGCCTGCGCCCTGTCCAAGGTCTACACCTTCGGCCCGACCTTCCGCGCCGAAAACTCCAACACCAGCCGCCACCTGGCCGAGTTCTGGATGGTGGAGCCGGAAGTGGCCTTCGCCGATCTGGAAGACAACGCCGCCCTGGCCGAAGCCATGCTGAAGTACGTCTTCAACGCCGTGCTGACCGAGCGCCGCGACGATCTGGAGTTCTTCGCCCAGCACGTGGACAAGGACGCCATCGGCCGTCTGGAGCGCTTCGTCGCCTCCGACTTCGCCCAGATTGACTACACCGACGCCATCGACGTGCTGCAAAACTGCGGCAAGAGCTTCGAGTTCCCGGTCTCCTGGGGCATCGATCTCTCCTCCGAGCACGAGCGCTACCTGGCCGAGGAGCACTTCAAGTCCCCGGTGGTGGTGAAGAACTACCCGAAAGACATCAAGGCCTTCTACATGCGCCTCAACGACGACGGCAAGACCGTTGCCGCCATGGACGTACTGGCTCCGGGGATCGGCGAGATCATCGGCGGCTCCCAGCGTGAAGAGCGTCTCGAGGTGCTGGATGCCCGTCTGGCCGAGATGGGCCTGAACAAGGAAGACTACTGGTGGTACCGCGATCTGCGTCGCTACGGCACCGTGCCGCACTCCGGCTTCGGTCTGGGCTTCGAACGCCTGGTGGTCTACGTGACCGGCATGGGCAACGTGCGCGACGTGATCCCCTTCCCCCGTACTCCCCGCACCGCCGAGTTCTAAGGCGACCCGCCCACTCGCACCGTGCAAAAGCCGACCCCCGGGGTCGGCTTTTTTTATGCCCGCCTCGCTCTTCCCGCACGTGTCATTCCCGCCTTTTGCATTCCAAACCCTGTGATCTCCCCATCTTTCCCGTCATTTATCTGGTGTGGGCCAGGAAGCGGCCCCCTGTTCAAGGGCTGAACCGTAGTTTTTATGCACTTAAATCGGAAAAAAGCCGGTTGTTGAAGCAACGCAATTTTTTACCCCTTTAGGGGTGACAAAATATCCATTAACCCTTCAGGGGTAATTAATGACAGCGGATCCCGGGCAGCTGGCCGATGGGGACATGGATAAAACACACGAGGTAATGGAATGATCTTGATGGAATTTTTGGTGGTACTCGGCTGCTTGCTGCTGGGTACCCGCTTCGGGGGCATGGGGCTGGGTCTTATCAGCGGTATCGGTCTGTTCCTGCTGACTTTCGTCTTCGGTCTGGTGCCGGGCGAGCCGCCGGTGCAAGTGATGCTGACCATACTGGCGGTCATTGGCTGCGCCGCCACCCTGCAGACCGCCGGCGGTCTCAACCTGATGATGCAGGTGGCCGAGCGTCTGCTGCGCCGCCACCCCCAGTACATCACCCTGCTGGCGCCGCTCACGACCTGGACCCTCACCTTCCTGTGCGGCACCGGCCACGTGGTCTACACCATGTTCCCCATCATCGCCGACATCGCGCTGCAGAAGAACATCCGCCCGGAGCGCCCCATGGCAGTGGCGTCCGTTGCCTCCCAGATGGCCATCTGCGCCTCGCCGGTCTCGGTGGCCGTGGTCTCCATGGTCTCCATCCTGGCGGCGGCTCACGGCGTGGGTCAGGCCTACGGTCTGCTCGACATCCTGATGGTGGCCATCCCCTCCTCTCTCATGGGTGTCATGATGGCGGCCCTGTGGAGCCTGCGCCGCGGCAAGGATCTGGACAAGGACGAGGAGTTCCAGGCCAAGATCAAGGACCCTGCCCAGCGGGACTTCATCTACGGCGGTGGTGAAACCCTGCTCAACACCAAGTTCCCGAAAGAGGCCTACTGGTCCACCTGGATCTTCTTCGCCGCCATCGCTGCCGTGGTGCTGCTGGGGGCCGATGAGGCGCTGCGCCCCGTCTTCACCATCAAGGAGAAGACAGGCCCCCTCTCCATGAACCTGGTGATCCAGATGATGATGCTGATCGCCGGCGCCATCATCCTGATGCGCTGCAAGGTCAAGCCGGGGGAGATCGCCAACGGCGCCGTCTTCAAGGCGGGCATGGTCGCCATCTTCTCCGTGTTCGGGGTCGCCTGGATGAGCGAAACCTTCTTCCAGGCCCACATGCCGCTGCTCAAGGAGACCCTGGCCCACGTGGTACAGGCCCAGCCCTGGACCTACGCCCTGGTGCTCTTCCTCATCTCCAAGCTGGTGAACAGCCAGGCCGCGGCGCTCACCGCCATCGCCCCCATGGGGCTGGCGCTGGGGGTCGAACCCAAACTGCTCATCGCCTTCCTGCCGGCGAGCTACGGCTACTTCGTGCTGCCGACCTACCCGAGCGATCTCGCCTGCATCGGCTTCGACCGCTCCGGCACCACCCGCATTGGCAAGTTCATCATCAACCACAGTTTCATCATTCCGGGCCTCATCGGGGTGGTGACCTCCTGTACCCTGGGCTTCATCCTGACCAGCATCCTGCTGTAACAGGCATCCAGTGCGAGCGGCTCCCCCGTGGGAGCCGCTTTTTTATCCCCGCATCTCCGACCCGCGCTTTGCCATCGCCCCCCACTCTGGGTAGCATGACCCCTCTTTTCTTTGCGGAAATCCCCCATGTCTCGCGTCATCCTGCTCTGGAGCGGCGGCAAAGATGCCATGCAGGCCCTCTGCCACGCCCGGGAAGCGGGCCATCAGGTGGTGGCCCTGATCACCTTTGCCCCGCCAGCGCCCCGCTTTCTCGCCCATCCCCTGTCACAGGTTCGCCGTCAGGCGGCGGCCCTCGTACTGCCCCATCGGCTGGTCACCATCGAAGCGCCGTTCGATCTCGGTTATGAGCGGGCCCTGGCGACATTGAAAGAGGAGTGGCAACTCGATGGGGTCGTCACCGGCGACATCGACAGCGTGGGGGGCGCGCCGAACTGGATCCGCGAGCGCTGTCGCCCCCTGGGGCTCACCGTTCACACCCCGCTCTGGCAACAACCCCGCGAGGCGTTGCTGGCGGACATGCTGGCCCGCGGCATCGTCGCCCACCTCTCCTGCGTCGATACCCGGGTACTGGCCCCCGAGTGGGTGGGGCGCCGGCTCGATGCTGGCACCCTCAGCGATCTGCAGCAACTGGCGGATCGGGATGGCTTCGATGCCTGCGGCGAGCAGGGGGAATACCACACCATGGTGACCGACGGCCCCGGGTTTGCGGCGCCGCTGACGCTCGGCCACTGGCAGGCGGCGCGCCAGGAGCACCTCGCCTATCTGCTGGAGGACGAGGAATGACGTCTCACGAGGGCGACACAAGCAAAACGGGAGGCGTTGGCCTCCCGTTTTGCTTGTCCTTAACGTTGACCTATTTGGCCAGCTTGCCCAGCACCCGCTTAAGCAGGCGGATGCGCGGTTCGATGCTGTCTAGCAGCAGGAATTCCGCCTCCGAGTGGAAGCCGCCCCCCATGGGGCCGAAGCCATCGAGGGACGGCACCCCGGCCGCCGCGGTGAAGTTGGCATCGGAGCCGCCACCGGCCTCCAGCCAGGTGAAGGGGACGCCCTCCTCCCTGCCTGCCGCCTCCACCAGTGCCATCAGGGCCTCGGTGTCACCGCTCGGGCGCATCGCGGGCTTGAAGCTCTGGCGCGCCACCTCGACCCGGCAACCGGCGAGGAAGGGGTTGTTGGCCATGAAGGTGAGCCGGTCGTGCACCGTCTGCGCCTCTTCGTTGCGCCAGAAGCGCAAATCCACGATCGCCTCGGCAAAGTCGGGCACCACGTTGACGCCGGTGCCCCCCTGCACCACCCCCACGTTCATGGTGGTGCCGGTCTCCATGTTGACCTGTTCGTTGATGGCAAGCACCCAGTGGGCCAGCTCCGTGATGGCGGAGATCCCTTGTGCCAGGGCCGAGCCCGCATGGGAGGCCTTGCCGTGGAAGGTGATGCGGTACTTGGCATTGCCCTTGCGGGCGCTGATGAGATCCCCGCTCGGGCGCGCCGCTTCGGCCACCAGCACGCAGCCGCTCTGTCTGGCCCGCTCCACCAGCCAATCTTTGGACCAGGGAGAGCCAATCTCCTCGTCGCAGTTGCAGCAGACCAGCACCTTGAGCCTGGCCAGCACGGCCGGGTCCAGCTCTTTCAAGGCATACCAGGTAGAGAGCAGGCCGCTCTTCATGTCCGAGACGCCGGGGCCAAAGGCCTGATTGCCTTCGACTTTCAGCGGGCGTTTGGCCGCCGTCCCCTCGGGAAAGACGGTGTCCATGTGGCCCACCAGCATGACATCGTAGTGCTCCGCCCCCGGGGCATTGGTTGCCTCCAGGCAAGGGCCGCACTCGGCGGCGAACTGGTGGCGGGTCACCTGCCAGCCGATGGCCTCATATTTCTCCGTCATGATGTCGGCGACCCGGGCCACCCCGGCCGGGGTGCGGGTGCCGCAGTCGAGGTTGATGAGCGGGGCCAGATCCGCCAGATAGGTATCGAGGGAGAACGGGCGCTTGAGATCGTTCATTGTCTTCTCCATGGAACAATCTGCGTAAAAGACAGACTGTTTTTGCAACGATAAGAGTGGGCGGGCACTCGGCGCCGCCTCGTCAACGGCGGTCGGCCAGCGTGGATCGACTGGCCGCCGCCTCTACACCAGAGCCTTTACATGAACAGCAGATAGTTGAGGAGCAGCGCCGTCACCAGGGCCCCCGCCATGGGCACGCTGGTGCGCTTGACCACCACGAAGGGAGAGACCTTGGCGATGCCCGCACAGGCGATGAGCACCGCCGCGATGGGGGAGACGGTGCGGCCAATGCTGGAGGCGAGCTGCATCGGCAGCAGCATGGTCACCGCCGGCACGCCAAACTTGGCCGCCACGGCGGGGGCCAGGGAGGAGAAACTGAGGAAGGCCGCGTTGCCCGAGCCCATGATGACCGCCGCCACCATGATGAGCCCCACCATCACCAGGGTCATCAGGCCGCTGCCGATGCCGGCATTGCTGGCAGAGTGCAGCAGGGTGTCGATGGCGCCGATGGCCTTGAGGGATTCGGCGAAGAGCTCGGCACAGACGATCAGCGCCACCACGGGGCCGAACACCTTGCCCATGCCGTCGAGGAAGCTGGACAGCCCCGCGAAGGCGGTGCGCACCGAGCGGGTGCGCAGCAGCTCGCACAGCATGCCGATAAAGACCGACAGCAGCATGGCCACCTCCACACTGACGCTGATGGTGGTCACCAGCAGCTTGGAGAAGGTCATCATCAGCACGAAGGGGATGATGGGCAGCAGGCCGTACCAGGTTGGCGCGGCCACCTCATCTGCCCCTTTTTCGTCAAGCTCCGCGTGTTCGCCGCGATGCAGGGCCGGATCCCAGCCCTCCTGGCGGTCACAGTGCCGCTGCCAGAAGAAGTGCAGCACCATGGTCACCAGCAACATGGGAGCCACCAGCCAGATCTGGTAGTCAACGAAATAGCTGGTGGGATCCATGCCGGATTGACCGGCGGAGAAGATGGCGTTGGTCTGGGTCGGGCCGATTTCGAACGCCTGGGAGGTGGCGATGACGCCGCAGGAGGAAGCCGGGCTGATGCCGAGGTTGCGCATCACAGGGTACATGGTGACCATCAACAGCAGGCCGAGGCCGGTGGCAGAGGTGACGAACAGGGAGACGAAGACCGCCACCAGGTAGCAGATGGCCAGCATCAGGTAGCTGGACTGGATGCCCGCCACCGGCTTGACCGCCACCCGCACCAGGGCCTGGGAGGCGCCGATGTGGGACATGTAGGTGGCAAAGCCGGCCACCGCCATGATGGTGAGGCCGAGCCCGGCCGCCCGGTAGGAGAAGATCCCCTTGAACACCTCAAACAGATCGAACAGGGCGAAGCCGGTGCTCTTGTCGGCGGGCAGTATGGGGTGCAATCCCAGCCAGTAGGCGACGGTGAAGAGGGCCATGCCCGCCAGCGCCAGCACCGCCTGCGGGTTGTAATCCTTGATGATGCCGTAGACCACGGCGATCAGCACGAGCAAGACGAAGACGAGTTCCAATGTGCACTCCTGACAAGATTATCGAGAGGCGCAATCTAGTGGGGGATCTCCCCTTTCCTCTTGATCACCATCAATAAAGATGGAAAAAGCAAACGGTTGTAGATTTTTACTCCAAAAATAAAACTAAAAACGACATTTAACATCACGAAACTGGATCTAGAATGCTCCCCAGGGTATCCCTGACCGACAACCGCCACTTTGTTTGCGTTGGATCAACATCCCGCCGGGGTGAACTGGCCAAGATGCCCGTCGACACAGAGCGACCATTTCGCACCGGAGAGAGTTATGACAAACCAAGCCACCGCAGGCACCCCGACCTGCGACTGCAAGCTGTGGGACATCCTCGTCGAGTCTGCAAAGGAACGCACCACCATTCGTTACTCCAAACTGGCCAGGCAGGCCGGGCTGGAGCAGTGCCAGGATGAACTGCGCACCCTGCTGCAACGCATCCGCATGTATTGCACCGAAAATCACCTGCCCATTCTCTCCGCCATCGTGATGGATGACGTGGGCAAATACGCCGGCCTCTCCTCCAGCCTGCCGGATGCCCCCTGGGAGCGGGCACGGGTCTTCGATCACGAGTGGACCACCCTGCACTGAGTGCCGCCCCCTGAATCCGGAACGCGCCCATACCAGCAGGCGCGTTCTGGTTTTTGGCCCCCACCGTTTCTTCCCCGGCCCCAGGCCAGGTGTGTGTCCCTGTGAGGCGCCCTGCCCCCTGTCGTCCTATCCGGCCAGGCGTGCAGCATAAGGGCCTCCTGCCCCCGGTCTCCCCCTTTGATACCGCAGCGCATCCCGTCCCAGACCAGCGTGTGCTGGCGCGCGGCTCCCTCCCTTCTCCATTCGGCCTGACTGGTAAAACCAGCCCATCCGGCCATGAGCGTTGCCATGGGGGGGCCACAATGCCAGAATCGGGCCCTTGCACGATTTCAGGGCCGCAGGCCCGCAGACAAAGGATCCCCCATGGCCACCACCCTCTATGGCATCAAGAACTGCGACACCATCAAGAAGGCCCGCAAGTGGCTGGAGGAGGCGGGTATCGATTACCGCTTTCACGATCACCGCGCCGACGGTCTGAGCCCGGAGCAGCTCGATCTCTGGCTCGCCAAGCTGGGCTGGGAAGCCCTGCTCAACACCCGTGGCACCACCTTCCGCGCCCTGCCGGAAGCAGAAAAACAGGGGCTCGACACCGCCAAGGCCCGTGACCTGCTGCTGGCCCACCCGGCCATGATCAAGCGCCCGCTGCTGGACCAGGACGGCACCCTGACCCTGGGCTTCAAGGCAGACCTCTATCAATCCCTCTTCTCCCGTTAACTTTTTCTGTTAAGGAACACCGATGTCGGACGTCATCACACTGGCCAAGGATCTGATCAGCCGCCCCTCCGTGACCCCCCTGGATGAAGGGTGCCAGACCCTGATGGCGGAGCGCCTCGCGCGCCTGGGGTTCGTCATCGAACCCATGGTCTTCGAGGACACCACCAACCTCTGGGCACGCCGTAGCAGCGAGGGTCCCCTCTTCTGCTTCGCCGGCCACACCGACGTGGTACCCGCCGGCCCCCTGGAGAAGTGGGACACCCCGCCATTCGAGCCGACCATCAAGGACGGCATGCTCCATGGCCGGGGCGCCGCCGACATGAAGGGGTCTCTGGCCGCCATGGTGGTGGCGACCGAGCGCTTCGTGGCCGAGCACCCGGACCACAAGGGCTCCATCGCGTTTCTCATCACCTCGGATGAAGAGGGGCCCTTCATCAACGGCACGGTGCGCGTCATCGACACCCTGGAGGCACGCAACGAGAAGATCCGCTGGTGCATCGTCGGCGAACCCTCCTCCACCGCCCAGGTCGGGGACGTGGTGAAGAACGGCCGTCGCGGCTCCATCACCGGTGATCTGCTGGTGCGCGGGGTGCAGGGCCACGTCGCCTACCCCCATCTGGCGGACAACCCTATCCACAAGGCGGCCCCGGCGCTGGCGGAGCTCGCCGCCATCGAGTGGGACAAGGGCAACGCCTACTTCCCCCCCACCAGCTTCCAGATCGCCAACATCCAGGGCGGCACCGGCGCCTCCAACGTCATTCCGGGGGAGTTGCAGGTCCAGTTCAACTTCCGCTTCAGCACCGAGCTCACCGATGCGGCTATCCGCGAGCGGGTCGAGGCGCTGCTGACCCGTCACGGCCTGGACTTCGAGCTGAAGTGGACCCTCTCCGGCCAGCCCTTCCTGACGGACACCGGCGCCCTGCTGGAAGCCACCGTCGCCGCCGTGGCGGCAGTGAACGGCCAGCAGCCGGCCCTGCTCACCACGGGGGGCACGTCCGATGGGCGCTTCATCGCTCCCACCGGGGCGGAAGTCATCGAGCTCGGCCCGGTCAACGCCACCATCCACAAGGTGAACGAGTGCGTGAAGGCGGACGATCTGGATCTGCTGGCGGACATGTACCAAGGGGTGCTGGCACGACTGCTGGCATGAGCGGCGCTCCGGACAAGAGAGACCAGACCATGAATCAGGATCAACTGCTTGGGCTGGATGAGAGCCACCTCATCCTGGTGGGGCGCGGCCCCCATCGTCTGACCGCCGCCACCGCGGCGGCCTTCAACGACATGCAGGTGGCTGCCGCCCATGCCGGTTTCAACCTGCAGGCGGCCTCCAGCTGGCGCGGCTTCGAGCGCCAGCTCGCCATCTGGAACGGCAAATGGCGCGGGGAGCGCCCTCTGCTGGATGCGAACAACCAGCCCCTCGATGCCCTGCAACTGGGCGAGACCGAGCGACTGCACGCCATCCTGCACTGGAGTGCCCTGCCCGGCACCAGCCGCCATCACTGGGGCACGGATCTCGACATCTACGATCCGGACTGCCTGCCCGCCGGCACCCGGCTCGCGCTGGAACCCTGGGAGTACGAGGCGGGCGGCTGGTTTGCCGATTTGCGCGAGTGGCTGGACGATCACATGAACGACTTCGGCTTCTTCCTGCCCTATGCAAAAGGGGAGCAACCGGATCAGGGGGTGGCCTACGAGCCCTGGCACCTGAGCTTCGCGCCCGAATCCGACGGGCTGGCCCTGGATCCGGCGGCGCTGGCGCTTTGTCTGGAACGGGCGGATATTGAAGGCAAGGAGTGCATCCTGGCTCATCTCGACGAGATCCTGGCCCGCTATGTCACCCCGGCACACCACGAAAGGAGATTCTGATGAGCTTGTGGTTATGGATAGGCTTGCCGCTGCTGTTTTTGCTCGGCCTGTTTCTCAACGCCATCAAGGACATGAAGCAGCTCGAGAAACAGCTGCCCAAGTACAAGGACAAGATCCGGGAGGTCAAGGACGACGAGGACGACTGACCCTCCTCGCAGGAGCCCCTCGGCGCTCCTGCCCCCTTCCCGACCACGGCATTTTTCCGCCCTCTGCCGCCCCCTGAGCCGGCCCTGAAAGCCCCATCCACTGCCCCCTTTCCCTTCGCTTTCCCGCGCGGTCACTTCGCCTTCGCCCTGCTTGAAAACTGCGCAACAAACGTAAAAAACTGCAAAACAATGCACAATTAAGCCACACAAAGGGGGTCAATCTGCATATAATGTGCCTGTTTTGCAGCCCGCCATAAGGAGTTCGCCATTGGATGCCACCACCGTCAACAGTTTCTTCTTCATCGGTGCCCTGTTGGTGGGCGCCAGTGTCCTGTTGAGCGCGCTCTCCTCCAGAGTCGGCATCCCCATCCTGGTCATCTTCCTCGCCGTCGGCATGCTGGCGGGTGAGGATGGTCCCGGCGGCATCCACTTCGCCGACTACTCGGTCGCCTACCTGGTGGGCAACCTGGCACTGGCCATCATTCTGCTGGACGGCGGCATGCGCACCCGGGTCTCCTCCTTTCGGGTCGCGCTCTGGCCCGCGCTCTCGCTGGCCACGGTCGGGGTGGCCATCACCACCGGCCTCACGGGCCTCGCCGCCGCCTGGCTGTTCGACCTCAACCTGATGCAGGGGATGCTCATCGGTGCCATCGTCGGCTCCACCGATGCGGCGGCGGTCTTCTCCCTGCTCGGCGGGCGCAGCCTCAACGAGCGGGTCAGCGCCACCCTGGAGATAGAGTCGGGCAGCAACGACCCCATGGCGGTCTTTCTCACCGTCACCCTGATCGAGGTGCTGGCCACCGCCCAGCAGGGGCTGGATGCTGGCTTCCTGCTGTTGCAACTCGTCAAGCAGTTCGGGCTGGGCGCTGGCATCGGCCTTGCCGGGGGCTGGCTGCTGTGGAAGCTCATCAACAGTGCCAAGCTCGCCCCCGGTCTCTACCCCCTGCTCACGGTGAGCGGCGGCCTGCTCATCTTCGCCCTCACCACGGCGGTGGGGGGCAGCGGCATCCTGGCCATCTACCTCACCGGCCTGCTGCTCGGCAACCTCTCCCTGCGCAGCCGCAGCACCACCCTCTCCGTGCTGGACGGCCTGACCTGGCTCAGCCAGATCGGCATGTTCCTGGTGCTGGGGCTGCTCGCCTCGCCGCACAAGCTGCTGCCCATCGCCCTGCCGGCGCTGGCCCTGGCCATGTGGATGATCCTGTTTGCCCGTCCGGTGTCGGTCTGGATTGGCCTGCTGCCGTTCAAGAACTTCGCGCCCCGCGAGCGCTGGTTCATCTCCTGGGTGGGGCTGCGCGGCGCCGTGCCCATCATCCTGGCGGTCTTCCCCATGATGGCGGGGCTGCCCAATGCCCAGCTCTACTTCAATGTCGCCTTCTTCGTGGTGCTGGTTTCGCTCATCCTGCAGGGCAGCTCGCTGCCGCTGGCATCAAAGCTGGCGCGAGTGGAGGTGCCCGCCCCGCCCTCTCCCATCAACCGCTCTGGGCTGGAAATCGATCTCGACAGCCAGTGGGAGACCTTCGTCTATCGCCTGAGCGCCGAGAAGTGGTGCATCGGTTCGCCCTTGCGGGAGCTGCGCATGCCCCAGGGCACCCGCATCTGCGCCCTGTTCCGCGGCCAGGAGCTGCTCCATCCCTCGGGCAGTACCTGCCTGCAATCCGATGACATCCTGTGCGTCATCGGCCACGAGCACGACCTGCCCGCCCTCGGTCAGCTCTTCAGCCAGGCGCCGGAGCAGGATCTGGGCCCGCGCTTCTTCGGTGACTTCCTGCTGGAGGCCAACGCCAGGCTGGTGGATCTCGCCCCGCTCTACGGGCTGGATGTGAGCGAGGTGGCGGATCAGAGCCTCGGCGATTTTATTGCCCATCAGTTGGGCGATAATCTGGTGGTCGGTGACCATGTCGCCTGGCAGGGACTGCTCTGGACGGTGGCGGAAATGGAAGAGGGTGAACCCCGCAAGATAGGGGTGCGCTTCCTGGAAGAAGACCCCGTCTAGGCGCCGGCCATCGTAGCCCGCATTTGTGTGAGAAGGGAGTGAACCATGCCTTATCAAACCCTGTTGTCCGGTCTGTATCCTCCCTCGCCCAAGCTGGGCCTCATCGAGGGTTTCTTTGGCAAGGGCTGGAGCTGGGAAGCCCGTGCCCGCTACGCCCAGTGGCTGCCCCGCCACGGCTATGGCTTCTACCTCTACGCCCCCAAGGAAGACGGCTACCTGCGCAAGCACTGGGCCACACCCTGGCCCGCCGACCAGCTTGAAGCCCTGTGCCAGCTCGCCCGCCAGTGCCGGGAGAACGGTCTGGCCTTCGGGGTGGGCCTGAGCCCCATGGGAGCCCATCACGACTATGCCCGCCAGCGACCCGCCCTGCTGGAGAAGGTGAGGCTCATCGAGGAGGCGCTCAAGCCCGATATCCTGGCGATCCTGTTTGACGACATGAAGGGGGACACCCCGGATCTCGCCCACTGGCAGCTCACCATCGCCCACGACATCGCGGCCCACACCGACGCAGGCCGCCTGCTGTTCTGCCCCAGCTACTACAGCACGGATCCCGTGCTGGAGAAGGTGTTCGGTGCCATGCCCCCCCACTATCTGCAGGATCTGGGTCAGGGGCTCGACAAGCGCATCGATGTCTTCTGGACCGGCCCCAAAGTCTGCTCCACCGAGTATCCGGCTGCCCACCTCAAACAGGCCGCCGACTGGCTCCATCGCAAGCCCTTCCTGTGGGACAACTATCCGGTCAATGACGGCAGCAAGGCGAGCAGCTTCCTGCACCTGCGCGCCTTCGAAAACCGTCCGGCAGAGCTGGCGGATCTCGTGAGCGGCCATGCGGTCAATCCCATGAAGCAGGCGGCCCTCTCGGCCCTGCCGCTCGCCACCCTGCCCATGAGCTACAAGCTCGGCAAGCAGTACGATCCTGACAAGGCGCTGCACGCCTCTCTCAACGCCACCTGCGGGCCGCAGATCTCCGCCATGATCCAGGCCGACCTGCCGCTCTTCCAGGACATCGGTCTGGCCCAGCTCACCCCCGAGCAGGTCATCCACCTCAAGAGCCGCTACCTGCCGTTCCAGGATCAGGCCTGCGTGAACGAGATCCTGCGCTGGCTGGCCGGGGAATACGTGTTCGATCCGGACTGCCTGACCGACTGACCCCATGAGTCCATGAAAAACGGGCCCATGTAAAAGGCCACCTCCCGGGCAGGGAGGTGGCCTTTTTGCATGATCTCTCTTCAGGTGCCCCATGGCGTCACATAGGGCGGCAGATGGAGCGGGTGTTTAGCCGAAGGCCAGCCAGACCCCGACAAACAGCATGAGAGAGCCCGCGATCCGGTTCATCAGAGTGACATTCCCGCTCTTGGCGAGGAAATGGCGCAAGGTGCGGCCACCGCTGGCATAGAGCATCAGGCAGGAGAACTCGATGACCAGGATGAGCGCGACCAGGGCCCCTATCTGGGGTGCCATCGGCTTGGCCGCATTGATGAAGGGGGGCAGCAGGGAGACCATGAAGGCCCACCCCTTAGGGTTGGCGATGGCGGTCACGAACCCCTGCACGGCCAGCCCCATGGAGCTGGTCTGCTGGCCCGCCGAGAGATCCGCCGGGATGGCCATCTTGCCCTTGGCCTGCCACATCTGGATGCCAAGCCAGACCAGGTAGGCGCCACCTACATATTTGAATGCTGAGAACAGGGCCGGGTAGTTGAGCATGACTGCCGCCACCCCGACCACCGACAGCACGGAGACCAGGCCGACGCCGACAAGCTCCCCCCACATCATGGGCAGGGTACGGCGCACCCCCAGACTCATGCCCAGGGTCATCGCCAGGGTCATGCACATACCGGGGGTTACTGAGACAAAAAAGAACGTGGGAATAAAGAGCGCCAAGATGGCGGGATCAATCCAGTCGGACACACTACACCTCCAGGGTAACAAGCAGACGATCTTGCCTATCACACTCTTTTAACACAAGAAAAACCTTTTCATTCAGCAAGAATTCAGCATTAAAAACCCTGTGACAAGGATTGTCGCGTCTGTGTAAGATACCGCCTCACTCCTCTTTCGGGTTAGGATCTTTCATGTCATTGAATAATCTGTCCATTCGTCTTCAAGTGCTTATCCCTCTCCTGCTCGCCAGCCTGTTGATGCTGCTGATGGCCGTGATCAGCAAACAGGAAATCGACGGTGCCATTCAGGACATGAATGAAACCACCGCCAGCGTCACCCGCCACAAGGACGACATTGCGGCCCTGATCCACGCCACCTACCGGCTGCGCACCAACGCCATCTACGGCCTCTACGATGAGGCCCTCTTCGCCCAGTTGCCGGCCCAGCTCTCCGCCGCCGAACAGGAGATTGGCGCCATCCTGACCAGACTGGTTGTCACCGGTGCCGAGCAGGACAACCGTCAGGTCGCGGCCGCCCTGCAGGCCTACCTCGGCCATACCCGCAGCAGCATGCTGCCCCTGCTGACCGCCAAGTACCAAGGCAGTGGCGATCCCGCCGCCTATGAGCAGGCCCGCCTGCACTTTCGCGATCTGGGGGAGGCGCTCATCAAGCAGATCGATGCCATGTCCGTCCACATCAATCAGCTGACCCAGACTGAGATTGCCGAGGAGCAGGCCCACGACCGCGCGACCCTGCTGCGCACCCTGCTGCTGATGGGGGGCACCCTGATCGCGGCCCTGCTGGGTGGCTGGTGGATCTCCGGGCGCATCGTGCAGCCCATCGGCCAGTTGCAGGAGGTGATGCACGCCGTCGCCCTCGGCCGCTTCAACGTGCGTGCCAATGCCGAAGGCAACAACGAGCTGGGCCAGCTCGCCAGGGATATCAACCGGACCCTGAGCCAGCTTGCCAACACCATCCAGACCCTGACCGGCATCAGCGGCAATGTGGCCTCCGCCGCCACCGAGCTTGCCGCTGTGATGACCCAGGCAGAGGTCAACGCCCAGCAGCAGCGGGGTGAGACCGAACAGGTGGCCTCCGCCGTCACCGAGCTGGCCAGCACCGCCGACAACGTCAACCACAACGCCGCCCTGGCCGACGAGCTGGCCCGGGATGCCAACAGTCGGGTCGAGCAGGGGCTGGCCCTGTTTGCCGAAAGCATCGAGGCCAACGGCCGCATGGCGGGCAGTCTGGAGAACGCCGCGACTGTGGTGGCCAGGCTCAAGTCCCAGTCCGAGCAGATCGGCAAGGTGATCGAAGTCATTCAGAGCATTTCGGAGCAGACCAACCTGCTGGCCCTCAACGCCGCCATCGAGGCGGCCCGCGCCGGTGAAAGCGGCCGCGGCTTTGCGGTGGTGGCCGACGAAGTGCGCCTGCTGGCTGCCCGTACCCAGGACTCCACCAAGGAGATCCAGGCCATCATCGAGCAGTTGCAGAGCCAGTCCCTCTCCGCCAACAGCGGCGTGCAGCAGACCCTGGAGATCCTCGGCCACAACCGGCAGCTCTCCGCCGAGGTACAGGCCTTGCTGGGGGGCATCACTGACGCGGTCAACCAGATCAACGGTGCCAACGCCCAGGTGGCGACCGCGGCAGAACAACAATCCTGCGTCACCGCCGACATCAGCCGCAACCTCACCAACATCCACGAGATCGTGAACCAGAACGCTGCCGGCATCAGCCAGAGTGCCGCCGCCAGTCACGAACTGTCACAGCTCGCCGAGCAGCAGCGCAGGCAGCTCGCCCAGTTCCAGCTCTGATACTGCGAGGATCTCTTCGATACCGCGGGGCCCGGCGCTGGCCCCGCACTTGCCCCTCCCCTTCACGCCTCCTGTTTAAAACGGGTTTTTGCCATCAAGGTGTCATTGGGGGCTGGGCTGCATTCGCAAATGTGGGTATGGTAGAGGCACGTCACTCCCCCTCATCGAGAGATCATCATGAGCCTGAAGTTCAAGAAACCCGCTTTTATCACGCTCGGCCTCATCGCCCTGCTCTCCGCACTCTGGCTCGATTTCTATCTGCCGGAACACACCATCGCCACCATCACCGGGGTGGAGGTGAAGCGCACCGACAAGGATGGCCCCATCAGCCAGAAGAACCCGGCTGACGGCCCCACCACCGACGTCTATTACATCTACACCGAGCGCCCCGGCGAGAAGATCCGGGTGTTTCGCAATGAAGACACCGAATGGGGCTGGCCCTTCTACTTCAAGTTCAACGCCGCCGACGTCCAGGCCAAGGCCAAGTCCATGGAGTTCGAAAAACGCCTGGCCATCATCACCTCCTACGGCTGGCGCGTGAACATGTTCTCCATGTTCCCCAACGTCACCAAGATCGCGAGCACCGAGCCCGATGCCTCCACCTGGAGCTTCTTCCGCTGGTTCTGGTTCGGTGTCTGGGCCCTGGTGATGGGCAAGGCGGCCATCGCCACCTGGCGCTACTTCGATCGCCTCGAGGACGAGATATGAGCGAGCCGAGCAAGACCCGCACCAGCTTCTATCGCCGGCTCTACGTGGCTCACCTCATCAGTCAGGGCACGGACACCGTGCCCGCCATCATGGAGGCGACCGGCATGCCGCGCCGCACCGCCCAGGACACCCTCAGCGCCCTGGCGGAGCTCGACATCCAGTGCGCCTTCGAGCAGACCGAGGGGGCTCGCCATCTGCAGGGGCACTACCGCATCAGCGACTGGGGGCCCATCAATCCGGCCTGGATTGCTGCGCAGCTTCCCGTCATCAGGCAGACCCTGGGGTATCCCTGACACCCCGGACCCGGGTCTGCTCCCATAGAGAAGGGGCCAGCCTTGCGGCTGGCCCCTTTCTTGTCTGGCCTGATATCCCGTTGCCCTCCCCCGGGCTCACTCCCCTTCGCCGAAAGACGCTTCCGGCAGCGGCTCCGCCGACTCACCCCGGGTGCAGTCGATGATGGAGCGCTTGGGATTGTTGGGGTCGCGCAGCAACAGGGGGGCCATCCCCTCGTCATGCAGCCTCTCGTCGGAAAATTCGCTGCCATAGGCGTTATGTGTCAGCCTGCGGGCATTGGCGATGGGGGTATCCACGAAGAGGGCATGTACCTCGAAGGTGGAGGCCGGCACCAGGAAACCGACGATGGGCAGGCCGTGCAACTCCTGATGGACCTTGTACCAGGCAAAGCCCTCGCTCACCTTGTCAGGGGTATACATGGCGAGCTGCGGATTGGCCGGGCGCCCGGTCTCGATGTCGAGATGAAGGGTGTCCAGCTCGCAGGTCGCCAGCCCCTGCCACATCTTCTCGAACGGGGTCGCGCAACCCGTCAGTTGCATGCATGTCAGCAGCGCCAACGTCCCTTTCCACATTCCCAACCCCTTATCCGATGTCCAGGATGTCAACCAAATGAGCGCAGTCGCTGCACCAGCAACTCGATGAAACCGACTCTGTCGAGCCCCAGCAGCACCAGGGCATTGGCCGGTTTGCCGGTCAGGTCGTAGCGATCCACCACCGTCATCCCCAGGGTATGGGTTCCGCCGGTTTCGATATCGACCCGGCACTCCACCCCGTGAAACAGGGAGGGCGCCAGCAGCCAGGCGATGGTACAGGGGTCATGGAGCGGCGCGCCAGCAAATCCCCACTTGGGATCCCGATGATAGATCATGAAAAAGTCGAGCAGCTGTGCCACGCACTGCGCCACCGGGTTGGGAATGGCGCGTACCCGCTCGATATCCTCGTCCATCACCTGGGCCTCGTGGGTCACGTCCAGCCCGCACATGGTGATGGGCAGCCCCGACTTGAAGACCATATCGGCCGCTTCGGGATCCACATAAATATTGAATTCCGCCGCGGGGGTCCAGTTGCCCGCACCGGCGGCGCCCCCCATCAGCACAATGCGGGCGATCTTCTGCTTGAGCTCGGGGTAGGCCGCCAGCAAGAGGGCAATGTTGGTGAGCGGCCCGGTCGGCACCAGGGTGACCGGCTCCGGGCTCTCGCGCAGACACCTTGCCATCAATTCAAGGGCGCTCATCGCCCGGGGAGCAAAGGCGGGATCCGGCAGTTCTGGGCCGTCCAGCCCCGATTCGCCGTGGACGTTGTCGGCGATGATGAGCTCACGGGCCAGGGGCTTGGCTGCCCCCGCCGCCACCGGGATGTCGTCGCGGCCGAGCAGGGTCAGGATGCGCAGGGCATTGTTGAGAGTCTTGTCCGGGGTCTGGTTGCCCGCGCTGGTGGTGACCGCCAGCACCTTCAGCTCGGGGCTCGCCAGCGCCAGAATGAGGGCGATGGCATCATCGTGGCCGGGATCGCAATCGAGAATAACGGGCAACGCCATGGACAGACTCCTTACAACATGACAGGGAGCCATACCTTAGCAAGAGATGGCCAGATGAACTCAGGAGGGAGTCACAAAACGCCTCAACCAACGAGATCAAGTACTTGGCGACAGGCCTTGGGAGCGGACATCCAGATTCGCCGCGCCGCAATCGTTCGGGTATGATCCCTCCCCCTTCATCGTCCGGCTGCCCCATGTCCGTCATCGTCGACACCTTCATCGCCCCGCCCTGCGCCGCCACCATCGAGATCCTGTTTGAGGATGCGCATCTGCTGCTCATCAACAAGCCGAGCGGCCTGCTGAGCCTCTCGGGCAAGAACCCGCAGAACCTCGATTCGGTCCATTACCGGCTGGTACAGGATTACCCCGGCTGCACCCTGGTGCACCGCCTCGACTTTGGCACCTCGGGCGTCATGGTGGTGGCCAAAAGCAAGAGCATCAACGCCCTGCTCTGCCACCAGTTCAGCCAGCGCACCGTGAGCAAGGCTTACGAGGCACTGCTCTGCGGCCATCTGGCGGTGGATGAGGGCGTCATCGACGCATCCATCGCCAAGGATCCGGCGCTGTTCCCGCTGATGAGCATCTGCGCCGCCAGCGGCAAACCCGCCCGCTCACGCTATCGGGTGATGGAGCGGCTCACCCTGGAGGGGGCAGGCCAGCCGGTGCCATTGACCCGGGTCAGGCTGGTACCGGAAACCGGGCGCACCCACCAGCTGCGCATCCACAGCCAGTGGCTGGGCCATCCCATCCTGGGATGCGATCTCTATGGCGGCCTGCTCCCGCCCGGCTGCGAACGAGCCCCCAGACTGATGCTGCACGCCAGTGAACTCGGTTTTGTGCACCCGGTGAGCGGCGAAGCGGTACAGATCTGCTGTGAAGCGCCCTTTGCGCAGGCACTGGCGGCCATGACGGTGCAACAGGGGTAACGAAGAAGGGGGAAAGCAGGGTCAGGAAGGCAAAAGGGGCAAACGGCGGATAAAGATAGGGGCCGCGCTTTCGCAACGGCCCCCACCCCCCACTCGGTACTCTTTGTTACAAAGAGGGCTATCAGATCAGCTTGCGGGCGGCGCCCAGCACGATCTTGATGGCATCAGATTCGGTTTTCGCCATGGTTTCGGCGTTCGGGATTTCCTGCTGGGTACGGTTCACGATGACACCGGCCACCATGCCCGCACGCAGGCCCTGGCTGGTACACATGGTCAGCAGGGTCGCGGACTCCATCTCGTAGTTCAGCACGCCCATGGCTTGCCACTCTTTCATGGAACCCTGGAAACGTTGTACCACGCGACCGGATACGGTGTCGTAACGCTCCTGACCCGGGTAGAAGGTGTCAGAAGAAGCAGTGACGCCCACATGCAGCTTGGAGCCCAGCTCCTTGGCTGTATTCACCAGGGCGGTGGTGCAGTCAAAGTCGGCCACTGCCGGGAACTCCATCGGCGCGAAGTGCAGGCTGGCACCGTCGAGGCGCACGGAGCCGGTGGTGACGATCACGTCGCCCACGTTCAGGTGCGGCTGGATGGCGCCGGTGGTGCCGATGCGCAGGAAGGTACGGATACCCAGCTGGGCCAGCTCTTCCACCGCGATGGAGGTGGACGGGCCACCGATACCGGTGGAGCAGATGATCACGGCCTTGCCGTCCATCTCGCCGCGCCAGGTGGTGAATTCACGATGGCTGGCCAGGTGCACCGGGTTGTCCAACAGCTCTGCGATGCGCTTCACGCGCTCGGGGTCACCGGGGACGATCGCCAGGGTGGCGCCTTGCAGATCCGCTTTTTTCAAACCCAAGTGAAATACATCAGACATAGTGGACTCCTGGTTGCGCCCCGCCGCATGGCAGCCGAGTGCAGTTAAGGTGATTCTTTACGGTACTTTCAAGCCGGTGTCCCCTCATCCGGGGAGGCGCCAACTATGGTCGAAAGCGCTTTCCAATTCCTTGATGCGCCTCACACTTCTGCGCTTCAAAGCTGACAAAAATGGCGCGAAACGTTTGCTAAGATGATGAATTTCTTGAAAAACGTTTTTACGCTCCTTTTGCTCTCCCATCCCTTGTCAAGCCTTGAGCGACCGTCCATTTAAAGAGCGCGATCGAGTCCACAAAGTTGCAAACGAGATACCATTGACCCCTTCTCATCCCCTCCGACGCTGTTATGTTGGCGCCCGCATACCACTTAATGGCTAATCATACGGAGTCCATCATGGCGACATTCAAGTTCTACATTCCCGCAATCAACCTGATGGGGGCGGGCTGCCTGCAGGAAGCGGCAGCGGATATCCAAGGACATGGCTATCGCAAGGCGCTCATCGTCACCGACAAGATCCTGGGCCAGATTGGCGTGGTGGGCCGGCTCGCCGCCCTCCTGGCCGAGCACGGCATCGACGCCGTGGTGTTCGACGAGACCAGACCCAATCCCACCGTGGCCAACGTCGAGGCGGGTCTTGCGATGATCCGGGCCCACGGCTGCGACTGCGTCATTTCGCTCGGCGGCGGCTCACCCACGACTGCGCCAAGGGCATCGCCCTGGTGGCCGCCAATGGGGGCAGCATCAAGGATTACGAGGGGGTGGATCGCTCCGCCAAGCCGCAGTTGCCGCTCATCGCCATCAATACCACCGCCGGCACCGCCTCCGAGATGACCCGTTTTTGCATCATTACCGACGAATCCCGTCAGGTGAAAATGGCCATCATCGACAAGCACGTCACGCCGCTGATGTCGGTCAACGACCCGGAACTGATGCTGGCCAAGCCCGCCGGCCTCACCGCCGCCACCGGCATGGATGCCCTGACCCACGCCATCGAGGCCTATGTCTCCACCGCCGCCACCCCGGTCACCGATGCCAGCGCCGTGATGGCCATCGCACTGATTGCCGAACACCTTCGCACCGCCGTGCATCAGGGGGAGGATCTCCATGCCCGTGAGCAGATGGCCTATGCCCAGTTCCTGGCCGGCATGGCCTTCAACAACGCAAGCCTGGGCTATGTGCACGCCATGGCTCACCAGCTCGGGGGCTTCTACGACCTGCCCCACGGGGTGTGCAATGCGGTGCTGCTGCCCCATGTCCAGGCCTACAACGCCCGGGTGTGCGCCGGCCGGCTCAAGGATGTGGCCCGTCATATGGGGGTGGATGTGAGCGCCATGAGCGATGAGCAGGGTGCGGCGGCAGCCATTGACGCCATCCGGCAACTGGCTCGCGACGTCAAGATCCCCGCCGGTCTGGAGCAGCTCGGGGTCAGGGCCGACGACCTCGACGTGCTGGCCAACAATGCGCTCAAGGATGCCTGTGGTCTCACCAACCCCAGGCAGGCGACTCACGCGGAGATCGTCGCCATCTTCCGCGCCGCCATGTAAGGGGGCAAGATCTGCCAGGGCCGCCACGCGGTCCTTTTTATTGGCTGATGGATCAATGGCTTTTTACTTCCGCACGGGGAGTGGGTATGATTTGCCGAGCTAAAAAGACTGTATGGATGATCTGAACCCGATATGCGGATGAAACACCTGATTGCCGCGGCCCTGACCGCCCTCACCCTGTCCGGTTGCAGCCTGGTCTATCGCATCGATATTCCCCAGGGCAACTATGTGGAACAAAAGCAGGTCGACAAGCTGCGCCAGGGCATGACCCGCGAACAGGTCGAGTTCGTGCTGGGTTCTCCCATGTTGCGCGACAGCTTTGACCCCAACACCTGGTACTACCTCTATGAGTTCCAGCCCGGTCGGGGCGACAAGGAGCGCAAGGAGCTGACCCTCAACTTCGTGGGTGACAGACTGGCCACCGTGACCGGTGATTTCCCTCTCCCTGCCGCCTTCACCACACCGCTCTAGATGACATTACAAAACCGGCTTCTGCCGGTTTTGTTCTCTCTGGCCCCGGTGATGTCGCCAGGCCACACTCTGGATACCTCATTGCCCCGAGGAGATCATCATGAGTCGATTCCTGATTGCCGGCGCCACCGGTCTGATTGGCAAAGCCTTGCTGCGCGAGCTGGGGACGGAGCACGACCTCCTCCTGCTCTGCCGCAAACCGGGCGACCCCGCTCCGGGACGCACCTGGCTGCCCACCTCGTTCGACGCGCTGGACAGATTGACGCTGCCCTCCCCTGTGGACATTGCCTTCTGCTGCCTAGGCACCACCCGCAAGGATGCCGGCTCGGCCGAGGCCTTTCGCCGGGTCGATTTCGACTATGTGCTGGCCGTTGCCGCGCTCGCCCGTTGCCACGGCTGCCGCCGCCTGCTGGTGGTCTCCAGTCTGGGCGCCAACCCGGGTTCCCCTGCCCTCTATCCCCGCACCAAGGGCGAGATGGAGCAGGCCCTGCTGGCTCAGGAGTGGCAGCGGCTCGTCATCCTGCGCCCGGCCATGCTGCTCGGCCATCGCGAACCTGCGCGCCGTTCGGAGCAGATCATCCAGGCCATCTATCCGCTGGTAAAGCCCCTGCTGCTCGGGTCGCTGCGCCGCTGGCGTGCCATCGAGGCCAGTCAGGTGGCGCACGCCATGGCGCGCCTTGCCATCCAGGAGAGCGGGATAGAGACGGTGGAAAACGAGCGCCTGCTCACCCTGTGATGCCCCGTGCCGGGCGAGACGATCACAAAGGGGCGCCACGGCGCCCCTTGTCACAACCCATCACCCGTCAGGTGCCGGCATCGTCTCGCTTGCGGTGCACATCGGGCCGCCCGCCGGTGACCACATCGGCACGCCCCTCTTCCTTGGCTTTTTCCGCCCGCTTCTTGCGCATCTCCTTGGGGTCGGCGATGAGAGGGCGGTAGATCTCGATGCGATCCCCCTCCTGCACCGACTCTGTGCCCTTCACCGGACGGCTGTAGATACCGAACTTGTTGACCGACAGGTCGATCTCCGGGTGCTTTTGCAGGATGCCGGACTGTTCGATGGCCGCCAGCACGCTGGTCTCGGGCGCGACCCGGATGCACAGCACCGTCTGCCGCTCGGGCAGGGCATAGGCCACTTCGATATTGAGGAGCTCAGACACCGTAAACCACCTTGGCACGATTGGAGAAGGCAAGCACCATGGAGCTCACCAGCTCGCGGAAGATCTGGCCAAAGGCCAGCTCAATGAGCTTGGAGGTGAACTCGAAGTCGAGATCGAACTCCACCTTGCAGGCATCCACGTCCAGGGGTGTGAAGGTCCACCATCCCGCCAGCTTGCTGAAAGGCCCCTCCACCAGCTCCATCTTGATGGTGCGATTGGCATCGAGCTGGTTGCGCGTGGTAAAGGTCTTGGCGATACCCGCCTTGGCCACATCGACCGAGGCCATCATGTAGTCTTCACGCGACTCGTGAACACGGCTGCCGACACAGCCGGGCAGGAACTCAGGATAGGCATCAACATCATTGACCAGCCGGAACATCTGTTCCGCGCTGAACATCACCAGGGCACTGCGAGTAATACGGGGCATGGGTTTTCCTCATCCAATCGGCCCGATTTTATCACCTTGTCAGCCAAAATCACCGCCGAAACTGTTCGCGGGTCACCAAGCAGGGCAATCGCACACTTTCCGGCCAGTGTGGTCCGCTCTCGCCCCGCCCTTCCCTCAAAATCGTCATCGAACTGCTCACAAAGCCGCCACTCGGAGCGCTGTGCGTTTTACAGCCGCCGCCACCCACGTATAATGCGCCTTCCTAAACATTGCCTAAGGCCCCCGTCATGAGCAAAAAGAACAGTAAAAACAAAGCCGGGTCCAGCACCATTGCACTCAACAGAACCGCCCGTCACGAGTACTTCATCGAAGAGCGCGTGGAAGCCGGCCTGTCCCTGCAAGGGTGGGAAGTGAAGTCCCTGCGGGCGGGCAAGGCCAACATCAGCGAAGCCTATGTCATCTTCATGCAGGGGGAAGCCTTCCTGTTCGGCTCCAGCTTCCTGCCGCTGAACGCCGCCTCCAGCCACGTGGTATGCGATCCGACCCGCACCCGCAAATTGCTGCTCAGTCGCCGTGAACTCGACAAGCTCGAGAGCCTGACCGCTCGTCAGGGCTACACCATAGTGCCGCTGGCCCTCTACTGGAAAGCGTGCTGGGTCAAGGTCGAGATCGGCCTGGTGAAGGGCAAGAAAGAACACGACAAGCGGGAAGACACCAAGGCCCGTGAATGGGATCGGGAAAAAGCCCGCATCATGAAAAACAAACACCGCGGTTGATTGTGCGCCACCCGCCATGGCAAGGCGTCCAATAAACCAGCAATCGACCGGCCAAGGCCGGTCGATTGCCATCAACGCCTTGCCATGACAGGATTTTTGCGTACAATCCCTTTTGACAACTTGGGGCTGATTCTGGATTCGACAAGATTCACGAAACCCAAGGTGCATGCCGAGGTGCGGTAGGCCTCGTTAATAAACCGCAAAAAAATAGTCGCAAACGACGAAAACTACGCACTCGCAGCTTAATAACCTGCGCTGAGCCCTTCTCCCCTAGCTTGCCTGTGTCCTAGGGAAATGGAAGGTCATCCTTCACAGGATCGTGTGGAAGTCCTGCTCGGGGCGGAAGCATTAAAACCAATCGAGCTAGTCAATGCGTGGCGTGTCTCTCCGCAGCGTGTTGGCGAATGTAAAGAGTGACTAAGCATGTAGTACCGAGGATGTAGTAATTTTGGACGGGGGTTCAAATCCCCCCAGCTCCACCAAATACCGGTCCAACAGTGACCAACGAAGTCCAAGAAACCCGCATAGCATAAGGCTTTGCGGGTTTTTTGTTGTCTTATGCTGTCCAATGGGGTGCGTTGCCATCCAGCCCTTTTAGGCATATCGTTAGGCATATCGTTTTGTATGCCTTCCGGAGCGTATGCCTATGCCTCGTATCACCCGTCCCTTATCCCCAACCGAGATCAAAGCAGCCAAGCCCAAAGAGAAGGAATACACCCTCTGCGACGGGGCTGGTCTGGAGCTCGTCATCAAGCCCAATGGCTCCAAGTTGTGGCGCCTGCGTTACTACCGCCCCCTAACTAAACAGAGAAACATGATCAGCTTTGGTTCCTGGCCGGAGATGTCGTTGGCTGAAGCGAGAGAGAAACGCTCCGAAGCCAAATCTCTGTTACTGCAAAGCATTGATCCCCAGCATCACCGTGATGAGCAAGCATCCGCCGCATTATCACAGAGCGAGCACACCTTTGAAGCCGTCGCCAAGCGCTGGTTTGATGTTAAGCGTCCTTCCGTCACCCCGGCCTATGCCGAGGATCTCTGGCGTTCGCTCGAAATGTATCTGTTCCCCGAGTTTGGCACTGTGCCTGTTATGGAGATCAAGGCTCAGAGAGCGATCAAGATCATCGAGCCCATCGCCGCTGCAGGTAAACTCGAAACTGTGCGTCGTCTCACCCAGCGGGTGAACGAGATCATGACCTTCGCCGTCAACTCTGGTCTGATCGATGCCAACCCTTGCTCGGGGATAAGCAAGGTCTTTCAGCGGCCAGCCAAACAGCACATGCCCAGCATCAACCCCAACCAGTTGCCAGAACTGATGAACCGGCTTTCCAAGGCCAGCATCAATTTGCAGACCCGCTGCCTTATCGAATGGAGCCTGCATACCTTGGCTCGCCCCAGCGAGGCGGCCGGAGCCCGGTGGGCAGAGATCGATATGGAAAAGAAACTCTGGCGGATCCCACCAGAGAGAATGAAGAAGCGCAGAGGTCATGACGTGCCCTTGACGCCGCAGACACTTGCCTACCTGGACCTCATGCGACCGATCAGCGGCCATCGTGAATTTATCTTCCCTGGTATCCGTAATCCTAAAACGCACACCAACGAGCAAACAGCCAATGCGGCCTTGAAAAGAATGGGATATGAAGGGACCTTGGTCGCTCACGGCCTGCGAGCCTTGGGCAGCACCACCCTGAACGAGAGAGGATTTGATCGAGACGTTATAGAAGCTGCCTTGGCGCACTCTGACAAAGATGAAGTCCGTAGCGCATACAACCGCACGGATTATCTGGAACGTCGCCGAGAAATGATGGTCTGGTGGTCAGAATATATCGATGCAGCATCCAGAGTCGGTTCAGCACTGACGTGGTTGCCATCGTCAAATGTCAGCTGAGCTAAGTTTCAATAACTCAACAACGCAATAGAAAAAGGACTGGTTAGCCAGTCCTTTTGACATCAAATCAGGAATTCTTCCAACTGCCTGCCTTGCTCCAGCATGGCGGCCAACGCTTTAGGAGTGCGTCCCTGGCCGGTCCAGGTGCGCTCTTCACCATTTGCCATATAACGATACTTCGGCGGACGCGGAGCACGTTTCGTGCCATCACGTTGAGCTTTCCCGGCTGGAACGCCCTGTACGAGCTCAGTAGGGTCAATGCCAGCATCAGCCAGCATTGCTTGGAATTCGGCCAGCTTGGCCAAACGCTCGGCATCGGCTGCGCGGGTCTTTTCTATCTCAGCAACCCGCTCGTTATAAATCGAGGAGAACTTCTCATTCGCTTCTTGCAACTGTTCAAAGGAGAGCTCACGCAATGCAGCCCGCAAGCTACGGATATTCAGCAACACTTTCAGAAATTCAGTCATGATTAAGATCTCTCAATAAGGGGCACACCGTCAGCCACATGGATAGCTACTGACTCTGGTGATATAGGTCTTTCAATCTGGATCGTTCTGGTGACTGGTCTGAATAGTGAACAGCACGATTCAGGTAGTAATAACAGTGTTGAATTTTACGCTATTACACCTCATCGATGCAAATGCCATTAATTATCGTTTTAGCATTCTGTCGTCATCAGTGTCCATTTGAATTTGTTGTATTTATACGCAACACATAAAAACGAGGGGATTGGTCCCCTCGCTGTGCTTAACAGACTAGTCATCTCCGTAAATGCTACTAGAACGTTCATACAGAAGCAGCTGTTGTTTATACTACCCAAGTTTCCGGCTTCGCTTAGACGAGCTTACAGGGCATCTGGTGAACGCTAACAGCTCTTCAGGATTAATACGCTCTAAAGCGAGCAATTCTTTAATGTCAGCGATCACCTGCTGCCGCTCATGTGCTCTTACCCTCGCAGCCTCCTCTTCCTCAATGCGCTCCAGCGCTATCGCCTCGATTTCAGCATTCAGTGCTAACAAATCCTCCGATGACAATCCCTTTAATGCCGACCGTAACGATCGGGTATCTGTAAACACACTTGATGCAAGCTTCATTTGCCACCCTAATAAATCAATGCTCAGCTCGGGTCAGTTGGCTGGTACCGAAGTTTCGATAACCATCGCCGCCGCTCTTCGTATTCTTTTTACTCAGGTACGCCATACGAAATAGAAATGCGTTGAAGTTATCATCTCTATCTCGGACTGACTTGCGATCAAACCGGTACTGCGGATTATCAGGAAAATTCACTAACATCGCGTTATCAGGATAAGGGAGGCTCAGAGCGCTGCACCACGCCTTCTGGATCCTGGTTCCCATGTTGTTAGCGTCATAGTCCCGATAGTCTCCCAAGAAGGCATAGACGTCTTTGTTAAAGAGCAGCATCAGGTGGTAATGGGGAGATGCTGAGGAGTCCTGCTCCCGACACCAGATAAAGGCCGGCAGAGACGGAGTACCACGGCGTTTCTGACGATAGTGGTCCGCACGCAGTTGGCTTTTCAGAGACTCCATAAAGCGAGTAATCACTGACGGGTCAGCCCGCTGGAGACAGGTCAGCGTGTCAGCATCATCTTCAGGTGACTCAACAGCGAAACGCAGATCTACCCGCAGTGCATAAACACGGGGATACCTGGTAAGGGTATCGAAAACAACATCCAGACTACGCCTCAAATAGGTGCAATTCATGGGGCCGTAACTGTCTTCGCATTGACTAATAATGTATGGAGATGGTATTCACCTGACAGTTGCCCACAAAAGGGAGTGGTCATACGGCTTCAAACCGGATAACAAAACGGTACCCCTACCGTGTTATCCGGAGTCACCGTATGACCACCAACGAGAAAGTAGCACGTCGTAAACTCAGTCTGCTAGAGCTCGCCAAAGAGCTCAATAACGTCAGCAAAGCCTGCAAGCTCATCGGCTACAGCCGTCAGCAGTTCTACGAAATTCGCCGTAACTATCAGACCTATGGCGCCGAGGGCTTGCTCGACAAACTACCCGGCTGTAAAGGGGCGCATCCCAACCGGGTCGCTCCCGAGATTGAACAGGCTATCCTCGATTACTCTCTCACCAGACCAACCCATGGCCCGCTGCGGGTCGCGCAAGAACTGGCTCTGCAAGGCATCAACGTCAGTGCGGGCGGTGTGCGTGGCGTGTGGCAACGTCACGACTTGCTCTCCAAGCATGACCGCTTGTTGCGCCTCGAGAAAACCCACAGGGAACAGACGATTGAGCTCAATGACGAGCAGATCCGCCTGCTCGAGCGCTTCAGCCCCGAGTTTCGCGAACGCCAAATTGAGGTTCACTACACCGGGGAACTGGTGGCGGTCGACACCTTCTTCGTCGGCGCACTCAAGGGGGTGGGCAAGGTGTATCTGCAAACCGTACTGGACTGCTACAGCCGCCACGCCTGGGGACGGCTCTACACCAGCAAGCTGCCGGTGACCTCGGTCCATGTGCTCAACGAAACGGTCCTGCCGTTCTTCGAGGCTCACGAGGCGCGGGTCTATACCATCCTGTCAGATAACGGGCGCGAGTTCTGCGGGCGCCCTGACCATCACCCCTACGAGCTGTTCCTGCAACTGGAGGGGATTGAGCACCGGACCACCAAGGTACGCAGGCCGCAGAGCAACGGCTTTATCGAGCGGCTACATCGCACCCTGCTGGATGAACACTTCCGTATCAAGGGGAGGACAACCTGGTATGAGTCGGTAGAGCAGATGCAGACAGACCTGGACAGCTATCTGGATCACTACAACACCCAGCGGCCACATCAAGGCAGGATGATGGAAGGACAGACTCCCTACAGCATGTTCAAAAAGGGTCTGAAATTGATACCGAAGGAAGTGCGCACTAAAGTAGCGTAAACAAGACACCGGTTTGAGGCCGGTGTCAGGTGATAACTAGATCTGTACACTAATAAACTGCTTCATCTTGAATACCGAACGTTGGAAGTGGTTCAACATAGCTATCTCTTTATTAATTTAATTAACACCCACCTTCCTAGCGATACGCTATAGAAGGTGAGTGAGCGTAGATATCCCTACCCTGCATTAATGAATGCAGAGTTATGGTGCTATCGTGCGTTATCTATTAGTGATTTATTTGCTTACGCAAATCTATGCAATGCAACCGGTTATAATGTGGTGTGTGAGACACCATTAGTAGCGCATACGTCTCCTATAGTGGTGCATGCTTATAGACATGCATATGTCAGCGTAGCCATCACGTTATACTTGGCGCTAGTTAGGGAAAGTGCGAACAAGTATCCCACGAACAAAAAATGAAAATTTTAGTCATTTAATATCAATGAGTTACCAGTAAATGCTCTCGTGCCATATGACTTATTCGCACCTTCCCTAGAGCAGAATTAAATGATAATCTAATCCGAGGCATTACAGGATCTTCTCTCGGTGTTTGCCTCTTGGACTATTCAACTATCATATTGTTATTGTTTGTTCCTGGGGATGATGTTGATAATATTATTGCGTTGGGTAAAAAGACTAATGTTGTAGAGTTATTGTTCAGGTATAAACACCCTTTACCTAAGGAAGATGAGAATAATTCACTAAACACAAAAAATGCATCTGCAATCAGTTGAACTGAAAGGACTGAAATTTTCAGTTTCTTTGAAGAGGGTACTTATTCGTACCCTCTCTAGTGAATGATTACTTGTTGATGCACATCAATTTCAAATATACCTGCGAGAATTGTTTAAATGCGTTTTTATTTCATGTATTATTTTCAGGGATGGAGTCGGTTGCCAAAACGTGGATTGAGGCACTGGTGACATTACAGCGCCACAATCCCACAGCATCAATTCAGGTGTATGGTTATTTCTCCTCCCCCCTGTCATCATGACTCCAGCAACCAATCAAGTAAGCTCTATCCAGATACTTTCAGATACGAATATCAAAAATATCTGGAATATCAAAAATTGCGCACACTAATGAGTCTCAAAAATGCAACTGGATGCCATTGCATACTCTCATATGGCACCATCTAATTTTATGGTGCGGTGCTGTCATCTGGCGCTCCCATTACTTCCATTCAAATAAATTTCAGATATATATTCTCTCGGTGAACCTACCTTGGGACTGTTCTATATAGTCCCATTTTCATTGGAGATTGATTTATGGCACACCTCATCGATACCATGGCCTACACTGGCCTAGCGCCCTGGCACGGCCTCGGAAATATCTTGCCCCCACAACAATCATTGGAGATCTGGCTTAAAGCTGCCGGTATGGACTGGACCATCGAGCAGAGCGACGTAATGTTTAACGTTGCTTCCGATGCCCTCCATATTCGCCCCTATCGCGGCAGTAAGGTGCTCTTCCGATCCGATACACTCGAACCGCTCTCGGTGGTCTCCCAACGCTATAACGTGGTACAGCCCCATGAGGTGCTGCACTTCTATCAGGATTTAGTGGAAATCGGCGGCTTTGAATTAGAAACCGCAGGCTCACTTAAAGGTGGCCGAAAGCTGTGGGCGCTGGCCCGTACCGGCCAAGACTTGAAACTCAAAGGCAATGACCTGGTGAAGTCCTATCTGCTGCTGGCAACCAGTTGTGACGGTACACTTTGCACCACGGCGCAATTTACCTCGTTGCGGGTGGTCTGCAATAACACCTTGCAAATGGCGTTGCGTAATAGCGCTGGCGCAGTCAAAGTCTCTCACTCGACGACATTTGACCCGGCTGTTGTCAAACAGGAATTAGGGTTGGGACTTTCCCACTGGGATGAATTCAAAACCCAGACCAAGGCATTGGCTGCCCGGCCTGTCGCCCCAGAAGAGGCGTTACGTTTCTTTAGCGACTTGCTGGCCCAACCGCTGGATGCAGATAATCAAATCATCCTTACTCGCCCTGTTCAACAGCTCCATGAGTTGTATCAAGGTGCAGGCATGGGCTCGGAGTTAGCCAGTTCCCAGAATACCGCTTGGGGCTTGGTCAATGCGGTCACCGAATATGTGGACCATCACCGTCGTGCTCGCAGTCAGGACTATCGCCTCGATTCCGCCTGGTTCGGTCAGGGGGCTCAGCTAAAGTCTCAGGCCCTCAATCAAGCCCTTACACTGCTGCAGTAATCCCGCACTCAGTTTTATTTCATTTCCCCGTCATAGACCCCTACCCAGCCATCAGGCCGGGCGGGGACGTTTATGCCGCTGACAAGGAGTAATGATGAAAGCAAAAGCCAAATACGGTCAGGCTATTCGCTTAGCCTCCACCACCGACCTCTCTCGCAAGCAGTGGTTGGCGATCCGCAAGCTTGGGCTAGGTTCATCCGATGCCGCCGTTGCGGTGGGCCTCTCACCCTATAAATGCCCGCTGTCACTGTGGCTGGAAAAGACCGGGCGTAAGGAGCCGGAAGATATCTCCCACAAAGAAGCTGTGCTGTGGGGTATCGAGCTCGAACCGGTGTTGGCGCAGGTCTACGCCAAGCGCACCGGTTATCGGGTGCGCCGGGTCAATGCGGTACTACAGCACCCCGAGCACCTGTTTATGCTCGCCAATCTCGACCGGGAGGTGGTGGGCCACCCCGACGGCCCCGGCATCCTCGAAATCAAGACTGCCAGCTATCACAGTGCCCCCCAATGGGAGGAGGGCGTACCGGTCGCCTACCAGTGTCAGGTACTCCATCAGCTCGCCGTCACCGGTCATGCCTGGGCGGAAGTGGCGGTACTGATCGGGGGTCAAGATTTTCGGATTTACCGCATCGAGCGCGACGAGGAGAAGATCCGGGATCTCACCGAGCGTGAGGCGCAGTTCTGGCAGCAAGTCACTAGCAACCAGCAGCCCGAGCCCGATGGCTCGGAGGATGCAGGATCGGCGCTAGCCTGGCTATTTCCCCGTGATGACGGGGAAACCGTCGATCTCTCCGATTCACCCGAGTTCAACCAGCTGTTCGGGGAGTTGCTGCATCTGCGCGAACACAAGGAGGAAGTGGAGCTACGCGAATCACAGATCAAGCAGCGGCTACAGGCCACGCTGGGAGAGGCTACGGCAGGACTCTTTGCCGACGGCAAGATCACTTGGAAACGCAGCAAGGATCGGCTGGCCCCGGACTTGGAACGGCTCGGGCAGGATCATCCCGACCTGCTCAGCCACTACGTCAAACCGGTGCCCGGCTCACGCCGTTTCACCATTCAGGCAGCTCACGCGGCCAGGAGACACACACCATGATCAAAGGACTGGCGATTACCCCACCCGTGATCGGGCGGATCTGTATCGGCAGGCTGGTACAGAAAGAGGGGAAATGGGTGCCTGAGAAGGACGACAGTTTCACCCTCACCACCCAGGTACAGCAGAAAGGGGGATGGTTGCTCCATCCCTTGCATCAGCAGTTCGCTCAAGGGCATGAGCAGGCCAAGATCCGCGCCATTCCGGTGCGGGTGCTGTTCAATGACAGCGATCTGAACCTGAGGGCGGAGTACAGCGCCTTTGACCGCCAGACTGGGCGGCCGCTCTGTGTCGGCAACGGGGAGCTGGCGAGACGAGTCGGCGCACAGGGGATGGAAGAGGTGTGCTGCCCCGGCCCGGAGCGCTGCCTTTACGGCCAGCAACAGGGCTGCAAGTTGTACGGACGACTGAACCTATTTGTGGAGGGGCAGGGGGATGAGCTCGGCAGCTTTATCTTTCGTACCACAGGCTATAACTCGGTACGGACCCTGGCGGCACGCCTCAAGTACTTCGAGGCGGTGAGTGGCGGCCTGACCCGTTATCTGCCGCTGACCTTACGGCTACGGGCCAAGAGCACCACCCAGTCCTACCGCACCCCGGTCTACTACGTGGATTTGACTCTGCGGGACGAGCTGACTCTGACGGAGGCAGTCGGCCAAGCACGGCAGGAATCGATGCAGGACGATGAGGCCGGGCTGACGATTAGCGAGATGGAAACGGTGGCCCGAGCCTTGCTGCGTAATGGTCAGTTCGAGGATGTGGATGAAGAGGTGCCAATGCTACTGGAAGAGTTTTACCCCCAGGTGGAGGAAGGGGAACATTCGACTGCCGAACCGGCACCGCAAACAGTGGCCCAACCACGGGGAACGCGAGCACGGGCATCCCCGTTAACCAATAAATTGGGTAAAGGTGCTACACCGATACCCGGTGCGCCCTAACTCAGGATTTGGCCAGGCGCTCGACCAACCGTTCAAACGTCTCCAGCAGCAACGCCCGGTCGGCACTGTCCAGCCGGGCTAACTTCTGCCCCAAGACGATACCCTGCTCAGTTGGGCGCGGGCTGGTTTCGCGCAAGAAATCGGCCAGCTCGCACTCAAACAGCTGAGCCAGTTCAGCCAGTCGGGCAATGGTCGGCACTACGATACCGCGCTCCATCCGGGAGACGGCTTCCATCCCGATATTGAGATGCTCTGCCACCTGATCCTGGGTCAATCCCGCCTGCTGGCGCTGCCGCCCGATCGCCTTGCCCACGCTTTTAGCGAGCAGCTCAACTTTGATGTTCGTCATAAGTCCTCCAATCAACCTATATCGTTGAATAAGGACCCATTGACATGAGGGACTTAAAGGGATGAACATCAACCACATAAGTCTTATGTGAGGGGCTTTTTAACTCTTCGCGGGTTTGTGGAGAGGTATCCAGTCTGTTTTCGCAGCACAGGCATCAACCACCACAGGCAATTAAAGGAATAATCAAATGAGTGAATGGTTTTACGAGAAGAATGGTCAACGGATTGGTCCGATCATGAAGGAGCAGTTGATAGGCTTACTTGGCGCCGGAGATATCAGTCACCAGACGCTGGTATGGCACCAGAGCCAGCCACAATGGCTGCCACTACATGCGACTCCGCTGGCCGCCGATATTCCGCCGTCATCGACCCCTCCAGCGCTACCTGCAATTGCGATTAGTAATACCTTGATCTGGATTTTGGCTTTTGCGCCCATCATCGGTATTTTCTGCGAAGGCTTTGTCGCCGGTGCCGTATACCATGATACGGACCAAGCCGCGAACGCAGTGGCGGAAGGCTCATTCTTCTACATCTCACTGATCATCAATATCGCACTGAGTTACTGGGATGAACGTACGCTGCGCAAAGCCGGCGTCAACACACAGCAATTTGGCAAAATGGTCTGGCTCGTGCCGGTGTATCTCTGGAAGCGCGCCAAGGCATTGCAACAAAAGCCGACCTATTTCTGGTGTTGGCTAGTGACCTTCTCGCTGATCATGCTCAGCAGTTGCAGCGCATAACTCTACCTCGCTCAAGTTGATGCCAGCCATCAGACCGCTACTCGACCGTCATGGTCGAGTAGCGC
The DNA here is from genome assembly GCF_049860605.1 of Aeromonas sp. INTO2. Taxonomy (NCBI): domain Bacteria; kingdom Pseudomonadati; phylum Pseudomonadota; class Gammaproteobacteria; order Aeromonadales; family Aeromonadaceae; genus Aeromonas; species Aeromonas sp. INTO2. Next base: position 2,794,986 of record NZ_CP187588.1, read on the forward strand.
CTAACTGACATCCGAAGCTCGGAAGACCACCTCAAAAGGTTGGACTTGAGTATTTTCCAGTCATGCCATTTCAAGGCAGTGCGGAAAAGCAACAAAACCAGGCATTTATCTTCAAGGCCAAGTCCTTGTTTCCAGCAACTCGGAGACAAGCTTGACCGTGCTGCAACAACAAGGAAACCGTTATGCCCCATATCTACCGATATGCCCTGCTACTAGCCAGCATGTTAACACTCAGCGCCTGTGGTGGCGGTTCTGGCGGCCCCACATTTGAAGTCGAACTCACTCACACAGCCATCGGACGGCCACAGATTTATGTAGTCACAAAAAATGCCCAAGTCATCATCGAGAAGGTAGTAATTAATGATGGCGAACCAGGGTGCAGGGTGATTGAGGCTAAACACGATTTCGGCATCGGCAGCACCTTCCCTCTCAAACTCAAGTTGGGCCAAGGAGTGACGTTTGCGGCTCGATACGAGTCCTGCACAGTGTTCAGTGCTACCTTAGTGACTGACCTCGGTGAGGTGACATACACATTTGGTGAATAACCGCAAAACCGACACGATCAACATCATATTAACGAGCGCCAAGCGCCCCCACCAATGAGATCCTCAAGCATGCAGATAATACGAACTCTACGTGCGGTAACGATGGCAACTCTGCTAAGTTGCTCAGTCACTGCCTTTGCTGCCGATTATGCGCTACAGATTGAATCGAAAATCCCTACTACCATCAGCGGAACACTCGGCTATGCCAGTCTGAAATATTGGATAGCGGTGCCAGGCAAAGGGAATGTGGAATTACTCACCGATGCAGACAATGAGGGAGGGCTTATCGAGCTCGTAGGGAAACAGGTATCGCTCAACGGCGCCATGGTGACCTACTCAAACGGGAGTGTCTATTTCGAGCCCAAATTCTCGGCCCCGGCCTCACCAGGGCTATCCATTAGCCCGCAAGACGACGGCACCATCGTGGTAACCAATGGCGAGCAGGTCCTGCTCAATACTGACATGTACCACTCTATTACCATCAAACATGAGCAACCATTGACTCAGGGAAAAGCCGTGTTGCTCGAACTCAACACCGGGGGAGTTGGTTGTCCGATGCTCTATCAGCTAGCCGTCATCCGCTCGGATACGCTTCCCTTGCTCACTCCCACCTTCGGCACCTGCAGCGATCTTGGCAAGCTGACGCATGATACCAACGGCTTCACATTAGCTTTGCCAGGCAACCCCGCCGAAACCTGGATCTGGGATTCTCGTACCCTGATGCTGCACAAATAACGTCGTCACTTTTCCACACTGATAACAGGGCACCCACGAGGTGCCCTGCTTCGTTTTTATGTCTGACCACAAGGAGTTAACTTCATGTCTCGATTCACCCCAGGCGATCATCTGGTGACCGCTCACCTCGGTTATACCCACCATGGCCTCTATGTCGGGGGCGACCTTGTCATCCACTATCAGGGGCCTAATCTCGGCCTACCCGGTGAAATTGTGATGACCTCTCTGGATGAGTTTTCCGATGGTAAGCCGGTCTGGTGCAAATTTTGCCCTGTCAGGCGGTATGGCCGAACAGAGAGCCTCGAACGTGCCCGTACACGACTGGGCGAGCATCGGTACGATGTGTTGTTCAGTAACTGTGAGCACTTCGTGATGTGGTGCATCCAAGGTCTCCACCACTCGCCACAGATCAGCCAAGTAGCAACAGCGGTGGTTAAAGCAGCCCTTCGCACTCAGCAGACCACCATCATGCCCCCAGCTACGGCCGTGTTGACCCGAGAACGCACAGCATCTGATTGCATAACGCTCGCCACCTCCGCTATCACCCTGACCACCCTCGCGACTTCGCCAAGCTGGGTCCCCCTGGCAACTGGCGTAATAGCCGCCCACGCAGTAAGCCGCCTCTGGTCCTGGCTCACCGACTGAGCCACTGCCGCTACCTCACACTTTCAAGGAGCACAACCTATGACTATTCCCTTCTACCGGGACGGCTTTGCCCTGCCCGTTTGTCAGGCTCTACTGGCCCTGCTCAGCCAAGAAGCCGAACGTACCGATCTCGATCTGGGGCGCTGCACCCAGCTGACCTTCAACTTCCGTAACCCCGGTTACAGCGCTGAACAGGGTGGCGTCCACCCGGTCGAGATCCGCTTGGTACGTGGTCTTGACGACTGGCTGGTCGATTACGTCACCGATTTCAGTTACCAGGGACTGGGCCAGGATGCCGAGCTCTGCAAGGAGCTTGATTTCAACTTCCTCGACGGGGAACACACCATGTTGGGCTGGGGGCCGCTACGGCTGGCTGAAGCCCGGGAGTTGTTCGATATCTGGCAGAGCAACTTCATTGCCTACTGCCGGTTGGAGTGTTTCACCGTTTCGGTCACTGGAGATTAGGAGGTTGCAATGAGCCAAGAATTAGCGCTTTCGCACTACTCACGCCAGTGGCTGGGACAGATCACTATCAAAGCAAAATTAAGGCCCACACAAAGTGGCAAACGCTGGTTGCTGCATCTGACACCTGGTAGCCCACATGCCCGCACCGTCACCTTACAAGTGCGTTGGTCTGGGGTTCAGTGGCAACTGCTCACCATCAGCAATGCTGACGACTGGCGCACCATGAGCCAACCGGTGGATGAGATCTGCGTTGATCCCAAGCGCAGGTGTTTCTGGCATTGCCAGGCAGGGCCGGTCCCGTTCACCGAGCAGCCCAGGGTACTGGCCAGCTTTCTGGCTGACCTGCAACGCATTTGTATTCATCGCGGTTTTACCGTGGAGAGTGACCCCTTACCCCATCAGGAAGGTGCCGATGACCAGAACACTGCTCGCCCTTGAGCTGGAGGGGGTTCACGACAACGGGGGGCAGACCCAGGTGGTGCTGGACTACGGTCTACGGGTCGATGGCTACGCCCTCTATCTGCGCTATCAGACCGAACGGGGTGACGCACTGGCCGAATGGCTGTGCGATCACCCGGAACGGGAGTGGCTTTATGGCATCGGCAACCTGCTGGCCACCAGTTACCAGATCCCGTTGCACGACCTGACACAGCAAAGGCTGCGCTCTGCCAATCACTGACCCACTCATCGCAATCACCACCCCCCTTATCGCAAAACACACCCCACCGGCCAGTGGGGCGAACGCTTTTGGAGAATGAATCATGTTGCATCACAAACTCAGTGCTGGGGAGCAACCCGGCACTTATCGGGTGACCGACTTAGTCACCGACGACGACTTGCTCACCATCGCCCAGGCACTGGCCCGCCAGAAGCTCGCCAAAGGCGTGGCCCTCACCGACAAGCATCTGGCCCACCACGCGCTACAAGGGCTGCTGCAAACGCGGGATCGCGAAGTGTTCGCCGCACTGTTCCTCGATAACCAGCACCGGATCCTGGCCTACGAGGAGCTGTTTCTCGGCACCCTCTCCGCTGCGACCGTCTACCCCCGCGACGTGGTCAAGCGGGCGCTGCACCACAATGCCGCCGCGCTGATGCTGGTCCACAACCATCCCTCAGGTTACCCAGAACCCAGCCGTGCAGATATCGAGATCACTCAGCGACTGCAAAGCGCCCTAGCGCTGGTCGATATCCGCACGCTGGATCATCTGGTGGTGGGGGCGGTGCGTATTCCGGCGAAGTTGAACAGCCATTCCGGCCAACGTGAACACCCTGATCCTTAACGCGCTCACGTCACCCCGTTTCTAACTCGAGTGTTCAGATTGGGTCAACTCACTTCTCCTCTTTCTCATCGATTCTCCCTTCAGTGACAGCCGGTGAGCGTTGTGCATCAGCCGGTCCAGGATCGCATCTGCCAGAGTGTTGTCCCCCAAGCTCGCGTACCACTCTTCCGTTGGCAGCTGACTGACCACGACCGTCGAGTATTTCCCGTACCGATCATCCATGATCTCCAGCAGGGCGTTGCGCTGCTCGGCATTCACCGCTTCCAGTCCCCAGTCATCCAGGATCAGCAGCTCTATCCTTGCCAGTTGACCCAGCAGTCTGGCGTAACTGCCATCTACCTTGGCCTGGCTCAGCTCAAGTAGCAGACGCGGCAGCCGGTAGTAACGAGTGCTGTGCCCCTGCTGACAGGCTTGGTAGCCCAGCGCACAGGCTAGGTAGGTTTTTCCGCAGCCACAGGGGCCGGTAATGAGCAGGTTCTGGCCCCGGCGCAGCCACTCTCCTTGGGCCAGGTTTGCCACCTGTGACCGCTCCAGGTTGCGTGCAGACTGGTAGTCCACCTCTTGCACCGTGGCCTGGAGTTTGAGCCTCGCCTGCTTGACCAGCCGAGCTTGTTTACGCTGCTCCCGGCTCAGTTGTTCGTGTTCGACCAGCAGGCTTAGCCGCTCGATGAAGGGCAGCCCTTCGTAGGTACTTGCCTGTTCCAGTTGTTGTTGCACGGCATCCGCCATGCCGGTCAGTTTCAGGTGTCTCAAGCGGGTCAGCGTTTGTTGGGTCATGGGACGTATCCTCTTTAGTGGAAGCTCTGGGGGCCACGGATGTTCTCGTGCTCTTGCGGTAACTCTGGGTAGCTCAGCGGGCTTGCGGGCAGTTGGTCGCGGCCACTGGTCAGCACCGACTTGAGCTGTTTGAGTCGCACCAGACCTTCCCGGTTGGCCAACTGGCAACAGGCTTCAACCCGTGATGGCGGATATTCCCGGCTAAGACTCAGCAGCCCCAGGCAGAGTCGGTATGCCTGCTCGGCATGGGCTTTCTCTTCCAACCGTTCGCTAACCCAGCACAAGGTGCTCGGTCCGATGTCAGCAGCCCACTGTTTAAGACGCCCTGGGGTCCAGCGTTGCTGCTTGCTGTGACGTTCCGGCATGTGCTCAGGGAGTGTGCTCATCCCCGGGATGGTTTTACGCGGATGGCTCGCGACCAGCTGTTGCTGGTGATAGACCTGAAGCAGTGTGTCGCCTGCATGGAGCTCCAGTTGCTGACCCACATACTGGTGTGGCACCGAGTAATGGTGCTGCTCATAGCTGACGTGATAGTCGATGTTGACCTTGACCGTTTTGATGGCGACATAGCGATAGGGATGCACCGGCAGTGGTCCCAGTGCCGGGCGGTCCAACTGCTCAAATGCGTCACGTCGGTTACCGGGCAGTTGCTTGAACGGACGCTCGTTGAGTTCGTTCAGCAAGGCACGGATGCACTGGTTGAGTTCGGCAAGCGAGAAGAAGGTCTGATGGCGTAGACGGGCCAGGATCCAGCGCTCGACGATCTGCACACCCACCTCTGCCTTGGCCTTGTCCTTGGGCTTGTAAGGACGAGCTGGCATCACCGCCACCTGATAGTGCTCGGCCAACTGCTGGTAGCTGGGGTTGAGCTCGGGATCGTATCGGCAAGCCTTGCTGACACCGCTCTTGAGGTTGTCGGGGATCAGCAGTGCCGGTGTCCCGCCGAAAAACTCAAAGGCACGGACATGGCTTTGCAGCCAGTCCGGCAGTGACTGTGACCAGGTGGCCTCGGCAAAGGTGTAGTTGGACGCACCGAGCACGGCGACAAAGACTTGTGCCTGACGGACCTCACCCGTAGTCGGCGACACGATGGGCACCGTGGGCCCGCAGTAGTCGATAAAGAGCTTTTCCCCCGCCTTGTGGATCTGGCGCATGGAGCGCTTTTGCAACTGACACCAGGACTTGTAACGGTCACAGAACTGGGAGTAGCTGTAACAGCTATTGGGATAGCGCTGGGTGTACTCCTCCCAGAGCAGCTGTTTGGAGACCCCCTTGCGCTTGAGCTCCTGATGGACAGAGGGCCAATCCGGCACAACATGGCGGGCCGAGATGGTGGTATCGGCCTGCGGATAGAACAGGGCAGCCAGTCGGCCATCATCAAGCTCGGTAGGTAAGGGCCAGGTAAGGCCGAGCGCCTGGGCACTTTTGAGGAGTTTCTGGATGGAGCCGACACTGACCTTGGTACAGATACTGATTTGGCGAACAGAGAGGTCAGCTTCCAGCCGCAGTCGCAGTACTTCACGAATTTTACGCATTGCAATCCTCTTGGCAGACATAGGCTCTTCCCTGGCAAAAGGGAGAGCGTATCAAAGGTTTTTAAATCAATGCGTTAAGGATGATTCCGGTGAATGTGAACAGTGATTCCGGGATGTTGAACACTGTTTCCGGAAAGGAGGGGCGAAGTGTTCAGGTTGAACCGGAATGAGCGTTCATATTGGTCCGGAAATGGTGTTCACGTTGAATCGGAATTGGTGTTCATGATCGGCCGGAATATGCAGGCGGAGGGCGTGGTGTCACTGGCAGAGCGTGGACATTTGTAACAGTTGCGCCGATCAGGCCGTCCTTTTCGGGAGTAATGAGCATGGTCTGCGATGACCTGTGCAAGGACCCACCCTCATTTGGAGTAAAAACATGAGCACGATAGGCAGTTGGGGATTACACACCCAGGTTCAGCCCCGTTTTGGCGCACGAGCCATTGTCGAACGAAGCGGAGTCTCCCTGCTCTGGGATCGCAGCGGCGTCTATGGCGAGGCCGACGAGCAGTGGCTCACCGACATCGACACCGTTTTACCGGGGTTTATTGAGCGTCTTAGCAAACTATTTCAACAAGGGGAACTGCTGAGCGACCAAGATAAATTGGTAACATTGAGGCAAGGGGAATGGGTCTGCCTGGCCAATCCACGGGCCAGCTATGGCTATCTCTATCTCGATGTTTACCAGCAAGAAAGCGGCAGTGTTCAAGCCACAGAGGTGTAAAGCCGACATAGATGGTGCCCTTTCACTGAAACTGACTAGCTGAAATTCAACCATTTAGCGGTAGCAACCACATGAGAAGAGCCAGACCGATTGAACTCGGTCTGGCTCTTCTTTTTTTCACCTGCACGATACGTGACTCAGTAAATGGGGGGAACTAGCCCAATTACTTCACCACCGCCATCAACTTGCCGAAACTATCGACCACGTCGTACTTCACATTTTCCGGAGCGAAGCGGCGGTTCATTTCGTCGAAAAATTTACGGGCGCATTTGATCTTGGTTTTCTCGATCTCCCGCAGATCCATGGACGATATTGACCCCTTGGTTTCAGCCACGAAGTAGATGTGTTTGACCGAACCCTCCTTAAACGAGATCGCCCAGTCGGGGTTGTAGTCGCCGACCGGCGTCGGGATCAAGAAGCCCCGAGGTAGCTTGGCGTAGACCACCACCTCTTTGCTGGCGTCCAGCTCCTCAACAAACTTGCGCTCGATGTTGGAATCCGTCACCACGTAGTCGTAGATGTGGCGCTTGAGCTTTTCACCGGCCTTGCTGAAGTCCTGTTTGCTCTGGCCGGTCGTGAAGATATCCAGCTCGAACTTGTCTTCGGTCGGGTCATAGGCCAAGTGCTCGATGATCACCGTGGCTTTCTGCTCGTTGATGAGGCGAATGGCCTCAGCGATAAAGCTCTCCGGGTTGGTCCTGAACTGAGCAAATACATCAGCATCGAGTCCCTTGAGCATCTGTGCGACAGTGCGGCGGGTAAGCTGTGTCCCCTCAGCCAACTTGCCAATCAGATCGTATTTTACGGCGGACTGGATGGAGGCGTAACTAGCCTGAGTCTCCGTGACCTTCAACTTAAAAGTATTACCTTCCTGAAGACCATCGTAGGTAACCGAACCAATCTGCTCACCCTGTTGGATGGTGTATTGCAACGGCGTGACCTTCAATCCGTCTGAGCCCTTGCTGTTAAGCACCGCAATCGTCTTCTGCACCAACTCGTCCGAATCGAACTCGACGCTGTAGGCTGCCTTGCGGTTGATGCGATCCCACAAGGCTTTGAACTCCTGCTTTTCAAAGTTGGCGTTGAGTGGATTCTGCTTCGGGCGGCGGTCATCCCCAATGTCGGGCAACTGGCTCTCGCTAAAGACACTGTCCACCAGCTTGAATACTTGATCACCGAGCGGGGCCAGTTCCTCTGGCAAATCGGCCAAGGCGTGATCTTTTTTGGCTTGGTGGTACTTCTCGGTCACGTTGCGCTTCTTGTCCACATAGCCGTTTTGGATCAGATAGAACTCGATATCGCTCGCCTGGTCTTCCGTCACGGCAACCGGCCCCGTTGGTGTAGTGACCATTTTTCCAGTGAAGAATGCCTTATCCGCAATACGTGGTCGTGCCAACAGCGAATCGCTGATGTCCTTTTGCAGCGCCGCCACGAAGTCGGTGTAGCTCTCGCTGGCGACCACGGTTAGCACGTTCACATCGTGCACGGTGGCCGGGTGATCCATGCGATTACCATCCTGATTCACAGACAGACGCAAACCACGCCCAACCTCTTGGCGACGAGTGACCACATTGTTGTAATCCGGATGCTTGAGGAAGCAGATCACAAACACGTTGGGGTTATCCCAACCCTCGCGCAATGCCGAATGAGAGAAGATAAAGCGCACCGGCTCAGCCAGTGACAACAGCCGCTCCTTGTCTTTGAGGATCAGATCGTAGGCGTCCACATCATCAGACTGACCCGCATTCTCGCCGCGAGCCGCCACCTTGGAATCCACATCGCGCTTGGTTTTCTTGTCGATAGAAAAGTAGCCCTGATGGGTCTTCTCAGCAGGAATCCCTTGCAGGTACTTGGTGTAGGGCGTCTCATGGCGCAGCAGATCCTTCAGATAGAGCGCGTACTCCTCTTCAAAGATCCGGGCATACTCCCCTTTCTCATCGCTGGCACTGTAATCACGATACTTAGCCACCTCGTCGATGAAAAAGAGCGTCAAGACTTTCACGCCTTGGCTAAACAGCACCACCTCCTTATCAAAGTGGGCCTTGATGGCTTCGCGGATCTGGATCTGGCGCAGCGTTCTTTCATCCACATCACCCATGGCATCGCCCACCACCAGCTCAACACCATTGGTAAAGCTCAGGGTATCGCTGTTGGCATTGATATCAGAGACCACGAACCCATCGCGGTACTGCTCAAGCTCATTGGAAAGATCGAACAGGTTGTCGCCCTTGCCGAGCTTGCGGGTAACCCGCTTGATATTACCACCAGAGAGCTTTTGCTCGAACTCCACCACCGCCACCGGCGGCTTTTTGTTTGAAATCTCAATGGCCTGCAAATAGAGGTAAGCATGGGTGCCCGCCAACCCCTTCACCGAGATACCGCGCACCGCAATCTTCTCCACCAGCTTCTGGTTGTAGGCATCGAGCGCATCGAGCCGGTGGATCTTGTTGTGGTTGGTCTTGTGGGTGGCGGAGTAACGCAGCACCATCAAGGGGTTGAAATTCACCAGCGAATCCAGCGTCTTGCCACCTTCCATCTTCTGCGGCTCATCCAGGATCAAGATGGGGCGGTTAGCGCTGATCACATCGATCGGTCGCCGTGACTGGAAATCATCGAGCACTTCGTAAATGCGGCGGTTATCCTTGCCGGTCGCATTGAACGCCTGTACGTTGATCACCATCACATTGATACCGGCATCCGATGAAAAGCTCTCCAAGTGGTGCGGCTCTTTGGAGTTATAGATAAAGAAACGCGCCTTCTTGTGATAGGTCTCCAGGAAGTGATCGGCGGTGATCTCCAGCGACTTGGCTACCCCTTCGCGAATGGCAATACTGGGCACCACGATGATGAACTTGCTCCAGCCATACTGCTTGTTGAGCTCAAACATCGTTTTGATGTAGCAGTAGGTCTTGCCCGTGCCTGTTTCCATCTCGATGTCGAGATTCAGCTTGGCCACCTTGGTCTTGACCAAGGCATCTGACAGCGGCAAGTTCTGAACCCGCTGCACCTGATGGATATTGTCCAGCAGAGCGCTGTCGCTGAGCGTGAGATCGGCGTTTTTGAAGCCACCGCCCACTGCAAAGAGATCTTCCGTTCCTTTCTTGGCTTTACCAGGATCGATACGGTAACTCATGGCGGCAGCAGAGGCCGGGAGTTGTCCCTTAAAGATATCGACGACCGCCTGCACTGCATGGGCCTGATAGGGCTGGTGTTTAAATTTGAGTTTCATGCTTATCCTACCAATGCTTCAAGCTCACCGAGCCAGCCGTCAAACAGCGGGCACTGCGCCCGCATCTGGGGAATACCGATCCGCTCGGCAATGGCGATCCCTTTCGTGGTTTTGGCAAACTCCCCCTTAGGAGACCAACCATCCAACCGCTTGGAGGGGGCGGTGGTCGGGCCGTTATTGATCGCCTCGGGTTCACCACACTCGGCGAGCACACGCCGGACCTGCTCCTCGGCAATGCCCAACTCGTCGGCCAGAATGGCGCTGTCACTAAACAGCAGCGCCTCAAACTCGTGCATCGCCATATAGGGGATAAAACGCTGTTCGGCTTGCTGGGCCGCAAACTTACCGATCACCTCGGCCTTGGTCGCTTGGTTCAAATGCGCGGCGATGATGGATGGGGACTGCCGCTTGGGTACGTTCTCAAGACCGGGCCACTCCTTGATACCGTAGTAATCGACCAGCGTGGTGACGTAGGTATCGGGCCGCTGCTTGAGAAAGCCCTCGATATCATTGATGGCGCGACTAAAACGTACATCGCCCCCTTTCTGGCCCGGTTTGCTTACCTGGGTCGCCTGAATATAAATCTGCTTCTCGGCCAGATAAGGCGCTAGCAGCTTCTCAACGAAGATCTGCTCGCTACGCCCCTCCACCACCGCATAGACCTCGATGTAATCACTCATAGCGCGGGCCCCCGGCGATCACATTCTTGGTCCAAAGCTCACCCACCGAGTAGTTATCCAGCCAGTGGGCATAGTCCTGCTCGCTCAGGCGCTCGAAGGTCGAAGCCCCGCCCTTACGATTGGCAACCACGATATCCTCAATGGCAAATTGATCGAGCAGAGCCGGAGATTGGGTCGCCACGATCACCTGGGTACGCTGGGCGGCCTGTTGAATAAGCTCCGCCAGAATGACGATGGCTGCCGGATGCAGCCCAAGCTCAGGCTCGTCGATGATGATGGTGGAGGGAGGATTGGGTTGCAGCAGGGCCGTCGCCAGACAGATAAAGCGAATCGAACCATCGGAGAGATGATAAGGCTGCATGGGATAGTCAGACCCCTTTTGCAGCCAGCTCAGATTGACCTCTTCCCGTGCGCCGCTGGTGCGCGGCTCAAGAATGAAGTCATCAAAGAAGGGGGTGACGAGGCGCACCGCATCGACGATCGCCCGATAGTCATCCCCATGTTGATCGCGCAATTTAAGCAAAAAGGCACCGATATTGGCGGCGTCCATGCGCAGCACCTTGTTATCCTGCACGATTTCGTAATTGCGCATTCCCGCGCTCTGACTGGTATCGTGGAAGTGATAAACCTGCCAGGAGGAGATAGCGTCATACACGGGGCGCGAGAAACGAGCATCAGGTCTATTTTCCAGCACTTCGGCGACCATCTTCGACTTGCCGTCGTTACTATCTCCCAACGTCCACCAGCCGGAAGAACCTCCAAAATAATACCGAGCCTCGGATTCGATCGCGCACTCATCACTGGGGGTTGGCACTAGGGTAAAGCGGTAGCCGCGAGCACCAAAGTGGGTCTCGAAAAACATCGACGAGGTGACTTTTCGGCCATTGAACAGCAGATTGCCCGCCCCGCCACTATCGCGGACAAAGCGATTGAGGTTGCCATCCATCAAGGCGCGCAACATGCGAAAAAAGGCGATCAGGTTGCTCTTGCCGGCGCCATTGGCCCCGACAATCACGTTAAGGCGTTTGAGCTCAAGCTGCTCCAGCGCTTCAATGGATTTGAATCCCCGAATCGTCAGACGATCCAATGCGGTGCCGGTTAGACTATTTAGCATGTCGCCCTCCTTAGATGCACTTCACGTCGGTGGCAGGCGACAGCAGTTTGAAGATCTGCTCCACATTGATCTTGACCGCACTGCTCTTAAAGCCAGCATCGCGGAACACCACCCGCAGCGGTTGCCGCTGAGCCAGCGCCTTGACAAACTCCTCATCAACTCCACCGTGGGTATCGAAGCAAGCCGCCAGCGCCATATGGCTGTCGTTGCCATCGACGAAGAACACCTCTTTACTCTGTATTACTTCCTTGGCAATCGGCAGCGCCAGATCGACGCCCCAATCCAGCATCACCTGGAACAGCAGATCTTCCGCCGTGCGATCCGGCTTGATGTTCTCCACAAACAGATCGAGGTTAGCCATATCCAGCGCATCGGGCTGGTAGTAAACGTCGGCCATATTGGAGGAGTCGATCTTCAGGACGCGAAAGCCAATATCTATGCTATTGCCATCGGCATTCCTTCCAATTTCCTGACCAGCTCGACGAAGTCGCTCTTTAGTGATTTCAGAAATGTGTGCCGTCTTCCCGAGCTTCGTCAGGGTCTTGATGGCACCCTTGGCGCCTTTGGCCTTTGGGTTGATTGCCTCTGGAAGTTGAACAAGAATAAAGCGCAGATTCTTTTTCTCGGTTGCCGTAATTTGCATTACTGCGTGCCCTGTTGTTCCAGAACCAGCGAAGAAATCAAGTACAATATCCCCGTCTTCTGTTCCGACATAGTTAATCCATCGCGCCAATACTTCACGGTCTTTCGGATTACTGAATATTTTGGAGCCGAACATTTTTGTCAGCTCGCTACTGGCCTGCAGCGCACTTCTATAGAAGTAACTTCCAGCCACCTGAATTGGTAGATCTTCCGACTCGTCATTTTCTGATAGGTCATCCGAATCGATATCCTCATCTTCTTCAGGTCCAAGATCTGTTTCGATTAAGTAGGTTTTTCGAATAGGAGGCTCTGAGTGATCTTCCCTGAAGACAACCTTCCCTTGATTTATCATCTCCTGCATCTTTTCCTGAGTGCTGTATCTCCATCCTCCATCAGGAATGGCACACGCTAACCCTGTCACCGGATGTAGAACTTCATATCTCGGACCATCTCCACCTGGCCATGACATATTGTCGTCACGCCATACACCTTTCTCGTCAACTTTGTTATAGCGAGAATGCTTTTTCGATGGGTGTGTTTTCGGGAGCGAGTCGTAAAAATCACGCAGTGCTGCCTCCACTTTTTGATTGTCATTGCCATGATTTTTTCGCAGGCGTAGATATTCATCGTGGATTTCTTTTGCGCCAGGCTTCGCCTCTCGCCACTTAGTTTTTCTTTGTTTTAATAATTCTTTATTCTTGCAATAAAGAAGAATGTATTCATGGCCGACCGATACAAGTTTTGCGTCATTCTTCCTGCCCTTCTCCCAGACCAAGCTGGCGACAAAATTTGACTCTCCAAAGACCTCAGAGCAAATAGACTTAAGATTGGAAGCCTCTGAGTCGTCAATACTAATCATGATGACACCGTCGTCCCTGAGAAGGGTTCTGGCAATCTTCAAGCGCGGATACATAAAGCTAAGCCAGTCCGAGTGAAAGCGACCATTGCGCTCCGTATTGACTACTAGCTTTCCTCCATCGGTGGAGACCTGATTTGATGATTTCAGGTACTCGTCTGAACTTGTAGCAAAATCATCCAGATAAACCAAATCGCTCCCTGTGTTATAGGGTGGATCGATGTAAATAACCTTGATCTGACTAAGATAGTTTTCCTGCAACAACTTCAAGGCATCGAGATTATCGCCCTCGATAAACAGGTTCTGTGTGGTATCGAAGTCCACACTTTCCTCTCGGCAGGGGCGCAGCGTCTTGGCTATGGGAGCATTGGCCGTGAGCAAGGCTTCGCGCTTGCCCGGCCAGTTGAGGTGATAACGCTCCTGTGGCCCTTCGACGATGGATTCGGCGAGTTCTTGGCGCAGTTGGTCAAAATCCACCGCCAGCTTTACGCTGCCATCCCCGTCCTTGGCCTCAGTCACACAGCCCGGAAACAGCTCGCGCAAACGGGCAATGTTCTCTTGAGTCAGGTTGGGGGAGTGCATTTTCATTTTTTCCATCATTCGTTCCGTTTAGTCATTGCGCTGCTTCGCAGCGCTCTGCATCAGTGCTAGGCAGCGGCTAAAATAATTGGCCTATTCCGCCTCAGATGCGGCATTATGCTTGAGTTCGGCAAACTTTGCCGCCATGGTTGGATTACCGCGCGTCAGGCGCTTGACTGTGAGATCCTCGGCCTTGTTATTGGCAAGCCGCAGGTTGTTGGCCGACTTGTGCAACGCTTCTTTCGTTTTTTCCAGGTCCTTGATGGCCTCATCGATACGCTTGACCGCCTCCTCAAAGCCCTCTGAAGCGAGACGCCAGTTGCGACCGAATGTGGTCTTGAAATCGTCGAGTTGAGTCTCGAAGTTGGTGATGTCGATATTCTGCGCCTTCACCAGCGCCAGCTCCGATTTGTACTGGAGCGATTTCATCGCCGCATTGCGCAGCAGAGTGATGATCGGAATGAAGAACTGTGGACGAACGACATACATTTTCGGGTAGCGGTGAAACACGTCGACGATCCCGGCGTTGTAGAGCTCATTGTCGGGTTCAAGTAGAGAGACTAGCACCGCATATTCGCAGCCTTTTTCGATTCGATCCTTGTCCAACTCCTTAAGGAAGTCTTCATTCCTCTTCTTGGTGGCCGTTTCATCGCTTTCGTTCTTCATTTCGAACATGATCGAGACAATCTCGGTCCCTGATTCATCCAGGTCGCGGAAGATGTAGTCTCCCTTGCTGCCGGTGCGCGCGTCGTTGTCCTTCTCGAAGTAGGCTATAGGAAACGCAGTGGCCCGGAGACGGTTGAACTCGATCTCGCAATGCTGCTCCAGGGTTTCACCCACCATCTTGGTCGATAGCTTCGCCTTCAGATCCTTCAGACGCTCGATGGCATCGTCACGATCCTTAAGCTGTGTCTCGTACTTGTCCTTGAGCGCCGTCTCGGCGAGCTGCTTTTCAAGCGCGGCCCGATCAAGCCCGTTCTTCAGTTCGTCACGCTGCTTCTCAACCACGCTAAGCGCTTCGCTGAGGGCGAGCTTTTGTGCGACTTCCCCCGCATCGAGCTTGGCTTGCAGGCTCTGGATCTCTGCATCCTTGATGGCAGCGGCTTTCTGCAAGTCGCTCAGGCGCTTCGCTTCGGCCAGTTGAGCTGCGGTTTCCTGCTCGTGCTTCAACTTCTCCAACATACTCGCCAGTGCATCACGATCCTTTTCAACAACACTCAGTGCCTGGCTAACGGCAAGTTTCTGGGCTACCTCGCTAGCCTCAAGCTTGGCCTTCAACTCCTGGAGTTCAGAATCCTTGGCGGCGGCCGCTTTTTGCCGCTCGTTCAGGAGTCTGGCCTCAGCCAGTTGAGCAGCAGCCTCCTTCTCTTGCGTTATCTTCTCCAATGCACTTGCCAGCGCATCCCGGTCCTTCTCTACAGCCCCCAGCGCTTCACTGACAGCGAGTTTCTGCGCGACCTCGCTGGCATCGAGCTTAGCCTTTAGTTCCTGGATTTCAGATTCTTTCACCGACGCCGCTTTTTGCAACTCCGTGGTGATCTTGGCCTCTGCAAGCTCAACGGCATTGCGCTTATCTTGATCGGCCAGTTCCAGCCGCTCGTGCAACTGCTGCTCGAAGTCGCTATCACGAACTTGCTTTAGGATGTCTGCGTACCCGGCTTCATCTATCTTGAATGCCTTTTTGCAGTGTGGGCAGATGATCTCGTGCATGATTATTTCCCCTCCACCTTGGCCAAAATTTGCAACAGCATCTCAGGAACGACGCCTTCGGCATTGAGCGTTGCTGTTCGGTATGCGAGTTGATTCTTGGCGAGGCTGATACCCGCAGCAGCCTCGACTTCGCTGCAGGTAGTAATCCATTCAGGCCAGTTTTCCAAGAGAAATGTTTCGAGGTGATCTTCAAAGACCGCTACTTCGTCAGCAACGATGTCGGATAGGAAATCTTCTTCCAGCATTCCGAAATACCGGAGCAACCTGCGATTCTCATTGGCATGGTTGATTCGTTCTTTATCAATATCGCCTTGTTTCTTGCCCTTCGCCTTGGATCGCGCTTCAAACCCACCATCTGCATCAAAGAGCGCGTACACAGGTACACCTATCGCAGTGAGGATCGCATGGGCAAGTGGTATGGATGTCTTTGACCCTACGGGCACAATCGAAACACCAGTTGCTTCAAGCGCTCCAGGAGAAGCTCTGTCTCCAATGCCATAGAACACGGATGACTCTGTTGGCCCTTCAACAAGGAAGGCCCTATTCGCGAACAGTGCAATTGCGAGCTGATCAGCCACGTTGTGATCGAGCCGACGTTCAACTACATCACCGTCAACAATTCCCAGAAGCCGGGTTTTAACATCAGCAATCGTTGCATAGTGAACAGAAACAACCGGAGCCTCGCCAGATGATCTCGTCAGCCGCCGAACTTGATCAAAATGGCGAGCCTCAAGGAAGTAGGGGCTATGCGTCGCATAAGCCACCTGGATGCGTTTGCTTGAATCCTCCGCAAGAGCCCGGAGTACCTTCGCGAAGGCCTGAGCTTGGATCGGATGCTGAAAGAGCTCCGGCTCCTCAATCGCCAAGCAGATAACCCCTTCCGCTGAAGCAGCCCCAGACTGCGCCAGTAGTTGAAGTGCCGAGATCAAAATCGTCCGTTGGAAGCCATGTCCCTGTCGGTCAACGGCCGTCTCAGTTGTACCATCTAGCACAGCTACTTCGAAGGTTGTCTTAGGGGCTTTAAGCTCCACCTCAGCTGGGGAAACAGTTACTGATCGCCCCGGCGAATAAGACGCCACGACCTCGTTAAGCTGCGACGTTATTGCTTCGAGCTGCCCCTTGAACTTCTCCTCATACACTTTTTGCTGCTGTGCTCGTGACTCCTCGACGATCTTCGCAATCTCCTCATCAGCTGCTGCGCGGTCCACTGAACGTTCAAGAATTCGCCCGATGATACTCGACTTACCATCAAGCGATTCTTCACTGGCCCTAAGGTCGGCTGTGACCAACACGAAGTCAAAGAGCCCGCTCATTTTACCGCCGCTGTTAAAACCGAAAAAGTTAGTTTGCAAAGATTCGAGTGCGTCTTCGAGCAAATCTGTATGCGCTGCTTCCCAAATGGTCATTGCCTGTTCAATGGCCGTACCGGTATTGGCTGTCGGGAGCTCTAGCTCTGGGCGGCTAGTCTTGAGATTGACATATAGCGCCTTCTTCTCCGCTACAGCACTAGCCGCCTTGATAGCGTTGAAGTCAGGGAAGCCTTTTGCATTGGCAGAAAGCATCTCAGTACCATCAGAAGATCGACGTTTCCATGCGGTGAACGTACTGATGCCTTCTGGAGCATACTTGCCAAGAGCCTCACGGTCTTTTTCAGTGAGGTCCGAAAATGTGACCTGAACTTCAATGTCTTGGTCAATCGCCCCAAATGAGCAATCCTTTTCCGTCAGCGAACCTGGCTTGCCGTTGAAGAACCAGTCGAGAGCCCGAAGCACAGTAGACTTGCCAGCACCGTTTGGCCCAATGAAGGTTGTTACGGAGTCAAAAGGAATAGTAACGTCTTTTAATGCCCGGAAATTTCTGATACGAACGGATTGAATCTTCATTTCAGTTTCGACTCCCTAAACTTACCTTCAGCCATTATTTGAGCTCTTCCAATTCAACCTTCAACTTACGAAGTGCTGCATTAATCTCCACCCTGCGGTTAAATTGCTTTTCTCGGGCCATGCGCGCTTGGACCTTCTCGATAGTGCGGCGTTTGGCAGCGACCTGATCCACTCGGACAATCAGATCGGCCAGCATCTCTTGTGGTCTGGCCCTTAGTGGGAGCAAGCGCTGTAGCAAGGCCTCGTATAGTACCGCCATATCGATGCCCAGTGGCAAAGAAGAACGTGCTGTCGTCGCTGGCAACCAATTAGTTGCAAAGTAATCCGATAGCACCCAGCTGCTAGTGTCCGCCTTCCCACTCGTTCCCCGACTCGATATGGCCGGACGCTTGTACGCGGCCACCACTTGGGTCTGCGTTCGCTCTCCTTCACCCTGGTGCAGCTCGAAGATGATGGGGAAAGGCACCGCACCGTCGATACAGCGCAATACATCCTGGTGCAATTCAGCGGTTTTCAGTTGAATGCTGAAGACTTGGATTTCAGGGACTGCTGCGCGGGACGGCAGATTGATGGTTTCCGGCGCCAGCTTATATTGCCAGACGATTTGCTCCACCTGCTCGACGAACAACTCTTTGAGCCGGGCATTCGCGCCGCTGTGTTCGTAGATCTTGTTTTTTGGCAACACACGGCCAAAAGCAGCCTGCTTAGGGTACGCAATCAGCGCGGGATGCTGACAGCTGGCGTTTTGGCTCATTGCTCCTCCTGGATAACGAGGAAGCTAATCAGCTCGAAGTCATCTAGGCCGGTGATGGTATTGGTCAGTGCCGTGGTCTTGCCGCCCCCAAAGAGGCTGTCGAGATCCTTCTCTTCCTTTACCTCGATCATCGAGCGAATGGATGCGCCCAGAAGATCGGAATAAGCCTGCATCTTGCGCCCATCGGCGGTGTTTTGATTGAAGCGATCGCATACCGCCGTCATGGGTTTAGCCTGCCCCTTACAGCAGGTTCTCACCAGATCGAGCAGGCGCTTGATCTCGGTATGATCGTGGACGACCTCTCCTTCGCTATCGATGTACACGAGGTAGTAGGGATGCAACCGATTGTGCTGATTAATGCCGATATCGGTATTGCGATTGCGTAGCGTGAACATCACCCCAGGTCGGAGCCCCATGTCGGGATTGGCGGGCACGACGGCGTGCATCCCACTCGGTACATTACCCAAGTCACCGTGGACTTTGATGTAATTGAGCAAGTCCATCCGAAAATCGTTGAGACCCAGATCGGTGATGGATACACCGGTCTTCAACTCTTCCAGTTCGATCACTTCTTCTTGTAACCGACGCAATTGTTCTTTGCGGTATGAAACATCGTTGGCCTGTGCTGAGAGGACGTTATCGTCCCCCGTTGCCGTCACATCGGCAATCATCATGCGGCTTTCGACGCGCTCTTTGAGGTTGATGTATTCATCGAGCGAGATATCGGGCCAGTAGTTAACTAGCTGGATGCAGCTATTAAGCGAGCCGATACGATCGACCCGGCCAAAACGCTGAATGATGCGCACCGGGTTCCAGTGAATGTCGTAGTTGATCAGGTAGTCGCAATCTTGCAGGTTTTGCCCTTCGGAGATGCAGTCGGTGCCTATCAGCAGATCCACCTCGACGGGTTCATCTGGCATCACTACCGCTTTCTCCTTGGACCGTGGCGAAAATAGGGTTAGCAACTCTTGGAAGTCATAGCTACGCCTTTGCCCACGATGTTTAACGGTCGATTGAGGCGCTCCTGTGCCGGTCACTTTGGCGGTGTGAATCGAGAAACAGGCAAGCATCTCGGGCGCAAGGTTGGCGTAGAGATAGTCGGCAGTGTCAGCAAAGGCGGTGAAGATCAGGATTTTCTTATTGCCGGGGTTAATGGGGTTGGCAATCTTCTCCAGCAAGTGGGCCTTCAGGTGTTGTAACTTGGCATCGTCTTTGGGCGTGATTTTGCCCATTTCTTCCAATAACACTCCGATGATCTGCACGTCCCGCTTGAGTTCATGTTCCCAGGAGAGCAGGTCCATATCCGCCAGACTGATCTTGACCTTGCCGCCAATCTCCCCGGCTTCATCGCTCAGCGTCGGCAGTTCGTCTTCTTCAGCATCCAGTCTATCCAGGATATCGGTAAGGTCACCCACCGTTGCAACCCCGCCAGTTCGGTTGAATGCTGCAATTCGAGCGAGCATGGCATCGTGGTTGGTCCGCAGTGATTGGAGAGTCAACCGGAAAGACTCTACTGAGCTCTCCAGCCGCTTAAGCAGATTCACTGTCATCAACGCCTGTAGGCCTTGTTCTCGCCCGACCAGACTTAGGTTGCCATGCTTACCGCCAGATTGATCGTTATAGCGATCAATGTATTTCTGGACTCTGCTTGGCAACAGGTAAGCCGCTGGCGTGTAGACGGCCAACTTAAGTTGGGAAAGTTGCTCGAAAATCTCGTTAAAGCCCAACACGTTTGGGCGATCAGTCAACTGGCAACGGAATGACAAAGGCTTGAGTCGTTCAGGGAATTGGCCGATGTCTTTGGTGTCGTAGAAGGTTTGGATATGTTTGCGTGAGCGAGCAATGGTGACACTATCGAGCAACTCGAAAAAGTCGAAATCCAGCGAGTCCAAAATGGCCCGTGCGGTGCGCTCTTCAGGTGGTAGTGTTGACCACGCATTGAAGGCTTTTTGGGCATTACGGAAGATCTCTTCCACCGATTTGCTCGTGCGCAGTTTCTTACTCAGGTTTTCAGAGTCACCCTCGTAGGCCAATGCTAACTGGTTGCGGAGATCGGCAAAGTGGTTGTTGACTGGTGTGGCCGACAGCATCAGCACCTTGGTCTTCACCCCCTCTTGAATCACCTTGCGCATTAACGTCTGATAACGGGTCTCTTTTTCTTTGTAGGCGTTGTTGTTACGGAAGTTGTGAGACTCATCGATGACCACCAGATCGTAGTTGCCCCAGTTGATCCGATTCAGCTGCGTACCGAAAGACTCACCACTGGTACGGGACAGATCGGTGTGGCAAAGGACGTCGTAGTTAAAGCGATCACGGGCGAAGAGGTTAGTTTTGAGATTGCGGTTGTAGTTGAGCCAGTTGTCGGCCAGCTTCTTTGGGCACAGCACCAGCACCGAGCGGTTACGTAATTCGTAATACTTGATGACTGCTAACGCGGTGAAGGTCTTCCCCAAACCGACGCTGTCGGCAAGGATGCAGCCGCTGTAGGTCTCTAGCTTGTTGATGATCCCGGTTGCAGCATCTTTCTGGTAGTTGAACAGCTTGTTCCAGATCTGCGTGTCCTGATAACCAGTACGATCATTGGGCAGTACATCTTCATCAATATCGTCAAGGAACTCGTTGAAGATGTTGTAGAGCATCAGGAAGTAGATGCTCTCGGGCGAGTTCTCTTGATACACCGAGGCTATGTGCTCACAAATTTGAGCGGTCACGTCCTCCAGTTTCTCAGGGTCATTCCAAATCTGGTTGAACAGACCGAGATACGTAGCAGCAAAGGGGGCTTCATCCATCTTGTTGACCAGATTGGAAATGGCATTGCCCTGCTGGTAACCCAAATCAACGGCCGTAAAACCATGTAAGGGCATGTAAGCCGTGTCTGCCTCGCTGGCTTGCACGCAGGCAAACTGCTGCATTGGCGCCTTGGTACGGTTACTCCTGAACACCGCTTTACGTCGAATCCAGTCTGCGCACTCTTTGGCTACGGCTCGTTGAGTAAGCTTGTTGCGCAACTGGATTTCAAACTCGCTACCGTAGAGGCTGCGCTCCCGATCGAGCTTGGGGATGTGGAATTCCTTACGCTCCTTGCGGATCTTGTCGGTGACTTCGTTGGCAACGAAGGTGGGCGAGGTGAAGATGAACTCTAACTCATCGATTACTTCAAGTTCTGCCTTCAGCGCTTCAAAGGCATACATCGAGAAGCATGACGCTGCGATTTTCAGCCGAGCTCCGGGTCTGAGGGTTTGTTTAAGATCGTCACCGAGCAGGCGGTTAATGTTGTCAATAAGCTCCATCAGTCTCTTACCTTGGCTGCTGCGATCGGTCAGGCATAAACGGCTTCACTTAAGCGATCCGGAGACCAGATCAATTCCACTAGCTCCGCAACGAGTTCACGCCGCGCCTGTTGCTGAGTTTTGTCAAATACTTCGGCGGCTTTGAAAGGCAACTGGTGTTGGGTCGCAAACTGCTGAAACTGTGGCTGATGTTCATACGCGCTGGCATCTAGGGAAAGTGCGAACAAGTATCCCACGAACAAAAAATGAAAATTTTAGTCATTTAATATCAATGAGTTACCAGTAAATGCTCTCGTGCCATATGACTTATTCGCACCTTCCCTAGGCTCGCGGCGTAGAAATTCTGTTTGGCGTAGTGCATCCGCTTCTGAGGGAACGGCTTGTCTTGTAGGCTCCGATTAACATCTGCAGGCAATAACAAAAGCGAAGCAACATGGTTGCGCCAATCCTGAAACTCTTGCTCGGTGCTGAACTGCCCCTTCAGTACGTCGTAATCATCTGCCCAAATGTGCTCGATATCGAATGGGTTCTTAAGAGAGCGATCCACCAATTTATCAAATGTCTCGGTACGCCCCGCTCCGACTTCGGTCGCCTCTGTTAACCGTGCCAACAGATGGTAAATATAACGACGACTGAACTGATTGAGTCCCAACCCATCAATGCCCGTTCGCCCTTTTGCCTCATAGCCGGAGAATGTCACTTCATCATCCGCCAGTCTCTTTTGGAGAATGGTTACTAATTCTGGTAGTGCTTTGCGCCGGATCTCTCGACACAACAACCACATGGCGTAAGACACGCTGGAGTACCCAACCCGGACGTAATTCACTACTCGACGCATCAACCAAATGTCCAGATAGGTCGCTGTCACTGCCAACTTGCGTTTCACTGTATCGTCATCATCGGTTTCAACTAGCGGAGCGAGCAATACCGTGCTCTGCCAAGTGAAATCATTGTGCGCGTTGTAGTAAACCGCCTTCATACCGGGTGTGTAATTCTTGCTGGCGTGCAGGATGTGCCGATAGGCCTTGGCGAAAAACGGGAAACTCTCAACCATCAGTTTCTGGTTCCCCTGGGACTTACCAAGCCCCATCAGGTCACTATGGTCACGCACCCAACGGTGGAATGCAGAACCAATCAACTCCCAGTCTTTGTCTACTGAGCCAGCCTTGCGTTCGCGAATACTCTCGGCATACTGCGCCCGCAGCCAAGCTTTAATACAATTGGCATCTCGTTCCGGTTCGTGGTTGCCATCCCAAGAGATTAGCTCCAGCACCTCTCTCTTCCATGTCTGATTCGCTTGCAGTCGCTCTTCCGGTTCTTCAATCGGAGCCAGCAGATAGGCCTTCAACATATCTACCGGACTCAGAGGTTTACCCCGGTCATTCATCGTTTCAAAGATTGTGTAGGCATAGCCGTCGTTATCCGTCGCGATCTCGATCAAGCCTACCTGGGTCAACAACCAGTAGATGAAATGTGGCAGTGCATCACCCAGATCTGCGATCAGATCGTTCGCTTCAATGTCGCGGTAGCGGGCGTACATGGTCTGGATGGACTCATCTTTACCATCCGGATTAAAGTCTTGACCTTCAAACAACGCCTTGATGACGGGCAGTCGCTCGGGTATGTCGAGGTTAAATTTGGGTTTGCCCAAGTTATCGCTAAAGATAAGCGGGGCAACGGTTCCTCCCACCGATAGTTTCTGTATCTTGGCTGCACGATACAGGCATATGAGCAGCAGGGTCAGAGAAGTTACCCGCTGTTGGCCGTCGATTAGATAGTTCTTACCGTTGCGCTTGCTGACGATGATGGAACCGAGGAAATATTCGCCATAGCTGCTGACGGCTGTGGTTTCGTCGCCTGGCTTGTAGTGGCTAAAAAATTTGGCCTGCAAGTCAGACAACAGCTCTTCGATATTCTCCTTTTCCCACTTGTACTCACGCTGGTACTCATCGATGGCAAAAGATTGGCTTTGCAGTAACTGCTGCACACTACGGTAGTGCGGAGTGATAGTGCTCATGTCAGACGAAACATTCTCAGTAAGTGATTCTACATTATGCCTTTTTTCAGAACGTATTTCTTGACAGGGCTCGCGCTACAGTAAAGTCGCGTGCCGATAGTCTGTGTTGCCAGCAGCTGTAATTGTTTGTGAGAGCCTGCCAGCTTGACAAACGTTTGCCCTATTGCGGCGAGCAAGCTGGCATTCGCGTGACGGTTACCGCGATCAGAAGGGGGCGTCATGCTGAGTGAGTTCACCCCCAAGGGACAGCAACAGGCCGGTCTGTTTGCCCCGTCGTCCGCTCAATCGGATGCGCTGATGGCCGTGATGGACCAGATCAACGCCAAGGGATTGGGGCACGTAGGCTTTGCCAGCCAAGGCACGGGGTCTGGACTGCCCCCACGACAGTAGATATTTCCTACCGGGGGATTGGCTGCCCTGACCCGAAGGCACAAGTACCGACTGCTTTGGCTTGCACCGTCAGACAGCTATCAAAAGTACATCAACCGCCAAGTCTGCCTTCATGCTTGGCTTCATAGCCCAACAGACGATCTGGCGAGAGAACAAGTCGAGTACCATCGCCAAGTAGAGCTACCCTTCTTGAGTGCGGAATACCATCTCCATACATGGGCGTGAATGTCCGTTTTAGTAATCCCCCAGAAAACAGAGGGACTAGCCCATTTAAATGACACTAAATAAACCATTATAAATCAGCTGTTGTTAACAGCTGCAACATGGCATCATCATAGCTTTCAGTCTCAGACAGACGAATCGCCTGCTTCAATAACATAGACTCAAATAAATTTCTGGCAAGACGGCCATTTGCGAACTTGTCGGTGGAATTTCTGCAATTTGAAAACTTATCAAGCAATGCTATTTCCAGTTCTTTCTCTATTAAATAGTCATTTTTTTCAGCCATTACCTTGACTATTCTGACTAATTCCTCGTCATTGTAATCATCGAACTCAATGAAAAAGTTGAACCGAGACTTAAGGCCAGGGTTCATATTCAAAAACTGCTCCATTTCGTCTTTATAACCTGCAACAATAATCACAATATCGTCACGATACTTCTCCATGGCAACCATGAGAGTTTCAATTACGACCTTGCCGAAGTCATTCTTTTCGCCAGCTAAAGCATATGCTTCATCAATGAAGAGAACCCCGCCCTTGGCTTCTTCCAGAATTTTACTGGTAGTTTTTTCTGATTCTCCAATATATTCTCCGACGAGATCTGAACGCTTAACCTCTCTGAATCCTCCTTGGCTCACCAATCCATAAGCTTTGAATAACCTGCCAATAATTCCAGCTACTGTTGTTTTTCCTGTTCCTGGGTTACCCGTGAAAACGATATGTCTACCAACTGAAACCGACTCCAGGCCCAAATTTTTTCTTTTCTGTTGAATAGCACTGAAGGCAATGAGTTCTTTTATTTTACCTTTAACACCAGCCAAACCGACAATATCATTTAACTCATTCTTAATTGATGATATTTCATCATGTACAACATCGGCAACCTTATTTGTATCAGATGATGCGCCACATAAATTACAGAGTGCTGTTATAGATGCCTGTTTGCCCTGATACTTTATATTGAAAAATGAGCACAAGGTTTTAACATTAGTAAAGGTTAGACTATTTAAAGCTTGCGATAGAGATAGCGAGCTGAGCACTCGCTCAATTAATTCATGCTTATTTCCGGTACCAGTGAAGCCATTCGCCCTAAGAATAAATTGCAGGTCAGATTTATGGAGTTGCTCTAACAGTTCAAAAGAAACCATATAACTTCCTTATTTGTGAATGTGATTACATAGAAGTCAAGATGTACGCATATTTATCAGGTCCAATTGGCATACATTACTGCTCATGGTATCGTTTTTCAATAACAGTGAAAAAATATTTAAATATCTAAGAATGAACGCTTTGGTTGACATTTTTTCTAAGGAAGGTGCGAATAAGTACCCTATGTGCCAAAACTAAAAAGTTTAGCCATTTAATATCAATAAGTTAGAATGGTGTGTTTTTGTGCCAAGTGACTTGTTAGCACCTTCCCTAACTGAGAGGCAGCAAGCAGAGCGTGCCCACTTGCCCCATGTCAATATTGGTTTAACCTTGGCAAACCATCGGGCTGCCCTGCAAAAAGCCTATCGGCCTGGCATTACCGCGCTCACGACCTGCGATCAGCGTCTTCAAGATCCCCAGAATCTCGGCAGCTCCAAGCTTGCGCCTTTGCAGGCGCTGGCGGCGCTTGAGAACCGCGATATCGCCGAGGGTCACGCCCCCCAGACCGGGCAGGGATGATCCGATCTCGCGCAGGGTCGCTTTATCGACACAGCCTTCCAGGGCGCCATGGAGTTGGGCCGGCAGCAGCGGACAGAGTTCAAGCTGGTAGTCAAAACGCCGGGCAACCGCCGTATCGAGACGATCGAGAAAGTTAGTTGCCACCACCAGCATGCCGTCGAAGTGCTCAATCTGCTGCAACAGCTCGTTGACCTGACTGGTTTCCCAGCCCTGGTGATGGCTGCGGCGGTCCGTCAACAGGCTGTCTACCTCATCGAGAAACAAGATGGCGTTACGCTCTCTGGCCTCGACAAATGCCTGCGCCATCGCCTGTTCGGATTCACCCACATATTTGTGTAGCAGTTCCGATCCCAGCCTCTGTACCACCTCGCAGCCAAGCTGCTTGCCCAGGTGATGAACCAGCGCCGTTTTGCCGGTGCCCGGCAAGCCGTGCAACAAGATCCTGCCCTCTCTTGCCTGTTTGAGTGATACCATCAGCTCGGCGATATCGATATCCTGCTGGAGCTGGCCGTCACGCCCTCGCAGGTTGAGCAGTCCTGCGTCAAATTCGCCCTCCATCCGGTAAGCGCAAGCCGCCTCTTTTGTCTGAGATTTTCCCCCTGCCCTTTTGCCAATCGGATTGCCAGGGCACTCATCCGACTCGATGTTAAAGGCCCGCTCACGCTGATCCAGCCAGTGCTCAATGGCATCTGCGGCATCCTTGCGCTTGAGCCCGAGACTACATATCAGACTGGCCACTCTCTGGATATCGGCCTGTGACAACCAGGTACGCTCAGCCCAGTGCGCGATCTGCTGCCGGGTGATCCCGAGGCCCCGCACTGCCTTGGTAAACAGGCGGATGCGGGTGTCGGGATTGGGAAACTCGAATTGCTGCAACCAGTTGAAGCGGCGCAGACAGGCGGCATCAATACTCGCCACATCATTGGTGGTCCAGATAACCGGGACTGGGTTATCTTCCAGCAATTGGTGGCGCCTGTTTTTGGCGATGGTGCCGCTCATCAGGAGATCGTCCCCCTCATCGACCAGCAACATGCAGCTACCATTGCGTCCAAGCAGGCGCTGGGCCAGCAACAGTTCACTCACCCGGCTCTGCATACCGTTTCGGCGAAAGGCGTTGGCATCCTCTTCGCTGCGCAAGGTGTAGAGTGTCAGGTTGGCCAGCCCAGCCAGCAGACAGGCAAGCTGCGTCTTGCCGGTGCCCGGTTTTCCCCATAGCAGGGCATTCCAGCCTGACGGCATCTGCTGATCCAGCATGCCAGCATGCTCAACCAGGGCACCCAGCTGCATATGGCCGTAATCGTCCAGCGTCAGCTGGCTGGGGGGCATCTCCTCGAGCACATCGGAGATCAACTCAACCGGTTTTTCCAGCGTCTGGGTCAGCAGCTTTTCGGCCAACAGCAGATCCATGTTGATACTCACCCCCAACAAAGAGTCCGCCTCACGATGGAGAAAGGCGACCTCTCGCATCCAGTTGGCACCGCTGAGGTAGTGACGCAGTGCCTCTAGCGGATAGCCTATCATCGCCGCCAGCAGCGGCAAGCGGCTACCCTGTCTGTCGGCATCACCGGCCTCTTCAATCATCTGCTGCAGACCAGGATGCAAGGTGTAGATAGTGATAAAGCGCAAGAGGGCCAGGCTGAGTGGCGAGTCTTCACCGACCTGCCGATCGAGCAACTCACAGTTGTGCCAGAGACAGACGGGTTTGGGAGCGGCGGCACGGGTCTTGAGCAACTTCAGCAGTGCCTGCCGGCTGGCGAGATCCTGGGGGCTCAGCTCAAACTGCTCAAGTTGGCGGGGCTCCATCTCGCGCAACTGCGGATACACTGAGGGAATGGTGCGCAGCAGTTGCCACAGATACCCGCACGCAACCCCATTGAGGGCCGAACTTTTTTTGATTGCTGTCATGATATGCCTCTCTCACCAACCGACGCTGCCAGATGACCGCTCTGGTGCCCATTAAAGCGCGCACCAGGGCAATGGACGATACTGAACGTATAGACATGTAACAAAAACAGGCACATCCCTCGTTTGCATCTGCAATCGGGGCCTTGACCTATTCAGGGGGCGGGTATCAAGCCCGCAGGCTTAAGGGGTGAGTCGAAAGATGGCGATACAAGCGGCGCACCCAGTAGCGGGACACCCGCCCCACCTTGGGGCCTGTGACCTCAATCAAGGCAGTGAACGCAGGTTGATCGGGGGCGGATTGCGCAAGCGACATCCGTACCCAACAAAGCGTTTTCTTCCGCCGAGGCGAGCAGAGCCGAAACAGCGCCTGCCGTCCACGCAAGATGTCATTCAACATGGTCAGTGACCAAAGTTCGCATCTGCGCGAGTTCATTCGTGCGCAGGCAGCATCCAGCTCTGGCCAACTCGCCACCTGCTGTAACCAGGGCGTTTGCAGATGGCGTAGTCGCTGGGCTGAGTCCGGCAAAGGGTGCCGTTCGTCCAGCTTGAGTCGCTCACACAGATACTGAAACTGGCGAGATCTATCATCTGCCTGCTCCACCTTCAGGACCGTAGCTGCAACCTCTGTCAGATCCGCCATATTCCGCAACGCCTGCCAGTCGCCAGGAAAGCGCCCCGCTCGAGCCAACGCTAGGGCAGGGTTGAGCGGGTCGAGTAGACGACTGAGCCATAACCCACCGTCATCATGATGTGGTAACGAGCGGATCAGTACGCTGCCGGTAAGCTCGGGCGCATGAAACAGCAGGAACAGCTGCACGGGGCCAATTCTCGGCTCATGACGCAGGGCCAGATAGGCCTCGGGTTCCTCATATAGAAAGAGCCGTAGATAATCACGCTGCCATTCGATGGCAAGATTGAGCCGCAGGCGGTCAAGAAAACGGAGCAAACTGCGGCGCGGCGCCAACCCCATAGCGTGCAACAACGCACGCTGCCCACAGGCTGCGTGTTTCACGATGGGTAAATTGTCTTGCGGCCAATATAGCGCCGCCAAAAACAGCAAGATGGGCCTGAGTTTGAGCAGCTCGGCACAAGACGCATGCTGTCGTGCCAACGACAAGAGCCGCAAGGCCAGCTCGCCATAAGGGGCTGCCGCCCCCTTTAGCTCATCGGGTATGCCGGCCAGAAAATGATCTGGTAGATGGGAGAGTGGCAGCGGCAGATGGGCATCCTGATATTCCGCACTTCCTGCACTCTGGCTGAGGCAGCGCAGCCCCGCCTGCCAGTTTTCGACCAACAAGCTGGTACCAATTTCCTGAATTTCATATCGCAATTCCATACGCCCCCCTCCCTTTCCTCACCCGAAACAACCACCTTGTCGCGTATCCACTCATACCAGGTCTTTGAAGCCAGTTCGATTGCCAATAATGATGTCAGTCACCCTCAAACAAGGTTGGTGGTGTGCTCTGCACATCATACCTGAGAAGACCCTGGGAGTTGGTGCGGCAAACGGTGCCATCAGAAGCGCGCAGATTCCCGAAGCTGTCTTTGCACCAAGTGATGCCGATGCCAGAGTCTTTGATATTGCCGAACGCATTCTCGCGCTAGGCACCGCGCTTGCCATCGTCACACTGATAACGAGTATTGCCCAATGCATCTTCCCGATAGGTGCAACTGGCTGCCAGCACCGCCAGGGGCAATAGCCCGAGCTGCAGCGCCACCAACAATACCCGGCGCACAGCTCCCGGTAAGCAAGTTTGACCGTTCATCATCCAACTCCTCCCTTAGGTGGAGGAAGTCAGCTTGACTATACCCATCCCCCCTGGCTGCTTCGATACTGGGATTTTGCACATGTCGTATTTTCAGGCAGGCGCTATACCTCGTTAAGATCTGTGAGAACAGCGACACTCATCAAGATTCAGGTATGGTATGCTGGACCAAAATGGAACTTGTTTTAGTTTGAGGAATGCCATGCCAATTCCCCCGCCCCCGACGACATTTCGCTGCCCTCAATGCGGCTGGCACAAGACGGTTGCCCCCAAGAGTGACGTACTGGTACGCGGCCATAGCTGGTTCGAAACATGCCCCGAGTGTAACCATGCACCACCTGAACAAGCGCCGGCCACCCTGGTGGATCTGACCATCGCTAAGCTGAAGGATGTCATCCGAAAGTAACCGCTGTTATTACCCCTTGCTATTCCAGCCAGTTCGTCACAAGCCCGTTGAGGTCGCAGAGATGCCGTGTGCTGGGGTCATGGTTACAGAAGCTAGCTATTCATCTGATTGAGAAGGAGATCGTCATTGAATTTTGAACAGTTGAAAACTCGTCACCGGGCGCTGCGTGAACACTCACCTGCCAACCTAAAGTTGCGTGTGCATCGCGCATTGAGCTGGCTGCAGCGGGCAGAGATGGCAGAAGATGAAGATGGCCGCTTCATTTTTCTCTGGATTGCGTTCAACGCTGCCTATGCCACCGAAATCGATGACAATCGCCGCTTGTCGGAGCAGGAAACCTTTAAATCCTTTCTGGAAAAACTGTGCGAGCTGGATGAGCACAGGCAGATCGAGCAGCTCGTGTGGCAGGAGTTTTCGGGAAGTATCCGTATCTTGCTGGATACGCCTGTTGTACTGCAGAGTTTCTGGGATTTTCACAGCGGCAAGATAAGTGAAACACAGTGGAAGGAACGGCTGGCACAGGGCAAGAGAATGGCGTCCCAGGCGCTGGCTAGCGGCAATACCCCCCAGTTGCTGGGGGTCGTATTTAACCGTCTCTACACCCTGCGGAATCAACTGATGCATGGCGGCGCCACCTGGAATGGTTCGGTCAATCGCAAGCAGCTTAAAGATTGTGCAAACCTGTTAGGCAAGCTGACCCCGGTGATCATCGCGCTGATGATGTCCCACCCACAAACCCTGTGGGGGGACGCCTGTTATCCAGTGGTGGAAATAGCGGGTTAGTTCGATACCTGCGGGGGACGCATCTCGGATGAATCTGCCAGGTAAAAGGCCCCCGCTAACATGCCATAGACAATGCGAACCCGGATATCTGCGCCCAGCAGCGCTCCAAGCAGGGCTTCGCCCTCTTGCAGGGTGTCGCTGTGCCAGAAACACCAGAGCGCCGCTTCGACCACATCGAGCCAATTGCCTCGGCCAAGTTGATTACGTGACTTTCGACGCCAGCTCCCCCGCACCACAGCACCGGTGTTGGGGGACTGAGCGGCCAACGCCCTCTGCTCCATCGCACTGAGGGTGAGTCCGTCCAGTTTGGCCTGTGCGCTGCCACGGCTTCCCCTCAGCAGCTTGTCGAGTTGCAATGCCAGTAACCGCATGGCATCACCACATGCAAGCGTCATATCGTCATCCAGCAATGCGGCGGCCCCTGCCATGAGTTGCTCCCGCCCTTGATAGATGGGCAGAGCCGTGCGATCCAAGCGATGCCGATCAATATGCAAAGCCAAACGTGCCACTCTGCACAGTTCAGTACAGGGACGCGATCCCCCGGTTTCCTTCAATGGCACAGCGCCCAACCGACCCTGTTCTTCTGCGATCAGGGTAGCAAGTTCGCCCGCCTGCTCGGCTGGCAACAGGCAACAGATCCCCTTGATCAGCGGCATGGCCGACTGACCCGATATCAGCGTTGAATTCATAGAACCTCAGTGACGATGGCGTTTGAAATGAGTCATGCCGTTGCTGAC
Organism: Aeromonas sp. INTO2; assembly: GCF_049860605.1. Taxonomy (NCBI): domain Bacteria; kingdom Pseudomonadati; phylum Pseudomonadota; class Gammaproteobacteria; order Aeromonadales; family Aeromonadaceae; genus Aeromonas; species Aeromonas sp. INTO2. Next base: position 2,826,319 of record NZ_CP187588.1, read on the forward strand.
ACACCACCCGGTAGCTCAGGTAGTGGCACTGCTGGCATTAGCGCGTTGGGGGTATCAGAGAACCTTCTGTTTGCTGCTGCCTGGACGCTGTGGGCTCGAACGGTTGAAGTAGCCAGCCATAAGCAGGGCGCCTTTGGCTGTGGCGACCATTCCCCTCAATGGCGCAGGGCACAAGGATTGACACGGGTAGGTGATAACCGGCTTGCCATTCATGACATACTCCCTTGACGCCGCTTTTGATGGACTCATTATATGTAGCCTGTATACTCATGACGATACTGGTTACATACACATGTCGCATTTTGGAGCACATATGGCACCCAAAGAGCTCACCTGGGATCAGACCCTGCGTTTTCGTCTGCTGGAGATCGTGTTGCAGTGGGAGGGCAGGCTGACGACCAATCACCTGATGACGGCCTTCAACATCGGCCGCCAACAGGCCTCACGGGATATCAACCACTACCTGGCCCACTACTCGCCAGAAGGGCTCGTCTATGACAAAAGTCTGAAGGGATACAAGCCCACCGAGCAATTTGCCCCCCGCTTTAGTGAAGGCAAGCTGGGTGAATACTTGATGCTGCTGCACCGGGAGAAGCAATATCAGCGTCAGCACGAATCAGGGATCCTGACTCTCCCCTTGATGGACCTGCGCTACGGCCACATAGAGATCCTGGATGTGCCAAACCGCCATATCGATCCGAAAATCGTGCGCGGCCTGGTGCAGGCGGCTCGAGGGCAATTACGGGTGGATGTGGACTATGTCTCGCTCAGCTCAGAGGAGCAGAGCGGTCGCAATATCGTACCCCATACCCTGGTCTATGACGGGATCCGCTGGCATGTACGCGCCTATTGCGAGAAGAAAGGGGAATATCTGGATTTTGTGATGAGCCGCTTTCGCGCAGAGCCGGAACTGTTGGACGCCTCTCCACATGGCCGGGATCAGGATCTGGAGTGGAACACCCAGGTCACCGCCGTGGTTATCCCCAACCCAAGCCTCAGTGAAGGGCAACAAGCCATTATAGGCAGCGACTACGCCATGACTGATGGTTGTCTTCAGCTCACCCAGCGGATCCCCCTGATGCACTACGCACTGGAGCGAATGCAAGTCAGCTATAACGACGAGCATGAGAGCCATCCCCTGCTCTACCCGCTGGTGCTGGCCAACCGGGAGGAGCTCATCCAGCAAGGCTGCACCTTCAAGCTCAAGAGTGCGGATCTTCAAGTGCTGCCACACTAGTGGCACTCCCTGCACTCATCACATCCGGCAAAGAAAACTAAACAAGAAAGGCTCCCGCCATGGCGGGAGCCTTTTCCAATCAAAGACCCCAAATTACATCGTGCCAAGACGAGTCAGCAATTGATCATAATTAGCCAATTCCTGCTCTTTATGCTGCAAGCCCTGACGAACCAGTTCCAGTTCATTCTGAATATCTTGAGTCAGATCATTCTGAATGCTTGTCTGCAAGTGATCCAACTGCGCAACTACTACGATATCGGGGTGAGTAATACGCCAGCAAATCTGAGCCTGTGCCACACCACTCAATGGGGTCAAATCCAAAAACCATCACCTGCAGGTGATGGTTTCCTAGGCTCGTAGGATAGGCAAATTTTGGACGAGGAACTTTTTCCAAACGAGGAACTGATACAACGGAGAGCGCCATCTTTCTCAAGAGTTACCTTTAGAAAAAGACAAGGGTTAAAACTTCCTCCACTGCCAACTAACCACATATGGCCATTCCAGCCCAGATAAGCACTTTTCTGCTGTAGTTCTGATGTTAGGCATACGGTTAGGTATATTATAATTTTCTGAATTGACATTTTTTATTTAAAATCAACACCATACCAACCAAGTTCAACATCCCCCAGCCACCAAACGTTTGGAAAGGGCCACTTCGCAGGAAGTGGCCTTTTTTGTATCCTTTTTCTCACCTTGAGAGGATGTATCCGCCCCACGAGCGCAGCACATCTCCAGATCAGGCCAAAGGCTCTGCGAGGGGTGGCTGCATTTGACATGGGCCAGCTCCAGGTGGCGTCGCCAGCAAAAACCGGCGAGTGGAGCAGCAATTTGCCCGGGAGCTGTGGGCCACGCCATCAGCCCAGCGCCTCCATGGGGTTGAAACAACCTCGAGGGTTCGCCCCCGAGAATCTTCCACTAGCCGTTGGCAGTGGAAGGCTGGGTCAGATGAACGACGGGATTTTCGGAGAAGAGGTAGCGGTCATCCTCCATTTCGTCATCGAAGATGGTGGCCTGGAAGAGCATCTGCTTGGTGTTCTCCAGGTGCTGCCACATGGCCAGCTTGGCCGCCTGCGGATCCTTGCGCATCAGGGCCTTGAGGATCTGGTCGTGATCGTCGCACCATCTGGAGATGGCCTTGTCGTCGATATGCTCGTGGAGCTTGCGCCAGTAGGGGTTGCGCTCGCAATGCAGCCAGGGAGCCAGGGCTTAGGGGTGGGCGAGATCGTCGTCAAGCGCGGCTCTGAGGTTGCCTGGTGGTCACGGCAACGCAGCGGATCGAAATCGCCGCCCTGCGGTTGTCCGCCAAACAGGTGATCGACACCACGGCGGCGGGCGACTCCTTCAGCGCCGGTTATCTCGCCGCACGCCTGCAAGGGGCCGACGTCACCGACGCCGCCGCAGAGGCCATCCGCCAGATGCGCGCGGCCTACCCGGATCTGCTGATCGGGGCCGGCACCGTACTCAACCGCGAGCAGGTGGATGCGGCCGTTGCGGCGGGCGCCGACTTCATCGTCAGCCCCGGCTTCAACCCGACCACAGTGCAGTACTGCCTGGACAAGGACGTCACCATCATCCCCGGTGTCAACAACCCCAGCCTGGTGGAGCAAGCCATGGAGATGGGGCTGCGCCACCTCAAGTTCTTCCCGGCAGAGCAGTCAGGCGGCACCGCCATGCTCAAGGCCCTGGGCGCCGTCTATCCGGTGCGCTTCATGCCCACCGGCGGCGTGACGCCGGCCAATCTGAAGGAGTATCTGGGGCTGAATGCCGTGATCGCCTGCGGCGGCACCTGGATGGTGCTGGCAAAGCTCATCGACGAGGGCAGGTGGGAAGAGCTGGCCGCCCTGGTAAGAGAGGCCGTGGCGGCCCTGTGATCATCGGTTGAGCGAGGGAAGGTCTACCCTCCCCCGGATGTGTTGAAGAGCCACTTCCCGCGAAGTGGCTTTTTTATGCCCTGCCAGGGCTGGAGATCAATGTGCGGTGCGGTTGCCGCAGTCTGCCAGCGGCTTATTCCCCTGCGGCATCGGGCGTCAACACCAGCCTACGCCAGGGGCCCGTGATGTCGCAATGACCCGTCTCTTCGGTGTTCTCCCAGCCCAGGCGATGATAGAAAGCCATCGCCGTGGTGTTGCGCATGGCCACCTTGAGGGAGGCCGGGGAGGGGTATCCGGCCAAGCCGGCGGCAAGCAAGGCCCGCCCCATACCCTGCCCGTGCCAGTCCGCCACCACGTAGAGATGATGCACGAAGCTCTCGGCCCCCCAGATGGAGACGAATCCGCACGGGCTGCCCCCTTTCTCCGCCACCCAGATCTCCTCGCCCCGGGTCTGCTCGGCAAAATCCTCGAGCCGGAACAGGGCGGGATCAACCCAATGGAAGGCCTGGCGCCTTCCCTTGAGGAAGAGCTGCGCCAGCATGGGCTCGTCAGCTTCCGTCATCATTCTGATCATGACACCATCCTTGCGTTGCGTGCTTGTCGCTTCCCACTCTCGATGGATCCCGCCGTGCTGTCAAATCGGCAATGTGGACCCTCTTGAATACGTAACCGTGTGACACAGGGCTGCCTATTTTATCGCCTCAGGGGCTATACTGCCGAGGTCCCGTCCATGACTGGTTTGAGGTTCACTGATTTATGGATAACAAGCAAATTGAAGGCAGTATTCTGGTACCCGCCCACATTGACGATGTCTGGCGGGCCTGGACTACGGAGAGCGGGCTGCGCAGTTTTCTGGCGCCGGAGTGCCTCATGGTCCCGGAACCCAACGGACCGTTCGAGATCTATTTCAGACCCGATGCTCCCCTCGGCGAGCGTGGCAGCGAAGGGTGCCGGGTGATGGCGGTCATGCCCCATGATCTGCTCAGCTTCAGCTGGAATTTCCCTCCCCAGTTTCCCCACATTCGTCAACAGAAGACCCAGGTCAGCCTGCGCTTCGTGCCGGAGGGCCAGGGCACCCGGCTCCACTTCCTGCAGACCGGCTGGGCGCAGGATCCGGACTGGGACCAGGGCTATGCCTACTTCCGGGAGGAGTGGCTGGAACTGAGTCTGCCGAGGCTTCAGTACCGTTTCACCCACGGCCCCATCGACTGGAACAACCCGCCGGGCAAGCAGCAGCTGAAATCACTGGCCCAGTGACGTCCATTCAAGCGATGGGCATGGCACGAAAAAGGACCCGCTCAGGGTCCTTTTTCATGGATGGGCAGGCGGTCACTCCACCGGCTCTTCATCGAACAGGGGGTGATAGAGCACCTCGCCCCTTACCCCGTCGAGCCCGCCGGGTTGCAACTCCATCGCCATGAAACACTCCGTCGGCACCTCGTAGATGCAGTGCAGGCCGAAGTCGCTGGCAGGCCGAAAGCCGAAACGGGCGTAGTAGGCGGGATCCCCGAGCACCACCACCGCCTTCCAGTCCATCTCCAGTGCCGTGTCCAGCCCTTCCCGCACCAGATCCGAGCCAATGCCCTGTCCCTGCCAGTCGGGATGCACGGCCACGGGTGCCAGTCCCAGCCAGGGCCCTTCCTGTCCCTCAATGGTGATCGGGCTCAGCATCAGGTGCCCCATGAACTCGTACTCTTCCTCCTCGACCATGGTGACCACGGCGGCCCCACATTCTCGCAGGCGGTTGACCAGTTCGGCCTCGTCGGGACGACCAAAGGCGGCACTCACCAGCTCATAGACTGGCAGCATGTCGCCGGGACGCTCGGTTCTCAACATACAGCGTTACTCCTCGTACAGCAGGGCGGCCATTATTCCACAGAAGTGGGGCGCCTCTTCACTGCCTTTGTCTGAAAATGGGAGGGCGGACTCAGGAAAACGCCTGACAGACCCCGCACCAGGCTTCGCGATGACCGCCCTTGCGCAAGCCATCAGCGTCCGTCGTCAGGCTGTCGCAATCGCCGCAGATAGGCGAGGCCCAGATCCCCGCACTCCTTGAGCAGGGCGCCACCACCATGGGCCTGCACCCCGGGTGCCTCTGGCGCCAGCATGGCCAGGGGATAGCGCCGCACCGTCAGCCCGCTGAGTGTCTGCTCGCCCTCTGTCGCCTCCCCCGCCATGAAGAGCGCCACCCCCTCATCGTGCAGTATGGCCACGACCACTTCCTCGTCATCCAGCCAGGGGGCCAGCGCCTCTTTGCGTGCATCCGTCAGGCGCGCCGGGCGATCCAGCCGCCAGTGATCGAGCTCGAGGGCGCCATCGGCCGGATCTGGCCGACGCCCGTCATGGTGCATGCCAGTCTTTTCCATCACCCGGCCTGAGGCGAGGTTGCCCGGCATGTGGCGGGCGGTGAGGGCAGGCAGGTGCCACTGTTCGAAGGCAAACGCCCTGACCAGGTTCGCGGCCCGGGTGGCCAGCCCCCTGTTCTGCCAGGGCACGCCGACCCACCATGCCAGCTCCCCGTGCCAGTGCAGGGAGAGGGTGCCGACCAGGGGAGCGGGCTCGTCTTCACGCCCCTGGGGCAGAGTCAGGGCCCAGGTGCATCCCAGCCCGAGAGCAGCCTTGCGCCCGCTCAGGGCAAGCCAGTCCCGCGCCGCCTCCGGCGAATAGGGGTGGGGGATGTTGAGGGTATAGCGGGCGAGCGCCGCATCCGAACAATAACGCAGGATGGCGCTCTCATCGCCGGGCAGCAGGGGGCGCAGCACCAGCGCGTCCTGCCCGCCAGGCTCGCGCAGCACCGGGGTCATCAGGCGGCGGGCAAGCAGGCGTTGCAGGGCAACCCCGAGGTCGTCATCGGCACCGAGGCGGTGATCCGCCCCCGCGGGCCCCAGGGTGAGCAAGCCGCTCTCTCTGGCCAGGGTCAGCAGGGAGCCGGAGGCAGCGATCAGGATCTGCCGGTCCGGCTGTGTCACCATCAGCGGGGAGGCGGCCTCACCCAGCCAGGCGGCAAGCAGGTCGCGGGCAAGGAGAATGCCATCTGGCGGGCTGGCCGCCCAAGGTGCCATCTCCCTCGCCTCCCCTTTGCCAAGCAGCAGCCACCAGCGGTTTCCCTGGTGCTGCCAGGCCTGCAACGCCGCTTGCCAGGAGGGGCGCCAGAGCGCGCCCTCTATCAACAGATCCATTCCTTCCCCCACATCCCCCCCCGGATCAGGCACCGGGTGCCCGGGCGGCACCACACTCCTGTCTGAGGCAGCATAAGCAGCTGCCAATGAGTTGTTAAACCATATGTTTACCATGGTTAAACGGCATACCCCATGAAAAAATGCCATATGGCTGACTTGATGGCGGTCACATTCCTTCCCCTCCTCGCTTCCTATCATGCCCCCATCATGGCGTGACCAAAGACGCCCATGAAGGACAACGGATAACAAGAGAACACACTATGCAGCCAACCAGCCCACTCAAAACGGTAGTAGTCAGTACCCTGGCGACCGCCCTGCTGATCTTCGTGGCCCAATCCCTCATCGGGAAGCAGGAGATCAGACTCGGCATCGCCATCATCCCCATCCTGCCCATGCTCTTTGCCGTCATCATCGGCATGATCGTCTCCGCCAAGCCCGTCAAGGATCGCATTCCCGGCTGGAAGAGGCTCTTCACCGAGCGAGAAGAGGGCTTCTGCGGCAAGATGGTGGGTTTCAGCCTGCTGATCCTCGGGACCCAGTATGCGGGGATGATCATCCCCAACCTCAAGATGATCCTGAGCGTCGGCGTACCGCTCTTCCTGCAGGAGATAGGCAACCTCCTGCCCATCCTCATCGCCATTCCGCTGGCGGTGAAGTTCGGCTTTGGCCGCCGCGCCATCGGGGCCTGCTCCTCCATCAGCCGTGAACCCTCGGTCGCGGTGATCCAGGGCAAGTTCGGCACCGGCTCCCAGGAGTACATCGGCGTGCTCGCCATCTACCTGTGCGGCTCCGTCATCGGCACCCTCTGGTTCAGCGTGCTCGGCAGCATTGCCCCCCTCACGGGGCTGCATCCCCTGGCCCTGGCCGCCGGTTCCGGCGTGGGATCCGGCTCCATGCTGAGCGCCGCCTCCGGTGCCCTCATCAACGGCCTCGATGAGGCGATGGCCCAGCAGGTGCTCAGCATCGCCGCCGCCTCGAACCTGCTCTCGTCGGCCCTGGGAGCGCTCTCCCTCACCTATCTGGGTCTGCCGCTCGCTGAAAAAATCTATGCCCTGACCGCCAAAGGAGAGAAAGCATGAAAAGCATCGTGATGGATATGCGCTTCGTCTTCCTGGCGATCCTGCTGGCCATGTTCACCCAGACCCTGACCTCGGGCCTGCCGCTGTGGCAGATGGGGGACAGCTTCATCGCCATGTCCCTGGTGGTGTTCGCCTCCCTGGTGACCAAGCGCTACCTGCCCTCCTCCCTGCCGGCCTTTGCCTATGCCACCATCATCGGCATTCTCATCTGCCTGCCCGAGACCCCGGTGCGCGGCCTCTTCATCGATGCCGTGGCCAAGATCTCCTTCCTCTCCTGCTGCGTGCCGCTCCTGGCCTTCGCCGGCCTCTCGGTGGGCGGTCAGCTGGAGGAGCTCAAGAAGATGTCGTGGAAGGTGATCCTCATCTTCATGGTCGTCTCCACCTGCTGCTTCTTTGGCGCCTCCCTGGTTGCCCAGCTCGGTTTCTCCATTCAAGGGATCATCTGATGAACCACTACCATATCGAACCTGACCTGTTGGCCCTGCGCGACTTCAGCTACGAAGTGCGCCACCACCTGCACCGCATCCCGGAATACTCCGGGGCCGAGTTCAAGACCTCTGCCTACTGCCGTGGGTTGATGGAAGAGTTCGGCTACAGGATCACCCTGTATCCCGGCTTCACCGGTTTTCACGGGGATCTGGCGGTCGACCCCACCCTGCCCACCATTGCCTTTCGTGCCGACATGGATGGCCTGGAGATGCACGACATGAGCGAGGTGGCGTTCAAATCCACCCATGAGGGGATGGCCCACAACTGCGGCCACGACTCCCACATGGCGATCGCTCTGACCGCCGCCAGGTTTCTGGCCGCCAACCGCGATCGCCTGCGGTACAACGTCCGCTTCATCTTCCAGATGGCGGAAGAGGACATGCGCGTCCCCGGGGCCGAAAAGATGGTGGAGCTTGGCTGCATGAAGGGGGTGGACGAGGTCTATGCCCTGCACAACGACGGCGCCATGGAGACGGGCACCATCAAGTTCAACCAGGGGGTCATGTCCTCCTGGGGGTCGGCCTGGACGCTCGATGTGCACGGCATCTCCGCCCACGGATCCACCCCCCACAAGGGGCTGGATGCCATCCGGGAGGCGGTGCGGATCATCGAGGATATGGACTACATCGTCGCCAAGCGCACCAGCCCGTTCAGCCCGGCGGTCTTTGGTTGCGGCATGATCAACGGCGGCACCATTCCCAACGCCATCGCCGATCATGTGCAGGCCCGTGGCACCATCCGCGCCATGGACGCCGAAACCGACCAGATCCTGAAAAACAGCTTCAGGGACATCATCGCCCAGAGCGAGCTGCGCGGCTTCAAGACCACCATGGTCCATGCCGGCTACCCGGCAGTGGAGAACCACCCCCAGGCCTGCGAGCGCCTGCAACAAGCCGCCTCGGATGTGTTGTCCAGCGACGGGATCAACGCAAAGGGCCAGCCCATGACCGGCAGCGAGGACTTCAGCTACATGATCAACGCCACGCCAAGCCGCATGGGGGCCATGTTCTTCCTCGGCAGCGGCAATCAGGCCAAGGGGATCTGCAACTACCTGCACGCGAACCCCTATTACCTGGACGACGACTGCCTGCTGGTGGGAGCCCAGATCTTCGTCAATCTGGCGACCAGGGTCGACTGACGGGCCAGGGGGATCTGCCACTACCAGCACCACGTCAATCCCCTACTACCCGGATGATGACTGCCTGCTGATCGGTGCCCAGATCTTCGTCAATCTGGCGACCCGCCCCCCCTAAGCAGCAAGGGGGCTGCCGCACCCCGAGGCCATGCTGGATGATGGCGAACTGCGGCTCGGCACCCGGAGCGCCGTCAATATGGTGACCACGATAGCCGGGAGAGAGGGATCACCGGGAAAAGGCAGCGCAGGACACCACTTATCACAAAAAAGAGAGGCCATTGGCCTCTCTTTTTTGCCTCTATGCAGCACATCTGACTCCCCCTGACGGCCTTCAGAGCCAGGGCAGGGTCGCAGACGGGGCGGGCGTTCCCTGGTTGAGCAGCGCCAGCTGCACCGTCTCCCGGCTCACATGGGGGGCATAGAGGTTGATGAAGTCGTACATGTAGTCCCGCAGGTGGGCGTGCCTGCGCAGGCACACATGGGCCACGCTCGAGGCGATCAGATGATCGATGTTGAGGCAGACCAGGCTCTCCCTGTCCCCTTCGTCGAACGCCGAGGTGGCGATCACCCCGACACCCATCCCCAGGCGCACATAGTGCTTGATGATGTCGCTGTCGGTGGCCGTCAGCACGATGCGGGGGCTGAGGCCATGGCGTCCGAACGCCTTGTCCATCTTGGAGCGGCCGGTGAAACCGAACACATAGGTGATGAGGGGATACCGGGCCAGATCCGCCATGGCCAGCGGCTGGCAGTCCAGCAGCGGATGGCCGTGGGGCACCACCACGCTGCGCCCCCAGCGATAGCAGGGCACGGTCGCCAGCTCGTCGAACAGGTGCATGGACTCGGTGGCGATGGCCATCTCCACATCCCCGTTTTGCGCCATCTGCGCCAGTTGGGCAGGGGCTCCCTGATGCAGCTGGATGCTCACCTCGGGGTAGCGGCGGGAGAATTCGGTGATGACCGCCGGCAGCTTGTAGCGGGCCATGGTGTGGGTGGTGGCGATGCGCAGCACCCCGCTGGTGGCCAGCTGATCCCCGAGGGAAAGCTGGCCAATTTGCTCCACCTGGGCCACCACTCCCCTGGCCAGCTCCATCACCTGCTCCCCCATGGGGGTCAGGCCCGACAGGTTCTTGCCCTTGCGGGTAAACAGCGCCAGCCCCAGCTCCTCTTCCAGCATCTTCATCTGCTTGCTGAGGGTCGGCTGGGAGGTATAGAGCTTCTCCGCCGTCGCCGAGATGTTGAAGTTGTTCTTCACTATCTCGGTGAAATTCTTGAGCCGGGCGATGTTCATCAGGGCGCCAGGCGCTCGATGTGCCAGCCGTCCCCCTCGCGGGTGTAATAGAAACGATCGTGCAGACGATGCTCCCCGCCCTGCCAGAACTCGACGGTGTCGATGCGCACCCGGAAACCACCCCAGAAGCTCGGCAGCGGCACTTCGCCATTGGCAAACTTCTGCTTGAGTTCGAGGAACTTGGCCTCCAGCACGCCACGGGCCGAGATGCGGGTCGACTGTTTGGAGACCCAGGCGGCGATCTGGCTGTCCTTGGGACGGCTGTGGAAATACTTCATCACCTCGAAGGTGCTCATCTTCTCCACCCGACCGGTCACGTGCACCTGTCTGTCCAGGGTGTGCCAGGGGAAGAGCAGGCTGATACGGGGGTTGCCCTCCAGCTGATGCGCCTTGCGGCTGCCCATGTTGGTGTAGAACACCATGCCTTCGGCATCGTAGTGCTTGAGCAGCACGGTGCGCTGCCAGGGCTGGCCATCGGCATCCACGGTGCCCACCACCATGGCGGTGGGATCGGTCAGTTTGGCCTCGCAAGCCTGGGCCAGCCACTTCTCGAACAGGGCGAGGGGCTCGGCCGGCAGATCGGCCCGGTGCAGTCCACCCCTGGTGTATTCGCGACGCAGATCAGCCACATCCATCATCTTGATTTTCCTTCTCTCTTTCTCTGCCGCCCGTGCGGCGATGGGTGCAGGCATTGTGCGACGAGCGCGCCATGGGTACAAGCCTCGGGGCGGCCAAATGGCGGAGCAAAAAAAGAGGGAGGCTCATGCCTCCCTCTTTATGCCGATGACCGTCAGCCTACTGCTTGCCGTCAACCGGCGGGCAATGGGCCAGCATGCGCCGGTTGTAGTCCGCCGCATAGGCGCTCAGCCTGGCATGGGCCTCCTTCTGATCCGGCTTGATGACATCCCCGAATCCATCGAGATAGCGCACGCCGCAGCGCGCCTTGGCCGCCGCCTGCTGATCCGCCGCGATCCCGGGCGCCACCTCGCCGCGCCCGGCCCGCACGATCAGCCGGTAATCCTGCCTGGCAAGGCTGGCGCTGACCGCCTGTTCCAGGGTGTCTGCATCGGCCTGACAACCACCGAGCAGGGTGAGCAGCAGCACCCCGGCCAGTCTCATGCCCGCCTCCGCTGCCAGCCCAGCAACGCCAGGGCCAGGGTCCAGAAGCCGAGGGCACCGCCGCCACCGCTTCCCCCCTCTTCACCGCGCTGGGTGACCGAGAGCTTGAGGGGACTGATGGCGAAGAAGATGTTGTCGCTGCACGCCACCTTCAAGCGGGCAGTGCCATCCTGGCCCGCCGGGATGGTGACGCTCGCCGAGCCCGAGTTGGGTTTGCCGCTGGCAAGGGAAGTCCAGTTTGCCCCCTCGTCCCGGGTCATGAAGAGATCCACCTTGCTGCAGTTGATGGGGGCGGCATTGGTGCCGGCCACTTCCCAACTGATGGTCTGCGTCTTGCCCGCCCCCAGGGGGGTCACCACCGGGCTGGTCAGGGCAAAGGCCTTGCCGGTGTTGACCACCTGGATCTTCATGTCATCGCTGGCGACACCGCCCTTGCCGTCCCGCGCCGTGAGGCGGAAGTTCAGGTCCCGGTTGGTGGCAGGCCAGGCCTCCCCTATCGCCAGGGTGTTGGTGAGCAGGGAGGTGAGACTCGGCAGGGTGCGCTCCGGCACGCTGGTCGGCGCCACGAAACGGAACAGCGGACGGCTGCCGTCGTCCACCATGGTGGCCGGGCTGCTCGACTCCGTCCCCAGATCGATCTGCTCCCAGGTGTAATTCAGCGGATCGCTGTCAAGATCGGCCCCCGCCCCCTTGAGCACGAAGGGGGTGTTCGCAGGGATGACGTAGTCATTGCCTGCCGCCACCTGGGGCGCATTGTTGACCAGCACCAACGGGGTGCCGCAATTTGGCTCCGTGGCCATGTGGGCCCGCATCTGCTCGATGGACTTGCTGTGGAAATAGGGCTCGCTGTGGGGCTGCAGATCTTCGTCTCCGCAGATCCCCGCATAGGCCATGATGGAGCTGCCGCTGCCCGGCTCCCAGGCCTGGCTTGGTTCCCGGTTGCCGCCGCCACAACTGCCTGTGGTGCCGTTGAAGGTGTGGTCTGCCCCGAACTGGTGACCAATCTCGTGGGCCACGTAGTCGATGAAGAAGGCATCCCCCACCGGCTCGGAGGAGCCCGTCATCCCCGCCGATTTGTCAGGGGTGCAGAGTACGCCCAGTCCCGCCAGGCCGCCGCCACCGGTGTTGACCACATGGCCGATGTCGAAGGCCCCCAGCCCCTTGGTCAGGGCATCGGCCTGCACCTGCATGTTGGCATCGATATCGCCGTCATCATTGTTGAAGGGATCGTTCGCCACGTCGGTGAAGATGATGGTGTCGTTGCCGCTGGCGAGTTGGAATTCGGCCGCCACGTCACGCTGGTAGACCTCGTTGACCCGGTTGAGCAGGGTGGTGATGGCGCCAAGACCCGCCTCCACGGTGCCGCCGTGATACTGGGTGTACTCCCCCGCCGCCGAGATGGCGATGACATAGCGCTTGCGCTCGTTGCCATCCACCAGCACCTGGCGGGCCAGCTTTTTGGCCTCGCCCCCGATCACCTTGTCCGCCTCTTCTTCCAGCCGGCTGTGGGCATCCTGCTGGTAATAGACGGCATAGCCTTCCCCATTGCGAAGGGGATCGACGAACACCATTTTCCCTTCATGGCTGAACATGGCGTGGAATCCTTGGGGACCGAGATCGAAGCGCCCGGTCTCGCCCGGCGCCGCTTCGTTGTACCCCTTGAAGGCCAGGATATCGGGATATTTGGCGGCCAGATCCGCCGGCAGCAGATCATAGGGTTGCAGGCTGAAGGTCACCTCCTTGCCATCCGGCAGGGGCAGGGTCAGGCGGCGCTCGCCCCCCTTCAGGGCAGCCAGGTAATCGGTGGAGACGGTGACGATGCGATACTGGCTGGCCCTCACCTCGTACCCATCGGCGGCGGTGGCCCGCGCCGTGACCGTATGCCACTCGCCGGCCATCAGGTTGCCGGACGTCATCAGACCCGCCACCAGCACCGCCAGCGGAGAATATTTCATCAACTGCATCTTTTTAATTCCTTTTTAAACGGATTCACCTGAACTGCCACGGCATCATTTGCCCGCTGGTCCGATTAGTCCAGCAACATCCTCTGTACATTCCCCGAATGGGGAAGGTTGCACCAATGCAGACTAGCCCCTATCATGGCGCGGATTTGTCCGTTCCAGAACCCCTCTTCGACGGGGCCGGTTCACTCTTTCTTTGGCCAAGGTTAATCTCATGCTCAAGTCCCCACTGTTGCCCCGTTTCGGGGATCTGGTCGTTGCCATCGTTGACGATGTGCTGGGTCAGGGTCTTACCCTCGACCGCGCCTATGCCCGTCACTTCTCCGGCATCGAACTCAAACCGCAAGAACAGGCAAGGATTGCCCTGGTCACCGGCGATCTGCTGCGCCGCCTCAGCCTCTACTGCTTCCTCACCGGCATCCAGGTCCGTCAGGCGGAGAAGAATGTCTGGCCGCTGCTGCACAGCTGGCACGCCTTCCACAAGATAGATCAGCCCAACCACCCGACCCTGGATCGCTTCAACGAGGAGGCGTTCCGCCGCCGCCTGACCGAGGCCAAGAAGAACCCCGTGCTGATGGACGGCTGCCCTGCCTGGCTGGAAAAACTCGGCAGCGAGCAACTGGGCGACGCCTGGCCGGCCGAGCGTGCCGCCCTGGCCTGGATGCCCAAGCGTTACCTGCGGGTCAACACCCTCAAGTGCACCCGGGACGAGCTGCAAGCCATGCTGGCCAAAGAGCATGTCACCACAGTGCCCGTCGACGGAGTGGAGACCGCCCTGCAAGTGACCTCGGACGCCGCCCTGTTCCGTACCCAGGCCTTTGCCGATGGCTGCTTCGAGCAGCAGGATGCCGGCTCCCAACTGGTGGCCGCGGCCCTCGACGTCAAGCCCGGCATGCGGGTCATCGACGCCTGTGCCGGTGCCGGCGGCAAGACCCTGCACCTGGCCGCCATGATGCAGGGCAAGGGTCGTCTGCTGGCCATGGACGTGGAAGAGTGGAAACTGGAGAACCTCAAGCAGCGCGCCCGCCGCGCCGGTGCCCACAACGTGGAGACCCGGGTCATCACCAGCAGCAAGACCGTCAAGCGCCTTAAAGAAAGCGCCGATCGCGTGCTGCTGGACGTCCCCTGCTCCGGCCTTGGCGTGCTCAAGCGCAACCCGGATGCCAAGTGGCGCGACACCGCCGAGCGCCTGCCGGTGCTGGTCGCCCTGCAAGAGGAGATCCTGCAGCGCTACAGCCAGATGGTGAAGGTGGGCGGCCTGCTGGTCTACGCCACCTGCTCCATCCTGCCCGAGGAGAACCGCCAGCAGGTGGACAAGTTCCTCGCCGCCAACGAGCACTTCCGCCTGATCGGCGATCACAACGTCAGCCCGGCCGAGACCGGCTTCGACGGCTTCTACATGGCGCGCCTCGAACGCATCGCCTGATGTCTGTCGTGGGCACAAAGAAAAGGGGAGCCAGTGGCTCCCCTTTTTGCATGGTATGGATGCGGCCTTACTCGGCAGCAGCGTCATCCTGCTTGTGCTTGGCGGCAGTTTCCTTGATAAGGGTCTGCAGCTCGCCGGCCTGGAACATCTCGATCATGATGTCGCAACCACCGACCAGCTCACCCTCGACCCACAGTTGCGGGAAGGTGGGCCAGTTGGCGAATTTCGGCAGCTCGGCGCGGATGTCCGGGTTCTGCAGGATGTCGACATAGGCGAAAGGCTCGCCGCAGGACATCAGGGCCTGGGAGGCCTGGGCAGAGAAACCGCAGCTGGGCAGCTTGGGGGATCCCTTCATGTAGAGGATGATGGGATTCTCAGCCAACTGCTGTTTGATCTTTTCAATAGTTTCCATAAATGCCTCACTGGAGCGATTTCGGCGGCCATTCTACTGCAATCCGGGCAGACCACAAACTGGCAAACCGTTGCGAATGAAAGAAGTCATGCATCAATACGCCGCAGCTTGATCCGGATCATGGCAAGAATCAAGGGTTGTTCGCCCATCTTTGATACTGCTACAATCGACGGGCTTTGGGCCGTCTGGCCCCCTCATTTCAAGAACAATTCTTTTCAAGATAGAAAAGAGTACGCAATGTCTTGCAACCGTCGCCTTCGCACGGACCAGCCAATGGAGAGTAGAAAATGGCTTTCGAACTTCCCGCTCTGCCCTATGCAATCAATGCTCTGGAACCGCACATCTCCCAGGAAACCCTGGAATACCACCATGGCAAGCACCACAACACCTACGTGGTCAACCTGAACAACCTGGTGCCGGGTACCGAGTTTGAAGGCAAGTCTCTGGAAGAGATCATCAAGACCTCCACTGGTGGCGTCTTCAACAACGCTGCCCAGATCTGGAACCACACCTTCTACTGGCACTGCCTCTCCCCGAACGGCGGTGGCGAGCCCACTGGCGCCCTGGCCGATGCCATCACCAAGGCCTTCGGCTCCTTCGCCGAGTTCAAGGATGCGTTCACCAAGTCTGCCATCGGCAACTTCGGCTCCAGCTGGACCTGGCTGGTGAAAAAGGCTGACGGCTCCCTGGCCATAGTCAACACCTCCAACGCCGGTTGCCCGCTGACCGAAGCCGGTACCACCCCGCTGCTGACCGTCGACCTGTGGGAACACGCCTACTACATCGATTTCCGCAACCTGCGTCCGAAGTACATGGAAACCTTCTGGGCCTTGGTCAACTGGGAATTCGTGGCCAAGAACCTGGCTGCCTGATAAGCCTTTCTTGCCAAAACGCCCCGCACTTGCGGGGCGTTTTTTTATGGTCGAATACCTGCCATCGACAACAAAGGCGCCCGTAGGCGCCTTGTGGAAGATGACCGTGCTTACTGGTCTATCTCGTCCATGTAATCGTCGAGGTTGCCATCATACGCCGCCTCTGGCTTCTGCTCCTGGAGCTCGGGTTTGCGACCCGTCACCTTGCCATCGTTGTACTGCAAGTAGAAGTCCTTGGTCAGGGCGTAAGGATCCAGCGCGTTGTCGATGATGCGCTCCTGATCGATCAGCTTGGAGCGGGTACCGAGGCCATCCAGCGCCCAGTGCACCACCTTCAGCGGGAAGGTCAGCAGGGCATAGGGGAAGTAGATGGTATCAATGGTATCCCCAACCAGTTGACGGGTGGTGGTGGGACCGTAGACCGGCACCATCAGATAGGCGCCATCCCCGATGTCGGCCTTGCCGAGCACGGTGTCCATTTCCAGCGTGTTGCGAGCCAGGCCCGCATGCTTGGCCACGTCGAACAGACCGAGCAGGCCCACAGTGGTGTTGAGGGTGAAGCGGCCCAGGTTAGTACCGGCCCCTTTCAGATCACCCACCAGCAGGTGGTTTACCATGCTGCTCGGTTCGT
Organism: Aeromonas sp. INTO2; assembly: GCF_049860605.1. NCBI lineage: Bacteria > Pseudomonadati > Pseudomonadota > Gammaproteobacteria > Aeromonadales > Aeromonadaceae > Aeromonas > Aeromonas sp. INTO2. The sequence continues at coordinate 2,843,021 of NZ_CP187588.1, forward strand.
CGAAGTTGTCCACGAAATTCTCGATGCTGTCCCTCACTCCTTGCGGGACATAGCGGGCATAGCCGTGTACCACGGGGCGCGCTACATAGGGCTCCAGCACGTCATAGTTGACGGCCCACATGGCACGGTTGGGCCCCTGGAAGGGGTCGCGAGGATCGCTGGCCGTGCTGGATGCCCCGGGGCGGCTCGGGGTCTCACCGAGATCCAGGCTCTCCGGGCCCGGCTTGGGAGGGCCGCCCGCACAGCCCGCGAGCAGCAATGCCACCGCCAATGCTCCTGAACGCAGATACATATGAAAGTCCTAAGATTTTTTTGGGTATTGATATGAATTATACAGGGGGCCCACCCCAAGGGGTGGGCCAAAAGCGTATTAGAGGGCGTGATCGATGCGGATGTCAATCGGCGCTGTGGGGATGGTGCTGGTCGGCACGGTGACCGAAACCCCTTCAAAGGCGCCTTCCTTGTTCATGACGTTGCCGCCCCGGGAGAGGCGCGCCTTGAACTGCAGCTCGGCATGGGCCGCCAGCTTGCTCCCCTCCATCATGGCATCCCCGTCCCCCAGGGAGAGGGTGAGCGGGAGATGCGGGCCTGCAATGCGCTTGACCGCGATGGGCATGGGCGGACCGTTGGGGATCACCGCAAAGACGAACAGATGGGCATCTTCCGGCATCTTGATGCCCGGCGCCAGGGTGATGTGCAGGGGGAACTCCCCCTCTTTCACCGCCAGCACCTCGGCTTGTACCTGGCCTTCGGCAGACGGGGTAGTCACGGCGATGCCACGCTGGCCAAGCTGCTGCCTGGCGTACTCCATGGAGCGTTCCACCATGGTGTAGCGGGCCGAGCCCGGCTCCAGCAGCGGCAACATCCCCTGCCAGCGGTCGAGGGCGGTCTGGAAATCCTCTTTTTGCAGGGCCATGAAGGCGTGGACGGAGCGAGCCTCGATGTTGGCCGGGTCCTCGGTAATGACCGCCTGCAACAGTTGATCCGCACGGGCTTCCTCCCCCGTCATCATCAGGGCCTGGGCATAGGGCACCGCCACCATGGCCTTCTGGGGCGCGAGAGCGTAGGCACGCTCCAGCGCCTCGCGGGCCATCTCGGGATCATTGCCATCCAGGGTCAGGCGCCCCAGCAGCAGCCAGCCACGGTAGTCGTTCGGTTCTTCTTTCAGCCGGGTTCGCAGGGCCAGGGTGAAGTCCAGCAGATCCTGCTCGGTCACCCGGGTGTCGCGCTCCACCAGGATGCGATTGCTGAGCTCCCCCAACCGGCTGCTGGCATCCTGCCAGCGGCTCACCTCCTGCCAGGCGCCGAGCTTGGCGTAGAGGCCGATGCTCACCACCGCCAGCACCAGCACACCGGGGATCCAGATCAGGCTCTTGCCGCCACGGGCGGTCTGCTCCACGTCGGGAATGTCGTCCAGGAGGCTGCGCTGCAGCTCCACCAGGGATTCCGGCTCCTCCGCCAGTATCCCCTGCTCCCGCTCCTCCCCTATCTCCAGCAGGCGCTGGCGATAGAGCTGCTTGTTGAGGGCCGAGCGACTGATGCTCTGCCTGCCCTCGCCACGCCAGAGCGGCACGATCAGCGCCAGGCTCGCCAGCACCAGCAGGGCCGCACCCAGTATCCAGAATGGGGTCATGGTTTCTCTTCCTCTTTGAGCAGGGCGGACAGCCTGGCCTGCTCTTCTGCACTCAGGGTGCCTTCAGGCTGTTGCAAGGGAGCAGGGGCATGGCGGCGGCTTCGCACCACCACTGTGACGACGCCAATCACGATGACCAGCAAGGGGCCAAGCCAGAGGATCAGGGTCGAGGCCATCAGGGGGGGATCATAGAGAATGAAGTTGCCGTAGCGGGCCACCATGTAGTCCACCACTTCCTGCTTCTCCTTGCCCTCGCGCACCATCTGGTAGGTCTTGTCCCGCAGATCCTTGGCAAGCCCGGCGTTGGAATCCGCGATGTCCTGGTTCTGGCACTTGGGGCAGCGCAGCTCCTTAGTCAGCTCGCGAAAGGTCTGCTCCTGGGCGTCGCTCTCGAAGGTGTAGACATCGATGGCGGCGCGGGCCTGTCCGGCACAGACGAGACCGGCCAGCAACAACAGGGATGCAATCAGTGTTTTCATCGGGGAGGCCTCACTTCATGGCATCGAAGATGGGTTTGAGGGTACTGGCCCAGACGTCTGGGTTGATGTCCCCCACGTGGCGATAGCGGATGATGCCCTGGCTGTCGATGAAGAAGGTCTCGGGCGCGCCATAGACACCGAGATCCAGCCCAAGCATGCCGTCCGGATCATAGAGGTTGACCTGGTAGGGATTGCCAAGCTCCGCCAGCCACTTGATGGCCTTGTCACGCTCGTCCTTGTAGTTCATGCCGACGATGTAGATCCCCTGCCCCGCCAGCTCCTTGAGGTAGGTGTGTTCCCCGTAACAGGTCGGGCACCAGGTGGCCCAGACGTTGAGCAGCATGGGGCGCCCCTTGAAGATGCTTCTGTCGTGCTGCTTGCCCAGGTCATAGATGTCCTGCAGGGTGAACACGGGCACCTCCTTGTCCACCATCACGGATTCCAGCTTGGTGGGATCGGAGTAGAGCCCCTTGAACAGGAATACGGCCCCCATCAGGAAGATGATGAAGGGCAGCAGATAGAGCCAGGTCTTCTTGCTCATGCCTTGGTCTCCTCGTCACGACGGCCGAAACGGTAGCGCTTGTCCAGCATGGCCAGCACGCCGCCGATGGCCATGAAGACGCCGCCGAACCAGATCCAGCGCACGAAGGGCTTGTAGTAGATCCGTACCGCCCAGGCGCCGTTGTCGAGCTGCTCGCCGAGCGCCGCATAGAGATCCCGGGTAACCCCCGCATCGATGGCCGCCTCGGTCATCGGCATGCGGCTCACGGTGTACATCCGCTTCTCGGGCTTGAGCAGGGCTACCTGCTTGCCATCCCGGTGCACTTCCAGCACGCCCTTGAAACCGTCGTAGTTGGGGCCGTTCTTCTCCTTGATGCCGGTGAAGACGAACTCGTAATCGGCGAACTGGACGCGATCGCCGGCCTGCATCCGCAGGTCCTTCTCGATGCTGTAGTTCTGGGTGCAGGCGATGCCGATGATGCTCACCGCGAGCCCCACGTGCCCCAGGATCATGGCCCAGTGGCTGTTGCCAAGCTTGCGCACGCCGGTGGCAAAACCGTGTTTGTGGGTGGCCCGCGCCCAGGTCTCCTGCACGCTGGTGACGATGATCCAGACGCCAAGCCCGATACCGAGCGCAGCCCAGGGTTTGAACGCCTCGGCAAAGAGTTTGGGCAACAGCAGAGCCGCGGCCAGGCTCAGCACCAGGGCGAGCATCACCTTGCCCTTGAGCTCACCGAGATCCTGGCGGCGCCAGCGGAACAGGGGGCCCACCCCCAGCAGCAGGGCGAAGGGGATGATGAGCCAGCTGTAGATGTGGTTGAAGAAGGGGGTGCCGATGGAGATGCTGCCAAGCCCCAGCTCCTTGTGCACCAGGGGCAACAGGGTGCCGAGCAGCACGGTGAGCAGGCCCGCCACCAGCAGGATGTTGTTGCCAAGGAGCAGGGTCTCGCGGCTCCACAGCTCATGCTTGCCATGGCTCTTCACCTGAGAGCCCTTGAAGGCGAACAGCAATAGGGAGCTGCCTATCACCGCCAGCAGGAAGCCCAGGATGAACAGACCCCGGGTCGGGTCCGAGGCAAACGCATGGACCGACACCAGCACGCCGGAACGCACCAGGAAGGTGCCGAGCAGGCTCAGGGAGAAGGCCGAGAGCGCCAGCAGCACGGTCCAGGCCTTGAAGGTGGCGCGCTTCTCGCTCACCGCGAGGGAGTGGAGCAGGGCCGTGCCCGCCAGCCAGGGCATGAAGGAGGCGTTTTCCACCGGGTCCCAGAACCACCAGCCGCCCCAGCCGAGTTCGTAATAGGCCCACCAGGAACCGAGCACGATGCCCAGCGTCAGGAAGACCCAAGCCGCCATGGTCCAGGGACGGGACCAGCGCGCCCAGGTGGCGTCCAGACGCCCCGTCATCAGGGAGGCGATGGCGAAGGCGAAGGCCACCGAGAAGCCCACGTAGCCCATGTAGAGCATGGGGGGGTGGAAGATGAGACCGGGATCCTGCAGAAGCGGATTGAGATCCCGCCCGTCCACCGGGAAATACGGCAGGGTGCGGGTGAAAGGATCCGAGGTGAACAGCACAAAAGCGGTGAAGCCCACCGAGATAAGGCCGAGCACCCCGAGTACCCGCGCCACCGCATCGAGCGGCAGGCGACGGCTGAAGAGGGCTACCGCCGCCGTCCAGCCCCCCAGGGTCAGCACCCAGAGCAGCAGCGAGCCTTCATGGGCTCCCCACACCGCCGAGATGCGGTATTGCAGGGGCAGCAGGCTGTTGGAGTTGGTGGCCACGTACTGCACGGTGAAGTCGTTGTCGATAAAGGCCCAGGTGAGGCAGATAAACGACAGCAGCAGCAGCAGGAACTGGCTGTAGGCGAGCGGGCGGGCCGCCGACATCATGCCAAGACGACCGAGATGGGCCCCGATCAGCGGGTAACTGCCCAGCAGCAGGGCGGTGGCGAAGGCCAGGATCAGTGAGAACTGCCCTAATTCCGGGATCATTGACTATTCCCTCTCGATTGCACGGAGAAACCTGCCGATTTGGCGGTATAAAGAAGTGAATTCTTGGCGCATACCGGCATCATTGCTTGGCTCCCTGCAACTGCGCCTCTGTGTATTCGGGCTTGAAGTGCATGCCGTTGGTGGCGTCGGCCACTTCCGGCGGCATGTAGTTCTCGTCGTGCTTGGCCAGCACCTCGAAGGCGGCGACCGTGGTGGCATCCTTGAGGGTGCCTTGAGCGACAATGCCCTGCCCCTCGCGGAACAGGTCCGGCAGGATACCGTCAAACTCCACCGTCACCAGATGGCCGCCGTTGTCCACCAGCTTGAAGGCTACCTTGAGGCTCTGGGGATCCCGCACCACAGACCCCGGCACCACCAGGCCACCGATGCGCAGGCGCTGCCCCTCCTCGGGCTTGATCTTCTCCGGCCCCTTCCCTTCCACCAGCTCGCTCGGGGTGTAGAAGAGGTCGATGTTCTGACTCAGGGCATAGAGCACCAGGCCAATCACGCTGACAAGGCCCAGGCTGATGGCCAGGATGATGGTGAGGCGTTTCTTGCGGCGCGGGTTCATAGGGTGTTCTCCATCTGCTGGGCTGCCTTGCGGCGTGCCTCCCGAGCCTGCTTGTTGCGCAGTTCGCCGAGCAGGCTGCGGGTCTTCAACCGGGTGGAAATGACGATGCCGACCAGGCAGAGCAGGGTCAGACCGAAGGAGAGCCAGACGTAGAAGGCATAGCCTCCCATGGCCATGAAATCACTGAACGAGGCAAAGTGCATGCTTACTTCTCCTGCCTGGCGATGTCGGCGACCCAGGGGCGGTGCCACTCCCGCATCAGCAGCTCATTGCGAAAACGCATCAGGGTCAGGGCACCGAGAAACGCGGCGAACGCCAGGATCATGATGAGCAGCGGCCACAGCATCTCGGGGGAGATGGAGGGTTTGTCAAACTTGGTGATGGTGGCCCCCTGGTGCAGGGTGTTCCACCACTCCACCGAGTAGTGGATGATGGGCAGGTTGATCACCCCGACCAGCGCCAGGATGCCGGCGGCGCGGCCCGCCACCACCTTGTCGCTGAAGGCGTTGTAGAGGGCGATGACACCCAGATAGAGGAACAGCAGGATGAGCTCGGAGGTGAGCCGGGCATCCCACACCCACCAGGTGCCCCACATGGGTTTGCCCCAGGCGGCGCCGGTAAAGAGGGCAATGAAGGTGAAGACGGCCCCCACCGGGGCGATGGCCGCCACCGTCATGTCTGCCATGCGCAGTTGCCACACCAGGCCAATGAAGGCGGCCACCGCCATGGTGGAGTAGGCGCCCATGGAGAGGATGGCGGAAGGCACATGGATATAGATGATCCTGAAAGAGTCGCCCTGCTGGTAATCGGCGGGTGCGAAAGCCAGCCCCCAGACGGTGCCGATGATGAAGGCGAGCAGGCTTGTCACGGCAAACCAGGGCAGCAGGGTGCCGGCCAGCCCATAGGCGCGCTCGGGTTTGGCATAAGGGTGCAACCATTTCCACATAGCTCACGAAACCTTTCAGTTATTAATTTTTAAGTGGCGAGGGCTACCATACCCATGGGGGAAAAACATCATATCCCCCGAAAGCAATAAGCAGCCATCCCCTTGATCTATCTCAACTATCTCGCCCCTAACAAGGCTTCAAACGAAAATCTTTTCACCAAATCAATCAGTTGACACTCACCCGCAACGCCGCCGAGATGGCCAGGGGCGTCAGGGTCAATGCCCCCACCAGCATGGCCCCCAGGATGGCGAGCTGACCGGCATAGGGCAGTCCCATGCTCGCCGCGTCGATGGCGGACGTGGCGAAGATAAGCACCGGAATATAGAGCGGCAGCAGCAACAGGCTGAGCAGCACGCCCCCCTTGCGCAGCCCTGCGGTCAGCGCCACTCCGACCGCCCCGAGCAGGCTCAGCACCGGCGTACCGAGCGCCAGGGTGGCCACCACGGCCAGATAGGTCTTCAGCTCCAGGGAGAGCAGGATGGCGAGCAAGGGGGAGACCAGCAACAGCGGCAGACCGGTCAGCAACCAGTGAGCGATTACTTTGGCCAGGGCCAGCAACCCCAGGGGATGAGGCATCAGCATCATCTGCTCCAGGGCGCCGTCACTGAAGTCGTCACGAAACAGCCGCTCCAGGGAGAGCATGGCCGCCAGCAGGGCCGCCACCCAGATGATGCCGGGAGCGATGCGGGCCAGCAACTGGGGCTCGGGCCCGATCCCCAATGGAAACAGGGTGATGACGATGAGGAAGAACCAGAGCGGGTTGAAGATGTCGGCGCGCTGGCGCAGGGCCATCAGCAACTCGCGGTGAATAAGGTGTATGACGGCGCGCAGCATGGGCTACTCCTGCAACAGCGAGGTCAGAGAGAGGGTCTTGAGCCGTCCCTGCATCAGGGTCAGATCCTGGTGGGTAGTAAGGACCACCATGCCCCCCCTGTCCGCGTGGGCGAGGAACAACTGCTCCAGCACCCTGACCCCCTGCTTGTCGATGGCGGTGAAGGGCTCGTCCAGGATCCAGAGCGCCGGTCGCTCGCTCAGCCACAGCCTGGCCAGCGCCACCCGTCGCTGCTGCCCGGCGGAGAGCTGTCCCGCGGGATAGTCTTCGAAACCGGCGAGGCCGACCTGGGCCAGCACCCGCCAGAGATCCACGCCGTCCCCGGCAGGGCCATGAAGCTTCTGGTAGAAGGAGAGATTCTCAAGGGGGGTCAGGGTCGCCTTGACGCCGGGCTGATGGCCCAGGTAAAGCAGGCTGGCGTGGTATTCATCCCGGCAATGGCGGATATTCTCCCCATTCCAGCACACCTCGCCAGCAAAGGGCTCGGAGAGGCCGGTGAGCAGGCGCAACAGGCTGGTCTTGCCCACCCCGTTGGGACCCTCAATCTGCATCAAATCCCCGGCACGCACCGCGAAGGAGAGATGTTCAAACAGGGTGCGATCTTCACGCACGCAGCTCAGATTGTTCGCTTGAAGCAGCATGGGGATGTAATCGTTGAAAATGAGGCGGCCTGCATCTTAACACAGGATCCGGAGGCGTCTTTTCAAAGATGCCAATAATCAACAGGATTTGTGGGGAAGATCGCGCCCCCACCAAAGAGATTGATGCCAAAGGATTATCCACCGTCCCGGCATCAAGAAAGAGGTGGCCACGGGCCGAACAGAAAGCGGGGAGGCACCGGCCTCCCCGCGACACATCCGTCAGCTGCGTCCCTTTCGCAAGGAAATAAGCAGCTCCGCTTCCGCCTGGGGCAACTCGCACTCGCTCATCACCTCGTCCAGATCGGCACCCAGCTCCACCATCTTGGCGGCGCGGCTGTAGAGGCGGCGCTCCGGATCCTGCAACGTCAGCTCCTGCTGGCTGTCGTGGATCTTCTGCATGGCCCCTTCTGCGGCTTGCAGACGCTGACCCATACCGATGGCGCCCGTGTGCAACTCCATCATCTGCTTGCGCAGACTCTCGAGCTGCCCCTGCAGCGCTTCCACCCTGGCCTCGGACTCTCGCTGGCGACGACGGTGCCCCAGGATCCCGTAAAGGGCCAGCACCAGTGCGAGCAAGGACAACCCCAAGGCTGCAAATTCAATCATCAAACCATCACCTTACCGTCACAGGGAGGCGGACAGGTGCCATCGCCCCCGTCCGCACGTTCCCGTCCCTGTTACAGGGAACCAATGTCTTCCCACTCTTCGTCGGAGAGCAGCTTGTTGAGATCCACCAGGATCAGCAGTTGGCCGTCACGGTTGCTGACGCCCTGGATGAACTTGGCGCTCTCCTCGGTGCCCACCGCCGGGGCGGCATCGATCTCGGAGGAGCGCAGATAGACCACCTCGGCCACGCTGTCCACCATGATGCCGATTACCTGCTTCTCCGCCTCGATGATGACGATGCGGGAGTTCTCGCTCACGTCCCCGGCCGGCAGGCCGAAACGGGAGCGGGTATCGATGACGGTCACCACGTTGCCACGCAGGTTGATGATACCCAGCACGTAGTCAGGTGCACCCGGGACCGGAGCGATCTCGGTGTAGCGCAACACTTCCTGAACCTGCATCACGTTGATGCCATAGGTCTCATTTTCCAACTGGAAGGTCACCCACTGCAGCACTTCGTCTTCGGCCAGATTCTGTGCAATATTGCGCTTCTCTGTCATCTTCTTGATCCTTGTATGAACCCGTCAACGGGTAAAATTAGCAATAAAACCATGGCGATGCCGACGTTGTCAGCGGCCTTCGATGTTCACGCCCCGGCCAAGCAGCAGCAAGAGCTCCCTGACGTGCAGCAGGGCACACATCTTCTCCTTGACCATGCCGGCCAACCAGGGGCGCTTGCCCTCCTGATGGCGCCACTTCACCTGGTCCCGGTGCAGCAGTTCTGTGCCCTTCAACTGGTGACAGGCCAATCCCCAGGGTGATTCTCCCAGCATAATCAGATATTTGTAATCGTCCATCTCCAGATGCTGGCCCGGCATGACCCACTGGGCCGTGTCCACCACGTTCATCTTCTGCTCGCGGGAGGTCATGATCCCCTTGTACCAGCCCGGCTGGCCGAAGAGAGAGGTCACCTCCCCCAGTTGATGGATGCCCCCCAACTCGGTCAGAGGCACCGCAAACGTCACCCCGGCCACGTCGAAGAAGAGCGCCTGAAACTCGTTGCCGGTATCCAGGTTCTCCCAGGTCGACGGTGCGGGCGCCGCTTCGAGGGCGGGCGCGGGTTCTGCCACCGCGAGGGCGACGGGCTCGACTTCCTCCGCCACGGCTTCCACCACCGGCTCTGCCAGGGCGACCAGAGGCTCACTGTCAACCACCTCCGCCTCGAGCTGGAATGGCTCGACATGCACATCTTCGTGGCTCAGGGCATCCATCTCGAACTGGACCTGTCCCACCTGGGCAAGCAGCTCGCTCAGCTGGGCCAGTCGGGTATCGGCTTCAAGATAGGGGGTGGCAGCCACCTCCGGCACGGCGACGGTCTGACGTTGCAACGCAGGGGCCGGTGCTTCGTCTTCGGGATCTTCCCGCAGCAGGGCATCGTCCAGCAGCAGGGAGTGGAAATAGTCGTCCATGGCCCGAACCTGGGTGGTCTCTCTCACGGCATCACCTCCTGGGTCCGTTGACGCTCCAGCGCGTCGAGATGGTTGAGCAGGGTCTCATAGGCATAGGTGCCCCGGCTGCCCGGTGCATAGATGGAGGGAGGAATGTGCACCAGACTGGCATCCCTGAATTTGGTGTCGATGGGAATGACCGCATTCCACACCGCCTCCCCATACTGCTCCTTGATGGACTGCAATGTCATCAGGGAGGCACGGGTACGCTTGTCAAACATGGTCGGAATGATGGTGTAGCGGAACTTCTCCCGCTTGGAGCGCTGCATGATCTCGAAGGTCTTCATCATCCGCTCCAGCCCCTTGAGGGCCAGGAATTCGGTCTGCACCGGCACCAGGATGCGATCGCAGGCCGCCAGCGCGTTCACCATCATGACCCCCAGCACCGGCGGACAGTCGATGAGCACGTAGTCGAACTGATCCTGCACCCGCAGCAGAGCGCGCTTGAGCACCAGCCCCATCCCTTCCCGGTTGCCCATCACCCGATCCAGCGTGGCCAGGGTAATCGAGGCGGGCAGCAGGCTGATGTTCTCGAATCGGGTCTTGAGGGTCATCCGGTTGACCAGCTCGGCGCTGGGTTTGGCCGCCTGGAACAACTCGTACAGGGTGCCTTCCAGCCTGTCCGAGTCGAAATCGAGATAGGAGGTCAGGGAGGCGTGGGGGTCGGTGTCGATCAGCAGTACCCGCTGGCCACGCTGGGCCAGAATGCCCGCCAGGGAGACGACCGTGGTGGTTTTACCGACTCCACCTTTCTGATTGGCAACCGTCCAAACAATCACTGTATCAATCCTGCCTTGTTGTTATGCGTATGCCCCCACCGGGCAGCGCGATCACCCTGATCTTTTCACTGTCGACACTCTGCGGTGCGTCCTGCACCGGTGCCGCCGTCAGCGGTTTGACGGGGGCTGGCGGCACCCAGGCGAACCTGGATATGGCGACCACCACCTTGCGATTCTGTAATCGTCCCTGCTCGGTGCCATTGTCGACGAAGGGGGAAAACTCTCCGTACGCCTCGTAGGCTAGCCGACCGGGAGCCACCCCCTTGCCCACCAGGGCATTGAGCACTGCCTCGGCACGGGCCGCTGACAATGTCCAGTTGGAGCGGAAAATTTCGTTGTTTATCGGTTGGTTATCCGTGTAGCCCCGCACCCTGACATAGTTATCGACCGGTTTGAGAATACCTGAAAGCGTATCGAGCACGGGTGCGGCATTGCTCCCCAGAAAAGCGCTGCCACTGTTGAACAGGAGACCTGAACTCAGCTCCACCGTCAGCCAGTTGTCATCCTGCGCAAGCTTCACCACCCCTGCATCGACCAGGGCGCCCATGGACTCCTGGATCTGCATGTCGATCTGCGCAAGAGCCGTGCCATCTTGCGAGACGGGCGTGCCCGTGATGGGTGCCCGCGAGGGGGACGCAGAGGCCTGGCTCTCCAGCAGGCTGGGGGCGGCCGAGACCGGGTTGTCCAACAAGGCATTGCCCCGCCCTTCCAGCAGGCCATCGCTGCGCGGCGCCTGGTTGAAGGCCTGGGTCATGCCCTCGATGACGGCGCGGTACTCCTCCTTGTTGACGATGGCAACGGAGTAGAGCACCACGAAAAGGGCGAAGATGAGCGTCATGTAATCGGCATAGGAGACCAGCCAGCGATCGAGATGCTCTCGCCCTTGCAGGTGCAAACGATAGCGCTTGCGCATGGCTACTCCCCTTTCAGATAAGCCCGTAACCGCCTTTCAACCTGCGGGCCGTTCTCCCCGTGGGCGATGGCCAGAAGCCCCTCCAGGGTCATCTCCTGATAGAGGCCGTAATGGTAGTGGAAGGCGCGCAACCGATTCGCAATTGGCAGATAGAGCAAGTTGGCAAAGCCCACCCCGTAGATGGTGGCGACGAAGGCCACGGCAATGCCCGCCCCCAGGGTGCCTGGCTCCTCCAGATGAAACATGGCCTGGATGAGGCCAATCACGGCCCCGATGATGCCGATGGTGGGGCTGTACCCCCCCATGGACTCGAACACCCTGGCCGAGTGCTCGTTGCGCTCCTGCTCGATGTCGATATCCGCCTCCAACAGGCTGCGGATATCCTCGATGGAGACGCCATCCACAATCATGGAAAGCCCCTGGCGGGTGAAGGGATCGGGCTCGGCCTCGGCCTGGTTTTCCAGCGCCAGCAAGCCTTGCTGGCGGGCGAACTGGGCCCACGCCTTCAGGCGCTCGGCCTGCTCCGCAAGATCCAGCTGCGGCGGAAACAGCATCCAGGTAGCCTGCCTCAGGGCACTGAGCAGGTACCTGCGGGGAGTCTGCAAGATCACCGCCCCCCAGGTTCCCCCGACGACGATGACAAAGGCCGGGCCATCCAGCAGGGTCAGCAGGCTCCCGCCATGCCACCACTGGGCGATGGCGACGGCCCCCAGCGCCAGCACCAGGCCGAGCATGCCCATGGTCAGCGGCCCAACTCGACCAGAATGCGCTGGGCCACCCGATCCAGCGGCAGGGATTCGCTTGCTATGCCCGCCTTGGCAACGGCCTGGGGCATGCCATAGACCACACAGGAGGCTTCATCCTGCGCCCAGATGGTCGCCCCCTGCTCCTTGAGCAGACGGGCACCGTCGCGGCCATCCGCGCCCATGCCGGTCAGGACGATGGCCAGCACCTTGTCGCCATAGGTCTTGGCGGCGGAGGCGAAGGTGATGTCCACACAGGGTTTGTAGTTGACCTTGTCATTGCCATCGATGATGCGAAGACGGGCACCGGGCCCGCGCCCTTCCAGCAACATCTGCTTGCCACCGGGGGCAAGATAGGCCTGACCCGGCTTGAGCACGTCGCCATCCTGCGCCTCCTTGACCCCTATCTGGCACAGCCCGTTGAGGCGGGCGGCAAAGGCAGCGGTGAAGGTGGCCGGCATGTGCTGGATCAGCAGAATGGGATGAGGGAAATCCCCCGGCAGCTTGGTCAGCACGTTCTGCAGTGCCACCGGCCCGCCGGTGGAGGTACCGATGGCAACCAGCTGGTAACTCTTGCCACTGCGCTTGAACGCGGCGGGAGCCGCCGCTGCCCGCGCAGGCTCGGGCTGGCGTTCGGCCAAGGGGCGATTCAGGGTCCCCGTGACGGCGGGCCGGGCGGCAGGCTCGGGGGCACGGGGCCGGGTCGCCATCAGGAAGCGTTTGCGAGCGATCTCCTTGACCCGCTGCTGCAGCAGGTTGACGGCTTCGTCCTTGTCCCGGGCGATGTCTTCAAACTTCTTGGGCAGAAAATCGAGGGCGCCCGCATCCAGCGCATCCAGAGTTGCCTTGGCTCCCTCGTGGGTCAAGGAGGAGAACATCAGGATGGGGGTCGGACACTTGGCCATGATCTCGCGCACGGCGCTGATGCCGTCGAGCACCGGCATTTCAATGTCCATGGTAATGACGTCGGGCCGCAACTGCTGCGCCTTGTCTACCGCCTCCCGCCCGTTCTGGGCCGTGTCGATCACCGTCATCAGGGGATCCTGATTGATGATTTCGCTGACCCGACGGCGGAAGAAACTCGAATCGTCGACCACTAATACCTTGACTGCCATTGTTATTCTTTTAACTCCTTGAGCCTGGCGCTCAGTGGCGACGGGCATAGGCCTTGAGCAGGCTGGGCACATCCAGAATGAGGGCGATGCCGCCGTCGCTGGTAATCGTGGCGCCGGCCATGCCGGGGGTACCTTGCAGCAGGTTGTCCAGGGGCTTTATCACCACCTCTTCCTGACCGATGAGGTTGTCTACCACGAAGCCCACCTGCTGGGTCCCTATCTGGACGATGACCACGTGCCCCTGGTCCTGGCGGGCCGTCTTGCCGGCACCGCGTACCAGCCACTTGTGCAGGTAGAACAGCGGAATCGCCTTGTCACGGACGATGATGGTGAGCTGGCCATCCACCACGTTGGCCTTTTTCAGATCCAGGTGGAAAATTTCATTCACGCAACCGAGGGGCAGGGCGAAGGTCTGCTGACCCACCTCCACCATCAGGGTCGGCAGAATGGCCAGGGTCAGGGGAACCTTGATTTCGAGACGGGTGCCCTTGCCCCAGGTGGAATCGATGTGCACCGAGCCATTGAGGCTGACGATGCTGGTCTTCACCACGTCCATGCCCACTCCACGGCCGGAGATGTCGGAGATCTCCGACTTGGTGGAGAAGCCGGGGGCGAAGATCAGGTTGTAGGCATCGTTGTCGCTCATGCGCGCCGCGCTGTCAGCATCGAGCACGCCACGGCTGATGGCGATGGACTTGAGCTTCTCCGGGTCCATCCCTGCGCCGTCATCCTCGATGCAGAGCAGAATGTGGTCCCCTTGCTGGGAGGCGCTCAGGGTGATGGTGCCCTGACGGGGCTTGCCCGCCTTCTCGCGCACGTCCGGCATCTCGACGCCATGGTCGCAGGAGTTGCGCACCAGGTGAACCAGGGGGTCGGCCAGAGCCTCCACCAGGTTCTTGTCCAGATCCGTGTCCTCACCCACCATCACCAGCTCGATCTCCTTCTTGAGGGTACGAGCCAGATCGCGCACCACGCGCGGGAAGCGGCCGAATACTTTCTTGATAGGCTGCATGCGGGTCTTCATGACCGCGCCCTGCAGATCGGCGGTCACGACGTCGAGGTTCGCGACAGCCTTGGACATCTCTTCGTCATTGCTGGCGATGCCGAGGCTCACCAGGCGGTTTCTCACCAGCACCAGTTCGCCCACCATGTTCATGATGACGTCCAGGGTCTTGGTATCCACCCGCACCGTGGTATCGCTCTGTACCGCGCTGCTCTCGGCGGGAGCCGCCTGCTTGGCGGGGGCGGCCCTGGCTGGCGCTGGGGGCTCTGCCGGCGCGGGTTTGGCGGCCACAGGCGCCTTGGGCGGCGTCACCGGGGCTGCGGGGGCAGCGGGTGCCGGGGCCTTGGGTTCGGGAGCGGGCGCAGGAGCAGACGCCAGACTGTGCTGGGGCGCCTGGCCACGGCCGTGCAGTTCATCCAGCAGGCGCTCGAACTCGTCGTCGTCGATGAGCTCGTCCACCTCTTTCTGGACCGACTGCAGGGGGGCCAGATCGGGGGCACCACCGTGCTGGCCCTGACCATGGAGCTGGTCGAGCAGGGCTTCGAATTCGTCGTCTGTGATGTCACCTGAACCGCTCAGCACGGGGGCGGCAGAGACCGTCGGCGCTTTGCCGACACCGTGCAGCTCATCGAGCAGGCGTTCAAATTCGTCGGCGGAGATCTCGTCGATGGAGCCACCGCCATTGACGGCGACAGGCGCCACCTCGGCGATGACCTCGGGTTCTGGTTCGGGCTCAGGCTCGGGTGCTGGCTGGGCCGCCACGCTGGCGGTACGCAGCTGCTCCTGCCCTTCCGGCTTGCACAGCTCGTGCAGATCGTGCAGCAGATCGGGAGAAGCGGGGCTTATCTCTTCGCGGTTCTGGACCTGGGCAAACATGACGTTGATGGCATCCAGCGCCTGCAAGATGACATCCATCAGCTCGGCACTGAGGGTCCGCTTGCCGTTGCGCAGCATGTCGAACAGGTTCTCGGCACCGTGACAGACATCCACCAGTTCGGTGAGGGAGAGGAAGCCCGCTCCCCCCTTGACGGTGTGGAAGCCGCGGAAGATGGCGTTCAACAGGTTCTTGTCATCGGGCCGCTTTTCCAAGTCGACCAGTTGTTCAGACAACTGTTCCAATATTTCTGATGCTTCGACCAAAAAGTCTTGCAGTATGTCTTCATCAACTTCGAAGGCCATGCGTCACTCCATTAGAATCCCAGGCTAGACAGCAGATCGTCCACATCATCTTGACCATTGACCACATCTGAGCGGGTCTGCGGGTTCATGATGGGGCCTTCCGCCTCGATGCCGCTCGCTGGCAGGCTACGTGCCGAATTGTCGCTAACGCCCTCACCGAACATGGTCAGCATCTCTATCAACTTCGTTTCAACTTCCTGCACCAGTTTGATCACCTTGCGGATCATCTGACCGGTCAGGTCCTGGAAATCCTGAGCCATCAGAATTTCCGTCAGCAGTTGTCGTAACTTATCGGCATCCGTCTCAGAAGCCTTAATAAAATCATTCAGTTGATGGCACAGCGCCTTGAATTGACCCAGCTCGAGATCCCGGCTCATCAGAGCATTCCAGTTGGGCATGACCAGCTGAATGTTGTCGTTGAGTCGATCGGCGATGGGAAGGCTTGCCTCGACCGCATCCATGGTGCGATTGGCCGCCTTGTCCGTCATGTCGATGACATAGCTCAGACGCTCCCGGGCATCCGGGATCTCATGGGTGGCCAGGTCGGGGATCCTGGGATCCAGGCGAAAATCCTGCAATGAGTTGTGCAATTGGCGGGTCAGCTGCCCCACCTTGTCAAACAGGGCCGCCGCATTGGGGGCGCACACATCGGCGAGGATGGTATCGGCCTGTTCAAACTCTTCCCGCTCCAGGTGGGCAACCAGCATCCTTGCCTGGTCAAGCGAGATCATGGCACTCGTTTTGGCCTTCATCCCTGCCGCTCCTTAGCCGATACGTTCAAAGATTTTGTCGAGCTTCTCTTTGAGGGTGGCAGCGGTGAACGGCTTGACGATATAGCCATTGACCCCGGCCTGGGCGGCTTCGATGATCTGCTCGCGTTTGGCTTCGGCAGTCACCATCAGAACCGGCAGGTGCTTGAGCTTGTCGTCGAGGCGAATCGCCTTGAGCAGGTCGATGCCCTGCATGCCGGGCATGTTCCAGTCGGTGACCACGAACTGGAAGTCGCCATTTTTCAGCATCGGCAACGCCGTGTTGCCATCGTCTGCTTCATGGGTATTGTTGTATCCCAGGTCACGCAGCAAGTTCTTGATAATCCGGCGCATCGTTGAAAAGTCATCGACGATGAGGATTTTCATGTTCTTGTCCAAAGTTCCTCCTAAATAGCCGCCAAGACGGCTCACTTACATGATGCAGATCGCAGGTTTTATGGTGCGGATTATGCCTTAGAGTTGTGCTCCAGTGTAGCCAGTACAACCACTTATAAATTCCAATCTCGCAAACGGGCGCGCAGCCTGTGCATGGCCTGACTATGAATCTGGCTCACCCGAGACTCACTCACACTCAATACTTCACCGATCTCGCGCAGATTCAGCTCTTCATCGTAATAAAGGGAGAGCACCAGCGCCTCCCGCTCCGGCAGGCGGGCGATGTGCTCGGCCAGAGCCCCCTGGAAGCGTTCGGCCGCCAGATCGTCGAATCCTCCCTGACCGTTGCCGTCATCGGGATGACCGATGACATCTTCACTGACGCCCAGATCCTCAATGCCGATGATCTTGCCGCAGGAGACATCCTGCAGCATGGCATGGTACTCCCCGAGGGACACCCCCATATTGGCGGCCACCTCGGTGTCTCTGGCATCCCGGCCATGGGCCTGCTCCACGTTCTCGATCGCTTCTGCGATGGCACGGCTGTTGCGGTGCACCGAGCGGGGCACCCAGTCCCCACGGCGGATCTCGTCGAGCATGGCACCACGGATGCGGATGCCGGCATAGGTTTCAAAGCTGGCGCCCTTGCTGCCGTCAAAGTTGCGGGAAGCTTCGAGCAGCCCAATCATACCTGCCTGGATCAGGTCATCCAGCAAGACACTGCTTGGCAGGCGAGCCAATAAATGCTGGGCAATCCGCTTGACCAGCGGAGCGTGTCGCTCGACCAGCACGTAGGAATCCTGATGACGCAAGTATGCTTGGGCTTTATTCACGGGAGTCTTCCTGTGTTATGACCGGCTTTTGCAACAAGTTTTCCAGGAAAAATTCGAGGTGGCCGCCCGGCTGATTCGGGATGGGCCAGCTCGCCGCCTTGTTCGCCAGGGCACGAAATACCAGGGCGGCAGGGGATTTTGGAAACGCCTCAACTATCAGTTTCTGCTTGCGCACCGCGGCCCGCAGGTTGGTGTCGTAAGGCACGCAGGCCACCAGCTCCAGGGAGGTATCCAGGAAGCGGTCGGTGACCCGGGTCAGCTTGGCGAACAGCTCCTGCCCCTCGCGCAGGGAGCGGACCATGTTGGCCACCACCTTGAAGCGGAACACACCGTGATCCTTGGAGAGGATCTTGATGAGCGCGTAGGCATCCGTGATGGAGGTGGGTTCATCGCACACCACCACCATGATGTCCTGGGCGGCGCGGGTGAAGCTCAGCACCATGTCGGAAATCCCCGCCGCCGTGTCCACCAGCAACACGTCCACCTGGGTCTTCATCTCGCTGAAGGCGCGGATGAGCTCGGCATGTTGTACCGGGGAGAGCTCGACCATGGACTGGGTACCCGAGGTGGCTGGCACTATCATCATGCCGTAGGGCCCCTCGACGATGATGTCATCCAGGGTGCATTCCCCCGCCAGCACATGGGAGAGGTTGCGATGCACCCTCAGCCCCAGCATGACGTCGACGTTGGCCAGGCCAAGGTCGGCGTCCAGCACCAACACCCGCTTGCCCTGGGCGGCCATGGCTCCCGCCACGTTCAGGGTCACGTTGGTCTTGCCGACGCCCCCCTTGCCTCCGGACACGGCGATCACTTTCACTCGATTGTTTTGACGCATTTTGCGCAGACCACTCGCCTGATCCATATACATGTTACTCATAAAACTCCGAATCTTCGGATTCGCCAAAACCCGATCCCCAGAAATAGGGATCTTCTGCTTCCCGTTCCAGCGACCCCATGGCGGCACCGACCAGCAGCGCCGCGTTGGCAACTTGAATATCTTCCGGCACCCGTTGCCCGTCGGTGATGTAACTGATGGGCAGGGCGTTTTGAATGCACACGTTGATCACTTCACCCAGATTCAGGCTCTCGTCTAGCTTGGTCAGAATGCAGCCGGAGAGCGGAATGCGCCGGAAGTGATCCACCGCCTCCTGCATCACCCGTCGCTGGGAGGTGGCCGACATGACCAGATAACTGCGTATACGCACCTTGGCATTCTTCACCAGGGTGTCGAGCTGTTCGGTCAGGCGGATATCCCGCTGACCCACCCCGGCGGTGTCGATGAGCACCAGCCGGCGATGGCGGAACTGATAGAGGGCACTGGCCAGCTCTTCGGCGTCCCGCACCTGACGCACCGGGCAACCCATGATGCGACCATAGGTCTGCAGCTGTTCGTGGGCCCCGATCCGGTAGTTGTCCGTGGTAATGAGCGCCACCTGCTCGGCGCCATACTTCATGGCAAAGCGGGCCGCCAGCTTGGCGATGGTGGTGGTCTTGCCCACCCCGGTCGGTCCGAGCAGGGCCACCGCCCCTCCCTGACGCAGGATCTCGTCCTCGCTGATCTTGAGCTGGGCCGTCAGCACCTCGGCCAGCTGGGCCATGGCCTGATGGATCGGCATGTCTTCGGGGATGAGGCCCGCCAGCTGATCGGCGAAGGCGTCGTCAAACCCCATCTTCTTGAGCTCCTTGATGAGCAGGGCGCGCATGGGTTCGCGGCGTTCCACCTCCTGCCACATCAGGCCGGAGATCTGGTGCTCCAGCAGCTTGCGGATGCTGGCCATCTCCTTGCGCATCCCCTCCATCTCCTGATCTCGCTGGGCGGACTGGGCCTGGCGCGGGGCGGCGGCAGGACGGGCCTTGGGCTTGGCGGGCTCGGGAGCGGCGCCCCACTGGCCCTGTTCGGCCAGGGTTCTGGGAGCACTGGCCGCGCCCGCCAGTCCGGCGGACTGGGTGCCGGCAGCGCCATTGGCGGGCCAGGAGGCCGAGGCCGGCTGACCGTTGCCTCCGTTGCCAGACCATGATCCCGGTGCGGCATTGCCACCCGCCGGGTTGGCCGGATTGAGCTTCTGCTGGCGTGCCAGCAGGGCCGCCAGGGTATCGGCGTAGTATTCGTTCTGTTCCTTGGGTGGCGCCGACCTCGTCATCTGCTTGCCCGCAGACGAGATATTGACGCTCTCTTCATTCAACTGACGGCGAACCGGCGCGTCTTTGGGCCCCGGTACCTGGGATTGATAATCGACGGCCGCGACTATCTCCACCCCACCGGTGACCTTTTTGTTGGACATGATGACGGCATCGGGTCCGAGAGTCTCCTTGACCTCGGCCAGCGCCGTGCGCATGTCTTTGGCAAAAAACCGCTTAATCTTCACCCGTCATCTCCGCTAACTAGCCCTGTCCCACCGCACTGACGATGCGGATCTGCTTGTCGTCAGGCACTTCCTGATAGGACAGCACGCGTAATCCAGGAATGGCATTCTTGACAAATTTCGCCAGGGTATTGCGCAATATCCCCGATGTCAGAAGCACGGCCGGCTGGCCTTCCAGTTCTTGTCGTTGAGTGGCTTCCACCAGGGAGCGTTGCATCCGCTCCGCCAGTCCCGGTTCGATACCGGCGCCATCTCCCCCACCTGCTTGCAGGGATTGATGCAATATACGTTCCAGTTCTGGTGACAAGGTGATCACCGGCAGCTCGGGCTCGGGGCCGGCAATCTCCTGCACAATCAATCTACGCAGGGCGATCCGGCAGGCTGCGGTCAGCACTTCCGGGTCCGGGCTGCGGGGCGCATATTCCACGAGGGTCTGCAGGATAGTGCGCATATCGCGAATTGGCACGCCTTCATTGAGCAAATTCTGCAATACCTTCACCAGGTTGCCCATGCTGATCACCTCGGGAACCAGTCCTTCCACCAGCTTGCTCTGATGCTTCCCTATCATGTCGAGCAGTTGTTGCACCTCGTCATGACCCAGCAGCAGCGCCGCATGGTTGGAGAGGATCTGGCTCAGGTGGGTAGCCACCACGGTGGCCGCATCGACCA
This sequence comes from Aeromonas sp. INTO2, assembly GCF_049860605.1. Taxonomy (NCBI): domain Bacteria; kingdom Pseudomonadati; phylum Pseudomonadota; class Gammaproteobacteria; order Aeromonadales; family Aeromonadaceae; genus Aeromonas; species Aeromonas sp. INTO2. The sequence goes on from NZ_CP187588.1 coordinate 2,863,473, forward strand.
CGGTGTAGCCAAGGGTCTGGGCCTGGGAGACCTGCTCCTTGGCGACCCAGACCGCCTCCAGCCCGAACGCCGGGTCCTGGGTGGCGATACCGTGGATCTGGCCGAACACCTGCCCCGGGTTGATGGCCATCTCCTTGTCGTGATAGACGGTGGCTTCCCCCGTACTCACGCCCATCAGGGTGATGCGGTACTGGTTGGGGGCAAGATCCAGGTTGTCGCGAATGTGGACGGCAGGCACCAGAAAGCCCAGCTCCTGGGAGAGCTTCTTGCGCACCCCCTTGATCCGGTTGAGCAGCTCGCCCCCCTGATTCTTGTCCACCAGCGGGATCAGCTGATAACCCACCTCCAGGCCGATGATGTCCACCGGCATGACGTCGTCCCAGCTGAGATCCTTCTGCTCCACCGGGGCATCCCCCTGGGCCGGCATGAGTTCGCCGCTCGCCGCCTTCGCCTTGTTCTGCTTCTCGCGGCGCAGCAGCCACCAGGCGCCCGCCGCCGCCACCGCCCCCAGGCTCAGGAAAGCCAGGTGCGGCATGCCGGGCACGCTGCCCATCATCAGCAGGATGCCTGCGGAGATCACCAGCGCCTTGGGATTTTCGAACAGTTGGCCGAGTACCGCTGTTCCCATGTCTTGGTCGGTATTCTGACGGGTGACGATGATGGCCGCGGCAATGGAGAGCAGGAGCGAGGGGATCTGGGCGACCAGACCGTCACCGATGGCGAGCAGGGTATAGACCTGGGCCGCTTCGCCGAAGGTGAGCTGGTGCTGCATCATGCCGATGATGAAGCCGCCGATGATGTTGATGAAGAGGATCATGATGCCCGCGATGGCATCCCCCTTCACGAATTTGGAGGCACCGTCCATGGAGCCGTAGAAGTCCGCTTCCTGAGTCACGTCCTGACGGCGCTTCTTGGCCTCTTCCTGGTTGATGAGACCGGCGTTCAGATCCGCATCGATGGCCATCTGCTTGCCGGGCATGGCGTCAAGGGTGAAGCGGGCGCTCACCTCTGAGATCCGGCCCGCCCCCTTGGTGACCACCACGAAGTTGATGATCACCAGGATCATGAAGACGATGATGCCCACGGCATAGTTGCCGCCGATCACCACGTTGCCGAACGCCTCGATCACATGGCCTGCCGCCGCGCTGCCGTTGTGGCCTTCCAGCAACACCACCCGGGTGGAGGCGACGTTGAGGGCGAGCCGCAGCAGGGTGGCGATCAGCAAGACGGTGGGGAAGGCGGCAAATTCCAGGGGGCGGCGGGTATAGACCGCCACCAGCAGCACCACGATGGAGAGGGCGATGTTGAATGAGAAGAGGATATCCAGCATCAGGGGCGGAATGGGGAGTACCACCATCCCCAGAGAGGCCAATACCAGCAGCGGCGTCCCTACCCCTCTGCTGAGCAGCCACTTGTACTCTTTGAAACGGCCCAGTCCCGCTTTGAATCCCATCGTGCTTCTCAATGATAAACTGCCAATGACGGATTAAAGCAAATATCAAGCCAAGGATTCAATGCATTGATCTATATGGCTTTTATTTTAACGCTGTCAGAAGTCCGTCGTTGGCGTCACGGGGAATGGTGACAGGGGGAAGCTGCCTTCACCAAGCCGGCCAAAGGCCAGCCCAGGCCATGGGGCGAGGCGCCGCGCCTCGACAGGGAGATTGCGGCCTTGTTTTCGACACAAGGGAGAGATCGGATGGTGGGGACATCCCACCGCTTTATTTGCGAAACGCGGGGGCGCAAGGGAGAGCACCCGGGATCAGGCTGCCTCCACTGCGTTATTTGCGAAACTCGGGTGGAATGGGCAGATCCGTGGCGATGGGGGTCGGACGCCGGCCGCGGCCACGGCGGAACTTCTTGAGCTGATAGACATAGGCCAGCACCTGGGCGACGGCGGCGAAGAGCCCCTCCGGGATCTCCTGGCCAATCTCGGTGGCGTGGTAAAGGGCCCGGGTGAGCGGCGGGGAGGACATGACGGGGATGTCGTATTCGCGCCCGATCTCCCGGATCTTCATCGCCACCTCGTCGACCCCCTTGGCCAGTACCTTGGGCGCCGCCCCCGGCTTGCCCGCATCGTATTTGAGCGCCACCGAGTAGTGGGTCGGGTTGGTGATGATCACATCGGCCTTGGGGACATCCCCCATCATGCGGCGCATGGCCATCTGCATCTGCAACTGGCGTATCCGCCCCTTGACCTCGGGCTTGCCTTCGCTGTCCTTGAACTCGTCCTTGATCTCCTGCTTGGTCATCTTGAGCTGGCGATTGTGGTTCCAGCTCTGGAACGGCACGTCGATGGCGACAATGGGGATCAGGGCGCAGCAGAGGATGATCAGCATCCAGAGCAGCAGGTCCAGGGCATCGACGATGCCGCCGGGAAAGCCCTCGAGAGAGAGATTCAGCAGATGGTTGAACTGGCTTGACAGCATCCACCAGGCGAACAGACTAATAAACACCACTTTTGCGATGGATTTGACAAGTTCCACCAGGGATTGCACCCCAAACATCCTTTTGATGCCGCTCAGGGGGCTCAGCTTGCTCCACTTGGGCAGCATGGCCTCGGAGGAGAAGTTCATCCCGCCGAGCAGGGTGTTGCCGACGAAGGCGGCGATGATCACCAGCATGAACAGCAGCCCCAGAGGCTGGATCAGCTCCCCCAGCAGGGCAGGCACCATGGCCCCCATGGCATTGGGGTCGAACGCCTGATCCCGGTCCAGGGTAAAGCCCATGGTGAGTACCTTGATCATGGCCCCTGCCAGACTCTCCTTGATCATCAGGAGGCCGAACACGGTCGCCAGCAGGACGCTGGCGGTACCCAGCTCCTTGGAACGTGCAATCTGCCCTTTTTCCCGGGCTTGTTGCAGTCGTTTGCCCGTGGGTTGTTCTGTGCGTTCCTGATCGGTATCAGCCATGCTGGCCTCCTGCCGGCATCAGCCGACTGGCGGCCCGCCAGACTGGCGGCAAAAGGGCCGCAACCGGGAGGGCCTCAGTCATGCTGGCCCCCGAAGCACTGAACGTTGATGAGCTCGCAGCTGGTCTCCTGCACCCGCTCCCAGAGCGCGTCGAAGTGTCCCATGAAGCCACCTATGGTGAGCCAGAGGATGAACAGGCCCGACATCATGCTGACCGCAAAGCCGATGCTGAAGATGTTGAGCTGGGGGGCCGCACGGGTCATCACCCCGAACGCGAAGTTGATCAGCAGCAGGGCGATGATGGCCGAAAGCGCCATCACCAGAGAAGCCTGATACATGACCCCGAGAAAGCTCACCAGGCTGCGGATGGCAGGCAGGGTGAGCCCGCTGTCAGATACCGGCAGGGTTTCGAAACTCAGCACCACCATGCGCAGCATCAGCAGGTGGCCGTCCACCGCGAGAAACACCAGGGTCGCCAGCATCAGGTAGAACTGGCCCACGACGGGAGCCGACTGGCCGTTCATGGGGTCCACCAGGGTGGCAAAGCCCAGGCTGGTCTGCATGGCGATGACCTGACCCGCCATCACGAAGGTCTCCAGCAGGAACTGGGTCATGAGGCCGAGCGCGATGCCGATGAGCAGTTGCTGCCCCAGCACCAGGAAGCTGCCGAGGGAGAAGAGCTCGATCTTCGGCATGGGGGGCAGCAGGGGGGCGATGATGAGGGTGATCGCCAGCGCCAGGCCGATACGGATATGGGCGGGGGCGAGCCGACTGCCAAAGACCGCCATCACCATCAGGAGGCTGCTCACCCGGGCCAGGGGCCAGAGGATGGAGGAGAGCCACTCCATGATGAGCGCCGTGGTGTAGGTCATGACAGCGGCACTCCCGGCAGGGGCAGGCCAACGGGAGGACGCAGGCACCGGTCTGCCAGAGCGAAAGGGTGGCCCTTGGCTGGCATCAGCCCACCACCTCGGGGATCTGGCTCACCATCAGCTGGAAGAAGTCCATCAGACTCTGCAATCCCCAGTGGGCCCCCGCTCCCAGGGCCAGCAGGGTGACCACCAGACGGGGCAGGAAGCTCAAGGTCTGTTCGTTGATGGAGGTGGCGGCCTGGAAGATGGCGACCACCAACCCCACCATCAGGCTCGGCAGGATCACGGCGCACACCATGATGGTCACCAGCCAAAGCGCCTCGCGAAAGACGTCGACGAAGGTTTCAGGACTCATTGCTCGCTCCTTGTGATGGGTTTGCCCAGGGCCGCATCCTCCCGGCCTCCTCCTTCGAGAGAAAGAGAGGCCTCGCGCCCTCCCCGAGTGAAGGGGAGAGCCAGGGGGAGGGTCTGCCCTCCCCTAACCACCTGAGCCCAGCCCGAAGCTGGTGGCCAGGGAGCCCAGAATGAGGTTCCAGCCATCCACCATGACGAACAGCATCAGCTTGAACGGCAGGGAGACCAGCATGGGGGAGAGCATCATCATCCCCATGGCCATCAGGATACTGGCGACCACCAGATCGATGACCAGGAAAGGCAGAAACAACATGAAGCCTATCTGGAAAGCGGTCTTGAGCTCGCTGGTGACAAAGGCCGGGATCAGCACCCGTAGCGGCACGTCCGCAGGCTCGGCCACCTGCACGTTCGCTATCTCCATGAAAGTATTGAGATCCTTGACCCGGGTCTGGGCCAGCATGAACTGGTGAATGGGCAGCTCCGCCTTCTCCAGGGCCTCCTTGGCCCCGATGGTCTCGGCCAGATAGGGCTGCAGCGCCTCGTTGTTGATGCGATCCAGCACCGGCGACATGATGAAAAACGACATGAAGAGGGCGATGCCGATCAGCACCTGGTTGGAGGGGCTCTGCTGCAGACCGATGGCCTGGCGCAGGATGCCGAGCACCACGATGATCCGGGTGAAGGAGGTCATCATGATCACCATGGCCGGCAGGAAGGAGAGCGCGGTCATCAACGCCAGCACCTGCAGGGTCAGGCTGTACTCCTGACTGCCATCCGCCATGGTCTTGACGGTGAGTGCCGACATGCCGTCCTGGGCCATCGCCAGGGGCGAGAGCACCAGGGAGAGCAGTGCCAGCCACCCTGTCCAGTTAACGTTTTTCATGCTTGCCCATCAGTTTGCCCAATTGCTCGGAGAACGCCTGGGGCTGGCTCTCGTCCAGCGGCTCCTCCAGGCGATAGAGGAAGTTGACCTGCTGCGGCGTCACCCCGACCAGCAGCTGCTGGCCGCCCACCTTGACCACCATCAGCTTCTCCTTGTAGCCAAGGGGCAGGGTGGCGATGACCTTCATCTGGCCCCCTCCCATCACCTGGGAGAGCTTGCTCTTCTTGAGCAGAAAGCCGAGCACCAGGATGAGGCCGATCACCATCAGGCTGGAGAGCAGCCAGGAGGTGAGGCTGGGGGGATTGGCCCCTACCCCCGGGTTGGCCAGGGCAGGCAGGGAAAACAGCCACAACGGGAGCACACGGATCATTTGAGCTTCTTGATCCTTTCAATCTGGCTGATGACGTCGGTAAGGCGGATACCGAACTTGTCGTTCACCACCACCACCTCGCCGTGGGCGATCAGGGTGCCGTTGACCAGCACGTCCAGGGGTTCACCCGCCACCCGATCCAGCTCCACCACCGAGCCCTGGTTCAGTTGCAGCAGGTTGCGAATGCTGATCTGGCTGCGGCCCACTTCCATGGCGATGGTCACCGGGATGTCCAGAATGGTGTCCAGCTTGCGCCGCTCTTCGGCGCTGATGGGGGCTTCGTCCTTCAACTCCTCCAGGGGGGCAGGCTTGGCTTCGGCCGTAACCTGCTCCTCCAGTGCGGCCGCCCAGGCGTCAGCCATCAAATCCTGCTCGTCATCGGTTCCGCTCATCTTCAATTCCTCAGTGTTGCAACACCTCCCCCGAGGGGAGGATCAATCAGGGTGTTTATCAGAGATGCTTCGCTCGAGCTCTTCCAGCTCGGCTTCGCCATCAATGCGCACGCCCCCGCGGGTCACCAGATGCATCTCTGTCTTGACCCCGTCAGGGCGCTTGATTTTGTCGGTGATCTTGAGCGCCACGTTCTCCTTGGTGCGCCCCATCTTGGCGTGGAAGGTGGGCAGATCCTCCACAAAGACCAGCAGGTTCTCCGGCATCTCCACCGGGATGATGTCCCCGGGTCTGAGCTCCATCAGCTCACGCAAGGAGAGCTCGGTCTCCAGCAGCTTGGCCTTGAGCTCCACCTTGACGTCCATGATCTCGTCGCGCAGGGCCTTGCTCCAGCGCACGTCGGTATCCCCCTTGTCGCTCTGCACCCCCGCATCCAGCAGTTCGCGGATGGGTTCCAGCATGGAGTAGGGCATGGCCACGTGGAAGTCACCGCCGCCGCCGTCCAGCTCGATGTGGAAGGAGCTCACCACGATCACCTCGGTGGGGCTGACGATGTTCGCCATGGCCGGGTTCACTTCGGAGTCGAGGTATTCAAAGCCCACGTCCATCACCGGCGCCCAGGCATCCTTGTAGTCCTCGAACACCAGCTTGAGCAGCATCTGGATGATGCGCCGCTCGGTGGGGGTGAACTCGCGCCCCTCGATCTTGGCGTGGTAGCGGCCATCACCGCCAAAGAAGTTCTCCACCAGGATGAAGACGAGCCGCGCCTCCATGGTGATGAGCGCCGTCCCCTTGAGGGGGCGGAAACGCACCATGTTCAGGCTGGTGGGCACGAACAGGGTGTGGACATATTCGCCGAACTTGAGCATCTGCACGCCGTTGATGGAGACCTCGGCGGTGCGCCGCATCATGTTGAACAGGCTGATGCGCATGTGGCGGGCAAACCGTTCGTTCACCAGCTCCAGGGTCGGCATGCGGCCGCGGACGATGCGGTCCTGGGAGGAGAAGTCGAACTGGGCGATCCCGGGATCCCCGGCTGCTCCCAGCTCCTCCTCCTCGACATCGTCGACGCCGTGCAGCAGGGCATCAATCTCGTCTTGACTTAACAGATCGCTCACGCTTCACCTTTCATTGCATGACAAAGCCGGTAAACAGCACTTGTTCGATTACGGGAGAAGAGACCAGGTCGTTCAGCACCCGGCGGCACTCTTCCAGCGAATCCTGACGCAGCTTCTCCTTGCCCTCGAAGGTCATCAGCTGTTCGGCGGTCGCCGAGCTGAAGACCCGCAGCAAGGTGCCTTCGATCAGGGGAATGTTCTGTTTGGCCAGGGTTTCGTCGGCGGTGCCGCGCACCATCAGCTGGATCTTGATCTGCACCAGCCGATCCCGCTGGCCTCCCGCCACGTTGAACACGAAGGGACGGGGCATGCCCACATAGAGCGAGGGCTGGGGCGTGTTCGCCTCAGGCTTGGCCTCGCTCTTTTCGGCAGCGGGCTCATCCCCACCGGCGAGCATGAACCAGGCGCCGGCGCCGCCCCCGCCAAGGAGCACGACGGCCAGGGCGACTATCATGATCAGCTTCTTTTTCTTGCCTGCCGCCGGATCCTTCAGCGTCAGTTCGTTATCGTCTGCCATCCCTTGTCCACCCTAGTCTCAAACTTGTTCGGTATCATAAACTTACTTAAGAATGCATCAAGCATAGAAATCGATTCCGGCATCGTTTGCCGATTCCACCAGCAGCGTGAGGTTGCGAGCGCTCCCCTCGGCCTCTCTGCCATCGCTGCCGCCGCCATTTCCCCCCTGTCGCCCCTGGTCACCGAAACCGGACTGACCCTGGGAGGATGACTGCCCCTGCTGCTGGAAGGCTTGCTGCTGCGCCTGTTGTTGCACCACGGTCTGGCCGAGCTGGATCCCCTGCCCTGCCAGCATGTCGCGCAGGCGCGGCATGGCCTGCTCCAGCATCTCACGGGTCTGGCCATGCTGCACCACGAAGTGCACGCTGGCCTGGCTGGAGGCATCCATCTGGATTTGGATCTTCATCTTGCCAAGCCCCAGGGGGTCTAGCTGGATCTCCGCCTGTTGCAGCTTGTCCGCCAGCATCAGGTTCACCTTGTGGTGCAGCTGCTCGGGGGCCTCAGGGGTCGCCAGCTTGAGGTGGGGCAGGCTCTGAGGTTCCCGTCTGACGGTCGACTCGGCCAGCGGTCGGTTCTCGCCAACCTGGCTCTGTGCCTGATGCAAAGGCTGGCTCCCCTCGGCGGGTTCACTGCCCTTGACCTCCATCCCCGACTGTTTGCCCAGCTCTTCGAGCCGGGACTTGTCCACCGCGGGCTTCACCGACACGGCAACGCCGGCGGCCACCACGGGGGCGCTCTCCATCTGGTCCAGGCCTGCCGAGAGGGCCGTCAGGGGGGCCTGTGCCCCCTGGGATTCGTGACGGGCCAGGATCTGCGGCGCCGCCTGGACTGGGGCCGGGTCCTCCGTCGTCACGGGCTGGCTGCTCCCTGCATTCGCTACAGGCTCGGCCCCTGCACGGGCTCCCTGCCCGCTCGCGGCCTCGGCCTGTCTGGCCTCACCGGCGACAGGGGCGTCCTTCTCTGCCCCTGCCGCCGTCGCGGGCGGGACGGACTCCAGTGTGGCCGCAGGGGCCGGCCCCTGCGCCACCGTCCGGATCACGCCATCGCCATAGGCGCTGGTGGCACGGGAAGCGGTTGCCCCCTGTCCGGCCGACGCCAGGGGATTGGTCACCCGTGCCTCTTGCGATGAGTCAGCCCGGGTGACAGTGGGAGCCTGGGCGTTTTCTCCTGCCACCACCTTGGCGAGCAGGGCGGCACGCTCCTGACCCGAGAGAGGGGGCTCGGCCCCCTTGGCATCCGGCTCCGCTCCCTTCCCTGCCATGGGCTGGCGGGTCGCTCCGCCCTGGTCGGCCACGGCAGCGTCATCGGCCAAGGGGGGCTCTTCCGCCCCCAGCGGCAGAGCCCCCTGACCGCTCGGCACGGCGCTGGCGCCTTGGGCCGCACCGGGGATGGCTTTCGTTTTGTTCCCTTCATGCTGACGCTCTGGCGCCATCTGCGGCAGGGAGGCGCTCCCCTCTGCCGCCTCCACGCCCTCTGCCAACCCCACGTCCTCTGCCATTCCCACCCCCTCTGCCATCCCAGGCGCAGCGGCGCCAGGCGGCAAGGGGTTGCCGTCCACAGGCGCCGCCGCCTCACCGGCCATGGCGGGCGATGTCGGGGGCACCACCAGGCTCACATCCTGGCGCAGGGAGGCTTGCAACTGTTGCAGGAAGTCGTCGGGAGGCAGCTCGCCCTCGTCGTCCGCCCCCTTCAAGGAAGACGCAGACTCGGTGGCGGGCTCGTCAGACGCCAAAGATTTGGCAGCCGGAGCAAGCCCCTCCCGGGCGCCCTCGGCGGGGCCCTGTAGTGGTGGATTGCCCTGACTGGCTGGCGCCTTGCCCATCAGCTGGGCCATGGCCATGGCTTGCGAGAAGGCGGCCTTGCCCTCGCCTGACGGCTGCACGCCCCCTTCGCCCCCGACGGTGGGAGCCAGCAGGGTGGCGCTGCCATCGGCAGAAGGCGCCTGGGGGAGAGTGCTAATCAAGGGGGTCTGTATCATGCTGGGATCCCTGACGACGATTCGGTGACGGCCGCACGTGCGGTCATGGCTTGGCCCATCGGCCTCGCATGACCGGAAGAAAGCAAATTACAGGCCAGATTGGTGATAACGACGCAGGATGGCGTAGTCATCCAGCATCTTCTGCTCCTGGCGCTGGGCCTTCTGGCGCACCTTGTCCGCCTTCTTCTCCAGCAGCAGCTCGACCGCCTTGCGCCGCTGCTGGGCTTCGAGCCACTGGGTGCGGCACTCGGCCAGTGCCTCGCGCACCTGCAACACCCCTTGGTACTGCTGGGTCGCCGCGTTTTCGAGCTTGTTGATGAAGGCGTGATACTGGCTGTTCTGCTGGGGGCTGATCCCCTGCAGACCGCGCTCCGTCCACTGCTGGTGGTAGATCTGGCGATACTGGTTGAGGGCGTTTTGCTGATCCATGAACAGCTTGAGATCCTGCTGGGCCTTGGCCAGCGCCATGGCGGCCTGCTGTTCGGCCTCCTCCAGCCGACTCGCCAGCAACGTCAATCCTTTACTCATAAGGGCTCTCCACCGGTCAACGCATCAGGGGCATGGCCACCAGTTGCAGGGATTGCAGGCCTTCATCGTAGTGAATGACCTCGCGCATTTTCTGCTGCAAGAACTGATCCAGATAGGGTTTCTGGATGATGGCCCGGTCGATGCGCGGATCCGATCCCTGGCTGTAGGCGCCGATAGTGATGAGGTCCCGGTTCTGCTGGTAGAGGGAGTAGAACTGCTTGAAGGTGCGCGCCAGCTCCATGTGCTCCGGTGAGGTCACCATGGGCATGACCCGGCTGATGGATTTTTCGATGTCGATGGCCGGATAGTGGCCCGCATCCGCCAGCTCCCGCGCCAGCACGATGTGGCCGTCGAGGATGGCCCGGGCCGCGTCGGCGATGGGATCCTGCAGATCGTCCCCCTCCGTCAGCACGGTGAAAAAGGCGGTGATGGAGCCCTGGCCGTCGCTGCCGTTGCCGGCCCGCTCCACCAGCGCCGGCAATTTGGCAAACACCGAGGGGGGATAGCCCTTGGTGGCCGGCGGCTCCCCCACCGCCAGTGCAATTTCCCGCTGTGCCTGGGCGTAGCGGGTGAGGGAGTCCATCAGCAGCAGCACGTTGAGCCCCTGCTCGCGGAAATACTCGGCGATGGCGAGCGCCGTCTCGCACCCCTTGAGGCGCATCAGCGGCGAGGCATCGGCAGGGGCGGCCACCACCACGGCGCGCTCGCGCCCCTCGGCGCCGAGGATCTCCTCGATGAACTCCTTCACCTCCCGGCCCCGCTCGCCGATGAGGCCCACCACGACGACATCCGCCACCGAGCCCCGGGTCATCATGCCAAGCAGCACGGATTTGCCGACACCGGAGCCGGCGAACAGCCCCATTCGCTGACCCCGGCCCACGGTGAGCACGGCATTGATGGCCCGTACCCCCACGTCCATGGGTTGATGGATGGGGCGACGGGCCAGGGGATTGATGCGGTGCTGGGCGAACTGCACCGTCTGGGACGAGAGGATGGGGCCGAGCCCGTCCAGGGGCTGGCCGATACCGTCGATGACCCGGCCAAGCAGACTCATGCCCACCGGAATGCCGTGATCTTCGGTGACGGGCACCACCCGGGCGCCGGGAATAACCCCCTTGAGCTGCTCGCTCGGCATCAAGAACAGGCGATCCCCGGCAAACCCCACCACCTCGGCCTCCAGGGCCCCATCCTGGGTATCGATGCGGCACAGGGAGCCGATGGCGGCGCGGCAGCCAATGGCTTCCAGGGTCAACCCCACCACCCGGGTGAGCTTGCCCGCCACCGGCGGTATGGGGGCCTGCTCGCGAACCCGGTAGCCTTTAAGCCGATCAAGAAGGGATGCCGTCATGTCGCCTCCGACGATGGGTGCCTGATGATGCCGTCAGCAGGGCGCTGCACGACGGGTTCGAACCGGGCCATGGCTCAGCTCGCGTTGTCACGCAGGAAATTGCGCAGCAGCTGATCGATGCGCCCGGAGAGGGTAAGATCGATGCTGGAAAGCTCGGTGGCCAGTTGCAGATCGCCGGGGGAGAAGGTGGGCTCGCTTTGCAGCCGCCAGTGGCGCCTGGCGCACTCCTCGGCGCCAAAAGCGGCCTCTACCCGGGTCACGTCCTCCGGGTGCAGCATCAGGGTGACCCCCTGCTCGGCGGCAGGGAGCAGGGCCAACCCCTGCTTGAGGGCCTCCAGCAGCAGCGTGGGGGAGGTTTGCGCCTCATGGCGGATGAGGGCGCGGGCGAGCTGTTGCACCAGGGCGATGAGCTGCTGCTCCACCGCCTCGTCCATCTCGCCAAGGGGAGTGGCCAGGCGTGAGACCAGGGCTTGCCAGCGGGCTATCTCCAGCTCCACCTGCTCCCGCCCCATAGCGAGTCCCTCTTCCCTGCCCTGCTCCAGCCCGGCCTGGTGGCCCTGCTGCAAGCCTTCGAGCTTGCCCTCTTCCAGTCCCTTGGCAAAACCGGCCTCGCGCCCATCGCGCATCCCCTCTTCCCAGGCGGCCTGACGAATCGCCTCCACCTCTTCGGCGGTGATGCTGGGGGCGGGTTCTTCGGGTTGTTCTTCCGGCAGGGCCGCATCGGCCTGCTCCTGACGATACCAGTCAGGAGCCAGCCCCAGGGCATTGGTCTCGACCTCGGCTTCGGTCTCCATCTCTGGCCAGCCCCAGGTCTCAATCTGCGCCGTGTCGGACTCGGGCCTCAGATAGCCGCGCAGTTTGCTGTTCTTGTCATTCATGTGCCGAAGAGACTCCTATCGAGGGCCGGGTACAGGGGCCGACATCATCGCACATTCCATGGCCCATGGCTTAGAGGAACTCTTCGCCACCACCCGCCCCCAGCATGATCTCGCCCGCATCCGCCAGGCGGCGCGCCGTGGAGAGGATCTCCTTCTGGGCGGCCTCCACCTCGGAGACCCGGATCGGCCCCATGGCCTCGAGGTCGTCCGCCAGCATCTCGGCGGCCCGCTTGGACATGTTCTTGAATACTTTTTCCCGCATCTGGTCGTCCGACCCCTTGAGGGCCCGTTGCAGCAGATCCCCGGGCACTTCCCGCAACAGGGTCTGGATGCCCCGATCGTCCACGTCGATGAGGTTTTCGAACACGAACATCAGATCCTGGATCTGCTGGCTCATCTCCTCGTCCGACTCGCGGATGGAGTCCATCAGCTGCCCTTCGATGTTGGTGTCCAGGTAGTTCATGATGTTGGCCGCCGCCTTCAGGCCGCCCATCTTGGCCGCCTGGGCACCGGCTGCACCGGCGAACTGTTTCTCCATGATGTCGTTGAGCTCCTGCAGCGCCGCCGGTTGCACCTCTTCGAGGTTGGCAATGCGCATCACCAGATCCAGGCGCACCTGCTCCGGGAACTGGCTCAGGATCTCGGCGGACTGCTCCGGCTCCAGATAGGAGAGGACGATGGTCTGGATCTGCGGGTGCTCGTTCTGGATGATGCTGGCCACCTGGCGGGCATCCATCCACTTGAGGGAGTCGAGGCCGCGGGCACCTGACCCCAGGATGATCTGATCCACCAGGTTGCTGGCCTTGTCCTCCCCGAGCGCCGCCACCAGGGCCTTGCGCACGAAGTCTTCACTGCCGATGCCGATGTTGGTGTACTTCTGGATGTCGTCGATAAATTGACGATGCACCGCCGCCACCCGATCGTGGCTGAAATCCGACATGGAGGCCATGGACATGCCGAGCCGCTGCACCTGCTTGGGCTCGAGGTGGCGGAAGATCTGGGCCGCGTCCTCCTCGTTGAGGCTCAGCATCAGTACCGCCGCCATCTCCATGCCCCCCATCTGATCCAGGATCAGGCGCTGGCTTTCGGTGATGTCGTTGCCGGTGACCTGGCTTTTATTCTCTTCAGGCATCTTTGGTTACCCATTCTTTGATGACCTGGGCGGCCAGGTCAGGTTCGTTCGCTACCAGGGCGCGCACGGCCTTGAGCAGATCCTCGTCACGGTGCAGGTCAGGCAGCTTGAGCTGACCATCCCGCAGACCGAATACCGGTTCGGCCTCGGCCTGGGCGGCCAGCAGGCTCAGTTCGTCGTCGCCACCCAGCACGGTGTGGTTGTCGAAATCCAGCTCCCCTTCCGGCTTGGCGTCCGGGTAGAGCAGGCGTTTGAGCATGGGTCGCACCACGGTGACGATGAGCACTATGATGACCAGCACGGAGGCGGCGATGCGCACCGCGCGCCAGAACCAGGGCTGCTCGTAGAGGGGAATGTCGGCCACGGTCTCGAGTTCCGGGCGGTTGAACGGAATGGCGACCACCTCCAGGGTATCCCCCCGGGTCACGTCAAAGCCCAGACCGCCGCTCAGCAGACGGCGCAGGGTATCGAGTTCGGCCTGGCTGCGGGCTTCCCGGGTCACGGCACCGTCGGCGCCGGGGATGGCCTTGTAATCCACCGCCACCGACACCGTCATGCGGCGAATGCCGCCCTGCTGGCGCCGGATGTGGCTGACGGTGGTATCCAGTTCGAAGTTGCGGGTCGCTTCCTTGCGGGAACGGCCGGAAGAGGCGGTTCCTTCCCCGCCGGCGGCCTGCTCGGGAATGTTGGACGCGGCGGGCGGCTGGTTGGAGAGGGCGCCGGGCACCCCGCCGTTGCTGCCGCTGGCGCTGTTCTCTTCCATGGTCATTTCGGAGCGCACCGCCGGCAGGTCCGGGTTGTAGGTCTTGCGGGTCTGTTCCTGCTGGGAGAAGTCGAGGGAGAGATCCACCTCCGCCGTATAGTTGTCGGCCCCCAGCACCGGGATCAGGATGGCGTCAATTTTTTGTTTGTATTCGAGCTCCTGCTTCTGCTGCATCGCAAACTCCTTGCGGGTCTGGGCAGAGAGGGGATCCTGGGAGCCGGAGTTGAGCAGGCGACCGTTCTGGTCGGTCACGGTGACGCGGGTCGGCTCCAGACCGTGAACGGCGGAGGCGACCATGTCGACGATGGAGTCCACCTCACCCTGGCCCAGGGCGTTGCCCTTGAGGCTCAGGACCACGGTGGCGCTGGGCTTGCGTTCGTTGCGGGCGAACACGTTGTCTTTCGGGATGGCCAGCAGCACCTGGGCCTTGGCGACGTTCTGGAACTGCTCGATGGCGCTCGCCAGCTGGCGCTCGCGGCTCAGTTTCAGGCGCTCGCTCTCCATGCGCTGGCTGACGCCGAAGCTGGAGTCCTTGAGCAGGATGGCTTCGCCGTCGTTGCTGGCGTCGCTGTTGTTGGCCAGACCGGCGCGGGTCAGGCGCAACCGGATATCCGCATAGTTTTCGGCACTGACCAGCACGCTCTTGCCATCCACCTGATAGGGGATCTTCTGCTGATCCAGGTAATCCAGAGTGGAGACCAGCTCCTGGGTGGTGAAGGTGCCGAGGGGACGCATCTCCGGCTCCTTGCCCCACAAGAGGATGAAGACAGCGATGGCCAGACAGATGGTCAGCCCCAGGATCAGGGTGATCTGGCGCAACACATCGGTGTTGGACAGGAAGCCCAGCGCCGAGCTCTTCTGCTCGTGCTCGTCGAGGGCGGCCGCCCCCTCGTTGTTGATCAGCAGATCGCCGTTTTGATCAGTTGCCACGGTTTATGTCCTTGTTGCTGACATCTTCATGATGATCGGTCGCCATGGGCCCGAGTTACACCGGCATGTTCATGATGGTCTTGTAGGCATCGACCATCTTGTTGCGCACCTGCACCGTCGCCTCGAAAGCGATGGAGGATTTCTGGCCGGCGATCATCACCTGGGAGAGATCCACCGACTTGTCGCCGAGATCGAAGCGGGTACGCAGATCGTTGGCGGTGCCCTGCAACTCGTTGACGTTGTCCAGGGCCTGTTGCAGCATCTGGCCGAAATCCGAGCTGACCGGACGACCGGGCTGGGTCAACGGCGTGGCACCGGCTTCCACCTTGAGGGCCTGCATCTCTTGCATCAGGCTGCTTGCGCTAATTTCCATCTTCCCTTCCCAGACAAATCATTGACACTGACTGGCTTGAAGCAATAAAGGTGCCAACCAGAGCGAGATCTCGAGATCAGGGATAAAAGCGGGGCGCGATCAGGCCGGCGGGCACCGGCCATCCGGGGATCAGGTCGCAGATCCGGGGGGATCGCCCAGCCGCCGCCGCAGATAGATGCTCTGCTTGTCCCACTCCCGGCGGTGGGCAGCCATCCGATCCTGCTCGGCCTCATGGGTCATCTTGCTCTCCTGGTCGCCGGACTCTGTGCGGCGCCCATGAAAAAGAGGGCCCAAGGCCCTCTTTTTACTGCAAGTCCCGACAAGTAAACAGAGTGCGCCTCGGTCTCCTCCAAGAAAAAACGAGTCAGATCGGCAGGGATCACTTGTTCAGGTCATCATCCAGCCAATACTTGGAGCCCGAGATGTTGGCGTCAAGCAACAGCCCCTTCTCGCCAATCTGGTAGATGGCCATGCCGCCATTGTACTTGGCGGTGAGCTCGGCGCTCTCCTTGCCCGCCACGGCGCCCACCTCGGAGGTGGCTTCCCACCCCTTGCTGACGAAGGCATCGAACCTCGCCTTGTCTTCGAACAGGATCACCTGCTGGTAGAACTTGCCGCCGATCCCGGCCGCGAGACCGGCACCGAACATCTTCATGTAGGTGTGCTTGCCACTGGTGCGATTGACGGCCACTCCGGCCCCCTGATTGGTGTGGATCATCAGGGAGAACTTGCGCGAGTCGAACACCGCATAGCCATAAGCCTTGTCAAACAGCAACTTGGCCGAGGGCTGCTCGTTGAACAGCCGCACCAGGGCGGTATCGGCCATGGTATCGAGGGCGGTTCTCGCCTCCTCCGGGGTCTTGGGCTCGAGCATGGTGTCGAGCTTCTTGTCGGCGGCGGTCAGCCACTCCTTGCCGGTGGCCGCGCTCTCTGCCGTCCAGGCCCCCGCCTTGTTGTAGGCCTCGGCCCCCCAGCTGGACACCGACTCCCAGGTCTCCTTGGAAAAATCGGTGATCCCCTTCCACGCCTCCTTGCTGGTATCGCTCACCGCGGTACCGAGGTCGGAGGCGGCCTCCTTCAGCTTTGCCCAGTCGGCCAGACCGGGGGTTGAGGCCAGCGCCAGTGCCGTGGCTATCACCAGGAATCGAATCTTCATTGTTTCCACCCTCTGTGATGAGTCGAAGGTCACAGTAGCAGATCTGGCGCCTGCCCGTTAAGGGCATCCCCCCGGCGCGGGTCAGACGCTGACGCGCAGGGGCTCAACGAAGCCGTTTACCCTGACCGTCCACCACCTGCTCGCCATCCTCCTTGGCAAACGCCCCTTGCTGCGGGTCAGGCAGGATATCGAGCACCACCTCCGACGGGCGGCACAGCCGGGTGCCGAGGGGGGTGACCACGATGGGCCGGTTGATGAGGATGGGGTGGGTCAGCATGGCGTCGATCAGTTCGTCATCGCTGAAGCGATCTTCTGCCAGCCCCAGTGCCTCGTAGGGGGGCACGTTCTTTCGCAGCAGATCGCGCACCGGCATGCCCATGGCGGCGATCAGGGCCACCAGCTCGTCGCGGGAGGGTGGTGTCTCCAGATAGTGAATGATGGTGGGCTCCACACCGCTGTTGCGAATCAGCGCGAGGGTGTTGCGGGAGGTGCCGCACTCTGGATTGTGATAGAGGGTGATTGCACTCATTTGCCTGTCTCTCATGACTCAAGTGAATAGAAATGGGTTAGTGGCCATCCGTTAGCGCCTTAGTCCCGCCTCGTACCAGGGTTTGCTGGCGTTGACCACGCGCACCACCAGCAGCATGACCGGCACCTCGATGAGCACCCCGACCACGGTGGCGAGCGCCGCGCCCGAATGAAAGCCGAACAGGCTGATGGCGGCGGCCACCGCCAGCTCGAAGAAGTTGGAGGCCCCGATCAGGGCGGAAGGGCAGGCCACCGAGTGCTTCTCCCCCACCTTGCGGTTGAGCCAGTAGGCGAGCCCGGAGTTGAACAGCACCTGGATCAGGATGGGCACCGCCAGGAGGGCGATGACCAGCGGCTGCTCGATGATGGCGTTGCCTTGGAAGGCGAACAGCAGCACCAGGGTGAGCAGCAGGGCCGCCACCGACCAGGGCTGGATGCGGGTCATGACGCCGTCAAAATGGGCCTGCCCCTTTCTCAGCAAGGCCTTGCGCAGCAGCTGGGCGAGGATGACGGGGATGACGATGTAGAGCACCACCGAGGTGAGCAGGGTATCCCAGGGCACGACTATGCTGGAGACCCCGAGCAGCAGCGCCACCAGCGGAGCAAAAGCAAACACCATGATGAGGTCGTTCACCGCCACCTGCGACAGGGTGAAGTAGGGATCGCCGTTGGTGAGGCGACTCCAGACAAACACCATGGCGGTGCAGGGGGCCGCTGCCAGCAGGATGAGGCCCGCCACGTAGCTGTCCAGCTGATCCGCCGGCAGCCAGTCGGCAAACAGCACGCGGATGAAGAGCCAGCCGAGGAAGGCCATGGAGAAGGGCTTGACCAGCCAGTTGATGAAGAGGGTGACCCCAATCCCCTTGAGGTGCCCCCTCACCTGATGCAGGGCGCCAAAATCTATCTTGAGCAGCATGGGGATGATCATCACCCAGATAAGCAGCCCCACCGGCAGGTTGACCCTGGCCACCTCCATGGCGCCGATGGCCTTGAAGAGACTCGGCAACCCCTGCCCCAGACCAATGCCCAC
This sequence comes from Aeromonas sp. INTO2, assembly GCF_049860605.1. Taxonomy (NCBI): domain Bacteria; kingdom Pseudomonadati; phylum Pseudomonadota; class Gammaproteobacteria; order Aeromonadales; family Aeromonadaceae; genus Aeromonas; species Aeromonas sp. INTO2. The sequence goes on from NZ_CP187588.1 coordinate 2,881,532, forward strand.
CAGGATGCAGAGGGCGACCCAGGCGGTCAGATAACGTTCAAAAAAGCCGATGGCAGGGGCTGCCTTGGCCTCACAGCTTGCAGACATGATGACTCCCGGTGCGATCCACGCTCGCACCCCAGGTTGAATAGATGAATGACACGGCACATGGGCATCGACAGCCCTGGCCCGTTACGACTCGCCGCAGCAGGGCGACGGCCCCTCGGCGCGGGAAGCGCTGCCGGGCCCGGCGGGCAGCAGGCCGCACGCCTCGGGATGACCGGCGCAGCATTCCTCGGTGAGGTAGGCGATCACTCCCAGCATCAGGGGGATGTTGGCGCGGTAGCGCAGAAAGCGCCCCTCCTGCTCCACCGACAAGAGACCGGCGTTGAGCATCCCCTTGAGGTGAAACGAGAGGGTATTGGGGGCGATGTCGAGCTCGCCGGCCAGCTCCCCCGCGACCCGCCCCTTCAGCCCGGCCTTGACCAGCAGCCGCCACACCTCGAGCCGGATGCCGGAAGCCAGCGATTCAAAGACCTTGGTGGCCGTCTCTTTGTTCATGGGTCTCCCCCCTTGGATGCTTCATTTCAACTATACAAGAATTATTGAAATGATCAAAGTGCCACCACCGAGCCGACATCGCGACGGGACGGGCCGCCAGAGGCGCCGCCCCGGCCATGTCGTGCCCGCCAGCGGCCTCATGTCAGTCATACGGCTAATATCTGGCCTCTTTTTATAAGGCACTCTTATGACCTTACCCCGGACAATCCTCCCGTTGGCCGCCCCGCTCACCGCGGCGCCCTGCCCCGCCGCAAAGCCGCAATGCCGCAGAACAACCCCCGGCGCCGGATGCACCAAAAGGCGATGAAACGAGAGGGCCCCAGGGCCCCGCCATCAGATGACGGGGCCTGGGGAATCCGGGAGAAACCGGGGAGGAGAGAGGGGGGCGCAATCAGGTGATCACGGGATCCCGATATTGCCGGTGGATGGCACAAAACGCCTCCCGGCTTTGCAGCGCCGCCGCGACGCAGACAGGGTCGAACTGGCTGCCGGCATGGGTCTTGAGGTATTCAAAGGCCGTTTCGAGGGGCCAGGCCTGCTTGTAGGGACGCTCGCTGGTGAGGGCGTCAAACACATCCGCCACCGCGACGATGCGGGCTTCCAGGGGGATCGCCTCCCCCGCCAGTCCTTCCGGGTAGCCCTGACCGTCGAAACGCTCGTGGTGGTAGGCGATGATGTTCTTCAGCATGTCGGTGTGATGGATGCCGTCCAGGCCGAACTCGCGGATCATCAGGGCGATCATCTCCCGCCCCTTGAAGGGGTGGGTCTTCATCACCCCGTACTCCTCGGCCGTGAGCTTGCCCGGCTTGAGCAGGATGGCGTCGGGCACCGCAATCTTGCCGATATCATGCAGCTCGGAGAAGAGGTGAATGAACTCCACCTCCTCGTCACTCAAGGGGTAATGGGCCGCCACCTCCCGGGCGATGAGCCGCGAATAGGCCGACATCCGGTGCAGGTGATTGGCGGTCTCCTCGTCCCGGTAGCGGCTGAACTCCCGCACCGTGGTCAGAGCCCCGTTCAGGGTCTGGATGGAGAAGAACTCCACCGCGATGATGGCCGCCAGGATCTGGGCATAGGCCGCCAGCTCACCGCAAATGGCGCCATCGAAGTAACCGGGCTCTTTGGCATCGCAAAACAGAAAGCCGAACAAGCGACTGTTGAGCAGCAGCGGCTCGGTATAGCTCGACGCGTAACCGGCCGCCAGCACTTTGCGGCTGTGCTCGGAGGGGGAGCCCAGCAGGGAATCCAGGGTATCGAGCACCCTGGGCTGCTGGTGCTCGGCCAGGTAGCGCAGGGAAGGCACCTCGCTCAGCCTGACCTCGTACTGCAACAGCGGCGAGCCCCGTCCGTGCTGTGGGCAAAGGTCTTGAGCTGGTCCGTCTGCGGGTCGTAGATGGCGATCGCCACCCGGCTCAACTTGTCAAACCGCTGCCTGAGGGTGGCGTGCACGTTCTGCACTTTCTCACCAAATGAACTCTCCATCCCGCACATCCTTCTGATAGGCCTGTTGGGAGTATAGTGACACCCGTTTTGCCCCTCCTGCCAAATGGTGACGGCGCACAGGGATCGTGATCCCGCCCGCACTGGCGACGGCCCCCTCCCTGCCCGTGGTCATGTCACGCCCGCCCCACCCCGCGTCCCCGGGCAAAGAGATTGTTCGCTTCCGACGTGTCGGCTGTATAGTTTTTGGTTAGCCATTCCGGTAAAATCCGCGCCCTTGAATAAGAGCCACCTAAGAGTGATTGAGCGATGTCCAACACAAAACAGGCCCCCAAAGTAGGATTCGTCTCCTTGGGTTGCCCCAAAAACCTGGTCGATTCCGAACGCATCCTGACCCAGCTGCGTACCGAAGGGTACGACGTGGTGCCCAGCTATGACGATGCGGAGCTGGTGGTGGTCAACACCTGCGGCTTCATCGACAGCGCGGTGCAGGAGTCCCTGGAAGCCATCGGTGAAGCCCTGGCCGAGAACGGCAAGGTGATCGTCACCGGCTGCCTGGGTGCCAAAGAGAACCAGATCCGCGAGATCCACCCCAAGGTGCTCGAGATCACAGGTCCCCACGCCTATGAAGAGGTGCTGGGCCACGTCCACAAATACGTGGAAAAACCCACCCACAACCCCTTCACCAGCCTGGTGCCGGCCCACGGCGTCAAGCTGACCCCGCGCCACTACGCCTATCTCAAGATTTCCGAAGGCTGCAACCACCGCTGCACCTTCTGCATCATCCCCTCCATGCGCGGGGATCTGGTGAGCCGTCCCATCGGCGAAGTGCTGGCCGAGGCCAAGCGCCTGAAAGAGGCTGGCGTGAAGGAGATCCTGGTGATCTCCCAGGACACCTCCGCCTACGGCGTGGACGTCAAGCACCGCACCGGTTTCTACGACGGCATGCCGGTCAAGACCAGCATGGTGGCCCTGTGCGAAGAGCTGGCCAAGCTCGGCATGTGGGTGCGCCTGCACTACGTCTACCCGTACCCGCACGTGGATGACGTCATCCCCCTGATGCGCGACGGCAAGATCCTCCCCTACCTCGACATCCCGCTGCAGCACGCCAGCCCGCGCATCCTCAAATTGATGAAGCGCCCCGGCTCCGTCGAGCGCACCCTGGAGCGGATCCAGAAGTGGCGCGAGATCTGCCCCGAGATCACCCTGCGCTCCACCTTCATCGTCGGCTTCCCCGGCGAGACCGAGGAAGAGTTCCAGATGCTGCTGGACTTCATCGACAAGGCGGAACTGGACAGAGTTGGCTGCTTCAAATACAGCCCGGTCGAGGGTGCCAAGGCCAACGAGCTGCCGGATCCGGTGCCGGCCGAGGTGCAGGAAGAACGCTTCCAGCGCTTCATGGAGCTGCAACAGCAGGTCTCCATCCGCAAGCTGGCCCGTAAAGTGGGCAAAGAGATGCTGGTGCTGATCGACGAGGTGGACGAAGAGGGCGCCACCGGCCGCTCCGCCGCCGATGCCCCCGAGATCGACGGCCTGGTCTACCTGAACGGTGAAACCGGCCTCAAGCCCGGCGACATGGTCAAGGTCCGCATCGACGAAGCGGACGAGTACGACCTCTGGGCCAGCCTGGTGGAATAATCACGCCACTCCCCCTCAAAGCCAGTCGGTCTCACCGACTGGCTTTTTTAATGTCCGCCGCCCGTCAGGCTCTTGCATGCCCCCTGTCATCCCCTGTCCCGCCCCTCATCACCGATCTCCCTCCCCTCCCCCTTTTCGCACGCGCCCGTGAACCAGCGCACACTTCTCTCCTGCCACATGAGCCGCTTGTTTCCTGCGCAAAAATAAGCCGTGTCAACGGGGAAAAAACGAGCACGATCCAGCTCACATTATCGTTGTAACAGGGAGTGGCAAGGTGACTTTTTACTTTGTGAGAATTAATGCAACTTTATAATTTAAAAGGATTTAAAATGCATTTTGACGATAATGACGTGCGCCGTGCAATTTTTACGATATCGACGAAATGAAGAGTTGTTGTTTTCCTGTTAATTCTGCTTTTCTAAGGGCGTTGGACGACACAACTACAAGGGTGCAAAACCTGACCAACAGCGAGGGCCGGTATCCAAGCATGCGATGTCGGTGCTCCATTCCAAAACCATGGAAGACCAATAAGAAAGGAAAAAATATGCTTGCCAAAGTATCCAAAATCGCAACCTCAGTCATGCTGGGAACTCTGCTTGCCGGTGCCACCGGTACAGCCATGGCCGCCGACAACAAGACGGTGCTGACCCTGGTTGCCCAGCAGGAAACCGCATGGGTCAAGAACTTCAACCCCTTCCTGCAAGCGGGTCTGCTCCACACCACCCGTCACTTCATCTATGAGCCGCTGGTGATCTTCAACGATATGCAGGGTGGCAAACCCGTCTATCGTCTGGCCACCCACTACGCCTTCAGCGATGATCTGAAATCCGTCACCTTCGACCTGCGCGAAGGGGTCAAGTGGTCCGATGGTGAAGCCTTCACCGCCGACGACATCCTCTTCTCCTTCAACCTGGTCAAGGCCAACAAGGCGCTGGACGAGCGCTCCATCTGGACCCAGATCAAGGGTGTCGAGAAGCTGGGTGACCACAAGGTCAAATTCGACCTGGCCGAGATCAACACCAACGTGGTGAACGACCTGGTGCTGGTGCCCATCGTGCCGGAGCATCAGTGGAAGTCGGTGAAAGACCCGGTGGCCTTCACCAACGACAAGCCGGTCGGGACCGGTCCCTTCACCGAAGTGGACAACTTCTCCGCCCAGCTTTACACCCAGTGCCGCAACCCGCACTACTGGGACAACGCCAGCCTCTCCATCGACTGCCTGCGCATGCCGCAAATGGCCACCAACGACCAGGTACTGGCCGCCGTGATGAAGGGTGACGTGGATTGGTTCGGCTCCTTCGTGCCGGACATCGAGCGCCTCTACGTCGGCAACGATCCCAAGAACAACAAGTACTGGTTCCCCGCCTCCGGCACAGTGGCGTTCAACGTCAACTTCCAGAGCAAGAACCCGGGCAACCACGAAGCCTTCAACGACATCAACTTCCGCCGCGCCTTCTCCATGGCCATGGACCGCCAGTCCATGGTGGACATCGCGGGCTACGGCTACCCCACCGTCAACGAGTACCCGTCAGGGCTTGGCAAGGCATTCGCCTCCTGGGACAACCCGGACGTCGAGAAGAAGTACGGCAAGTACAACAAGTTCGACCTGGAAGGGGCCAAGGCCCTGCTGAAACAGGCGGGCTACAAGGACTGTGACGGCGACAAGTTCCTCGACACCCCGAGCTGCAAGAAGATCGAGTTCAAGGTGCTGGTACCGAACGGCTGGACCGACTGGGTCAACACCGTCCAGATCGGGGTCGAAGGCCTGCAGGCCCTGGGCCTGAACGCCAAGACCGCCACCCCGGAAGCCACCGTCTGGACCGAGTCCCTGATCACCGGTGACTTCGACGTCGCCCTGCAGGGTTACTTTGCCGGTGCCAACCCGCACAAGTACTTCGAGACCGCTTTCCACTCCCGCAACATGGGTGAGCGCGGCAACCGCTTCGCGGCGCCCCGCTACAAGGATCCCGAGCTCGACAAGCTGATTGACGACTTCACCCAGACCGCCGATGCGGCCAAGCAGAAGGAGATCATGTTCGCCATCCAGGAGCGTGTCGGGGCCAACCAGACCATCATCCCGGTGTTCAACAACCCGACCTGGTACGAATACAGCACCAAGCGCTTCAATGGCTGGTTCAGTGCCGACAACCCGGTCGCCAAGCCGCAGGTTCACCCGGACACTCCGGAGCGTCTGCTGCACGTGCTGTCACTCAAGCCAAACAGCTAATCACCCCGGCCCCCTGCGGGGGGCCCTCTTCCCCGCCATGTCTTCCATCCCCCGCACCTGCCGGGGTTGGGGGAGCTTTGCCCGGCGCGGGGCAGGCTTGCAGTAAAAGGTATCACCATGGGATTTATACTTAGACGCTTCTCCTTCTATCTGGTCGCCTTCCTGGTGGCCGCCACCATCAACTTCCTGCTACCCAGAGCCATGCCGGGGGACCCCGTCTCCGTCATGTTTGCCCGGGCCGGCGCCATGATGGAACCCGCCGCGCTGGAAGCCCTCAAAGCCACCTTCGGTTTCGTGGACGGCCCCATCGGCACCCAGTTTCTCACCTATGTGAAGAGCGTCTTCACCTGGGATCTCGGCACCTCGGTGCGCTACTACCCCCAACCGGTTGCCGACGTCCTCGGCCGCGCCATCGGCTGGACCCTGTTCCTGGTGGGCACCTCCACCATTCTGAGCTTCTCCATCGGCTCCATCGTCGGCATCTTCGCCGCCTGGTACCGGGGCGGACGCATGGACAGCATCCTCTCCCCGCTCACCCTGGTGATGCAGGCCATCCCCCCCGTGGTGGTCTCTCTGCTCGCCCTCTTCCTGTTCGGAGTGAGCCTCGGCTGGCTGCCCATCGGCTACGCCTACAGCCCCGAGATCCCCGCCGATTTTGGCTGGGAACACATCAAGAGCATCCTGCTGCACGCCATCATGCCGGTGGGCACCCTGGCCGCGGTGCAGGTAGGGGGCTTTCTCATCACCATGCGCAACAACATGATCAACCTCCTGGGCGAGGACTACATCACCATGGCCAAGGCCAAGGGGCTCTCCAGCAACCGGGTGATCTTCAACTACGGCGCCCGCAACGCCGTGCTGCCGAGCGTTACAGCCCTCTCCATGGCACTCGGTTTCGTCATCGGCGGATCCCTCATCACCGAGGTGATCTTCAACTACCCCGGCCTGGGACTGACCCTCTATCAGGGCATCCTGGCCCGTGACTACCCCCTCATCCAGGGGCAACTGCTCATCATGACCATCACCATGCTCAGCTTCAATTTCCTGGCGGACGTGCTCTACGTCTTCCTGGATCCCCGTCTGCGTACAGGAGGCAAATAAGATGCGTATGCCGACTATCTTGAAAATCCTGCTGGGTAACAAGAAGGCCGCCTTCGGCCTCGCCATCGTGGTCACCTTCGTGCTGATGGCCCTGTTCGCCCCGCTGCTCGCCAGCAACGAACCCACCAAGCGGGTCGCCCGCCCCCACCAGCCCCCCAGCATGGAGCTGGTGATGGGTTCCAACCGCATGGGCCACGATCTCTGGGCCCAGTTCACCAACGGCGCCCGCATCTCCCTGATGGTGGGCTTCGGGGCAGGCCTGCTGGTGTGCGCCCTGGCCATCACGGTGGGCATCACCGCCGGCTACTTCGGCGGCGTGGTGGACGAGTGCCTCACCTTCCTGATGAACGTGGTGCTGGTGATCCCGAACCTCCCCCTGTTGCTGGTGCTGGCAAGCTTTATCGGGGAGGCGTCACCGACGGTGATCGCCCTCATCATCGGCTTTACCTCCTGGGCCTATGGCGCCCGGGTGATCCGCGCCCAGACCCTGGCCCTGCGGGAGAAAGAGTTCGTCATCGCCGCCGAGGTGCTGGGTGAACCGGCCTGGCGCATCATCCTGGTGGAGATACTGCCGAACCTCATCTCCATCATCGGGGTGAGCTTCATCGGATCCATCATCTACGCCATTGTCACCGAGGCGACCCTGGAGTTCCTGGGCCTTGGCGACCCCACCGTCGTGAGCTGGGGCATCATGCTCTACAACGCCCAGACCTCGAGCGCCATCCTGGTGGGCGCCTGGTGGGAGATCCTGGCCCCCTGCTTCGCCATCGCCACCCTGGGGGCGGGTCTGGCCATGCTCAACTTCGCCATCGACGAAATCGCCAACCCGCAGCTTCGTTCCCACAAGGGCCTGCGTCGCTGGAAGCAGCTTGCCACTCCCATCACAGCTCAGGAGAAGACAGCATGACCATGCAACAACCCCTGCTGTCGGTGCGCCTGCTCTGCGTCGACTACATCACCGAGAGCGGCGACGTGCGCGCCGTCAATTCGGTCAGTTTTGACATCATGCCGGGTGAGGTGTTCGGCCTCGCCGGCGAGTCCGGCTGCGGCAAGTCCACGGTCGCCTTCTCGGTGGCTAGGCTGCACAAGCCGCCCGCCTACATCAGCGGCGGCGAGATCCTGTTCAAGGGAGAGAACATCCTCGGCTTCGACGACGAGCGACTGCGCAGCTACCGCTGGCGCCAGGCGAGCGTGGTGTTCCAGTCCGCCATGAATGCGCTCAACCCCGTGCTGCGCATGGAGGAGCAGTTCTGCGACGTGCTCTTGGCCCACAACCCCGGCATGACCCGCTATGAAGCGATCAAGCGCGCCCAGGAGCTGCTGGAGATCGTCGACATTCACCCGAGCCGGCTCAAGGACTACCCGCACCAGTTCTCCGGCGGCATGCGCCAGCGGCTGGTGATCGCCATCGCCATGGCCCTCAACCCCGAGCTGCTCATCATGGACGAGCCCACCACGGCGCTCGATGTGGTGGTGCAGCGGGAGATTTTGCAGAAGGTCTATGCCCTGAAAGAGAAGTTCAACTTCTCCATCCTCTTCATCACCCACGACCTCTCACTCATGGTCGAGTTCTGCGATCGCATCGGCATCATGTACGCGGGGGAACTGGTGGAAGTGGCGCCGGCCAAGGCGATCCTGACCGCGCCTCTGCACCCCTACACTCGGGGCCTTGGCAACTCCTTCCCCCCCCTGCACGGGCCCAAGACCGTGCTGGAGGGGATCCCTGGCAGCCCACTCAATCTGCTGGAGGTGCCAGTGGGCTGCCGCTTCCAGGCACGCTGCGCCAAGGTGCACGCGCGCTGCCGCCAGGAATACACCCGGCTGGCCGAGATCCGGCCCGGCCAACAGGCTGCCTGCCACCTTCATGAGGCAGCAGAGGAACAACCGGATCTTCCGATCCATCTGGACAAGGCCGCTGGCTGTTAAGGATGTCTGTCATGCAAATCGCCCAAACCGACGCGCCCATCATCGAGGTCCAGCACCTCTACAAGGACTTCGCCGTCAACTCCAACGCCATTAAGAGCGGCAAGATGCGGGCGCTGTCCGACATCACCTTCAACCTGCACCGGGGCCGCGCCCTGGCAGTGGTGGGGGAATCCGGCTCCGGCAAGAGCACCATCGCCAAGATCATCGCCAAGATGTACAAGCTCTCCAACGGCCGCATCCTCTACCGTGGCCGCGACCTGGAGGAGTTCAACAAGGGCACCGCCCTGCTGGACTATCGCCAGAGCGTGCAGATGGTGTGGCAGGATCCGTTCGGCTCACTTAATCCGACCCATACCATCTACCACCACATCGCCCGTCCCCTGCTGCTGCACAGCAAGGTGAGCGACAAGCGGGATCTGCCCGACATGGTCTATGGCCTCCTTGAAAAGGTGGGGCTGACCCCCGCCAAGGCGACCGCGGCCAAGTACCCGCACCAGCTCTCCGGCGGCCAGCGCCAGCGGGTCAACATCGCCCGCAACCTGGCGGTGGAGGCGGAAGTGGTGCTGGCGGACGAACCCACCTCCATGCTCGACGTCTCCATTCGCATCGGCATCCTCAACCTGATGGAGCAGATGAAGAACGAGCTCGGCGTCTCCATGCTCTACATCACCCACGACATCGCCACCGCCCGCTACGTGGCGGAAGATCTGGCGGTGATGTACGTGGGTCACATGGTGGAGTGGGGAGAGGTGGACGAGATCCTGCACCACCCCCAGCACCCCTACACCCAGTTGCTCATCTCGGCGGTGCCGGACCCCGAGAAGAGCATCCACGCCGAGCTGGAGGGAGGCCGCAAGGGGGAGATCCCGCTCTGGACCCCGGAATCCCGTGGTTGTCCCTTTGCCGGGCGCTGCCATCAGGCCATGCCCCGCTGCAAGGAGAGCCTGCCGCCGGTGACCCGTCTCGCCGACAACCACTTCGTGCGCTGCTACCTCCACGAACAGGGGTAAGCAGGCCCGCGGCCGGGCGCCGTCGCCCGGCCATGCCTCGCGTCGGGGCCGCAAGGCCCCGCAATGAGCCTCGCCCGCCAGGGGCGAGCCTTCGGAGTAAGACCTTGATGGAACTTTTGATCAACCAGGTGGGTTACGAATGTGACGGGGAGAAGAGCGCCCTGCTGCAGTGCGGCGCCGACCTCGATATCCGCGGCCACGTCAGGTTGCTGCGCCAGGAGGACGACCACCTTTTGCTGGAGACGCCGCTGGTGGCAGCGGGGAGCGTCCCCGGCTGGCAGGGGCGCCACTACTGGCGGGCCGATTTCTCCGCCTTCACCGAGCCCGGCCACTACCGGCTGGAGGCCGTCGTGACCACGGGAGCGCAGGAGCATCTGGTGCGCTCCCCCCCCTTTGCCATCGGCCGGGGGCTGCTGGCGCGCCGCTGCCTCTCCGATGTCATCCACTACTTCAAGGGACAACGCGCCAGCGGTACCTTCGACCGGGCCGACCGCAGGGCACGCCTGTTTGGCACCGATCAGCGCCGGGACGTACATGGCGGCTGGTTCGACGCCAGCGGCGACATGAGCAAGTACCTGAGTCACCTCTCCTACGCCAACTACCTCAATCCCCAGCAGACCCCCATGGTGGTCTGGTCCCTGCTCAAGTGCCGGGAACTCCTGGCGACACGTCGCGACATCGACGGGGTGAACCTGTGCAAACGGCTCAATGACGAGGGGTTGCACGGGGCGGATTTTCTCTGCCGGATGCAGGACGAGAGCGGCTTCTTCTACATGACCCTGTTCGACAAGTGGAGCAAGGATCCCGAACAGCGGGAGCTGTGCGCCTATGCGACCCAGCAGGGGATCAAGTCCGCCCGCTGGCAGGCGGGTTTTCGCCAGGGGGGCGGCATGACCATCGCCGCCCTGGCCCGCGCCGCCCGGGAACCGAGTGGCGACGACCTTGACACAAGCCAGTACGCCGAAGCGGCCAGACGCGGCTACCTGCACCTGCGCGAGCACAACCTCGCCTACCTGGACGACGGGGTCGAGAACATCATCGACGACTATTGCGCCCTGCTGGCGGCGGTCGAGCTCACCAGAACGCTGGGCGCCGAGTGGCTCGCCGAAGCGCGGGATCGGGCTGGCCGGCTGTGCGCCCGCCAGCGCGCCCACCCCGATCTCGGCCACCATTGGGCCGCCAACGACGATGGCTCTCGCCCCTACTACCACGCCGCCGAGGCGGGCCTGCCGGTACTGGCGCTGCTGGAGTATCTCGCCATCGAGCCGGATCCGGCGCGCCAGTGGGCGGCCCGGACCGTCGCCGAGCAGGCCCTGGCGGCCGAGCTGGCCCTCGCGGCCCGGGCAGGCAATCCCTTCGCCCTCGCCCGCCAGTATGTGAAAGGGGTCGATGAGGCGCCCCGGGTGAGCTTTTTCATGCCCCACCACAACGAATCCGGTTACTGGTGGCAGGGGGAGAACGCCCGGCTGGCATCGCTCGCCACCATGGCGTTTGCTGCCGCACAGCACCTGCCCGGGCAGAGCGCACTGCTGCGCACCTTCGGCCAGCAGCAGCTCGACTGGATCCTGGGGAAAAACCCCTTCAACGCCTGCATGCTGGCGGGTCAGGGCATCAACAACCCGGAATACACCGCTGGCTACCCCAATGCGCAGGGGGGGATCTGCAACGGCATCACCGCCGGCTTCAATGACGAAAATGACGTGGCCTTTATTCCAGAGGCGTACAAGGATCGGCTGGATCAGAACTGGCGCTGGGGGGAGCAATGGATCCCGCACGCCGCCTGGTTCGCCCTGGCCATCACCTGGCAGAGCGCACAAGGAGGCCACCATGATTGAGAGCGGTTCACACATCACTCGCACCGGGGAGAGCCCTGGATCCTCCATACCGCCAGCCAGGTTTACCCTGGCCATCACCTGGCAAAGCGCGCAGGGAGGCCACCATGATTGAGTTCTGGGTCGGGGTGGACGGCGGCGGCACCCACACCCGGGCCCGCATTCGCAACAACGCAGGCAAGCTGCTCAGCGAGGGGCGCGCCGCCGGCTCCAATCTGGAGCTGGGCATCGCCCTCGCCCACGGCCATGTGCTGGCTGCCATCGATCAAGCCCGCATCGACGCGGGTCTGCCCAGGGAGAGCGAACAGCGGATGGGAGTCGGGCTCGCACTCGCCTCCGCCGAGCTCGCCGACTGCTACCACGCCATGCTGACCATGCCCTTCCCGTTTGCGCGGGTGAAGCTCACCTCCGATGCCTTTGGTGCCTGCCTCGGCGCCTTCGACGGCCAGGAGGGGGCCATCCTGATCGCGGGCACCGGCTCGGCGGGGCTCATCTACCGGGAGGGACGCCTTCGCACCTGCTCGGGTCGCGGATTCCCCGTCTCGGATCTCGGCAGCGGCGCCTGGCTCGGGCTGCGCGCCATCCAGCAATCCCTGCTCTGCCACGACGGCATCCTGCCACCCAGCACCCTGGCGGTGCGCCTGATGGATCACTTCAAGCGGGATCAGGCCGAGGTGGTGCGCTGGGCTGCGCGCGCCATCCCGGCCGACTATGGCCGCTTCGCCCCCTGGGTGTTCGATGCCGCGAGCGACGGGGACGAGCTCGCCACCGCCCTGCTGGATGAGACCTGTGCCCAGCTCGGCATGCTGCTGGAGGGCATGACCCAGCTCGGGGCAGACCGGATCGCCCTGCTGGGCGGCATCGGCACGCGCCTCGCCCCCCGTCTGGGCCACTTCCATCTGGTCGCCCCCAAGCGCGACGCGCTGGAGGGGGCCATCCTGTTTGCCAGGACGGAGGCGCTGCCATGTCTGCATCCCTGAGCCTTGCCGGGCCGACAACACCTGCGGGACAGGTTCCCGTTTCCTTCACCCCATCAGAGGAATTCCCATGTCCGCACCCCTGATCCACACCCGGGTCGATCACCGTGACGGTGACGATGTCTGGTTTCGCTTCACCCTGAGCCAACTGCCAGCAGCCCCCTGGAAACTCCATTTCTGCCTCGCCCGCCAGATCGATCCCCACTCGATCGAAGGGGGCGCTCTGGAGCGCCAGAGCGGCAGTTACAAGGTCATGGTGCCCCACGAGGGGGTGAGCGAGCTGCGCTTCTGCTGTCGCAACACCCCGCTCAAGCATGACTCCGATATGCCCAAGGGTTTCTTCCTGAGCCTGGAGAGCAAGGGACAGCTGCAACCCCTGGTGCTGGAGGGGGAAGACCTTGGCCTGACCAACCCGCCCTCCCCGGGCCCCGACCTGCCACATGGAGGCCGTCAACGGCCTCGTGCCCCAGCCCGCCCACCTGATTTATACAGAAGGCAACTTCCGGCTGGCCGAGCGGGCCCACGTCGACGGCCCCGTTCCCCTCGCCTCCCTGCTAGCCCATTTCAACGAGCTGACAGGCCTGGCCCTGACCCAGGATCATGATGCGGAGATCCACCTCGTCGAGGCGACACTTCCCCCCGAGGGGTATGAGCTCACCATCACCCCTGAGGAGATCGTCATCCGGGCCGCCGGCGAGGCGGGCTGGCGCCACGGGCTGGTGAGCCTGACCCAGTGGGCGCTGCAACACGGAGAGAGCCTGCCCTGCCTGACGGTGCGGGATGCACCGCGCTTCGGTTTTCGCGGCATCTTCCTCGACTGTGCCCGCCACTTCCACTCCATCGCCACCCTCAAGCGCCTGCTCAAGCAGATGAGCCTCTACAAGTTCAACCGCTTCCACTGGCACCTCACCGATGACGAGGGGTGGCGCCTTGAGATCAAGGCCTTCCCCCAGCTGACCGCCGTGGGTGCCTGGCGCGGCCATGGCCTGGCGGTGGGGCCCCAGCTGAGCGGCGGCCCCGACCCTTATGGCGGTTACTACACCCAGAGCGAGGTGCGCGAGCTGGTCGCCTACGCCGCCGGGCTTGGCATCACCATCATTCCGGAAATAGACATCCCGGGGCACTGTCACGCCGCCATCAAGGCGCTGCCCGAGCTGCTGGTGGAAGAGGCAGACCGCTCCCGCTACCTCTCGGTGCAATATTTCGACGACAACGTGCTTAACCCGGCCCTGCCCGGCACCTATCGATTCCTGGACGCCGTGATGGACGAGGTGTGCGATCTCTTCCCAGGGAGTCAGGTTCACATGGGGGGGGACGAAGTGCCCACCGGCGTCTGGACCGACAGTCCCGCCTGCCAGCAGCTGATGGCCGAGCAGGGGTATCAGGATTGCCGCGAGCTGCAGGGGCACCTGCTGCGCCACTGCCAGCACTACCTGGCTGGCAAGGGCAAACAGATGCTGGGGTGGGAAGAGATACTGCACGGTGACAAGGTGAGCCGGGAGGCCACCGTCTTCGCCTGGACCAGCTTCCAGGCCGGCCTGGATGCCGCCGCATCCGGTTACCCCGTGGTGATGGCGCCTGCCCAGCACCTCTATCTGGATCTCGCCTGGAGTCAGGACATCCACGAGCCGGGACTCTACTGGGCGGGTACCCTCAACCTGGCGCAGGTGCATGCATGCGATCCTGCCCCGGCCGATTTCCATGCCAACGATAACATCCTGGGGGTGCTGAGCCCCTTGTGGTCGGAACTGATCACCTCTCGCGATCGTCTCGACTACATGTTGTTCCCGCGCATGCTGGCCACGGCAGAGGTGGCCTGGAGCACTCCCGCCCGCAAGGTGTGGGAGCACTTCGTCGCCCGTCTGCCCGGCCAGCTGCACATCCTCGACCAGTTGCAAGTGCGTTACCGGGTGCCACAGAGGTAGTGTTATCTTTTTCTTTTCGGCGACCTTTTGGTCGCCGTTTTTTTACCCATCAACAACAAAAACCCAACCTAGCCCCTACTTTTCATCTGCCTTTGTTGGCAAAATAAGGCCCCCGATGAAACCAGACAGGGGATGCATCTCCCTGCGGTTCCGCCACAATAACAATCAGCAAACAGATCGGAGCTTACCCTTATGGCCCGCAAACACGCCCAGGTCGTGGACAGTGAAGTGGAATTTCCCGCCGACGTGCAACTCGTCTCCACCACGGATCTGCGCGGCGTCATTACCTACGCCAACCCCGCCTTCTGCCGCATCGCCGGTTACCAGGTCGATGAACTGGTCGGCCACAACCACAACCTGGTTCGCCACCCCGACATGCCCAAGGCCGCCTTCGCCGATCTCTGGGATCGCCTCAAGGAGGGCAACCCCTGGCGGGGAGTGGTGAAAAACCGCTGCAAGGATGGCCGCTATTACTGGGTCGACGCCTACGTCACCCCCATCTACGAGCACGGCAAGATAAGCGGCTACCAGTCGGTGCGCTGCAAGCCCGACCCCCAGCTCAAGCAGGCTGCCGCCCAGGCCTATCGGGCCCTGCTTTCGGCCGAGCAACGGGGCACCCCGGCCCGCCCCTCGCTGCGCCGTTTCAGGCCGCTGATGCTCGGCCTGCCGCTGCTGGCGCTGCTGGTCTGGGCCGCCCTCACCCAGGGCCCCCTCACCGCGCTGCTGATGCTGCTCCCCCCACTCGTCATTGCGGGCGCCTACTGGCGCGAGCTCATCGCCTTGCCCCGCTATCTCAGGCAGCTCGGTCAGCAATATGACAGCCTGACCCGGCTGGTCTATTCGGGGGATGCCCCGGGTGCCATCGCCGATTTTCACCTGAAGATGCTGCAGGCCCGGATCCGCACCGTGCTGGGGCGGGTCGACGATGCCACCCATCCGCTTCAGGCCCTGGCAACCGATCTGCAGGACTCCTCACACCGCGCCTTCCTCGACATCAACGAGCAGGATGCCCAGACCCAGCAGATGGCGGCCGCCATGACCCAGATGGCCAGCACCGCACACGAGATTGCCCGCAATATCCAGGACACCAACGGCCAGGTGACCGAGGCACGCAGCAGTTGCCAGAGCACGGTGGAACAGCTGGACCAGACCCAGCAGCAGATGACCAGGCTGGCCAGCCAGGCGGAGCAGGCCTTCCACTCCGCGGTGGAGCTCGCCAGCGAGTCGGAGCGCATTGGCAGCGTGATGGGTGAAATCCAGGGCATCGCCGAGCAGACCAACCTGCTGGCCCTCAACGCCGCCATCGAGGCCGCCCGTGCCGGCGAGCAAGGGCGCGGCTTTGCGGTGGTGGCGGACGAGGTGCGCACCCTGTCGACCCGTACCCACAAGGCGACCGAGCAGATCCAGGGCAGCATCAGCCAGATCCAGCACACCCTGGAACGCTGGCAGGGCATGATGCAGGACAACCTGGCCCAGACACGGGAATGTGTCGAGATGACCCGCCAGGGATCAGGCAACCTGCACCTGGTGCTGGGGGAAATCGATCAGGTGACCGAATTCTCCACCCAGATCGCCGCCGCCGCGGAGCAGCAGCAGGTGGTGGTGGAGGAGATCAGCCGCAACATCCACCAGATCTCCGAATACTCCCGCGCCAACAGCCAGAAGATCCAGGCGGTGGACGACTCCAGCCAGGAGCTGCTCAGGCGGGCCCGCGAGCTCAGGGGACTGAGCCAGACCTTCGGCTGACAGATTGCAAGCCCCATGACAGAAGCGCCACAATGGCGCTTCTGTTGTTTTTGACGAGCCATCATCATGAGAACGAACGCGCCCCCTCTGGACAAGACGGCCCGCATCGAGGCGATCCTCGCCCTGATCCCCCCCGGCCGCGTGGTGAGCTACGGCCAGGTGGCGGATCTCGCGGGCCTGCCCGGACGGGCACGACTGGTGGGAAAAGTCTTGCGGGAGACCGACAAGGTGCTGCCCTGGCACCGGGTGCTGGGGGCGGCAGGCACCATTTCGCTGCCAAAAGGATCCGCAGGCTTTGACAAGCAAGCGGGGCTGCTGCAGGAGGAGGGGGTGCCCGTGATTGGCGGGCGGGTCAGGATGCGGGAGTGGCAGTGGCAGCCCGACCTGGCCGAGCTGCTCTTTCTGGTTCCCTTCTGACGAGGCTGGCACGCCCCGAAGGGATGGGGGCTCTTGCAACAAAGGGAGGGCCTCTGTGGTCGCCCTACGTCACGTTCTCTTCCCTAGTCGCCGGCAATGGGCCCCAGAATGTCATCGCTGCGCACCTGTACCGGGATGGTCTCATCCTCCCGTTGCAAGAGCACCAGCAGACTCTGTCTGTCCACCTCCAGCACATAGGCTGTCCCTTCACGGGTCAGGCAGGTCATGCCCGGCCGGATTTCATGTATCTCCATGACAACTCCCTGTCTTGCGCTGCCATCCATGCAGCCATTCCAGTATATCGCCATCCACCAACAAAGAAGCCCCTCGCAAGGGGCCTCTTTCATCATGCTGTGAGCGGCGTCGCCATCAGGCTTTCTTCGCCTTGGGCAGGCTCTCCTGCCATTTTCCGTTGTCGTAATGGGCTGTCCAGCCGGTCGCCTTGCCGTTGACCTCGGTCATCACGTACTGCTCCTTGGTCTTGCGGCTGAAGCGCACCACGGAGGCGTTTCCGTCAGGATCTGACGCCGGGGCGTCCGCCAGGTACTGGTGCTTGGGGGAGAGGCGATCGCGGAAGCGCTTGAGCTCCTCCACCAGGGGCGCACGGGTCTCGCGGGATTTGGGGAAGTTGCTGGCGGCCAGGAAGAGGCCGGCGGCGCCGTCCCGCAGCACGAAGTGGGCGTCGGACTGGGTGCATTTCAGCTCGGGCAGGGGTACCGGATCCTCTTTCGGCGGCGCAATGTCGCCATTTTTCAGGATCTTGCGGGTGTTCTTGCAGCTCTCGTTGGTGCAACCCATGTATTTGCCGAAACGGCCGTTCTTGAGCTGCATCTCGGAGCCGCAGCGATCGCACTCGATGCTCGGCCCTTCGTAGCCCTTGAGCTTGAACTGCCCCTGCTCCACCTCGTAGCCATCGCAATCCGGGTTGCGACCGCAGACGTGCAGCTTGCGGCTGTCGTCGATGATGTAGGCGTCCATGGCGGTGCCGCAGATCCCGCAGCGATGCTTGGCACGCAGGGCATCGGTTTCCGCCTCGTCCCCGTCGGTGGCGGAGACGAACTCGTCCGCACTGACCAGGTTGATGGTCTTCTTGCAGCGCTCCTTGGGCGGCAGGGCATAGCCGGAGCAGCCGAGGAAGACGCCGGTGGTGGCGGTACGGATACCCATCTTGCGGCCACAATCCGGGCAGTCGATGTCGGTCAGCACCATCTGGTTGGCACGCATGCCTCCCTCTTCATGGGGCTTGTCGGCCTGCTCCAGCGCCTGGGTGAACTCCGCGTAGAAGGCGTCGAGCACCTTCTTCCACTCCAGGCTCCCCTCGGCAATGCCGTCGAGCTTGTCTTCCATCTTGGCGGTGAACTCGTAGTTCATCAGCT
Organism: Aeromonas sp. INTO2; assembly: GCF_049860605.1. Taxonomy (NCBI): domain Bacteria; kingdom Pseudomonadati; phylum Pseudomonadota; class Gammaproteobacteria; order Aeromonadales; family Aeromonadaceae; genus Aeromonas; species Aeromonas sp. INTO2. Next base: position 2,899,687 of record NZ_CP187588.1, read on the forward strand.
CGACGAAGTTTTCCACCAGGCGGTCGGTGACGATCTCCCCCATCTTCTCGGCGAAGAAGCGGCGGCTCTCGACCCGCACATACCCACGGTCGACGATGGTGGAGATGATGGAGGCGTAAGTGGACGGACGGCCGATGCCGCGCTTTTCCAGCTCGCGTACCAGGGCCGCTTCGGTGAAGCGGGCGGGCGGCTTGGTGAAGTGCTGGCGCGGATCCAGCTTGACCAGTTTCAGCACCTCGCCGACGGTCACCGCCGGCAGCTGGCTGTCTTCACCCTTGCGGCCCATGGGCGGCAGGGCCTTGGTCCAGCCGGCGAAGCGCAGGGTGCGACCGCGCGCCTTGAGCTCGAACTCCCCTGCCTTGACGGTCAGGGTGGAGGAGTCGTACTGGGCCGGGGTCATCTGGCAGGCGACAAATTGGCGCCAGATGAGGTCATAGAGCCGCATGGCATCGGGCTCCATCCCTTCCAGCATCTCGGCAGTCACCTGGACGCTGGAGGGGCGGATCGCCTCGTGGGCCTCCTGGGCATTGGCCTTGGCGCCGTAGAGGTTCGGATCGCTCGGCAGGTAGGCTGCGCCATACTGCTCGCCGATGTATTCCCGCACCGCGTCCACCGCCTCTTTGCTGAGGTTGGTGGAGTCGGTACGCATATAGGTGATGTAACCCGCTTCATAGAGACGCTGGGCCATCATCATGGTCTTCTTGACCCCGAAGCTCAGACGGGTAGAAGCCGCCTGCTGCAGGGTGGAGGTGATGAAGGGAGCGGACGGCTTGGAGCCGGTCGGCTTGTCTTCACGGTTGACCACCTTGTAGTCGACCCCTTCCAGGGCCGCCACGGCGGCGAAGGTCTCGGCCTGGGTCACCGGCTTGAAGTCGGCTCCGTTGCGGCTGACCACCTCCATGCGCAGCTCGCTCTTCTCGGCGGTGAGCAGGTCGGCGTTGAGATCCCAGAACTCCACCGGCACGAACGCCTTGATCTCCCGCTCCTTGTCGACGATGAGGCGCACCGCGACGGATTGCACCCGACCGGCGGAGAGGCCGCGGGCCAGCTTCTTCCACAAGAGCGGGGAGACCATGTAGCCCACCACCCTGTCGAGGAAACGACGGGCCTGCTGGGCGTTGACGCGATGAATGTTCAGCTCGGACGGCTGGGCGAACGCCTCCTGGATGGCGCTCTTGGTGATCTCGTTGAACACCACGCGCTTGTAGCGGCTGTCGTCGCCACCGATGATCTCGCGCAGGTGCCAGGCGATCGCTTCCCCCTCTCTATCCAAGTCGGTTGCGAGATAGATGGTGTCAGCCTTGGCGGCCAGACTTTGCAACTCGCTGACCACTTTTTCCTTGCCGGGCAAAATCTGGTAGTTGGCCTGCCAGCCTGCGGTCGGGTTGATGCCCATCCTTGAGAACAGGGCGTTGCGATCCTTGGCCGCCTTCTCGGATTCGCTGAGCTTGATGCCGCGAATGACAGGTTTTTTGGGCTCGGTGCTGGCGCTGCCGCTGGTCGGCAGATCGCGCACGTGGCCTACGCTGGATTTCACCACGTAGTCCTTGCCCAAATATTTGTTGATGGTCTTGGCCTTGGCCGGAGACTCCACGATGACCAGTGATTTGCCCATGCTGTAACTATTATCCTCATTGCACCCGACGGGGTTGGCGTGCGGTTTTGTGGGGCTGTATAAGAGATTTGACGGGAAAAAGCAATCTTGCGGGTCAATTTGCCCGACAGCCCGAACCGCCCTGCTTCTTTATTTATTAATGCGAAGCCGGGGCGCGGGAAGCAACCGCTTTTTTGTTTTTATGCTATATCCCCCCCTTTTTTAGATTGGAAATGACATATCCAGCCACCCTTGTGACATAAAAACCCATTCTGGTTATCAGCTTGTTACAAAGGATGAAATCTCTTTATAATGGCCGCACACCGCAGCTTTGTGCGCGGAAGGAACCGCTCCCCATATAAAAATCGAAAGGATGTGATCATGAAGCACTTCGAGGTCAACTTCGACGGCCTGGTCGGCCCCACCCACAACTATGCCGGCCTCTCCTATGGCAACGTCGCCTCCCAGAGCAACGCCAAAGAGGCCTCCAACCCCAAGGAAGCGGCCAAGCAGGGGCTGCGCAAGATGAAGGCGCTGACCGACCTCGGCATGGTGCAGGGCGTGCTGGCTCCTCAGGAGAGACCGGATCTCGCGACCCTGCGCCGCCTGGGCTTCACCGGCAACGACGCCAGCGTCCTGGCCCAGGCCGCCAGACAGGCTCCCGCCGTGCTGGCCGCCTGCTATTCGGCCTCCAGCATGTGGACAGCCAACGCCGCCACCGTCTCCCCGAGCGCCGACACCCAGGATGGCCGCATCCATTTCACCCCCGCCAACCTGACCAACAAGTTCCACCGCTCCCTGGAGCCCGAGGTGACCGGGCGCATCCTGCGGGCCGTGTTCAACAACGATCGCCACTTCTATCACCACCAACATCTGCCGGAGAACGACCACTTCGGTGACGAAGGCGCCGCCAACCACACCCGGCTGTGCCGCGCCTATGGCGAAGCAGGGGTCGAGCTGTTCGTCTATGGCCGCAGCGCCTTCGACGTCTCCCAGCCCGCCCCCAAACGCTATCCGGCCCGCCAGACCCTGGAAGCGAGCCAGGCCATCGCCCGCCTGCATGGCCTGGGGGATGAGAGCGCGGTCTTCATTCAGCAGAACCCGGACGTGATCGATCAGGGGGTGTTCCACAACGATGTCATCGCGGTGGGCAACCAGAACGTGCTCTTCTTCCACCAGCAGGCGTTCCTCCATACCGAGGCGGCGCTGGCCGAGGTGCGTACCAAGTTCGGCGACGGGGAACTGCACTTCATCGAGGTGCCGACCAGCGAAGTGTCGGTGCAGGATGCGGTGAAATCCTACCTGTTCAACACCCAGATCCTCACCCTGCCATCCGGCGAGATGGCGATCATCGCCCCCACCGAATGCCGCGACAACCCGGCTGTGTCCGCCTATCTGGCCAGGCTGGTGACCCAGGGCACCCCCATCAAGGACGTCCACTACATGGACGTGAAGCAGAGCATGAGAAACGGCGGCGGCCCCGCCTGTCTGCGCCTGCGGGTTGCCATGAACGACACCGAGCTCGCCGCGGTCAACCCGGCCTGCCTCATCACCGACAACCAGTTTGCCCGCCTGGATCAGTGGGTCGAGAAGCACTATCGCGACAGCCTGGCGCTGGACGATCTGCGCGACCCGTCCCTGGTGCTGGAGACCCGCACCGCCCTGGACGAGCTGACCCAGATCCTGAAACTGGGTTCCGTCTACCCCTTCCAGCGCTGAGAATCTGTCACGATCTGACTGCCAGGTCGCGTTCAAGACTCCTGCACTGCTCTTTATCTTGCTGACGGCTTCTCGCGACAGCTCGTAGACAGGTGCCAAGCCGCCACAAAGCCATCAAAAAGCCGGGCAATGCCCGGCTCTCTTTTTTCATTCAACAAGACGCCTCAGCGCCAGGGGCTCTGCTGCCACAGCCGGCCAAGGCCGGCCTCCAGCCCCAGTGCCGCCTGCTTGCCAAGCTTCTGGGTCAGGCTCCTGGGTTTGCTGTAGCGGATGCCGACCACCTTGTGATGGCTGGCCTGAGCCAGCAGGTAGTCATCGCTGGTGCAAAGCGCATCCACCAGACCGAGCTGCTTGGCCTGGCTCGCCAGCCAATGCTCGCCGGTGGTCACCTTGTCGATGTCGAGACCGGGTCTGTGCTCGGCCACGAAGGCCTTGAACTGCTCGTGGATGGCCCCCAGCTCCTCGCGAAACTTCTCCCGCCCCAGATCGTCGTTCTCGCCGAACATGGTGATGGTGCGCTTGTACTGACCTGCGGTGTGCATCTCGAATTCGATGTCGTGCTTCTTGAGCAGCTTGTTGAAGTTCGGCATCTGGGCAATCACCCCGATGGAGCCGACGATGGCGAACGGCGCCGCCAGGATCTTGTCCGCGACGCAGGCCATCATGTAGCCACCGCTCGCCGCCACCTTGTCGATGGCCACGGTCAGCGTGATGTCCTTGTCCCGCAGCCGCTGCAACTGGGAGGCGGCCAGGCCGTAGCCATGCACCACGCCGCCGCCGGATTCGAGGCGCAGCAGCACCTCGTCCCCGGGCCGGGCCACGCCTATCACGGCACTCACCTCTTCCCGCAGGGAGGCCACTTCCTTGGCATCCATGCTGCCGTTGAAGTCGATGACGAACAGCCGGCTGCGCTCATCCTCTCCCTTGGCTTTGGCCTTGTGCTCGGCCTTGCGGGTCTTCTCCATCTGCTTGCGCTCGGCCTTGCCCGCCAGGGCTGCCTGCAGTTGATGGCGCCCCTGCTCCAGCTCGCCGGAGAGATCGGTCACCACCAGCTCCCCCTTGCGGGATTTGGGCTGGCGGCTGCTCGCCACCATCAGGATGACGGCGCCGATGGCCAGCAGGAAGGTGAGGGTCTTGGCCAGAAACAGGCCGTATTCGGTCAAAAATGCCACTTGATGCTCCGCGCTATGTCCGGTTTTTTCACATAGTAAGGAGTTTGCCCCCCTCGCGCAAAAACTCTGCCATCTCCCGTGCCAAGGACGGAGGGATCGACGCTATCGCCCTGTTTTATTCACATTGTTGCCGTCTCATACTGGTCAACTGCCGGGCCGGGTCAGTACACTTGCCCACTCGATTCGTTGCGCCAAGCCGCCAGGCATTGTTAACAGGAGTCCACATGCTCGACTATCAGGCCCCCCGTGATCTGCTCAAGGACAAGGTCATTCTGGTGACGGGTGCCGGTGACGGCATCGGCCGCGAAGCGGCCCTCACCTATGCGGCCCACGGCGCCACCGTGATCCTGCTCGGGCGTACCAGTGCCAAGCTGGAGGCGGTCTACGACCAGATTGAAGCGGCCGGTCACCCCCTGCCCGCCATCGTGCCGGTGGACTTGAAAGGGGCTACTGCCGCCCACTACCGCGGCATGGCGGAGACCTTCGCTCAGCAGTTCGGCCGCCTCGACGGCGTGCTGTTCAACGCCGGGCTGCTCGGCACCCTGTCGCCGTTCGAACACATTCAGGAGCAGGAGTGGGACGAGGTGATGCAGGTCAACGTCAAATCCGAATTCCTGCTGACCCAGGCGCTGCTGCCCCTTATTCGCCAGACCGCCAAGGAGCACGGCGAGGCGTCCATCGTCTACACCTCCTCCAGCGTGGGCCGCAAGGGGCGCGCCTACTGGGGCACCTATGCCATTTCCAAGTTCGCCGTCGAAGGCATGATGGAGGTGCTGGCGGACGAGCTGGAGAACACCAGGGTGCGGGTCAACACCCTCAACCCGGGCGGCACCCGCACCAGGATGCGGGCCAGCGCCTTCCCGGCGGAAGATCCGCAAACCCTCAAGACCCCGGCCGATCTGATGCCCCTCTATCTCTACCTGATGGGGCGTGACAGTCAGGGCCAGAGCGGCAAGACCTTCGTGGCCCAGCCCAAATAAATCAACAAATCAACCGGATGGGATTACAGTGAAGAGGGGGTGCCAAGGCGCGCCCTGTTGAATCCCATCGGCCCCAGACAGGTTGCACTATGTTTCGTCCCAAGAGCACGTTTGAGCAATGGCGGATCTTTCAGGCGGTGGTGGACTGCGGCGGTTATGCCCAGGCTGCCGAGGCGCTGAACAAGAGCCAATCCTCCCTCAATCATGCGGTTGCCAAGCTGCAACAGAGTCTGGGGGTGGCCCTGCTGGAGGTGCGGGGGCGCAAGGCGGTGCTGACGCCGGCGGGGGAGATCTTCCTCAAGCGGGCGCGCCAGCTCAGCCAGCAGGTGGAAGAGCTGGAGAACCTGGCCAACAACCTGGAGCGGCAGTGGGAGCCGCAGATCAACCTCTATGTGTCCGTGGTCCAGCCGCGGGAGCGCCTCTACCGGGCGCTGGCCCACTTCTATCCCCGCAGCCGCGGTTGCCGCATCAACCTGCACGAGCGGATCCACTGCCACTTCAATGCGCTGCAGGCGGGAGATCTGATGCTCTCCGAGCACCTGCCCCAGGATCGCACCGGCCTGCCGCTGGACGAAGTCTGTCTGCTTCCTCTGTGCGCAGCGGGCCACCCCCTTGCGGAGCAGGGAGAGCCCATCACCGCCGAGGTGCTGGCCAGCCACAACCAGATAAGCCTGCATCCCCCCATCCACCGCTCGGTGGACTGGAACGATGCGGACGACACCGGCTGGAAGGCGACCCACTATCATGAGGTGCTCAACATGGTGCGCCTTGGCATGGGTTACGCCTGGGTGCCCCGCCACCTGGTGCAGGAGGAGCTCGCCGAGGGCTCGCTGGTGCAGCTCGATCTCACCGGCGGCAACGAACGCTATCTCTACACCTACCTGCTCACCCCCTCGGTGGAGGCGCTGGGGCCGGCGGCCGAGCTGTTGCTGCGCTGCCTGCGCATCGAATACCAGGGAGACAACCCCAGGTAAGGCCGCTTCTTCCCCGCACGACCGGGGCACTGGTGCCGGCACAGCCGGGCATCGGCTCCCTTTTGCATCCCCTATACGTTGGGGACCCGCCAACAGGCGGCCAGCGCCATCAGCGCCAGGGCCGCCGCCACCATGAAGACCCCGTGGAAGCTCCAGAGCTCCGCCACCGTCCCCGCGATGGCCCCCGCCATGATGGAACCGGTGCGGATGCTGTTGGAAAAGAGCGTGGTCGCCACCCCGGCGCGCCCCGGCATCAAGTCCTGGAAATAGGACATGCCGATGCCGGCCACGATGCCGATGAAGATGGCATTGAGCAGTTGCAGCGCAATGAGGGCATGCTGGCTCGACAGGGTCACGAGACCGCCATAGAAACCGACCCCGGCCAGCACCGCCAGCAGCATCATGGGCCGCTTGCCAAAGCGCCGGGTGTAGTAGCCCGCCAGCAGCATGAAGGGGATCTCCAGGGCCGCCGCCGTGCCCATCAGCAAACCGGCCAGTTTTTCCTCCAGCCCCAGCTCGCGGGTGATGTAGAGGGGCATGTTGATGAGGTACATGCTGTTGCAGGTCCACATCAGGGTGGAGGCGATGAAGAGCGCCCGCACCGACGGATCCCGCCAGCTGCTCACCCGCTCCACCTCGCTGTCCATCACCGGCAGCGGCAGGGAGGGAAGCCAGCGCCACACCACGAAGGCGCAGATGACATAGGCCAGCGCCGAGGCCAGATACATCACCTTGAAGCCGTAGCCGATGGCGAGCGCGAAGGCGATGGGCGGCCCTATCACCCAGGCCAGGGAGAACTGGGCCCGCAGCACCGAGCTGAACATGTCGGCCTGTTTGTTGCGGCTGTCGGCGTATTCCCGCGCCAGGGCGAACAGCTGCGGGCTGGCGGTGGCGGTCAGGCTCGCCAGCAGCACCCCCAGGCTCACCAGCAACCAGTACTGCCGGTTCCAGGCAAACAGCAGGGAGAGCACGATGCCGGCAAAGCAGCAGCGCAGGATCAGCTGCTTGCGATCCCCCTTGTTGTCGGAGCGGTGGCCGAGCCACTGGCTGATGAGGATGCCGATCACCGCGTTCACCGTGTAGAAGAGCCCCACCAGGAAGGGGCGCACCTGCACCTCCTCGGCCAGAAACAGGCTCAAGGTCGGCACCTGCAGCGCCACCGCCACCCCGGTCATGAAGGTCACGGCGAGAAACGAGAGAGAGACGGGATCCGGCCTCTTGCGGGCAACAGACAGCAAACTCATAGAGATACCATTGATATGGAAGAAAAAAAGGAGCCAGATGCGGGCGGGCTTGGCGTATGGCGGCGGCTATTTTATGTCATTATCAACAGCCACCTCAAGGGTTGCGGGGGGGCGTCCAAGTCCGTACATTGGAAGCCCATCCAGCGCCAGTACAAGGATTTAACATGTTTGATTTTGACCGGGAAATAGATCGCAGCGGTACCATGAGCCTGAAATGGGACAAATACAAGGGTCAGGATGTCCTGCCCATGTGGGTCGCAGACACCGACTTCGTCTCTCCCCCCGCCGTACTGGAGGCCCTCACCAAACGGGTCGCCCACGGCATCTTCGGCTATTCGCGCCCCTCTCCCCGGCTCATCGAACTGATCGTATCGCGTCTGGCCAGCCGCTATGGCTGGACCATCCAGCCCGAATGGCTCGTCTTCCTGCCCGGGGTGGTGCCGGGCCTCAATCTCGCCTGCAAGGCCTGGAGCCAGCACGGGCGCGGCATCATCACCCCCAAGCCGGTCTACTACCCCTTCCTGCAGGCACCGGGCTTCAATGACCGCCCCCTGCTCACCGTCCCCGTGGTGGAGGAAGAAGGCCGCTGGGTGCTGGATCTCGAAGAGCTTGAGCGTCAGGCCCCCTCGGCGGATCTGCTGCTGCTGTGCAACCCCCACAACCCGGGTGGCACCGTCTTCACCCGGGAAGAGCTGCTGGCCATCGACGCCATCGCCGAGCGCCACAACCTGGTGATCTGCTCCGACGAAATCCACTGCGACCTGCTGCTGGACAAAGATGCCCGCCACATCCCCTATGGTGCCCTGAGCCCGGAGGCGGCCGAACGCTCCGCCGTCATGATGGCGCCGAGCAAGACCTTCAACATCGCGGGGCTGTGCTGCTCCTTCGCCGTGATCCCCAATGCCCGCCTGCGACTCAAGCTGCAACAGGCGATGCGCGGCATCAGCGCCGACGTCAATCTGCTGGGGTTCGTGGCGGCCGAGGCGGCCTATGAGGGGGGCGAGCAGTGGCTGAATGAACAGCTCGACTACCTGGCCGGCAACCTGGCCCTGATCGAGCAGGCCGTGGCCCGCTGGCCCGGCGTCAAGCTGGCCCGCAACCAGGCCACCTACCTCGCCTGGATCGACATGAGCGCCCTGGGCCTGGACGATCCCGTCGCCTTCTTCGAACAGGCGGGCGTGGGTCTCTCCCCCGGTGCCCAGTTCGGCAACGGCCAGTTCGTGCGGCTCAACTTTGGCTGCACCCGGGCCCGTCTCACCGAGGCCCTGGCCCGCATGGAGAAAGCCATTCTCCAGACCCGCTAGCGAACCGTCCCGGGCGGCGGCCCCAGGCCGCCCGGTGTGCGCAAAAGCGGTAAAATCCGTTCAGCTTCCCGTCTGATACGGATAAGATGAGGCTCATCACCGGATGAGCCCGCCTCCTCCTTATGTTCAGCCACGGTTTCGGTCCACTATGCGCCCATTCGCCTTCTCTGCCCTGTTGCGTCTGCCACGTACCGCCCTGCCCTGGCTTGCGGCCGTGCTGGCGCCCTCCCTCTTCGCCTCCCCCGCCTATGTCACCATCGGTACGGGAGCCCTCAACGGCGTCTACTACCCCACAGGGGGGGCCATCTGCCGCCTGCTCAACGAGGAGAGTGCCCGCCACGGCCTGCACTGCACGGTGCAGAGTACCTCGGGCTCCATCGCCAATCTGGCGGCGCTCGCCAAGGGAGAGGTACAGCTCGCCCTGATGCAGTCGGATGTGCTCTACCATGCGGTGCACGGCAGCGGCCCCTTCGCGGGCCAGGCCCCGGACGATCAGCTGCGCAGCCTCTTGCGGCTCCACAAGGAGTCCCTGACCCTGATTGCCAGCGCCACCAGCAACATCACCACCCTGGCCGACATCAAGGGCAAGCGGGTCGATGTCGGCGCCCCCAACTCCGGGGACAGGGTCACCAGCCGGGCCCTGCTCGATGCCATGGGGTGGCGGATCGCCGACTTCAGCCGCCCGCCCGTGATCTCCGCGGGCAACCGGCTGGAGGGGCTCTGTGACGGCACCCTGGATGCCGCCTTCGTGGTCGCCGGTCACCCCAATCAGGCCATCGGCGATCTCACCGGCCGCTGTCAGGCCCGCCTCATTCCCATCGAGGGGGAACAGGTGGACAAGCTGCTCAAGCAGCACCCCTACTATGATTGCAGCCGCATTGGCGCCAACCTCTATCCGGGGCAGACAAGCGGCGTCAATACCTTCGCCGTCACCGCCGAACTGGTGGCGCTGGCCAGTCTGCCCGAGAGCGAGGTGCACACCCTGCGGGACGTGCTGAACGAGCGGCTCAAGCAGTTCACCCGGCTGCATCCGGCACTGACCACCCTCACCTGGGAAGGCATGCAGGCGGGTAGCATCGCCCTGCTCCATCCCGGCATGCTGGATGCCGTGCCCACCCTCCCGGCGGACACCCTCACGGCATCCGGTGCCGGGGCGACCTCGGGTGCCCTGCCAACCTTGCCCCCGGCGAGCAGCGCGGCCACACCGACCGATGGGACAGACCCCCTGGAAGGCACCGCGCCACTGGAGGGGTCCGACACCTTGCCGGAGCAGCCGGCCGCCGCGACCCTCTCAACCAGTTCGGGGGCGGCCTCCACCAACCAGGCCCCGGCCCTGACCGAGCCGCCCACACCGGGCAGCGCAACCCTGGCGCCAGGCCATCCCCTGACCCCGCCTGAGGCGCCCGCCTCGGCGGCAACGCCGCTGGAGGCGCCATCACCGCAGGCCATGCCGGCCAGCCCGCCCAACCATGCGGTGGAGACTACAGCCCCCGCCGGGCAATGAACACCAACCAAGAGGCCACCCCAGGGGTGGCCTCTTGGTTATGGGGAACGGGCGCCTGGCCTGTCACGGCGCCTGCAGCAGCGCCGGATTCTGGATCTCCTCCTCCACCCAGTGCAGCAGCTGCTTGATGGCCCGCGACAGCACCTGGTTCTGGCGCACCACGTACCCCAGGCTGGTACCGGGAAAATCGGTGAGCCGGGTCACCGGGGCGGTCAGCTTGAGCCTGGGGTGAAGGGAGAAATCCGGCACGATGGCGACGCCAAAGCCCGCCTCGGCCCAGTCGAGCTGGGCATCCACGCTCCCCACCTCCATGATGCGGCAGCTCGGCAGGCCGAGCAGGGGCAGGGAGGGGTCGATCAATGCCCGGGTCCGGGTGTCGTGCCCCAGCAGGATCAGGGTCGGCTCGTCCAGAGGATCGCTCTCCCCCGAGCTGGCCCGCGCCTGCCAGCGGGCCAGGCCGTGCCCCAGGGCACACCAGGTCACCTGCTGCAACTCGGTGTAGAAGAGCGGCTCGCTGCGCTTTTGTGCCATCACGAAGCCCAGATCCGCCTTGCCCGCCCGCACCAGATCCGCCGCCTGATCCGAGGTGGTGTTGAACAGGGTGAGGTCGATGCCGGGGAAGGCCTGCTTGAAGCGCTGGAACGGCTGGATCAGCAGCAGGCGCGAGATGATGTCGCTGGCGGCGATGGCGAGCGTCCCCTGGCTCAACTGGCTCAGGGCATTGAGATCGGACTGGCAGAGTTGCAGCTCGTTGATGGCGCGCTCGGCGCTTTGCAGCAGCCGCTCCCCCGCCTGGGTCAGGCGAAACGGGCTGCGCTCCACCAGCTTGACCCGGGTCGCCTGCTCCAGGTTCTTGAGGTGCAGGCTCACATTGGGTTGCGTCATGTGCAGTTCGGTGGCCGTCTGGCCGAAGTGCTGCAACCGGGCCAGGGTGACGAAGGTGTGCAGCCAGTGAATGTCCAGCATTGGGTTCCTCTTCTCCCGGGTCGATGGCAGGGCCAGCGCCGCCAGGGCACGGGCACCACGCAAGGGAGCGCGGTGTCGATAATGGCACCGGAATTATATGGCTTCCTTATCGGAATTATAAAGATAATTAATTTTTCTAATCCTCACGGGGCTCCTAGGATGGACGCCTAACGTCTTAGGAGAAAGAGTCATGTCGTCTATCGTAGTCGTAGGTGCTAACTGGGGTGATGAAGGCAAAGGCCGCATCGTCGATTATCTGGCAGGCCAGGCTGGCGCCAGTATTCGTTTCCAGGGCGGCAACAACGCCGGCCACACCGTGGTCAACGATCTGGGCACCTTCAAGCTGCACCAGGTGCCGAGCGGCGTCTTCAACCCGGATTGCCTGGTCGTGCTGGGCCCCGGCATGGTGATCAGCCCCGAGAAGCTCACCGTCGAGCTGGAAGAGGTCAAGGCCTCCGGCGTCATTCCCAAGCTCGCCATCTCTGACCGTGCCACCCTCTGCCTGCCGCTGCACGCGCTGGAAGACACCCTGGAAGAGCAACGCCTGGGTGACGGCGCCTACGGCTCCACCCGTCAGGGCATCGCCCCTGCTTACGGTGATCGGGTCATGAAAAAGGCGATCCTGGTGGGCTGGCTGAAACAGCCGGACGTGCTGGTCGAGCGCATCCAGTTCATGCTGGACTGGAAACTGCCGCAGATGAAGGCTCTCTATCCGGACTTCGAATTCACCCAGACCGCCCAGGAGATGGCCGACTGGCTGCTGGAAGTGTCCGCTCCCTGGCTGGACGCCGTCTGCAACGTCAGCATGCCCCTCAAGGCGCTGCAAGCCGAAGGCAAGACCCTGCTGTTCGAAGCCCAGCTGGGTGCCGGCCGTGATCTCATCTACGGCGAATACCCCTGGGTCACCTCCTCCCACGTTTCCGGCGCCTACGCCGGCATCGGTGGCGGTCTGCCGGGCCTGCGCCCGGAGCGCGTCATCGCCGTGGCCAAGGCATTCAGCTCCTCCGTCGGTACCGGCACCCTGCTGACCGCCATGGAGAACCAGGACGAGTTCCGCAAGATCACCAACGAGTTCGGCGCCACCACCGGCCGTCCCCGTGACGTGGGTTACTTCGATGCCGTCGCCACCAAGAACGGCGTCGAGCTGCAGGCTGCCACCGAAGTGGCCCTGACCAAGCTGGACTGCCTGACCGGTCTGCCGGATCTGAAGATCTGCGTGGCCTACGAAGGTGCCCACACCGAGAACCCGATCTGGCCGCAGACCGCCGCCCTCACCCCCGTCTACGAGAAGATGGAGAGCTGGAGCGAAGACATCAGCGCCTGCCGCACCTTCGCCGAGCTGCCCAAGGCTGCCCAGGACTATGTGCTGCGCATCGAAGCCCTGCTGGGCGTGCCGGTGCCCATGGTCTCAGTCGGCCCGGGCCGTGACGAGATGATCCTGCGCTAAGGCCCCTCGCCTCTCCCAAAAACCGGCATCCCAGGATGCCGGTTTTTTTATGCCCCTCAAAAGCCCCGAACAGCTCACAAAATCCGCTTTACTGGCATAATTTGAGCCATACGGGCACTCTGTTTTGAGCCAGCCCCCTTAGAGTGAATGCCATATTCACACAAAGGAGTGCCCATCATGAGATCCCCCATTATCCCGCTGCTGCCCCTGTTCTGCCTCGCGGCTCTGCCCGCCGGCGCCATGACCCTCAAGAGTACCGACATCCGCGAGGGTGAACCCATGGACAAGGTCTTCAGCTTCAACGGCTTTGGTTGCAGCGGCGAGAACCGCTCCCCCCAGTTGAGCTGGCAGAGCCTGCCCGCCGGCACCCAGAGCGTCGCCATCACCGCCTATGACCCGGACGCCCCCACCGGCAGCGGCTGGTGGCACTGGCTGGTGGTGAACCTGCCGGCCAGCCAGAGCGAGCTGCCGAGCAATGCCTCCGGCAAGCTCAAGCAGGGGCTGGAGCTTGGCACCGACTACGGTACCCAGGGTTATGGCGGCCCCTGCCCGCCCGCCGGTCACGGCATGCACCGCTACCAGTTCACCGTCTGGGCCCTGCCCAAGGCGCTGGAGGTGAAGGCCAACACCCCGCCCGCCATGGTAGGCTACATGCTCAACAGCCTGGCCCTTGGCAAGGCCACCCTGACCGCCACCTTCACCACCCCCTAGGAGCCCGCCCGATGAGCACGCCCCTGCTGCAACTGAATCATTACTTCGGGATCCGCCAGCAGCCCCTGCGCCGGGTGCTCATCTACGCGCCGACCCTCATCTGGGTGCAGCAGGGCCGCAAGCAGCTGTGGTGGCGGGAGCAGCGCCTCTCCTTTGACAAGGAGAGCTGGCTGCTGATCCCGGCGGGTCACCGGCTCACCTTCGTCAACCAGCCGGAGCAGGGCTCGTTTCGCTCCCAGGCGCTCACCCTGCTGGCCCCGCCACCGGCCGAGTGGCTGGCAGAGAGCACCCTCGATCTCCTCAAGCCACCGGCCATCAGGGTGACGTCGGCCCTCGCCTTCTGCTTCGATCTCGTCACCACCATGGCGCAGCGGCAGCTCTGCGAGACGGCCCAGACCCAGCTGCTGCAAGGGTTTTATGGCGAGCTCAGGGAAGCGGGGGGCCTTGGCCTGCTCTTTCCTGCCACCACCATGACCCTGGGGGAACGGCTGGCCCGTTACCTCAGCGTGGAGCCTAGTCTTGATCACCGGCTGGAGACGGTAGCGACCCACTTCGCCATGAGCCGCGCCTCTCTGGTCCGCAAACTGGCCGCCGAGGGGCGCAGCTTTCGCCAGGTGCTGACCCAGGTACGCCTGGGGCACGCCCTCACCCTGCTGCAACAGGGGCTCACGCCGCTTCAGACCGCCCTCGCCTGTGGCTACGACTCCCCCGGCCGCTTTGCCGCGCGCTTCAAGGAGGAGTTCGGCCTGACCCCCCACCAATACCTGCGTACCTGCCCCTCCTCTCTCTCACTGACTGCCACCACAAAAGTAAATAATTACTAAAACACAAAGCTATGTAACCTCGTGTAACCGGGTGATCCGGCTCACACTCGCCCCTCCTGCACTGTGACACAGCGCCAATAATCCCGTCATAATCGCCCTATAATGGCTCTCGCAAACGCTTTCACTAAAATAATCACTAAAAAACACCTTCCTTAACCTACAAAAACTGTCATTGGAGCGAGAGATGTTTCGTAAAAATTTACTTTCCATCACCCTGAGCGTCGCCCTGTTCGGCCTCACTGCCTGCAACGGCAATGACTCCAGCAGCCCGGCCGCCCCCAGCGCCACCCTGGCGAACCAGTATCAGAACGTGATCGACCGCAGCGGCACCCCGCTCCAGTTCCGTGACTTTGACAGCTACGCCAACCTCAAATACAACCCGCTGCTCGATCTCGGCGCCTGGCACGGCTTCCTGCTGCCAGCCAGCGACAGCGAGTGGGGCGGCTTTACCGGCCCCATGGTCATCGCCGAGGAGTACAGCCTGTTCTTCGCAAGGGAATTGGACAAGCTGACCCTGAGCGACGAGAGCGGCCGCGCCTTCCCCCTCACCAGCGCCAGCAAACAGGCGCTGTACGCCATCCCGGGAGCGCTGGTGCAGCGCTTCGATTTCGACCCCTTCACCCTGGAGCTGGAGCTGCGCTACGGCGATGCCCGCACTGCGCTGGTTCGTACCCGCCTCATCAACCACACTGATGCCCCCCTCACCCTCAAGCTCAACTGGCAGGGGGAGCTGCTCAACCAGTGGGATGCCAACAAGACGGTCGCCGAGCAGTACCCCGCCTGGACCCGCACCATCAGCCAGACCGAGCGTGGCGTGGCATTCCAGTTCGGCAAACTGCGCAGCACCTGGAACATCATGCAAAGCGGCAGCGCCAGCTACCGCATCGATCGCACCCTGCCCAGTCGCACCACCCTCGACGAGCAGGGGCTCGGCTACGTGAGCGAGGCCAGCCTCACCCTGGCCGCCAAGGGCCAGCAGGATATCTACACCCTGCAGAGCTATGTCCACAGCAGTGCTGACGCGAGTCGCTTCGAGCGAAGCCGCCAGGCGCTGCTGGCCGACCCCGCCAGCCATTTCGACGACTCCATCCGCCGCTGGGAGGATTACCTGGCGCGCGGCCTCTCCAATCAGGGGATCCCGGAGTCGGAGCGGCGCATCGCGGTCAAGGCGATGGAGACCCTCAACGGCAACTGGCGCTCGCCGGCCGGTGCCATCCTGCACGACGGGGTCACCCCCTCCAACACCGCCCGCTGGTTCGACGGGGTCTGGGCCTGGGACAGCTGGAAGCACGCCTACGCCATGGCCCACTTCAACCCCGAGGTGGCCAAGAACAACGTGCGCGCCATGTATGACTACCAGATCCAGGCCGATGACCCGGTTCGGCCGCAGGATGCCGGCATGGTGATCGACGCCGTCTTCTACAACAAGCTCGCCGATCGCGGTGGCGACGGCGGCAACTGGAACGAGCGCGACACCAAGCCGCCCCTCTCCGCCTGGGCCATCTGGGAGATCTACAGCGCCACCCAGGACAAGGCCTTCATCGCCGAGATGTACCCGAAGATCCAGGCCTATCACGACTGGTGGTACCGGGCGCGGGACAACAACCGCAACGGCATCATCGAATATGGCGCCACCCGTCACGTCGAGCACAACGACGAGTTCGGCAACATCACCTTCAAGGTGCAGTACCCGACGGGGGCACCGGTCGGGCTGGATCTGTCGAGCTGTACCAATGAGGGAGATGGCTGGTATGGCTGCGCCGGCATGGCGCTCTATCAGCAGGTATTGAGCGTTGGCGGCTACACCGACATGGATATCGGCGCCCAGCACGGTGCCGGCTGGGAGTCCGGCATGGACAACGCCGCCCGCTTCGGCTTTATCGAACCGGAGCAGCTCAAGCGCTATGCCGACAAGACCTATGGCGGCGACATGGCCAGGGCGCGCCAGGACTGGAACGTCTTCTTCTTTGAAAACCATCAGGACGATGGCAGCCTCATCGGCTTCTCCATCGATCAGGAGTCGGTGGAGCTCAACGCCTTCCTCGCCAAGGAGAAACGCATCCTGGCCGACATGGCCGAGCTCCTCGGCAAGCCGGACGAGGCGAGCCGCTACCGCGAAGGGGCGACCCAGCTGGCCGATTACATCAACAGCTGCCTGTTCGATGAGGCCTCCGGCTTCTATTACGACCGCCAGATAGCCCAGGGGGATCTGCCCGACGCCAACGGCTGCGTCGGCAAGCTGTTGACCGCCCGCGGCCGTGGCCCGGAAGGGTGGAGCCCGCTCTGGGCCGAGGTAGCGGACAAGGAGAAGGCGGCGCGGGTGCGCGAGGTGATGCTCAATGCCCAGGAGTTCAACACCAGGGTGCCGCTCGGCACGGCGGCACTGACCAACCCGGCCTATGACCCCGACATCTACTGGCGCGGTCGGGTCTGGCTGGATCAGTTCTACTTCGGGGTGAAGGGGCTGGAGAACTACGGCTATCGCAGCGATGCCCAACAGTTCGTCAACAAGCTGTTTGCCAACGCCGAGGGGCTGGCGGGCAGCGGCCCCATCCGCGAGAACTACAACCCGGAGACCGGCGCCATGCAGGGGGCCAGCAACTTCAGCTGGAGCTCGGCCCACCTCTACATGCTCTATCGCAACTTCCTGAAAACCGAGGGTTGATCCCAACCAACCCGGTCAATGACCCAACAAAAAGGCCTCCGCAAGGGAGGCCTTTCTTATGGCAGCGCCAGAGGTGGCGACTTACTTCACGGTCACCCGGGCAAACTTGCGCTTGCCAACCTGGTAGACGGCGGTACCGACACCGATGAGGGCCTTGCCATCGTCCAGCTTCTCGCCATCAACCTTGACCGCGCCCTGCTTGATCATCCGCAGCGCTTCGGAGGTGGTGGCCACCAGATCGGCGTCTTTGAGCAGGTTGGCGATGGCCAGCCCTTCCCCTTCCAGTGCCAGCTCGACTTCCGGCATGTCGTCCGGAATGGCGTTCTTGGAGAAGCGCTGGGTGAAGTCTTCGTGGGCCGCTTCGGCCGCCGCCTCGTCGTGATAACGGGCGA
This sequence comes from Aeromonas sp. INTO2, assembly GCF_049860605.1. Taxonomy (NCBI): domain Bacteria; kingdom Pseudomonadati; phylum Pseudomonadota; class Gammaproteobacteria; order Aeromonadales; family Aeromonadaceae; genus Aeromonas; species Aeromonas sp. INTO2. The sequence continues at coordinate 2,917,183 of NZ_CP187588.1, forward strand.
TGATCTCCTTGGCCAGCCAGATCTTCACGTCGCGTGGGTTAAGGGTGCCGGCAGCAATGCCTGCCTTGAACTCTTCAATCTCGGCGAGCGGACGGAAGGAGAGCAGCTCGTAGTAGTTCCACATCAGATCGTCGGTGATGGACATGATCTTGCCGAACATCTCCCCCGGGGCATCGTGCACGCCGATGTAGTTGGCAGCGGACTTGGACATCTTCTTGACACCGTCCAGGCCTACCAGCAGCGGCATCATCAGCACGCACTGGGTCGCCATGCCGGCATCTTTTTGCAGCTCGCGACCCATCAGCAGGTTGAACTTCTGATCGGTACCGCCGAGCTCGACGTCCGCCTTCAGCGCGACCGAGTCATAGCCTTGCAGCAGCGGATAGAGGAATTCGTGAATGGCGATGGACTGGCCGTTGCTGTAGCGCTTCTTGAAGTCGTCGCGCTCCATCATGCGGGCCACGGTCTGCTTGGCCGCCAGCTTGATCATGCCGGTCGCGCCCAGCTCACTCAGCCAGGTGGAGTTGTACTCGATGCGGGTCTTGGCCGGGTCGAGGATCTTGAACGCCTGCTCGGCATAGGTGAGGGCGTTGTGCTTGATGGCCTCTTCGGAGAGCGGCGGACGGGTGGCGTTCTTGCCGGAGGGGTCACCCACCATGGCGGTGAAGTCACCGATCAGCAGGATCACTTCATGGCCCAGATCCTGGAAGGTCTTCAGCTTGTTGAGGATCACGGTATGACCCAGGTGGATGTCCGGCGCGGTCGGGTCCATCCCCAGCTTGATGCGCAGCGGGCGCCCTTCCTTCAACTTGGCGATCAGTTCTTCTTCAACCAGAATTTCTTCCGCTCCGCGCTTGATCTCGGCTAGCGCCACCTCGAGCTGGGACATTTTTTGACTCTCCAATCACGATTCCACAGGGCCAGACATATTACTGGAATGGCGGGCCAATTGGAAAGGCGGTAAACTCCGACCTTCTTCCGGGTTCAACTTTGTCTGCTTCTCATGGTCCTTTGGCACGCCTTCAACTCTCTCCCTCACTGGCACCGCAAGATGGTGCTTATCCTGAGCATCATGGTGATGATGCTGGCGGCCTGGCCGAGCGAACAGGCAGTCGCCACCCGGGTCGATGACAACGACAACGAACTGGCCGTCGAGCAGCAGGTCGACGAGGAGGCGCAGCTGGCACGGGCCGAGCCCGTCACCCCGCCCAAACCGCGCTATGTCACCAGACAGGTGAAGGTGCGAAGCGGCGACAACATGGGGGTCATCTTCCAGCGCCTCGGCCTCAGCACCACGGATCTGCACCTCATCGACCAGCTCGAGGGCACGGATACCCTGCGCCTGCTCAAGCCCGGTCAGGAGCTCACCTTCAAGCTCACCAAGGGCGGCGAGCTGCACAGCCTCTACTACCCCCACAGCCTGGAGCAGGCGCTCAAGGTGAACCGCCGGGATGACGGCTTCGTGGCCAGGCCGGTGAAGATCGAGCTCGACACCCGCGAACAGGTGGCCCAGGGGGAGATCCGCTCCAGCTTCTGGGGCGCCGCCGTCGAAGCGGGCATGACGGAAGACCAGATCATGGATCTCGCCGCCATCTTCGGCTGGGACATCGACTTTGCCCAGGACCTGCAACCGGGGGACAGCTTCCGGGTGGTCTACCAGGACAAATATCAGGATGACGAGCGGGTTGCCTCCGGCGACATCCTGGCCGCCGAGTTCGTCAACCAGGGGGCCATCTACCGCGCCGTGCTGAATGAGGATGGCAACTACTACACCCCGGACGGCAAGGCGATGCGCAAAAGCTTCCTGCGCGCGCCGGTCAACTTCAAATACATCAGCTCCAACTTCAATCCGCGCCGCCTTCACCCGGTTACCGGCAAGGTGCGTCCCCACAACGGTATCGACTACGTGGCGCCGGTGGGGACCCCCATCATGGCGGCGGGCGGCGGCAGCGTGGTGGCCGCCGGCTACAACCAGTTCAACGGCAACTACGTCTTCATCAAGCACGCGGGCAACTACGTGACCAAGTACCTGCACCTCTCCAAGCGCACCGTCAACAAGGGGCAGCGAGTCAAGCAGGGGCAGACCATCGGCCTGCTCGGCGGCACTGGCCGGGTCACAGGCCCGCACCTGCACTATGAATTCGTGGTGGGCGGCGTGCACAAGAACCCGCGCACCCTCAACCTGCCCCAGGCGGAGTCTCTGAGCGGGCGGGCGCTGGCCAGCTTCAAGGCCCAGGCCATGCCCCAGCTGGCCAAGCTGGACAGCCCCGAGCTGCAACTGGCCAGAAACAAGGGCAACGGCGACGACAGCTGAGCGCTGTCGACCAAGGTGGAACACGGTATCAGACCGTTCCTCTGCACCACTGAAGAGGTGATGTCATGAGCGGGCCATATATCCGATTGATGTCGGGGACCAAGGCGGAACACGGTATCGAACCGTTCCTCTGCATCATTGAAAGGGGGTTGTCATGACTGAGCGCTATATAGGCTGGATGCCCGGTACCAGAGCGGGGCATGGCATCGAACCGTTCCCCTGCATCATTGAAAGGGGGTTGTCATGACGGAACGCTATATAGGCTTGATGTCCGGTACCAGCATGGACGGTATCGACGCCGTGCTGGTGCAGATCGAGGGGGATGCACTGCGGGTCGAGGCGGCCCTCTGCCATCCCTGGCCTGCCGATACGGCTCGCACCCTGCATGAGCTTTGCACCCCGGGGGAGAACGAAATCGACCGCATGGGGGTCGCCGACAACCTGGTGGCCCGCGAATTTGCCGCCGCCACCCAGGCCCTGCTCGCCAAGGCGGCGCTGACTCCCAAGGAGATTCGCGCCATCGGCAGTCACGGCCAGACCATACGCCACCGCCCTGCCCTCGGCTTTACCCTGCAGATCGGCAACGCGGCCCTGCTGGCGGCCCTGACCGGCATCGACGTGGTGGCCGATTTTCGCACCATGGACATGGCCCTCGGCGGTCAAGGGGCCCCCCTGGTGCCCGCCTTCCATCAGGCGCTCTTTGCCCGCCCCGACGCCCTTAGAGTGGTGCTGAACCTCGGCGGCATTGCCAATATCTCGGTGCTGCCCGGCCAGGCCGACGGGGGGGCGGGTTCAGGGGTATATGGCTTCGATACCGGCCCCGCCAACACCCTGCTCGACGGCTGGTATCGCCGCCACCAGCCCCACGGTGGCAGCTATGATGCCGGTGGCCAGTGGGCCGCCAGCGGCAGGCTTGTTCCTGCGCTGCTGGAGCAGTTGCTGGCTCACCCCTACTTCGCCGCCCCCGCCCCCAAGAGCACGGGGCGTGAGATGTTCACCCTCGACTGGCTCGACGGCGAGCTGGACGGCAGCGCATACGCCCCCGCAGATGTGCAGCGTACCCTGCAATCCCTCACCTGCCACAGCATCGCCCGCCAGTTGCCCGCCCACCGTGATGCGCCAACCCGGCCCGAGCTGTTTGTCTGCGGCGGCGGCGCCCACAACGCCCCGCTGCTGGCGGAGCTTGCTGCCCTGCTGCCCGACTGGCATCTGACCAGCACCGCCCAGCTCGGCCTTGCACCGGACTGGGTGGAAGGGGCCGCCTTTGCCTGGCTGGCACAACGCTTTATCCAGCGAAAGCCAGGCAACCTGCCTGTGGTGACCGGGGCGAGCCGCCCGGCGGTGCTGGGCGCCCTCTATCCCGCCTGAGCCGCTTCCCGAGCGCCCTCCCCCTAATGGAACAAGCCCGAACAGGTGCACCTGATCGGGCTTGTTGTTATGCCTGGCGCCAGATGGCGCAGACCCGTCACTCTGTGCTCCCTACCCGAGCCGCTCTTTCAACCTGGCCGCCTGCGCCTTGAAAGTCTCATAATCGGTGACATGCCGACTCCTGGCGGCGGTGATCCACTGCACGCCCGTCTCGTCGGCGTGGGAAAATTCGATGCAAAACTCATATTTCGCGCTGGAGAGCAGCCCCATCAGGGCGCCAGACAGAAACCCCACCAGGGGCAGGAAGAGCACGATGAGCCAGTTGCCCGCCTGCTCGTAGGAAGGGGTGAAGTAAAAGAGCACACTGGAGGTGACCACCCCCAGCAACAAGGTCTTCTTGAGCCTATCCATCCAGCCGAGTGCTTTTACCTGCACGCCGACGATGCGGCCCAGATCGTAGCGATCCTTGTTCACCCTCAGTGTGTTGTCCGACTGTTCAATGGCAATGGCCATCCTGATACTCCGTCCTGTTGGCTATGGCGATAAGGGGTTGCCGTGGCGGCCCCGGATTGTGCATCCCGTGATCATGACGGACCAGCAGCCAGCCACGGGGGCGATGGGCGACGCCTACCCCCAACAGGAACACACGCTGCGCATGGTATCGTATGGCGCCAAACATCAAAAGACGTTCACATCAAAAGGCGAGGTGGATCACCTTCTGCCCGACCCTTGTCCCCCGTGCAGCCGTTGGCTTTCCTGACCATCCTCTCATGGGCAAGGTAGCCGGGGAGCAGGGGTCAGTGAGATAACAGCCCCGTGATGACCATCAGCAGGGGCGGGCCGATGGGATGGCACCATGGGCCCGCACCTCGAGAGCACTCCCATGGCCCTAGTAGGCCCACTTCAGGAAACGGTTTACCTGGCGCTTGACCGGTGCACAGAGCGGCGGTTTGGGAGGCTCCAGGTTGATCTGTCTGCGGCCCACCCTGGCTTCGCCCCGCAGCAGGATCTGGAGATAGTGGGGGTGCTGGCGCTGGATGAAACGGGAGATCTCATGGGCCCAGGGTTTGGGGACTCCCCACAGGGTCGAGGCCAGGGCGCCGACGATACAGAAGAAAGCGGGCTCGTGCATGCCCATCCTGACGCCATTCTCCAGCGCCTCCTTGAAGGAGCCCGAATGGGCGATGCAGGTCATCACATTGACCATGAAGGCGGCATAGTCATCTTCCCCGCCGTGGCCCACCCTGGCCACCAACCCGGCCTGTGGCCTGTAGCCGAACTGGTGGTCGATGTGCTCAAGCACCGCATTGCGCTGGCGAATGACCTTGGCATAGAACATCAGCATGGCGGTACAGTCGAGCGCCTGGCTCAAGGCCGCCTGATGGGGATGGGTCTGGGTGGGACGGGGGGTGGTCAGCAGCGCGATCTCCTCCGAGATGGCGAGCAGACCGATGGGCACCGCCGTGCTGATAAAGGCAAGATCGATGGCGATCGCCAGGTCCTGGCCCTCCTCCATCCGGCCAATGACCACCTGCTCGGCAAAGAGGCGACGCTGGCGCTCGATAAAGGCGCCATAGATCAGGGCCCTGAACTTCTTCTGGGGATAGGGGGTATCGAGCAGGGTCTCCATGGTCAGGATGGCGGCACCGGTGCGACCGCGCAGTTGATAGTCGGGGGCGAGGGGGAAGTGCTTGCCTAGGCGGGGGGGTGGCCGAAACCCGCTGGTGCGGCTGTACATGTCACCCAGAATGAATCCAAGCATAAAACCTCCGAAGTCAGATGACGGGGATCGCGATGCGATCGCATGTGCCACTCCCGGGCAGATGAGTGCCGATCCGTGCTGCTCGTCGGCAGGGTCCCTGATTTCATTATTAATCATACAGTTAATAATCCACCCAAACCCCGACCCAGGTCGCAATAACGGCAGTTGATGACAAAAAGCACAAATAAGGGTGGTGCGGGGAAGATGAGCCGGCTGCATCGCAAGGAGTGCGGGATACGTCAGGGCGGCAAAGCAGGGCGGACTCCGGGGCCCCCTCACAGGGAGGGTCATGACAGGAGTGATATGCATCGGGGGGCGGCAAGTCGGGGCTGGCAAGGGGAAGGCCCCCTCCCCTTGCTTATGAGCCCTGCTGGCGGGCTGTGTTCGCGCCGCTGAAAAGATATGGCATAGGCGGTGTGGCGACCCGCCCATGTCAGCCTCCGCAGCAGGGGCTAAAAAGCGCCCTCTCTTTCTCCCGTATTTATGTCATGACCTGTTGCCATGCAAAGAGGGTGAATGTTATTTCAGTGTGCTCGCCGCAGCATATTTTGGCGGCGCTGAACAGAGCGTCGAGAGAGCAATAAATAGATAGCTATGCAAAACCGGGAGAATAAGCTGCAATGTCGCCAAAAGTATTAACGGAGGATTCACAGGCTGTAACCCTGATGCGCGACAATATGGCGCTATCTGGTTCCACTTTCATGGTAAAGCGGGATCATCATCACCTTTATTTGCCATGCCCGTCATGAATTGAATCGCAAAATGAATATATTCCACTCTGTTGAGCCACTTCATAGAAACAGGATCCCGGTTTGCATCCCCGGATAACCGCCCCCTAGAATTCTCCCGTCTGAATCACCAGGCCAATTTCTCTCCCTTGTCTGTTGCACGCGCTGTCTGCATCGAAACAGGGCTCGACGCTGTGATGATCGTTCTCCTTTTCTCCGTCGCCCTGCGGCGGGAACGGGCAACTGTTGCCGCAATATCACGAGTCATCAGCGTGCCGTATTCGGCCAGGGAAGAACAATGCGGCCCGGACCCTACATCAAAAACGAAAAAGGAGTATCGCCATGAATGGTACCATCATCAAATCCGCCAGAAATACCCCCAATGCCCCTCAGGATCTGGGGCCCTATACCCAGAGCGTGGCCTTCTCCCACTACAACAATATTGCCGCCCAGCTCCCGGTCGATCCGAAAACGGGCGCGCTGGTCGCAGGGGATATCCAGGCGCAGGCCTTAACCATCCCCTCGTATGAGCGAGGCGTGGCGCGGCTTCTGAGGTATGATCGCCATCCTTGACCAGCTAATACCCGACAGATAATCGCCATGTTTAACCACGATCTAATCCTCAACCACATCAACGAGATATTTGGACAGGACATGCATGCCAAGCGTGTTCTTTCCCTGGCCAATGCAACCCTCGGGGTTATCGAATCCGGTTCGCTGGCCATCCACGCCATCGGGAATGGTCTCTCCTTGGCCAATGGTCTCGAGCGCAAACATGCGGTGAAACAGGTGGACCGCCTGCTCACTAACACCAAGCTCAACGTCTGGAGCCTCTTTGACGATTGGGTTCCCTATGTGGTCGGTGAACGCACCGAGATCGTGGTATCCATGGACTGGACCGAATTCGATGCCGATGATCACAGCACCTTGGTTATCAGCCTGCAAACCAACCATGGCCGCAGTACTCCGCTGCTGTGGAAAACCCATCGAAAATCGTTGCTCAAAGGGCAACGCAATGCCCATGAGAAAGAGCTGCTCACCAAACTCAAGCAGACCCTGCCAGAAGGTATCTTCGTGACGGTAGTCGCTGACCGTGGGTTTGGTTACATGGAGCTGTTCGAGCGCCTGGAACAAGAGCTAGGCTTTGCCTATATCATTAGATTTAAAGGAAATATTTTGGTTGGTTACTCTGGTGGAGAGCAGGTTCCCGCCCGCGACTGGCTAACGCCGACCGGGCGCACCCGAACCCTCAAGGAGGTGGAGCTCACTGGGCAACGACAGCCTGTCGAGCGGGTCTATTGTTGTCACAAGAGTGGCATGAAAGACGCGTGGTTTCTGGCCAGTAACCGGACCGATCTGAGTGCCGCCAAGGCGTTGCAACTATACGGCCAGCGCTGGGGTATCGAGACCAGTTTTCGGGATATCAAAGATTACAAATTCGGCATGGGTATGGGAGATGTGCACATCAGTAATCCGGTCCGGCGTGACCGACTGTTTTTGTTCAGTGCCTTGGCCATCGTCTTGCTGACGCTGCTGGGTAAGGCTGGAGACAGTGTCGGTCTAGAGAGAACGATCAAGGTCAATACCAGCAAGAGCCGAACCTATTCGTTCTTTCGGCAAGGGGTCATCTATTACCAGTTGCTGCCTAAAATGAAAGAAGCCAATGCGGTCTTGTTGATGGATAAATTTATCTACTACCTGAAGCAACACCGCTTATATACCCGCACACTTGGAATTATTTGAGTCTCTAAAAATGAGGGGATCTCTGAGGGCGCAGGCCAGACAGTGTCTCACCAATATCCAGGCCATCGTCGAGAGCATTGGCCACGGCATGGAGGACATGGTGAAGGTGACCCTGTTCCTCGCGGACATCGCCGACCTCGATGCCGTCAACGCCGTCTATCGGGAATTCTTCCCCCACTCGCTGCCGACCCGCACAGTGCTCGCCGTCGCCAGTCTGCCGCTCGGCGCCAGGGTGCAGATGGACGCCCTGCTCTCCAACGGGGAAGGCACCTTCCCCCAGGCTCCCTGCCCGCTGCTCAAACTCGCCCGCAATAGCGACCACGCCCCGCAGGATCCGCTCTCCAGCCAGAGCGTCGCCTTCTCCCATTACAACAATATCGGTGCCCAGCTGCCCCTCAACCCCGCATCCGGCGCTCTGGTTGACGGTGGCATTCGCGAACAGGCGGCCCAGTGCCTGCGCAATATCAAAACCGTGCTGGAGAGCATCGACGTGCCCTTCGACGATATCGTCAAGGTGACTGTCTATCTTACCAATCTGGCGGATATCGACGCCGTCAACGAGGTCTACACCACCTTCTTCCCGGATTCCGCCATCGCCCGTGCCGTCGCCTATCTGCCGGCCCGCAGCGTGATCGCGGCCTCTGCCCTGCCGCTGGGTGCCCGGGTGCAGATGGATGCGGTCATCTCCCACGGTGACGGCACCCCGCCCCAGCTGGTGGAAGACAGGCACAACCTGGTGATCCGTGCCCGCAATACCGACAAGGCGCCGAGAAGCCCGCTGCATACCCAGAGCGTCGCCTTCTCCCACTACAACCATATCGCCGGCCAGTTGCCGCTCGACATGACCACCGGCAAGGTGCTGACCGGTTGCGTCAAGGAGCAGACCGCCCAGTGCCTCGGCCATATCAAGACCATCGTCGAGAGCATCGGCCATGTGATGGACGATATCGTCAAGGTCAATATCCAGGTGAAGAACATCGCGGATCTGGCGGACGTGGATGCCATCTACGCCAAATATTTCCCGGGCTATCTGCCTGCCCGCACCGTGATTGGCGTGAGCGAGCTGCCCGCCGGCGCCCTGGTGCAGATGGATGCGGTGATGTCCAACGCGGAAAGCACACCGCCGCAGGTGTAAGTTTTTCGCTCAAAAAAAAGAGACCGGCTATATGCCGGTCTCTTTTTATCTAACAGGAGGGGGGATTATTTTTATGCATCTTCTTAAAGAACGCGAACGTCCGATTACGCTTCGCTAATCGAACCTACTAGCCAGATTTCATTTTATATTAAACAGATCATTCCTAGCTATTTTCGCTATATTCACTTCAAGTGCCTTTATACTTAAAACTGCACGTTCAAAACCATCTTTACCATCATATTCTCCTGCTGCATCACTTACAAGAGAACGTATTCTTTTTATTTCATCCGCTTTTCTATCATCCAAAATCAATTCGGAAAGTGACTCTATTCTAGCCATATCCTCAAATATTGAGGCTGTTCGTTTTAGTCTCTCATCAGCAACACTCATTTTAATATTATTCTTGAGCTCACCATTACTATCATACATATCATTTGACATTACCCCAATCAAAGTCCTCCATGTAGACAATGCTGTAAGTATGTCCGTATATATAGATAGCTTTAATTCCCACTTTTTACTTTCAACTCTTGAATTATTAGCAACTTCAAATTTAACCGACTCTGTTACTTCTGTTAATTTTTGTGTTTGATGCGATAATTCGTCCAGATCTTCTTTAGTGGCATAGTGTTGCCCTTTCGTTTTTGCGTATGATGATAGAAATGCACCGATAAAACCAGAGATAAGGCTGATCAATAATATTGAAATATAAGTGACATTGTTCAGAGATATTCCTTTCTCCAATAAAGAGTTAACAATTACTATAACGTCATTTTCTGTCACATCTATTCTCCATATAGAAAATTAACGATAAAAAAACGCCTCCATAAGGAGGCGTTTTTAATTTAAAAGACTTTGGATTACAAGGACTCTGCGGTCGCAACCACGTTTTCCACGGTAAAGCCGAATTCCTTGAACAGCAGCTCGGCCGGGGCGGACTCACCGAAGGTGCGCATGCCGATGATTTTGCCGCCGAAACCGACGTACTTGTACCAGTAGTCAGCGATGCCCGCTTCGATGGCCACACGCTTGGTGACGGACATCGGCAGGACGGACTCTTTGTACTCGGCAGACTGGGCGTCGAACACGTCGGTAGACGGGATGGAGACCACGCGCACGGCACGGCCCTTGGCAGTCAGCTGCTCATAGGCGGCCACGGCCAGCTCCACTTCGGAACCGGTGGCGATCAGGATCAGTTCCGGGGTACCGGCGCAATCCTTCAGCACGTAACCACCCTTGGCGGCATCGGCCAGTTGCTGGGCGGTGCGGTCCATCTGGGCCAGGTTCTGACGGGAGAAGATCAGGGAGGTCGGGCCGTCGGTACGCTCGATGGCGTGTTTCCAGGCGATGGCGGACTCTACCTGGTCACACGGGCGCCAGGTGCTCATGTTCGGGGTCAGACGCAGGGAGGCGATCTGCTCGACCGGCTGGTGAGTCGGACCATCTTCACCCAGACCGATGGAGTCGTGGGTGTAGACGAAGATGGCGCGCTGCTTCATCAGGGCGGCCATGCGCAGGGCGTTGCGGGCGTACTCCATGAACATCAGGAAGGTGGCGCCGTAGGGGATGAAACCACCGTGCAGGGCGATGCCGTTCATGATGGCGGACATGCCGAACTCGCGCACGCCGTAGTGGATGTAGTTGCCTGCGGCGCTCTCGGGAGTCAGGGACTTGGAGCCGGACCACATGGTCAGGTTGGACGGCGCGAGATCCGCAGAGCCGCCCATGAATTCCGGCAGCAGCTTGCCGAAGGCTTCCAGGGAGTTCTGGGAGGCCTTGCGGGTCGCGATCTTGGCCGGGTTGGCCTGCAGGGTTTCGATGATCTTGGCGGATTCCGCGGCCCAGTTGGCCGGCAGCTCGCCAGTGGTGCGGCGCTTGAACTCGGCAGCCAGGGCCGGGTGAGCGGCTTCATAGGCGGCAAACTTGGCAGCCCAGTCGGATTCGAGCTTGGCGCCCTTCTCCTGACCGTTCCACTCGGCGGCGATGTCGGACGGGATGACGAACGGCGCGTGGTCCCACTTCAGGAAGGCACGGGCGGCGGCGATCTCGTCGTTGCCCAGCGGTGCGCCGTGGCAGTCGTGGGAGCCGGACTTGTTCGGGGAACCGTAACCGATGATGGTGCGGCAGCAGATCAGGGTCGGCTTGCCGGTCTCGGCCTTGGCGGCTTCGATGGCGGCGTTGATGGCTTCCGGGTTGTGACCGTCAACGGCCGGGATGACGTGCCAGCCGTAGGCTTCGAAGCGCTTGGGAGTGTCGTCGGTGAACCAGCCTTCTACGTGACCGTCGATGGAGATGCCGTTGTCATCCCAGAACGCGATCAGCTTGCCCAGGCCCAGGGTGCCGGCCAGGGAGCAGGCTTCGTGGGAGATACCTTCCATCAGGCAGCCATCGCCCATGAAGGCGTAGGTGTAGTGGTCGACGATGTCGTGACCCGGCTGGTTGAACTGCTCGGCCATGGCCTTCTCGGCAATCGCCATGCCCACAGCGTTGGTGATGCCCTGACCCAGCGGGCCGGTGGTGGTTTCAACGCCCGGCGCATAACCGTACTCCGGGTGACCCGGGGTGCGAGAGTGCAGTTGGCGGAAGTTTTTCAGATCGTCGATGGAGAGGTCATAACCGGAGAGGTGCAGCAGGGAGTACAGCAGCATGGAGCCGTGGCCGTTGGAGAGGATGAAACGGTCGCGGTCGGCCCACTTGGGGTTGTTCGGGTTGTGTTTGAGGTGGCTGCGCCACAGCACTTCAGCGATATCCGCCATTCCCATGGGGGCGCCCGGGTGACCGGAGTTGGCTTTTTGAACGGCATCCATACTCAATGCACGAATGGCATTGGCAAGCTCTTTACGAGAAGGCATCTGTATCTCCTGCGATTGCTTCATTTGATGGCCAAGATTAAGGCGCGTTATTGTCCCAGCAGGGGGCGCGGCGTGCAAATATTATCTGGGCGAATAAAGTGGCTTTGGGAGCACAATCGCTTTTCTGGGCGGGGAAAACGATTCAATCCGCCCCCTGCCTTACCTCCATGGAGGTGGATCCCTTCCCCATCCCGCCCCGGGCGGCTCCACCCCCAAATAGTGCTGGCAATCACCGGATGACCTATTTAAAATAGACGTCCAGATGTAGATACCTCTACAGTCATCCTGTCATTATCCGGTTATGGCCAAGGCGATAACCCTTACGAATCGAGAACCAAACATGGCAAAGCTGTTTACTTCCGAGTCGGTCTCCGAAGGCCATCCCGATAAAATCGCCGACCAGATCTCCGATGCGGTGCTGGACGCCATCCTGCAGCAGGACACCAAGGCGCGCGTCGCCTGCGAAACCCTGGTCAAGACCGGCATGGTGATGGTAGCCGGCGAAGTGACCACCTCTGCCTGGGTCGACATCGAACAGATCGTGCGCGACACCGTGCGCGAGATTGGTTACACCCACTCCGACATGGGCTTCGACGCCGACTCCTGCGCCGTGCTGAACGCCATTGGCAAACAGTCTCCGGACATCAACCAGGGCGTCGACCGTACCGACCCGCTGGAGCAAGGTGCCGGTGACCAGGGCCTGATGTTCGGCTACGCCACCAACGAAACCGACGTGCTGATGCCCGCGCCCATCACCTACTCCCACCTGCTGGTGAAGCGTCAGGCTGAAGTGCGCAAGAACGGCACCCTGCCGTGGCTGCGTCCGGACGCCAAGAGCCAGCTGACCTTCGCCTACGACGACGCAGGCAAGATCCTGGGTGTCGATGCCGTGGTGCTCTCCACCCAGCATTGCGACTCCATCAGCCACAGCGATCTGGTGGAAGCGGTGCGCGAAGAGATCATCAAGCCGGTGCTGCCCGCCGAGTGGATCAACAAGGACACCAAGTACTTCATCAACCCGACCGGCCGTTTCGTCATCGGCGGCCCCATGGGTGACTGCGGTCTGACCGGTCGCAAGATCATCGTCGACACCTACGGCGGCATGGCCCGTCACGGTGGTGGCGCCTTCTCCGGCAAGGATCCGTCCAAGGTGGACCGCTCCGCCGCCTACGCCGCCCGCTACGTGGCCAAGAACATCGTGGCCGCAGGTCTCGCGGATCGCTGTGAAGTGCAGGTCTCCTACGCCATCGGCGTGGCCGAGCCCACCTCCATCAGCGTCGAAACTTTCGGCACCGGCAAGGTGGCCGAAGCCCTGCTGGTCAAGCTGGTGCGCGAGTTCTTCGAGCTGCGCCCCTATGGCCTCATCGAGATGCTGGATCTGAAGCGTCCGATCTACCAGGCAACCGCCGCTTACGGCCACTTCGGCCGCGACGAGTTCCCCTGGGAGAAGACCGACAAGGCCGAGCTGCTGCGCGCTGCCGCTGGCCTGTAAGGCTCGAGGTTGTGATAAAAGGGGAGCCTGGCTCCCCTTTTGCTTTTGTGTCCGTCCCGAGGATCCCATGCCTGCCACTGCTACCCGGCTTGACCCCGCCCTCATCGAGACGCTGCTCGCGCGCGTCGAGGCCTGCTTTGTGCAGGCTGAAACGCGCCTTGGCCGCACCTTTCCCCGCCCGCAAGTCCATTGCAACATGCGGGGCCGGGCGGCAGGGTCGGCGCGGCTGCAAACCTGGGAGCTGCGTTTCAATCCGGCGCTCTATCAGGCCAATCAGCAGGCGTTTCTCAGGGAAGTGGTGCCCCACGAGGTGGCGCACCTGCTGGTCTATGCGCTCTGGGGAGAGGGGCGCGGCAAGAGCCGGGTACTGCCCCACGGCCACCAGTGGCAGTCGGTGATGCGGGAGCTGTTCGGCCTCGAACCCAGCACCACCCACAGCTTCGATCTGGGGGTGCTGGCCCAGCGCACCTTCGTGTATGCCTGCGCCTGCCAGCAGCATCCCCTCTCGGTGCGCCGCCACAACAAGGTGATGCGCGGCGAGGCCCGCTATCACTGCCGCCGCTGTCGCCAGCCCCTGGTGTGGCAGCGCGACACGACGGCGGATTGAGTCACCCCGTGTCGCGCTCCTGTGATAGGGTGCGCGCTTACTTCATTCAACTGTCTCATTGCCAAGGATATTCATGTTTCGCCCTCTGCTCTCCCTCTGCCTGGCCCTGCTGGTCAGCGCCCCGGCCCATGCCGACAACATCCAGACCTTTCGCGCCGCCAAGCAGGATCTGAACAAGCTCTACCAGAGCCACCCCGTCACCTTCTACTGCGGCTGCAACATCAAGTTCAGCGGCAAGAAGATGGCCCCCGACTGGGAGAGCTGCGGCTACCTGCCGCGCAAGCAGGCCGAGCGGGCCTCCCGCATCGAATGGGAGCACGTGGTGCCCGCCTGGGAGTTCGGCCACCAGCTCCAGTGCTGGCAGGACGGGGGTCGCAAGAATTGCGGCAAGAGCGACGAGTTCAACAGGATGGAGGGAGACATGCACAACCTCTTCCCCGCCATCGGCGAGGTGAACGGTGATCGGGCGAACTTCCGCTTCAGCGACTGGAACGGCAAACCGAACCAGTACGGCAAGTGCCAGATGCTGGTGGACTTCAAGGAGCGCCAGGTGCAGCCGCCCAAGGGGCCGGTGCGTGGCCAGATCGCCCGCGCCTACCTCTACATGAGCCAGCAGTACGGACTGCGTCTGGCGGCCCAGCAGCGCAAGCTTTACGAAGCCTGGGACAGGCAGTATCCGGCTGATCGCTGGGAGTGCGAGCGCAACCGCCGTATCGGCAAGCTGCAGGGCAATACCAATCCCTTCATTGAAAAGCAGTGCCAATAACCCCATTTGACCAGGGAGGGGGTGCGTCCCCCTCATCCTGAATCCCTTCACTCTCTATCTCGCGAGCCTTGCTCGCCGCCGTGCAGTAGGGTATTGAAGGGTTTCCAAGCAAGAGACTGACTATCAGCCATGCGCATTCCACGTATCTATGAACCGGCCAGCCTGCAGGTGGGCCAGACCCTCGCCCTGTCGGAAGACGGTGCCAATCACATCGGCCGCGTGCTGCGCATGCAGCCGGGCCAGCAGCTCGAGCTGTTCAACGGCGACGGCCACCAGTACCCCGCCACCATCACGAGTGTGGGCAAGAAGTCCGTTGAGGTGACCATCGACAGTTGCGAGACCCGCTCGGTGGAGTCACCGCTGGCCATCCACCTGGGTCAGGTGATCAGCCGCGGCGACAAGATGGACTTCACCATCCAGAAATCCGTGGAGCTCGGCGTCACCTGCATAACTCCCCTCTTCTCCGAGCGCTGCGGCGTCAAGCTGCCCGCCGATCGGCTGGAGAAAAAGCGCGAGCAGTGGCAGAAGGTGGTGATCAGTGCCTGCGAGCAGTGCGGTCGCAATACCGTGCCCGAGGTGCGCATGCCGATGGAGCTGGACGCCTGGCTGGCGGAAGAGACCCAGGAGCTCAAGCTCAACCTGCACCCGCGCGCCCCTTACAGCATCAACACCCTGCCCATCCCCGAGCACGGCGTGCGCCTGCTGATCGGCCCGGAAGGGGGCTTGTCCGGCGACGAGATCGCCCGTACCGTGCAGGAAGATTTCAAGGAGATGCTGCTGGGGCCGCGGGTGCTGCGCACCGAAACCGCCGCCCTGACGGCGATTACTGCGCTTCAGTGCCGCTTTGGCGATCTGGCCTGACAGCCGACCCCACCCCGGCCCTCCCCTTCGCAGGGGAGGGAGCAACAGGCCCCTCCCCCTTGTGAAGGGGGAGGCAGGGAGGGGGTCATCACATCCAATCGAGCCATTAGGAAGGAAACTCGGATGACCATTAAACTCGGCATCGTGATGGACCCCATCTCGGCCATCAACATCAAGAAGGACTCCAGCTTCGCCATGCTCGAAGAGGCGCAAAAGCGCGGCTACGAGCTGTTCTATCTGGAGATGAAGGATCTCTACATGGAGGCCGGTCGCGCCTTCGGTACCATGCGCCCGCTCACCGTCAAATATGACTATGCCGACTGGTACACGCTGGGCGAGGTGGTGGATCAGCCGCTCTCCAGCCTGGACGTGATCCTGATGCGCAAGGATCCCCCCTTCGACACCGAGTTCATCTACGCCACCTACATGCTGGAGCGGGCCGAGGATGAGGGTTGCCTCATCGTCAACAAGCCCCAGAGCCTGCGCGACGCCAACGAGAAGCTCTACACCGCCTGGTTTGCCGAGCACACCCCGACCACACTCGTCACTCGCAGAGCCGACAAGCTGCGGGCTTTCCACGCCAAGCACAAGGACGTCATCCTCAAGCCGCTCGACGGCATGGGCGGCGCCTCCATCTTCCGCATGAAGGAGGATGACGCCAACGTCGGCGTCATCATCGAGACATTAACCTCTCACGGCAGCCAGTACTGCATGGCGCAGACCTATCTGCCTGCCATCAAGGATGGCGACAAGCGGGTGCTGGTGGTGGACGGCGAGCCGGTACCCTACTGCCTGGCCCGCATCCCGGCGCAAGGGGAGACCCGTGGCAACCTGGCGGCCGGTGGCCGTGGCGAGGCGCGCCCCCTGAGCGAGGCGGACTGGGCCATCGCCCGCGCAGTGGGCCCGACCCTGAAAGAGAAGGGGCTCATCTTCGTCGGCCTCGACATCATCGGCGATCGCCTGACCGAGATTAACGTCACCAGCCCTACCTGCATCCGCGAGATTGAGGCGGCCTTCGACGTCTCCATTACCGGCATGCTGATGGACGCCATCGAGCGCCGGCTGGGCCGCTGACCCCTTCCCCAGCGACCCGTTGCCGCAGCGAGGAAACACACACAAGGGGCCGTGAAGGCCCCTTTGACTGCCGGCAAAAAGCGGTTTTGCCCGCCGCCATCAACTGCCATAATCACCCCAAATACCTTTGCACGCTAAGAGATACATACGCTCCATGCAAACACTGCAAAATCACTTTCTGCTCGCCATGCCGAGCCTCACGGACGCCTATTTCCAGCGCTCCCTGGTCTATCTGTGCGAACACAGCAGCGAAGGCGCCATGGGACTGGTGGTCAACATTCCGGTTGACATGTCCCTGGACGCCATGCTGACCAAGCTCAACCTCAATCCCCCCGCCACCGCCGAGATGAAACAGCCGGTGTTGCAGGGGGGACCGGTGCACGGGGATCGCGGCTTTGTGCTGCACAGCTTCCGCCCGGGCTTCAACTCCACCCTGCAGGTGAGCGACGAGATGATGGTCACCACCTCCAAGGACATCCTGGAGACCCTGGGCACCGACGAGGCGCCGGACCACTGGCTGGTGGCGCTCGGTTACGCCGGCTGGAGTGCAGGCCAGCTCGAGCAGGAGCTGGTGGATGGCGCCTGGCTGGTGATCCCCCCCAATCCCAAGCTGGTCTTCGATACCCCCATCCACCTGCGCTGGCAGCAAGCCGCCGCGAGCATTGGGGTCAACCCCCTGCACCTCTCCAGCCAGGTGGGCCATAGCTGACACCCCGGACCTCCCCTCCGGGGGAGACGGCACGCTCTCCCCCCACGAGCAGGGGGAGACAGGGAGGGGGCTTCCCCCTTCATTTATCCATCCATTTCGAGGAGACCCCATGTCATCACGCAGCATCATGGGCTTTGACTACGGCACCAAGAGCATCGGTGTCGCCATCGGCCAGGAGCTCACGGGCAGCGCCCGCCCCCTTCGCTCCCTCAAGGCCAACGACGGCATCCCCAACTGGGACGAGATAGAGAAGCTGATCAAGGAGTGGCAACCGGATCTGCTGATCGTCGGTCTGCCCCTCAACATGGATGGCACGGACCAGGAAATCACGGTGCGAGCTCGCAAGTTCGGCAATCGCCTGCACGGCCGCTTCGGCAAGCCGGTGGAGTTCAAGGACGAGCGGCTCACCACCACGGATGCCCGCACCCGCCTGTTTGAACGTGGCGGCTACAAGGCGCTGGACAAGGGGAGCGTGGACGGCGTCTCCGCCCAGCTCATCGTCGAAGCCTGGATGGAAGAGCAGTACGACTAAACCGGGGAGCCTCCTCCCCCTTGCTTCTCTTTCACCGCCCCGCTCCCCATGGGCCCGCCCCAGGCAAAACGCGTCATCCCCGCTGCGGCCAGGCCATAGAGCCGCCGGATCTCCCCCCGCAACCACATCACCTTGGCATCCTGATTGTGGCGCTTGTGCCACAGCAGGATGAAGGCGATCTCCAGCTGGGCATAGAGGGACTCTTCCAGCGGCAACGGCATGGGGATGAGGTCGGGGTGATGTCTGGCGGCATAGTCCGCGCAATATGAGGGCACCACGGCGATCAGCTCGTGGCTCTTTTGGGCGGCGATGTGCAGCGCCTGCTCGAAGCTCGCCACCATGATGGGCACCTGCCGCCTGTGGCCTTCGTCCTCCAGCAGATCGTCCAGTGCCCAGCTGTCGCTGGCCTCCCACACCACGCTCACCTGGGGGCAGGCCAGAAAGCGGGTCAGCGACCACGTCTGCCCGAGCAAGGGGTGATCCTTGCGCAGGAACACCACGGGACGATCGCAGAACAGCACCTCATGATCGATGTAATAGGGCAGCCGGTTGACCCTGGCATGGGAGCGGCCGTGGGTCTCCCGGGCGCAGAAGCCGAGATCCGCCTCCCCGTTGACGATGTCGTTGAGGGAGTGGTGATCCCAGCCCAGCATCCTGACCACGGAGTGGGGGTACTTCTGGTAGATGGTCGTGGGCAGCTCGCTCAGGAAGCTGATGCCGAAGGGGGACTCCATCACCAGACTGAAGCGGGCCCCCTCGGGGATCGCCTCGCTGTTAAGGGTGCTGATGCTCTCGGTGAGCTGGAACCAGGTCTTGAGCTCCTCTGCCAGGGTCAGGGAGAGATTGGTCGGCTGCAAGCCCTGGCGCACGCGCACGAAGAGGGGGTCCCCGAACCAGTCCCGCAGCTTGCCGAGCGCCTTGCTCACCGCCGACGGGGTGACACACAGCTTCTTGGCCGCCCCCGCCACGCTGCGCTCCTGCATCAGGTGCCTGAAGACCACCAGCAGGTTCAAATCGAGTTCACCCAGATTGCGCATCGCGTCTCTCCTATCCCCGAGCCCGTACTCGCCGTACCGCACGCCATGGTAGCAGCACCTTGACCACCAGGTAACCGAGCAGCGCCAGCAGGAGTGCTAGGATCAGCATCCAGAGCGCAGGCATCCCCAGATGGCCCATCCCCCAGATGAAGAGCCCGGACAACCCTATCTGCATGATGCAGAGCAGGGCACTGGCCGATGCCACCTGATCCCCGCACACATCCAGCGCCTCCCCCATCGCCACCCCGAACCCGCAGGAAAACCCGATGCAGACCAGGGCACATCCCGCCAGCAGCCAGGACAGGCCGCCTTCGGGCCCGCTGCTGCACAGCAGGGCGAGCAAGGCCAGCAGGTAGGCGAGGTGGGAGAGCGCCAGCACCCTTGCCTTGCCGAGCCAGCGCAGCAGCAAGGGGGTCAGGAAGGAAGCGGACATGCTCACCCCGGCCATCACCATCATCAGCCGGGTGTACTGCTCGGGAGGCAGACCGAACGTGGTCATCAGGACGAGGGGCGAGACGCTCACATAGACCAGGATGGCGGTCACGCTGGCGCTGGTCAGCAAGGCGCGTTGCATGAAGGGGGCCGTGCCCAGCAGGGCCAGCGGCGATGCCCCCGCAGGCTGGCGGGCGGTGCGGGTCTCCTTGAGCAGTCGCAGGTTGACCAGGGCACTGATGACAGCCACCAGCGCCATGCCCACGAAGATGCCGCGCCACTCGAAGTGCGACAGGATGAGATAACCGAGTACGGGAGCCAGCACCGGAATGACGCAGATCACGCCGTTGATGAGGGAGAGGGCCATCGCGAGGCGCGCCTGGCTCAGCACATCCCGCAGCACGGTGAAGGTCATGATGTAGAGCGCTCCAGCGCCCACCCCTTGCCAGAAACGCCCCAGATAAAACTGGGCGATGCCGGTTGCCTCCGCCGCCACCAGGGAGGCGACCACGAAGATGAGAGCGCCCCCCAGCACCACGTGGCGCCTGCCATGGCGATCCGCCAGCATGCCCCCCGGCAGCACGGTAACCGCCATGCCCAGCAGATAGATGGAAAAAGCGGTGTGGATCTGCGCCTCGCTCCCCTGCAGGGTTTGCGCAATGCGGGGGACGGCCACCAGATAGAGATCGATCCCGAGGGGATAGAGGATGATCATCAGAAAAGTACACAGCAGAAACATACCCATGAAGGCTCCATAGCAGCAGGTTTCACCATCACAGGTGCGCTGTCAGCGAGATTGACAACTCAATCCTGCAAAAGCAGAGGAAGATGCCGGGCACTATAGAGCGGGCGGCCTGCCGGGGCCTAGTGACGAGATGGCACTCGGTGGATGCCAATCCGGACATCTCCCGCAGGAGAGGTCCGGACTGGCATGCTCATCGACCCGCCCCCTGCCAGGTCGCCCTTGAGGGGTCGGGTCCGAAGTAACGGGCACGCCGCGATGCGACGTGCCCTCAAGGCTCAGCGAAGGCGCACCATTACCTGGCCAGTTGCGTCAGGATGGCGTGAGCCACCTTGATGCGCGCCTCGTTGGGGTAGTTGCGATTGGCCAGCATGACGATGCCAATCCCTTTGGCCGGCACGAAGGCCACATAGGCCCCGAAGCCGTTGGTCGAGCCGGTCTTGTTGAAGAGCACAGGGTGCCCTGTTGCAGCGGGCGCGGGCGCCGCCGGGTTGGCATTGTAAATCATCGCCGGGGAGTTGCCCGCCAGCAGCGTCTGCTCGCTGACGGGATAGGCGTAACGCTCCCAGCCCAGTCCCTGGGTCATCTCCCCCACCGCATACTGGCCCTGGTGAGTCAGGTCGATGGCCTGCTGCATGGCCGCATTATCCACCCCGCTGATGTTCGCCTTCACAAAGCGCAGCAGATCCGCCGAGCTGGTCTTGATGCCGTAGGCCTCGTCCGCCAGCATGCCGGGAGTGACGCGGATCGGCTTGTCCTCCTTCGAGTAGCCGTAGGCGTAGTGTCCCATGGCCTGCTCGGGCACAGTGAGGTAGGTATGGTACAGGCCAAGCCCCGGCAGGATCGTCTGCTCCATCAGGCGATCGAACGGCTGCTTCATGCTGCTCGCCGCCAGATAGCCAAAGAGCCCGATGCTGGGGTTGGCGTACTGGCGATGGGAACCCGGCGAGTAGGCTGGGGTCCACTGGCGGTAGTAGGCCTGCATCTTCTCGAGCGAATCCACCTCCTCGGGGAATTGCAGCGGCAAGCCGCCCGCGCTGTAGGTAGCCAGCTCCCCCATGGTGATGTTGTCAAAGGCGGATCCCTTGAGCCAGGGGGCGAACAGACTCGCCTTGTCATCGAGCTCGAAGCTCCCCTGCACCACGGCGTAGGCCCCCAGCGTCGCGGTCAGGGTCTTGCTCACGGAACCTATCTCGAACAGGGTCTGCTCGCTGACACCGACTGCGCGCTCCCGATCGGCCACACCGTAGTTGAAATAGTGGGCCTTGCCATCCTTGAGCACGGCCACCGCCATGCCCGGGATCCTGTGCTCCTTGAGCAGCGGCCGGATGCTGGCATCCACCACGGGGCGCAGGGGATCGGTCGCCGCCTTGTCACCGGCATGAGCCAGGCCGGCCCACATCAGGGTGGCCAGAGCGCCCCACAGGATGGATTGTCGTTGTTGCATTGCATGTCTCCTGACTGTCGTTAGCAAGGTATCGCCATGGCGGCGAGTGATGAACCCAGCATAGTCCCACGAGGTGTGCTGCCGATGAGGCTCTGTGAAGTCAGTGTGAAGCCGCCCCCTCTTTTTACCCATGAAAAAGGGGAGCCATGGCTCCCCTTCAATCACCTTGCAACGCAGGCTTATTTCTTGCCCGGGTTGTCCCAGATCCCCTCTTCCAGCTGGCTGCGCAGCTCGGGGTATTTGTTGGCATCGAAGGTCGGCACGCGGCCCACCTTGAGCTGGTCGTTGTAGTCCTTGGCCAGCTTGATGGCGACGCCGGAGAGCAGCAGGATGGCCACCAGGTTGACGATGGCCATCAGCCCCATGGAGACATCCGCCAGAGCCCACACGGTCGGCAGTTCGCCCACGGATCCGAACATCACCATGCCCAGCACGAACATCCGGAACAGCATCAGGCCACCCTTGTGGTTGTGCTCGAGGAACACCAGGTTGGTCTCCGCATAGGAGTAGTTCGCCACGATGGAGGTGAAGGCGAAGAAGAAGATGGCCGCTGCGATGAAGATGTTGCCACCGCCGCCCACCTGGGAGGAGAGCGCGCGCTGGGTCAGCTCGACACCGGTCACGCCGGAGCCCGGCTCGAACTGGCCGGACATCAGGATGATGGCGGCAGTACAGGTACAGATGACGATGGTATCGAGGAAGACCCCCAGCATCTGCACATAACCCTGGGAGGCCGGGTGCGGCGGATAGGGGGTGGCAGTGGCGGCAGCGTTGGGGGCAGAGCCCATGCCGGCCTCGTTGGAGAAGAGGCCGCGCTTGATGCCGTTGATCATCGCCTGGGAGATGGCATAGCCCATGGCGCCGGAACCTGCCTGCTCGATACCGAACGCAGACTTGATGATGAGGGCGAAGATACCCGGCAGCTCGCTGATGTTCATGAACACCACGAACAGCGCCATCAGGATATAGGCGATCGCCATGAAGGGCACCACCAGCTCGGCAAAGCGGGCGATGCCGCGAATGCCGCCGAAGATGATGAGACCGGAGAGCACCACCAGGGCCAGACCGCTCACCCAGTCAGGGATGCCGAAGGCGACGTTCATGGCCAAGCTGATGGAGTTGGCCTGCACCGCGTTGAACACCAGACCGAAGGCCAGCAGCAGGCAGAGGGAGAAGACCACTCCCATCCAGCGCATGCCGAGGCCGCGCTCCATGTAGTAGGCAGGGCCGCCGCGGTAGTTGCCATCCTCATCCTTGACCTTGTAGAGCTGGGCCAGGGTGCTCTCCACGAAGGCGGTGGCCATGCCTATGAAGGCGATCAGCCACATCCAGAAGACGGCGCCAGGGCCACCCAGATAGATGGCGACGGCCACACCGGCCAGATTGCCCGTCCCGACGCGAGCCGCCAGGCTGGTACACAGAGCCTGGAAGGAGGAGATGCCGGCGCTGTCGGATTTGCGACTGTTGCGCAGGACCGAGAACATGTGGCCGAAGTGGCGGATCTGGATAAAGCCCAGGCGGAAGGTAAAGAAGATACCGACCCCGATCAGCAGGTAAATGAGCACGGCTCCCCACATCAGGTCGTTAATCATTGCAATCAAGGTGTCCATAATTCTCTCGTTGTTATCACATCCATGGCCAGTCTGCGCTGACCGCTCTCTGTCAATTTCCGAACCAGCATTGCGCCGAAGGGGCGGAATCTAGCATAGCGAGGGAATTCAGAATAGTGACAGGGCTCACTGGGGAGACAAAAAACGAGCAATTTGATGCAAAAAAGCTTCATTTAGCACGCAATAAATCAACAAAAATTGATGCACTACCCAGCGCCCTTACAAATTAGATCCAATAGAGAACCATTTTGCAACTCATCCCATGGGGGTAAAAACCGCTGAGTGAAACGACATCAGGGAGACAAGCGTTTGCTTCTCATGCCTCATCGGCAAGGGGTTGTAACGCAAAACGTTTTACACGTAATTAAATTTCAAGTAGCTGACAGAACTATTTATGTGACCTCCCGCACAAATTCATGAATCCACCAAAATAATTGCGCTTTTCCATGTCGGAGCCAGCCGCCACACCATGAATAAAACTCGTTTTTTATCAAACACTTTCACCCGACAGCCGGTACCGCTTTCACCACCTGGCTGATTCGCATACAAGCCCCCCTATTGCAGGATGCGCCACATCCGTATTAATTAGGCAGGCAATGACGATGGGGCCTGCCCATCGCCCCTTTCTGAGCCTGAGCCGCCGGGATCTTGTAATTTAATTTCAGAACTGCCGTCTCATGCCCGCCACCCTGGGATTGCTCCCTCATAAAGAGATGATATTTGCCATGGCCGATAAATTGACTCAGCTGAAAGCCCTGACCACAGTGGTTGCCGATACCGGCGACATCGAAGCCATCAAGCGCTACCAGCCCATCGATGCCACCACCAACCCCTCTCTGGTACTCAAGGCCTCCGAGATCCCCGAGTACGCAGCCCTGATCCAGGACGCCATTGCCTGGGCCAAATCCCAGAGCCAGGACAAGGCACAGCAAATCATCGACGCAGGCGACAAGCTGGCGGTCAACATCGGCCTGGAAGTGCTGAAAATCGTCCCGGGTCGCATCTCCACCGAAGTGGACGCCCGCCTCTCCTTCGACACCGACGCCAGCATCGCCAAGGCCCGCAAGCTGATCCGCCTCTACAACGAAGCCGGTATCAGCAATGATCGCATCCTGATCAAGCTGGCCTCCACCTGGGAAGGCATCCGTGCCGCCGAGGTGCTGGAGAAAGAGGGTATCCAGTGCAACCTGACCCTGCTGTTCTCCTTCGCCCAGGCCCGCGCCTGTGCCGAAGCCGGCGCCTTCCTCATCTCCCCCTTCGTGGGCCGCATCCTCGACTGGTACAAGGCCAAGAACGGCCGTGACTACACCGCCAGTGAAGATCCGGGCGTGGTCTCCGTCACCGCCATCTACAACTACTACAAGCAGCACGACTACCCGACGGTGGTCATGGGCGCGAGCTTCCGCAACACTGGCGAAATCCTGGAACTGGCCGGCTGCGACCGCCTGACCATTGGCCCCGCTTTGCTGGAAGAGCTGAGCAAGGCCGAAGGCACCGTGGTACGCAAGCTGGACTACACCGGCGAGCGCACAGCCAAACCGGCCCCGATGACCGAAGCCGAATTCCGCTGGGAGCTGAACCAGGACGCCATGGCCGTCGAGAAACTGGGGGAAGGCATCCGCCTGTTCGCCATCGACCAGGGCAAGCTGGAAACCATGCTGGCAAGCCACCTGTAAGGCCGCTCGCCACACGGCTCTCACAGAGCGAAGTGGCGCCGCAAATACCGGGCTCCCGAAAGGGCAGCCCGGTTTTTTTGTGCCTGTTTCCGGTTGTCACAACTTCGTCATAAAAACGTTTTATTTTCAAAGGCGTCGTGTTATACGGATGGTGAAAACCATAAAACCAAGGAGGGAGCCATGGACATGTTCAACTTCGATTTTGACGAGGTCGTTGAGCTGGGTTCACGTAGCCGCGGGACAACGGGAAAAAAACGCAAATGGCGTGAGATTGAGGCGCTTAAAGACAAGCACCGCCTGCAAAAGGAGCTGCAGGCCATCGACATCGCCTATGAAGGATCGGACGACCTGGAGCTCTGATACGCCCACGTCGCCCATGTTTCACTCCAGCGAGTGGAGCCATAAAAACAGCGCCCCGGATTGACCG
The DNA here is from genome assembly GCF_049860605.1 of Aeromonas sp. INTO2. Classification (NCBI taxonomy): domain Bacteria; kingdom Pseudomonadati; phylum Pseudomonadota; class Gammaproteobacteria; order Aeromonadales; family Aeromonadaceae; genus Aeromonas; species Aeromonas sp. INTO2. The sequence continues at coordinate 2,942,497 of NZ_CP187588.1, forward strand.
GGGCGCTGTTTTTATGGGTGAACCTCCTGTCAGGCTGCAGGCAGCGAGAGCTGTTTGGCCAGCGCCTGGAAGTGCTGGCTTACCTCCGCCCCGAACAGGGGATCATTGATGGCCCGGTTCTGCCAGAGCTGTTCGAGATGACGCCAGTCATCCTCGGTCAGGGAGTCGCGCAGATGGGGGAAGATGACCCCTTCCTCATAGTTCATGTGCGCCTCCTGCTGCTCGATGAACTGCTCCAGCCTAGCGGTGAACTGATCCAGCGGGATGACCGCATCCATCAGGATCATCTCCACCATCTCCTTGAGCTCGGTCCCTGCATCCAGCAGACGGGCGTGCTCCTCATGCAGCCGGTTGGCCACCTCCCCCTCCACCACCCTGTATTTCAGGTAGTAGTCATAAATCATGTCTTCCTTCGGGTGGTGGTACTTGTCGGATACCTCGCGCAGATAATCCACCACATCCCGCAGCAGGAAGTAGCTCACCGGCTGCTCATTGCGAATGGCCGTCAGCTTTTGCTTGAGCAGCGTCAGCAACCGGGTGATGTTGAGGTGGTCCTTATGCAGACTGGATAACATGGGCACTCCTTGCACTGAAATGAGAAAACGTCTGTCTCGAGTATACGGTCATTTATTGCCTGAACTTTGCACTCAATCAAGTCGGATGCAGACAGCGGCTGCACCAGCCTCTCACCACAGGAGGCACAGGGGACACCATTTCCCCTGTGCATGCACGGCGTCAGGCCGCCGGATCGGCGCAGACCGAGAGCCAGTCGATGGGACTGCGTCCTTGCTGGACCAGCAGGCGATTGGCCTCGGAGAAGTGGCCGCAACCGATGAAACCGCGATGGGCAGAGAGCGGGCTGGGATGGGGGGCGCTCAGCACATGGTGGCGCGACCGGTCGATGAAGCGCCCTTTCTTCTGGGCATGAGCGCCCCACAGCAGGAAGACAACTCCCTGGCAATGGGCATTGATCCGCTCGATGACCCGATCGGTAAAGGTCTCCCACCCCAGGTGGGCGTGAGAGTGCGCCATGCCCGCCTGTACCGTCAGCACCGTATTGAGCAGCAGCACTCCCTGTCTGGCCCAGGATTCCAGGAATCCGTGATTGGGTGTGACAAAACCCGGCAGATCCCGCTGCATCTCCTTGTAGATGTTGACGAGGGACGGCGGCGTGCGCACTCCGGGCAAGACGGAGAAACAGAGGCCGTGCGCCTGGTCCGGGCCGTGATAGGGATCCTGCCCCAGAATCACCACCTTGACGTCATCCAGCTCGGTCAGTTTGAAGGCATTGAATACCTCGGTCGCCGGGGGATAGATCACCTTGCCCGCCTCCCGCTCAGCCCTGACGGTGGCCAGGGTGTCCATGAAATACGCCTGCTCTTTCTCCGAACCAATCACATCTTTCCAGGTCAGCACACCCGTCTCCTCTCGTTGCGAATCCACTCCTTCCATCCTGGCTGGCATGCCAGCCTCTCCCCACTCCCCGCCTTCTGTCCAGCTTGGCACCGCTATCTCCTCGGTCAATAGAGCAAGGGGCTCAGGATAGGGTCCTCGCCCCCAAGACGCAACCGCATGGAGGTCAGGCTCAGCCTGGCCAGCCTGGGAAGTGGCGGCGGCGTTCACGGGCAATGACCGAGGCTGCGTCGACACAGGAATAACAGGACGTTCTTCGGACAAGCCTCATGGGCAGGCCGGTTTTCGCTGACGCCAGAAATAAACCCTAAAGGTGTAGTTAAATTACTAGATATGAATAATAAAAAATGCATAATTCATACATCTTACAAAAACAGAAAAATGATCTGTTTTTGATTCAACTCAATGATTTAATCCCTTTTAATGCGCGCAAAATGGGGTTTTATTGATTTGGATCAATTTTCGTAATATTACCGTCGTGGTATATATGGCCCCAACGAAGTAAAGGTGTAAGGCAAGGCCCCGTTAAATCATTCCTTCCAAGAGGTGGTTTAAAAACATCAGGGTAATGTGCTTACCGTTGAATCCGCTTTCCTATGAGGAGTCATACCATGATCAAGGGCATCCAAATCACCCAGTCCGCCAACGCCGCTCTGCTGAACTCTTTCTGGCTGCTGGACGAAGAGAAACAACAGGCTCGCTGCATCTGCGCCAAGGGCGACAGCTTTGCCGCCGATCAGGAAGTCAGCCTCTCCGACCTGGGTCAATTCGAATACCGTGAACTGCCGGTTCAGCAAGAGCCTGTGGTCGAAGGGGGTCAGCACCTGAACGTCAACGTACTGCGCCGCGAAACCCTGGAAGACGCCATCGCCAACCCGGAAAAATACCCGCAGCTCACCATCCGCGTCTCCGGTTACGCCGTGCGTTTCAACGCCCTGACCCCGGAGCAGCAGCGTGACGTGGTCACCCGCACCTTCACCCAGAGCCTGTAAGGCGCCCTGCGTAAAGAGATAAAAAAACGGCCCCCTAGGGCCGTTTTTTCATGGGTGATGATCACCGCCGGAACCTGGCTCAGCTTCGCAGGTCCACCGGCCTTGCCACCACGGGTTTCGCCAGGGCGTCCTGCATGGTGGCCTCGTCGAGCTGATCGCAGTAACGAGCTACCACCAGGGTCGCCACCCCGTTGCCGATGAGGTTGGTCAGGGCGCGCGCCTCCGACATGAAGCGATCAATCCCGAGGATCAGCGCCAGCCCGGCCAGCGGCAGATGCCCTACCGCCGAGATGGTGGCTGCCAGCACGATGAAGCCACTCCCCGTGACTCCGGCCGCCCCCTTGGAGGAGATAAGCAGCACCACCAGCAGGGTGAGCTGATGGAACAGGTCCAGCGGGGTGTTGGTCGCCTGGGCGATGAAGACGGCTGCCATGGTCAGATAGATGGAGGTACCGTCCAGGTTGAATGAGTAACCGGTCGGGATCACCAGACCCACCACCGATTTCTTGCAGCCCAGCGCCTCCATTTTCACCAGCATGCGCGGCAATACGGATTCCGACGAGGATGTTCCGAGCACGATCAACAGCTCTTCCCGGATATAGGCAATAAAGCGCACAATGCTGAAGCCATTGGCTTTGGCGATACTGCCGAGCACCATGAAAATAAACAGCAGGCAGGTCAGATAGAAGCTAGCAATTAATTGCCCCAGCTGCACCAAAGAACCAATACCGTATTTCCCTATGGTAAATGCCATGGCGCCAAATGCCCCGATCGGCGCCAGTTTCATGATCATGTTGATGATGCCGAAAATAACCTGGGAGAAACCATCGATGATATTGAAGATGGGTTTTCCCTTCTCCCCGATATGATGCAGGGAAAATCCGAACAGGACGGCAAACAGCAACACCTGGAGTATATTGCCGCCGGCAAAGGCACCGATGACGCTGGCCGGTATCACATCCAGCAGGAAGGGAATTATCCCCTGGGACTGGGCCTGATCCGCATAGACGGAGATGGCGCTGGCGTCGAGTGAGGAGGGATCCACATTCATACCGGCCCCTGGCTGCAGCACGTTGACCACGCACAGACCGATGATCAGGGCCAGGGTGCTCACCACTTCAAAATAGATCAGCGCAATGGCACCGGTTTTGCCCACCGCCTTCATGCTTTCCATGCCGGCAATGCCGGTGACCACGGTACAAAAAATGACGGGGGCGATGATCATCTTGATTAATTTAACGAAGCCATCACCAAGGGGTTTCATATCTGCGCCCAGACTCGGATAGACATGTCCCAGACATATTCCGATGGTGATTGCCAATATCACCTGAAAATAGAGGCTACTGACAATTTTCTTGTGCATGCTCAACGTCCTGTTAATAAGTGTGACTCCACTGACAGCAAATAACGCATGCAGCAGTCTGCGGCGAGAAATAGGGTTATCTCACCCGCTTCATACCTTTTTGCCATCCTGACGGTCGCTACTTTTGCATGTCATAAGAAGCAAATAAGAGACATCAATCACACAATATATTTAACATCATTAACGCCACGGAAACATGGTCGCAATGGACGCCGAAGAGCACCAAATGAAAATGACGGAAATAAAAATGCCCCGCATGGCGGGGCATTTTTGATAGTAAAAATCGCGATCAGGCGGAGGTATCGAGGGGCTCGAAGCCCTTGACGAGATCGTCGATGGCCTTCATCTGCTTGAGGAAGCCTTCCAGCTTCTCCAGCGGCAGGGCGCTCGGGCCGTCGCAGCGGGCAATTTTCGGATCCGGGTGGGATTCGATAAAGAGACCGGCCAGGCCCACCGCCATGCCGGCACGGGCCAGCTCGGTCACCTGCTCGCGGCGACCGCCGGAGGCCGCTCCCAGGGGATCACGGCACTGCAGGGAGTGGGTGACGTCAAAGATGACCGGATAGCCGCCGGTGCTCTTCTTCATGACGCCCAGGCCCAGCATGTCCACCACCAGGTTGTCATAGCCGAAGTTGGCACCGCGCTCGCAGAGGATCAGGCGATCGTTGCCACACTCCTCGAACTTGTCGGTGATGTTCTTCATCTGGCTTGGGCTCAGGAATTGCGGCTTCTTGATGTTGATGACGTTGCCGGTGCGGGCCATGGCCTCCACCAGATCGGTCTGGCGCGCCAGGAAGGCGGGCAGCTGGATGACGTCGACCACCTCGGCGACCGGTTTGGCCTGATGGGGCTCATGCAGATCGGAGATCACCGGCATGCCGAAGGTCGCTTTCAGCTCCTGGAAGATCTTCATCCCCTCTTCCAGACCCGGGCCGCGATAGGAGTGGATGGAGGAGCGGTTGGCCTTGTCCCAGCTCGCCTTGAACACGAACGGGATGCCGAGCTTGCTGGTCACTTCCACGTACTTCTCGCACACCGCCATCGCCATGTCGCGGGATTCCAGCACGTTCATGCCGCCGAACAGCACGAAAGGTTTGTCGTTGGCGACGTCGATCTGGTTGACCTTGATATTCTTCTGTTCCATCTCAGGGATCCTTAATGGAGGGGTTTGGGACTGAGGTCCAGGGTGGCCAGCTGGGTTTTCAGCACATCGGCCACGGGATCATCAGGGCATTGTTCAATAAAGTATTCGAAATCGTCGGCGGCAAAGCGCGGGCAATCGAGTTGCTCATAGATGAAGCCCCGATCCCGCGTCTCCAGCGGATCGCCGGGCTTCATGCGCAGCAGCAGCTCGCTGCAGCGCAACGCCTCCGTCATGCGCTCCTCGCGCAGCAGGGCGCCCTTGCTGACATTGAGCAAGCGCTCGATGATCTCCCACTGCCCCGATGGCTGCAGATGATCATCGCTCAGACTCGCCAGGTTGCCGAGGGCACCGCGCAGCAGCAGTTCGATGCGGTGCCGGCTCAGTTCATCACCGTTGAAGGGGTCCACATAGACCTCCCCGTCCAGACCGACAAAACTCAGGAGGAAATGGCCGGGGAAGCAGATCCCCTCCACATCCAGCCCTATCTTGCGACCCAGCTGGATGAGGAGGATGCCGAGACTGACCGGGATCCCCTTGCGCCTTGCCAGCACCTGGTCCAGATCGCAGTTGGCGGACGAGAAGTAATCCTGCCAGTCGCCACGAAAGCCCAGGGTCTGGTAGAAACCCTGCAACAGCTGACGGCGCACCTCGTCGCAGTCTCCCTCGGCAATCGTTTCGTCCAGCCAGGCATCGAGGAGGGCAAGCTCGGCCTCTCCCGTGCCGCCATGGCCCCGGATCTCGTCGCTCACCGACAGCGCCAGCTCGGCCAGATCGTGAGCCTCGAAGTCGGTCCACTCATCCACACGTATCATCGTCATCCTTCCTAGCCGAACAGGCTGGCCTGCTTTTGCACCGCAAGCTTGGCGATAAAGAAGATCCACCCCAGTGCGCCCAGGAAGGCAAACCAGCGGATGCCGTTGCTGCGGGCCAGGCGCAGCGCCATCATGGCCAGAAACGCCACCACCAGGATGGACGTCAGCTTCTCGGCCAGCCAGGGGATGGCGTTGTTGAGGGGGTTGAGACCCAGCACCATGCAGAGCAGCAGACCGGAGAGCACCACCAGGCCGTTGAGCCAGCCGCTGATCTTGAGGGTGCGGGCGCCCCCTGCCAGCGCGGAGCCGGTCTGCAACCAGTAAAAGCGCAGGATAAACATCAGCACGGCCCCGGCAATCAGGGTGAGGTGCAGATGCTTGAGAACAACATACATAAGATTTCCTTGAACAGGGGCAGACCGGGCCCGCCCGTCATATCACTGAGCCAGGCGCCCCAGGGTCACCCGTTCGTTATCGCCGTAATCGCGCACGGTTTCCACCTGGACGTAGCCTTGTTGCAGCAGGAGTTGACGCACCGCCTCCCCCTGATCCCAGCCGTGTTCCAGCAACAGCCAGCCACCAGGCACCAGATGGGCGGGCGCCTGGGTGACGATGAGGCGGATATCCGCCAGCCCCTGCTCCTCCGCCACCAGGGCGGAGCGCGGCTCGAAACGCACGTCCCCCTCGTGAAGATGGGGGTCCGTCCCGTCGATATAGGGCGGGTTGGAGACGATCATCGCAAAGCGCGGTGCATCCGAGAGCGGCGCAAACCAGCTGCCGTCGCGCACTTCGATGGGCAACCCCAGGGCGGCGCTGTTGGTGCGGGCCAACGCGGCCGCGGCCGGCATCCTGTCCACAGCCCATACATCGGCATCCGGTCGCTCAGACTTGAGCGCAAGGGCGATGGCACCGGTGCCCGTGCCCAGATCCAGCAGGGCGCAGGGGCCGCCCGGCAGGCGGGCCAGCGCCTGTTCCACCAGCACCTCGGTATCGGGGCGCGGGATCAGGGTGGCCGGGCTCACTTTCAGCGGCAGCGACCAGAACTCCCGCTCACCAATGAGATGGGCAATGGGCTCACCATTGAGGCGACGGGCAAGCCAGCCCGCCAGGGTCGCCTGCTGGGCGGCATCGAGCTCGTGCTCCGGCCAGGTCATCAGATAGCTGCGCCGGCAATCCAGCAGATGACAGAGCAGGGCATCGGCGTCGGCACGGGGGGATTCCCCGGAGGCCAGGGTCGCCATGATATGGGCACGGGCCTGCTGGATCTGCATCAGTTGCTCTCGGCCAGGGAGGCGAGCTGATCCGCCTGATACTCCTGCACCAGGGGGGTGATCACGCAGTCCAGATCCCCTTCCAGGATGTCGCCCAGACGATAGAGGGTGAGGTTGATCCGGTGCTCGGAGAGACGCCCCTGGGGATAGTTGTAGGTGCGGATGCGCTCGGAGCGATCCCCGGAGCCCACCAGGTTGCGGCGGGTACTCTGCTCGGCGGCGCGGTGGCGTTCGTCCTCGGCCGCCTGCAGGCGGGCGGAGAGCACCGACATCGCCTTGGCGCGGTTCTTGTGCTGGGAGCGCTCGTCCTGGCACTCCACCACCAGCCCGGTGGGCAGGTGGGTGATGCGGATGGCGGAGTCGGTCTTGTTGACGTGCTGGCCGCCGGCACCGGAGGCGCGGAAGGTGTCGATTTTCAGCTCGGAGGGGTTGATCTCCACCTGCTCGGCTTCCGGCACTTCCGGCAGCACGGCCACGGTACAGGCGGAGGTGTGCACCCGGCCCTGGGATTCGGTCTCGGGGACTCGCTGCACCCGGTGGCCGCCGGACTCGAACTTGAGGCGGCCGTAGACGTGCTCACCATCCACCTTGGCGATCACCTCCTTGTAGCCACCGTGTTCGCCGTCATTGCAGCTGACGATGGAGACACGCCACCCCTGACGCTCGGCGTAGCGGGAGTACATGCGGAACAGATCCCCCGCGAAAATGGCCGCTTCGTCGCCACCGGCACCGGCGCGGATCTCCAGATAGCAGTTGTTGTCATCCTTGGGGTCGCGCGGCAACAGCATCACCTGAAGCGCCTGCTCCTGCTCCTCGAAGGTCGCCTTGGCGAGCGGCAGTTCCTCCTGCGCCATCTCCCGCAGCTCGGCATCCTCTTCCTCCAGCATCAGCCGGGTGGTCTCGAGGTTCTCTTCGGCCTGGCGGAAACGCTGGAAGGCGTGAACGATATCTTCCAGCTGGGCGTATTCCCGGGTCAGGGCGCGGTATCTGTCCTGATCCGAGGCGACCCCGGGCTCCCCGAGCAGGGCCTGTACTTCTTCATGGCGCTCGATGAGGCCTTCCAGCTTTCTGATCAATGAGGGGTTCATGACTCTTGGATTCTCGATGGAGGACGGGACGGCAAAGGGCCGTCCCAACACTATGATTCTTGTGACAATCCCAGCACCTGACGCAGTTGGGCCAGCTTGTGGCTGTCCCCCTGGGCGGCGGCCTGGCGCAGGGCCTGGGTCGGTGCGTGGATCAGCTTGTTGGTGAGGCGATGGGCCATGGCCTTGAGCGCCTGCTCGGCATTTTCACCCTGTTGCAGGGCCAGCAGGGCCCGCTGCAACTCTTCGTCGGCGACCTGCTGTGACTGATGGCGATAATCGCGAATGAGATCCACCGAGTGCTGGCTGCGATACCAACCCATGAACTCGTCGCGCTCTTCCTGCACGATGAGTTCCGCCTCGGCGGCCGCCCGCTTGCGGGTCTCCAGGTTCTGCTCGATGATGCCCTGCAGATCGTCCACCGTGTAGAGATAGGCATCGGAGAGCTCGTCCACCTCGGCTTCGATGTCGCGGGGCACGGCGATGTCCACCAGGAACATGGGCTTGAAGCGACGCGCCTTGAGCGCCCGCTCCACCATGCCCTTGCCGATGATGGGCAGGGGGCTTGCCGTGGAGCTGATGACGATGTCCGCCTCGTGCAGGTAGTCCGGGATCTCTTCGAGCGTCATTACCTGGGCACCGAACTCCTCTGCCAGCAACTGGGCCCGTTGCAGGGTGCGGTTCGCCACCATCATCCGGGTCACGCTCTGCTCGCGCAGGTGGCGGGCCACCAGTTCGATGGTTTCGCCGGCGCCCACCAGCAGCACCTTGGTCTGGGAGAGATCGGAGAAGATACGGCGGGCCAGGCTCACGGCGGCGAAGGCTACCGACACCGCGCTGGCGCCGATCTCGGTGTCAGTGCGCACCCGTTTGGCCACCGAGAAGGATTTCTGGAACAGGCGCTCCAGGGATCCTTTCACCGCATCCGCCTGCTGGGCGTGGGCGTAGGATTGCTTGATCTGCCCCAGGATCTGCGGCTCCCCGAGCACCAGGGAGTCGAGGCCGCAGGCCACCCGCATCAGGTGTCGCACCGCTTCCTCGTCCTGGTGCCGGTAGATGGCGGAGAGCACCTCGCTCGCCTCCAGCGCGTGGAACCGCTGCAACCAGTTCAGCACCTGCTCCCCCTGCCCCTGCTCCAGGCTGCAATAGAGCTCGGTGCGGTTGCAGGTGGAGACGATCACCGCCTCGCTGACGCCAGGCTGCTCCACCAGCTCACGCAGGGCGCGATCGATGCGGTCCGGGCCAAAGGCGACCCGCTCCCGCAAGGCGACACTGGCGGTGTTGTGGTTGATTCCGAGGGCAAGCAGACTCATGGGTGGGTGATGATCGTTTCATGCACAGGGTGTAGAGGCCGACAATTGTACGAGAAAGGGTAAGTCTTTAAAAGCAATACGGCCGCCCCTTATACTGTCGCAAACCTCATCTGCGGAGCTCCACCTTGTTGTTGCGTATCTTCTCCCTCGCCTGCCTGCTGGTGCTGGCGGGCTGTACCACCACCCAACCCCAGCGGGATCAGGTCAACTGGCAGCAGGAGCGCGCCCGCCTCGAACGCCTCACACACTGGCAGTTGTCGGGCAAGATGGCCATCATCACCGCCCGCCAGAAGGGCAGCGCCCGCCTCAACTGGCAGCAAAACGGCGACGACTATCGCCTCAACCTCACCAGCCTCATCGGCACCCATATTCTGGAACTCTCCCGCACCGGCGGCGAGGTGACTCTGCTCGACAACGACGGAAAACAGCACCAGAGCCAGGATGCCGAGCTCCTGGTCTATCAGCTCACCGGCTGGCACATTCCGGTGGCCGGGCTGCCTGAGTGGATCAAGGGATTGCCGGGGCAGGCCGAATTCGAGCTCAACCCCGATGCCAGCCTCGCCAGCGTGCGCGACGGCCAGTGGCAGATCGTCTACGGGGACTATCGGGATCAGGACGGCTATCGCCTGCCCCACCTGCTCACCATGACCGGGCAGGAGAGCCGTCTCAAGCTGCAGATCAACGAGTGGACCCTGGCACCATGATGCACGACCAGACGCCGATCCGCTGGCCCGCCCCGGCCAAGCTCAACCTCTTCCTGCACGTCAATGGCCGCCGCCCCGATGGCTACCACGAACTGCAGACCCTCTTCATCTTCCTCAACCACGGCGACTGGCTCGAATTCGAGCCGATCCCCGGCAGCGACCAGCTCACCTTGAGCCCGGCCATTCCCGGCGTGCCCGATGAACAGAACCTCATCATCCGGGCTGCGCGACTGTTGCAGAGCCGGTTGGCCAGTCCGCAGGGAGCCCATATCCGGCTGGAGAAGGTACTGCCCATGGGCGGTGGCATCGGGGGCGGCTCGTCGGACGCGGCCACCACCCTCGTGGCCTTGAACCACCTCTGGCAAGCCGGCTTGAGTGAAGACGAGCTGGCCGAGCTCGGCGTGCAGTTGGGCGCCGACGTGCCGGTGTTCGTGCGGGGCAAGGCCGCCTTCGCCGAAGGCGTGGGGGAGCGGTTGCAACAGATCGAGGTGCCGGATGCCTGGTACCTGGTACTCAAGCCGGATTGCCATGTGGCCACCGCCGCCGTGTTCCAGGATCCCGACCTGCCCCGCAACACCCCCAAGATGACCCTGGACAATCTGCTGGCAGGAGAGTGGAAAAACGATTGCGAGCTGCTGGTGAAAAAGCGCCACCCCGAGGTTGCCAATGCGCTCGGCTGGTTGCTAGAATACGCGCCGTCAAGAATGACGGGCACTGGCGCCTGCGTCTTTGCTCGATTTGAAGACGAAATGGCTGCTCGGAAGGTGTTGGCAAGAGTGCCGGAAGGCTGGGATGGGTTTGTCGCCAAGGGCGAGAACATATCACCACTCTTCGTCACTTTGCAACAAGTGAGTGATTGGGGTATCGCCAAGCGGTAAGGCAGCGGGTTTTGATCTCGCCATTCCTAGGTTCGAATCCTAGTACCCCAGCCAACTCTCTCCTTGTTGAGGCCGTATCGGGAGGTGTTGACCTCGTCGATGTGTCTTGGGCCAATCTGACGCGATGGCGCTCAAGGTGGATTCCCGTCCACCCACCCTGCGGGTGATGAGACGCCATCCTCGACATCGCCCAGAGACCTTGTCCGTCATCTTGCTAAATCGTTTGCCCCCAAACGATACGGGTCTAAAATCAGACTCCCCACATACTGGATGCAACCCCGAGGTTTCAAACCGTGCCTGACATGAAGCTGTTTGCTGGTAACGCAACGCCGGAACTAGCCCAGAAGATCGCAGATCGCCTGTTTATCAAACTCGGCAATGCTGCCGTAGGTCGCTTTAGCGACGGCGAGATCAGCGTACAGATCAACGAGAATGTACGCGGTGGCGATATCTTCATCATTCAATCCACCTGTGCCCCGACCAACGACAATTTGATGGAATTGATCGTCATGGTGGATGCACTGCGTCGTGCTTCAGCTGGCCGTATCACTGCCGTTATCCCCTACTTTGGTTATGCCCGTCAGGACCGCCGCGTCCGCTCCGCCCGTGTGCCCATCACCGCCAAGGTCGTCGCCGACTTCCTCTCCAGCGTGGGTGTGGACCGTGTGCTGACCGTTGACCTGCATGCCGAGCAGATCCAGGGCTTCTTCGACGTCCCCGTCGACAACGTGTTCGGCAGCCCGGTGCTGCTGGAAGACATGAAGGCCAAGAACCTCGAATCCCCCGTGGTCGTGTCACCGGACATCGGCGGCGTGGTCCGTGCCCGTGCCATCGCCAAGCTGCTGGACGACACCGACATCGCCATCATCGACAAGCGTCGTCCCCGTCCGAACGTCTCCCAGGTCATGCACCTGATCGGCGACGTGGCTGGTCGTGACTGCGTCATCGTCGACGACATGATCGACACCGGCGGCACCCTGTGCAAAGCGGCCGAAGCGCTGAAAGAGCGTGGTGCCAAGCGCGTGTTCGCCTATGCGACCCACCCTGTCTTCTCCGGCACCGCCGTTGAAAACATCAAGAATTCGGTCATCGACGAGCTGATCATCACCGACTCCATCCCGCTCACCCCGGAGATGAAGGCCGTCGGCAAGGTCAAGCAGCTGACCCTCTCCTCCGTGCTGGCCGAAGCGATTCGCCGCATCAGCAACGAAGAGTCCATCTCTGCCATGTTCGAGCATTGATAGACCCTGTCGTGACAAAAACCGCCGAATGGCGGTTTTTGTTTTTTTGGGTGCCTGGCGCCAGCCGCCAGCCTCCACTCGGCAAGAGACGAAAACCTCGGACGAGCCACCCCACCCGAGCCCTTCTGTCCGGCTTTTCCCCGACCTTGCCGCACTTTGGTTGAGTGATCGCCACTCGGCGGCTAGAATATTGCGTCCCATTGCCCCGGGTCATCCGCCCATGGCAAGTAGCGAGTGAAGACATCAAGCGTGACAAGTCAAATCAAACTGATTGTCGGGCTGGGTAATCCCGGCCCCGAATATGCCAAGACCCGCCATAATGCGGGCGCCTGGTATGTGGAGCAACTGGCACGCTGGCACAATGTCAGCCTGCGCGAAGAGCCCAAGTTCTTCGGCCACACCGCCCGCTTCCTGGTGGACGGGCAGGATGTGCGGCTGCTTATCCCGAACACCTACATGAATCTCTCCGGCAAGGCCGTGGCGGCGCTCGCGCGCTTCTACCAGATCGCCCCGGAGGAGATCCTGGTGGCCCACGACGAGCTGGACCTGCCTCCCGGCATCGCCAAGTTCAAGCAAGGGGGCGGTCACGGCGGCCATAACGGCCTCAAGGACATCATCGCCAGGATGGGCAACAACAATAACTTCTTCCGGCTGCGCCTTGGCATCGGCCATCCGGGCGCCAAGGAGCTGGTCGCCGGCTTCGTGCTGACCAAGGCGCCCAGCAGTGAGCAGAGTCTGATCGAGGCCGCGCTGGACGAATCCCTGCGCGCCACCGACATCCTGTTCAAGCAGGACATGACCAAGGCCATGAATCGTCTGCACAGTTTCAAGGCCGAGAAAGTCTAGGCCTTCAGCCTGCATGACCAGGCTGTTCAAGATGACCGGCCCCCTGGCGAGATCCCTCGCCTCGGGGTCAAGCAACACGACACGGGCCGCCCGCGCGGCCCCTTGAAGCATCCATCAACAAGGTAACAATCCATGGGTTTTAAATGCGGTATCGTGGGCCTGCCCAATGTAGGCAAATCCACCCTGTTCAATGCGCTGACCAAGGCCGGCATCGAAGCCGCCAACTTCCCGTTCTGCACCATTGAGCCGAACACGGGTGTGGTCCCCATGCCGGATCCCCGCCTCGACCAGCTGGCGGCCATCATCAATCCGCAGCGTGTCGTGCCGACCACCATGGAGTTCGTGGACATCGCCGGCCTGGTGGCCGGTGCCTCCAAGGGCGAAGGCCTTGGCAACCAGTTCCTGGCCAACATCCGTGAAACCGAAGCCATCGGTCACGTGGTGCGCTGCTTCGAGGACGAGAACATCGTCCACGTGGCGGGCAAGGTCTCCCCGGCCGACGACATCGAGGTGATCAACACCGAGCTGGCCCTCTCCGACCTGGATGCCTGCGAGCGCGCCATCAATCGCCAGTCCAAGCGTGCCAAGGGCGGCGACAAGGATGCCAAGCTGGAAGTGGAAGTGCTGGAGAAGATCAAGGTTGCCCTGGAAAACGGCCAGATGATCCGCGGCATGAAGCTGGACAAGGATGAGCTGGACGCTGTCAGCCACCTCAACTTCCTGACCCTCAAACCCACCATGTACATCGCCAACGTGGCGGAAGATGGCTTCGAGAACAACCCCTACCTGGATCAGGTCCGTGAGATAGCCGCCGCCGAGAACGCCGTTGTCGTGGTCGTCTGCTGCGCCATCGAGGCGGACATCGCCGAGCTGGACGACGAAGACCGCGCCGAGTTCATGGCGGATCTGGGCATCGAGGAGCCGGGCCTGAACCGGGTGATCCGCTCCGGATACGAGCTGCTCAAGTTGCAGACCTACTTCACCGCCGGTGTGAAAGAAGTGCGCGCCTGGACCATTCCCGTAGGTGCCACCGCCCCGCAGGCCGCTGGCAAGATCCACACCGACTTCGAAAAAGGCTTTATTCGCGCCCAGACCATCGCCTTCGACGACTTTATCACCTACAAGGGTGAGCAAGGCGCCAAGGAAGCAGGCAAGATGCGCGCGGAAGGGAAAGACTACATCGTCAAGGATGGCGATATCATGAACTTCCTGTTCAACGTCTAACCCCATGAGAGGCCAGCATTTGCTGGCCTCTTTTTTATCTGGCCAGAGGCGCGATCTGGGTGCGAATGTCGTAAAAAAAACCAGATTGTTGGGCTTTTGCACGACAGCGGCCAATAACTCGCCAAACGCACCCAAATTCGTTTTTTCAAACAAAAAAAGGGTTGACGCCCCAGAGCCAGATACGCATAATTCCGGCCGCACAGTGACGAGGCAACGACTCACTGGAAGCACGGTTGGCTATGTAGCTCAGTTGGTTAGAGCATCGCACTCATAATGCGGGGGTCACAGGTTCGAATCCCGTCATAGCCACCATCTCTAGTTGGGGTATCGCCAAGCGGTAAGGCAGCGGGTTTTGATCTCGCCATCCCTAGGTTCGAATCCTAGTACCCCAGCCATTTTTTGAATGATGTTTGATGGTCTCTGTCAGGCATCGTCATTGGGGTATCGCCAAGCGGTAAGGCAGCGGGTTTTGATCTCGCCATCCCTAGGTTCGAATCCTAGTACCCCAGCCATTTTTCTGTTCTCTTCCACGTTTGTGGTTGACAACAAACGGCTATGTAGCTCAGTTGGTTAGAGCATCGCACTCATAATGCGGGGGTCACAGGTTCGAATCCCGTCATAGCCACCATGTTTGAAAAACGTTCCTTCAATCATCCGATTGCAAAGAACACTGTTGGGGCATCGCCAAGCGGTAAGGCAGCGGGTTTTGATCTCGCCATACCTAGGTTCGAATCCTAGTGCCCCAGCCATTTTTGCTTGTATTCGACGCAAGTCGTGCACAAGACGGCTATGTAGCTCAGTTGGTTAGAGCATCGCACTCATAATGCGGGGGTCACAGGTTCGAATCCCGTCATAGCCACCATTATTCTTGCGGAAGTGGCGAAATTGGTAGACGCACCAGATTTAGGTTCTGGCGCCCTAGGCGTGAGAGTTCGAGTCTCTCCTTCCGCACCATCGAAAGCAGTACCAAACAGACCAGCTCAGGCTGGTTTTTTTGTATCCGGCGTTTGCCGCTCTTCTTCCCCTCTCCACGCTATCGCGCGCCAGCAACGCCACCTCATGTATCAACGGCTAAGCCTTGTGTTCTCCTCTGCGACGGCGCAATGCCCTGCTCCCGCGTGATGCCGCCCTTTTCATCTCGCAGAGCACTGCGGGCAATAAAAAGGCGGCCCGCAGGCCGCCATATCGTTTGCTGTCGTCAGAACGGGAAGAACCAGGGGATGGCGATGACGCTCACCACCATCACCAGCAAGGTGAAGGGCACGCCGATGCGCACGAAGTCCATGAACTTGTAGTTGCCCGGGCCCAGCACCAGGGTGTTGACCGGCGACGAGACCGGCGTCATGAAGGCTGCCGAGGCGGCGATGGCGATGGTCATGGCAAAGGGATAAGGCGACACCCCCATCTGATGGGCCGTCCCCAGCGCGATGGGCGCCATCAGCACCGCCGTCGCCGTGTTGGAGATGAAGAGCCCGATGACGGCACAGAGCGCGAAGAGGCTGGCCAGCATCACCCTGGGGCCCATCTCCCCCACTGCCGAGATGAGCGCGCCGACGATGAGATCCACCCCGCCGGTCTGCTGCAATGCAAGGGCAAAGGGCAACATGCCCACGATGAGGATCAGGGTCGGCCAGTGGATGGACTTGTAGGCACTCTCCAGATCGATGCAGCGGAACTTACCCATCAGCAGGCAGGCGATGAGCGCCGCGATCACGTTGGGCACGGGATCCGTCACCATCAGTACTATCATGACCCCGAGGGCAATCAGGGCGTGAATGGCCTGGCTGCGGGCCGGTGCCATCTCGTCCACTTCCGCAGGCAGGCCCAGCAGCAGAAAATCGCGATGATGGGTCTGCAACTGACGAATGAGGCTCCAGTTCCCCACCACAAGCAGGGTATCCCCCATCTGCAGCGCCTCGTCCACCAGCTTGCCGGTCAGCGCCTCTCCATCCCGGCGGATCCCCACCACGCTCAGACCGTAACGGGAACGGAAGGTCACCTCGCGGATGCTCTTGCCGAGCAGCCGGGAGCCGGGGATGAGGGAGACCTCCGCCATGCCCACCTCCCGCGCCTGATCGGAGAAGTATTCGCCGCGCAATATCATGGGCTCGAGCCGCGCCTCGCTGCAAAACTCCCGCACATCCACCTCGGGATCCGACATGTCGATGAGCAGCACGTCCTTGGCCTGGAACTCGGTCACCCCGGTGACACTGACCATCACCCGCCTGAACTTGCGCCAGCGCTCCATCCCGATGACGTTGGCCCCGAAGCGGGCACGCAATTGCAGCTCGTCCAGGGTCTGGCCGATCAGGGGGGAGTCGGGCCGGATCGCCAGTCGGCGTGCTCGCCCCGCCAGCCGGTAGTCACGGATGAGATCCCGCATGGTGCTGCGTCCCATCTGCTTGCCCTTGCCCTCCTCTCCTTCACGCACCAGGGAGGTGCGCATCAGCAGCATGTAGAGGATCCCCATCCCCAGAATGATGACCCCCATGGGGGTAAAACCGAAGAAGCCGAACCCCTGGATGTCGTGCCGCATCAGTTCACTGTTCACCACCATGTTGGGAGGGGTTGCCACCAGCGTCATCATGCCGCTGATAAGGCCGGCAAAGCCGAGCGGCATCATCAGTCTGCCCGCCGGGATCCCCATCCGGTTCGCCACGCTCAGCACCACGGGGATGAAGATGGCCACCACCCCGGTCGAACTCATCACGGCCCCCAGGGTCGCCACCGCCACCATCAGCAGCACCAGCATGCGGGTTTCGCTGCTGCCGGCCACCTTCACCAGGGCATCTCCCACCTGATAGGCGATGCCGGTACGCACCAGCCCCTCCCCCACCACGAACAGGGCGGCAATCAGAATGACGTTGGGATCACTGAATCCTGCCAGCGCCTGCGGCAGGGTCAGGGTGCCGCTCAACACGAACAGGATGATGATCAACAAGGCGACCACGTCCATGCGTACCTTGTTGGTAATAAACAGGAGAATGGCACCCACCAGCATGCTGAGCACCCAGATCAACTCGGAATTCACACTTGCTCCTTTTGTTCAACGTCAACCACGGCCGGCCCCGGACGCCATCAGACCACAGAGCCCGTCCCCCTGATTTGTTACATATCAAGAAAGAGGAGGCCGCATCATCTCACATTCAGGTTCAGTTGCGGCCATTTTACCGGACCGTGAACGCAGTCGGTCGCCCTTCACATGTCGGGGTAAAAAGTGCTGCACGCTCCCCCCGCCCCTCCTAAAATGGGCCCGCCGCGGCCTGAGCCGCCCTCTCACCCCTTGCCCTTCGGAGACGACATGACCCAGCACACCCCGGCCTACCCGGCATTCACCTTCTTCAGCCGCTTTGTCGCCGACATCCAGGCTGGCCGAAAGACCATCACCATCCGCGACGAGAGCGAGGCAAACTGGCAGCCCGGCCAGCGCCTGGCCCTGTTCACCAACCCGGAACACCAGCCTTTTGGCACCATTGAAGTCATCTCGGTCAAGGCGGTCGCCTTCGAGGCGCTGAGCGACGAGCACGCCCGTCAGGAGAACATGACCCTCCCCGAGCTTAAAGATGTGATCCGCGATATCTACCCCGCACTGCCGCCCCTCTATGTGATTGAATTCGTGCTGATTGAAGCCTGATTTTGTGAGCTGCCTCAGCTAACGCCGGTTGCGCTCACGGGCCAAAAGCGCACAATGACTGTTTTTATATACAGTCATTGGTGTCTTATGGAAAAACAACTCGAACCGGCCATCGCAGCCATGGTGGCAGACTTCATCGCCGCAGGTCGTCCCAAGGCGAGCCAGCTGAGCTGGCAGGCGCGCCGTGACGGCTACCTAGCCTCTGCCCTGTTGGGCGGTGAGCGGGAAGAGGTGGGCGCCATCGAGGAGTGGCAGGCCGATCACCACGCCATCCGCTGCTATCGGCCCGCAGACAAACCGGACCCCGCGTATCCGGTGCTGATCTATTTTCACGGCGGCTGTTTTGTCAGCGGGGATTTCGAGACCCACGATCGCCAGATGCGGATGCTGTGCAACCGGGCCAGCGCCCTGATCTTCGCCGTACACACCCGCCTCGCCCCGGAACACACCTATCCTGCGGCTCACGACGATGCGCTGGCCGCCACGCGGGCCATCATGGCCGAGGTGGAGAAATGGCATGGGGATCCGGCACGTCTCGCCATTGCCGGCGACAGCGCAGGGGGTCATCTCGCCCTGATCACCACCTTGCGGCTCAAGGCTGCCAACGCCCCCTTGCCCAAGGCCCTGCTGCTTCTCTATCCCATGCTGGATGCCCTCTGCGAGAGCCAAAGCTACCGCGATCTCGGTGACGACTACCTCATCACCCGGGACATGCTCGCAAGCGGTTTTCACGCCTACCTGGGCAGCCTGCCCCCCTGTCATCCCGAAGCCAGCCCGCTCCACCATCCCGCCCTGTCAGGATTGCCGCCGACCCATATCGTCACGGCGGAATATGATCCGCTGCGCGACGAAGGGGAAGCCCTGTATGGCAAGCTGGTGCAGGCTGGCGTCGATGCCACTTGCCAGCGGCAGCATGGCATCATTCATGGCTACTTCCAACTGGCAGCCATCAGCCCTGCCGCTCGTCAGCTCATCGACCAGATAGCCATGATGCTCAGAAGACTCTGAGTTGGAACCGGCCCCCAAGCCGTGTTAAAAGTGTCTCTTTTGAATCAGGGAGGTAACCCGCGTGTTCGAGATAGCGAGCCTGAAAGAGGGCATGATGCACGGGGTGGAGCTGTTCCAGCTGCTGCTGGAGATCATCTCCATCGCCTGCGTGGTCATCGGCCTTGGCAAGACCCTCTGGCTGGCGGCCAGAGTGCGGGATCACGAGCCCGGCTTTCCCCGTATCCGCCTCTGCTTCGGCAGCTGGCTCATCCTGGCGCTGGAGTTCCAGCTCGCCGCCGACATCCTGGCCACCACGGTGGCACCGAGCAAGGAGGAGCTGGTGCGCCTCGCCATCATCGCGGTCATCCGCACCTTCCTGAACTACTTCCTCGGCAAGGAACTCGATGCTCAGGCCGAGCGCCAGCAACCCGAGCCTGTCAGGTCACCTTCCCGCCCCGACGCCCGATGAGTGGGCTGAGTGGCACAAGGCCCCGACGCCCGATGAGTGGGCTGAGTGGCACAAGGCCACGACACGGAAGGAAAGGCACCTGCCTGATCCCATGAAGAGGGCTCCCCGCGGGGAGCCCTCTTTGTATCCGATAGCAACTATCAGACGTGCTTGCTGGCCAGCTCGTGGCGCTTCAATGCCAGCAAGGTGACCAGCAGGGCGGCGGTGGCGATCAGCGCCATGCCGATATAGGTGGCGCTGAAACCGGGTGCCAGTTCGGCCGGGCTCAGGCTGGCCAGATTGGGGCTGCTGCCTGCTGGCAGGGCGGCATGGAACAACACAGCGCAGATGGCGACACCGACCGCCCCACCCAGCTCCCGGCCGAAGTTGAACAGGGACATGCCGATGCCGCGATCTTCCCGCGGCAGGGCATTTTGCACCACCACCGACAGCGCCGGCAGCACCAGACCAAGGCCGATACCGGCAAACCCCAGTCCCAGCCTGGCCCAGACGTCGAAGTGGATCTGCCACAGGGCCAGCGCTGCCAGGGCAAAACCTGCCACCACGAAACGCTTGTAGTGACCGGTACGACCGATGAGCTTGCCTCCGACGAAGGCCCCTGCCGTGATGCAGACCATGAAGATCACCATGATCCCGCCACTGTCACTGGCACTCATCCCCTTTTGCCACTGCATCTGCAGCGGCAGATAGACCAGCACGGCGAACATCAGCAGCTGGGAGGCCAGTGCCAGCAGCACGCTCACCAGATAACCCGACAGGCGCACCAGGTGGGCTGGCAGTATGGGGTCGTGCGCCCGCCGCTCAGCCAGGACGAGCAGCAACAGGGCAACCCCCAGCGCAGCCGCGAGCCAGACGGCGGGCAAGGCCGCTTCCGGCGAGAGCAGCAACAGGGTGAGGGTGGTGACCGTAATGAGCAGTGCCGCTCCCTTCCAGTCGAAGCGGCTGTGGCGACGCACATTGAGGTGACCCAGATTGCGGTTCACCAGCCAGAGGGCGATAGCGCCGAGCGGCAAATTGATCCAGAAGATCCAGCGCCAGCTGAGCTGCTCGGTAAAATAGCCACCGAGCAGCGGGCCTGCGATGCTGGAGACTGCATAGACCGCCGAGATATACCCCTGATACTTGCCCACCTCCCGTGGCGGAATACAGTCGGCGATCACGGTGAAGGCGAGCGCGATCAGCCCCCCGCCCCCCAACCCTTGCAGCACGCGGGCGGCCAGCAGGGTCGGCAGATCCTGGGCCAGGGCGCAGGCCACGGATCCCGCCAGAAACAGGCCGATACCGATGTTGAGCATGCGTACCCGGCCGAACATGTCGCTCAACTTGCCATAGATGGGCAGGGCCGCAGTGGCCGCCAGTAGATAGGCGGTCACGACCCAGGTGAGGGCGGCACCGGCGTTCAGCTCAACCCCTATGATGGGCAAGGGCGTGGTGACGATGCTCTTTTCCAGTGAGCCCAGGGCGATCACCAGGGCCACGCTCGAGAAGACGGTTTTGGGGGACATAGGCAGGCTCGCTCATATGAGATATCGGCACAGGGGGTGCAAGGCACATTATTGTCTCATATATCATTAGCCGATGGTCGAAACCACTGCCAACCATGATGAAGGTCGCGACATCTGCGCGCTGGATCTGCTAGGGTGAGTCTTTGCCGAAGAGGACGCCCCCCATGCCCCAGTCATCCCCCTGCGATCATCACCAGAGTGAACAGCCCCGATTCGACGAGTACGACGCCCTGATCTTCGACATGGATGGTACCCTGGTGGACTCCATGCCTCTGCACCTGGATGCCTGGGAAATCACCAGTACCGAGTTCGGCCTGCCGTTTGATCGGGCACAGCTCAACGAGTACGGCGGCATCCCCACCCGCAAGATAGTGACCATGCTGGCAGAGCGGCACGGGATGACCATCGACGTGGAAGCCTTTGCCCGGCGCAAGGTCGCCCTCTACCTGGCACGGATCGACGACGTCCGGGTGTTTCCCGCCATGTGGGAGCTGGTCAGGCAGTACCACGGCAAGGTGCCCATGGGCATAGGCACCGGCTCAACCCGGGAACATGCGGCGCACATCCTGCGTCAGACCGGGCTCGATGCCTTCATCTCCGTGCTGGTGAGTGCCGATGATGTGGTCAATCACAAGCCCCACCCGGACACCTTCCTGAAAGTGGCCGAGCAGCTCGGCGCCAACCCGGCCAACTGCCTGGTGTTTGAAGACACCCGGATAGGCATTCAGGCTGGCAAGGCCGCCGGCATGACCACCTTGCTGGCCACCGAAGGGACGCTGCAACGGGTGTGAGCGGTGCGGGCCCATCCTAACCGACGGACCCGCACCAGCTTACTCGGCCTCATTCTCCCCCTCCTTCCCACCTGCCGGTGCCGGGCCGTCCGGCCGCTCAAATCCCAGATCTGACATGCAGTTGTCAAATTCCGACTCCCCCGGTTTGCCATGCTCCTTGCAGCTCTCAAACGCCGCTTTCATCTCGGCCGACAGCTCGTGCGGAGGCTTGGGCGGGGTACGGCTGCCCTGATCGCCCGCTGCGGCGGTCAGAGTAGTGAGGGAAAACAGCAAAGGCAGAACAATCTTCATGGTATGACTCCAAAACGGGTGGCATACACCGGCACGGTGCGGCGATGGCCCACGGCAGCGGGCGGCATCATGCTAGCGAGTCGCCGCGAACTGATGGGTCAAGAGGAGGTAAAGAGGGTGTCAGATCGGCGTAAATCCATAAAAAAACGCCCCAGGCGGGGCGTTGTTTTCATGGCGGCCATTACATGGCGTTGGTGGATTCGAAGATCTTGTCGGCCGACGCTTCGACGAAGCCAGGGTAGAGCACGCCGTCGGCCTGCGGGTAGCGCAGGGCAAACTCGTAGAAGCAGCTCGGGATGGTGCGCACGCCGTCGCTGAAGGGCACCTCGGCCTTGTCTGCCATGGTGGAG
Organism: Aeromonas sp. INTO2; assembly: GCF_049860605.1. NCBI lineage: Bacteria > Pseudomonadati > Pseudomonadota > Gammaproteobacteria > Aeromonadales > Aeromonadaceae > Aeromonas > Aeromonas sp. INTO2. Next base: position 2,964,810 of record NZ_CP187588.1, read on the forward strand.
GATTGCTCCAGCATCACCTCGGGATCGCCCTTCACCTCGCCGCCAACGGTGTTGAGCACGAAGCCTGCCGCCTTGAGCGCCGCATTCACCTGCTGGATGGTGTCGAAGTCCTTCAGGCGGTTGATGTTGACGGTGAAGTGGTTGGCACGATAACCCCAGGCGGCCATCCAGGCGGCATACTCGCTCTCTGCCAGCAGGGTCTGGTAGTCGGTGTGGGAGACCTGCCAGGGCGCGCCGGCGTAGAGGAAAGCCGGGGTGTCGGTGAGGTGATCGGGTACCTGATCCACCAGCTTGTGGATGATGGCCTGGGCACCTTCGGAGAGCTCTTCCACCTTCAGCTCGCTGATGAACACCTTGGGCGCATCAGGATCTTTATGCTCGAAGTGTTTGGCATAGAGCTTCTTGGCCTTGAACACATACTCGCCCTTCTCTTCGTACCCCAGGGCACGGAAGTGGGCCGCCAGTTTCTCGAGACCGAGCTTGGGCAGGTTGTAGGTCCGAAACGCCACGTGATCGTTGATGATGGGGGCACCGCCGCCCAGCAGTTGATGAACCTTGTGAGCACTGGGGGTGACCTGAATGTAGTTGTCCCACAGATGGCCAAACAGGGTGTCGATATCCTTTTGCATCTCTCTTTCCTTTGATTGCGGGTACAGACAGGGGCACCTGTTCAGTGCCCCTCTTTTATTTTCTTGTTATCAGAAGGTCAGACCGGGAGACAGCTGATCCGGCATAGCAGCCTTGCTGTCTTCGACGGAGGCGACCGGGTAAGCACAGTAGTCGGCGGCGTAGTAGGCGCTCGCCCTGTGGTTGCCGGAGGCACCGATGCCGCCGAAGGGGGCGGCACTGGAGGCGCCGGTGATGGGCTTGTTCCAGTTGACGATACCGGCACGGATCCGCTTGAAGAAGTGGTTCCAGTCCGCTTCGTTGTCACCGAGCAGACCGGCCGAGAGACCGAAACTGGTGGCGTTCGCCTTCTCGATGGCCACATCGAAGTCGTCGTAGCGAATGAGCTGCAGCAGCGGGCCGAAGTACTCTTCATCCGGCAGCGCACTGACCGCGGTCACGTCGATGATGCCCGGGGAGACAAAGCCGGTGCCCGCTTCCAGGTGCTTGAGGGTAAGCAGGCTTTCGCCACCGAGGCGCTGCAGGTTGGCTTGCGCCTCGACCATGCCGAGTGCGGCCTTCTCGCTGATCATGGCGCCCATGAACGGCTGCTCGGCGGCGTCATAGAGGCCGACCTTGATCTGGCCGACCACCTCCACCAGGCGCTTGACCAGGGCATCGCCCCGCTCGCCGCGCTCGACAAACAGACGGCGCGAGCAGGTGCAGCGCTGGCCGGAGGTAATGAAGGCGGATTGCACGATGGCATGAACGGCGCCGTCGATGTCGCTCACATCTTTCACGATCAGCGGGTTGTTGCCACCCATCTCCAGTGCCAGGATCTTGCCCGGCTGGCCGGCAAACTGCTGATGCAGGAAGTGGCCGGTACGGGAGGAGCCGGTGAAGAAGAGGCCGTCGATGTCCGGATTGCCGGCCAGCGCCTTGCCGGTGTCGACCTCCCCCTGCACCAGGTTGAGCACCCCCTTGGGCAGCCCCGCCTCCTGCCACACCTTGACCATGGCTTCAGCCACCATGGGGGTCAGCTCGGAAGGCTTGAACACGACCGCATTGCCGGCGATGAGCGCCGGCACAATGTGGCCGTTGGGCAGGTGGCCCGGGAAGTTGTAGGGGCCGAACACGGCCACGACGCCATGGGGCTTGTGGCGCACGAACGCCTTGGCGCCCGGCATGGGGTTTTCCACCGTGCCGGTACGCTCGTCATGGGCCCGGATGGAGATGGCAATCTTGCCCTGCATGGCCGCCACTTCGGTGCGGGTCTCCCACAGGGGCTTGCCGGTTTCACGGGCGATGGTCAGGGCCAGCGCCTCCTTGTGCTCGCCGAGCAGGTCGGCATAGCGGCGCACGATGGCAAGGCGCTCTTCAAGGGCCAGATCGGACCAATGGTAGAAGGCCGTGCGGGCCGCCTTGACGGCCGCATCCACCTGGGACTGGCTTGCCGCCTCACCCCGCCAGATCACCTCGTTTTTGGCCGGGTCGATGGATTCGAACGGCTTGCCTTCACCGGCCAGCCACTGGCCATCGATACACTGGACTAAAGACATCATCAATTCACTCCCTGTGGGTACGCAGGCCACCTCGGCAGCCTGTCTCAATGCTGTGCTGCGGGGCGGGTCAATCCAGATCGACGACGCGCACCATGTCGCCATTTTCCACCTTGAGGGCGGCCGCCATCTTGGGCGGAATGATGGCTTCGTGCTTGTCCAGATCGACCCGGATGTTGCCGTAGCAGGCGCGGTATTGCTCGAACCTGGTGTTGCAGATGAGGTAGGTATGGCCGCCGATGGGCTCACCCACCAGCACCGCCAGCTTCTGGCTGCGGCGCACGCTGCGAATGTTCTTCACCTCGCATTCGACGGTGGGGCCGGCGTCGAAGATGTCGACATAACCGCGATTCACGAACCCCTCATCCTGCAGCATCTTGAGGGCAGGCCGGGTCTTTTCGTGGGTCTTGCCGATGACGGCGCGCGCCTCGTTGCTAAGCAGATTGACGTAGATGGGGTACTTGGGCATCAGCTCGGCGATGAAGCGCTTCTTGCCGATGCCGGTCAGATAGTCGACGGTGGGAAAATCCATCGAGAAGAAATGTTTTTGCAGCCACTCGTAGAAGGGGCTGTGGCCGTTGCCATCGGAGACACCACGCATCTCGGCAAAGACGGTACTGTCAAACAGCTCGGGGTGTTCGGCCATGAACAGGAAACGGTGCTTGGAGAGCAGACGGCCGTTGAGCCCCTCGCGGGCGCATTCACGCAGAAACAGGGTGCAGAGCTCGGAGTTGCCGGTGTAGTCGTTGGAGAGGGTGAGGGTTTCCACGACATTGTAGATGCCGAGCTTGGGGGAGGAGTGCACCACCTTGCCGATGTGATAGTTGTAGAACGCCTGGGACAGGCCGACCGCCGCGTCGATGGCGCAGGTACCGACCATCTCCCCGGTCTCCAGATCCTCGGCCACGAAGAAATAGAGGCACTCGCCCTTGCCGGCGGGCTTGTCCAGGAAGGTCTGGGTCGAGGCATCGATCTTGCGTTGCAGCAGCTCGTCGTTGACCGGCAAGGATGTCATGCCGGTGCCGGATTCGATGGCACAGGTCTTGAGGCCGGCGAAGTCGCGCTGCTCGATAGGACGGATAACCAACATAAATGACAACTCCCTTTCATTGACGACAGGTGGGGTCCCGGCTCCTGCCGGGAGGGCTCCCCACCTCAATTTGGATCAGGCGTTGACCACCTGAGCGACCGCTTTCTCGAACCGGGCCAGCCCTTCCTTGATGTCCGCTTCCGGGATCACCAGGGAGGGAGCAAAACGCACCACGTTGGTACCGGCAACCAGCGCCATCAGGCCCTGATCGATGGAGGCCAGCAGGAAGTCGCGGGAGCGGCCCTTGAAGTCATCGTTGAGCACGGCGCCCAGCAGCAGGCCCTTGCCGCGCACTTCGCTGAAGCAGTGGTACTTGGCGTTGATGGCTTCCAGCCCTTCGCGGAACAGCTGCTCGCGCTGCTTGATGCCGCTCAGCACTGCCGGGGTGTTGACCACGTCGATCACCGCCTCGGCCACGGCACACGCCAGCGGGTTGCCGCCGTAGGTGGAGCCGTGAGTGCCCACTTTCAGGTGGGAGGCGATCTCGGTGGTGGTCAGCATGGCCCCGATGGGGAAGCCGCCGCCCAGCGCCTTGGCGCTGGTGAGGATGTCCGGGGTGATGCCCAGACCCATGTAGGCAAACAGCTCGCCGGTACGACCGACACCGGATTGCACCTCGTCATAAACCAGCAGGGCGTTGTGCTTGTCGCACAGCTCGCGCACCCCCTTGGCAAACTCGTCGGTGGGGCTGATGATGCCACCCTCGCCCTGCAGCGGCTCCATCACCACGGCGCAGGTGTTGTCGGAGATGACGGCAGCCAGCTCCTCCAGGTTGTTGTAGGCGACGTGGGTGATGTCGGCAGGCTTGGGACCGAAGCCATCGGAGTAGGCAGCCTGGCCGCCGACGCTGACGGTAAAGAAGGTACGGCCGTGGAAGCCCTGGTGGAAGGCGATGATCTGGGTCTTGTGGGCCCCGAACTTCTCGATGGCGTAGCGGCGGGCCAGCTTGAGGGCCGCTTCGTTCGCTTCGGCACCGGAGTTGCAGAAATAGACCTTCTCGGCGAAGGTGGCGGCGACCAGTTTCTTGGCCAGGCGCAGGGCCGGCTCGTTGGTCATCACGTTGGAGAGGTGCCACAGCTTCTCACCCTGGGATTTCAGGGCCTCGACCAGTTTGGGATGGCAATGGCCCAGGCCATTGACCGCGATCCCGCCCGCGAAATCCACATACTCGCGGCCTTCCTGATCCCAGACACGTGACCCCTCGCCGCGCACCGGGATGATTTTGGCCGGCGCATAGTTGGGAACCATCACTTCATCAAACACTTCACGTGTCACTGCCAACAACTCTGACATATTGCTCTCCTGCTATCTCGCGGCAGAATAATCCACCGCCCAAAAGTTAAATCCGTGTAAACGTGGCGGAATTATCACAGAAAAAAAGTAAAAAGTCTGTAACTTAACCGCCTATAAGGAACAATGTTCGATTGCCTTTGAGATTTTAGGCAACCGCATTGCATAACGGCTCAGGGGGTGTTGGCAAGAGATAATTTGGACAGGGAGGAGGGTGAATAAAGTCTCAGGGAAATTTTTTTTTGCCTCATGACGGTTTTGAGACAGACATCGCAATTTTTTCAGGAAACGGCCAAAAAGTTGGCCAGCAACTGGTGCCCCTGTTCGCTCAAGATGCTTTCCGGATGGAACTGCACTCCCTCCAGCGCCAGTGTTTTATGCCGCAGCCCCATGATCTCGTCCTGGCTGCCGTCGGCATGTTCGCTCCAGGCGGTGACCTCGAAACAGTCGGGCAGCGACGCCGCCTCCACCACCAGAGAATGATAGCGGGTCACCCGCAGCGGGTTGTTGAGCCCCTTGAACACCCCCTCCCCTTTGTGACGGATGAGAGAAGTCTTGCCATGCATCACCTGACGGGCACGCACCACCCGGGCACCAAAGGCCTGTGCCAGCGACTGATGGCCGAGACAGACTCCGAGGATGGGGATCTCGCCTGCAAAACGGGAGATGGCGGCCAAAGAGATGCCCGCCTCGTTTGGCGTGCAGGGGCCGGGAGAGATCACCAGATGGCGGGGGGCAAGCCGGGCTATCTCCTCCAGGCTCAGCTCATCGTTGCGCCTGACCACCACCTCTTGCCCCAGAGCGCCGAAGTATTGCACCAGGTTCCAGGTAAAGGAGTCGTAGTTGTCGATGAGTAGCAGCATGCAAACACCCTGGGAATAAGACAGAGACGGTGAGCGGACAACCCGTTGCGAGCGCGGGCAGACAAACGCCGCGCATTCTGGCATGTCTCTTTGCGTTAATAAACCGGCGATCACCTCACCTGCTGTGTCACCTGCTGTGCAGTCTGTCCGCTCTTCAATGGCGATCCGGGCCTGTCGACCCCACCCGGCGGTGGGCCTGTCCCCGACCGGGCAGCATCAACCGCTCCATGTCAGGATGGCAAGGTAAAAGAGACGGGAGGCGACCGGGAAAAGGGCACAGGACGTGACAGGCAGATGGGAAGGAGTCACCTTGGCAAGGGCTGGCAACGGACCTCAGCGGTCCAGATAGCGGCCCTGTTCCAGTTCCCGTTCCCGCTGGCACTCGGCCAGATAGATGGCAGCCGCGATGGCCGGGGTCTTGTGGTGCTTGTCGATGGCGTTGGAGACCATCAACTGCAAGGTATTGAGGCTCTTGGCCTTGCGAAACTTGCGCAGCCAGTGACCCTTGTCACCCAACTCTTCACTCAGGGTTTGTGATTCGACAGACATGCTTTCTCTTGGGGCAAAGCCCGTGTTTGACATTGGGGAGGTTGCGACAAACCGGAAGGTGTAAAACAAAGAAAGCCAGGCATCCACCCAGCTCTCTTCTACTACACCTTCCCAGTATGTCAGGCTCGAGGAACGAAGCCGACGACATCATATACGCTGATCAGGGTTTTTTCAGCCCTTTCACGCGCCTTTTGTGCGCCAGCCGCCAAAATGGCCTGCAGATGGGCCTCATCCTGACGCAGCTCGCGGAAGCGCGCCTGGATGGGTTCCAGCAAGGCGACCACGGCATCGGCCGTTTCACTCTTGAGGTGGCCGTACATCTTGCCTTCGAAGTGCTGCTCCAGCTCCGGGATGGAGCGGCCGGTCACACCGGACATCAGGGTCAGCAGATTGGAGACCCCCGGCTTGTTTTCGGGATCAAAACGCACCACGGCCGGCTCGTCGGAGTCGGTCATCGCCCGCTTGATCTTCTTGACGATCTGCTTGGGATCTTCCAGCAAGCCGATGAAGTTGGCCTCGTTGTCGTCGGACTTGGACATCTTCTTGGTCGGGTCCTGCAGGCTCATCACCCGGGCCCCTTCGGTCGGAATGAAGGGTTCCGGCAGGGTGAAGACTTCGCCATAGAGGTTGTTGAAGCGGGTGCAGATGTCGCGGGTCAGCTCCAGATGCTGCTTCTGGTCATTGCCAACCGGCACCTGATTGGCCTGATAAAGCAGAATGTCGGCTGCCATCAGCACCGGATAACCGAACAGGCCGACGTTGACGTTGTTCTCGAAACGGGCGGACTTGTCCTTGAACTGGGTCATGCGCGACAGCTCGCCCATCTGGGTGTAGCAGTTCAGGATCCAGCCGAGCTCGGCGTGCTGAGGCACGTGGGACTGGATGAAGACGGTGCTCTTGGCCGGATCGATCCCCACCGCCAGATAGAGGGCGGCTGCGTCTAGGCACGCCTTGCGCAAGGCGGCCGGATCCTGGCGGGTGGTGATGGCGTGCAGATCGACGATGCAATAGAGGCAATCGAAGTCATCCTGCATGCTGACCCACTGACGCAGGGCTCCCATGTAGTTGCCGATGGTCAGCTGGCCCGAGGGTTGGGCACCGCTCAATACGATTGGTTTAGTCATCAGAGTAGTAATCCTTGTTATCCGCCAGCCCGGTCTGGATCAGACCAGCAGGGCGTCGAGTTCGGCAAACTGCTCGCAAACCCAGTCGGGGCGGGAGTCTGCGATAGGGCGGCCATAGTTGTAGCCATAGGTGAGCCCCACCACCTTCATGCCGGCGGCCTGGGCGGCCAGCACGTCATTTTCGGAATCCCCCACCATCAGGGTGCGGGACGGGCTGACACCCAGCTCGTGGCAGGCGTGCAACAGCGGCTCCGGGCTCGGTTTCTTGACGGGTACGCAGTTGCCCCCGAGCCAGAGTGCGAAACAGTCGCTGATGCCGAGGGCCTCCAGAATGGGCTGCACGAAGTGACTCGGTTTGTTGGTCACCACGGCCTGCTGGTAACCCAGCCCCTGCAGACGGCGCAGGCTCCGGGCCACTCCGTCATACATGGCCAGACCTTCCAGCAGACAGGCCTGATAGTGACGGTCGAACAGGGGGCGGGCCTTGGCAAACTGCTCCGGGGCGTCGCGGTAATCGAGAGCCCGCTGGATCAGCTTGTCGGCGCCGTTGCCGACCCAGGTACGCACCACGGACTCGTCGGCCTCGGCCAACCCCAGATCCGCCAGGGTACGGTTGACCGCCAGCGCCAGTTGCGGGGCGCTGTCAATCAGCGTGCCATCCAGATCGAACAGCACCAGGTCAAAGGGGCGATCAGCGACGGACATGGGCAAGCTCCGCGCGCATCTGGTCGATCACCGCCTTGTAATCCGGCTTGCCGAAGATGGCAGAGCCCGCCACGAACATGTCGGCACCCGCCTCGGCAATCTCGCGAATGTTGTCGACCTTGACCCCGCCATCGATTTCCAAGCGAATGTCGCGGCCGCTCTCGTCGATCAGGCGACGCACCTGCCGCAGCTTGTCGAGGGTGCCGGGGATGAAGCTCTGACCGCCAAAGCCCGGGTTGACCGACATCAGCAGGATCACGTCCAGCTTGTCCATTACGTACTCCAGGCAGGTGAGCGGGGTTGCGGGGTTCAGCACCAGACCGGCCTGGCAACCCTGCTCCTTGATGAGGCCCAGGGTGCGATCCACGTGATCGGAGGCTTCCGGGTGGAAGGTGATCAGGCTGGCACCGGCTTTGGCAAAATCAGGCACGATGCGATCCACCGGCTTGACCATCAGGTGCACGTCGATGAGCGCTTCGATGCCGTAATCGCGCAGCGCCTGACAGACCATGGGGCCTATGGTCAGGTTGGGGACATAATGGTTGTCCATCACATCGAAATGGACCACGTCGGCCCCGGCGGCCAGCACCTTGGCCACATCCTCACCCAGACGGGCAAAGTCGGCGGAGAGGATAGAGGGGGCAATCAGAAAGTCTTTCATCAGCGTCATCCATTGGCAGCGTGGCAGAAAAAACGGCGCAATTTTATCGCAAAAGGGCGATGAAAACGACCCGCATCTACAGAACACGCCGCTCCGGCACCATGGCTGGCACACGATGCCAGGCGCGGCTCACGGAATACCAGCGGCAGCATCAGAAATGACAACGGCCCCCTCAGGGACCGTTGTTCACTCAGCCGACGGCAACCAGCTCCGCCTCACCGGGATAATAGCCCTGTTCGGGCTCGATGCCGGGCGGATAGAGCGCCAGCAGCTCGGCCACCTTGTTGCGACCACCGCCGTTGCGGCTGATGGTACGCTTGACCAGGATTTCGTCGAGCCGGGCGCCACGATAGAGCTCGCGGGTCAACTCGATGTCATGGTTGCTGATGAGCACGGGCACCCCTTTATGGGCGGCGGTGTGGCGAGCCAGCCTGGCCAGCAGCGCCTGATCGTCCAGGGTGAAACCGCCTGCCGAATAGGTGGTGAAACTCGCCGTGGTGGAGAGGGGGGCATAGGGCGGATCGCAGTAGATCACCCAGTCTTCCTCTGCACGGGCCATGGCGTCGGCATAGCTTTCGCAGATGAACGTCGCCTTCTGCGCCTTCTCGGCAAACGCCCACAGCTCTTTCTCCGGGAAGTAGGGTTTCTTGTAGGAACCGAAGGGAACGTTGAACCCCCCCTTCTTGTTGTAACGGCACAAGCCGTTGAAACCATGGCGATTCAAAAACAGGAACAACTGAGCCCGTTCAAACCCGGCCGCGGTCTGGTTGAACTGGGTACGCAGCCGATAATAGGCGGTCTTGTGGTTGTGCTCGGCCACGAACAGCTTGCGGGCCTCGCTGATGAAGCTGTCCGGCTGCTGCTTGAGGTGGTTGTAGAGGCCAATGAGATCCGGATTGATGTCGTTTAGCACATAGGCGTCGTAATCCGTGTTGAGAAACACGGATCCCGCCCCTACGAAGGGCTCCAGCAACACACGGCCGGCCGGCAAACGCTCGGCGATCTCTTCGACCAGGGAGTATTTTCCCCCGGCCCATTTTAAAAACGCGCGTGTTTTTTTCATGGAAGTCCGGTGTTGACAAGGCTATGCCCAAAAAAGGGGGGTGATTCTACCCCCTTCCTCGGGTGGCTGGCTATTGCTTCAATTCTTTTTGTATCTGGACGAATGACTTGGGCCAGGGTTGTCCCTTGAGCAAGGCAGGCGACAGCTTGCGAATGGCCGCCTTGGCCTGGGCACTGCTGGCGTAGTCTCCCTGCACCACCACATACCAGGGACTGCCACGGAAGCGGGTCTTGTAAACCCACACCTTGCCCGCCAAGCCATGCTCGGCCACAAAGCTGTCTACTGCCTTGGTATTGCTCGCCCCCATCAACTGGATGCTGTAGTGATTCTTCGGCTTCTTGTTGAGAGTCGCCACCGGCGTCAACGCCACCTTGGCAGCCGGTGCCGCGACCGGTGCTGTCTGCGCGCCACTGGCCGGTTGAGCCTCTGTCCGGGCCGGGACACTGTTCGGGGCCGGATTCTTGACCTGGGCCGTCGTTCCGGTCGGGACCGCACGGGAACCGCTCCCCACCAGCTCATCCACCACGGCCGTGGGCAAGGCGCCGCTGACGTTCGGCTGGTTCATCAATTTCTCGACCACTTCGTCGGAGATGACGACCCGGCGCCCCTCATAGTTGGTTGACTCCGTGGTGACCGTCTCGCTCTCGACCTTCTTGGGCAAGGGCTTGGCATCGGACTGCCAATCGCGGGCAACCTGATTCCCTGACGGGATGGCAGTGGCGCCACTGCTCGTCTGAGTACTCAAGGCCCCGCTCGCCGCACCGACGTTCACAGGATCGCTTGAGACGGGATCGGGCAACGCCGTCCCCTGGGACGGTGCCTGGGCGGGGCCCTGGCCTGCATTGTCGAACAGGGGCAGATAGCTCAGGGCCAGCAACCCGCCCGCCACCAGGGCAAGCACGATCGCTATCTTCTTGACGGGCAACTCGGCCTGACGTTTCTTGGGCCTTCTGTCGGTCATGGTATCCTCCAGTAACTGCATGATGGCTGACGGATGTCCGCCCGCCTCATTCAGGATCTCTTCCACTTTCGGCTTGGGCAAGAGGGCTGTCGGGATCTTGAGCTCTTTGGCCTTCTCATACAAGAAGATACGTTGCTCAGGAGCGCTCAGTGGCGCGACTTCCAGCTCGAGGGCTGGCATGGCCCGTCCCTTGAGGAGCGCCTTCTGGTTGCGACACCAGGCGTCATCACCCGAGAGCAGGATGGCCAGTTTATGAGGAGATGCCAGGGTATCGTTGTGACGACAGAGCGCCCACAACTCCCCCACCAGCTCGGCAGGCAAGGTATCGGCACGTTCGATGATGAGCAGCAGTCTGGCAGGCTTGTCACCCACCATGCGAAAGAAGCTGTCCGCCAGGGCATCCTGCGCGTTGAACAGGGGACGTGCCACCACCTGCTGCAACAGCAGCTGGCGCACATCCGCCATCTTCATGGACGGGCTGCCGATGAGGCTGGCCACCCGCACCGCATCGGGCAGTTGGGCAAGCAGCGACTCGCACAGTGTACCACGGCCACTGCCTGGCTTGCCGGAGAGAAAAACAAAGGGGTGGTTGAACTCGATCAGGTGCAGCAGCCGGTCAACCAACTGCCGCTGAGAAGGCAGTTTGAGCAATTTATTAGTGGTCACGACCAGACTCGATCACCGCCATCAATTGCTCGTCTGTCACATCGGCCACGACCTGGGCCTGTCCGATCCCGATCGGCAGCACCAGCCTCAGTTTGCCTTCCAGCACCTTCTTGTCACGGCGCATATGGCGAATGAAGGCGGCAAAATCCATATCGGACGGTGCCTTGACCGGCAAATCGGCGGCCAACAGCAGATCGCGGACTCGCGCCACCTCTTGCGCCGTCATGTCGCCACGGGCCAGGGCCGTCTCGGCTGCCAGCATGGTTCCCGCCGCCACGGCTTCACCGTGCAGCCAGTTGCCATAACCCTTCTCCGCCTCGATGGCATGGCCGAAGGTATGTCCCAAGTTCAGCAAGGCGCGCACACCGTGCTCGGTCTCGTCCTGACCGACCACATCGGCCTTGATCTCGCAGCAGCGGCGAATGGCATAGGAGAGTGCATCACCGTCGAGGCGCTGCAGGCGGGTCATGTTGGTTTCAAGCCAGGAGAAGAAGGCGGCATCCCAGATGATGCCGTATTTGATCACCTCGGCCATGCCGGCGGCAAATTCCCGGGCAGGCAGGGTCTTGAGGCAGTCGGTATCGATGATCACATGCTTGGGCTGATAGAAGGCACCCACCATGTTCTTGCCGAGGGGATGGTTGACGGCGGTCTTGCCGCCGACGGAAGAGTCAACCTGGGAGAGCAGCGTGGTAGGCACCTGAATAAACGGAATGCCTCGTTGGTAGCTTGCCGCAGCAAAGCCGACAACATCACCTATCACACCGCCCCCCAGAGCGATCAGAGTGGTATCACGACCATGGCTGGTTTCCAGCAGAGCAGACATGATCCGCTCGAAGGTCGCCAGGGTTTTGTAGGCCTCGCCATCGGGCAGGATCAGGTGTTCCACCTGAAAACCGGACAGCAACTGAATGATCTGTTCAAGATACAGGGGCGCGACCACGGTATTGGTCACAATCATGACCCGCTTGCCCTTGATCGTCTGCGCCAGTACCTCGGGGCGTTGCAGCAGACCGGCAGCTATCTCTATCGGGTAGCTGCGTTCACCCAGTTCGACCTTCAACCTTTCCATGGACGTCCTCTAATGAATTACATACCAATCAACTTGACGATTTGATTAGCGACAACTTTGGCACTCTGGTCATCCGTCTGGATGACAAAATCGGCAACCTCTTCGTACAGGGCGTTGCGCTCTTGCGCAAGACGCTCAAGCACTTCACGGGGCGGCTCTTCGGTTTGCAGCAAGGGACGACGCTTGTCTCTCTGGGTTCGCGCCAATTGCTTTTCAATGGTGGTTTCGAGGTAGACCACGATGCCGCGTGCGGAGAGTTTGTTGCGGGTTTCACGGCTCTTGATGGCACCGCCACCCGTTGCCAGCACGATACCCTGCTGTTCGGCGAGCTCACCGATCACCTTCTCTTCGCGGATCCGGAAGCCTTCTTCGCCTTCAACATCGAACACCCAGCCGATATCGGCACCACTGCGGCGCTCAATCTCATGATCTGAGTCGAAAAACTCCATGTGCAGTTGTTCTGCCAGATGTCTACCTATGGTGCTCTTGCCCGCACCCATGGGACCTATCAGGAAAATATTGCGTTTCTCAGCCATGTCTTTTCGTTAGTAATTACAAACTGTATGGCCCCGGTAAACACTCGACCGGGGTACCTATGAACCTTATCTTGCGATGGATCAGGAGGGGGATTATCTCAGTAGAAACCAGGACTGGCAACCGCAGCCCTTACGCCCCAGCCTCATCGGGGCGTAAGGTTATATGTGTTTTACTCTCACAAGTAAAGTTTTCAGAGGGCGTCGGTCACTATCCTCGGGGTCACGAAGATCAGCAGTTCACGCTTCTTGTTTTCACTGGTGGTTTTCTTGAACAGATAGCCCAACCCGGGGATATCCCCCAGCAGCGGCACCTTGCTGACATCACTCTTGATGGTCTGTTGATAGATGCCGCCAAGCACCAGAGTTTCACCGTTGTTGACCAACACCTGGGTGGTGATGGACTGGGCGTTGATGGACACCGCATCCCCGGTTCCGGTCGGCACGGTTTCACCCTTGGTATCCTGAGTCACGGTCAAGTCCAGGATCACCCTGTTGTCCGGGGTGATCTGCGGTGTGACCTTGAGGCTCAGCACCGCCTTCTTGAAGGTGACCGAGGTCGCCCCGCTCGAAGAGGACTCCACATAGGGGATCTCGGTCCCCTGCTCGATCAGGGCCGGCTTCTGGTTGGCCGTGGTGACACGCGGACTGGCGATGATCTCGGCCTTGCTCTCCTTTTCCAGAGCCGAGAGTTCAAGATCCAAAAGGGTGCCATTGGCAAGACGGGCAACCTGGAACGCCAGGGTGCCGGCCGCGTTGGTCACCGGCAGGTTGACGTTGAGTCTGTCTTCTACGTTGGGGCGAGTGATGGTGGAACTGCCATCATTGTTTCCGGCGCCATCATTACCCTCTATGGTGCCCGAGGTGCCGTTGCCATGACCGTCTGTCTTGGTCACCCCCCAGCGCACCCCCAGTGCCTCATCGAAACCATCATCAATGGTCACCATGCGCGCCTCGATCACCACCTGCTTGACCGGGATATCGAGGATATCCAGCATCCGCTTGACGTTGCTGATGACATCCGCCGTGTCCTTGACCACCAGCACGTTGGTACGTTCATCCACGCTGACCGCCCCTCTGGGGGAGAGCAGCTTGGTACTCTCGGAGGAGAGCAGGGCCGCCACTTCCGATGCCTTGGCATAGTTGATCTGCAGATACTCGGTGTAGAGGGGAGCGAGATCCGCCACCTGGTTGCGGCTCTCCATCTGCTGTTTCTCGCGAGCGGCAATCTCGTCCGCCGGCGCCACCAGCAGGATGTTGTTGTCCAGCCGTTTGTCCAGCCCTCTGACCTTGAGGATGATGTCCAGCGCCTGCTCCCAGGGCACGCCATCGAGACGCAGCGTGATGTTGCCGGAGACCGAGTCCGTGGTCACCAGGTTCAGATTGTTGAAATCGGCGATGATCTGCAACACGGTACGAACAGGAATATCCTGGAAGTTCAATGAGATGGGTTTTCCTTGGTACTGCTTCGCCGCCGTGGTGGCCACCCGTTTTTTCACCTCGATGATGAACATCTTGTCGGCCTGATCGTAACGGTAGTCAAACTGGCCGTTCACCGAGAGCTCAAACAGGGTGTCATTGCCCTGGCGGAACACCTCCACCTGGGAGACCGGGGTAGCAAAGTCCTGCACATTGATGAGGTTGAGCTGATCATCAGGCACCCGGGTACCGTGGAACTTGGCCAGCACTTTCTGACCACGGCTGCTGACATCCACCGCCGCCGAACTGTTGTCCAGCGTCACGAGGAACTCCCCCTGCCCCTCCTTGCCACGACGAAAATCCACGCCCTTGACCGAGTTGAAGTAGGCGCCACCCATGTTTGCCTGAGACACGGACAACACCGGCTTGCCGGGGGCAACGGGCGAAGGAGCCACAGTAGGTGTGGAAGCCATGGCAGGCTGAGCCTGATACTGGGACTGGTTCTGGGCAACTCGCTGGGTGTCAATCAATGCAGACTGAGTCACCGGCTGGCTTCTGACGAGCGCAGACTGGCTGGCTGCAACAGGCGCCGCCGAGGAAGCGACCGGCTGCCCAGCCTTGTCTCCCAGCGCCACCAGCAATTTATTGCCCTGCTGATGGACCTGATAGGGGGTGAGCTGATCGAGGGCGATCTTGATGTCGAGCCCCTGCCCCTTCCCCTCCACCAGGAGGTTGTTCACCCCTTGCTGCTTGATGGGCAGGGGATTGACCGTCAGGGCACCGATGGCCCCGGGTACGTGCAGCAGAAGCTGATTGGGTTCATAGGTCAACCTGTCCGTAAAACCGCTGACCGGTTCGCTGAAGCTGAGCTCCAGCAGGAGTTGATCGGCCAGCAGGGGATTCACCTTGACCTCCTGCAACGCGGGTACTGCCCACACCTGAGTGCATCCGCCCAGCCACAGCAGCGCCACACCGGTCATCCTTCTTATTGTTGTTCTCATCTCTGCTCATCCCTGATCATAGTTTTGCGTCGAGATTGGCCATGGCCAGCTGGGTTTCTCGGGTGACCCAGCATCCTTTGCCATCCGGTACCGTCTCCATCAAGTCAACATGCGTGTTCGTTATCTTGATGACCCTGCCCTGATCCAGCCCCATGTGCTGATTGAGCCCGACGCGCACGGCTTGCCCGTCCGGGGTTTTGATCAATGCCCACAACTGCCCCTGCTTGCCGATGGAGCCTTTCATGCTCAGGCTGGCAAGCGAGTAGCGTTCCAGCACCTCCTTTTCCCGATTGGCCACTATCTGGGCACAGTCCGGCTTGGCCTTGGCATCCAGCCTGGAACTGGTTTCCGGCTGGGGTGCAATGAACGGACTGCGTTGATCGCTGCGTTGATAGACCATGGGAGAGAAGGGCTTTATCTCCGGCAAAGATTCGATCGGTACCGGCTTTCTGGCCTTGGTCTGTTTGACATACTCATCCATGTCCTCCTGTCCCCCACAGGCCGTCAACAGCAGCGCCGACAAGAGAAGTACGCCCGCTCTCATGCTCATGGCTTTTTCTCCACGGTTTTGCCGTTGTACTTGTAGGTCTTGGCCTGCATGGACATACCGATCAGCTCACCACCCTTCCCCTGGCTGAGCTGGAAAGAATCCAGGATCACGATGCGCGGTAAAGCAGCCATGTCCGCCGTGAACTTGCCAAGTTCGTGATAGGTGCCCACGACCTCGATGCGCATGGGCAGCTCGGTGGAGAACTCGTGTTTCACCTCTGGCTCCCAGTTGATCCTGTTCAATGTCAAACCGTTATCGGTGGCAATGAAGCTGATGTCATCCAGCAAACCGGCGACTTCGTGGGTGTTGGGCAGCTGCTTGAGCTGGGTGTCGACCAGATGTTCCAGCTGGACCATCTGCTTTCTGTATGCTTCCAGGTTCGCGGCCAGCATGGCCTTGCTCTCGAATTGTCCCTTGAGCTCGGTCTCTTTTGCGGCTTCACGACCCAGGGCCGCCAGGGAATTGGCAATCACGTAGTAATAGAGTGCCCCGCCAAGCAGAGCACAGCAGAAGAAGACAAAGATGCCCTTGGCGATCGGCGGCCAGCGGGCAATGTCATTGAGATCCAGGTCGTTGAGTTGTTGCAGGTTCATTTTTGCCCCTTAGCCACGTTGGGTAGCGCCGTGGCAATCTGGAACATCATGGAGAACTGGCTCAGGGCGATGGGGGCCACCTCGGCCGTGAAAATGGTGCTGAGCTGGGATTGTGTCAGCCAGCCGGAACCGTCGATTCGGCGCATCATGCTGGCAACCCTGCCATAGGCTTCGGTCTTTCCCTTCACATCTATCTTGTTGTTTTGCAAGGCAAGGCTATCAAGATATACCCCATTGGGGACCAGCACCGGTAGCTGATTGAACAGACGCACAGGGATGTTGCGGCGCATCTGCAACTGCTCGATGAGTTGCATGCGGTCAATCAACTCCTTGCGCCGTTCCTTGAGAAGCCTGATCTCCCCAAGCTGGGTGTCCAGGGTTGCCATCTCCTGCTGCAACCGCTGATTGCGCTGTTGCTGGTAACCGATCTGCTGCTGCACCAGCCAGTCTGCAGCAAAGGCGATGGCAGCCGTCCCCGCTAGGAACAGACCGAACAGGATGCCGAATTGTTTCTTCTGACGCTGCGCCCGAGCCTGCCGCCAGGGCAGAAGGTTTATATTTGACATGGTGTGAAGCTCCTCAGTGCCAGTCCGAGCGCCGTCATATACTTGGCCCCATGAGTCAGCCCCCCCTCTCCCTGCGGCTTGCCAAAGAGTGCAAAGGGATCGGGATGCAGCACCTCGCAGTTGAGCTCGCTGCCGATTTGTCCGGCCAGCCCCGGCAGCAGGCTCCCCCCTCCGGTCAGCACCAGCCTGGAGAGCTCCTTGTTCCCCGAAGAGCTGCAAAACAGCTGCACGTTGCGCCGTATCTGCAACACCAGGGTGCTGAGGTGAGGCAACAGGACATCCACCTCATGATCCGCAGGCAGGGAGCCCTGGAGCTTGGCCAGTTCCGCTTCTTCCATACTCATGCTGTAAAAAGAGGCCAATGCCTGGCTGTATTGATCACCACCAAAATTCTGCAACCGGGAATAGATGACCTGGCCCCGTAGCAGGGCGGCGAAAGTCAGGGCGCTGGCACCGATGTCGACGATGCCAACCGGTTTCTCCGAGGTTTGCAGGTCGGGCAAGCAGGCAAGCACGGCGCGTCCGAGCGCATGGGCCCCCACATCCACCACCATGGTCGTCATGCCTGCCTCCGTCAGGGCACTGACCCGGCCACTGACGCTCTCGGTCCGCGCGGCACTGAGCAGGACCTCCTGACGCCCGTTGTCGCCCGCCATGCCGAGGATTTCAAAATCCAGGCTCACTTCGTCGAGGGGAAAGGGGATGAGCTGCTCTGCCTCCAGGTGAACCTGGTTCTCCAGCTCGTTCTCGTTGATGTTGGTATCGACCTGAATGATCTTGGTGATGACGTTGGAACCGGTCACAGCCGTGGCCACGTTCTGGCAATCCCCTTGCACGAGCCGCTTGAGCGACTTGAGGGACTGACTGACCCGTTCAATGTCCTGAAGTTGATAGTCGACCAGCGTTCCTCTTGGCATGGGGATCTCGGCAACCGAACCGAGGTGCACCTTGCCGGGACGTCCGCTGATGGTGACGGCCTTGATGGTTTGACTGCCAAAATCAATGCCCGCCATGGAGACGAGGGACGCGAATTCAACTTCGAAGTGCAATTCCCGATTAAAAATCAGGCTGCTTTCAGAAGTTCGTCAAAAACCACCTGTGGCTGTTTAAATCCCAAGCATTTGCGCGGCCTGAAGTTCAGCCGCTTTTCGACGGCTGACAGTGCCTCTGCTGTCACCACACTCAAATCACTGCCTTTGGGCACATATTGCCGCAGCAGACCATTGCTATTCTCATTCTGTCCCCGTTCCCATGCACTGTATGGATGCGCAAAGTACACCTGCGCTTCCAGCTCTGCTGCAACACGTTCATGTTCGACAAACTCGCTACCATTGTCAGCTGTGATGGTATGGACATGTGCCTGGTAGGGTTTCAGCATGCTGATAATGGTGTCCGCCACCGCGCTGGCTGTTTTGCTGGGAACGTATTGAACCAGGTAGAGCCGGCTCTTACGCTCCAACAGACTCACTATTGCACCGCTGCCTTGCTTACCCAACACGGTATCGACTTCCCAATCTCCCACACGGCTCCGCTCATTGACTATCGCAGGGCGTTCATCAATCGATACCGGATTGGGAATGACACTGCGTTTGCTGTTCTTACCCTTGCGATAGCGTTTGTGACCCTGACGCAGATGCCGGTATAGCGTGCCACCGTTGGCCTTGTCGCGTGCCACATAGCGGTATATCCACTCGTGGCTAACCGGGCAGTTAATCATGTCTCCAACGCCACTGATTTGCTCGGGACTCCAGTCCGCGACCAGCGCCATGCAAACAAAGTCGATGGTATCAGACGGGACAGTACGCTTCTGACTCGTCAGCCGTCGTGCCGTGGCAAGTTGGTGAGCCTGCTGCGGCTGATAGGCCTGCCCAGCACAATTACGACGAAGCTCACGACTGATAGTCGATGGATGAACCCCGAGCTGTTTGGCAATGCGGGCCTGTGACAGGCCATGGTCACGGAGGCAGGCAATCTGGTATCGTAGCCCCTCGGTCAACTGCTGGTATTTCATGGTGTATCGCTTTGTTTCTTTGGCGAGAAGAAGCGTACCCTAACTGGTAGTTGACCGCCTCTCTCCTATGCACCATGGGCATTGCACTTATTATCTGAATTCACGGGATCCCTTACTTAATAGCCCAAACATATACACATCCATGCGTTATTGGGTTTTCGGACTTATTGTAGGACAGCGCGTCATGATGTGACGGCTTAACTCAATATAATGCTCTATCTATCAATGTCATAAAGTTTGTGTCAAAAGTTGACGCCCCTCTCCTTTCGGCCTTGATTGCGGCCCCCTTGGTAATTGTGCCCTGGAGTGCTACCCTCCCGCCTCTTCTCGGGGTCGCCTGTTTGCGGACAGGAAAACCTCGAATCCGCGAGGGTAAAAAGGCTATACTCTGCGCCCGTTGGCTAATTTTAAGACGATTGGTAGTTCTTCCATGCTGAAATGGCTCGTTCGCCTGTTTATTGTCATGATGCTGGGTGCTGTGCTGGGCGTTGCCAGCCTCATCGGCATCTACTTCTACATCAAGCCCCAGTTGCCGGACGTCAGCGCCCTGCGCGATGTCAAACTGGCTACCCCCATGAAGGTCTACAGCCGGGACGGGGAATTGATCTCCCAGTTTGGCGAAATTCGTCGCATCCCCCTGCGGCTGGACGAAATTCCCCAGTCCATGATCGATGCCGTACTCGCCACCGAAGATGCCCGCTTCTATGAGCACCCGGGCATAGACCCCATCGGCATCATCCGTGCAGCCACCGTCTGGGCCGTCTCCGGCCAGGCGCGTCAGGGCGCCAGTACCATTACCCAGCAGGTGGCCCGCAACTTCTTCCTGAGCAACGAGAAGACCCTGGTACGCAAGATCAAGGAAGTGTTCCTCGCCTGGCGCATCGAGCAGAACCTCTCCAAGGACGAGATCCTCACCCTCTATCTCAACAAGATCCCCCTCGGCTACCGGGCATTCGGGGTCGGCGCGGCCGCCCAGGTCTACTTCGGCAAGGAGGTCAAGGATCTGACCCTGGACGAGATCGCCATCATCGCGGGTCTCCCCAAGGCCCCCTCCATGCTGAACCCGATCCGCTCCCCGGAGCGCGCCTTCGCTCGCCGCAACGTGGTACTGGGTCGCATGCTGGAAACCGGCAAGATCACCCAGGCTCAGTATGACGAAGCCTCCAAGATGCCGGTCAAGGCCCGTTTTCACGGTGCCGAAACTACGCTGAACGCCCCCTATCTGAGCGAGATGGTGCGCCAGAAGATGGTGGAGCAGTTTGGTGAAGATGCCTACACCATGGGGCTGCACGTCTACACCACCGTCACCGCCAAGCGTCAGCGCGCCGCCCATCAGGCGCTGCTGGACGGTGTCTTCGACTACGACACCCGCCACGGCTACCGTGGCCCGACCGCCTTGCTGTGGAAAGCCGGTGAAACGGCCTGGGACTACGAGCAGATCATGGCCCATCTGGCCAAGCAGCCGACCTATCAGCCCCTGATGGCCGCCGTGGTCACCCAGCTCGGCGACAAGAGCGCCACCCTGGTGCTCAAGAATGGCAAACAGGCCGAACTGGGCTGGAATGGCATCAAGTGGGCGCGTGCCTTCATCACCGACGATCGCCAGGGCTTTGCCCCGAAATCGGCGCGGGATGTACTCAAAGTCGGCGCCCAGATCTGGGTCAGGGAGAAAGGGGAAGAGTTACTGCTCTCCCAGATCCCCGACGTCAACGCCGCCCTGGTGGCCATGAACCCGCAAGACGGCGCCATCGAGGCCCTGGTCGGCGGCTTCAGCTTCGAGCTCTCCAAGTTCAACCGGGTCGATCAGGCCCGTCGTCAGGTCGGCTCCAACATCAAACCGTTCCTCTATGCCACCGCGCTGGAGCAGGGCTATACCCTGGCGTCCCTCATCAACGATGCACCGATCAACCAGTGGGATCCTGCCAAGGGCCCCATGTGGCAGCCCAAGAACTCGCCCGCCATCTATGAAGGGCCGACCACCTTGCGCCTCGGCCTTGCCAAGTCCAAGAACGTGATGTCGGTCCGGCTGATGCGCGCCATCGGGCTGGATACCTATATCGACGGCCTGACCCGCTTCGGCTTCGCCCGTGATCACATTTCCGCCAACGAATCCCTGGCGCTGGGTGCGGCGGAGTTTACCCCGCTGGAAGTGGTGCGCGGCTACTCGGTGCTGGCCAATGGCGGCTTCCAGGTCACCCCCTACTTCATCACCGAGGTGACCGACAGCTTCGGCACCCCCCTGTTTGAGGCCAACCCGGCCGCCGCCTGCCGCGACTGCGGCGTGCTGGCCGCCGCCGGTCTCGACAGCGCGGATGCCTATGCCAATACCACGGCAGACTGGAAGGCCCAGTGCCCCATCGATCCTGTCGTGCCCAACAACATGGCACCGCAGACCATCAGTGCCCAGAGCGCCTTCCTCATCACCGACACCCTGACCACCGCCATCTGGGGTGGCAATGGCTGGCGTGGTACCGGCTGGCGGGCAGCCCGTGACCTCAAGCGTCACGACATCTCGGGCAAGACGGGGACCACCAACGAATCCCGGGATGCCTGGTTCTCCGGCTATACCCCAAATCTGGTGGCCACCTCCTGGATCGGTTTTGACAACCACCAGCGCGGTCTGGGCCGGGCCGAGTTTGGCGGTGGTGCCGCCCAGCCCATCTGGATTGACTTCATGAAGACGGCTCTGCAACAGGTGCCCGAGCACAAGATGCCGGTCCCCGAAGGGATCATGCAGGTCCGCATCGATCGTGAAACCGGTCTGCTGACCAATCGCGCCGATGGCAGTACCACGGAGGAGTTCTTCAAAGAGGGCACAGAGCCCACCCGCTACGCGAGCCAGATCTCCGATGGCAACCAGGTGTATGGCGGTGACGATGCGACCACAGACGGTCCCGTCTCCACCGACGACATCTTCTAGGTCACCCTGGAAACAACAAAAACCGGCGCCCAGGCGCCGGTTTTTGTTTCGGGATGACGAGCGGGCTGCGTCAGCCCAGCAGGGCTTTCATCAGACTCGAGATGCGGGCCGCCAGCTCATTGAAGCAGGGGCGGCGAACCGAGTAGTGACGATAGAGCAGGGAGATGGTGCGCCCCGGCACGGGGTTGATTACCGGGCGATAACTGACGCCCCCCTCCTCCGGGTTGGCGGGCACGGCGAGCCTGGGCACCAGCGTCATGCCGCTGCCAGCGGCGACCATGTTGCGCAAGGTCTCCAGACTGGTGCCCTTGAAGCGCTGATCCTCACCGATGCCCGCGGCAAAACAGAAACCCATCGCCTGATCCCGCAGGCAGTGACCGTCGGCCAGCATCAGCAATTTCTTGCCCTTGAGATTGTGCAGGGGCACCGCCTTGGCGCTCGCCTCCGGGTGATGCTGGGGCACGGCCAGCCACATGGGCTCCTGATAGAGGGGGATGGCGCCAAACCCCTCCATCCCTTCCAACTCCGCCAGCACGAGGCAATCCAGCTCTCCCTCCTCCAGCCGCTTGAGCAGCACCTGGGTCTGATCTTCGTAGAGGTAGAACTCCAGCTTGGGGAAGTGTTCACGCAGATCCTGGATGATGTGGGGCAGCAGATAGGGGCCCACGGTGGGAATGAAACCGATGTGGATCTCGCCGGACATGGGCTCGGCGAAGTGCTGGCCTATGCTCTTGAGCTCTCGCGCCTCTTTGAGCACCTTGCGCGCCTGACGGGCCATGGCATCGCCGGCGGGCGTGAACAGCACCTTGCGGGAGGTGCGCTCGATGAGGATCACTCCCAGTTCATCTTCCAGCTTGCGCAGCTGGCCACTCAGGGTCGGCTGGCTGACAAAGCAGCGCTCCGCTGCCTTGCGAAAGTGTTTCTCCTCTTCCAGCGCTACCAGATATTCGAGATCGCGAAGGTTCATAGGTACTGCATCCTGCCGTTCAATGAGGCCGATAGCATGCACAAGAACAGTGCGGGGGACAAGGGAGGCGCGCAGACGGGTCTGCCCTCTCCCTCTCCTTTGACAAGCCGCAGGCGATGGGCGAGAGACTCACCCCATCAGAGAGGTGATGTGATCCGCGAACGCCGCTGGCTCTCCCAGATAGGAGGAGACAGGCAGCTCAACGACGCGCTCCCCTTGCATCAATCCCAGGGTCGGGAACCCCTGCCCGCCGAGGCGGCGCAGCCACGCCTGGCTTGTGGCCAGATGGCCCACAAGATCGACCCGACCAAAGGCCAGGGTGAATGCTTCCGGTGTCAGCCCCTGCTCCCGCGCGAGCGCCGCCAGCCGTGTCGGGGAACCGACCCATTCCCCATCCCGGTAGTGGGTTTCCTGGATGCGGTGCAACAAGGCAAGGCCGTCGCCGCCAAGCTCGCTCACCGCCAGAACGGCGCGTATGGGCGGCTCGGAGTCGAGGAGCAGTGACTCGTTGAGCAGGAGCTCGTTGAAGTAGCGCTCACCAAAGCACTGTCCGGTGAGGGCGTGGATGCGCTCATCATGGGGACGCACATAGTCCCGCAGGGGCTGGCCCATGGCCTGGCGCCTGGCGCCCATCCAGAGGCCCCCCCCATGCAGTTCGATGCGAAGGCCCGGGATCTCGGCAGCGGCTTTCAGCAGGGGGGCGGCGCCATAGCACCAGCCACAGAGGGGGTCATAGACATAATGGAGGGTTGTTTGCGCTTCGTTCATCATCATTCTCGCTTCAATGCTGGATAAAAAACCGGGCCCTCGGGCCCGGAAAAAAACACAGGGATGTAGGCGTCAGGGAGTTACCACTTCATCTCGCCGGTATTGACCTTGGCACCGATGGCCAGGCCATCATCGACCGGCAGAGAGGGGTAAGCCTTCTTCAGCGCTTCAATCAGTTGGCCGGAGTGCTTGGCTTTGGCCAGCTCCTGCTCAAAGCGCTGCACGTAGTCACGGGTGAAGGTCACGGCTTCGGTACCCTTGGGCGCAGTCCCCAGGAAGTGACCCGGCACCACGCGCTCGGGTTTCAGGGCCAGCAGATTGTTCAGCGCCTTGACCCAGTTGCTGCGAGCGGCCTTGGACTGGCTGTCCGCCATCCAGACGTGCACGCCGCTGTAGACCGGCACACCACCAAAGGCCGTCTTGATGGAAGGGGCCCAGAGGTAGGCATTCGGGGTGTTCATCTCTTTGATTTCAATCTTCTCGCCATCCAGGGTCAGGTGGCTGGCCGTCATCACTTGCGGCACGGTCAGGCTCTTGGGTGCATCCTTGCCCAGGATCGGGCCCCAGTAGCTCAGCTTGGCATCCTTGGTCTGCTTGATATGGTCGACCACATGCTGGTCGGCCAACACCTTGACATCCGGGAACGCCGCCATGACGGGTTCCAGACCGAAGTAGAAGTCGGGGTCACCGGCACTGATATAGACAGTGGTCAGCTTCTTGCCGCTCTTCTTGATCATGTCCACCAGCGCCTGACCATGTTGCACATCGAACTGGGCATCGATCAGGATGGCCTCTTTGTCACCGGTTACCAGTGAGGAGGAGACGGGGAAGATCGCCTTCTCGCCGGGGTTGTAGGCGGTCACGGTCAGGGGGGCCGCCAGGGCGGAACCCGTCATCAGGAGGCTGGTCAGGGTCAGGGTACGCAGTGTGTTGTTCATCAGATAACGCTCATCGGTGTGGATTAATGGAATGAGCGCAGTTTATTGCATCACCATCGATACAAATACCGCATAATAGGCGCATCACTGTTGCATAAATCGATCATATAGGAGCACAAGATGGATAGGCTGACCGCATTGCGGGTCTTCGTCTGCGTGGTGGAACAGGGCAGCCTGAGCGGCGCCGGGGAGAAACTGGAGATGTCCCGCGCCATGGTGTCGCGCTACCTGGCCGAGCTGGAACGCTGGATGGGGGCCAGATTGCTGCACCGCACCACCCGCCGGCTGAGCCTGACCGGGCCGGGAGAAGAGGCGCTGAACCGGGCCAGAGCCATGCTGGCCCTGGGGGAAGAGATGGAACACCTGGCCATCCGCCATGACGAGGCCCCCAAGGGGCAACTGCGCATCACCTGCAGCTACTCTCTCTCCGAAGCCCTGCTGGTCGGGGCGGCGAACGACTATCTGGCCCGTTACCCCGGCACGGCGATCGACATCCTGCTGCTGGACCGGACGGTTAATCTGGTGGAGGAGCGAATCGATCTCGCCCTGCGCATCACCAACGACCTCGATCCCAACCTGGTGGCCCGCAGGCTCGGCACCTGCCACTCGGTGGTGTGCGCCAGCCCCGCCTACCTGGCCCGCCATGCCCTGCCGCAGCAGGTGCAGGATCTGGCACTGCACAACTGCCTCACCTACACCTATTTCGGCAAGAGCCTGTGGGAGTTTCTGGGGCCCGATGGTCCCGAATCCGTCCCGGTGAGCGGCAACCTCAGCGCCAACATCTCCAACCTGCTGCTGGCGCCACCCTGGACGGGGCGGGGATCAGCCTGCAACCCGCCTACTCGGTTCACCCCCATCTGGCAAGCGGCGCACTGGTCCCCCTGCTCACCCCGTGGCAGCCCAAGCGCCTCGGCGTCTATGCCGTTTATGGCACCCGCAAACAGATGTCCCCCCTGCTGCGCAGCTTCCTCGACTTTCTCGTGGAGCGGATGGCGGACGATCCCCTGTGGCAGGAAGCCCCTCCCTCTCTCTGATCCCTGCGAGCCGCACAAAAAAGGGGCCTCGCGGCCCCTCTTTGCTCCATCCTGTGCCGGTCAGGCTTCGAAACCGAATGCCTTGACCGGGGTCTCTCCCTCCTCGGCCTCCTGATCCTCCAGATAGATGTCGTGATAGGCGGCATAGATGGAGTAGTTGATGGCAGGCAGCACCACCAGCAGGCCCACCAGCATCAGGAGTGTGCCAAAGAAGATCAGCACGGCCCCGAGCAGCCCCCACCAGAGGAAGGGCCACATGTTGCGCAGACATCCCTTGAAGCTGAGCATGGCTGCCTGCCAGACCCCGACCTGATGGAAGAGGATAAGGGCGGGGGCGAAGGTGATGGCCATCAGCACGGGAACGAACAGTGCCAATCCCACCAGGGCGCAGACGAGGAAGCCCTGTGCCTGCTCCGGGGTCAGCGCCAGGGAGCCCGGATCAGCGGACAACAGGCCGGTGAGTCCCCACTGGTGCAGCAGGAACACACAGATCATCAGGATCCCCATGATGAGGCCGAGCACCATCAGGCCCCCCAGCATCAAGGGGGTCAACCGATGGCGGAAACCGGCAAAGAAGTCGCCAAATTGCAGCGCCTCGCCATGGTGACCCCGCCGCGCCACCGCCACCCAGCCAGCCCCCCACACCATGTAGAGCAACTGGGAGATCAAGCCCCCCGCCGGCAGCTGATCCAGCACGATGCCCACCACAAACCAGAGCACTATCATGGCCACGCTGGCACCCATCCCCTTGTTGAAGATGTCGAATCCGGTGCGGATCCAGATCTAGCCCTGTCCTATGCCATGGCGTTTGGGTTCGCGGCGCAGGGCCCTGTCACTGTTCATCATTGACCTCGTCGAAAAATAGGGGCGAAGCGGCGTCTCCCCAGGGCACGCTCACCGTGACCATGATGGGGCCGGTGCGTACTACCTGGCCCGGCAACCGGGTCGGGGAGAGCCTCATCTTGCAGTCGGTGACCTGGGTCGCCGCCGAGTAGGGTACCGCGATGGCGGTATCGAATGGAATAGGGGTCAGGGCCCCTGTCCGGCCATGCCCACCCCGACCTCGACCAGGCTGGTGGTGATGAAGCGGTTGTCGCTCGCGAGCGCCCCCAAGATGCGGTAGCGCAGCGGCCCCTGCTCAGGCTGGCAAGGTCGAAGGGAAGGCGGGCACCCGCAACCAGAGCATTCACCTCGCTGCAATGGCGTGTCCGTTGCGTCCTTCTGGGCCGCAGCCGATGAGTTTATCGGCCACGGTTGACGGACAGCACCGCCAGAATGTGGCATCATCTCCCCCCTCTTGCTTTCCCCCTGATCCGATGGAGCCATCATGCGCCGCCTCTTCTTTCTTCTCCTGCTGCTCGGCAGCCCTGCGCTTCACGCCGAACCGGGGTTTATCAGCCGCCTGCTCAACCACCCGGTGCCGGGGGGCGTGGCCGTGGTACCACTGGGAAGCGGGGCCAAGGCGCCCGCAGTGCGCTATCAGGACAAGCCTGTGCTGGTGGTACAGGAAGACGGGAAGACGTGGATCGCCATCGTCGGCATCCCGCTCAAGAGCGCGCCCGGCCCCCATCAGGTGACCACCAGCGATGGCCGCACCTTGAGTTTCAAGGTCGGCACCAAGCACTACCGTGAGCAGCACATCAAGCTCAAGAACAGCCGCCAGGTCAATCCGCTGGCCGAAGACATGACCCGCATCAACCGGGAGCTTGCCGAACAGACCCGCGCCTACCAGACCTTCAGCCCGGCTCAGCCGAGCAACCTGCTGTTTGACAAACCGGTCCAGGGCCCGCTCTCCAGCCCCTTCGGGCTGCGCCGCTTCTTCAACGGCGAGGAGCGCAACCCCCACTCCGGCCTCGACTTCGCGGTCGGAGCCGGCACTCCCATCAAGGCACCAGCCGCTGGCAAGGTCATCCTCATCGGCAACTACTTCTTCAACGGCAATACGGTGTTCGTCGACCACGGCCAGGGCCTCATCAGCATGTTCTGTCACATGTCGAAGGTGGACGTGAAGCTGGGCCAGAGCCTGCCCCGCGGCGGCATCGTCGGCCGGGTCGGCGCCACCGGCCGCGCCACCGGTCCCCACATGCACTGGAACGTCAGCCTCAACGACGCCCGCGTCGACCCCGCCATCTTTATCGGCGCCTTCAAGCCCTGAGGCCGGCGACCTGCCGCCCACAGGCAGGGGCACTCAAAATGAAAAAGGCAGCCAAGGCTGCCTTTTTCATGGACGCATGACCACATCTCAGGCAGCGCTGTGCTGGCGCCCCTCCCTATTCATCGCCCGCCACATCACCAGGACCAGCAGAGTGCTGCAAGTGGGCAGCGCCAGCCAGACACCGGCCACTCCCCACAGGGAGGAGAAGCCCCACAGGAAACCGCCGATCAGCACCAGCTTGCCGCCGGTGAGCAGGGAAGCGATGCGGGCCCGGTTGATGGCCTGGAAATAGGTGGCCCCCACCAGCAGCAAGCCTTCCATGGGCAGTCCCCAGAAGTAGAGCCAGATACCGAGGCTGGCCACCGGCAACAGGGCAGCATTGTCCCCCGCAAACAGATAAACCACTGCCTCCGGCCACAGATACAGCGGGATCATCCCGCACAGTGCCACCGCCATGGTCACTCCCAATGCCAGGTTGCGTACCCGCAGCACCCGTGCCCAGTTGCCCGCCCCGGCATTGAAGCTGGCGATAGGCTGGATGCCCATGGCGATCCCCTCGAAGATGAGATAGAAGAAGGCCTCGCTGTAGCTGATGACCCCATAGGCGGCCACGTGCAGCGAAGTGCCCACCGAGAGCAGCGCCTTGTTGTGCAGCGCCAGCACCACCGAGAGGTAGAGGTACATCAGAAAACTCGACACCCCGAGTCGCAATGTCTCCCCCATCAGCCGCCAGTCGGGCACCAGGGTATCCCAGCGAATGCGCAACTGGCTACGGGGGGTGAAGAAGTGCCACAGGCACAGGCCCCCGGTGACCGCCTGGGAGAGCATGGTCGCGATGGCGGCCCCCGCCAGCCCCCAGGGGATCACCGCCATCAGCAGGTAGTCGAGCAGCACGTTGAGCACGCCGCCCCCCACCAGGATCCAGGTGGTGAGGCCGGGTCGCCCGTCGTTGCGCAGCAGGGCGGCAAAGGCCATGGAGAGCACCGCGAACACCCCGAGCCAGGCGTACCACTGCAGATAGGCGAAGCCTGCGTCGAAGATGACCCCCTGCGCCCCCATCCAGACAAGCATGGCCTTGCCGTAACGAATGCCAATGAAGGCGAGCAGCGCGGAGGCGATGAGCACCATCACCAGGGCATTGCCGACGATGTGGCGCGCCCTGGCCTGCTCCCCCTTGCCCAGATAGAAGGAGGCCAGCGACGAGGATCCCATGCCGATCAGGGCCCCCACCGCGTAGAGCACGGCGCAGATGGGGTACGCCAGCATCATGCCGGCCAGCCCGTCCTGGCCCAGGATATGGCCGACGAAGATGCCGTCTATGGTGACATAGATGCCGGTGACCAGCATGGCGGCCACCGTGGGGGTGACGTAACGCAAGAAGAGGCGGGAAAGGGGGGCCGTGCCCAGATCGACGGAGGACATAAATTGCTCAATGAAGGGGAACGGCCAGAATAATAGCCAAACAAGACCCGGATCACCCGTTATTTGTGCCGTGGATCATTCATCTTGAGGGCTTTACCCGCCCCGGCCCCTGCTTTAGGCTAGGGCGACTTCTCCTGAACGGAAACGTGCGCCATGTTGCAACGCCTGCTCTGTCTGATGCTCTGTCTCAGCCTGTTCCCCTTCTCCGCTGTCCAGGCTGATGATGCCATCACTCAGGTAGAGGAGCTGCTGCAAAGCATCCCCAAGACGGATACCCCGGAAAACCAGCAACTGCGGGAGAGCTACCAGCAGGCGCTGCAATATGCCCGGGATGCCCAGCGCTACCGGGAACAGGGCAAGGCCTACCAGCAGATCCTCATCGACTACCCCAAGGAGTCCGCCCGTCTCAAGGAGGGGCTGCACAACTATCAGCCCCAGTCCCGCCCGTCCCTCTCCTCCCTCAAGGAGGATGCCCTGCGCCAGGCCATCAGCCTGAGCAGCAACCGCCAGCTCAACCTGCGCAAGGAGCGTCAGGCGGTGACCGACAGCCTCAACCAGCTTGAGAGCACGGGCCAGGAATATCACCTGCGGGTCGACGAGTTGCGCAAGCAGTTGCTCCAGACCCGCTCCCTGCTCGATCGCCTGAGCTTCAGCAACGAGTCGGACAGGTTGCAGGAGGCCCAGCAACTGGCCACCCGACTCAAAGAGCAGAGCCTCTCCGACCGGATCCAGATGCTGGAGCTGGAGCAGCTCTCCGCCCAGCAGCGCAACGATCTGGGCAAGCTCAAGCTGCAGGAGCTCAACCTCGCCATCACCGACGAGGATGAGTGGCAGACCAGTCTGCTTTCCCAGCAGAACCAGCTGCGTCGGGACAAGACCGAGCAGGCCCTGGCCGAGAGCGAACGCCTGCGCCGCCAGCTCACCTCTGACCTCCCCCTCTTGCAGGAGCAACAGCAGCAAAACCAGGCCCTCTCCCTGCAACTGGGGGCCCTCGAGGACCAGATTGAACGGGTGCAGGACGAGCAACGGGGGGTGGACACCTCCCTCTCCGGGCTCAACGAGCTGGTCAATTCGGTGCGCGAACAGCTGGAGTGGTTGCAGATAAGCAACGCCTACGGCGAGAACCTGCGCAGCAAGCTGGCCGATCTGCCCGCCTACTTCCCGCTGGAGCGGCTGGAGTCCGCCATCGTCAAGGCGCGCATGGCCAAATACCAGTACGAGACCGAGCAGGATGCCCTGAAGGATCCGGTGCAACTGCGCAACAGCCTGCTCAGTGGAGACGGCATCACCCTGGACAGGGCCCAGCGCGCCGTGCTGGACAACCTGCTCAAGGCGAGACGGCAACTGCTGACCCGGCTCAACGATGCCTCCGACACCCTCATTCAGGAGCAGACCCGCCTCAAGCTGCTCTACAGCCGCCAGAACAGCAAGATCGACGAGATCCGCGAACTCAGTGCCAGCCATCTGTTCTGGATGCCGGACGTGCGCCCCCTGAGCCCGGCGGTGCTGCTCGGCGTCCCGGCCGCCCTCGGCCTTGCCTTCAACCCGGCCAACTGGCTGCAACTGCCCAGGGCCATCGCCGAGAACAACCCCCTGAGCCTGACCCTGGCTGGCCTCGGGCTGCTGGGGCTGGCCTGGTGCTGGCTGAAACTGGCTCGCCACCTCCTTCAATACAGCCAGTACATTGCCCCGCGCATCGGCAAGGTAACCCAGGACAAGTTCAGCCTCACCAGCCGATTGCTGGTGCGCTCCGTGCTCGCCGCCCTGCCGCTGCCCGCCATGGTGCTCATGGTGCACGGCCTGCTGGACGGCGCCTGGCAATATCCCTTCGCGGTGGCGGTGGCCCGGGGCCTGGGTGAAATCTGGTTCCTGCTGCTGGCCCTGCTGGTGGCGCGCCACCTCACCCTGGAGAAGGGGATCCTCATCCTCCACTTCCGCTGGCAGAAGGAGCGGGTGCAGCGAGTATGGGGACAATTTCGTACCCTGCTGCTGGTGCTGATCCCGAGCTTCTTCGTGCAGGGCATGGCGAGCAGCTATCAGGAGCACGCCTTCTACGACTCCCTGGGACGCCTCGCCTTCATCATCGGGGCCCTCTGGCTGCTGCTCTTCTTTGCCCGCCTCAACCGGGAAAAACTGCCTCTCACCTGGGGTCAGGCAGACATGACCAAGCCCCATCTGCTGCACCACTTCATCTGGAACAGCCTGATGCTGGCCCCGCTGCTGGCGGTGCTGGGCGCCCTGTTCGGCTACTTCTACACCTCCCGCACCCTGCTGCGCCAGCTGGAGCTGAGCCTGCTGGCGGGGCTCGGCTGCCTGCTCGTCTACTATCTGGCCCACCGCTGGATGCTGATCCAGCGCCGCCGACTCGCCTTCGATCGCGCCAAGCA
The DNA here is from genome assembly GCF_049860605.1 of Aeromonas sp. INTO2. Taxonomy (NCBI): domain Bacteria; kingdom Pseudomonadati; phylum Pseudomonadota; class Gammaproteobacteria; order Aeromonadales; family Aeromonadaceae; genus Aeromonas; species Aeromonas sp. INTO2. The sequence continues at coordinate 2,996,283 of NZ_CP187588.1, forward strand.
GAAGCGGGCCGAGATCCTGGCGCAGCGGGAGCGGGAAGAGGACGATCTCAGCTCCGAGATCCCCGATGTGGTGGAGGAGCCCGAGCTAGACCTGGATACCATCAGCGCCCAGTCCCTCGGCCTGGTACGCACCCTGCTGATGCTGGGCTTCACCATGCTGGTGGTGGTGCAATGGTCGGATCTCAACTCGGCATTCAGCTTCCTCAGCAGCATCGAGGTGTGGCAGGTGAGCAGCAAGGTGGCCGGCATCGAGCAGCTCTCCGCCATCACCCTGCAGGATCTGATGCTGACCGTCTTCGCCTTCATCCTGACGGTGGTCACCGCCCGCAACCTGCCAGGGTTGATGGAGCTCACCCTGCTCCAGCACCTGAGCCTCTCCCCCGGCACCGGCTTCGCCCTCACCACGGTGAGCAAGTACCTGGTGCTGCTGATTGGCGCCCTCACCGGCTTCTCCATGCTCGGCATCGACTGGTCCAAGACCCAGTGGCTGGTGGCAGCACTCTCCGTGGGGCTGGGCTTCGGCTTGCAGGAGATCTTCGCCAACTTCGTCTCCGGCCTCATCATCCTGTTCGAAAAACCGATCCGCCTGGGTGACACCGTCACCATCCGTGATCTCACCGGCACCGTCACCAAGATCAAGACCCGCGCCACCACCATAGTGGACTGGGACAGGAAGGAGATCATCGTCCCCAACAAGGCCTTCATCACCGAGCAGTTCATCAACTGGTCCCTGTCCGATGCCATCACCCGGGTCCGCTTGCGCATTCGCATCGGCCTGACCCAGAATCCCAAGCAGGTACAGCAACTGCTGGAGCAGAGCGTGCGCGAGTCCACCCTGGTGCTGGATACGCCCGCCCCGGAGGTGTTCCTGATCGAGTTCACCGACTCGGCCCTCATCTACGAGATCCGGCTCTACGTCAACAACATGGATCACCGGATGCCCATTACACACGAGGTGCATTCCCTGATCCTGGAGAAACTCGGCCAGGTCGGCATGCATCTGCCACATCAGCAGATCGACATCCGGATGAGCCGGGGATGAAGCCCCCAAAGACGACAACAGGAGCCATCATGCAGATCATTGCCCATCGCGGTGCCAGCGGCCTGGCCCCGGAGAATACCCTCAAGGCGATGAGCCTGGCGCTGGATCTGGGTGCCAAAGCCATCGAGCTGGACGTGCAGTGGGCCGACGGAGAGCTCTGGGTCTTCCACGACCGGCGACTGGAGCGCTGCACCAACGGCCAGGGTGTGCTGACCGGGCAATCCCGGGAGTACCTGGCGAGCCTGGATGCGGGGGACGAGGAGCGGATCCCGACCCTGTGGCAGGTGATGGCACTGGTGGCGGGGCGCTGCGAACTGCACATCGAGCTAAAGGGCGCCCACACCGCCGAGCCGGTGGCCGCCCTGACCAGGCGGGCCGAGGCCGAGCTTGGCTTTACCCAGGTGCACTGGATCGTTTCCTCCTTTCATCATCCCGAGCTGTTACGCTTCAAGGGACTGCGACCGGAAATCAGGATCGGCGCCCTGACCGCCAGCCTGCCCCTCGACGGCGCCGCCTTCGCCGAGACGCTGGGGGCCTGGTCACTGAACTGCGACGTGGATTTCGTCGACGAGACCCTGGTGGCGGATGCCCATCGCCGGGGGCTCAAGATCCTGGTCTATACAGTCGACGAAGTGAGTGATGGGATCGCCCTCGCCAGCATGGGTGTCGATGGCATCTTCACCAACCGGCCAGATCGATTCAGCTGAGTATCGGCGCGCCCTGGCAGGCCACAAGGAGGTGAAAAGAATTGAAAAAATGCGGTGCACCGGGATACATAAAGTCCATAGCCAGCCGATACAGAGTTGGCTCATAACAATAACAAACACCATGGATCTCTGACTGACGCTCACAAGGATGTAAACATGAACCTATCCATCAAGAACAAGCTGGTCCTCTCCATCGGGGCCATCATTCTGGTCATCACCGGCCTGCAGGTCTGGTACAACACCTCCCAGTTGCGCAGTGAAACCCAGCGGCTGATCTGGAGCTTCATCGACGACAGCTCGGTCGCCAACGTCAAGGGGATCTCCCGCTGGCTCGACGCCCGCATCAATCTCGTCACCGCCACCAAGGAAGCCTTCGCCAAGGAAGACGAGCCCCTCAGCCACCTGGCCCAGTCCATGAATGCGGGCAACTTCGATCTCGTCTACGTGGGCACCAAGGATGGCCGGATGATCCAGAGCAAGCCGACCGATCTGCCGGCCGGCTATGATCCGCGCCAGCGCCCCTGGTACAAGGACGCCATGGCCGCCGGCAAGCTCGCCATCACGGCCCCCTATGCCGACATCACCACCGGCCAGCTCATCATCACCATCGCCGAGCCCTTCAGTCGCGGCAACACCGACGGCGTCATCGCCGGTGACGTCTCCATCGACGGTCTGGTGAAAGACGTGCTCGCCATGAACTCGGAAGGCACCTATGCCATTCTGGTGGACAGCAACGGCACCATCATCGCCCACCCGGACAAGGATCTGACCCTCAAACCCGCCACCGCCATCTCCCCGGAACTGACGGCAGCCAAGGTCAACGAGCTGGCCCATGACAACACCATCTCCGAGATGGATATCAGCGGCAAGGCGAGCGTATTCGACCTCACCGAGATCCCCAACACCAACTGGTATTTCGGCATCGTGGTGGATGAAGCGGTCGCCTACCAGTCCGTCTCCCGCATGGTCACCTCCGACCTTATTCAGGGATTGCTGACCATCCTCATCGTGGCGGGCTTCTCCTATGTCGCCATCAACGGCTCCCTGGCGCCGCTGAAAACCCTGGGCGAGGCGATTGTCGATCTCTCCCGCGGCAACGGCGATCTCACCCGTCGCATCAAAATCGAGCGTGAAGACGAGGTCGGTACCGTCGCCAAGCACGTCAACACCTTCATCGAGCGCATCCACGTCATGGTGCAGGACATCTCCAACTCCTCCACCCAGCTCAACCAGCAGGCCAGGTCTTCCCACGACATGGCGGAGAAATCCAACCAGGGGCTGGCCCGCCAGCAAAACGAGATCTCCCAGATTGCGACCGCAGTGCACGAGATGTCCGCCACCGCCGTCGAAGTGGCCAGCAATGCCGAGCAGACCGCGGAAGCGGCCCGCAGCTCCTCCAGCAGTTGCGAGCACGGCAAGCAGGTGATTGCCCGCAACCAGCGCTCCATCACGGATCTCGCCACCCAGGTCAAGCAGGCCTCCGGCATCATTCAGGAACTGGAGAAGAACGCCCAGGAGATCAACACCATCCTCTCCACCATCCAGGGCATCGCCGAGCAGACCAACCTGCTGGCGCTCAACGCCGCCATCGAGGCCGCCCGGGCTGGCGAGCAGGGACGCGGCTTTGCCGTGGTGGCCGACGAGGTGCGGGTGCTTTCCCAGCGCACCCACAGCTCCACCGTCGAGATCCGCAGCATGATCGAGACCCTGCAGCGCAACACCCAGGGCGCCGTCAGTACCATGCACGAGGGTCAGTTGCTGGCCCAGAACAGCGTGGAAGATGCCAACGATGCGACCCAGGCGCTGGAGCAGATCACCACCTCCATCAACCAGATCTCCGACATGGCGACCCAGATCTCCAGCGCCGCCGAGGAACAGCGTGCCGTCACCGACGAGGTGAGCCGCAACATCCAGGCGGTCAAGGATGTCTCGGACGAGCTGGCAGTGGATGCGGACAGCTCCCGCAATCTGTCGGCCCAGCTTAAAAATATTTCAGGTGAATTGAATAATCAGGTCGGCATGTTCCGCATCTGATCGACCATGGGAAGAAAGGGGCCGTTCAGGCCCCCTTTTTTTATAAACCCTTTTTGTTTCAACGGTTATAATCCCCTTTCGAGACCCTAAACCCTGTGATCGACATCTCCTTTTGCCCATGTGTGGGAGACGGGCCCAGTCTGTCATGGCTATATTCGCATTACTTTTTTGATGCCTAATCTCGATATGTCATCGTGATAATAGTTATCATTAAACTGTTTTGATAAAAAACTTAAAAATTTTATGGGCAATACCCAAAAAGAGAGGCATTTCTCATTTTTTTGAAAGAAAACTACGTATAATCTTGGAGTTAAAATCACCAGAGTAGCGAGTACGGCTGATCCAGATCACTGATGGATGGCGATAATGACGGCATTTTCATCCAAGGAATGGGGTGGTTGTAATAAAAATCACCGTTGCCAAGCACTAAAACAAAGCAGTTTGACTTGCATCAAGCCTGAATTTTTTTCATAGAGCAAAATCGTGCCCAGCAAATCTATCCCTAAGGAGGCAGATGTGGATATTATCAAGACCGATGTTGCCATCATCGGTGCCGGTGGCGGTGGCCTGCGTGCCGCAATCGCCATTGCAGAAGCCCACCCGGAGCTGGAAATCGCCCTGATTTCCAAGGTCTATCCGATGCGCAGCCACACCGTGGCCGCCGAAGGTGGCGCCGCAGGCGTCGTTCGTGATGACGACTCCCTGGAAAACCACTTCAACGACACCGTCTCCGGTGGTGACTGGTTGTGTGAGCAGGACGTAGTCGAGTACTTCGTCAACAACGCCACCAACGAGATGATCCAGCTGGAGCACTGGGGTTGCCCCTGGAGCCGCAAACCGGACGGCAAGGCTAACGTTCGCCGTTTCGGCGGGATGAAGATCCCCCGCACCTGGTTCGCCGCCGACAAGTCCGGCTTCCACATCCTGCACACCCTGTTCCAGACCTCCATCAAGTACCCGACCATCAAGCGCTTCGACGAGCACTTCTGTCTGGATCTCATCGTGGAAGATGGCCGTGTCCAGGGTGTCGTCACCTTTGACATCCAGAACGGCATCACCCGCTTCATCCAGGCCAAGTCCGTGGTGCTGGCCACCGGCGGCGCAGGTCGTGTCTATCGCTACAACACCAACGGCGGCATCGTCACCGGTGACGGCATGGCCCTGGCCTACCGCCACGGCGTACCGCTGCGGGACATGGAGTTCGTCCAGTATCACCCGACCGGTCTGCCGGGCACCGGCATCCTGATGACTGAGGGTTGTCGTGGTGAGGGTGGCATCCTGCTGAACAAGGATGGCTATCGCTACCTGCAAGATTACGGTCTGGGCCCGGAAACCCCGGTCGGCCAGCCAAAGAACAAGCACATGGAGCTGGGTCCGCGCGACCGTCTCTCCCAGGCCTTCTGGCAGGAGCAGCAAAAAGGCCGCGTGATCCAGGGCCCCATGGGCGACGTGGTTCACCTTGACCTGCGCCACCTTGGCGAGAAGTACCTGAAAGAGCGTCTGCCCTTCATCTGCGAACTGGCCAAGGCCTATGTGGGTGTGGATCCGGTGAAAGAGCCGATTCCGGTACGTCCGACCGCCCACTACACCATGGGTGGCATAGAAACTGACGGCAAGTGCGCCACTCGTCTGGCCGGTCTCTATGCCGCTGGCGAATGTGCCTCCGTCGGTCTGCACGGCGCCAACCGTCTGGGTTCCAACTCCCTGTCCGAGATCGTGGTCTTCGGCAAGGTGGCCGGTGAGCAGGCAGCCGAGTTTGCCGCCACCCAGCAACACGGCAACACCCAGGCGCTGGTCGCCAAGGCCGAGGCGCTCATCAAGCAGCACCTCTCCCTGCTGGACATCGACGGCACCGAAAACCCGGCGGATATCCGCAACGAACTGGGCATGTCCATGGAAGCCGGTGTCGGTATCTACCGTACCGAAGAGCTGATGCAGGGCACCATCGACAAGATCAACGAGCTGAAAGCCCGTTACAAGAAGATCAAGATCAACGACAAGTCCTCGGTCTTCAACACCGACCTGCTGTACGCCATCGAGCTGGGCTACATGCTGGACGTGGCGGAAGCCATGGCGCACTCCGCCATCAACCGCAAAGAGTCCCGCGGTTCCCACCAGCGTCTGGACGGTTACGAGGAGCGCGATGACGTCAACTTCCTCAAGCACACTCTCTCCTTCTACAACGGCGAAGGGGCCCCGACCATCGACTATTCCGATGTGAAGATCACTAAATCCCAACCGGCCAAGCGCGTGTACGGTTCCGAGGGTGAGAAACAAGACGAGGCTAAGAAGAATGGCTGAGATGATCGAAATTGAAATCCTGCGCTACCGTCCCGAGCAGGATAACGAGCCCTGGATGCAGACCTTCCAGGTGCCCTACCTCAAAGAGATGTCCCTGCTGGATGCGCTGCAATACATCAAGGATCATCTGGACTCCACCTTGAGCTTCCGCTGGTCCTGCCGGATGGCGATCTGCGGCTCCTGCGGCATGATGGTCAACGGCATTCCGAAACTCGGTTGCAAGACCTTCCTGCGGGATTACCTGCCGGGCAAGATGACTATCGAACCGCTCAACAACTTCCCCATCGAGCGCGATCTGGTGGTCGACATGTCCGACTTCATCGAGAAGCTGGAGAGCATCAAGCCCTACATCATCCCGTCCGAGCCGCGCAGCCTGTGCGACGGCGAGTACACCCAGACGCCGGCTGACATGGCGAAGTATCACCAGTTCTCCATGTGCATCAACTGCGGTCTGTGCTACGCGGCCTGCCCGCAATATGGCATCAACAAGAAGTTCACCGGTCCGGCGGCCCTGGCACTGGCCTATCGCTACAACGCCGACAACCGCGACAGCGCGTCCAGGGAGCGGATGAAGATCATCAGCCAGGACGAGGGCGTCTGGGGCTGTACCTTCGTGGGCTACTGCTCCGAAGTGTGCCCGAAAGGCGTGGATCCGGCCGCCGCCATCCAGCTTGGCAAGGTCGAGAGCGCCAAGGACTACATGATCGCCATGTTCAAGCCGGATTGAGACCAGGAGTGAGACCATGAACAACACTGAGAGCAAACGTAAGCCTTACGTGCGCGAGATGAAGAAAGACTGGTGGCTGAAGAATGCCTTCTACACCGGTTACATGATCCGCGAAGGCACCAGCATCTTCGTTTCCATCTACGCCGTCGTGCTGATGTGGGGTCTGCTGCGGCTGGTACAGGGTCAGGAGGCATTCAACGGCTGGCTGGAATCCCTGCAAAGCCCCATTGCCATCCTGTTCCACGTCATCGCCCTGGCAGCCTGCCTGTTCCACGCCAAGACCTGGTTCGCCCTGGCTCCGAAAGCCATGCGCATCTTCCGTGGTGAAGACCTGGTGCCGGAGAAGCCGATCGTCATCGCCCAGTATGTGGCGCTGGCGGCGGTATCCCTGCTTGTCCTGATCATCGTGGCCTGAGGAGAAAACCATAAGACGTTCTGACGAACCCGGTTATTGGTGTCTGTTTGGTACCGGGCTCTCACTCAGAAACGTTGGCCACGATCACTCAATCATGATTTGAGGAAAAAATATGAGACGTTCTGACGAGCCAATTTACTGGGGTCTGTTTGGTGCGGGTGGCATGGTGGTTGCCATGCTGCTGCCGGTCATTGTCCTCATCACAGGTCTGCTGGTGCCCATGGGCATCATGGACGTGGAGACCATGAGCTACGAGCGCGTGCTGGCATTCGCCAGCTCCTGGTGGGGTGCCTGCATCCTGCTGGTGATCATCGCCCTGCCCGTCTGGCACGGCATGCACCGCATCTACCACGGCCTGCATGATCTGGGGATCCACACCACCAAGCTGCACCACTATGTGTTCTATGGCTTCGCCTTCCTGGTGTCCGCCATCACCGTCGGCCTGCTGATGGTGCTGGTGCTCCAGTAAGCACATCCTGACTGCATGACAAACCGGGCCCAGTGCCCGGTTTTTTTATGACCATCTTCCGCGGTTCATCTCCATCCGGCAGCTGGCCTGCACGCTCGTTCGGCATCCGTCACCAGAGTCGCGGTGCCGGTTCACGACCGTTTTCCGCGTAGTAGAGCGACGGCAGAAACTGCGCCAGATAGCTGAACTCGCTGTAGCAGTGGCGCATCAGGTTGAAACCTACCTCGTCCGGCACCTCGTCAAGCGGGTTGGCGCAGGCTTTGCCCAGCAGAAAACGACTGCGCAGCACACAGCCATAGGGGGTATCCCGCGCCAGGTGCAGCATCTCGCCATCCAGCGGCGCACCGTTGTCATCCAGCGCCACCTCGTTGCCAAAGCCGATACGGGCGCAGATGGCGGCAGAGAGAGCCTGCGTCTCCCGCGCCTCCTGTAGCGATTGCGGGGCGAACACCTCTTCGGCACCGTGGAACTTGAGGCGAGCTGCCACCGGCGGCAGCTCGGCAAGCCACTCCACCGCCTTTATGCTGGCTCCCACATAGCGCTCCCCTTTTTCCAGTGATGATCCCAGCCCCGGTGCTCGACGTGGTCGTGGGGGTGCCACCACCTGATGTGCTGGGTCGTCTCGAAGAAGGTGAACCACCAATCCAGCATGCGCCCCTTGCAACCGTGCAGATCGGTGCGGATGGCGACCGTCAGCAGGCCGTCGGTGCTGCGGGTCAGACCCATTTCCAGGCGAAGGGGTTGCGGACTGAGCAACTCGTTGATGTCATTGACGCCCCAGGGGGCAAACAAGGCAGAAGGATGCATGATATGACTCCCATAAATTTAGGAAACGAAATTCGTTTCTTAAATTACGCTATGCCTGTATGCTGGGTCTGTCAATGCTTTCCAGGAGCCCATCATGTCGCACCAGAACGATGAAGAAACACGCTCACGAGGCCGTCCGGTCACCCCGGAAGCCGACCTTCGCTCCGCCCTCGCCGAGGCGACGCTGACTTTGTTGCTCAAGGGGGGCTACAACGCTGCGACCGTGGATGCGGTGGCCAAAGAGGCGGGGGTTGCCAAGAAGACTCTCTACCGCTTCGCCGCCAATCGCGACGAGCTAGTAGCGCAGGCGGTGCGCAGCTGGACCGATGCCTTTCAACCGGCCTTCGAGCAGGATGCAACCCACCCCGAGGTACTGGGAGAGATGCTGGTGCAGGGCTTGCAAGCCATTGCCAGCCAGGTGCTGAGCGCACCGGCGGTGGGCATGTTCCGACTGCTGCAGCATGAGTTCGCGGGGCGCGATGCCCTGCTGGCGGCCTATCAGGAGAACGGCATTGCCCGCGGCAGAGCGACGCTGGCGGCGTGGCTACAGCGCCAGCAGCAACTGGGCTGGCTGCGCGAGCTGGACACCGCCCAAACCAGCGACCTGCTGCTGGCGATGACCATGGCGGAGCCGCTGCGCCAGATGGCGCTCGGCTTGCTGGCGCCGGGCAGCGGCATCCGCGCGCGCATCGCCGCCGCCGTAGCCCTGGTCCTGCCCGGCTTGATGCGAGGGTAGGCGTCCTTCCTCAGCGTGCCACCTCCTGCCATTGAGCCAACAAGGGAGCAGGAACGTTGCCATAACGCACCAGCGGGGTCTGGTGCCACTCCGCCAGCTTCTGGATGGCCTTGCCCAGATCCTGGGCCAGGGTCCGGGTCACCCTGATCCCGTCTTCCAGATAGAGGCTCTTGACCTCAAACACCCCCTCCTTGCGATGGGCCTTGGCGTCCATCCTGCCCACCAGCTTGCCGCGATGCAGCAACGGCAGCACGAAATAACCGTACTGGCGCTTGGGGGCCGGGGTATAGCACTCGATGCGATAGTCAAAACCAAACAACTCGCTGGCCCGCTTGCGATCCCACACCAGCGGGTCAAAGGGCGAGAGCACGGCGGTGTGGCTCGCCTTGAGGGAGCCCGCCTGGGCCCGGACCAGTTCATCGGCCAGGGAGGCGTGAACGAAGGCTCCGTGCTGCCACCCCTCCACTCGTACCGGCAACAGCTCCCCCTCGTCCGCCAGCTGGTGGAGCAGGGCGTCGTATTTCCCCCGTTTAAGGCGATAGTAATCCGCCACCCAGCCGGTCTTGACCAGCCCCAGCGCCCGGCAACTGGCTCGCACCATGTCCCGCCGGGCGAGATCAGGACTCGGCAGATCCCGCTCGTCATTCCACTCCGGCATGACCCGCTCGGCGAGATCGTAGACCCGCTGGAAATTGCGCCGTTCGCGCACCATCAGCTGGCCTGCGGTAAACAGCACCTCCAGGTGGCGCTTTTCGGGCTTCCAGTCCCACCAGCCGTTGCCCTTGTCCCCCTTGCGCTCGAAGTCTGCCGCCCGCACCGGGCCATCCTGGCGAATGCGCTCCACTATCTGCGCTATCTCGCCGCCGTGGGTCTTGAGCCACTGGGCGGAGAACTTCCAGCCCATGGCGGCGGGATCCAGCATGCGATGGCGCAGCAGCCGGTAATCTTCCCGGGGGACGAAACAGGCCTCGTGGGCCCAGTATTCGAAGAGGTCACCATCGGCCAGCAGTTGTTCCAGCCAGCGCGGATCGTAGTGGCCGAGACGGCTGAACAGCACCAGATAGGGGCTGCGGGCCACCACGGAGATGGTGTCTATCTGCAGCAACGCCATGCGGCGAATGCAGGCGAGCAGGTCGGCGGGGGTTGCTCTGGCGCGGCGCGGGGTCAGCAGCCCTTGGGCCGCCAGTTGCAGGTGGCGAGCGTCTTGCAATGAGAGGTGGGGGATCGACATGGAGATAGGGGCATCCGTTCCTGGGTATCAGGCCACCAGCATGCCCAACTCATGGCCAAATGAAAACGCCCGGCTCAGGGTTTGGTGAACACCGCCACATCCGCATGAGGAAACTCGACCGCTGCCTGCCAGCGGACAGCCAGGGCACGGAATGAGGCCTCGGCGAAGAAGACGATATGGGTGGGATCGTGGCGATAGCGCCAGGTCTTGAAGCGCTCGTCCCCCAGCACCCGCTGGGTCTGCAACACCAGCACCCCGCCGGGCTTGAGACAGCCCCAGAGCGTGTCCAGCACGGCGCGGGGGGTGGCGATGTGCTCTATCACCTCGGTGCTGGTGATGAAGTCGTATTGCCTTGTCAGGCACTCGGGGTCGTCGGCATAGAACTTGTCGTAACCCGCCATCTCGAAGCCCGACTCCCGCCCCATGGCGACCAGCGCCGGGCCCGGGCCGCAGCCAAAGTCGAGGCCGCTGGCAGGAGGCGGCACCCGGGCCAGCACTTCCCCGAAGGCCCGCATCAGGAAACGGCGATAGCCGGGATCGTCCACCCGGTTGTCGTGATCGTCGTAGACCGCCTTCTCGGCCGCTTCGTCCAGGTGATCCGCCTCATCCAGCCAGACCAGCTCGCACGCCAGGCAGCGGTGATACGCCTTGCCTGCCACCGGCAGGGGGTAACTTCGGCAGGACGAGCAGAGAGGGCAAGGGGCTGGCATGGGGACTCCTCGGGTGGCGACAGCGGGGCAGATTGCCTGCCGCGCCCGCCGCTGGCAACTGTTTTGTCTTGTGCCCCCGTCGATCCCCTTTCACCGCCCGCCAGATTTTTTCGTCTTTTTTTGCGCCTTAAGGGTTTCTTAAGTTTGCCCTTTTACTCTCAAGCCATTCCAAGAGAAGGAGCCAACCATGACCAGCGAGATCCAAGCCCCCTACAGGTTGATCCTGGCCGAATCAGAGCAGCAGGTCATGGCGCTGCAAACCTATATCCAGGCCGCCTACACCCTCGAATTCAACGCCCGCATCCCCCATTTTCTGCCCTGCCTGCTCGGACTCTACCGGGCAGACGGCGTGCTGGTCGGCGCCTGCGGCCTCAACCAGGCCAGCCATGGCGAGCGTGAGCAGCCCCTCTATCTGGAGCAGTACCTGGAACAGCCCGTCGAGGCCGCCATCGAAACCCGCCTCGGGGTACGTCCGGCCCGCAGCCGCATCATCGAAGTGGGCAACCTCGCCTGCCGCGAGCCGGGCAATGCCCGCCTGATGTTTGCCGCCCTGTGCCGACTGCTGTGCGACAACGCCCTGGACTACGTGGTGTTCACCGGCACCGCCAAGCTTCGCAACAGCTTTGCCCGGCTGCGCCTCAACCCGGTGGAGCTGGCACTCGCAGAGGCCCACCAGGTCGGGGAAGACGCCAGCGCCTGGGGGGAGTACTACCGCTGTCAGCCCAGGGTCATGGCGGGCGACCTCAACCAGGGGCGCGAGGTGCTCGCCCAGAGCAGCCTGCTGCTCAACCTGCTGGGGCCCATGCCCATGCTTTTTGACCAGGCCGGCCATGACAAGAGGTGCGCTCAATGAGCCTGTTCGACGCCATCGCCCGCCACGACAGCCTGACGCCGCGACAGCCCGCACTGCAAGGCAGCCAGGGAGAGCTGGATTACCGGACCCTGTGGCAGCAGATCCAGCGCCTGGCCGACCGCTTGCAGCACGCCGGCATTCGCCGCCTGGCCCTGCAGCTCGACAACGGTCTGTCCTGGGCCCTGATCGATCTGGCCTGCACCCGGGCCGGGATAGTGGTCATTCCCGTGCCTCACTTCTTCAGCCCGGCGCAACAGGCCTGGCTGCTGGAAAGCTGCGGGGCCGATGCCCTGGTGGGGCCCGAGCACCAGGGATGGCAGGCGGCCGCGCCGCTCGTGCTGATGGCAGGCAGGCCGGATGAGCAGGCCGTGCCCCTGTGGCGCCGCATCCCAACCAGCCTGCCCGAGCTGCCGGCGGGCACCGCCAAGATCACCTATACCTCGGGCACCACGGGCCAGCCCAAGGGGGTCTGCCTGTCGCTGGAACAGATGACGGCGGTCTGCGGATCCCTTGCCCTGCGGGTGGCCCCTGCCCGGGTTGAGAAACACCTGACCCTGCTGCCCCTCACCACCTTGCTGGAGAACCTGACCGGCTTGTATGTACCGCTGCTGACCGGCGCCTGCAGCCGCATCCCTTCCCTGGGGGAACTCGGCTTCTCGGGCTCCAGCAAGCTGGATCCTGCGGCCCTGGCCCAGGCACTGCTGCGCTGGCCCAGCCACAGCCTGGTGCTGGTACCCGAGTTGCTGCGCCTGCTGCTGGCCCTGTGCCTCAATACCCCTGCCCTGGCGACACAGCTCGGCACCCTGCGCTTCGTCGCCGTGGGCGGCGGCAAGGTCGCCCCCGAACTCATCGCTCACGCCCGTGCGGCGGGGCTGCCGGTCTATGAGGGATACGGTCTCTCCGAATGCGGCTCCGTGGTCGCCCTGAACGGCCCCCACGGGGATCGTCCCGGCAGCGTCGGCCTGCCCCTGCCCCACTGCCAGGTGACGATCGCCGCAGACGGCGAAGTCATGGTCAGCGGCAGCGCCATGCTGGGCTACCTGGGGGAAGAAGGCGAGACGGGCAGCCAGATCGCCACAGGGGATCTGGGTCGGATCGACGAGGAGGGCTATCTCCATATCACGGGGCGCAAGAAGAACGTGCAGATCACCGCCTTTGGCCGCAACTTCTCCCCGGAGTGGGTGGAAGCCCAGGCCCAGCTCTGCCCGGCCATCGCCCGCATCGTCATCTTCGGTGACGGTCAGCCCGCCAACGTGGCCCTTATCCAGCCGCTGCCGGGCAGCCAGTCCCAATTGCCAGAGCAGATTGCCCGGCTCAACCAGCAGTTGCCCGATTACGCCCGCATCCATCACTGGTTGCCGGTCGCCCTGGATCAGCTCCCCGGCCTCCTGACGGCCAACGGGCGCCCCCGTCGCAACGAGATTTATCACCATTTTTCCCGGCAGATCAGCCAATGCCTCACAGGAGAGACCTCATGAGCTTCTACCAGACCCTGCAACAAGCCACCGCCTGCGAGCGCGAGCGCCTGTTCAACGCCCCCATCATCGAGGCCTGCCGCCGCGGCGACATCAGCCGTGACACCTACCTCGCCTTCCTGGCACAGGCCTACTACCACGTGCGCCACACGGTGCCGCTCCTGATGGCCACCGGCGGCAAGCTGGGGCAGGAGTACGAATGGGTGCGTGGCGCCATCAGGGAGTACATCGACGAGGAGTACGGCCATCAGGAGTGGATCCTGAACGACATCCGTGCCTGCGGCGGTGATGCCGAGGCGGTGCGCCACGGCCAGCCGGGCCTGCCCATCGAGTTGATGGTGGCCTTCCTCTACGACCAGATCCAGCGCGGCAACCCCATGGGGTTCTTCGGCATGGTGCAGGTGCTGGAAGGCACCAGCGTCGCCATCGCCCTGACCGTCGCCGACCAGCTCAAGAGCGGTCTGGGTCTGCCGCCCCAGGCCATGAGCTACCTGAGCTCCCACGGGGCCCTGGACCAGGAGCACCTCAAATTCTTCGAATCCCTGATGAACCGGGTGGAAGATGCCGCCGATCAGGCCGCCATCATTCACGCCGCCAAGGTGGTCTACCGCCTCTATGGCGACATGCTCTATCAGCTCACGGGATCCTGCCAATGAAGCTTGAAGGCAAACGCATACTGCTGACTGGCGCCAGTGGCGGCATTGGTGAAGCCCTGGCCCATGAACTGGCGGCCCAGGGTGCCCATCTGCTGTTGCACGGTCGTCGGGCCAGCGCCCTGGAGCGCCTGCGCCGGGAGCTGCCTCATCCGGATCGCCACCAGACAGTGACGGCCGATCTTGGCTCTCCCCATGAGCGGGCGCAGCTGCTGCAACATCCGGCCCTGGACGAGGGGCTGGACGTGCTCATCAACAGTGCAGGCTGCAACCAGTTCGCCTGGCTGGAAGATCAGAGCAGCGAGCAGGTGACACGCCAGTTGCTGCTCAACGTCGAGGCGCCCATCCAGCTCACCCGGGCCCTGCTGCCCCGGCTGCGCAAGCCCGCCATCATCATGAACATCGGCTCCAGCCTCGGGGCCATCGGTTTTGCCGGCTACAGCGTCTATTGCGCCAGCAAGTTCGCCATGCGCGGCTTCAGCGAGTCCCTGGGGCGGGAGCTGGAGGGAACCGGCATCAAGGTGCTGCACTTTGCCCCTCGCGCCACCCGCACCCACCTCAATTCCGAGGCGGCCTATGCCATGAATGCCGAGCTCGGCACCCGGACCGACAGCCCACAGGACGTGGCCGAGGAGGCCGTCATCGCCCTGTGCAACGAGACACGCCGCCGCTGGCTCGGCTGGCCGGAAAAGCTCTTTGTGCGGCTCAACGGCCTGCTGCCCGCCTTGGTGGACATGGCCCTGGCCAAGCAGCGCCCGATCATCGAGCGCCACGCCCGCCGCACCGCCTCCCCAGCCCCCGATCACAGGAGCGATCCCGCCTGTGCGACAAACGAGAAGGAACATTGAGATGAAGCACACCACTTTCCGTCCCCGATTTGGTCACGGCCCCCTGTTGCTCGCCCTGGGAGGCCTGCTGGCAAGCGGTCTGGCCCAGGCCGCCGATGCCCTGCCCACCATTCAGCAGGAGTGGGCCCACTGCCAGTACCAGCAGACCGGAAAAGCCAAGGAGAGCTGCCTGGAGAGCCTGAGTGCCAAGGCCGATGAGGCGAGCGCCAAGGAGGCATTTCGCACCGATCTGCTGATCTGGTCCGCCATCGTCAAGAGCACCTGGGCGGGGGCCAAGGGCGGCCTCGGCGCCCTTGGTCTGGTGAAGGAGGCCAAGGCCAAGCTCGAGATCGCCATCAAGCAGGATCCCAAGGCGCTGGAAGGCTCGGCCTACACCAGCCTGGGCTCCCTCTACTACCAGGTGCCGGGCTGGCCGGTGGGCTTTGGAGACGACGAGAAGGCGGAGAAGCTGCTCAAGCAGGCGCTGGCCATCAATCCCACCGGCATCGACCCCAACTTCTTCTACGGCGACTTCCTGCTGGATCAGGGTGACAAGGCACAGGCGAAGGTCTATCTGGACAAGGCCCTGGCCGCCCCGGCCCGCCCTGGCCGCGAGGTGGCGGACGAGGGCCGCAGAATGGAAATTCGCGAGCGTCTCGCCAAGCTGTAAACACAAGCAGCACAGTGCGCTATTTCAACTCTGCCCACCAGCTTGCATACTGGTGGGCAGTGTCGTTTGAGGGAGAGAACAATGCGGATCCTGTTGGTGGAAGATGATGTGATGCTGGGAGACGGCATGGTGGATGCCCTGCGCAGCAGCGGCTACACGGTGGACTGGCTCCAGCAGGGGATGCCGGCCCTCTCGGCGCTCAAGAGCGAGGAGTTTGCCGCCCTTGTCCTGGATCTCAACCTGCCGGACATCGACGGCATCAGCCTGCTGCGCAAGTTGCGCCGGGAAGGGCAGACCCTGCCCGTGCTCATCCTGACCGCCCGTGATGCCCTGGACGACCGGGTACTGGGGCTGGATGCAGGCTCCGACGACTACATGGTCAAACCCTTCGCCCTGCAGGAGCTCAACGCCCGGCTGCGCGCCCTGGTGCGGCGCAGCAAGGGGCAGGCCCAGGCGGTGCTGGAGTACGGGGAGCTGCAGCTCTTCCCCGCGTCACAACAGGTCACCTATCGGGGCGAGCCGGTCAAGCTCACCCCCCATGAGTACAAGCTGTTGCAGGAGCTCATCACCCAGAGCGGCCGGGTATTGAGCCGGGATCAACTGCAACAGAGCCTCTACGGCTGGGACGAGGGGGCAGAGAGCAACGCGGTGGAGGTGCACATTCACCACCTGCGCAAGAAATTCTTCCCCGAGCTCATCCGCAACATTCGCGGCGTCGGTTACATCGTGCCCCAGCTCGACGTCCAGGGCGCAAGAGGAGCCTCCGCCCCATGAGCCGTGTCCGTTCCATCCGCCGTTTCCTGCTCTCCGGCATCCTGGCCCTGGTCAGCCTCAGCCTCGCCATCAGCGGCCTTATCGGCTACCTGCAGGCCAACCACGAAATGGAAGAGCTGTTTGATGCCCGTCTCGCCCAGTCCGCCCGCATCACCAACCAGTTGCTCAGCCGCTATCTCAAGCAGAGCGGCGAGCTGCCGCGCAACGGCACCGTGTACCAGGAGTGGGTGCAGGCCGTCCCCGAGACGCCCCACATCGAGAAGGGCGGCTTCTTCCAGTTCGGTCAGGACAACGAGTTCACCCCCTATGGCCATGAATTCGAGCACAACCTCTACTTCCAGTTGCTGAGCGAGCAGGGCGCCGTGCTGCTGCGCTCGCCCAATGCCCCGGCCCAACCGTTGACCACCCTGGAGCGGGGCTTCAACAGCGAGACCAAGGATCACCACGAGTGGCGCACCTTTACCCTCTACAACGAAGGTGAACAGACCTGGCTCATCGTGGCGGAGCGGGATGACGAACGCAGCGAGCTGGCCAGCAAGATGGCCACCCTCACCATGCTGCCCCTCTTCATCACCCTGCCCTTCCTGCTCGGTCTGCTGTGGTGGCTGATCACCCGGGGACTGTCACCGCTGCACCAGCTGGCGCAAGCCATCGGCGAGCGTCATCCCGCCAACCTGAGCCCCCTCAATCTCGCCATCAAGGCCGAGGAGCTGACGCCGCTGGTGGGGGAGATCAACCGGCTGATGCACGCCCTCGCTGACACCCTGGATCGGGAGAAACAGTTCACCAACGAGGCCGCCCACGAGCTGCGCACCCCCCTCGCGGTACTGCGCATCCACAGCGAGAACGCCATGACGGCCGAGGATGATCAGAGCCGGGAGCAGGCCCTGCGCAAGATGCTCCTGGCCCTCGATCGCAGCGATCGGCTGATCCGCCAGTTGCTGACCCAGGCCCGCATCGACAACCAGCAGAGCCCGGCCCTCACCGCCCTCCCTCTGCACCCCCTGTTGCAGAGCACCCTGGCGACCCTGGCCCCCATCGCCCTGAAAAAGGATCAACAGCTGTCCCTGGAGGGCGCCGAACAGGTGCAGGTAATGGGACAGGCGATGTTGCTGGAGCTGATGTTCGGCAACCTCATCGACAATGCGCTGCGCTACACCCAGGTGGGCGGCGAGGTCGCCGTGGTGGTGAGCCAGGTGGGCAACCGGATCCGGGTGGATGTGCGGGACAACGGCCCCGGCATCCCCACCGCCGCCCTCTCCCGGTTGTGCGAACGCTTCTTCCGGGTCAATCCCCAGCAGGGGGATGGCGTGGGCCTTGGCATGGCCATCGTCTCGCGCATCGCCCAGCTTCACGGAGCGGATCTCGACATCCACAATCGGCCTGAAGGGGGGCTCGAAGTGAGCGTGCTGCTGCCCGTCTCGCGCCAGGCATGAGGGGTCAGCCTTTGCGCACGCCATGAAAAACGGGGGCCAGGCCCCCGTTTTTCATGGCAGCCCCACCCTAGTCGCAGGTGGGCTGTACCGTGAAGGTCCGGCTCGAATCCACCGGTCCCAGCTCCGCCAGCAGACGGCGCCCCAGCAGCACCGGGTAGATCATCTTGCTGCGATCCCGCAGGGTGAACCACTCCTTGTAGACCTGGTCCCCGACGCAGACGGACATGGTCACCGTCGGGCGCTGCTCCATGCCGCCCGCCCCGCGCACCGTCACGCTGCGCTCCACCGGTCGCTCCACGCTCCGGCGCACCACCTTGTCGGTATTGGCATCGGTCAGCACCAGGTTGAAGCGCACCCAGGGCTTGCCATCCTTCTTGAAATGCTTCAGGTCGCGGGCATCCAGCGACGAAGTGAGAGCACCGGTATCGAGCTTCATCTTGACCGCCACTCCGTAGGGCATCAGCACCCCCTTCTCGATCCAGCCATAGCTGGTCTGGGCCGCCATCGCGCTGCCGCACAGCGCCCACATCATGGCCGCCACCACCATTCTCTTGCCCATCTTGCTCTCTCGCCTTGTCAGTCTTGCGCCCAGATGTATCACAGCCAACTGCCGGGTCAACCGGATTCTGGCGTGCAGGGGAGCGGGCTCTGGACGCGGTGCCAACAGGCGACAATCCATGCCGGGCACGGCGCGTGAGTGGGGAATGCAGCAGGGAAACGAGGGGAGAACAGGGTGCTGGATGACGCTGGCGGCCATCCTCAGGTTGTGACGCCAAAGGCTACCACAGCGGTGCGTGAATTATCAGTCTTGTTCTGACGGGATTTTTGCCTACACTGCTGTAAACCGGAGGGCCTGAAAACCACCGGTTTTTTTGCGCCTGCCGAAAAGTTGCCACTGCAAAGTGACCTCTCACACAAGGCTCAATAAGGAATTCGCAATGCGTATCGAAGAAGACTTGAAGCTCGGTTTCAAGGATGTCCTGTTTCGCCCCAAGCGCTCTACTCTCAAGAGCCGTTCCCAAGTCAGCCTGACCCGCCAGTTCACCTTCAAGCACACCCAGACCCGATGGCAGGGCGTGCCCGTCATCGCCGCCAACATGGATACCGTCGGCAGCTTCGCCATGGCGCGTACCCTGGCCAGCTTCGAGATGATGACGGCGGTGCACAAGCACTACAGCCTTGCGCAGTGGCAAACCTTCGTCAATGAGACCGACCCGGCCCTGCTGGGCCATGTGATGGTCTCCACCGGCACCTCGGAGGAGGACTTCACCAAGACCCGCCAGATCCTCGCGATGTCCAGCGCCCTGCGCTTCATCTGCGTGGACGTGGCCAACGGCTACTCCCAGCACTTCGTCGAGTTTCTGCGCAAGATCCGCGAGGCCTGCCCGAACCACGTCATCCTGGCGGGCAACGTGGTGACCGGCGAGATGGTGGAGGAGCTGATACTCTCAGGCGCCGACATCGTCAAGGTGGGCATAGGCCCGGGCTCGGTCTGCACCACCCGGGTCAAGACCGGGGTCGGCTACCCGCAGCTCTCCGCCATCATCGAGTGTGCCGATGCGGCCCACGGCCTGGGTGGCCAGATCGTCGGTGACGGCGGCTGCACCTGCCCGGGGGATGTGGCCAAAGCCTTCGGCGGCGGCGCCGACTTCGTGATGCTGGGGGGCATGCTGGCCGCTCACGAAGAGTGCGGCGGTGAAATCGTCGAGGTCGATGGCGAGCCCTTCATGAAGTTCTACGGCATGAGCTCGGCCAGCGCCATGGACAAGCACGCCGGCGGCGTCGCCGAGTATCGCGCCTCCGAAGGCAAAACCGTGCTGCTGCCCTACCGTGGCCCGGTGGAGAACACGGTGCGCGACATCCTGGGCGGGGTGCGATCCACTTGCACCTATGTGGGGGCCAGCCAGCTGAAAGAGCTCACCAAACGCACCACCTTCATCCGGGTGCGCGAGCAGGAGAACAACGTCTACGGCAAGGAGTAACCTGCCACAGACCCCGTCACGCGCTGACGGTTAGAAGCCGACCAACCGGTGTGCTACCCTGCGCACCGGTTTTTTTGCATCTGGGATCCCGCGCCATGACAAGCCCTCTCCCCCCCTTCGACTGGGACATCTTCTGCTGCGTCGTCGACAACTTCGGTGACATCGGCGTCACCTGGCGACTCGCCCGCCAGCTCAAACAGGAAGGCGCGCTCCCGGCGCAGAAGAGTGAGGTGCAGGTGCGGCTCTGGGTGGACGATCTGGCTAGCTTCGCCCGCATCTGCCCGGCGCTCGACCCCGCACAGGACGGTCAGTGGGTCGATGGCATCTATGTCCAGCACTGGCACGAGCGCCTCCCCGCCGACATGACCCCGGCCAGGGTGGTCATCGAGGCGTTTGCCTGCGAGCTGCCCGCCCCCTTTATCGAACGCATGGCCGAGCAGACCACGCCCCCCTGCTGGATCAACCTCGAATACCTCTCGGCCGAGAGTTGGGTCGAGGATTGCCATGGCCTCGCCTCGCCCCAGCAGGTCGGCAGCCAGCGCCTCGACAAGTACTTCTTCTTCCCGGGTTTCACGCAGAAAACGGGCGGCCTCTTGTGCGAGCACGGCCTTATCGTCGAGCGCGAGCGCTGGCAACAGGATGAAGCGGGACTGGCCGCCTACTGGGCCAGCCTCGGCCTGCCGCCCCAACGAGAAGACGAGCTGCGGGTCAGCCTCTTCACCTACGAGAGCGAGGCGCTCAGGAGCCTGGTCGAGGGCTGGCGCCAGAGCGTCACCCCCGTCACCCTGCTGCTGCCGCTGGGGCGCTCCCTCGACGACGTGCTCATCGGCGCAGGGCTGGCAGAGGCCATTCCGACGGCCAAGGCAGGCGCGCTGCTCCAGGCGGGCAACCTCACCATCAAGCTGCTGCCGATGACCGATCAGAGGGGCTACGATCGCCTGCTGTGGAGCTGCGATCTCAACCTGGTGCGCGGGGAGGACTCCTTCGTGCGGGCCCAGTGGGCGGGGCGCCCCTTCCTCTGGCACATCTACCAGCAGGAAGAGGATGCCCACATGGTCAAGCTGGACGGTTTTCTCGACCACTACCTCTCCCCCTTGCCAGCGCCGGCCGGTCAGTGGCTGCGCCGCTTCAACCATGCCCTCAACCGGGGGGAACACACCGGTGAATTCTGGGCACAATGGCCGCAATACGCGGCCATATGGCAGCAACATGGGCGCACCTGGCCACAGAGGCTGCTGGCGGACGGGGATCTCGTCACGAGGTTGGTGAAATTTTTAGAAAGCCGTATATAATCTGGCAGTTTTTATCCGTCCGTTTCACGAACAGGAATTTTTTACATGAAAACCGCACAGGAAATCCGCGCTGGTAACGTAGTCATGATCGGCACCGAGCCGATGGTGGTCCAGAAGGCTGAATTCAACAAATCCGGCCGTAACTCCGCCGTGGTCAAGATGAAGCTGAAGGGTCTGCTGAACGGCAGCGCCACCGAGACCGTCTTCAAGGCAGACGACAAGCTGGAAGTCGTTCAGCTGGAGCGTAAAGAGTGCACCTACTCCTACTACTCCGACCCGCTGTATGTCTTCATGGACACCGAGTACAACCAGTACGACGTCGAGAAAGACAACCTGGGTGATGCCCTGAACTACCTGGTAGACGGCATGGAAGACCTCTGCGAAGTGACTTTCTACAACGAGAAAGCCATCTCCGTAGAACTGCCGACCACCATCGTGCGTGAAGTCGAGTACACCGAGCCGGCCGCCCGTGGCGACACCTCCGGTAAAGTGACCAAGCCTGCCCGCCTGAAGGGCACCTCCTACGAGCTGGCCGTTGCCGCCTTCGTGGAGATCGGTGACAAGATCGAAATCGACACCCGTACCGGTGAATTCAAGCGTCGCGTCAACTAAGTTGACCCCTTGATGTGATTGCAAAAAAAGCGAGCCAAGGCTCGCTTTTTTATTGGCTGGCACCTCACGGCCGGCCTGATGAGAAGCCGTGCCCCTAGCGGCGATGGGCCAGTGCCCGCACCAGCCTGTCCCCCACCCCCTGTACCAGTTGCACCAGCAGCAGCAACATGACCACGGTCCCTGCCATCACCTTGTCATCAAAGCGCTGGTAGCCGTAGCGGATCGCCAGATCCCCGAGCCCACCACCACCGACCACCCCTGCCATGGAGGAGAAGCCAATGAGCATCACCACCGTCAGGGTGAGTCCGGCCAGCAGCGCCGGCAAGGCCTCGGGCAGCAGCGCCTTGACGACCACGTGCCAGCCGCTGCCCCCCATGGCGAGCACGGCTTCGACGCGCCCCTTGTCCACCTCATCGAGGGCGCTCTCCACCACCCGGGCAAAGAAGGGGAAGGCCCCCAGGGTGATGGGGACGATGGCGGCGGTGCTGCCCAGTGAGGTGCCGACCACCAGCCGGGTCAGGGGGATCAGGGCGATCAGGAGCACCACGAAGGGGAGCGACCGCCCGATGTTGATACCGATCCCCAGCACCATGTTGAGACGGGGCAAGGGCAGCACGCCCCCGGGACGGGTCACCACCAGCATCACCCCGGTCGGCAGCCCCAGCAACAGAGTGAACACGGCCGCCACCCCCACCATGTAGAGCGTTTCGAGCGACCCCTGATACATCAGTTCGAGCAAGGCATCGACACTCAGGCGACTCTGCATAAACGCACCTCCTCTGTGACTCCGTGACGCGCCATGAAACGCCGCAGGATCTCGGGATCCGGCAACAGGGCCTGCCGCACGCGGGAGTCGGGGTTGGCCAGCAGGGTGCCCAGAGCGCCGCTTTCCACCAGCTGACCCCGTTCAAGCAATGCTGCGTGATCGCAGATGGCCCTGACCACCTCCAGCTCGTGGGTGATAAGCACTATGGTGATCCCGAGGCGGCGGTTGATGTCGGCAAGCAGCGCCAGCACCGACTCCGTGGTCTCCGGATCCAGGGCACTGGTCGCCTCGTCACAGAGCAAGTGGCGCGGATTGGCAACCAGGGCGCGGGCGATGCCCACTCGTTGCTTCTGCCCCCCCGACAACTGGGAGGGAAAGGCGCGACGGTGCTCGCCAAGCCCCACCAGTTCCAGCAGCTCGCTGACCCGGGCCGCCCGCTCCCGGCGCGCCACTCCGGCGATTTCCAGCGGGACCGCCACATTCTCCTCCACGCTGCGGGCGTGCAGCAGATTGAAGTGCTGGAAAATCATGCCGGTCCCCTGACGGTGGCGGCGCAAGGCCGCCCCCTCCAGGGCCGTGATGTCGCGGCCATCGAACAGGATGCGGCCCCGGCTTGGCCGCTCCAGCAGATTGAGGCAACGAATGAGTGTGCTCTTGCCCGCCCCGCTGCGCCCGAGAATGCCGTAGATGGCCCCATCCGGAATCTCGAGCGACACCCCCTCCAGAGCGGGTTGCCCGTGCCCCGGGTACTGCTTGCCGAGCCCCTCCAGCACTATCATGACTGCCGCCCGGCCACCGGGATCACCGACCCCTTGTAGCTCTTGCGAATGAAGTCGGCGATCGCCCTGGACTCCAGGTCCCGCGCCAACTGGCGGATCCGCGGATCATCCTTGAGCGCCGGGGTGGTCACCAGGATGTTGGCGTAGGGATTGTTCTGGGCGCTCTCCAGCCCCAGGGCATCGCGAGCAGGCTCCAACCCCGCCTCCAGGGCATAGTTGCCATTGATCACCGCCAGATCCACGTCGTCGAGGGAGCGCGGCAGCTGCGGCGCCTCGATCTCCAGGATCCTGAGCGCCTTGGGGTTGGTGGCGATGTCGTGTACCGTCGCCAGATCCCGCGCCGGATCTTCATGGCCGGCCTTGAGGGTGATGAGCCCCTCATGCTGCAACAGATAGAGGGCCCGGCTCAGGTTGGTGACATTGTTGGGCAGGGCGATCACCGCCTTTTCCGGTACCTCCCTCAGGTGTTTGAACTTCTTCGAATAGATGCCAAGAGGCTCCACGTGTACGGTCGCGGCCACCACCAGCTCGGTGCCGAGCGCCTTCTCCTGATCCCGCAGGTAAGGGACGTGCTGGAAATAGTTGGCATCCACATCACCCGCCACCAGCAGGGCATTGGCATTGATGCCGCCGCTGAGCTCGATCACCTGCAGATCCAGCGAAGGGTCCTGGCGTTTCACCTCGCCGAGGATATCCGCATGGGGCAGTGGATCCGCGGCAACCCGCAGCGCCTGGGCTGCCTGGGCGGAGAGAGAGAGTCCGAGGGCCAATACCAGGCCGCTCAGGGAAAACAGTCCGTGCTTGTTCATCTTGTGCTCCTTGCCATGCAATCAATGGGTGGTTTCGCCGACCGCCAGCGCCCGGGGCGCCGGCAACAGATCGGCATGGTGGCGCAATGCCACGTCAGGGTGGGAACGCAGCCGCCCCTTGAGGTAGTTCCAGCCCACCTCCCGCAGCAGCGGATTGTGCGGGTCGGTGGCAGGCCCCCTGGCTTCACGGGCCAGTGCCTCGGGCAGCGGATAGACGGGCACCACGGCGTCGAGCTGGGCCCCCAGGAAGAAGGCGATGGAGAGACGCTCCTGCCCCGGCGCCGACGGCACCACCCGGTGCACGGTCGCCCGCAGGTAGCCGTTGCTGGCGAGCTCCAGCAGCTCACCGATGTTGACCACAAAGGTGCCGGGGAGCGGGAGCGCATCGATCCAGTGATCCGGCGCCACCTCCACCTGCAGGCCGGGCTGGTCATCCTGCAGCAGGAAGCTCAGGAAGCCCGAATCCTTGTGGGGACCGACCCCCTGGGTGGCGCCCCGCTCACCGGGATAGCGGATCAGCTTGATATGTTCGTTGGGACGCTCTCCGTGCAGGGCATCGAAGGCATCTGGCGACAGTGCGAGCGCCTCGGCAAAAGCCCCGAGCAGGGTACGGGACATGCGGGTCATCTGCCCACGCCAGCGCGTCAGCACGGGTTGCAGTGTCGGCAGCGCCTCCGGCCACTGATTCGGCCCCTGCAACCGCCACCAGGGCGGGTCGCCCGCCGCGCGCGGCAAGGCAGGGCGATCGGCACCGATATCAAACTGCTCTCGCCAGTCGGGTTGACCCCGGGTCAGCTCCGCCCCCGGTCGGTTGTAGCCACGAAAATGGGGAGAGTGGATCATGGCGACCTGCTGCTTGGCCGCCAGAGGCAGCGCAAAGAAGGCCCGCGACAGCTGCTGCACCTCCTGTTGCAGCTCGGGATCGATGCCGTGGCCGGTCAGGTAGAAAAATCCCGTCTCTCTCGCGGCATCGCGCAACGATGCCAGAAAATCGGCCCGGGCGTCGGGCGAGGCATCCAGCTGCCTCAGGTCGAGGATGGGCAAGTGAACCAAGGTGCTCATGGCGATAACGCTCCCTGTCGATGGAAAGTGAGGGTGAACCTCTCGTTCTGACGAGACAGGGGGAAGAATTCTCCGCCTGCGGCCAGTGACAACATGCCCCGGCCCCCCTGTCTGCCTGCCCTTACTGAACCATGTATGGGTCACGGGATGGAACAATCAAAACCGGGAATGCTTTGCCATTTGGAACAATCCCGGGCCCGTGTCCGGCCCGCCGGTCAGACCCTCTTCGCCACCGCCGATGCCGATGTGCCCCCTTGCCCTAAAGAAACCCCCGGCGAGGCCGCTATGAGGGAGTGCTGGAGGATCCCCCATGACATTTCGCCCCTATCTGCTGCTGACCCTGCTTGCTTTTGCCGCCCACGGCGCCGGGCAGGCACCGTCAGGCGCCGCCCCGGATCTAGCCCCCCTGGTTCCCCCCGACTACTGGCAGAGCAGCGACTGGCAGGGAATACCCGACAGCACCAGGGTGGACAAGCAACAGGTACTGTTTGCCAAGCACGACAGCGACAACTACGTGGGTCTGGTCATCCTGCTGCCCGACTGGCAGCGCAGCGGCCAGCTGTGGCAACTGACCCGGGAGCTGGGGCGCCTCGGTTTCGATACCCTGCTGCTGCTCCCCTCGCCGCAGCAGACCGAGCTCGACCCCGCCGCCGAGAAGAAACAGCAGGTCATCGACGATTTTCGCAAGCAGTTTGCCTCCCGCATCAGCAAGCTGGGGGATGCCAAGCTGCAGGAGGGGGGCTTCAAGCTGCTGCTGGCCCAGGGTACCAGCGCCGCCTGGGCCGCCAACCTCATCGCCAGCGAGCAGTTGCCCGCCCCCGATGCCCTGGTGCTGCTCGATGGCTTCTTCCCCAACCAGCTGAGCAACCAGACCCTCGCCAAGCAGATAGCCCAGGGCAGCATCCCTACCCTGGATCTCTATCAGGAGGAGGGAGGACGCTGGCCCCTGCTGGCGGCCGAAGCCCGCAGAAGCGAGAGCCGCCGCAGCCACAAGCTCAACTACCGCCCCTATGCCCTGATGGATCTGGAGGAGACGCCGGGGCGCATCCAGGGCTGGCTGACGCACCTGGGCTGGATCTGAGGCCCTCCGAGGCACAGCCCCCGCCTTTACCTTCCCCATCGGACTTGGCCCGATGCCACCGCGCTGGTCAGCCGCCCTCCATGTTTGGCATCATGTCCGAACCAATGGCAGGAGGCTTCATGCAGCAAATCGTGTTTCTCGACAGCGACACACTGGACACCGGCATCAATCTGCGCCGCCCCGATTTTCCCCATCACTGGCAAAGCTACCCGACCACGGCGCCGGATCAGGTGGTGGAGCGGCTCAAGTGCGCCAGCATCGCCATCATCAACAAGGTACGCATCGGGGCCGATGAACTGGCCCAGCTGCCCGAACTGCGCCTGATCGCCCTGGCCGCCACCGGCAGCGACAACCTGGATCTGGAGGCGTGCCGCGCCGCCAATGTCGCCGTGTGCAATATCCGCAACTACTCGGGTCCTTCCGTCCCCGAGCACGCCATGGCCCTGATGCTCGCCCTGTCGCGCAACCTGTTCGCCTGGCGCCAGTCCCTGCTGGAGGGGCGCTGGCAACAAAGCGGCCAGTTCTGCTTCTTCGACCACCCCATCACGGATCTGCATGGCAAGCGCCTCGGGATCATCGGCAAGGGAACCCTGGGACAGGCGCTGGGACAGCGGGCCAGCGCCATCGGGATGGAGGTCTACTATGCCCAGAGCCAGGTCGGCTCCCCGGGGGATGACGACAGGCTGCCCCTGGATGCCCTGCTGCAAAGTTCGGATGTGATCAGCCTGCACTGCCCGCTCACCCCCTACACCCGCCATCTCATCGGGGAGCGGGAGCTGGCCCTGATGAAACCGGGTGCCCTGCTCATCAACGTGGGCCGTGGCGGCCTGGTGGACGAGCAGGCGCTGCTCGAAGCCCTCGGCAACGGCCGTCTGGGGGGCGCCGGTTTCGATGTGGCGAGCGTCGAGCCGCCGCCTCCGGATCACCCCCTGATGCAGGCCCTGCGTTACCCCAACTTCATCCTGACTCCCCACGTGGCCTGGGCCAGCGAAGAGTCGATGCAGCGCCTCGCGGATCAGCTCATCGACAACATCAACGCCTTCTCCCTTGGCAGGCGCCAGCACCGGCTGGTGTAAGAGGCCGCTCGCCGCCCCTTACGGGCCGGCAGCGGGATCAAAAAAAGGGGCCAAGGGCCCCTTTTTGTCGGTCAGCTTGCCGCGGCATCAGTCGTCATGCCATCTGTGCTTGCGGTGCTTTTTGTGTTTCTTGTGGTGCTTGTGATAGCGCCTGTCATCGTAATAGCGATCGCCGCGGCTCTCGTGACCATCCCCGGTCCTGGCTCCGATGGCGGAGCCACCGGCACCACCGATACCGGCGCCGATCAGCTGGCCCGTGCTGCCACCGACGCTCTTGCCGATGGCTGCCCCGCCCAGGGCACCGACGGCGCCGCCGAGCGCAGCTTCGTTCTTGTTGCCCCTATTGGCCGTGGCCGCACCACCGGCCGCGCCCCCCAGGGCGGCCCCCACCAGGGCGCCGGTGTCGCCACCCAGCTCCTTGCCGATCATGGTGCCCGCCACCCCGCCGGCTCCGCCGCCGAGAATGGTATTGAGGGTCTCGGATGCCTGCACCTGTCCTGTGCCCAACAGCAACGCCCCCAACAGCGCCAGTGCGCTCATGCCAAACGGTTTCATTTTCATGGGGTACTCCTGTCAAACCTGATGATTGATTATTTTTCCCTACACTATACAAAGCCCCCTGACCTGCGCCACTGCCGCAAGGGGCACCTCACGGCCAGCCCTCCCTGTCTCCGGTTCGCGACACAATGCAAGAAAGCAGGCTAACCACCTGAAACCACATCAAAAAAAAAGGTCACACGAGAAATCATCCCCGTCATGACCCTTTTCTAGGCCCAAAGGCCCTTTTTTGCAGCGATCACCGTCAGACAGATACTGTCACAACCTCCCCGTCAACGGGCAACGACGCCGCCAGATGCCAGCAATCCCGCCCCTGGTGCTTGCTCTCGTACAGGCAGGCATCGGCCCGCTCGAGCAGCGTCAGGGCATCATCCGGATAGCGCGCGCCGCCGGCGCTCAGGGTGATGGCGTCGGCGAACTCCCGCCATTTCAGGGCCTTCACCCGACCGAGCAGGTGGGTCAGGCGGCATTCCACCTCCGCCTGCTCCCAGGGCAGCAAGGCCGCAAATTCATCGCCCCCGATGCGGTAGACCTGCTCATCCCCCAGGGTTCTCGCCATGATGGTGGCTACCCGAAACAGCACCGCATCCCCCACACCGTGTCCCCAGCTGTCGTTGACGCGCTTGAAGTTGTCCACATCGAACAGCACCAGCCAGTAGGGCCTCCCCGCCTGCTCCAGTCCGGCCCGCTGCTGATCGAAGGCTCGCCGGTTCAGGATGCCGGTGAGGGGGTCGTGGAGCAGGGCATCCTGCCCTTGCAGCAGGCTGTTTCGCACCTGTTCTATCTCTCCCAGGCTGCCGTGCACGAACCAGGTTCGCTGACGCCGCTGGATCTCCTTTCGCGCCTCATCCCGGATGAGGCCGCTGAGCGAGCCCTGCACCAGCGCCTGCTCCTGGCGAAAGATCCGCATCAGAAAGCACAGGCTGCACAGCCAGATGCAGAGCAGCGCCAGGGCGGGCAGCACCACCATCAGCAGGGTGTCTTGCAGGTTTTCATGAAAATGGGAGGGGGGGAGATAGACGTTGAGATCCCACTCCATCCCCTCCAGAGCGTGTTGCAGGTGGCGACCGGCCCAGAACCCGTCCAGCCCAGCCGCCTGCGTCTCCCGCTCGAGATGGGGCGGCAACAGCGACAAATTGTGCCCCACCACCAGCTTGCCGCCCTTGCGCTCGGTGATGTAGAGGGCCACCGGGTCCTCACCCACTGCCCGGTGCAACGCCCCCTGCAAGGCGCTGAACGACATGTCCACCATCAGCAGCCCAAGCAGTTGCCCCTCATCATCCTTGACCCGCTTGATGAGGGTCAGTACCTCTCCGGCCAAATCGAACGCCGGGTAGGGACCGAACCAGACGAGATCATCACCCTCGCCGGACAGGGTCTGGTACCAGGGCCGCGCCTGTGCCCGGTAGCCCTCCGGTTGCTGCCAGTCGGGATAGCTGTCGAGCCGATGGGTGCGCGCGTTGTAGAAATAGAGGAAGTGGGCGTCGTACTTGAACTGATGGGCAATGGCCCAGATGGGATTGATGGCCGATGCCCCGGCAGCGATGGCCTGCTTGTCCAGGGACGCCTCCAGTACGCCAAGCTGGCGGCGGTTGTCCTGCGCCATGTCCTGGAGCAGGGTGGCGTCGAGGGCGGCCAGCATGTGACCGTAACCCGCCACCGTCTTGTCGATGCTGCTCAGGTAGCTGGCTGCCGCCAGCAACAGGGTGGCGATCAGCACCAGCCCTCCCAGGAGAAACGACAGCGGAGTCAGTATGTAATAGCGTTCCTTGATCAGCGCCGCCGTCATGTCAATCTCTATAAAATGTCATATTGGATGAATTTTATAGATTAAAAATCTGCAAAAGATATTGATTGAAGTCATTAACATCCACTGCTAATGATAAAAAAGATATCAAGGTGTCTCGCGGCCATATTCACATCCGTCATGTGAATATCCATAAAAAGTAGAAACAGTCATTACTCCTCGTTGACGGTTTATTGCCCGCAAGGTGCTATAGTCGATGACTCGAGAAATCGGAGCCAGATGACCTTTGTCGGCAACGCTGGCGGTGATGATTCATCAACCAAGGAGATGTTATGAGCAGTCCGTTTATCGAACAGATCAAAGCACGTCGTACCATCTATGCCCTGGGCAACCGGGTGACCCACTCCGAGGCCCAGCTGACCGCCCTCATCAAGGATGCCGTCAAGCACAGCCCCTCTTCGTTCAACTCCCAGAGTTCCCGCGCCGTCATCCTGTTCGGCGAGCAGCACCACAAGCTGTGGGACATCGTCAAGGCGGAGCTCAAGAAGATAGTGCCGCCGGAGGCCTATCCCCAGAGTGAAGCCAAGATCAACGGCAGCTTCCGCGCCGGGGCTGGCACCGTGCTCTTCTTCGAAGACACCGCCGTCATCGAGGATCTTCAGCAGAAATTCGCTCTCTATGCCGACAACTTCCCCATCTGGTCCGAACATGCCACCGGGATCGCCCAGTTCGCGGTCTGGACCACCCTGGCCCAGGAGGGCATCGGCGCTTCCCTGCAACACTACAACCCGCTCATCGACGATGCGGTGCGCAAGGAGTGGGACCTGCCCGCCAGCTGGCTGCTCCGTGCCCAGATGCCTTTTGGCAGCATAGAGCAACCTGCCGGCGACAAGACCTTCATTGGCGACGACGTGCGTTTCCGGGTCTTCAAGTAAGCCTTCACGCCCCCTCCACCAGGGGGCGTTTTCTTCTCTCCCCCTCGTTCACCCTTGTCACGTGCCAGCCATACTCTGAACAAACGCTCTCTTGTCAGGAGGTCCCCATGGGGGACATCGCACGCCAACGTACCTCATGCACATTGACGCCCTTGTCCGCTCTGTTGTGTGTCGCCGCCCTGGTACTGCTGTTCTCGCTGATCGGCATCTTCACCCGCCCCCCCAACCTGCTGGCGGCCTTCTGGCCTGCCAATGCGGTCCTGCTCGGCTGTATGGTGCGCTATCCACGCCTGGCCACCCCGGCGGGCTGGGCCGGCGGCATACTGGGCTTTTTTCTCGCCGCCCTCTTCACCGGCGAGCCCCTGTTCAAAACCATCCTGCTGACCTGCGGCAACCTGGCCGGCATCGGCGTCGGGTATCTGCTGATGCATCGGCTCGCGCCTGCCGACAAGCTCCTCAGGCGCCCCACCTCCCTCGTGCTCCTGCTGCGAAACACCCTGGCCGCCTCCCTCGCCGCCGGCGTGGTCGGCGCCATCATCAATCCCATCCTGTCTCTGGGCCCCCCGCTCTACGGGCTGGGCTTCTGGTTTGCCAGCGAGCTGGTGAACTACATGACCATACTGCCGGTGCTCCTGACACTGCCTCCCCATGACAGCGTGCCCCCCTGGCGCACCCTCCTCTACCGCACCGAGTTCTCCTGGACCAGATTGATGCCGCTGCTGAGCCTGGTGGCCTCCCTGCTGCTCACCCTGCTCGTCGAGGGGCCGGGATCCATCGTCTTCCCGGTACCGGCGCTGCTCTGGTGCGCCGTCACCTACTCCGTCTTCGCCACCAGCCTGCTGACCCTGAGTTACAGCACCCTGATCCTGATCGCCCTCTCAAACGGCCACCTCGTCATCAATCACGATGTCCAGACCCAGTACTGGATGTTCTCCGTCCGGATAGGGGTCATGTTGATCGCTCTCACCCCCCTGACCGCCGCCAGCATCATGGCGGCCCGCAACAGCCTGCTGCGGGAGATGAAACACCTGGCCCACCACGATCACCTGACCGGTGCGCTGAACCGGGCCGGCTTCTGGTCGGCCGCCAACGAACTGCTCCAGCACCTCACGGTGCAGCGCTACCCTGTGGCGATCTGCATGCTGGACATCGATCATTTCAAACGCATCAATGATCGTCACGGTCACGAAGAGGGGGACAACCAGTTGAGCAGCTTCGCGGCCCGTGTGCGCGACCAGCTTCGACCGGGGATCTCTTCTGTCGCCTGGGGGGAGAGGAGTTCGTGGCCATCTGGCCCGGCCTCAGCGAGGAGCAGGCCATGGCAGTTGCCGAGCGGCTGCGAAAAATCGTCGCGCAGCCAGGGGAAGAAAAGGGAGCCGAGCCCGCCGTCTGCATCACAGTCAGCATCGGTATCGCCTCCCAGAAAGAGGGCCCCTTCAATCTGGACGAGCTGCTCTCTCGCGCCGATCAGGCGCTCTATCTGGCCAAGCACAATGGCCGCAACCGGGTGGAACGCTATTCGGCCGAGCAGGCTTCCCCCAGCATCGGGCAATCTTGCGGCGCCTGAATGGCGTGCCCCTTGTCGTCATCATCCGGCCTCTGCCGGCAGCGGGGCGGGCAGATGAAGATGGAGCCCGTCTGGTGCCACCTCGATCTCGATCCCGCGCCAGTCCCGCAGCCAGCCCTTGAGCCTGTCGTCATACCGCCTTGTTCCCCCCATCTGCACCACCTGGCAACCCGCCTGCAGGGCGCTGGCGATGCCCGCTGGTGCATCCTCGAACACCAGGCAATCGGCCGGAGCCAGTCCCAACCGGCTGGCAGCCAGCAAATAAGGCTCGGGATCCGGCTTGCCCCGTACCACATCCCCGGCACACACCAGGAGTCGGGGCAGCGGCAATCCGGCGTGCAGCAGCCGGTGCTCTGCCACTCTCCGGCTTGCGGAAGTCACCAGCGCCCAGCGCGTCGACGGCAGCTGTTCGAGCCGTCGCCGGGCACCGTCCAGGGGCATCGGCGCCGCAGCGTATTCCATCTCCAGATCGTCGAGCAGGGCCACCTCCACTGCCACATCCAGCTGGGGAGCCAGGGCCCCTATCACCTCCCGTGAGCGCACGCCGTGACACATGGCGAGCACGGGAGCGGGATCCAGCCCATGGTGCTGACACCAGCGCCGCCACACGACTTCCACGTCGCCGGTGGAGTGGACCAGGGTCCCGTCCATGTCCAGCAGCAGGGCCGCGGCCTTCACGCGCACCGCGCTCACAGGGCTCTCCCCGCCAGCGCATCGGCGAAGACCTGCCGCTGGGCAGCGGCCTCGTAACAGGCGAGCGCCTGCTCCGCATTGCTGGCCCACACCGGCAAGGGGGCGACGACGAACCCCTGCTGCAACAGACTGGTCAGCAGCTCCCCGGTCTCCGGTGCGGCCAGTGGCTGAGCCATCACCAGGCTCCCCTTGATCAAAAACAGATAGCGTTCGCTCGACATGACATGACTCCTTGTGACTGAACAGCGGGCAAGCAGGCCCGTTTCGAGACCATTAGAACAAGGAGATTAGATAATTTATAATCAATAAATCGCCACATTGGATAACCAAATGGAATGAGATTCGACCTGAGACAATTGCAGGCCTTCGTCATGCTGGCCGAGAGTGCCAACTACCGGGAGGCGGCCAGCCGGCTTTTTGTGACGCAACCGGCCCTGACCAAGCAGATCCAGGGGCTGGAGCAGGCCCTCGGCAGCACCCTGTTCAACCGGGGCCGCCACGGGGCCGAGCTGACCGCCATCGGCCTCCAGTTGCTGCCCCAGGCCATGGCTCTGGTGGATCACGGCAAGGGATTCGAGCAGCATGCCCTGGCGCTGGCAAGCGGTGCCGCCGGACGCCTCAACATCGGGTTCGGGCTCTCCAGCTTCGCACTGGCCCCCTCCCTGGTAGCCCGTTTCAAGCAGCAGGCCCCCGACGTGCTGGTTCACCTGCGGGACACCACCTCCGCCATCCAGCAGGAGCACTTGCTGGCGGGTAGGCTGCAACTGGGCTTCATGCGACGGCCTGATGCGCCGCAGCTGAGGGAACACAGGTTGCTGACGGACAGACTGGTGCTGGCCGTCCCCACCCAGGTGGCAGGGCCGGACTTCGACCTGGAGCGGGCGCTGATCCGCGATCCCTTGCTGCAGATGGTGGGCCATCGCTGCCCGGGTCTCAGCCAGCAGATCGCCCGCTTTCTCGGCGCCAACCGGCTGACCGGTCTCATCCAGGAGGCGGAAGACATCCAGACCCTGGTCGCCCTGGTGGCCGCCGGTATCGGCAACGCCATCCTGCCGCGCAGCGTGGGGTTCATCGCAGGCAAGGAGGTGACCCTCTACCCCCTCTCCGGCCCCTGGTCGGAATGGGAAATCAGCCTGGTGTGGAACCCGGAATTTGCCGATCCCATCCGGGATCGCTTTCTGGCCCTGGTCAGGGTGGCATATCCGCAGAGCCACAGCCTCTGAGAGGAGCGCAGCCCAAACCGGAATCCTGAAGTACATAACGGCTGGCTAATGGCCACACCACTGCCGCTCGCAGGGGATGCCGTCTCCTTCCCCATCCATCTTGGTATTGGGGCAATTTTGCAAAAACCAGGTCGCCTCCTCGCAGGAAGTCATCTGGGAGCAATGCTGACGGCCATCGCACTGACGAACAAAAGTCGGAACCTGAACCGTACTGTTCGAAGTACTGTCCTCCTGGCTAAAAGAGGGAAAGGATGGAAGTGAGGCAAACTCGGCCGAGAAGCGGGAATAGAGGGAGAACAACCCCGCCAGCACCAATAGGGGGATTAACTTGCCACCCCAGCTCCCCTTGCGACGAGGAGCATGATACTCCCGGGTTCTATATGTGGTGGCGTGTGGTGCCCGAGGGCTCAAATCCTCCCTGCTCCCACGATCCGGCATGGATGGCATAGGTCCGCCAGCCAGCGAGAGCGGGCGGTCGGGAAAGAACACTTGTACGGCACAAGGCTTGCCATCCTTGCTGCTCCCGATCAGATAGGAAACCTTTTCCCCCACCTCCGGCGGCCTGCCATCGAATTGCAGGGTGGTGATGTGAACAAAAAGATCGGCACCGCCCTGCTCCTGCTTGATGAACCCGAAACCGCGTTGTGAATTCCAGCTCGCGATCCTGCCCTGATAACGCATGTCCTCATCCTTGTGGCCAGTACGGTTCCACTCATGTTGCCCGAAATTGGTTCGGTTTCAACAGAGCATTGGCATGAAAAATGAGTGGATTAGATACGAGTGGTCAGAGCAGCTCCGCGACCTTGATGATCTCGGCAATGCGACCGAGCATGCGCAGGGAAGCCTGGTGTTCTGCGGCATCCGCCGCCGCGCAGGCATCCTCCAGGATGGTGATGGTGTAGTCCCGATCGTGACCATCTCGCACCGCCCCCTGAATGGCCCAGCTGGTGCTCACGCCGCACACATAGAGATGCTCGATGCGATTGGCCCGTAGCGCAGGCTCCAGCGCCGTGCCGTAGAAGGGGCTGACTCTGGGTTTGGTCAGCACCAGATCCCCGGGTTGCACATCGAGCTCCGGGTGAAAGTCGGTGCCGCTGTCCGCCAGGGAGAGGGCCCCGAACTGCCGGGCACGGCCAAACATGGGGGAGCCCTTGGGTTGCAGCAGATAGCCCTCGTCAAACCCCACCTTGATGAGCACCACCAGCCAGCCGTGAGCGCGGGCATGGGCCAGCGCCTGATTGGCGTGCGCAATGGCGTCCTGCTCGATCACCTGGGCCGCCGAGGCGGCGATGCGCCCGTCCGGGTGGGCGATGTCGTTGATGAAATCGATCACCAGCAATGCCTTGTTCATGGTGTGCTCCCCCTTGCCTGAGGCCGTTTTGCCCCTGCGCCGCCTGGATCACTCCTCGCGGCCATATAAAAAACCGGCTGGCACCATCACACGGATTGATATGCCACCCGATTGGCACCTGGCAGTGCCACGCACTGCCTCATACCAGCCCAAGCGCATAGCGTAGCGCCATCTCCTTGAGGGGGCCCGCCTTGTCCGCCAGATTCAGCGCCAGGTTGCGGGCAAGCCTGAGGGGGCCTATCTCGTTGCTGAAGACCCCGTAGAAGAGATCCATCCCCGACTGCATCAGCAGGTTGTCAGGGCGGCGTCGCCCCTCGTAACGCCCGGCCAGCACCAGTTCGTGCCACTGCGCCCCCGCCTTGCCGAGCAACCCGGCCCAGCAGGCCACGTCCTTGAAACCGAGGTTGACCCCCTGCCCCGCCAGCGGATTGATGGTGTGGGCCGCATCCCCGAGCAGCACCACTCGCCCGGCGTGATAGTCGTTGGCGTGGCGGCGCACCAGGGGGAAGCTCCCCTTGGCCGTCACGGTGAAACCGCCAAGGCGGCTCGGGAAGTGGCGGCGCACCTCGACGGCCAGGGCCTCGTTGCTCATGGCGGCCAGCGCCCGGATGCGGGCCGGGCTGTCATACCAGACCAGGGAGCCATGGCGGCCCGGCAGCGGCAGGAAGGCGCGCGGGCCGCTCGGGGTGAACTGCTGCCAGGTGATGTCTTCCTGGGCAAAATCGGTGTCGATGTTGATCAGCATGCAATGCTGGCGGTACTCGAAACGCGACACCCCGATGCCGGCCAATCGCCGGGTGTGGGATTCGGCACCGTCGCAGGCCAGCACCCAGCGCGCCTGCAGCTCGGTGCCGTCATCCAGGGTCAGCACGGCGTCATCCGCACCCTGGCGCAGACTCGTCACCGCCGCCGGGGTATGGGTCTGGATGGTCGGGAAATCCTCCATCCTTTTCAGCAGGGCGAGCTGGATCAGCCGGTTTTCGATGATGTAGCCGAGCTGGGGCAGCCCGAGATCCACCGCGTCGAAGCGGGTAGCGAAGCCGTCCAGCTCCCAGGTCTCCAGCCGGCGATAGGGGCACAGCCGCATCTGCTGCAGATATTGCCAGGCTCCGGCCCGGGTCAGCAGCGCCACCGAGGCCTGACTGATGGCGGAAACCCGCAGATCCAGCGGCTGCTCGGGGGCATAGGGCTCGGGCAACCGGGTCTCGATGACCCGCACCGAGAACCCCTCTGCCGCCAGCAGGCAGGCGGTGGCGGCGCCCACCATGCCGGCGCCGACGATGGCGATATCACACTGTTCCATAACTTGATTCCTGCAAGGAGTCCCCGCGATAAGGGGCAAGGGCCGAACCGAATGGGGCATGATAACGCAAGGAGGCGGCAGAAACAGTGAGAGGGATGCGCAATTGCCGACGACAAGCCGGCCCTGATGGCGACGGGCGGCCCCAGACTGGTCAGCACCGGGATTGCGGAGTAAAATGGCCGGTCCTTTGACCCTGCCGATTTCAAAACCAGTCACGAGAAGCAATGAGCAAGAAACTTCATATCAAGACCTGGGGCTGCCAGATGAACGAGTACGACTCGTCCAAGATGGCGGACCTGCTGGATGCCAGCAATGGCTACACGCTTACCGAGGAGCCGGAAGAGGCAGATGTGCTGCTGCTCAACACCTGTTCCATCCGCGAGAAGGCCCAGGAGAAGGTGTTCCACCAGCTCGGTCGCTGGAAGAAGCTCAAGGCGAAAAAACCGGGGCTGGTGATCGGGGTGGGCGGCTGCGTCGCCTCCCAGGAAGGGGAGAACCTGCGCAGCCGGGCGCCCTATGTGGACATCGTCTTCGGACCCCAGACTCTGCACCGCCTGCCGACCATGATCAAGCAGGTGCAGGAGGGGCGCGGTGCCCAGGTGGACATCGCCTTCCCCGAAATCGAGAAGTTCGACAACCTGCCCGAACCCCGTGCCGAGGGGGCGACCGCCTTCGTTTCCATCATGGAAGGCTGCTCCAAGTACTGCTCCTTCTGCGTGGTGCCCTACACCCGTGGCGAGGAGGTGAGCCGACCGCTGGATGACGTGCTCTATGAAATCGCCCAGCTCGCCCAGCAAGGGGTGCGCGAAGTGAACCTGCTCGGCCAGAACGTCAACGCCTACCGGGGGCCGACCTTCGACGGGGAGGTCTGCACCTTCGCCGAACTGCTGCGCCTGGTGGCTGCCATCGACGGCATCGACCGCATTCGCTACACCACCAGCCACCCGGTCGAGTTCACCGACGACATCATCGAGGTCTATCGTGATACCCCCGAGGTGGTCAGCTTCCTGCACTTGCCCATCCAGAGCGGCTCGGATCGCATCCTGACCATGATGAAGCGCCCGCACACCGTGCTGGAGTACAAGTCCAAGATCCGCCGCCTGCGCGCCGTGCGTCCCGACATCACCATGAGCTCCGACTTCATCGTCGGCTTCCCGAACGAGACGGACGAAGACTTCGAGGCCACCATGAAACTCATCGAGGAGATCAACTTCGACATGAGCTTCAGCTTCATCTACAGCCCGCGCCCCGGCACCCCGGCCGCGGACCTGCCCGATGACGTCGACATGGAAGTGAAGAAGGCCCGCCTGACCCGACTGCAAAACCGCATCAATCACCAGTCCATGCTCATCGGCCGCGCCATGCTGGGCTCGGTGCAGCGCATCCTGGTGGAGGGGCCCTCCAAGATGGATCCCATGCAGCTCAGTGGCCGCACCGAGAACAACCGGGTGGTCAACTTCGAGGGGCCGCACCGCCTCATCGGCGGCTTCGCCGACGTGGAGATCACCGACGTACGCCCCTACTCCCTGCGCGGCCGCTTCATCCGCGGCGAGGACGAAATGAACCTGCGCATCGCCACGGCCCCGAGCGAGATCCTCGCCCGTCGTCCTGACAACGTGCCCGATGATCTGGGCGTTGCGGCCTTCAGACCCCATTGATGACTCTCTCCCCCGCCCCCTGGCGGGGGAACAACCGATAAGAGGACACCTTGAGCCGACACATCTCCACCCTGAATCTGCACCTTGAACCCGCCGACAACCAGCGCCTCGCCAGCCTGTGCGGACCCTTTGACGACAACCTCAAGCAGCTGGAGCGCCGTCTCGGCATCGAGATAAGCTACCGGGACAACCACTTCCAAGTGATCGGCAAGCAGGCCCAGGTGGAGGCGGCTGCCGTCATCCTCAAGCACCTCTATGTGGAAACCCAGCCCCTCAAGGGGAGCAAGGTGAGCGACATCACCCCCGAGATGGTGCACCTGGCGGTGCAGGAGTCCCGCGTGCTGGAGCAGGACGACGAACCCGCCCCTTCCCTGCCCTACGGCAAGGAGGTCACGGTCAAGACCAAACGCGGTCTCATCAAGCCCCGCAGCCCGAACCAGGCCCAGTACATCGCCAATATCGTGCGCCACGACATCAGCTTCGGCATCGGGCCCGCCGGGACCGGCAAGACCTATCTCGCCGTGGCCGCCGCCGTGGATGCCCTGGAGCGCCAGGAGATCCGCCGCATCCTGCTGACCCGCCCGGCGGTGGAAGCCGGTGAGAAGCTCGGCTTTCTGCCCGGCGATCTTTCCCAGAAGGTGGACCCCTACCTGCGCCCCCTCTACGACGCCCTGTTCGAGATGCTGGGCTTCGAGCGGGTGGAGAAGCTGATGGAGCGCAACGTCATCGAGGTGGCGCCGCTTGCCTACATGCGCGGCCGCACCCTCAACGACGCCTTCATCATCCTGGACGAGGCCCAGAACACCACCACGGAACAGATGAAGATGTTCCTGACCCGCATCGGCTTCAACTCCAAGGCGGTGGTGACCGGCGACATCACCCAGGTGGACTTGCCTCGCAGCACCAAATCCGGTCTGCGCCACGCCCTGGAGGTGTTGCAGGGGGTCGATGGCCTCTCCTTCAACTTCTTCGAGTCCAAGGACGTGGTGCGCCATCCCGTGGTGGCCCGCATCGTGCAGGCCTACGAGGCATTCGATGCCCAGCAGGCGGCCGAGAAGAACGCAGCCACTCCCCGCAACGAGAACACCAGCAAAGAGAGTGCCCAATGAGCGTGACCCTGGATCTGCAACTGGCCTGCGCCAGCCCGGACGGCCTGCCGAGCGAGGCCCAATTGCAAGGCTGGCTCGACGGCACCATTCTGGGCTTCCAGCCCGAGGCCGAGGTGACGGTGCGCCTGGTGGACGAGGCGGAGAGCCGCGAGCTCAACCACACCTATCGTGGCAAGGACAAGCCCACCAACGTGCTCTCCTTCCCCTTCGAGGCGCCACCGGGTCTCGAGCTGCCCCTGCTCGGGGATCTGGTGATCTGCCGCCAGGTGGTCGAGGCCGAAGCCGTCGAACAGGGCAAGCCCCTGATGGCCCACTGGGCTCACATGGTTGTGCATGGCAGTCTGCATCTGCTAGGTTATGACCATATCGAGGACGAGGAAGCCGAGGAGATGGAGCAGCTCGAGCGCGACATCATGCAGGAACTGGGCTTCGCCGATCCTTATCTGAACGACGAAGAGTAACGAACCGGATGGTCATCGTCTTGAAACAGCCGATGCCCATCCTCATATAGCCACAACGATTTCAAGTGTGTTCATACGAGTAACCAAGAGAGAAAATGACCGACGATC
The DNA here is from genome assembly GCF_049860605.1 of Aeromonas sp. INTO2. Lineage (NCBI taxonomy): Bacteria > Pseudomonadati > Pseudomonadota > Gammaproteobacteria > Aeromonadales > Aeromonadaceae > Aeromonas > Aeromonas sp. INTO2. The sequence continues at coordinate 3,036,322 of NZ_CP187588.1, forward strand.
ACCCTAGTACCGGCTCGCCGAAGAAAACCTGGCTCGACAAACTCAGCCAACTCTTCCAGGGCGAGCCAAAAGACCGCAACGATCTGGTAGAGGTCATCGCCGATGCCGAAGAGCGGGACCTCATCGATCAGGACACCAAGGACATGATCGAGGGCGTGCTCGAAATTGCCGAGCTGCGCGTGCGTGACATCATGATCCCCCGCTCCCAGATGGTGACCATCGAGAAGTCCCAGCCGGTGGACGAGTTCCTGCCAGTCATCATCGAATCCGGCCACTCCCGCTTCCCGGTGATCAACGAAGACAAGGATCACGTGGAGGGCATCTTGCTCGCCAAGGATCTGCTGCCGTTCGGTTTTGGCGGCCAGCATGCCAGCGAACCGCTCCAGCTGGAGAAGATCCTGCGTCCCACGGTGATCGTGCCGGAGAGCAAGCGGGTCGATCGCCTGCTCAAGGAGTTCCGGGAAGAGCGCTACCACATGGCCATCGTGGTGGACGAATTTGGCGGTGTCTCCGGTCTCGTGACCATCGAGGACATTCTGGAGCTCATCGTCGGCGAGATTGACGACGAGTTCGACGACATCGAGGACGAGCCGGAAGAGATCCGCCGCATCAGCAAGCGGGTCTTCTCGGTGAGCGCGCTGACCGAGATCGAGGACTTCAACGACTTCTTCGGCACCCAGTTCAGCGATGAAGAGGTGGACACCGTCGGCGGTCTGGTGATGCACGCCTTCAGCCACCTGCCCAAGAAGGGTGAAGAGATCGAACTCGACGGCTACCTGTTCAAGGTGATGCACGCCGATCGCCGTCGCCTGCAACAGTTGCAGGTGAAGATCCCCGAGCATCATGCGGCGGCGCAGCCGGAGTCCTGATCCCGCCCAGCACCACGCACATCCCGCGCCCCTCTCGTCAGGGGCGCTTTTTTTGCCTCTCTCCCGCCGCGCTACCGCCACTTGGCCCACGCCGACCGCGAGGCTCGCCGTTGACCCGGTTTGCGGTTAAGATGTCGGCCATTGTGTTTTCATTCAGTCCAATTCGAGCCCCGATCCCCCGTGAAATCGAAACTCCTGACCAGCCTGTTTGCCATTGCCAGCGGCGCCATCGCCGTGCTGGCCTTCTCCCCTTTCGGCTACTGGCCCCTGGTGATCCCCTCCCTGCTCGGCCTTTACGCCCTGCTGGACAAGGCCACCCCCAAACAGGCAGCCTGGCGCGGCTTCGGCTACGCCATGGGTCTGTTCCTGCCCGGGCAGTGGTGGATCCACGTCAGCATGACGGAGTTTGGCGGCATTCCGCTGCCAGCCGCCTTCGTGCTGCTGGCCGGGCTCTGCGCCTATCTCTCCCTCTACCCGACCCTGGCCTGCTGGCTCTTCGCCCGCTTCTTTGCCGGCCGCCACTGGAGCCGCTGGCTGCTCGCCTTCCCGGCGCTCTGGCTGATGGCCGACTGGCTGCGGGGCTGGGTGATGACCGGCTATCCCTGGCTCTGGTTCGGCTACACCCAGATAGACGGCCCCCTCAAGGGCTTCGCTCCCCTTCTCGGGGTGCAGGGCATCACCCTCGCCCTGCTGCTCACCGCCTCCGCCCTCTGGCTGGTATGGCAGCACCGCAAGCCGGCCTGGCTGCTGCTCCCCGTCGCCCTGGTGGGCGCCGCCCAGGGGCTGATGCAGCTCAACTGGGTGACCCGGGGTGAGCCGGTCAAGGTCGCGCTGGTGCAGGGCAACATCGAGCAGTCCCTCAAGTGGGATCCGGAGGCCCTGGTGCCGACCGTGCGCAAGTATCAGGATCTCAGCCGCGAGAACCAGGATGCCGACATCATCGTCTGGCCGGAGTCCGCCATCCCGGCCATCGAGAAGGAGATGGGTACCTATCTGGAGAGCCTGGACAAGGCGATGAAGGTGAACGACACCGGCCTGCTGGCGGGGATCATCCATTACGATCTGAAACAGCAGCGCTTCTTCAATACCGTGCTCGGCATGGGGGTACAGGATGCTGAGGGCAAGGAGTCCTACTACTACGAGCACAAGAACCGCTACTACAAGTACCACCTGCTGCCCATCGGCGAGTTCGTACCCTTTGAAGATCTGCTGCGTCCCATCGCCCCCTTCTTCAACCTGCCCATGTCCTCCTTCAGCCGGGGTGACGAGGTGCAGCCGAACCTGATCGCCAAGGGGCTCAAGTTTGCCGCCGCCATCTGTTACGAGATCATCTTCCCGGACGAGGTGCGCCGCAACGTGCAGCCGGATACCGACTTCCTGCTGACCGTCTCCAACGACGCCTGGTTCGGCACCAGCATCGGCCCCTGGCAGCACATGGAGATCGCCCGCATGCGCGCCCTGGAGCTGGCCCGCCCACTGCTGCGCGACACCAACACCGGCATCACCATCGTCACCGAGATAGACGGCAGCATCATCGCCCAGATCCCGCAGTTCGAGGCTGGAGTATTGCGTGCCGAGGTACGCCCCGCCCACGGCATGACCCCCTATCTGCGTTTTGGCAGCTGGCCCATGTATGGCCTGGCCGCCGCCCTGCTGGGGCTGGCCCTGTGGCTGCGCCCCCGCGCCCACCCCTGGGCGCGCACGCTCTGAGCATGTTAAGAACATAAAAAGAGGCGCCCATGGGCGCCTCTTCTCTGTATGGCAGTCTGCCGCCAGCTCAGAACCTGTTCACGATCTGTAACGAGAGGTCGTCAACAAGGTGAAGAGCAGCGCAGGAACCGGAGCGTATAGATATACGTGAGGATTCCGAGCAGCACATGAGCCTTGATCACGGCCTCGCAGCAAGAGCGTGGATTGGTTCTCAGGGTGACAGCGGCTCACGGTGATACTCATCGGCCCCGCACTCGGGGCAGGTGCCAAGCTGCTCCGGGTGCAGCACGGTATGGCGCCACTCGCAGTGATCGCACACCAGCACCCCGAGTCCCACCCAGTCCCCCGCCCGGTAGACCCCCTTGTGTTCCAGCTCGTCCGCCAACTCCTGCCACTCCACCTGGGTGCGGTCGGTCACGTCTGCCAGCCAGGACCAGGCGGTGTCCTTGAGCGCCAGCATGAAGGCGGACTCCTCCACCTGCTCATCCTTGCGCCCCTCGTCATAGTTGCCCAGATCCCGCTTCACATACTCGGCGATCAGCGCCAGCTCGTCCTGGGTCAGATCCCCGGCCGCCTCCAGATAGGCCTGCACCTTGGCGATCATCCGGTTGAGGCGCTCTCCCTGAAACGCTTCCGTCTCTTCCCACTGCTTCTTGAGCTGGGCGATAAAGGCTTCATACCCTTGTCGACGTTTGTCCATGGCCATCACTCCTCTGCTGAATCCCGATCGAGCCAGACCCTGACCTCGGGCTCGGCGGATACGGGCGGCGGTTGCCATTCTCACTTCGTTGCGACTCTCGCGGCTCTGCAAATCCTCGCGGGTACCAGACCTGGCCCGAGACCGGGCGGATGCTGGCGGTTGTTGCCGCCGCAGGATATGGGTATTCTATCGGGATTTCCCAGCCGTTTTATCTATTCATTTCACAGATCCGGATGTCACCAATGCAAGAGCAATACGTTCCCCAATCCATAGAACCAGCAGTGCAGAAGCACTGGGATGCCAAGAAAACCTTCAAGGCGGTGGAGAAAGTAGACAAGGAAAAGTTCTACTGCCTCTCCATGTTCCCCTATCCGTCTGGTCGTCTACACATGGGGCACGTTCGCAACTACACCATAGGTGATGTGATCTCCCGTTATCAACGGCTCAATGGCAAGAACGTGCTGCAACCCATCGGTTGGGACGCCTTCGGCCTGCCGGCAGAAAACGCCGCCATCAAGAACAACACGGCGCCGGCCCCCTGGACCTACGAAAACATCGAATACATGAAGAACCAGCTGAAGATGCTGGGTCTGGGTTATGACTGGGATCGGGAGCTGGCCACCTGCAAGCCGGACTACTACCGCTGGGAGCAGTGGTTCTTCACCAAGCTCTACGAGAAGGGTCTGGTCTACAAGAAGACCTCCTCCGTCAACTGGTGCCCGAACGACATGACGGTGCTGGCCAACGAGCAGGTAGTGGACAACTGCTGCTGGCGCTGTGACACCCCGGTGGAACAAAAAGAGATCCCCCAGTGGTTCATCAAGATCACCGACTACGCCGAAGAGCTGTTGAACGACATCGACAATCTGGAAGGCTGGCCGGAGATGGTCAAGACCATGCAGCGCAACTGGATTGGCCGCTCCGAAGGGGTCAACATCAGCTTCAATATCGACGGTCAGGCCGAGCACCTCGAGGTCTACACCACCCGTCCGGACACCTTCATGGGTGTGACCTATGTGGGCATCGCCGCCGGTCACCCGCTGGCGCTGCAGGCAGCCCAGAACAATCCGGAGCTGGCCGCCTTCATCGAAGAGTGCAAGAACACCAAGGTGGCCGAAGCTGAACTGGCCACCATGGAGAAGAAGGGCATGGCCACCGGCCTCTACGCCATTCACCCGCTGGATGGCCGCAAGGTGCCCGTCTGGGTCGCCAACTTCGTGCTGATGAACTACGGCACCGGCGCCGTGATGGCAGTACCGGGTCACGACCTGCGTGACCACGAATTCGCCACCAAGTACGGCCTCGAGATCAAGCCTGTCATCAAGCCGGTTGATGGCGACGTCGACGTGAGCGAAGCGGCTTATACCGAGAAGGGCGTACTGTTCAACTCCGGCGAATTCGACGGTCTCGACTTCCAGGGTGCCTTCGATGCCATCGCCAACAAGCTGGAAGGGCTCGGCAAGGGCAAGCGCACTGTCAACTACCGCCTGCGCGACTGGGGTGTCTCCCGTCAGCGCTACTGGGGCGCTCCCATCCCCATGCTGACCCTGGCGGACGGTACCGTGGTGCCGACCCCGGAAGATCAACTGCCGGTACTGCTGCCGGAAGACGTGGTGATGGACGGTATCCAGAGCCCCATTAAGGCCGACGCCGAGTGGGCCAAGACCACGTATAACGGCCAGGAAGCGTTCCGCGAGACCGATACCTTCGACACCTTCATGGAGTCCTCCTGGTACTACGCCCGCTACTGCTCCCCGGACTACGACAAGGGCATGCTGGATCCGGCGGCTGCCAACCACTGGCTGCCGGTGGATCAATACATCGGCGGCATCGAGCACGCCTGTATGCACCTGCTCTATGCCCGCTTCTTCCACAAGCTGCTGCGTGATGCGGGCCTCGTGAACAGCGACGAGCCGTTCAAGCGCCTGCTCTGCCAGGGCATGGTGCTGGCCGACGCCTTCTACTACAAGGATGAGAAGGGCGGCAACGTCTGGGTCAGCCCCCTCGACGTCAAGGTGGAGCGTGACGACAAGGGCCGCATCACCAAGGCTGTCGACCTTGAGGGTCGTGAAGTGATGCACTCCGGCATGACCAAGATGTCCAAGTCCAAGAACAACGGCATCGACCCGCAGCTGATGGTGGAGCGTTACGGCGCCGATACCGTCCGTCTGTTCATGATGTTCGCCTCTCCGGCCGAGATGACTCTGGAATGGTCCGACTCCGGCGTGGAAGGTGCCCAGCGTTTCCTGCGTCGCCTGTGGCGCATCACCTTCGAGCACGTATCCGGTGGCGCCGTTGCCGCACTGGACGTCGCCGCCCTCACCAGCGACCAGAAAGCCGTGCGCCGCGAGCTGCACAAGACCATCGCCAAGGTGAGCGACGACGTGGGTCGCCGTCAGACCTTCAACACCGCCATCGCCGCCATCATGGAGCTGATGAACAACCTGGCCAAACTGGGCAGTGACGCTCAGGATCGCGCCCTGATGCAGGAAGCGCTGGAAGCGGTCGTGGTCATGCTCTACCCCATCACCCCGCACATCGGCTTCGAGTTGTGGAAAATGCTGGGCAAGGAAGGGGACATCGATGTCGCGGCCTGGCCGGTGGCTGACGAAGCGGCCATGGTCGAGACCGAGAAGCTGGTGGTGGTGCAGATCAACGGCAAGATGCGCGGCAAGCTGACCGTGCCGGCCGAGATAAGCCAGGCCGACGTCGAGAAGCTGGCCATGGCCGATGCGTCCGTACAGAAGTTCACCGACGGTCTGACCGTGCGCAAAGTCGTGTACGTGCCGGGCAAGCTGCTCAACATCGTGGCCAACTGATGACGCCTCCCCTGGCGGCGGCCGACGGTCCGGGCCAGGGGCTGACGACACACGGATGATGACGGCGGGCCCTGCGCCCGCCGCTCTTCCCTTCATGCAAAGAGGATTTTTTATGGGCACCATCTTCACGCGCTGGATGGCCATCGTGCTGGCAGGACTGCTGCTGCAGGCCTGCGGTTTTCAGATGCGGGGCACCGCCATTCCCCCCGAGCTGATGACCATGAAAGTGGTCGGTGACAACAAGAGCGACTTCTACCGACTGGTCACCACCCGTCTCAAGGCCGCTGGCGTCGAACTCGCCGACAAGGAGGGTATCCCGGTGCTGACCCTGGCCGGGGTTCGTAGCCGCAGCCAGGTCGCCTCCGTCGACTCCATCGGCCAGGACCGCGAATACCTGCTCAGTTACAGCACCCAGTTCACCGTGGTCATGCCGGGCAAACCGACCCAGGTCTTCCCCATCACCTTCAACCGCAGCTTCCTGAACAAGCCGGATGCGGCACTCGCCTCCTCCCGCGAGCAGGAGCAGCTGGGCAAGGAGATGCAGGAGCAGGCCGCCAACCTGGTTATTCGCCAGCTCAGTCAGGTCAAGTTCTGATGCGCGTATCTTGATGAGAGGGTGTTGATGAGAGTCTATCCCGAGCAGTTTGCGGATCATCTCAAGGCAGGGCTCAAGCCCTGCTATCTCATTTTCGGGGACGATTTCCTGTTCAAGAATGAGCAAGCCATCGACCGTGCATCCTTCCCCCTCAACCAGGCCAGGTTCTGATGCGGATTTACCCTGAACAACTCGCGGATCATCTCAAGGCTGGGCTCAAGCCCTGCTATCTCATTTTTGGGGACGAGCCCCTGCTCAAGCTGGAAGCCGTCGACGCCGTGCGCCAGGTAGCGCGCAAACAGGGCTTCGATGAACGCCACAGCTTCGTGGTGGAACAGGGGCTGGACTGGAACCAGGTCTACGATGCCTGCCAGGCCATGAGCCTGTTCTCGGCCCGCCAGATCATCGAGCTGGAGCTGCCCGCAAAGATCGACAAGGATCTCGCCGCCCGCATCAGCGACATTGGCAAGCAGCTCCACCCCGACCTGCTGCTGGTGCTCTCGGGCCCCCGCCTCAACCAGACCCAGATGAAGGCGTCCTGGTTCGACAAGCTGAGCCAGAGCGGCACCTATGTACCGGTCAACCACCCCGAGCCCCGTTTCTTCCCGCGCTGGATGAGCGCCCGCTTTCAGCGCTTCGGCCTCAAGGCGCTGCCGGATGCGGTCAATTTCATGTGCCACGCCTACGAGGGCAACCTGCTGGCCGCGAGCCAGGAGATCGAGAAGCTGACCCTGCTCTCGCCGCCCCAGCCCATCAGCGTCGCCTATCTGCAGGAGACCATCATCCGCCACGCCCACTTCACTCCCTTCCAGCTCGTCGATACCCTGCTGGAAGGAAAAGTGAACCGGGCCCAGCGCATCCTGCTGGCCCTGCGCGCCGAGGGCACAGAACCCGGCATGCTGGCCTGGACCCTGTGCCGCGAGCTGGAGCAGCTCACCGAGCTGGCGCTGGCCGCCCGCGCCGGACAGCCCCTGGTGGAGCATTTCAGCCGCCTGCGCATCTGGCAGAGCCGCCAGCAGCTCATCCAGCAGGCGCTGACCCGGCTTCCCTTCCCCAAGATCCGGCAGCTCTGGCAACTGATGGCCCGGCTGGACCATGCCCAGCGCCATTTCGACACCGAGCAGGCCTGGCTGATGCTGCAAACCATCGCCCTCGGCTTTCGTGACGGAACCCCGCTCCCCCTGCTGGAGACGGAATCATGCTGACACCGCCCATCGGGATCCTCGGCGGCACCTTCGATCCCATTCACATCGGCCACCTGAGGCCCGCCATCGAGGCCCGGGACGCCCTGGGTCTGGCTGAGGTGCGCCTGCTCCCGAACCATATCCCGCCCCACCGGGCCAATCCGCTCTGCTCCAGCGAGCAGCGGCTCGCCATGGTCGCGCTGGCTGCAGCGGACAACCCGGGATTCGTGGTGGATGAGCGGGAGCTCAGGCGCGACACTCCCTCCTGGACCATCGACACCCTTGTCGAGTTGAGGAGCGAGCTGCCGGACACCCCGCTCTGCTTTTTGATGGGGATGGATTCCCTGCTCGGCCTGCCGGGCTGGCACCGCTGGCAGGAGCTGCTCGATTACGCCCACCTGGTGGTGAGCTGCCGCCCAGGCTGGCAACCGGATTATCCCGTCCAGGTGGCCGAGCTGCTGGCCCGCCACCAGACCCGGGACATTCGGGCTCTCCATCGCCAGCGCCACGGTCATGTCTGGCTTTGTGACAATCTGCCGGTCGAGCTGTCGGCCACACGCCTGCGTGCCCTGCTCGCGGCAGGCCAGGATCCCAAATACCTGCTGCCCAACCCGGTCGCCGACTATATCCGGCGCCACGGGCTCTACCGCTCATCGGCAACGCAGTAAACGGCGCCACGCAGGCGGGTCAGCCGACACGTCCGGGCGCACCGGGCCCGGCCCTGACTATTGCCAGGCCGGGTTGCACACTATAGTGATCGTCAAGGGGCCCCTCCCCCACGGGACGGCGCCCCCGGCGATGCTCCCTTTGCCAGGCTGGGAAACGGGAGTGACCATGATATAATCCGCCGCCCTCTGGCGCCGGAAGATAGGAGAAGACATTGCAAGGCCAAGAATTGCTCGCCTTTATCGTCGACAAGATCGATGACATGAAAGGCCGCGACATCATCACCCTCGATGTGCGCGGCAAATCCAGCATCACGGACACCATGATCATCTGCTCCGGCAACTCCAATCGTCACGTCAGTGCCATCGCCCACAACCTCGCCAGCGAGGCCCGTCATGCGGGGCTCGACCTGCTGAGCGTGGAAGGGGAACTCACCGGTGAGTGGGTGCTGGTGGACATGGGGTCGGTCATCGTCCACGTGATGCAGGATGAGTACCGCGACTTCTACCAGCTGGAAAAACTCTGGAGCGGCGCCGCCCAGGTCAATTCGCAATAAAGGGCGACAGCGTAACCAAAGATGAAGATCCAGTTGATTGCCGTGGGCACCAAGATGCCTGCCTGGGTAGAGCATGGCTTCGAAGAGTACCGTCGCCGCTTCCCCAAAGACATGCCGTTCGAGCTGGTCGAGATCGGCGCAGGCAAGCGCGGCAAGAATGCCGACATTCCCCGCATCCTGCAAAAGGAAGGGGAAGCCATGCTGGCCGCCGCCGGCCGCTCCCGTATCGTGACCCTGGACATTCCGGGCAAGCCCTGGACCACGGAGCAGCTCGCCGTGCAACTGGAAGCCTGGAAGCTGGATGGCCGGGACGTGGCGCTGCTGGTGGGTGGCCCGGAGGGGCTCTCCCCCGAGTGCAAGGCTGCTGCGGAGCAGAGCTGGTCGCTCTCGCCCCTGACCCTGCCCCATCCCCTGGTGCGGGTACTGGTGGCCGAGAGCCTCTATCGCGCCTGGAGCATCACCACCAATCACCCTTATCACAGAGAGTGACCCATGCCGACCCTGAGCATGCATTTCTCCTCTCTCACCCGCACGTCAGCCACAAGGTAACGGCATGCTGAAGAATCGCATTGAAATGCGCGATCACAGTGCCGAGGGACGTCTGTTCTTCCGGCGCACCCTGGTCGCCTACATCGGCATGGTCACCCTCATGCTGGTGCTGCTGGCTAACCTCTACTACCTGCAAGTAGAGTCTTACGAAACTTATCAGACCCGATCCAACGACAACCGCATCCGTGTGGTACCGGTGGCGCCGCCCCGTGGCCTCATCTACGACGCCAACGGTGTCCTGCTGGCGGAAAACCGCCCTGTCTACAGCCTGGAGATCGTGCCCGAAGAGACCGAGAACCTGGAGAAGACCGCGGACGACCTCATCACCCTGCTGGCCCTGCCGGAGGGGACCAAGGAGAAGTTCCTGGCCGAGGTCAAACGTCAGCGCCGCTTCAAGCCCGTGCCCCTGTTCGAGAAGCTGACCGAATACCAGGTCGCCCTCTTCTCGGTCAACCAGCACAACTACCCGGGGGCCAGCATCGAGGCCTACCTCAAGCGCTACTACCCGTTCGGCGATACCCTGACCCATGCCCTGGGCTACGTGGCCAAGATCAACACCCGTGACGTGGAGCGCCTCGAGAAGGAGGAGAAGCTCGCCAACTATGCCGCCACCAAGGACATCGGCAAACAGGGGGTGGAGAAGTACTACGAGGATCAGCTGCACGGCGTGGCGGGTTATCAGGAGGTCGAGGTGAACAACCGCGGCCGGGTGGTGCGCACCCTGAAATTCCAGCCCCCCGAGCCCGGCAAGGACATCTACCTCAACATCGACATCCGCCTGCAGTTGAAGGCACAGGAGCTGCTGGCCGGCCGCCGGGGCGCCATCGTGATGATGGAACCCAACACCGGCGCCATCCTGGCCATGGAGTCGAGCCCGAGCTACGACCCCAACCTGTTCGTGACCGGCATCTCCAGCGCCAACTACTCGGCGCTGCTCAACGATCCCGCCCGGCCGCTGGTGAACCGAACCACCCAGGGCATCTATGCCCCCGCCTCCACCGTCAAGCCCATGATGGCGGTGATGGGGCTCAACGAGGGGGCGATCACTCCCAATTACCGCTACTTCGGCGGGCCCAGCTTCTCCATCCCGGGCACCACCAAGAAGTTCCGGGACTGGCGCCGCTGGGGCCACGGCTGGCTCGACGTCTATCGCGCCATCGAAGTGTCTGCGGACACTTATTTCTACGATCTCGCCTACCGGGTCGGCATCGACAAGATCAACAGCTACATGACCAAGTTCGGCTTCGGACAGTACAGCGGCGTGGACCTCTATGAAGAGACCCGGGGCGTCATGCCCTCCCGGGACTGGAAGATGGCCCGCTGGCGTCAACCCTGGTACCAGGGGGACACCATCTCCATCGGCATCGGCCAGGGCTACTGGAGCGCCACCCCGATCCAGCTCGCCAAGGCCATCAGCATCCTGACCCAGAACGGTCACGACGTGACGCCGCACCTGCTCAAGAGCACCGCCTCCTCCGATGGCGTGGTCAACGCCCCCATCAACCCGAACGTGGCCATCGCCGCCAAGAGCGATACCTACTGGCAGGTGGCCAAGGACGGCATGTGGCGCGTCATCAACGGCCACGAAGGGACGGGGCGCCGCGCCTTCGCCAATACCCCCTACAAGGCGGCGGGCAAGTCCGGCACCGCCCAGGTGGTGGGCCTCAAGGAGAACCAAGTCTACAACGCGGCCACCACCAAGGTGGAGCACCGCGACAACGCCCTGTTCGTCGCCTTCGCCCCCTTCGAGGCACCCAAGGCGGTCGTCGCCCTGGTGCTGGAAAACGCCGGGGGCGGCAGCGCCATGGCGGCACCGGTCGCCCGCCACATGCTGGATGCCTATCTGCTCCCGCCGGAACCCCAGTTGCCACCGGCACCGGAAAAGCCGTCCCAACCGAGTGAGGTCGTTTCCCAATGAGTAATTCTGCCCGCCAGCAGAGCATCTGGTACAAGCTGCACATCGACCTGCCGCTGCTGCTCGGCCTGCTGACCCTGATGGCCCTCTCCATGGTGGTGCTCTACTCCGCCTCGGGCCAGGATCTCGACTCCATCGTGCGCCAGCTGGTGCGCGGCGCCCTGGCCTTCGGTCTGATGATCGGCATGGCCCAGCTGCCACCCTCCCTCTATGCCCGCTGGTCGGTGCCACTGTTTGCGGTGGTGGTGCTGCTGCTCATCGCGGTGGACGTGTTCGGCCATATCGGCAAGGGGGCCCAGCGCTGGCTCGATCTCGGCTTCATGAAGTTCCAGCCCTCCGAGGTGATGAAACTCTCCATGCCCATCATGGTGGCCGCCTGGCTCAGCCGACACTCCCTGCCGCCAAAGTTCAGTCATGTGATGATCGCCCTGGTGATGGTGCTGCTGCCCACCCTGCTGATCGCGGCCCAACCCGATCTCGGCACCTCCATCCTGGTGGCCGCTTCCGGCTTCTTCGTCATCTTCCTGGCGGGGATCAGCTGGTGGCTCATCGGGCTCGCGGTCTTGCTCATCTGCGCCTTCATGCCGGTACTCTGGTTCTTCCTGATGCACGACTACCAGCGCCAGCGGGTGCTGATGCTGCTGGACCCGGAGAAGGACCCGCTCGGTCGCGGCTATCACATCATCCAGTCCAAGATTGCGATCGGCTCCGGCGGCGTGTTCGGCAAGGGGTGGCTGCAAGGCACCCAGTCCCAGCTCGAATTCCTGCCAGAGCGCCACACCGACTTCATCTTCGCCGTCTTCAGCGAGGAGTTCGGTCTGGTGGGCGTGGCCCTCTTGCTGGTCATCTACCTCTACATCATCAGCCGCTGCCTGTTTATCTCCATGCAGGCCCAGAACAGCTTCGAACGCCTGCTGGGAGGCGCCCTGACCCTGACCTTCTTCGTCTATGTGTTCGTCAACATGGGCATGGTAAGCGGCATCCTGCCGGTGGTAGGGGTTCCCCTGCCACTGGTGAGCTACGGCGGCACCTCCATGGTGACCCTGATGGCGGGCTTCGGCGTACTGATGTCCATCCAGACCCACAGGCGGCTGCTCGCCTGATGCGGCTCGGCTGGCTGGCTCTATCTCTGTGTACCCTGACGGCGGGTGCTGCCGTCTCGCCGGCCCGGCTCAGCCTGCTGGCCGAGCAGCAGCAGGTGCCGCTGGCAGAGTTGCAGGCCGCCGCCGCCCAGGCCAGCCTGCGCCAGGAGGTGCTGGACACCATTCGCCGCCCCTGGGAAGCCAAGCCCTGGCACCGCTACAGGCCGCTGTTCGTCACCCCGGAGCGCATCCGGGACGGAGTGGGATTCTGGCAGCGCCATGCCTCCACCCTGGCACGGGCCGAGCAGACCTACCAGGTCCCCGCCTCCCTCATCGTCGCCATCATCGGCATCGAGACCTTTTACGGTCGACAGATGGGCCGCCATCCGGTGCTCGACAGCCTTTACACCCTGGGATTCCACTACCCCGAACGGGCGGATTTCTTCGCCAAGGAGTTTGCCCAGCTGGTGCTGCTTGCCCGGGAAGAGAAGTGGCCGCTCACCACCCTCAAGGGCTCCTATGCCGGCGCCATGGGCATGGGCCAGTTCATGCCCTCCAGCTACCGCCACTACGCGGTCGACTTCGACGGAGACGGCAAGCGGGATCTCTTCGCCAACCCGGCAGATGCCATCGGCAGCGTGGCCAACTACTTCGCCCTGCACCACTGGCGCTGGGGCGAGCCGGTGGTGGAGCCCGCCTTGATCGGATTGGCGCCAGTAGGTACCCTGCTTGCACCCGAGCCCGAGCTAAGGCACCGCTGGGCAGAGCTGGCCGCTGCGGGCATTGAAGTCGCCACACCGCCGTCACCCGAGACACCGGTAAAACTGCTGGCGATGGAGCAGGCCGAAGGACCGGAATACTGGGTCGCGCGCCACAATTTTTACGTGATCACCCGCTACAATCGCAGCCCTCTCTATGCGATGGCGGTGCATCAACTCAGTCAAGCAATCCAGGACGCTTATGCATTACAGCCACAAACTTCTTCCCCTCAGCCTGACCTTGTTGCTGGCCGCCTGTAGCAGCCAACCCGAACCCCAGCCGCTGCCCCCGGAGCCCTTTCCCCAGGAGAAGCCCCAGGTCATCGAGATCCCCCAGGCGACCGGCGCCATTCCCCGCCCCGAACCCATGAGCGAGAGCGGCAACAGGGACTACTGGATCGGAAAGCAGAAGTTTGAGGTGTGGCGCGACATCAAGCACTACAGCGAGGAAGGCACTGCCAGCTGGCTCTCCCGGGATCTGGACGGCAACAAGACTGCCAACGGCGACGTGCAGGACAGCACCCTGTTCAGCGCCGCCCACCGCAACCTGCCCCTGCCAAGCTACGTGCGGGTCACCAATCTGGACAACGGTCTGGAGACCATAGTACGCGTCAATGATCGCGGCCCCTTCGGCAGCGATCGCCTCATCGATCTCTCTCACGCCGCCGCCGCGCAACTGGAGATGGTGGAAGGGGGTGAGGCCCGGGTGCGCCTCGAACTCATCACCGATCAGCCGGATCAGATGGTGGAGATGGTGCCCATGACCCCGATGACGCCCATGGAGCCTGCGGCGCCAGCAGCCAATTCCTTCGTGAACGAGACGCCGGCCCCCACGGCACCGGCCAAGGCCGCGCCTGCTCCTGCCGCCACGGCAACCACCACCGTCTCCCCCCCCAAGGCCGGTGCGACCCAGGGCAAGATGATCCAGGTGCTCGCCAGCGGCTCGCAGGCGCGGGCCGAGGCCATGGGCAAGGTGATGACCCAGCGCTATGGCGTGCCGTACCAGGTGGTGGCACATGGCTCCGTCTTCCGCGTCCTGCTCGGACCCGTGGCCAGCGACAAGCAGGCCCCTCTGCTCGAGCAGATCCGCCAGGGTGGGTTGGAGCAGGCCTTCATCGTGCCCTGATACCCGCCCCGACCTCGCGCCGGGATACGACGCGAGGTCGGGGACCATCCCATAAAATCCCGTCCAGGTCGCATCTCGGACTATGACCGACACGCACATCTGGTATAGTGGGGCCCGCTTTTTTTCAACTTGGGTACATCCCATCCAGGCACCAGGAATTTCAAGATGTCCAAATTTGCCCGCTCCGTTATTCTGGCCTCCCTGTTAAGCGCCACCGCTCAGGCCAACCAGCCTGTTCCGACCCCGGATTCGGCCCTGCCGAGTGCCCAGCCGGTCCCCACTTTGAACAGCGCCCCCATGGTGGTGCCTGCCGCGCCCGAGATCTCCGCCAAGGCCCACATCCTGATCGACTACTTCTCGGGCCAGGTGCTGGCCGAGCAGAACGCCGACGAGCGTCTGCCCCCCGCCAGCCTGACCAAGATGATGACCTCCTACATCGTCGGCGACGAGCTGCACAAAGGGAACATCAAGGGCACCGACATGGTGACCATCAGCCAGAACGCCTGGTCCAAGAACTACTCCGATTCCTCCAAGATGTTCATCGAGGTGGGCAAGCAGGTCTCCGTCGATGATCTGAACAAGGGCATCATCATCCAGTCCGGCAACGACGCCTGTGTCGCCATGGCCGAGCATCTGGCGGGCAGCACCGACTCCTTCGCCAGCCTGATGAACGCCTGGGCCGCCAAGCTCGGCATGAAGGACTCCCAGTTCAAGAACCCCCACGGCCTGGATGAAGAGGGCCACTACAGTACCGCCCGCGACATGGCCCGCCTGGGTCAGGCCCTGATCCACGATCAGCCGGAGGAGTACAAGATCTACTCCCAGAAGTCCTTCGTGTTCAACGGCATCACCCAGCACAACCGCAACCGCCTGCTGTGGGACCAATCCCTGCAGGTTGACGGCATCAAGACCGGTCACGTCAGCCAGGTCGGCTACAACCTGGTCTCTTCTGCCACCAACAACGAAGGCATGCGCCTGATCGCCGTGGTCATGGGGGCCAACAGCGAGGCCTCCCGCGCTGCCGAGAGCAAGAAGCTGCTCACCTACGGCTTCCGCTTCTTCCAGAGCCTGACCCCCTACAAGGCGGGCACCGAACTGGTCACCCAGAAGATCTGGATGGGCGACAAGTCTGAAGTGAAGCTGGGGGTCGACAAGGACGTCTCCGTGCTGGTCACCCGTGGCCAGGGCAACAACCTCAAGGCGGACTTCCAGCTGGAGAGCGAGCTGAAGGCGCCCCTGGCCAAGGGCCAGCGCGTCGGCACCGTGTACCTCAAGCAAGGGGACAAGGAGATCAAGCAGGTTCCCCTGGTTGCCCTGGAAGAGGTGCAGGAAGGTGGCCTGATGAGCCGCCTGTGGGATTACCTGGTGATGCTGGTCTCCAGCTGGTTCAAGTAACAGACCCTTCCTCAAGCAGCGGCGCCAACAGGCGCCGCTGCTGTCTTTTGCGGTCTGTCCAGTCAATAACCCTGTAATCTGCAGGTTCCGCCGACTGACGATTTGTGGTAAAAAGCAGCATTTCCACGTCTTGCCGCACCGCCGGGTCTTGATCCCGAGGCGGCTCATGCCCATATAGACTGGGAACTGTCCCCTGGGGGCAGATGAGGGGACCGTTTCGGCGGCCCTCAAAGACGTAAAGATGACGCCGCTTCCCGGCGACCCAGAAAGGTGAAGTAGATGAATACCAAGTTTGATGAACTGCTGGAGTTCCCCTGCAAGTTCCCGTTCAAGGTGCTTGGCGTGGCCGATCCCGCCCTGCCCGACATGGTGGTGGAAGTGCTGCAGCAACATGCTCCCGGCACCTACAGCCCGACCGTTCAACCGAGCTCCAAGGGCAACTATCACTCGGTACGGGTGACGGTCACCGCTCAGAGCAAGGAACACATCGAGGCCATGTATACCGCCCTTGGCAAGATCGAGCTGGTTCGTTACGTCCTGTAAGTTGCCTCTCTCGCCCCGCCACCGGGGCGACTGATTATTTGCCGCCCGGTCGCAGCGGCGACCGTACCGACACCGCGCCGCCAGTGAGGAAAGATGTCACTCGAAACGCCCGCCGAGCCACAACCGTCAGTCGGCCAACTGCTCGTCAGACAGCTGGGCCGTCGCCCCTACCAGCCGGTGTGGGACGCCATGAAGGCGTTCACCGACAATCGCACCCCCGACACCCCGGACGAGTTCTGGGTGGTGGAGCATGACCCCGTCTACACCCAGGGTCAGGCCGGCAAGGCCGAACACCTGCTCGCCCCCGGCAACATCCCGGTGGTGCAGAGTGATCGCGGTGGCCAGGTGACCTATCACGGCCCGGGCCAGCTGGTGCTCTACGTGCTGGTGGATGTGCGCCGCAGCAAGCTCTCTGTACGGGAGCTGGTGACCTGCCTCGAAACCGCCATCATCAACACGCTCGCCAAAAGCAATATCGAGGCCTACGCCAAGGCCGATGCCCCGGGCGTCTACGTGAAGAGCGATCTGGGCATGGAGGCCAAGCTGGCGTCCCTGGGCTTGCGCATTCGCAAGGGGTGCTCGTTCCACGGGTTGGCTCTCAACGTCAACATGGACATGACCCCCTTCCTGCGCATCAATCCGTGCGGCTATGCGGGTATGGCCATGACCCAGACCAGCGCCCTGGGCGGCCCGCAGAGCGTCGCCGAGGCACAGTCCCTGCTGGTGACGGAGCTGGCCCGCCTGATTGGCTACCAA
Source organism: Aeromonas sp. INTO2 (assembly GCF_049860605.1). Classification (NCBI taxonomy): domain Bacteria; kingdom Pseudomonadati; phylum Pseudomonadota; class Gammaproteobacteria; order Aeromonadales; family Aeromonadaceae; genus Aeromonas; species Aeromonas sp. INTO2. The sequence continues at coordinate 3,053,545 of NZ_CP187588.1, forward strand.
GAGATCACGAATACCGAAGAGGCGGCATGAGCAAGCCCATGCTGCCTGGCCATGAGGGCACAGAGATGACCCTGGTGGCTATCAACCAGACAATAACAAACACCGAGAGTGAATCATGAGCAAACCCGTTCGTATGGAGCCGGGCGTCAAGCTGCGCGATGGCGACAAGATGGCCCTGATCCCGGTGAAATTCATGCCGGATCCCAACGAGGAAGTGCTGCGCAAGCCGGAGTGGATGCGGATCAAGCTGCCGCCGTCGAGCCAGAAGATCGAGCACATCAAGAGCACCCTGCGCAAGAACAAGCTGCACTCTGTGTGTGAAGAGGCTTCCTGCCCCAACCTGGCGGAGTGCTTCAACCACGGCACCGCGACCTTCATGATCATGGGCGCCATCTGTACCCGCCGATGCCCCTTCTGCGACGTGGCCCACGGCCGTCCGTTGCCGCTGGATCCGGAGGAACCGAAGAAGCTGGCACTCACCATCAAGGAGATGAACCTCAAGTACGTGGTGATCACCTCGGTGGACCGCGACGATCTGCGGGACGGCGGTGCCCAGCACTTCGCCGACTGCATCCGCGAGATCCGCGAGCACAGCCCCCAGACCCGCATCGAGATCCTGACCCCGGACTTCCGTGGCCGGATGGAGCAGGCGCTGGAGGTGTTCCGCGAGACCCCGCCTGACGTCTTCAACCACAACCTGGAAACCGCCCCGCGCATGTACCGGGTTGCCCGTCCGGGTGCCGACTACAAGTGGTCCCTGGAGCTGCTGCGCCGCATCAAGGAGATGCACCCCCACGTGCCGACCAAGTCCGGTCTGATGATGGGCCTTGGCGAGACCAACGAGGAGATCGTCGAGGTACTCAAGGATCTGCGCGAGCACGGCGTCAACATGCTGACCTTGGGCCAGTATCTGCAACCGAGCCGCCACCACCTGCCGGTGAAGCGTTATGTGCCGCCCGCAGAGTTCGACGAACTCAAGGATGTGGCCATGGATCTCGGCTTCAGCCACGCCGCCTGCGGTCCCTTCGTGCGTTCCTCCTACCACGCAGACCTGCAAGCCAAGGGGGAAGAGGTCAAATAAGCCTCTTTTCCTGCTGGCAGAAAAAAGAGCGCCCCTGGGCGCTCTTTTTTTTATCGCCGTCACCTCGCAGGCAGCGGTTGTCCCTTTGTGATTGGCGCCGTTCTGGCGTAACGTGGCCACTCCCCTTCTCTGGAGTGCTGTGCCGGATGCCGACTCTCACCGTTCGCCTGATCCCCCTGCGTGACGCAGACTTTCCCGCCTATCGCGACTACTTCATCGAGGAATACGCCCAGGATCTTGCCAACAACCACGGGATGGCGCTGCCTGACGCCCACCGTCAGGCCGACGCCTCGTTGCAGCAGCTCCTGCCACTGGGTGTCGCCACCCCGAGTCATCACCTGCTCGCCATGGTACCTGAAGCCTCGAACGCACCGGGCGAGCCTCTGGGCTATCTCTGGCACGCCATCGACGGCGCCGCCGGCACCACCTTCATCTACGACTTCTATGTGACACCGCCCCATCGTGGTCGCGGCCTCGGCAAGGCAGCCATGGCCGCCCTGGAAGCGCAGCTCGCCCCCCTAGGCATCCGCCAGATCAAGCTGAGGGTGGCCCATGACAACCCGAGGGCACTGGCGCTCTATCAGGCGCTGGGCTTCACCATCACGGGCTACAACATGGCAAAGCGTCTGGATTGAGCACCTTCATTGGGCCACCACCCGGCCCATGGCTCAGAGCGAGATGCCGGAAAAAGACATGAAGCCGAGAGACATCAGCCCCGCCACGATGAAGGTAATGCCGATCCCCCGCAGCCCCTCGGGCACATCCGAATACTTCATCTTCTGGCGCAACCCCGCAATGGCGACGATGGCCAGCAGCCAGCCCAGCCCTGAGCCCGCCCCGTAGACCACGGATTCGATGAAGTCGTAATCCCGCTGGGCCATGAACATCACCCCGCCGAAGATGGCGCAGTGCACCGTCAGCAGCGGCAGATAGATGCCGAGCGCGTGATGGAGCGCCGGGAAATGTTTGTCGAGCACCATCTCCATCACCTGCACCAGCGCCGCCAGCACCCCGATATAGACGATGAAATCGAGAAAGCCCAGATCAAACTCCCCGAGGAAGGTACTCTCGGGACGCAGGATATGGCGGTAGATCAGGTTGTTGAGGGGGATGGCGATCACCATGACCACCAGCACCGTCATGCCCAAACCGAAGGCGGTGTTGATGTTCTTGGAAACGGCCAGGAAGGTGCACATGCCAAGAAAGAAGGCCAGCGCCAGGTTTTCCACAAAGATCGACTGGATGAAGAGATTGACGTAATAGTCCATGAATGAGTTCACCACTTGGTTGCAATAAGAGCATGTCCGCGCCCGGCCAACGGCCAGTCGCGAAGATGACGTTTACAGAGAGAGCTGGCGCAGCACCCGGTAATGACCACGGCAGCCGCCAGACTGCCGAGCAGCCCGGTCAGCGGTACTCAATGACGGGGATCAAACGGGCGGGCGCCCGGCTGGTGAACCTAGTCGCCCTGGCAGAAGCGATATTGCAGGTGGTGGCAGCGAAGCCGCCGTGTGTGCAGAGCGCCGAAGTAGTCGGGCCGCTGCCTGAGATAGATGAGAGGCAGGAAAAACAGCAGGCCGCAGAGCAGGCCGAGGATCTCGTGCTGGAACCAGGCCAGCAGCATCTGGTAGAGCTCGGCATGAGCGGCCCCTTCCAGTCGCCGTCCCTGTTCGAAACCGAGCCGCCACTGGGAGGCGGGCGGCAGGCTGACGTTGTCGGCAAGCCCCGGGTTCGCTGGCTCATGGAACAGCATCGGCCGCTCCTGCCCTTGCGTCTCCATTCCCGGCGTTGCAACGACCCCTGCCGCCGCCGCAGCGGCAAGCCAGAGAAGGCAGGCGATGGCAAGCACCATCGGCCATGACGAGGGGCGGCGAGAGGATGACAAGGGGGCTGTCCGTCAAGAAAAATTACAGGTGGAATATATCACAATACCGTCACTTATTGCATTTTCCACCATGAGATATCAGAAAGGTTGATATTAAACACCGCCCCATTCCCTAAAACCGACAAGGTTGCACCACCTTGAGAAAGCGACTTTCATCTTCCTCAAGGTGAGGGCTCACCCCTGCTGGAAGGCCTGGTGGTAGCGCACTTCACCACTGGGCATGGCAGCGCCGAACAAGCGGGCCATGAAGTACTCGGGCGGCACGCCGGGCAGCGTCAACCCCGGCTCGGGCACGAAACCGAAACGGCCGTAGAAGCCGGGCTCCCCCAGCACCACGCAGCCGGCCGCACTCATCCCCCTGAGCTCGGCCAGACCCGCCTCCATCAGCCGTGACCCCAGCCCCTTGCCGTGCAGCGCAGGGGAGACCGAAATGGGACCAAGACCATACCAGTGCGGGCTGCCATCACTGATGGTCACCGGCGAGAAGCAGAGGTGGCCGACCACTTGCCCCTCCAGCTCCGCCACCAGCGACAGGCTGAGTGCCCCGGCCTGGCGCAAGGCGCGCACGATCAGCTGCTCGTTGTGATCGGTATGGGGGGCATTGAGGAACGCGGCCACGGTCAGCGCTTCAATGGCGTCGTGATCGGCGCCTGTTTCGGGCCGAATGATGATGCTCATAAGGTTTTCTCCGTTTGTTATCTTGCAATGGATGGCCTGATCAGACTGCCTGCAGGCAGCAGATCACATAGCCGTAGCTGCCCAGGTGTTGGCGGTGGATGGCCACTTCCCGGCTCAAGTCCTGCCAGGCTGGGCTATCCCCCAGCTCGGCACTGTGGCGCGCCAGATTGCGCTCGATGGGATCCAGATAGTTGTGCCAGGCCCTTTGCGGCAACGGGGTGTGCCACAGGCAGCGATAACCCGCCTCCTTCACCGTTTTGAGCAGGCCCGCCAGGGTCTGCATGGCGGGATAATCCCGCTGCCAGAACGCCAGCGCCTCCTCTGGCGGCGTGTCCGTCAGCCACACCAGGTCGCTCAGCACCAGGCAGGCAGCAGGGCCGGCAAGGTGTGCCCGCCAGGCTTTGAGCGCATTGGCCACCCCGATGGTGTAGGCGCTCCCCTCGGCCCAGATGAGATCGGCGGGGGCCAGGTCTGCCGGCAGCGCCGCCATGTTGGCGCACAGAGTAGTGACCTGATTCAGCCCCGCCGCACTGGCCGATCTCGCCACGGCGGCCAGCGCCTCCTCGTCCAGATCGATGGCTACGATGGGGGCGTCCGTCACCTGTGCCAGCGCCAGGGTGGCGGCGCCGCGCCCACAGCCCATGTCGAGGATCCGGCGAGGCTGGCTGGGCAGCGCGGCAAATTGCTGCTGGGTGAAGAGGCTATCGCCCGGCCCCCAATAGCTCATGCCATCCAGCAGCAGCTTGAAATCCCGGATGTAACGTTCATGTTCATTCATGTCTTTGCTGAGCCACTGCAGGTGATAACGCTCTTTTTCACTGAATCCCTGCTTCATCACCCAGGCAAAGTAAGCCTGCGGGGCTTGATGCTGCAGTTGCCGCTGCCAGGCCTTGAACTCGTCGCCGGAGTGCGCACGCAAACCGGCGAGATCCGCCAGCAGATCCCGGGCGCGTTGCATCCGCGCCAGCTCTTCATCCAGCTCCCTGACCCGGGTTTCCAGCGTTGCCTGCTCCAGCTCGCCCGCCAGACAGGCGAGGCACTGCTTGAGGCTGAGCCCGCCGGCCTGCAGAGCCTGTACCATCCGCAGCCGCTGCAGATCGTCATCGTCGTAGTGGCGATAGCCGTTGGCGCCCCTCGTGCCCGCAATCACCCCCAGCTTCTCGTAATAGAGCAGGGTGGAGCGGGCCAGGCCGCAGCGCCGGGCCAGTTCGGATATTTTCATGACAACCACTCGCTAAGGGGTCTGTGACCCGATGAAGGGAAGCTTAAACTGTGAAGCAATAGACGGGTCAACGACAACATCCGGGTTCACACCATAAAAAATGGCCACCCTGAGGTGGCCGTCATCGGCAGCAAGAGAGACTCGCGGGATCAGAGGCCGGCGGCTTCCAGATGCTCCACCAGCAACTGCACGCTGCGGTTGCCGCGCCACTCGTTGACGTCGAGCCGGTAGACCAGCCGCACCCGCTTCACCGAGACATCGGGCCAGCGCTGCAAGTCGACGCCAAAGGCGATGGCATCCACCGCGTGGCCGGAATCCGTGGTCAGCATCATCTTGAGGTGCTTCTCCCCCACCAGCCGCTGCTGCACCAGCACGAACTCGCCGTCAAACAGCGGCTCGGGGAAGGCCTGACCCCAGGGGCCGGAGGCGCGAATAAGCTCCGCCAGCTCCAGACTCAGTTCATCGGGCAGCAGCTCGCCATCGGTGAGCAGCACCCCGGTCAAGAGCTCAGGGGTCACCAGCTCGCCGATGACCGCCTCGAAGGCCCGACCGAACGCCTCGATATTGGCCTTGGGCAGGGTCAACCCGGCCGCCATGGCGTGGCCGCCAAACTTGCCCATCAAGCCGGGGTGGCGGGTATCGAGCAGTTCCAGCGCATCGCGCAGGTGCACCCCCGGGATGGAGCGCCCGGATCCCTTGAGCTCGGTCTCGCTGCTCTCGGCAAAGGCGATGACCGGGCGGTAGTACTTCTCCTTCACCTTGGAGGCCACCAGCCCCACCACCCCCTGATGCCACTCGTTTCGGTGCAGCACGATGCCGGAGGGCACCTCGCCGTCACGAAAACGGATCTGCTCCAAAGTGGCGAGCGCCTCCTGCTGCATCCCCTGCTCGATCTCCTTGCGCTCCTGGTTGAGGCTGTCCATTTCGGAGGCGAACTGGCGCGCCAGGTTGATGTCGTCACAGAGCAGACAGGCGACCCCGAGGGACATGTCATCGAGTCGGCCCACCGCGTTGAGGCGCGGCCCCAGCGCAAAGCCGAGATCGGCAGCGCACAGGCGACGACCGTCGCGGCCCGACACATCCACCAGCGCCTGGATGCCGGGGCGACAACGGCCGGCCCGGATCCGCTGCAAACCCTGATGAACCAGGATGCGGTTGTTGCCATCCAGCGCCACCACGTCGGCCACGGTGCCGAGGGCCACCAGATCCAGGTAATCCGCCACGTTGGGGGCGCGCAGCCCCTGGCGCTCATACCAGCCGCTCTGGCGCAGATGGGTGTTGAGGGCCGCCATCAGATAGAAGGCGACCCCGACCCCGGCCAGGGACTTGGAGGGGAAGTCGCAGCCATGCTGGTTGGGGTTCACTATCGCGTCGGCGTCAGGCAGCTCCTGACCCGGCAAATGGTGATCGGTAACCAGTACCTGCATGCCTGCCGCCTTGGCCGCCGCCACCCCGGCGATGCTGGAGATGCCGTTGTCCACCGTGATCAGGAACTCGGCGCCGCGGGCCACCGCCAGCTCGACGATCTCCGGGGTGAGGCCATAACCGAACTCGAATCGGTTGGGCACCAGAAAATCGATGTGGTGCCCCCCCATGGCGCGCAAGGCCAGCACGCACAGGGCCGAGCTGGTGGCGCCATCGCAGTCGAAGTCACCGACGATGAGAATGCGTTTTTGCGCCGTCAGCGCCTCGGCCAGCAGCGGCACCGCCTGCGCCATGCCGAACAGACGCTGGGGCGGCAGCAGCTGGTTGGCGCTGCGCTCCAGCAGGGCAGGGTCTTCTACCCCGCGGCTGGCGAAGATCTGGCGAAGCAGCGGGTGCAGGGTGGCGGGCAGATGGGAATCATCAACTCGCGGACGACGACGGATTTGCAGGGGCATTGATGTGATCCAGTATCTTGAGCAGTTGTTCGGGGCTCTGGTAACCGCGTACCAGGTCGCCATTGGGCAGGACCCAGCTCGGTGACGCCTTGATCCCGAGCCATTGGCTCAGGCCGATATGATGGGCAAGGATCGCATTACAGCCGCTCTCAGGCAAACGATCGCTGAAGTTGAGTTCGCGCAGCAGACCGGGATCGCACCAGCTAGCCTGATCCGAGGCGGCGACAGGCGCAGGCAGCAGTTGCACGCTCACGCCCCTCGCCTGCAAGCGGGGCAACTCCTCCAGCGCGATGCGGCAAGGACCGCAGGCGAGATCGGTAAACAGGGTGAGGCGGTGGCGTTCAGGGGTGGCCTTGAGCCAGAGCCGGGCCTCCCCTATCTGGGAGAGCGCCAGCCTGCGTTGCTGCTGCTGGCTGAGCCGGGTGAGGTTTCTCATGTCGTGGGCCAGATCCAGCATGGAGCCCTGCAGCACATAGTCTCCCCTGGCATCGCTGTAGAGCAGTCCCTGGGCCGTGCCCAGCAGATAGAGGCCCGGCATGGGGGTCTCGTCCACCAGGTAGACCTGCACACCGAGGCGCTGCTCTATGGTCTGTTTCAACACATGGGGGTCCATCCCCGCGCTGGCCGCAAAAGCGCACAGCAGCATCATTCCCAGCAGTAAATATCGCATCAGCTCATTCACTTGGCATGATTGAAGGGTATCATAAGGTAACCCAGACAATTCCCTCTCCCAAAGACCTTAATTAGTGATCGATTAATAACGTCCGCAAGAAAAAATTACGGGATGACAGGTTGCCAATCGGGCTTGAGCCCCGCAAGCTAATCAGGACGACGGGAGACATCTTTAGTCATCCCTCTGTTTTGCTGATGTTTTATTATTCAAATCGACGTGCGCTCAGGTGGCACGTTGTCTATTTCTAGGGGGAAAAATGAGTCTGATTCAAGAGTTCAAGGCCTTTGCATCCAGGGGCAATGTGATCGACATGGCGGTAGGTATCATCATAGGTGCCGCCTTTGGCAAGATTGTCTCCTCCTTCGTGGGAGACGTGATCATGCCCCCCATCGGGCTGATCCTGGGGGGCGTGGATTTCAGCGATCTCGCCGTGACCCTGAAGGCCGCCGAAGGGGATGCCCCTGCCGTGGTCATCGCCTACGGCAAGTTCATCCAGACCTGTATCGACTTCCTGATCATTTCCTTCGCCATCTTCATGGGGCTCAAGGCCATCAACACCCTGAAGAAGAAGCAGGAAGAGGAAGCCGCTGCCCCGGCCGGCCCCACCAAGGATCAGGAGCTGCTGACCGAGATCCGCGACTTGCTGAAATCCCAGCAGGGGAAATAACCGTTTCCTCCCTGTCGTGTGCTGAAAAAAAAACCGCCTTCGGGCGGTTTTTTGTTGCAAGGCCGATGAGGCGCTCAGGCTCTGGGGTGGTGCTGGCCGTGCAGTGCCTTGAGCCGCTCGTTGGCCACGTGGGTATAAATCTGGGTGGTGGAGAGATCCGCGTGGCCCAGCAGCATCTGCACCACTCGCAGATCGGCGCCGTGATTGAGCAGGTGGGTGGCGAAGGCGTGACGCAGGGTGTGGGGGGAGAGTTCCCCCCTGATGCCGGCTCTCAGGGCATAGAGCTTGATGCGGTGCCAGAAGGTCTGGCGGGTCATCATCCGGGCCCGCTTGGAGGGGAACACCACGTCCGAGCTGGTGCCACCCAGCAGCAGGGTGCGCCCCTCCCGGTAGTAGCGCTCCAGCCAGTGCACCGCCTCCTCCCCCATGGGGACCAGGCGCTCCTTGTTGCCCTTGCCCACCACCCGCACCAGCCCCTGGCGCAGGCTGACGTGTTCGGCGGTCAGCCCCACCAGCTCGGACACCCGCAGCCCGGTGGCGTAGAGCAGCTCGAGCATTGCCTTGTCCCGCAGCTCCAGCGGATCGTCCACCAGGGGGGCTTGCAGCAGCGCCTCCACCTCGGCTTCGCTCAGATCCGATGGCAGCTTTTTGGGGAGCTTTGGCCCCTCCAGCAGCACGGTGGGATCGTCGCTGCGCAGCTTCTCGCGATTGAGGTACTGGTAGAAGCGGCGCAGGGCCGAGAGGAAACGGGCCGTGCTGCTGGCCGCGAACTGATGGTCCACCCGCCAGGCGAGGTAGTGCTGGATGTCGTCCAGCCCCGCCAGCAGCAGGGAACCGCCTTGCTCATCGAGCCAGAGGGCAAATTTTTCCAGGTCGGTGCGATAGGAGCTGACCGTGTTGTCGGAAAGCCCACGCTCCAGCCAGAGGGCGTCGAGAAACGGCTCGATCAGGGGATGGGATTCTGCTTTGCTCATGGTGCGCCGCGCTCAGGGAAACAGGTCGCCATTGTAACGTGCCGACCCACCCGGGCCGCAAGGCAAGGCTGCACATCCCCTCAGGCGGTGAAGAGCCCGGCGCAATCTGCTAGACTGGCGCCCTCCCCCCCGGGCGCCGCTGTGCCGGTCACGCCCCTTGCCGACTGCGATCAAGAGAAGAGCGATGAAGATAGGTTTGTTTTATGGCTCCACCACCTGCTACACCGAGATGGCCGCCGAGAAGATCCGCGCCCTCATCGGCCCCGAGCTGGTCGATCTCCACAACATCAAGGATGTGCCCCTCGCCCGCATGCAGGAGTACGACATCCTGATCCTGGGCATCTCCACCTGGGACTTCGGCGAGCTGCAGGAGGACTGGGAATCCCGCTGGGAAGACATCGCCGACCTGCATCTGGAGGGACGCATCATCGCCCTGTTTGGCATGGGCGATCAGCTGGGCTATGGGGAGTGGTATCAGGATGCCCTCGGCCTGCTGCACGATCAGCTGGTCCCCAAGGGAGTCAAGCTGGTGGGCTACTGGCCCAACGAGGGGTACGAGTTCGATGCCTCCAAGGCGCTCATCGACGATGGCCGTCACTTCGTCGGGCTGGCCCTCGATGACGCCAACCAGTACGACCAGACCGAGTCCCGTATTGAGCAGTGGGTCGACCAGATCCTGAGCGAGATCCACGAACTGCTCTGACCCTGGCCGCCTGGATGTTCGACGACGCCAGCCAATGGACGACCAGACCGACCCCGCATCGAGCAGTGGGTCGACCAGATCCTGAGCGAGATCCACGAACTGCTCTGATCCTGGCCGCCTGGATGTTCGACGACGCCAGCCAATGGACGACCAGACCGACCCCGTATCGAGCAGTGGGTCGACCAGATCCTGAGCGAGATCCACGAACTGCTCTGATCCTGGCCGCCTGGATGTTCAACGACGCCGGCCAATGGGCGACCAGACCGACCCCGTATAGAGCAGTGGGCCGACCTCATAAAAAACGAGCGCCATGAGCGGCGCCAACCTCCCCTGCCGGTAGCCTGCGCTCGGGCTGCCGGGCGCATAAATCGCACCGATTTTCTCGTTTGGTATCATCGGCTGACGCTATAGCGACTTTTTGCTTCTGGTCTGCAACAATGAGGTCGACACCCCATAACAACACAACGCCGGGTGTCGGAAGCAAACGGACAGACCAGAAAAGGATATTCTATGACTTCATTCTCCCTGTTGGCCCCCGCCATCGCCCGCGACGTGCTCGATCACGCGCTGGCGCTGGGTGCCGACTTCGCCGAGCTGTTTGTGGAGCGCAAGCGCCGCAGCCAGCTCAGCCTGCTCTCCAGCCAGATAGAGAACATCAGCGGTGGTCTCGACTTCGGTATCGGCGTTCGCCTGTGCTACGGCCACAAGGTGCTCTACGGCTACACCAATCTGGCCGATCGCAACGAGCTCTTGCGCATCGTTACCCTGCTGGCGGCCAAGGACAGGCGTGACCCCGTGGTCACCGCCACCGCCTTTGACTTCACCCGCCTGACCGACCGCAACCCCATCGCTCTGCCGCTGTCGGCCGACAAGCTGCTGGAACAGAAGATCGCCTACCTGCATGCCATGGACGCTGCGGCCCGCGCCGAGAGCGACAAGGTGAGCCAGTTCTCTGGCAACGTGCTCGGCTGGGAGCAGGAGGTGGAGATCTTCAACAGCGAAGGGGTGCAGGTGAGCGATCGCCGCCACTACAACCGCATCATGGCCCAGACCATCGCCCTGGACGGGGGCGAGCAGAGCGTAGGTTATGAAGCCCCCGGTGCCATGAAGGGATGGGAGCATGCCGAGAGCATCGATCCCCGCGAGCTGGCTCTCACCGCCACCCGCCAGGCACTGGTGAAGCTGGGAGCCGCCCCCTGCCCGAGCGGCAAGCTGCCGGTCATCATGGAGAGCGGCTTTGGCGGCGTCATCTTCCACGAGGCGTGCGGTCACCTGCTGGAGACCACCTCGGTGGCCAAGAAGGCATCCGTGTTCCACGACAAGATGGGCCAGCTCATCGCCAACCCCGCGGTCAGCGCGGTGGACGAGGGCTTGCAGGGCAACGCCTGGGGCTCCATCAACGTCGATGACGAGGGGATGGCGACCCAGCACACCCAGCTCATCAAGGACGGCGTGCTGACCGGCTTCCTGGTGGACAGAATGGGGGCCCTTCGCACCGGCTACGCCCGCACCGGTTCCGGGCGCCGGGAATCCTACAAGTTCGCCCCCGCCTCCCGCATGCGCAACACCTATATCGAACCGGGCAACTACAGCCTCGACGACATGCTGGCAACCGTGGAGCACGGCATCTATGCCAAGCGGATGGGGGGGGGCTCTGTGCAGCCCGGTACCGGCGAGTTCAACTTCAACGTGCAGGAGGCCTACCTCATCGAGGGGGGCAGGATCACCCGGCCCCTCAAGTCGGCCACCCTGATCGGCACCGGCCCGCAGGTATTGAAGGAGATCTCCATGGTGGGGCGCGATCTGGCCCTCTCCGCCGGCATGTGCGGCTCGGTCTCCGGATCCATTCCCGCCTCGGTCGGCCAACCGCCGCTCAAGGTTGACAGCATTCTGGTCGGAGGGAACGCCTGATGAACATCCATTACACTCTGTGCGGTTCCATCTCCCGCCTCATTCGCGTTTCAGTCGGCCCGTCGCCGCTCAAGGTTGACAATATCCTGGTCGGAGGGAACGCCTGATGAGCCAACTCGACATGAACCAACTGCTTGCCCGTCTATTGGACCAGGTCGCCGATCTGGGTGCCGAGGCAGACGTCATCGCCAATCAGGAGAAGGCCTTCTCCCTCAAGGCCGACAAGGGCGAGCTCAGTGAATACAAGGTCACCAGCAGCCAGCAGATCGGCATTCGTCTCATCAAGGAAGGCCGGGTCGGCATCGCCTATTCCGAGTCCCTCGACGCGTCGGCCCTGGACGCCATGGTGCAGGATGCGCTCGATGCGAGCCGCTTCGCCAAGGTGGACCCGGATCAGCGCATCACAGTGCAGCAGAGCAGGTTCATCACCGACTGCGCCGAGATACATCAGACCGACACCACGGCGGTGGAAGAGAAGATCGCCCTGACCCTGCGCCTCGAGTCCGACATGCTGGCCCTGCCGGACGTGACCGGCGCCCCCTACAACGGCTTCTTCGAGGGGGAGAGCCGCCTCTGGCTTGCCAACAGCCAGGGCAGCATCTGTGAACATCAGGAGTTCAGCGTCGGCTGCCACAGCTCCGCTCTCATCGAGCGGGAGGGCCGCCAGTCCATGCACTACCAGGGACAGTACGCACGGCGCTTCGACGAGTTGGAGAGCCAGCCTCTCATCCGCCAGATCCACGCCGTGGCCGATGGCCTGCTGATGGGTGAGGCGGTGCCGAGCGGTCGCTACAGCGTCATCTTCAGCACCCACTGCTTTGCCAGCCTGTTTGGCTGCTTCCAGTCCGCCCTGTCTGGCAAGTGGGCCCAGCAGGGGATCAACCCCTGGCGCGACAAGCTGGGCCAAAGCGTGGCTTCTCGCTGGCTCACCCTGGAGAGCCGTGCCTATATGCCGGGGGGCATGAAAATCAAGGCGTTTGACGGCGAAGGGGCCGCCACTTCGGATCTCCTGCTCATCGGCGAGGGGGAGCTCAAGACCCTGCTGCACAACAGCGCCACCGCCCGCCACTTCGGCGTGACGAGCAACGGTGCAGCCGCCCGCAGTGCCCGCAGTGCCCTGGACGTGGCCCCTCGTCACCTGGTATTCGGGCTCGGCCCCCACGGCGAGGCCGAGGTACAAAGCGGTGAGTACCTGGAGCTGGTCAAGCTGGACGGCCTGCACTCCGGGGCCGATGCGGTGAGCGGCGACTTCTCGTTCGGCGCCTCCGGCTTCCTCTGTCGAAATGGCGAGCGCGTGGCGCCGGTACGCGGCATCACGGTGGCAGGCAACTTCTATCGCCTGCTCGGGGAGTTGGAAGCGGTCGGCAACCAGCTGCACCACGACGATGGCAAGGACTTCTATGCCCCGCTGATCCGCTTTGGCGGGCTCAGCATTGCCGGCAAATAAGAGGGGGAGCCTTACTCGGCTCTTCCCCCTTCAAGCGGCGCCATCAGGCGCCGCTTTTTTATCCATGGCGCCTCCCGACGGCCACTTCTAACCTCAAAGAGCCACCGACCGCGTTGGCCGGGAACTCTGGAGAATACGACGATGGACAACACCCTGGTCTGGGCCGACATTCCGACACGGGATCTGGATCGTGCCATGGACTTCTACTCGGCCCTGCTTGATGTGCAGGTCACCCCCATCCAGGAAGAGACCATGCGCTTTGCCATGCTGCGCCACGACGGCAGCAACGCGGCGGCCTGTCTCGGCCCCATGGACAAATATCACCAGCCCGGCGGTGCCGGTCCCCTCATCTATCTCTCCCTCGGTGACAGGCTGCAGGAGGCGGAGCTGCTGGTCCCACGGCTCGGCGGGCGGGTGCTGGAGCCTCTGCACAGCATCGGCAGCGGTCATGGGTCCAGGGTCATCATCGAGGATACCGAAGGCAACTGGCTTGCCCTCTATGCCCCACCAGCCAGCTGACGTCCGGATACGCAGAAACAACAACGGCGACCTGATGGTCGCCGTTGTTGTTTAACTGCACTTGCCGGCCATTACGCCTCTGGATTGAGGCGGGTCGGGATGCCGGTACGCTGTTCCAGCACCTGCTTGACCACGTTGGAATCGCTGTCAGCGTGGGCGATGAAGCGGGTGGTAGCCGGGGTCATGGGCAGCGGCACGGAGGCGGTGGAGTTGAACTCTTCCTCGGTGCGCGACAGCGGCTCGTGCACTTCCATGTAGCGACCGCCATCCGGCTCGACCGTGGTCTTGACCGGCTGGTTGACGAACTGGACGCGGGTGCCGACCGGCACGTGATCGAACAGGTACTTGATGTCGTCGGCGCGCAGGCGCACGCAGCCGCTGCTCACCCGCAGACCGATGCCGAAGGTGGCGTTGGTGCCGTGGATGGCGTACAGGTTGCCGATGTAGAGCGCATGCAGGCCCATGGGGTTGTCCGGGCCGGCCGGCCAGACCGCGGGCAGGGTCTTGCCCTGGGCGGCGTAGCGGCGACGGATGTTCTCGGTCGGGGTCCAGGTCGGGTTGGCACGCTTGCGCTCAACCTTGGTGATCCAGTTCTCCGGGGTGTTGACCCCGAGCTGGCCGATGCCGATGGGCAGCACATGCACCACGTTCTTGCCCTTCGGGTAGTAGTAGAGACGCATCTCCGCCACGTTGATGACGATCCCTTCGCGGGGAGCGTTGGGCAGGATCAGCTGATGGGGAATGATCAGCGTGCTGCCCGCCTTGGGCAGGTAGGGGTCGACGCCCGGGTTGGCTTCCATGATGTTGGTCAGACCCAGCTGGAAGTCGGAGGCGATCTGCTCCAGCGGACGGTTGTCTGCGGGCACCACGTATTCCTGGTTCTCACCGATCAGGCGGCTGTTGGCTGCAGGCAGCTGGTATTCAACGGCGGCGGCCTGCTGGCTGACCAGCGCCAGCGTACATAAAAGAGCCGAAGCGGCAATGCGAAGGGGATTCATAAAATTCCTGTATGGTTTCCTGTTCCTGTGGGCCTTTGCCCTGCTCATCATCGGTCTCTTGTGGACCCGTCACCGGGGACCAACAACCGAGCGCGCATTCTTTCCCGAGCAGGGCAAAATTTCAACTTGGAGATGGTCTTTTTCGCCGAAAAGATCCATTTCACCGCCAACTCGGGGGCCTCTTTCACCCCTTGCACTCTAGCAACCCCAGTCTGAGCGTAAAATGAACATGGCGCAGGTATGCCAGGGTCGTCCCAAATTGCATGACGAGGCGGTCACGAGTACAATCTCGCACCCCGTATATCCGGAGTATCGAGTCACCTCCTGCTCCGATGTACCCCCATCGGATGGCCGTGCGTCGAAGACGGTCGCGCCACCGATGAACCCACACGACGCCATCAGGTGGCGCCGTCCTGATTTGCAATCAGAACGCAATATAACATACCGCCATAAATTCAGTCACTTACAACAATCTTCAAATTGATATCCATGGAACTATACACAATGC
Organism: Aeromonas sp. INTO2; assembly: GCF_049860605.1. Classification (NCBI taxonomy): domain Bacteria; kingdom Pseudomonadati; phylum Pseudomonadota; class Gammaproteobacteria; order Aeromonadales; family Aeromonadaceae; genus Aeromonas; species Aeromonas sp. INTO2. The sequence continues at coordinate 3,068,691 of NZ_CP187588.1, forward strand.
TAGTATGAGACTGCGTTGAGTATTAGGGGCTTCTCATGAGCGATTTGATCGATGTGTTGAGTAAATTTTCTGTACATGACTTGGCTAGAATGCTGGCAGAGAGGATCGAGGCTGACAGTCAGAGCACGTTCAAAAATCGTCATGATTTGGGCGGGGGCATAACACTATTCAAACAAAAAGGCAGCTCCAGATGGCACTGTAGAGTCCATCAACCAGCAGATGGCATTTATGACTATCGTCAGAGCACACGGAAACTCGACTTACGAGATGCAACGTCCGAAGCACATCAAATAGCACTGATGTTAAAAATTAAATTATCGAGTGGTGTTGCGCTTAAAAAGGGTATTACGTTTAAAACAATAGCGAATGAAATCGTTCAATTCTACTTGAAGCGCTCTAAGGAAGGTGCGAATAAGTCATATGGCACGAGAGCATTTACTGGTAACCCATTGATATTAAATGACTAAAATTTTCATTTTTTGTTCGTGGGATACTTGTTCGCACTTTCCCTAGGCATCTCCCTCAAACGTAGTCATATCTACGAGATGATTGCTGCGGCCTATGGCTACAGTACTTACGCGTCATTGCAAGCTGATGCGATTCTGCTCAGTAATACGAAATGGCAGGTTGCGTTGGATGTAAGTGCAATTGAGGCTAGGGAAGGTGCTAACAAGTCACTTGGCACAAAAACACACCATTCTAAATTATTGATATTAAATGGCTAAACTTTTTAGTTTTGGCACATAGGGTACTTATTCGCACCTTCCCTAGTACATCTTTGAGCTCAAGCTGGGTTGTGTGGACGAATGCTTTGATGGTCATGATCCAATCTCCTAGTCCTACCCTGGGGTATACATCGCACGTTTAATCCATCCAAGGTGAGGATTTGAGGTTGAGATCATGTGGCTTGAGAGTAGTAACCATTTTGACTCGTGCGAAAGTCTGGCCGGTCAGCCGAGACAAATCATAACCTAGTAAGTGGCACTGTCCAAGAGTCCATTCTCGCCCCGAGCCTCTCCGACACCCAGTAGACCAGCCCTGTGAGTTGTGGAATGAGCCGAATGAGGGCTATTATCGGCTCATATCGCGAGCCGAATGTGGTGTCAATTCGGCTCATTGTTGGCATTATACTGCTTGCCCGCGACACAAAATCAGCGAGATTATCGATGACCGTAGACTGGATCTGGCAACACGAGAACTGGCCTCATTTTTGCTGGCAAGATAAGCAGTTACTGCCAAGGCTACGTCTGGCACACCGCAATCTGGGACTACTCCAGGGCCTTCATTTATCAGCTCACAGCACAACACTGGCGCATCAGACACATGCCCTAGATACGCTGCTGGCCAATATCGTCGCGTCCTCAGCTATCGAGAATCAGCAACTGAACGCGCAGTCGTTACGTGCATCTCTGGCATGTCGCCTCGGGATAGTGGAGCAGTCACACTACCCTACCTCAGTTAGATCCGAGGGGCTGGCCGCCATGATTGTGGATGCAATTAGCAGCGATGAGCAGTTGACGCTTGAACGCCTGCTGCAATGGCATCGCTGGCTTTTTCCCGCAGATGACCGGAGATCGCATCAGATACGCGTTGGCCAGCTGCGTGGTGATGAGCCGATGCAGGTGATATCCGGAGCACGTGATCGACTCATCGTGCATTTCGAAGCCCCACCACGTGAGGGACTAGGGCAGGCATTGGCCACTTTCATCGACTGGTTCAATACCAGTTTCGATGATCCCTGCCTAGATCCATTACTGCGAGCCGCCATCTGTCAGCTCTGGTTTGTCACGTTACATCCGTTTGATGACGGTAACGGACGGATTAGCCGAGCCCTCACCGATCTTGCACTCTCTCAGGCCGACAACCAGAGCATCAGTCTGTATGCAATTTCGACAGTGATTTTTGAGCGTCGAGCTGATTACTATCGCGCTCTGGAGCAGACCCAGAGAGGTGGTCTGGATATCACCCCTTGGCTGGTTTGGTTTTTGGACACACTCAACGTCACGCTGGAACAGGCACAACAATCATGCACCCAAACTCTGGCCCGGCAACGTTTCTGGCAGCAACACGCTAATGACCAATTGTGCCCTGAACAGGTAATGATCCTGAACTATTTGATAGGCAGTGATGATGATCGCTGTTTGCAGAGCATTAGTGCCAGTCAGTATCAAATTATTGCTCAGGTGAGCAAATCTACAGCCACGCGCCATCTTACTGATCTACTGGAAAAAAACTGCCTAGAAAAAGAGCCTGGTGGAGGCAGAAACACACGATATCGGCTCAAATTGACACCTGAAAAGTAAGCCAATTTATAATATGAGGTGGGTGATTACTGGATTTGCCCCATAGAGCCAGACACTTGCACCTTGTCCATGAATGCTAACTTGTAGGGGGGAGTGCCGATCGGATTCTCGCCTTCTCAGTTAGTTCCATCCCGAAGCATCGATTTGGGCAAGAACGCCCCGCATCTTTATTCATCACACCGAAAGAGCAAGCAGAGTTCGCTCTATTTTGCAAGATCACTCGAGGGAAGGTGCGAATAAGTCATATGGCACGAGAGCATTTACTGGTAACCCATTGATATTAAATGACTAAAATTATCATTTTTTGTTCTTGGGATACTTGTTCGCACTTTCCCTAGAGCAGTTCTCGGCATGTCGCATACTGTCCAAAATTGCAGCGGCTGAAACCACTACAGAGGAGAGACCAATCGCCAGCATTGTAGATACAGAACTGGATCACATGCACCACGACCAGTGGTGCAACCTAGAAAAAATGGCTACTTAGCTATCCTGCCTGGGGGCGAGTACCGACAGATCTATGAACAATCCTCGCTACGCGAGAATGATAGCCATAGCTATTCACCTTTTCAGGTGAGAGGGATACGCTTTATCTATATATATAAAAACAATCCCTCTCAGCTACGCAACTCAGTTACCCTGCTGGACCAACCTCAGAGTTTCTCTCGCTCCTGGGCGGTTGGCTGCTCACGTTCGGCCATGACGTCGGCGCTCATACAAGGCTCATCAAACCACCTATCCCAGGACTCACCTACAGGTGTGATTATGCGAGTACGACCAACCACGACGATCTCAACATGCGTGACCTCATCTGGCAGGGCCACTGCCTCGGGCAGGTATACCCCCTGGCCACGACCACACCTAAAAACTGTTGATTCCATCACGCGTCCTATGAACACAGTACCATGTGAACCGAACATAGCTAATGGGCCCGGTATGTCAACTGACACCGGATGCACACGTTATGCAATACGGCTATACTGTATATAAAAACAGTAACCAGTGAGCCACCATGTTCGCCATCCCACATCCAACCCCGGACGCTCTAGAGCTGCCGCTTTTTCTGTCCCCTGTGGTTTGCGGCTTTCCTAGCCCAGCACAGGACTATATTGAGCAAACCATAGATCTGAACCAGATCTGTATTGAGCATCCCGCTGCCACCTTCTATGTCAGGGCCAGTGGCCACAGCATGGTGGAAAAGGGCATCAATGACGGGGATCTTTTGATCGTAGATAGGGCGCTCAAGGCCCGCCACGGCGCTATCGTTCTAGCCTGCCTTGATGGAGAATTCACGGTCAAACAGCTGCAAGAACGCCCGTTCCCTGCCCTGCTACCCGCCAATCCGGATTTCCAACCCATCCATCTATTGGACGGGCAGGAACTAGAAATTTTTGGCGTCGTAACCTATGTGCTCCACAAGACCAAACTGGGGTAAACCATGCCCAACGCCATTGCCCTCGTCGATGTGAACAACTTCTATGCGTCCTGCGAGCGCCTGTTTAGGCCAGACCTCAAGGGGCGCCCGATCGTGGTGCTATCGAACAACGACGGCTGCGTTGTGGCTCGCTCGGCAGAAGCCAAGGCGCTTGGCATCAAGATGGGTGTTCCCTACTTCCAGATCCGTCAGTTCTTCGAGGCCGTAGGCGGTGTTTGGTTCTCGAGCAACTACGCCCTCTATGGTGATATGTCACAGCGCGTAATGACCACGCTGGAAGGCATGGTGCCGACTGTCGAGGTGTACAGTGTTGATGAGGCGTTTATTGAACTGAACGAATCATGGGCGGGAGACCTAACAGCATATGGTCGTCAGATCCGTGAACGAATACAGCAATGGACTGGACTCACAGTCGGCGTCGGGATCGGGCCAACCAAGACACTCGCCAAGCTGGCAAACTACGCCGCGAAGAAGTGGCCTGCGACTGGTGGAGTGGTTGATTTGCGTGATGAGGCACGTCGAGCGCGTTTGATGGCTATCACTCCGGTCGGGGAAATATGGGGAATAGGTAGAAAACTGACCACCAGGCTCGAAGCGCACGGGATCAATAGTGTGGCGGACCTAGTCGCTGTCGATGGTAAAAACCTACGGCATCGTTATGGGGTCGTTGTTGAGCGAACCGTGCTAGAGCTACGCGGCTATCCATGCGCCAACCTGGAGCAGGACACACAAGCCAAACAGCAGATCATCTGCTCCCGATCATTCGGTGAACGGATCACACACATGAATTCCATGCATCAAGCCCTCGCAGGATATATGGAACGTGCAGCTGAAAAACTCCGGGCAGAGGGAATGTGCTGTCGCCATGCCACTCTATTCATTCGCACCAGCCCCTTCAATGACAAAGAGCCCTACTACGGCAACCAGGTGAGCACCAAGTTGGCTGTACCTACTAACGATACTAGGGCGCTGTTGGAACAGGACGGTTCATCTGATATCAGAGTACGTGCACTGAGGTGTCCGGAATCGGTGTACACGCAAGCCGGAATCAGCGTTCATTTTAAACCGGAATAGGTGTTCATTTTCGACCGGAATATGCAGCTCCGTTGCAGCAACGCCGCCGCCCGTTCACCGCACTCTTGCTCATGCACTTCCCAGCCCACCCCTTTGCGGCTGTAGATGTCCTCTATCAGATAGAGGTAGTAATACTGGCCGCGCACGAGTGACGGCAAGTAGGTGATATCCCAGGACCACACTTGATTGGGCCCAGTCGCGGTATGGCTGGTTGGTACCGGCACATGACGCGGTGGTTGGCTCCGGCCACGCCTGTGCTGCTGGTCAGCCGCCCGCAAGATGCGATAGAAGCTCGACTCACTGGCCAAGTAGCGCCCCTGGTCGGCCAGCCGTGGCACAATTTGACTCGGCGGCAACGAGGCGAACTCCTGGCTATTGCAGACGTCCAGCACGGCCTGCCGCTCCTCTGGGCTCAATGCATGAGCAGGTATGGAACGAACCGCATCCGGTCGCCTATCGGCACTCAGCTCAGGCCCGGCCAACCAGCGCTGGAGCGTGCGCAGACTCAGCCCCAACACCTCGGCCGCAGGATGCTTGCGGGCGCCAGCTTCAAGCGCTTCGCGCCACCATGCAACGTATTGCTGCCGCTCTGGCAACGAGGTCAGTTGTCCTCGTCGACGTTGCTCCAGTAGGCATCGAGCTTTTTTTGCAATATCAGCAGAGCTGCCGCCTCGGCCAGGGCCTTGTCTTTGCGCCGCAGCTCTTGCTCCAGTTGCCGGATACGCTTCTTGTCCGCTTTGGCCTGTGCCTTCTGCGCCTGTTGTAAGGTACGAGCGGATTGCTGGCCCAGAATACAGGCTTGGCGCCATTGCTGGACTTGCTCGGGATAGAGACCCTTACGGCGGCAGTACTCACTGAGTTCAATCTCGGAAAGCGCAGCGGTTTCCAGCACGACGGCGAACTTGGCCTCGGCGGGCCATTCATCGGTCAGTTTGTTGTCCCCGGGCACAGGAGACCCTCCGTCTTTGGCGTGTTTGCGCCAATTATACAGAGTGACCTCGCTGATGTTTTCCTGCCGAGCCAACTCGGCCACCGACATATTGATGGGCGGCAGCAGCTTCTTGAGCAAAGCAGCCTTGCGCTCACTTGAATAACGAGCCATTCGACACTCTTTATCCGCCCCCGGTCTTCACATTTAGATTATTCAGATTAGGCGACAACTATTCTGACACCGGGGGGATGCTGGCTTTCATGTATTCGATGTTGATGGCCGTTTTGTTCTTGCGTGGATGCTGTTTCAAGGTTCTTACCTTGCCGGGGCGCTCGGCGATCAGCCAGTCAACATCCACCTCGGCCAGCTCCTCGCGCTGTGGCGCCCCTTGGTAGCCGGCATCGGCTGAGACAAATTGCTCCTCTCCATGCAGCAGATTACCCAGCTGATTGAGGTCATGCTCGTTGGCCGCGGTGGTGACTAGGCTGTGGGTCAGGCCACTCTTGGCATCGACACCAATGTGGGCCTTCATGCCAAAGTGCCACTGATTGCCTTTCTTGGTCTGATGCATCTGCGGATCGCGTTGCTGCTCTTTGTTCTTGGTCGAGCTGGGTGCCTCAATGATGGTGGCATCGACCAAGGTGCCTTGAGTCATCATGACGCCTGCTTCGGCCAGCCAGCGATTGATGGTCTTGAACAATTGGCGGGCCAGTTGATGCTGCTCCAGCAGGTGGCGGAAATTCATGATGGTGGTGCGGTCCGGCAAGGCGCTATCCAGGGATAACCGGGCAAACAGACGCATGGAGGCGATTTCGTACAGAGCATCTTCCATCGCGCCATCGCTCAGGTTGTACCAATGCTGCATGCAGTGAATGCGTAGCATGGTTTCCAGCGGATAAGGTCGCCGGCCATTACCAGCCTTGGGGTAAAACGGCTCGATGACTTCCACCATGTTTTGCCATGGCAGAATCTGCTCCATGCGGGACAAGAAAATCTCTTTTCTGGTCTGACGGCGCTTACTGCTGAATTCACTGTCGGCGAAGGTAAGTTGATGACTCATGATGAACCCTTTTTCATGGCTCCAGATGACAAACATGATCTCATATCAGGGACTTGTTCGCACCTTCCCTAACGTTAGTTGGTTTCGACCATTACGTTTTGACTTATACAAGGCTTCATCGCAACGGCTGATCAGCTGCTCTAAACTTTCTTTCTGAAATAATGATGCAACTCCCAGTGACACGGTGACCTTGCCTACATTCTGAAACTGCTCTGAAGCAATTCGCAATCGCAAACGTTCAGCTAATTCTGCCGCGACCATATCAGTGCAATTCTCAAGCAGGATCAAAAACTCCTCGCCGCCCCAACGAATTATCCGATCATTACCCCGAACCGACTTTCGAAGCAGACCCGATACTTGAGCTAAAATCTGATCACCAACAGGATGCCCAAAGCTATCATTAATCTGCTTAAAGTGGTCAATATCGCAAAGAATGAGACTCATGGACTCTTCCCGGCTAAGAGTAAAGCTATAAGCCTCACTTAACAACGCCTTACCATGATTGCGGTTAAACAAACCAGTTAGTTGATCCACTGTTGCCGATTCACGAAGCGCCTGCTCTTCACGAAGTCGCTCAGTGACATCTTTTCCAACACAAACATAGTTAGTAATGTTACCAGCTTGGTCTTTGATAGCGGAGATACTCTGCTCAGAATGATACAAGGTACCGTCTTTACGTTTATTAATGAAAATTGCCTGGAACGTCTTTGCTGTCATTAAAGACGCTTTTACGTTCTTATAAAAGTCATCGTCGTGTAAGCCTGACTTGAAAAGTGTTGGTGTATTGCCGATTAATTCTGATTCTTCGTAACCGCTAACCTGGATAAACGATTGATTAGCAAAGATTATCTTTGCATGCGCATCGGTAACGAGTATCGGCTCTGCTGCGGCATCCAGTGCCTGACCAAGAATTTTACTGGTATCTTCTACCTTGGCATAAGCAGTCATATCTTGCTGCACTGAAACAAAGTGCGTGATGTCACCCACCTCATCTCGTACCGGTGAGATATTCCAGCGCACCAAATATGGCGAACCGTCTTTGCGGTAATTAGTAGTCATACCCTCGAAGTATTCACCACTGGTAAGACAACTTCTAAGCCGGTTAATCACCTCCTGATCTGTAGCAGGGCCTTGTAACTTCTTCAATGACTGACCATACAACTCATCAATTGCGTAACCTGTCATCTGACAAAAAGCAGGGTTCGCAATTTTTACAGGATATCCTGCTGCCCTGTCAGCACTGGTAATCACAACCGCGTTCCAAGACTGCATAATCGCCATTTTCAGCAAGCTAAGTTCAGAACTTCCCATCGAATTTTTCTCTTCCGCTGAAAACAAAAGACTGACATGAACAGCTTATATAATCAAGGCCTTACCTGATTACCCATGACCCTCAGCCAGCTTCAAGAGCCGATATGGCATCGGAGGGCTTGCCACGACTGCATGCCCCAATTCAACCAACATGCTCTTGAGGTCAAAACGATGATTAAACCGGAAGCAGTATTCAGCAAGATGCCTTGGTAAATGCTTCGCTCCGAGCGTATGGCAACCGCGAATTCAACTTCGAAGTGCAATTCCCGATTAAAAATCAGGCTGCTTTCAGAAGTTCGTCAAAAACCACCTGTGGCTGTTTAAATCCCAAGCATTTGCGCGGCCTGAAGTTCAGCCGCTTTTCGACGGCTGACAGTGCCTCTGCTGTCACCACACTCAAATCACTGCCTTTGGGCACATATTGCCGCAGCAGACCATTGCTATTCTCATTCTGTCCCCGTTCCCATGCACTGTATGGATGCGCAAAGTACACCTGCGCTTCCAGCTCTGCTGCAACACGTTCATGTTCGACAAACTCGCTACCATTGTCAGCTGTGATGGTATGGACATGTGCCTGGTAGGGTTTCAGCATGCTGATAATGGTGTCCGCCACCGCGCTGGCTGTTTTGCTGGGAACGTATTGAACCAGGTAGAGCCGGCTCTTACGCTCCAACAGACTCACTATTGCACCGCTGCCTTGCTTACCCAACACGGTATCGACTTCCCAATCTCCCACACGGCTCCGCTCATTGACTATCGCAGGGCGTTCATCAATCGATACCGGATTGGGAATGACACTGCGTTTGCTGTTCTTACCCTTGCGATAGCGTTTGTGACCCTGACGCAGATGCCGGTATAGCGTGCCACCGTTGGCCTTGTCGCGTGCCACATAGCGGTATATCCACTCGTGGCTAACCGGGCAGTTAATCATGTCTCCAACGCCACTGATTTGCTCGGGACTCCAGTCCGCGACCAGCGCCATGCAAACAAAGTCGATGGTATCAGACGGGACAGTACGCTTCTGACTCGTCAGCCGTCGTGCCGTGGCAAGTTGGTGAGCCTGCTGCGGCTGATAGGCCTGCCCAGCACAATTACGACGAAGCTCACGACTGATAGTCGATGGATGAACCCCGAGCTGTTTGGCAATGCGGGCCTGTGACAGGCCATGGTCACGGAGGCAGGCAATCTGGTATCGTAGCCCCTCGGTCAACTGCTGGTATTTCATGGTGTATCGCTTTGTTTCTTTGGCGAGAAGAAGCGTACCCTAACTGGTAGTTGACCGCCTCTCTCCTATGCACCATGGGCATTGCACTTATTATCTGAATTCACGGATGCCGATTCTCACTATTCAAGCCAAATTAAATCTTTTTATGCGATACATACACGATTTCTACCTTCGTTTTTTGCATGATATAAAGCACTATCCGCTTCTAGTAGTAATGTTTCTTCAGTCTTTATATGTGAGGTATTATCTGAACAGGCAATACCAAAGCTCATGGTGACAGAAAAATTGCCTTCATTCCTTTCAAACTTTAGATCAGAAATTGCTTGACGGATACGCTCTATAATTAACAGAGCATCTGTGGCATTGGTTTCACCCAGTATAATTAAAAACTCCTCACCACCATAACGCCCAACACAATCATGACTCCTTAAGTGGTTAGTTAAACTTTTACTGACCTCCTTCAGCGCTGTATCACCAGCAACATGACCATATGTGTCGTTGACATGTTTGAAATGATCTATATCAGCAAGTATTACAGTAGTAGGCTGTTTTTTTCTTGTGTCTTTTTCGATGGTGTTTTTTAGGAATTCCATTATAGCGCCCCGATGAAAAACACCAGTAAGTGCATCCCGAGAAGACTGCTCTTTGAGTTGCGCCAATGCATTTACCAACTGATTGTTTATGTCATAGATGCGTTGATAAAGACGGCTTTTTTCGACTAAAAATGATATTTGCCTTGCAAGGTTAATAAATATTTTTTGGTGGGCATCAATGTATGTGTTTTTTTCTTTGCTAGAGAAGAAAATGAAACCGATAGGCTTACCATCTGCAATGAGCGGGCAGGTTAAACTTGATTGAATGCCTTCAGCAACTATTAATTTAGTTGATAATGAGTTAGGGTTTTCAGCTAAATATAGTTGCAGGTCGTTAAGAATGCGGGGTTGTTGCGTGGTTAGTATCCCCTCTAAACTACTACCACTTAAAAAAGCAGTATATCCATTTTTGATCATTACTTTTTCTGGGTAATTGCTTTTTGTCCAATGAGCGAAAACCCGCTCATAATCATCAGATATTAATGCGCAGCCGATCCTATCATAAGGTATTATTTCATGAAATGTGTCATATATGCGATTTAAAACCTCATCAAGAACACTGCCTTTACTGATTTCAGTGGATATTTCTTGAATTTTATTAACCCCATCAAGTCGGGCATCAAGCCAGGCAGCCAACTGAACAAGATCAGATTCAAAATCGAGAATGGATTCTATGTTGGTATCCTTCGGGAAAGATAAGGAACATTTGCCTTGTTTAATTTTTTTTATGGCTTCTCTGTATGAAGCTAACCGTTGAACTGATAGTGTTACATCGTTCATATCTTGTCCTTATCGGTACTGCGTTGACTTTTTGTAGCATAACGTCTGTTTAATCGATGATGCGAATAACATGTACAGAACCTTAAGCGGCAAGCGAATTAATAATACCGTCTAACGTGTTGTTTTGCTTGGATTTTCTCTGCCTACTCTTTTTGCCGTTTTTGGATAAATACACCATTGCCCACTCCAACTTCTCTGTTATTTCCTGCCACGCACCATGGATGATGCTCGCCAATATCGGCATTAACCAAAGCGCGCTGTTTTTGGCAATCTTCAGCATCGATAACTCCGCGCTGCCAATCAGCGTCAGCGCCAGCCGACGTTTGACCAGCAAGGCCAGCAAACTAGCCCAGATCAAGCCTTCCGCTATCGCTTTTTGTCGTGTCGCGAACGCCTTCAACCGGTTATGTGATTTCAGCTCTTTGAACAACAGTTCGATCTGCCAACGGCAACGATACAATGCCATCACCTTCTCGGCTGGCCATCGCTCACGCGGAAGATTGGTCATCCATATACAGAACCGTTTTTCCTCTGCAAACCAACGTCTTATGAGTCGATATTTATACTTTCCCGAACTCACATCCAGATCCAGAACCTCGGCTCTGCAGCTTCTCCGATCGATATCCTTGAGCTTTTTTCCGAGTAACTTGGGCATTTCCCTGCCGTCCTGTCGGTAAGCTGCCTGTACTTTGGGATTGAGATTTTGACTCCCTCTGACCAGATAGCTTCCTTTGGCTTTGGTCACATCAGCAAAGTACTCGCGGCTGATGTAACCGGCATCCGCCAATAACAGTTTGTTATTTAACGAATTTGCGGCCGGAAGATGCTTGCGCTCCGATTCGGTATCCGCCGTGATACTCATCGATATCGGCGACTGGTCCAGCAAGGACATGGTCATATGACACTCTACCGCAGCGGGGCTGTGCTTATTGAATCGGCCCGGGAAATGTTCTGCCAATTGCGGATGTAACGCGAATGACGACCCGTCCTGCAGCAGTACCTGCTCAAAGCCTGCCAGTCCGTGGGCGTCCGGTAGACACTCCTTGAGGCGTAAGGCGATGGCTCGTTCAACCAGTGCGCGCATGAACAAGGGAAAACCCTGCTTGCGTAACTGGTTGTGAAAGGGTTTATACGCTATTTGGTCAGTATCATGGAGCTGCAACGCATTGAAATGGCGATGCAAACCAGCAATACCATCCACCTTGTCGCAACCAAGCCCTGAGAGCAGAGCCGGGAGTAGTCTCGCAGGCTGGATATCCCGGAGTCGCTGACAAAAACCGGTAAATTTACCGATCCGGTTGAGTTCAGAAGAGCTAAGAAGTTGCTTGAGGTACTGGGTTGCATTGATAATAGTCATGGCTTCGGGTGTGTCGGTTTTTTTTTGCGATTAAATCAGATCACAAACGAAGCCTTTTTTCTATCTATTTCAATTGGTTGTAGCTAAAGATCCTGTACATGATGCGAATAATACCTTGAGATCGTGATCTCCATCTAGGGAAGGTGCGAATAAGTCATATGGCACGAGAGCATTTACTGGTAACCCATTGATATTAAATGACTAAAATTTTCATTTTTTGTTCGTGGGATACTTGTTCGCACTTTCCCAAGAGTTGTTGTTGTCAACGTAGTCCCAGTGAACTGTTACAATGTCAGCTTTGTGAAGTGGCTCAACGTTGTGTGGCACGCCGATCCAACATGTTGGCCATAACCAATGCCAACATGCAGGGAAAGATCGAGGAGATAGCAGTATTAAGGAAAGATCTGTATCGAGGAAACCCGTGAAAAGGCCCGTTACACAGGTAAGCGTTTTGAGATCAGCACCAAATCGTCAAAAACGCTCACCCCAGCAGAGATCGCGTGTTCAACATCGCTATCAGTGTTCACTTTTTCATTAAAAGCAGCGATGACTTTCGGCCAATGCGTTTCATAACTTGCCGAAATCGTCGTAAAGAACGAGGTGCAGGCCCCAAGGTTCTCTTGCAATTGATGTCGTAAATGCCGCAACAGATAACGCCCACCCGCCGCAGAGCCTTCGATGGTATAAACCACACCCAACCACTGCGCTTCGCTATCAATGGCAGGCATAGCCACATCACACGCCCCCGTAAACACGGGCTCGCCGCCGATGTTTTTAATATCTTCAGCCAATAGATCAGCGCGGCGCTGATAGAGCCCATCAATCGCAAAGGGGGAATGAATGATGTGGTTATCGGCGGCTTGATAAAAACGATGCAAAATAGAGAGAAAGTTTTTTACATCCGCCATAGTCACCGTATGGCCGGATACCGCACGAAACGGCGGCTCCATTTCCAAATCAGCATGGGCTTTTTTTAAACCTTGTCTAAATTGTTCCAGATTGTTGGACATATCGCTCAACCTCTAATAATAGTTCTCGTAACTTAAGGGCTTGGAGCTGGTTCTTTTGACTCCACACTTTCGATTTACCGACTGTTTTTTCAACCCATTTTTCAAATGAAATGCGTGGCGAAATACCAATAGCGCCATCGTGCGAATTCGTTGGTTTATTCGGGTTGCCACCCCATGAAATACTTTCAATGTGCTCATTGCGAAATAACAGCAGGCGAACATGACACTCTGCGTCCGCCATTCCCGTGACGCCTAATACGCCAGCGAGCGGTGATAACAGAATCGATTTAAATGATTTCGATAAGGCGTGCTCGCTCCAAATCTGTATTTTTGAGTGCACAAAATAGTCATCAAGAACGGCAAAGGCTTCTTCATTGGGAATCGTGCCATAGCCCCAATAATTATCATTCACACAGAACATAATGCCGGATGCTGAAAAAGAATCCATTAACCAAATGGCTAATTCCGCCCATTGGTTTGTGTCATCAATCATTTTAAATAATTTAATGCGCGTGTCGGCTTTCCAACGACCAAGCCCATCGAGTAAATTTATTTTTTTTTGCGCTAGATACGATGACTGTATCATCGAATAATGTTGAACATGTGAGCTAATTTCTTCCAACATTGGTAGCTCAATATAATGTGGCGTTGAATGGTGACAGGTAATTAACGCCGCCAATTCACCATGTAATATCACAGGAAAAGAGATTGAGGTATTCACCCCCATATTTCCCATATACACAACATGCACCGGCGAGACACTGCGCAACGAGGCATAGGTTAAATCAGGCGCAGAAGGGGTAATACCGACAACTGGCGTGGTTATATCGGGTGCATTATAAATATAACGCCAAGGGTTTAAGACATAGAGATCGCGAGCAATGCGTGGAATATCACTGGCTGGAAAGCGTAATCCAATGTAAGAGCCAATATGTGATGATGACACTGACTCATGAATTACTTCACCATCGCCATTGTGCATAAACTGATAATAAATCACCCGCTCAAAACCAGTCGCTTCAGAAATATAATCAACTAACCGTTTTTGCAGCCATGACAATTCACTGTCTGAATTAGGCTTTTCTAAAAAATCAAAGCGCGTGCATATAACGTTATTGTGCTTGATATCACTCGGGTAAAACTCATAAATAATGCTTTTGTTTTTACTTTTTGTCATCAAGATATAGCCATTAAAGCCCTGATCGTGCCAAGCGACTATCTTATTACTACCCACTTGCACGCCCAGACTAGCCGAAAGCTTTGCCAAACGTGGATCAATAAATTGACCCGGAATGGCCGACGTGCAAATTGCATCAGTATTCACTGAGACGTGTGTGACATAGCCATTCTCTTCGGTAAGAATCAACGCACCAAATGACTGCACAGCCCCAGATAAATGCAATTCCTCTTGCTCGCACGCACAGAGAAAAGTATTTTTTTCATTCAAGAGTCAGGTACTCCTTGAAAGCATTAGTCGTCAGCGGTTTAGCAAGATAATAACCCTGAGCGACATGACAACCATGTTGCCTTAACCAACACAGCTGCGTTTCTGTTTCAACACCCTCTGCCACCGTTTCCAATGAAAATGATTTGGCCATGCTTAATACCGCCTCGGTAATCACTTCATCTTCTAAGTCATTGCCTAAGCCAGAGACAAAACTCTGATCGATTTTCAGTGTTGATATATTCAGCCGTTTTAAATAGCTGAGTGATGAGTAACCAGTGCCAAAATCATCAATATTAATTTTAATGCCATGATAATTTAAACGTTCTAAGTTGGATAAAACCACTTGGCTGTTATCCAGTAATACCGTTTCTGTGATCTCAATTTGTAGCAGTTCAAATGGAAGGCTATTTTCTCGCATTAATGATAGAACAAAATCAGCCAAATCAGGTTCATGCAGGCTTCTGGTCGAACAATTAAATGCTATTGGTAATAATTTAAGCCCTTCTTTCCGCCATTGCACCAATTGCTGAATAATAGTATGAATAACAATGCGCGTTATTTCATAAATCAACCCATTCTTCTCGCTAAGGGGAATAAAATCAGCTGGTGATACACTGCCAACTTCAGGGTCATCCCAGCGGATCAATGCCTCTGCGCCGACAATATCGAGTTTGTCATTAATCAAAAATTTCGGCTGATATACGAGATAAAACAGATTATTTTCAATCGCAACACGCATTGCCCGTTCAAGCGTTGCTTGACGCAGCAATTTAACTTGCAATTCAGGCTCAAAAAAAGCAAAACGATTTCGCCCATTTTCTTTGGCTTTATACATCGCAGCATCAGCTGCTTTTAATAAGCTATGCTCGTCATGACCATCCATGGGTGATATCGCTACGCCAATGCTAGCCGAAATAAAGAGCTGACGATTAGCCACCTCATAAACCAGTGACATTTCATCAATCACTTTTTTGGCCACTGCGGCTGCATCTTCGGTGGTGGTGTCAGATAAAATAATCGTAAACTCATCACCACCTAAACGGGCAATAAAATCATTGCTGTTAATGATATGACGTAATCGAGATGCCGCAATTTGCAATACGCGGTCGCCCACATCATGACCCAACGTGTCATTAATGTTTTTAAAATTATCTAAATCGATAAATAACAGTGCATTGGTTCTATTATTATCCAAAGATTCTGCTAATTGTTTTCTTAATTTATTCGCAAACGTGGCACGATTTGGCAAATTCGTCAGTGAGTCATGTTCGGCCAGATAAGCAATGTCTTTTTGTGAGTTTTTAATCTGCGATATATCAGAAAAAACGGCCACCAGATGTTCAGGGTTACCTTGAAAATCTTCAACTCGATTAATAGTGAGCAATTCAGGGTAAACCTCACCACCTTTGCGTTTACTTAAAATTTCCCCTTTCCAACTGCCATCAGTTTTAATCGAATAGCTGATCTCATCATAAATATCAGACGTACCTGTCGAGTTAAAAATAATTTCTCTGGCCGGTTGCCCTATTACATCACACTCATCAAATTGTGTAATTTTATAAAATGCAGAGTTTACAGAGGTAATAATTCCGCATTTATCCATCACAACAATAGCTTCACCGGCTTGTTCAAAAATCCGAGCATTAATTCTTAATTGTGACTCTTGAATTCTTCTCTCAGTAATATCTTCACCTTCAATAATTAACGCAATCGGGTGGTTATCGCTATCACGCAATGTTTGATGTTTAATCGAGAAAAATTTATTTTGATTTTTATTATTAAAATAATACTCGCGCACTATCGGGTTTTCAGTTTGTAACGACTCGATCGATGCACCCCATAATGCCCCTGCAAACGCAGTGGGGAAAATAGAGAAATCTGTTTTGTCAATGCAATCGGCTTCATCAACGTCAAAACACTCAGTAAATCGCTTATTCACATAGAGATATCGCCCATGCAGATCACGCATGGAGAAAATAATACTTGTGTGCTCCATTAAGGCAGTTAAGCGATGCTCAGATGCCGACAGTTTATTTTTCGCATTGATCAAATCACTGACATCGATCATGGTCACAACCAACGAAATCACCTCTGATTTCTGATTTAACCCCGGCGTGATAATCAGATGAAAATAACGATTCAGATGCTGAATCAGTGCGCTTTGTCTATCACCATGCGATAAGGTTTTACCTAATAAGGTCGCCAGCTCATTAAATTCATCAGGAAAATTAATTTTCTCCACCGATTGATAATGCGCCGTTAATCGTAATGAAAAATATTGTGCCGCCCCTGCATTAAAACGAATTAAACGCAACTCTTTATCAAACACTAAAATAGGAAACTCTAACGCGTCATAAAGATGGGAATACTCTTCATAGAGTTTGGCCAATTCACCGGTTTTAACATTCAACTCTTCATTAACACTGATCAACTCTTCATTGGTGGCCTGCATCTCTTCGTTGGCGGCTTCCAACTCTTCGTTAGTGGCTTGCAGCTCTTCGTTCGATGCTTGCGCCTCTTCATTTAAGGCCTGCATCTCTTCATTAGCTGTGGCTAACTCTTCCACCAACGCTTGCAAATGCTCACGAGTGCTAATTAACTCATTTTTTAAATCATCATTATTAAATGAAGGCGTGTCAGACGATATTAATGAAACACTTTTACTCTCTTCATTTTCAATTTGAAACACTAACAAATAGGATTCAAAATTTTCTTGCTCTAAAATAGAAACAATAAATTTGATGTGTTGATGATTTATATGCCGTTTCTGGCTTTCACACTTAGATCTATTTCTTTGCACTTTATGAAATAAAGAGATGGCATCTGCACGAACAGATGGGTGCAGCACATCTGATAAATTATATTTAGTAACTCCTGATGGAAATAAGAAAAACTGCTCCACATGACCCCTAGTATGTAATACATTGCCTTCACGATCACATACGGCAAGAGTTAATTTATAATTATTAATCAAAAAATTGAATAACGCGTCTTGTTGATCACTCTTTTTCTGATTTTTTACCTTTATTGTACCACTCACTACTTTTGTTAGTGGCAAAACCTGTATTTCTCCCGTTTTAGAAAAAATTCGTTCTCGCGCATCATGAGAGTTAAATAGCTTGTCGGCTTGAGCCACTGTTTCTGAGCGACCAAGAAACAGTAAACTATTCTTTTTTAAACCAAAGTGAAAGTTTTGTAATACTTTCGCTTGAAGTGCGGTGTCAAAATAAATAAGAACATTACGACAAGAGACCACATCTAAACGCAGAAATGGTGGATCATTGACTAAATTATGCTTGGCAAAAACAATTGCATCTCGCAGTGGTTTAATAATTTCATAATACGCGCCGCGTTTATTAAAATAACGCTCAACTAACTCTTGGCTTAATTCTTTTAACGCAATTGCCGGATATAACCCACGTCGTGCGGTTTCAAGGGCCGCATCATCAATGTCGGTAGCAAATATCTGCAACGTTGGCTTTTTATCTCTATCCAGCCAGATTTCATACATCATGATCGCCAGCGAATAGGCTTCTTCACCGGTCGCACAACCGGCAACCCAAATGCGAAACTCGTCTTCGGCTGCCGTATTGGATTGCCTGAGCGTTGCTTCAAGTGCCTTGTAAGCCTCTTTATCGCGAAAAAAGGCGGTTACTGAAATCAGCAAATCGTTGGCTAAAAGCTCGGCTTCGCTGTCTGAACTGGTTAGAAAGGCCAGATATTCGTTTAACCCAACACTTTGCACGGCACTGATACGTCGCTGTATGCGTCGAATCAACGTCGCACTTTTATAACCGGTAAAATCACGCTGTAAGCGTTCATTAAGCAACTCGATGATTTGTTGAACCCGCAAATCATCATGCAGCAGCGCATCGACTGCGTTATTGGCAACCTCAATACTAGACAGGTATTGCGCTATTTCTGCAATGCTCATAATGTGCGAGATTACACCCGATTCGATGGCCGAACGTGGCATTCCATCATATTTCGCACCATCGGGGTTTTGCGCTATCGTGATGCCGCCCATATTGTGAATTTGCCGACAACCTAATGAGCCATCAGAACCCGTTCCCGACAAAATAATGCCAATCGCGCGATCTCTTTTTTCTTCCGCTAATGCTGTAAAAAAATAGTTAATCGATGGCTTCGGGTTATTCGGTTGCGAAATGGCTGACAAGGTAAATCGACCATTCTCAAAACCGGCATTTTTGTGCGCAGGCACCACAAACACCATATTGGGCAAGGGTTCGTCCTGATCTTCCATCTCTTTAACAGAGAGCGCAGTTGAACGTTGTAAGATTTCAGCCATCATACTGCGATGCGAGGGCGATAAATGCTGAAGCACCACAAAGCACATGTCATCGTTTCTGGTGAGCAGGGTGAGCAGTGCGCTAATCGCCTCAAGCCCACCCGCTGAAGCCCCAATGGCTGTAATGATTAAATTCATGCTATTCCACACCCAATAATTATTACTTTTTGATTCATTTGAGTTATATCTTGTTAAGGCCAGCGTGAATAACATCGCCAGTTGGTTATCGTTTTTCAGCAACCCCTTGTATCAGGCTTTCACGAAGCCGAACTGTCGCTTGATGATGCGAAACGGGTGCTCCACCTTGGCCCGGATGCTGGCTTTCATGTATTCGATGTTGATGGCCGTTTTGTTCTTGCGTGGATGCTGTTTCAAGGTTCTTACCTTGCCGGGGCGCTCGGCGATCAGCCAGTCAACATCCACCTCGGCCAGCTCCTCGCGCTGTGGCGCCCCTTGGTAGCCGGCATCGGCTGAGACAAATTGCTCCTCTCCATGCAGCAGATTACCCAGCTGATTGAGGTCATGCTCGTTGGCCGCGGTGGTGACTAGGCTGTGGGTCAGGCCACTCTTGGCATCGACACCAATGTGGGCCTTCATGCCAAAGTGCCACTGATTGCCTTTCTTGGTCTGATGCATCTGCGGATCGCGTTGCTGCTCTTTGTTCTTGGTCGAGCTGGGTGCCTCAATGATGGTGGCATCGACCAAGGTGCCTTGAGTCATCATGACGCCTGCTTCGGCCAGCCAGCGATTGATGGTCTTGAACAATTGGCGGGCCAGTTGATGCTGCTCCAGCAGGTGGCGGAAATTCATGATGGTGGTGCGGTCCGGCAAGGCGCTATCCAGGGATAACCGGGCAAACAGACGCATGGAGGCGATTTCGTACAGAGCATCTTCCATCGCGCCATCGCTCAGGTTGTACCAATGCTGCATGCAGTGAATGCGTAGCATGGTTTCCAGCGGATAAGGTCGCCGGCCATTACCAGCCTTGGGGTAAAACGGCTCGATGACTTCCACCATGTTTTGCCATGGCAGAATCTGCTCCATGCGGGACAAGAAAATCTCTTTTCTGGTCTGACGGCGCTTACTGCTGAATTCACTGTCGGCGAAGGTAAGTTGATGACTCATGATGAACCCTGTTCCATGGCTCCAGATGACAAACATGATCTCATATCAGGGACTTGTTCGCACCTTCCCTAGCATGCTGATGTAGTGCCCGCTCATGTGCGTGATACTCCGCAGTCATGATGAACAGCTTCGAAACTCCATTTTTCGTGACATATACATCTCCGCTGAATATCTCCTGTGTACCCATAAATTACTTTAACGATTTCGTTCATGGCTGTCTGACGCTGGGCGTCGGGCGGGGAAGGAGTGCCAGATATCATCTAAAGAGGGAGTGATATCGAAAGTGGCTTGGCCATTTCGTATACGCGACGGCTTTGATGATTGCAGCTTACGCTGCATAGGGCCACATCCAAGAAAATGACATTAGTGTATCTCTATTGTTGTCCATAACTACCTGTCGTTAGATTGGCCCCTTGAAGATCCAGACACTTCGCCCCTCTTAATTTAAGAGGTAGTCTTGGAACTATGTTCAGTACTAGTCGCAACGAGAAAATGGTCGAAGTGTTAACAGGGGCTGAGCGCCGTCGACGCCGGACTCCGCAGGAAAAGATCTCCATCGTGCAGCAGACCTTTGAGCCCGGAATGACCGTATCTCATGTCGCTCGCTTGCACGACGTCAACGCCAACCAGCTTTTCAAATGGCGTAAACAATTCCAGGAAGGCTCTCTCACGGCGATCACCGCCGGTGAGGATGTTGTTCCAGCCTCCGAGTTGGCTGCTGCCATCAAGCAGATCCGAGAGCTCCAGCGTCTGCTCGGGAAGAAGACCATGGAGAACGAGATCCTCAAAGAAGCCGTGGAGTATGGTCGAGCAAAAAAATGGATTGCGCATGCGCCCTTGTTGCCGGGGGACGACGATTAAGTGCTGTGAGCCAGGCCCTTAATGTATCGCGTGCGCAGCTATCCGTTCGTGTTCATCGCAAACCAGGTTGGCAAGATGGTCGTCATCATCGCCAGCGTGATGATGCAGCCTTACTTGGCCGTATCATGGAGGCGATGGCAGAACTTCCCTCCTATGGCTATCGCCGGGTCTGGGCGCTGTTACGGCGTCAGTCAGAGGCAACAAGACAGCCTGTAGTAAACGCCAAACGGGTATATCGCGTCATGAGAGAGCATGGCCTGCTGCTGGAAAGAAAACCGGCTGCACCATTGGCCCAGCAGGCACATAAGGGGCGTGTTGCCGTCAAAGAGAGCAATCGACGTTGGTGCTCGGATGGCTTCGAGTTTCGCTGCGATAACGGTGAAAAACTACGAGTCACGTTCGCCATGGACTGCTGCGATAGGGAGGCGTTGGACTGGGCTGCCAGCACCGGGGGTTACGACAGTGACACGGTGCAAGATGTCATGCTGAGATCTGTCGAACGACGCTTCGGGGATGCGTTGCCGGCATCACCGGTGGAGTGGCTGACTGATAATGGCTCGGCGTATCGAGCCCATGAGACCCGCGCGTTTGCACGAGAAATCGGGTTGGAGCCCAGAACGACGGCGGTGAGAAGCCCACAGAGCAACGGTATAGCGGAGAGCTTCGTGAAGACGATGAAGCGAGACTATATCGAGATGATGCCGAAACCAGATAGCCGAACAGCGGTAGGCAATTTGGCCATCGCGTTTGAGCATTATAACGAACACCACCCGCACAGCGCCTTGGGATACCGTTCACCTCGGGAATTTCTGCGCAGTCGGGTATCACAACCCTAAGCGGGAAAAAGTGTCTGGATCTATGGGGTCAAATCCAGTCGTTACCACATTTCCGTTCAACTCATAGTCCGCAAAAAACAAAAATGACCCAGCCCATGAGGCCAATAGTGTCTGTTGATCTCGCATCAGCTAGTAGTTCCCTTCTAGCAAGCTCCGGATGAGTTCGACACAAGTCATATGTTGCGACCTACCGCTCTGCTAGCACGGATGCATCCGAAATCAACTCAGCCAAGCTGTGTGCGTGGCTGGCAGCTGGGTTTGGTGGTAAAATATTAGGGTGTTGGGAGATCCCAACTATACACGACTATACACACCAAAAAAATCAATGTAAGTCATTGATTATTCGGCGCTATTAGGTAGTGCCTTCCTGATTTGCAATCAGATAAAAGAGTCCAACATGTTCAGACCAGAATTGCTCTCCCCTGCCGGGACCCTCAAGAACATGCGCTACGCCTATGCCTATGGCGCAGACGCCGTCTATGCGGGCCAGCCGCGCTACAGCCTGCGGGTACGCAACAACGAATTCGATCACGAGAATCTGCAGCTCGGCATCAACGAGGCCCATGCCCTCGGCAAGCAGTTCTATGTGGTGGCCAACATTCAGCCCCACAACTCCAAGCTCAAGACCTTCATCCGCGACATGCGCCCTGTAGTGGATATGAAGCCGGATGCACTCATCATGTCCGATCCCGGTCTCATCATGATGATGCGCGAAGCCTTCCCCGACATGCCTATCCACCTCTCGGTGCAGGCCAACGCGGTCAACTGGGCCACGGTGAAGTTCTGGCATCAGATGGGACTGACCCGTGCCATCCTATCCCGCGAGCTGTCTCTCGACGAGATCGAGGAGATCCGCATGCAGGTGCCGGAGATGGAACTGGAAGTCTTCGTCCACGGGGCGCTGTGCATGGCCTACTCCGGCCGCTGCCTGCTCTCCGGCTACATCAACAAGCGTGACCCCAATCAGGGCACCTGCACCAACTCCTGCCGCTGGGAGTACAAGGTGCACGAGGGCAAGGAAGATGACGTGGGCCAGATCGTCCACCGCCAGGAGCCCATCGCCGTGCAAAAGGTGGATCCGACCCTGGGCGCAGGCAAGCCGACCGATGCCCTGGTGCTGCTGGAAGAGTCCAACCGCCCGGGCGAGTTCATGACTGCGTTTGAAGACGAGCACGGCACCTACATCATGAACTCCAAGGATCTGCGCGCCGTCGAGCACGTCGAGCGCCTGACCAAAATGGGCGTTCATTCGCTGAAAATCGAAGGCCGTACCAAGTCCTTCTACTACTGCGCCCGTACCGCCCAGGTCTATCGCAAGGCCATCGACGATGCGGTGGCTGGCCGTCCGTTCGATCCGACCCTGATGGGCACCCTCGAGAACCTGGCCCACCGCGGCTACACCGAGGGCTTCCTGCGCCGTCACAACCACAGCGAATACCAGAACTACGACTACGGTTACTCCGTCTCCGACACCCAGCAGTTCGTCGGCGAGATCACCGGTCGCAACGGTGACATGGTCGAAGTCGAGGTGAAGAACAAGTTCCTGCTGGGCAACAGCCTGGAGCTGATGACCCCCCAGGGCAACCTCAGCTTCAACCTGGAGCAGATGCAGAACCGCAAGGGCGAGCTCATCGACACCGCGCCGGGCAACGGCCACGTGGTCTACGTCCCGGTTCCCAAGGAGATCGACGTGAATTACGGCATCCTGCTGCGCAACCTCGGCGAGCGCGAGGATACCCGTCAACCTCACTCGGCGGCCTGAGATGGCACTGCTCATCACCGACAAGTGCATCAACTGTGACATGTGCGATCCGGAGTGTCCGAACCAGGCCATCACCCTGGGGAGCAAGATCTACGAGATAGACCCGGATCGCTGCACCGAATGCGTCGGCCACTATGAGAAGCCCACCTGCATCAGCGTCTGCCCCATCGACTGCATCATCTGGGATCCCGCCCATGTGGAGACCGAAGATCAGCTGATGGAAAAATTCGTGCGGATGCACAGGCAGTAGCTGTAGCACCTGCACCTGCATCAGCGTCTGCGCCCCATGGACGGCATCCTCCGGGATCCCATCCATCGGGTGGGAAACCGAAGATCAGCTGATGGAGAAATTCGTGCGGATGCACAGGCAGTCAGCGTCTGACACTCGCGGGTGCATTATCCAGAAATAGAAAAAGCCGGGCATGCCCGGCTTTTTCTATTGCGCTGCCCTTCCCTCAGGGTTTGACCAGTTTTTGCAGCGCCTCGAGTTCGCGCTGGGCTTCCAGCAACTCGGCCTGGGACTCCTCCAGCTTGGACTGCTTCTTGGCAATCTTGTCCGGCTTGCCCGATACCCGTGCGCTCTGCAACTCGGCCAGCCGCTCTTCCACTTCTTCCCTCTGCTTGACCACCTTGCGTTGCTGCTCCTCAAGGAGCCCGGCATCGGTACAATGGGCCTCCAGGTTGCGCAGTGCCCGCTCAAGACCGGCTACCTGCTCCTGGTTGTTGTGCGCCCTGGCGAACGCAAGCTGATCCGTCACGGCCTGCTGTCTGGCCTTGCAGCCGATGTTTTCACTACCATAGGCTTGTCCGGCCAACAACAATAAGCCTATTCCGGCGATCTTCCACATAACAACCTCTTTGTTCTGTCATACTGGATGGCCGTCCATGAGACCTGACTCCCTGTGTGAGGTCAAGACACACGGGGCCGGGCTACGACAGAGTGTGCTCTGCATCATGCCGGGCCGCTTTCGCCGAGGCTACAATGGCCCTTTCAATCAGGAGAGTCACATGACCCAACACATTCTCATCATTGCCAACGGCGCCCCCTATGGCAGCGAGTCCCTGTTCAATGCCCTGCGCCTCGGCATCGCCCTCAAAGAGGAGGGAAAGGTAGACCTCAACCTCTTCCTGATGTCGGATGCCGTCACTGCTGCTCTGGCCGGGCAGGCTCCGGCCGAGGGCTACAACCTGCGCCAGATGCTGGAGATACTGCTGGCTCAGGGCACCCGGATCCGGCTTTGCAAGAGTTGCACCGATGCGCGCGGCATCACCCCGCTACCCCTTGTCGAGGGCATAGAGATAGGCACCCTCCCCTTGCTGGCCCAATGGACTCTGGCCGCCGACAAGGTGCTGACCTTCTAGCCGTCAGGGCCCAGCCCGGACCAGCGCAGGGCGCGAGGTCCGGGTACTCAGACCATAGAGCATCAGGATCACCAGGCAGAGCAGCGCCATCAGAGCGTAAAGCCAGCTCCCGCCCCAGTGGGCCAGCACCCAGCCTCCCAGCAAGGCCCCCATGGCCACCCCGAGTCCGGAGATGGAGGCCGCCCCGAAATAGCTCCCCTTCAAATGACCAGGCGCCATCTGATCGATCAGCACATTGAGCAAGGGGAAGAGGATGCACTCCCCGACGCTCAGGAGGATCACCGCCACTATCCAGTGCCACCAGATGGCGGTATCCCCCAGCGCAAACTGCAACTGGGCGCCGAGAAAGAGCGCCACCCCGAGTTGCAGCTTGTGCCGCGTGGACCAGCGGGCAGTCAGGTGCAGCAGGGGGAACTGCAGCATCACTATGGTCAGCGCGTTGGTCGTCACCAGCCAGCCGATGAGCCGCTCCACCTCCGGCGTCCCCGCGCGGGTCAGATACTGGATGAGGGGCGACTCGAACTGGGCATAGACCAGCATCAGCAGCAGATTGGCCATGATCAGCAGCAGAAACCCCCTGTCCTGCCAGAGCACCCGCAGCACGGCACGCATGCCGGGCCCGGCCGCCTGGCTGGTGTGGCAACCTGCCAGCCTGAACCCGATGACAAAGACGATGCCAAGCAGCAGATAGCTGGCACTGAGCAACAGGAAGGTCTCCTGACGCGCGCTCAGGCCATAGGTGACGCCGAGCAGAGGACCGATGGCCGCCCCCAGGTTGAGCAGGAAATAACGCAGGTGCAGCGCCAGCTCACGGGCTTTGGGCTCGGCCAGATTGTCGGCCATCAGTGCCTTGCCCGGTGAGTCGATGAGCCCGTAGGAGAGTCCGCTGCCGATCACTCCGAGTGCCAGCCAGCCCACCTGGTGGGAGAGGCCGAGCAGGGCCACGCTGGCGGCGGAAACCAGGCAGCCGAACAGCAGGATGTTGCGCCGCCCCCATTTGTCCGAGAACCAGCCGCCATAGAAGCTGACAAGCGTGGAAAGCGCCGCCGTGGCCCCCAGGATCAGGCCTATCAGGGTCGCCGAAAGTCCGTAGTCACGGTAGAGCAGGATGGAGAGAAAGGGCCAGACCATGAAGAAGGTGGTACGCACCATGAAAGTGCCCAGGATGACGATCCAGACCAGGGAAGGAAACTGCCTGAGGTAGGCCCATGACATGCTGCAATTCCTTTTGCCAACGAAGCGGGGTCGTCCCTTATATCAAGGGGCGCCAAAAGGAACAAGGAGACAATCTGCGCCATACCGGGCGACAGGCACAAAAAAGCCGACCCAAGGGTCGGCTCTTTCACATACGGCAGCCTTATTCGGCAGCCGGCTCTTCGACGGCAACGGCAGCAGGAGCAGCAGCAGCCGCTTCGGTCGGTGCGTTCGCTTCCTTGATGGAGAGACGCACACGGCCCTGACGGTCCACTTCCAGTACCTTCACCTTCACCACGTCACCGATTTTCAGGAAGTCTGCCACGTTCTGCACGCGGGCATCGGTGATCTGGGAGATGTGCACCAGACCGTCTTTACCCGGCAGGATGTTGACGAAGGCGCCGAAGTCAGCCAGGCGCACGACCTTGCCTTCGTAGATGCGGTTCACTTCGATCTCGGCGGTGATGGCCTCGATGCGGCGGATCGCTTCCATGGCGGCTTCGTTGGCCACGGCGGAGATGCGAACGGTACCGTCATCATCCAGCTCGATGTTGGTGCCGGTCTCTTCGGTCAGTGCACGGATCACGGAACCACCCTTGCCGATCACATCCTTGATCTTCTCAGGATTGATCTTGATGGTGTGGATGCGCGGTGCGAAATCGGAGATCTGGGCACGGGGAGCCTGGATAGCTTCGTCCATCACTTTCAGGATGTGCAGACGAGCGCCACGAGCTTGCTTCAGCGCAATCTCCATGATCTCTTTGGTGATGCCTTCGATCTTGATGTCCATCTGCAGCGCGGTCACACCTTCGCTGGTACCGGCTACCTTGAAGTCCATGTCGCCCAGGTGATCTTCGTCACCCAGGATGTCGGACAGCACGACGAAACCTTCCTCTTCCTTCACCAGACCCATGGCGATACCGGCAACGGAGGCCTTGATCGGCACACCGGCATCCATCAGCGCCAGGGAGGAACCACAGACAGACGCCATGGAGGAGGAACCGTTGGATTCGGTGATTTCAGAGACCACGCGCACCACGTACGGGAACTCGGCGGCGCTCGGCATCACGGCAGCAACGCCGCGCTTGGCCAGACGGCCGTGACCGATCTCACGACGCTTCGGGCTGCCCATCATGCCGGTCTCGCCGACGCAGTAGGGCGGGAAGTTGTAGTGCAGCATGAAGCGATCGGCGCGATTGCCGGTCAGCTCGTCGATGTTCTGGGCGTCACGCTCGGTACCCAGCGTGGCCACCACGATGGCCTGAGTTTCACCACGGGTGAACAGGGCAGAACCGTGGGCACGGGGCAGAATGCCGGTACCGACGGAGAGGGCGCGGATCATTTCCGGATCGCGACCGTCGATACGCGGCTCACCACGTACTACGCGACCACGGACGATGCGGCTCTCCAGGCTGTGGAACTCTTCGCCGATCTTCTTGGCATCTTCTTCCACGCCGGATGCGATGACTTGCTCGACCACGCGGCCCTTGATGGCAGCGATGGTTTCGTAGCGAACAGCCTTCTCGGTGATGCGGTAGGCTTCACCCAGTTCAGCGGTGGCCAGTTCGGCAACTTTGGCTTTCAGCGCTTCGTTGACGGCAGGCGGGGTCCAGTCCCAGGGCTTGGTACCGACGTCGGCAGCGAATTCGTTGATGGCGTTGATCACGGTCTGCATCTGCTCGTGACCGTAGACCACGGCGCCCAGCATCACCTCCTCGGAGAGGATGGCCGCTTCGGATTCCACCATCAGCACCGCATTGGCAGTACCGGCAACCACCAGATCCAGATCGCTCTGGGGCAGTTCGGTGGTGGTCGGGTTCAGCACGTACTGGCCGTTCATGTAACCCACGCGGGCTGCACCGATCGGGCCGCCGAACGGGATGCCGGAGATGGCCAGGGCCGCGGAGGCACCGATCATGGCAACGATGTCGGGAGAAACGGCCGGGTTCACGGACATGACGGTGGCAACCACCTGAACCTCATTGAGGAAGCCTTCCGGGAACAGCGGACGGATGGGACGGTCGATCAGACGGGAGATGAGGGTCTCACCCTCGCTCGGACGGCCTTCACGACGGAAGAAACCACCCGGGATACGACCAGCAGCATAGGTACGCTCCTGATAGTTGACGGTCAGCGGGAAGAAATCACGGCCGTGATCGGCCTCTTTCTTGCCAACGACAGTCACGAAGACACAGGTATCGTCCATGCTGACCATGACGGCCGCAGTGGCTTGACGGGCCATCACACCGGTTTCCAGTGTGACGGTGTGTTGACCGTACTGGAATGACTTTACAATAGGATTCACGTGAATTTCCTTTTAACAATTTGGCGCTTTAAATTCGCGTGCAAGTATACTTGATTCGCATCAAAAGGTAAGCGCGGACGTCAATTCTGTGAGGCAGGCAACGGCCTGCATCCTGTTTGAAACGGGCAATAAAAAAGGGGAACCTCGCGGTTCCCCTTTTTTGCGAAATCTGATGGTCGATTAACGACGCAGACCCAGCTTGGCGATCAGAGCAGCGTAACGCTGAACGTCTTTACGCTTCAGGTAGTCCAGCAGCTTACGACGCTGGGAAACCATGCGCAGCAGACCGCGACGACCGTGGTGATCCTTGGCGTGCTCCTTGAAGTGACCTTGCAGATGGTTGATCTGGGCAGTCAGCAGGGCAACTTGCACTTCGGGGGAACCGGTGTCGTTGGCGCCACGAGCGTTGTCGGCAACGATTTGAGCTTTGATCTCAGCATTTAGAGACATGGTATTACTCCAGTAGAGTGTTTAAAGGTTCACAGCCAATCTCTAATTCAGCCGTGAAATGAGGGCGGTATCATAATCGTCCCCGCCCCTTTTCGCAACGGGAAAGACGCGTGACAGACCGATACCGCCTGAGGATCACTCCTCGTCGTGGTAGCGAACCAGACGCTTGGGCGCCACGCGCCCCTCGTCATCGATCTCGCCAACCCCGATGAATTCGCGCTCCGGGCCAACCGTCATGCGGACCTGGCCACTTTGGGGGCTACCTGCCACCTGCACGGCCTGACCCTGGTTCACATAGGCGGCCACGGCGACCAGCATGTTCACCTCGGGCAGAGAGGCCACGGCGGTGTCCATCGGCAGCAACAGGGGATCCAACTGCTCCCGCGGCGGAATGCTTTCGGCCTTGGCCTGCTCGAAGATACACTCGAGCTGCTCCAGGGTCAGCATCCGCTCGTAGGGGTAGCTCGCCACCTGGGTGCGACGCAGCTGGGTGACGTGAGCGCCACAGCCCAGCACTTCCCCCAGATCGTCCACCAGGGAGCGGATATAGGTACCCTTGCTGCAATGCACTTCCAGCTTCACCTCGTCCCCCTCGAAGCCGAGCAGCTTGAGTTCGAAGATGGTGATGGGACGGGCTTCCCGCTCGATCTCGATCCCTTCACGGGCATATTCGTAGAGCGGGCGGCCGTTGTGCTTGAGGGCGGAGTACATGGACGGCACCTGCATGATGGGGCCGCGGAACTGGTCAAGCGCCTCGATCAGGGTGCCCACGGCCACGTTCACCGGGCGGGTGGAGACCACCTCGCCGTCGGAGTCGCTGGTGTTGGTGCGCTCGCCCAGCTTGGCGGTCACCTCATAGCGCTTGTCCGCTTCCAGCAGATACTGGGAGAACTTGGTGGCCTCCCCGAGGCAGATCGGCAACATGCCGGTGGCCAGGGGGTCCAGGGCGCCGGTATGGCCAGCCTTGGCGGCGTTGTAGATCCGCTTGACCTTCTGCAACACATCGTTGGAAGTCAGGCCGGTCGGTTTGTCCAGCAGCAGGATGCCGTGTACGTCACGGCCTTTGAAACGACGTCTACGAGACATCTCAGGCGTTATCCTCAGTCGTGTCATCCGGTGCGGATTGCTCTTCGTCACGACCGGCTTCAGTCATGCGACGCTTGTCTTCACGCACAGTGTTGGTCACCAGGTTGGAGAGGCGCATCCCCTCGACCAGGGTCTGGTCGTAGTAGAAACGCAGCTCGGGCACCACCCGCAGACGCATGGCGCTACCAAGCAGGCTGCGGATGTAACCGGCAGCCTCGGTCAGGCCCTTGAGCCCTTCCTTGATGCGCTCGGCGTCATTCTCCAGTTGCAAGAAGGTGACATAAACCTTGGCATAGTTGAGGTCCTTGGAGACCTCCACGTCGGAGACGGTCACCATGCCGATGCGCGGGTCTTTCACCTCGCGCTGCAGGATCAGCGCGATTTCACGCTGGATCTGCTGTCCGACCCGACGGGTCCGGCTGAATTCTCTGGCCATATTCTATCCTGCGATAAAAGGGGGCCGCGGCCCCCTATTTTGTCTAACGCTCGGCTTACAGAGTCCGTTGGATTTCAACGGTCTCGTACACCTCGATCTGGTCGCCTTCGCGCACGTCGTTGTAGTTCTTGACCGCGATACCACACTCGTAGCCGTTGCGAACTTCGTTGACGTCATCCTTGAAGCGGCGCAGGGATTCCAGCTCGCCTTCATAGATAACCACGTTGTCACGCAGAACGCGAATGCGGTTGGAACGCTTGACCACACCTTCGGTGACCATACAGCCGGCAACGGCGCCGAACTTCGGCGACTTGAAGACGCTACGCACTTCAGCCAGACCGATGATCTCCTGACGATACTCAGGAGCCAGCTTGCCGCTCATGGCCTGCTTCACTTCGTCGATCAGGTCATAGATGACGGAGTAGTAACGCAGATCCAGGCTCTCGGATTCGATGACCTTGCGCGCAGAAGCGTCGGCACGGACGTTGAAGCCCACCAGGATGGCGCTGGAAGCCGCGGCCAGGGTCGCGTCGGTTTCGGTGATGCCACCTACGCCGGAACCCACGATCTTCACCTTCACTTCGTCGGTGGAGAGTTTGACCAGCGCATCGCAGATCGCTTCCACAGAGCCTTGTACGTCGGCCTTGATCACCACGTTCACTTCGGACACTTCGCCCTCGGTCATGTTGGCAAACATGTTTTCCAGCTTGGCCTTCTGCTGGCGAGCCAGCTTGACTTCGCGGAACTTGCCCTGACGGTAGAGCGCCACTTCACGGGCTTTCTTCTCGTCACGCACGACCGTGGCTTCGTCACCGGCAGAGGGAACGCCGGACAGACCCAGAATTTCCACTGGCAGAGAGGGACCTGCTTCCTTGATCTCGCGACCCAGTTCATCACGCATGGCGCGAACCCGGCCGTACTCAAGACCACACAGCACGATGTCGCCCTGACGCAGAGTACCTTCCTGTACCAGCACGGTGGCAACCGGACCACGACCTTTATCCAGGAAGGATTCGATCACGACGCCGTTGGCCATGCCGTCAACCACCGCTTTCAGCTCCAGGACTTCGGCCTGGATCAGGATGGCTTCCAGCAGGTCGTCGATGCCTTCGCCAGACTTGGCGGAGACGTGCACGAACTGGCAATCACCACCCCAGTCTTCGGACATGACGTTGTAACGGGCCAGCTCGGTCTTGACGCGATCCGGATCCGCTTCAGGCTTGTCGATCTTGTTCACCGCAACAACCAGCGGCACACCGGCCGCCTTGGCGTGCTGGATAGCTTCGATGGTTTGCGGCATCACGCCGTCGTCAGCTGCAACAACCAGCACAACGATGTCGGTCGCCTTGGCACCACGAGCACGCATGGAGGTAAACGCTGCGTGACCCGGGGTATCCAGGAAGGTGATCATCCCGCTGTCGGTCTGTACGTGGTACGCACCGATGTGCTGGGTAATGCCACCGGCTTCGCCTGCGGCGACCTTGGCTTTACGGATATAGTCCAGCAGCGAGGTCTTGCCGTGGTCGACGTGACCCATGATGGTCACGACCGGCGCGCGCGGCTTGGCTTCGGAGGTCTCGTCACGATCGCTAAGTACCGCCTCTTCCAGCTCGTTCTCACGGCGCAGCACTACCTTGTGACCCATCTCCTCGGCGACCAGCTGAGCGGTCTCCTGGTCGATCACCTGGTTGATGGTGGCCATGGCACCCATCTTCATCATCACCTTGATGACTTCAACGCCCTTGACGGCCATCTTGTTGGCGAGCTCCGCCACTGTGATGGTCTCGCCGATGACGACGTCACGGTTGACCACGGCAGCCGGCTTGTTGAAGCCGTGTTTCATGGCGTTCGGCATGGCCATCTTGCCACGCTTGCCTTTGCGGGCACGGGGATCGCGGGAGTTGCGGTCATTGCGGTCGTCTTCGCGACGGCCGACTTTCTTCGGCGCCTTGGCAGCGGCAGCCGTGCGACGGCTGGTCTCTTCCTTACGATCCAACTCATCTTCGGCCGCTTGCGCGTGCTTGTTGGTGGTCAGATGGTAATCGCTGCTCTCTTTGGCGCGAGCCGCTTCTTCTTCAGCCCAGCGGGCCGCATTCTGTTCCGCCATGATGCGAGCCTCTTCGGCTTTCTTCGCGGCGAGTTCTTCAGCTTTTTGCAAAGCTGTCTGTTCCTGTTGGCGCTTCAGTTCTTCTGCTTCGCGCTTGGCCATCTTTTCTGCCTCTTGCTGAGCTGTGCTACCGGCTGCTTTGGCGGGCTGTTGAGCCTGTCGAGCCTTCTGTTGTGCCTCGATCCGCGCCTTTTCCTCAGCTTCACGACGAGCCTGCTCAGCCTCACGGCGAGCCTTCTCTTCAGCGTCGAGGCGGGCCTTCTCTTCGGCCTCGCGACGAGCTTTTTCTTCTGCTTCCAAACGCGCTGTTTCCTCGGCTTCCGCCTGGCGCTGTTCATCTTCCAGCGCCGAGCGTCTTACATAGGTGCGAGACTTGCGCACTTCTACCTGCACTTCCTTGTTCTTGCCGCCAGTCCCCTGAACACTCAGAGTGCTCTTGGTCTTGCGCTGCAAGGTCATGCGAGCAGGTGCGGTGACCTCGTCACCTCCATGCTGTTTCTTCAGATGTGCCAGTAGAGTCTGTTTCTCAGACTCGCTGACCATGTCGTCGGCCTTGCTCTTCACGATGCCGGCATCGACAAACTGCTGGAGAAGACGATCAACCGGCGTGTCGATGTCAGTGGCAAGTTGCTTAACTGATACTTCTGCCATTCATTTTCCTCCGTTTGACCTTATTCAGACTGCTCTTCTCCGAACCAACAGATATTGCGAGCAGCCATAATGAGCTCACCTGCCTTCTCGGCGGTCAACTCTTCGATGTCGGCAAGGTCATCGATACCTTGCTCTGCCAAATCTTCCAGGGTGCCGACGCCGCGAGCGGCCAGGGCATAGGCCATTTCACGGCCGAGGCCGGAGAGATTGAGCAGTTCTTCGGAAGGCTCGACGCCTTCAAAGGATTCTTCTTTGGCCAGGGCCTTGGTGGTCAGGGCATCCTTGGCACGCTTGCGCAGCTCTTCGACCATGTCTTCATCCAGACCGTCGATGGCCAGCAGCTCGTTGACCGGGACGAAGGCGATCTCTTCCAGGGTGGAGAAGCCCTCTTCCATCAGCAGGCCGGCGAAATCGTCGTCGATGTCGAGGGTGCTGGTGAACAGGTTCATGATGCGGTCGTTCTCGGCCTGGTGCTTGGCACGCATGTCCTCGACGGTCATCACGTTCAGTTCCCAACCGGTCAGCTGGGAGGCAAGACGCACGTTCTGACCGTTGCGGCCGATGGCCTGGGCCAGGTTGGCGGCTTCCACGGCGATGTCCATGGTGTGGTTGTCTTCATCGACGATGATGGAGGCCACATCGGCTGGCGCCATGGCGTTGATCACGTATTGGGCCGGGTTGTCATCGTACAGCACGATGTCGGCACGCTCACCGCTCAGCTCGGCGGAGACGGCCTGAACGCGGGCACCACGCATGCCGATACAGGCACCGATCGGGTCGATACGACGATCGTTGGTCTTCACCGCGATCTTGGCGCGGGAACCCGGATCACGGGCGGCGCCCATGATTTCAATCATCTCTTCGCCGATTTCCGGCACTTCGATGCGGAACAGCTCTTTCAGGAAGTCCGGGCTGGAGCGGCTGACGAACAGCTGGGAACCACGGGCTTCCGGACGCACGGCGTAGAGCAGGCCACGGATGCGGTCGCCGGGACGGAAGGTCTCACGGGGCAGCATGTCGTCACGGAAGATCACGGCTTCGGCATTGCTGCCCAGATCCAGGATCACGTTGTCGCGGTTGCTCTTCTTGACCACGCCGCTGATGATGGTGCCTTCCTTGTCCTTGAACTGGTCAACGACTTGGGAACGCTCGGCCTCGCGCACTTTCTGCACGATGACCTGCTTGGCGGTCTGGGTGGTGATACGGTCGAAGGTCACAGAGTCAATCTGGTCTTCAACATAGTCGCCGATCTGGATATCCGGCTGCTCGATCTGAGCGGCTTCGAGGGTGATTTCCCCGTACGGGTTCTCCATGGAAGCCTGATCGGCCACCACGACCCAACGGCGATAGGTGTCGTAGTCACCGGTCTTGCGATCGATCTCGACACGCACTTCAATCTCGCCTTCGTATTTTTTCTTGGTCGCAGTCGCCAGCGCAGTCTCCAGAGCCTGGAAAATCTTCTCGCGGGGGACAGCCTTCTCGTTGGACACAGCGTCAACGACCAGCAAAATCTCTTTATTCATATCCGATAGCCTCGTTAACCAAAGTTCGGCACTATGTTCGCTTTTTGGATATTGGTGAAAGCCAACACCTCGTCCTTACCATCTACCGTCAGAGTGATCATGTCCCTCTGCACGGCTTTGATTACGCCTTTGAACTTGCGGCGGTTGTTTGTTGCCATCCGAAGCGTTACCGCCGCCTCCTGGCCAACGTATTTTTCGAACTGGGCGACCTTGAACAGTGGACGATCCAGACCCGGGGAAGACACCTCAAGGTAGTACTCCTCGGTGATGGGATCTTCGACATCCATGATGGCGCCGACCTGGCGGCTCACCTCGGCACAGTCTTCCACCGTCACGCCTTGCTCCGAGTCGATGAAAACGCGCAGGGTCGAGTGCTTACCCGCACGGATAAACTCGATACCCCACAGTTCAAAACCCAAGGCAACGACCGGAGCCTCGAGCAGATCGGTCAAACGTTGTTCCAACGTAGCCAAAGTCACCCTCCGAAAAACGAAAAAAGGGCATATAGCCCAGATAGAAATAGATTCAGAGTAAATTGCACATAACAAAAAGCCCCGATGTCAAATCGGGGCTTGGCGCTTTACCCTGATTGTCGCCTCGCAGCGACCGCCTTCCTGAGCGTAGGAAATGCGTGAAATTTGGTTGCGGGGGCCGGATTTGAACCGACGACCTTCGGGTTATGAGCCCGACGAGCTACCATGCTGCTCCACCCCGCGTCCGAAATCGTGCGAGATTATAGCCACTTCACTCTCGTGAGACAAGACTCAGCGGCTATAACATCCCGGTTACCCGGGTTCACTGCTTAATTGGTGCCGTGGGCGGGACTCGAACCCGCACACCCTAGAGCACTACCCCCTCAAGATAGCGTGTCTACCAATTCCACCACCACGGCAAAACTCTTACTCGGGAACGTCAGTATCTTTCTTCACTGGCGCTTTGCTCTGCTCAACTTGTTGAGTCTGTTGCAGATTTTCCCATTCACTACCCTGTTTGACCTTGTTGCTGGACATGGAACCCAGAACCAGACTAATCAAGAAAAACAGAGTAGCCAAAATCGCTGTTGTGCGGGTCAGGAAACTTCCTGAACCACCGGAGCCGAACACTGTATTCGATGCCCCTGCGCCGAAGGAGGCGCCCATATCAGCCCCTTTACCTTGCTGAATCATCACCAGACCAATCAGAGCCAGCGATACCAGCAGATAAACGACCAAAAGAATCTCGTACATTTAACTTGCACCCTTTGCCGCTTCAACTATTCCTAAAAACGCCTCGCCATCAAGACTTGCCCTGCCTATCAGGCCGCCATCAATATCGGGCTGCGCAAACAAATCTTGTGCATTGGCCGGTGTCACACTCCCACCATAGATGATTCTGACTTTCTCACCTATTACCGGAGTATCCTCCGCCAAGCGACTGCGAATAAAGGAATGAACCTCTTGTGCCTGCTCGGGTGTGGCGCATTTACCTGTACCTACAGCCCAGATTGGCTCGTAGGCGATGATAGCATTATCGAAAGCCATCGCGCCATTTTTCTCTATGACGATGTCCAGTTCCTCGGCAATCACCTCGAAGGTTCTTCTTGCCTGCCTCGCCGCACCTGACTCACCCAGACAAAGTATGGGTATCAGACCTGCTGCTCTGACTGCCGCAAACTTCTCTGCGACGATAAAACTGGTCTCACCAAAGAGACGCCTGCGCTCGGAGTGGCCAACAAGTACATATCGGCAACCTGCCTCGACCAGCATCTCACACGAGATTTCACCCGTATAAGCGCCTTGTCTGTGCTGGCTCACGTTCTGAGCCCCCAGCTTCACTCTTCCCTGCTCACCGAGCAGTTCGGCCGTGAAACCGAGATGCACATGGGATGGACACAAGACCACATCTACGTCTTCATCAATGCGCTCTGTGCACTGACTCGTAAACTGCTCTAACTGCGACCTACTACCGTGTAACTTCCAGTTGGCTGCTACAAACGGCTTGCGATGTCCCATCGGCAACTCCCTTGCGAAAGCGGGGCTGATAATATCCAGAGGATGCTCAGCTGACAAGTGCTATTTTCAAATTTTCGAATCGTTTGAACAAGATACAACCAAGGCGACTAAAAAGCCGCCTTGATTGTTCATTAAAACGCCGATTCGACCTGTTTGGCGATGCGCTCTGCCATATCGCGCACCTGCTGTTCGTGTTCACCTTCGACCATGACCCGAATCAGGGGTTCGGTGCCGGATTTGCGCAGCAGCACCCGGCCACGGCCGGCCAGTTCCTGCTCCACTGCCGCCACTTCCTGCTGAACGGCACTGGAGGTCAGCGGATCCTTGCCTTCGGCGAAGCGCACATTGACCAGCACTTGCGGGAACTTGCTCATGCCCGAACGCAATTTGGCCAGCGGCATCTCGGCACTGCGCATGGCCGTCAGCACCTGCAGGGCGGCGACGATACCATCCCCCGTGGTGGTCTGATCCAGGCAGATGATGTGACCGGAGTTTTCGCCCCCGATGCGCCAGCCCTTCTCGTTCATCATCTCAAGCACGTAGCGGTCACCCACCTTGGCACGGGCAAAGGGGATGCCCAGGGTCTGAAGTGCCAGCTCCAACCCCATGTTGGCCATCAGGGTGCCCACCACACCACCCTTGAGGCGGCCATGGCGCAGGGCATCCCGGGCGATGATGTAGAGGATCTCATCCCCGTCGATGATGTAACCAGTGCTGTCCACCATCACCAGACGGTCGCCATCACCGTCGAAGGCGACGCCGAGATCTGCCTTGCATTCCTGGACCTTGGCGGCCAGCGCCTCCGGTGCGGTGGAACCGACGCCGTCATTGATGTTGAGCCCATCCGGGCTGCAGCCGATGGCGATGACTTCGGCACCCAGCTCGCGGAAGACGGAAGGGGCGATGTGGTAGGTGGCACCATGACCGCAATCCACCACCATTTTCAGCCCTTCCAGGCTCAGATTGGAGGGGAAGGTGCTCTTGCAGAATTCTATGTAGCGACCAGCCGCATCATCGATGCGCTGCGCCTTGCCAAGCTCCGCGGACTCCACGCACTTGAGTTCGTTGTCGAGCTCGGCTTCGATGGCCAGCTCGACATCATCGGGCAGCTTGGTGCCGTCGGCGGAGAAGAACTTGATGCCGTTGTCGTAATAGGGGTTGTGGGATGCACTGATGACGATGCCGGCTTCGGCACGGAAGGTGCGAGTCAGGTAGGCAACCGCCGGGGTGGGCATGGGTCCCATCAATATGGCTTTGAGACCGGCGGCGGAGAGCCCCGCCTCTAGTGCCGACTCCAGCATGTAACCGGAGATACGGGTATCCTTGCCGATCAGCACCTTCTTGGTCCCTTTCTTGGAGAGCACCTTGCCGGCGGCCCAGCCCAGTTTCATGACGAAATCCGGGGTAATCGGGTATTCACCCACCTTGCCGCGCACGCCGTCGGTGCCGAAGTACTTTCTGGTCATTGTCTGTTTCTCGTTTTTCTATTTGGATATGAAATCTTGTCCCGTCATGGTCATCCAGCCTGTACGCAAGACATCCATGGTGGCCCGCACGTCGTGCACCCGGATGATCCTGGCGCCATGTTGCAACCCGATCAGGGCACAGGCCAGACTACCAGCCAACCGCTCGGCTACCGGGCGGTCAAGCAGGTTGCCTATCATAGACTTTCGTGACATGCCCACCAAGAGCGGAAGTTGGTAATCGAGCAGTGACGCCTGCTGTGCCAGCAGCTGATAGTTGTGCGCCAGCGTCTTGCCAAAGCCATAGCCTGGATCCAGTACCAGATGCTCACGCGGGATACCGGCCCCCAGACAAGCGGCAATCCGCTCGTCAAAGAAGGCTCTCACCTCCCCCAGCAAATCGTCATAGTGCGGCTCCACCTGCATGGTACGGGGCTGCCCCTGCATGTGCATGAGGCATACCGGTACGCCAGCCTCGGCCGCCGCGCCCAGCGCTCCCGGCTCTTGCAGGGCGCGGACATCATTGATGAGGTGACCACCTGCAGCACAACCCTCCCGCATGACAATCGCCTTGGAGGTATCGAGGGAGATCATCACATCCAGCTCGGCGACCATGCGCTCCACCACGGGGATGACCCTGTCCAGCTCCTCCTGCTCGCTCACGTCGGGGGCGCCCGGGCGGGTCGACTCGCCACCTATATCGATAAGGGTGGCCCCATCGGCCACCATGTCGCGGGCATGACCCAACGCCAGATCGATCTGCTTGAAGCGGCCACCATCTGAAAAGGAGTCCGGCGTCACATTGAGAATGCCCATGACATGGGGACGGTCGAGAGAAAGGGGACGTCCCTTGCTGATTAACTGCATTGCTTCAACTACCTCCAACAAGAGCGGCAAACTCTTCGTGCAAAGAAAAACCCCGGGCAAGCCCGGGGTTTGTATCATGACAACTTATTTGGCCGGGACATCGTTCGCCTTGTCGATGTCACTCAGAGGTGCACTGCCCTCTTCAGTCGGCGCCTTGGCCTCCGGCCCGTTGTTCACGCTGGCACCGCCTTGCGGGGTGTCACCATGCTCATCATGCCAGTTGCTGGGAGCACGGACCTCGCGACGCGCCATCAGATCATCGATCTGCTTGGCATCGATGGTCTCGTACTTCATCAATGCATCTTTCATGGTGTGCAGCACATCCATGTTGTCCAGCAGGATCTGCTTGGCACGATCGTAGTTGCGATCGATGACCTGCTTGACCTCTGCATCGATGATGCGGGCGGTATCGTCAGACATGTGCTTGGCCTTGGCCATGCTGCGGCCGAGGAAGACTTCACCGTCCTCTTCTGCGTAAAGCATGGGGCCGAGACGCTCGGACATGCCCCACTGGGTGACCATCTTGCGAGCGATGTCGGTGGCACGTTCGATGTCGTTGGATGCACCGGTCGATACCTTCTCGGCACCGTAGATCAGCTCTTCCGCCAGACGACCGCCATACAGGCTGGAGATCATGGACTCCAGATGCTGCTTGGAGTGGCTCCAGCGGTCCTGTTCCGGCAGGTACATGGTCACACCCAGCGCACGGCCGCGCGGAATGATGGAGACCTTGTAGACAGGGTCATGATCCGGCACCACGCGACCAATGATGGCGTGACCCGCTTCATGATAGGCCGTCATCTCCTTCTCGGACTCTTTCATCACCATGGAGCGACGTTCCGCCCCCATCATGATCTTGTCCTTCGCCTTTTCGAACTCCAGCATGGAGACCACTCGGCGGCTCTCGCGAGCAGAGAAGAGGGCAGCCTCGTTCACCAGGTTGGCCAGATCGGCACCGGAGAAACCAGGGGTACCACGGGCAATCAGCGCCGGATTGACGTCATCCGCCAGCGGTACCTTGCGCATATGCACTTTCAAGATCTGCTCACGACCGCGAACATCCGGCAAGCCGACCACGACCTGGCGGTCGAAACGACCTGGACGCAGCAGCGCAGGATCCAGTACGTCGGGACGGTTGGTGGCGGCGATGACGATGATGCCTTCATTGCCTTCAAAACCATCCATTTCAACCAGCATCTGGTTCAGGGTCTGCTCACGTTCGTCGTGACCACCACCCAGACCGGCGCCACGCTGGCGACCGACCGCATCGATCTCATCAATGAAGATGATGCAGGGGGAGGATTTCTTGGCCTGTTCGAACATGTCACGCACCCGGGAGGCACCGACACCCACGAACATTTCCACGAAGTCCGAACCTGAAATGGTGAAGAACGGCACCTTGGCCTCGCCTGCAATGGCTTTGGCCAGCAGGGTCTTACCGGTACCGGGAGGACCTACCAACAGGACGCCGGTCGGGATCTTGCCACCCAGCTTCTGGAATTTGGTCGGGTCACGCAGATAGTCGACCAGCTCCTTGACCTCTTCCTTTGCCTCGTCACAACCGGCTACGTCGGCAAAGGTAGTCTTGATCTGATCTTCGCTCATCAGGCGAGCCTTGCTCTTGCCGAACGACATGGCACCCTTGCCGCCGCCGCCCTGCATCTGACGCATGAAGAAGACCCAGACACCGATCAGCAACAGCATCGGGAACCAGGAGATGAAGATGGACGTGATCAGAGATGGTTCTTCCGGCTTCTCACCCATCACCTTGACGTTATGGTTGAGCATGTCGTTGAGCAGTTGGGGATCCGGCGCAGGAATGATGGTGGTGAAACGTTCACCGGTGCGCTTGACGCCATTGATGACCTTGCCATCCATCCGCACTTCACGGATCTGCTCCTGGGTCACTTCTTTCACGAAGCTGGAATAGTCCAGCTGGCGACTGGTGGTATCGCTGGGGCTGAAGCTATTGAACACCGACATCAGCACGACGGCGATGACCAGCCACAGGATTAGGTTTTTCGCCATGTCACTCAAATCAATGACCTCGCAGACTGACAGTTAACGATGAGGGTTAGGGTACTACAGTTTAAAACCGGTAGCCACAATGTAGACTTCTCGTGAACGAGCACGGGACGAGTCTGGTTTTCGAATCTTGACGACAGAGAAAAGTCTACGTATTTCATTGAGATAGGCATCAAACCCTTCCCCCTGGAACACCTTGACTACAAAACTGCCATTACTGCTCAGGACCTGATTGCACATGTCCAGCGCCAGTTCCACCAGGTACATGGCACGGGCTTGATCCACCTGCTGGGTACCGCTCATGTTGGGCGCCATGTCCGACATGACGACATCCACCTTGTCGGGGCCGACTCGCTCCAGCAAGGCGCCGAGTACAGTTTCCTCCCGAAAGTCCCCTTGCAGGAAATCGACACCGGCAATGGAATCCATCGGCAAAATATCACACGCAATGACGCGCCCCTTGTCACCGACCTGGTCGATGGCAAATTGGGACCAGCCACCGGGAGCAGCCCCCAGGTCCACTACCGTCATCCCCGGCTTGAGCAGCCGGTCTTTGCCCTGGATCTCGTCGATCTTGAAAACGGCGCGAGAGCGCAGTCCCAACTTCTGGGCTTTCTTGACGTATTGGTCGTCGAAATGTTCTTTTAACCAGCGGGTTGAACTGGGGGAACGTTTTTTCTGGGTCATGATTGTCGACTTTAAAAAACCACAAGGGTTATTAGTATTAAGGGCTAAGTGGGGGTAGAATACGCCCCTTTCAACCCTGACTTATGAAGAAATTGCCATGATTCTCAACAATAAACAGAAACAGTACCTCAAGGGCCTGGCCCACAGTCTGAAGCCGGTCGTCCTGCTGGGACAACACGGTCTGACCGAAGGGGTGCTGGCCGAGATCGATCTGGCCCTGAACCACCACGAGCTGATCAAGGTTAAGGTTGCGTCTGAAGATCGTG
The DNA here is from genome assembly GCF_049860605.1 of Aeromonas sp. INTO2. Taxonomy (NCBI): domain Bacteria; kingdom Pseudomonadati; phylum Pseudomonadota; class Gammaproteobacteria; order Aeromonadales; family Aeromonadaceae; genus Aeromonas; species Aeromonas sp. INTO2. Next base: position 3,110,520 of record NZ_CP187588.1, read on the forward strand.
AGATGAAACAGCTGGTGATGGATGCCATCGTTCGCGAGACCGGCGCCATCAAGGTACAGAGCATGGGCCATGTACTGACCATCTACCGTCAGGCCAAAGAGCCCAAGATCCAGTTGCCGCGCAAGTAACAGGAAAGAGCATTCGCTCTTTCCTTCATTTCCCTTCTTCCCAAGTCGCTTGCCAAAATAGTTACCAGGCCCTTAACCTGCGATGAATAGCCGTGGACACCCACTATGGACAAGCATCAGCTCCTCACCGATGAAGAACTGGCCATGCTGCGGGACCTGGGAAACGATGAAGACATTGCCACCAGCCAATACCTGCGCGGCACCCTGCCCCTTCCTCTCCAAAGCCTGTTGCAGCGAGCCAAGCCTCTGACACTCGAAGCCCGCATCGCCGGCTACCAATTGCGTTTCCCGCTCCACTGCACCCAGGCAGAGGAGGGCCACGCCGAGCTGCGCATCGCCGCGCCGACCATTACCGAGCTGGGTTCGCCCCATCTGCGCGCCTGGCGACTCGACGAAAAGGCCGTGCTCTGCACCGAAGACGCGGAGTACGAGGTATACAGCCTCTCCCTTGGCGGTCTCATCGTGGCCGGCTTGCCGGACTCCTCTGCCAAGGGAGATCCACTTGGCGGATACCTTCGCATCGAGGATCTCCCTCCCCTGGCCATGACAGGCACCCTCGTCAGGCACGTGGATGCCAATCAACATTACCATGACTGGGCCGTCCAGTTCCGGCTGGGCAAGGAGGATCAGGAACAATTGCGGGACTGGCTCTTCCAGCGCCACCAGGACGCCTTCGTCCAGGCCTATCAGGGTGACTAAAGACAACAGGGGAGCCCGGCTCCCCTGTCTCTTTCCCCGACGTTCAATCAGAGATAGGCAACTTCCAGGATCTCGTACTCCACATCGCCACCCGGCGTCTTGACGATGGCAACGTCATCCACTTCCTTGCCGATCAGGGCGCGGGCAATGGGGGAGTTCACGGAGATCATGTTCTGCTTGATGTCCGCCTCGTCGTCTCCCACGATGCGGTAGACCACTTCCTCTTCCGTTTCACTTTTGAGCAGGGTCACGGTTGCGCCGAAGATGACGCGGCCATTGTTGGCAATCTTGGTGACATCGATAATCTGGGCATTGGAGAGCTTGCCTTCGATTTCCTGAATGCGGCCTTCACAGAAACCCTGCTGCTCGCGGGCGGCATGGTATTCGGCATTTTCTTTCAGATCGCCATGTTCACGGGCATCAGCAATCGCTTCGATAATCTGGGGACGCAGCTCGGTCTTGAGATAATCGAGCTCTTGACGCAGCTTTTCAGCGCCGCGAACAGTCATCGGAGTATGATTCATAGTCGAAACCTGGGTTGCTTTATAAAGAGAAGCTGCGGCAATCAAAAGAGAGCCGCAGCTGTCGGTTCGGATGGGGCATCTTAATATGAAGCCGCCACAAAATCCATGTCAGCCCCTGCGAGCGGGATCCCGCTTTGGGCCAGCGTTACTTGGATTCCGAGACGCCAAGCGGAGCCGACACCGTCGGTTTGCCCTGCATGATGGCGATCTCGACACGTCGGTTCATGCGCCGATTCTCCGGGCTGTTGTTGGGCACCAGCGGCTGGGAATCCGCCATCCCTTGCACCACCAGACGATTGCCGTCAAAACCGGGCACCTTGATCATCTGGTGGGCAACCGCCACCGCCCGCTGGGACGAAAGCTCCCAGTTGGACTGGAACAACTCATCCTCGGTGGCCACATTGTCGGTGTGGCCGGAGACGGTGATCTCCCCCGGCACATCCTTGAGCAGCGCAGCCACCTTGCGGATCACCGGCCAGAACTGGGGTTGCAGGAAGGCGGATCCCGCCGGGAACGCCGCTTTCTCGCGAATGCGAATGATGATCTGCTGACCCAGCGCCTCTATCTCGATGGCCCCATCCTGGATCTGGGCCTGCATCTGCTCCGCCAGAGCCTTGGCCAGGGTGTTGGACTGTTCCTGCGCCTTCTGGGCCTCCTGGGCGGTATCGCCACCGCTCTGCTGGCCTTCGGTCTTGTCATGTCCACCCGCCTTGTCCGCATCCCCAGGCTGGAAATCCAGCTCGGTCTGGGTCATGTCGATGGTCTGCTGCATGATGGTGTCAATAGGCGTCGGCTCGGGGCGACCAGGACGAAACTCCTGGGCGATGACGGAGGTTCCCTTGGGGATATCCTTGACCTCCAGGATGTTCTGCACCCCGAACGCCTTCTCCATGGAACCGGCGATCTGCTTGAACTTCTGCACATCCATCTCGGCAAAGGAGAGCAAGAGCACGAAGAAGCACATCAGCAGAGACATGAGATCCGCGAAGGTTCCCATGTAACCGGGCAATCCGGGAGGCGGGCACTTGCACTTTGCCATCTGTGCGCTCCTATTCGGTCCCGTTGTTGCGTTTGGACTGATTCAGGTAGTTCTGCAACATGGCCTGGATCACCCTCGGGTTCTGTCCATCCTGGATCCCCATGATGGCGTCGAGGATCAGAGTGCGGCTCAACTGTTCCTCGCCGCTGCGCAGTTCTAGCTTGTCCGCGATGGGGATGGCAATCATGTTGGCCTCGATGGCGCCATACAGGGTCGTCAGCAAGGCCACCGCCATGGCCGGACCGATGGATTTGGGGTCGCTCATGTTGGCCAGCATGGCCACCAACCCCACCAGGGTACCGATCATGCCCATGGCCGGACCGAGATCCCCCAGGGAGCGGAACACCTTGATGGCCGTGGCGTGACGCTCGGACGTCAGTTCGATGTCCTTCTCCATCACCGCACGCACCACGTCGGCATCATGGCCGTCCACCAGCATGTCGATGCCCTTCTTCATGAAGGTATTGGGGATCTCCGCCGCCTCCAGGGCCAGAAAGCCCCCCTTGCGGGCCGCATCCGCCAGTTCCACCGCCTTGGTGATGAGATCGTCGAGCTTGTCCCCCTTGTACATGAAGGCCTTGCCCGCGACCTTGAAGGCCATCAGAAACTGGCCGAGGTTGAATTTCATCATGCAGATGAACACGGACCCCAGTATGGTGATGTAGACCGATGGCATGTCCACATACATGCTCATGGGGCCGCCCAGCAACATGCCGTACACCACGACCCCGAACCCCAGCACCAAGCCTATCAGACTCCCTAAATCCACATCCCTACTCCTGTCGCCGAACGTGCCGTCTCATTATATTGCGTTGAATTTTCTGCTATTGCGTCCCCGGCAGCAAGCCCGGTACACCGCAATCGCCGATCGGCAATGCGTGGTTGCATGCCCGTTCTTATCGGCCAGGGTCAGGATAGTTTGAGGACGCCGCGTTTTTCTGCCTCCCCCCTGTGGCCGGTCGATGTTAAGATGAGCCGTTTTTTTCAATCCCCGAGGATGGACATGGCCAGTAAAAAAATCGACCGTCTGAGTTTTGATGCCACCCTGGAAGAGCTGGAAACCATAGTGCATCAACTCGAACAGGGCTCGCTCCCCCTCGAGGAGGCACTCAAACAATTCGAACAGGGCATCCATCTGGTGCGTGCCGGCCAGCAGAAGCTGGAACAGGCCGAACAGAAGATCCAGATCCTCCTGACCCAGGCCGATGGCAGCGAGCAAGCGGTCCCCTTTCGAGCAGAACAAGGAGAGGAGTGAGTGACCCTGGACGATTTCTCCCGCCTGCATCGGCGCCGCATCGACGATTGCCTCTCGGCACAGCTTGACGCCCTGCCCGCCATGGCGCCACGTTTGCGGGACGCGATGAAATACGGCCTGCTGCTCGGTGGAAAACGGGTGCGCCCCTTCCTGGTCTATGCCGTTGGCGAGATGCTGGGCGTCAAGAGCGAACTGCTGGATGGCCCCGCCGCCGCCGTGGAGTGCATTCACGCATACTCCCTCCTGCACGACGACTTGCCCGCCATGGACGACGACGACCTGCGTCGTGGCCAGCCCACCGTACACAAGGCCTTCGATGAAGGCACAGCCATCCTGGCGGGCGATGCCCTGCAGACCCTGGCGTTTTCCATTCTGGCCGACCACCCCATGCCCGATACATTGATGGCCAACCGGGTGCGGATGCTGAGTGCCCTGGCCCGCGCGTCCGGCTATCTCGGCATGTGCGGCGGTCAGGCACTGGATCTGGACGCCGAAGGGCGCCGGATCAGCCTCGCCGAGCTGGAGCAGGTGCACCGCCACAAGACCGGGGCCCTCATCGAGTGCGCCGTGACCCTCGGCGCCCTGTGCAAGGCTGACGTGGAACCCGCCACCCTCACCGCCCTGCAAACCTATGCCGCCGCCATCGGACTCGCCTTCCAGGTGCAGGACGACATCCTCGACATCACGGGCGATACCGCCACCCTGGGCAAGCCGCAAGGCTCGGATCTGGCGCTGGAAAAGAGTACCTATCCGGCCCTGCTCGGACTCGACAATGCCCGTGAGCTGGCTCGCGAACTGCATGACAAGGCCTTAACAGCCCTGCAATCCTTGCCCTACAATACCGACATTCTGGAAGCGTTTGCCGATTACATCATCGAGCGAACCCACTAAACGCTGGATAACAGTAACAATATGAGCGTTGATATTAGCGATTTCCCCAACCTGGCCCTCGCGGACACACCGGTCGATTTGCGATCCCTCCCCTTCGAGCGGCTGCCCGTGGTGTGCAACGAGCTGCGCGAGTATCTGCTGCGCTCGGTGAGCCGCTCCAGCGGCCACTTCGCCTCCGGCCTTGGCACCGTCGAGCTGACGGTCGCCCTGCACTATGTCTACAACACCCCCTTCGATCGGCTGGTGTGGGACGTAGGCCACCAGGCCTATCCCCACAAGATTCTGACCGGACGACGGGAGCGCATTCACACCATTCGCCAGAAAGATGGCCTGCACCCCTTCCCCTGGCGGGAAGAGAGCGAGTACGACGTGCTCAGCGTGGGCCACTCCAGCACCTCCATCGGGGCGGCGCTCGGCATGGCGGTGGCGGCCGAGAGCGAAGGGCTTGGCCGCAAGGTGGTCGCGGTCATCGGTGATGGCGCCATCACCGCCGGCATGGCCTTCGAGGCCCTCAATCACGCCGGCGACGTCCACAAGGACATGCTGGTGGTGCTCAATGACAACGAGATGTCCATCTCCGAGAACGTGGGGGCCCTGAACAATCACCTTGCCAGGCTGATGTCCGGCAAGCTCTACACCACCATTCGCGAGGGTGGCAAGAAGGTACTGGCGGGTCTGCCGCCGGTCAAGGAGCTCGCCAAGCGGGCCGAGGAGCACCTCAAGGGCATGGTGGTACCCGGCACTCTGTTCGAGGAGTTCGGCTTCAACTACATCGGCCCCATCGACGGTCACGACATCCATGCCCTGGTCGAAACCCTGCGCAACATGCGCAATCTCAAGGGTCCCCAGCTGCTGCACGTCAAGACCAAGAAGGGCAAGGGCTACGAGCCGGCGGAAAAAGATCCCATTGGCTATCACGCCGTCCCCAAATTCAACCCGGATGACTGTGCCCTGCCCAAGAGCGCCGGTGGCAAACCCACCTTCTCCGCCATCTTCGGCCAGTGGCTGTGCGATATCGCCGCCAAGGACGAGCGCGTGGTCGGTATCACCCCCGCCATGCGCGAAGGCTCCGGTCTGGTGAAATTCAGCCAGCAATATCCGGATCGCTACTTCGACGTGGCCATCGCCGAGCAACATGCTGTCACCTTCGCCGCCGGTCTCGCCATCGCCGATCAGAAACCCGTGGTCGCCATCTATTCGAGCTTCCTGCAGCGGGCCTATGACCAGCTGATCCACGACGTGGCGCTGCAAAACCTGCCGGTGCTCTTCGCCATCGACCGGGCCGGTCTGGTGGGGGCCGACGGCCCGACCCATCAGGGGGCCTTCGACATCAGCTTCCTGCGCACCGTGCCCAACATGGTGGTGATGACCCCGTCCGACGAGAACGAGTGCCGCCAGATGCTCTACACCGGCTATCTGTGCAACGGGCCAGCGGCGGTGCGCTACCCCCGTGGCAGCGGCACCGGTATCCAGGCCGAGAGCGAGATGCAGGCCCTGCCCCTCGGCAAGGGACGCGTCGTTCGCGAGGGCAAGGGGACCGCCATCCTGGCGTTCGGCCCCCTGCTGCAACAGGCCAGAGCAGCCGCCGAGGCGCTGGATGCCACCCTGGTGGACATGCGCTTCGTCAAACCCATGGACGAGGCGCTGGTGCTCTCTCTGGCCGCCTCCCACGATCAGTTCGTCACCCTCGAGGACAACGCCATCATGGGCGGTGCAGGCTCTGCGGTGAACGAGTTGCTGATGGGCTGCAAGCAGTGCAAACCGGTGCTCAACCTCGGCCTGCCGGACCGCTTCATCGAGCAGGGCACCCAGGATGAGATCTACGCCCTGCTGGGGCTGGACAGCGTGGGCATTCAGACCCGCATCGAGAGCTGGCTGCAGGCCTGACAAGGGTTATCGCAAGCAATAAAAAGGGCGCCTAATGGCGCCCTTTTTTTTGTTATTCACTGTGCCAGACCAAACCTGCTCACACACTGTCGCGAGAAGGCCGTCAACAAGGTTACAAGCCGCTCAGGAACCGAGACATACCTGAGCACTCCTTGGTTCCACATAAGCGAGCAGCACATGAACCTTGATCACGGCCTCGCAGCCAGTTCGTGGAGAGGTTTATCAGCCCTTGTAGATCTTCGGGTTGAATACATCCCGCAGCCAGTCACCCAGCAGGTTGATCACCAGCACCAGCACCACCAGGCAGAGGCCCGGGAAGGCGGTGATCCACCAGGATCCGGAGAAGATGTAGTTGAAGCCCACGCTGATGAGCGACCCCAGGGACGGTTGATCAACCGGCATCCCCAGACCCAGGAAGGAGAGGGCCGCCTCGCTCATGATGGCGTTCGCCACCTGCACGGTGGAGATGACCAGAATGGGGGACAGGCAGTTCGGCAGAATGTGGCGGAACATGATGCGCGGGGCGCGGAACCCCATCACCTGAGCCGCTTCCACATACTCCTTCTTCTTCTCCGCCAGCACGGAGGCGCGCACCGTCCGGGCATACTGGGGCCACTCGGCGATACCGATGATCACCACCAGCATCAGGATGGCGAACTTCGAGTAGAACTCGGAGCCAAAGGTCGCCTGGAAGATGGCGGAGATGATGATGGCCACCATCATGGTGGAAAACGACAGCTGCACGTCGGCAAAGCGCATCAGCAGGTTGTCGATGCGACCACCAAAGTAACCGGCCATCAGACCGATGACGATACCGAGCACCAGCTGCAGCCCCACCGCGAACAGACCAATGGTCAGCGAAATGCGGGCGCCATAGAGGATGGTGCTCCAGATGTCGCGTCCCTGGTTGTCGGTCCCGAGCCAGAAGCGGGCCTCGCCCCCTTCCAGCCAGGAGGGGGGCAGCTCCGCATCCATCAGATCGAAGCTGGTCTGGTCATAGACGTTGTGCGGTGCGATCCAGGGTGCCAGCAGAGCCGCCAGCACGAAGACCACAAACACCGCAAAGCTGAACATGGCTACCTTGTCCCGCAGGAAGTAGTAGACGATGTCGGAATTTTTGAAGCGTGCCCAACGGCTTGGGCTTGCAGTTACAGCATTAGTCATCTGTTACCCCTTGGCGGTCAGGTTGACGGTCGGGTTGATCAACCCGTAGAGCAGGTCGACCAGGGTATTGGTCACCACGAAAATGAGGCCGACGAAGATGACGTAGGCGGTGATCAGCGGCGTATCGACCCGGTGGATCGCCTCAAGGAAGAGGAAGCCGGTCCCCGGCCACTGGAACACGCTCTCGGTCAGGATGGTGTAGGCCACCATGGTTCCGATCTGCACACCGCCCACCGTGATGACCGGCAGCATGGTGTTCTTCAGGGCGTGCTGGTAGTAGACCTTGTTGTTGTCCAGCCCCTTGGCACGGGCAAACTTGACGTACTCGGAGGAGAGCTGCTCCAGCATCTCCGAGCGCACCAGCCGGATGAACAGCGGCAGCATGATGGAGGAGAGGGAGACCGCAGGCAGCACCAGGTGCAGGATACCGTCCCAGGTGAAGAAGCCCGACTCCCAGCCCAGCAGGTTGTAAGTCTCGCCACGGCCATAGGCCGGCAGCCAGCCCAGCTGGATGGAGAAGAGGTACATCAGCATGATGGCGGTCAGGAAGACCGGGATCGAGATGCCGATGCTGCTCACCGCCATGATGAGCTTGGTCAGGAAACTGCGCGGTCTTATCGCCGAATAAACCCCCAGCGGAATGGAGACCACGACGATGATGAGCGCGGCGGCAAACACCAGCTCAAGGGTAGCCACCAGCTTGTCGAGGATAACCTCGAGGGCTGGTCGCTTGAAGAAATAGGAAGTGCCCAGATCCCCGTGTACCGCGTTCTTCAAGAAGCGGCTGTATTTCACGAGGAAGGGATCATTGAGTCCCATCTTGTCGCGCAGCTCCTGGCGCACGGACTCGGAGACGGATTGTCCCACCAGCTCGCGCAGCGGATCCCCCAGGTTGTCCTGGATGGAGAAGGCGACCAGGCTGATGACGAACATCACTATCACGGCCTGATAGAACCGTTTCAGCAGGAATGTAAACATGCTTGTCCTTCTACGTGGCCTGTGTCTTGGCACAGGCTTCTGTTAATGGCGGGGCAACCATGGGTGCCCCGCCGGGTCCTTCCTTAAACGCTTCGCTTACTTGTTGACCACCAGGTCACCCAGGTAAGGGAAGTTCATCACGTTGACCACCGGCTTGATGTCGACGTTCTTCTTGGCACCGTAGGCCAGGTCTTCCCAGTGCAGCGGCACATAGGCAGCGTCGTCGATCAGCATGGCTTCCACCTTCTGCAGGATGGCGGCACGCTTGGCAGGATCGGTCTCGGTGTTGGCTTCCATCACCATCTTGTCAGCTTCTGCGTTGGCATAACCGCCGCAGTTGTACTGACCCATGCCGGTCTTGGCATCCTTGGTGAAGGTCAGGAACTCGAAGAAGTTCGCACTGTCTTCGGTGTCGGAGTGCCAGCCGATCAGCTGCATGTCAGCGGCGCACTTGTCAAACTCCGGCCAGTACTGGGCCACCGGCATGGTCTTCAGATCCACCTTGATGTTGATCTTGGACAGCATGGCGGAGACGGCCTGGGCAATCTTGACGTCGTTGACATAGCGGGCAGCCGGGGAGATGAAGCTCATCTTGAAGCCCTTCTCGTAACCGGCTTCCTTCATCAGCTCCTTGGCCTTGGCCAGATCATACTGGGGTTTGAGGGCCTCGTTGTAGCCTGCGTAGCCTTTCGGGCTCAGCTGGCCGGCCGGGGTACCGAAGCCCTTGTTGATCTTGTCGACGATGCCCACCTGGTTGATGGCGTAGTTGATCGCCTGACGCACGCGCTTGTCTTTCAGCGCCGGGTTGGTGTTCTGGTTCAGCTCGATGATGATGGCACGGGTACCGGACAGGGTGACCAGCTGGGAATCCTTGCCGTTCTTCACGCGCTCCAGATCGTTCGGGGCAACCGGGTAGATCATGTCCACGTCGCCGCCCAGCAGGGCTGCAACACGGGTGGCGTCTTCCTTGATCGGTACTACGGTCAGGTTCTCGACGTTGCCCTTGGAGGCCTTGTCCCAGTAGTTGGCGTTGCGCACGTATTCCAGCTTCACGCCCTGCTCGCGGAACTTGACGCTGAACGGACCGGTACCGGAGACATTGGTGGAGGCGAAGGAGTCACCGTTCTTCACGATCTCGGCCTTGTCCTTGCCCGCCTCGGTCTTGCCGCTATAGAACTTGGAGTCCATCGGGAAGATGTAGGTGACGGTCTGCAGCACCAGCGGGAACGGCTTGGCGGTGACGAGATCCACGGTGAAATCATCCACCTTCTTGGCTTCGGCGATGGGGTCGAAGATCGCCTTGAAGTCCGGGGAGGCCTTCAGACGGTTGACGGTCCATACCACGTCATCGGCGGTGAAGTCGTTGCCGGAGTGGAACTTCACACCCTTGCGCAGGTGGAAACGGACGGTCTTGTCGTCGATGCGCTCATACTTCTCGGCCAGACGCGGCTCGAACTGCAGATCCTGGGTGTAACGCATCAGGGGGTCGAACACCAGGTGAGACATCTCCAGGGTCTGACCGGAGAGCTGCTCCTGCGGGTCCAGAGAGGTGGCGTCGGACGCGACGGCGACCTTGATGTCGGCAGCAGAAACGTTGAACGCGAGACCAGCGGCGAACAGCGCCATGGCGATCTTGGATAATCCTTTCTTCATGTCTTTCTCCATGCTTTTGGCTTTTTATTGACAGACAAACCGGCGAACCGGTGCTTTCCTAGCTTGCGATTTCCAGCCCCTCGCGGGACATTCCCTTGAATTCCGGCATGAGGGAGATCAGCTTGCGGCTGTACTCATGCTCGGCATTGGTGAACAGTTTCTCGGTCTCGGCCACTTCCACCAGATGACCGTGCTGCATCACACCGATGCGGTCGCACATCTGGCGGATGACCGGCAGATCGTGACTGATGAACAGCATGGTGAGCCCAAGCTCCTGTTGCAAGTCTTTGAGCAGGTTGAGGATCTGGGCCTGCACCGAGACATCCAGCGCCGAGGTGGGCTCGTCGCAGATGAGGAAGCGCGGGCGAGTCGCCAGGGCGCGGGCAATGGAGATGCGCTGGCGCTGGCCACCGGAGAATTCGTGGGGATACTTGACCCCGGCGCCGCGGCCCAGGCCCACGTGATCCAGCAGGTCCCCGACGATCTGCTCTATCTGCCGCTCGCTCTCGGCGAGGCGGTGGAAGCGGATCGGCTCGGCGATGATGTCACGCACCTTCATGCGCGGGTTCATCGAAGAGTAGGGATTCTGGAACACCATCTGCATCTGGCGGCGCAGGGGGCGACGCTCGTGCTCCCCTTTCAGGGCGGTGAGATCGATCCCCTCGAAGACAATCTTGCCGGTGTCGGGCGGATAGAGCCCGGTGATGGCACGGGCGATGGTGGACTTGCCGGAGCCCGACTCCCCCACCAGACCGAAAGTCTCACCCTCGAAGATCTCGAAGCTGATGTTGTTGCAGGCGCGCACGTACTGGCGGCGGCTCGGGAAGATGGAATCCTTGGTGACGAACTTCAGATCCACGTTCTCCACCCGCAACAGCGCGCCTTCATAGGTGCGCTCGTCCTGACTCTGGCCGAGCCAGTGGGTCTTGAGATCGATGCTGGTATCCGCCGCACCGGCATCCTCGATATAGGAGACCAGGGGGAAGCGTACCAGCTTGACATCCGAGCGGGGAACCGCCGAGATGAGGCTGCGGGTATAGGGGTGATTGGGGCGGCCCAGCACCTGTTCCGTGGTGCCGAACTCCACCAGATCGCCGCGGTACATCACCGCCACCTTGTCGGTAACGTTGGAGACCACCCCCATGTCATGGGTCACCAGCATGCAGCCGACCTGGCGCTCTTTGCACAGGTTGCGGATGAGCTGGAGGATCTGATCCTGGATGGAGACGTCCAGCGCCGTGGTCGGCTCATCGGCGATGATGAGCTCGGGATCCCCGGAGAGGGCGATGGCGATCACCACCCGCTGGCGCATGCCACCGGAGAACTGGTGAGGATACTGCTTGATGCGCACGTCCGGGTTCGGGATCCCCACCGCCCCCATCAGCTCGAGGGCCTTGGCAAAGGCCGCCTCGCGGGACAGGTCGGTGTTGGCGAGGATGGTCTCCACCAGCTGCTGCTCCACGGTGAACAGCGGGTTGAGGGAGGTCATGGGATCCTGGAAGATGAAACCGATGCGCGAGCCGCGAATGGCCCGCATCTCGTTCTGGCTCTTGCCGGAGATGAGCTCGCCGTTGAGGTAGATATCGCCACGGGCGATGCGACCGGGTGGGCTCAACAGATCGATGACGGCGTTGCCGATGGTGGATTTGCCAGCGCCGGACTCACCGACGACGCCGACGATCTCGCCCTTTTCAACAGAAAAAGAGAGATCCTTGACCGCGGCAAGCACCCCGTAGCGGGAGGGGTACTCGATCCGCAAGTTTTTGACTTCAAGCAAGGACATGGTTACCTCTGCGGGGGACATCCGTCCCAAATAATTCGTCCGTAAATCAGCCGCAGATGCTGGTTGTGCCTTGGTACTGCTCGAGAGCCGTTGTTGTGTAATTAACGCTCAATCCATGAGGCAGCCAAACCAGCGATCCGGGCGGGTTTTTTGCATTTTTTTGGAATAACCCGCGAGTAAGTTAGTCGGTTTGCCCGCGGGTGTAAATGATCCAGTTATACAATTTCGCAATACTTTGCCCAGAGAATGCCGACACCATGGGGTTAAAATGTCGATAAAAGTCACATTACCAGAGATTACGCTGGCAATGCGAGACCATCAACCAATTATGTTTCAACAAAATAGCAAAAAACCATCTTATTCACTATCAGCATTATGCTGACCAGCTTCGAATAAGTAGTGAATATTTATGTGAAATGATTTTTTGACGGCAGCATATCCGGAGTAAGGAAAAATAGGCAGAGCTAAATAGGGACAATGCAGAAGGATCAACCTGGGCCACAGGCCCGCCGGCACGGCAAGCCGGGAGGGATTGCATACAAAAAAACGCAGGCCCCTCAGGGCCTGCGTGTGCGGTATATCCGACCTCTTTGCAAGTGGAGAGGAGTGAAAAAACAGCGAGAGGGCGTTCGGGAGCCGCCTCCCCTCACCAGTGGGCAAGCAGTTGCATGCAGGCCAGGGCGAACAGGCCGGCGATGAGATCGTCCAGCATGATGCCAAGCCCGCCGTGAATGCGGCGATCGAACCAGGAGATGGGCCAGGGCTTGAGCACGTCGAACAGGCGAAACAGCACGAAGCCCGCCAGCACCCACTCCCAGCCGGCCGGGGCCGCAATCATGGTGACCCCGAATCCGATGACCTCGTCCCAGACGATAGCCCCGTGATCCGGCATCCCGATGGCGTCGGTGGCGCTCTGGCAGATGCGGATGCCCGCCACGAAACCCACCACCAGCAGGGCGATGAACCAGGAGGTCGGCAGCCCGCTCACCAAGAGATAGAGCGGGATGGCTGCCAGGGTCCCCATGGTGCCCGGCGCCTTGGTGGAGAGGCCGGAGCCAAAGCCCACCGCCAGGAAGTGGAGCGGGTTTTTAAGGTTCAGCCGCGTCAGCTCGGGCTTTATCTTGAAAGACATCATGCGAAGTGATCCCAGCCCTTGAGGTGCAGTTCGACGGGTTGTTCGTCCTGCAGGTAGTCGATGCCAGGCTCCCCGGCCAGGATGCGACCGATGCGGGTGAACTTCACGCCACAATTGGCCAGCGCCGTGTCCAGGGCACCGTGATGCTCCTGGGGCACGGTGAAGCAGAGCTCGTAGTCGTCGCCCCCGGCCAGGGCCAGCTGCCAGGCATCCATGGCCGGCACCGCATCCTGCAACACGGGGGAGAGGGGCAGCAGATTGAGATCGATCTGGGCCCGCACGCCGGACGCCTTGAGGATGTGGCCGAGATCGGACGCCAGGCCGTCGGAGAGATCCAGGGCGCTGCTGGCCAGCCCGCGCAGGGCCTGACCGGCCAGGATGCGGGGATGGGGATGGTCGAGGCGCGGCAACACGGCCGCCAGCTGGTTCTCGTTGAGGGTGCGCTTGCCCAGCAGGTGGGAGAGCGCCAGGGCGGCATCTCCCAGGGTACCGGTCACGTAGACCCCGTCACCGGCCTTGGCGCCGCTGCGCATCAGGGCGCGACCTGCCGGGACCGATCCTTTCACCGAGACGGTGATGGAGAGGGGCCCGCGGGTCATGTCTCCCCCCACCAGCGCCACGTTGTAGTACTCGGCGAGCTCGAGGAACCCTTCGGCGAAACCGGCGACCCAGCGCTCGTTGATAGCGGGCAGGGTCAGGGCCAGGGAGACCCAGCGCGGCTCGGCACCCATGGCGGCCAGATCGGAGAGATTGACCGCCAACGCCTTGTAGCCGAGATCCACCGGATCCATGTCGGGGAAGAAGTGCACGCCGCTCACCAGGGTGTCCGTGCTCACCGCCAACTGGGCGTCGGGGGGCAGGGTCAGCAGGGCACAGTCATCTCCAGGGCCCATCACCACGTCCTTGCGGGCGTGGGGGACCTTGAAGTACTTCTCAATCAGCTCAAATTCACCCATACAGTAAAAAGCCAGCAATAAGCTGGCTCCTCTCTTAATTGCTGACGGACAGCAGGATCAGCGCTTGGGCAGCGTCTTGATCACCTTGTCCAGGACGCCGTTGACAAACTTGTGGCTGTCATCGGCGGCGAAGGCTTTGGCCAGCTCGATCGCTTCGTTGATCACCACGCGCGGCGGCACATCTTCACGACGGGTCAGCTCGTAGGTCGCCAGACGCAGGATCGCCTTGTCCACCATGTCCACTTCTTCCAGCGGACGGGAGAGGAAAGGCGCGAACACCTTGTCCAGCTCGTTGCAGTGGACCGCTACCCCGAACAGCAGATCGCGGAAATAGTTCAGGTCCACACCCTTGGTGTCCTGATCGATCTTGAACTGCTCTTCGATGTCGCCCACGTTGGCCTGGGTCATCTGCCACTGGTAGATGGCCTGAGTGGCGCAATGGCGGGCCTTACGGCGCTCGGACGGTTTCAATGCATTTCTCCTCGTTACACGTCCAGTTGTTTCAGGACGTTGATCATTTCGAGCGCGCTCAGTGCAGCCTCTGCACCCTTGTTACCCGCCTTGGTACCGGCGCGTTCGATGGCTTGTTCAATGTTTTCGGTGGTCAGCACGCCGAAGGCAACGGGAATGTCATATTCCATCATTACCTGGGCCAGACCCTTGCCGTTCTCGCTCGCTACCAGTTCGAAGTGGTAGGTACCGCCGCGGATGACGGTGCCGAGTGCGACGATGGCGTCATATTGACCGCTCTTGGCCAGCTTCTTGGCCGCCAGGGGAATTTCGACGGCCCCCGGTACGCGCACCAGGGTCAGATTGCTCTCCTGGACCTGACCTTGACGCTTCAGCACGTCCAGCGCGCCGTTCACCAGGCTGTCATTGATGAAGCTGTTGAAACGGGCAACGACAATAGCAACACGCGCCTCGGGAGCGGCGATATTTCCTTCGATAATCTTCATTGGAAATCCTGTCTCTGTGCAATCAATTAGGGGCCGGGCTCAAAAGTGCACGCATTCTAGCACAACAGAGCCGCGACAAAAAACCATGGCCGCAACGGGCGGCCATGGTGATGAATTCAACCATACGCAGCGCTTACTCGCCGACGTACTCCACCACTTCCAGACCAAAGCCACCGAGGGCATGGTACTTCTTGGGGGAGCTCAACAGGCGCATCTTGCCGACCCCCAGCGCCTTGAGGATCTGGGAACCGACCCCGACCCGGCGCGAGGTGCCCTGCCACTTGGCCCCTTCCGGTGCCAGCCCCTTGTCGGCGGCTTCAAAACCCTTGACCCTGGCCAGCAGCTCGGCGCCATGGGCTTCCGCCCCCAGGATCACCAGCACCCCGCCCTCGTCGGCGATGCGGGCCATGGATTTGGGCAGCGGCCAGCTGCGGGCGCTGTGGCGGTCGGTGAGCAGCAGATCGCTCAGCACGTCGTGCAGGTGCACCCGTACCAGGGTCGGCTGGTCGGCCTTCACGTCCCCTTTCTTCAGGGCGAAGTGCACCTGGTTGTCGATGGTGTCGCGGAAGGTGACGAGGTCGAACTCGCCGTATTCGGTGGGCAACTTGCACTCGGCCACCTTCTCTACCGTGGTCTCGTGCTGGTTGCGGTATTCGATAAGGTCGGCAATGGTGCCGAGCTTGATGCCGTGCTGCTCGGCGAAGATCTCGAGATCCGGGCGCCGGGCCATGGTGCCATCTTCGTTGAGGATCTCGACGATGACGGAGGCTGGCTCGAAGCCGGCCAGCCGGGCCAGATCGCAGCCCGCTTCGGTGTGGCCGGCGCGGGTCAGCACACCGCCATCCTGCGCCATCAGCGGGAAGATGTGGCCGGGCTGCACCAGATCGGCGGCCTTGGCATGGGGCGCCACCGCGGCCTGCACGGTGACGGCGCGGTCGGCGGCGGAGATGCCGGTGGTCACCCCTTCCGCTGCCTCGATGGAGACGGTGAAGGCGGTGGAGAACTGGGCATTGTTGCGATCGACCATCAGCGGCAGCGCCAGCTGCTTGCAGCGATCCCGGGTCAGGGTCAGGCAGATGAGCCCCCGACCGTAGCGCGCCATGAAGTTGATGTCTTCCGGGCGGACACAGGAGGCGGCCATGATCAGGTCCCCTTCGTTCTCCCTGTCTTCGTCATCCATCAGGATCACCATCTTGCCAGCCTTGATATCGGCAATGATTTCCTGGGTCGTGCTCAGCGCCATGGGCTACTCCATCAACATGCTTGGGGATTGAGCCAGTCGGCTCGACTTGATACTGCGTATTGTGCTCTAGATGGGGGCACGCGGCCCCGTTTCAATCCGCGCGGGATCACAGAACCGCGTTTTCCCGTCAAAACGGCTCACAAGAATCCGGACTGGGCCAGCTTCTCCAGGGTCAGGGTAGAGGCACTGCTCTGCTCGCGCTTGCCCGTCATCAGCCGCTCCAGATAGCGGGCTATCTGGTCCACCTCGAGGTTGACCCGGTAGCCGGGTTTCCAGCGGGCGATGGTGGTCTCCTGGGCGGTGTGGGGCACGATGGTCAGCCGGAAGAGATCCCCCTGCACGGCGTTGACGGTGAGGCTGATGCCATCCACCGCAATCGACCCCTTCTCGGCGATGTAGCGGGAGAGCTCCCCCGGCGCCTTGATCCAGTATTCGATGGCGCGGCCGCTGGACGATTTGCTCTTCACCTCGCCGATGCCGTCCACGTGGCCGGAGACCAGGTGGCCGCCGAGGCGGGAAGTGGGCATCAGCGCCTTCTCGAGGTTGACCGGATCCCCCACCTTGGCGGCAGAAAAACCGGTGCGGGAGAGGGTCTCCAGGGAGACGTCGGCGGTATAGCTGTGATCCCCGAGCGCCACCACGGTGAGGCAGACGCCGTTGGTGGCGATGGAGTCGCCCAGCTTGACGTCACTGAAGTCCAGGGTCGGCGCGTGCACGGTGAGGGCCATGTCCTCCCCCTGGCGACGCAGCTCGGCCAGGGTTCCCACCGCTTCGATAATTCCGGTAAACATGCAGATCACCTTGCTGATGACGGGGGCGACGGATGCCCCCGTGAACATTGAAAAATCAGGCTATTTTCGCAGTGATGCGAATATCCTGGCCAAGCATGCGCACATCCTTGAGGTTGAGTTTGGGGGCCTGGAACAGCCGGGTCAGCCCCGGCAGATGGAACAGGCCGCGCCCCTCATCCCCCATCAGTTTGGGCGCCTGATAGAGCACCAGCTCGTCCACCAGCCCCTTCTCCAGCAGGGCGCCGCACAGCCGTGGCCCCGCCTCCACCAGTACCGAGTTGACGTTCTGTTTGGCCAGCAGCATGAAGAGGCTGACCAGATCCAGCTTGCCATCCAGCAGCGGCACCTCCAGCTGCTGCACCCAGGCGGGCCACTCACCGGATGCCTTGTGGCGGGCCAGCAGTACCGGGCTCTCGCTCTGGAACAGGGGCAGATCCGGGGTGAGCCGGTTTTGCGAATCCACGATGACCCGCAGCGGCTGGCGCAGGGTCTCTTTGGGATAGACCGCCTTGACCGAGGGGGGCAGTTCGTCCCAGCGCACGGTGAGGGAGGCACCATCCGCCAGCACGGTTTCGGCGCTGGAGAGGACCGCATCGTGACGGGCTCGCAGCCGCTGCACGTCCCGGCGCGCCTCCGGAGAGGTGATCCACTGGCTCTCGCCACTCGCCATGGCGGTGCGACCATCCAGGCTCGCCCCCAGCTTGACCGTCACCAGCGGAAACGCGGTGCGCATCCGCTTGAAGAAACCGGGATTGAGGGCCTCGGCTTCTGCGGCCAGCAGGCCGAAATCGGTCTTGATCCCCGCCTCGGAGAGCATCCGCAGGCCACGCCCGCCCACCTGGGGATTGGGATCCACCATGGCGGCGACCACCCGGGTCACCCCGGCCTTGATGAGCGCCTCGGCGCAGGGGGGCGTGCGACCATGATGGGAGCAGGGCTCCAGGGTCACATAGGCGGTGGCACCGCGGGCCTCTTCCCCTGCCGCGTGCAGAGCATAGACCTCGGCATGGGGCTCACCGGCCCGCTTGTGCCAGCCCTCCCCCACCACCACGCCGGCCTTCACCAGCACGGCACCGACGCAGGGGTTGGGGGCCGTGGTGTAACGGCCGCGCCGGGCCAGTTCGAGGGCCCGGCTCATCCATTGGTAATCGTCTTGACTAAACATCCGGGCTCCTGTGTCCAGCAACCTGTCCCCGGTGGCACGGCCATCCGATGGGACAAGAAAATAGGGTGTACGCGCTTGCCGCACGCCTTCTCGGGCAGATCGGCCATGGCATCTGACGCCATGGCGACGGGCACACACATCGCAGGATGCGGCCGCACGCCCTCATACTTTTTCACCAGTGCAACGATGCGCTGTCTAGATGTCTCACTGGTGTAACAACTGGCGCTGCCGCAACGGCAGCCCCTCTCTGATTCACATAGGGAGCCGCAGGACGGCGTTACTTCTCCAGCTTGGCGATCTCTTCCCCGAATTCGCGAATGTCTTCAAAGCTGCGGTAGACGGAGGCAAAGCGGATGTAGGCCACCTTGTCCAGGCTCTTGAGCTCATCCATCACCAGATTGCCCACCAATTGGGAGGCGACTTCACGCTCGCCGGTGGCCCGCAGGCGGGACTTGATGTGGTTGACCGCCTTCTCGATGGCCTCCATGCTCACCGGCCGCTTCTCCAGCGCCCGCAGAATGCCGGCCCGCAGTTTGTCTTCGTTGAAGGGCTCGCGGGAGCCGTTGGACTTGATGACGCGGGGCATGACCAGTTCGGCCATTTCGAAGGTAGTAAAACGCTCGTGACAGAGCAGGCATTCGCGACGGCGGCGCACCTGATGGCCCTCGGCCACCAGACGGGAATCGATCACCTTGGTATCAACGGCACTACAGAAAGGGCAATGCATCTGACCTCCGGCGTGGATGAAAATGGGCGCGGGCCCCGGGGGCTGGCGCTAGGCCGGCCAGTGTAACACGGCCATCCAGAGCCGGTAAAAGCCCATGAAAACAAGGGACAACCTGCCAGGCCTTCGGGCAGGACTCAGTCGTCATAGGGCAACGCCTCGGGGTCGCAATCCAGGTAATCGGGCTCAGGATCCACAACAAAACGACGCGCCTCGATATGGCGGTGGCCCAGCATCAGCGCCTTGCCCACCCGGTGCATGCCATCCATCACCCGACCGGCGCTGTCGAGCAGGATGGGATAGGCGAGATCCGCCGCCATCATGAGCTGGCAATGCGCCACCACGCTGCGCACCGTGGGCGTGGCGTCGCCATGGCCGTACCAGTGGTCGCGGTCAAGCTCGGCAATCTCGCCGAGTGCCACCGCCTGCACCGGCAGGTTGCGGCTCAGCCGGATCAAGCGGCGCACATCCCAGGCCAGCAGCCCCTGTTCGCTGGCGCGAAAGTGGTACTGGGCGCGAACCGTCTGCCGCAGTGACGCCTCCAGCGCGTCCTCTTCCATGTCATCGCACATGGTCACCTCTGTCTCATCTTGCCAGGCGCTGCAAAAAACAATGCCACCCGAGGGTGGCATTGGTCTTCAACCTGAAGGTCAGGCTGATTATGCGTAGACCGGGAAGCGGCGGCAGATATCCAGCACCTTCTCGCGCACGGTCGCCAGCACTTCTTCGTTGTCGTGGCTGTCCAGCACGTCGCAGATCCAGTTGGCCAACTGGATGGACTCGGCTTCCTTGAAGCCGCGGCGGGTGATGGCCGGGGTGCCGATACGCACGCCGGAGGTCACGAACGGGGAACGCGGGTCGTTCGGTACGGAGTTCTTGTTGACGGTGATGTTGGCCTTGCCGAGGGCTGCGTCGGCATCTTTGCCGGTCAGCTCGCGACCGATCAGGTCAACCAGCATCAGATGGTTGTCGGTACCGCCGGAGACGATCTTGTAGCCGCGCTCGATAAAGGTCGCCGCCATGGCCTTGGCGTTCTTCACGACCTGGGCCTGGTAGGTCTTGAACTCGGGCTCCAGCGCTTCCTTGAAGGCCACGGCCTTGCCGGCGATGACGTGCATCAGCGGGCCGCCCTGACCACCCGGGAAGACGGCGGAGTTCAGCTTCTTGTACAGATCTTCGTCGTCGGCGGCGGAGAGGATCAGACCACCGCGCGGACCGGCCAGGGTCTTGTGGGTGGTGGAGGTGACCACGTGAGCGTGGGGCACCGGGTTCGGGTAGACGCCGGCGGCAATCAGACCGGCCACGTGGGCCATGTCCACGAACAGGTAAGCACCGATCTTGTCGGCGATCTCGCGCATGCGGGCCCAGTCGACGATGCCGGAGTAGGCGGAGAAGCCGCCGATCATCATCTTCGGCTTGTGCTCAACGGCCAGGCGCTCCATCTCGTCGTAGTCGATCTTGCCGGACTCGTCGATGCCGTAGGGGATGATGTTGTACAGCTTGCCGGAGAAGTTGACGGGGGAGCCGTGGGTCAGGTGACCGCCGTGGGCCAGGTTCATGCCGAGCACGGTGTCGCCCGGTTGCAGCAGGGCCATGTAGACGGCGCTGTTGGCCTGGGAGCCGGAGTGCGGCTGCACGTTGGCGTAGGTGGCACCGAACAGCTCTTTGGCGCGCTCGATGGCCAGGGTTTCAACCACATCCACATACTCGCAACCGCCGTAGTAACGCTTGGCCGGGTAGCCTTCGGCGTACTTGTTGGTCAACTGGGAGCCCTGGGCTTCCATGACGCGGGGGCTGGTGTAGTTCTCGGACGCAATCAGCTCGATGTGCTCTTCCTGACGACGGGTCTCGTCTGTGATGGCCTGCCACAGCTCTGGATCATAGCCGGCGATGGTCATGTCACGTTTCAACATCCGTTTATCTCCTGAAAATCGTTTGCGCGATAGGTGAAGTGGGCCCGCGCATTGTAACGTGAGCTGGATCAAAGAGACAGTCCAACCACCCAAAAAATTGTTTATAAAATGTAAAATACGTCGCAAATTTCGAATCCCGCCCCCTGGCTTCGCTCATCCCCCCGGCCTCCCCACACCAGCAATCCGGCTCCAGCCATCGTCCCCGCTTCCCGGGCAAGGCGATAGAAACCAGAGCCAGATCATGGATATAGCATTTACTAACAGATAACATCTTTAGGCCATGGGACATCTGCACGAGCGGGTGTCGCTCCCTGCCATCCCGGAACACAAGGGGAAACGCCATGATGGATCATCTGATGCTGTTCGTGATTGTCGCGGTCTTCGCTCTCTTCTACTGGGTCTACTACACCGCCAGCCGCAAGGGTGCCTGCACCGCCAACTGGGAGACACTTCCCACCCGGGAGCAGTACCTGGCGGCCCATCCCGGCGCCGCCGACGGCGATCTCATCTTCTGCATCCATTGCGGTCACCATCAGCAGCGGGAGGTCGGCCTGGTGCACCAGATGGATTACCGCCGCCAGCATATCTGCCCCCGTTGCAATCAGGTGCTCTATCGCGTCGAGGAGTAGGTCGGCCTCCTCGTCGCCCACGGCGATCCCGCAATAGCGACCCCCTCTCCTGGCGCTATCCGGCCAAAAGGCCCCATGAGTTTCCTTTATTTTTAAAGTCGTTAGAATCGGGGGCCATCAAGGCTCCCGATTGTCATCCACGGAGGAAAAATGCAGGAATTCATGGCGACCAGCGAACGCCGGGCCGAGCTTTACTGGTGGTTTTCCACCCTGTTTGCTGCCGAACTCAGTGATGCGCAGATCGCTGAATACGACACCTATGACGTGCGCAGCTTCTTGAAGAGCCTCTCTACTCTCGACCCCATGCGCGAAGCCGTGGCCGAGCTCAACGACGCCATCGCCCGCCTGCTGGTGCGCCCCGAGCGCCAGACGGCGCTGGCCGCCGACTTTGCAGGCCTGTTCCTGAGCGCTCCCGGGCAGGGTGCCCTGCCCTACGAATCCCTCTACCGGGGCGAAGGCAAGCAGCTGATGCAGGCCCCTATGACCGAGATGCAGGCACGCCTCGATCGCCTCTGCATCAACGTCAGCGACAAATACAATGAGCCTGCCGATCATCTGGCCATCGAGCTGGATCTGATGGGCAGCCTCATCATCCGCGCCGCCGAGTCGACCACCGCCGACCAGCGCGAGGCGTGGCTTGGCGAGCAGGAGTCCCTGCTGCACGGCCACCTGCTGGGCTGGTTCGAGCGCTTCGAGCAGGCCTGCCGGGCCGCCGACACGTTTGGCTTCTACGGTGCCAGTGCCCGCCTGCTGGGGGTGTTCCTCAAGATGGACGCCAACTACCTCTCCCTGGTCAAACCGGCACCGTCCGCCGACTGAGCCCGGCATGAAGACAGCCCTGCTTCTTATCGCATGCTGGCTGCTGGCCCTGATCCCGCTGGATCAGGGTCTCACTCCCCTCGTGACGCTGCTGTTCAACCCGGACCGCGCGCTCTACGGCACCGCCCAGCTCACCGGCTTTGCCGGCATCCTGCTGACCCTCTACCTCGCCAATCTCGGGGTGGAAGTGGTGCTGCGTCGCCGCTTCCAGATAGCGGGCATGCTGGCCCTGCTCGCCGCCTGGACAGATTTCATCAACAGCAGCGGCACCGAGAGCCACTGGCTGGTGCTCTACGCCATGGCGTTGCCGTTTCATCTGGTGGGCTGGCTGGTATTTGTTCGCGGGATCCAGGCGTTTGGCCGCCAGAAAGGCTGACATCTCGTTGATTTCACACCCTTCTCACACTTTCTTTCTCTCCTGACACTTCCTGCCATACTGACACAGCCGTCCAAATGACAAAGCAATCAATTCAGGAGCCTCCATGGAAAAAGTGCTACCCGAATCGGTTCCGACACGGCATTTGTCAGGCCCGCTCTCTCCCCACGAGTTGCAACAGCTGTTCGCCCAGGCGCCCTTCGGGATTGGGGTCTTCGATCACGAATTCAGGTGTCGCGACGTCAACGGACGCTTTGCCGAACTGACCGGCCTCGCGCGGGCAGAGCACCCGGGCAAGACGCTGTTCGACATTGTCCCTGCCCAGACTCCCCAGCTGCTCCCGCTGTTTCAGCAACTGCGGCAAGGTCCCCCCCGATGCACATTTGAGGTGGAAATGGTCGGTCTCTCCCGCGCGGCCTCCCCGGCACGCTGGCAAGTGAGCGTCAGCTCCGTGCTGGATGAGGACGGCTCCTTCAGCGGCATCTTCCTCGTGATGAGGGAATCCGCGCAGACAGGCCCCCACCTCGACGCACCCGCGTCACCCGGCCTGCAGGAGATGACCCACCGCCATGCACTGCGTCTCTATCAGGCCGAAGCCCGCTTGCAGCACCTCTCCTATTACGATCCCCTCACCGATCTCGGCAATCGCCATCTGCTGCAAGAGCGCCTCACCCTGGAGATAGAGACGGCCAGGGTGAACCACCACGTCCTGGCGCTGCTGTTCATCGATCTCGACGGCTTCAAGCTCATCAACGACAACCTGGGGCACAGTGCCGGCGATCTGCTGCTCAAGCTGTCGGCAGACCGCATTCGCCACTGCCTGCGCCCTGGAGACATCGCCATCCGGCTGGGGGCAGACGAATTTCTGGTGTTGCTGCCCGCCATCAGGGAGACCCAGGATCTGCTGGGTCTCATCGAGGGGTTGCAACGCAGGCTGCACGATCCCGCCGACATCGGCCAGGAGCGGGTGAGGCTCTCCGCCAGCATCGGCGTCTCCCTCTATCCGGAGCATGGCCAGACCCCGGACAGCCTCATCAGCGCGGCGGACAACGCCATGCATGAAGCCAAGCGCCGTGGCCGCAACGGCTATCTGTTCCACTCCCCCGACATGACGGCACAGACCAGGGAGCGGATGCTGCTGGAGCAGGGACCGCTCAAGGCCATTGAGCAGCAAGAGTTTCGCCTGCTCTACCAACCCATGGCGGATGGTCATCTCAGCGGCCTGGAGGCCCTGATCCGCTGGCAGCATCCCAGCCTTGGCATGATATCCCCGGACCGTTTCATTCCGGTGGCAGAGGAGTGCGGTCTCATCGAACCACTGGGCGAATGGGTGATGCGCACCGCCTGCCGGCAAGGGCAGCAGTGGCTGGCAGAAGGGCTCGCCGTGCCCCGGCTCTCGGTCAATGTGTCGGTCAGGGAGATGCGTTCCCACGACTACGTGGAGCGGGTGACAGCTATTCTGGCCGAGACCGGTTTTCCTGCCGAACGGCTGGAGATCGAGGTGACCGAGAGCATCATCCAGAGCGTGGATCACAGTCTGCGGCTCTTCACCCGTCTCAAGGCGCTGGGGGGGCAGATCGCCATCGACGACTTCGGCACCGGTTTCTCCTCCCTGAGCCTGCTCAGGAGCCTGCCCATCGATCGCATCAAGATAGACAGGGCCTTCGTCCAGGCGTTGCCCGACGACAAGCACAGCCGCGAGCTGTGCCGTACCATAGTCCAGCTGGCCAGCTCCCTCGGCATGGCCGTTACGGCGGAAGGGATAGAAACCCAGCCCCAGCGCCAGTTCCTGCAATCCCTGCGTTGCGAGGAGGGACAGGGCTACCTGTTCAGCCATCCCCTGCCAGAACCCCAGCTGCCTTCCCTGCTCCCCGTCCGCCATTGAGCCTTGGCCGCGCCACCACGCAAGCAAAGAAGGGAGCCCATGGCTCCCTTCTTTGCTCTCAACGTGTCCTCTCACCTGCTATCTTCGTCGCTATCCAAAAGTCTAATTGCCCTCGGGAACCAAAGGTATAAGTTGTTACTCAATCATTAAGAAAATGTATTCACAGGAGTGAGAGATGAGCGAGAGCAAGGTCTACCCGGTCAAGGCCCACATCGGCAACGGCGCCCTGCTGGACAAGGAAGGTTATGAAGCCATGTATCAGGCGTCGGTGCAGGATCCGGACGCCTTCTGGGGGGAGCAGGGCAAGATCCTCGACTGGATGACCCCCTACACCCGCGTCAAGAACACCTCCTACGATCCGGGCCACGTCTCCATCAAGTGGTATGAGGATGGCCTGCTCAACGTCTCGGCCAACTGCCTGGATCGCCATCTGAGCGAGCGCGGCGACAAGGTCGCCATCATCTGGGAAGGGGACAACCCGGCTGAAGATCGCAAGATCACCTATCGCGAACTGCACGCCGAAGTGTGCAAGTTTGCCAACGTGCTCAAAGCCCAGGGGGTCAAGCGTGGCCACATGGTCTGCCTTTATATGCCCATGGTGCCGGAGGCGGCCATCGCCATGCTGGCCTGTACCCGCATCGGGGCCGTGCACAGCATCGTCTTCGGCGGCTTCTCGCCGGAGGCGCTCTCGGGCCGCATCATCGACTCCGGCGCCTCCGTTGTCATCACCGCCGATGAGGGGTTGCGAGGCGGTCGCCCCATCCCCCTCAAGAAGAACGTGGATGAGGCCCTTACCCACCCGGATACCAAGGTCAGCAAGGTGATCGTCCTCAAGCGCACCGGTGGCAACGTGGCCTGGCACGAGCACAGAGACATCTGGTGGCATGATGCGGTCAACGCCGCCAGCCCGGATTGTCCGCCCGAAGCCATGGGCTCCGAAGATCCCCTGTTCGTGCTCTACACCTCCGGCTCCACCGGCAAACCCAAGGGTGTGCTGCACACCACGGGCGGCTATCTGGTCTATGCCGCCCTCACCTTCAAATACGTGTTCGACTACCACGAAGAGGACATCTACTGGTGTACCGCCGACGTGGGCTGGGTCACCGGTCACTCCTATCTGGTCTACGGGCCACTGGCCAACGGCGCCACCACCGTCATGTTCGAAGGGGTGCCCAATTACCCGGCCACCAACCGCATGAGTCAGGTGGTGGACAAACACCAGGTCACCATCCTCTATACCGCCCCCACCGCCATTCGCGCACTGATGGCCAAGGGCAAGGAGGCTGTCGAAGGCACTTCCCGCACCAGCCTGCGCATCATGGGGTCGGTGGGTGAACCCATCAACCCGGAAGCCTGGGAGTGGTACTACCGCACCATCGGCGACGAGCGCTGCCCCATCGTCGACACCTGGTGGCAGACCGAGACCGGCGGCATCCTCATCACTCCGCTGCCCGGCGTCACCGCGCTCAAGCCCGGCTCGGCCACTCGTCCCTTCTTCGGAGTACAGCCTGCTCTGGTGGACAACCTGGGTGAGCCGCTGGAAGGCGCCACCGAGGGCAACCTGGTGATCACCGACTCCTGGCCCGGCCAGATGCGTACCGTGTTCGGCGATCACGAGCGCTTCGAGCAGACCTACTTCTCCACCTTCCCGGGTCGCTACTTCACCGGCGACGGTGCCCGTCGCGACGAGGACGGCTACTACTGGATCACCGGCCGGGTGGATGATGTACTCAACGTCTCCGGCCACCGCATGGGTACCGCCGAAATCGAGTCCGCTCTGGTGGCCCATCCGAAAATCGCCGAAGCGGCGGTGGTGGGCGTTCCCCACGAGATCAAGGGACAGGGCATCTACGCCTATGTCACCCTGATCGCCGGGGAAGAGCCGAGCCGCGAGCTGCACAAGGAAGTGAAGGAGTGGGTGCGCAAGGAGATTGGCGCCATCGCGACCCCCGACGTGATCCACTGGGCCGAAGGGCTGCCCAAGACCCGATCCGGCAAGATCATGCGGCGTATCTTGCGCAAGATCGCCACCGGCGAAACCGACAGCCTGGGGGATATCTCCACCCTGGCGGATCCGGGGGTCGTGGACAAGCTGATCCGCGAGAAGTCGGAAGCGGCGTGAGTCTCTTCCCCACGTCAACAGAGCCGGCCACGTGCCGGCTTTGTTGTCTTCGGGATCCGGACAAGGCAGAGTTCAGTGGCAAGCCGGGCTTGCGGGCAAATCAGGCCAATAAATAGCCAGATGTAGAGATTAGACCAGTAAAATGCTGCTAATTTTCACGAAATCAATATAATTGCGAAATCTGTGTGTCAGGGCACACCGATTTGTGCAAAAATTGGCTAGATTTTTGGTAGTCCAAAGATAGCTGATAGATAGCAGCATAATCATCGAGGATGTACTCAATATGTCGCAACATCACCGAATCCTCCTGCTTAACGGCCCCAATCTGAATCTGCTGGGCAAGCGGGAGCCGGGAATCTACGGCAGCAAGACGCTCGATGAGATCGTCGCCGATCTGACGCGCAGCGCCAGCGAACTCGGTGTCACCCTGGAACATCTGCAATCCAATGCCGAGCACGAGCTGATCGGCCGCATCCATCAGGCCATGGGCCAGGTGGATTTCATCATCATCAATCCCGCCGCCTTCACCCATACCAGCGTTGCCCTGCGCGATGCCCTGCTGGGTGTGGCCATCCCCTTTATCGAGGTTCACCTGTCAAACGTTCATGCCAGGGAGCCCTTCCGTCATCACTCCTATCTGTCTGATGTCGCCAAGGGGGTGATCTGCGGGTTGGGTGCCGATGGTTACCAATTCGCTTTAACCGCGGCCGTGCATCAGTTGCGCGCGGCTTGATAATCACTGATCAGATAAAGAAGAAAGAGAATGCTAATGGATATCCGCAAAATCAAGAAGCTGATTGAACTGGTTGAAGAGTCCGGCATCGCCGAGCTGGAAATCTCCGAAGGGGAAGAGTCCGTTCGCATCAGCCGTAATTTCTCCGGCCAGGTTAGCGTTGCCCCGCAGATGATCATGCCCCAGGCCGCAGCTCAGGTTGCTGCACCGGTTGCCGCTGCTCCGGCAGCCGCCGCTGCACCTGCTGCCGATGCCGCCCCGAGCGGTCATCTGATGCGCTCCCCCATGGTGGGCTCCTTCTACCGCTCCTCCAGCCCGGAAGCCAAGCCGTTCGTGGAAGTCGGTCAGCACGTCAATGTCGGCGACACCCTGTGCATCGTCGAAGCCATGAAAATGATGAACCAAATCGAGTCTGACAAGGCCGGCGTGATCAAAGCGATCCTGGTTGAAAATGGTCAGGCCGTCGAGTTTGACGAGCCGCTGTTCATCATCGAATAAGGGAAAATGCCACCCATGTTGGACAAAGTAGTCATCGCCAACCGCGGTGAAATTGCCCTGCGGATCCTGCGCGCCTGCAAAGAGCTCGGGATCAAGACAGTGGCCGTTCACTCCACTGCCGATCGGGAGCTCAAGCATGTGCTCCTGGCGGACGAAACCATCTGCATCGGCAAGCCTGCCAGCGGTGAGTCCTACCTCAATGTGCCGGCCATCATCGCCGCCGCCGAGGTGACCGGTGCCGTCGCCATCCACCCGGGCTACGGCTTCCTCTCCGAGAATGCCGACTTCGCCGAAGTGGTCGAGAAATCCGGCTTCATCTTCATCGGTCCGCGCGCCGAGACCATTCGCCTGATGGGTGACAAGGTCTCCGCCATCGAGGCGATGAAGAAGGCGGGCGTGCCCTGCGTACCCGGCTCCGACGGCCCGGTGGACAACGATGCCAAGCGCAACGCCGCCATCGCCAAGCGGATCGGGTATCCGGTGATCATCAAGGCCGCCGGTGGCGGTGGTGGTCGCGGCATGCGCGTGGTGCGCAACGAGGCCGAACTGGCCTCCGCCATCGCGCTGACCAAATCCGAAGCGGGCCAGTTCTTCAAGAACGACATGGTCTACATGGAGAAGTACCTGGAGAACCCGCGCCACATCGAGATCCAGGTGCTGGCTGACGGTCAGGGTACCGCCCTCTATCTGGGTGAGCGGGACTGCTCCATGCAGCGCCGTCACCAGAAGGTCGTGGAAGAGGCTCCGGCCCCCGGCATCACCGACGAGATGCGCAAGTTCATCGGTGAGCGCTGTGTGCGCGCCTGTCTCGAGATCGGCTACCGCGGTGCGGGTACCTTCGAGTTCCTGTACGAGAACGGCGAGTTCTATTTCATCGAGATGAACACCCGTATCCAGGTGGAGCATCCGGTCACCGAGATGGTCACCGGCGTCGACCTCATCAAGGAGCAGCTGCGCATTGCCGCCGGTCAGCCCCTGTCGATCACCCAGCAGGACATCCGCATCCGTGGCCACGCCATCGAGTGCCGGATCAATGCCGAAGATCCGGCCACCTTCCTGCCCTCTCCCGGTCTCATCCAGCGCTTCCACGCGCCGGGCGGCCTGGGCGTGCGCTGGGAATCCCACATCTATGCGGGTTACAAGGTCCCCCCCTACTACGACTCCATGATCGGCAAGCTGATCTGCTACGGGGAGAACCGCGACGTGGCCATCGCCCGCATGCGTCACTCCCTCGACGAGCTGGTGGTGGAAGGGATCAAGACCAACATCGCCCTGCAAAAAGAGATCATGAAGGACGAAAACTTCCAGCACGGTGGCACTAACATCCACTACCTGCACAAGAAGTTGGGTCTGTAATGGCTTGAGACCCGACCCATTGAGCACGGTGGCAACACAGAACAGCCACTACCTGCACAAGAAGTTGGGTCTGTAATGGCTTGAGGCCCGGCCCATTGAGCACGGTGGCCGCATGAGCAGCCACTCCCTGCACAAGAAGTCGGGTCTGCAAAGACCCCTTTCATCGGGAAATTGCGCGATCCACCCGGATCGCCAACGTAAAAAAGGGCCATGGCGACATGGCCCTTTTTTGTTATTCTTGCGCCCCGCTCACTCGTCGGAGGCCACAGTGAACCGTTTCGCACTCGCCCGTCGGGAAGCAGCCTTCTGCCTGCTGCTGACCCTGCTCTACTTTGTCGCCTGGTATGGCTCGGCTTATTTCATCCCCGAGGATCTCGATCTGTGGGACCTGCCCCTCTGGTTCCTGCTCAGTTGCATCCTGATGCCGCTGCTGTTCATCGGCCTCTGCGCCCTCATGGTGGATCGCCTGTTCGTCGATATTCCCCTGGATAGCGAGGTACCACCCCATGAATCTTGAGCTGATGCTGCCGCTCTGCATCTACCTGGTGCTGGTACTGGGGGTCGGTTTCTGGGCCAGTCGCCACCGGACCGGCGGCAACTTCATGCAGGAGTACTTCATCGGCAACCGCAGCATGGGGGGGCTGGTGCTCGCCATGACCCTGGTGGCCACTTATACCTCTGCATCGTCCTTCATCGGCGGGCCGGGAGCCGCCTACAAGGTCGGCCTCGGCTGGGTATTGCTGGCGATGATCCAGCTGCCCACCGTCTGGCTCACTCTGGGGGTGCTTGGCAAGAAGTTCGCCATCATCGCCCGCCGGGTCAACGCGGTGACCATCAACGACATACTGTGGGCCCGCTACCAGAGCAGGGCGGTGGTCATGCTGGGCTCGGTCACCATCATCCTCGCCTTCATCGCCACCATGGTGGTGCAGTTCATCGGCGGCGCCCGCCTGCTGGAAACGGCGACCGGCCTCAGCTATCAGCAGGGGCTCTTCCTGTTTGCCAGTTGCGTGCTGCTCTACACGGTGATCGGCGGCTTTCGCGCCGTGGTGATGACGGATGCCCTGCAGGGCATCGTCATGCTCATCGGCACTGGCGCCCTGCTGGCGGGCATCCTCATCGCCGGTGACGGGTTGCCGAATCTTGTCCACCAGCTCAAGGAGATAGATCCCAAGCTGGTGAGCCCCCAGGGGGCCGGCGACATGCTGACCCAACCCTTCATGCTGAGCTTCTGGGTGCTGGTCTGCATCGGGGTGGTGGGCTTGCCCCACTCGGCGCTGCGCTGCTTTGGCTACCGGGACAGCAAGGCGCTGCACCGGGGCATCCTCATCGGCACCATCGTCTGCGCCCTGCTGATGTTCGGCATGCACCTGGCCGGGGCGCTGGGCCGCGCCATCCTGCCCGGCATGGACAGCCCGGACAAGATCATGCCCTCCCTGATGATGGAGGTGCTCCCCCCCTGGCTGGCCGGGGTCTTCCTGGCCGCCCCCATGGCGGCCATCATGTCTACTATCGACTCCCAGCTGATCCAGGCCTCCGCCACCCTGGTGAAAGATCTCTACCTCAATTACCTCAACCCCAGGCAGGAGAAGCTGGAGGTCCGGGTGCCGCGCCTCTCCCTGCTCTGCACCCTGATCCTCGGTACCCTGGTGCTGCTGGCGGCGCTCCAGCCCCCCGAGATGATCATCTGGCTCAACCTGCTCGCCTTCGGCGGCCTGCAGGCGGTCTTCCTCTGGCCCCTGGTGCTCGGCATCTACTGGTCCAGGGCCAACGGCCCGGGAGCCCTGGCCAGCATGGTCTGCGGCATCCTCTGTTACGGCACCTTGAGCCAGTGGGGGATCAAGCTGGCCGGTCTGCACGCCATCGTCCCGAGCCTGGCCCTTGGCCTGGCGGCCTTTGTCCTGGTCAGCCTGCTCACTCCTGCCCCGGATCAGCGTGTCCGTCGATTGTTTGATCAAAATTAAGAAAAGGATCAATAAAGGAAGGCTCGCCTATTCCCAAATGGGGGCTCACGGGTAAAATGTGCGCCACGTCACAAATACCGTGCCCCCATGCCAGTCCAGAACGCCAGAAAGATCCTGACCCAGTCCCTGCAGCGCCTCGGCTATGCCCTGTTGCTGCCCGTCTCCATCCTGCCCCTGGCCGCCCTGCTCCACCGGCTCGGCCAACCGGACGTGCTGGATCTCGCCGTGCTCTCCCTCGCCGGTCGCGCCCTGTTCAGCCAGATGCCGCTCATCTATGCGGTGGCCATCGCCTTCGGGTTGAGTCGCCAGGGGCAAGGAGCCCAGGCGCTCGCCGGTGCGGTCAACTTCCTGCTGCTGAGCTCGGCGCTGGGCACCCTGGTGCCCGGGCTGCATGCGGACATGATCTGCGGCCAGCTGGCCGGGCTCGTCACCGCCATGGTCTGCTCCCGGGCCCGCGCTCTGCGGCTGCCGGGCTGGTTGCGCCCCCTGCAGGAAGATCTGCCGGGCATGTTGCTCTCGGCGCTGGCCTGCCTGCTGCTGGTGATCCCCCTCTCCATCCTCTGGCCGCTGCTGGAACAGGGGCTCACCCTGCTCGCCTCCGATCTGCTCACCACGCCCTTTGGCGCCTTCTGCTACGGCGTGCTGAACCGACTGCTGATCCCCCTCGGCCTGCACCAGGTGCTGGGCAGCCTCATCGGGCTCGGGGAGAGCAACCTGCAAGCCCTCTCGACCGCCCAGCCGCTGCATGAAGGCTATGTGGCCGGGCTCTATCCGGTCATCATGTTCGGCCTGCCCGGTGCCTGTTTTGCCATCTGGATCCATCGCCAGCGGATGCAGCAACTGCCCCAGGGAGGGCTGCTGCTCACCCTGGCGCTCACCTCGGCACTGGTGGGCATCACGGAGCCCATCGAGTTCCTGTTTGCCTTCACCGCTCCCTGGCTGTTTCTGGCCCATGCCCTGCTGACCGGGCTGTCGCTGGCCATCTGCAGCGGGCTCGACATCCAGGTGGGCAGCTACTTTTCTGCCGGATTGCTGGATCTGGTGCTGAGCTACCACGCCGGTCTGCACAGCTTCTGGCTCATCCCCTTGGGCATCCTCTTCTTCGTCGTCTATGCCCTGCTCTTCTCCCGGCTGCTGGAACACGCCCCCCTCAGTCTGCCGGGCAAGCCCATCGCCGAGGATCTCTCCCGGCTCGCGACCGTGGCCCCCACCGATCCCCAGATGCTGGCTATCCAGTACCTCAAGATGCTGGGGGGCATGGACAACTTGCAGGCCATGAGCGTCTGCCTGACCCGCCTCAGCCTGCGGGTTCGCGACATGGCCCTGGTGGATCAATCCTGCCTGGCCAGACTGGGCTGCCTCTCCTGGGTCGTGCTCAACGAACATCAGCTGGTGCTGGTGCTCGGCCCCCATGCCGGCCTCATCGAAGGGCAGATCCGCATGCTGGCGGAACGCCAGTCGGTCCCGCTCGGTCTCGAACCGGCTCAGGCTCCCCTTGGCCAGCACCAGTGATCAGGCGAAGGGAAGACGTTCGGCCACGAAGTCCATCAGGCTGCGAAGGGCGGGGGCCAGGTGTTCCCGGCTCGGGTAGATGAGATAGAAGGGGTTCACCGGAACCAGGAGATCCGGCAGCACCTTGAGCAGTCGCCCCGCCGCCAGATCGTCGCCGCAGACATGGGCCGGCAGCAGGGCAATCCCCCCGTCATGGAGTGCCAGCTCCCGCAGCGCCAGCAGGCTGTTGCTCTGGCAGGCCCCGCGAGGGCGCCAGCCCCCCTCCTGCAATGGCCACACCGGCAAGGAGCCATGTACCAGGCAGGCGTGTCCGGCCAGCTCTGAGAGCTGGAGCGGCGTCCCGTTGGCAGCCAGGTAACCGGGAGATGCCACCAGATGGCGCGCCACCTGGCCGATGCGCCGGCAGATGAGGCTGGAATCTTTCAGCGGCGCCGCCCGCAGCGCCAGATCGTAACCTTCCCCCACCAGATCAAGCTGTTCATCGCAAAGGGTCAGCTCCAGCACCACCTCGGGGTAGAGGGCGCGAAATTCGGCCAGTATCCGGCCAAGCAGCAAGGTTCCCGTGGCTTCGGGAGCAGTGATCCGCACCCGCCCTCCAGGAGCCGCGCGCAACCGCGCCATCGCCAGGTTGGCACTACGCGCCAGTGCCAGCAGCTCCTGACAATGGGTCACATAGACCTCCCCCTGGGGCGTCAGGCTGAGCCTGCGGGTGGTGCGTTGCAGCAACCTCACCCCGAGCCGGGATTCGAGGCGCGAGATCTTCTGGCTCACCGAGGACTTGGGCATGCCGAGCACCTCGGCCGCCCCGGTGAAGCTCCCCTGCTCTACCACGGTGGCGAACAGCCCCATCAACTCCAGTTCGACATTGTTCATATATTCAAACAGTCTTTACCAATTACCCATCTTAATCTTGATAATTATCCAGACTAGAGTGAGTGGCAATCCCGAACACTGCTATTTGAAAGGAAAAGCCATGAAAGCCATCGCCCTGACTCACTATCTGCCAAGCAACCACCCCCACTGCTTCATCGAGAGCGATCTGCCCGATCCGACACCGGGCCCGCGGGATCTGCTGGTACGGGTCAACGCCACCTCCATCAATCCGGTCGACACCAAGGTACGCGCCCCCAAGGACAAGGTCGAAAGCAGCCCCCGCGTGCTGGGCTGGGACGCCGTGGGCGAGGTGATCGCCGTCGGTAGCGACGTCACCCTGTTCAAGGCCGGTGACAGGGTCTGGTATGCCGGCGACATCAGCCGCCCGGGCAGCAACAGCGCCTTGCAACTGGTGGACGAGCGCATCGCCGCTATCGCCCCAGTCACCCTGACCGATCTGGAAGCCGCCGCCCTGCCGCTCACCGCCATCACCGCCTGGGAAACCCTGTTCGAGCGCATGAGCCTTACCCGCGAAAGCACCGGGCGACTGCTGATCATCGGGGGTGCCGGCGGAGTCGGTTCCATCGCCATCCAGCTGGCCCGCCAGCTTACCGGCATGGAGGTGATCGCCACCGCATCGCGCCCCGAAACCCGGGAGTGGTGCCTGGACATGGGGGCCCACCAGGTGGTGAGCCATCACCATCTGCAGGCGGAGCTCAAGGCACTCGGCATCAGCGAGGTGGATGCCATCTTCTGCACCAACGCCACCGAGCAGCACTGGAACACCATGGCCAGCCTCATCCGTCCGTTTGGCCACATCTGCACCATCGCCGAGTCCAGTGAACCCTGGGATCTGGGTCTGCTCAAACCCAAGAGCGTCACCTTCAGCCAGGAGTTCATGTTTACCCGCTCCCTGTTCCAGACCCCGGACATGATCGAGCAGCACAACCTGCTCGGCCGGGTCGCGGCCCTGATCGATGAAGGGGTGCTCAAGACCACCCTCAGCAAGGTGGTGCCCGAACTGACGCCCCTCACCCTGGCCCGGGCTCATGCCGAGCTGGAAGCGGGTCGCATGGTGGGCAAGCTGGTGATCGACATGAGCGGCTTCCATCGCTGAGGCACAGCCCAGGCGGGCCTTACCGTCCAACCTATTCCCTTTTAGGTAAATAAATGCACCATCATGGGGTGAAATCACCAGTGACAAGCCCCAAGAGTGCACAGCCCCGCAGGTAACCTATGTCCCTGACGGGGCATCTCCCCCGAAAAAACCATAAAAAAGAGGCCATCCCGTCGGGATGGCCCTAAAAACCTGAACGTTGGGGTAACAATCACACACATATCCTTATGCAGGACATCTGTAACTTTGCAGATAGCGTGCCAATCTCTGCTTTTCCCTCCCAATTAACCGCTTTTCAGCGCACCGGCATAAAAAAAGCCACCCGAAGGTGGCTGAAAAAAGATGACGGAACTTCATAGAGCAAAGCATTCAGCGGGAACAAGTTGCTTCCCGTCACCCATGAAGGAATACATTAACCGTGCCAACTTGGCAGAGTTACCTCCCTTCCCCATGAGGCCATGGTCAAACCACGACAGCACGGGTCCATGATGATAGAATCCCGCGGTTTCACATTTATGAAGAGCCGACGCCATGCCCTGGATACAAATTCGAATCAACGCCACTGCCAAGACCGCAGACAAGGTGAGCAACATGCTGCTGGGGCGTGGGGCCCAGGCGGTGACCTTTATGGATGCCAAGGATGTGCCCGTCTATGAGCCCATGCCCGGTGAAACCCCGCTCTGGGGCGAGACCGAAGTAATGGGACTGTTCGATGCCGAAACCGATCCGGCTCCCACCATCGCCTTCTTCCAGCAGATCTTCGGCGAAGACGTGGGCTACAAGGTCGAACAGCTGGAAGACAAGGACTGGGTGCGCGAGTGGATGGATCACTTCCACCCCATGCAGTTCGGCGAGCGGCTCTGGATCTGCCCGAGCTGGCGCGACGTGCCGAACCCCGATGCGGTCAACGTCATGCTGGACCCGGGCCTGGCCTTCGGCACCGGTACCCACCCCACCACGGCACTCTGCCTGCAGTGGCTGGACGGGCTGGATCTGGCCGGCAAAACCGTGGTGGACTTTGGTTGCGGCTCCGGCATCCTCGGCATCGCCGCCCTGAAACTGGGGGCCGCCCGGGTCATCGGCATCGATATCGATCCGCAGGCCATCCAGGCCAGCCGTGACAACGCCGAGCGAAATGGCGTAGCCGACCAGATTGAACTCTACCTGCCGGCGGATCAGCCTCAAGACGTCGAAGCGGACGTGGTGGTCGCCAACATCCTGGCCGGCCCGCTGCGGGAACTGGCGCCGCTTATCGCCGGCCACGGCAAGGCGGGCAGCCTGATGGCCCTCTCCGGCGTGCTGGAAAGCCAGGCGCCAGAGCTGGAGACCATCTATGGCCAGTGGTTCGAGATGGACCCGACCGCCGTGAAAGAGGAGTGGTGCCGCCTCTCCGGCCGCAAACTCGGCTGATAAGCAACAAGCCACGGCAGTTGCCAACCCATCAGCCGCACACTCGGCTGATAAGCAACAAGCCATGGCTGTTGCCAACCCATCGGCCGCATACTCGGCTGACAAGCAACAGGCCACGGCAGTTGCCAACCCATCAGCCGCAAACTCGGCTGATAAACAACAAGCCACGGTGGCTGCCAACCCATCGGCCGCACACTCGGCTGATAAACAACAAGCCACGGCAGTTGCCAACCCATTGGCCACACACTCGGCTGACAGGCCACAGCGGCAACACTTAGGTCGTTGAACGACAAGGGCACCCCAGGGTGCCCTTGTCGTTTCCGGACGCCCGTTCTCCTTCTGCCCACTCTGGGGAGAGCCTCACGCTTCTCTGCCCCCCCGATGGCTTATCCTCTCTTCCTCCACCCCATCGAGGCCCAGTCATGACCGAATACGAGAAGATGATCGCCAGCCAGCCTTACAACTGCATGGCACCAGAGCTGGATCTTTTGCGCCGGGAGACGGCCCTCCTGTACCGCCGCTTCAATCGCAGCGACGAGGAGGATGAACAACTGGCGCTGCTGCAGCAGATCGTCGGCGAGCTGGCCCAGGGTGCCTTCATCTGCCCGCCCCTCTACTGCACCTATGGCCGCCACATCCACCTTGGCAAGGGCAGCTACATCAACATGGGGGCCACCCTGCTGGACAATGCCCCCATTCGCATCGGCGCCGAGGTAATGATTGGGCCGAACGTGCAGATCTACACCGCCGCCCATGCGCTGGACGCCGATGAGCGCATTCAGGGGGTTGAGACGGCGCTGCCGGTCACCATTGAAGACAGGGTCTGGATTGGCGGCGGCGCCATCCTGCTGCCCGGTGTCACCATAGGGCGGGAAGCTGTCGTGGGCGCGGGCTCGGTCGTGACCAGAGATTTACCGGCCGGTGCCAGGGTGGCAGGCAACCCGGCACGGCTGCTGCCAGTCAAAGGTTGAGCGGAAGGCCCGAGGCTCGCTCAGGCGCTTTCCAGCAAGCGGTCGATGCAGTGCACCACCTGCATGCTGGCGTTTTCCATGGTCTTGAGCTGCTCGACCATGCTTTTGATATCCCCCTGCTCGCGCGCGTGCAGGGCGGCCTTGCCGCTCTCGTGGACCCGCTTGTGGGGCCCGTCCAGTTCACGAAAGCCCGGCTTGTGGGCGAAGAGCTCCGCACCCTGCCCCTCGAAATACCATTTGCCCAGCCTGCACTGAGCGTGGTCGCTCACCGGCTCGTGAAAATGCTGCTGATCGATGAGCCGATAGATGGTGTTCTTCCAGACGGCGTGATCCAGCTTGGTGGTATTGAGGAAGGAGGTGGAGGCCGCACTGTGGATCACCTGCTGCATCCGGCCTGATTGTGCCAGCACCTGGGTCACCACCACATCGATCTGGGAGGAGGAGGTCGCCACCTCGGCGGCACTGGCCTGGTTGTCATTGATGATGGACTTGATCTCCTGCGCCTGGGCCACTATCTGTCTGACCAGCACCTCTATCTGGCTGCTGGCTTCATGAGCCTTGCTCGCCAGCTGACGCACCTCATCGGCGACCACGGCGAATCCACGGCCAGCCTCACCGGTCCTGGCCGCCTCGATGGCCGCATTGAGTGCCAGCAGGTTGGTCTGATCCGAAATGCCCTGGATGGCGGTCACGAACTGGTTGATGGCGGATGTACTGGCATCGAGCTGATGGACGGCTGCGAGGCTGCGAGCCGCCTCATCCGTGATGGCATGGGCGCGATCGGAGAGACGGGTGATGGCGCCCCGGGTCTGGGCAAAGAGCTGATCCAGCTCGCAGAGCGCTCCCTTTTCCGCCATCAGGTGTTCGGCACTGCCGGCCAGCGCTTCCCGCACACTCTGCAGCATCTCACCTCCCTGGTTCTGGCAGGAGATCACCTGATTGAAGAGATCGCCACGCTCCCGGCTGGTTCGCTGCATGTGCTCGTATTCACCGATGGTGGCACGCAATTCGGCCAGCTCGCTCTGGTGCTGCTGCTCTTTGAGAAGCATCGCCTCCCTGAGCTGTTGATTCTCTTTTTCAAGCTTGCGGTTGAACCACATATGGCCTCCGGATGGCAAAGGTGCGGGCAGTCGACGTCAAAGGGAAGCCTCTGGCTCTCTTGTCTCTGCCGATGCTGGCGGATCCCGGGCCGGATTTCACCTGCAAATGCAGGATATTTGACCCTGATCCTGATTCCAATCGAGGCCACATCAATGGCTGTGCAAAAGATCGCCACAAAGAGGCCGGGTGAGGTAGAGAAGAGGCAGAGGAGAAAGAACGCTGACGTGCCGATCCCGCAAAAAATGAAGCCCAATGTCATCAAGACGTTGGGCTCTAAAAAGGTGCTACGGAATTGCGACTCTCATCGCAGAAAATTAGAAGGGGTCACCTTCTAAACTGGCAGTGGGATAATAACGTGGCGCAAACGTTTTACATAGCGTAATAAACCAGGAGTGAGAAGAATCTCTCACAATTCAAAAAATGTCCGGCCAACCCCCTTCTACCCTCTTGGCAAGTGCGCATTTATCAGTACAGCCTGACGGCTTTGTCAGAAAACAAAAAAGCCTTGAATAATCAGGGCTTTTGGCGTTCTGCGCTTCAGAAGTTGCGCACGAAGTCCTGAATGGGCAACTCGCGCAGCTTGCGGGCCTCCAGCATGGGGGTGCCAAGGTAGAGGAAGCCCACCAGTTGATCCTCCGGTGCCAGCCCCAGTGCACCATGGATCTGCTCGTCGAAGATGAACCAGCCGGAACGCCAGATGCCGTTGAAGCCCTGGGCCTGGGCCGCCATCTGCATCGCCATCAGGGCGCAACCGGCAGAGAGCTCCTGCTCTAGTTTCGGTACCTTGGGGTGCGCCTGATAACGGGTCGCCACCGCGATCACCAGGGGAGCACGCAGTGGCGCGGCGCGGCACTTCTCGACACTGTCCGCATCCTCGCCACGGGCATGGGCGGCATCGGCCAGCAATGTCCCCAGGCGCTCACGCCCCTCCCCTTCGAACAGGATGAACTGCCAGGGGGTCAGAGTGCCGTGATCCGGCGCCCGCAGCCCGGCCTTGAGGATATTGTCGAGCACTTCGCCACTCGGGGCAGGCTCGGCCAGACGACCACAGGAGTGGCGATTGAGTAACAGATGGAGGGCATCCATGGGGCAGTTCCTTGTCAAAGGCGATGATGGCGCTACCTTAGCACAGCACTGGATGAAGAAAACCCCTGGGGTTCAGGGGTTTGTCAGGATACGAAAGGGTCGGGAGGCTAGATGACGGCAGCCAGCTCCGCCCCTTGCCGGATGGCGCGTTTGGCATCCAGCTCGGCGGCCACGTCGGCACCGCCGATGATGTGCACCGGCTTGCCAGCAGCCTGCAGACCAGCCTGCAACTCCTTGAGGGGTTCCTGTCCGGCACAGATGATCACCTGATCCACCGGCAGGCACTGCTGTTGGTCGCCCACCTGGATGTGAAGCCCGGCATCGTCGATACGCAGGTACTGGACGCCGGAGAGCATCTGCACCTTGCGATTCTTGAGCACGGTGCGATGGATCCAGCCGGTGGTCTTGCCAAGGCCGTCGCCCACCTTGCTCTCCTTGCGCTGGAGCAACCAGATCTGGCGCTCGGGGGCATCGATTTCGGGGGTAGTCAGGCCGCCGCGCTCACCCAGTTGCTTGTCGATACCCCACTCCTTGAGCCAGTGATCGCGATGGCTTTCAGCATCCGGCGATCCTCTCTTCTCCACTAGGTATTCAGCCACGTCAAAGCCGATACCGCCGGCGCCGATCACCGCCACCTTCTCGCCCACCGGCTTGTGATCACGTAAGACATCGAGGTAGCTCAACACCTTGGGGTGCTCGATACCCGGAATGTTGGGAGTGCGCGGGCGGATGCCGGTGGCGAGGATCACCTCGTCAAAACCGCCGCCCAAGAGGCTCTCGGCACTCTGGCGCTGGCCCAGATAGAGCTCGACGCCGCACTTCTCAAGCCGTTTGGCGAAGTAGCGCAGGGTCTCGTGGAACTCCTCCTTGCCCGGGATCTGCTTGGCAAAGTTGAACTGGCCGCCGATTTCGCTCGCCTGATCGAACAGGCTTACCTGATGGCCCCGCTCGGCGGCGTAGCAGGCAAACGCCAGCCCGGCAGGACCCGCCCCCACCACCGCCAGCTTCTTGGGCTGGGGCACCCGGCCAAACGTCAACTCGGTCTCGAAACAGGCGCGGGGGTTGACCAGGCAGGAGGCACGCTTTTGCTTGAACACGTGGTCGAGGCAGGCCTGGTTGCAGGCGATGCAGGTGTTGATCTCGTCCGCCCTGTCTTCAGCCGCCTTGATGACGAATTCGGGGTCCGCCAGGAAGGGGCGCGCCATGGAGACCATGTCCGCCTCGCCGCCTGCCAGGATGCGCTCCGCCACCTCGGGGGTGTTGATGCGGTTGGTGGTGATGAGGGGCACCTTGAGGTGCTTTTTCAGCTCGGCGGTCACCCAGCTGAAGGCACCGCGCGGCACGCTGGTGGCGATGGTGGGAATGCGCGCCTCGTGCCAGCCGATACCGGTGTTGATGAGGGTCACCCCCACCTGCTCTAGTGCCCGACCAAGTGCGATCACTTCCTCAAGGGAGGAGCCCTGCTCCACCAGATCCAGCATGGAGAGGCGGAAGATGATGATGAAATCCGTGCCCACCCGCTCACGGATGGCGCGGACAATCTCCACCGGGAAGCGCATGCGGTTTTCGCTGCTGCCGCCCCAGCCATCGGTGCGCTTGTTGGTGCGTTCGCAGATGAACTGGTTGATGAGATAGCCCTCCGACCCCATCACCTCGACCCCGTCATAACCGGCCGCCTTGGCCAGCGCCGCAGTGGCGGCGAAGTCGCGAATGGTGCCGCGGATCTGCCGCTCGCTCATGGCCCGCGGCTTGAACGGGGAGATGGGAGCCTTGAGGGCGCTCGGCGCCAGGCTGAACGGATGGTAGGCATAGCGGCCCGCATGAAGGATCTGCAGCGCTATCTTGCCCCCTTCCTGGTGCACTGCTTCGGTCACCTTGCGGTGTTTGGCTACCTGCCAGGGAAAGCTCAGCTGGGAGCCGTGGGGCACCAGCCGCCCCCGCAAATTGGGGGCGATACCGCCGGTCACGATGAGACCGACCCCGCCACGGGCCCGCTCACCATAGAAGGCGGCCAGCTTGTCAAAGCCCCCCTTTTCCTCCTCGAGGCCGGTGTGCATGGACCCCATCAGTACGCGGTTGCGCAACTGGGTAAAACCCAGATCGAGGGGGGTCAGCAGC
This sequence comes from Aeromonas sp. INTO2, assembly GCF_049860605.1. NCBI lineage: Bacteria > Pseudomonadati > Pseudomonadota > Gammaproteobacteria > Aeromonadales > Aeromonadaceae > Aeromonas > Aeromonas sp. INTO2. The sequence goes on from NZ_CP187588.1 coordinate 3,151,974, forward strand.
GTGGGATAACGGCTCATGATGCACTCCTTGTCGAGGTCGATGTGCACGGGGTCATGCTCCAGCCTTCCTGGCTGCCTCGGGTGACGGGCAGTAAAAAGAAGGGGTGGGTGGAGGTGGGGCCGGCTCATCGGGCCTTTCAGTTAATTTTTTGTTATCAAACTGGAGCTAGAGTAAAGAATCGAAAACTCTTTTTCAAACAAATGTTTGGACATTTTTTCAGCGAACAGCCGTGTTCCGAAGTGGCGGGGAGGCAGTCGACTCAAGGGGAAATGGCAATTGGCTGCGCAACTGGTTAATAATGGCTGCTCTCAACCCATTAACAGGGCGACAACGCAGCTATGTCTATTTTTAAAGGTCTGGGATGGCTCTTTCGCAGCCTCTGGCGCCTGCTCAACTTTACCCGCTTGATGCTGGTCAACCTGCTGTTTCTTCTCGTCGTGCTGGTCATTGTCTTCAGCGTCAGCCAGAGCGAGACCCCAAGCACCCCCATCGAGGGGGCGCTCACCCTCAATCTCTCCGGTGTGCTGGTAGAACAGCGCACCCAGACCGATCCCACGGTGCAACTGCTCAGGCAGATGGACAAGGGGGACGAGCAGCCAAGCGAAATCGTCCTCTCCGATCTGCTGTGGGCCATCAAGAGCGCGGGGAATGACGATCGCATCAAGGCGCTGGTGATCAAGCCCCAGGGTCTGCAAGGGGCCAGCCTCTCCAAACTGCAGGAGGTGACGGCCGCCATCGACGCCTTCAAGGAGAGCGGCAAGCCGGTCATCGCCATGGCGGACTACTACAGCCAGGGGGCCTATCTGCTCGCCGCCCACGCCGACCACGTGCTGCTCAACCAGAGTGGTGCCGTGCTGATCGAGGGGCTGGGTGTCTACCAGACCTACTTCAAGTCGGCACTGGAGAAGCTCAACATCACTCCGCACGTCTTCAAGGTCGGCACCTACAAGTCCTTCGTCGAGCCCTACACCCGGGACGAAATGTCCCCCGAGAGCAAGGAGGCGAACCAGCGCTGGCTGGATCAGCTGTGGCAATCTTATGTGGCCGACGTGGCGGAGCAGCGGGAGATCGAGCCGGATGCCGTCGCGCCGAACAAGGATCACTTCCTCGAACTGCTGCGCAAGGCTGGCGGCAATGCGGCCAGCTACGCCCTCGACAACGGTCTGGTGGATCAGCTCGCCACCCGCGACGAAATGACCCAGGCGGTGATCAAGGAAGTGGGCGAGGCCGATGATCACGGCTGGAAGGGCGTGGGCCTGAAAGAGTATCTGGCCGCCATCCCGGAACAGTACCCCCAGAGCGGCAAGGATGAGGTAGGCCTCATCACCGCCAGCGGCGCCATCATGGATGGCGTCCAGCCTGCCGGCACCATCGGCGGCGACAGCCTTGCCGATCTGCTGGCCGAGGCCCGCCGTGACGATCAGGTGAAAGCCGTGGTGCTGCGAGTGGACAGCCCCGGCGGCAGCGCCTTTGCCGCCGAGCAGATCCGCGCCGAATTGCTGGCCCTGAAACAGGCGGGCAAGCCGGTGGTCATCTCCATGGGCAGCTACGCCGCCTCCGGTGGCTACTGGATCTCCGCCGATGCGGACAAGATCTTCGCCTCCCCCACCACCCTCACCGGTTCCATCGGGGTGTTCGGCATGTTCGCCACCATCGACAAGGCGCTCTCCCAGTATGGGGTACACACCGACGGCGTCGGTACCACCGACTTCGTGGGGGTCGGGCTGACCCGTGCCCTGCCGGATCACGTGGGTGAAGCCATTCAACTGAGCGTGGAAGACACCTATCAGCGCTTTGTCGGCCTGGTGGGCAAGGGCCGGGGCCTTAGCCCGGAAGAGGCGGAAAAAGCCGCCGAAGGCCGGGTCTGGACCGGGCAGGATGCCAAGGCACTGGGGCTGGTGGACGAGTTCGGCAATCTGGATGACGCCCTCAAGGCGGCCGCCGATCTCGCCAACCTCAAAAGTTGGCAGGTCACCCCCATCGCACCGGAAGAGTCGGCCAGGGACAAGTTCCTGCGCGAGCTGTTTGACAGCAGCGCCCAGGCGCTGGCCCCGCACCTGCAAAGCTGGCTGCCCGCCGGGCTTGGCAAGGCGCTGCTGGAGATGAACCGCACTCTGGACCCGCTGACCCGCTTCAACGATCCCCAGGGCACCTACGCCTTCTGCCCGGTCTGTCTCCCCTGACGCCGGGGACAGCCATAAAAAAACCGCCGACAGGCGGTTTTTTTATGGGGCAAGCGGCCTTGTCAGGTCAGCAAGCCGGACGCTTGCCAGCGGTGCAACTCTGCCAGCACCCGGGTCTCTCGCGCCGTCCACTGGGGACAGGGACCCGCCAGCTGGGTCTTGTTGGTCTGCAGTGCCTCGGCCAGGGGGAACCAGCCCGGCGTAAAGCCGAGCCGGATCTCGTAGGGCTGGGGGCGCGGTGCACTCCAGTCCTCCCCGACCCGGCAGAGGTAATAGGACGATCGGATGCAGTAGGCATCGTAATCCGGCTCGCGCGCGGCACGATACTCCCGGGTCTCTCCCAGCAGGGGGCCCACGGCCACCAGCTCGGCGCCACACTCTTCCCGCAGCTCCCGGGCCAGGGCCGCATCGTGCGCCTCCCCGTGCTCGATGCCGCCCCCGGGGAACATGAGATCCCCGTTGACGCGGGAGTGCACCAGCAGCAGTCGATCACCACGCATCACCACGGCCCTCACCGTGGCCCGTTCAAGCACCCTGTCCTCGCCGCGGATCTGGCCGTGCACGAGACGGATATCGAAGGGATGGGCCCACTCCCGGGCTTCTGACAGGGTCGGATTCATGGTGTGCGGTAGCTCCCCTGCCTGAGTGCATCGACGATGGTGGCCGCCTGGTCGTCCAGCGTCTCCTGCTCCTCCTTGCCGATGGCATGGTAAATGCCGAGCCGGGTGGCGGAGACCTCGGGGCTCTCCTGGAATGACTCGCTCACCTTGCCCCACAGATAGGCCTGATCAAATCGCTTCTGCCCCATGTAGAGGGTGCTGAGGGCGGTGAGGATCCGGCTGTTGACCTTGTCCCCCTCCCGATAGAGGGAGAGCGCATGGTGCATCAGCCTGATGGCCTTCTCGGGCTCGTTTTTGGCATAGATGCCGCCGAGCGCCAGTTGCAGCTCGGGCTCCTCGAGGCTCGGCGTCCCCTCCTGCGCGAGGAAGCTGGCGCGGGCCTCGGGACTGGTGTTGTTGGTCCAGTGCCAGAGCAGCAGGTAGGGATCCTGGGAACCCCGGGTCTGTGCGTCCAGTTGCTCCAGTTGACGGCCGGCGGCCAGCATCCCTTCCACTCTGGGGCTCTTCTGCTCCCTGGCACGCTTGTACTCGATATTGGTGGAGTGCTCGGCGCACTGCAGATAACGCTCCAGGCCGCGCATCAGATCGTACTTGCGCCTGTCCGTCCCCTCTTCCTGGAGATAGTAACGACCGCGAATGACGTCGCTGCGCTCATAGCGACACCAGCCGTCGTCCACCAGGTCCGCGCACAGGGCGGGATATTGGGAGCAGATGTTGTGGATCCTGTCGTCGTCGCAGGCCGTCAACGTCAGGCAACAAGCGAGGGAAAGCAGTAACGGACGCTGTGAGAATAGGGTCATGGTTCACATCTGGTTGATAACAATCGCAACCCGCACCGGCCACCGCCAACTAGCAAACAGGCTACATATCCATTACAATGCGCGCGCCGTATAAGGCCGCGATTGCAGAATAATATAACGAAACCATCAGCCCTACACTGATCTGCCTTCGACGAATTTCAATTTGCCCAGGCAACTTGCTTCAACAACGTGAAATAAAAGGATCTGGTTAATGACCCACGAGCACTACTTGCAGGCGTGGCAGGAGAGCCAGGAGCTCGCCGAAGCCATGCAACCCTTGATAGGTCGCCTCTACCGACAGCAAGGGATAGAGATCACCCTCTACGGACGCCCGCTGCAAAACGCCTCCACCATCGATATCCTCAAGGCCCACCGGGTCGTTCGCCGCCACCAGGGAGCCCCCCTCCCTATCCAACAGAGCTTTCCCCTGCTGCAAGCCATCCTGGCCCTGAACCCCACCGCCGCCGAAGTCGATCTCGGCAAACTGGCCGTGGGCTACTGGCAGGATCACCAGGATGAAGCCAGCATCGAGGACTATCTGCGTGCCAAGCTGGCACCGGCCCTGAACCGCAGTGCCGTGCCCGCCCCGACCGACGTGGTGCTCTACGGCTTCGGCCGCATTGGCCGCCTGCTGGCCCGTCTGCTCATCGAGCGCACCGGCGCCGCCAACTCCCTGCGCCTGCGCGCCATCGTGGTGCGCGGCGGTAGTGACGGGGATCTGGAGAAGCGTGCCAGCCTGTTGCGCCGCGATTCGGTGCACGGCCCCTTCAACGGCTCCATCGAGGTGGATGCAGAACGCAGTGCCATCATCGCCAACGGCACCTTCATCCAGGTGATCTATGCGAACAGCCCGGCCGACATCGACTACACCGCCTACGGCATCGACAATGCGCTGATCGTTGACAACACCGGCGTCTGGCGTGACGAGGCGGGGCTGTCCGAGCACCTCAAGGCCCGCGGCGCCGCCCGGGTGCTGCTGACCGCCCCCGGCAAGGGGGAGATGAAGAACGTGGTGTTCGGGGTCAACCACGAGGTGATAGGCCCGGATGACAAGATAGTCTCCGCCGCCTCCTGCACCACCAACGCCATCACCCCGGTGCTCAAGGTGATGCAGGACAAGTACGGCATCCGCCACGGCCACGTGGAGACGGTCCACTCCTATACCAACGATCAGAACCTCATCGACAACTATCACAAGGGCGAGCGCCGCGGTCGCAGCGCAGCCCTCAACATGGTGATGACCAGCACCGGCGCCGCCAAGGCGGTGGCCAAGGCGCTGCCGGAGCTCAAGGGCAAGTTGACCGGCAACGCCATCCGGGTGCCCACACCCAACGTGTCCCTGGCCATCATCAACCTCTCGCTGGAACAGACCACCGATCGGGAGAGCCTCAACGCCTATCTGCAGCAGATGGCACTGAGCTCGGCCCTGCATCGCCAGATCGACTTCAGTGCCAGCACCGAGCTGGTCTCCTCCGACATGGTGGGCTCCCGTTTTGCGGGCATCGTCGACTCCCAGGCCACCATCGCCGAGGGGGATCACTGCGTGCTCTACGTGTGGTATGACAACGAGTTCGGGTACAGTTGTCAGGTAGTACGGGTGATGGAGCAGATGGCTGGCGTAGTCCGCCAGGATCTACCGGTATAGTCCGACAGGATCTGCCCGCCTGAACCCGTGTTCATGGCTCAATTTTCAAGGAGAGGCCGGATGTCGTCTCAGCAAGTGACGTTTCAACAAGCGATAGCGCAGATGCCCAAAGAGGTGTACGAGCGGCTCAAGACTGCGGTCGAGCTCGGCAAATGGCCGGATGGCAAGCCCCTCACAGAGGAGCAGAAGGCCACTTCCCTGCAGGCCGTGATGGCCTGGCAGGCGATGCACCTTGAGAACCCCGAGCACATGAACATCGGCCGTGACGGCGAGATCGTGATGAAGAGCAAGAGCGAGCTCAAGCGCCAGTATCGCGACGAGGAAGAGATAGTGCGGGTCGACCTTAGCCACTGAGGCAGGCCGCACGTCACCTATCGCGGTAACGAAACGAAAGAGGGGAGCCATTATGGCTCCCCTCTTTTTTTCCTCTCTATGCAGGATGACTCATCCCCCTCATCCCCGGCCCTTCTCCCACCAGGGGAGAAGGGAACTGGCACGCACCTGCGAGCAGTCAGCGGGCCACCTGCCGGCGATCTTCATGGCAAACCTCGCCACCTCGATCTATCCCCTCTCCCGCTGGGAGAGGGTTAGGGTGGGAGGGAAAGTCAGGGGGTCAGTTCACCCCGCAGAGACTGCTGCATCAGCTCGCGGATACGCGGCGCCGGCAGATCCTGGCTCAGCAGGAAGTGCAGCTTGGTGAGCGCCGCCTCGGCGGTCATGTCAAAGCCCGAGATGACTCCCGCACGGGAGAGGGCGTTGCCGGTGGCATAGCCCCCCATGTTGACCTTGCCGTGCAGGCACTGGCTCAGGTTGACGATGATGACGCCCCGGGCAGATGCCTCGGAGAGCAGCGCCAGCATGGCCGGGTTCTGGGGCGCATTGCCCACCCCGAAGGAGAGCAGGATCAGCGCACGCACCGGCTGTTGCAGGATGTTCGCTATCACCTCCGCCGATATCCCCGGGTAGAGGGTCACCACCCCGATGGGCTGGGGGGTGATGTCGTGCAGCACCAGGGGGCGATCGCACGGCACGCCCAGCTCACCTGCCTCCAGGGAGATGGCGATACCGGCATTGAGCAGGGGCGGGTAGTTGGGCGAGTCGAAGGCGTGGAAGCCGTCGGCATGCACCTTCTTGCTGCGGTTGCCGCGATAGAGCTGATTGTTGAAGAAGAGCGTCACCTCGTGGATCGGGTAGTTGGCCGCGATATAGAGGGCGTTGAGCAGGTTCTGCTGACCGTCCGAGCGCAGCTCGGCCAGGGGGATCTGGGAGCCGGTGATGATGACCGGCTTGTGCAGATCTTCGAGCATGAAGGAGAGCGCAGACGCGGTGAACGACATGGTGTCGGTGCCGTGCAGAATGACGAAACCGTCGTACTTGTCGTAGTTGCCCTTGATATCCTCGGCGATGCGCTGCCAGTCTGCCGGCGTCATGTCGGAAGAGTCGATGAGGGGGGCATATTCGTGGATATGGTAATCGGGCATTTCCGGTCGATGGAACTCGGGCATCCGTGCCAGACAGTCCTCCATGAAGCCCGCCATCGGTACATAACCGTGGTCGGAACGCTGCATCCCTATGGTGCCGCCTGTGTAGGCAATGTAGATGGACTTCTTCACACCCTCTCCTCTCTCTGGACTGGAAACCGGCAAATCAAACAGGGCTCAACCGATACAGCCCCCGTCCTTCAGATGGTGCGGGCGGGCTCAATATCGGTCATCAGCAGACCTCTTGAGGGTCTGTGTCCTCCCGTGGGGGCGGAACCGGGCGAATTATAAAGAGTGCCGCTGCAAATGACAGCCGCAGCAGCATTGTTGCGATCCGGAGCACACTCGGCAAGGCAGTTTTAAATGCCATGTTAACACCATGTTTTAATCATTAATGTGACATATGTGGATGTACTTGGTGTTTTTTGCTAGTATCCGGCGGATTTTTCACAAATCTCATCTGGACGCCCGACGAACACGGGCTCGTGTCGACCCCCTCTTTTGCAGAGGGACGGGGCTGCGGCCCCTCTGTCACTGGCGCGTTCGCCACTCTGTTTCATCCCGGCTGGATCCGTGAGTCTTTCTCGCCAAAGACACAGCCGATCAACATGGGAGCACTGAATGCTACAACTTGATGCCTACGCCACCCTGGTCGCCGCGACCCTGGTGCTGCTGCTTGGCCGCCTGCTGGTCAACAAGATAGGACCCCTGCGCACTTTCAACATCCCCAAACCCGTGGCCGGTGGCCTGGTGGTTGCCCTGGTGCTGCTGGTGCTGCGTTCCACCCTGCAGATCGAACTGCAATTTGATACCAGCCTGCAGACGGCCCTGATGCTGACCTTCTTCGCCTCCATCGGCCTCTCCGCCGATCTGGGCAGCCTCAAGCGCGGCGGCAAGGCGGTGGCCACCTTCCTGCTGGTGGTCACCGGCCTGCTGCTGGTGCAGAACACCCTGGGGGTGGGTCTGGCCACCCTGCTGGGGCTGGATCCCCACATGGGGCTGCTGGCCGGCTCCATCACCCTCTCCGGCGGCCACGGCACCGGGGCGGCCTGGGGCTCCATCTTCACCGAGAAATACGGCGTGCAATCCGCCGCCGAGCTGGCGATTGCCTGTGCCACCTTCGGCCTGGTGCTGGGGGGCCTCATCGGCGGCCCGGTGGCCCGTTATCTGGTGAAGAAAGTGCAGGTGCCCGGTGAGGAGCACAACCGTGACGGCACCCCCCAGGGCTTCGAGATGCCGGACATGGAGCGCCCGCTCACCACCTTCAGCCTGATCGAGACCCTGGCACTCATCGCCATCAGCCTGAAAGGGGGCGAAATGCTGGCCCTCTACCTCAAGGGCGGCGTCTTCGAATTGCCGATCTTCGTCTGCGTGCTCTTTGTCGGCGTGCTGCTGCGCAACCTGCTCACCCTGCTCAACTGGCACGAAGTGAGCGACCGCGAGGTCTCCCTGCTCGGCAACGTCAGCCTGTCGCTCTTCCTCGCCATGGCGCTGATGAGCCTCAGGTTGTGGGAGCTGGCAAGCCTGGCCCTGCCCATCTTCATCCTGCTGGCCGTGCAGACGGTGGCCATGGCGCTCTACGCCATCTTCGTCACCTTCCGGGTCATGGGGCGCAACTATGATGCGGCCGTGCTGGCGGCGGGTCACTGCGGCTTCGGCCTCGGCGCCACCCCCACTGCCATTGCCAACATGCAGGCCATCACCCAGCGCTTTGGCCCCTCCCACCTGGCCTTCCTGGTGGTGCCCATGGTCGGTGCCTTCTTCATCGACATCATCAACGCCGTGGTGATAAAGCTGTTCCTGGCCCTGCCCTTCCTGTGATCCCGGACGCAGGCCCCGTATGACAGAGCCCACCTTGCGGTGGGCTCTGTCATTTCTGCTCGCCAGCAGCACTGAATCCCATCCTTCATGGGTGCCCGCTGGGAAATACCTAAACAAAAAGCCCCGCACTCGGCAGAGTGCGGGGCTTTATCATGGCGGCCTTGATCACCGCGTGCCAGAACTTACAGAAGGATGGTCGATACCTGCTGGTTCAAATTGTGGCCTGACCTTCCTTACAAAATAAAGGTCGACACCTGCTGGTTCAGGTTGGTGGCACGCCCCTTGAGGTTGTGCGCCTGATCCAGGTCGCGCATGGCGGAAGCGGTGATCTCGTCGCTCACATCCTTGATGGCGGTGGTGTTCTGGGTTATTTCACCGGTCACCTGGGTCTGCTCCTCGGCGGCGGTGGCGATCTGACCCGCCATGTCGGAGATGAGGCTGACGGCCTGGGTGATCTCCTCCAGGGCCGCAGCGGCTGCGTCGGCATCCTTCACGCTGTTGTCCGCCAGCCCCTGGCTGGTCTGCATCAGGCTCACCGCGCGGGCCGTGGTCTGTTGCAGGGTTTCGATGGTGGACTGGATCTCCTGGGTGGAATCCTGGGTACGGCGCGACAGCACCCGCACCTCGTCCGCCACCACGGCGAAACCGCGACCCTGTTCGCCGGCACGGGCCGCTTCAATGGCCGCGTTCAGCGCCAGCAGGTTGGTCTGCTCGGCGATGCCCTGGATGGTGGAGAGGATGCCGGAGATGGCCTGGGCGTGGCGGCTCAGCTCGCCGATGACGCCGGTCGCCTGCCCCACTTCCTCGGCCAGGTTGTTGATGGACTGGCGAGTCTGGTTCACCAGGATCTTGCCCTGTTCACTGCTCTGGGCGGATTGCTGGGCGGCGGCAGCGGTGTTCTCGGCGTTGCCGGCGATCTCCATGGTGGCACTCGCCATCTCGGTGACGGCGGTGGCGACCATGGTCACCTCCTGTTGCTGGCGTTGCAGCTCTTCCACCGCGGCCTGGTTGGTCACCAGACTGCGTTCGGCATCGGCGTTCAGCTCGTTGGCAAGCTGACGGATGTTGGCGATGAGCTGATGCTGGCTGCCCACGAAGCGGTTGAAGCTGCCGGCGAGCTGGCCCACTTCGTCATTGGCGTCGATCTTGATGCGCTGGGTCAGATCGCCGTTACCGTCAGCGATGCGGGCCAGAGCCTGGGACACCTTGGTGAGGGGGCCGAGCAGCAGGCTGACCAGCCAGGAGATGGCGAGGATGCTGCCCACCAGCACCAGCAGGGCCAGGCCGAGCTGGGTCATCAGCAGGGAGGAGAGCGGCGCCTCCAGAGTGCTCTTGTCCAGTACCAGCACCAGCTCCCAGTCGGTGTCCGGAATGTCCGTCGCCCACAGCAGCTTGTCACGCCCCTCGTTGTCGAAGAAAGCAGGCACCAGGCTGTTGCTCGCCTTGCTCTGCTCGATCAGGGCATTGGTCAGATCGTTGTCGATCTCGCTGGCCGGCTTCATCGCCTTGGCCGCATCCTTGTAGGCGATGACGGTGCCATCCTTGTGCATCAGGATGGCGAAGCCGTCCGCAGGCAGCTTCATCTTGGTGATGTCATCCACCAGGGAGGCAATGGAGAGATCCCCCCCCACCACGCCGCCCTGGGCAGGCTGGGCCAGGGTCACCACCAGAATGTTGTAGGCCACGTCGAGGTAGGGTTTGGTGACGATCATGCCGCCCTTGGCCATGGCTTCCTGATACCAGCCACGGGAGCGGGGATCGTAACCGTCGCGGTTGATGGAGGGGTCGGAGTCGTTCATCTTGCCACTGCCCTCACCGAAATAGGTGAGCTGGAAACGGCCGGACACCTGGGCCTGTTGCAGGGCGTTGAGGGGCTCGGCACCGGCCTTGTTGCCAAGGGCCTGGATGACGTCACGACGGGCCGCGAGCCAGTCGCTGACGCTGGCGGCCTGCTGGCTGCCAAGGCGCTGCACCTGTTCCTGACTGCCTTGCAGCAGCATGGACTTCTGGCTGGTGTAGCTCTGCCAGGAGAGCAGCAGGATCACCAGTGACAAGGCGATGACCACAGACAACAGTATCTTCTGCTTGAGTGATAGGTTTTTCATCGTGTTTTCTTCTTGTGGGGGTCGGGAACAGGATCAATCGGGAGTGCGTGGCACTGTGTGTTGTTAGCGGCCAATCCGCGCAAAACTGAAGCGGAGAATGGCGTGAGTGACGATATTTTACGCGGAAATTTTAAAAATGCTGCGGAAAATTGGAGCAGGAAAAAGAGCGGGGCCAGCCAACCCTGTTTATTCCTTCTGCAATTGGCTAGAATATCCCGTTTTTAAATCACATCGACCCCGAGAGTTTTCACGATGTTTGAAGTCAATCCTGTATTAAACAAGCTTAAGGAGCTGTCTGAGAGGACCGAGCTGCTTAGGGGGTACCTTTGACTATGACGCCAAGAAAGAGCGTCTAGAAGAGGTCAATGCCGAGCTGGAACAGCCGGATGTCTGGAACGAACCCGAGCGCGCACAGGCGCTGGGCAAGGAGCGCGTCTCCCTGGAGAACGTCGTCAGCACCATCGATACCCTGACCCAGGGCGTCGATGACGTCGAGATGCTGGTCAGCCTGGCCGTCGAAGGCGAAGACGAAGAGACCTTCAACGAAGCCGTTGTCGAAGCGGACGAGCTGGAGGCCAAGCTGGTGGATCTCGAGTTCCGTCGCATGTTCTCCGGTCAGCACGACGGTTCCGACTGCTACATCGACATCCAGTCCGGTTCCGGTGGCACCGAGGCCCAGGACTGGGCCAACATGGTGCTGCGCATGTACCTGCGCTGGGGCGATGCCCACGGCTACAAGCCCGAGCTCATCGAATGCTCCGAGGGCGACGTGGCCGGCATCAAGTCCGCCACCATCAAGTTCACCGGCGAGTATGCCTTCGGCTGGCTGCGCACCGAGACCGGCGTGCACCGTCTGGTACGCAAGTCGCCGTTCGATTCCGGCGGCCGTCGCCACACCTCGTTCTGCTCCGTGTTCGTCTACCCCGAGATCGATGATGACATCGAGATCGAGATCAACCCGGCTGATCTTCGCATCGACGTCTACCGCGCCTCCGGTGCCGGTGGTCAGCACGTCAACCGGACCGAGTCCGCGGTGCGTATCACCCACGTGCCGACCGGCGTGGTGGTGCAGTGCCAGAACGACCGTTCCCAGCACAAGAACAAAGATCAGTGTATGAAGCAGTTGAAGGCCAAGCTCTACGAGCTGGAAATTCAAAAGCAGAACGCTGAGAAGCAAGCCCTCGAAGAGACCAAGTCCGACATCGGCTGGGGCAGCCAGATCCGCTCCTACGTACTGGATGATTCCCGTATCAAGGATCTGCGCACCGGCGTCGAAACCCGCAATACCCAATCGGTACTCGACGGCGACTTGGACAAGTTTATCGAAGCCAGCCTGAAATCAGGCCTGTAAACAGAGCAGCAGGAATCACCATGTCTGAACAAACCACCACCCCGGAAGTCGACCAGACTCTCGAACTGAACAACGAGATGCTTGAGCGTCGCTCCAAGCTGGCCGCCTTGCGCGCCCAGGGCAACCCCTTCCCCAACGATTTCCGTCGTGACAGCCTCTCCGGCGATCTGCACGCCGAATTCGGCGACAAGAGCAATGACGAGCTGGTCGCCCTGGGTAAACAGGTGAAGATTGCCGGTCGCATCATGACCCGCCGGATCATGGGCAAGGCGTCTTTCGCGACCCTGCAGGACATGGCTGGCAAGATCCAGATCTACGTGACTCGTGACGACCTGCCGGAAGGCTTCTACAACGAGCAGTTCAAGAAGTGGGATCTGGGTGACATCGTCGGTGTCGAGGGCACCCTGTTCCGCACCAACGCCGGTGAGCTCTCCGTACACGTCTCCACCATCCGCCTGCTGACCAAGGCCCTGCGCCCGCTGCCCGAGAAGCACAAGGGTCTGACCGACCAGGAAGCCCGCTGCCGCCAGCGTTACCTGGACCTGATCGCCAACGAAGAGTCCCGCAAGACCTTCGTGACCCGCACCAAGGTGGTGGCTGGCATTCGCAAGTTCCTGAACGACAAGCGCTTCATGGAAGTGGAAACCCCCATGATGCAAGTCATCCCGGGTGGCGCTTCCGCACGTCCCTTCATCACCCACCACAATGCGCTGGACATCGACATGTACCTGCGTATCGCTCCGGAACTCTACCTGAAGCGTCTGGTGGTCGGTGGTTTCGAACGTGTCTACGAAATCAACCGCAACTTCCGCAACGAAGGCATCTCCGTTCGCCATAACCCCGAGTTCACCATGCTCGAGTTCTATATGGCCTACGCCGATTACATCGATCTGATGGATCTCACCGAAGAGATGCTGCGCACCTTGGCACAGGACATCCTGGGCGATACCAGGATCCGTTACGCCAAAGAGGGCGAAGAGGGCCTGACCATCGATTTCGGTCAGCCGTTCCAGCGCCTCTCCATGGTCGACTCCATCCTGAAGTACAACCCGGGTGTGACCCGTGACGATCTGGCCACTCTTGAGAAGGCCACCGCCGTCGCCAAGGGTCTGAAGATCGAGCTGATGAAGAGCTGGGAACTGGGGCACGTGATCACCGCGATCTTCGAAGAGACCGTTGAACACATGCTGCTGCAACCGACCTTCATCACCGAGTACCCGGCCGCCGTCTCCCCGCTGGCCCGCCGCAACGACCAGAACCCGGACGTCACCGACCGCTTCGAATTCTTCATCGGCGGCCGCGAGCTGGCCAACGGCTTCTCCGAGCTGAACGATGCGGAAGATCAGGCCGAGCGCTTCCAGGCCCAGGTTGACCAGAAAGCCGCAGGGGACGACGAAGCCATGTTCTACGACGCCGACTTCGTCACCGCGCTGGAGCACGGTCTGCCGCCGACCGCCGGTCAGGGTATCGGTATCGACCGTCTGGTGATGCTGTTCACCAACAGCCACACCATCCGCGACGTCATCCTGTTCCCGGCCTTGCGTCCACAAAAGTAAGCGCCGCAGAAACAGGGCCGCAGCAAAACGCTGCCGTCCATGGCAATCAAAACGCCCCGCAATTGCGGGGCGTTTTTTATGACGGACACAACCGGTGGCGAACCTTCAATACGCCACCAACTTGCCGCTTATCAGGCCGGCGGCAGCAGCCACTCCCCCTGCCACAGGGTCAGTGCCCGGCCCGCCATCAGCACCCGCCCCTCCTGCAGTTCCAGCCTGAGATCCCCACCCCGGGCCGAGATCTGGCGGGCCCGCAATTGCCGTTTGCCGAGCCGCTCGGCCCAGAAGGGCACCAGGGCGCAGTGGTTGGAGCCGGTCACCGGATCCTCGTCCACCCCAACCCAGGGGGCGAAGTAGCGGGAGACGAAGTCATGATCCTGATCTCTCGACGGCGCCGTCACCATGATCCCCCGGCCCGGCAGCGCCCGCAGGGCGTGAAAATCGGGGGTGAGCGCGCGAACCTCTTCCTCGCTACCGAGCTCAAGCAGGAACTTGGCGCCAGCCGCCAGTGTGCGCAGCGGCTGGCAGCCAAGAGCCGCCCCATAGGCAGGGACCAGCTCGAGGGGCGCCAGGGCAATGCGCGGAAAATCGAGCCAGATCCACTCCCCTTCCCGCCGGGCCAGCAACTCACCGCTGCGGGTCGCGAAGCGGATGGGGAGCTCCCCTGACACCTCCCCCGTCTGCCACAGCACATGGGCCGCCGCCAGGGTGCCATGGCCGCACAAGTCCACCTCCACTTGCGGGGTGAACCAGCGCAACCCGTAATGCCCCTCTCCCAGTTGGGTCAGAAAGGCGCTCTCAGAGAGGTTGAACTCCGCTGCCATGACCTGCAGCTCGGCGTCGGGCCGCGCTTCCCCCAGCACCACCACGGCGGGGTTGCCTCCGAAGGGGTGATGGCTGAAGGCGTTGACATGATAGAGACGGGACATGGTTGCTCCTTGGGGCATGAGAGCTCACCGGGACAGGGGGCTCGGCAAGGCCATTTTTATATCACGGGCGCACCGGGGCTGAGATGGATTTTGGCTTTATAAATTCATAAATCGCATAAAGAAGATATTTTTATTCTTTGTTGTTATTCATTACACCCCTTACCCTGACCAAAAATCAGACCATGGAAGACATGTGTGATGCCATTGACAGCCCCCATCCTGAGCCCGCTCTCTGACGAACAGCAGCGCCAGCTCAACCAAGTTCTCACCACCCTCAATACCCAGCAACTGGCCTGGGTCAGCGGTTATCTCTACGGCCTCTCCCAGGCGGGCGTCCAGCCCGTGGCGAGCGCAGGCGCAGAAGCCGCGGCTCCCGGCGGCAGCCTGACCATTCTCTACGGCTCCCAGACCGGGAATGCCAAGGGCGTGGCCAGCGCCATCAAGGCCCAGGCCGAGGCCCGCGGCCTGCCGGTGACCCTCACCTCCATGGCGGACTACAAACCCAAGCAGCTCAAGAAAGAGAGCCACCTGCTGGTGGTAGTGAGCACTTACGGGGAGGGGGAGCCCCCCGAGAGCGCCGTCGATCTGTTCGAGCAGCTCAAAAAGGGCAAGGTCGGCAAGCTGGAAGGGCTCAAGTTTGCCGTGCTGGGGCTGGGTGACAGCTCCTATGAGTTCTTCTGCCAGACCGGCAAGGATTTCGATGGTTTCCTCGCCAAAGCGGGGGCCGAGCGAATCCATGAGCTAGCTAGCCTCGATGTGGATTATCAGGATGCCGCCAAGACCTGGGGCGAGCAGGCCGTTGCGGCGGTCGCCGCCACCCTCTCTGCCGGCGCCGCGACTGCCAGCGTGGCGGGCTCGGTGCAGGCCGCCGTCGGCCACAGCCAGTACAACAAGGAGAACCCCTTCCCGGCCAGACTCTCGGTGAACCAGAAGATCACCGGCCGCGACTCCACCAAGGACATCCGTCACATCGAGATCAACCTGGAAGAGTCCGGCATCACCTATCAACCGGGGGATGCGCTCGGCATCTGGTTCGACAACGACGCCGATCTCGTGGGGGAAGTGCTGGTCCTGGCCGGTCTGACCGGTGACGAGGCTACCCCTCATGGCAGCCTGCGCGAGGCGCTGACCCGTCACTACGAGCTGACCCGGCTGCACGGGGGCCTGATCACTGGCCTCGCCGAGATCACGGACAACGCGGCGCTCAAAGATCTGGCCGGTGACAAGGCCCAGGTCAACGCCCTGGTGACCAGCGCCCAGGTGGTGGACGTACTGAAACGCTTCCCGGCTTCCTTGAGTGCCGATCAACTGATCGCACTGCTGCGCCCCCTCACCCCCCGCCTCTACTCCATCGCCTCCGCCCAGAGCGAGGTGGAAGAAGAGGTGCACCTGACCGTCGGCGTGGTGCGCTACCGCCAAGAAGATGGCACAGTGCGAAGCGGCGGCGCCTCCTCCTATCTGGCGGACCGTCTGCCGGAAGATGCCGAGGTCCGGGTGTTCGTGGAGCACAACGACAACTTCCGTCTGCCCGCCAATCCCGATACCCCCGTCATCATGGTGGGCCCGGGCACCGGCATTGCTCCGTTCCGCGCCTTCCTGCAGGAACGGGAAGCACAGGGGGCAGAGGGCAAGAACTGGCTCTTCTTCGGCAACCCCCACTTCACCCAGGACTTCCTCTATCAGGTGGAGTGGCAGCGTTATGTGAAATCGGGCCTGCTGTCCAAGATCTCCCTGGCCTTCAGCCGGGATCAGGCCAACAAGATTTATGTGCAGGACCGTCTGCGCGAGGCAGGGCTTGAGCTCTACCAGTGGCTGGAAGCAGGCGCTCACTTCTATGTGTGTGGCGACGCCAACCACATGGCGAAGGATGTGCAGGAAGCCCTGCTGGAAGTGATTGCGGAACACGGCCACAAGAGCCGTGAGGAAGCAGAAGAGTATCTGAGCGAATTGCGTCGTGCCAAACGTTATCAAAGGGATGTCTATTGATGAGCAAACAACTTATTCCGGGACCGGTCGAAGGGCCGCTGGCTGACAACGAACGCCTCAAGCGCGAGAGCAACTTCCTGCGCGGCACCATCACCGAAGATCTGCAGGACCCGCTCACCGGCGGCTTCAACGGCGACAACTTCCAGCTGATCCGCTTCCACGGCATGTATCAGCAGGATGACCGCGACATCCGCCCGGAGCGCGCCGCCCAGAAGCTGGAGCCCCTGCACAACGTCATGCTGCGCGCCCGCCTGCCCGGCGGCATCATCACCCCGGCCCAGTGGCAGGTGATCGACAAGTTCGCCGAAGAACACAGCATGTACGGCAGCATCCGCCTGACCACCCGCCAGACCTTCCAGTTCCACGGGGTACTGAAGCGCGACATCAAGCTGATGCACCAGACCCTCAACAGCACAGGTATCGACTCCATCGCTACCGCGGGGGACGTGAACCGCAACGTGCTCTGCACCAGCAACCCGGTAGAGTCCGAGTTGCACCAGGAGGCCTACGAGTGGGCCAAGAAGATCTCCGAGCACCTGCTGCCCAAGACCCGCGCCTACGTGGAGATCTGGCTGGATGGCGAGAAGCTGGGGGGTGACGAGGAGCCGATCCTGGGCTCCAACTACCTGCCGCGCAAATTCAAGACAACCGTGGTGATCCCGCCCCACAACGATGTGGACATCCACGCCAACGATCTCAACTTCGTCGCCATTGCCGATCACGGCAAGCTGGTGGGCTTCAACGTCCTGGTGGGGGGCGGTCTGGCCATGACCCACGGCGACACCACCACCTATCCGCGCAAGGCGAGCGACTTTGGCTTCATTCCTCTCTCCCACGTGCTGGAGGTGGCGGCCGCCGTGGTCAGCACCCAGCGCGACTGGGGCAACCGGGTCAACCGCAAGAACGCCAAGACCAAGTACACCCTTGAACGGGTGGGGGTCGAGGCCTTCAAGGCCGAGGTGGAGAACCGCGCCGGCATCCAGTTCGGGCCGGTTCACCCCTATGAATTCACCAGCCGTGGCGATCGCTTCGGCTGGGTGGAGGGGATCGACGGCAAGCACCACCTGACCCTGTTTATCGAGAACGGCCGCCTGCTGGACTTCCCGGGCAAGCCCCTCAAGACCGGCATGCTGGAGATCGCCAAGGTGCATCAGGGGGACTTCCGCCTCACCGCCAACCAGAACCTCATCATCGCGGGCGTGCCTGCCGGCGAGAAGGCACGCATTGAGGCGCTGGCGCGCCAGTACGGTCTGCTGGATGACGGCGTGAGCGAGCAGCGCAAGCAGTCCATGGCCTGTGTGGCCCTGCCCACCTGCCCCCTGGCAATGGCCGAGGCCGAGCGCATGCTGCCTGCCTTCGTCACCGACATCGAGGGGCTGCTGGCCAAGCACGGCCTGGCGGATGACGCCATCATCTTCCGGGTCACCGGCTGCCCCAACGGCTGCGGCCGCGCCATGCTGGCGGAAGTGGGTCTGGTGGGCAAGGCGCCGGGTCGCTACAACCTGCACCTGGGGGGCAACCTTGAGGGGACCCGCATCCCGCGCCTGCATCTTGAGAACATCACCGAGCCGCAGATCCTGGCCGAACTGGACGCCCTGATCGGCCGCTGGGCCAAGGATCGCAACCCGGACGAGTGCTTCGGCGATTTTGTCATTCGCGCCGGGATCATCGCCCCGGTTATCGACTCCGCGAGGGACTTCTATGCAGCCTGAACAGACTGATACAGCCCGGCTTGCGCGCACCGCCGACGGCCGGCTCGACCTCGACGCCCTGCTGGCCCTGAGCCGGGAGGAGCAGGTCGAGGCGCTGGCCCCCCTCAACCGGGAGCTGGACGCCATGAGCGCCCCCGAGCGGGTGCGCTGGGCCCTGGCCAACCTGCCGGGGGAGCATGTGCTGTCGTCGAGTTTCGGCATCCAGGCGGCGCTCATGCTGCACCTGGTGAGCCGCGAGCGGGCCGACGTGCCCGTGGTGCTGACCGACACCGGTTACCTCTTCCCCGAGACCTACCGTTTCATCGACGAGCTGACCGAGCGTCTCGCGCTCAACCTCAAGATCTACCGGGCCGAACTCAGCCCGGCCTGGCAGGAGGCCCGCTTCGGCCTCCTGTGGGAGCAGGGGGTGGAGGGGATCACCCGCTACAACCAGCTCAACAAGGTGGAGCCCATGGACCGCGCCCTGAACGAGCTGGGTGCCCGCACCTGGTTCTCGGGCCTGCGCCGTGAGCAGTCCGGCAGCCGGGGCAAGCTGCCGGTGCTGGCCATCCAGCGCGGTCGCTTCAAGTTCCTGCCGGTGATCGACTGGAGCAACAAGGACGTCTTCTACTACTTCAAGGAGTTCGACCTCCCCTACCACCCGCTGTGGGAGCAGGGTTACCTCTCGGTCGGCGACGTGCACACCACCGCCAAGTGGGAGCCCGGCATGAGCGAGGAGCAGACCCGCTTCTTCGGCCTCAAGCGCGAGTGCGGCCTGCATGAGGAAGGTGGCGAGAGCGACGGCTCCGGCATCTGATCCCCCGGCCCGGCCATGTGCTGCGCCTCGCCCATAAAAAACGCCCGGCAACTGCCGGGCGTTTTTCTTTGCGCAAAAGGGTGATGTACCGCCCTTCATTACATGGCGGCGGCGCGCGCCTGATCCAGCCAGTCGTTCACCAGCGCCTCGTGACCCTTGAGCCAGGCGTCGGCATGACGCTCCACGTCCGCCGGCTTGTTCTGCCCCTTGTTCATCAGGCCGTTCTGCACGTTGATGTCATTGAGCGGCAGCTTGACGATGGAGAAGAGCTTGGCGGCGGCCGGATTGGCCTCGGCAAACCGCTTGTTGGCAACGATGTGCATGGTGTTCACCGCAAAGCCGTAGTTCTTGCCGTTCGGCAAACGGGTCTTGGCCGCATCCGGGGCGTCGGCGGGGACTTCCAGCCACACCACATCCTTGCCCGGCACCAGTTCGCTGCTGAGCCAGTAGGGGGTCCAGGTGTAATAGAGCACCGGCTTGCCGGCCTGGTAGCGAGCCAGGGTATCGGCGATCAGCGCCGCGTAGTTGCCCTGTTTGTGGGCCACCGTGGGGGTCAGACCAAAGGCGTCGAGGTGATGGTTGATCGCCCCCTCGCAGCCCCAGCCGGGGTTGCAGCCGATGAGGTCGGCCTTGCCGTCGCCATCCCCGTCAAACAGCGCCGCCACCTCGGGATCCTTGAGCTGGCCCAGGTTGGTGATGCCGTATTGGGTCGCGGTCTTCTTGTCGATGAGGTACCCCTGGGCGGCACCGGCCACATAGGTGCCCTCACGGAAGAACACCTTGTCGCCTCCCGCCTGCTCGTACTTGTTGTCCTGCAGCGGCACCCAGTTGAACGCGAGGAAGGTACCGTCTCCCTGGGCCACCGAGGCATAAGCCACGTTGTAGTCCACCTCCTGGGCGGGCTGGACATCGTAACCCAGACGCGCCATCAGCTTGCTCACCAGCAGGCTCTGGAAGGCCTCTTCCGGCAAGGAGCTCTGCAGGGGCTGAACGCGAACCCCCTCCCCCGGCAACTCGGCGCTGGCCATGACGAGCGGGCTCAGCAGTTGGGCACTCAGCAGCAATGTGCCCAGGGTCAATCCTTTGGTGATCGGTCTCATGCGTTTACTCCTTTGTAATCGATTTTCTTGTCACGGCCGGCCAGGCGCAGCAGCAGGGCGGCGGGGCCATGCTGATACCAGCGGCCGGTACGGGTGCGATCCGGTTGCCCCATCGCCTGGGTGAGGCGGTCGAGCACGATGGCCAGCAGCACGATGCCGAGGCCGCCGATGGAGGCGAGCCCCATGTCGAGCCGGCCGATGCCGCGCAGCACCATCTGGCCGAGGCCCCCCACCGCGATCATGGAGGCGATCACCACCATGGAGAGCGCCAGCATCAGGGTCTGGTTGACCCCGGCCATGATGGTGGGCATGGCGAGCGGCAGCTGTACCTTGAACAGCAACTGGGAGGGGCTGGCACCGAACGAGTGGGCCGCCTCCACCAGATCCGTGGGCACCTGGCGAATACCCAGCATGGTGAGCCGGATCATGGGCGGCAGGGCGAAGATGACGGTCACCACCACCCCGGGCACGTTGCCGATGCCAAACAGCATCACGATGGGGATGAGGTAGACGAACGCCGGGGTGGTCTGCATGGCATCCAGCAGCGGCCGGGTCCAGGTGGAGAGCCGCTCGCTGCGGGCAAGCAGGATGCCGGTGGGCAACCCCAGCAGCACACAGAAGAACAGCGAGGTCAGCACCAGGGACAGGGTCACCATGGCATCGGACCAGGCCCCGATGAGCCCGATCCCCACAAGAGATACGAGCGTGCCGAGCGCCATGCGGCCGTTCACCAGTTGCCAGGCAAGCAGGGCCAGGAGCCCCATCATCAGGGTGGAGGGCACCGTCTGCAGCAGATGGGTCATGGCGTTCAGGGTCAGCTCCACCGGTGCGCGGATCAGCTGGAACAGCGGCCGCAGGTTCTCCACCAGCCAGCCGATGCCCCCTTCCACCCAGGTATCCAGCGGCACCATCGCCTGCTGGAAGGGATCCAGCCAGTCGATGGCGGTTGTGGTGTCGGCGGCTTCGATCTGGTTCTGCCAGTCGGTAGCCTGGGTGTCGGTACTGCCCCAGGGATCGGACACCTCGGCGGACGCAGGCGCGCTCCAGGGGTCTGCCGCCACCTCATCGGCCCGCAGGGAAGGGCTCGCCAGCAGCACCAGGGCCAGCAGCCCGCTCAGCAAGAAATGGGGATTCATCAGCTTCATGCCGGGGTACTCCTGTCCAGGGTATTGAGCAGATTGGCCTTGGAGATGAGGCCGAGGTAAGTGCCATCCTCCTCGACCACGGGCACCTGACAGGGGGCGGCCGCCACCTGGCTGATCAGTTCATTGAGGGCGGTGTCCGCCAGAATGGGCTGAATGTCCCCCAGCAGCGCCTGCTCCAGGCTGCCTTTGGCCCTGACCGCCTGACCGAGCGACTCCACCGAGACGACCCCGAGGAAGCGGCGGCTGCGATCCACCACGTACCCGAACTCCCGCTCAAGCTCCTTGAGCTGGCGCAGGGCGTTGCCCGGCCCGTCGGTGGTGTGTTTCTTGATGAGGGGCACCTGCTTGCGGCTGGCCACATCGCGGGCGCTGAACACATGGGCCAGATCCACACCGCGAAAGAAGGCGCGCACATAGTCGTTGGCGGGCTGGTTCAGGATCTCGTCCGGGGTGCCCACCTGCACCAGCTGGCCATCCTGCATGATGGCGATGCGATCGCCGATGCGCATCGCCTCGTCCAGATCGTGGGAGATGAAGACGATGGTGCGCTGCTGGCTGGCCTGCAGCTTGAGCAGCTCATCCTGCATCTCGGTGCGGATCAGGGGATCCAGCGCGGAGAAAGCTTCGTCCATCAGCAGGATGTCGGGGTCATTGGCAAGGGCCCGGGCCAGCCCGACCCGCTGCTTCATGCCGCCGGAGAGGGCATCCGGATAAGCCTCTATCCACTGTCCCAGCCCCACCTGATGGAGCGCCTGACGGGCGCTCTGCTGGCGCTCCGCCAGCGGTACACCGGCCAGCTCCAGCCCGAAGGCGGTATTTTCCAGCACACTCAGGTGCGGCATCAGGGCGAAAGACTGGAATACCATGCTGATCTTCTTGCGGCGCACCCGGCGCAGCTCGCGCTCCGAGATGGCGGCGATGTCCTCGCCATCGATCAGCACCTGGCCGCGGGTCGGCTCGATCAGCCGGTTGAAGAGACGCACCAAGGTGGACTTGCCCGAACCGGAGAGGCCCATCACCACGAAGATCTCCCCTTCGTTGATGGACAGATTGACATCCTGGACCCCCAGGGTCTGTCCGGTCTTTTTCAGGATACTGGCGCGATCATGCCCTTTCGCCAGCAATTTGAACGCTTTATCCGGCTGATCGCCGAAGATTTTGTAGAGGGATTTGACCTCGAGTTTGACTGTCATATTGTCCTTTTTTCTTGGCCGACGCCTTGCCTGGCAAACCGTCGAACGTGAGCCAACTACTTTTAACACTAAGTAATTTCACACCCAAATAAAAGAACCAATTGAAGCCAATCTGGAAAGGTTAAATTTAACTCATTGATTTTTATTGGTTATTTTCATTCATAAAAATCCATTAAATCACGATAAAAACGCCTATAACAGACAGGGCCGCCACAGTATCGATGCACTTTCAGCACATTTCATTAATGATTAAAAGGCGTTAGCAGCAGGCGAAAAGAGAGGGTGGGGAGGATGGCCCCCATCGGAGCGATTAATGGCCTATTCATTACATAACTAATCATTTTAATGTCACGCATTCCGGATATTGCTTCAGGCACCTTCAGCCATGCCGGTTCAGCCCCCTTCTCTTTGCAGTAACAGGGCACAAAAAAGCCCCCGGCTGTCGCAAGGGGCTCTTCATGGCATCAGAGGGCTCAGCGCCGCTGCCAGGTCTCGAAACAGTAGGGATGGGGGTTCTTCTCGTCAGGCTGATGTAACTCGCGCTCGATGCACGACCAGTCGTTCTCATCGAAGGCCGGGAAGCGGGTATCCCCTTCCACCGCCAGATCGATACGGGTCAGATAGAGCCTGTCGGCCCGTGGCAGCAGCTGGCCGTAGAGATGACCGCCCCCGATCACCATCAGCTCCGCGACGTCACTATCCGCCAGCAGGGCCAGTGCGGCCTCCACCGAGTCGATAACCTCCACGCCGTCGGCCCGGTAGTCGGGGTTGCGGCTGATCACCAGATTGCGACGGCCGGGCAGCGGTCGTCCGATGGATTCAAAGGTCTTGCGCCCCATCAGCACCGGCTTGCCCAGAGTGACCCGCTTGAAGTGGGCCAGATCCGCCGGCAGGTGCCAAGGCATCTGGTTGTCCAGCCCTATCACCCGATCGTGGGCCATGGCGGCAATCATGGAAATCATCATGGGGTCAACCTCTCGCACCGTCGTCAGATAATGGGGCGGTTACGGTACACGACCAGAGAGGGGATCGCCAAACCGAAACTCAGGGCCCCCACGATAAACAGCGCCTTGAGGCCGTTCTCCACCGCGCTCTGAAGCAGCTCCATGGTCACCCCGGAGATATTGAGCTCCACGATGGCGATCATGGTCTTGAACGCATAGCTGCCCGGGATCATGGGGATGATGGAGGCAACGCTGAACACAGGGCGCGGTGCCAGCAGGCGGCGCGACCAGTAGACACAGACAAAGCCGACCGTGGTCGCCGCTGCCAGGGTGGCCCACTCGATGGGCATGCCGTAGTGGATGAGCAGGGTACGCAGGCTGTGGGCCAACGCGCCCCCCATGGCGCAATATTTGAGCATCCGTGGCGGCACGTTGAACAGCATGGCAAAGCCCACCGCCGGAATGGCCGACCAGAAGGCATCCTTGGCCAGCAGCCAGAGCAGTTCCATCATACTTTCCACCCCCAGATACCGGTCACCGACATGGCGAGAATGATCCCTATGGCTGCGCTGATGGTCAGCAGTGTCGCCGTGCCCCAGCGGGCCAGCCCCATGTTGAAGTAACCCTTCACCATGTCGGAGACCGCATTGATGAGCGGGAACCCCGGCACCAGCAGCAACACGCTGGCGGCCATGGCGAGATAGGGTTGTTCGCCCCAGCCGAAGAAGGTGGCGCTGGAAGCGAGCAGGGTGGCGATAAACCCGGTGGCGGCAAAGTTGATGAGGGGGCTGTGGTGATGGCGGGCAATGAGCTGGCGCACCCGCATGGCGACCGAGGCCGAGCAGCAGGTCACCAGGAAGATGGGCCAGTCACCGCCAAACAGCAGGCAGAAGGCACCGCAGGAGAGCCCCACCATGGGCACCACCAGCCAGGGGTGATAGTGGAACGGCGTGATGGCCTCGAGGCGCTGACGTACCTCGCGCGCGCCGATAAGCGACTTTTCCGTCATGATGCAGATGCGCTGGATTTCGCACACCACCTGCATGTTGATGCCGTGCTCCCGCACCCGGCGGGTGGTGGTGACGCAACTGCCCTGGTAGAGGCTGGTGAGGACGATGGCGCTGGAAGAGATGGCCATCTCGACGCTCTCCAGCCCGAGCGCCATGCCCAGGCGGACCGTGGTCTGCTCGATGATGCGGCTCTCCGCCCCAAACTGGGCCAGCATCTGGCCCGCCTTGACGATGATCCGGGTGATCTCCGTTTGCTGCTCTCGCGACAGCACCCTTCCTGGTGTGATGCTTCTCATGATCCCTTTGAGTCATAGCAAGATGAAATGTGTCTGGATATTACCCCAAAATAAATACACCTTCATCCATCTCTATCGGACTGCGGGCACTGGTCACTATTATTCAGCCGCCCGGGGAATATTTGCAGCAAATAAAAAACAATTCACCCAACTTGCTTAACAACTTGTTTGAGAAGGGGTGAAACAAATTAATAAATACCCTGTTTTTTTATATCTTGAACAGGGCCGTGAATTATTTCCGTTTCAGATAACTGGAAAACGCTATCACATTATCCGGCAGCGGGGGCTCTGCCATTTCCTGACAAGATTCGTTCTGCAGATCCAGAATGTGCTGGCGCATGGCGTAGACGGAGTCATGCATCATGTTGGCTATCCGGATGCAGCTGTCGAGGTTGTTTCTTGCCAGGCGGCGCTGGCAGTCGATGCGAAATTGCAGACCTCGCAACCGACGTTGCCGCTCTGGCCCCACCTGGGCGATCAGGGTCTCTATCTGCTGGTGCAGCAGCGCGTCGAGTCGCTCCGGCTCGGCCAGCGCCCAGTACTTCAGGGTATCGAAATCAGGCAGCTCCATATACCCTCCTGGCCGGACCTCGCCCATGGAATGGAACGACGCCGGGCACATCACTATTTCACTGTCCCTAGGGAAGGTTATATAGGATGGTGGCGATTTTGGGCCATTCACCGCCGAGCCACAGGAGTCCGGTTTTTGGCACGAATTGCGCATCGTTGGCGGAAAAAATCATTTATTCCTTATGATTCATGAAATTAACCGAATCCGGCCTGCGTCAGTTTTTTTATAAAATTTCAGCGTCATTTTTATCGGCCTTATTCCTTATTAACGGACTTTTCTCAAAATTGTTTTTCATTCGACTCTCCCCCAGGCTCAATGCCCTCCCCTTGCCTCATCCGGCGGTTTAACATATCTCACTGATTATGTTATTTTATTTACCACTTTATTGCGGCAACCAAGGGTAGACCATGAGCAAGGCAAGAATCGGTATCGTCACCGTCAGCGATCGCGCCAGTGCAGGCATCTACGAAGATCTCTCCGGCAAGGCCATCATCGACACCCTGAACGCCTACCTGACCTCGGAATGGGAGCCCGTCTATCAGGTGATCCCCGACGAGCAGGATCAGATTGAGGCGACCCTGGTTCGGCTGGTGGACGATGAGCAGTGCTGCCTTGTCGTTACCACGGGGGGCACCGGGCCGGCCAGGCGGGATGTGACCCCGGAGGCCACCGAGGCGGTGTGCGATCGCATGATGCCGGGCTTTGGCGAGCTGATGCGGGCCGAGTCCCTCAAGTTCGTGCCGACCGCCATCCTGTCGCGCCAGACCGCCGGCCTGCGCGGCAGCTCGCTCATCGTCAACCTGCCGGGCAAGCCCAAATCGATCCGCGAGTGCCTGGATGCGGTCTTCCCTGCCATTCCCTACTGCATCGACCTGATGGAAGGGCCCTATCTCGAGTGCGACGAGGCCATCATCAAACCGTTCCGCCCGAAGAAATAAGCACTGGGCGGGGATTTCCCCCGCCCTTTGCTCATTTGCGCCCGTACACCTTGACCCCCGCCCTGCTCCCTTCCGAATTGCCGTACACCTCGATGCGCTTGATGCAGAGTCGGCTGCCGAGGGATTGCCACCCCGACTCCTGATCCTCTTTCAACACCTTGTCGAAATAGAGGGTCTTGCTGCGATCGTTGCCGTAGAACACCTTGACCCGCTCCAGGGTCAACTCCCGCCCTGCCTTGACCATGATGGATTTGGTCGGTCGGCAGGCGAGCATGGGAATGATGGCGGGATGATCGCCGACCCCGAGCAGAATGGTCTGCCCCAAGCGGATATCCTCGTCGGCCATGGCGGGGGGAACAGCAGCCCCCAGCAGCGCCATGGGTACGCAGATGCGCAACGCGCGAGCAAAAGTGGACAAGGAGTAAAGGGAAAACAGCGCTGACATGATGCCTCCTGAAAAAAGGAGTCATGATAAGGGCCCGATGCCAGACCCAAGCTGTACTGGCCCTGTACCAGGGGCCATGACAATGGCCGGAGGCCCGTGTGGGTAACGGGGGCCTGGGCCCCCGTTACCCCTGCCGGACGCGCTAACCGCCCCACATGGCTGACAGCCGCGACTCCATGGCCTCTTCCTGCTCATCCGGCAGCTCGGTGAAGAAGTCGAGTCCGGTCTGCTCCTCCACCTCATCCACCGTCACCACATAGTCCGCCAGCCGACTGGCCGAGACGTTCTCTTGCGGCAGGATGAAGGCGATGGCCCGCTTGCCCGCCAGATCCATCACCACCCGGTAGTAGGCGTGGGGCACGGTCACGCCGTTGCCGATGGCGCCATCGGAGTGGGTGAAGATGGGGCCGGTGATCACCTGCACGCTCTTGTAGGTGATGGCCCATTGCCGGGTCTTCTCCTCCAGGATGCGCCAGGCCCCTTGGTTGAGCGCCGGCAGTTGCGGGGTCATGTTGGTCAGCAGGAAGCTCTGCTTCATGGTGTTGGCGGTGGAGCGCATGTCCGCCGCCGGTGCCTGGTGGCCGCGGTCATAGCCCGAGCCCTTGTAGTCCGACAGGGTGGCGCGAAACTGCACCGGCACCTCCTTGTCCTCGGCGAAGGCATCTTTGCGCGGCACCTGACCCTGGGCGCTGGCGGCCGTCATCCGGTAAGAGACCCAGTCAGAGACCTTGGTGTCGTAGTTGTACCCGGCGGCATAGCCCTCCCGGCACAACAGCTGACTGGATTGACCGGGTACCCCCAGGGTGACGTGCTCCCCGCACTGGAATCCCGCCGCCAGGCTCGGGAAAGTGGTGAGAGTGAATCCGATAGCCAGAACTAATTTATTGATATTATTCATTATTATGCCACTACTTGTGTTAGGCGGAGTGATTTGACACCAGGTCGGATGAGCAAGGCAATCGCACAAATAGCGAGCAATCCGGAAATGTGAAGAGGACGGCAAAACCGCAAACAAGGCGCCGCCAACCGGGGGATTGTCATCCCGCCGTCACTGTGCTGAGGGGGGAATTTCTCCAGCACTATCAGAGGGATAAGGGGTCAACACCGAGGCACTCTGTCAGCACAGCGCCCGGCTCCCGCCACGCACGCCCCTGACCGGGTCAGGGAATATCGAAAAAATCCCAGCGAAATAAGGGATCCTCAAGCCCGATAATTAGTCCGCGCTTGTTTGCTCGAGATCAAACGGAGCCATGAAAAGCCCTCTAGAATCAGCCCGTCATCTATTTGGGGCGCCATGAAAGGGGGCCGTTCATTGCGAAAATGCCCGCAGGATTTCTCCTCCATGAATAAGCGGGCCCCGTTGCCGGAATACATCATGGCGCCGCCTCATGCCACGCTTCAAATAACGATGACGACAGACCTTTCATAACAATTAATCCGGTCTGGCACCGCGTACCCTGCGTTTCCAACGATGCCATTGATGAGGCCTTCCTGCCGGAAGGCCTGGAATGGTCGTGCTTTTCAATCAGGATAAGGATGCATGATGAAAAAGTCCCTGCTGGCTGGCGCCCTGCTGCTCTGCCCTGCCGCCTTTGCCGCCACCACACACTGGGAATACAGCGGCGAGGCCGGCCCGGCGAAATGGGCCAGCCTGACCCCGGAATATGGCCAGTGTGCCGGCAGCAACCAGTCGCCGGTCAACCTCTCGGGTCTGGTGAAGGCCGATCTGGCCCCCCTGCAGTTCCACTATCAGGCGGGTGGCAAGACGCTGGTCAACAACGGCCACACGGTGCAGGTCAACTATGCCCCCGGCAGCACCCTTGAGCTCGACGGCATGCACTTCGAGCTCAAGCAGTTCCACTTCCACGCCCCCAGCGAAAACCTCATCGAAGGCAGGTCCTACCCCCTGGAGGGTCACCTGGTCCATGCCAATGACAAGGGGGAGCTGACGGTGGTGGCGGTAATGTTCGAGCCGGGCCAGGCCAATGGGGCCCTGAGCCAGGCCTGGCAGGTGTTGCCAGCCAAGGCGGGGGAGATCCATGCCTTCAAGGAACCCATCTCGGCAGAGCAACTGCTGCCCGCCCAGCACGACTACTACCGCTTCAGCGGGTCCCTGACCACCCCACCCTGCTCGGAAGGAGTGCGCTGGCTGGTGATGAAGGAGCCGGTCCAGGCCAGCCAGGCCCAGATCGATGCCTTCAAGGCGGTGATGCACCACCCCAACAACCGCCCCGTCCAACCTCTCAACGGGCGACTGGTGCTGGAATAAGGTGAGTTATCTCACCGATTCACGCAATAAAAAGAGGGCCTGTTGGCCCTCTTTTGCATCTTTCGCAAAGGTGTTTACAGGCTGGCAGCGATGCGCGCCCCCAGCGCGGCGTTGTTCAGCACCAGCTGGATATTGGCCGCCAGGGAGTTGCCGCCGGTCAGTTCGCACACCCGGGCCAGCAGGAAGGGGGTGGACTCCTTGCCCTTCACTCCCTGCTCGTCCGCCTCTCGCAGTGCCTGGGCAATGGCGGCGTCGATGTCGGCCTTAGGCATGGCAAACTGGGTCGGGATCGGGTTGGCCACCACGGCGCCCCCGGCCAGCCCCAGCTCCCACTTCAGACGCAGCGCCTCGGCGATGGCCGCCGGGCTCTCCAGGCGGTAATCCACCTTGAAGCCGCTCTCCCGGGTGTAGAAGGCGGGCAGATCCTCGGTCTGGTAGCCGATCACCGGCACCCCCTGAGTCTCCAGGTACTCCAGGGTCAGACCGATGTCGAGGATCGACTTGGCGCCGGCGCAGACCACGGCCACCGGGGTCTGGGCAAATTCCTGCAAGTCGGCCGAGATGTCGAAGGTCTCCTGGGCGCCGCGATGCACGCCGCCGATGCCGCCGGTGGCGAACACCCGGATCCCGGCCATGGCGGCCACTATCATGGTGGAGGCCACCGTGGTCGCCCCCAGCCCCTTGTTCGCCAGCACGAAGGGAATGTCGCGGCGACTGCACTTGGTGGCGGCATGACCGGCCCGGCCCAGCGCCTCCAGCGCCCCCGCATCCAGCCCCACCTTGAGGCGGCCGTCGATGATGGCGATGGTGGCCGGCACGGCGCCGTTGTCCCGCACCACCTGCTCCACCTGGCGCGCCGTCTCCACGTTCTGCGGATAGGGCATGCCGTGGGAGATGATGGTGGACTCCAGGGCCACCACCGGCTTGCCGGCAGCCAGCGCGGCGGCAACTTCAGGTTGGATATCGAGGTAAGCGTTCAACATGGGTACTCCTCCAGCATGCGTTCAACGGCGGCCTTGGATAGGCCGGAAAAGACGGTATCGGAACAATTGACGGTGAGGGCGGCGCAACCGAGGGCGAACCGGGTTGTCTCCATGATGCCCTGCTCCTGCAACCAGGCGTGGGCCAGCCCTGCCATGAAGGCATCGCCGCCGCCGGTCACGTTGACGACCGGGCTGCCGAGCACGGGCAGATGGCCCTGGCAGGCCCCGTCGCTATAGAAGATCCCCTGATCGCCGAGGCTCAGGAAGAGCCGCTGCACCCCGGCGCGGTGGAACCAGGCCGCCGCCATGGGCCAGGTGTCGGGCCCGCCGATGGTGAAGCCGCACAGCTGCTCCGCCTCGGTGCGATTGGGTTTGAGGGTGTGGATGCGGTGCAGCCAGGGGCGGATCTTCTCCACCTTGGCCACCGACACGGTGTCCACGAAGATGATGTGCTCCCCCTGGCGCTCGAACAGCCAGTCCAGGGTGTGGGTGGCGAGGTTGGTGTCGAGCACCCAGAGCCGGGCCGCGCCGAGAAAACCGCTCAAGGGTGCGAGCCGGGCCGGGGTGAGCTGGTCGATGATCCCCATGTCGTTGACGGCGCAGCTCATCTCGCCGCTGCCATCGTGCAGGCTGAGGTAGCAGGAGGTCGACTGACCCTCCAGTACCAGCACCTGGCGCACATCGACCCCGGCGCGCTGGCTCACCTCCAGCAGATGATGGCCGTACTGATCGTTGCCCACCGCGGTCAGCAGCCGGGTGTCGGTGCCAAGGCGCGCCAGGTTCTCGGCGATGTTGCGCCCTACCCCGCCGGCGGAGGTGCGTACCCGGCCCGGGTTGGAGTCGCCGATGCGCAGGTTGTCGTGGCTGCAGCCACAGATATCCATGTTGGCGCCGCCTATCACCACGGCGTAGGGGCCTTCGCGCAGCACATAGCCGCGCCCCTGCACATAGCCCTGGCGCATCAGGCTGGAGATGTGGCTCGCCAGCGCGGAACGGCTGATGCCGAGCCTGTCCGCCAGCTCCTGCTGGGCAATCATGGGATCCTGGCGCAGCAGGGCGAGGATCTCTTGCTCACGTTCCGTCATAGACAAACATCCAGTTGCAAACGTTTGTCCATTATTTCCGAAAAACGTTTTCCCGCCATCCTCTCGTACAAGAAATGTCGGGTCGCGCACAAAAAATCACCGGGCAGTGCCCGGCGATCACAACATGGTTTTCAGATGGGCCACTCACCCCAGCTGTACCCAGACCTCGCTCCCCTCCAGCCGCACCGGCCAGCAGGCGACGCTCAGGGCAGGATCGTCCAGACAGCGACCGTCCATCAGGGCGTAGCGCTGCTTGTACAGCGGCGAGGCCACCACGGGCTCCCCACCGGCATCCCCCACCAGGCCACGCCCCAGCACGGCGACGCCGGCCAGGGGGTCCACCCCGTCCAGGGCATAGACATGCTCCCCGAGGCGAAACAGCGCCAGCACCCGCCCCTCCAGCCAGGCGCTGCGCCCGGCCTGCTCCGGCAGCGCCGCCAGCTCGCACACCCGGTGCCACTGCCCGCAGAGCTGTGTACCGTCCTTGTCATCCTTCATACCACCTCCTTGATACTGATGGCGGGCGTGCAACCCGTTGCCCCCGCTCATACCACCTCCTTGACAGCGATATCCGGCACCCATTGCCCCCGCTCCTCACGGCGCGGCGGCGTCTCGTCCTCGGGCCGGTTGACGAAGGCCTCGAACAGCTTGAGCTTGTCCGGATCCGCCAATGTGCTCTTCCACTCGCACTGCCAGGTGCCGACTATCCCCTCCATCATGGCCTCCAGCTCGCCACCGATGCCGAGCCTGTCCTCGATGATCACCGACCTGAGATAGTCGAGCCCCCCTTCCATGTTCTCCATCCAGACCGAGGTACGTTGCAGCCTGTCCCCGGTGCGCACGTAGAACATCAGCAGCCGGTCGATGTAGCGGATCAGGGTCTGCTCGTCGAGATCCGTGGCGAACAGGTCGGCGTGGCGCGGCCGCATGCCGCCGTTGCCACACACATAGAGGTTCCAGCCCCGCTCGGTGGCGATGACGCCGATGTCCTTGCTCTGGGCCTCGGCGCACTCCCGGGTGCAGCCTGAGACCGCAAACTTCAGCTTGTGGGGGGCCCGCAGCCCCTTGTAGCGGTGCTCCAGGGTCTGGGTCAGGGTCATGGAGTCCTGCACCCCGTAACGACACCAGGTGGAGCCCACGCAGGACTTCACGGTGCGCACCGACTTGCCGTAGGCCTGACCGGTCTCGAAGCCCGCCGCCACCAGCTCGCCCCAGATGGCGGGCAGCTGGTCGACCCGGGCGCCGAAGAGATCGATGCGCTGGCCGCCGGTGATCTTGGTGTAGAGGCCGTACTTGCGCGCCACCTCCCCTATGGTGATGAGCCCCTCCGGGGTGATCTCCCCCCCCGGGATGCGCGGCACCACCGAATAGGTGCCGTCCTTTTGCAGGTTCGCAAGGAAGGCGTCGTTGGTATCCTGCAACGCGCGGTGGGGCTTCTCCAGCACGTGCTCGTTCCAGAGCGACGCCAGTATGGAGGCCACCGTCGGCTTGCAGATGTCGCACCCCAGCCCCTGGCCATGCTTGTCCCGCAGCGCCTCGAAGCTCTTCAGCTCGCCGACCCGGGCCAGGTGATAGAGCTCCTGGCGGCCGTAGGCGAAGTGCTCGCACAACCCCTTGTCCGCCTCGACGCCAAGGTCCGCCAGGGTCTGATCCACCACCTGCTTGAGCAGGTTGCTGCAACCGCCGCAGCCGGTGCCCGCTTTGGTGCAGCTCTTCACCGCCGAGAGCTCGTGATTGCCCGCCCGAACGGCGGCCACCACGTCCCCTTTGCTCACGTTGTGGCAGGAGCAGAGGATGGCGCTGTCCGGCAGCACTAGGGGCGCGGGAGCGGTCCCTGCCTCCCCCACCAGCAGGGAGAGCGGCGGCTGGGGCAGCGCCACCCCGTTCTGGTAGTACTGCAGCAGCCGCTCGTAATCGGCCCCGTCCCCCACCAGGATGGCGCCGAGCAGGCGATTGCCCTCGCCGTCGGTCACCAGCTTCTTGTAGATGCCGTTGACCCTGTCCAGCAGCAGCAGCTCCTGGGCGCCGGCGGTGCTGGCGTGGGCATCGCCGATGGAGCCCACGTCCACCCCCATCAGCTTGAGCTTGGTGGACATGTCGGCCCCGATAAAGCGGGTCTCGCCGCCACACAGGCTGGCCACGGCGGCCCGGGCCATCTGGTAGCCGGGGGCCACCAGGCCGAAGATGCGGCCCTGCCAGAGCGCGCACTCGCCGATGGCGAGGATGGCGGGATCCGAACTGTGGCAGCCGTCGTCGATGCAGATGCCGCCGCGCTCCCCGACCTCCAGCCCGGATTGCCGGGCCAGGGTATCGGCGGGGCGGATCCCCGCCGAAAACAGCAGCACGTCGGTCTCAATGTGAGTGCCGTCCTTGAAACGCAGGCGATGACGGGCCTGCTCCCCCTGCTCGATGCACTCGGTGGCTTTCTCCACCAGCACCTCGACCCCGAGGGCCTGGATCTTGTCCCGCAGCACGGCGCCGCCGCTCTCGTCGAGCTGTACCGGCATCAGCCTTGGGGCGAACTCCACCACCTGGGTCTTGAGCCCGAGCAGGCGCAGGGCGTTGGCCGCCTCCAGCCCCAGCAGGCCGCCGCCGATGACCACGCCGCTGCGGGCCTGGGCGCAGGCATCGCGGATGGCGGCAAGATCTCCCAGGGTGCGATAGACGAAGCAACCCTCCCGCTGATGACCGGGGATGGGGGGCACGAAGGGGACAGAGCCGGTCGCCAGCACCAGACGGTCGTAAGGGAACTGCTCGCCGTTGGCCAGCGTCAGGGTGCGGGCCGCCCGGTCGAGCACCTCCACCTCGGCCCCCAGTCGCAGCGCAATGCCGTGCTCTTCATACCAGGCGGGATCCGCCATGCGCAGGGCCTGGGGCGCCTTGCCGCCGAATACCTCGGAGAGGTGCACCCTGTCGTAGGCGGGGTCCGGCTCGGCGCCAAATACCGTCACCTCGAACCGGCTCAGGCCACCGGCCGCCACCAGCTGTTCGACGAAGTGGTGACCCACCATGCCGTTGCCCACCACCAGCAGCCGCTGTTTTGCGGTCTTTTCGGCGGAACCACTGTTCTGGCGACCGAGCAGGCCCATGCCGTCCTCTGTCACCCACTGTTGCTCTTTGTCAGTCATGTCTCTCTTCCTTGAATCCGGCGGGCTCAGGCGCGCAGCTTGCTGCGCACCTGCCCGGCTGCCTTGAGGGGGGTCACCTTGCGTTGCTTCTCGTAGAGGAAGCGCAGCACCTGCTGGCGCAGCTTGTGGTAGTGGGGATCGTCCGCCAGGGCGACCCTGTCTCTGGGCCTTGGCAGGTCGACGGTCAGGATCTCTCCGACCGTGGCGCTGGGGCCATTGGTCATCATGACGATGCGATCGGAGAGCAGCACCGCCTCGTCCACGTCGTGGGTGATCATGATGACGGTGTTGCCAAGCTCCGCCTGGATCGCCATCAGGGCATCCTGCAGATGGGCCCGGGTCAGGGCATCGAGGGCGCCGAACGGCTCGTCCATCAGCAGCACCTTGGGGGAGAGCGAGAGGGCGCGGGCGATGCCGACCCGCTGCTTCATCCCCCCCGACAGCTCGTGGGGCATCTTCTGGCTGGCGTGATCCATCTGCACCAGGGAGAGGTAGTAGTCCACCCGCTCCGCCACTGCCCGCTTGTCAGACTCCACCTGGGCCACCGCCAGCGCCACGTTCTGCTGGACGCTGAGCCAGGGCAGCAGAGCGTGGTTCTGGAACACCATGGCCCGCTCGGGCCCCGGGCCCGCCACCTCGCGACCATCGAGAATGATGCCCCCCAGGGTCGGCTCCAGCAGCCCGGCCACCAGGTTGAGGACGGTGCTCTTGCCGCAGCCCGAGTGACCGATGAGGGAGACGAACTCCCCCTTCTCGATGCGCAGGTTGACCCGGCTCAAGGCCTCGAAGCTGCCCTGCTCCGTCTCGAACGAGATGCCGACGTCGCTTATCTCCAGATAACTCTTCATTGGCTCTTCTCCTGCCTGAATAGAAATGTGATTAACGCAGCACCTGGCGCTTGTCCCAGGACAACCACTGCTGCAGGGCCAGCATGCCCCTGTCCAGGGCGCAGCCGATGAGGCCTATGGTGATCACCGCCACCATGATGCGGGCCAGAGACGCAGAGCCGCCGCTCTGGAACTCGTCCCACACGAACTTGCCGAGCCCCGGGTTCTGGGCCAGCATCTCCGCCGCGATCAGCACCATCCAGGCCACCCCCAGTGAGAGCCGCAGCCCGGTGAAGATCATGGGCAGGGCCCCGGGCAGCACGATGCGCCGCACATGGGTCACAAAGGAGAGGCGCAGCACCCGGCTGACGTTGTGCAGATCCCCATCCAGCCCCGCCACCCCCACCGCCGTGTTGATCAGGGTCGGCCAGAGGGAGCAGAGGGTCACCGTCAGGGCCGAGGTGAGGAAGGACTTGGCGAGCCAGGGGGCGGGGTTTGCATACAGAGCGCTCACCACCAGGGTGATGAGGGGCAGCCAGGCCAGCGGCGACACCGGCTTGAGCAGCTGGATCACCGGGTTGGCTGCGCGATAGAGCCCCTGGTTCATGCCGAGCAGCACCCCGCACGGAATGGCGATCAGGGTCGCCAGCGCGAAGCCGCACAGCACGGTGAGCAGGCTGGTGGCTATCTGATCGAAGAAGGTGGGGCGTCCTGTGTAGGGACGCAACTTCACCTCGGCCGCCGGATCCGCCGCCAGTCGCTCGGCGTTGCGCACCTGCTGGCGTTCGAGGAAAGCCGCCGCCTTCTCCCGCTCCTGCAGATGCTCCTGCCCGAGGGACCAGAGCTGGCTGGCGGTGGCGAGCGGCCCCGGTAGGGTGCCCAGACTGGTCTGCACCTGGCTCGCCCCCCACTGCCAGAGGCCGAGGAAGAGCAGCACGCCGAGCAGGGGCTGCACCATGATTTTCCAGTTGATGGCTTTTAAATGGATGAGGGGCCATGTGTGTCGTTTCATCGGGATCTCCTTGCTCATTGCACCCGCTCATCGCCCTTGAGGCCGATGGCGAACTGTTGCAGGTAGGCGTTGGGGTGGCGGCCGTCGTAGATGAGGCCGTCGATGAAGCCATCCTGGGGGCCGCGATAGCCCTGCTCGCTGGCAAAGTCGGGGAAGTCACTGGCCTTGAGCTTGCCCTCGGCGATCAGCGCCTCGGCGGCCTGGCGATAGACGTCCGGTTGATAGACGGCCTTGGCCACCTGCTCGAACCAGGCGTCCGGTCTGGCCTCGGGGATCTGGCCCCAGCGCCGCATCTGGGTCAGGTACCAGATGGCGTCGGAGTAGTAGGGATAGGTGGCGTGGTGGCGGAAGAAGACGTTGAAATCCGGCACCTGGCGCTTGTCCCCCCTGGCGTACTCGAAAGTGCCCGTCATGGAGCTCGCGATCACCTGCTCGTCCGCCCCCACGTACTCGGGTTTGGCCAACAGCTTGGCCGCCGCGCGCCGGTTGCCGTTGTCGTCTGCATCCAGCCACCAGGCCGCCCGCAGCAGCGCCTTCACCAGCCGCACATGGGTGTTGGGGTGACGTTCGGCCCACTGCCGGGTGACGCCGAACACCTTCTCCGGGTTGTTGCGCCAGATCTCGTTATCCGTGATGACGGGCACCCCTATGCCCCTGGCGACCGCTTGCTGGTTCCAGGGTTCCCCCACGCTGTAGCCGGCGATGGTGCCCGCCTCCAGGGTGGCGGGCATCTGGGGGGGCGGCGTCACCGACAGCAGCACGTCCGCCTGGCGCTGGCCCGAGTTGTCGCCGAGCCGGGGTGCATAGAAACCGGGGTGCAGGCCGCCTGCCGCCAGCCAGTACCTCAGCTCGTAGTTGTGGGGGGAGACGGGGAAGACCATCCCCATGTTGAAGGGCTTGCCCCCCTGGCGATACTCCGCCACCACGGGCTTGAGGGCGGCGGCGCTCACCGGGGGCGGCACCTGGCCCGCCTGCGGCCTGGGCAACTGGGGCGCCATGGCAGCCCAGACGCTGTTGGCCACCGTGATAGCGTTGCCGTTGAGATCCATGGCAAACGCCGTCACCAGCTCGGCCTGGGTGCCGATGCCGATGTGGGCCGCCAGGGGCTGGCCCGCCAGCATCTGGGCACCGTCCAGCTCGCCGTCTATCACCCGATCCAGCAGGATCTTCCAGTTCGCCTGGGCTTCGAGGGTGACGTAGAGTCCCTCATCCTCGAAATAGCCACGCTCGTAGGCCACCGCCAGCGGCGCCATGTCGGTCAGCTTGATGAAGCCGAGCCTGAGCTCCTCCTGCTCCGGGGCTCCCAGTGCCAGCACCGGCAGCGACAACGCCGCCAGCAGCAGTCCCGCACATCCTTGTCGTCCGTTCATTGCATCTCCTCCCTCGGTTCCGGGTCAGGGCCATGGCGCCAGGCTGCCTGGAATCGCAGTGCCACCTCGTTGCAGCGCTGCGACCCAAGGTGCGTCGCGACCAAAAAAAAGCCCCGCCGATCCGGGATCAGCGGGGCTTCTTTGCCCTGTTGCGGGTGAGTGGCCTGATCGGCCCCTCACTGCGCATCGTTACTTCATTGCTATCGTGTTTTTGTTATTCACTTTCCGTGCCAGCTCGTCCAGGGTGCATCAGGCGGCCCTTTGCGGTCTGTGGTGCCCTGATCCTCCCTCAAATTTGCCTCAATTAGGCGCAGTTGCACCAAAACGGTTGGCCACGGGAGCGCTCAGGCGGGCAAAGCCTGCAGCAGTTGCCGCGCCAGCTCCCCCAGGCTCAGGTGACGGCTCATGGCGGTGCTGCGCATCAGGCGATAGGCCTCGTCCTCGTCCAGCCCCTGATGGCGCATCAGGCGTCCCTTGGCCTGCTCGATGAGCCGCCTATCCTCCAGCTTCTGGCGCAGCTCGCTCTCGGTCTGCATCAGGGCCTGCACCATGGCGAGCTGACTGCGGGCCAGACGCAGCCACTGCTCCACCGGCTCACGCTCGCCGCAAGGGTGGGGCACCAGCAACACCCCCTGCTGCAACAGGGCGAGCTGGGTATCGCCCCCCAGCCGCTCGCAGAACAAGAGGCGCGGCATGTCGGGCCAAAGGGAGAGGCCAAGGCGTACCTCGGCGCTGAACTGGCGGCAACTGACGAGCAGGGCATCCCCCCTCTGCGTCGGCGTCAGCAACTGGCGGGTATCGAGGATCCCGGGCTGATGGCCGTAGTGACTGACCAGCAGGGCCAGGCGGTTCGCCTGGCCCGGGTCATCGGCGTGGATCAACAGCCGGGAAGCGGGGCCGTCCTGGCCCCGGGTGGAAATAGTGGTCATGGCGCTCCTTGCCGGCGACGATCGCGTTCTGTCTGGCGAAAATACCGCAACATGAAGGCCAACTCTTTGAATCTACCTCCTTTTTATCTATCAGGAGGTAGTGGGGGTAGAGGGAAAATCGCCCCTCAGGCGACCCGTTCCAGGGCCTCCGTCAGCAGCCCCTGCAGCTCGGCGCGCAGCCGCACCACCTCCCCCATGATGATCAGCACCGGGCTCTGGCCCAGCAGGGCACGGGCGGCCTGCTCCAGGCCATCGAGCGTGGCCTCGTGCACCTGCTGGCGGGGGCTGCAGCCAGCCACCACCAGGGCCACCGGCAGCGCGCCCGGGGCCCCCGCCCTCAACATCCCTTCCCGAATGCGGGCCGCCCGCTCCAGCCCCATGTAGAACACCAGGGTGTGGCCCGCCCGGGTCAGCCCCTGCCAGCCCTGATAGTCGCGCTCGTCCATCAGGTGCCCCGTCACCAGGGTCAGAGAGCGGGCCAGCCCCCTGTGGGTCAGGGGAAGGAAGCTGCTGGCGGCGCACCCCAGGGCCGCCGTGATCCCCGGCACCAGCTCGGCCTCGATGCCGTGCCGGGCCAGGTGCAGCGCCTCCTCGCCGCCGCGCCCGAACACCAGGGGATCCCCTCCCTTGAGGCGCACCACCCGCTTGCCCGTGCGGGCCAGGGCCAGCAGCAGGGCGTTGATCTCCTCCTGGGTCGGGCTCGGCTCACCGCAGCGCTTGCCCACGTCGAAGCGGGCCGCACCGTGGGGAATGCGGGCCAGGATCTCGCTCCCCACCAGGCGGTCATAGACCACGACCTCTGCCGCCTCCAGACGGTGCAGGGCGCGCAGGGTCAACAATTCGAGGGGCCCGGGGCCCGCTCCCACCAGACTGATTTGGCTCATCTCAGGCTCCTTGTGTCCTGGCACCGCACTAAGCGGATGCCAGGAAAACATGTTTGATCAACAGCTTGTCGATTTCGGGCAGACAGGTGCCGCAGTTGCTGCCACAGCCGAGCAGGGCCTGCAGCCCCGCCAGCTCGCTCACCCCCTGCCGGGTGATAGCATCGACGATGCGCTGCTCCGAGACCCGCAGGCAGGAGCAGACCAGCCGGCTCTCCCCGGCCAGGGCCTGGCTCAGGGTCTGGCTCAGGGCCCCCGCCTGGAGCGGCGTGCCGAGCAGACTGGCCAGCAGGTCGACCTTGATGTCCGGGCGCCGCGCCCCCACCAGCAAGATGCCCTCGATGCGATCCCCGGCCAGGGCCACGGCCAGCCACCCCTCCTTCATGGGCAGCCTGAGCCAGTGTCCCTCGGCCCCCAGCCGTTGCCACAGGATCTCTGTGCTCTCTGACCAGGAGGCCAGCAGGGTGCAGTTCCCCTCGGGCAGGGGGCGCCTGGCCCACCAGTCCACCGGCTCGCGCCACTCACCCCGGCCACACCAGAGCCCTTGCCAGCGGGTGAGCTGCGCCCTGGCCTGCACACGCCCCTGTTTGAACATCGGCTGGCCGGAAAGGGGATCCACCACGGGGGCGA
Organism: Aeromonas sp. INTO2; assembly: GCF_049860605.1. Lineage (NCBI taxonomy): Bacteria > Pseudomonadati > Pseudomonadota > Gammaproteobacteria > Aeromonadales > Aeromonadaceae > Aeromonas > Aeromonas sp. INTO2. Next base: position 3,191,715 of record NZ_CP187588.1, read on the forward strand.
TGAGGCGGTTGACCGCCCCCTGGCTGCACTGGCTGTCGGTCCAGTGCATGGGCAGGAAGGCCTCCCCCTCCCTGAGCCCCTCATCCAGCCCCACCAGCAGCAGCGCCTCCCCAAGCCCGTTGCAAAGGCGCACCAGATCCCCCTCCTTCACGCCAAGCGCCAGCAGGCTGGCGGCTCCCATTCGTACCCTGGGCCAGGGCTCGGCCTCCTGCAACCGGGGCACGTGGCCGGTGCGGGTCATGGTGTGCCACTGATCCCGCAGGCGGCCACTGTTGAGGAGCAGGGAGACAGCCCCTGCAAGCGGGGGCGTTTCTGGCTGCTCGGGGAAGCGCTGGGCCAGGGGCAGCAGGCGGGCCCGGCCATCCGGGGTGGCAAAGCGCCCGTCCTCGAACAAGCGGTCACGCCCCTTGGGCCAGCGGGCGTTGACGGGCCAGCGCAGGGGAGAAAGGGCCTCGAACTCGGCACGGGTGAGACCCGCCAGCCCGGAGATGTCGAACTGGCGGGATCCGTCGTTCTCAAACCCGGAGAGGGCGGCATGCTCGCAGAAGATCTCGTGCTCATGCTCATAGGCGAACCCCTCGCCAAAGCCGAGCCGGCGGGCGAGCCGGGTCAGGGCCCACCAGTCTGGCCTGGCCTCCCCCGGCAGAGGCAGGAAGGCGCGCTGGCGGCTGATGGTGCGCTCGGAGTTGGTGACGGTGCCGCTCTTCTCCCCCCAGGCGGCGGCAGGCAACAGCAGGTGGGCGAGGCGCGCCGTGTCGGTGTTGGCCGTTACCTCGGAGACCACCAGCAGCTCGCAGCGGCTCAGGGCCTCGCGCACCCGGTTGCCGTCCGGCAGGGAGACGGCCGGGTTGGTGCCGAGCACCCAGAGCGCGCGGATCTCCCCCCGGTGCACCGCCTCGAACAGCTCGACGGCCTTGTGCCCCGGCCCGCGCACCATGGTCGGGCTTCCCCAGAAGCGCTGTACCCGATCGCACTCGGCCTCGCCAAAGCCCATGTGGGCGGCGAGCTGGGTTGCAAGCCCCCCCACCTCACGTCCTCCCATGGCGTTGGGTTGCCCCGTCATGGAGAAGGGAGCCGCCCCCGGCTTGCCGATGCGACCGCACATCAGGTGGGCGTTGATGATGGCGTTGGCCTTGTCCACCCCCTGGTTGGACTGGTTGATCCCCTGGCAGAACAGGGTGACGGTCTTGGGGGTACGGGCAAAGAGCTGGTAGAAACCGATCAGATCGCTGCGGGAGAGGCCGCAGCTGCGGGCCACCTCGTCCAACTGCCAGGCCGGATCGTCCAGCGCCGCCGCCAACGCTTCGAAGCCGCTCACGTGCTGCGCCACATAGGCCTTGTCCCAGCCATCGACATCGAGCAGGTAACGGCACAGGCCGTTCCAGAGCGTCACGTCGCTGCCGGGTTTGAGCGCCAGGTGCAGATCCCCCTGCTCCGCCGTCATGGTGCGGCGGGGATCCAGCACCACCAGCCTGAGCTCGGGGCGCCGCGCCCTGGCCTGCTGCAGGCGGCGAAACAGCACGGGATGGGTCCAGGCGGTGTTGGCACCGGTGAGCACCACCAGATCGGCGAGTTCGAGATCCTCGTAACAGGCGGGCACCAGATCCTCCCCGAAGGCGCGCTGGTGGGCCACCACCGCCGACGACATGCAGAGCCGGGAGTTGGTGTCCACGTTGGCACTGCCCAGATACCCCTTCATCAGCTTGTTGGCGACGTAGTAATCCTCGGTGGTGAGCTGGCCGGACAGATAGATGCCGATGGCACCCGGCCCGGACTCGGCCAGGATGGCGGCAAGGCGCTGCGCCAGGGTGTCCAGGGCCTCCTCCCAGCCGATGCGCTGCCCCATCCAGCGCGGATAGAGCAGGCGATCGGGAAAGGCCAGGCTCTCCAGCAGGCTGGCCCCCTTGACGCACAGGGCGCCGCCGTTGGCCGGATGCTGCTCATCCCCCTGCAACTGCCAGTTGTCACCCTCCCGGCTCAGCCGGATGCCGCACCCCACTCCGCAATAGGCACAGGTGGTCTTCATTCCCTTGCTCCTTGTCATGTGTCTGACGAAGGACCCATAAAAAAAGCGTCCGCCCCCCTGCGGGGACGGACGCCTTTGTCCGGATGCCTCATCGTCTTGTATGGGGAAATGACTGCAAACCCCGCGCCAGGATGCAAGGGGCGCCGCCATTGCGCATCAGGGGGTCGGGCTGCGCCGCCACGGTGCAGCCGCCCCCTTGTTGGGCCCGCCTTGCGGGAATCCGCCCCGCACGCTGGGAAAGGGGCCCACCGGGGGTATAATGCGCCGCCACACAGGAGAGAGAGATGAAAGTGTCAGATGAAGGCGCTGCCGGGCAGCACCGGGCAGATACCCGGGAGAGAGGGGACTATTGCGCCATCGGGCTGGTCAATCCCAAATCCCCGGAGAACGTGGGCGCCGTGATGCGGGCCGCCGGCTGCTACGGGGCGGACGAGGTCTACTACACAGGGCAGCGCTTCGAGCTGGCACGCCGTTTTGTCACCGACACCAAGCAGATGGTGGAGAAGATCCCCCTGCTCGGGGTCGAGGAGCTGCTGGACTTCGTGCCCGAGCGCTGCACCCCTGTGCTGGTGGATCTGATCGAGGGGGCCACGCCCCTGCCAGATTACGTGCACCCCGAGAGAGCCTTCTACATCTTCGGCCCGGAGGATGGCACCCTGGAACCCGCCCGCTTCGCGGCGGTGAAGGAGGTCATCTATGTGCCAACCCAGGGTTGCATGAACCTGGCCGCCTCGGTCAACGTCATCCTCTATGACCGGTTGGCCAAGACGCTCAGAGCCAAAGGCTGAGGGCGGGGCAAGACGTTATCTATGTGGCCAGACCGACAGGCTGCATGCACCTCACCGCCTCGGTCAACGTCATCCTCTATGACCGGTTGGCCAAGACGCTCAGCGCTAAAGGCTGAGGCAGGACAAGAGGGGCCCGATGACGGCATCAGGCCCGACAGCTAGGGCTGTGGCTTGTTCGCCCGCACCACCTGCTCCCTGAGAAAGTCCTGGTAGTAGTCGTACAGCTTGTTCTGCCGATAGATCTCCGCCAGCTTGCCCTGCCTTATCAGGGTGCGCATGCCGGGATCCCAGAGCCCGTGCAACTGCCTGCCCTTCGGGGTATCGGCGAAGATGGGGTAGGTAGGGATCCAGCGCAGGAATACCTGTACCAGCTCGGGGGGAAGGGAGCCTTCGGGGTAGAGGGCGCCGTCGGTCAGGTAGTAGCGGTAACGCCCCTTGATCAGCAATTGCAGCGCCATCTCGTGGCTGTCTATCTCGAACCAGCGCATCGGCTCCGGAATGAACTTGTCAAAGGCCCACCCCCTCAGCCAGAGCACCTCCTGCTCCTTGAGGCTGTGCTCCCCTGCCCAGTGCGGCAGCCAGCGCTTTTGCATCACCACGCTCACGTAGTCAGCCGAGTCGGGGTAGTCGGGCTGATGGACCCCGGGCACCTCTCCCCGATAGACCCCCATCGCCATGTCCCCCTCCTTTTGCGACACCACCGCCAGTGCCCGTTTGTAAGGCACCATGTGAAGCTTCACCTCGTGCCCCAGGGGTTCATAGATGGCTCGAACCACATCCAGATAGACCCCCTTGCCGTCCCGGTGACAGAAGCCGGGCCAGTCATCGCAATAGACGTGTATGGTGTCTGCCCGCACGAACGAGGTGATCAGCAGGCAACAGAACAGAAAAAGACGAACCATGAATATCCTCAGTGATATGGCACTCGGCAGATGCTCACCGCCGGACGGCCCGTTCAGGCATACAGATAGCATAGAAAAACAGAGTCCCGGCCGACATTTTCCCCATTTTGCGAGCGGGTCGAGGGTTATTGTCGCCCCAGAGCGTATCATGGCAAACAAGATTCATTAGTAGCCCAACTTGAGGGGAGATTCTCATGCCAACCATCAAATCCCTGCTCTGCCCCGTCGATTTCTCCGAGATGTCCAGAGCGGTACTCGACTACGCCGTCTTCATGGCCAACACCCACCAGGCCGAGCTCAAACTGGTCCACGTGGTGGATCAGCTGCACGGCTTCGACAGCTACAAGATCCTGCACATGACGGCCATCGAGATCACCCACGAGATGGAGCGCCAGGCCAAGAGTCAGCTCAAGGAACTGGTCGCCTGCCTGCCCATTCCGGCCAAGTTCGAGGTTCGTTTTGGCCGCGCCGCCGATGAAATCGTCCTCCAGGCGAAGGAAGACAAGGTGGATCTCGTGGTCATGGGCAGCCATGGCCGCTCCGGTATCAGCCATCTGCTGGTGGGCAGCGTGGCGGAATCCGTGGTGCGCCACGCCCCCTGCCCTGTGCTGGTGGTGCGCAAATAATCCCCACCTGATGCGCCAAGGCCAGCATATGCTGGCCTTTTTGCTGTTGATTGCCATGGGATGCTCATCGCAGCACACTCGCGGGCAGGGTCTCAGCCATGGGCATAGATGACGCTCCCTCCCTTGATGGTGTCGATGATGGCCCTGGACTGCTCCCTTGGCAGGGCCGGGCATCCCCAGCTGCGCCCCAGCTTGTCAAATTTCAGCAGATGCCTGGGGCTGGCGTAATCCGCCCCGTGCACCACGATGGCGCGCTTGCGGGCATTGCTGTTCTTGCCGGGACTGAGGCCGTCGAGACGCAGGGAGTAACCGTGCTTGCCCTGATAGGTCTCGGCGGTGCGGTAGACCCCGAGGGAACTTTGCCGGGAATTCATCTGATTGGAGAACTGGCGGGCGGCCAGCTCCCCCGAATTGCGGCCGTGGCTGACCCAGGTGTGGTGGAGCAGCTTGTGGCGCTTGACGTCGATGACGAACAGCTGGCGCATGGTCGAGGGCTTGCTGTAGTCGATGATGGTGAGAATGGGTTTTCGCTTGTGGCGCACGCTCTGGTAACCGTCCAGGGCCTTGCGAAACACGCGGCTGTCGAGCTTGCCCGCCAGCCCGAGCTGACGATAGAGATCCTGGTCCCAGCTGGCGTGGCTGGCGCCGCTGAAACAGAGCGCCCCCAGCAGCAGTGGCAGGCTCAGCCAGAGGCTGCCCCACCACGCACTCCTATCCTGTCCCTTCATCCTTGAAGTTGCTCCCCTTGCTGTCGCTGGCCTGATGCCCCGGGTGACACCGCATCCTGCTGGATAGTTATATGCAAGCCATTGATTGCGAGCAATAAAAAAGCATAAAAATGCCGACCTGAGTCGGCATTGTCCTGCTTGCTGAGCGTGCCAGGATCAGGCACGGCTGAGATAATCCGCCTGCCCCACCCACTTGTAGCTGGTGAGTTCGGTCAGCCCCATGGGGCCACGGGCGTGAAGCATCTGGGTCGAGACCGCCACCTCGGCCCCGAGGCCAAACTGGCCGCCGTCGGTGAAGCGGGTGGAGGCGTTGACATAGACCGCCGCCGAACCAGCCCCGTTGACGAAACGCTCGGCATTGGCGAGGGAGTTGGTCAGGATGGCATCGGAGTGGCCGGCGTTGTGCTCGCGCATATGGGCCAGCGCCTCGTTGACGTCCGCCACCACCTTGACCCCCAGGGTCAGCCCCAGCCACTCGGTGTCGAAATCTTCCGGCCCCGCGTCGCACAGGTTCTCGCTGCCAGCCAGCAGCGCCATGGCATTGGGCGCGCCCACCAGGGTCACCTTGCGCTCGTTCATCAGAGCCACCAGTAGCGGCAGCAAGGTGGCCGCCACCTTCTCGTGTACCAGCAGGGTATCGAGGGCGTTGCAGGCGGAGGGGCGCTGCACCTTGGCGTTCTCGATGACCGCCAGGGAACGCGCCAGATCGGCACTCTCGTCCACGAAGATATGGCTGATACCGAACCCGCCGATGATGACGGGGATGGAGCTGTTCTCCTTGCACATCTTGTGAAGACCCGCGCCGCCGCGGGGGATGATCATATCCACGTAGCGGTCGAGGCGCAGCAACTCGGCCACCAGCGCCCTGTCCGGGTTGTCGATGTACTGCACCGCCGCCTCGGGCAGGCCGGACGCCGCCAGGGCATGCTGGATCACCCGCACCAGCTCCAGGTTGGAGTGGAAGGTCTCGCGACCACCGCGCAGAATGCTGGCGTTGCCGGTCTTGAGGCAGAGGCTGGCGATGTCGATGGTGACATTGGGGCGCGCCTCGTAGATGACGCCGATGACCCCGATGGGCACCCGGCGACGGGAGAGGCGCAGGCCATTCTCCAGCACCCGGCTGTCGATTTCGGCCCCGACCGGATCGTCCAGGGTGATCACCTTGCGCACATCCGCCACGATGCCGGCAAGGCGCGCCGGGTTGAGCAGCAGGCGATCCAGCATGGCTTCCGTGAGCCCCGCCTCGCGCCCGGCGGCAATGTCTTTCTCGTTGGCCGCCAGGATCTGGGCACTGCGTGCTTCCAGTTCATCGGCGATGGCCGCCAGCGCCCGGTTCTTCTGCGCCGTGCTGACGGTGGCCAGTTGATAGGCGGCTTCACGGGCCGCCTGCCCCATTTTCTCCAGACTCATCACAGTTCCCTTTTGTTCATGCGGTGCCGCCCTGTTCAGAGCAGCACCATGTCATCACGGTGGATGGCCACGGCCCCATAGCCGTAACCCAATACCTGTTCAATCTGATCCGAGTGGACACCCCGCAGCCGATCCAGCTCCAGATGGTCGTAACGGCAAATACCGCGAGCCAGCTCGCTTCCCTTGGGATCCAGGATACGCACCACGTCGCCACGCACGAAATCTCCCTTCACCGCGACGATGCCCTTGGGCAGCAGGCTGGAGCCCTTCTCCTGCATGGCGGCCACGGCCCCCTGATCCACCTGCACTTCGCCGTGAGGAGGGGGCCCTGCCAGGATCCAGCTCTTGCGCCCTTCCAGGGGGGATGCCAGGGCCGGGAACAAGGTCCCCACCCGCTCCCCGGCGGCGAGTCGGCCGATCACTTCCGGGATCTGGCCGGTGGCGATCACCACGTCCACCCCGGCGCGGCGCGCCACGTCGGCGGCCTGCAACTTGGTGGCCATGCCACCGGTGCCAAGGCCGCTCACGCTGTCACCGGCGAGGGAGCGCAGGGTGTCGTCTATGGTCTGCACCTCTTCGATGAGCTGGGCATCCGGGTTGGTGCGCGGGTCGGCGGTGAAGAGCCCCTTCTGATCCGTGAGCAGGACCAGCAAGTCCGCATCCGCCAGGATGGCCGCACGGGCAGAGAGGTTGTCGTTGTCCCCCACCTTGATCTCGGCGGTGGCCACGGCGTCGTTCTCGTTGATGACGGGGATGATGCGGTGATCGAGCAGAGTGCGCAGGGTGTCGCGGGCATTGAGGTAGCGCTCCCTGTCTTCCAGGTCGGCGCGGGTCAGCAGCATCTGGCCTATGTGCAGCCCGTAGAGGTTGAACAGGTCCTGCCATACCCGGATGAGCTGGGTCTGACCCACCGCCGCCAGCATCTGTTTGTTCGGCAGGGTAGGCGCCAGCGGAGGGTGGCCCAGATGCTCGCGACCGGCGGCGATGGCCCCCGACGTGACCAGCACGACACGGTGCCCGTGTCGATGCAAGGCGGCACATTGTCTGACCAGCTCGACCATGTGGGCACGGTTGAGGCGGGCAGATCCCCCGGTGAGCACGCTGGTGCCCAGTTTGACGACTATGGTTCTGTTTTCCATGGGAACGAAGGGTTAGAAAAGTAAGGAATCCCTTTATACCCACGGCCCCCCTGCCCTGCAAGGCAATTAAGCCTCGCCAGGCAGTTGCGGGCTCGGTGACAAAGCATCGGGGTACCCCGCACCGGGAAGATGCGGGGCTTGGGGATCAGGCTGCCGTCACGCTCAGTTCGGCGGTCACCTGCTTCGCGGGGGAGAGGGTGCACTCCAGCTGGGTCAACTTGCCGCTGATGAGCTTGTAGAAATGTTGCAGGGTGCGTTCCACTTCCGCCTGATGCTTCTTGGGCAGCGCCTTGTCGATCCACTCCCCGTCCGCGTTGTAGAACCCCGTCTGATAGTGGTAGCTGAAGCTGTGATCCTCCTGCTCCAGCACCAGCCACCAGCCCCAGAACTCCCGCTTGTCCGGGGCAGGCTTGGCGCTGACGCAGACGGACAGGCAGTCAAAGCGGTAGCGGCCCTCCTCGCACAGGTCTTCACGCAAATAGGGGCCAATGGCCGCGAACTGCCGAAGCAATCGCTTGTAAGTCACTCTTTCCGACATGCTAACCTCCCTGTTGAACAAGCCATACCATCACATGGTGATGTTACATTTTTAGTTTTATATCATGTACATAAGTGCTTTTTGAGCCAATCTACCGTCTCTTTCAGTGCCTCGTCATAGACCTCGAGCAGTGGCTGCTTGTCAAACACCACCGCCTTGCCGTTGCGACTCGCAGCGGCCAATGCCCGGACATCCTGCTCGGGACAAATAAAATCTTTCTTGTGCCCGATACTCAATATCGGCACGGAAGTGCGACTCCCCAGCAATCCCTGGGTCTTGAGGGAGAAGACCTGACACTTGGTGCGCAGCAGATCCCACTGGGCCGCGTCCGCCCCCAGCCGGTTCGCCAGCCCGTCGCGCATCATGCGCGGGCAGCGGGCGAACATCTCCTGATTGGTGAACACCTGGTTGATGCCGGCACCGATGCAGACCACGGTCCGAAGCTTGAACGGCTCGACGAAGGCGAGGCGGGCCGCCACATTGCCGGCGAGGCGGAACCCCACCATGGCGATGCGCTGGTGATCGACCCAGGCCACCTCCGAGAGGTAGTTGAGCACCGCCTGGTGCAGGCGGCTGGTGTCCTGCACCAGGGGCCAGTGCTCGGCATAGCCGGTGCCCGGCATGTCCAGGGAGAGCATCCCGATGCCGTGTGGCTCGAGACACTTGAAATAGAAGTTGAGGAAGTCCACCTGAAGCGAATCGATGCCACCGCTGACGATGACCAGGGGCACAGGTTTCTCGGTGGTGGGCAGATGCAGGTAGCCCTGGATGGTCTTGCCCCGAAACGGGACCTGCAACTCCTTGAGGGGCACCTTGAACAGGCGTCCGGCCTCGCGATAGGCCATGTTGCCGAGCAACTGGGCCTGATCCGCCAGCTCGTCGTGCTTGAGGTGGGGGTAGCTTGCGATGGAGTAGTAGCGCACTGCCTTGAGCAGGCTCTTCAGCGCCGCGGCGCGATCCCCTTCCCCCAGCAGCGTCCGCCCCGTATTGAAATAACGGCCGGCAAGCTGGCTCCACTCATAGACCCAGTTGCCGGGCACATAGCCCTTGATGGTGTCCAGATAGCGTTCGTGACTGCGCTCCCCCTGCCCCATGGCGATGTGCGCCAGGGTCTGCTCCACCTCGACGGGATCGGCCCCCTGCCAGGCCCAGGTCGGTCTGCGCAGCAGGCGATACCAGCGGGGCGACAGGGCGCCATCGATGAAGCTGTCAGACAGTGCGCTGTCTTGCTCGTCGACGGGGCTCGAGTTGGAGACTTCGGAAGTTTCCAATACCTTTTTGACCCGGGTAAACAGCTTTTCCGTCAGATTGGTATCGTCGTTTGGTTCCAAAATGGTGGCTCTTCTGTCTCAAACAATGTCCCATCTTAACCACTTTTCACATCGAGCAGCCACACCATAAACGCATTGAGCCCCAAAAGGGGCTCAATGTGGTCAACCTTGCATCACGACGGATCAGTCCGCTCCCGAATGCCGAGGAGTCACTGGTCGCGACCGGTGCGACGATTACGCTTCGTCGCAGATCGGCTTGGCGAACTCCAGCGCCATGTCCCAGGGCTGTTCAATCCAGGTGTCCTGCGGAATGGCGACTTCGAAGTCATCCACCAGGGGTTCGCCCATGGGCTTGGCGAAGATGGTGATGAACTTGGCTCTGGGGTAGAGCTCGCGGATCGCCTTGGCGGTGCCGCCGGTGTCCACCAGATCGTCCACCACCAGCCAGCCTTCGCCGTCACCTGCGGTGGTGGCAGCCTTCACCACCACCAGCTCGCGCTGGTTGTCGTGGTCATAGCTGGAGATGCAGAGGGTTTCGACATTGCGAATGCCAAGTTCGCGGGCCATCAGGGCCGCAGGCACCAGACCACCGCGGCTGACGGCGATGATCCCTTTCCACTGGCTGACAGGCAGTTGACGACGGGCCAGACGGCGCGCTTCGCGTTGCAGGTTATCCCACGATACATAGAACTTTTTTGGCATGCTATCGATCTCAACGAGTTATAAAGCAATCACTTATGAGGCGAAACCCGGCAAAGAGACGGGCTCAGGTCAATTCTGGCACCCCGTTTCCCGAATTTTGCTTGCACTTTTTCGGCCTCGGGGCTGACGCCTCGGCGGCAAAAACGGATGCAATGCGAACAGGGATGGGGTGTAGCTGGCGGCCATCTCGGGTGGACTCCCGATCTCGGGCCGGCTGTTGGGCAGGTATGATAGCACTCTTTATGGATAAATTGAGCGGCAAACGTATGCGAAAAACAGGAAATGTCCGCCATCTTCCGCTCTGTCGCCCTTTTGGGAGGGCTCCGGCGACACCGACAGGTTAGCCGTTTGACACACATTCCATGACATTCGGGCAAAAAAATAGCAGGGGGAGGAGAGGATCCTCACGCACCTGCTGCTGTTACCTGTGACGCCTGCGAGCCTTAACGGCGGGTGGCGTAGGGATTCGGGTAGTTGAAGCCCTGGGTATAGAGAGATTGGGCAAACCAATAGGTTGAATTGCTGCCTGACATCATAAACTCCTGATTGCTTAACAAGTTACGTACCTTAATGCGGGTTCACATCCTTGAACTGACACTCGGTTCCATGGAGGCGCACTTGCTTTGCTTCGGTTCCCTGGAGGCATTGATTGTCATCCTGACAAGTGGGCTGGCCACGGCGGCTAATTTACCACCCGGCGCCCAAAAGACAATATTTTTGTGACTGACATCACAAAATTGATGTTGTGCTGACACAAATAAGGCAGGTAGTGAAGTTCGCCATCCATGCTCCCTTTCCCAGCACAAGCAGAGCGTCATTTGCGCTGATCGCTCACATTTTTGCGTGATTGACTGTATTATCGTTATCCTCTTCCCCGGCCCGCAGAGTGGGGCCCGACATTTTCCATGCTGGTAAGGAGTCCCGACGTGGCACAGCTCAGTTCTCTGTCTCCCAAGTTGATTTGGCAATTCTTCGAGCAGATCTGCTCCATCCCCCACCCCTCCAAGCACGAAGCCCAACTGAGCGCCTGGATCGTCGCATGGGCCCAGGGAGAAGGCCTGGCGGTCAAGCAAGATGCCGTCGGCAACATCATCATCAAGAAACCGGCCACACCGGGGATGGAAAACCGCAAGGCCGTGGTGCTGCAAGCCCACATCGACATGGTGCCCCAGGCCAACGCCGACACCCAGCACGACTTCACCACCGATCCTATCGATGCCTACATCGATGGCGAATGGGTCACCGCCCGCGGTACCACCCTGGGTGCCGACAACGGCATGGGCATGGCGGGTTGCCTGGCCGTGCTGGCCGACAAGACCATCAAGCACGGTCCGCTGGAAGTGCTGCTGACCACCGACGAAGAGACCGGCATGACCGGCGCCTTCGGTCTGGAAGCGGGCTGGCTGGAAGGCGAGATCCTGCTCAACACCGACTCCGAAGAGGATGGCGAGGTCTACATGGGCTGCGCCGGCGGGGTGGATGCCAATATCCGCTTCCCCCTGGAGCGGGTTGCTGCCACCGAGGGTGAAGGTTTCGAGCTGCAGGTCAAGGGCCTGCGCGGCGGCCACTCCGGGGTCGACATCCATCGCGGCCGCGGCAACGCCAACAAGCTGCTGGTGCGTCTGCTCAAGGCCGCCGAACCGCTGGGGGTGCGCCTTGGCGATCTCAGTGGCGGCACCCTGCGCAACGCCATCCCCCGCGAGGCCCGTGCCAGCCTGCTGGTGCCCGCCGCCAGCGTGGCTGACTTCAAGGCCCTGGTGGACCGCTACGCCGGCATCTATCAGAGCGAGCTGGCCGCCACCGAGGCCAACCTCACCGTGCTGCTCACCGCCCGGGAGAAACCGGCCCAGCTCATGAGCGAGTCCCTGCAAAGCCGCCTGCTGGATGCCCTGATGGCCTGCCCGAACGGGGTGATGCGCATGAGCGACGCCATCCCGGGCGTGACCGAGACCTCCACCAACCTGGGTGTCATCAAGACACTCGAGGGGGAAGTCTATGTGCAGTGCCTGATCCGCTCCCTCATCGATTCCGGTCGCGAGAACATCGAGCAGATGACCCGCTCCCTGTTCACCCTGGCCGGCGCCAGCTGCGAGTTCACCGGCGCCTACCCGGGTTGGGCCCCGAACGTTGACTCACCGGTCATGGCGCTGGTGCGAAGCAGCTACCAGACCCTGTTTGGCGAGATGCCGAACGTCATGGTGATCCACGCAGGCCTCGAGTGCGGTCTGTTCAAGAGCGCCTACCCGGACTGGGACATGGTCTCCTTCGGCCCGACCATCCGTGGCGCCCACGCACCGGGGGAGAAGGTACACATCCCGGCGGTCGAGCGTTTCTGGCAACTGCTGGTTCACGTGCTGGAACATATCCCGGCCAAGTAAGCCAGCTCACGACCATATCGATGCCCCGCCCAGTGCGGGGCATCTTTTTTGTACTTCCTCCTCGGCCACCTCTCTCACATCCCCGATTCCATACGTGGCCCTGGCTTGAAATCGTATCCATGAACAGGTCTGCATTTGAAAACCCTTTCCATGATTTATGTAAATTTACAACACAAAAAGTTGATCCAGCTCACATATGCCCCTAGGATCAGAACGTGACCAAGGTCACACAACCCATGAACCACAGAGAAACGAGGTCATCATATGTTCGAGAATCTGGCAGTGCTGTTCCACCTGAAGGGTGCAACCAGCAAGAAAGGTGCTGAAGAGAAAGACACTTATGCGCCTGCAACCCGCAATTACTACTTCCGTTATGGCGCCTGATATCGCCTGTCCGGATGTTGAAATTGGCAACGTAATAAAACTACAAAACAACTCAGCAATCCACACAACAGCCACCCCCATCGGGGCGCTGTCCTGCCCGGGCCAGAATTCCCACGGCCAAACCTGAACTCCAACCATGAAGATGGGGCCCGCAGGCCCCATTTTTTTATTCCGTTTCCGCCTCTATTGCGCCTCCTCGGTGCCACCTTGCAGCGATGCCGGTCGCGACGCGGCGGGCGCCGGCATCATATCGCCTTTCCCAACGGCACCGCCTCCTGCACGGGCAAGGGGAAATGGCAGGCTACCTGATGCCCCTGCCCGCCGCACGCCTCAAGGGCGGGCGAGCGGGTGCGGCACAGATCCGTTGCATGGGGGCAGCGCTGGTGAAAGTGGCAGCCACTCGGCGGCGAGATGGGGGACGGCACATCCCCCGTCAGCAGGATGCGCTGGCTGCGCCGCCGCGGATCCGGCACCGGAATGGCGGAGATGAGCGCCTGGGTATAGGGGTGGCGCGGCGCCAGGTAGAGAGCCTGGGCCTCGGCCAGCTCGACGATCCGGCCCAGATACATCACCGCAATCCTGTCCGAGATGTGCTTGACCACTGACAGGTCATGGGCGATGAAGATGATGGCGAGGTTCATCTCCCGCTGCAGATTGAGCAGCAGGTTCACGATCTGGGACTGCACCGACACGTCGAGCGCCGACACCGCCTCGTCACACACCAGCAGCTTGGGCTTGAGGGCGATGGCGCGGGCGATGCCGATGCGCTGGCGCTGGCCGCCAGAGAACTCATGGGGATAGCGATCCACCGCGCTGCCGGGCAAACCGACTTTCTCCAGCAGCTCCTGCACCCATGTCCGACGCTGTTCGGCGTTGCCCTTGCCGTGGATGATGAAAGGCTCCTCCAGGATCTGCCCCACCGTGTGGCGGCTGTTGAGGGATTCTGCGGGATCCTGGAACACGATCTGCATCTCCTGACGCAGGGATCGCATCTCCTTGGGCGAGAGGTGGGTGATGTCACGCCCCTCGAAGGTGATGGAGCCGGCGCTCGGCTCGAACAGCTTGAGCAACGAACGCCCCAGGGTGGACTTGCCGCATCCCGACTCCCCCACCAGGCCAAGGGTCTCCCCCTGCCTGAGATCAAAGCTGATGCCATCCACCGCGTAGACGGTGTATTGCTTGCGCAAGAAACCACCGCCCATCTTGAAATGCTGCTTTAAATTGCTTACCGACAACAAGCTGGTCATGACTTCCATCCCCGACGATTCATGGCAGCAGACGACCAGGTCGCCTTCCCGCCGCCAGGCTGCCCTGCGACACCCCGTAACACCAGACCGTTCATAGGCTCACCTCCTTCCAGTGGTGGCAGGCCACCCCATGGCGTTCGCTCAACTGCTCGGTCACCGGTATGGTCTCCACGCAAAGGGGCGTGGCATGGGGGCAGCGGTTGGAGAAACGGCACCCCGCCGGCATCTCGTGCAGGGCGGGCACCTGACCCTTGATGGTCTTGAGCAGGCTCTTTGGCACATCTTCCAGACGCGGGATCGAGGCCATCAGACCATGAGTATAGGGATGGCGCGGGTGGTCAAACAGTTCATAGATATCGGCCCGCTCCACCGCACGCCCGGCATACATCACCACCACCTCGTCGCACAGCTCCGCCACCACCCCGAGATCGTGGGTGATGAAGATGATGGCCATGCCGGTCTGGGCTTGCAGCTCCTTCATCAGATCCAGGATCTGGGCCTGGATGGTCACATCGAGCGCCGTGGTCGGCTCGTCACAGATGAGCAGCGCCGGTTCGCAGGCCAGCGCCATGGCGATCATCACCCGCTGGCGCATGCCGCCGGAGAGATTGTGGGGATAGGCCGCGAAACGCTGGGCAGGCTCGGGGATCCCCACCTTCTGCAACATGGCGATGGCTGCGTCACGGCGCTGGACCTTGCTGTAATCGGGGCGGTGGAGGCGAAACACTTCCATCAGTTGATCGCCAACCGTCTGCACCGGGTTGAGGGCCGTCATGGGCTCCTGAAAGATCATGGAGATACGGTTGCCACGCACCTTGTACATCTGCTCCGGCGGCAGATTGAGCAGCTCCTCCCCCTGAAAGCGGATGGAGCCCGCCACCACCTGACCGTGGGGCCTTGGCAGCAACCCCATGATGGCCAGCGAGGTGACGCTCTTGCCGCAGCCGGACTCGCCGACTATCCCCAGGGTTTTGCCCGGGGCGACCTGGAAGCTGACCCCGTCGAGCACCTTGATCTTGCCGTCGTCGACGGCGAACTCCACCTCGAGATCCCGCACCTCGAGGATGGGGGACAGAGACTGCCCCTCATGATCGCTGGTGCCGGGGGCGGTGGCCTGTGTGTTGGGCATGACTGCTGCTCCCTTCTGGGCCACATCAATGATGTGCATAGGTCTTGTCGATCAGGGTGATGGGGGCCAGCGCCTTGCCGTCAGCCTTGGCCTTCTGGGTCTCCTCCTTCACCTTGGGATCGATCCAGAGCAGGCCGCCACTGCTGTGGGGGTAGCCATCCATGGGCCAGTAGAGCAGATCCGGGGTGTTGCGGGTGGCGGGCACCTCCGGCAGCATCACATAGCGCCAGCTGCTGGCTCGCACGTAGTTGAGCTGAACCCCGGGCACGAAGATGGCGAGATCATAGATCCGCTGCTGGATCTGGTGGGAAAGCGCGGCCCGCTTGTCCATGTCGAACTCGACGTTGTAGGCGTCGATCAGGCTGTCGAGCTCTTTGTCAGCCACGTTGAACAGGTTGTTGGTCTGGGGCTTGTTGGCGTTGTCGGAGTGGAAGGACTCCCAGTATTGCGGATAGAGACCGCCGCCCCCCCAGCCAAGCCAGGCCGCCTCGTGTTTCTTCTCCAGCATCACCTTGAAGCCGGTGGCGCCATCCACCAGATTGAGCTCCAGATCCAGGCCCGCCTTCTTGGCCTCTTCCTTGAGCACGGTCAGCCGCTTGGAGTGTTCCTGGCTCGTGTAGGTGAGGGCCAGGGTGAGCCGCTCTCCCTTGTCGTTTTGCAGGATGCCGTCCGGTCCCTGCTTGCCGTAACCGCCCTTGGCGAAGTACTCCCGTGCCTTGGCGATGTCGTAGGCCCGCTCCGGCAGCGCGATGTCGGTGAAGGCCCCGAAGCCAGAGCCGAAGGTGGTAGCGCGGTCATAGTCGCCGTGCAGCACCGTCTCTATCATCTTGTCGATGTTGAAGGCGTGCTGGATGCCGAGCCGCACGTTGAGATCCGCCAGCTTGGGATTGGCCACGTTGAGGTGAACCCCCTGCCCCCCCTGCTTGGTGTCGGTCATGGCCATCACCTTCTGCACGTATCCCTGCTTGTACTCCGGGGTGACCGCCTTCTCATGCCACCAGTTGGGCAGGATCATCTCGAAGGTGTCCAGCTCCCCCTTGAGGAAGTGGCGGAACGCGATGTTGTGGTCGCGGATCACCTGCACCTTGATGGTGTCGAGGTTGAACCTGTGCTGGTTGTAGCGATCGTCTTTTGCCCACCACTCCTTCTGCTTGCTGAAGGTGACGGACTTGCCCTTCTTCACGTCGCTCATCACGTAGGGGCCCGTGGTGGGTACCACGGCCCAGTTGTACTGCTTTACCCAGTTCGGGCCCATCTTGTAGTAGTGCTTGGGCTGGGGCCACAGCTCGGTGGTGTTGAGGAGATCGAGCTTGGCCTTGCGGCTGCCCGCCTTGACCAGGATGGTGTGGTCGTCAATCTTCTCCACCGCCACCACCTCGGTGGTGTAGTAGTTGTTGAACCAGGGGCCCTTGATGTCCTTGGAGCGCATCATCTCGTAGCCGAAGGTGTAGTCATCGGCGGTGACCGGCTTGCCGTCGGACCACTTGGCGCGCGGGTCGAGCCTGAAATAGACGGTCTGGCTGTCCGGCGCGATGGCCCAGGCATTCGCCAGGGCCGGAATGGGGTTGCCCGTGTTGGGATGGAAGCTGATGAGCCTCATCTGGTTGTCGAGGATGAAGGAGCGGAACGAGCCGTTGGAATCCGGCCCCACTGTGCGAAACGTCAGCGGGAAGCTGTCGACGAAGAGATTGAGGTTGCCGCCGGGCAGCGCCTTGGGAGAGGCGAACACGGGGTCGGTGTCGTTGGTCTCCC
Organism: Aeromonas sp. INTO2; assembly: GCF_049860605.1. NCBI lineage: Bacteria > Pseudomonadati > Pseudomonadota > Gammaproteobacteria > Aeromonadales > Aeromonadaceae > Aeromonas > Aeromonas sp. INTO2. The sequence continues at coordinate 3,208,735 of NZ_CP187588.1, forward strand.
ACGTCAGATCCGCGGGCAGGCTGGCTGCCCACACCCAGGATCCGTTCAACAGCAGAAAGAGAGCACCTGTCCATTTGATTTTATTGTTCATGTTTGACTTCCTGGTCATGCCCCTGCACTGGGGGCGTCTTCATTAAGGGTCCTGTCGATGTGCCCTGGCAAGGCACCACCGCTCACTGATAACGGGTAAATTTGCGCGGATCGAACGCCTCCCGGATGGCCTCCCCGATGAAGGAGACCATGATGAGCACCAGGCTCACCGCCGCCACCACCGAACTCACGATCCAGATGGCGTCAAGGTTGTTGATCCCCTGGGAGAGCAGCTCCCCCCAGCTCGGGGTCGGCGGCGCCAGGCCAAAGCCCAGATAGTCCAGCGCCGTCAGGGTGGAGATGTTGCCCACCACGGCAAACGGGGCCAGGGTGACGATCATCATCAGGGTATTGGGCAGAATGTGGTTGAAGATGATGCGCCGGGTGCTCGCCCCCTGGGCCCGCGCCGCCATCACGTAGTCCCGCGCCCGCTCCTTGTAGGTGAGGGTGCGCATGTACCAGGTGATCCCCATCCAGCCGAACAGCACGTTGATGCCGACGAACAGGCCGAAGTTCGGCTTGGCCAGGGAGACCAGGATCATGATGACGTAGAGGAAGGGCACCTGGGACCAGATCTCGATGAAACGCTGCATCAGGAGATCGAATCGACCGCCGAGGAACCCCATCATGCAGCCGATGCTGACCCCGATGACATAGCTCGCCACCAGCGCGATGAAGGCAAAGCCGATGGCGATGCGAAAGCCGTAGACCAGCCGTGCCAATACGTCGCGACCGCTGGTGTCGGTGCCGAGGAAATGGCGCTCCGCCAGGCTCGGGGCATAGGGCGGATAGGCCTCCTCCTTGAAGTCCTGCTCATAGGGGTTCCAGGGGACCAGGGGCAGCAACACCCAATCCCCCTTCCCTTCCTTCGCAAATTGGCTCTTGAGCTGGCGATAGTTGGTCTCGTACTCGTAGTCGAGCCCGAAGTGCTGGCCCGGGATCACGTCCCCATAGGTGGGGAAATAGAGCTCCCCCTGATAGCTCACCGCCAGGGCCCGGCTGTTGACCAGCAATTCCGCCAGCAGAGAGATGACCACCAGGACCGAAAAGATGACAAAGGAGTAGTAGCCGCGCTTTATCGACTTGAAGCGCTTGAGTTTTTTCAGAGTTACCGGATTCAGGTTCATGCTCACTCTCCAAACCGCACGCGGGGATCGACCAAGGCAACGCAGATGTCGGAGACAATGTTCCCCACCAGCATCAGCATGGAGGTGATGGCCAGAATGCCCATGACGGTGGGGTAATCCCGCTCGACAATGGCCTCGTAACCGAGCAGGCCGATGCCGTCGATGTTGAAGATGGTCTCGATGAGGAAGGAGCCCCCGAAGAAGACGGTGAGCACCGACCCTAAGTGACTCGCGATGGGGATCAGGCTGTTGCGCATGGCGTGATCGGTCACCGCCTTGCGAAACGGCAACCCCTTGGCCACGGCGGTGCGCACATAATCCGCCGACAGGTTCTCCATCAGGCTGTTCTTCATGGTCATGGTGAGGATGGCGAAATCCCCGATGGCGTAGGCGATGAGCGGCAGCAGCGCGTGGGAGAAGACGGTGCGGATCTGATCCCAGCTGCTCTCCATACCGTCAAACTCGTCCCCCGGGAAGCTCCCCATGGGCAGCCACTCCAGATGGAACGCAAAGACGGTGATGAGGAAGATCCCCACCACGTAGGCGGGCAGCGCATAGGCCATGTAGATGAGCATCGAGCTCAGGGAATCGAAGCGGCTGTTGTGCCTGAGCGCCTTGGCCACCCCGAGCGGGATGGAGACGGCATAACTGAGCAGAAAGGTGGCGAGCCCGAAGAAGGCGGTCACCGGCAACCTCTCCTTGATGAGATCCCACACAGGCTCGTAATAACGGGTCGACTCCCCGAGATCCAGCACCGCCAGCTTCTGCAACCAGTCCCAGTAGGCGACCAGCATGGGCTTGTCGAGGCCGTAGAACGCCTTGAGCTCTTCAATCTGTTCGTCGGAGAGTGCCTGCGCCCCCTTGCTGCCACTGGAGCGGCCTGACTCGTTTTGCGAGACCTGCGCCTGCAGCAACATGCGCTCGACCGGGCCGCCCGGCACGAAGCGGGTGATGGTGAAGACGAGCAGGGTGATACCGAGAAACGTCGGGATGATCAAAAGCATCCGACGTAGGAAATACGACAGCATGGTGGAACCTCGTCCTTGTTGTTCTTTTATGGCCAGTCACATCCGGTGACGGGCCTATCCTTACCTGGCATTACTCACTGAATTGACTGGCATTGACAGACAATCCAGCTCGGTCACTGTAAAAGCTCTGCAACAAAAATCAAGTAGAACCCTGTCTGCGACCGGGAATGTCCCCCCGCAGCATATCCCGCGGATGATTTTTTCCAAAAAACCCAACTTCAATATAAAAAACTGCTACGCCTACCCGTCCAACTCGATTTTAAATATTAAAAAATTAATTACACAGGTGTTTTAATCCATATCAAGCAGAACAAAATCAACAGGTTAATGATAAGTCGGACTGCTTTCTTATTTACCTATAGAAGAAGAGGGATAGCTGCCCACACCATCCGTTCCCCGGAAAACGCTCTCGCCATAAAAGTAGATGAAAATACTGCAAAAAACCGTTTTCTCGATATCGACACCGGAGTGACAAGCGACTTATCGATAAGTTCAAAAATAATCAATAAAATTGTAAAAATCGAACTTAACAACATCTTTACATAAGTTGACGCAACATTTACGGAATAAAACGCCAAAAATATTCCATCAAGTGCATATTCCCATCTAATTCCCTCTGCTGCCCCCATCCCCGCCGCTCCATTTGACGTCCATCACCAAACCTTGATAAGCCTTACGCACCGCTCCAACGAGGGCGGTAATGGAAGCAAACAATAAACAATCAGGAAGGATACTAGCGATGCTTAGGAAAAGCAGACTCTCTGCTGCCGTAGCGTTTGCCTTGGCGAGCGCGGCAGTTGTGGCCACCCCTGTCCTGGCCGAAGAGGGCCAGAACGTAGAAAAACTGCAAAAAATCAAGGTCACCGGCTCCCGGATCTCCCGGGTCGATGTGGAAGGCTCCACCCCGGTCGTCTCCGTGACCAAGGCGAAAATCGAGCAATCCGGTCAGCAGACCGTCGCCGATTACCTCAAGCAAGCCTCCTACAACTCCTTTGGCGGCGTCTCCCCTGCCTCCGGCAGCTCCTTCCAGTCCCAATCCACCGTCGGCCTGCGCGGCCTGGGTTCCGAGCGTACCCTGGTTCTGCTGAACGGCAAGCGGGTAGCGGGTTCCCCCACCATGGGCGGCACCTCCATCAACCTCAACACCATCCCCATGGCCGCCGTTGAGCGGGTCGAGGTCAACCTGGACGGCGGCTCCGCCATCTACGGTTCCGACGCCATTGGTGGCGTGATCAACGTGGTGCTCAAAGAGGGCTACGAAGGGCTGGACTTCCAGGGCCGCATTGGCTCCCCGAGCGAAGAGGGCGGCGACGAGAAGAGCGGCTCCATCGTGGCAGGGGTGGCCGGCGAGAAGGGCTCCCTGATGGCGGTCTACGAGCACGACAAGAAGGACGTCATCTACGCCCGTGATCGTGACTATCTTGCCAAACAGGGCAACGACTCCCCCAACCTCTTCGGCCGCAACGTGGAAGGGATCACGGGTCTTGACGCCAACGGCGACCCCATCTGGAAATACGGCCCCCTGGCCGGCGCCACCAATGCCGACGGCTCATGCAAGGAGCCCTTCGTCGGGTTCGAGGGCGGCTGTAACTTCAACTACGGCCAGGTCAAGGCCACCACGGCCTCCCGCAGCCGTGACACCCTGTACGTGAACGGTCGCTATCACATCAACGACAACGTCGACTTCGTGCCGCAGCTCATCGGCTCCCGGGTCGAGAGTTTCGGCCGCTTCGCCCCTGCCGCCGGCGCCTTCACCATCGATCCGGCCAACCCGAAGAACGCCCAGTTCTTCGCCGACAACGGCCTGGATGCCGCCGCCACCCAGGGGCTGGGTGAAGCTGCCTATGCCTACTACCGCTTCAACAACGTCGGCCCCCGCGACAACTTGGTCACCGACATGACCGGCAGCATGAACCTGGGCTTCGAGGGTACCATCACCACTGAAAGCGTCGGCGACATGCAGTGGAACGCCGGCTACATGTACTCCAAGACCGACAACAAGGAGAACGGCACCGGTTACGTACTGAAGTCCGCCGCCCAGCAGGCGGTCGCCGACGGCAAGTTCGTCGGTGGCGAGTTCGACGCCTCCACCACGGCCTCCATGGCCGCCGACACCAGCCGCCGCTCCACCATGGACTTCTACCAGTGGTACGCCGGTGTCCAGTGGGACATGGGTGAACTGCCGGCCGGTCCGGTCAGCTGGTATGCCGGTGCCGAGTACAACGACTGGGTCTATGCCGACAAATACGACGCCCAGTCCGAAGCCGGCAACATCATCGGCTCCGCAGGCAACTCCTCCGGTGGCGTGCGTGACGTGACTGCCGCCTACATCGAGTCCCTGGTGCCCATCACCGAGCAGATCGAGCTGAACGTGGCCGGTCGCTTCGACAAGTACAGCGACTTCGGCAGCGCCTTCTCCCCCAAGGCGAGCCTGCGTTACCAGCCGCTGGACAACCTGATGCTGCGCACCTCCTGGTCCCGTTCGTTCCGCGCCCCCAGCCTGAGCGACCTCTACTCGGCTGACTCCTACTCCGCCGACTCGGCCAAGGACTATGTCTACTGCGAGGCCAACGGCATCTCCGCTGCCGACTGCCCGAACCGCCAGTACGACACCACCCGTACCTCCAACGAGGAGCTGAAGGAAGAGACCGCGGACACCTGGAACTTCGGGGTGGCCTACAGCCCGGTGGATGACCTGAACCTCTCCCTGGACTACTACACCATCAAGATCGAGGACGTGATCCAGCTGAACTCCCTGCAGTCCGTCATCTATGACGAGCTGAACAGCGGCGGCTCCAGCTACATCACCCGCAACAGCCAGGGCAAGATCAGCGGCGCCATCGCGCCCATGGTCAACCTGGGGACCCTCAAGACCTCGGGTCTTGATCTGAAGGTGGACTACAAGTACGACCTGAACTACGCCACCATCCGCTACGACCTGGGCGGTACCTACATCCTCGAGTACAAGGAAGGTCTGTACGCCGGTGGTCCCGTCATCGACAAGATCGGCCAGAACGGCCTGCCGCAGCTGCGCTTCAGCTCCGGTGTGGGCGTCAATGTTCCCCAATGGTGGAACATGGACACCTACCTGAGCGCGAACTACATCGACTCCCAGAGCCAGGACTACATCGCCGATACCGGTGAGGAAGTGGGCCACATCGCGTCCCAGACCACCTGGAACCTGAACGTCGGCGTGGATGCTCCCTGGGATGGCAAGATCCAGGTCGGGGTGAAGAACATGTTCAACTCGGGCCCGTCCCTCGAGAGCGATGGCTTCACCTATAACGAAGATCTCTACAGCATCGACGGTCGCATCTACTACCTCGACTACAGCCAGAAGTTCTAATTCACCTGCAGATGACAAGCCGGCCCGGTCGGGCCGGCTTTGCCCCATGCCCCAAGGAAGTTACGGAGATAGGGTAATTCTATGAAAACAAGGACAATTACAATGAAGAAAGCGCTCCTCGGCAGCCTGATTTCGGCTGCCTTGCTGACCAGCTTCAATCTGAGTGCCGCCTCTGCCGGTCAGGCAGTGGACGCTCAAGCCGCCACCGACAATGCCTCCAAAGTTTCCCAGCAGAAGATCGACAACTACGCCGAGTCTGCCGAGTCTGCCCTGGCACAGTACAAGGCCGCCCTGCGCCAGGTCGACAGTCTGCGCACTTACAACGAGCAAGTGGGCAAGATGGTCGACTCCCAGAGCGCCGAACTCGCCTCCATGCAGAAGCAGATCGCCCAGATCGACCAGACCAGCACCGAAGTGGTGCCCCTGATGCTCAAGATGATCGACTCCCTCGATCAGTTCGTGGCCCTGGACCTGCCGTTCCAGAAGGTGGAGCGTGAGGACCGCGTGGCGGCCCTGACCGACCTCATGAACCGGGCCGACGTCACCATCTCCGAGAAGTACCGCAAGATCCTCGAGGCCTACCAGATCGAGGAGGGCTTCAGCCGCACCATCGAAGCCTACAAGGCGAGCCTGGACAAGGATGGGGACGAGAAGACCTACGAGTTCCTGCGCGTCGGCCGCATCGCCCTGCTCTACCAATCCCCGGATGGCAACGAGACCGGCATGTGGAACAAGAAGACCCGCCAGTGGGAAGAGTTGCCCCAGGAGTATCGCAGTGCAGTGGAACAGGGCCTTCGCATCGCCAAGAAGCAGGCGCCTCCCGCCCTCATCAAGCTGCCGGTTCAAACTGCGGAGAAAGCATCATGAAAGGAATCAAACTTGCCATCGCCTCGCTGATCGCGGGCGCTACCCTGGTCACCCTGCCGGTGACCGCCGCCGAGAAACCGGTGGATCTGAACGCCCTGCTCAATCAGGTCAAGGCTGCCAGCACCAGCGAATCCCAGCTCAACAAGGAGCGGGAAGCCCGCTTCCTGGCTGACAAGAACGAACAAGGGGCCCTGCTCGCCAAGGCCAAGGCGGATCTCGCCGCCGAAGTCGCCAGGGGCGAAAAGCTCAAGGCCACCTTCGATGCCAACGACAAGCAGCTCACCGAGCTGACCGAGACCCTGCGCCAGCGCTCCGGCAACATGGGCGAGATGTTTGGCGTGCTGCGCCAGTTCGCCGGTGAATTCAAGGGGATCTTCAATGCCTCCGCCCGCCGGGTCGAACATCCCGAGCAGACTGCCCTGCTGACTCGCCTGGCCGAGAGCAAGGAACTGCCCTCCAGCGATGACCTGACCGCCTTCTGGACCACCACCCTCAGCCGCATGGTCGACGGTGGCAAGGTGAGCCAGATCCCGGCCACCGTGGTCTACGGCGAGGGCAACCAGGCCCAGAAGACCGTGACCCAGATCGGCGAGTTCAACACCGTCTCCGAAGGCAAGTACCTCACCTTCGTGCCGGAGACCGGCAAGTTCGAGCAACTCTCCCGCCAGCCCGAGAACGCGGTGCTGGAACCGGTCGCCAAGTTTGAGCAGGGTGGCGGCAGCGTCGAACCCATCTTCATCGACCCGTCCCGTGGCGTGATCCTCTCCCTGCTGGTGCAGTCGCCGACCCTCAAGGAGCGCATCGATCAGGGTGGCTCCGTGGGCTACGTGATCCTGGCGCTGGGTGTCATCGGTACCCTGCTGGCCCTGTTCTGCGGCGCTCGTCTCTCCCTCATCGGCGGTGCCATGCGCAAGCAGCTGAAATCCGAGCAGATCATCAAGGGCAACCCCATCGGCGAGATGCTGGGTGCCTACCAGGATCACCGGGGTGACAACATCGAGGATCTGGAATCCAAGCTCGACGAGATCATCCTGCGCAACGTGCCCAAGCTGGAGAAGGGCATCAGCCTCATCAAGCTGATCGCCTCCGTCGCCCCGCTGCTGGGCCTGCTGGGTACCGTGGTCGGGATGATTGCCACCTTCCAGGCCATCACCCTGTTCGGTACCGGCGATCCCAAGCTGATGGCGGGCGGTATCTCCGAGGCCCTGGTGACCACCATGCAGGGTCTGGTCGTGGCCGTGCCCATGCTGTTCCTCTACACCATCGTCCAGACCCAGAGCCGCCGTCTGATCCAGGTACTGGAAGAGCAGAGCGCCGGTTTCGTTGCCCGTTATCAGGAACGTCTGCACGCCGCCAAAGCCGCAGCCTAAGGAGTCACCCATGTGGTTCTGGTTGATTGAAGAAGTCGAGTCGGTCCGCCGGTTTCTGGGATTGGGGGGCGACGTGCTGGTCGCCCTGTTCTTCCTGACCCTGATGATGTGGGCCCTGCTGCTGGAGCGCTGGTTCTACTTCATGGCGGTCTATCCCCAGCAGGTGAAACAGACCAAGACGGCCTGGCTGGCCCGCACCGATCACCTCTCCTGGTCCGCCAGGCAGATCCGCCGCGAGCTGGTCTCCCAGGTCGCCATGGCGGTGGACAAGGGGATGCCGGTCATCAAGGTGCTGATCGCCCTCTGCCCGCTGATGGGGCTGCTCGGGACCGTGGTAGGCATGGTGCAGGTGTTCGATACCCTGGCCATCACCGGCACCGGCTCCCCCAGGGCGATGGCCTCGGGGATCTCCAAGGCGACGGTACCGACCATGGCGGGCATGATTGCCGCCCTTTCCGGCCTGTTTTTTGTCAGCCGGCTCGATCACAAGGCCAAGCTGGCCGTGCAGAAGCTGGAAGACAACCTGAAACACGGCTGATGCAGGATGCACATCCCCGGCCGGGCCATGCCCGCCGGGGCACAGAACAAGCAAGGAGTTTTTGCCATGAGAAAACGTCACAGCGACAGCGGTGCTGACGAGGCGGCCATCGATTTGACCCCCATGCTGGACATCGTGTTCATCATGCTGATCTTCTTCATCGTCACCACCTCGTTCGTCAAGGAGTCCGGCGTGGAGATCAACCGCCCGAGCGCCAGCACGGCCGAGACGGTGAAGAAGGGGAACATCATGGTCGCGGTCCGCGAGAACGGCCAGGTCTGGGTCGACAAGCGCATCGTCGAAGTGGGCGCGGTGCGTGCCAACATCGAGCGGCTGCGGGCGGAGAACCCGGAGAGCGCCGTGGTGATCCAGGCCGACAGCGAATCCCGTTCCGGTCTGGTGGTGCAGGTCATGGACCAGATCCGCATGGCCGGTGTCCAGAACATCTCCATCGCCGCCGACAAGAGCAGCTGATGCCGGAGCGAATGCCATGAGATACCTGATATCGTTAGCGGTCTCCTGCGTGGTGGTGTTCTTCCTGTTCCTGGGAATGAACAAGCTCATCACGCCGGATCACCGGGAGCTGACGGAGCGGGAGGACGTCACCATGACCGACTTCATCCGCCTCAAGCCTCAGGAGACCTTGCAAGAGAAACAACGGGAACTGCCCAAACCGCCGCCCCCGAAACGCCCGCCTCCCCCGCCCGAGATGGAGGTGGCGAGCACGGACAGGCCGAAGATGGACAGCTCCCCCATGGACATGCCCAAACTCGACATCCCGGTCAACATCGGTGGCGGCAACGCCCTGGGTGCCTACAGCACCGGCGGCGGTGGCGGTGGCATGGGCGGCAACAACGGCGCCATCCCGATGGCGACCTTCGAGCCCATGATGCCCCGCAAGGCGGCCCTGGCCGGTCTTGCGTCCGGCAAGGTGCTGGTGGAGTTCACCGTCACCGAGCGCGGTACCGTGAGCAACATCCGCATCGTCAAGGAAGAGCCCCGCAGCTATGACCTCGGCAAGGCGGCGCGCCAGACCATCGCCAAGTGGACCTTCAAACCGGCCATGGTGGACGGCAAGCCGCAGGCCAGTCGCATGCAGCAAGAGATCGAGTTTGCGACCAACTAAGGAGGGTGGCGATGAAAAAGTTACATACCCTGATCCTCGCCCCGGTGGCCATGGCGGTGCTGCTCAGCACCGCCACCTGGGCCGCCGAACAACCCGCCCTGTCTGACCGCGCCTACCGCGCGGTCAACAAGGCCCAGGCGTTGATCACCGAGAAGAAATACGGCGAGGCCAATGCCAAGCTGCAGGAGGCGCTGTCCGGCGCTGGCGAGCGGGTCTACGACAAGGGGGTCATTTTGCAGACCCTGGGCTTCGTGGCGGCGCAGCAGGAGAAGTACGGTCAGGCGACCAAGTACTTCGCCGACGCCATCGCCACCGGCGGCCTGCCGCCCCCGGTGGCCCAGCAGGTGCGCTACAACCTGGCCCAGCTCTACATGGCGGAGGGGAACTTCAAGGGTTCCATCAACACCATGAAGGAGTGGTTCGCAAACCTCGGCAAGGACGAGAAGCCGACCCCGCACGCCTACATCACCCTGGCCAACGCCCATGTGCAGCTCAAGCAGTACCGGGAAGCCATTCCGGCGGTGGACAACGCGATCAAGCTCTCCGCGGGCAAGGCGCCGGAGTCCTGGTACCTGCTGAAGATGGCGGCCCACTACGAGCTGAAACAGTACAAGCCGGCCACCGAGGTGCTGACCGCCCTGGTGGACCGCTACCCGGAGAAGAAGAAGTACTGGACCCAGCTCTCGGCCATGCACATGCAGGCGGGCAACGATGCCAAGGCCCTGGCGGCACTGGAAGGGGCCTACAACCTCGGCATGCTGACCGAAGCCAACGAGTTGCAGCGGCTCGCCAACTACCTCGCCTTCGCCGGCATTCCCCACCGCGCCGCCCGCGTGATGGAGAAAGCCATGAAGGAGGGGCAGATCGAGAGCACCGCGGCCAACTACAAGACGCTGGCCAACTACTGGCATCAGGCCAAGGAGCTGGACCCGGCCATCGACACCCTGGCCAAGTCCTACAAGCTGGCCCCCAATGCCGAGCTGCAGCTCAAGATGGCGCGCATGATGATCCAGAGCAAGCGCTACCAGGATCTGGTGGCCTTCGCCGCCAAACCTGCCGCCAACGCCAGCGGCGAGCAGCGGGCGGACCTGAAGTTCCTGACCGGGGTCGCCTATTTTGAGCAGCAAAAGCCCAAGGAGGCGCTCTCCGCCTTCACTCAGGCCGCCCAGAATGGCAATGTCAGTGGTCGCGCTTCCCCCTGGATCAGCTTCTTGAAAGAGCAGCAGGGCGGCGCCGTCACCCAATAAAGCTGCGCGGCCCGGCTGGCGGGGCGGGGATCTCCCCAACTCGGCATCCGGGCCGCGACACATCGACAAGGGGGTCACCCCGCAGATTGCCTTGGTGGCAATTGGCCGCTCTTCGGAGCGGTCTTTTTTATGGCACCGCCCCTGCCCTTTCCCCCCCCTTCTCCTGATACAAGGCACAAAAAAATCCGGAGCCTGGGCTCCGGATTGGGTCGTTGCGTTGCGAGAAAACAGGCCATGCAAAGTGCCGGCCTGCCGCTCAAACGGTCATCAGTAGCTGCACACCAGCTTCCAGCTGCCGTCGCCCACTCTGAGTTCGCTGCTGGTATAGCAGCCTGGACAACTCAGTAGCTGCATATCAGTTTCCAGCTGCCGTCGCCCGCCTTGGGCTCGCTGCTGGTCCACCAGTTGGCCTGCCACACCGCCTTGCCGTTGGTCATGCGGTCGTTGCCATTGGCGTGATCCCCGCGCGGCCAGGTCGGATAGGCATTGTAGTCCGCCGGGTTGACGTTCTGGCTGGCACAGGTGGTGCCACCGCTGCCGCCGTCACCACCACCACTGCTGCCCAGCACCGCCTCGGCCAGGGCCGGGAAGTCGGACTTCAGGCCTATGGTCTGGCTGCCGGCAATCAGGCGCATGCCACTCGGCACGCCGGCGGCCGGCAGGTAGTAGGTCATGGCCACTTCCACGTCGGTGCCCGGCGTCCAGGCTTTCCAGGCCGGCAGCGTCAGAGCCACCTTGTGGAAGTCCTTCTCATTGGCGATGCCGTCCGAGTTCTGGTTGCCACCGCTCTCCACCACTTTCAGTCCCATGCCGCTCTGGTCGGTGATGGTGTCTGAGGTGGAGGTGGGGACCAGGAACTCGATGCGGGTGCCGCCTGGAATGGTCTGGGTCGACTTGTTGGTGAGCTTGAGGGTCGGGTTGATCGGGTAGTTGGAGTCCCCTTCCTTGAAGCCGGAGAGGCTCACGCCGATGTCGAGCTGGGCGGCCGGCGCCGGCAGATCATTCTGCTTCAGGGCCGCCTTGTCGGCATTGCTGAACTTCTCGTAGGCGAGGCTGGTGAGGGTGCTGCCCATCACGTACTCGTTCTTCGCGGCGTCGAAGTCATAGTCCCCCGCCATCTCCCAGAACATGACGCCCCCGAGGCCACGTTTGACGATGTAGTCGAGCTTGTGACCCATGGACTCTTCATCTTCGGTGGAGAGGAACACCTTCTTCTGCTCGTTCCAGAGCCAGGGCGCATGGGCCTTGTCGTCGTAGTAACGCACATACTGGCCTTGCATCACGTGGGCCGGGTTGTTGGGATCCAGACCCCAGGCCTGGCCGTAGCTCGGCAGGGTGGTGATGCCGAGGCTGGCCGCGTGCTCCAGGTTCTTGGCATGCCACATGGGCACGGCGCCACCGCCAATCTCCTTGCCGTTCTTGTCAAGGTCATGCCAGATGTTGTCGATGCCCACCGCCCCGTTGCCGCACGGAATGGTGCTGCCACAGGTGCCCGGCTGGCAATCGCTCTGGCTCGGCAGCGCCGCCTTGCCACCCAGACCGTGGGTGCCACCGGTGACCCCCTGCCAGCCACGGGTGTAATAGGGCACCCCTATGTTGATCTTGCCCGCCGCCAGGGCACCACGGAAGTAGTGGGCCGCCCAGGCGGAGTTGAGATAGCCGATGCCGCCAAACTGGGCCTGGGTGTAGACACCCCACTGGGACAACTCGGGATCCGCCTTGTTGTCGAACAGGGCGGCGTTGTGACCGACAAAGTGGTTCCAGGCACCGTGGAAGTCATAGGTCATCAGGTTGACGTAGTCGAGGTACTGGGTGACCTGGAAGTTCTCCATGCCGCGCAGCAGGTAGGCCGAGGCCGGCGAGGCGATGGTCAGCATGTACTTGCGACCGTCCTCGGTGCCGGCGCTGTCGAGCTTGTTGCGCAGGGTCTTCATCAGCACTTCATAGTTCGCAAAGAGCTTGCCGCGACACTGGTTGGAGAGCGGGAAATCGTTGGGGTTGCCCGCATCCTTCATGGAGGTGGGGTACTCGTAGTCGATATCCACCCCATCGAAGCCGTACTGGCGGATGAAGCCCACGGCCGAGTCGGCAAAGGCGTTGATGCCGGCGGTGTTGACCGAGCAGTCGCCCTTGGTGGTGGCGGCGTAGAAGCCGCGGGTATCGGCCCAGCCCCCGACGGAGATGAGGGTCTTCACGTCCGGGTACTGCTTCTTGTACTTGGACAGCAGGTTGAAGTGACCCTGATAGGCGAACTCCGGATCCATCTCGGCGCCCGGCACCCCGTTCCAGGTCAGCTTGGTAGCGGCGTCATCCACCTTGATGGTGTGACTCTGCTCGTCCACCGCCGCGAAGGCGTAGTTGATGTGGGTGATCTTGTCCCAGGGAATGTCGCTCACTAGGTAGGCGGGCAGGCCGTTCTTGCCGGTGCGCCAGGAGGTGAAATACCCGATGACGCGGCGGCCGTGGTCATCCCCCATGCACTCGCTGCCGTCGGCGCGGTAGATCTGGCGCACGTCGCAGGAGAGGTTGCCGCCGGTGGGGGGCAGGGCCGCCTCTTCCACCTGCACGTCCACCTGGGCCGACTCGCCAGAGAGGTTGGTCTTGTCGGTCGCCACCAGCTTGAGGCCGGTCAGCCCCTTGTTCTGGGGCGTCCAGCTCAGCTGCCAGGGGGCGCTGGTGTCCTCGCCCACCTTCTGGCCATTCACGAAGAGCTCGACCTTGGCGACGTCGTCGTTGGCGTCGGTGACATTGCCGCTCACGGTGAAGGCGCGGCCCAGGGTCACCCTGGCGCCGGCGGCCGGGCTTGCGATGCTCACCCTGGGCGCCTCTGGCGCCACCACGGCGGCGACCTTGAAGCTCGAATCCGCCTCGCTCAGCACCTTGCCGTCTTTATCCAGCGCCCGGGCCTTGAGGGCGTGATTGCCCGCACCGGCGGCAGACCAGCTGGCACTCCAGGGAGAAGCCGTGGCGGTGGCGACCAGAGCGCCGTCGATGAGGTATTCCACCCGGGCGAGCGCCGTGACCGGGCCGCTCAGCGTGACCGCCAGGGCCACACTGGTCCCCTCGCTGACGCTGGCACCCACGACGGGGGAGCCGATGGCGACGACCAGGGCCGGCGGCGACACCTCGCCACCATACAGCTTCCAGGCATCGGCCCAGACCACCCCCACCCCGGGGGCGTAGTGATAGGGGGACGCGCCGCACCAGCCGGAGTAAGGGAATTCCTTGCATTCATAGAGGGCGCCTGCGTTGCTGACGATGTCGCCAGCCTTGTAGGCGGTGCCGGCCTGATAGGCGGGGTAAGCGGCCTGCGCCCAGGCAGGGACGGCCGCAAGGGCGACCAGCATGGCAAGCCTGCTGGGCCTCAAGATCTGTTGCATATTGTTATCTTCCTTGTTTTGTCTTGGCTTCAATGCCGGGAAAAGCGCAATCGCAACAGGGAACAAGGGAGCGACAACAGGCCATGGACGGGCCACAAACCCTCAAGTCACCCTGGGTAACCCCGCTGTCTGGCCCGGATGGGACAGATCGGAGGCTTTGCGTCCCGGCATCACTGCCGGTTTGCCCTTTGCCTGGGTTCCGTGAGGAACGGCTCGAGTATAGGAAGCAAGTGACCACTGCTCAATCTTTATTCTCGAAGGAAAATATGTGAATGCTGGCGGCCTCACACTTTTCGCTCCCACCTGATGACAAATAGATCATCAATATCAAACTGTTAGCCACGTCAAAAAATGGCAGATGGGCTCCTTTGTCTCCTCATAATGTGCGTTGGTTCACTGGTCAGAGCTGCCAGAAATGTGACAATGCGCGCCCTTGGCCACGATGCCAAGGCTATGGAAACACTGGCAAAAATAAAAAAAGGAATACCCATGAAAGGAACACCTACCCTGCTGTCGCTGGCCGTGGGGCTCGCCCTCGCGTCCCCGTCTCTCTACGCCGCCGGCTTCAGTTGCCCGGCCGACAGTGCCCTCACCCCCATCCCCGCCATCCAGGGCAGCGGCGACAAGAGCCCCCTCGTCCCGGACGATCAGTTCGAAAGCGCCCAGAGCGTCTCGGTCAAGGCGGTGGTCTCGGGTCTGGGGGAAAGCCTCAACAAGGGCTTCTACCTGCTGGATGTGCAGGGGGACGGCAACCCCGAGACGTCGGACGGCATTTTCGTCTACCTCAACGACAAGAACTTCGCCAGCAAGTACCCGGACATCCAGCCGGGCGCCCTGGTCTGTCTGGAGGCCAAGGTCGAGGAGTATTACGGCCACACCCAGCTCAAGCCCCTGTTTGACGGCAGCACGCCGCGCCTGACAACCCTGGCCCAGGGCGCCGCCCCGGCCGCCACGGCGCTGCGGGTACTGGAGGGGGAACCCCTGGCCCGGGCCCTGGAGCGTCACGAAGGGATGCGGGTACGCCTTGACGCCGACAGCGCCCTCAAGATAAGCCGCAACTTCAGCTACGACTATGCCGCCCGGCGCAACAACCTGGTGCTCGCTCACGGCGCCCCGCTGATGAAGCCGACCCAGCTCCATGTGGCAAGCAGCCCCGAGGCCGTGGCGCTGGCCGAGGCCAACGCCAGCAACCGCGTCTTCCTCGAGTCGGACGTCAAGGCGGGGGACGGCAAGCTCCCCTGGCTGCCCGCCTGGGAGCCGGAGCAGGGTTACCTGCGCATCGGCGATGCCCCGGTCAATCTGGAGGCCATGGTCGGCTACAGCTACAACGAGTACCGCCTGATCGTGCCCCGGGATCAGACCATCACCGCGGGGGATCTGCTGCGCACCGGCGACAACGACCGCCAGAGCGCCCCGGCCCGCCTGGATGGCACTGACCTTCGCATCGGCAGCTTCAACGTGCTCAACTACTTCACCAGCCACTCCAGCGTGGGGGGTGCCCTCAACGTGCTCTGCGCGGATCAGGCGGATGCGGACAGCGCCAAGGGCTGCAACCGCGGCGCCAAGAGCCTGGAGGAGTTCCAGTTGCAGCGCGCCAAGATCGTCAACGCCATCACCGAAATGGACGCCGACCTGCTCGGCCTGATGGAGATGGAGAACAACGGCTTTGACGAGCACGCCGCCCTCCACGATCTGGTGGAGAGCCTCAACGCCAGGCAGAAGGAGGCGAGCAAGCACTACGCCTTCGTCACCCTGCCCAAGGCCCTGCTCACGGAGGATCGCTTCTTTGGGGGCGACGCCATCATGGTGGCCATGATCTACCGCCCCGCCCTGCTCACCCCGAGCGGGGATGCCGACGTCATCCCCCTGCCCCAGCAGCGCTACACCACGGGCGGCGTCACCAAGAGCGCCGGTCAGCGGGACTCCCTGGTCCAGCGCTTCACCGTGGCGGGCAGCGACGCCCCCCTGACCCTGGTGGTCAACCACCTCAAGTCCAAGGGGTCGGGCTGCTATGAAAACGGGGATGGCAAGACGGAGCCTGCGGATCTGCAGGGCAAGTGCACCGAGTTTCGGGTGAGCGCCGCCAAGGTGCTGGGGGAGGCGGTGAGCAAGATGCCGGGGCAGGTGCTGCTGGTGGGGGACTTCAACTCCTACGCCAAGGAGGATCCCATCCGGGTGCTGACCGACTATGCGCCGGTCGCGGGGGAGCGCCAGATCCGCTCCGCCTCCCACACCTACATCGGCGACAAGCCCTATGAGCAGATGGGCCAGACGGTGGCCAAGGGTTACGGCCTGGTGGATCTGAACGTCAAGTTCAACCAGGAGAAGGCCATCTCCTACAGCTACGAAGCCGAGCTCGGCACCCTGGACTACGCTCTCGCCAACCCGGCGCTGGCTGACAAGGTGGTGGCGGTGGCCGACTGGCACATCAACTCCTTCGAGAGCAACCTGTTCGAATATGGCAGCGCCTACACCGGCGACCTCATCAAGTCGGACAACCCCTTCAGCGCCTCGGACCACGACCCCGTCATCGTCGATCTCAAGCTCAAGGAAGCGAGCAAGGGGGGTGGCGGCGCCATGGGCGCCCTGCTGCTGGCCCTGTTGCCGCTCGCCTGGCGGCGTCGTCGCTAAGACGCGGCATCCTCGATGCCAGGTGCAAAGCCCGCGATGATCGCGGGCTTTTTTTGTGCCAGGGCCATTTGAAAAACAAATGCAAAAGGCCACATCATGGGATTAATAAATGCCCTGTTGCCCCGTCTCACCCCTTTCCCGGGGGGCTGGCACCCTGTCGACGGGGAAACCCGGTGTTGACACCAGGGGCCGGATAGCGTATCCCGCAGGTTGCCGAACGAGCCCACCGCCACGCGGCAGAGGATGGCATCGCGCAGCCCGCGCCGTGGCCATGGCGGCATCGGCGCCAATCCTCACCCTCACCCCCGTCAGCGGCGGCCAGAGCCGCTGATGCCCTCGCGGACAGGGTGAAGCGCCATTTGCCAGACAAATGCAAAGGGCGAGATCATGGGAAATCCAAATGACAGGCAAACAAAAAGGCCACCGCGATGCGGTGGCCTTGGTGCTTTCTTGCGAAAGATGGTGGAGCTACGCGGGATCGAACCGCGGACCTCTTGCATGCCATGCAAGCGCTCTCCCAGCTGAGCTATAACCCCGATGTGTGTGAGTGACGCTGAATCACTCTGAATTTGGTGGAGCTACGCGGGATCGAACCGCGGACCTCTTGCATGCCATGCAAGCGCTCTCCCAGCTGAGCTATAACCCCAAATTCGGTACTCAATGAATGGTTCTGGCGGCCATTCATCCTCAATAATGGTGGAGCTACGCGGGATCGAACCGCGGACCTCTTGCATGCCATGCAAGCGCTCTCCCAGCTGAGCTATAACCCCACAAAGGTCGGCCTGGGTGATACACACCGCACTGCCCTGGGTACTTCATGTCAATCGGGAACCTGGTGGAGCTACGCGGGATCGAACCGCGGACCTCTTGCATGCCATGCAAGCGCTCTCCCAGCTGAGCTATAACCCCTTGGATTCCAGATTGTTCGAGGAGAATTTGGTGGAGCTACGCGGGATCGAACCGCGGACCTCTTGCATGCCATGCAAGCGCTCTCCCAGCTGAGCTATAACCCCAACTCACCTCGGCGCTACCAAAGTTATCTCTGGCAACGGAGGCGCATGATAGGCATCACCCGCTTTGCTGTCAACCCAAAATTCTCGCCCACTGGAGCGTTTAGTCAAAATTCAGGCAGTTAGCTGTTTTTACCGCCAACCTCGTCTCTATGTCGCTGTTTTACGTCGCAAATCCGCTTGAGGCCAAAATACGAAGGGCCCCCGTCAGGGAGCCCTTTTCATGCCATGGCCGATGTTTATTCAGCGGCCATGCGCGCGTCGATATACGCCAGGGCGCGGTCGATGCGGGCCAGTACACGCTCTTTTCCGACCAGCGCCATCACGGCGTCGATGGCAGGGGATTGACCCAGACCGGTGACGGCCACACGCAGCGGCATACCAACCTTGCCCATGCCCTGACCCAGCTCGGCAGCGGTCGCTTCAATCAGCTCGTGCAGCGCTTCGGTAGTCCAGCTATCCAGGGCAGCCAGCTTGGTTTTGGCCAGCGCCAGCGGCTCGGCAGCCACACCGCGCAGGTGCTTCTTGGCTGCCGCTTCGTCGATGGCCTCGTACTCTTCGAACAGGTAGCGGCTCTGGGCAGCCATCTCGACCAGGGTGTTGCAGCGCTCGGCCAGCAGGGTGACCACGTCGGCCAGCGCCGGGCCATTGCTGGTGTCGATCTGCTGGTGTTCCATGTGCCATGCCAGGTGCTTGGCAACATAAGCCGGATCCAGGCTGCGCATGTAGTGGTTGTTCAGCCACAAGAGCTTGTCGGTGTTGAAGGCGGAGGCGGACTTGGAGATGGCATCCAGGCTGAACAGCTTGATCATCTCGTCGAGGCTGAAGATCTCCTGATCCCCGTGGGACCAGCCCAGACGCACCAGATAGTTCAGCAGCGCTTCCGGCAGGTAACCGTCGTCGCGGTACTGCATCACGGAGACCGCACCGTGGCGCTTGGAGAGTTTGGCGCCGTCGTCACCCAGGATCATGGAGACGTGGGCAAACTCCGGTACCGGCGCGTTCAGCGCCTTGTAGATGTTGATCTGGCGCGGGGTGTTGTTGATGTGGTCTTCCCCACGCACCACGTGGGTGATCTCCATGTCCCAGTCATCGACCACCACGCAGAAGTTGTAGGTCGGCGCGCCATCGGTACGGCGGATGATCAGATCGTCCAGCTCGGTGTTGGCGAACTCGATGCGGCCACGGACGTGGTCATCGAACACCACGGAGCCTTCGGTCGGGTTGCGGAAGCGAATGACGTGCGGCGCATCGGCCGGGTGATCGTGGTCGCCATCCCGGCACTTGCCGTCATAGCGGGGCTTCTCGCCGTTGGCCATCTGGCCTTCGCGCAGCGCTTCCAGCCGCTCCTTGGAGCAGTAGCACTTGTAGGCACGGCCGTCCGCCAGCATCTCGTCGATGAGGCCGTTGTAGCGATCGAAGCGCTTGGTCTGGTAGTAGGGGCCCTCATCCCAGTTCAGCTCCAGCCATTCCATGCCCTCAATGATGGCGTCGATGGCCTCCTGAGTGGAACGTTCCAGATCGGTATCCTCGATACGCAGCACAAACTCACCGCCCTGGTTCTTTGCAAACAACCAGGAATAGAGTGCGGTACGGGCACCGCCGACATGCAAAAAGCCGGTCGGGCTGGGAGCAAAACGGGTTTTGACTTTCATCTTTAAGCCTTGTGTAGAGGGCCTTGGGCCAATTCGTTAAAAAAAACCGTCGCATTTTAGCACCGACAATGACGGATGGGAAAACCATGGCGAGGCAGAGGGGAAAATAGGGTCTATTCCCGCAAAAACCGCTGTTTTAGAGTGATGTCTCAGAATTTTCCCTTTTTTCCCGCTTAGCTAGGCGAGGTCGCTGGAGAGATCTCCCGCACAGCCGATACTTCAGTCACCCCGTCAACGAACCCTCAACGATACAAGGAACGCGCGATGCAGTTTCGTTCTATCCAGAATCGTATCCTGGTACTGGCCGGTGTCGCCATGACCACGGCCCTGGTCATCCTGATCCTGCTCAACCAGTATTCAGGCCGGCAGACCCAGCAGCTCACCATCGACTCCAGTCGCGCCGCCCTGCAACAGGAGGCGTGGCAGAAGGTGAGCGCCAACGCCCGTGCCGAGGCCGCCACCATCACCCAGCTGCTGCAAAAGGGGCTCTCCTACACCCAGCAGATGGCCAGCGTCTTCGCCCGCCAGCAGGAGGGCAAGCTGCCGCTGGATCGCCAGCAGGCCACCGACCTGCTCAAGGCCCAGCTTGCTTTGGAGCCCCAGCTCTATGGCGCCTTCGCGGGCTTCGAGCCCAACGGCTTCGACGGCCAGGACGAAAGCTTCGCCGGCCAGAGCGCGCTCGGCAGTGACGACAAGGGGCGCTTCGTTCCCTATTTCTATCGCGACAAGGAGAGCATAGGCACCGACCTGCTGCTCTCCATCGAGAAGAGCGATCCGGACGAGTTCGGCAACCCGGCCAACGACTACTACGCCTGCCCGAAACGGGAGGGGCGCCCCTGCCTCATCGACCCCTTCAAGGTGGACATCAACGGCCAGCAGGTGCTGGTGAGCACCATCACCACCCCCATCCTGGTGGATGGCCGGTTCAAGGGCATCGCCGCGCTGGATCTGGCGGTGGACTCCATCAGCCGCCAGGCCCAGTCCCTCAACAGCAACATCTATGACGGCAAGGGGGAAACCTTGATCGTCAGCGCCGCCGGCGTCATCACCGGTACCAGCGGCGACGCCAGCCTGCTCGGCAGCCGCGCCGACAAGGTGCTCGGCAACGGCTGGCAGCAGTACCTCAAACCGGACGTGCAGCGCCAGGAGCTCACCGACGCGTTCCGTATCTCGGTGCCCATCGCGGTGCCCGGCATGGCCCGAAACTGGGCCATCATCGTCACCCTGCCCTACAAGGTGGTGCTGGCGGGAGCGGACGAGCTGGCACGCCAGCTCACCGACATGAACCGCGCCGCCATGACCCAGCAGCTCATCGGTGCCCTCATCGTACTGGCGCTGGCCCTTGGCACCATGCTGGTCATTGCCCGCAGCATCACGGGCCCCATCCGCCAGATGGTCAGCCTGGTGGATGACATCGCCGACGGCGAGGGGGATCTCACCAAGCGCCTGGAAACTCGCTCACGGGACGAGCTGGGGGCCCTGGCCCGGGGCATCAATCGCTTCATCGACAAGCTGCAGGCCTTGCTCGGGGATGTGCAGAAGACCGCGAGCGAGGTCCATCGCCACGCCGGGGATACCGATCGCATCGCCGGCCAGACCGACACCAACCTGCAGCATCACCAGGCGGAAATGGAGCAGATGCTGACCGCGGTACAGGAGATGTCCTACGTCAGCCAGGAGGTGGCCACCCACGCCAACAACACCGCCGACTCCGCCAAGCAGGCCCAGAGCGCGGCGGACGAGGGCAAGGTACGCTTCCAGCGGGTGATCCACTCCATGCACAAGGTGGCCGCCGAGGCGGGCAAGGGAGCCGAAGTGGTGGAAGGGCTGGCTCACGACAGCGAGCAGATCACCAGCATCCTCACCGTCATCCAGGGGATCGCCGATCAGACCAACCTGCTGGCGCTCAACGCCGCCATCGAGGCGGCCCGGGCCGGCGAGCAGGGGCGCGGTTTTGCGGTGGTGGCCGACGAGGTGCGCAAGCTGGCGGGCAACACCCAGCAGGCGGTGCAGAATACCCAGGAGCTGATCGACAAGATCCGCCACAGCTCCACCAACGCGGTCAACGCCATCCAGCAGAGCCAGCAGCTGACCCATCAGGCGGTGGGGGAAGCGGATCAGGCGGAGGCGGCCCTCGGCAGCATCTTCCAGGCCATCGCCACCATCAACGACATGACCTACCAGATCGCCTCCGCCGCCGAGGAGCAGAGCTCGGTTTCCGAGACTGTCTCCGGCAATCTGTCAAAAACCAGCGCACTGGCCAACGACATCGCCAGGGACGCCACCAGCACGGCCAACGCCAGTCAGGCCTTGCGTCAGGCGGCGGAACGTTTGCAGCAATTGTTGGGTCAGTTTCGTCTCAGCTGATAATTTTCATGCTCCGGACTCTCCCCCTCGGGGACGAGTCCGTTTACCATAGGCGGCATATTTGCCTGATGGCAGGCAATGTAGTGAGAGGTAAATGCCGTGCCCACCCCGGACCGTCGCCCACGTGGCCATAACAGACGAGCCCAGCAGCGTCGCCAAGACGAATCACAAGGAACCCTGCTCCAACGTATCAACGCGGCTACCCTGCCCCTGCGCCAGCGTCTCGGCCAGGGTATGAGTGGCCTGGGTCAGCGCAACAAGGAGCCGAAGGCGGCCTCGTTCAAGCTGGCAAGCCCCCTGCCCCGCAAACACACCATAGGGTTGCTGGTGCTGATCCCGCTCTGGCTGCTGGTGCTGGCCTGGGAGCCCGCCCCCGCCGCCCCGACCACGGCGCCGTCAGGCTCCCTGGCGGTCCCCCTGGCCGTGCCGGCCCAGGCCCTGACCGTCGGCAACGCCGGTGAGCTCCAGGCCGCCAAGCCCGTCGAGGAAAAAGTGGATGGCACCTGGTTGCAGCACGACGTGCAGGCCGGTGAAACCCTCTACTCCATCTTCCGCAAGTTCGAGCTGCCGGGGGCCGAGCTCAGCCGGCTCATCGCCATCGAAGGGCCGGACAGGCCGCTGACCCGGCTGCAGTCGGGCAAGTCGGTGTTCATCCTGGTGGACACCAGCCGCCGCATCCAGCGGGTCGAGGTCCGCTCTCTGGGTCAGGTCAGCTACCGCTACGACCGCCAGGGGGAAGGGTTCGCCCTCAAGGAATAAGGGGGCTCGACCACCCCCCCTTATGCAGACGGGAGGCCATGGCCTCCCGTTTTTTTTGATGTGAAGCATGAAACAAGCTGCTGACTTCACAATACTTTTAGCTCGCTCAAAAAATGAAAAGTGCCAAATTGACAAGGGATCGGGCTCCAGTACAATCGGTCAGGCTTTAGACAGGGATTGTGCTACATGCTACTGGGACAAAGAGACGTGGTCAGTCATGCTTCAACCCCTGACTTCCAGGCAAATGCTGCCCAACCAGGCTTAGTTTCATTTTGTTATAGATAGGACTTACCACATGTCTGACATTCGCACCGGCCAAGTAAAATGGTTCAACGAAACCAAGGGTTTTGGCTTCATCGAGCAATCCCAGGGACCGGACGTTTTCGTTCACTTCTCCTCCATCCAGAGCGCAGGTTTCAAGACCCTGGCTGAAGGTCAAAAAGTCCAGTTCACTGTGACCCAGGGCAAAAAAGGCCCTCAGGCCGAGAACGTCACCGTTATCTGAGCCAGCGCCAGTGAACCCGTAGGAGGAGCCATCGCCCCTCCTATTTTTTTGCCCGCGATTTCCCCTCCCCGATCGGCAGAGCTCTTGCCGGGCTTGCCATCCCCACCTGCAAGCCGTTTATGGCCGCCACCAGCCGCTATAAATCAAAATGATGAGTTTTGGTTAAATGCCCCGGTTTTAACTTATACCGAGCCACTGTCTGTCATTCAGGCCCTGCCAAGCCTGTTAGCCGACCGCAAAGGGTTGTGCCCGATCTCCGGGAGGCTATTAGCAAGCAATACATCTTGGTCTTATGACTTGGGATGTGCGGGGAAGAGAGAAAGCAGGCAAACGCCGGATACGACAAATCATCGCGGCGCGATGTGATGGGGAATTCAAAGGGATTATGAGGACGTCGAAGAGAAATTGGAGCGGGAAACGAGACTCGAACTCGCGACCCCAGCCTTGGCAAGCGCGGATCATGCTCTACCAACAGGACGCGGCAGTGATGGTACTGAGAAACTGGATTCGTGTACTTGGGGGAGAGATTGAATTCGAAGGGTTCGAAGAGAGATTGGAGCGGGAAACGAGACTCGAACTCGCGACCCCGACCTTGGCAAGGTCGTGCTCTACCAACTGAGCTATTCCCGCAACAGAATGTCATCTGCAAGTGATTGGAGCGGGAAACGAGACTCGAACTCGCGACCCCGACCTTGGCAAGGTCGTGCTCTACCAACTGAGCTATTCCCGCATCGGAATATCACTTACATATTTTTGGAGCCAGCAACGAGACTCGCGCTCTCTACCACAACCTTGGCAAGCACTCAACATGCTCTACCAACGCAGTGACTCCGGCACTGCATATTGGAGCGGGAAACGAGACTCGAACTCGCGACCCCGACCTTGGCAAGGTCGTGCTCTACCAACTGAGCTATTCCCGCAACATGGATTGTCTTGAGGCTGTGCTGATGATTGGAGCGGGAAACGAGACTCGAACTCGCGACCCCGACCTTGGCAAGGTCGTGCTCTACCAACTGAGCTATTCCCGCATCGGAACGTCATCAGCAAACATTTTGGAGCGGGAAACGAGACTCGAACTCGCGACCCCGACCTTGGCAAGGTCGTGCTCTACCAACTGAGCTATTCCCGCAAAACCTGAAAACAGACCGTACAGCATTTGGTTGCTTGCGCTACTGTACGGGAGCCGAATTATAAGAGCAGACATTCCAATTGCAAGGGCTTTTTTGTCTGGTTGCAGCCGTTCGCTCAAAAGCTGGCCGAACTGCTGATTTTAGCAACCGAACGACGGCAAACCCTTGCCAGCCACTCAGATTTTGAAGACGTGGGCGCGGTAGAACTGCAGTTCGGCGATGGATTCGCGGATGTCGTCCAGCGCCTGGTGAGAGCCGCTCTTCTTGAATTGATCCAGCAGTTCAGGCTGCCAGCGACGGACCAGCTCCTTGATGGTGCTGACGTCCACGTTGCGGTAATGGAAGAAGGCTTCCAGATCGCTCATGTGCTTGACCATGAAGCGGCGATCCTGGCCGATGCTGTTGCCGCACAGGGGGCTGGTGCGCTCCGGCACCCACTGGCGAATGAAGGCGAGGGTCTCGGCAACGGCCTTGGCCTCGTCGTATTCACTCGCCTTGACCCGGGCCACCAGCCCGCTCTTGGTGTGGGTGTTGACGTTCCAGTCATCCATCTTGCCCAGCTCTTCCTCGCTCTGGTGGATGGCGATGACCGGCCCTTCGGCCAGCACGTTCAGGTCCTTGTCGGTGACGATGGTGGCGATCTCCAGTACCACGTTCTCTTCGGGGTCCAGACCCGTCATCTCCATGTCGATCCATACCAGGTTCTGCGCGCTGACTGTCATGATTGCTCTCTCTATTGGGAGGAATGGCGGAATTTTGCCAATTTGCATGTATCATACTGGCTTTGAATCTGTTCATAAACTGGCAAACCCCGTGGCAAAGAAAGCAAAACTCAATCTGGGTCAACAAAGGCGCGTCCAGGCCAACCGCGAGCGGCGGCTGCAAAAAGAGCACACCACTGTGGTAGATGACACCCTGTTCGGCCCCGCCATCGAAGGGGTGGTGATCAGCCGTTTCGGCCAGCACGCGGATGTCGAGGCGAGCGATGGTGCCATCCACCGCAGCAACCTGCGGCGCAGCAGCATCAGCAGCCTGGTGTGCGGCGACAAGGTGGTGTGGCGCCCCGGTCTCAATGCCGCGACTGCCGGCGTCATCGAGGCGGTGCACCCGCGCCACTCGGTGCTGACCCGGCCGGACTTCTACGACGGGGTCAAACCCATCGCCGCCAACATCGACCAGATCATCATCGTCTCGGCGGTGATGCCCGAGTTCTCCACCAACATCGTCGACCGCTACCTGGTGGCGGCAGAAGATGTGGAGATAGCGCCCCTCATCGTGCTGAACAAGGTCGACATGCTCGATGACGCGGCCCGCGCCCGTATCGAGCACCAGCTCGAGACCTACCGCAAGCTCGGTTACGAGGTGCTGCTGGTGAGCTGCGAGAGCGGTGAGGGCATCGACGCCCTCAAGGCGGCGCTCACCGACAAGATCAGCATCTTCGTCGGCCAGTCCGGGGTGGGCAAGTCGTCCCTCACCAACGCCCTGATGCCGGGGCTGGACGTGCTCACCGGCGAGATCTCCGAGAACTCGGGGCTCGGCCAGCACACCACCACCACGGCGCGGCTCTACCACTTCCCGAGCGGCGGCGATCTCATCGACTCCCCCGGGATCCGCGAGTTCGCCCTCTGGCACCTGGAAGCCGACCGCATCACCTGGTGCTTCGTCGAGTTTCGCGACTACCTGGGTGGCTGCAAGTTCCGCGACTGCACCCACAAGGATGATCCCGGCTGCGCCCTGCGCGCCGCGGTCGAAGCGGGCGCCATCAGCGCCGATCGCTTCCGCAACTATCACCGCATCCTGGAAACCATGCAGGAAGCCCGCCACGGTCGCCAACAGGCGCGGCTGTGACCCGTTCAACTCATTCCCAGATGAAGATCATGAGCATCACTGACAACCTGAAAATTGCCGGTCAATACTGCCTGCCCAAACACGCCCTCTCCCGCCTGGTGGGCAAACTTGCCGCCGCCGAAGCGGGCAACCTCACCACCAGGGTGATCGAGGCCTTTATCAAGCAGTACCAGGTCGACATGAGCGAGGCGCTGCACGAGAGCCCTGCCCACTACAAGAGCTTCAACGCCTTCTTCACCCGCGAGCTCAAGCCCGGCATCCGCCCCGTGGTGGAAGACGCCATGACCCTGGCCCTGCCGGTGGATGGCACCGTCAGCCAGCTCGGGCCGATCAGCCAAGGTCGCATCATTCAGGCCAAGGGCCACGACTACAGCGCCCGCGAGCTGCTGGGGGGCTATGAGGATCTGGTGGCCCCGTTCAAGGATGGCGACTTTGCCACCATCTATCTGGCACCCAAGGATTACCACCGCATCCACATGCCGCTGGATGGCGTGCTGGAGAGCATGGTGTTCGTACCCGGCGATCTCTTCTCCGTCAACCCGCTCACCGCCGAGAACGTGCCGAACCTGTTCGCCCGCAACGAGCGGGTGGTGGCCACCTTCCGCACCCCCCACGGCCCCATGGCGCTGGTGCTGGTCGGCGCCACCATAGTCGCCAGCATCGAGACCATCTGGGCCGGCAACATAGCGCCGACCAAAGAGAAGAAGGTGGTGCGCTGGGACTACACCGGCGATGAAGCCATCACCCTGCAAAAGGGGGCCGAGATGGGCCTGTTCAAGCTGGGCAGCACAGTCGTCTGCCTGTTTGGCCCGGGCATGCTGGCCGGTTTCGAGCCGCACCTGGCCAACGGGGTCACCACCCGCATGGGTCAGCCCTTTGCCACCCTGGCGGCGCAAGCATGAGCGATCAACCCGCTTCCCAGAAGAACAACCCGCTGCACGGGCTGACCCTGGAGGCCATCGTCACCGCCCTGGTCGCGCACTATGGCTGGGAAGCGCTGGGGCAGCAGATCAATATCCGCTGCTTCACCGATAATCCCAGCATCAAGTCCAGCCTGAAGTTCTTGCGCAAGACCCCCTGGGCCAGAGAGAAGGTCGAAAGCCTCTATCTGTACGTCCAGCGCAAGCAGGCCAAAGAGAAGGAGTGACGCCATGGCGTTCAAGATTACCTACACCTACAAGAAGCAGGCCAGGGAGATTGGCTACGCCAACGACAAGTTCAACAGCATCTATGATGCCGTTGCCGCCGCCGAGGGGATCGATCTGACCCGCTTCCACGCCATGGAAGAGCAGCTGGCCCAGGTGTGCCGCCGCGACAAGAAGAGCGTGAAGGATTACCGGGAGAACTACTTCAAGGAGCTGGGCTTCTCCAACATCGTCATCGAACGGGACGACAAGGAGTAAGCATGCGCACCCTGACCCTGATGGCCGCCTCCCTGCTGCTGGCCGCCTGCAACACGACACCGAGGGAGCCCCTGGTCGGCGCGGATCGCGACGAACATGGCTGCATCGGCAGCGCGGGTTATCAATGGTCGGCGCTGGCAGGCAAGTGCGTGCGGCTGTTCGAGCAGGGCATTCGCCTCAACCCGACCGATGCCGGTCAGACCGTCAGCGCCTTCGTGCTGTTCAATGCCGATCAGAGTCAGGCCGAGCTGACCCTGCCAGAGGGCGAGCCGATCCGGCTGATCCGCCTGGGCGAAGAGGGCAACTGGTCCTGGCAGGGCGGTGGCTATCAGCTCTTCCCCTGGAAGGGCTATGTGCTCAAAGCCGGCGACCATGTGCTCTATCACGGCGATCTGACCCCCTGATCCTCTGGCGTCATCCCTCCCCCCACGCCCTGATCGGCGCTGAGCAGGCATAAAAAAAGGTTCATCGCGGCTTTCCGGGGAAGGCCGCCTTGATTTTCAGAAAAAAGTATTCTGAGTCCCTAAATCCATATGCCATACGCTTTATCACTTTGATCTTGTTGTTCACCCCTTCCAGCACACTCGTGTGCATCGGGTAGTTTGCACTCGCCAGGATCCCCCGCATATATTTCGATAAATTTCGACCAAATCGTTGCAGCGGCGCTAGCCCGCTTTCCTTCACCTGCCGCATCCAGCTCCGCCATCGTCGCCATCCTTCCCACACGCTCGGCGCATACCAGATGCCCTTCAACGCCTCTTTCAGCACGTACACCATCGCCAGCGGTTGATTCGCCGCCAACAGCTCCTGCAACTTCACATCCTGTTTTTCACTCAGCTTCGCCCGATTACGTAGCAGCAACCAACGCGCACTTTTGACCACTTTTCGCGCCGGTTTATCGCTTTTCAGTGCATTCGCCTGCTCCACTCGCACCCGGTCCACCACCTCTCGGCCATAGCGAGCCACCACGTGGAACAGGTCGTAGACCACCTCCGCCTGCGGGCAGTGTTGCTTCACCTCCAGGTCGAACGCCGTGTTCATGTCCATCGCCACCGCCTCAATCTGCTGGCATCGCTCGCCGAGCTGCTCGAAGAAGGGACGGATAGCGGCCCGGCTGTTGCCGTGCCCCACCCACAGGACGCGGGTTCGCTCGGCATCCATGATCACGGTGGCATAGCGGTGTCCCTTGTGCAGGGCAAACTCATCCATCACCAGCCGCCGCACCTCCCCAAGTTCGATGGTGCCCACACTGGTCTGCAAACGGCGCTTGTCGATCTCCTTGATGGTGTGCCAACCGACCCCGGTGAGCTGGCTGACATGGCGGATGGGGAGGTACTGAACGAGCGCTTCAATCCAGCACTGCATGCGCCGGGTGAGGCGGGAGCCAGAGGGGAGCCAGTCGATATGTTCACTGACGCGACCACAGCGCAGACAGTCGACGCGGCGAACAGGCAGTTGTAACCAGACTTGTCGGTCAAATAGGTCTCGCTCACGCACCCGGCGGATACGTTGGTCGTGGATCAATGGCGTGGGTTGCAGGCATCGGCGACAACGGGGCAACAGGTCGGCGCGAGGCTCAAGGGTAAACAGGGTGTGATGGTTGGCAGAAAGCGCTTGGGCGATGA
This sequence comes from Aeromonas sp. INTO2, assembly GCF_049860605.1. Taxonomy (NCBI): domain Bacteria; kingdom Pseudomonadati; phylum Pseudomonadota; class Gammaproteobacteria; order Aeromonadales; family Aeromonadaceae; genus Aeromonas; species Aeromonas sp. INTO2. Next base: position 3,237,787 of record NZ_CP187588.1, read on the forward strand.
CGGTATAACCTGGCCAGAAGGAGGCAATATCAATATGATGCACGGCGACAGCAGGGTGATGGTGGTGGTGTGTTTGGAGACAGCCAGTTTACCAGCACCCTGTCTGTCAACTTCCACTTCCCCAAGATCCCGCGAAGAACCTAAAAAAACCCCGTTGCACGCAACGGGGTTTTTCATGATACCCGGCAGGATCAGTTGCCGAGGGTGGAGAACAGGCTCTGTTCCAGGCTGCCGCGGGAGACGCACACCGGGGTGATGGAGGGAGCCAGTACCCGCTCGCCGGAGGACTCGACGAAGTAGAGCTGGGTATTGCCCTTGACGTTCACGGTCGCCACGCTGTTGTTGCCGCTCTGGGTGATGATCAGGTTGATCTGCAGGTTGGGGTTGCCCAGCGCCACCTTGGACCCCATGGTGCCACAATCCAGCCACTCCAGACCATCGGCCGAGTTTTCCACGTTGGCGGTCATCAGACCGGCACCACGCTGGCTGTTCTCGATGTTCAGGCCGTGATCGCCGAACCACTTCTCGGCACGGGCCCACACCAGATCCACCGGGATCGCCATCTCCTGGGTGTTGTTGGTTGCCTTGGCAACCGGCGGGGTATAGCGATACTGCTCGCCGCCGTTGTTGTCGCTCGCACAACCCACCATCAACAGGGCCAGGGCGCCCCCCATTATCTTCTTCATGCTGCTTCTCTCATCCATAAGGCCATAGGCCGACCGGCGGCTATTATGGCGATCGCGACACAGACTGTCAGCAGGGATCCGCACAAATGGCGTACTCTTAACCCAGGCTTTACAAAACCCACCTGTTATCATAGATTTGCTCGAAGTCTCCCCCGTGAGTGCTCTCGTGACTTCTTCGCTCTCCCTGGCGCTGCTGCAGCAGATCATCGACCAGTTACCCATGAATATCTTCTGCCGGGACAAGCACGGACGGTACCTGTTTGCCAACAAGGCATTCGCCAGGGAAGCCGGCCTGCAAGACCCGAGCGAACTCATTGGCAAGAGCGATGCCGAGATGCCCTGGGGGGATGTATTCCGGGAGGAAGATGACCGCCTGCTGGCCGACGGCAAACCCCTGCTGCACCAGCAGCTCCATTGCCACAGCGGCGAAGGCGCCAGCTGGATGGAGATCAACAAGGTTCCTCTGTATGACGAGCACGGCGATCCCATCGCCCTGTTTGCCATGGTCAGCGCCATCGATCAGCGCAAGGAGCTGGAGCAAACCTTCCGCCAGCAGCAGTTGCTGCAACGCCGCCTGCTGGATGCCATTCCCGACCTCATCCGTCTCGAGGATCACCAGGGCGTGCTCATCGACTGCAACCAGGCCTTTCTCGACTTCATGGGGCTGGTGGCAAGCGAGGCTCTGGGTCGGCGCGTCCCGCCCCGGTTGCCCGTCGAACAAACCCTGGGTCAGGGGGAGTATTGCGTGGTGGATGCCCAGGGCAGAGGCCGCCATCTGGAGGTCACCCGGGTCGAGGTGCCGGATGACGAGGGCAACTCCCTCGGCATCCTCACCCTGAGCCGCGACATCACCGGGCTGCGCACCACCCAGGCCCAGTTGCAGCAGGAGCAGCACTACGACAGCCTGACCGGCCTGCTCAAGCTCTCCCACTTCCTCCAGACCAGCCGTCATCTGGGCGCCCGCAAGGCCAGCCTGCTGCTGGTGGATCTGCAACATTTTCGCGAGATCAACGATCGCTTCGGCATCCGGGTCGCCGACCGCCTGCTGAGCCAGGTGGCCCGTCGCCTGCAGCGACTGGCGCCGCCCCAGTCCCTGCTCTGCCGGGTCGCGGCGGATGACTTCGCCCTGCTGCTGCCCGAGCTCCCCCTCTCTCTGGATGCGTGGAGCCGCAACCTGCAGCAGGAGCTGATGACGCCCTATCAGGTGGAAGAACACAGGATTCAGATCCCGGTGTTCCTCGGCATCGCCCATGGCAAGGCCAAGGATGCCGAGCGTCTGCTGAGCCACGCCGAGGCCGCCCTGGCCCAGGGCAAGCGCCAGCAGCAGCACTGTACCCTGTTCGACCCCGCACTCGATGCCAAGCTCAAACGCCGCCAGCTCATCGCCGCCCAGTTGCCACTCGCCATCAAGTCCGCCGAGCTGACCGCCGTCTACCAGCCCATCATCTGCACCCACAGCAACCGGCTGCACGGGGCAGAGCTGCTCTGCCGCTGGCCCCATCCCGAATTCGGCATGATCTCCCCCGACGAGTTCATTCCGCTGGCGGAGGAGCTGGGGCTCATCGGCCAGCTCGGCCAGCTGATGCTGGAGCTCGGCTGTGCCCAGCTTGCCCGCTGGCAGGTGGCGGCCCCGGACCTGGTGCTCTCCATCAACCTCTCGCCCCTGCAGTTCCGCGATCCCGAGCTCTGCCCGCAGATCTTCGACTGCATCGCGCGCCACGGGCTCGCCCCCTGGCAACTGGAGCTGGAGATCACCGAAGGGGTGCTGATGGAGAATGCCGACGAGATAGAGAGCAACCTGGCCAGCCTCATCGAGGCGGGCTTCCAGCTCGCCATCGACGACTTCGGCACCGGCTACTGCTCCCTCGCCTATCTTCCCAGGCTGCAGGTGGCGACCCTCAAGCTCGACAAAAGCTTCACCCAGGGGCTGGCCACCAACCAGGCCACCACCGCCATCGTGCGTTCCGTCATCGGGTTGGGCCATGAGCTTGGCATCAAGATCACCGCCGAAGGGGTGGAGACGCCGGAGCAGCAGGCCTGGCTGGTGCAGGTCGGTTGCGATCGGCTACAAGGCTATCTGTTCAGCCGCCCCCTCCCACCGGCCGAGTTTGCCCGCAGCTACCAGCTGCCGGAGCAGTAAGCCAGCAACAACAAGGCCACCCGAGGGTGGCCTTGTTGTTTTTGCAAAGCGTGCATGATCTGGCGCACTTACTCCTGGAAGTAGGTGCCCCAGCCGTCGTAGTCCACCCCGTATTTCTCGAGGATGGGCAGCATCTTCTCGATGTCGGCGACGATGGTGTCGATGTCCAGCTTGCACTCCACCATGGCGTCGAAACAGAAGATGGTGGCGCCGTCGTCCAGCTCCATCTCCTCGGCGTCGGTCACTTCGAAACCGGCCTTGAACAGATCGACCGCCGCCTTCTCCAGCAGATCGAACTTCTGGCAGGCAAAGTGGTGCTCAATCTCGTAATCCAGATCCGGGTTGCTGCCATCTGCCAGCAGCTCGTTGACGATGGCGGCGGTCTCTTCGCGCCACTCTTGCATATTGGTATTCATATAAACCCCAGGCGGTGTTGGATGGATGTCACCCCTGCCAGCCGCGTCGGCCCGGACCATGGCCAGGGGATGAGTGCGGCAAAGCATACCCGCAGAGCGCGGCAGGCTCAATCGATGGGCCAAGATAACTGGCGCCTCTCCCGGCTTGGCGCCAGCGGGCAGCCCTCGGCACGTCAGGCAGCTCGCCCCCCTTCATGATGTTCTGCTGGCCGTCGGCCCACCCTGCCCCGCAGGCGCCCCTCTTTTCATGGTTAAAACGGGGAAACCGGTCCAATCACGGGAAGATTGCTCGGATATCGAGCGAACGGTACATCAATCTGCGGCCTGTGGTTGACACCCCAGTCCAGAAAGGGTTTAATGCGCGCCGTTGCCCAGATAGCTCAGTCGGTAGAGCAGGGGATTGAAAATCCCCGTGTCGGCGGTTCGATTCCGTCTCTGGGCACCAACTATTCCTCCTTAGTTCAGTCGGTAGAACGGCGGACTGTTAATCCGTATGTCACTGGTTCAAGTCCAGTAGGAGGAGCCAAATTCGAAAGGCCCGCTCAGATGAGCGGGCCTTTTTGCATCTGTCATTTACTCACATGCCGGGGCTAGTAGTGGTTTTCGTCCCCATGCCATACGTGTCCGGACGAGCAGGCCCGGGCGACTTCGTGGCAGGGGTCGTCCGCATGGCGGCGGAAGAAGTGCTGATCCTGTTGCAGCAGGAGCGAACTCATCGAGTGGCTCATGCCAGCCAGTGCCTCGCCGGCGGTCAATCCTGCAACCCGGTGATCTGTGGCCAAATGAGCCAAGACTTTTTCACGACTGTTCATGATCGCCTCCCTCTGTGGATCCGGTCGTAAATTGACCATAGCAGCCGTACTCTGCATACCGCAAACCCGCCTCAGCAAAGGGCTACAGGCAGGTCCCGACCTTCTGCTCCGGCATGAAAAAACCCGCTCATGACAAGCGGGTCTGTTTCACTCAGCTAACTGCCGTTGCAGGCCGCCAGCAACAGAGTGGCACCACAGGTGGCGCTGAACACCAGCAAACCCGCCTGCAGCACCCCCTCCGGATCCCTCTGTGTGCGTCTCTTGCGAACACGTATCCATCTCGGCTTCATCGAGCCAACTCCATCCAGTTTCCTGCACCCGGGGTGCTGACCTATCCCTGCCCGTCCCGGCAGGCGGCTCATCTTTGTCCAGTTGCAGCCCGCCGTCAACCGCGGCGAAACCACACCTTGTACGGCACCGACCTCAGGCTCCATCTCTGTTAACAATCTGGAAAACCGGCGTGACCCGCCCCTGCGCCAGGGCTATGATGAGGCCGACGATTTTCCTACCCTCAGGGAGACCCCAGATGAGCAGCCCCTTGCACTATGTGCTGGATGGCATCCATTGCGAGCCACACTTTTTTACCGTGCCCCTCGACCACCAGCATCCCGACGAGGAGGCGACCCTCACCCTGTTTGGCCGCACCCTCTGCCGCAAGGACAAGCTGGATGATGACCTGCCCTGGCTGCTCTATCTGCAGGGGGGCCCGGGGTTTGGCGCACCTCGCCCGACCGCCGATGGCGGCTGGATCAAGCGGGCCCTGCAGGAGTTTCGGGTGCTGCTGCTCGATCAGCGCGGCACCGGCCACTCCACCCCCATCAGTGCTGACGCCCTGGCGGGGATGACCCCAAGTGAGCAGGCGGACTACCTCGGCCATTTTCGCGCCGACAGCATAGTGCGCGACGCCGAATGCATTCGCGGGGTGCTGAGCCCGGGGCGCCCCTGGAGCCTGCTCGGCCAGAGTTTCGGTGGCTTTTGCAGCCTCACCTACCTCTCGTTGTTCCCAAGGAGCCTGCACGAAGTCTACCTCACCGGCGGCGTGGCCCCCATCGGGCGCAGTGCGGATGAGGTCTACCGCGCCACCTACCAGCGGGTAGCGGACAAGAACCGCGCCTTCTTCACCCGCTTCCCCCATGCCCAGGCCCTGGCCAACCGGCTGGCCAACCACCTGCACCACTACGATGTGCGCCTGCCCAACGGCCAACGTCTGACGGTGGAGCAGTTGCAGCAGCAGGGGCTGGATCTGGGGGCCAGCGGCGCCTTCGAGGCACTTTACTACCTGCTGGAAGACGCCTTCATCGGCGAACGCCTCAACCCCGCCTTCCTCTACCAGGTGCAGGCCATGCAGCCGTTCAACACCAACCCGGTGTTCGCCATCCTGCACGAGCTCATCTATTGCGAAGGGAGTGCCAGCAACTGGGCGGCCGAGCGGGTGAGAAGGGAGTTTCCTGCCCTGGCCTGGGCGCCAGGCAAAGATTTCGCCTTCACCGGCGAGATGATCTTCCCCTGGATGTTCGAGCAGTTCCGCGAGCTCATTCCCCTGAAGGAGGCCGCCCACCTGCTGGCCCAGAAAGCGGACTGGGGCCCCCTCTACGATCCGGCGCAGCTGGCCCGCAACACTGTGCCGGTGGCCTGCGCCGTCTATGCCGAGGACATGTTCGTGGAGTTTGACTTCAGCCGCGACACCCTGAAGGGGCTTGGCAACAGCCGCGCCTGGATCACCAACGAGTACGAACACAACGGCCTGCGGGTCGATGGCGAGCGGATCCTGGACCGTCTCATCCGCATGAACCGGGATCGCTGATCCCGCCGGGCGCACGCCCGCAGCAAGACAACAAGTTCGAGGGCGGCCCATGAGCCGCCCCGCCCATGGAAGCAACACAAAACAACAAGGACACCCATTGGATCATCCGGAAATCTCGGCCGGCTGGCTGAGTCGCCTCTTCTATAGCTGGACCGGCCCGCTGCTGCGCAAGGGGCTGACCCAGCCCCAGGTCAGTCTCGACGATCTCTATCCCCTGCTGCCGGAAGACAGGCGCGACGGCCGCGCCGACGCCTTCCTCGCGCTCACTGCCCGCCAGCCGGTGCGCCCCTGGCCCCTGACCGCCTTTATCTGGCGCCATTACAAGGGACGGATTGGCCTGCTCACCCTGCTGCAACTGCTCGGCATGCTCGCCACCCTGACCAGCCCCTGGCTGCTCAACCACAGCATGACCCAGCTCGGCACCGATGCCACCACCGGCCACAAGCTGCTGCTGGCCCTGGCCCTGTTCGCCTCCGTGCTCGCCGCCGGCATGCTGGCAGAGCACTCCCTGCAACTGGCCCTCAAGATGCACGTGCCCATCCGCCGTCTGCTGGCCGAATCCCTGCTCGCCAAGGTGATGAAGCAGGGTGGCAAGAGCTTCGACGACAAGGCCGGCGGCCGGGTTCAGAACCTCATCAACCGGGACGTGTGGGACATTACTTGGATTCTTGCGGACCCCGCCATGCCGATCACCATGGCGCTGCAACTCATCGGCACCATCGCCCTGCTGGTGTGGCAGGTGGGCAGTGCCGGTCTGGTGGGCTTCGCGGTGCTGGCCCTGCTGCTGCTCATCTCCACCCGGGTGGTGCGGCGCATGAACCAGCAGGAGCAGCAGCTCAAGCGTCAACAGGACGAGCGCAACGGCATCCTGGCGGAATACATCAAGAAGCTGCGGCTGGTGCGCCAGAACGGGCTTGGCCCCTTCTTCACCCGGGCGGCCAACACCAAGCGCCAGCAGGAGCTGGGGGTGCTGGGCCGGGTGCTCAGGCTCGATGCCATCAATGAAGGGCTGATGCTGAGCACTCCCCTGCTGGTGACCCTGGCCACCTTCACCACCTACCTGGCGTCGGGCAACACCCTCACCCTGCCCCAGGTGTTCACCACCATCGCCCTGTTTACCGTGCTGCGCATCCCCATGATGCGACTGCCCTACCTCATCCGCACCCTGATCAACTTCAACACCGGCTTCAGCCGGCTGTGCGAGTTCCTGAACAGCCCGGAGCAGCATCGGGAACTCGATGATCCCGCCCTGCCGGCGGGGGCCCTCCACCTGGAAGGCGTCAGTGCCCTGCACCAGCAAAAACCGGTGCTCGAGGGAGCCAACCTCGCCATCGCACCGGGGGAGCTCGTGGGGATCACCGGGGCCACCGGGGCGGGCAAGAGCTGCCTGCTGCATCTGGTTGCCGGCTTTGACAGCGAGTTTGCCGGCAGCATCCGTCGCCACGGCCGGGTTGCCCATCTGGGCCATAAACCCTGGCTGATGAACGACACCATCCGCAACAACATCTTGTTCGGCCAGCCCTGGCACGCCGAGCGCTATCGTTGGGTGCTCGGCGCCTGCGCCCTCACGGCCGATCTCGCGCTGCTCAGCCACGGGGATCAAACCCTGGTGGGCGAGCTCGGCACCCGCCTCTCCGGCGGCCAGCAGCAGCGGGTCGCCCTAGCTCGCGCCCTCTACGCCCGGGCCGATATCCTGCTGCTGGACAACCCCTTGTCTGCGCTCGACCCCATGGTCGCGGCCCAGGTACTGGAGCAGGGGCTCGTCTTCAAGCCGGGGCCGACCCGGCTCCTGGTGAGCCACGATCCGGATGTGCTGGCCAGGTGCGATCGGGTGATCCGCATCGAGCAGGGGCGCCTGGTGGAGCTCGATGCCCACCAGTTGGCGGATCTTGTCCAGCATCCCCAGCCCGCCCCGCCGGTGCCCCCTCAGGAGGCGGAGCAGTTCAGCGAGGAGAAAGTGGTGGAGGGCAAGGTGGACTGGGGGCTGTTTGGCTTCATGTGGCAGCGCCTCGCCGCCCCCGGTGCCATCCTGCTCGTCCTGCTGCTCACCCTGGGCCAGGAGGGGCTGCGCATCGCCTCGGATCTCTGGCTCGGCGGCAAGGCCGAGGTGAGCGACGTCACGACCCTGCTCGGCATCTATGTGCTGCTGGGGGCGGGCTCCCTCGCCTGCATCATGGCGGTGCGAGTCATCAACTACAAACTCGGCCTCAAGCTGGCCTGGACCCTGTTTGACGGCATGCTGGGGCGCATCAGCCGCGCCCCCATGGCCTTCTTCGACAAGGTGCCCCAGGGGCGCATCCTCAACCGCTTCGACCGGGATCTGGGGGAGGCGCAAGAGATGCTGCTCTCCATGCTGGTGGGACTGTTCGGCATGCTGGTGTCCGTGGCCTTGCAGGTGGTGGTGATCGGCATCAATATTCCCCTGCTGCTGCTCATCGCCCCCCTGGTGGGATGGGCGCTCTATGTATTACAGCGCCGCTACCGGGCGGTGCAACTCAAGCTGCGGCGCCAGTCCTCGGTGCTGCGCTCCCCGCTCTACATCAGCATCAGCGAAACCATCCGCGGCGCCCCCGCCCTGCGCCTGGCCGGGGCCGAGCGTTTCGCGCTGGACCAGGTGCTGCACCACTATGACAACAACCTGCGCAGCTGGTACACCACCACCTCCATCAACCGCTGGCTCGGCATGCACCAGACCCTGCTCTCCGCCGCCCTGGTGGGGGCCGTGGCACTAATGGTGGCCTTTGGCAACAGCCCGCTGCTGGGGGCGGTTGCCATCACCTATGCCTTTACCGCTTCCGCCATGCTCAACTCCCTCATCCGCACCTTTGCCGAAGTGGAACAGGTGATGAACGCGGTAGAGCGGGTGCGCGAATACAGCGAAATAGAGAGCGAACGCCAAGAGGGAGAGGCCCTCGCCACCCCTCACCCCGCAGTGCGCTTCGACAACCTGGGGCTGCGCTACCCCCAGACCAGCCAGTGGGCGCTGCACAAGGTGAACTTCGAGCTGGCCCCCGGTGAAAAGGTGGGTGTGTGCGGGCGTACCGGGGCAGGCAAAAGCTCCCTGCTGGGGGTATTGCAGGCCATGTATCCCGCCTCCCAGGGAGAGATCTTCTACGGCAATCAGCCACTGTCACGACTTGCACCGGAGGCGGTGCGCGACCTCTACGACACAGTCTCCCAGATCCCGCTCACCTTCTTTGGCACCTTGCGGGCCAATCTGACGCCCCTGGCCGAGCATGAGGACGCCGTGCTTGAGCAGGCGCTGGCCCGGGTGGGCCTCGCCGAGCGCTGCGCCGGGCGGCTGGACGAGGATCTCGACAGGCTGCAACTCTCCGCTGGCGAGACCCAGTTGTTGGTGATCGCCCGCATCCTGCTGTCGCGCCGACCGCTCATCGTGCTGGACGAGGCCACCTCGGACCTCGATCACGGCGGCATGCGCAAGATGGCAGAGCTGCTCTACCGCTACCGGCCGGAGGCCAGCTATCTGGTGATCGCCCACCACCTGGAGCCGCTCTTGTCGGTAGACAAGGTGGTGGTGATGGAGGCCGGCACCGTGGTGGAGCAGGGTTCGCCGGTGAGCCTGCTGGCCAACTCCCACTCCCGCTTCCACCAGCTGTTTGCCGGCCAGGTCAGCCGTCAGGTGCCCCAGACGGCATGAGCGCCAACAATAACAAGGGCTGCCCCCGGGCAGCCCTTGTTGCTTGAGGAGAGCCTCAACGCTCCATGATCTGGGTGATGTCGTCCTTGTTGATATGCACCTCCCGCCCCTCTTCATCGTAATAGCGATACATGCCAGTGCTCTCGTCCAACCTGGGTTTGCTGTCGGTGGCAATCATCTTGCCATCCTTGGTGCTCATGATGTATTGGGAGCTGCACCCCGCCAATCCCAACAGACAAATCAGCATCATCACAGCTTTCATCACTCTCCCCTTCTTCACGCTCACCCTGGCGGTGATAGGTGAAGCCTAGCTCAACCGGATGGCCCGTTTACCTTGATTGCAGCAACAGGATTCACAGAAAGAATCCACCTGCTATAGCCATTGAAAATGATCTATCAAGAAAAGAAAGACCGGACATCTGTCCGGCCTGCTCTGGATTATTAGTTACTTGCCCGGCTTGCGCTCGCCGATGACGGTGGGGTTGGCCGGATCCATGCTCCACTCGAACCATCCGCCATCGTAGACGCTGATCCGCTTCCAGTCCATCAACCAGGCGTAGAAGAACGCCTCGGAGGCGCGCCAGCCGGTGCCGCAGTAGAAAGCGGCCTGCTGGGTCGGCTCGATATTCCACTCATCCCACATGGCAAGGATCTCGCGGGCGGGCTTCATGGTGCCGTCCGGGTTGTGGAAGTCGCTCATGCTGTTGGCATCCACCCCGCCATGACCCCATCTGGCCCCGGGAATGTCCCCCTTGGGCTTGATGTAGCTGTAGCCCGAGGTATTGCCCACGAACTCGTCCCAGGTGCGCACGCTGACCAGGGCGCCGTCCGGCTGCTTGAGCAGGGCCTTGGCCTGGTCAAGGGTGGTGTAGTACTCGGGATGGGCCGGGATGGCCACGCCAAACTCCTTGGCCGGGGTGAACTTGTTGGCCAGCCCGGTCTCGGTGCGCAGATGCTGCACGAACCAGGCCTCCAGCCCGCCGTCCAGCAGCCGCACATCCTCGACCCCCGCATACATTATCAGATGGGCCGCACGGGCCGCCGCCATGGTGTTGCGGCCATAGAGGATGACGGTGGTGTCATGACGGATGCCGTTCTCCAGCAGCAGCGCCTTGAGCGCCTCGTCAGAGACCTTGTTCCACAGCGGCTCCCCTTCCAGCCGGTTGGTGTCGATGTAGCCGGCTCCCGGAATGTGGCTCAGCAGATAGGCCTTGGGGGATCCCCAGTCCACCTCGAACACCTTCCACTCCCCCTTGGGGGCGGCGATGACCGGTTTGCCTGCCTGCAAGTCCGCCAGCCAGAGCGGATGGACCAGCTGCTGCCAGCGTGCCAGATGCTCCCGGGGCGCCTCTTTCCATCCCTGCAGCTCGAACAGCTGCTTGATGCCCTGCTGGCGCAGCAGACGGGCCACCTCGGCCACCTCGCGAGGGGTGCCATAGAGGGCGACGGGTTTGTCGGCCTTCAGCCCCTTGCTCGCAAGCGCCACAGGCCACTCCTCGTCACTGTATTTCCACTCTGCGGAGAGCAGCTCGGCACCGGCCACATGGCCCCCCTGCTTCTCCCCGTCCATGGGCCAGCCCTGATAGAAATAGCTCGGGCGGGTATCCAGGATCACCGCCTCCTTCCCCTTGGCATCCGCCAGGGAGAGCGGGGGCAGCTCGGCGGCCAGCGCGGGCCAGGCACACCAGAGCAGCAAGGCGGTCAGGCAGCTTCGCCACAGTCCAGTCATTCGTTTCATGATGTCGTCTCGATGCATAGTGAAGAGAGTTAAAAAATGGAGCGGCCCAGGCGCTCGGCCAGCAGCTCCAGCGCCGCCGTCCCGGCCAGGGAGTTGCCCGCCTTGTTGAGCTCGGGTGACCAGACGCAGATGGAAAGCTCTCCCGGGATCAGCGCCATGATGCCGCCCCCCACCCCGGATTTCCCCGGCATGCCGACCCGGTAGGCGAAGTCGCCCGCCTCGTCATAGAGGCCGCAGGTGGCGAGCAGGGCATTGACCTGCTTGGTGGTACGGGCCGGCAGCAGGGGCGTGCTCTCGCCAAGGGGGACGCCCCGGTTGGCCAAATAGACGAAGGCTCGTGCCAGATCGACGCAGCTCATGCGGATGGCGCAGGCATTGAAGTAGCTCTGCAATACCTTGTCCACCTCGTTCTCGAAGTTGCCATAGGCCTTCATCAGATAGGCGATGGCGGCATTGCGGGCGGAGTGCTGGTACTCGGAGCGCGCCACCACCTGATCCGCCATGATGGCCGGGTTGCCGCACAGGCGGCGCACCAGTTCCAGAGTGCGTTGGCGGGGAGCGGTGAGCCGGGTTTCCAGTAGATCGCTCACCACCAGGGCACCGGCGTTGATGAAGGGGTTGCGGGGAATGCCCTGCTCGAACTCCAGCTGGACGAGGGAGTTGAACGGCTGACCGGAGGGCTCCTTGCCCACCCGGGCCCAGATCTCCTCCTCCTGATAGAGGGTCAAGGCCAGCGTGAGGCTCAGGGCCTTGGAGATACTCTGGATGGAGAAGGGCTCGAAAGCGTCACCTGCGGTGAACAATTCTCCTTCAACGGTACAGACCGCGATCCCCAGCCGGTCGGCAGGCACCTGGGCCAGGGCGGGAATGTAATCGGCCACCTTCCCCTGCCCGAGCAGCGGACGCACCTCTTCCAGGATGCCGGCCAGTAATTCGGATGACAACACCATTGGCTATTCCATGACGTGAAACGAGGCGGGGCCAGCCCACCGACAAAAATCCCGCCGGCGGCGGGATTTTCTATCTGCCCGGGAGGCAGTCAGATATCAGGCCGGCTCGCCGTACCAGAGATCGAACAGCTCGGTGACCACCACGGCCTCCAGCCCTTTGCCTTGCAGCCAGGTCTGAACGGCGGAACGGTCTTCGTCGGAGCACTTGCCGAGCTGCTGGGTGCAGATCATCCCTTCCCAGGCCAGGTGACCCGAGCCGGCGAAGGCCAGCTTGCGAGGCTCAATCACCTCGTCGATCAGCGCATCGACCACAGCATCAATGGTCTCTTCGGCGGTGCCGACCGGGAAGTTGAAACTGATGTCGAACCCCATTTCCTGGAATTCATCGACGCGCAGTTTCTTGCGCAGACGGCGGCTACGGTTGGCCATGATAGCTCCTTAGTTGATACGTTGACTCAGTTGACTCGTTTGAAAATCAGATCCCAGACACCGTGGCCCAGACGATGGCCACGCTGCTCGAATTTGGTCAGGGGGCGCCAGTCGGGACGGGGCACCCAGTTGCCGGTGGCGGAGGTGTTCTCGTACCCCTCGGCGGCACTCATCACCTCCAGCATGTGCTCGGCGTAGTTCTCCCAGTCGGTGGCCATGTGGAAGACGCCACCGATGGCAAGCTTCTGGCGGATATCCTGGGCAAAGGCAGGCTGCACGATGCGACGCTTGTGGTGGCGGCTCTTGTGCCAGGGGTCCGGGAAGAAGAGCTGCAGGCAGGAGAGAGAACCGTTCGGGATCATGTGCTCCAGCACTTCCACCGCATCGTGGCAGATGACGCGCAGGTTGGTGACGCCCGCCTCCTGGGCGGTGCCAAGGCAGGCGCCCACACCCGGAGAGTGCACCTCGATGCCGATGAAGTTCTTCTCGGGGGCGTTCTTGGCCATCTCCACCAGGGAGGCGCCCATGCCGAACCCGATCTCCAGCACCACGGGTCCCTCGCGGCCAAACAGGGCCACCATGTCGAGCGGCTCTGGTGCGAAATCGATGCCCATGACCGGCCAGAGCTCTTCCAGGGCCTTCTCCTGCCCTTTGGTCAGGCGGCCTTCGCGACGGACGAAGCTGCGGATCTTGCGCATGAACTTGCCGTCTTCGTTAAACACATCTTGGGTCACAGACATAGTAAATTGCTCGTTATTGCATCGCTCTGGAACAGAGCCGACATAAATGGATCGCTCGTTATTGCATCAGTTCGCAAAAACAGGGGAGCGAATTATCCCAAGATAGGCACAAGGCGCAAGTGTTTCCCACAACAAATCCCCCGGGACTGCCCACATCCACCGGCAAGGTTGACAAATGCCACCCCCTTCACAGAATCTGCCGGACGTCGGGTTCATCCTGACGCGGAAAAATAAAACCATATACAACAAAGGATTGCAGTATGAAGAAAACCCTGTTGGCCCTCGTCCTGCCTGCCCTGCTGGCCGGTTGCAACCCCTCTGACAACGACTCCCAACCCCCTGCCCCCGCGGCTCAGGCCCATGAATTTCTGGTGCAACTGAGCTCTGGCGCAGAAGGGATAGGCGCTCGTCCCACGGGCACCGAGGCCGAAACCCGCGCCGCCGCCTGGATCCAGGATCACCTGGCCGGTTGGGGCTACGAGGTGCAGAACCAGCCGTTCACCTACACCAGGGGCGGCACCGAACGAACCTCCCAGAACATCGTCGCCGAGCTCAAGGGTCAGAGCGACAAGGTGATCCTCATCGGTGCCCACTATGACAGCACCGGCGAGAAGAAAGGATCCGAAGGCGCCACCGACAACGGGGCCGGCGTCGCCGCCCTGCTGGCGGTCGCCGAGGCACTCAAGGGAGAGACCCTGCCCTACACGGTGCGCTTCGCCTTCTTCGGCGCCGAGGAGAACGGCCTCAACGGCTCCAGAGCCTATGCCGCCAGTCTCGACACCGATGCCGTCGCCAAGCTGCTGGCCATGGTGAACTACGACACCATCGCCGGGGGCGACATCGTCTATGTCCACTCGGCCCACTCCGACGTGGCCGAGTACAACTGCGCCGACCCGAGCCGCTACAGCTTCGATCCCAAGGTGCGCGATCGCCTGCTGGCCATCTCCCAGCAGACCGCCACCCCGTTCGCCATCCACCCCAGCTACAGCGGCTACCCGGAAGGGGAGACCGGCAGCTGGTCCGATCATGCCCCCTTTGCCTGCCTGGGGGTGCCCATCGCCTACGTGGAGGCCACCAACTTCACCATCAACGGGGAAGATGGCTATGACGGCTACTCCCAGAGCACCAATCCGGCACTGTGGGACTGCTACGACGACGCCACCAAGAGCGCCTGCGACCGGGACAGCGAGACCCAGTGGGGCAAGATCTGGCACACGGAGCATGATCGCCTCGACAAGATGGCCGAGCTCTTCCCGGGCCGGATCGAGCAGCAGCTCGGGGCCAACACCGACCTGATGATCCGCTTCCTCAAGGCGCCGGGGCTCTGACCCCCACCCCGCCCGATGCCCCCCTGACAGGGGTTTTTGCGCCCCTGACCGGGGTCGGGACGATAAAATTCGGGCAGGTGCCAAACCTGCCCTTTTTTATGGATTTTTGTGACAGCCATTGCCTCATTTCTGAAATCTGATACAAACGGATAACCTGGCGGTTGAATGGAGCGACCGCCACCTAGTCAGAGAGAACCCTATGCAGCCGTTTTTTGCCCAGCGCTTCGAGAAGGTCGAGCCTTCCTTTATCCGCGAAATCCTCAAAGTTGCCGCCAATCCGGAGATCATCTCCTTCGCTGGCGGCCTGCCCAACCCCCATCTGTTCCCGGTCAAGGCCATCGAGCAAGCCTGCCAGGACGTGCTGCGCGAGCAGGGAGCCGCCGCGCTGCAATACGCCACCACCGAGGGCTTTGCCCCGCTGCGCCAGTTCATCGCCGATCGCTACCTGAGCCGCCACGGCATGACCGTCAATCCTGACAACATCCTCATCACCAGCGGCTCCCAGCAGGCGCTGGATCTGCTGGGCAAGGTGCTGGTGAACGAGGGGCAGGATCTCATCATCGAAGAGCCGGGCTACCTTGGCGCCATCCAGGCGTTCTCCGTCTATCAACCGAACTTCAAGCCCATCACCCTGGGTGAAGAGGGGCTGGATCTGGCCGCGCTGGATGCGCTGCTGGAGCAGGGCTCCAGCGCCAGGCTGCTCTACGGCGTGCCCAACTTCCAGAACCCGAGTGGTGTATCCTACAGCCGCGCCAACCGGGAAGCCCTGGCCGAGCGCCTGGTGCGCCACGATCTGCTGATGGTGGAAGACGACCCCTACGGCGAGCTGCGCTTCGAAGGGGAGCACCTGCCCCCCATCGCCAAGCTGGCCCCCCACAACACCGTGCTGCTCGGCTCCTTCTCCAAGACGGTGGTACCCGCCTTCCGCCTGGGCTGGATGGTGGTGCCGGACTGGCTGCGCAAGAAGGTCACCATCGCCAAGCAGGCCACCGACCTGCACAGCAACGCCTTCAGCCAGCAGGTGCTGCACCGCTTCCTGAGCGACAACTCCCTCGACGCTCACCTGGAGAAGATCAAGGAGGTCTATGGTCGCCAGCGTGCCGCCATGGAAGCCGCCCTCGCCCGCCACTGTCCGCCCGGCGTCAGCTACACCCGTCCCGAAGGGGGCATGTTCCTCTGGCTGACCCTGCCGCCCAGCGTCAGTGCCATGGCCCTGTTCGACGAGGCCATCAAGGAGAAGGTGGCCTTCGTGCCCGGCGCCCCCTTCTATGTGCGCCCCGAGATCCAGAACACCCTGCGCCTGAGCTTCTCCTGTGTGGATGAGGCGACCACGGAAGAGGGTGTTCAGCGTCTGTGCCGCGCCCTGGCCCGCATGCTCTGAGCCATCCGGCCATAAAAAAACCAGCGACCCGGTCGCTGGTTTTTTTTGCCTCGCGCTTTCCCCTCAGCGCCCCTGGCCGGCCAGCTGGCTGACAAACTCCTTCATGGGCATGGGCCTGCCAAACAGGTAGCCCTGCAGGAAGGTCACCTCGCGGGCCTTCAGATAGTCGGCCTGCACCTGATTCTCCACCCCTTCCGCCACCAGTTGCAGACCGAGCCGGGTCGCCAGATCGATGACGTTCTCCACGATGTGGCTGGAGAGCGCGTCCGACCCAATCATGCCGACGAAGCTCTGATCGATCTTGAGGAAGTCGACCTGGAAGGTCTGCAGGTAGGTCAGGCTGGAGTGGCCGGTGCCGAAATCGTCGATGGCGATGAAGACCCCGAGGGCATGCAGCTCGGCAAAGAGCCGGTCCGTCGTCTCGTCCGCCACGATGAGCTCGCGCTCGGTCAGCTCCAGCACCAGCTTGATGGGATTCCCCTTGAAAGCGTTGATGAAATCCCGGCAATCCTCCACCAGGCTCAGATCCTTGCAGTGGCTGGCGCTGATGTTGAAGCCGAAGTGGAACCCTCGCGGCAGATGGTGCGCCTTGCCCGCAAACTGTTCGCGCACCTGCGCCATCAGCAGCCGGGTCATGGGCACGATGAGGCCACTGTCCTCTGCCAGGGGAATGAAGCGATCCGGCGAGATCATCCCCTGACGGGGGTGTTGCCAGCGCATCAGCACCTCGCAACCGCTCCATTGGCCGTCCTCCCCGTTCACCACGGGTTGCAGATAGGGGATGAACTCCTGCTGGGAGAGTGCCCGTTTCAGCTCCTGGGCCGGCGAAGTCGAACGGCCCATCAGCCAGAAGACCGCCACCCCGAGCAGCAGGCTCAGCAGAGGATAAATAATGACGCCCACCTTGGAGTAGTCCCAGATGTGGGCACGGTACTCATCCACCGACACCGTGGTCACTACCTTGAACGGGTACCTGGTCGAGACCTGTTCTAGATAGCCACTGCGGTCCTTGGGGATCAGCTTGTCGGTGAGCTCGCTGTTTCGCAGCAGCATCTCGTTGCCGACCACCAGCCCCAGTGGGGAGTTGCGGCTCAGCATGTCCAGGATGTTGAGCAGGTAGTAGCCGTCGACCCCCACCAGCACGCTGAACTCGCCCACCTCTTCCCGGTAGGCGATGAGGGGGCGATTCGGGGTGACCGGGTTGCCCTTCATCAGGTCGAGCCTGCCCCCGACATAGTCATCCAGTTTGATGCCGCCATCGACTGGGCCATAGAGGGAAGAGCAGTAGATCCGATCTCCCCTGGCCAGGTTGACGCTGCGCACATCCGGCACCGTGGCCACCTGATCCCTGAGCCCCTGCACCACCTCGAGACAGGGCCTGCCCAGGCTGCCGGTGAGGGCCGACGCCGCCAACTGGGCATTGTCCAGAGTGCGGTCGAACATGACCCTGGCATGTTCCAGGCGCGCCACCGCATCCTGTTTCACGCCGGTGGCGGTCTGCCAGATGACGATGACGAGCCCAAGGAGCATGGGCAACAGACCGGCCAGCAAGGCACAGAGCAGCCGAACATAGAATTGACGCACCTTCAAACGTCGAAATGGCATAACGGCCCTCATGAACATGGCGAAAAAGCGCTCGAGTTTACCCGCTGGCGCCCGTTTGGCAAGCCGGAATGCGCCCCTGATACCGCCGCGCCACGGCGCCCCCCGTGGTCGCAACGCCCGGCAACCCCGTGGACAAAGGGGGCGGCGTCTTGGGAGACAAAAATCATAATGCTCATAAAAACAGGAGCTTGTCCATCGGGCACCCAGGCTCTAGAGTAGACCCTAGAGCGTCAGGGAGGCAGGACATGAAGATACTGATCACGGGGGGCACGGGGTTTATCGGCCGCCGTCTGGTGGCACACCTCAAGGTGGCGCACGAAGTAGTCGTGCTGACCCGCCAGGGCAGCCGGGCCTACGAGCTGCTCGGCCACGATGTCACCCTGCTGGACAGTCTGGACAGGCTGGATCACCTCAATGACGTGGACATCGTCATCAACCTGGCCGGCGAACCCATCGCCGCCGGACGCTGGAGCGAGTCCCGCAAGCAGTTGCTCTGCAACAGCCGCTGGCTGCTGACCGAACAGCTGGTGGATCTCGTCAAACTCTCCAGCACGCCCCCCAGATTGCTGCTCAATGCCTCCGCCATCGGCTGGTATGGCCGCCAGGATGACGCCCCTCTGGATGAAACATGCCAGAGCCCTCACGACGAATTCACCCACCGTCTCTGTCAGCAGTGGGAGCAGCTTGCCCAGCAGGCCCGCTCGGCCCAGACCCGGGTCTGCATCCTGCGCATAGGCCTGGTACTCGGCATGGAGGGGGGCGCCTTGCCCAGGATGCTGCCCCCTTACCGCCTGGGCCTCGGCGGCCCCATGGGCAGCGGCACCCAGATGATGAGCTGGATCCACGTGCAGGATCTGGTGCGGGCCATGCTGTTTCTCGTCGAGCACGGCGAGTGTGACGGCATCTTCAACGGCACGGCCCCGCAACCGGTCAGCAATCGCCGGTTCAGCGAGATCCTGGCCGCCACGCTCCATCGCCCGCACCTCTTCTTCGTACCGGCCCCCCTCCTGCGACTCCTGATGGGAGAGGCGGCGGATCTGCTGCTCACCGGACAGCACGTGCTGCCCGCCCGCTTGCAGCAGGCCGGTTTTCACTTCAGCTTCCCGGCCCTGCCCGGCGCTCTGGACAATCTGCTGCACTCACCCCGTTGACCCAATGACACATCCCGACCAAGGTCGGGATGTGTCGAGCCATCAGAGCAGCCCCTGCCCCAGTCCCCTGAGCCGGTCGCTCAGGGTACCCGCCAGCAGTTGGCGGCGCATGCCCTGTCCGGCCAGGGTCACCAGCACGGCCCCAAGCAGGGGGAGTGCAGCCCAGATGGCCCAGTGGAACTGCCACTGCGCCCCCTCCCACCACCACTGCAGGCCGAAGGAGCAGAGCTCCACCACCATGGCGGCGCAGAGCCCTGCCAGGGCACCGCTCGCCACCAGCTCCCAGCGCAGCATCTTCTCGAGCAGGGCGCTGCCCGCCCCCAAGGTGCGCATCAGCAGCAGCTCCCGGCGCCGATGGGCCATGCCGGCCTGGGTCTGGGTCAGCAGCACCAGCAGGGCGGCCACCGTCACCAGCCCGAGCATCAACCCCAGGGCGCGGCTCACCTGATCGGAGACCAGGGTGAGGCGGCCTATCAGATCCTCCACATCGATGAGGCTCACCGTGGGGTGGCGGCGGATGAGTTCCACCTCTGCCCCTCGCCCCTCAGGCGGCAGACGATAGCTGCCGAGCCAGGTCTGGGAGAAGGGGGCCAACACATCCGGCGAGAAGATCATGTAGAAGTTCGGCCTCATGTTGTCCCACTTGATGGACCTCAGGCTGGTCACCCTGGCCTCGAACGCCTGCCCCTCTATGGTGAAGCCGAGCACGTCTCCGAGCGCGATGCCGAGCCGTCCCGCCAGTGCCTCGTCGACGGAGACCTCCCCCTTGCCGGCCAGCCATTGACCGGCAGTGACCTTGTTGTCGGCGGGCAGGGCCGATGTGGTGGTGAAGTTGAGCTCTCTGTCCACCCCCTCCCGCGCCGCATCCTCCCCCACCGCCTCACCGGCGATACGGGTCAAGCGCCCGCGCACCATGGGGTAGAAGTCCGAGGTGATGGCCCCGGCCTGGTGCAGATCGGCTAGGATCCCTTCCCGCTCGCTGTCCGCCACATTGACCAGGAAGCGGTTCGGGGCGTCGGCAGGCAACCGGGTGGAAAAATCCTCCAGCAGATCGACCCGCGCCGCCCACAGCAGCCCGAACAGCATCAGGGCCAGGGCGAAGCCCGCCAGCTGGAACAGACCACTGCCCCGCTCCCGGGAGAGGTGATTGATGGCCAGGCGCAGGGCATGGGGCCCCTTGAGCCGACTGCCAAGACGCAGCAGCACGGAGGCGAGCAGGGCCAGCAGCGCCATCAACACCCCCATGCCACCGATGAGCCCGCAGGCCAGCCTGATGTCGGCGGTAAAGCCCCACACCAGGGCAAACAGCCCGATGAGCCCCACGGGCACCGTCAGCCAGGGGGGGATCCCCGCCTCCAGCTCCCGGCGCAGCACCCGCAGCGGCGGTACCTTGAGCAGCCTCAGGAAGGGGACGAACGCCAGCATCAGGGTGATGAAGAAGGCGACCGCGAGGCCAAGGGCAAAGGGTCGCCAGGAGGGGGGCGGCAGATCCGCAGGCAGCAGATCCCCCAGCAGGTTCAGGGTCAGCCACTGCATGGCGCTGCCCGCCACCAGCCCCATCAGGGCCCCCACCAGGGTCAGGGAGAACAGCAGGGTGCCCATCAGTTGCCACAGGGTGCGCCGCGAAGCCCCCAGGGTCTTGAGCAGGGCCACCATGTTGGTCTGGCGCTCGGCGAAATGGCGCACCGCTATCCCCATGGCCAGGGCGCCGAGCAGCACGCCGGCAAGGGATGCCAGACGGAAGAAGCGCTCGGCATTGCCCAGGGATTTCCCCACCTGGGTACCCTGATCGTCGGGTTTGACGAGCTTTTGCCCGGCGCTCAGCCTGGGGTTGAGCCAGGCCTCATAGCGGGCGATGGCGTCGCGGGGTCCCTTGACGAGATAGCGCCACTGCTGGCGACTGCCCGGCAGCAGGGCCCCGGTCGCTTCGATATCGGCGCTGTGGATCAAGGCCCTTGGCGCCATCTGGAAGGGGCTGAACCCCTGATCCGGCTCCTGGCCCAGCTCCCCTGCCACCGTCAGCCGGGTGTTGCCGACCTCGAGTGCCTCCCCCACCTTGGCGCCGAGCAGCTGCATCACCCTGGCGGAGAGCCAGATCTCGCCGGGCGCCGGGGTGCGCTGGGGAGTGAGCTCCAGCTTGCCGTAGAAGGGAAAATCCCCGGGCACGGCACGGATGGAGGCCAGTTGCAGAGTATCGCCGTGAAACAGCATGCTGTTGAAGCTGACCGTGGTCTGCACGGCCAACCCCTCCTGATGCGCCTGCGCCAGCCACTCTGCCGGTGCCGGCGTCGCGGAGCGCAGCACCCTGTCCCCTCCGATGAAATCCCGCCCGGAGGCCTTGAGCCCCGCATCCAGCCGATCCGCCACCAGAGCCACGCTGAGCACGCAGGCGACGCTCAGCGCCAGCGCCAGCACAAACCAGCGCAGCTCGCCGCTGAACCCTTCCCGGCGCAGCAGCTTCAATCCCAGTCGCCACTGACTCATGACAGCTCTCCCACCTTGGCCGCCATGACAGATTGTGCCTCCAGCCGCCCGGCTGACATCACCAGCTGCCTCTGGCAGCGCTGGGCCAGTTCATGGTCATGGGTCACCACCACCAGGGTGGTGTTGTGCTCGCGGTTGAGACGAAACAGCAGTTCGATCACCGTCTCCCCCGTTTTGCTGTCGAGGTTGCCGGTGGGCTCGTCCGCCAGCAGCAGGCTGGGACGGGTCATGAAGGCACGGGCAATGGCGACCCGCTGCTGCTCGCCGCCGGAGAGGCGTGGCGGCAGGTGGTGTAACCGCTCTCCCAGACCGACCTGTGCCAGCAGCTCCCGGGCACGGGGCTCGCTGTCGGTCTCCCCCCGCAGCTCGGCCGGCAACATGACGTTTTCCAGGGCGCTCAGGGTGGGCAGCAGCAGGAACGACTGGAACACGAACCCCACCTGCTCGGCCCGCAGCCTGGCGCGTCCCTCCTCGTCCAGCCGGGTGAGGGAGTGACCGAGGATCTCTATCTCGCCGCTGCTCGGCAGATCGAGACCGGCCAGCAAACCGAGCAGGGTGGACTTGCCGGAACCGGACGCACCGACCAGCGCCAGCGTCTCGCCGGTATTGACTTGCAGATCGATCCCTTCAAGGATGGTGAGGCTTTCCTGACCGAGGCGAACGGTTTTACCGAGCCCCCTGACGGCGATAATGGGCGTTGAACTCATCTTGGGTATCCTGTTTGCCTGAACCTGTAATGACAATAGAACGTGGGAGTTGACTGCATGATGCGTCTCTTGTTTGCCGTGAGTTGCCTGTGCTGCTGGGCAGCGTCCGTCCAGGCCCAGACCCTGCTGGTACTGGGCGACAGCCTGAGTGCCGGCTACCAGATGCAGGCCGAACAGAGCTGGCCTGCCCTGCTCAATGAAAAGTGGCAGCAGCAGGGGGGAGAACACACCCTCATCAATGCCAGCATCAGCGGTGAAACGACCCAGGGCGGCCTGGCCCGCCTGCCCGCTCTGCTCGAAACCCACAGACCGGACTGGGTGTTGATCGAACTCGGCGCCAACGACGGGCTGCGGGGCTTTGCTCCCGCCATCACCCGGGCCAACCTGACCAAGATGATCGAGCTCACCCGGGCGCACCAGGCGAAGACGGTGCTGACCCAGATCCTGCTGCCCCGCAACTATGGGGCGCGCTATCTGCAACAGTTCGAGCAGATCTTCCCGGATCTTGCGAAGGCCAATGACCTGCCGCTGATGCCCTTCTTTCTGGATGATATTGTGCTGCGCCCTGAACTCATGATGAACGATGGACTGCACCCGACGGCCGCCGCCCAGCCCCGGATCCGCGACAAGGTCGCCCGCTTTGTCGAGCCTCTGCTGACACAATAGCCCGGTGGCCGGGCCCCTGGCCTTCCCCTTGCTCAGCAAAAAGCCCCCGCATGGCGGGGGCTTTTTCATGGTTCGGCGTGCCGGGTTCAACGGCCCAGGATCTGCCGCATCCGCTGCTGGGCCACGTCCACCAGCAAGTCGGGCTGGAATTTGGAGATGAAGCGATCGCACCCCACCTTCTTGACCATGGCCTCGTTGAAGTTGCCGCTCAGGGAAGTATTCAGGGTGATGAAGAGATCGGACATGCGCGGATCGCTGCGCACCTCGTGAGTCAGGCGATAACCATCCATCTCCGGCATCTCGGCGTCCGTGATCATCAGCATGATCTCGTCGGTCACCTTCTTGCCCGCATCGCACCACCCCTTGAGCAGCTTGAGGGCCTGCAAGCCGTCCTGGCACTCGATGACCTCGAGCCCGAGCTGGGCGAGGGTCTCGCGCACCTGGTTGCGGGCCGTGCTGGAGTCATCGACGATGAGCACCCGACGTCCCTGCATCTGGGGCAGGATCTCTTCGTCCAGCACCTCGGACGAGATGCGCACGTCATAGGTGATGATCTCCGCCAGCACCTTCTCCACGTCGATGATCTCGACGATCTGGTCAACGCCCCCTTCCGGGATGCGGGTGATGGCGGTGAGGTAGTTGGCACGACCCGCCGAACGGGGCGGCGGCAGTATGTCCTTCCAGGTCATGTTGACGATGTGGGCCACCTGCCCCACCAGGAACCCCTGAATGGTGCGGTTGTACTCGGTGATGATGAGGTTGGACTCCTGATCGATGGCCATGGGACGCATCCCGATGGCACCGCGCAGGTTGATGACGGGGATGGAGACGCCGCGAATGTTGGCGACGCCGCTGATGTTGTGGTGGGACCCCGGCATCTTGTTCAGATGAGGCAGCTTGACCACTTCCCGCACCTTGAAGACGTTGATCGCAAACAGTTGCTGGGCACCCAAACGGAACATCAGCAGTTCCAGGCGATTCTCCCCTACAAGCTGGGTACGTTGATCCACTGAATCCAATATGCTCGCCATATAACGCCCTTACGTCCATTTCCCGAAATTGCCCCGCACCGGAGCTGCGACATGCCAACCAGCCCCGCTTTCCCTGTCGGGACAACGCAAGCCTATATAGAAATAATGAAAAGCGTCGAGGAAAGATAGGATCTTGACCACGGGGCGTGATCATCGCCCCATCACTGCCTCATGGCAAGCACAGCCACGCACCGGCCCCGACAACAAGGGTATCGACCACACAGGGCCATTGCTGAACCCCGGCGTGCCGCTCTTGTCATCCAGCGCGGTCCGCCAGCAACAAAAAGATCGACCACATGGGCCGGTCCTGGGATGTGCAGTGCGTCCGGGACGACTTAGAAGTTGTACTGCAGGGCCACGGCGACGATGTCGTCGGTGGACTTGTTCAGGCTGTTCTTGCCGGTGGAACCCACTTCGTCCAGCAGGTTGATCTTGTAGTCCACGTAGGCATTGAAGTTGTCAGTGAAGTTGTACCAGGCACCCACGGAGACGTATTCGGTCGCGGTGTCATCGATGCCGTGAGCGCTGTCCTTCACGTCGGTACGCAGGTAGGCCAGGGAGGGCTTGAACTTCGGCGTGATGTTGTACTGCACGACCGCTTCGTAGCCATCCATCTTCTCGGCGTAACCGCGCAGGGAGCCGGTATCCACGAAGAGGTGATCTTCACCGTGGGAGTAGGTGGCGGCCATGTAGAGGTTGCCGACGGCATACTTGGCGCCCACCCCGAACAGCTTGGCATCGTTGTCGCCGCCGAAGCTCACGTTCTCGGCCTGTTCGTCGGTCTTGCCTGCCTGGTTGTAGGCGGCACCCAGGCTCAGGCCCATGTTGAAGTCATAGTTGGCAGAGAGGGCATACCCCTCGGAAGAACCTTTCGGGCTCCAGGTGCTGTTCGGACCGACGCGCTCGCTGCGGCTCGCGTTCTGCGGGTCGTTGTTGCCGGTGAACTGGGCACCCAGGGTCAGCCCCTGCCAGTTGTACATGTACTGGGCCAGGCCGTTGGTACGGCCGGTGCCGAACACCTCGGTGTCCTTGCCCAGACCATCACCACCCCACTCCGGCAGCACGTCTGTGTAGTTGTTCACCGCCTTGGTGAACAGACCGTCCTGGCGGCCGTAGCTGAAGGCACCGAAGCGATCGTGCTTGATGCCCGCATAGGCGTAACGCAGCTCGTCGTTGTCAGAACCGGAGACCGGCAGGTTGTACTCGGCGAAGCCGAACGCGGTCAGATCCTCGTCAACCTTGGTTTCACCTGCGATGTGCAGACGCAGGTAGCTGGCATCGCCTTCGGTGGCGTTGTCATCGGTGCCGTAGTACATGCCGTTGACGCGGCCGCCGATGTCCAGTTTGGTACCATTCTGATCGTAAACGTTGGCGGCCTGTGCACCACCGGCCAGCAGCAGGCTGGAGATGGCCATCGTCAATGCTGTCTTTTTCATTGTTCTTTCCTCAGGTGTAAGCACTCTCTGTCAGACCAGAGTTCGGTCGTGATGATCGGTTGATGTGCCGATGGCCTAAGGTAGATCCGGAAACCTTGTTGACATCCTCCCCCACCTTAGCGCTTCGCGTCACAGGAGGGGGATTCCCATTACTGGGTGATAGCTGCTCGCGCAGTACCGGGTTCCTGCTTCATCGGGCGGCCTGATTGCACCACGCCTCCACAGGCTAAAACGGCGTGTCCCGCCGCTAAAATATTGCGAGCGCCGTTCACATCGGCGTTCGCCTCATAACCACACGCAGCGCATTTAAACTGGCTTTGCGTCTGGCGGTTATCCTTCGCAGTATGCCCACAACAGGCGCACTGCTGGCTGGTGTAGGCCGGGTTTATCGCCAACACCTGACCGCCTCGCCATGCCTGCTTATATTCGAGCTGGCGGCGCAGCTCAAACCAGCCCTGATCTAATATCGAACGATTCAGCCCTGATTTTGCCCGGACGTTGCGCCCCGGCTGGCTGGTCGTGCCCGCTGCTGATTTTGACATGCTGGCAACCTTCAAATCCTCAATGACGATCATCGCGTGGTTTTTGCTGATAGTCGTTGTGACCTTGTGAAGGTAATCGCGGCGGGTATTGGCGATATGTGAGTGCAGCCGCTGGATCTTGGCTTTTTGTTTCTTCCAGTTGCTGCTGAACTTTACCTTTTTGCTCAACTGGCGTTGGAGCCTTGCCAGCTTGGTCTGATTGGTTTTGAAGCTGTTGACGGGCTCAAACACCGTGCCATCTGACAGGGTTGCGAGCTTGGCGATCCCCGCATCTAGCCCGACCATTGAGCCGGAGGGGTGAATTGGCTCAAGCGTCTCCTGCTCGACCTGAAAGGAGATATACCAGTGCCCGGCTGCTTGGCTGACGGTCGCGTTTTTAATTTTCCCTTCAACTGGCTGGGACTGACGGAACTTGACCCACGCCAGCCCGGCAGGCAGCTTCACGCGACCCTTTTCAAGGCGGCAATACTTGTCGAAGTTGACGAACCGGATAGCGTCGCGGTTGTCGCTTTTTTTCTTGAATACGGGTGCCTTGGCGGCGAGTTTCTTATCAAAGCAGCGCATCCACGCGCCATGCAAATCCTTGAGCTTCTGCTGGAGGTTGTCGGTATATGCCTCGGCCAGAAAGGCCATTTCTGGGTCTTTCTTCCAACTGGTGAGCATCCTGTTCAGCTCAAAGGCAGAAGGCAGTTTTTCGCCAGCATCCAGAATGCGTTTGGTTTCTGCCAGCCCGTGATTCCAGACATAACGAGCACAACCGCCCAACTGGCGCAGGCGTTGCGCTTGTTGTTCGGTCGGTTCGAGTCGGAATTTGTAGGCTTTCAGAATTTGCATTTAGCGCTCAGTGTGTAGCATTATTGCCATATCTATTAAGCCCGATTGAGTGACAGAATGCAATTCACTAAAATTAATAAATCACGCCATGCGGCCTACGCTTTGCACGTACATTTGGTGTTTATCACCAAGTATCGAAAGCCGATATTGGGGGATCTGCATCACGCTTCCTTCAGTCAGTGTGCGGCAGAGGTTTGCAGAGATTTTGGTGCGGAACTGAAAGAGTGTGACGGAGAGGCTGATCATGTTCACATGCTGATAGAGTACGCGCCAACGGTACAGCTATCGGTACTGGTGAACTCGTTAAAGGCGGTCACATCAAGGCGACTGCGTAATGAATTTCTGGACTTGAGAGGTGCTTACAGCAAACCCGTACTCTGGTCACGCTCTTACTTTGCGGGCTCTTGCGGCGGAGCACCGTTGGAGGTGATCAAGCAATACATTCAAAACCAGCGGGGCTGACGCCCCGGCGAAATTCCCCTCCCACCTACGTCGGAGGGAGTCCCCTTTCGTATTTAAGATGGGAACTGAAGCGGCGAACGATTAATTATAAAAGCATCAATTCGAGCTGACGCTGCGACATATAGTGTCACATGAAATGACACTGGCAGAATTTATGACCATAAAAATCATTTTTGCAACACAAGTGAACTGAAAGATTTGATGAATGCAGTTTAATGTTTCAGCAAAGCAAGAAGCAGGGAAGCCCTGCCGGGCGACACGGACTCCCCGCTTATGTTCCCCGCCCTGTCAGACCGGCTGCCAGCCGCGCATGACCCTCAGCAGGTCCTTCCAGCTCACTATGCCCACCAGGGCGCCGTTTTCCAGCACAGGCAGACAGGAGATCTGGTGCTCCAGCATGAGGCCGGCGGCCTCTTTCAGGGAGCGTTCGGGGGAGACGGTGATGGGTTCACGGCTCATGATCTGGTGGGCGCGCCGGTTGAGGGTCTCGGTGTCCCGGTTCATCTCGGCATCCGTGTCCAGATAGGGGCTGATGGCACGCAGCAGATCCCGGTCCGAGATGACCCCCACCAGCTTCTCTTCCTCCACCACCAGGAGGTGGCGGAAATGGGCCTGCTCGAAGATCTCCTTGATGACGCTCAGCCTGTCATCCATGGAAACGGTCGCGACCCGGGTCGTCATGATCTCTTTAATCAACATGGTCAGCCTCCTGCCCCCCAGATGTCTCTGTTATGACACGTTTTTCCGGCGGCAGCCATCCCCCCCGCCCTCAAGTGCAAATTTGTGTCATTTCACGTAAGATCCGCGCCAGTTTCTCTCCTTCAATCGAGCCAAGCAGACCCATCCATGATAGTTGCCAGTCAAATCGAACTGATCCGCGGCGGCCGCACGCTGCTGGACAACGCGTCCGCCACCATACACCCCGGCCACAAGGTGGGCCTGGTGGGCAAGAACGGCTGTGGCAAGTCCACCTTCTTTGCGCTGGTACGGGGCGAGCTGGCCATCGACAACGGCAGCTTCAGCCTGCCCGCCGGCTGGCAGATTGCCGGCGTGGCCCAGGAGACCCCGGCGCTGGACTGCTCCGCCCTGGAGTACGTGATCGACGGCGACAAGGAGTTCCGCGCCCTGGAAGCCGAGCTCGCCCGGGCCGAGGCGGATGACAACGGTCTGCTGGTGGCCGAGCTGCACGGCAAGCTCGATACCATAGGTGCCTACAGCATTCGCGCCCGTGCCGCCGAGCTGCTGCACGGTCTGGGTTTTGGCGGCGATCAGCTCGACTCGCCGGTCAGAAGCTTCTCCGGTGGCTGGCGTATGCGCCTGAACCTGGCCCAGGCGCTGCTCTGCCGCTCCGATCTGCTGCTGCTGGATGAACCGACCAACCACCTGGATCTCGACGCCGTCATCTGGCTGGAGAAGTGGCTCAAGGGCTATCAGGGCACGCTGGTGCTCATTTCTCACGACCGCGACTTCCTCGATTCCGTGGTGAATCGCATCATCCATATCGAGAACGGCAAGCTCAACGAATACAGCGGCGGCTACTCCGACTTCGAACTGCAACGGGCCGAGCACCTGGCCCAGCAGCAGTCCATGTACGAGAAGCAGCAGCGGGAGATGGCCCACATGCAATCCTATGTGGATCGCTTCCGCTACAAGGCCTCCAAGGCCCGTCAGGCCCAAAGCCGGCTCAAAGCCATGGAGCGGATGGAGAAGATCCTGCCCGCCCACGCCGACTCCGAATTCAGCTTCGAGTTTCGCGAGCCCTCGGCCCTGCCGACTCCCCTCATCGCCATGGAGAACCTGTGCGCCGGTTACGGTGACAAGGTGATCCTCGAGAAGATCAAGCTCAACCTGGTGCCGGGGTCGCGCATCGGCCTGCTCGGTCGCAACGGCGCCGGCAAGTCCACCTTCATCAAGATGCTCTCCGGTAGCAACCCGCCGCTGTCGGGCAAGCTGGAGGTGAGCGCCGGGGTGAGCATCGGCTACTTCGCCCAGCATCAGCTCGAAACCCTGCGCCTCGATGACAGCCCCCTCGATCACCTGGTGCGCCTGGCCCCGGACAAGACCGAACAGGAGCTTCGCAACTACCTCGGCAGCTTCGGTTTTCACGGCGACAAGGTGCTCGACAAGGTGGCCCCCTTCTCCGGCGGTGAGAAAGCGCGTCTGGTGCTGGCCCTCATCACCTGGCAAAAGCCCAACCTGCTGCTGCTGGATGAACCGACCAACCACCTGGATCTGGAGATGCGCCACGCCCTGACCATGGCCCTGCAAGGGTTCGAGGGGGCCATGGTGGTGGTCTCTCACGACCGTCATCTGCTGCGCACCACCACGGATGACTTCTATCTGGTCCACGGCGGCCGGGTCGAGCCCTTCGATGGGGATCTCGACGACTACCACAAGTGGCTCGGCGAGCAGGAGAAAGAGGCCAATGCCAAGCCGGCAGATGGCACTGTCTCCGCCAACTCGGCGGTGGCGCGCAAGGATCAGAAGCGCCTCGAAGCCCAGTTCCGGCAAGCGACCCGGCCGCTGCGCCAGAAGCTGGAGAAGCTCGAAACCAGCATGGAGAAGCTGCAGGCCAAGCTGGCCGCGGTGGAAGAGCAGCTCGCCGATCCCGCCATCTATGAAGAGAGTGCCAAGGGCAAGCTCTCCGAGCTGCTCAAGTCCCAGGGCCCCCTCAAGGAGGAGCTGGAGCACGTCGAGCTGGAGTGGATGAGCCTCTCTGAAGAGCTGGAAACCATGGAGCAGGCCTTCTTTGCGTGATGAAGCCTTGATGGCCAGCGAGCGGGTCAGCCCCGACGCCCTGCCCACCCCTTCCGAGTTCTGGACATGGAGCACGGGCGCCTATGGCCAGCGCAGCCAGGACTGGCTCCACGTGCAAAGCATGGGGGGCAACGTCAACCTGGCACTCCTGCTGCACCACCTCGACCTGCTCCGGATCCCGGTCGACCTCACGGACTTGCAACCGGCCCTGGTACAGACCGAGGCGGTGCTGCTCCCCTGGCGCACCCTGCGCCAGCAGGCCAAGTCACGGGTGGGAACCGAGGAGTACCAGACCATGCTGGCCCACGAACTGGAGCTGGAGCGGCTGCAACAGGGGGTCTTGCTGCAGACCCTGCGCACCCTCGCCCTGTTTCGCGGCGACAGCCGCAACCTGTTTCACTATCTATCGTTACTGGGTGCCCAGCAGGGCCCCCTCAGAGATCTCATATGCTGAGCTACCGCCACGCCTTTCACGCCGGCAACCACGCCGATGTGCTCAAACACGCCGTCCAGGCCCTGATCATCGAGTCCCTCAAGAAGAAGGAGAAACCCTTCATCGTGCTAGACACCCATGCCGGTGGCGGTCTCTACGACCTGCGCGGCGACTGGTCCCAGAAGAAGGCGGAATACGCCGACGGGATCAAACGCCTGTGGGATGAACGGGCCCAGTGGTCTGCCATGGCCCCCTATCTGGGTGTCATCGAGGAGATGAACAGCGATGGCCAGCTGCACTACTACCCCGGCTCGCCGGAGCTCTCCCGCCGCCTTATCCGCGATCAGGACAAGCTGGCGCTGATGGAGCTGCACAACAACGAGGTGGAGGATCTTCGCGCCAACATGGGGTACGACCCCCGCGTCGCCGTCCACCATCGCGACGGCTTCGAAGGGCTGGTTGCCCTGCTGCCCCCCACCCCGCGCCGCGGCCTGGTGCTCATCGACCCCCCCTATGAGCTGAAGGAAGATTACTTCGCCGTGGTCGATACCCTTAAAAAAGCGCAAAAGCTCTGGGCCACCGGCATCTACGCCCTCTGGTATCCCATCCTCGGGCAAGAGGCGGACAAGTCCCGCGACATGCTCAAAGCGATCAAGCGCGAGAACTTCGGCAACGTCCTGGTGGCCGAGCTGGAAGTGGCCGGCCAGACCAGCGATTGGGGCATGAACGGCTCCGGCATGCTCATCGTCAGCCCCCCCTGGATGCTGGACGAGCAGATCGAGGCCTTCTTGAAACCCCTGTGCGCCAGGCTGGCCCAGGGCGCCGGCGCCCAGTACAGGGTGGAGTGGCTGAACAAGGCCGAAGCCTGACCCTCGGAACCACAGAAAATGAAAAAGGGCCTGTCACAGCAGGCCCTTTTTCATTGGGGCTGATGACCCGGCACGTTCACGCTGGCCAGCTGCTCGGACAGGCGGCTCGCCAGCCAGTCGATGGCAAGCCGGGTCTTGAGGGGCAGATGCGGACCATGGGGCCAGAGGGCGTTGATGGGATAGCGCCGACCCGGCAATCGGGCCAGCAGCTCGCGCAGCTCGCCCCGCTCAAGGTGGGGCCGCGCCAGCCAGGTCGGCAGCCAGGCGAGACCAAAGCCCGCGATGGCCGCCTGGGTGATGGCGTTGAGATCGTCCATCTGCAACCGCCCTCTGGGCTGGACTTCGCGCCATGCCTCGGCCTCCTGCCACCACCACGACAGCACCCGCCCCTGGCGCAGATAGGCAATGCACTCGTGCTCCGGTAACTCGGCCAGGGTCACAGGTTCCCCCCGCTCGGCCAGATAGGCGGGCGAGGCGCAAAGCGTCATGCCGTGCTCCCCGAGCCTGCGCGCCGCCAGATCCAGGCTGTCCGGCGGCTCTGCGTTGCGGATCACCAGATCCATCCCCTCCTCCACCAGATCCACCTTGCGATCGCTGAACGACAGCTCCAGGGCCAGCCCGGGATGCGCCTTCGCCAGCGCCAGCAAAATGGGGGCCACGCACTGCTGGCCGAACAGCACCGGCATGGAGACCTTCAATCTGCCGTTGAGGGTGAGCTTGTTGCTGGCCAGCGCCGCTTCCCCAAGACGCACCTCCTCCAGCGCCCGCAGGCAGTGGCGATAGAAGAGCGCCCCCTCCTCGGTCAGGCTCTGGCTGCGGGTGGTGCGATGAAACAGTTGCACGCCGAGACGCAGCTCCAGCCGCGCCACCCCCTTGCCCACCGCCGAGCGGGTGAGGTGAAGCCGCTCCGCCGCCTGGGCGAAGCTGCCCGCCTCCACCACGGTGGCGAAGAGATCGATGCCGTTGAGCGTGTTTGCCATCTATTGCATACCTTTTGGAACCAATATGGCGAAATACTATCAGCACTGCGGAAAAAAATGACTGGTAAGCTCCCTTCATTCTTCACACGTTTCAGATGGAGTTTCCCTCATGAGCCAGATCCTGCTGCTGCAATCCAGCCTCAACGGCCCCGCATCCCGCACCAACCAGTTGATGGAGCGCTTCCTGCAAACACGCCGGGAGCAGGGCCATCAGGACCAGGTGGTGGTGCGTGATCTGACCGCCCTCGACTTGCCCGTCCTCGACAGCCCGTTGTTTCACGCCCTGCGCGGGGCTGAACCGGCCAATGAGGCCATCCGGCAGGCGGTGGCGCTGTCGGATCGGCTGATTGCCGAACTCAAGGCCACCGACCTGCTGCTGATCGGCGCCCCCATGTACAACCTCAATGTACCGACCCCCCTCAAGAACTGGTTCGATCTGGTGGCACGGGCCGGGGTGACTTTCCGTTACACCGACACCTACCCCATGGGGCTGGTGGAGGGGGTCAACGCCCTGGTGTTCAGTAGCCGCGGCGGCGTGCATCAGGGACAGACGACGGATGCGGTCACCCCCTACCTCCAATCCGTGCTCGGCCTGATGGGCATCCCGGTGGACTTCGTCTACGCAGAGGGGATGGATCTGCGCCCCCACGGGGCGGAGCAGGGGATGCGCGAGGCCCATGCTCGGATCGCTGACCTAGGCAGGTAGGGCCATCACCCGATCTTGCCCCTTCCAACCGGCCACCTGCTGCGCGGGACATTCCAAGTAAAAAAGCCCCGCAAGGGGCTTTCACGTGCAGGCAAACATCAGGCCCTGACGGGCATATCCCGCCAGAGCGCCAGAATGAGCAGCGCCAGCAGGGCAAAGGGCGGCACCAGGCAGAGCAGCACGCACAGGAAGGTGACAAGCCCCGGGTGGCGGCTCTTGCGCCGGGCCAGTCGCCAGGCCACCACACCGACAACGATCATCATCAGCAGCATGAAGAGAACAAACAGGTTGGAGTTGATGGTCATGAAAGCTCCTTTTTCATGGCAAAAGGCACACTCTAGCGCCGTTGCGGTCCCGGGCAACTCCCAATCTGGTGGTGCCTCCCCCGGTCGATAGGCATTTTCTATTTCGCTGATAGATGAGAATGGTTTTCATTTGATGAGATTCTGGGTGATACTGCCTTCATCGCCAGAGGAGACACCACCATGAAAAAGACCATCAGCTTCGCCATCCTGCACTTTTGTGTCGCCTTCACCGTGGCTTACCTGCTGACCGGCGAACTGCTCACCGCCAGCCTGATCGCCCTCATCGAGCCCGCCGTGAACACGGTCGCCTTCTACTTCCACGACCT
Organism: Aeromonas sp. INTO2; assembly: GCF_049860605.1. NCBI lineage: Bacteria > Pseudomonadati > Pseudomonadota > Gammaproteobacteria > Aeromonadales > Aeromonadaceae > Aeromonas > Aeromonas sp. INTO2. The sequence goes on from NZ_CP187588.1 coordinate 3,271,163, forward strand.
TGGCTGGCACAAGCTCAAGCCTGAGCACAGCCTGCAGGCCAAGACCAGCAGCTTCGCCCTGGTCCACTTCTCGGTGGCCTTCGGTGTCGCCTACCTGCTGAGTGGCGAGCTGCTCACCGGCGGCGTGATGGCACTGATCGAACCTGCCATCAACACCGTCGTCTTCTTCTTCCACGAGCGGCTGTGGCGCAGCCGCCAGACCTTGGCGCTGGCCGGCGTCTGATTGCCATGCAGGGCCGCCCGGCACCCAAAAACACGGGGTGCTCCTGCCTCCTTCGGGTGTAAAGTGTGCTCTGATCACGGGGCATCACGCCCCCTGTTGGAGCCCTGTCGATGAACAAGATCTTGCTTGGAACCCTGCTGTTTTCCCCTCTGCTGGCCGCGGCGGCCACCCCGTCCTTCGAGTGCGCCAAGGCGAAAGGCGCCGCCGAAACCCTCATTTGCAAGGATGCCGGACTGGCTGCGCTGGATAACGAGCTGTCAGCCCTCTATCCCAAGGCGATTGCCGGGTTCTCCCCCGAGCAGCAGAAGAGCGAGCGCGCCATCCAGCGCGGCTGGATCAAGGGGCGCAACGACTGCTGGAAGGCGGGCGACCTGCGCCAGTGCGTGGAAGAGAGCTACCAGTTGCGGATCACCGAGTTGCAGATAAAAGGCGGCCAACTGAGGGTGCCGACGCCGATTGATTACCAGTGCGGCAAGAGCCTCACCCTCTCCACCTACTTCTACAACGAGGCCAAGCGGCCCGCCGCCATGATCAATTTGAGCGAGGGGAACGACCAGCAGCAGGTGCTCGCCTATGAGACCCCCAGCGCCAGCGGCGCCCGGTACGAGGGGCAAAACCTCACCCTCTGGACCAAGGGGAGCGACGCCATGCTGGAGCGCTACGGTCAGCCCACCCTCAACTGCAGCGAGATCCCGGGCAACTGATCCCCCGCCCGGCCAAGGGCCGGGCAACCACTCCCGTACAGGCAGCAAGAGGGTCACCAGTTGGTGGCCACTCGCTCCCTTTTACCTATGCCCAGCCCTCTCTCGCCAATCCAGCCCGGACGCCAGGCTTTCGGGCTTGCCTCCATTTGTTGATCTTGCCCGGCAATTCGCCATTTCCTCCTTCCCCTTCGCTCGCGGGCCGTTAATATAGCCAATTGGCAACATACGCCTCGTCGGAGTCTCCCATGAGCCATGCCAACCCTCTCGCAGGTAACGTGCAGCAGACTGGAGGCTGTAATTCAGGGCGGTAGCCATGCCGGCGTTTGTCATGACCAAGGTCACACTGCTTTTCTATACCGTCGTAATGGTTGTGCAAAAAGAAGAGGTCAAGCGAATACAGTCTGCTTCAGAGGTAGGCAGGTAATCCATTGATTTAAATGTTACTTCTAAATCCCGAAATCAAAGTGAAGCGGAGCTAAATAACCGTTCCGAAATGTAGATCACTTATCCGGGAAAGAAGGGAACTCGGCGTCGTTTGTGCGATCTGATTAATCGCCAAACCAATCAAACGACAAACGAGCCGAGCCCGAAATGATACTAACACTCCCCGACCATGATGAGCGACGCCGGATCATCAACAAGATGCACCGGACCAAAGATAAAGATCTCTGCCGGAGGCTCAACGCCATCTTGCTCCTTGCTGACGGGCACAGTGTCTCGGCTGTTTCTCGGCTCACAGCCGCCGCCCGGTCATCGATCAATCGCTGGGTGAACTGGTACACCTTGTACGGTCTGGAGGGGCTTGAAAGCGAGCCTCGGGGGCGCAAGCCGGTGCTGCCATTTGCTCACATCTCGGGTCTATTACAGCTGTTGATCCAGTTGTCTCCACAGGAGCTCGGATATCAGCGCTCGCGTTGGAGTACCGAACTGATGGCGCTTGAACTCAAACGGAGTTGGCGCCTGACATTGGCGTTGTTGATCAAATCCGTCGCTGGATGGCCGTTCCCCAACCCGTTGATACCACTCAATTCACTGGCTGGCGAACAGGCATACCAAGCCCTGTCAGCTTGTTCATCACCTTCACGCCAGCCAGGATTTCGCCCACCTGGGCGTTGTAGTTCCGCAGGCTCAGCGTTGGCCCGATGAGTTGCTTGAACCGGTACATGGCGGTCTCGGCTATCGAGCGCTGGTGATAGCCGGAGTCTTTCTTCCATTGCTTCAGTTCACCGGCCTTGAGCGCCGTCACCGCCTCGTTGCGGGGATGGCCTTCCTCCCACGGTGCCGCATTTTTTCTCGGCGGTATGGTGGCTTTCGCCCCCTTCTTCTTCAGTAGCGCATGACAGGCCTTGGTGTCATACGCACCATCGGCGCTGACCTGTTTTATCTTGCGTCGTAAGGGGTTGAGCAACGTCGGTAACACCTCGTTATCCGCCACCGTCTCCAGGCTGACTTCGGCAGCGATGACCGCATGGGTTGTGGCATCCACCGCCAAGTGGAGCTTGCGCCACACTCGTCGCTTCTCCTTGCCGTGTTTGCGAATTTTCCATTCGCCTTCGCCATAGACCTTGAGGCCGGTGGCATCAATGACCAAGTGAGCCACCGGGCCTTGGCTGGGGACGCGGTACTTGATGTCGACGGTCTTGGCGCGCTTGCTGATACAGCTATAGTCCGGCGACTGCAAAGGCACCGCCATCAGTTGGAACAACGAGTTAATGAAGCCTTCTAGCGCCCGCAGCGGCAACTTGAACAAGCCTTTTAGCATCAGGGCCGTCTCAATGGCGGTGTCACTGTAGTGGAAACCTCTCCCTCGGCGGCCATGGTGGACCAGGCAATGCCACTGCTTAATGGCTTGTTCGTCCATCCAGATGGTCAACGAACCGCGTTGCACCAAGGCTTGGTTGTACTGCTGCCAGTTGCTGATCTTGTGCTTGGACTTGCCCATCTGATGCTCTCGGAGACTGCGCTACAGGATCAGATCACCGAGATGTCAGATAGTTCCCCGATTTGAGCAACAAGGCCCCTGACATTGCATGCTTCAACAATACGGCGATGGCTGCCCAGGCTAGGGATTGTCTGGCGCCGGGCCGCGCCCACTTTGCACATCCGCGATCCCCATAAAGAGCGGAAAATGGCCGCTATCAATGAGGCCTTGGGACGCTGCAGTGCGGACCATCCCGTGTTCTATGAAGATGAGGTGGATATCCACCTAAATCCCAAGCTGGGGGCGGACTGGATGATGCGAGGGAAGCAGAAGAAAGTGGCAACTCCGGGCCAGAATCGCAAACATTACCTCGCTGGCGCCCTGCATGCCGGAACAGGTAACGTGACCTATGTGGCGAGCGATAGCAAAGACACGGACTTGTTCTTGTCACTGCTCCAAACACTAAAGCGGACTTATCGGCGCGCCAAGAGCATCACGCTGATCCTGGATAACTACATCATCCACAAGAGCAAAAAAGCACAGCGATGGCTGGCAAAAAATCCGAAGTTCATCGTGCTTTTTCAGCCGGTGTATTCGCCATGGGTGAACCAGATTGAGCGGCTGTGGCATGCCCTCCATGAAACGATCACCCGGAACCACCAATGCCGCACATTGGGTGAGTTATTACGTCGCGTGTTCTACTTCCTGGATCATGCCGCCCCGTTCCCCGGTAATGGACATGGGCTTATGCAACTGGAGCGAAATTAGGATCAGCTATTTAGATAGAAGACGGTATTAATCTGTTAGTACCGCCCTCCATCTAATCACTGTTATGTGCTTATTACCCACAGGGGCTTAATTTATTCATGGCAAAATTCATAAAAATATCAGCCTTTACTTTTCTAGTAATAGGATTGGGTATGCTTGTCTATTTTCTGGGAAAATCGGCAGCTGATGGCTACTCAATTTATTTCGAAGCAAAAACAAACTATGAGGTCACAGGACAGTTTGGTGATTTTGTTGGGGGTGTAATAGGTACATTTTTCGCTTTGACTGGGACGTTTCTCATATATCTGACATTTCAAGAGCAGGCCAAAGAGAACAAGAGAACTGCGTTTGAGGCAACCTTTTTCGAAATGATTAGGCTATATCGAGAAAATGTGAGCGAATTGAGGTACAGAAAACATTCGTCTGGCGATTATGAAATTTATGAAAACAGACAAGTATTAAAAATAATATTTCAAGAATTTATTGAGTGTTATATGGAGGTAAAGAAATTTTCTAACTCAAAAAACCCTACCGACTATATTGCACCAAAATATCTTGAGCGCGTTCGAGAGATCATCGCGAAAAATAACCCAAAAATTAATGCAATCGAACTGGCCAGGATTGATATTGCCTACTGTATGGTATTTTATGGGGTTGGCGCTGAGGGGGAGATCGCATTGAGAAAACTCTTCCAGAAAAAATACAATCCTGATTATTATTTTAAGCTCCTGTACTACATTAAGCTGAAGCCAAAAAGGTCAAGTGAAGAAAGGTTCGCCAACTGGGAGAAAGCAAGAAACTTGGACCTCAATAAACTACATGAACTGATCGGAGAGCTGTACCGCAATAGGAGCACCCCAGAAAAATCCGCCAACCTCTCTCAGATGGCCGCCGATTTGAATATGCACCTTCCATATGAAAAGTATTATGGCGGCCATCAATTCCGCCTAGGCCACTATTTTAGACACCTGTATCAAAGCTACAAATACTTAAATGGGAGTGACTACCTAAACGAAGATCAGAAATATGCTTATGGAAAAATGTATCGAGCCCAATTGTCCACTTATGAGCAGGCACTACTTCTTGTAAATAGCATTTCTAGGGAAGGTGCGAATAAGCGGGGAAATTCTTCTCGGCTGACTCAGTCATTTCATTTCTTCATGTTTGAGCCGATTATTTCTCCCGTAAATGCCTTGAATCAGCCTATTTAGACCGTTTCTTCGCCATTTAAGGCGTTATCCCCAGTTTTTAGTGAGATCTCTCCCACTGACGTATCATTTGGTCCGCCCGAAACAGGTTGGCCAGCGTGAATAACATCGCCAGTTGGTTATCGTTTTTCAGCAACCCCTTGTATCTGGCTTTCACGAAGCCGAACTGTCGCTTGATGATGCGAAATGGGTGCTCCACCTTGGCCCGGATGCTGGCTTTCATGTATTCGATGTTGATGGCCGTTTTGTTCTTGCGTGGATGCTGTTTCAAGGTTCTTACCTTGCCGGGGCGCTCGGCGATCAGCCAGTCCACATCCACCTCGGCCAGCTCCTCGCGCTGTGGCGCCCCTTGGTAGCCGGCATCGGCTGAGACAAATTGCTCCTCTCCATGCAGCAGATTACCCAGCTGATTGAGGTCATGCTCGTTGGCCGCGGTGGTGACTAGGCTGTGGGTCAGGCCACTCTTGGCATCGACACCAATGTGGGCCTTCATGCCAAAGTGCCACTGATTGCCTTTCTTGGTCTGATGCATCTGCGGATCGCGTTGCTGCTCTTTGTTCTTGGTCGAGCTGGGTGCCTCAATGATGGTGGCATCGACCAAGGTGCCTTGAGTCATCATGACGCCTGCTTCGGCCAGCCAGCGATTGATGGTCTTGAACAATTGGCGGGCCAGTTGATGCTGCTCCAGCAGGTGGCGGAAATTCATGATGGTGGTGCGGTCCGGCAAGGCGCTATCCAGGGATAACCGGGCAAACAGACGCATGGAGGCGATTTCGTACAGAGCATCTTCCATCGCGCCATCGCTCAGGTTGTACCAATGCTGCATGCAGTGAATGCGTAGCATGGTTTCCAGCGGATAAGGTCGCCGGCCATTACCAGCCTTGGGATAAAACGGCTCGATGACTTCCACCATGTTTTGCCATGGCAGGATCTGCTCCATGCGGGACAAGAAAATCTCTTTTCTGGTCTGACGGTGCTTACTGCTGAATTCACTGTCGGCGAAGGTAAGTTGATGACTCATGATGAACCCTGCTCCATGGCTCCAGATGACAAACATGATCTCATATCAGGGACTTGTTCGCACCTTCCCTAGCATAGGTATGAAATGGGAGTTCACACCTGATTCATCAGAGAGTGACGAAAACCACTCAAAGCTAATAACAAAATACAACTTGATTAAAAATTTACCAGGGCAGCACCTGTTTGGAATTCGATATAAGACCTACTACCCAAGCGTAAAATACGAATCTGATGATCACGTATCATAGACTGCACATAACAAGTGGCTCAAATTCGCTCCGTTTCACTACGCCGGACGCTCACTGCGTTCGCGCCGTTTAGCCGAGCGTTAGGCTACTACAGGAGGTTATTCGTGGCTGACCCGCAAATCACACAGGAAATCGCACTAAAACTTATAAGTGATGCCCAATTCTGGGCGGCAGTTATTGGATTTATTGGGGTGTTAGTAGGCTCTGTTCTGTCAGTTATAGGAAATCTCATATTTCATTGGTATCAAAATCGTCGAGCAAATTCTCTAGACAATCTGAGAAAAGACTTATTACGAAAGATGCTTGATAATCCTAAATTCACCGAAGGACGCTCATTGAAAACTCTTTCTAGGGTCACAGGAGCTGAGCCGGAAGAGTGTAGACGCCTATTAATCGAGATTGGAGCTAGAGGCTTCACACTCGCGCGCGGTGAGGAAGGTTGGACATATGTAAAGAACCGCGAATGGTCGGAGCAGTAGTAGACTAACAATGCGTTCACTTCGTTCGCTGGGACCGGCGAAGCCGGCCCCTTAGCTTAATCGTTATACACCTTGGTGAGTTATGGGAAGTCATAAAGAACAAGAAAAGATGCTCAGGCACTTGGTGGGAAACGCGATTGATTTCTTAAGCAAGTCAATATCTGAGCTGCAACAATATCCAAAGTACTCCGTGATCAACTTTCACTCTGCAATTGAGCTGTTCCTCAAAGCTCGCTTAATGGCAGAGCATTGGTCATTGATTGTCTCACCTAAAAAAGATCCTGATTGGGTTGAGTTTCAGCAAGGGAAGGTGCGAACAAGTCCCTGATATGAGATCATGTTTGTCATCTGGAGCCATGAAAAAGGGTTCATCATGAGTCATCAGCTCACCTTCGCCGACAGTGAATTCAGCAGTAAGCGCCGTCAGACCAGAAAAGAGATTTTCTTGTCCCGCATGGAGCAGATTCTGCCATGGCAAAACATGGTGGAAGTCATCGAGCCGTTTTATCCCAAGGCTGGTAATGGCCGGCGACCTTATCCGCTGGAAACCATGCTACGCATTCACTGCATGCAGCATTGGTACAACCTGAGCGATGGCGCGATGGAAGATGCTCTGTACGAAATCGCCTCCATGCGTCTGTTTGCCCGGTTATCCCTGGATAGCGCCTTGCCGGACCGCACCACCATCATGAATTTCCGCCACCTGCTGGAGCAGCATCAACTGGCCCGCCAATTGTTCAAGACCATCAATCGCTGGCTGGCCGAAGCAGGCGTCATGATGACTCAAGGCACCTTGGTCGATGCCACCATCATTGAGGCACCCAGCTCGACCAAGAACAAAGAGCAGCAACGCGATCCGCAGATGCATCAGACCAAGAAAGGCAATCAGTGGCACTTTGGCATGAAGGCCCACATTGGTGTCGATGCCAAGAGTGGCCTGACCCACAGCCTAGTCACCACCGCGGCCAACGAGCATGACCTCAATCAGCTGGGTAATCTGCTGCATGGAGAGGAGCAATTTGTCTCAGCCGATGCCGGCTACCAAGGGGCGCCACAGCGCGAGGAGCTGGCCGAGGTGGATGTGGACTGGCTGATCGCCGAGCGCCCCGGCAAGGTAAGAACCTTGAAACAGCATCCACGCAAGAACAAAACGGCCATCAACATCGAATACATGAAAGCCAGCATCCGGGCCAAGGTGGAGCACCCATTTCGCATCATCAAGCGACAGTTCGGCTTCGTGAAAGCCAGATACAAGGGGTTGCTGAAAAACGATAACCAACTGGCGATGTTATTCACGCTGGCCAACCTGTTTCGGGCGGACCAAATGATACGTCAGTGGGAGAGATCTCACTAAAAACTGGGAATAACGCCTTAAATGGCGAAGAAACGGTCTAAATAGGCTGATTCAAGGCATTTACGGGAGAAAAGATCGGCTCAAACTGAAAAAATGAAATGACTGAGTCAGCCGAGAAGAATTTCCCCGCTTATTCGCACCTTCCCAAGGTAAATTCCTTTCTGTAACGCTTGAAGAGGCTACAAAGCGTTTAGATAAGGTTGCTCAATCTGGCTTATCCGGCAAACAGGTCGATGCATTTCGCTCAGTCTCAAAGCATAGGAATCAGATGGTTCACTTTTTCCATGAAGCCGAAACATCAGAAGCTGATGAGCGTAGAGTTCGTGGCATTGTAAAGGAGCAGCTAAAGGCGTGGTATTTCCTGCATGATTTATTGTTAGGTCAATGGAAATCGGTTTTTGAAGAGTGGTCAACTCAAATTTCCGATATTGATGCCAAACTAAGGGAGCACCATGAATTTCTAAAAGTCGTGTTTGATGAGTTAAAACCCGCCATAGCTGAACTGGAGAATAAGGGTTACGAATTCCAAGAATGTCCATCCTGCGGATTTACAGCAGAACAGCACGAAACCGAGTTAAAAAAGCTTTATCTTTCGGAATGTCTGGTCTGCGGGTTAAAAGAAAACTGCATTCGTATTGCCTGCAAAGAGTGTGATGACGGAATTTTATTTTTTCATGGAGAACCGTCGGCTACGTGCTCCTCATGCAATGAGGAACACGGGAGTAGTTCGTTACTTGAAGAGTTTGTTGACGAGACAGAAGCTTACCTAGCAGTCAAAGATGGCGGAGATTATCCATTCCCCATTAATTGTGGCGAATGTTGCAGTTACGAAACTGTCGTTGAGGTGGGTACAAACGAGTTTTTGTGCACCGAGTGTTTCACAGTTACAGACAGTTATGGAGTATGCGAATGGTGCAATGATGAATCTACAAATCTGTCTGAAGGTACTATGTGGTCTGGGTGTGAGTTTTGTGATGGACGGGCAGGTTGGGATGATGATTAATAAGGCGGTGTGTACAGATCTAGTTATCACGGCCTTGTTGCTCAAATCGGGGAACTATCTGACATCTCGGTGATCTGATCCTGTAGCGCAGTCTCCGAGAGCATCAGATGGGCAAGTCCAAGCACAAGATCAGCAACTGGCAGCAGTACAACCAAGCCTTGGTGCAACGCGGTTCGTTGACCATCTGGATGGACGAACAAGCCATTAAGCAGTGGCATTGCCTGGTCCACCATGGCCGCCGAGGGAGAGGTTTCCACTACAGTGACACCGCCATTGAGACGGCCCTGATGCTAAAAGGCTTGTTCAAGTTGCCGCTGCGGGCGCTAGAAGGCTTCATTAACTCGTTGTTCCAACTGATGGCGGTGCCTTTGCAGTCGCCGGACTATAGCTGTATCAGCAAGCGCGCCAAGACCGTCGACATCAAGTACCGCGTCCCCAGCCAAGGCCCGGTGGCTCACTTGGTCATTGATGCCACCGGCCTCAAGGTCTATGGCGAAGGCGAATGGAAAATTCGCAAACACGGCAAGGAGAAGCGACGAGTGTGGCGCAAGCTCCACTTGGCGGTGGATGCCACAACCCATGCGGTCATCGCTGCCGAAGTCAGCCTGGAGACGGTGGCGGATAACGAGGTGTTACCGACGTTGCTCAACCCCTTACGACGCAAGATAAAACAGGTCAGCGCCGATGGTGCGTATGACACCAAGGCCTGTCATGCGCTACTGAAGAAGAAGGGGGCGAAAGCCACCATACCGCCGAGAAAAAATGCGGCACCGTGGGAGGAAGGCCATCCCCGCAACGAGGCGGTGACGGCGCTCAAGGCCGGTGAACTGAAGCAATGGAAGAAAGACTCCGGCTATCACCAGCGCTCGATAGCCGAGACCGCCATGTACCGGTTCAAGCAACTCATCGGGCCAACGCTGAGCCTGCGGAACTACAACGCCCAGGTGGGCGAAATCCTGGCTGGCGTGAAGGTGATGAACAAGCTGACAGGGCTTGGTATGCCTGTTCGCCAGCCAGTGAATTGAGTGGTATCAACGGGTTGGGGAACGGCCATCCAGCGACGGATTTGATCAACAACGCCAGTTATCACCTGACACCAACCTCCTTCGCCGCAGACAGGCAGGGTATTTCCCCCTGCAAGCCGCCGAGCCGAGTTTAGCTGGTCAGGAGCGCCGTCATGGATGACGGCGCAGCCGCAGGCGGCACAGGGATGTGCCGTGTGCGGTGCTCCGTCCGACCCGATGAAGTAGGCGAGGGAATCCGCGAAACGGACGGCTTGCCGGGGGAGAAGACCTTTGGTGGCTTTGGGTCTTTCCAATGTCACTCTCCCCGGCCCGAAGAGCGGGCGAAACCCCGTCGAGGGCAAAGCCATATCCCGCCCCTGCGCCGTGTCAGGGATGCGGCGATGCCGTCACAGCTCCACATCGTTATCCTCCCCACACTGCACCGATGGCGCCCTCCCCCTCGGGTATTCAATCCCCCCTGCCACTGACCTATAGTGGGCTCCTTTCACACCACCTTTGCGAGCAGCAGTATGTATATCGGTGAATTTGCCCGGCTGGCGGGCACCACCCCAAAGGCGGTCCGTCTCTACGAGCAGCTCGGGCTGCTGCCCGAGCCCAGGCGGCGCGGCAAGTATCGCGTCTACCGGGCCGAGGATCTGGAGTGGGTCGGCTTTATCCGCGAGGCCCAGCGGCTTGGCTGCAAGCTCGGGGAGCTGGTTCCCCTGCTCGCGGGCGTCACCAGCCTCGACCACTTCCCCTGGCAGAAGGTGGAGCAGCTTATCGCGGACAAGCTGGCGCAGATCGCGGCGGAGGTCGCCCGGCTGCAACGCCAGCATCAGGGCTTGAGCCAGTGCGCCACGCTGCTGGCGCAGCACCCCTGCCGCTATGGCGCCCCGGCGCGGCAATCCCCCGACGGGCGGGATCATCCCGCCGCCGCGGCTCGGGGTCAAAAGGTGGCTTGACTCTGTCCCATGGGACAAGGGGTGTAATGGGGGCTCACTTCAAGGAGCCATACCATGACCCCCAACCTGCTTGTTCTCAACGGCAACCCCAAACCCGACAGCCTCTGCCACGCCCTCGCCCGAGAGTATGCCCGCAGTGCCGAGCAAGGGGGCGCGCGCGTCACCCTGCATCACGTGGGGGAGCTCGCCTTCGCGCCGGATCTTCACCATGGCTATGACGAGGTGCAGCCCCTCGAGCCCGATCTGCAGTCGGTGCAGCAGAGCCTGACGCAGGCCCACCATCTGGTGATCGTCGCCCCCGTCTGGTGGGGCCACCTGCCAGCCCGGCTCAAGGGGCTGCTGGATCGCACCCTGCTGCCGGGTTTCGCCTTTCGCTACCAGCCGGGGAAGGCGTACCCGGAGCAGTTGCTCGCCGGCAAGACGGCACGCCTGCTGCTCACCATGGACAGCCCCCCCTGGTATTACCGCTGGTGGCAGGGAGCCCCCCTGGATCGCACCCTGGACAAGCCGGTGCTGGGGCTGTGCGGTATCCGGCTGACCCACCGCCAGCATCTGGGGCCCGTCCACACCTCGGATGAGGGGGCCCGCCAGCGCTGGCTCAGCTAGGCCGGGGCCGCCGCCCGCCAGGATGTGCAGCGGCTGGGCAGGCGCCCCGCCTAATCCCTGCCATGGGCATGTTTTGCCCATTAAAAAGCCCCGCAGTTGCGGGGCTTTTGTCGTCGAGGCGGGGGTTATTTTGCCGCGATGGCGTCTGCCATGGGGCTCTGGAACTCCTGCTCGGCTTCTGCGAAGCGATCCTGCATGGCCTTGGAGGGGGCCTTGTCCAACAGGCTGAACAGCACGATGGCCAGGGTGGCAAACAGGAAGCCCGGGATGATTTCGTACAGACCCAGCCAGCCGAACTGCTTCCAGATGATGACGGTCAGGGCACCGACCAGCATGCCCGCCAGGGCGCCGTTGCGGGTCATGCGGGACCAGAGCACGGAGAGCAGCACCACGGGGCCGAAGGCGGCACCGAAACCGGCCCAGGCGTAGCTCACCAGCCCCAGCACCCGGTTTTCCGGGTTGGTGGCGACGGCGATGGCCACCAGGGCGATCAGCAGCACCATGGCGCGGCCGACCCACACCAGCTCTTTCTGGGAGGCGTTCTTGCGCAGGAAGGGCTTGTAGAGATCCTCGGTGATGGCGCTGGAGCAGACCAGCAGCTGGCAACTGAGGGTACTCATGACCGCCGCCAGGATGGCGGAGAGCAGCACGCCGGCAATCCAGGGGTTGAACAGGATCTTGGAGAGCTCGATGAAGACGCGCTCCGGGTTGGCGGTCACGCCACCCGCCTGCTCGGTGAAGGTGGAGAAGTAGGCCAGGCCGAAGAAACCGATGGCCACGGCGCCACCCAGGCACAGCACCATCCAGGTCATGCTGATGCGACGGGCGCTGGCCATGGAGTGGTGGGAGTCCGCCGCCATGAAGCGCGCCAGGATGTGGGGCTGGCCGAAGTAGCCCAGGCCCCAGGCCATCAGAGAGATGATGGCGATGAAGTCCAGGTTCTTGAACATGTCGAGATTGCTGGCGTTCTGCGCCGCCACCTGCACCATGGCGGTGTCGATGCCGCCCACGGCGATGATGACGAACACAGGAGTCAGGATGAGGGCGAAGATCATCAGGGTCGCCTGCACGGTGTCGGTCCAGCTTACCGCGAGGAAGCCGCCGAAGAAGGTGTAGGTGATGGTGGCCGCGGCACCGATCCAGAGGGCGGTGTCATAGCTCATGCCGAAGGTGCTCTCGAACAGGCGGGCACCGGCCACCACGCCGGAGGCGCAGTAGATGGTGAAGAACAGCAGGATCACCAGGGCGGAGAGGATGCGCAGCACCCGGCTCTTGTCTTCGAAGCGGTAGGTGAAGTAGTCCGGCAGGGTCAGGGCGTTGCGGTTCTTCTCGGTGTGAACCCGCAGCCGACCGGCCACCCAGCGCCAGTTGAAGTAGGCGCCGATGATGAGGCCGATGGCGATCCAGCTCTCGGAGATGCCGCCGATGAAGACGGCGCCAGGCAGGCCCATCAGGAGCCAGCCACTCATGTCGGAGGCACCGGCGGAGAGGGCGGTCACCCAGCTCCCCATGCGGCGGCCGCCGAGAATGTAGTCGTCAAAGTTACGGGTGGCGCGATAGGCGATAAAGCCGATCAACACCATCCCGAGGATGTACACCAGAAAGGTGATGAGCATGGGGGTGCTAGCTGTCATTCAAAACTCCGTTATGTGACGTCTGTGCCCGTTCTTGCGACGGACTCTTCCTTAAAAAAACCGGCCTAGAGTAATCAGCAGATCGCCGGACCACAACCACTTTTAACAAATAAAAAACACATGGAAAACGTTTAACACCTAACCAAGCAACCACTCAATTGCAATAAGGCCGGATTTTATCCCGACCTGCCAAGGGTTTACCCTGATGATTCCCTCCCCCGCGCCATAAAAAAGCCCCGACAGTGGCCGGGGCTCGGAATACCGACGGGCGGGATCAGCGGTTGATGGCGATAGGCATGCCGCTGCGCTGCTCCAGGGCCTGCTTGACCAGCTGGGAGTCGCTGTCCGCGTGGGCGATGAAGCGGGTCACGGCGGTGGACATGGGCAGCGGGGCCGGCAGGCTGGAGTTGAACTCCTCCTGGTTGCGCGAGAGGGGCTGGTGCACTTCCAGGTAGCGGCGGCCATCCGGCTCGACAGAGGCCTTGATGGGCTGGTTCACGAACTGGACGCGGGTACCGACCGGGACCTGCTTGAACAGGTACTCGATGTCGTCGTTGCGCAGACGCACGCAGCCGTGGCTCACCCGCAGGCCGATGCCGAACTGGGCGTTGGTACCGTGGATGGCGTACATCTTGCCGATGTAGAGCGCGAACAGCCCCATGGGGTTGTCCGGACCGGCCGGCCAGACAGCAGGCAGGGTCTCGCCACGGGCGGCGTACTCGGCGTGCATCTTCGCGGTCGGGGTCCAGGTCGGGCCCGCCTTCTTGCGCTGCACGCTGGTCACCCAGTCTTCCGGGGTGTCGGTGCCGAGCTGGCCGATGCCAATCGGCAGCACTTCCACCACCTTCTTGCCTCTGGGGTAGTAGTAGAGGCGCATCTCGGCGACGTTCAGCACGATGCCTTCACGGGGGGCATCCGGCAGGATCAGCTGATGCGGCACGACCAGCTTCTCGCCCGCCTGCAGCAGCAGGGGGTCCGCCTTGGGGTTGGCTTCCAGCATGTTGGTCAAGCCGAGCTGGAATCTGGCCGCTGCCGCTTCCAGGGGTTGGCCCGCCTCTTCCGGGGACACCACGTAGTCCAGGTTCTCCCCCACCAGGCGGCTGTTGGCTGCGGGCAGGGCATATTCGATGGCGAGGGCGGGCATGGCGGCCAGGATCAGGGAGCAGCACAGTGCGGCCGCCGTGTTGTGGAGGAGCTTCATAACTTTCCTGTGATAAAGGGGGTGGTTCAGCACTCTGGCCAGCGCGGAGGCGACGGGCGCGCCCGGGGCGAAGAGAAGGCCGCCATTTTTCTCCTCTGCCATGCAAATTTCAACCGCCACGTGCTGACGGGTCGGTGATTAAATACGGTGCCGCGCCGCGCCGCGGCACCTTGTCATAAGCGGGATCAGCCGTTTTTCCAACTGTGCATGTCATAACCGGTTGGCGACTGATGCAAACGTAGATGGAATTGCTCAATTATCGCAAATATGTGGTCGAAAATATCAGCCTGTATCCCTTCATACTCGGCCCAGGCGGTGGTCGCCGTGAAGCAGTAGATCTCCAGCGGCAGGCCGTCCGTGGTCGGTGCCAACTGGCGCACCATCAGGGTCATGTCCTTGCGAATGCCCGCATGGGCCCGCAGGTAGGCGTCCAGATAGGCGCGCAGGGTGCCGAGGTTGGTGAGGTGGCGACCATTGATGGGGCAGCTGATGGCATCGCTGAGCTGCTGGTTGTAGCTGCTGAGCTCCTGCTCCTTGCGGCTGAGGTAGGGTGCCAGCAACCTGGCCTGCTTGAGCTGCAACTGCTCCTGCGAGGTGAGGAAGCGCACGCTGGTCATGTCGATGTTGACGCTGCGCTTGATGCGGCGCCCGCCGGATTCGGTCATCCCCTGCCAGTTCTTGAAGGAGTCGGAGATGAGGGCATAGGTGGGGATGGTGGTGATGGTCTTGTCCCAGTTCGACACCTTGACCGTGGTGAGGCCGATGTCGGTCACCTCGCCGTCCGCCCCGTACTTGTCCATCTGCAGCCAGTCACCGACGCTCAGCATGCGGTTGGCGGAGAGCTGGATACCCGCCACCAGGCCGAGGATGGGGTCCTTGAACACCAGCATCAGGACCGCGGTCATGGCCCCCAGGCCGCTGAACAGGAAGAGGGGCGACTTGCCGAGCAGCAGGGCGATCATCAGGATGCCCACCAGGATGCTGGCCACCAGTTTCACCCCCTGGAAGATGCCGCGCAGGGGCAGATCCCGCCCAAGCCGGGTATACCGGCTCAGGGAGAGCAGGCAGTCGAGCAGGGCGAACAGGGCCAGCAGCAGGAACAGCAGGATCCAGAGCTGGGCCAGCAACTCGATAAGCGCCAGGCTCTCGGACGCTTTGGGCAGCCAGATCTCCGCCTGACCGAGCAGCACGGCGCCCTGGAACACGAAGGCGAGCCGGTAAAAGAGGCGTTGCTGCAACTGGGGCGGCAGCCACATCTGCTTGGTCTTGCCAAGCAGCCCCACCAGGCGCACCAGCAGGATGCGGTGCAGCACCAGGTGCAGCACCATGGCGGTCAGCACGATGAACCCCAGGGCGATCACCAGGGCCATCATGGGGGTCACATCGACCCCCAGACCTGACAACCAGTTGAAAAACATCTCTTTCATCGTTACCTCCGCAATATCACACAGCGGTCAGGGTACGCATCTGGTCCCCCATGTCAAATGACAGGCCGATCACTATTGCCGAAACGACAACGCCCGGCAGGGGCCGGGCGTTGTCATCACCAGAGGGTGCCTTAGCCGACCAGGCTCAGGGCATCACGAGCGATCACCAGCTCTTCGTTGGTGGGCATCACCAGGGCCAGACGGCTGCCTTCGACGGTGATGGGGCCTTCACCGCCCAGCACGGCGGCGCTGTTGGCCTCCTTGTCGATCTTGAAGCCGAGCAGGGCCAGTCGGGCCAGCACCATCTCGCGCACCATGGCGGCGTTCTCGCCGATGCCGCCGGTGAACACCAGGGCGTCCAGGCGACCATCCATGGCGGCAGCATAGGCACCGACGTACTTGGCAACGCGATAGGTGAAGACATCCAGCGCACGCTTGGCACCGGCGTCGGTGGCGTAGTTGCCGGTGACGTAGCGGCAGTCGCTGCTCTCCTCGGTCATGCCCAGCAGGCCGGATTCGCGGGTCAGCACCTGGTTGATCTTGTCCACGCTGTAACCCAGGTTGTCGTGCATGAAGAAGACGATGGCAGGGTCGATGTCACCGGAGCGGGTGCCCATCGCCAGCCCTTCCAGCGGGGTCAGCCCCATGGAGGTGTCGACGGACTCGCCGTTCTTGATGGCGCAGACGGAGGCACCGTTGCCCAGGTGGCAGTTGATGATGTTGAGCTCATGGAGCGGTTTGCCCAGCGCCTTGGCGGTCTCTTCGGCGATGAAGCGGTGGGAGGTGCCGTGGGCGCCGTAACGACGGATGCCGTTCTCGCGATAGAGTTTGTAGGGCAGCGCGTAGAGGTAGGCTTCCTCTGGCAGGGTCTGGTGGAAGGCGGTGTCAAACACGGCCACGTTCTTGTCGGCCAGGGCCGGGAACACCTTGAGGGCGGCACGGATGCCGATGAGGTGCGCCGGGTTGTGCAGGGGGGCAAACGGAATGGCGGCCTCGATGCCGGCGATCACGCCCTCATCGATGCGAACGGAACGGGAGAACTGCTCGCCGCCGTGCACGATGCGATGGCCGATGGCGACCAGCTGATCGGCCAGGGCGGGATCCTGGGGCAGGATGTGGCCCACGATGTGGTCGAGGGCTTCCTGGTGCGCGGCACCGGCGCCCAGCATGGCGTCGCCCTTGACCCCGTGGAGTTTCCATTTGATACGTGCGTCATCCAGATTGAAGCATTCGGCCAGGCCGGACAGCATGTCCTCGCCCGTTTCAGCGTCCATTACGGCAAATTTCAGGGAAGAGCTACCGCAGTTAAGGATCAATACCAACTTGCTCATGTTCTACATCTTCCTGTGCTTCGGCTTTACGCCGACAGTGTCGTGTCATCCAGCGATGGATGGGATTCCCCTGCCGGGGGCTTATGGTCGCAGGAGGGTGCGTCCAATTTTTCAAATCGTTGGGCGCAGACCGTTCGTCTGGCGCGCGCGTCGAATCAGCGATTCGCAACGGGCCTCTGTTGGCCCAATCACTCGGGACTCCAGGCCCCGAATGCCACTCAGGCGCCGGTCAGCAGCGACTGGTGAACCTTGACGACCAGCTTCTTGACCGGACCTGGGGTCGTCAGGGTACAGAGGGGGCGATGCAGTTCTCCCGGCCAGAAGATGGCGAAGTCGCCGGGCTGCAACGCCAGATAACTGGTCTGCTCGTCATCGACGAACCAGAGATCGGGGTGAGGATGGTCGGCACCGTCCCGGCTGTAGGCGTGAGGGCCCACGCCGATCCACTCCTCGCCGCGCAGCAGCAGCTGGATGTCCAGATACTGCTCATGAAACTCGCCCCGGCGATCCACCACCGGCTCTGTCAAATCCTCGCTCACCAGGCAGAACAGCATGAGGCCGTCGACCTCCTGCTTGCCGAGGGGGGCGTGCAGCCAGCGTTCGACGCTTTGCACCACCTCGGCCACGATACGGTTCAGGGGGGCGGGCAAGGGGGTGCGTTGCAAGGTATCCAGACTGCCGGTGATCATGAGGTTCGCATCCTTAGATATATCTGTGGTCTATCTTTGTGCACCAATGAAAAAGGACCATTGAAGGTCCTTTTATCGTCTCGTCTGCCATCCGTGCAGACGGGGGCGCTGTCGCTTCCTAGCCGATGGCGCCGAGTCACTGTTGCATACTCGTCCGCCCCTGCCAAGAGATACTCGCCCATTTACCCGATGATCGTACCAGTTGAAACAATATTATTCACTACCCAATCTCCCCCGACTTTGACCAGACGCAAAAACGGGAGCATCTGCTCCCGTTTTTTTTCCATCACCCGCTCAAAGCGGTACCATTCAAACCTTGCCGGCGTTTTCCACCGGCTTGGCGTACATGGCGCGCCAGATGGCCTTGTGCTCTTGTGGCACCTCGGACTGGCGAGTCAGGAAGGCGCTCTGCTCTATGGTGCTGGCCTTGCCGGGCACATCCGCCGCGAGGTAGTTGCCCGGGAAGAGGCGATAGCTGCTCCAGATCGCCTTGTCGATGAGCGCCGCCAGCTCGTCCGGATCGCTGAAGCCCTCGGTGATGGGGGCGCCGAAGGAGACATGTACCCGCCCCTTCTGGCCGACGATGCCCGCGACGATACTCTCGATGTCCTCGAACTCGCCCTTCTCGTAGCTGCCGTTGACCGACTTCTCGTAGAGCTCGCGCGCCTTGGCCTTGTCGGTGGGATCCAGCTCGTAGCTGATGCTCACCGGCACGATGTTGAGGCTGCGCATGTAGTCGACGAACTCGATCTTCTGCTTCTTGCCGTCCACGTAGAACATCTTGAGGATGGCTGGATCCGTCTTGTCATCCCCGTCCTTGGCGCGCCCCTCCTTCTGGGCGATCCAGATGGAGTGCCCCTCATGCACCGACTGGCCGATGTAGGCCGACAGCTCGCCGAGGGCCTTCATCATCTCCCGCGGCCCCTTGGCGGAGCGCTTGACGATGAAGCTCTTGTTGAGCTTCATCAGCTCGGTGGCGCAGGGCTTGCGCAGCAGGTTGTCGCCGATGGCGATGCGCACGGTATCGAAACCATGGGTGTGCAGCCCCCAGTTGACGAACGCCGGATCCATGGCGATGTCCCTGTGGTTGGAGACGAACAGGTAGCCTTGCTCCTTCTTGAGGTGTTCGAGCCCGGAGAAGCTCACTCCCTGGGTGGAGGTGGCGATCATCCGGGTCATGTAGCGGGTCACCCCCATCTGTACCTGATGGATGGTGCTGACCTTGGCCCACTTGTGGCGCAGGAACTGGCGGATCAGCGGGCGAATGGCCCAGCCCAGCCAGCTCATCAGGGAACCGAAGCGGTATTTGGCGATGGCGCCGATAAACTCGTCATCCTGGATCAGCCGCTCGATGGCAGCCGGCACTTCTTCATCGCGATAGGGGCGAATGTCCGCGAATCTATCTACTTCTGTCACAATGTCTGCCTTGCATGTATGGAGTCGCGGCCTGCGTCTGCCGGCCGGGAAAATTCAGGGCGCAATTTTACACGCTTTTATCCCCAGGGGTATGAGAGGCGTACAGATAGTGCGATCTTGCAGTGAAAAAGCGATGGCGGTCACCCGCCAGCCCTCCTTTCGACAACGGCTCTGCTAGCCAGCGGGATTGATGAGCGCGGTGAGGACGTGGTCCTCCCAGCGGCCGTTGATCATCAGATAGTCCCGAGCGTAACCCTCCTGCTCGAACCCCAGCCGTTCGAGGAGCGCGCCGCTTCGCAGGTTCGCGGGCATGTAGCTGGCCATGATGCGATGCAGGCCCCGCTCCCGGAACAGGTGATCGATGCCGGCGGCCACCACCTCCTGCATCAGGCCCTGCCCCTCGTGCTCCTTGTCGATGGCATAGCCCAGGTGGCACGCCTTGAACATGCCCATCACAATGTTCGTGAAATTGCAGGTGGCGAGCACCCGCTCCCCCCTGGGATCGAGCGCCACCAGTTGCACGGCACTGCCCTCGAAATAGTGGCCGTAACCGTCGCGCAAGCGGGTCTGCCAGTGGGCGAGGGTGTAGAAGCTCTCCTCCCGCCTGGGCTCCCAGGGGGACAGGTGGGCGCGATTGCGCAGATAGAAATCCACCATCAGGCAGGCCCGCTCCGGGGTCAGCACGGTCAGCCGGGTACGGGGGGTGGCAATGTGTGGCAGCGTCGTCATCTCACCCTCAGGAGGTTGGAAGCGGACAGGAAGGTCATCAGAGATCCCTCAGCCTCAGCCACTCGTCCCGCAGCAGGCCGTAGTGCACATGATCCACCACCCTGTCCGCCAGCCGCTCCGCCCGCCGGGTGATCCCCTCCTGGGTCATTCCCAGCCGCTCGCACACGGCCCGGCTCGCCTCGTTCTCGAGGGCGGCGCTGATCTCTACCTTCTCCATCCCCATCTCCTCGAAGGCGTGATGGATCAAGGCCTGGCAGGCCCGGGTGATGATGCCGTGCCCCTGCCAGCGCTCCGCCAGCCAGTAGCCGATGGTCACCTTGCTGAGATCCTGATCGATCTGGTTGTAACCGATGACGCCGACCACCTCCCCCTGATACTCGATGGCCGTGGTCAGCCCCTCCCCCCGGGCAAACTTCTCGATGGAGTGGCGAATGAAGGTGGCGCTGTCGGCGGGCTGCTGGATGTGGGGCACCCAGGGCAGCCACTGGGAGAGGTAATCGCGGTTGCGCTGGCAGAGGCGAAACAGCTCGCTGGCCATGTCGGGTTGCAGGAACAGGAGCGCCAGCTCGTCATCCAGTTGCCATGAAAACATCGCCACTCCTCCCCGGTTCCGCTCCGGCCACCTGCCGTCATGGGAGCCAATGTAGTCAATCAATCCCTTGTTTGCCAAGGACTTTTCAACCGGCTTCCCCGCTGGCAACCCCCATATGGCGATCCCCATGCGGGCACCTTGCCCCCAGGTCATCAATCACCCCTCGCAGCGGTTCAACATGCTGCCATTACCAGTATTTGTGGATGATTGGCGCTGTAAAAGTGAATCGTGCTACCTGTTTTCGCTGCCCTGTGACAAATGACAGGCCGTTATTTTCCCCCTTCCCACTAGTGTAAGAGCGCCGGGCAACGGACCCGGCGTGTAATCTTCATCGACTAAGGAAAGACGAGATGAACAAAGTCTATTTGGCCGTCATGCTGGCCTGCTGGGGAAGCGCCGCCATGGCGGCAGAACAGGTGGAAGTGAACCAGGTCTCGGACCTGGCCGGTGCGGTGAGTGGCGCCGCCAAGATTGGCGCCCTTGGCGCCGGGGATGGCGAGTTTCGCAAGGTGCGGGCGGTGACGCTGCCCAATGGCCAGCAGCGGATACGCTATGAGCAGACCTGGCAGGGGATTCCGGTGTGGGGCCAGGTCCTGGTGGCCGATCAGGCGCTGGGGGGCCAGGTCAATCAGGTGTCCGGCACCATGCTGCGCAAGATCGATGCCGACCTGACGGGCCCGGCCGTTGCCCTCTCCGCCAGCGACGCCGCACGCCAGGCTCGCAGCGGTGCCAAGGGGAGCAACGAACAGGTCAAGCTGTTCGTGATGCAGGATGAGACCGGCCAGGCCAGACTGGTCTATCTGGTCTCCTGGCTCGCCGCCAGCAAGGAACCGAGCCGCCCCTTCGTGATGATCGACGCCCAGACCGGCAGCGAGCTCAAACGCTGGGAGGGGATCAACCACAAGGACGCCACCGGCCCGGGGGGCAACGTCAAGACCGGCAAGTATTTCTACGGCGCCGACTTTGGCCCCCTGCAGGTGGATGACAACTGCCGCATGACGGGGACCAACGTGGACACCCTCAACATGAATCACGGCACCACGGGGGGCGCCATCCACCAGTTCACCTGCCCGGAGAACACGGTCAAGGAGATCAACGGTGCTTACTCTCCTCTCAACGATGCCCACTACTTCGGCAACGTGGTGTTCGACATGTACCGCAACTGGTACAACACGGCACCGCTGAGCTTCAAGCTCAAGATGCGGGTGCACTACAGCCGCAACTACGAGAACGCCTTCTGGGACGGCAGCCAGATGACCTTCGGCGACGGGGCCACCACCTTCTATCCACTGGTGAGCCTGGATGTGGCGGCCCACGAGGTGAGCCATGGCTTCACCGAGCAGAACTCAGGGCTGGTCTACTCCGGTCAGTCCGGCGGCATCAACGAGGCCTTCTCCGACATGGCGGGGGAAGCGGCCGAATACTACATGAAGGGCAGCAACGACTGGCTGGTGGGGGCCCAGATCTTCAAGGGCAACGGCTCCTTGCGCTACTTCGAGGACCCGGCCCGGGACGGCAAGTCCATCGGCCATGCCAGCGATTACTATGACGGCATCGACGTGCACCACAGCTCCGGGGTCTACAACCGCGCCTTCTACCTGCTGGCCAACACCAGCGGTTGGCAAACCCGCAAGGCGTTCGAGGTGTTCGTGCTGGCCAACCGCCTCTACTGGGGCCCCAACACCACCTTCGATCAGGGGGCGTGCGGGGTGACCAGGGCCGCCACGGATCTCGGTTACAGCGTGAGCGACGTGGCAGCCGCCTTCACCGCCGTCGGGGTCAATGCCACCTGCGCCGGCACCACGCCCCAACCGGGCAGCGTGCTGCAAAGCGGGGTACCGGTGAGCAATCTCACCGCCGCCAAGGGGGGCAAGCTGAACTTCACCGTCGAGGTGCCCGCCGGCAGAAGCCAGCTGGTGGTGACCAGCAGCGGCGGCAACGGGGATGCGGATCTCTACGTGAAGTTCGGCAGCGCGCCGACCGCCAGCAGCTATGACTGCCGCCCCTACAAGAGCGGCAATGCCGAAACCTGTACCCTGAACGCCCCCAAGGCGGGGACCTGGCACGTGCAGCTGAGCGGGTTCAGCGCCTTCTCCGGCGTCACCCTCAAGGCCAGCTACTGAGTCTGAGCGGGCATCAAGGGGAATAAGCGAAGAGCGCCGGCCTGGTCCGGCGCTTTTTTATGTCCGCTTGCCCGACCAGCGCCGGGCCAGGGTACGGGCCGCCTCCAGCACCCGCTCCTTGGCGGGATTGGGGCGCTTGCCGCTGCGCCAGGCCATCATCACGTCCCAGTGATCCGGTGGCAAATCCACCACGTCCAGCTTCACCAGGCGACCGAACTCCAGATCCCGGGTGATGGCGAGCGCCGGCATCAGGGTGATGAAGCCGTGCTCCAGCGCCAGCTCCCGCGCCGCACTCGCTGGCTGGATGGCGTGCAGCGGGCTCGCCACCTGGCGCAGCAGGCGTAACTGCAGGATCAGCTCGTCGCAGCCCGTCCCCCACTGCTGGGGCGCCAGCCGCTCGTTGGCAATGTCCTGCAGGGTCAGCCCCTGCCGCCCGGCCAGCGGGTGGGTGGCGCAGGCCACGGCGATGATCGGGGAACGGTAAAGCAGTTCGAGCTGGATGCCCGCGATGGCAGGGCACTTGAGAATAAAGCCCACGTCGGTCTCGCCGGTCAGCAACTCCTGCATGATGATGCCAGAGTGATCCGTGTTGCAGCGGATCTCGAAGGTCTCGTCCACCAGGGCCAGCAGCAGGGGGCCGAACACCGCCGTGGTCAGGGAGGGGAGGCAGGAGAGCCGGATCCGCGGCAATGCAGGCGCCCCCTGCATCGCCAGCCGCCCCCCTTCCAGTGCGCTCAGGGCCGCGGTCGCGGCAGGCAGAAACTGCTCGCAGGCCGGGGTCGGGGTGGCCCCCCGACGATGGCGACGGAACAGGGACTGGCCCAGCTCCTGCTCCAGCACGGCAATGCGCTGGCTCACCATGGGTTGTGACCAGCCGCGAATGGCGGCCACCTTGCTGAAGCTGCCACGGTTGGCCACGTCCAGCAGCAGTTGCAAATCGTCGAGGGTCATAGCCATAACCAAATCCAATATGAAATATAGCCAGTTGTCGGCTACCACTATATCTGGAGCCCCACCAGAATAGCAGCATCAATCGTCATGAACCGGCTGAACGCCACCGAGCCAGGGAGTTGTCATCCCCCTTGGCTCTGTTTGGTGACGGCGCCGTTCGGGCAAGAAAGACAACAATATCAGCGAAGCAAACAGAGGTATCAGGGTCATGGTGGATCGGGCGAGGCGGTTGGGGCGGTGGTTCTTGGCATTGGATTCCCTGCTGGTGATCCTGGGCTTCTTCGTGGTGATGCCCATGATCAGCCTGCGCTTCGTCGACCAACTGGGCTGGGCCGCCGGTGTGGTGGGACTGGCACTGGGGCTGCGTCAGCTTACCCAGCAAGGGCTGGGGGTCTTTGGCGGCTCCCTCGCCGACAAGTTCGGGGCGCGCCCCCTCATCGTCTGCGGCATGCTGCTGCGGGCGCTGGGGTTTGCCAGCCTGGCCTATGCCCAGAGCGGATTGGAACTGATCCTCTCCTGCATCATCTCGGGGCTGGGTGGCTGCCTGTTCGATCCCCCCCGCGCCGCCCTGGTGATCAAGTTCACCCGGCCACGGGAGCGGGGTCGCTACATCTCCCTGCTGATGATGCTGGAGAGCGCCGGCGCCGTGGTGGGAGCCCTGCTCGGCAGTTGGCTGCTCAACTTCGATTTTGAATATGTCTGCCTGCTGGGTGCCGGCCTCTTCGTCTGCGCCGCCCTGTGCAACCTGCTGATCCTGCCCCCCTACAAGCTTTCGGTGCGCCCGACGCCGATCCGGGACGGCCTCGGCCAGGTGCTGGCGGACAAGGCCTTCTGCCGACTGGTGCTGATCTTAAGCGGCTACTACGCGCTCTGGGTGCAGGTCATGCTGATCTTCCCCATTCTGGTCAAACAGATGGCGGGCAGCACCACGGCGGTGGGCTGGATGTATACCCTGGAGACGGCCATCTCCCTGGCCCTGCTCTACCCCCTTGCCCGGTTCGGCGAGCGCCACTTCAAGCTGGAGAACCGCCTGATGGCGGGGGTGCTGCTGATGACCACGGGGATCGGGCTGGTGGCCTTTGCTACCACCTTGCCCGCCGTCTTCCTGCTGCTCGCCTGCTTCTACCTTGGCATCGTCATCGCCGAGCCGGCGCGGGAAACCCTGATGACCAAGCTGGCACAACCGGGGGCGCGGGGCAGCTACATGGGCTTCAGCCGACTGGGGCTGGCGCTCGGGGGCATGACGGGTTACGTGGGGGGCGGTGCTCTGCACGACTACGCCATGGCCCAGGGGCAACCCTGGTTGCCCTGGCTGGTGCTCGGCACCGTCGGTGTCACCACCTTGCTGCTGCTGGCCAACTGCTTCCAGCGCGGCTCCCGCCTGGCAGGGGTCAACGCCTGATCCTCTGGCAATCATCCCGTCTACCCCGGGCGCCCTTCTCTTGAAGGGCGCCCTTTTTTATCTTCTTCTTGCATTGCCCTCCCCCTCGTCTGCGCCCATCCACCCAAAAATCCCCCATAAAAAAAGCGGCAGATTGCTCTGCCGCTTTTGCCCAGCCCGCTTGGCTGTTACTTGTTGATATCCAACATGTTGTTTTGCAACATGAAATCGATCACCTGGTTGGCAGTCGTCCCTGAACCGCCCGTCAGGGTGTCGAAGGTGTGGTTCATCAGCACTATCTCCTGGGTCACCGGCGCGGCACTGCTCTCCTTGACCTGCAGGTGCACCCCTTCATTGTCCTGGAACACCGAGAGCAGACTCTTCAGGTCAGTCGTACTGTGAGAACCATCGTGATCCAGCAGATCGCTCAGATCCAGCTTGTCTTCTTCCAAACGGTTGATGGTGCCTGACCCCTTGTTGAAGTCCATGATGTAATCCTTGGTCAGGGAGCCGGATACTGTATCCCCCTGATTCCAGACGAAGGTATCTGAACCGCCGTCACCACGCATTACATCATTGCCTAGCCCGCCGATCAGGATATCGTTCCCCAGACCGCCGCGCAGCCCATCGTTATGACTGCCGCCATCGATGTAGTCGTCACCGGTACCGCCAAACAGGATATCGGAACCTGACTGCCCGTAGATCTTGTCATTGCCGCTGCCACCATTGACCACATCCGCTTTGCTACTGCTGACATCAACACTCAGCAACAGACCGTCGCCATCGAGCATGGCATCGGCACCAGACAAGCTGCCTGTCATGATGTGATGAGCCTTGAGCTGATTTACCGTCAGTTGCAACGAATCGTCGGTACCGAATCCATCAGCCCCGGTTTTGCCTGCATAAATCACATCATTACCGCTGCCGGTTTCGATATGGTCATTGCCTGCACCGCTGCTGACGATCTGGTCGGCACTCCCTTTGTTGTAGCTGGTACCGGCATGTATGTGGTCGGTACCGCCGTTACTGGTAGTGACTTCGCCCAGCAGATTACCGCCGAAGGAAACATCAAGACGGTCAGGATTAGCTGCTCTCTCGCCATTGCGTACCACGATGGAGTCGTTGAGGTCAGTACCATCTACCGTCAGCGGCAGATGAACCGGAACCCCGTTGCTGTCCACCGGATTGACGCTGATGGTTAAGGTGCTGTTGGTGGTATCGCCATCGCCATCGCGCACGCTGTAGCTGAACACCTCGCGTGCATCAGCCGGGATCTGGCTGCCATTCTTGGTGACCTGATAGGTATAGGCACCGTTGGCCAGAATGGTCAGTACCCCGTACAAACCGACTACCTGGGTACCCGCACCATTGGTATAGGTGGTCGAACTGCTGCCGACCCCGTAGCCAATGACACTCAGACCACCATCAGCACCGGCAAGATCGTTGGCCAGCACATTACCTGTGGTCTGTGGCAGCTGATAACCAGACCCTTCCACCAACTTGACGATCAGATCGAAGCTGTTGCTGGCATTTTCGTTGGTGTAGATAGTCTTCACCACATTGCCACCTGCATCACGGAAACCCAGCACCTCGAGACTGTAGACCTTGCCTTCAAAGTTGAAGCTCGCGGTCGCAGTTCCGATAGTGATGATATCTCGCGGATCGGCCCAATCGTTCGGCGTTTCGTTGTGATTGAAATTGATGGTCACAGTCACTGGTGTCACTCTGCCCATGGAGTCGGTAACCGAGAAGGTTGCCTGCATGGTTACAGTGTTGATAGCCGTACCGGAGGAAACCGGATAATTGTAGTGGGTGAAAGTACCCAGTTTGATCTCTTCGTTGAGCGGGATCTCTCCGTTCAAGGCCGCATCGTTATCGGCAAAACCATAACCCGATTTATTTTCATTTTTTCCACCCCAGCGAATTTGATCCTTCGCTGTATCATTATCAGGGCCGTCAAAATGCTCCAGATTTTTACCGCCAGAAACATTAATCCATGAAGCCTCGACACCAGAAAACAGGAAGGTATCAACTACAACATCGACTTTCGCATCATCGACCACTGCAACCGGCACATCGTCACGCACAGCCAAGTCAAACGAACCGGTGGCAGTCTCAGCTCCAGATTTGCTTACCTCATAGTTGACGGTAAAGCGCAGTTCGTCCTGGCTGGTCAACACGGTGCTCTGACCATCCACTGTATGGCTAAGCGGCTTGAGCAGAGTAAAGGTGTAGCTCGGTGGGTTGGCACTGTTATCCACTGTCACAGTAAAGGCCACATTGGCGGGGTTGTTACCAAAGTACCCTTTGAGCCCGGCGCCATCCTGAACAATATTGACCGGCTGACCATCAATGCCCGTCACCCCGCTCAGACCCGTGATGCCAACAAGTTTGAGTTGTACGCCAGAGACATTGCCACCACTGCCATCCGTCACCTGCAGCGACTGAGTCACAGAAAGCGGACCGCTAGCAGGCATACCCACAGGCTCAGGCAAGTGTGCATTTCCGCCAGACAAACCATCCTCATCAACCAGCCCATTGCCCAGTCGCACAGAGAGATCGTTGTCAGTAATGGTTCCGGCTCCGGTCGCACCACCTACAGTCAGAGTCAAGGTTTCTGTCTGTTCTACCAGCTTGTCATTCACTGTCGGCACTGACACGGTAAAGCTCGTCACACCGGCTGGTACTGAGATTTTGCCTGTGCTGCTGTTATAGGTAACACCGTGACTGAACTGCAGAGTTCCCCAGTCAGAGTTAGAGGCAGCATGAGTACCACTACCCGCGATTGAGAGGCTGTACTCAGTCGCCACATTAGTCGCACCACTCAAGGTCACAACATGCTGCAAGGTAGCCCCTTCAACCACAGTGGCACTCGATACGCCGGTTACATCAGGGCGCGCCAGCGGGTTGACAGCAAAGCTGCCTTGCGAGCTGTCACCGTCCCGATCATAGGCCTTGAAGGTGAAGTCAATGTCGCCATCACCAACCGGGCGCTGCATCTCTGCATACTGGAAGAACTCCCACTTGCCCGTTGCAGGCGTGAATTGCATCTTGAAGATCAAGCTGCCATCACTGGCCTTGCCAACCATGCTGTTGGCACCTTCCGCGGTAATGGTAATTGCCAGACCAGCAGCAGTTTTCAGACCCGTTTCAACGGTGCCGGTAACCAGCTCCAGACTCCCTTTGCCATCAGCTCCCCATTGCGGTGCAACTGTCCCCGAGCCATAGGCAATTGCCTGTGGCGTATCGGAACCCAGAAACTCGATAGACTTGACGGTAAAGTCGCTGTTGTCCTTGACGTTGAACGAATTGCCGTTATCGGTTGCTTTGATCACCATGGTGTCAAAACCACCCTGCTGCACTTGGAAGTTCTGGTTGTACTCTCCCCCCGCCGCATCCGACCTAAAGGGAAGTGTTGAGATCAGAACTCCATCACGGTAGAACTCGACCACGCCGCTCTCCAGCTCACCACCGAACATCTTGCTGAACTCGATCTTGGCACCGTAAGCCACAGTGCCAGCATCCAGTTTGATCACCAGCTCTTCAGATACCCCTGAGCCGTCTGCCAGTTTGCGGAAATCGACCTCGTTCTCAATATTGTGGTAAGGGGCTGTCGAGCTCTTGACACCAATGCCTTCGCCCGAGCCATTAACCAGAGCACCGGTCAAGACAGTAGACGTTGAAGAGAGGAACCCTTTAGCCGTAATGGTGAACTTGCCACCATCAATGCTGGTGCGATCCCCGCTATAACCAGTCATGCTGAACTTGCCGGTCAATACATCAGGAATACTGGTTTTTACCAGCGAAACCGCTGCAGCATCGCCAGCAATGGGGGCATCATCCTCCACAGTGATGGGCAACGAAGCACTCGTAGTACTCTGGCCATCAGAAACAGAGACTACGATGTTGAAACTCAGCGTGTCCTCGGCACCAGTCACCGGATGATCTAGGGCGCCTTTCAGAGTAACGTCATAACCCCAATCTCCTTTGGTACTACCTGCAGGTGCAGTCAGCTTGACATCAAGCACAGCCTTGTAGTCCGCCCCCCCCAAGGTACCGGTATATCCGGTCAACACCTTGCCTGATGCATCCCAGCTCCACTTCACATCCAGCCCGCCAGACTTGAGCCCGGACGGGCCAGAGAGGCTGACCGTCACGCTACTGCTATCGATATCCGCCACTGTAATAGTGCCGCTAGCAACCTTCGCATTAGTGGTATCCGTATTGCCTAGATCATCTTGTAATCCGTTGGCCAGCCCCTCTTCAGACACAACAGCCGGTTTATTGATCACCACAGAAGGAGGGGCATCGTTGTCCACAATGACGGTCTCAGCACTACCTTTTCCATTTACTATCGAGATAGCTTCAAATGCCGAATTGGTCTTCACACCGCTAATAGTTACAGCAAGCTTTTCCTCCATCTCATAAATGGTGTCGTTTACTGTAGCAACAGTAAATTCGGCTTTGCCGTTCGTACCTATGGTCACGCTGGCTGGGCGGCCGCTAGTGTCGCCATCATTGGCCGCAGCACCGCTCCATGCTAGGTTCAGGGTCACCACTTTGCCTGTCGGCAGGGTTATGGCATTGCCATCCTTATCGACCAAGCTCACGGTGTATTTGAGCACGCCACCTTCCGCCACGCTGGCCTTATCCACCGCGATCTGGGCAAACACGGTGTCTTCCACGCTCGGTACCGTCTCATCGGTGATGGTGGTGGTCACTGCACCCGGCAGTGCCGGCGCCTTCTCGTAGCCACCGCCACTGGTCTCGCTCACGCTGACCTGGAACTGCTCGGCCGGCTCGGCATAAACGTCATCCAGGGTCGCCACGTCGAAGCTCACCGAGGTGGTGTTCGCCTTGATAACCACGTCGCGGGTCACCGCCTGGACATCACCGTTGTCGGTGGTGATATGACCCACCACCACCTTGATGGTCAGGTCGGTTTTCGGGGCGTCGCTGATGGTCAGGGTGTAGCTCGCCTTGCCCCCCTCGACCACATTGGCATCGCCGGTCAGGGTCAGGGTCGGGGCATCCGTCGGCAGCTTCGGATCGCTGCCATCCTCGTCGGTGATGGTGGTGGTCACTGCACCCGGCAGTGCCGGCGCCTTCTCGTAGCCACCGCCACTGGTCTCGCTCACGCTGACCTGGAACTGCTCGGCCGGCTCGGCATAAACGTCATCCAGGGTCGCCACGTCGAAGCTCACCGAGGTGGTGTTCGCCTTGATAACCACGTCGCGGGTCACCGCCTGGACATCACCGTTGTCGGTGGTGATATGACCCACCACCACCTTGATGGTCAGGTCGGTTTTCGGGGCGTCGCTGATGGTCAGGGTGTAGCTCGCCTTGCCCCCCTCGACCACATTGGCATCGCCGGTCAGGGTCAGGGTCGGGGCATCCGTCGGCAGCTTCGGATCGCTGCCATCCTCGTCGGTGATGGTGGTGGTCACTGCACCCGGCAGTGCCGGCGCCTTCTCGTAGCCACCGCCACTGGTCTCGCTCACGCTGACCTGGAACTGCTCGGCCGGCTCGGCATAAACGTCATCCAGGGTCGCCACGTCGAAGCTCACCGAGGTGGTGTTCGCCTTGATAACCACGTCGCGGGTCACCGCCTGGACATCACCGTTGTCGGTGGTGATATGACCCACCACCACCTTGATGGTCAGGTCGGTTTTCGGGGCGTCGCTGATGGTCAGGGTGTAGCTCGCCTTGCCCCCCTCGACCACATTGGCATCGCCGGTCAGGGTCAGGGTCGGGGCATCCTGGTCATCCACCACTGTATTAGTGATGGTGCCAGTGCTAACCACATTCTCGTAATTGCCACCACTGGTCTTGTCGATAGTGACGCTCAGTGACTCTTCACCTTGCTGATAAATGTCATCTCCACGAACCGGTACAGGGTCACTGTTAGCGCTGCTGGCCCCCACCGGAATGGTGATCACCACCCCGTTGGAGAGGGTCACGGTCAGCGGGCTGCCGGTCACCGGGTTGCTGACGCTGGCGGTGTAGACAATGCTGCCGCCCTCGGTCACGATCTGGCCGTTGGTGGCCGAGCTCAGGGTCACGGTAGTGGTGTCCACGGTGTCGGCCACCTCGGTGGTCACCTTGCTGCTGGTGTCCAGCTGTTCATAGTTGCCACCGCTGCTGCCGGTGATACTCACCGTCAGGCTGCTGCCATCTTTGTAAACGTCGTCACTCGGGGCATCGACCGTCACACTGCCGCTCAACTCACCCGCCTTGATGGTGATGCTGGCGCCGTTGGACAGGGTCAGCACCAGGTCACTCTGCGGGGCGTTGTTGACGTTGGCACTGTAGGTGATCTGCCCACCTTCGTTGACCTGCGCCGGAGCACCCAGGGTCACGGCGGTGGTGTCGACAGTGTCGTTAATCTGGGTAGTCGTTGAAGGTCCAGTGATAATCTGGTTGAAACCACCACCCTGAGTACCGGTAATCGAAACGGAGATCGTTGACGGGTCGACATAAGGGCTGTCTGCTGGAGCAGCAACAGTGACTGAACCGGAACTCTGGCCGACGGGAATGGTGATCACTGCACCATTTGACAGCTGAATAACCAAGTCAGAACCAAAAACAGGTTCATCTAATGTCGCAGTAAAGGTGATAAACCCACCTTCATTCACCTGTACATCTGCACTCAAGACAAGGTTGGCGGAGGTAAAAAGAGGATCATCTTCACCAACGGCTTCAAGCGGTGGCTCGCCATTGGCGTTGTAGGTGGTATCGAAGGTGGCTTCAGCAATGGTTGCGGAACCGGTACGGTCGATGGTAACAAAACCGCCGTTGCCACTGGCACCGGCGACGCCTCCAATACCGCCACCACCGGCGGCAGGTGCACCGCCTGCGGCAGAGGCTTCAAAGGCCTGAGTCGGGTCAGCCCCACCCAAGATCGCCTGTTGCAGGGCATTGATATCATCAGGAGTGCCAGCAGCGCCATTTTGCGCCAGCTGGGGAGCATCCCCCTCTTCGGCAGGTTCACTCTGCTCGCTGGCTGGTTGCACATTGAACGACTGTCCGCCGCCCATGAAACTGGCGCCATCCGGCGACATGATCACCGCCCCTTTCGGCAGCACATCACCTTCAGCCAACAGCTTCCGGCTGCCATCAGCAGCAACCAGATAAATTTGTCCTTTGAGTTGGGTTACGGTTACGCCCTGTTCCAAGGTAACGGCATTGGTAATCATGTTCTCTCCTGAATCCTGATTTGAATGCAATAAGCCACAGCCTACTTTGCAGACTGAGGGGAAAAATAACCAGCTCGAAAATTCGAAAGGATAGACCGATTTGAGGCTGAACTGTTCAGCCAGACAGAAGTGTGTAAAACGAGGTTGCGAGAATGGCAAAAACCAAAATTATCAATAAATTACAGAGTAATGACAGGAGCATGACAAAACATGCTCCCGTCAAGATTAACCCTATACACCCGCCCAGAGGATGATAGCCAACAGCTGTGGCGAGATGATCCGCAGGAACATCACCAGCGGGTAGACAGTGGCGTATGAGAGCGCACTGGCGCCACTGGTCGGGTGCATGGCGTTGGCAAAGGCCAGCGCGGGAGGGTCTGTCATGGAGCCGGCCAGCAAGCCGCACAGGGTCAGATAGTTCATCTTGCCGTAGAGGCGCGCCAGCACACCGACCACCAGCAGCGGGATCAGGGTAATCGCCATACCGTAGAGCATCCAGGCTGGGCCATCACCGTTGATCAGGGTGTCGATGAAACCGGCCCCGGACTTGAACCCCACCACCGCCAGGAAGAGCACTATGCCTATTTCCCGCAGCGCCAGGTTGGCGCTCGGCGGCATGAACCAGTAGAGCTTGCCGATGCTGCCGATACGAGACAGGATGAGCGCCACCACCAGCGGTCCCCCTGCCAGCCCCAGCTTGAGCGCCGCCGGGAATCCCGGCAGGTAGAAGGGAATGGATCCGAGCAATACCCCCAACCCGATGCCGATGAAGACGGGCAGCATCTGCACCTGTTGCAGTTTCTGCTGCACGTTGCCCACCACGCTGGTGACCGCCTCGATGGCATCGAGCCGCCCCACCAGGTTCAGGATGTCACCGAACTGCAGACTGGTCTGACTGGTCGGCACCAGCTCGATGCCGGCCCGATTCAGGCGCGAGATGACCACATCGTATTTCTGCTTGATGTCGAGATCGCGGATCCGCTTGCCGAGCACCTGCTCATTGGTGACCACCACCCGCTCGACCCGCAGATCGGTCCCGCGGGTGGAGAGGGAGGTGTCTACCTCCTCTCCAAGCACCAGCAGCACCTTGTGCAGGGCATGGCGCTCCCCCACCAGGTGCAGCAGGTCGCCAAGTTCGATGCGCGAGTCGGGCTTTGGCACCATCAGTTCGTCGCCACGCTTGAGTCGGGAGCAGATGACGTCCGCCTCGTCCAGACTCGGGATCTCGCGGAGCATCAGGCCATGCATATTGGGATTGCGCACGGCAATGTTGATGGTTTGCAGACTCTCCTTGGTCTTGCCAGCCTGCTGCTCGAAAGCGACCGCCTCCTCCTCGATCTTGATGTGGAAGAACATCCGGATGAGCCACATGGTGAGCAGGATGCCGCAGATCCCGAACGGGTAGGCCACCGCATAGCCCATCCCCATCAGGCCGGTGGATCCAGGATCCGCCCCGAGCTCCGCCAGGATCTGCTGGCCAGCCCCCAGGGACGGGGTATTGGTCACGGCCCCGGAAAAGACCCCGAGGATCACCGGCAACGGTACATCGAACAGCTGGTGCAACGCTGCCGCCACCAGGCAGCCGAGCAGAACCAGCAGGGCCGCGAAGCCATTGAGCTTGAGGCCCGAACTGCGCAAGGAGGAGAAGAAGCCGGGACCGACCTGGATGCCTATGGTGTAGACGAACAGGATCAGGCCGAATTCCTGAATAAAATGAAGTGTTTGCTCATCCAGCTTCAACCCGGACAAGCCGGCGAAGTGGCCCACTATGATGCCGCCGAACAGCACCCCGCCAATACCCAAACCCACGCCATAGACCCGCCAGTTTCCCAGCCAGAGCCCCAGCACTGCCACCAGCGACAGCATGCTGATGGAAAGCGCGATCTCACTCATCGTTTGCATCCTTTCCAAACTGAACTGGCACTAGCTTGTCAGCAAACGAAGGGGGCAACTGTGGGGTGCCGCACGAATTCAGGCTTTCATGAGCACAAAAATACCAATTAAGGGTTAGCCATCAGATGTAGCCATAAATGGCCATGAAGTGGCACAGACTGCCCCCCAGCACAAACAGGTGCCAGATGGCGTGGTTGTAGGGAATGCGCTTGGCCACATAGAAGATCACTCCCAGGCTGTAGATGAGACCACCCAGCCCCAGCAGCAGGAGCCCGGTACCATCCAGATGCAGATAGAGCTGGTAGATGACCACCAGCGACAGCCAGCCCAGCATCAGATAGGTAAATAGCGACACCTTCTTGAAGCGATTGATGAAGATCAGTTTGAACACGACCCCCGCCAGGGCCAGCCCCCAGATCACCACCATCAGTCCTTGCGCCAGCGGCGTATCGAGCGCCACCAGCAGGAAGGGGGTATAAGTGCCGGCGATCAGCAGATAGATGGCGCAGTGATCGAACAGCTTGCTCCAGCGTCTGGCCGCCACCGAGCTCACGCTGTGATAGAGCGTCGAGGCGAGATAGAGCAATACCAGGCTGGCACCGTAGACGCCGTAGCTCAGCAGTACCCTGGGCCCCTGATCCCACCCCTTGTGCAGCAGCAAGACCAGTCCCAGTCCGCCCAGCAGCAGCCCCAGCCCATGGCTGAGACGATTCGCCCACTCTTCCCGTGGGGAGTACCCCGTCACATCCATCATTACCTCCAATCCATTACCGGCCCACTCTAGCGGCCGACGTTTCAGGCTACAAGTGTTAGCTGAAAATAAAGGGGCGAGGAGAGGGAGGGCCAGAGATGGCTGTGCCCCCCGCCCCTTTGGTGTATGCTCTGCCGCCGACGCCGCCCATGCGGATGGCCGCGTCTGCCCGACAATCTGGTCTGGAGAACCCGATGAAGCTCACTGAACTGTTTACACAACCGGATCCTGATTTCGGCAAGGCCATGACGGCCCTGCTGGAGCATTTCCATCATTCCGACGACAGTCAGGCCCCCTATCAGCGGGGCAGTTTCACCCACCAGCTCGATCAGTCGTGCATGCCCGCCACCGGCATCTCTCCCCGGGACTATCTGGCACGGCTCGCCACCCTGGTACCCGGGGCATCGCACCTCACCTCTCCCCGCTACATGGGACACATGACGGCACCGCTGCCGGCCTTCACCGCCGAGCTCTCCCGGCTCTTGGTGATGCTCAACCAGAACCCGATGAAGATGGAGTCCTCCCGTTTGCTGAGCTTTCTGGAACGGGAAGTGCTGGCCAAACTGCACCGTCTGGTCTACCGCCAGGACGACGCCTTCTATGCAGCCCAGATGCATGCCAAGGATGCGGCCCTCGGTGTCATGACCAGTGGCGGTACCATCGCCAACGTCACCGCCCTCTGGCTGGCCCGCAACCGGGCCTGTGGCGACAACCTGTTCGCCCTCGCCGAGCAGGGCTATCGCGGCGCCGTCATTCTGGGCTCGCGGCTGATGCACTACTCCTTCGACAAGGGGATGGACCTACTGGGACTCGGAGCTCGCAGCCTCTGGCGTCTCGACACCGACGAGCACAACCGGCTCAGTCTGGCGGCGCTGGAACAGGCCCTTCAACAATGCAGGGAGCAGAAGCTCAAGGTGCTGGCGCTGGTCGGCGTGGCTGGCAGCACGGATTTTGGCTCCGTCGACCCGCTGCCGGAACTGGCCGCCATCGCCCGGCGCGAGCAAATCCACTTCCACGTGGACGCGGCCTGGGGTGGTCCGACCCTCTTCTCGCCCCGCTATCAGGGATTGCTTACGGGGATAGAGCACGCCGATACCGTCACCCTTGACGGTCACAAGCAGTTGCTGGTCCCGCTCGGTACCGGCATGCTGCTCTGCCGCCAACCGGACCTGATGATGACGGTGAAGCGCGAGGCTCCCTACGCCATCCGCGCCACCTCCTTCGATCAGGGGCGCTTCACTCTGGAGGGGACCCGTCCCGCCAACGCGCTCTATCTGGATGCCGCCTTCCAGATGCTGGGACAGCAGGGTTATGCCCAACTCATCGACGCCAACTACGACAGGGCGCGGCGAATGGCTGCGCTCATCGACGCCAGCCCCGCCTTCGAGCTGATGTCGGCACCTGTCATGAACCTGCTCTCCTACCGGTGCATTCCGCCCCACCTGCAAGGTCAGGTACCCGATGTGGCGGCCAACGAACAGATCAATCTCTTCAACGTCGCCCTGCAAAAAGCCCAGCGCGCCGAAGGGCACAGCTTCGTCTCACGCACCCAGCGCGCAGTCTCCCGCTATGGCGAGCAACCGCTCACGCTGCTGCGTGCCGTCCTGCTCAACCCTCTCATCGAGGAAGCAGACATACGCGCATTGCTGGACGATCAGGTGCGCCTTGGCAACCAGATTGCCAGCCAGCTGTTCGAGTAACCCGCCGCCCCGGGAAGGAACTGCCTGCAGAATGGACGGTCTTATTCATTTGCCGTTGTCTGACGGGCAGGTACACTGAGTGAAATTTTGAGGTTAGAGCCCAGCATGAAGCAGTTTATCGAGTTCATCCCCCTGATCGTCTTCTTCGCGGTCTACAAGTTTTACGACATCTACACCGCCACTGGCGCCCTGGTGGTCGTCACCGGCCTGCAACTCCTGTACAGCTGGCTTCGCTATCGCCGGGTCGAGAAGATGCAGTTGTTCACCTTCGTGCTGGTCGGTTTCTTCGGCGGCCTCACCGTCTTCTTCCACGACGATGCCTTCATCAAGTGGAAGGTGACCGTCATCAACATGCTCTTTGCCCTCGCCCTGCTCATCGGCCGCTATGGCTTTGGCAAGAACCTCATCAAGCAGATGCTGGCCAAGGAGCTCCAAGCCCCCGACCGGGTCTGGGACAACGTCAATCTCGGCTGGGTCGGCTTCTTCACCCTGTGCGGTCTGCTCAACCTCTACGTGGCCTTCAACCTCTCCCAGGAGATGTGGGTCAACTTCAAGGTGTTCGGCCTGCTGGGCATGACCCTGGTCTTCACCCTGCTCAGCGGCGTCTATCTCTATCGCCACATGCCGGCCGAGCAGAACGCAGAACAGAAAAAATAACCGCAACCAGAAAGGGATTGTTCCATGTGGTATCTGATCTACTCCGAAGATGTCGCGGGCAGCCTGCCCCAGCGCAAGCTGGCACGCCCTGCCCACCTGGCCCGCCTGCAAGCCTTGCAGGATGAGGGCCGACTGCTGACGGCCGGCCCGAACCCGGCCATCGATGCCGAGGATCCGGCCGATGCGGGCTTCACCGGCAGCACCGTCATCGCCGACTTTGCCAGCCAGGCCGACGCCCAGGCCTGGGCCGATGCGGACCCCTATGTCGCGGCGGGGGTCTACGCCAGGGTGACCATCAAACCTTTCAAGAAAGTCTTCTGAGCCCATCAAGGCTGACAAGAAAAAGGCCGGACACTGTCCGGCCTTTTTGCATCTTCTGACTCATGCCCTGGCCACAAACCAGGGATTGAGGATATCAGGCTTGTTGTAGCAAAGCGGCGAACCATCGAGCCGGGTGACGCTGCCCCCCGCTCCTTCCAGTACCGCCTGAGCTGCCCCCGTATCCCACTCGCAGGTCGGTGCGAGCCGCGGGTAAAGCTCGGCCTCCCCCTCGGCAATGATGCAAAACTTGAGAGAGCTGCCCATGGAGACCAGCTCGATCTCGCCCCGCTCCAGTTCGCCAAAACGGGCCAGATACTCGAGGGTCTCCTGCGACAGGTGATTGCGACTGCCCACCACGCGCCACACTCGCCCAGCGTCATGAGGGCGGGTCTGGATGGTCTCGTGCCTGCCATCGGCCACACGCCAGGCGCCAATCCCCTTGCCCCCATACCAGAGCTTGTCCAGTACCGGGGCATAGACCAGCCCCCAGCGCGGGGTCCCCTGTTCAATCAGGGCGATATTCACCGTGAACTCGCCGTTGCGGGAGACAAACTCCTTGGTGCCATCCAAAGGATCCACCAGCCAGTAGCGGGACCAGCCGAGTCGCGCAACCATCACCTCGGGGGAGGATTCTTCCGACAACACCGGGATATCGGGAGTGAGACGCGCCAGCGCCTGAACGATCACCTCGTGGGCCCCCTTGTCCGCAGCCGTCAGCGGGCTCTCGTCCTGCTTGTACTCCACCGCAAAGGGCTGGCTGTAGATGGACATGATGGCCTCACCGGCGGCGCGGGCGATGGGCTCCAGTTCGGAAATGGCGGGTAGATACATGGAAAAGAGTTCTCGCTCAAAGGGTTGGTCAGTGTAACCGAGTGAGTATCTTCGGCTTATAGCCGTTTGCACTGACTTATACAGTGTCAAAACTGACAGACAAAAAGTGGCGCAACACAGCTAATGATAAATGTGGCACTAACGCCACATAAGGACATGACGATATGAACAAGAAGACCCTGATCGCCGCACTGCTGCTGGGCTGCCTCCCCCTGTTGAGCCAACCTCTGCTGGCCGCCGACAAGGCGGCGACCAAGCCTGTGGCCACCACCCAAGTCAAGGAAAGCGGCAAGATCAATCTCAATACCGCCAGTGCCAGCGAGCTCACCGCCCTGAAAGGCATTGGCGAGAAGAAGGCACAGGCCATCATCGACCACAGGGAGAAGCAGGGCAAGTTCACCTCCGTCGATCAACTGGCGGACGTCAGTGGCATCGGACCTGCCACGCTGGAAGCAAACCGGGACATGATTATCGTCAAGTAACCGGTTTGAATCCCTATCATCCCGAGGGCAGCCTGTGGCTGCCCTATTTTTCTTCGGGTATCATGAGCCCACTTTGTATCTTCGGACTCACTCCATGAAAAAGACACCGCTCGTTGTTCGCAAGGCCGTTCTCCCCGTTGCCGGTCTGGGTACCCGCATGCTGCCCGCCACCAAGGCCATCCCCAAGGAGATGCTGCCCGTGGTCGACAAGCCGCTGATCCAGTATGTGGTGCGCGAAGCCATCGCCGCCGGCATCAAGGAGATCATCCTGGTGACCCATTCAAGCAAGAACTCCATCGAGAACCACTTCGACAAAAGCTTCGAGCTGGAGGCGACCCTGGAGAAGCGGGTCAAGCGCCAACTGCTGGAAGAGGTTCAGCACATCTGTCCCAAAGACGTCACCATCATGCACGTGCGTCAAGGGGAAGCAAAAGGCCTGGGCCATGCAGTACTGTGTGCCCGCCCCCTCATCGGGGATCAACCCTTCGCCGTTCTGCTGCCGGATGTGCTCATCGACGAGGTGGCCAGCGATCTGAAGCAGGACAACCTGGCGGAGATGGTGCATCTGTTCGAAGAGGAGCAGATCAGCCAGATCATGGTGGAAGCCGTCCCCGAGAGCGAAGTGGACAAATACGGCATCGCCGACATCAAGGGGGAAGCCCTGAGCGAAGGCATGTCCCTGCCGATGCAGGCCATCGTCGAGAAGCCGCCCCGGGATGAAGCCCCGTCCAACCTGGCCGTGGTCGGTCGCTATGTGCTCTCGGCCAATATCTGGCCCTTGCTGGAAAAAACCCCGGCCGGCGCCGGCGACGAGATCCAGCTGACCGATGCCATCGCCATGCTGATGGAAAAGGAGCAGGTCAATGCCTACTTCATGAAGGGACGCAGCCACGATTGCGGCAGCAAGCTCGGTTATATGAAGGCCAATGTGGAATACGCCGTGCGCCATCGGGAACTCAGCAAAGATTTCACCAGCTGGCTGAAACAGTTTGCCAAAGAGCTGTAATCTCTGAATATTTACAAGATAAGCAGTATAAAAAACTGGGCATCATTCGATGCCCTTTTTCATTTTATAAACAAATATTCAACCATTGATAGATAAAATATCGCTAAATCATAATATTGTAATTTAAAGTCGCTTGTTCTATAAGGATTAAGGCTTGTTCCTAGCCCTTGCATAAAATTTCTAAAAAAATATAAGACACAGGTGGAAGTTCCAATGAATAACCCGTCCAAAGGGACCTTTTTAGGTCACCCTAAAGGGCTTTTTTTGCTCTTTAGTACCGAACTGTGGGAGAGATTCTCCTATTACGGCATGCGTGCCGTGCTCGTCCTCTATCTGACCGACCTGACCGCCAACGGTGGCATGGGCTGGACCCAGGCCGACGCCCTCAAGCTGTACGGCATCTATACCGGTCTGGTCTACATCACCCCCGTCATCGGCGGCTGGCTCGCCGATACCTTCCTGGGCCAGCGCCGTGCCATCCTGTTCGGTGCCGTGCTGATGGCCGCCGGCCAGTTTACCCTGGCACTGCCTCACGCCATGTTCCCTGACATGGTCAACACCGTCTTCTATGCCGGCCTTGGCTTGCTGATCGTGGGCAACGGCCTGTTCAAACCGAACATCTCCACCATGGTGGGTGACCTGTATAAAGAAGGGGATCACCGTCGTGACGGCGCCTTCACCATCTTCTACATGGGCATCAACCTGGGCTCCCTGCTGGCCGGCGTGATCTGCGGCGCCGCCGCCACCGCCTATGGCTGGCAAGCCGCCTTCGTCAGCGCCGGTATCGGCATGCTGCTCTCCCTGGTTGTGCAGGCCACCATGGCCCAGCGTTTCCTTGGCGACATCGGCCGTGTGCCCGCCGCCCAGCGTGCCGCCCTGCAACGCTCCAAGGAGCAAAAAGCGCCCCTGACCAAACAGGAAGTGGATCGCATCAAGGTGATCCTGGTACTGGGCCTGTTCACCATCATCTTCTGGGCCGGCTTCGAGCAGGCCGGTGGTCTGATGAACCTGTATGCCCAGGAGTATACCGACCGCATGATCGGCAGCTTCGAAGTGCCGACAGCCTGGTTCCAGTCCCTGAACCCCTTCTTCATCATCACCCTGGCCCCTGTCGTGGCCGCCATCTGGATCAAGCTCGGCAAGAAAGAGCCGAACTCCCCGGTGAAATTCGCCATGGGCCTGCTGTTCCTGGCCGTCGGCTTCCTGTTCATGATCGGTGCCGTGCTGGAGCAAGGTGGTGATCAGGCTGTCAAGACCTCCATGTTCTGGTTGGTCGGTGCCTACCTGTTCCATACCCTGGGTGAGCTCTGCCTCTCCCCCATCGGTCTCTCCATGGTGACCAAGCTGGCTCCGCTGCGCCTGGCCTCCCTGATGATGGGTGCCTGGTTCGGTTTCGTGGCCCTGGCCAACTATGCCGCCGGCTTCATCGGATCCTTCGTCGGCGAATCCGGCGCCATGGCCATCTTCGGTGGCATCGCACTGGCCGCCGTGATCAGCGCCCTCATCCTGCTGACCATGGCCAACCGCTTGGTCTACTGGATGCACGGTGCCGAAGGCCCGGCCAAAGAGCCCGAAGAACAAGAGCAGAAACTGCAGTCTGCGACCGTTTGACCGGTCAGGACAGCAGAGACCAAACAGGGCGCCCATGGGCGCCCTGTTTGCATGTGTTCACTTCACGGCGTCAGTGGTGACGAACCTGCATCGTCAGGGCGCTGCCGCTGTCACTGCGAAACTGCAGATCAAAGGGCTCGTGCCAGCTTCGCCTGTGCAACGTGTAGCGACTGCTGCGCATCAAGCCGAGCGGCAACCCCCCTGCACGCATCAACCAGTGAGGTGAGGTGAGCCCGGCATTTGCAAAAAGCAGCCCATCCTCCTGATCGAACAGCAGGGCCGCCATGGCAAAGGAGTGACGCAGGCCCGACTCCAGCAGTTGCAGATTGAGGTAATCCAGCAATCGGTGTGGCTGGGTCAACAGCAGGCTCTCTTGTTGCTGGTATTGGCGATAGGGGCCGTTCATCAGGGATCGCACCAAGGCACCACAGAAGGCCGCATCCACACCGAGGATGGGCAATTCCATCACCAGTACCAGCAGCTTGTCGTCCAGTTTGAAGGTATCCGGGATGAAGAGATTGCCCATGCCGGCAAAGGTGACCTGCCAGGGCCCCCAATCCTGCATGCCAGGGGGGGCCAACCAGGCGAGCAGCCGGCTGCTCGCCAGATCGTGGCCACGGAAGAAGTCGATGTGCTCCATCAGCTCCAGTTGCTGGCTCTGATGCCCGAGGTTTGTCAGGCATTGCTCGATGCTGCGGCGGATCTGCTCATAGTCATTCACCGGTTTGATGAAGAAGTCCCTGGCCCCCGCCCGCAGCGCACGCTCGATCGCAGCCATCTGATCCTGACCGGAGATGACGATGACGGGCACCTGTGGATAGCGGGCGGTGAGGCAGGCAATCACCTCATGGCCATCCATGTTCGGCATGTTCAGATCACACAACACCACATCGGGGTGATAGAGCGCTGCGGCAGAGAGCCCCTCAATCCCGTCTTCTGCCTGAAAGACGCAGGCCCCGTCGTGCTCGAGATAAGATACCAGTGAGTGGCGAAAAACCGCTTCGTCTTCTACCACCAAGATCCGTAGTCCGGCTTTTGACATCTTGACAAAGCTCTTATTAGTCAAATGGTTATTTGAGCATTAAGACTAGATCATGGGCGCTGGATACCGCCACACAATATTGTCGAGCAGCGAGCCGGGCTGGCCTTGGTATCTGCCAAGCGTTTGAAATGGTCCGACTATTTTGATCGCCCCCTTGCGCAGAGATGGTCGGCAACCGTCGCCCGGCAGCCGTTATCTCGCAGGTCGGCACCATGAATTGTATGAGGCACCGCCATGAGGGATAATGCCCTCCACTCCAGATCGTGAAGCAGACCATGACGCCAGCCGAATACAGCGCCCTCGCCCATCCCAGACTCTCCCATCCGGCCCGCAGCCTCTATACCCTGCAACTGCGCCGCTTGGTGCTGGAAAATCGGC
This sequence comes from Aeromonas sp. INTO2, assembly GCF_049860605.1. NCBI lineage: Bacteria > Pseudomonadati > Pseudomonadota > Gammaproteobacteria > Aeromonadales > Aeromonadaceae > Aeromonas > Aeromonas sp. INTO2. The sequence goes on from NZ_CP187588.1 coordinate 3,314,005, forward strand.
TGGCCCGACTCAACTATCCCGAGCTTGGCCGGGCACTGGCTGTCGTCGATCCGGGCAATCCCGGTGGTTTCAGCTATCAGGTCAACGCTCGCCAGCTGACCGAACTGCTCGACGAGCTGATGGAGGCCGAACTGCTTCAGGTCGAGGCCCAGGCTGACAGTGAGCACTACCACCAGTGCCCTTTCCAGTTGCCGTTGCTGAGCCAGCGGGTGCGCAGCCCTCTGCCGGCACGCCCGTTCCAGATGCACCTGCAGTGGCGTCCGGACGAAGAACTGCCTGCTCTCGCACGCCTGTGCGGGGTGATCGATGCCAGCTACAGCGAAGAGGATCTCGGGGAGTTCATCGCCTACTGGCTCGGCCGCCCCGAGGTGTTCGACTCCCAGCACCAGTGGATGTTGAAATTTATTCGGGCCCTCAAGAGTCGGCGCTACGCCCGCCGCCCGGCGACCGTGGTCACCGGGTACCAGCAGGTCGCGCCAGCCCCGGTAGAGGCTGGCCCGAGCCGCCGGGCGCAAGAGATGATCTATGAGGCCAAACGGCTGGCACAAGCTCAGGAGCCGGAGAATGATTGATACCAGGCGGCCACGAAGTGCACTATTGACCCCCTGCCCATCCAGCCACAGCCCTAGCAGAAGGAGAATTCCATGACAGATCCGCACGACCCGATGCGCCAGGCACTGGAAGAGATCGAGGCCAAACGCCAGAAAATCGCCAAGGCGAGACAGGAGCAACGGGCTCATGATCCCGAGCTCAAGCGTCACGTCAGCAGCCTGCAGCAACGTATTCTCCGACTGCGGGCCGCAACCGGCGGCAGCCAGTACGACTACGAGACCCTGCGCAAGGAGTACGACGCCAAGGCCAATGCCGAAGTGCGCGAGTTGCAGAAGGCCGCCCGCCAGGAGCGGATCCAGAAGCTGATCGCCCAGGCCGACCTCAATCCGGACTGGATCTTCGACAAGATGGATTCCGGTGACCCGGCCCTGCAATACCCCATCGAGACAGCCCGCTACTTCATCAGCGGTTTCGAGCACTGGGAGAAGAGCGGCGGGGGCTGCATGCTGATCTACGGCGATTACGGCACCGGCAAATCCACCCTGGCGGGTGCCGTGGCCCACGAGTTGATCGCGCGCCACCAGAAGTCGGTGATCTTCCAGCAGTGGGCCTCCATCGTGGACAGGCTCTTCTTCAACGTCATCCAGGATCAGGAGGAGCGCAACCAGTACCGCCGCGCCCTGGAAGAGGTGGACCTGCTGATCATCGACGAGGTGGCAGCCAACCGCGCCAAGATGGCCGAGAGTCAGTCCAGCTTCCTCGGCCACCTGCTGCGCCGTCGTCGCAACCTGTCCAAAAGCGTCATCATCATCACCAACCACAGCCCCCAGAGCCTGCATCAGGCCATCGGTGATTTCAGCTATGAGGCGATCAAGGCGTTCAATCCGGTGGACATCCACCTGAGCGGACCCAGCCGCCGTCCCAGCATCGGCCATTACAACGGTTGATCCCGTCGGGCCGGCGTCCCTGATGTCCGGCCCTTCATATCCCCTGCACCTCACAAATAAAAACCACTCTCATTTACAGAGAGCCATCCAGGCTCTAAATAGCTGATCCTAATTTCGCTCCAGTTGCATAAGCCCATGTCCATTACCGGGGAACGGGGCGGCATGATCCAGGAAGTAGAACACGCGACGTAATAACTCACCCAATGTGCGGCATTGGTGGTTCCGGGTGATCGTTTCATGGAGGGCATGCCACAGCCGCTCAATCTGGTTCACCCATGGCGAATACACCGGCTGAAAAAGCACGATGAACTTCGGATTTTTTGCCAGCCATCGCTGTGCTTTTTTGCTCTTGTGGATGATGTAGTTATCCAGGATCAGCGTGATGCTCTTGGCGCGCCGATAAGTCCGCTTTAGTGTTTGGAGCAGTGACAAGAACAAGTCCGTGTCTTTGCTATCGCTCGCCACATAGGTCACGTTACCTGTTCCGGCATGCAGGGCGCCAGCGAGGTAATGTTTGCGATTCTGGCCCGGAGTTGCCACTTTCTTCTGCTTCCCTCGCATCATCCAGTCCGCCCCCAGCTTGGGATTTAGGTGGATATCCACCTCATCTTCATAGAACACGGGATGGTCCGCACTGCAGCGTCCCAAGGCCTCATTGATAGCGGCCATTTTCCGCTCTTTATGGGGATCGCGGATGTGCAAAGTGGGCGCGGCCCGGCGCCAGACAATCCCTAGCCTGGGCAGCCATCGCCGTATTGTTGAAGCATGCAATGTCAGGCGCCAACTCCGTTTGAGTTCAAGCGCCATCAGTTCGGTACTCCAACGCGAGCGCTGATATCCGAGCTCCTGTGGAGACAACTGGATCAACAGCTGTAATAGACCCGAGATGTGAGCAAATGGCAGCACCGGCTTGCGCCCCCGAGGCTCGCTTTCAAGCCCCTCCAGACCGTACAAGGTGTACCAGTTCACCCAGCGATTGATCGATGACCGGGCGGCGGCTGTGAGCCGAGAAACAGCCGAGACACTGTGCCCGTCAGCAAGGAGCAAGATGGCGTTGAGCCTCCGGCAGAGATCTTTATCTTTGGTCCGGTGCATCTTGTTGATGATCCGGCGTCGCTCATCATGGTCGGGGAGTGTTAGTATCATTTCGGGCTCGGCTCGTTTGTCGTTTGATTGGTTTGGCGATTAATCAGATCGCACAAACGACGCCGAGTTCCCTTCTTTCCCGGATAAGTGATCTACATTTCGGAACGGTTATTTAGGCTTGCTCTTTTGTTCGAGAGGGCCTGTCATGCCAACCACACTCATCTTCGGTGCCAGTCGAGGACTGGGCCGCGCCTTCACCGACCACGCACTGCAACTGGGCCACAGGGTCGTTGCCCTGGTGCGCCATGCCGACATGGCCAGCGAGCTGCATACCCTGGGAGTCGAGGTCGTCATCGGGGATGCCCTGGACCCCCAGGCCGTGGCCCAGGCTTGTCGCTTGGCGGACAGGGATGCCCGGGTAGTCTCCACCCTCGGCGGCTTTCGCCAGAGTGCACCGGTGGATTATCAGGGCAACCGCCATGTGATCGACGAGATGGAGCACGCCGGGCTCAGCCGCCTGCTGCTGGTCACCTCCCTCGGTTGTGGCGACAGCTGGCAATACCTGCCCGAACGGGCTCGCGCCGCCTTCGGACACGAGGTACGCCTCAAGAGCCTGGCGGAAAGCTGGCTGCAGACAAGCACCCTTGAGTGGACCATTTTACGCCCCGCAGGGTTGCAGGATGGGGAGCCCACGGGTCAGGCCATCCTGAGCCAGGGGCAGGAGAGGCATGGCCTGGTCAGGCGCCAGGATGTGGCTATACGGGGTTTGCAACTGCTCACCGACCAGGAGGCGTGCGGCCAGATCTATGCCATCGGCGATTCGGGTCTGAATCAGCCATGATCCCTGTGAATGGCAACACGGTCAGCCCAATGGCTGACCGTGTAGTTGCAAGGGGCCTAGTCGGTGGAAGACGCTGTCGTCCCATCATCCGGCCCCGTTGCAGGGCACGGTTGACGCCATCGGAGCAACCAGCACGCCAGAGCGCCATACAGCAGCGCCAGTCCCCACAACTGCCACCAGTAGCGGGAGACCTGGGCAAAGTCGGCCCCCATCTGATTGAGGCGCAGGAATCCCTCGATGGCCGGCGTGCTCGGGGCCCACTGGGCCAGCCAGTTGAGGGGAGCCGGGATGAGCTCAATGGGCCAGATAAAGCCGGCCAGGAAGACCAGCGGCAAAGAGGAGACAAGCACTACCTGGGTCGGCAGATCACGGCGGGTGAACAAGGCGCCGAGCACGATCCCGAGCCAGGTGGTGGCCAGCAGGAACGGCAGAGTAAAGAGCCAGAGTTCGCCGGGTACAGCGGTGCGGGCAATACCGTAGTGATCGAAGCAGAAGCCGAAGAAGTAGGTCACCGGAAGGACGAAAAGAGTCCCCACCACCAGGGTGCGGGCCAGCAACAAGGCCGGCACGGGGGCATGTTGCCAGTAGCCTGACTCGCCACGGCGGCTGCGCTGGTTCTGGGTCGCCCCCAGGATGCCGGTCCCCATCAGCAACACCTGATGCAGGATCAGCACGAATACCGCAGGCACCACGTAGTTCACATAGCCCATGGTGGAGTTGAATACCGGCAGCACATTGAGGGCCACCGCGTTCCAGCCCATGGCGGCCTGGGGCAGCGCCTCGCCCTGGCTCAGCAGCCTGGCCACCTTCACCTGGGCGGCGAGCGTGCCCCCCGCCTGGGCCAGCCCTTCGGCAATGGTGCCATAGACCAGGAAGTAAGAGGCATCCCCGGCATAACCCAGGGTCACGCTCCTGCCCAGCATCAGGTCCCGATAGAAGTGGCGGGGAATGTGCAAAATGCCGCTCGCCTTGCCGGTCAGCATCATCTGGCGGGCCTCGTCGAGCGAACCGGCACGGGCCACCAGTTTCACCTGCGCCGTGGCATCGGCCATGAACTCCAGCTGGCGGGAGAGCTGGCTGCCATCCTCGTTGACCACCACCACGGGCTCTTCCCTGGGCAATTGGTGCAGGTAGGGCTGGGGGTAGAGGAAGGAGTAGAAGAAGACGCCGCCAAACAGGGTCAGCATGATGGCGCGATCCGCCAAGAGGGTGCGCAGCTCAAGGCGCATCAGATCCCAGAATCCCATCATGGCCTGGACTCCTCATGGGGTAGCGCGCCCGACGGCGTCCGGTAGCGGTGTACCACCAGCAGCAGGGGCAGCAGAAACAGCAGTAGGGCCCCGAGCTGGGGCAGGGCCGCCGTCAACGGTTGACCGTAGTTGGTTTGCCCGATCTGCAGCTCCACATAGTGGGAGATGGGCAGCAGGCTGCGCCAGAACTGGGCCACATCCCCCATGGCGCTGACCGGAAAGGTGACCCCCATAAAGGCGAAACCGGGAGCCGTGTAAGCCCCCGCCAGCGACAGAGCGCGCGCCGGATCCCGGATGATGGCGTAGAAGAAGGCCCCCATGGTGACGCAAGCGGCTGACGCCAGTCCCAGCCCCGCCGTCAGCACCAGCCAACTGCCTTGCATGGGGTACCCAAGCCCCTTGAACAGCAGCAGACTCCACGCCAGACCCCACCCCCAGCCGATGAGCACATGGGGCAGCAGGGTACGCCAGAGGCCGAACCAGGCCCCTCTGGTGGTCCAGTCCAACCCGAGGCGATCGGTGCGGGCCAGGGCGTTCAGGCCATAGAGCACCACCAGGATCTGCCACACCGCAGGCAGCAGGGCGCTCAGCAGAAACTGGGCGTAGCTGGAATTGATGTTGTAGAGCGCGGTAACCTGGCTCGCAATGGGTACGGATTGTCCCAGGGCACCGGGCAGCGTCTTGCCGTCGGCCATGGCCTCCAACACCCCTACCTGGCCATTGAGAGTTCCCACCACCTGGGCCAGTGCGGAGTTGACCAGCTTGGCAATCAGGATGAACTGGCCATTGTTGAACACGGCCACCCTGGGTTGCGTCCCCTCGCGGGCATCCCGCTCCAGGTGATGGGGGATCACCACCAGGGCATAGATGTCCCCCCCTCGCAGTGCCCTGGCCCCTGCGTCGATGGAATCAAACTGCTGGGCGACCTTGAGCCCGGCGGAGCCATCGAGAGAGAACGCCAGTTGTCGGGAGAGGGTGCTGCGATCCAGATCCACCAGACCGACCTTGAGATCCCGCGCCAGGCCGGCTGAAAAGATCCAGCACAGGATCCCTATCAGCAGCAAGGGGACCCAGCTCGCCAGCGCCCGGCCGAACGGGTCCTGCCAGAGCAACCGCCATTCGCGTCCCATCAGAGCTCGACCAGCACGCTCATGCCGACCCGCAGCCCGTCAACCGGCTGCAAGGGGCGCGCTTCCACCTGGAAGCTTTTCATGTCGAACCCCTGGCGGGTGTCGGTGGCACGCCAGGTGGCGAAATCCCCCATCACGGCCACATGGGTCACCTTGAAGCGCACCAGCTGATCCCCCAGGCCGGGAATACGGGCATCAAACTCGGTACCGACCGGGAACCTTGGCAAGAGGTCCTCACGGACATGGAACTGGGCCCAGGCATCCTTCATGTCGAGCAAGGTCACCACGGGGAAGCCCTGGGGAGCCAGCTCGCCGCTACGCAACAGCACCTGGGCAACTTCCCCCTCGTGTGGGCTGGCGATGCGGGTATCGGCCAGATAGGCTTCCACTTCCGCCACTCCGCCAGCCGCCATCTTGGCCTGCTCGCGGGCCGCTATCTTGGTCTCTTCCCGCGCCCCTTCCAGCGCCATCTGGTATTGCTGCCAGGCCATGCCCTCGCTGTACTTCGCCGCCTGCCAGGCCGTCCAGGCCTCGTCACGCTTTTGCAGCGACATCACGCCATCCCGATGCAGGCTGGCAATGCGCTCGTAGGTTTTGCCATGAAGCAGGGCAGCCGCCTTGGCCTGTTGCCACTGATCCTTGGCGGCCGCGATCTGCTGCACTCGCGCCCCCTTCTCGGCCTCTTCGGCCATGGCACCCGCCGCGGCCTGCCCGGCCTTGGCCTGACTCAGCTTGGCCTCGATCTCCGGGCTCGCCAGAGTGAACGCCAGTTGGCCCCTGGCCAGTTGATCCCCCTTCTTCACCAGCACCTCGTCGATGCGGCCCGCCACCTTGGAAGAGACCGAATACTGCTGCGCCTCTATCTGCCCCTGCAGACGCACCGGCTCCGGCTGATAGGCCAGCCAGAAGCGCCAGCCCAGCCAGAGCACAAGCAATACCAGCGCCAGTGGCAGCAGCCAGGGCTTGCCCTGGCTCATCTTCTTCTTGATGGGGGGATGACTCATGAATTCACCTCGGCAAACGGGCGACCCTTGACGGTCGAAACGGACATGAATAACGGAATGGAAGAGCGCGCGATCATGAGTTCACCTCGATCGCCTGACCATGCTGATACTGGTTGAAACTGTTCATCTGACCGGAGAGTGCCAACAGGCGGGCCAGGGAGATCACGTATTGATAGGCGGCGGCGGCGCGCTGGGTCTTGACCCCGGCAAGCTGGGTCTGGGCATCGACCACATCGAGGGAAGTGGAGAGCCCCTGACCGAATGCCTTGTCACGCAACCGCACGTTCTCCTCGGCCAGCGCCTGGGTCGAGGAGAGAGAGTGATACTCCTCCAGTCCCTGGGCAGCCTCGCGCCAGGTCTTCTCGACCAGCAGCTCCAGATCCTGGCGGGTCTTGGCTTGCAGCAGGTTGACCTGGAGTTCGGCGCTCTTGGCCGCCTGGACCGTCTCGGAGCGGCCATCACGACTCACCAGCGGCATGCTGACCCCGACCCCGACCAGCCAGTCCGGTGTGGTCTTGGAGACAATGGAATCATCTTCATAGAGGTTGTAGTTGCCGAACAGGAAGAGCTCGGGGGCGTACTTGCCCTTCTCCAGCTTGATCATCCCCTGGGCCTGCTCCTTCTTGGCCGTCAACAGCTTGAGACCGGGATGCACCGACAGGGTCTCCTCCACGAAGGGAGACAAGGCTGGCATCCCTTCGTTGATGAAGAGGGCGGTATTGGGCTCAGCCTGCTTGAGCTTGAGCATGTGGCCGAGCGCCAGCTGGGCGATCTCCAGGCTGCGCCTGGCCTTCTGGGTATCGATGCGTGCCCTGTCATAGGCAGACTGGGCCGAGAGGCGCTCCACCTTGGCGATCTGCCCCTGGGCTTCGAGCTTCTTGGCATGATCCAGATGGTGTGCCAGTCCCTGCTCGATCTCCTGCTTGGTCTGCACCACCTGCGCCGCCAGCACCACCCCGAAGTAGGTCTGGGAGAGGCTCTCGAAGGTGGACTGCTGTTTGAGCACCAGCAACTGCTCAGCCTCGCTCACCTGGGCCTGACGAATATCCTGGGCCGCATCGATGCGCCCGCCGGTAAAGAGCGGCCATAACATCTTGACCGAACTGGTCACCACGTTCTGCTTGGTGAGGGGGGTGACGAAATCGCTCGGGCTGAGGTTGAGTGCCTGCATCACGGGCCCCAGCACCTTGCCGAATTCCGGATGATTGGCGATGGGGTTGAGATCCAGCATGTCCAGCTCCATCGGCTGATCGAGATGGGTATAGCTGGCCCCCACATCCACCTTGGGCAGGTACATGGCCTTGGCCGCCTCCCGCAGTTGCTGGGCCCTCTCCACCCCGGCCTGCTCTGCCGCCAAGCCGTCATCCTGCTGGATGACCCGGCTCCAGGCCTCGGTAAAGCTGACCGTCTGCGCCTGGGCCGACCCCAGCACGACACCCAGCAGGCATGGGCAGAGCGATTTGATGAACTTTGCCGTCATACATCCCCGATCCGTTTGTAATGAAATTGTGTAGAGCCTTTGCTCAATTCAGGCCCGCTATCATAGCCTAAACCGGCTTGAGAGGGAGACTCACAAATCACCATCCCCCTCACTCGCGCCCCCCTGACCATGGTCACAGACAATATGTCCGATTTTCAAGCACTCCTGAATTTGCAAGCCTTGGCGCGACGTTTTTTTCAGAAAAAAATGGCTGACGCTCAAATACTAACCTTTTCTCCTGACTAAAAAATGCGTAATATACGCCGCCCTAAGCCGATGGTAACCGTGGAATGCAGATAGGTCCCCACACGCTTGAAACTCCCCTGATCGTGGCCCCCATGGCCGGTGTAACAGACCGACCATTTCGTGAACTTTGTTTACGTTTGGGAGCCGGTATGGCCGTTTCCGAGATGCTGCTGGCCAACCCGGATGTCTGGGATACCCAGAAAACCCGGATGAGAATGGATCACTCTGCTGAAGGCGGCTTGCGATCGGTCCAGATTGCCGGTGCCGACCCCGAGATGATGGCGTTTGCTGCCCGCTACAACGTGGAGCAGGGCGCTCAGATCGTCGACATCAACATGGGATGTCCGGCAAAAAAAGTGAATAAGAAGCTGGCAGGTTCCGCCCTGCTGCGTCAGCCAGACCTGGTCAGATCCATCTGCCGGGCCGTGGTGGATGCGGTGGAAGTACCTGTCACCTTGAAGATCCGCACAGGATGGGATCCGGATAACCGCAATGGCGAGGAGATCGCCCGAATCGCCGAAGATTGCGGTATCGCGGCCCTTGCCGTGCATGGTCGTACCCGTGCCTGCCTCTACAAGGGCGAAGCGGAGTACGACACTATCAGGGCGATTAAGCAGGCCGTATCGATTCCTGTTGTCGCCAATGGCGACATCGATAGCCCGGAGAAAGCCCGGTATGTCCTCGACTATACCGGTGTCGACGCCGTGATGATCGGCCGTGCTGCGCAAGGACGACCCTGGATTTTCCGGGAAATCCGCCATTTTCTTGAAACGGGCACCAAGCTGCCGCCTCCCGACAGGGAAGAGGTTCGCACCCTGATGAACGAGCATGTCACCAATCTGCACCAGTTTTACGGTGCCTATCTGGGAGCGCGCATTGCCCGTAAACACGTGGGCTGGTATCTGGATGAAGAAGAGGCGGGCCGAGAATTCCGTAAGCACTTCAATGCCCTGGATTGTGCAGACGCACAACTCGAGGCACTCGAAGCGTATTTCGATGGATTAGGTTAACGCATAACTAAAGAGCCGACCGAATATGTTCGAACAAACCCTGACTTCTGATGCATTGGTAACAACTACTCACAATCACGCTGCCGAGCCGACCCAACGCCCCCTGCGTGACTCTGTGCAACAGGCCCTGCGTAACTACCTGGCCCAGTTGAACGGTCAGGAAGTGATTGATCTGTACGATATGGTTCTCTCCGAAGTCGAAGCTCCCATGCTGGACGTGATCATGCAGTACACCCGTGGCAACCAGACTCGCGCCGCCGTGATGATGGGCATCAACCGCGGTACCCTGCGCAAGAAACTCAAGCGTTACGGCATGAACTAAGCCATAACAACTAAGCTATTGAAAACAAAAGCACTTTCATTTTAATGAAAGTGCTTTTTTAGTTTTGAACCCACATTTGAACCCACATATGTAGAGCTAGGCATCTATGTTGCCCCACCCCCCCTTTAAGGTCGTACTGATTACTGTCTTTGAGCCACAGCCTCCAGTCCTCCTGATTTTTTGGCCACTCCATAGAACAGCAGAGGGCTAAAAAGCCCTCTGCTGTTGTTTCTGTTTAGCTGTACGAGCCTCGGTTAACTCGTCATCTCATGCTCTTGCATCAAACCCGCAATGCTCCGACCCAACTCGATATCGTCATGGGGGATCAGTAAGTAACGCCATTGCTTGCCAGAATGCTGGCTTGCATAGTCGTTAGCGTACTTGCACCAGCGAACCGCAGCCCGAGCTTTCGCTTGCACATCTGGGGTTGATACCTCGGTTGCCTTTTTGGGCTCGATCAACAAACAGGCGTCTTTAGTCTCCACCACGAAATCAGGCTCATAGTTCTGCCCATTGGCATACTCGATCCGGAACTGCCCGTGGGCAGGCTTCATCCACTTAAGCACGCTTGCATCCCCTTCGAGGATCTGCGCCAGGCGCCACTCACCATCGACAGAATCAAACTTTTGGTACGGATAACAGCATTTGCTAAAGCCTGTGAACAGCATCTGGCGAACCCTACTCTTCTCTCCTGCCTGGATGGGAGAGCGGAAGTCACGAGGCTGTTCGTTATGGGCATAGTTGAAGGTGGCTGGGCGTAATACATCAAACCCTTTAGTAACGTGGCCAACGTAATCGGTTGGTGTCGTCCACATATGCTGTTTCATCTGCACCCAGATAAAGTCTGCCAGTTGCCGTCCCTGCGTTTTGAGCAGAACCTCTACCTCTTCATCATTCAGGTAGGTTTGCAAATGCGCAACCATTTGCCCTGCAAGGCGGTAAAGCAATCCCGCATGCTCGTCATAGTCAATTTCGTCATGATCGAAGAGATAATGAACCAGGTAGTTTTCCAGCCGCTCCTCTGACATGCCGCTTTGCGCCCAACTGATGGTGCTGGAGCTGTTGTCCTGCAGATTTTGCAGCAGAATCTCCTGACTACTTGGCCGCATCGCAATGCTGTCTAACCGACCCAACTCAAACTCTGCAAAACCATAGTTCACATCACGGGTCGGCAGGATCACTATCTGGGGAATGTCGATAGTGTGTTCTGCTACTTTTTCAGAAATCTGGCCAACTAACTTCGCAATACTCTTCTCATCCAACTCACGCGGAGCAATTGGAGCAGGGGAAGACATACCGGTCAGCTCTGGTTGAATGGCTGGGCTGGAGATAGGTGGTGATATCTCCTTCATTACCTGCTGAACCTTGCGGGTAACGCTTTGTAGCACTTCAGGTGTCATCAACTCTTTGCTGCTTCCAAGACGCTTGGCTTCATCGCTGATGATCCTGACAGTGATCTCGGCAACTTGCCGCTGAGCCTCAGTTGCGAGAACCGGTGGAGGATTACCCGTGTGTATACTGTTGCCCTGGTATGGTGGAGCAAAGCCCTCCTTGACTTGATGGCCCTGGCCATCAGTAGGAGTTAGTCCCAGTAGCGTATCGGCCTGCGATGGCACGATCACTTGATTGGGCTTATGTTCCGGGATCCCGTCATCGTCATCATCGGCACCGATGAAGAGTGTTTTCTTGATGATAGAGTCTTCTTGGTTGGAACGGTCAATGATCTCTTGAAACCGGTCATGGGCAATGATCGTCAAGCGATCCACTGCCTCGATCCCTGTTCGTTTCCCATAGGGCAGACGCAAGCCCCGGCCAATCGTCTGCTCGGTCAGGATCTCGGAAGCAGACGCACGCAGCGGCACGATGGTGTAGAGGTTGGTGACATCCCAGCCTTCTTTGAGCTTGTTAACGTGGATGACGATCTCGGTGTTCTTGTCATGCTCAACTGCTAACAGGCGCTGGGTGTTTTCGTCAGATTCCTGGCCTGTTTGGTTGGAATGGACGGTAATCACCTTACCCTTATAGGCACCCTGGAAAAACTCGCTGTCTTCTATACGGGCCTTGATGGCTTCGGCGTGGATGGTATCTTGCGCGACCACCAACATAAAGGGTTTAACCAGTGGCCTACCGGTATTATTGGCGTAGCTGGCCAGCTCAGTCTTGACGTATTCATGATGGTGAATACCATCTTCCAGCTTGATGGTTTCAAGCTGCAGCTCGCTGTAACTGCTGGCTTTAAAATCTTTGCGAGTCGCCACTGCCGGGGTCTTGATGTAACCATCATTAAGCGCTCGGGCAAGCGGATAGTGATAGACAATGTTCTTGAAATCCCTTGGCTTAGCCCCAGTGGTTTTCGGGGTTGCCGTCAACTCGATACCCAGCACCGGCTTGAGGTCATTGATTGCCGTTGCCCCAGAATCGGCATAGTAGCGGTGAGCCTCATCCATCAAGACCACCAAGTCAGGCAGGTCGGCCAGGTAGTTGAAGTAGGAGTCGCCAATATACTCCTGAAGGCGGCGTATTTTTGCCTGCTTGGACTTCTCTGCCCCCTTCTTGTTATCCAGGGCATTGATCTTGGAGACATTAAAAATGTTGATATGCGGCGCTGTCTCGAGTGCAAACATATCACCCGTGGCACTCATTGTTTGAACCTGATCCAGGCGAACGCCACGCCCCTCCTGATAGTCATCACCGGTGATCAATACCGGCGGAGTTTGGGCCAGTTCGGGGATACCCTGAAACACATACTTGGGTGAACCGGGCAGGAAATCCTGCTTGAGCTTTTCATAGATTGTCAGGTTCGGGGCCAAGACAAAGAAATGGTGGCTACGCCCGGTCAGATAGAGCCATGCAATCATGGCTCCCATCAGGCGGGTCTTACCAACACCGGTTGCCAGAGCAAAGCAGAGCGAAGGGAAGTCTCGCTCAAAACTCTTGAATGGCAGCTTCTCGGTTTTAAGGAGATCAATCCAGCACTGTAAATCAGGCTCTTTCTCCAGCTTCAGCTGTTCTAACAAGCGGCAGAGGATCGCGAGCGATTCACTCTGCGGCTTGCGCAGGGAGAGACGCGCTCCGATTTGTTTGGCGATAGTGGTCCCGTTGCTCATTGTCTTTCCTTATTCTTCGCTGTCGTCATCGGCCCACTCTTCGTCCTGCTCTTCCGGCAGCACATTGAGGGTGAAGCTGTAGTCGTCATGATCCCACTCGCATTTGTTTAGAATCACTTTGGGGATCTTCTTCAACGTCAAATTCGGGAAGTCGGCACCTTCCGCCATAAACGCCTTGCAGCAGATCAGCAGGGTTCGGTCACTCCCCACCTCTTCACTGATGCGCTTGAGTTGGTCATAGGCCAGCGAGCCGGTGGTCACGTAGATATGGTCGGTCTCGGTGCTGTAACCATGGTTCCAGAACTGGGTCTGGCTCGGCGCATAGGTAAAGCCCATATGCTTACACATGGCCTCGGCCAGCATCTCGGCGTTATATTCCTTGTTGATCACCCAGTTGCCCCAGTCATCCTTTTTCAGCAAAGAAGGGGCCAAGCGAAGATAACGGAAGCCACCGCCACCTTGCCAGTTAACAGCCTTGGAAATGCCTCCTTGATCCTCCCCATCAATCACCTTCTTCAGACGCGGAACGATATGGGTGTGGCAGTGTTCGCCCAGCTCAACCATGATCCAGCGACGGCCCATTTTATGAGCGACTGCGCCAGTTGTTCCTGAACCAGCAAATGAATCAAGAACAAGATCGCCTGGATTAGTTGCAATCCGAATAACACGTTGAATCAACCTTTCAGGCTTAGGTGTATCAAAAGTATCGACCCCTTGAAATATCGTTTTAATTTCCTAGATTGGCCCCTTGAAGATCCAGACACTTCGCCCCTCTTAATTTAAGAGGTAGTCTTGGAACTATGTTCAGTACTAGTCGCAACGAGAAAATGGTCGAAGTGTTAACAGGGGCTGAGCGCCGTCGACGCCGGACTCCGCAGGAAAAGATCTCCATCGTGCAGCAGACCTTTGAGCCCGGAATGACCGTATCTCATGTCGCTCGCTTGCACGACGTCAACGCCAACCAGCTTTTCAAATGGCGTAAACAATTCCAGGAAGGCTCTCTCACGGCGATCACCGCCGGTGAGGATGTTGTTCCAGCCTCCGAGTTGGCTGCTGCCATCAAGCAGATCCGAGAGCTCCAGCGTCTGCTCGGGAAGAAGACCATGGAGAACGAGATCCTCAAAGAAGCCGTGGAGTATGGTCGAGCAAAAAAATGGATTGCGCATGCGCCCTTGTTGCCGGGGGACGACGATTAAGTGCTGTGAGCCAGGCCCTTAATGTATCGCGTGCGCAGCTATCCGTTCGTGTTCATCGCAAACCAGGTTGGCAAGATGGTCGTCATCATCGCCAGCGTGATGATGCAGCCTTACTTGGCCGTATCATGGAGGCGATGGCAGAACTTCCCTCCTATGGCTATCGCCGGGTCTGGGCGCTGTTACGGCGTCAGTCAGAGGCAACAAGACAGCCTGTAGTAAACGCCAAACGGGTATATCGCGTCATGAGAGAGCATGGCCTGCTGCTGGAAAGAAAACCGGCTGCACCATTGGCCCAGCAGGCACATAAGGGGCGTGTTGCCGTCAAAGAGAGCAATCGACGTTGGTGCTCGGATGGCTTCGAGTTTCGCTGCGATAACGGTGAAAAACTACGAGTCACGTTCGCCATGGACTGCTGCGATAGGGAGGCGTTGGACTGGGCTGCCAGCACCGGGGGTTACGACAGTGACACGGTGCAAGATGTCATGCTGAGATCTGTCGAACGACGCTTCGGGGATGCGTTGCCGGCATCACCGGTGGAGTGGCTGACTGATAATGGCTCGGCGTATCGAGCCCATGAGACCCGCGCGTTTGCACGAGAAATCGGGTTGGAGCCCAGAACGACGGCGGTGAGAAGCCCACAGAGCAACGGTATAGCGGAGAGCTTCGTGAAGACGATGAAGCGAGACTATATCGAGATGATGCCGAAACCAGATAGCCGAACAGCGGTAGGCAATTTGGCCATCGCGTTTGAGCATTATAACGAACACCACCCGCACAGCGCCTTGGGATACCGTTCACCTCGGGAATTTCTGCGCAGTCGGGTATCACAACCCTAAGCGGGAAAAAGTGTCTGGATCTATGGGGTCAAATCCATTTCCTTTTTTGCCTCTTGATTATGTCCTACTTCGGCGTTCGTCCACCATGACCAAGCGTTTTGGCCTTCTACTTCTGAAAGATACGTTTTTTTCCGTGGAACACCTTTACCGTCTTTGCCAAACCAAATCCTACCCTCTGAAATCTCCTCTTCCATACGTTTTTTTGTATAACGCCAACACAGGTCTTGAGGTAACTCGATCACTCTCCCCCCTGGTGTAGTTAGCGTGTAAAACTGACTAGCTGTAGCATGACCGGCTTGAGCAGTACAATCCGTTGAAGCCCAAGGCCCTCTAGGATCGTTATCAGGGTTTTTAAATGCGCTCCTTCTTGCCTCGCTAATATCCAACTGATTGAAAAGTTTATGGGTGTCAGGGCTTAAACCATAAACTAAAATATGATCTTGAGCGTTACCAAGACGTAGCCGATTGTCAGGAGATGTTCTCTTCTGCCATACAACATTACCAATGAAATTCCCTCTTCCGAAAACCTCATCGCAGAGAACTTTCAGGTAATGGGATTCATTGTCATCTATTGCAATCCATATTGACCCATCGGATGTCATTAGTGTCCGCAACAACTCTAGGCGATCTCTCATCAAAGAGAGCCACATTGAGTGTTCAAGACCATCATCATAATGGGTAAATGCACTACCGGTGTTATATGGTGGATCGATAAAGATACACTTCACCTTTCCTGCATATTGTTGCTCCAACGACTTAAGAGCCAACAAATTATCGCCATGAATTAACAGATTATCATTAAAAGCAGTATTGGCTGCATTGTCTCTATCTGCAGCGGTTGGTGAGAACTGATAAGAGAGGCTCTTATCTTCGAGGAAAATACGCGGCTCAAGGCGAGGACGTTTATCCTTGCCAATCCAGGTGAGTTCCAGTTTTTGCTTAGATGTTGTCATGTTTTTTTCCAGTCATTATCAGCGAGGCAGCGCCAACAGGCGATCAATCCAGTTATTAAAATGTGGGCACTGGGCACGAATGGCGTCCAGCCCAATATCTTCAGCAATCAAAGGACCATCAACGGTCTTTTTATAGCTTGGTACTAATGCCAGGATCCGTTTTGACGGTGCGGTTTGTGGGTTGTTGTTGATATGCTCCGGCGTTGCAAACTCGGCGCGGATCACGGCCATCGGTGCAAGCAGACTCTGATCATCTAGCCATTCGGCAAACTTTTCCGGCGCACTGAACAGTAAGGCCTCGAACTCATGCAGTAGCAGATTAGGAACAAAGTTGGGCTCATCGATATCCTGTTGTAGCGCCTGCTCTATCTGCAACACGCGTTGATGGGCATCCTGTGCTTGGTTATCGCTGTCAGGAAAGTCAGTGGGCAAACCGTAGTAGTCGATCAAGGTGGTAACATAAGCCCCGTGATCTTGTCGACACAAGCGGGTGACTTGATGTTTTACCTTGCCATAGCTGACAATCCCGCCCTTATGACCCGGACTGGTCTGTGCCAGGATGGGGGTGAGATAAATGCCAAGTGGAGCAAAATAGGGCACTAGCAGATCGCGTACAAATGTTTCTTCAGTCTGCCCTTCTACGAAGACCAATACTCGACTCATGATTGTGGTCTCCCACCCAACAGGTTTTTCTTCCACAAATCACCGAGACTGTAATCTTCTAACCATTCGCTTAATGAAGCAGTCTCCAAGCGTTTGAAGGTTGAGGAGCCGCCTTGTTTATCTACCACAATCAAATCCTCGGCATCGAACTGGTTAACGAGCTCGACAGACTGTGTCGAAATAATCAGCTGATGCTCATGACTTGCACTCTTTATCAATTCCGCCAATACGTTGATCGCATAAGGGTGCAACCCCAGCTCGGGTTCATCTACGATGATGGCGCTGGGCATAAACTCTTCTGGTTGTAACAACACTGTCGCCAACAGAATAAAGCGCAGCGTGCCATCCGACAGCTCACTGGCTTTGAAGGGGATATCGTGATCTTTCTCAGTCCATTCAAGCTGAATGCTGTCTTGGTTATCTGGCGTGGCGCGTAGGTAAAAGTCACCAAAATAGGGCGCAACCATGCGGATGGTACGTATTATCCGCTTGTAGTGGCTAGGGTGATTTTTTTGTACCCGGAACAAAAAGGCTGCCAGATTAGATCCATCCTCACGCAGATAATCATTATCGTTGATACGGTGGATCTGCTTGACCTTGGCACTTTCGCTGGTGTCATGGAAGTGGTAGACACGCCAGCGGCGCATAATTGGCAAGGTATATTGTTTAATACCGGTTTTATGCTGATCTGCTTGTGATTCAAAGTGCCCAGATGTAACGCCTTTATCACCGCTCATGTTCCACCATAAAGCCTCGCGTTGAAACATCATGCGGTTATCGTTGGTGGCTTCCAGTGCAAACTTGTAGCCATTGTTGCCGAAAAACAGCTCTCCTTTAAGCGTTTCACTTTGTTTGCGACCAAAATGTAACAAGGCATCAGGTCCACCCGCCTTGCCAACCAATGATTGCAAACGGTGATCAAGCAGGGTGGCAATTAATCTAAAGAATCCGATGAAGTTTGATTTACCGGCGCCATTGGCACCAATTAGTACATTCAAACTGCCCATTTTAAGGTCACAATGAGCAATCGATTTATAGCCATCAATCACTATGCGGCTCAACTGGTCACTACTGGTCACATCCTTCATGCTGCAGCCTCACATTCATTAGCTACGATCTGCCATGTTACCGCAAAGAGCTCAGTTACGCGGGTTTCGGTAGCCAGGCGTGCCTCAACCTCCTCCAACAGGCGATCCTCCTCCTGCTCAATCAGTTTCTTCTCTTCGTAATAATGCAGCATGGCGTTGTCTCGTTCTCTCTCTAACTGCTTAAGGGCTCTCTTGGCCTCCATCTTCTCCTGTAAGGAGGTCAGCTGCCGGGATGCCTTGCGTGCTTCTTTGATCTCCTGGTCCAGCTGTTTGATACGCAGGTCCAGAGCAATGCGTTTGTCTTCTGACCAGCGTTCCAGCTTATCTACTTCCTCGCCATAGTAGGTTTCGTTATCCCGTTCCACCTCACGCAGGAAATCCCCCAGCAGTGTTTGCTGCAGGTCTAACAGGGCTGATACATCGGGCTCTGGAATGACGAGTGGAGCTTGTGCTAACGGGAGTTGTAACAGCCGTTCGACCGTCTCGGCATGTAACTGCTCGCCATGATGGTTAGTGGCTAGCAGCAGCAATTGTTCACGTCGCTGCGCCTCTGACTCAATGCTCACCTTGATGACTTTGAGCAAACCGCTATTACCTATCTGCCCCTTCACATCAACCCATTGCCCTTGCTCCGGCGAGCGTTCATAAACAAACTGGAGTGCAACAGGTGGCAATTGAGCGGTCTTGGCTTGCTCGATCAATGCAGCACCCAGACCATCGTGGGGGCGGAAAAACTCACCTTCCCCAATTTCTGCATTCTGCCAGTTCAGATTGTACTTGTTCCCTAGCCAGACAAAACCATCCATAGACTCACTAAAGTCACCATTCCCCTGTAAGGTCATACGTGCCAGCAACAACATCTTTTGCTGATAAGCCGTCAATTCCGCTGTTGTCTTGCCGCGACGAAGGTTAAGGCGGCGGACGACATCTGCATCGAAGTGTTCGAAGAGTGAGCGCCGAGTGTCGCTATTTTTGGCTTCCAGATGCTCCTTGAGTTCTTCTTGCAAAGCATTAAATTCAGACTCAATTTGCGCATCACTGCGACAACGCTGGTAGATATCATGGATCCGGCGCTCAATATCGACACCGGATTCGATAGAGCCCAGCACTTCATCCGAGGCACCAAAGACGCCCTCGAAGAGTTGGAATTTCTGGCTAAGCAGTTCAAATACGCGCTCATCGGCGCGGTTACCCTTGTTGATGAAATTGACCACGACCACGTCATTTTTCTGGCCATAGCGGTGAACGCGGCCAATGCGCTGCTCTACCCGCTGTGGATTCCATGGCAAGTCGTAATTGATCAGCAAAGAGCAGAACTGCAGGTTGATACCTTCCGCACCGGCTTCGGTACAGATCATCAAGGTGGCATCATCGCGGAATTTCTCAACCAGAGCGGCTTTCATGTCTGCTGTTTTGGAGCCAGAGACACGGCTTGAACCTCGATGACGTTCAAGCCAGTCCCGATAAATCTGTTTCGACACAGAATCACTGTTACTACCATTCAGCATCACGATTTGGCCATCATAGCCCTGGGTGGCTAACATCTCTGCCAACCATGTTTGCGTCCGAACCGATTCGGTAAAAATCACCGCCTTGCGTGATCCACCTAGCTCAGCCGTTTTCTCAAATGCACGTTCGAGAACACGAACAAGCGCATCAGCTTTGGCATTGTTCGAAATACTACTGGCAAGGCCTTGAAAATCCTTAAGTAGATCAATTTCGGCCTGCAGGGCTTGCGGGTCGATCAGCTCCTCGTCACCAATCCCTTCTTCATCCTGAAGGTCAGAAAAATTCTCATAATCCTCCAAGGCATCAAGCAGGGGCAGCTTTTGTTCCAGCCGTGCAATCATGGTCTGTAAAGTACCTTGAATTGCATGTGAAGAGGACGCCAAAATTTTACGAATAACCAGCGTCACCAGATGCCTAGCGCCGCTTTTGATTGCCAGCAGATCTTCACGTTGCAGGTACTCGGATACCTGCCTGTACAATTGCTCTTCTTGCGCTGACGGTCGATAGTCTTCAGTCATGGAATAACGGCGAGTAAAGCTGATCCCGCCCTCTTCTTGGACCTGACGTCTGAGAGTGCGATTACAAACCTTGCTCAATCGAGTTCGCAGCATAGCCAATTCAACCTGCTCAAGTTGCTGCCGACCATATCGAGCCTTAAACGAAGGTAAATCGCCAAAAAAGTACGGGTCTATGACGGATACAAGCCCATACAACTCCAGCATGCTGTTCTGTAATGGGGTGGCAGAAAGCAGGACCTTTTTGATGCCCATTAAAGCGTTATCAAGCACCTTGGCTGTTTTGGCCCCATCATTTTTATAGATATTGCGCAACTTATGCGCTTCATCCATGACCACTAGATCCCAAGGAACTCGTTGGAGTTCCAATGATTTCCGAGCAGCAAACTCGTAGGAACATATACAGATTGCAGGCTGGCCAAAGGCACTTTCCATATCAAACGGATTGGCTATTCCTGCCTTTTTTGCCTCATTGAAGGACTTGGCCTCCATGATGAAAGAGGGGAGCGAAAACTTCTCTTCAAGCTCCTGGCTCCATTGTTTGCGCAAAGTGGCAGGAGCGATCAAAAGCAACTTTCGCCGACGCTCAGCCCATTTCTGCGCCAAAACCAAGCTGGCCTCGATCGTTTTCCCCAATCCAACCTCATCGGCCAGAATAACGCCATTAGACAAGGGGGATGCCAAGGCAAACATCGCCGCCTCAATCTGATGCGGGTTCATGTCCACCTTAGCCCCGGCCATCGTTTTGGTTAACGATTCTTCCGCCTTTCCCTCAAGGGTCATGTAATGGGCAAGCCAAGCCTGTTGATGTGGTGAATAGAATGTCATTCCTGATTGCCTTCTTGCTGTGCAGTTTTGCGCTTGAGGGGGTGGAAATCCTCCTCGTTATGAACTGCCAGAAAATCCCCTACAGCTTGGCGAATAAGCCATGAGATGGACACCTCATTGCTTTCAGCTATCCGTTGCAAGGACTCGAGCTGTGAATGAGATAAAGAGACGGTCGTTCTAACGGATTTCATAGCGCCTAAGTCACAGAGTGATGCGAGATGCATCACATTACATCACGGTGTCACTCTGAATGACACTCCAGATAACAACTCCATGATCTTTATCGATAAAATTGGCTGAAGTGTAGCCAATCATCATCCCGAAAGAACCCAATTGAGACACAACCAAGAGCTATGCGGAGTTGCGCCCAGGCGTTACGGGAAGGTCACGAGTTGACCTTCCCAACGATTTACAATCGTGCTGATATCAGAGTTAGCTCTGACTCATGTACAGGACCTTAAGCGGCGAGTCCATTTAAAACGCCTTCCAAGGTCCTGTTCTGTATCGACTTTCTCTGCTTGGTTCGGCAGGCGTTCTTGGCCAAATAATCGGCAGCCCATTCCAATCTTTCCCTTATTTCTGTCAGCGCCCTATGGGCCACTGCTTCCAATAGCGGTAGCCACCACGTCGCACTGTTCTTCGACGCTTTCAGCATCGATAGCGCCCCACTCATCACACTCTGCGCGACCCGTCTCTTCATCACCAGCGACAGCAGGCTCGTCCACACCAACCCCTCGGCAATCGCTTTCTCGCCCGTCACAAACCCCTTGAGCCGGTTGTGCGATTTCCACTCTTTAAATAACAACTCCACCTGCCAACGGCAGCGATACAGGCTCATCACCTGCTCTGCTGACCATGCTGCTCGCGGTAGGTTCGTCATCCACAGACAGAACCGCTTTTCCTCAGCAAACCAGCGCCGGATCAACCGGTACTCGACCTGGCCGGACTTCACCACCATATCCAGTACCTCGGCCCGACAGCGTCGCCGTCCGGCCTCTCTCAGAGATAGTCCCGCCAGCTTGGGTACTTCCCGTCCATCACCGCGCCAGGCTTGGATTATCTTGGGGTTCAGGCTTTTCGTGCCGCGCACCAGATAAAATCCGCCAGCGTCGTTCACCTGCTCAAACCAAGCCCTGTCAATGTAACCTGCGTCAGCCAGCAGCAGGCAGTTGGTCAGCGTGTGGGCTTCAGGCAGAAATTGCCGTTCCCCTGCGGTATCGGCAGACACACTCATGCACAACGGGCTCTGCTCCGACAGTGACATGGTCATATGGCACTCGATAGCTGCCGGACTGATGGTCTTGAACCGGCCGGGAAAATCAGCAGCAAGGCGCCGATGCACCGCAAAGGAGGTGCCATCGTGCAGTAACACCTGCTTGAACGCGCCGAGGGAGGCTGCTTTGAGTTGATGGTCGATACGCAAGGCGATGGCCCGCTCGACCAGGGCTTTCATAAACAGGGCAAAGCTCTCTTTGCGCAGCTGATTGTGAAACGGTTTGTAAGAAACCTGATGGGTGTTTACCAGTTGCAAGGCATTGAAATGGCGGTGTAAACCGGCAATGTCATTGACCTGGTCGCCTCCCATGGCCCGCAGCAGTGCAGGTACGAGCATGGCTGGGGTAATGGCACGCTGACGCAGACAAAACTTGCAGAGCCGAGCAATGCGCTCGAGTGCGGCGGGAGCCAAGAGTTGCTCCAGATAGTAATTAGCGTTGATAATAGTCATAGGCTTCGCGCGTGTTGATTTTGTTTGGCGATAAAATCAGATCACAAACGAAGCCTTTTTTATATCTATTTCAATTGGTTGCCGCTAAAGATCCTGTACATGAGTGAGGGTTATGGTGGCTATATGCTGGATATTGCTATTCAGATGACAGCCATATGGGGAAGATTACAGGCGCCTGAAATAACAGCAGAGTATGGAGTGACTACCACGGCTGGAGGTTGGCACGGGCTGATCCCCTCTCCCTTTGGGAGAGGGTTAGGGTGAGGGGAGCTGGCTGACCGGGTGTAGCAACCAGGCGGCATTACACCGCTGAATCTTCAGTTATTGAAATTCCACGCGATCGGCAGTTCGACGTCGAAGATAAGTGCATCCCCGTCGAGGCGAAAGGCCAGGCTGGTCTGGTGCTGGTCGTATTCGTTGATAATCAGGCAGCTCTCGGCGAAGTTGGACTCGTAGTTGATATGGGCCACTCCTTCACGGCCGTCAGCGAGTTCGATGCTGAGCACCCGCAGCGGGTTCTCCTGACTGAGGTTGACCCGGGTGTCCCCCACGTCCACCAGCCGTTCCAGCAGAGGGAAGAAATCTTGTCTGTGGGTCGTTATGGCCTGGGTGATGGCCTGCTCCAGCTCAGCCTGGGTGGCGAAGGGGCCGCCGAGTGGGTAGCGGGTCTGGATCCTTTCCTGAGTCATTGCGTTTCCTCCTGAACTGAGATGTGGCAACAGTTTGGCCGCTGCAGTGACCTGTCATGTACAGGATCTTTAGCTACAACCAATTGAAATAGATAGAAAAAAGGCTTCGTTTGTGATCTGATTTAATCGCAAAAAAAAACCGACACGCCCGAAGCCATGACTATTATCAATGCAACCCAGTACCTCAAGCAACTTCTTAGCTCTTCTGAACTCAACCGGATCGGTAAATTTACCGGTTTTTGTCAGCGACTCCGGGATATCCAGCCTGCGAGACTACTCCCGGCTCTGCTCTCAGGGCTTGGTTGCGACAAGGTGGATGGTATTGCTGGTTTGCATCGCCATTTCAATGCGTTGCAGCTCCATGATACTGACCAAATAGCGTATAAACCCTTTCACAACCAGTTACGCAAGCAGGGTTTTCCCTTGTTCATGCGCGCACTGGTTGAACGAGCCATCGCCTTACGCCTCAAGGAGTGTCTACCGGACGCCCACGGACTGGCAGGCTTTGAGCAGGTACTGCTGCAGGACGGGTCGTCATTCGCGTTACATCCGCAATTGGCAGAACATTTCCCGGGCCGATTCAATAAGCACAGCCCCGCTGCGGTAGAGTGTCATATGACCATGTCCTTGCTGGACCAGTCGCCGATATCGATGAGTATCACGGCGGATACCGAATCGGAGCGCAAGCATCTTCCGGCCGCAAATTCGTTAAATAACAAACTGTTATTGGCGGATGCCGGTTACATCAGCCGCGAGTACTTTGCTGATGTGACCAAAGCCAAAGGAAGCTATCTGGTCAGAGGGAGTCAAAATCTCAATCCCAAAGTACAGGCAGCTTACCGACAGGACGGCAGGGAAATGCCCAAGTTACTCGGAAAAAAGCTCAAGGATATCGATCGGAGAAGCTGCAGAGCCGAGGTTCTGGATCTGGATGTGAGTTCGGGAAAGTATAAATATCGACTCATAAGACGTTGGTTTGCAGAGGAAAAACGGTTCTGTATATGGATGACCAATCTTCCGCGTGAGCGATGGCCAGCCGAGAAGGTGATGGCATTGTATCGTTGCCGTTGGCAGATCGAACTGTTGTTCAAAGAGCTGAAATCACATAACCGGTTGAAGGCGTTCGCGACACGACAAAAAGCGATAGCGGAAGGCTTGATCTGGGCTAGTTTGCTGGCCTTGCTGGTCAAACGTCGGCTGGCGCTGACGCTGATTGGCAGCGCGGAGTTATCGATGCTGAAGATTGCCAAAAACAGCGCGCTTTGGTTAATGCCGATATTGGCGAGCATCATCCATGGTGCGTGGCAGGAAATAACAGAGAAGTTGGAGTGGGCAATGGTGTATTTATCCAAAAACGGCAAAAAGAGTAGGCAGAGAAAATCCAAGCAAAACAACACGTTAGACGGTATTATTAATTCGCTTGCCGCTTAAGGTTCTGTACATGAGCTCTGACTATCCCTGACATCAGGGGTCGCCTCCATGCTCTCCGCAGAGTAAATACAGATATAGACATAGCCGTGACTACCCAGGGTATCGGCTTCGCAAGTAAAGCCGCCGTGCTGGATAGTGATGCAGTGCTGGCGTTGGGCATCCAGTTCGCCGGTCAGCAGCTTGGCTTCTAGAGCTTTGATGATCTCCGGGAAAGCCTGGTCGAGCTTGGCTATTAGCACCTCACTCCAGTCACCTATCAGACTGGCCCGATCGGATAGAAAATCGAGCCGGTAGTGACTTTGTATCAGACGAGCGCCAAAGCGTGGTGAGATATCACGCGGCAGGCCCCAGCTGATGCAGGAGGCTTGTGCGGGAACTTGTAACTCTGAATTGTGGGCTGCAGGGTATGCGGAATGGCTCGTGGTCATAATTAGCGATACCTCAACTGGGTGTGGATGATAGTGCCAGGCACATTGTGGCGCTGGCGCAGTCTGGTCAGGTGCTCTGGGAGTTCGCTCAGGTTTACTAGCCTCCCTCGATAAAGCCGGGAGAGATTGACGTAGTCGGGATGGCTCACGGTGATGGTCACCTGATGCCCTGGCTGCCATCGGCTAAACAGGCGTGCTTTGGCCTCTTTGATGGCGGTGATGCCGGGAGCGGGTAACGTCTGCCGGTTTCGCAGATGCAGTTTGTTGAGCTCGGGGGCATAGCGATGCACCTCGAGCCCGGTGATAAGACGGGTCATGTCGGTTACTCCAATGATGCCAAGGGCCAGCCTGAGAGGGCTGGCCCTTTATGCTGTTTGTGGATAAGCGGGACGGTTGGGCGTCAACGGGCGCAGTCAGCCGTCTCATTGATAACCGGCTTGCAATTGAGTCTGTCCAGCAGGTGTAGCGAGCCGTACTGGGCTACCAATCGATCTATGGCCATCTGAGCGCAGGCCATTCTGCTGGGCTTATTCTCCGGTATGGCGTAACGAGCGGTCAGCCATCCGCCGAGCAGCGCGATGCGATAGCCGCTCGAGATGTGGGTGAGCGAGGTCCCAATGCCCCTCCCGTGGATCAGAAACGCCACGGCCTGCCCGCCGATGTCGATATCGATGCGCTGGCCCTTGAGCTCGAAGGTCGTGAGCTCGCCGGTTTGCGGGTGTTTGCCTGGCACCTTGATGGTGATGTGCTTGGCCATTTCACACCTCCGGCTTGCGTTCAAAGTGGTGGGTCACAGCGCCCGCCTCCGGGTCGATGCTGATAAAGGCCGGGGCTTGTGGGTGGTACTGGTATAGCCGCGCCAATTCAGAGCGAAACGCCTCAACGTTTGGCGCAATCACATGGCAGGTATCCCCTTCGGCGTAGGTATAGGTCTCCAGCTTCTCGGTGTTAATCCAGATGCCGAAATACCACGCGTCTTCTTCGGTGTCGTACTGCTGCCAGCCTTGGGCCAGTAGCATGCGGTCGTAGTAGTAGCGGTCTGCCTGATGGCACCCTCGGTCGATGCGGCAGCCCGTTACGGTGAGCTCGAACGGGATGCGCCCTACCTTGTGGGCTTTCTTGACCCGGCGCAGCAGCTTGAGCGCCTTGGCTCTGCTACGGCCATTACCGAGCGATTGCGGCTGCCTGGCCCGCAATGCCAGATGGGCCATTATCTTCGGGGCGGTGTTGTGGTTGAGCTGACCAATAGCGGCGGTTATCTGCATAGCGGCCAGGGTCTTGTAATCACGTAAGTCATGCATGGTAGGGTTTCCTTCAAATGCAAACAGCCCCTCGGTGTGAGGGGCTGTTAGAGGTCTTGTGTGTGCTGGTGGCCGTGGCTCAGGTGTGACTACTCCAATCCGGCTTGTCATTACTACCGTGGTTGACGTAGGCCCCGACTATTACCCGTTGCCACTCACCAACCGGCTGACCCGCTGCATTACAGGCGCAGCGAAAGCGGGCGAAGTTAATCTCTCGTGGCAGGTGCTCGCGCATATCGCGGGGGCTGACAAAGAGCGAGGTTTTGTGCAGCGCAGGGTTGGGGGCCACCAGCGGGCCACCAATACGCTGCCCCTCCACATCGTGGGCATAGGCAAAGCCCGGCAGCATCAATTGCTGACTGATGAGCTTGGCAAGCCCGGAGTGAGCACATATGGCCTCTGCCACGGCGGCCTGGCTAAAGCTGTCGTTAAATTCGATCATGGTATTGCTCCTGATGAAGAAGGGAGTAAGTGACGGTTCTGGCCATCACATCTCTCCCCAGGGGGCTTGCTCCCACAGTGACAGCCGGGTCAGCACGTCTTGTGCGAGAGCCTGTTGCAACTGCTGTAGCACCGTCACAAGCCGAGGTGCCTGCTCAGGGCCCCCGGTCCATTCGCTCGATTGGTACAGGGCGCAGCAGGTGAATTTGTAGAGGGCCACCAGCTCTGCATCGGTGAGCGGTGCCTGGTGATAACGGTGGGCTGGTTTAAACGGGCTCAGCTTGGTAGCGCGGTGCTGACGTGGTTCCTGACGCCCCAGCTGATAGCGATGCCAGACCGCCCGACGGTTGGCGAGCATCATCAGCCGCACCAACCGGTCTACCCGCCACGTCCAGGTACTGGTGACCTCCATTGGTGAGTTCCACCAGAGGGTGCGCAGTAGCTCCAGGGTGTAGTGCGGTGGCAGCGAGGCATTGCAAAAGCGGTGCAACTGCACGGCAAAGGTCAGGTAATCCTGGCGGTCAATCATGAAGGCAGACATGGGGATGACTCCTTGAAATGCAAAAGGCCACCTTTGGTGAGGTGACCCTGTTGAGCGCGATGGATTATCGGGATCATGCTGGTTGTGACTGATGATCCGGGTTGAGGCACAGAAGGGTTGAGTTGAATGAACTCGGTTTAGAGGTAACGGCTTTTCGTGGTACGGACGACGGCGCAGCACAAGGCGCAGACCGAGGCCCGTATCGTGCTCTTGCCAGGCGCTATCCGACAAGCATCCCCCGTTCAGCCAGCGATACCACGCCCTCAGCGCCGACAACAAGGTGGTCGAGCAACCGGACATCGACCAGGGCCAAGGCCTCTTTGAGGGCTTGGGTAAAGACCCGGTCTGAGTGGCTCGGCTCCGGGTCGCCGCTGGGGTGATTGTGGACCACGATGATGGCCCCACAGTTGAGCATCAGGGCCCGCTTGACCACTTCCCGTGGATAAATGCTGGCGCTGCCCAGGGTGCCGCGAAACAGCTCCTCAAAGGCCAGTACGCGGTGTTGGGAGTCGAGGAACAGTGCGCCAAACACTTCGTGCTCTCGCTCCTGTAGTAGGGTTTGCAGCCGTTCGGCGGCCTCCGTGGTACTGGTGATGGCGGTCCCTTTGGCCAGACGCTTGCGGGCAATTTGGTTGGCGATACGCAGCAAGTCTTGCTCGGTCACCGGCTCGGTGACGACATAAGTGCCGGGGCATTCCCCGGCTTTGAGTTTGTGGTAACGCATAGTGGTCTCCTGAAAATAAAAAACCCCGGCAGCGCGAGGCATACCGGGGCTAAATGCAGAGAGGTTGTTGGTTCATCTTGAGGGTCGTTCAGTTGGCGGTCGTGATAGCTCCTACCCTGGCTGTGGGTTCACGCTGCACCGGCCTCAGCGATTCGGGGACCAGTACGGTGAACGAAATGACCAGTGCCAGGCTTAATCGCTCTGCCAGTTCGTAAGCGGGGCCGATGGTGTCGTAATCCGCTACGCAGGTGGCCAGCGCCAACCCACTGGCCTCTAACGCCCGCAGATAGACGCTGTAGCCCTGCACGGCCAGGCCACTGTCACGCACCACCTGCGTTTCCCCCTCTCGATTAATTGCTTCAAGCTCAACGGCTATCGGTTGTTTTGGCATCTTTCGCGCCCTCTTGGGGTAAGGGGTCACTCTCCACGCAATAGCCATGATGGATACAGGTACGCTGCAGGTCGCTCAGAAAGCTCCCCAGCACGCGGGGCTGCTCAGAAAGCGGGACGGGCCCTGCCTGGCAGCGCCAGAAACAGCGGCGCTTGGGGTCAATGCAGATCTCATCCACGGGCTGACTCATGGTGCGCAAGTCCTCGGCATTGGTGAGGGAGAGCAGTTGCCACTGCACGCCAGACCAACGTAGATGCAGGGTGACGGTGCGGGCGTTTGGGCTACCAGGAGTTAGGTGCAGCAACCAGCGCTCGCCCTGGCGAGTCGGCTGCAGCTCGGCTTTGGCCGCGAGCAGTCCCAACCACTGGCGCGAGTAGTGGGACAGCGGCAGTTCGTTAGTCATCACACACCTCCTAATCCCCACTCACGATGACGGTGAAATACCCCAGCTGACCATAGGCGATAAAATTGCTCTGCCACAGGGCAAACAGTTCCCGCGCTTCCACGCTGGGCAGTGGTCCCCAGCCCTGCAGATAGTGCTCATCACAGGAGAGGTTGAAGTCGAGCTCTTTGCCGAGCTCTGCATCCTGGCCGAGCCCCTGATAACTGAAGTCGGTGATGTAATCGAAGACCCAGCCGTGCAATCCCCGAATAAGCCGCAGCTCGACAGGATGTACGCCGCCTTGCTCGGCGCTGTAACCGGGGTTACGGAAGTTGAAGGTCAGCTGGGTGCAGCGCCCCAGATCGAGATCGGTTCGTTCGGCTTCCTGACTGAGCAGAGCCAGCAGGGCGGGGGTGACGGGCAGGGCAAAGCCGTCCCGGTAGAAGGGAATAGTCATAGGTTGTGCTCCTTGTTGTGCGAGGGTAGGCAGTGGCTCAGTCGGTGAGCCAGGACCAGAGGCGGCTGACTGCGTGAACGGCTAATGCGCCGGTTGCCAGGGGGACCCAGCTTGGCGATGTCGCGAGGGTGGTCAGGGTGATAGCAGAGGTGGCGAGCGTTATGTAATCAGACGTTGTGCGCTCGCGGCTCAACACAGTCATAGCTGGGGGAATGATAGTAGTCTGTGGAGTACGAAGGGCCGCTTTCGCCACCGCCGTTGCTACCTGACTAACCTGTGTCGAGTGGTGGATACCGTGGATGCACCACATCACGAAGTGTTCACAGTTACTGAACAACACATCGTATCGATGCTCGCCCAGCCGTGTACGGGCACGTTTGAGGCTCGCTGTTCGGTCATACCGCCTGACAGGGCAAAATTTGCACCAGACCGGCTTACCATCGGAAAACGCATCCAGAGAAGTCATCACTATCTCACCGGGTATGCCGTGATTAGGCCCCTGGTAGTGGATAACGAGGTCGCCCCCGACATAGAGGCCGTGGTGGGTATAACCGAGGCGAGCGGTCACCAGATGATCGCCTGGGGTGAATCGAGACATAAACTTAACTCCTTGTGGTTAGCCATATAAACGCAACAGGGCACCTCGTGGGTGCCCTGGAGTCGGTGTGAAAAGATGTGTGAGACCCGCCCACAGCCAACTGAGTAGGGTATCGTCTTGGGGCAGAAACTCGCCCGGCTGGACAGTGCCGACCGGGCATTGCTGCTGGAGACGTTTGAGCGGCTGGTCGAGCGCCTAGCCAAATCCTGAGTTAGGGCGCACCGGGTGCCGGTGTGGCGCCTTTACCTAGTTTGTTGGTTAACGGAGATGCCCGTGCTCGCGTTCCCCGTGGCTGGGCCACTGTTTGCGGTGCTGGTTCGGCAGTCGAATGTTCCCCTTCCTCCATCTGGGGGTAAAACTCCTCAAGCAGCATTGGCACCTCTTCATCCACTTCCTCGAACTGACCATTGCGCAGTAGCGCCCGTGCGACGGCTTCCATCTCGCTAATCGTCAGCCCAGCCTCATCATCCAGCAACGCTTCCTGCCGTGCCTGACAGACTGCCTCGGTCAGGGTCAGTTCATCGCGCAGGGTCAAATCCACGTAGTAGACCGGGGTACGGTAGGACTGGGTGGTGCTCTTGGCCCGCAGCCGTAAGGTCAGCGGCAGGTAGCGGGTCAGGCCACCGCTCACCGCCTCGAAGTACTTGAGCCGTGCCGCCAGGGTACGCACCGAGTTGTAGCCGGTGGTGCGAAAGATAAAGCTGCCGAGTTCATCCCCCTGTCCCTCCACAAACAGGTTCAGTCGTCCGTACAGCTTGCAGCCCTGCTGCTGGCCGTAAGGGCAGCGCTCCGGACCGGGGCAACTGACCTCCTCCATCTCTTGTGCCCCCACCCGTTTTGCCATCTCTCCATTGCCGACACAGAGCGGTCTGCCAGTTTGGCGGTCAAAGGCGCTGTACTCTGCTCGCAGGTTCAAATCGCTGTCATTGAACAGCACCCGCACCGGAATGGCGCGGATCTTGGCCTGCTCATGCCCTTGAGCGAACTGCTGATGCAAGGGATGGAGCAACCATCCCCCCTTCTGCTGGACCTGGGTGGTGAGGGTGAAACTGTCATCCTTCTCCGGCACCCATTTCCCCTCTTTCTGTACCAGCCTACCGATACAGATCCGCCCGATCACGGGCGGGGTAATCGCTAGTCCTTTGATCATGGTGTGTGTCTCCTGGCAGTGTGAACTGCCTGAATGGTGAATCGGCGTGAGCCGGGCACCGGTTTGACGTAGTGGCTGAGCAGGTCGGGATGATCCTGACCGAGCCGGTCCAGATCGGGCGCCAGCCGATCCTTGCTGCGTTTCCAGGTGATCTTGCCGTCGGCAAAGAGTCCCGCAGTGGCCTCGCCCAACGTGGCCTGTAGCCGCTGCTTGATCTGCGATTCGCGTAGCTCCACTTCCTCCTTGTGCTCACGCAGATGCAGCAACTCCCCGAACAGCTGGTTGAACTCGGGCGAATCGGAGAGATCGACGGTTTCCCCGTCATCGCGGGGAAATAGCCAGGCTAGCGCCGAGCCTGCATCTTCCGAGCCATCGGGATCGGGTTGCTGGTCACTCGTGACCTGATGCCAGAACTGCGCTTCTCGTTCGGTGAGATCCCGGATCTTCTCCTCGTCGCGCTCGATGCGGTAAATCCGAAAATCCTGACCCCCGATGAGCACCGCCACTTCCGCCCAGGCATGACCGGTGACGGCCAGCTGATGCAGTACCTGACACTGGTAGGCGACCGGCACGCCTTCCTCCCATTGCGGCGCACTGTGATAGCTGGCGGTTTTGATTTCGAGGATGCCGGGGCCGTCGGGGTGGCCCACCACCTCCCGGTCGAGATTGGCGAGCATAAACAGATGCTCCGGGTGCTGGAGTACCGCATTGACCCGACGCACCCGATAACCAGTGCGCTTGGCGTAGACCTGTGCCAAGACCGGTTCGAGCTCGATACCCCACAACACAGCTTCTTTGTGGGAGATATCTTCCGGCTCCTTGCGCCCGGTTTTCTCCAGCCACAGCGACAGCGGGCACTTATAGGGCGAGAGGCCCACCGCCACGGCGGCATCGGACGAGCCGAGCCCCAGCTTGCGGATCGCCAACCACTGTTCGCGAGAGAGGTCGGTGGTGGAGGCTAAACGAATGGCCTGACCGTATTTGGCTTTTGCTTTCATCATTGCTCCTTGTCGGCGGCATAAACATTCCCGCCCGGATTGGCTTATACCAGTCCGGGTAAGGGGATTTTTGCTATCTGATGGAATGAAAAAGAGGCTGCAAATGCAGCCTCAGGATAGGGGTGTTGAAGAGCGATCTACATTGGTAGATGCCTGTTATCGGGTCGTCGCAACGGCGTCAGACGTTGAATCCGATGTGTCGTCCGGTTGGCAACTCGACATCCACACGCAGCTTGCCGCCCATGGCTTCGACATAGCGTTTCATGGTGGATAGCTTGATATCACTGCCACGTTGCTCCATCGCCACGACGGCAGGCTGACTGACACCGAGTGCCTTGGCCAACTCAACCTGCGACACCTCCAGCTCTTCGCGTAACGCCTGTATACGCACCTCCAGCAACAGCTCGTTAGCCATTTCCTGGATGCGCTGCTGACTCTCTTCTGAACGGGAGGCCAGCAAATCGTCTAGTGTTCTTCCCATTACTTTTCCTCCAACTCAGCCAGATGCCTAGCGTACTGCGCCTCAGCCAACGGCAGCATCTCTTTGTAAAATCGCTTCTCGTTCCCGCCCTTGTTGCCAGCACACAGCACTATGGCTTGTCGCAACGAATCAAAGGCGAAGAATGCACGTAGCGGCTCCCCCTGATGCTGCACCCTCAACTCTTTCAAGTTCGTAAAACGCGAGCCCTTGATGGTATCGACCAGGGGACGTCCTACCGATGGGCCACCCTGCGCCAAGGCGAGTAGCCCAGCCAAGACTTTCTCCTGTGTCGCGTCATCTTGCACATCAAACCAAGCATCAAACAGCTCAGTCGTTTTTACTGTCCACATAGCGCACCAATATAATCTTTAGTTTATATTCTAGATGGGTACGGCCATTACTGCAACAGATTGAGGGCCCGGTTCAATGCCTGGGTTTTGAGCTGCGCTCCTTGTCCGAACCAGGCGGAGTCGAGCCGGTGATCCTGACTACGGGCACGGCGATGGTGATCCACGTACTCGGTCACCGCATTAACCAGCCCCCAGGCGGTATTGCGGGAGCTCGATAAATCAGACCCCATCCCGGCGCCCTGATAGAGCTCGTACAGGCGCTGCACAGGACGAGTGAGGATGATGTTTTCGTCATCCAGCGGTTGGGCCAGCAGGTCGCTAAAGAAGCGCAGGGCCTCTTCAGGAGCGACCGGGCGCTGCGCCAATGCCTTGGTCTGGGCTTTGAACTCATCCCAATGGGAGAGGCCGAGTCCCAGCGACTCTTTCACCGTAGCCGCATCGAACTGGGTGGAGTGGGGGACCTTGATCGCCCCGCTGCTGTCGCGTAGCGCCATCTGTAGGGTGTTATTGCAGACCACTCGCAGGGAGGTGAACTGCGCTGTGGTACAGAGGGTGCCATCGCAACTGGTGGCGAGCAGCAGGTAAGACTTCACCACATCCCCACCCTTGAGTTTCATATCCTGGCCGGTACGGGCCAGCGCCCACAACTTGCGACCGCCTTTGAGCGAACCAGCCGTTTCCAATTCAAAGCCACCGGCTTCCACTAGATCCTGATAGAAGTGCAGCACTTCGTGGGGTTGCACAACGTTATAGCGCTGGGAGACTACCGACAGGGGGGCGAAGGTATCGGAGCGATAAAGCACCTTGCTATCGCTGTAGGGACGGATATGTAGGGCATCGGAAGCCACGTTAAACATCACGTCGCTCTGCTCGATGGTCCAGTCCATCCCGGCAGCTTGCAGCCAGATATCGAGCGATTGCTGTGCGGGTAATAGATTGCCGAGGCCGTGCCAGGGCGTCTGGCCGGTATAGGCCATGGTGTCGATGAGGTGAGCCATATAAAAATCTCCAATGAAAAAGGGGCTGACAAAGCAGCCCCGGTAGGTGTTCATGGCAATGATATATAACTGAGATTTTTTTAGACTGACCCACAGTACCAAACTGTGCGACTGTCGTTGGGGAAGGTGGTCTCCTTCTTCCAAAACAAGATCTAACCGATCTTCCCCCGACTTCACCTAACGTTCATTTATTATCTGAATTCGCGTCCTCAGTGACCGTACTCCCCATACGTTTAACGATACCGGCTATTTGTGCCGATATCGTGCCGATGTCTCTAGCATACTGGGCCCAAAAACCGCCAACTCTTCCTTTTTCAACCGCAGTCGTTTCGTTGTAGATACCTTTTACATCTTTGAATGTGGTTAAAGCATCTTGAGCGGCAAGTTTGAGGGTTCGGCGAAGGCTTTCGCATTCATTTGCTAGTCTTTCCAGTTCTGAAGTGTCAAACATTTGATCAGATAACGGGAATGCTTTGTCAATGCGGTCGAATAGGGCCGTTCCACCTATTTCCAATGCATCAAGTTTGAAGGCGTCAAACTCATACTTACGGTTATCCAACAGCGCAATATCGGCATCGATGGCCGCTTTGTATGCGTCAAAAACAGCATCAAGTTTGCGGGTTACCTTCCCGATTACGTCTACCCTGCGGTTGATCGAGCGCAAGAATTGGTCGAGGGTAAGCCCACTGGATGGATAGTCTTTCTGGCGAATGGATGAGTAGGCGCTCATTCCTGCGTAATCGATCCCAGCAAAACTTAGATCCTCGGCAACTTGCTCCATGATCTGCAGAATATCTGTCTGGGACTTCACATCAGCCTTGTTCAATACGATATATAGCGACTCCCCACGAAACGGCGTAGATTCGATGAATTCGATATCGGACTGGTCAATAGTCCCTGCCGGGTCAAGGCCGATGACCCAGACCAGAGCCGATGCTTGATTGACCAACGAGGCTGCCGTGCCACGGTCTGCAGCAGTCCCACCAGATGAGCCTGGGTTATAGCCTGGCGTATCGATAATGCATAGATTTTCAAACAGATCCTCATTCATCGGCACCTTGACGCTGATAAAGGGCAAGATGCGGCGTAAGTCAAAACCGAAGGCCTGGACATATTCATGGCTCATGGACGCATACAGGTTTGGCTCTAGATCGAGAGATCCACCATTGTACGAGTTGCCCTTGATCTGGGTTTCTTCGGAACACACCACGTAGCTGGGTACGACTGTCACCGGGTTGATACCTGTTGCCAGCTTTACGTTCGGATCACAGATGAAGCTGTTGACGAACGCCGACTTACCGCTGCTGAAACCGCCGGCAATGCTGAGGATGGTCTTGCCAGCAATGCTCGGGAAATTGTTAATCATCCGCATCTCGGCGAGGACCGACTGCATATCGAGCACGGCCTGTGCTTCATCGGCCAACGACGATTCACGGTTGGCGAACTCCATGTAGTCGTGGTTTATCAGTTCTGCGAACTTGTCCAGTGACACATTGGCAGCTGGTTGCTGGGCTAGGATCTTGCTCACCAGAGTAAACTTTTCAGTGAGTGACAAGTGCTGTTTGTTTATGTTGGTATAGCTATCTTCTAGGTGCTGGTGAGAGGACTTGAGCTGTTCTGCTAAGTTTTCTAGCAAACTGACGCTCTGCTCCTTGGACAGTAACTGGTTTCGGTTATCTTCCAGAAATACCTCAAGCTCGGTTATCTGCTTCAGCGCTTGAACCTCGCGTTGTTCGAGATCTCTGATATGGGTCTTAGTCTGTGCCAGTGCCAGCATGGTTTTTTGCAGCCTGCTTTTTTCCTGTTCAAGAGTCTGGGTGGTCGAGGTCAACTTGGCGATTTCAGTCTGCAACTGATCGGCGAGTGATTTGTTGCTTGATTGCAGAAGCGCAATTTCGTCGTTCTGCTGCGTGCACTGAGTCGCTAACTGCTGGTTGGTGCCGAATAACCTGTCCAATTGTTGCTGGGCATCAACCAAATGCCCTTGAAGTTCAGCCGCCAGTTTCTTGCGTTTGAACTGCCAGAATCGGGAGAGAGACGCCAGTGTTGGCAATGCCTGTTCATTGATGAGTGGTGGGAGGCTCACAGTGTTACCTCTTCGGTTTTGCGTGCCAGGCGTTCAAGTCTGTCGATGGTTTGCGCTGCGTTGGCGACCTGATCCTTGAGTGTATTGATCCGGTGTTGGACCTCATTCACGAAGGAGTCGGAAATTGTAGCGGGTGCTCTGCGCTCAATATCATTAATGAACGAACTGATCTTGCTTTTGACCTTACTGCCCAATGAACCGACAAAGTCATCGGCTGCATCTTTGAACAGCTCGGCTTCGTTGCCCTTGAGCGTGCCTCTGCTCTTCAGACTGTCAGGCAAGGGGATACTCAGGTCGAAGTCGTCGTCTGGAATAGCTTGGATGACCGAAATAATCGCAAGCTTGATCATTTGCGGGTTGGCATCTTTCTCAAGCACTTCACGAATCTTGGGGGTGAGTGTTCGAGCCAGATCTTCATTCAGTACGCGATGAGAATGCTCAACTGCGGAACTCAATTCATCCTGAATATCGTTCATGAACTCTTCTATCGTGGACACGACCTGACTACTGATTATCTTGGCGCGAGTGACCGTTTTTTCCGTTTTGCCGCCACCCCAAAGTTTCCGAGCCAACCAACTGCCAATTCCGTCGTTATCGACGATATAGGTGTCAGTGTACGTGCCTTCTGCCGCTTGGATAGTGGACTGTGTGTCACTGAGTAGCTGGGCGGACTTATTGCGCATGTTGTCACGCAATTTCTGGCGATAGTCAGCCATGATGTACTTGAAACTGACATCCAACTCCAGAGATAGGTCCAATCGTTTCGACTCCAGAGAAACACGCTGTTCCTCCAATTGCTCGACATTGGCATTTTTGATTTGCAGAATTTGGTTACGCGCAAGATTGATGATCAGTGCCTTGAATGCTTCCAGGTTCTTCTGTTTGCGTAGAAGCAAGCTGCTGATTTTCTCGCGGGTGATTTCAGTTTTTTTCTCACGTACCTTTGCAAGTAAGGTTTGGACCGCATCGATGTTGGCCAACTTGCC
The DNA here is from genome assembly GCF_049860605.1 of Aeromonas sp. INTO2. NCBI lineage: Bacteria > Pseudomonadati > Pseudomonadota > Gammaproteobacteria > Aeromonadales > Aeromonadaceae > Aeromonas > Aeromonas sp. INTO2. The sequence continues at coordinate 3,350,726 of NZ_CP187588.1, forward strand.
CAGACTGTTCAATGTCAGCGCTTGGTTATCCCGTGAAAAGAAATCCGGATAATTTGTGCTCAGATTCTCCCAAGTCACCTGCTCGTTAGAGTCCCAGGTGTCGGGCATGCCGAAGCGGCGATTTAGGCTGTGGCACAAACCGGAACTGTGCAGCAGGTTGCAATGTACCGTTTTGATCAAATTATCAAATACCGACCCTACTTCCGGGCTACTCAATTTGAGGTCTGTGAGGGTACTTAGCGCCCGTGTCGAAAGTTGGGTGCGGATGGCCTCCACTGCATCGTGCAGGCGCGTACGTTTTTCACTGCCGTACAGTTGTGTATCGATCTGGCTGGCGACCAGCACCAGTTCCTGGATGCCCTCCTTCTGGGTAATACGGCCCATCACTTCAAGATCTTGTTCATTAAGGAACTGCCCGGCTGGACTAACAATGAATACCACGTCGCAAGTCTTCAACAGTTCGACGGTACGCTCTTCACGCGATTGCACAGGGTCGTTCATGCCAGGGGTATCGATGATGCAGATATCGCGCAGTGCATCTAGCGGCATGGCAACATGCACGGTCTTAGTGAATGGCATGAAAGTGCCGTTGGCACCTACGTAATTGTGTAATCTGTCAGCTAACTCTTTCGGGTTACTGGCCTCTATCTCACTCTGCAAATACAACGTGGTCGGATCGAGGCCGGAATCCTTCATGCGCTGGTATTGATCGTGTGCTGCAAAAAGACCCTCTTCACGTTGCAACTCGCTGAAGGCTTTTTTACCAGCCATCTGTGTCAGTTGCTGCATATCGATGGGCGTTCCATTGGCCTGAAGGCTGCGGCGCTTTACCAGTTCCTCCAAGCACTCGTGCCTGCGCACGGCCAGCCGTTGTTCAAATTGATCGGACTTGAATTTTATCGCTGCTATGTCCGTTTCGTTGTAGAACTCGACCTTGGCCTTGAACACTTCCCCCCAAGTGATGGTGGTCAGCGCTGCTGTCATGGGCGTGGCGGCTTTGGGTAGAATTGGCTCGCCATCGAAAATCAAGGCATTGAGCAAAGATGACTTGCCAGCCTTCACCCGGCCAACAATACCGATATTCATCAACCGGTTCTTGTCCTGCAGTACTTGGCATGCTTGCGCGAGCTGCAGCGGTTCGTCAATGCCGTTAGTCCGTTTGAACTGCTCAATTTCACGTGCAAACAGATCCTGATTACTTTCTGCGAGTACGTGTAGGTTTTCGCTAAAAGCGACAAGAGTTTGGTAATTCATGAGGTCGTCCGTCTTACTTGTACAGGTGTTCATTTGCAGCGGCTTTTATGGCGTCAGCAAGGCTTTCCAGTGCCGCGCTTTTTTCGCCAATTTCGGCTTCACGCTGCAAGTTTTCCTTGGCAATGGTGTCAACAACATGTTTTTGTTTGGCGATCTGTTCTTCAAAGCCATCGCCGATCTTCTTCAGCATGGCGCTGAGCTGTTCGTCGATGATTGCCGGAATCTTTCCACGTAGTTCTGCCTTGATGCTGGGGAATATTTCACCGGTAAGTTTTTGGCGGAATTTCTCGCGCTGGTTGCCGCCGGCATTGAGCATCTTGAGGATTTCTGGCAGAAAGATGATTACCAGTTCAACCAATGGGTTGACCACGGTGGTGGTGATGGCTAGCACGGTTGAAAGGCTGCGGTAGAGTGTGGCGCCTTTGTTCTCGTCATTCTCGGCCCGAGCATTCAGGCGCGTGGACCAGTCGTTGAACATTTCAGTCGAACGTTCCAACGAGAACTTGACCTTGCTGGAAAGCTCTTCGCTCCAACTGCCATTGATGTCGAGTGTAGCCATTTGGCTGCTAATGGAACTCAGGTTATTGGCAATCCGGTCCACTATGTTGACGGAGATATCTTGAACTTCAGATTTGATGGTGCTGGCCAAGCTGTTACGGATAATATCGGAAAGAGCGTTCGACAGGACGCTAGGGTTATTGCTGTTGCCTAGCGTGACCAGCTCTTCTAAGGACCCATTAAGGGTATTGTCCAAACTGCGCAGACTGCGATCGAGCATTTTACTCGAATAGCGCTCCTTTAGGTCCGACTCTACATCCTTCCGCTGTTCTAACAGTTTTTGCAAAGCTTGTTCGAGTGCGTGCGCGGCCTGTTCGTTTTCGGCCTTGTCCCTTTTCAGAAGGCTGAGCGCTAGGTTGATCTGCGACAATACGTCAAAGTTTTGGTCTTTGAGGATGTCGAGGAACAGGTGCGAAAAAAGAGTGTCTGGCCGCAATGCGCTTAGCGCATTCTTCAGTTCGTCACTGATCTGGTTGCCGAGGGTAAGACTGCGGTAGTGCTCTCCGAAATACACCCCGAGCTGATCATCAACATATGCTTGTACTTCTTTCACCTGATCGGCCGCACGCAGGTTGCACTTGCTCAACAGGAAGGTGAACTCGGTATTGTAGGTTTTCAGATCATCAAGTTTGCGTAGCATTGACTGCGTGATATTGCCATCTTCAATGCTGGTTAACACCACAAAGTGCACACCACGCGGCAGGTAGTAAGCAATTGCCTTGTTGTGGTTTTCCAGCGAAGATCCAAACCCAGGCATGTCAACCAATACCAGTGGTGCAATATTTTTCAGCGCTTCACTATCGAGATACAGCCGTAAGTGTGAAAACTCGCTAGAGCGACAATTGATGGAGTTCAGCGCTTCGACAGGCAGGTGCTCCTGTGTACCATCGGGTTTGATTGCTAATAAATAAGGCTCATTGGAGTACCTTAACTCTGTCGCCAGTTCGGTTTCCGGGGCAATCCCTACCGGCAGGATTTCAGTACCTATCAATGCGTTTAACACCGAGCTCTTACCTGCACTGAAGGCCCCTATGACGGGGACCACCAGTTCAGTTTCCATCACTTTCTGAAGTAAGGAATGATCGAATGAAAATTCTTGGCCGTTAAGCAACCCTTCCATTTTTTTCAAATAAATTGCGAATTCTTTTTGGCTCTCAAGCATGGTGGTAATCCTTCACGTACTGATGATTGGCGTGGAACTAGGTGGATCTCGTACCGAAAGTCCTTAGATGTTGATGTATCTGCTAGCCTTTGCTAGCAGTGCGGCAAGTACCCTTGCTCGTGAAATTTGTAGATCTGGGCTACCGCATTGCGGGCATTTTTGAAACCAGTCTCCTGAGTGCAGAGCATCACTGGTTGGGGCAGTGGTTTTACTCCAAGAGCATCGAGTGCACTTGAAAGTCATGGGAGGGGGAGGCAAAGGCATATGTACGTCCTTGTTTATTAAGGAACCGTGGCAGTATTTCTGCTATCGGCCTTGTTTCCGTAATCTTGACGACCGAATGGTGCTTCTAAAAAAGAGGGGAACACCAAATCCCCTTCCATATCAGTACCATTGGTAAGTCGCTATTACCAATAGCGAGGGCTCCGGCGGGCGAGTTGCGTATTCCGGCGAAGTTGAACAGCCATTCCGGCCAACGTGAACACCCTGATCCTTAACGCGCTCACGTCACCCCGTTTCTAACTCGAGTGTTCAGATTGGGTCAACTCACTTCTCCTCTTTCTCATCGATTCTCCCTTCAGTGACAGCCGGTGAGCGTTGTGCATCAGCCGGTCCAGGATCGCATCTGCCAGAGTGTTGTCCCCCAAGCTCGCGTACCACTCTTCCGTTGGCAGCTGACTGACCACGACCGTCGAGTATTTCCCGTACCGATCATCCATGATCTCCAGCAGGGCGTTGCGCTGCTCGGCATTCACCGCTTCCAGTCCCCAGTCATCCAGGATCAGCAGCTCTATCCTTGCCAGTTGACCCAGCAGTCTGGCGTAACTGCCATCTACCTTGGCCTGGCTCAGCTCAAGTAGCAGACGCGGCAGCCGGTAGTAACGAGTGCTGTGCCCCTGCTGACAGGCTTGGTAGCCCAGCGCACAGGCTAGGTAGGTTTTTCCGCAGCCACAGGGGCCGGTAATGAGCAGGTTCTGGCCCCGGCGCAGCCACTCTCCTTGGGCCAGGTTTGCCACCTGTGACCGCTCCAGGTTGCGTGCAGACTGGTAGTCCACCTCTTGCACCGTGGCCTGGAGTTTGAGCCTCGCCTGCTTGACCAGCCGAGCTTGTTTACGCTGCTCCCGGCTCAGTTGTTCGTGTTCGACCAGCAGGCTTAGCCGCTCGATGAAGGGCAGCCCTTCGTAGGTACTTGCCTGTTCCAGTTGTTGTTGCACGGCATCCGCCATGCCGGTCAGTTTCAGGTGTCTCAAGCGGGTCAGCGTTTGTTGGGTCATGGGACGTATCCTCTTTAGTGGAAGCTCTGGGGGCCACGGATGTTCTCGTGCTCTTGCGGTAACTCTGGGTAGCTCAGCGGGCTTGCGGGCAGTTGGTCGCGGCCACTGGTCAGCACCGACTTGAGCTGTTTGAGTCGCACCAGACCTTCCCGGTTGGCCAACTGGCAACAGGCTTCAACCCGTGATGGCGGATATTCCCGGCTAAGACTCAGCAGCCCCAGGCAGAGTCGGTATGCCTGCTCGGCATGGGCTTTCTCTTCCAACCGTTCGCTAACCCAGCACAAGGTGCTCGGTCCGATGTCAGCAGCCCACTGTTTAAGACGCCCTGGGGTCCAGCGTTGCTGCTTGCTGTGACGTTCCGGCATGTGCTCAGGGAGTGTGCTCATCCCCGGGATGGTTTTACGCGGATGGCTCGCGACCAGCTGTTGCTGGTGATAGACCTGAAGCAGTGTGTCGCCTGCATGGAGCTCCAGTTGCTGACCCACATACTGGTGTGGCACCGAGTAATGGTGCTGCTCATAGCTGACGTGATAGTCGATGTTGACCTTGACCGTTTTGATGGCGACATAGCGATAGGGATGCACCGGCAGTGGTCCCAGTGCCGGGCGGTCCAACTGCTCAAATGCGTCACGTCGGTTACCGGGCAGTTGCTTGAACGGACGCTCGTTGAGTTCGTTCAGCAAGGCACGGATGCACTGGTTGAGTTCGGCAAGCGAGAAGAAGGTCTGATGGCGTAGACGGGCCAGGATCCAGCGCTCGACGATCTGCACACCCACCTCTGCCTTGGCCTTGTCCTTGGGCTTGTAAGGACGAGCTGGCATCACCGCCACCTGATAGTGCTCGGCCAACTGCTGGTAGCTGGGGTTGAGCTCGGGATCGTATCGGCAAGCCTTGCTGACACCGCTCTTGAGGTTGTCGGGGATCAGCAGTGCCGGTGTCCCGCCGAAAAACTCAAAGGCACGGACATGGCTTTGCAGCCAGTCCGGCAGTGACTGTGACCAGGTGGCCTCGGCAAAGGTGTAGTTGGACGCACCGAGCACGGCGACAAAGACTTGTGCCTGACGGACCTCACCCGTAGTCGGCGACACGATGGGCACCGTGGGCCCGCAGTAGTCGATAAAGAGCTTTTCCCCCGCCTTGTGGATCTGGCGCATGGAGCGCTTTTGCAACTGACACCAGGACTTGTAACGGTCACAGAACTGGGAGTAGCTGTAACAGCTATTGGGATAGCGCTGGGTGTACTCCTCCCAGAGCAGCTGTTTGGAGACCCCCTTGCGCTTGAGCTCCTGATGGACAGAGGGCCAATCCGGCACAACATGGCGGGCCGAGATGGTGGTATCGGCCTGCGGATAGAACAGGGCAGCCAGTCGGCCATCATCAAGCTCGGTAGGTAAGGGCCAGGTAAGGCCGAGCGCCTGGGCACTTTTGAGGAGTTTCTGGATGGAGCCGACACTGACCTTGGTACAGATACTGATTTGGCGAACAGAGAGGTCAGCTTCCAGCCGCAGTCGCAGTACTTCACGAATTTTACGCATTGCAATCCTCTTGGCAGACATAGGCTCTTCCCTGGCAAAAGGGAGAGCGTATCAAAGGTTTTTAAATCAATGCGTTAAGGATGATTCCGGTGAATGTGAACAGTGATTCCGGGATGTTGAACACTGTTTCCGGAAAGGAGGGGCGAAGTGTTCAGGTTGAACCGGAATGAGCGTTCATATTGGTCCGGAAATGGTGTTCACGTTGAATCGGAATTGGTGTTCATGATCGGCCGGAATATGCACGAGTAACAGTGCAAGCCAGCGTCAGTAATGTGATGCAGATACCAAACTGCTGTTCAAAACGAATGCACGGCTTGCCAAGTTCGGCCTGCTACCTGTGGGTGGTTTACCACACAGCGATGGCGACCATCCCATTAACGCCGGCTTAACCTCATGCATACTGACGAAGTAATAATCGTGGCCTACCGGTACGAGGGAGGGCTACCGGGATCTCCATACGGCCAAAGGTGCGGCGACCTGCTGGGAGGGTCGCCAAGATCTGCTCATCGGACTTGGTCAGATAACCGAGAGCGTCCAGTAGTAGAGCCTGTTTGCCGGTATCGGCGTAATGCACCATACCAATCCCATCGGTCCCCCATTCCTGATACTGGACTCGCCGGCTATTGCAGTTGTAATAGTTCCCCTGCCCATCGGTGATGGTCTCCCACTGCTCCCCCAGCAATCGCCCCAGTGAGACATCCTGCTGATGCTCAGCCCCGTTGAAGATAAAGGTGAGATGGAAATGGAAACGGCGGTCGGCACCGTATTCTATCTTCCAGATATATCCCTTCAGGTGTTTGAATCGTCGCTGTATTACGTTCAAGTACTGACGTAGGTCATAGTTGGTGCTATCTACGGTTAATTGGTGATAATGGGCTTCGCGATACCCAATATCCAAGCGAATGAATAATAACTTTGCATGTTGAGCGAACAGGCTGTCGATATAGGTCGCTATGCTGCGCTGATTGCGTTTCTCAACGCGTCGAAGGTTATTGAGACGCTTACGGTGCGACTGAGTCTTGGACTCGCTTAGGAAGGCTTCCAAGGCGTTATTGATAGCATCTGCCAGTCTATGAGCAGTCTGGCTATTGAGAGAGCTCATCTTGGCGAGGTGTAGCCTTGGTACTGCTCGCATATAAGTCAGGAATAGCTCGATGGTAGGGTGGGCTGATGATATCTCGGTGTGGCAGTAGAAATAATCACACACGGTATCCAATACGTTAAAGAGGCAAGTCGATAATGGTCCATTCGAATATTCCGTATCTATATGCAACTCGCGGATAGGGGTATATGCCACGATGACGACTGGGAAAGTCGTATGCTGGAGTTTGCGTGACAGGGTCAGGATATCTAAGAGTCTAACAGTATTAAACATGATGGTCTCGCTTAGGCAGCGCTACCCCTACGCTGTGTGATAGTCACACGCGTATAGCGGGTATGGTTGCTCATAGTGGAATGTGGTTATGTATACGGGTGTAGTGGTATGCGGGTGTAGCAATAGGATACTTGGGTATCCATGGTGTTGGATGGTAATGCGTATCGTACGTAGTGTGTATGGTAATGAATGGTATTAAATAATATATAAACCTAAACTCTATACTCCTCAGAGAGGATGGCTAATAGTGAAAAACATATATAAGAAGAGATAAGTATTTCGATTGTGCTATCAGCAATAAAGTGGCTCAGATGGTAATGGGAAGTTAAGGAGCCTGATGGTGACTAAAAAGCGAATGACTCAGGACTGACTCCGAAGGATGAGCCAACGGTCAACGTCATGTTCAAACCAAGCATTGGATGATTTGCCAATTTTGAACGGTTTGGGAAAGGTGCAGTCATGGCGCGGTGACTTCGGATCGAGCCAGTCGTATATGGTTGACCGTGCCATACCAATCTTGGCGATGAGGTCTTTGGTGCGCAGGACTTTGATGGTGGTGCTCATGGTGTGCTCCTAATGACGTGGTGGGTTGTTTCATCAGAAGGACGGGCCAGTTAAAAAAAAACAGATTTCAACAGAGGCACCTTGTAAAATAGGCTTACAGAGGCAGTAATTAGCCTATATAGCAGCATCAAAACGTCAATGTATCTGTAAGCCTACACGAACTCAGATATCTGGTTGGCTTTCCGATAACAGGAGCAAGGAGGGTGGCCAGTCTTTTGGTCGAACGAGCTCGGTTCGCAAAAAAAGGGAATTGGACCTCTCTGAGGCAAGGTTGTTGTGACACCCAAGTTTTTTCATGAGCATAAAATCAGCCTGAAATCAACATGAAATAATCTATTTTTCTATCCTAAATCAACGAAAAATCGCCACTTCACATCGTAAAATCTACATAGTAATCTTCATTTCAGTGGGTAAGGTCACCCTTCCCTCACGATATGGTTCGCCCATTTAAGAGACTCTTACGGGTTAGATCGCAGGTTTGGTTGATGGTGAGGTTCAGATGGCAAAAGTGACATGGCATCCCAAAAAGGAAGAAAGAGAAATCACCTTTCTCTACCACGTTTTTTTAAATGGAGATGATCGACCGCGTAGAAGCGCGGCAATGGTAAGCATTGAAGATAAGGCAAGCAAGCTGGAATCATTTATATATAATGTCGTTGCTGATAGATACGAAAGACGAGAAAGAATGCTATTGGTAAACGAGTTAAAAAAAATAGGCTCATCTCTATATAGAAAGGATTTCGAAGAACAAAATGCAATAAAGACATTAATGTTGGATGTTTTCAACGCACATTGTTTGAGTGCGGACAGTTTTAGCTGGATTGATCCGGATAATGAGCGTCTATGCAATTTTGTTTGGTCTTATATTCTGACATCTATTTATAGGGGTGATGTCTTAGAATGTAAACAATCACTGAGCATAAAGGATGAAAAGCAGGGAACGAACGGTGAGCGACCTGAATCAGTAATAGAGCTCATTCCCCCACATAGAGAAAATGAATACGTCTACCTTGATTTTAAGTTACCACTTCACGTAACTAGTAGCCGAGAGAAGAGGGAATGCATAGTTCATTTCTTTGATTTATGGACAGCTTCTAGACGAAAAAAAGAACGACAATTGGAGTACTTTTCACATACTTGGGGCAAAATTAAAAACAAATCAAAGATGGAGGATTGGTTAATAAAGAACGAGGGGATGGCTGAATGGGCTTGGAACTATACATTCAAAACTTACCTTGCATTCACAGCACCCATTTGGCTTGATTTATCTGGGGTAAATAAAAGCAATAAAGCAAAGCAAGCTATGATTACTCTTTACGATCTGCTATCGACAGAACATCGCACCATACTAATGGCCTCGATAAGCAAGAGTGGGTCTGTGCAAAAAAATCGCATAAACTCAGAAGGTCGTAAGTCTATGAGTATTCCACTTTCCGAAGAGCGGAAAGAAATGCTAAAGAGGATTGCAAAGGATTCAAACCGCCGGATCTATCAGGTTGTAGAAGATATGATAGTTCAAGAATATCAGCGGCAATATTCACACTAAATATAGGTGGCCTAATAGGCCATCTTCTTATTTATTCACTGAAGAACTATATCTGTACACACTACACTAGCTATACAGACAGGGTAAAAAATAAATGGAGGTTACACCTAGTGTAACCTCCATAGACACAGTCTACAAATCGATCTGAAGAATAGGGCTGTTGCTCTTCTCCCCTACCCCACTTGCAGATGCACAATATTGTCTGCCGGTTTTTCTGATAGTTTCAAGATCCCTCCCCACAACTCCAGAGCCATTTTTTGCTCAGGTAACCGAACCGTATGAACATAGTGAGCCATTACACCAGGTAGAGCATGACCTAAAATTTGCTCCACGACATGAGGGGCAATCCCAGCCTCGTTTAGGCGGGTCGCCAAACTCCTTCGGAGATCGTGCCATGTCCAAGGGGTGCTATGCCCGATCCGTTTCCAAATCCCCCTTCCCCACTGGCTTACTGCTTCGGGACGTTTGAGCTCTCCCAATAGATACGGGGATGCTTGTTCTGCAGCTGCATGTAGTAGAGTCTTGATAGTGGGCAGAATAAAATCGGGTATTGGCCGCACGATCTTATTCCCTGTTTTTGAGTTGGACGCAGGAACTGTCCACGTACCTTCGACTAGATTCCATTCTTCGGGGGCTGATAGCCGAACTTCTTGAGTCCTTGCACCAAACGACAACAGAATCTTTGCCAAATTTCCGTAGTAGCAATATAGACCTAGCTTCTCAGCCCAATCCCATAGTGTTCGCAGTTCTTCTAGCGTCAGAACCCTATCTCGCTTACTCGCCTTTTGCCCAACATCAGCGACGGTCAAGTCATCCAACGCATTACTCACTGCAAACTGTCGGACACGGCAAAACTTCAGAGCATGCTTACAGTTTTGGAAACAATACCCACTAGCCACAGGTGCTACCTTCGAGTACTCGTCAAAGACGCTCAACCAGTGACGAGTATCACAGTCTGACAAGGGAAGATCTCCGATACGGGGATAGACCCACTTCGCAAATTGCTGTCGATGCTTCTCACTGTTCGACCTTTTCTTATCGGCGTGATGGCAAAGCCAATACTCGAGTGCATCTTTAACCGTAACAGGCTTAAGCCTTTCATCCTTCCCGATCCGAGTCATCAAGGCGGGATCATTGCCCTCTTCCAACCAAGCTCGACATTGCGCCGCCTTTTTCCTTGCTTCGGAAAGCGACAGCCCCCCCTCTTGGCCGGTATAGGAGCCCAGAGTTAGGTTTTTTGCCTTGCCTAAAATTCGATAGCGGTACACGAAGCTGACTTTTCCGCTATTCCTCCACAGAACAGATAGCCCATCCCTGTCTGCAACCTTTCTGGGCGTATCATCATCGTGACCACGCAGCATTGCTTTGAGTTTTGAATCTGAGATTGCCATTTTGAACCCACATTTGAACCCACACCTGTCTTATATCCCCTAAGATGACTTTAGACAAGAATGGAAGGTTAAATGATATAAATCAATTAGATATGAGCAAGTCACGGACGACATAAAACAGCATTAGACAAGTGGTGCGATAATACGGCATGAACTGATCCCGGTCATTCTGCTGCAGTGCAGACGAAGGCGTATCCCAGCGATGGGATACGCCTTTTTCTATGCCCGGAGTTTACCTGCTCACTCCACCGCCAACTTGATACCCAGACACACGAACAGCCCCCCCATCACGCGATTCAGCCAGGTGGCCACCCGGGCGGGCAATCGTACCTTGCGGCTTGCAAACGCGGTGGAAAACGCCAGCAGATGGCACCAGATCATGCCGTTGAGATTGAAGATGCAGCCCAGCACGATGAATGCCATCGCCTTTTGCGGTGAAGCGGGATCGATGAACTGGGGCACAAAAGCGAGAAAAAAGAGCGCCACCTTGGGATTGAGGACATTGGTGAGCAACCCCTGCCGGAAGATGCGCCCATAAGAGAGCGCAGGCAGCGCCACAGCCCCATCCACAGACGTTGAAGTGCAACTCCTCTGCCAGAGCATGGACACGCCGAGATAGACCAGATAGAGCGCCCCCATCAGCTTGATGACGGCAAACAGCTCGGCGGAGGCACTCAACAGGGCAGACAGCCCCAGCGCCGCCGCCAACACATGCACCATGGTACCTGTCCCGATACCCAATGCCGCCATGGACCCTGCACGCCATCCCTGGGAGCCGCTGCGCAGCATGATGAGCAGGGAGTCAGGCCCAGGCATCATGTTCAACAGCAGGCCAGAAACGACAAACAACGCCAGATCGTGGATCCCCAACATAGACAGCTCCTTATACATGAAAGAAACAGTCTATGGATCCTGAAGTACTTGTCACTCCCGTTTCCGGCGATAGTGATTATCAAGGAAGGGAATAGCGTTTGAGCCGGAGATACTTGACGCTCAACCTGGTGAGAAAGAGAGATTGAGCCGTTTGAAAGGCAGTGATACTGGCTGAATAGCAATGTTTATCGATGTAATAAACTGGATTTTGTGCATTAGCCAGACTTATTATCTAATAAATAAATTACAGGAAATAAAAAACCCCACTCGATTGAGCGGGGTTTCTTCTATTGGGTGCCTGGCAGTGTCCTACTCTCGCATGGCGAATGCCACACTACCATCGGCGCTACAGCGTTTCACTTCTGAGTTCGGCATGGGGTCAGGTGGTTCCACTGCGCTATTGCCGCCAGGCAAAATCTTAATCCAGAAAGCTGATGTGAATAACGACTTCGCTAGTGTGCGTTGTCATTACCACTGAATATGAGTAGTTCGTTCATTCGCTACAAGGCCCAGAACACTTCTTGGGTGTTGTATGGTTAAGCCTCACGGGTAATTAGTATGGGTTAGCTCAACGTATCGCTACGCTTACACACCCCACCTATCAACGTTGTGGTCTCCAACGGCCCTTTAGGACCCTCAAGGGGTCAGGGATGACTCATCTCAGGGCTCGCTTCCCGCTTAGATGCTTTCAGCGGTTATCGATTCCGAACTTAGCTACCGGGCAGTGCCACTGGCGTGACAACCCGAACACCAGAGGTTCGTTCACTCCGGTCCTCTCGTACTAGGAGCAACTCCCTTCAATCATCCAACGCCCACGGCAGATAGGGACCGAACTGTCTCACGACGTTCTGAACCCAGCTCGCGTACCACTTTAAATGGCGAACAGCCATACCCTTGGGACCGACTTCAGCCCCAGGATGTGATGAGCCGACATCGAGGTGCCAAACACCGCCGTCGATATGAACTCTTGGGCGGTATCAGCCTGTTATCCCCGGAGTACCTTTTATCCGTTGAGCGATGGCCCTTCCATTCAGAACCACCGGATCACTATGACCTACTTTCGTACCTGCTCGACCTGTCCGTCTCGCAGTTAAGCTGGCTTATGCCATTGCACTAACCTCCTGATGTCCGACCAGGATTAGCCAACCTTCGTGCTCCTCCGTTACTCTTTGGGAGGAGACCGCCCCAGTCAAACTACCCACCAGGCACTGTCCGCGGCCCAGATTCATGGGCCTGCGTTAGAACATCAAACATACAAGGGTGGTATTTCAAGGACGGCTCCAGCGCAACTGGCGTCACGCCTTCAAAGCCTCCCACCTATCCTACACATGTAGGTTCAATGTTCAGTGCCAAGCTGTAGTAAAGGTTCACGGGGTCTTTCCGTCTAGCCGCGGGTACACCGCATCTTCACGGCGAATTCGATTTCACTGAGTCTCGGGTGGAGACAGCATGGCCATGGTTACACCATTCGTGCAGGTCGGAACTTACCCGACAAGGAATTTCGCTACCTTAGGACCGTTATAGTTACGGCCGCCGTTTACCGGGGCTTCGATCAAGAGCTTCGCTTGCGCTAACCCCATCAATTAACCTTCCGGCACCGGGCAGGTGTCACACCCTATACGTCCACTTTCGTGTTTGCAGAGTGCTGTGTTTTTGATAAACAGTCCCAGCCATCTGGTCACTGCGACTCCCGACAGCTCCATCCGCAAGGGACTTCACCATCAAGAGCGAACCTTCTCCCGAAGTTACGGTTCTATTTTGCCTAGTTCCTTCACCCGAGTTCTCTCAAGCGCCTTGGTATTCTCTACCCGACCACCTGTGTCGGTTTGGGGTACGATGACTTGTAATCTGAAGCTTAGAGGCTTTTCCTGGAAGCAGGGCATCAATGGCTTCCGCACCGTGGTGCGTTCGTCTCGTGTCTCAGTGTTGTGTCTCCGGATTTGCCTAGAAACACCACCTACGCACTTTCACCAGGACAACCGTCGCCTGGCCCACCTAGCCTTCTCCGTCCCCCCATCGCAATTACAAGTCGTGCAGGAATATTAACCTGCTTCCCATCGATTACGCCTTTCGGCCTCACCTTAGGGGTCGACTCACCCTGCCCCGATTAACGTTGGACAGGAACCCTTGGTCTTCCGGCGAGGAGGCTTTTCACCCCCTTTATCGTTACTTACGTCAGCATTCGCACTTCTGATATCTCCAGCATGCCTCTCGACACACCTTCGCAGACTTACAGAACGCTCCCCTACCACTCACGCTTAGCGTGAATCCGCGGCTTCGGTGCCTGGTTTGAGCCCCGTTACATCTTCCGCGCAGGCCGACTCGACTAGTGAGCTATTACGCTTTCTTTAAATGATGGCTGCTTCTAAGCCAACATCCTAGCTGTCTGAGCCTTCCCACATCGTTTCCCACTTAACCAGAACTTTGGGACCTTAGCCGGCGGTCTGGGTTGTTTCCCTCTTCACGACGGACGTTAGCACCCGCCGTGTGTCTCCCGGATAGTACTTACTGGTATTCGGAGTTTGCATGGGGTTGGTAAGTCGGGATGACCCCCTAGCCCAAACAGTGCTCTACCCCCAGTAGTATTCGTCCGAGGCGCTACCTAAATAGCTTTCGGGGAGAACCAGCTATCTCCGAGTTTGATTGGCCTTTCACCCCCAGCCACAGGTCATCCCCTAACTTTGCAACGTTAGTGGGTTCGGTCCTCCAGTTGATGTTACTCAACCTTCAACCTGCCCATGGC